>CAVRKV010000001.1:0-1364630 GCA_963721755.1 uncultured beta proteobacterium
AGCAAAACGCCCCACCTTGTCAGGCGGGGCGTTTACTTTGTAAGGAGTCTGACGATGACCTACTTTCGCATGGGTAATCCACACTATCATCGGCGCGGAGTCGTTTCACTGTCCTGTTCGGGATGGGAAGGGGTGGGACCAACTCGCTATGGTCGTCAGACAAACTGAGGACAGAAGACAGAGGACAGAGGACGATAAAAACCGTCCTTCGCTTCGGGCTGCTGTCGCGATTCGGAAGAAGTAAGAATAAGGGTTTTGATTGATGCACAAATATGCGATTCAGATGAGCTACATTGAACAAAGGGTTTTCTGTCCTCTGTCTTCTGTCCTCTGTCTTCTTAACGTTCAGTATCGCAGATACTTAACGTTATAGGATCAAGCCTCACGGGCAATTAGTACTGGTTAGCTTAACGCATTGCTGCGCTTCCACACCCAGCCTATCAACGTCCTGGTCTCGAACGACCCTTCAGGGGGGTTGAACCCCCAGGGAAATCTTATCTTAAGGCGAGTTTCCCGCTTAGATGCTTTCAGCGGTTATCTCTTCCGGATTTAGCTACCCGGCAATGCCACTGGCGTGACAACCGGTACACCAGAGATCCGTCCACTCCGGTCCTCTCGTACTAGGAGCAGGTCCCCTCAAATTTCCAACGCCCACGGCAGATAGGGACCAAACTGTCTCACGACGTTTTAAACCCAGCTCACGTACCACTTTAAATGGCGAACAGCCATACCCTTGGGACCGGCTACAGCCCCAGGATGTGATGAGCCGACATCGAGGTGCCAAACTCCGCCGTCGATATGAACTCTTGGGCGGAATCAGCCTGTTATCCCCAGAGTACCTTTTATCCGTTGAGCGATGGCCCTTCCATACAGAACCACCGGATCACTATGACCTGCTTTCGCACCTGCTCGACTTGTCAGTCTCGCAGTCAAGCCTCCTTTTGCCATTGCACTATCAGTACGATGTCCGACCGTACCTAGAAGACCTTCGTACTCCTCCGTTACATTTGGGAGGAGACCGCCCCAGTCAAACTGCCTGCCATGCACGGTCCCCGACCCCGATTCAGGGGCCCAGGTTAGAACCTCAACGACACCAGGGTGGTATTTCAACGTCGGCTCCACCAGAACTGGCGTCCCGCTTCACAGCCTCCCACCTATCCTACACAAGTCCCGTCAAAGTCCAATGCAAAGCTACAGTAAAGGTTCATGGGGTCTTTCCGTCTAGCCGCGGGTAGATTGCATCTTCACAAACACTTCAACTTCGCTGAGTCTCAGGAGGAGACAGTGTGGCCATCGTTACGCCATTCGTGCAGGTCGGAACTTACCCGACAAGGAATTTCGCTACCTTAGGACCGTTATAGTTACGGCCGCCGTTTACTGGGACTTCAATCAAGAGCTTGCACCCCATCATTTAATCTTCCAGCACCGGGCAGGCGTCACACCCTATACGTCCACTTTCGTGTTTGCAGAGTGCTGTGTTTTTATTAAACAGTCGCAGCCACCAATTCACTGCAACCCCATCGCGCTTCGCGGGCAAGCCGCTACACGCACCGGGGCGCACCTTCTCCCGAAGTTACGGTGCTAATTTGCCGAGTTCCTTCTCCCGAGTTCTCTCAAGCGCCTTAGAATTCTCATCCTGCCTACCTGTGTCGGTTTGCGGTACGGTCAAAACAGAACTGAAGCTTAGAGGCTTTTCCTGGAAGCTGGGTATCAGCCACTTCGCGCCTAAGAGACTCGTCATCACGCCTTGGCATTGACCCTCCGGATTTGCCTGAAGAGTCTGCCTACACGCTTGAACCGGGACATCCAACACCCGGCTTGCTTAACCTTCTCCGTCCCCACATCGCATTCTATTCCGGTACAGGAATATTAACCTGTTTCCCATCGACTACGCATTTCTGCCTCGCCTTAGGGGCCGACTCACCCTGCGCCGATGAACGTTGCGCAGGAAACCTTGGGCTTTCGGCGAGGGAGCCTTTCACTCCCTTTATCGCTACTCATGTCAGCATTCGCACTTCCGATACCTCCAGCATGGTTCACACCACACCTTCGCAGGCCTACGGAACGCTCTCCTACCATATGTGCACTTCCTTTAAGCAACTCGATATTTGCTCGCCCCCTTCCTTTATCCCTTACCGAATCTAATCAGTAAGCGGGGGCTTTAGTTCCGGCATAACCTGAAGGTTAGCCTTCACTGAAGCTACGCTTGCTCTTGCAATGCTTATCGCATCGCAAAAGCGAAGCCCCCTCGGGGGTGTCTTGCAAATTGCTTAAAGTGAAGTGCACATATCCGCAATTTCGGTGCATGGTTTGAGCCCCGTTACATCTTCCGCGCAGGACGACTCGATCAGTGAGCTATTACGCTTTCTTTAAATGATTGCTGCTTCTAAGCCAACATCCTGACTGTTTTAGCCTTCCCACTTCGTTTTCCACTTAACCATGTCTTGGGGACCTTAATCGGCGGTCTGGGTTGTTTCCCTCTTGACACCGGACGTTAGCACCCGATGTCTGTCTCCCATGCTCGCACTTCCCGGTATTCGGAGTTTGCAATGGTTTGGTAGTCAGCAATAGACCCCTAGCCATAACAGTGCTCTACCCCCGAGAGTGATACATGAGGTACTACCTAAATAGTTTTCGGAGAGAACCAGCTATTTCCAAGTTTGTTTAGCCTTTCACCCCTATCCACAGCTCATCCCCTAGTTTTTCAACACTAGTGGGTTCGGACCTCCAGTGTGTGTTACCACACCTTCATCCTGGCCATGGATAGATCACTTGGTTTCGGGTCTACGCCCAGCAACTATCGCCCTTATCAGACTCGGTTTCCCTACGCCTCCCCTATTCGGTTAAGCTCGCTACTGAACGTAAGTCGCTGACCCATTATACAAAAGGTACGCAGTCACCCTTGCGGGCTCCCACTGTTTGTATGCATGCGGTTTCAGGGTCTATTTCACTCCCCTTCCGGGGTTCTTTTCGCCTTTCCCTCACGGTACTGGTTCACTATCGGTCGATTACGAGTATTTAGCCTTGGAGGATGGTCCCCCCATGTTCAGACAGGGTTTCTCGTGCCCCGCCCTACTTGTCGCAATCCTAGTTCCACACCACTGTTTTTACCTACGGGGCTATCACCCACTATGGCCAGACTTTCCAGACTGTTCGGTTAACAATAATGCTAAAAATTGCCGGCTGCTCCGTGTTCGCTCGCCACTACTTACGGAATCTCGGTTGATTTCTTTTCCTCCAGGTACTTAGATGTTTCAGTTCCCTGGGTTCGCTTTACCCTGCCTATGTATTCAGCAGGGAATGGCCCTAAAGGGCCGGGTTTCCCCATTCAGATATCGACGGATCAAAGCTTTTTGCCAGCTCCCCGTCGCTTTTCGCAGGCTAACACGTCTTTCATCGCCTGTAATCGCCAAGGCATCCACCACATGCACTTATTCGCTTGACCCTATAACGTTAAGCCCTCAGCTTTTCAGCCAAGGCGTCATAGCATTTCGCATTTGTGACCGCATCGATACGACTAGCATCAATACGGCTTGATACAATCAAAACCCATTGTTTTTCATGCATTCGCTTCCACAGGTCGCCCCGTGTCCACGTCTGCGTGAATCACTTTCTTTACTTCTTCCAAATTTTTAAAGAACGACTCTGTCCAGAGGACAGGAGACAGATGACTGAGGACAGAGGGCGGTGTGGCTGCGCCACAACTTGTTTTCTGTCTTCTGTTTTCTGTCTTCTGTTTTCTGAATTGGTGGAGGTTGACGGGATCGAACCGACGACCCCCTGCTTGCAAAGCAGGTGCTCTCCCAGCTGAGCTAAACCCCCCTGTCAGATGACAGAGGACAGAAGACAGAAGACAGATTGTCGTGTGGCTACGCCACACTTGTTCTATCTTCTAGGTCTGGTGGGTCTGGTTGGACTCGAACCAACGACCCTTGCGTTATCAACACAATGCTCTAACCAGCTGAGCTACAGACCCTGTTCTGAAAGCAGCAAACCTAGGACCAAAAACTTCTATGCAGTGCGGCTGCGCCGCATCGTCATTTCTGTCTTCTGTCCTCTGTCTTCTGTCCTCTGATGTGAACAACCGATGAGTGTAGGCACTCAGCCTCTGGATTCTCTAGAAAGGAGGTGATCCAGCCGCACCTTCCGATACGGCTACCTTGTTACGACTTCACCCCAGTCATGAAACCCAGCGTGGTAAGCGCCCCCCTTGCGGTTAGGCTACCTACTTCTGCCAGATTCCACTCCCATGGTGTGACGGGCGGTGTGTACAAGACCCGGGAACGTATTCACCGCGACATGCTGATCCGCGATTACTAGCGATTCCGACTTCATGGAGTCGAGTTGCAGACTCCAATCCGGACTACGATCGGCTTTCTGAGATTGGCTCCCCCTTGCGGGTTGGCAACCCTCTGTACCGACCATTGTATTACGTGTGAAGCCCTACCCATAAGGGCCATGAGGACTTGACGTCATCCCCACCTTCCTCCGGTTTATCACCGGCAGTCTCATTAAAGTGCCCAACCAAATGATGGCAATTAATGACAAGGGTTGCGCTCGTTGCGGGACTTAACCCAACATCTCACGACACGAGCTGACGACAGCCATGCAGCACCTGTGTCCAGGTTCCCTTTCGGGCACGAAGCCATCTCTGGCAACTTCCTGGCATGTCAAGGGTAGGTAAGGTTTTTCGCGTTGCATCGAATTAATCCACATAATCCACCGCTTGTGCGGGTCCCCGTCAATTCCTTTGAGTTTTAATCTTGCGACCGTACTCCCCAGGCGGTCAACTTAGCGCGTTAGCTGCGGTACTAAAGAAGTCTCCTTCCCCAACACCTAGTTGACATCGTTTAGGGCGTGGACTACCAGGGTATCTAATCCTGTTTGCTCCCCACGCTTTCGTGCATGAGCGTCAGTGTCGACCCAGGGGGCTGCCTTCGCCATCGGTATTCCTCCACATATCTACGCATTTCACTGCTACACGTGAATTCTACCCCCCTCTGCCGCACTCTAGTCTGGCAGTCACAAATGCAGTTCCCAGGTTAAGCCCGGGGATTTCACACCTGTCTTACAAAACCGCCTGCGCACGCTTTACGCCCAGTAATTCCGATTAACGCTCGCACCCTACGTATTACCGCGGCTGCTGGCACGTAGTTAGCCGGTGCTTCTTCTGACGGTACCGTCATTAGTCACGGGTATTAACCGTAACCGTTTCTTTCCGTCTGAAAGAGCTTTACAACCCGAAGGCCTTCTTCACTCACGCGGCATGGCTGGATCAGGGTTGCCCCCATTGTCCAAAATTCCCCACTGCTGCCTCCCGTAGGAGTCTGGACCGTGTCTCAGTTCCAGTGTGGCTGGTCGTCCTCTCAGACCAGCTACGGATCGTCGCCTTGGTAAGCCTTTACCTCACCAACTAGCTAATCCGATATCGGCCACTCCGAAAGCGAAAGGTCCTTGCGGATCCCCTCCTTTCCCCCTCAGGGCATATGCGGTATTAATCCGGCTTTCGCCGAGCTATCCCCCACTTCCGGATATGTTCCGATATATTACTCACCCGTTCGCCACTCGCCACCAGGGTGTTACCACCCCGTGCTGCCGTTCGACTTGCATGTGTAAAGCATGCCGCCAGCGTTCAATCTGAGCCAGGATCAAACTCTTCAGTTCAATTCCTGTTGTGGTCCATTGCTGGACCGGTCTTACTCAAAGTAAATCACTTGCATGATTTGTTTCGACTTTGCGTAAGTACTACATATTTTTAAAGTCATCTCCATCCCCCAAAGGACATGGAAACTTCCCAAAAACCAAGCACCTACACTCGTCGATTGTTCGTTTGTTTTTTAAAGAACGGGCTGACCAGAAATTACCTGGAATTAGGGTTGCGGGGACAGGATTTGAACCTATGACCTTCGGGTTATGAGCCCGACGAGCTACCGAGCTGCTCCACCCCGCGTCAGCGAAGTCGAGCAATATATCAAAGCTACACAATTTCGTCAAACACTATCTGCATTTTTTGTATTACCCCGCATGATTGAAGCAACACTTCGCCTGACTACCCGCGTTGTGCATGCGTCGCGCAACGTTATAATCGCCGCCCAATGAAAAAGCCCCAACCTTCAAAGACAGCACACCCATGACCATTACTGACTGGATAGGCAGCGCCGCTGCCACACTTACCACAACCGCCTTCATCCCGCAGGCATGGAAAGTATGGCGCACCCGCCATACCGCTGACATCTCGTTGGGTATGTACATCCTGTTCACGATCGGGGTCGCGCTGTGGCTGAGTTACGGCATCCTGCTGGAATCATGGCCGATCATCATCGCCAACTGCGTCACATTGTTATTGGCGGGCTCTGTGCTAGTAATGAAAATCAAATTCGGCTAATTCCACTTCCATTTCATCGGTGAAACTGCGTTGACTTCCTCACTCACTCCTAGTCGTGCTATTAGCACTGCCTGCGTCATTCGCTCGTTGCCGCCTTGTTTGACCTTCGAAATAAAATTGGAATAAAGTGTAACGATCATGACCCTCATCCCAGAAATCAAACCCGATCAATCCATCGAACTGCTCAAGGAACTGCATATCCTGACGCGCGACGGCAAGCTCAATCAGGATAGTCGTCGCAAGCTGAAGCAGGTGTATCACTTGTTTCATTTCATCGAACCGTTGCTGGATGAAGTGCTCGCCGCAAAGCAAAGTTTGACACTGGCGGATCACGGTGCGGGCAAATCCTATCTGGGTTTCATCATCTACGATTTATTCCTGAAGGCTCGCGGGCATATCTACGGCATCGAAACCCGCGAGGAATTGGTCAGCAAATCGCAAAAGCTGGCGGCCAAGCTGGACTTTGTGCGCATGTCGTTTCTGAATCTGTCGGTGGAAGAATCCATCCACTCGCCGCAACTGCCCGAGCAAATCGATGTGGTCACCGCACTGCACGCCTGCGACACTGCCACCGACGATGCGATCAAATTCGCGCTGCACAAACAGGCCAAATTCATTGTGCTGGTACCGTGCTGTCAGGCCGAAGTGGCGGCGGTGTTGAACAAGAACAAAAACCAGTCGTTCGGCAAAACACCGCTGTCGGAAATCTGGCGGCATCCGATCCACACCCGCGAATTCGGCAGCCATCTCACCAACGTGCTGCGCTGCCTGCAACTGGAAGCGCATGGCTATCAGGTAACGGTGACTGAATTGGTCGGCTGGGAACATTCGATGAAGAACGAACTCATCATCGCGCGCCGCACCGGCGCGCCAAGAAAAAATGTGCAGGAAAGACTTGAACAGATTTTGCGCGAATTGAATCTGGAAGAGCTGCGCGAGCGTTTTATTTATTAAGGCTAGCCGATCCAGTGTGGGAAGTTTAAGGATACGAGCCAAGTGCCCATTCCTATACCTTCAGTATTAAAACTTGGCAGGAATGACTCTTGTCGACACCAACCGGACATTTGGGTTCTGAGATTGACTACAACATAGCCGACGTTCGTGAACAAGGCGACGACAGCCCAAGGCCTAACTGGTAGACTGCGCAACTACATCTATAGATAATCTGTTCAACACCTATACGTTGGATGCGACTCATGATCGAGGAACCAGAAGGAACGGATACTGAAGAAGGCATCGGTCGCGCGTTGACAACCGTAGGTGACACCATTGGCGATCTCGTAACGGGAATTCCAGCACCGATCCGCAAGAACGCAACTAAAGCGTTCGCCCATTTATGCACGGCCGCGGTCGAATATCCCGTAGCACTGATCGAAGGTGCGATAGCGGAGAAGCGCGCAGGGTCACGGGCACGGGTGAAGCTGATCGATACTTCCGCCAATCAGATCGCAGAGCAGATGAAGATCAACCCCGAATACGCTCGCGCCGCCGCAACCAAGTATGCGCACAAGATCATCCGCGAACGAGTGAATATTGATCAAATCTCCGAGATCGCTGCAACCGATTTGAAATCCAAACCTTTCGTCAACAAGGACAACAAGGATGCGGAAGTACCTCCAATCTGCGAAGACTGGTTAAATGCGTTCGAGAGTGAAGCAGCCCAGATGAGCTCTGAACAAATGCAGCTCTTGTTCGGGAAGATCCTGGCGGGCGAAATTCGAAGGCCTATGTCTTTCTCGATCAAGACCATCAAACTCATGGCGCAGCTGGATAACCGCGCAGCAAAATTGTTCAGGTTGCTCTGTTCTCTGTCCATTTCGTTACGCATTACAAACTCAAAAATCATCCTCGACGCCCGCGTTGTGTCGTTGGGAGGAAATGCAGGGTCAAATTCACTTCAAGCTTATGGCCTATCACTCGATGGACTCAATACCCTGCAAGAGTATGGGCTGATAATTTCCGACTACAACTCGTATATGGACTATCAGATCGCGGTCGTGCACAAAGACCGGATTACAGTGCCCATAACCTACCAAAATACAGAGTGGGCACTTGTCCCGAAGGTTGAACCTCCCGAATTCCGAGAATTTAGATTGAATGGCGTTGGCTTTTCTCGATCCGGCAAGGAGTTGCTGCCTATCGTAGACATTGAACCAAAGGTGCAATACACAACAGCTTTGAAGAATTTCTTTGAACAACGAGGGATGACGATGACAGGTACCTGATAACTTCGCATATTAATTTTAGGTAGACTGCCCACATCAGAAGAACAATACTCAATAGTCACAGGCTCAGTCTCTACAGCGAAGCCCCGAGCTCGCGGCACAAACGATGTGCATCGACGGAAAGGCTGCAGACACTGTCGAAGTGTGTTCGTCTATCCGACAGATGAACATAAACGCAAAGCCGCCCTTCGCAGGGGGCAGCTTCTGGCACACAACAGCATGTCATGTTGCCATATTTGCCGCCGTGAAACAGCCATTCGCTACGTATAGTCCGCGACACCGAGCGGCCGTCAGGAGAATCGCCATGAAGGTCCGCGCCTCGGCCATACCGGACTGTGGCGGTTTGCTGAAAAGGCTATCGGTGCAGCTTGCTGGAATGCCCGCTTCCAACTTTTTCGAACCGTCACTTTCGACACATAACTGCCCTTCGATTTTCTCAAAAGCCTTTCAGAAAAAGCACATAGTGCCATCGCATGCAAGAGAGTAGCATTAGGCACTGTTAACTCATTATTTCCATCTGACACTCGATCAAGCCAGCTTTTTGATCACGTTAATTCTGAAATTACAGGAGGCTTATCATGACAAAAGTACTCGTCTTGTATTACAGTATGTTTGGGCATATCGAAAGAATGGCGGAAGCCATAGCCGAAGGAGTGCGCATGGTGGACGGCGTGGATGCGGTGATCAAGCGAGTGCCGGAAATCATTCCCGAAGATCGGGCTCGTGCCATGGGCGTGAAGCTGGATCAAAAGGCTCCCATCGCAACCACCGAAGAATTGGCTAATTACGACGCGATCATCTTTGGCACGCCGACCCGGTTCGGCAACATGGCCGCCCAGATGCGCAATTTTCTGGATCAGACCAGCAAGTTGTGGATGGAAGGCGCATTGATCGGCAAGTCCGCTAGCGTATTCACCAGCACCAGCACCCAACACGGCGGACAGGAAACAACGATAACCTCTTTTCACTCGACCTTGCTGCACCAAGGCATGGTGATAGTCGGCGTGCCCTATTCCTGCAAAGGACTCTCGATAATGACGGAGATCACCGGCGGCTCGCCTTACGGTTCCTCAACCCTGGCCGGCGCAGACGGCAAACGTATGCCGAGCGAAAACGAACTGGACATCGCTCGCTTTCAGGGCAAGCACGTCGCCCAGATCGCGAAACGGCTGGCGGCGCGGTAACTCACTGCTTTCTCCCTGCAAAATCATGGACGGCAAAGACTACATCGCCTACTTCACCATGGAAATCGGGCTGGATGAGGCCATCCCGACCTATGCGGGCGGCTTGGGCATTCTTGCCGGGGACACCGTGCGTTCCGCTGCGGATCTCCGCATCCCGATGATTGCCGTGACCTTGCTCCATCGCAAGGGCTATTTCCGCCAGCGGCTCGATGTTTCAGGCTGGCAAAGCGAAGAGGATGTCGTCTGGCCGGTATCCGAGCTGCTGCAGGAAATGGAGCCGCGCTGTTCGATTGAGATCGAAGGGCGGCAGATTCTTGTACGGGCATGGAAGTACGAAGTCAAAGGCGTGAGCGGCTACAGCGTGCCAGTTTATTTCCTGGACACAGACCTTGAGCAGAATGCTGCACCGGATCGAAGCATCACTGATCACCTATACGGCGGTGATATGTATTACCGGCTTTGCCAGGAGTCGGTGCTGGGCATAGGCGGGGTCAGGATGCTGCACGCATTGGGCTACCATGAAATCAAGCGCTTTCACATGAACGAAGGGCATGCCGCGCTGTTAACCTTGGAGCTTGCGTATGAGCTATTCAGGCAGGCCTGGGATATGGAGTACGAGCAGACAAAGCACTCCATCACCATGGAGATGGTGCATCTGGTCAAACCCAAGTGCATTTTCACCACCCACACTCCGGTGCCTGCCGGGCAGGACAAGTTTCCCCTGGATTTGGTACATCAGGTCATCACCGGTTATCAGGATGCCTTTTATGAGCGCGAACAGGAATTCTGCCCCGACAGCGTGCTTAACATGACTTACCTCGCGCTCGACAACAGCCACTACATCAATGGGGTGGCGAAAAGCCACGGACATGTAGCACAGCAGATGTTCTCCAAGCACGACATTCATTCCATCACCAACGGCGTGCATGTGGCTACCTGGGCTGCTCCCCCCGTCGCCAGGCTGTTTGACGAGCATATTCCGGGCTGGCGCGAAGACAACTCCAGCCTGCGTTACGCGCTCAATATCTCCAAACGACATGTCTGGGCAGCGCACCGCCAGGCGAAAGAAGTGCTCATCGAACAGGTGAACAAGCTCACCGGCATTGGTTTCGAGCCTGGGGGCTTCACCATCGGTTTCGCGAGACGGGCGGCGGTTTACAAACGCGCCGAACTGCTTTTCTGGGATACCGCAAGGCTCATCGAAATTGCAAAGAATGTTGGCCCTTTCCAACTCGTCTATGCGGGCAAGGCGCACCCGCAGGATACGGCAGGAAAAGAAGTCATACGCCGCATCCACGAGGTAAAAGAAACACTCAAGGGGAAAATCAAGATGGTTTATCTTGAGGATTACGGCATCAACCTGGCGAAATTGATTACCTCCGGCGTAGACCTCTGGCTCAATACGCCGCAGCCCCCGCTCGAAGCCTCAGGCACCAGCGGCATGAAGGCCGCCGTCAACGGTGTCCCTTCGTTCAGCATACTGGACGGCTGGTGGGGAGAAGGATGTATCGAAGGCGTGACCGGCTGGGCGATAGGTGGAGACAAGGATGCCAGCATGGAAAACGGCGACACCCGGGCCGAAGACGCTCACGCGCTGTATAACAAACTAGAGATGATCATCCTGCCGATGTTCTGCAACGAACCGGATCGCTATGCCGAGGTAATGCGCCATTCGATCGCTCTCAACGCGTCTTTTTTCAACACCGAGCGGATGCTGTCCCAGTACATAACCAAGGCCTATTTCATATAATCCATTTTCAGTTTGCCTTGACAACCATCATGCTGGCTTGCGGTGGACCATCGGGGCGACCGTCCGGTTTTGGCACGAAGCAGCCCTTCGATCCGTGTATATAGCCTACCTGAAAGCGGTCATTGGCGCTTTGGAATCTAGTCAGTGAATCAGATCACCCGGTAGTGGAGACTGGTGACTTTCAGTGCCCGACAGAAAGTGGACTATCAATCTTCATCAAAAAACAGCGCTTGTTATTTAATGCCTAATCCTATCTGGCATCTGAAGAGAGTGTGGTGAGTGTTGATGGTAACTATTTTACGCCTCGCTATTCATTGAGACCTGAAATATCACACTCCATTGGGTAATTGCATTCGTAAACAGTTCGTCCAGTTTCCTATTGTAAAGTATGGCAAAATCGCTTCGCTAATCCCAGGCAAAGCCAATTACTCTTCCGATGAAAAAAACATTTTTCAAGTGGCTCAACAAGCTTGGCCCTGGTCTGATTACAGGGGCTGCGGATGATGACCCCAGCGGTATTGCCACCTATTCTCAGGGTGGCGCACAATATGGTTCCGGCACATTGTGGACGCTGCTTTTCACTTATCCACTGATGGTCGGAATCCAGGTGATCAGCGCGCGCATTGGCTGCGTTACAGGCCGCGGTCTTGCGGCCAACCTGACACAGACCAATTCGCGCAGAGTCACACTGTCTTTGGTCACACTGTTGTTAGTGGCCAATACTATCAATATCGGAGCCGATCTAGCGGCAATGGCAGATGCCCTTAAATTAGTGGTCGGCGGACCAAGACACATCTATGCGGTTGCATTCAGCATGATCTGTTTGCTATTGCAGGTGTTCATACCTTATCGACGCTATGTGGGTGTATTGAAGTGGCTGACGCTGACATTATTCGCTTACGTGGGAACCGTATTTGCGTCGCATGTGTCGTGGGGCGAGGTGATGCGCGAAACGATTGTGCCCAAACTCGAATTGTCACAAAACTACCTTCTGCTCATCGTGGCAATCTTTGGCACGACGGTCAGCCCCTATTTGTTTTTCTGGCAGGCAGGCCAGGAGGTAGAGGAACTGGCAGTGCAGCGGGACGGCACTTCGTTGCGCAGTTCGCCGGAAGATGCCCAGCATCATCTGAGCCGTATCAACATCGACACCGCACTGGGCATGGCATTTTCCAACATCATTGCCTTTTTCATCATGCTGACCACTGCGGTCACCCTGTACACCCACGGTGTGCATGACATTCAGACATCTGCCCAGGCCGCTGAAGCACTGCGCCCGATCGGCGGCGAATTCACGTTTTTATTATTTGCTGCGGGCATCATCGGCACCGGAATGCTGGCCGTGCCGGTACTGGCAGGCTCGGCAGCCTATGCGGTGGCGGAAATATTCAACTGGTCGTCAAGCCTCGGCCTCGAACTTAAAGCAGCGAAGGGCTTTTATGCGATCATTGCGCTGGCAACATTGGTCGGCATGCTTCTCGATTTCAGTCCCATCGACCCGATCAAAGCACTGTTGTGGAGTGCCATGATCAACGGGGTGATATCCGTTCCCCTGATGATCGCGATAATGGGTATCGCCACACAACAAAAAATCATGGGCAGATTCGTGATTGGTGTTCGCCTAATGTGGTTGGGTTGGCTGGCTACTGGAGTGATGACTATTACTGTGTTGACATTTGGATTGACCAGCTTGGCGGACTATTTCAAATTGGGTTTATGATTCCGTTTGAGTCAAAGACTGGGAGTGCAAGCTTAATTCAATTAGACCTCCGTAGAATGTAATCTCTTATTATTTATCTAGCCGGACTCGCGATTCAGGATATTTATATTTTGGATTGACAGTTGAGGTGCGGCTTTTGGCAGCGAGTTCAACTGGTCGACGCAACACTCTATCATTAGATTAAAAGATGGAGTGTCGAAAATGAAATACAAAACTCGAATTTATTACACTGAAGAACAAAAAGCAGTGATGTGGAATCGCTGGCAACGTGGAGAATCTCTAAAATCAATTGGACGAGTATTTGATAGGCCTTCAGGCTCAATCTTTGGTCAGTTGGCGCCTAGTGGTGGAATTCGTCCTCCGCCTCGGCAGCGATCAAGGTTGGCACTAACGCTTTCAGAGCGAGAAGAGATTTCGAGAGGGGTTGCCAGTCATCTATCCTTGCGTGCTATAGCTGCCCAACCGGGACGCTCGCCCTCAACGATCAGCCGTGAAATCAAGCGCAATGATGGCGATGATAACTATAGGGCCGCGCAAGCTGATCAAGCCGCCTGGGATCGAGCGCATCGCCCAAAACTGTGTAAACTCGCTTGTAATCGACCATTAAGTCGAACCGTAGCGGCAAAGCTCCAGTTAAACTGGTCACCGGAACAGATCGCCGGTTGGCTGAAAAGAGAATATCCAGAAGAAGAGCTCAATCAAGTGTCACACGAGACCATCTATCGAAGCCTGTTTGTTCAAGCCCGTGGCGTGCTGAAGAAAGAACTGCAGCAATACCTCAGAACCCAACGCGCGATACGTCGATCCAAACATGCAAGCCTAAAGCGGGATGGGCTAGGACAAACCAAGAATGCGGTGTCCATCCGTGAGCGTCCGGCGTCAGTGGAGGATCGGGCTGTTCCGGGTCATTGGGAAGGGGATCTCGTCGCCGGTTCAAAAAATAGTTACATAGCGACGCTGGTTGAACGTCAATCACGCTATGTCATGCTGGTTAAGGTCAAGAACAAAGACACGGAAAGTGTGGTGTCGGCGCTGATCAAACAGTCGAAGAAGTTACCGAACGAGCTGTATAAATCACTGACCTGGGATAGGGGAAAAGAGCTGGCAGATCATCAGCGCTTTACGATGGCAACCAATGTCGATGTCTACTTTTGTGATCCTAGCAGTCCGTGGCAGCGTGGTTCCAATGAGAACACCAATCGATTGCTTAGACAGTATTTCCCAAAAGGAACAGACATATCGGTACACTCTCAAGCAAAGCTGAATGCAGTGGCTCGACAGTTAAATGAACGACCTCGTAAAACTTTAGCGTACGAGACACCAGCAGACAGATTTAACGCATGTGTTGCATCGATCGGTTGAGCCCGCCACACCGAGCGGTCATGGCACTCGCATCCTACACGAGTGGAAGATGTAATTAAACAGTGTGCCGCACCAACGCCCACGCAACATGTTCGCGCACCAGCGCAGATGGATGCCCGGCGCGAGCTTGCAACGCAGCAATGACTTCCACACTTTTCGTCGCGTTGCCCAATCCAACTGCTATATTGCGTAGCCATTGTTCATAACCGATGCGATAGATGGCGCTGCCCGCGAGCCTGGTTTTGAACTCGGCTTCATCCCACGCGAACAACTCCACCAGCGACACATCATCCAAGCCGTGCCGCACCGCGAAATCCGGCTCGACTGTAGCTTGCGCAAAGCCATTCCAAGGGCACACCAACTGGCAGTCGTCGCAGCCGTAGATGCGATTGCCGATCAACGGGCGCAGTTCGACCGGGATGCTGCCCTTGAGTTCGATCGTAAGATAAGAAATGCAGCGGCGCGCATCCAGCCGATACGGCGCGATGATCGCATGGGTCGGGCACACTTCGATGCAGCGAGTGCAACTGCCACAATGCTCTTGTTGCGGCGCATCCACCGGCAGCGGCAGGTTCAGGTAAATCTCGCCGAGAAAGAACCACGAGCCGTGTTCGCGCGACAGCAGCAAAGTATGCTTGCCGCGCCAACCCAAACCGGCTTTGCGTGCCAGTTCCACTTCCATCACCGGCGCGCTGTCGGTGAACACGCGCCCGTCGAATTCCGCTACCACTTCACGAATTTTATCGGCCAGTTTCGCCAGGCGATCGCGTAGCACCTTGTGATAATCGCGCCCCAAGGCATAGCGCGAAATGAATGCACGCTCGCCCTCTGCCAACACCTGCCAGCTGTCACGCGCATCAGGCGGCGCATAGTTCATGCGCAACGAAATCACGCGCAATGTGCCGGGCAACAGTTCCGCCGGATGGCTGCGTTTGGCGCCGTGATTTGCCATATAATCCATCTCGCCGTGCATGCCGAGTGCAAGCCATTCCAGCAGGCCGCTTTCCGCCGCAGATAGATCGGTGTCGCTGATGCCCACGGCCTGAAAGCCAAGTTCATGCGCCCATGCACGTATCTGCACGGCAAGCGCGGCGTAATTTATCTGTTGAGGATTTCTGTTTTGCCCTTGTTGAGGATTTTCTTTTTGCATGGTCACAATGATAGCTGAATCACACTGCCGGCATGGCAAAGATGCCGCCCCTGATGATGGAACCCGCCATGCCCGTCCACGAAGGGAGAGGGTAACCTGCCCCCTCTGGGGGAAGATTGGGATGAGGGCGGCGCTGTCTGCATCGTTCGCTTAGCGTCGCGGTCGATGCGAAGCATCGGGAACCGCACGGCATACCCCCTGCGGGTGCGTCGCTGACTTGTTTGACTTTTGACTTTCGAAATGAAATTGGATTGCTATGCTTGATAACGACACACAATCCCGCCTGTTGCAGCAATACCCGGTGCTACGCGAGCTGCCCTCCGCAGATCAGGTCGAGTTGCTGGCAACGGCAAGTGTGATGCATCTTCCTGCGGGAGCGGTAGTTTTCGATGAAAACCAACTTTGCCACGGCTTCCCGCTGCTGCTGTCCGGCAATATTCGTGTCATCAAGGCAGCGCCGAACGGGCGCGAATTGCAACTGTATCGCGTCATGCCTGGCGAGAGTTGCATCCTCACCAGCGGCTGCTTGCTGGGTAACACGCGCTATCACGCGCGCGGTATCGCTGAAAACACCCTGGAAATGGTGTTGCTACCGGCCACCGCTTTCCATAACCTGCTCGGTAAACAGGAGGCATTTCGCAGCCATGTGTTCCACTTGTTTTCCGACCGTCTCACCGACTTGATGCAACTGGTTTCTGCCGTAGCCTTTCAAAAGCTCGATCAGCGCCTGGCCAATCTGCTGATCAACAAACCCAGCCCTATCCACGCCACCCATCAGTCCCTGGCCGACGAACTTGGCAGCGCACGGGAGATTGTCAGCCGTTTGCTCAAAGGCTTTGCCGAACAAGGCTGGGTGAAACTGGGACGCGAGCAAATCGATATTACCGATGCGGCTGCACTAAAAAAATTCGCTAACCTTTAGCAAGCAGGCATCAAACCCGCGCCCTCGATTTTCCTGTGTGATTATTATCACAGACAAAAAGGCGCAAATCTTCTAATCTGCAACTTCCCTAAACCTATTCTTAAGGAGATCAAAATGAAAGCTAACGTAGGAACGATCGATCGCGCATTGCGCGTAATTGCCGGTCTGGTGCTGATAGGGCTGACAGTCACCGGAACAATCGGCGTATGGGGCTGGATAGGCGTAGTTCCGCTGCTGACCGGCCTGTTCGGTCTATGTCCGGCATATGCAATCTTCGGCATGAGCACTTGTGCAATGAAAAAATCATAATTCATCATCTCCCGCTGCGCCCGATAGTCCGTATAGGCTGTCGGGCGTTTTTTTCGTCCGCGGCAAATGGACAGGATGAAAATTCATGGAAGCGCCCTTTACAAAGACACATGCCGTGCTTTAGATTGGCGCCATGAATCGAATCCTGCTTTCAGTATTGTTGCTCAGTGCCTGCTCATCAGTGAATAACGATGTTAGGACACCGATGAGTGATGCTGCTGCCAGAAACCTTACATCTTATGCCAGGAGCCTTATCGGTGTGCCTTACAAATATGGCGGCAATTCACCGAAGGTCGGATTTGACTGCAGCGGATTTGTAGATCATGTGTTTCGTCACACGCTAAGAATCAATTTACCGCGCAGCTCCGACGAAATAAGCCGCATTGGCCAGCCAATCAGCATCAGTAATCTGCGCATCGGCGACCTGGTGTTTTTCAATACATTGCGACAAAAGTTTTCACATGTCGGCATCTACCTTGGCAGTGATCGCTTCATTCATGCCCCAAGCAGCGGCGGCAGCGTTCGCACTGAAAACATGCTGGAACCCTATTGGAAAACGCACTACGATGGCGCACGGCGCATTACTTTGCGCGGCTAGGCTTACGGGCTTCTTTCAAAGCTTCAGCCAGCTGGAACACTGTCATCGCATAGAAGTCACTATTGTTATAGCGCTTGATGACGTCGAAATTGTTGAACGCCAGCCAGAATTCCTTTCCGTCAGCGACCGTAAAATCAATCAGCCGTGCAGTCTCATCCTTGGCATGAACAAGATTGGTGCTGGGCACGATGCCGATTGCCGACCATGCTGCGACAGTTCGCGGGGTTGAGATATCTCCAGCACATATCTCTTCGCTTACATGCGCACGCACCGCAACCGGCGGGGTCGCATCATCTCGTTTCACATGCAGTGATTTGTGGCGTACTTCACCATCCCAGCCAAAGCTTTTTAGATAGCTAGCGACGCTGCCTATCGCATCCATGGGTTCGTGTATCAAATCAATCCTGTGGTTGCCGTTAAAATCCACCGCATAAGCGCGGTAACTGCTCGGCATGAATTGCGGGATGCCCAATGCTCCCGCATAAGACCCTCGCACCGTGAGCAAATCGAATTGCTGTTCGCGCGCCAGCAGGAGATAACTTTCCAGTTCGCTGCGAAAGAAATCGGCACGCTGCGGATAATCGAATGCCAATGTGGTCAATGCATCTATGGTGCGAAAGGTGCCCGCATCCTGTCCGTAAACAGTTTCAACGCCGATCACCGCAAGTATGATTTCCTGCGGCACACCGTATTTCCTTTCAGCACTCTGCAAGGTTTTCCGGTATTTTTTCCAGAATATCAAACCCAGACTGATGCGTTCCGGGTTCACAAAGGCCGCGCGATACTCCAACCATGGCTTGAGGGTAGCCGGACGGGAAATGGTGTCGATCACGCTCGGCAATAGCTGTGCTTGGTCGAACACGCTTACCAATTCGGCGCGTTTGAATTTGTGCTTTACGACCATTTGATCGATGAATTCGGGTATACCCGGCAGCGTGGCGGCACTGTCCGAATAGGCCGGAAAGGACAGAAGCATTAATGGAATGAAGAAAATGGATTTCATGTTATTCAGATTCTAACCGATGGATGCTCGACAGAGGACCACAACTACTGGTAAATTCCGCCTTTATTAATTATTTCCAGGAACTATTAACAATAACCGGCAACTTGGTGAATATCCTTGGTGAATGTTCTTGATTCACTTGGTCCAACGGCTACAAGCCATGTTCTGTCCGGCATGTTCTGCCAAGTTTGCCGGACGCAGTCCTGCCAGTTTTATTTCAAATACACCTGCGGATAACTTTTCTCCCACATTCAATCATTGAAAGAATTCAGTCATGACTACTCCCACCCAACATCATCGCCTCATCATCCTCGGCTCCGGCCCGGCCGGATACACTGCCGCCGTGTACGCCGCGCGCGCCAACCTTAACCCGGTGTTGATCACCGGCCTGGCCCAGGGCGGTCAAATGATGACCACCACCGACGTGGACAACTGGCCTGCGGATGCAATGGGGGTGCAGGGACCGGAATTGATGGCACGCTTCCAGCAACACGCGGAACGCTTCAACACACAGATCATCCCGGATCACATCCATACTGCCAAATTGCAGCAAAAGCCGTTCCTGCTGATCGGCGATGCGGGCAGCTACACTTGCGACGCGCTGATCATCTGTACCGGGGCTTCGGCGCAATATCTCGGCCTGCCTTCCGAGGAAGCCTTTATGGGACGCGGGGTTTCCGGCTGCGCGACCTGCGACGGATTCTTTTATCGCGGCCAGGATGTGGCGGTAGTCGGCGGCGGCAATACTGCCGTGGAAGAAGCTCTATACCTCGCCAATATCGCCAAACACGTCACGCTGGTGCATAGACGCGACACTTTCCGCGCCGAGCGCATCATGGTCGATCACCTGACGGAAAAAGTGAACGAAGGAAAAATCACGCTGCAACTGAATAGCACGCTGGATGAAGTGCTCGGCGATGCCAGCGGCGTGACCGGCATGCGCGTCAAGCTCGTACAGAACGGCGAGAAGAAGGATATCGCGCTGCAGGGTGTGTTCATCGCCATCGGCCACAAGCCCAATACCGATATCTTTACCGGGCAACTGGAAATGAGTAACGGTTATATCCAGACGCGCGGCGGCTCGAATGGCAATGCCACGGCGACCAGTATTTCCGGCGTGTTTGCGGCAGGCGATGTGCAGGACCAGATCTATCGCCAGGCTGTCACCAGCGCAGCAACGGGCTGCATGGCGGCATTGGATGCGGACAAATATCTCGCTTCGCTGGGCAAGATTTAAAAAATATTTTTGACACGGCTATGTGATCTGGTGACGCTGTGAAGAAGCATTCAACAAAGCAACCCGACCAGACGGCACCCGACGATGCCGCGCTGTTCCGTGCGGCAGTCGGCACAGTGAAGCCGCTACCGGAGCAAAACCGCATCTCGCCCCGACCTGCCCCGCGCAAACCCTTGCTTCGCCGCGCCGTCCCGCCGCCCGCAATACCCGACACGCTGTCCGATTTCGCAGACCCTGATTTCGCATTTAGGAACGCACCGGATGAATATTTGAGCAATGGCTTTTCGCGCTTGGCGTTGCGCAAGCTGCGGCGCGGCGGCTGGCCGGTTCAGGACAGCCTCGACCTGCACGGCAATAACAGCGATGCGGCGCGCAAACTGTTGCAGGAATTTTTGCATGAAGCAATGCAGCGAGAGTTGCGCTGCGTGCTGGTGATACACGGCAAGGGGCTGAACAGCCAAAGCGGCGAAGCGGTATTGCGCAAGCTCACACGCAACTGGCTCACTCAACATCCGCGTGTATTGGGATACTGCGATGCGCTGCCCAAAGAGGGTGGCAGCGGCGCGGTACTGGTGCTGCTAAAGACTGGTGCTTAAGTTTTTTTGCTCATCACATACATCATGTACTCAAAAAACATTTCACACCAATCCTGATCGTTTTCCTTGAGTGAATGGAGCAGTTTCTGGACTTCCGTCACTGGCCAATTGGGATTGTAGGCCACCAACATGTTCTCAGGATAAATTTCCAGCGATGTGCTGAGACGACTCGCCATTTTGCCGATGCCGTTGAGCATCAGCGCAATATCCTTGTCGGCCTCGATCTCGGCAGTCAAATCACCGTACATTTTCGGATGCCGTTTGGTGAACTCGATGAATTTCGTGAGTATATAAAAGAATTCGCCTTTATTCTCCTTGCCCACCGAATCACCCATCATAAACGGCATCACTGACAATTCCAGCCAATAGTAGCCCAGTTTTGGATTACGATGTTTGGATACGCTAATGTAACCGTTACGCTCCTTGGCACGCTGAATACAGTCATCCAGCAACATCTTCTCCGACCCACGCGTGGCGATTTCCTTGCCTTCAAGCACGCTCGGCTTGAACATAAAAAAGTCGGGAAATTCTTCGTAAACCTTTCCTGAATGATTGTGTTCACGGTAATAGGCATTGAAAAGTTTCAATACCACTCCGGCATTTTGTTCCACATCGTAATAGATTTGGTTGGCAGCGGCGCCAGCATTGCTGTCCAGCATAACTTCCCCCTTAACTTGATTCACATTTTATTGAGTTGCAATCATACCTCTACATGCTAGACTTGTCAGCGCATTCGTCTGAATTCCTTCGGACGGATTTGATTCCAATCAATAACCTCCAAGACAGGGATACTTGCCATGAACAAATACCTGCTTTTTTTGTTGATACTGACCAGCACGAACGCCTTCGCCGCGATCAGCAAATGGGTGGACTCCAATGGTCAGGTACATTATTCCGACCAACCACCCCCTTCTGACGCGCAGCCAAAAACCTTGCGTTCAGATGACAATACCCAGGATACCCAGAACGCCAGTAGTGTAGCCGCACCGAAAACCATCGCGGAACGCGAAGCGGAATTGAAAAAGGCTCAAATTGCAAAGAAAGAAGCCGCCGACAAGGCCGCTCAAAAACAGGCTGTTACAGAGGCTCAACAAGCCAATTGCGCCAACGCACAACAAAACCTGAAATCCTTGCAGTCGGGCATACGTATGGTGGAAATTGATGCAAAAGGCGAGCCTGGCTACATTGACGATACCGAACGCGAACAGCGCATCGCAAAAGCTCAAAATGACATCAATACCTACTGCAAATGACCTTGGATATCTCATCGCGCCGACCTCGTGTCAGCCCAAGCAAAATGTTCCAGTACCGCAAATCGGGTTAGCAGTTGATGAAACTGTCGGCAGCGCTACAAGCCTTCCGACTGATGCTTGAAAATAAAATCATTTAGCTGTGTCTTTTCGACTGATGAAACGGCTTGCCATTAAACCAATCATTAAGGCGCCAGGCAAATGGCCGGATATTTTCGCAACCCTTGCGTGCACTACAAAATCATCTCCACCCACAGATCATGTTCGTCTGAATCGGTGATCTTTACCTCAACAAAATCACCCGCGCTTAATTGTTGACCGTCTTCGATGTACACCAATCCGTCTATTTCGGGCGCATCGGCTGAACTGCGCGCGATCGCGCCCTCCTCATCCACCTCGTCCACCAGCACAATAATGGTCTTGCCGATCTTGCGTTTGAGGCGTTCCGCGCTGATCTCCTCCTGCTGCAGCATCAGGCGCGCGAGGCGTTCCTGTTGTACCTCGGGCGGAATGTGATCGGGCAAGGCGTTGGCCACCGCGCCATCCACCGGCGAGTAGGCGAACGCGCCGACGCGATCCAGCTGCGCTTCCTCCAGGAAATCCAGCAACTCCTCGAATTCCTCTTTGGTCTCGCCGGGGAAACCGACGATGAAGGTGCTGCGCAGCGTGAGGTCCGGACAGATCTCGCGCCATTGTTTGATGCGCGCCAGCACGTTCTCGCTGCTGGCCGGACGCTTCATCAGTTTCAGGATGCGCTGGTTGGCATGCTGAAACGGGATGTCGAGATAGGGCAATATTTTCCCTTGCGCCATCAGCGGAATCACTTCATCCACATGCGGATACGGGTACACATAATGCAAGCGCACCCACGCACCCAACTCGCCCATCGCCGCTGCCAGCTCGGTCATGCGGCTCTTGAGCGGCTTGCCGCCCCAGAAACCGGTGCGATATTTCACATCTACCCCATAAGCAGATGTGTCCTGCGAGATCACCAGCAATTCCTTCACGCCCGCGTTGACCAGATTCTGCGCTTCCTGCATCACGTCGCCGACCGGTCGGCTGACCAGATCGCCGCGCATGCTGGGGATGATGCAGAAGGTGCAGCGATGATTGCAGCCCTCGGATATCTTCACGTAGGCGTAATGCCTGGGTGTAAGGCGGATGCCTTGAGCGGGCACCAGGTCCAAGTAAGGATCGTGCGGTTTGGGGAGATGAAAATGCACGGCTTCCATCACCTCGTCGGTCGCATGCGGGCCAGTGACGGCAAGTACCTTGGGGTGAGACTGTTTCACCACATCCCCCTTCGCGCCCAGACATCCGGTCACAATCACTTTGCCGTTTTCCGCCAGCGCCTCACCGATCGCATCGAGCGATTCGGCCACCGCGCTGTCGATAAAACCGCAGGTATTGACCACCACCAGATCGGCATCCTGGTAGCTTTTGGAGATCAGATAACCCTCGGCGCGCAAGCGGGTGAGAATGTGTTCGGAATCCACGGTCGCTTTCGGACAACCGAGGGAGACGAAGCCGACTTTTTGCGGGGAAGTTTTACTCATTACAGGGAACCTCTAGAAACTTATTTTGCAGGATGAAGCGCAAGGAGCCGCGCAGCGAATGACGAGGCATATCGAATTGATAGACGAGGAATGAGCGAGCACGCGACGCCGCGATTCGCCCGGAAAATGAATTTATAGAGATTCCCTCACAGACTTTCATTGCTTATTCGGAAACCAGGAATTGAACCAGCACGATCGAAGATATGCCAAACGCGATCAGCACGACTTGCTCCAGCGTGTCGCGCAATGTGGTGCGCTTATGCAATCCGGGAATCAGGTCGGCAACCGCAACGTAAATCATGCTCGCAGCAGCCAAAGCCAATAAAATCGGGACCACACTTTGCATCGACCTCAACGCGTAATAAGCCAACACGCCGCCCAGCAATGTGGCCAGGCTGGACACCAGGTTGAGCAATAAAGCCTGCGCCTTGGTGTAACCGGAATGCGGCAGTATCATGAAGTCGCCGACTTCCTGGGGAATCTCATGCGCGATGATCGCCGGTACCGCGCCGCTGACGACCGAGACGCTGGCACTCAATTTGAGTGCTTCAGGCAATATCTCTAGAAACGCCGCCCCCAACAATGCCCTGATGGCGTAATTGACCAGCGAGTTCACCCAATGCACGCGCGCGTTCAATGCAAACAGTGTGGCATGTGCCGCACTCAGCACCCCGCCTATGAAACTGGATGCGACTATCCATAGCAAGACGGTCATGTGGGTTATTCAGAAAATTGAAGGGCGCGGATTATACCAAAGGTTGGCGATGCTCCCCCGGCTAATCCAGCCAGATGAAAGTCCCCATGCGCCCGGTAACACCGTCACGGCGGTAGGAAAAGAAACGTTCGCGTTCGCGGTAAGTGCAATATCCGCCGCCGTATATCCGGGTGATGCCCAGCGCGTTCAGGCGCAGTCTCGTCAATGCGTAAAGGTCGGCCGACCATTTCTTACCCTCTCTGATGGAACTACCAGCCATCTGACGAGGCTGTCCAACAACGACAGCTAAGTCATTGGTTACCCCGCCCTCTCCCTTTAAGGGAGAGGGAGTAAATGCCGCTGCGGCCTGCGGGTCGGCATCCACAAAAGTGTCACGCACTTCTGCACCCACCTCAAACGCTGGCTGGCTGATAGCCGGACCCAGCCACGCCATCAGGTTTTGAGGCGCGACATCCATCGCCTGGACGGTAGCCTCGACAACCCCGGCGGCCAAGCCTTTCCAGCCAGCGTGTGCCGCCCCTACCACGCTGCCTTGAGGATCGCACAACAGTAACGGCAGGCAGTCTGCAGTCATCACCACGCACACCGCATCGCGATGCCGCGCTATGCAGGCATCGGCCTGCGGCAGACACCCTGCCATATCGGCATTCGCCACCCTAATGCCATGAACTTGCTCCAGCCACACCGGTTCGCTGGGCAGCAGGATGTTGAGCAACATGCGGTTGCGCGCCACCGATAAGGGCGCATCACCGACATGGTCGCCCAGATTAAGACTATTGTAAGGTGCGCTGCTGATACCGCCCAAGCGGGTGGTCTGCAAGGCTCGCACATTCTTTGGCGCGGGCCAGTCCGGAATAATCAAATGTTCAAGCAGGCTCATTCACAATCGCCATGATTTGTTGCAGCAATTGCGCCATGTCTTGCGGCAACGGCGCATGCCATTCCATCATTTCGCCACTGACCGGATGTTTAAGCCCAAGTCGGGTTGCGTGCAGCGCCTGGCGCGGGAAACTGCTTAACAATTCGCGCAGTTGCGGCACGCATTTTTGCGGGCCTTTGAGGTACACGCTGTCGCCAACCAGGGGATGGCCAATATGGGCCAGATGCACACGTATCTGGTGGGTACGCCCGGTTTCCAGACGGCAGCGCAACAGCGTGCAGCTCGGGAATTTTCTTTCGATCTGATAATGCGTGACCGCAGGCTTGCCGCTTTCCACCACGGCCATTTTGACGCGCTGGGTGGGATGCCTGCCGATCGGCGCGTCCACTTTGCCAGCACGCGTCATCTCGCCGTGCACCAGCGCCAGGTATTCACGCTGCACGCTGCGCGCCTCCAGCTGCCGCACCAGTTTAGTCTGCGCGGTGAGTGTCTTGGCCACCACCAGCAAGCCGCTGGTGTCCTTGTCCAGCCTGTGCACGATGCCGGCGCGCGGCACATCCTCAAGTTGTGGCGCGTGATGCAGCAAGGCGTTGAGCAATGTGCCCTCCCAGTTGCCGCTGCCGGGATGCACCACCAGGCCGGCCGGTTTGTTGATCACCAGCAACGCATCATCTTCGTACAATATTTCGAGCGCAATGTCCTCCGCCTGATAGGGTTGTTCGGCAGGATGAGATTGCGGCAATACCTCCAGTTCTTCTCCGCCCCAGACTTTTTGCTTGGACGTGGCATATGCACCGTCCACCTTGACTTGCTGCTGGGCGATCCATTCCTGCAGACGGCTGCGCGAATACTCGGGGAAAAACCTGACCAGGGCCTGATCGAGGCGCAATCCGGCATATTCATCGGGAACAGTGAAATGCACCGGTTCGGTGAGGTGGAGGTTTGCGTTATAATCGCGCAAATTATTTTCTGGATTTGTCATGCGCCATAGTTTAGCCGTATTCCTGTTGCTTACGTTAACCGCCTGCGGCGTGTTCGGCTCAAAGCCTGATGACAATACCTCGGCAAAGAATCTCACAGCAGAGGAAATGTATATCGATGCCAAGAAATCCCTGGATGATGGCGGCTATGAAGAGGCCCTCAAACAGTTTGAATCCCTGCAATCGCATTATCCATACGGACGATACGCGCAGCAGGCGCAGCTTGAGATGGCTTACACCTATTACAAGCAGAAAGAGTCTGAATCCGCCATTTCCGCTGCTGATCGCTTCATCAAGCAGTACCCCAACAACCCGCACGTCGACTATGCCTATTATGTGAAGGGCTTGGCCAATTTCAATCCCGACATCGGCCTTTTCGGTATGCAGTTCGGGCAGGATCCCACAGAACGCGACCCGAAAGCGGCTCAAGATTCATTTGCCGCCTTCAAGGATCTGGTTACGCGCTTCCCTTCCAGCAAATATGCCACCGACTCCAAGATGCGTATGCAATATCTGCTCAACGCATTGGCGAAGTATGATATCCATGTCGCCAGTTACTACCTGCGCCGCGGCGCGAACATCGCAGCAGTGAACCGTGCCACGGAAGTGCTGACGCTTTATCCGAATTCTCCCGCGACGCGCGATGCGCTGATGATCATGGTGCAAGGCTATGACGCATTGGGCATGAATCAGCTGCGCGACGATGCTCAGCGCATACTGAACATGAACTTTCCCCAAGCCGCCAACATGCTGACAAACAGGATCGGCGAGAAATCCCGGTAGCAGTTATGGAAACGATTCATCCCCGCATCAGTACCTATCTGAGATGAAATATTGCAACTTATGTGGCGCCCCTGTCGAACTGCGCCTGCCGCCGGATGATAACCGGGCACGCCATGTATGCACTTCCTGCGGCGAAGTTCATTATCAGAACCCAAAACTGATCGTTGGCGCCATTCCGGAATGGCAGGATAAAATCCTGCTGTGCCGTCGTGCCATCGAACCGCGCCACGGGTTATGGACACTGCCCGCCGGCTTCATGGAAAACGGCGAAACCACTATCGAGGCGGCTGCGCGAGAAACCCTGGAAGAGGCCAACGCGCGGGTATCCATCGACGAGTTATATTCTCTGTACAACCTGCCCTATATCAATCAGGTGCACCTGTTGTTCCGCGCCAGATTGCTGAATCTCGATTTCTCGCCCGGTTTGGAAAGTCTGGAAGTTCAGCTGTTTGCCGAAGAAGAGATTCCCTGGGACGCACTGGCGTTCCGGCCGATATATTTCACACTGCAACATTATTTTGCCGACCGCAAAACCGGCACTTTTCGTTTTCGCATCGGCGACCTGCCGCCACCCGTCAAGACTGGCTAGAAACTTTTCTCCAACCGTCACTCAAACTATAATCCCGGCCATTGATCAGGCATACACACCAACGATGAATCGAATTTGCCCACTTTTGCATGCCACATCCCTGCTTATTGGATCACTGTTCCTTACCGGCTGCGCCGCAGCGCACAACC
The DNA here is from genome assembly GCA_963721755.1 of uncultured beta proteobacterium. Lineage (GTDB taxonomy): Bacteria > Pseudomonadota > Gammaproteobacteria > Burkholderiales > Gallionellaceae > Gallionella. The sequence goes on from CAVRKV010000001.1 coordinate 27,344, forward strand.
CGAACGACCCGCTCGAGCCGCTCAATCGCGGCATATACAAGTTCAACGATAAATTAGACAAGGCAGTTATCAAGCCCGTCGCGAAAGGGTACAGTGCTGTCATGCCAACTTTTGGCAGGATCATGGTGTCGAATTTCTTTTCCAATCTCGACGATGTCGCTGTCACAGCCAACGATTTGCTGCAATTCAAACTGGTGCAGGGTTTTTCAGATGGGATGCGTGTCTTCGTGAATTCCACGATAGGTGTTCTCGGATTGATCGACGTTGCATCAACGGGCGATCTGAAAAAGCACAACGAGGATTTTGGCCAGACCCTCGGCAAGTGGGGAGTCGGCAATGGCCCTTACCTCGTTCTGCCTATCCTCGGATCAAGTACATTGCGCGATAGTACCGGGCTGTATGTCGATGGCTATTTCAGTCCGGTGTACCAGATCAAAAGCATGCGCACACGCAACCAGGCTTACATGACAAGGGGGATCAACCGGCGCGCAGAACTAATGGATCAGGAAAAGGTTTTGAATGAGGCAATGATAGACCCCTACGAATTTATCCGTGACAGCTATCTGCAGTATCGGAAAAATCTGGTCTACGATGGGAACCCGCCACGAACCCGCTACGAGGACCTGGATGACGACACCACACAGCCATAGAAAAGAGAAAACGTGGATGTTCCAATCGTGCAACGGTATTCTCTCATGCGGACTCACAACCAGTCGCGCTATATAGAATGGAAAATGGCCTGCTTCACAGGTCATTTTATATTATTACCAGTTTACAAAAGACATCAAGAACCACCGCGCAGCGCGGCGATCCGCTCATCCAGCGGTGGATGGGTCATGAATATCCTTGAGAAAGCGTGGCCTCCGGAGATGCCGAACGCGGCGATCTTTTCCGGCAAAGCCGCCTGCTCGTGATTGATTTTCAAGCGTTCCAGCGCCGCGATCATGTTGTTGCGTCCGGCCAGATTGGCACCACCTGCATCGGCGCGGAATTCTCGCTGCCGCGAAAACCACATCACAATGATGCTGGCGAGCACGCCCAGCACCAGTTGCGCCGCGATCTCGGCAACGAATGCGCCTATGCCAGGACCGTTGCGTTCGTCATTCTTGAGCAGAACGCGATCCACAAAGTAACCGAACAGCTTGGCAAAAAATATCACGAAAGTATTCACCACGCCTTGAATCAAGGCCAGCGTCACCATGTCGCCATTGGCAACGTGGGTGATCTCATGTCCCAACACGGCTTCAGCTTCGTCCTTGCTCATGTTGTGCAACAGGCCGGTGCTCACTGCCACCAGCGCGTCGTTGCGATTCCATCCGGTGGCAAATGCATTCACGTCCGGCGCATCGTAAATCGCCACTTCCGGCATTCCGATACCAGCGGCTTGCGCATGCCGACGCACCGTTTCCACCAGCTAGCGCTCGGTCGGATCAATCGGATTTTCGATGACCTGCGCACCGACCATGCGCTTGGCAGACCACTTGGACATGGCCAGCGAAACCAGCGAACCGGCAAAACCGATCACGGCAGACAGCACCAGCAGCGCGCTGAAGTTTATGCCGCCGCTTTCGTTCAACCAGCGATCCACACCCAGCAGCCGCAAAGTAATGTTGATCACAAAAACGACAGCCAGATTAGTCAAAACAAACAGAAATATCCTCTTCATATTCCTTTAGTCTCCAATGTCAAATTCACGCCGCGCAGTTTACCATCACAGTCACCAAACCTTACGTGGATTGGGTGCCATTGCCGAATTTCAAGAACACCAGATTTCAAACACCGGATTCCAAGTACTGATTCAATGGTGGTAAACTCGCCGCACTTCGATGACCTGCCGGAGGTTAAGTTGCAAGAACTACTCAATCACCCCGCCGTGCAAGCCGGCTTCGCCCCCTTCCTGGTCGCACTCATCACCGCCGAATTGTTCCAGCGAGTCAAGTTGAGCGGCCTTGCCATCATCGCCGGATTTGCCGTCACAATTTACCTGGCCAGCGACTTCACCATGGCGCCGCTGACCGCCGCTCGAAAGATCGTTCTGTTGGGTTTGGTCGGCGCATCGCTCGGCCTGCTGCTCGCCTTATTGAAGTCACGCTGGCTAGGTGCGCTGCTTCCCCTGCTCGGCGGAGCGGCCGCGATCTGGACGGCACTGCGCATTCTCCAGCAACACCCGCCCCAGGTAGCGTTGCTGTGGGGCGCGGGTTGCGCGGCTTATGTTGCGATCCTGGTTTGGGGTATGGACAGACTTGAGAATGAACCGCTGCGCGCCGCAAGTGCAGCCACCGCGCTGGGCATGGGCACGGGCGGTGCAGCCCTTGTCGGCGCATCGGCCCTGCTCGGCCAGTTCGGATTGGCACTCGGATCAACCGCTGCCGCGTATCTGTTGATCCATCTGCTCAGCAACAAGGCCTTGCCCGCCGGACGCGTGTTGACGCTGCCGCTCGCGCTGATCGCAGGACTGACCGGTTGCATAGCGGTGCTAAGCGCAAAGCTTCCCTGGTACGCATTGCCAATTCTTGCAGCCATCCCGCTAGCTGCCTGGCTGATGCCGTTGCCCAGACAATCACCCCGGATACAAAGCCTGTTGCTCGCATTACTGACTTTCGCATTCGCCGCCGGCGCGGTATATGTGACATGGCGCGTTGCCGGAGATGTGCCCTTTTAGCTTTCAGGGTTCAGAATAGTTCGGTTTAATTCGAGTGCAAGCAGGACAAGCTATTGCCCTATAATCCGCGCAACCGTAATCCATCCACACCAGACGTAATATGCTTGCCTATCTGCTGCGCCGCATCCTTTACGCTGTACCGATCCTGATCGGAGTGAATCTGCTCACCTTCGCGCTGTTCTTCGTGGTAAACACGCCGGACGACATGGCACGCATGCAGTTAGGCATCAAACGCGTCACACCCGATGCAATCGAGAAGTGGAAACAGCAGCACGGCTATGACAAGCCGTTGTTGCTGAACGGTGCAGCCAGCGGCACAGACAAGATCACCGACACGATCTTCTGGCAGAAGTCAGCCAGCATGTTTGCACTCGATTTCGGTTATTCGGATGACGGGCGCAGTATCGGTCGCGAAATCGCAACACGCATGGGGCCGAGCCTGACAATTGCGCTGCCGACCTTTCTGATCGGGCTGGTGGTATACGTCAGCTTCGCGCTGCTGATGACGCTGTTTCGCGCCACTGCGCTGGACATGGCGGGTGTGGCGTTGTGCGTGCTGCTGATGTCGGTGTCCGGCTTGTTCTACATCATCGGCGGGCAGTTCGTCGTAAGCAAACTGTGGCATCTGGTGCCCGTTTCCGGTTATGACAGCGGCTTGGGCGGCTTCAAGTTCGTGGTGCTGCCTATCGTGATCGGCGTGATCGGCAGCGTCGGTTCCAACAGCCGCTGGTATCGCACCATCTTCCTCGAAGAGATCGGCAAGGACTATGTGCGTACCGCGCGTGCCAAGGGCTTGTCGGAACTGGCGGTGCTGTTCCGCCACGTGCTGAAGAATGCGATGATCCCTATCCTCACCGGCGTGGTGGTGGTCATCCCGCTGCTGTTCATGGGCAGCTTGCTCACCGAGTCGTTCTTCGGCATACCGGGGCTGGGCAGCTACACCATCGATGCGATCAATGCGCAGGATTTCAGCGTGGTGCGCGCGATGGTGTTCCTCGGCTCGCTGCTGTATATCGTCGGGCTGATCCTCACCGATATCTCCTACACTGTCGTGGACCCTCGGGTGAGACTCTCATGAGTTTCATGCCGGTCATCCTGTGGAGCGACAGGCTGGTGTTCTTGCTGCTGGCGGCAGGCATAGCCTGTGTGTGGTATGTGCGGCAGCATGAGCATCTGCTGTTGCCGTGGCGGCGCGTGGCACAGAGTGCGACCGCGATGGTGTCGTTGCTGGTGCTGTCGCTGTTTCTGCTGGTCGGGCTGTTGGATACGCTGCATTACCAAGTCGCTTTGCCGGAAAAAAACAGTGGAGAGACGGTATATTCGCCGGAGGTGTTGAGCGCGTTCGACGAACTGGTCACGCCGTTGCGCACGCACACCGAGAAGACCTATTCCGCGCCGTTGGCAATGACGCTGTATGCCAAGGAAAGTTTCAGCGACGCACAGGGCAGAGTGTTGCGCGAGTATCCGCGTTTGCGCTACGGTGGTGCGCACCTGAGCGATACGCAGCAGCTATATGGCGATGTGCTGTGGCGCGGACTGGCCGGCGCGTTGGCGGGATTGGTGGTGGGGTTATTGATTGCACTGGGCGGCAAGAGATTGCTGGCGCAACGCGGCTGGCCGCTACGCGCATTGCTGATCGCCACTCTCATCATCTCGGCTCTGATCGGCATGACCGTCAATGTGGCTGCTGGATATCACGTGCTCGGCACCGACAAGGTCGGGCAGGACGTGCTGTATCTATCGCTAAAAAGCATACGCACCGGGCTGATCATCGGCACAGTAACCACATTGGTCACTTTGCCGCTGGCCTTGTTTCTGGGCATTGCGGCAGGCTATTTGCGCGGATGGGTGGATGATGTGATCCAGTACGTCTACACTGTGCTGAGTTCGATACCCAGCGTGCTGCTGATCGCGGCGGCGGTGCTGATGATGCAGGTGACCATCGATACGCATCCGCAATGGTTCAATAATTCTGCATCACGTGCCGATCTGCGTCTGGTGTTCCTGTGCCTGATCCTCGGTGTCACCAGTTGGACCGGGCTGTGCCGCTTGTTGCGCGGCGAGACGCTCAAGCTGCGTGAAATGGAATACATCCAGGCGGCTCAGGCGTTCGGCGTGTCGTCGTTCCGCATCCTCACGCGCCACATCATTCCGAACGTGATGCACATCGTGCTGATCTCGCTGGTGATGGATTTCAGCGCACTGGTGTTGGCCGAGGCCGTGTTGTCCTACGTCGGCGTGGGCGTTGATCCATCCATGATCAGTTTCGGCACGATGATCAACGCGGCTCGTCTTGAGATGGGGCGCGAGCCTATGGTATGGTGGTCCTTGGCCTCCGCGTTCGGATTCATGCTGGCGCTGGTACTGGCGGCAAACTTGTTTGCCGATGCGGTGCGTGATGCCTTCGATCCGCGCTTGAATCGCACCGAAATGGCGGCGTGATGGGTGATATCCTTAATGTCTCCGGACTGACAACGCAGTTGCGCAATGGCGCGCGCATCGTGGATGATATTTCTTTCAGCATCCGGGCGGGCGAGACCTACGCTTTGCTCGGAGAATCCGGCTGCGGCAAATCCGTGACCGCGCTGTCTCTCTTGCGCCTGTTGCCGGATGGTGTGGTGCGTGCGGGCGGCACGGCGCAACTGGATGGCGTCGATCTGTTCGGATTGCGCGAACGCGAGATGCGTGCAGTGCGCGGCAGTACCGCGGCGATGATCTTTCAGGAACCGGGGCTGAGCCTGAACCCGGTGATGACGGTCGGGGAGCAGATCGCTGAAGTACTGGAGTTGCACCAGGGTATGCGTGGTGCGGCAGCGCAACAGCGTTGCGTGGAATTGCTGGATCAGGTCGGCATTCCCGATGCGGCGCGGCGCGTGGCAGAATATCCGATGCAACTTTCCGGCGGCATGAAGCAGCGCGTGATGATCGCGATGGCGCTGGCCGGACAGCCCAAGTTGCTGGTCGCCGACGAGCCGACCACCGCGTTGGACGTGACGATGCAGGCACAGGTACTGCAACTGTTGCGCGACACCCAGTCTGCCAGCAGCATGTCGCTGTTGCTGATCACGCACGATCTCGGTGTGGTGGCGGAAATGGCGCATCAGGTCGGCGTGATGTATGCCGGACAGATCGTCGAACAGGCCAGCCGCGCGCAATTGTTAGCCCGACCGTTGCACCCATATACACAAAAATTATTGGCCGCCTTGCCCGATGCGACGCGGCGCAACCAACCGCTGGCCGCAATTCCCGGCAGCGTTCCGGCTCTGGGCAGCATCACGCGGGGCTGCCGCTTTGCCGCGCGTTGCGACAAAGCCTGGTCGCTGTGTAGCGAACAAACTCCGGATTGGACGGTATTGGAAAACGGTCAAGGAGTACGCTGCCATCTCTATGAGGGACATGGGGCAAGGGCTGAGGAACGAGGACTGAGGACTGAGGGGATGGCAGCCAGCACCCAGCACCCAGTTCCCAGCACTCAGTCCTCAGTCCTCTTGCAAGTAGAAAACTTGCAAGTTTATTTCCCCATCCGCAAAGGCATCCTGCAGCGCGTGGTCGGGCAGGTAAAGGCGGTAGACGGCGTGTCGCTGGATATACCCAGGGGACGCACGCTGGCCTTGGTAGGTGAATCCGGATGCGGCAAGACCACGCTGGGCAAGGCCTTGCTGCAATTGATTCCACCCACTGTCGGCAGCATTAAATTTTCCGGACGCGAATTGATTGGATTGCCCGCGCGCGAATTGCGTACCCAACGCGCCGCGATGCAGATGGTATTTCAGGACCCATACGCTTCACTGAATCCTAAAATGCGTGTCGCCGAAATTCTCGAGGAGGGTATGACAGCATTGAATATCGAAAGAAACAGCTCAACACGGCAATTGCACATCGATACCCTGTTCGATGAAGTCGGTTTGGCACGAACTTCAAAGTGGCGCTATCCGCACGAGTTCTCCGGCGGGCAGCGGCAACGCATTGCGATTGCGCGCGCGCTTGCCGTATCACCGCAACTGCTGATCTGCGACGAACCGACCAGCGCGCTGGATGTGTCGGTACAGGCGCAAATTCTGAACCTGCTGAAATCGCTGCAACAGAAATTGAATCTGAGTTATCTGTTCATCACCCACAACCTCGCGGTGGTGGAATATCTTGCACATGAAGTATACGTGATGTATCTCGGCCGGATCGTGGAGCGCGGAACGGCGGCTGAGGTTTTAGGCATGCCCAAACATCCTTACACTCAAGCGCTGTTGTCCGCCGTGCCGCGCATCGATGGGCAAGGCGTGGAACGAATCCGGCTGGAAGGCGAATTGCCGTCACCGGCCAACCCGCCACCAGGATGCCATTTCGCGCCGCGCTGTCCGCATGCCACCGGACAATGCCGTACCGCTTACCCCCCTGCCACGCCACTTTCCGCGACTCATCGTGTTAATTGCTATTTATATGCCGATAGTTTGGGATGACGGCAAGGATTTATAGGTATAAAATATAAATTGGTTCTCCGTTAATGATAATGTGATGTTATGGAGATTTGAGCAGTAATTGATCACGATAATTTTAACTTTTAAGGAGTGGATCATGAGCACCAAATTAGCAGGAACAGAAAGCGAAGCTGCCAAACAGAAACTCATGCAGGATTTTCGCCTGGTAGTCACGGACACCGAGGAATTGTTGCGTGCAACAGCCGGTGTTGCAGGCGAGAAAGTATCTGCGGCACGTGAGCGCATCCAGGAAAATCTGGCGGTTGCAAAGGCGCGCCTTGCCAACGCCGAAGAGGCTTTGGTAGCCAAGACCAAGGAGGCGGCAAGGGCGACCGATGAGTATGTGCAAGATAATCCATGGAAGGCAGTTGGAATCGGTGCGGCTGTCGGGGTGATCGTGGGAATGCTGATTGGACGTGGCCGTTAAGTCATGGCTGAACAGAGTGCAGGGTTGATGGAGTCGCTTAAGCGGCTGGTTTCGACGCTGACTTCCATAGTTTCGACGCGGCTCGAACTGCTGGCAAACGAGCTGCAGGTAGAGCGTCTGTACCTGACGCAGATGTTCTTTTTTTCCTTGTTTGCGCTATACTTTTTTGGCATGGGCATATTGCTGCTTACGGCATTTATCGTTGTGCTGTTTTGGGATGATCATCGTGTCGCCGTGCTCGGCGGACTGACTGTGATGTTCCTGGCGTCGGGTATGCTGATGGCGATATTATTGCGCAGCAAGGCGCGGTCCAAGCCGAAACTATTCTCTGTGAGTCTGGCTGAGTTGGCAAAGGATAGGGAGCATCTGGGTGCTCAAGATGAATGATCATATGTCCGAGTTGTTGCGGCGACGCAGCGAACTGCTGTCAAGAATCACCGTGCAGCGTGAACAGGTGGCCGAGTTCGGAGCGCGTCTGGAAACTCCGCTTGCACTCGCCGACAAGGGCTTGGCGGCCGTGCGTTTGCTGCGTTCAATTCCTGTTCTTTCCGTGGCTCTGGCCGCTCTTTTAGTGAATCGACGCGGAATGGTTGGTTTGGTGAAGGGTGCCTGGCGGCTGTGGAAGGGATACCGCAAGTTCAGAGCTTTTGGAGATATTGCCGACGCGACGCGAAACTCCTAGAGGGCGCTGTTTTTGATTGCGCCGCTTTCCGCTACCTTGGGCGAACGATCGCTGGATCTTCTTCGATGACCGGATGTCCTTTGTACTCCAGTTTGCCCAAGCGCAATGGTTTGGCCGGGCCTGATTATTTTCAACGGGCCGTTCCATTGTCTCAGCCTGGCAACGCTGACATGATAACGATGTGCGATTCCAGAAAGGGTTTCGCCTTTGCGCACTATGTGTCTGACAGAGCGGGAAAGATCGTCCGCAGCAATGTGCATATTGAATGCCTCGAATTGGCTTTCGGATTCTTCGCCGTTAAGCGGCACCAGCAGAGTCTGTCCGGTGCTGATATTGCCTCGCCTGGAAAGGCCATTCACGGATTTCAGATTTTCCAGCGACAGCCCAAAGCGCGGAGCCAGCTTGTCGAGGCGCTCGCCTTTTTTAGGTTGATAAGATTGCCAACTAACCAACGGTTTGTTGTAACTTTCAAGGTTGGTGCGAAATGTTTCAATCTTGGATATCGGCAGTAAAATCAGATCGCTGCTATCCTGCAGGATCACCGGACGGTTGTGCGCAGGATTGAGTGCGGCGAACTCTTCAATTGTGATGTCGGCCAGTTGAGCAGCCAGCTTGACGTCTATGTGCTTGTTGGTTGCAACAGCGGCAAAATAGGGTTCATTCGGGATGTCTTGCAGAGTCAATCCAAAGCTTGCCGGGTCGGCAACGATATTTTTTATGGCCAGCAACTTCGGCACGTAATTTCGCGTTTCTTTCAGTAATTTCAAGCTGGCATAGTTGACCGGCAGGCCGCGTTTGCGATTGTGTGCCTGCGCGCGCTGAATCGCACCCTCGCCGCAATTGTAGGCAGCCAGAGCCAACTCCCAATCGCCGAACATATCATGCAGCTTTTGCAGGTAGTCGAGAGCGCCGTTGGTCGCGCTGATGACATCGCGACGGCCGTCATACCACCAGTTTTGTTGCATACCGAATTTTTTACCGGTAGAGGGCATAAATTGCCAGATACCCGAAGCGCGGCTGACTGAATACGCGCTGGGATTAAATGCACTTTCAACCATCGGCAACAATGCGATCTCGCTAGGCATCCCGCGCCGTTCAACTTCCTCAGTGATGTAAAACAGGTATAGACGCGCACGTTCTGTCATACGTGCTACATAATCGGGATGATCGACATACCATTTCTCCTGCCTGGCGACCAATTTCGAATTTAGTTCGCGCATCGCAAACCCGGCTCGGATGCGGGTCCACAGGTCATGCGTAGCCATATCAGCTTTTAGCGATTGCGGGTTTTCCGGAATCAGCTCTATCCTGATATCTCGTGCGGAAGGCAACCATTCCGGAGCAACTTCACTCGTCATGGGGCTGTTGAGCGCAAGCGTCTCTTCTGCGTGAGCGAATGCCGGCCATGTAACGGAACTAGTTGCAAACAGGGCGAAAAAAATCAGTCGAATCAATGACACGTGTACCCTTCCTGAAGTGAATCCGGCGCGATAGTAGTCTAACAGCCGTGCTCAGGTCAATCGAAAACAGCTATGAGAAGACAAATGGCAGAAGATAGCGGACAGAAGGTCGGGAAAGGACATCCCCCGACGATATCCCTTGCGGGCGCAAGGGAGATTAGAGTTAATCAAGATTTTTATCTAATGGCATTTTTGAGTTGTTCCAATATAGCCGGGTTTTCAAGTGTCGAAACATCCTGCGTAATCTCCTCACCATTGGCAATCGTGCGCAGCAAACGGCGCATGATCTTTCCGGAACGCGTCTTGGGCAGGTTATCGCCGAAACGGATTTCGTCGGGTTTGGCGATAGGGCCTATCTCCTTGCCGACCCAATTGCGCAGGGTCTCGACGATCTCTTTAACCTTGGCAGGATCGTCGGGGCGTATGCCTTTCAGCACCACGAAAGCAACGACAGCCTCACCCTTGATATCATGCGGACGGCCAACCACAGCAGCTTCCGCTACCAGCGGGCTGGAAACCAGCGCAGATTCGATCTCCATCGTGCCCAAGCGGTGTCCGGAGACTTTCAGGAACGTCATCGTTGCGTCCCATAATCCAGATATAGCCGTCTTCGTCACGATGTGCAGAATCACCCGCAAGGTAGTAACCACGCATCTCTTCGGGGAAGTAGTTTTTCTTGAAGCGTTCCGGGTCCCCCCAGATGGTGCGAATCTGCGAAGGGAAAGGTTTTGTAATAACCAACGAGCCGCCATGCTTCGCATCGACCTCATGTCCGGTCTCGTCGACCACTGCAACCTGAATGCCCGGGATGGGCAAAGTGCATGAACCGGGTTTGGTGGGTACGGCGCCAGGCAGAGGGGCGATCATGTGGCAACCTGTCTCGGTCTGCCACCAGGTGTCCACGATCGGACAGCGTGACTGCCCTACAGTGTTGTAGTACCACATCCATGCCTCAGGGTTGATCGGCTCACCGACCGTGCCGAGAAGACGCAACGAGGAAAGATCATATTGTTTGGGCAGATCACTGCCAAGTTTGATCAGCGAACGTATCGCAGTCGGTGCGGTATAGAAGGTGGTGACCTTGTGATCCTGGACCATCTTCCAGAAACGTCCGGCATCGGGATAAGTCGGTATCCCTTCGTACATTAGTTGTGTTGCGCCCACCGCCAGTGGGCCGTATGCAACATAGGAATGGCCGGTAACCCAGCCCACATCGGCGGTACACCAGAAGATGTCGGAAGGCTTGTAGTCGAACACCCATTGCATCGTCAGCATCGTGCCGAGCAGATAGCCACCACTGGAATGCTGCACACCCTTGGGTTTGCCCGTCGAACCTGAAGTGTAAAGGATGAACAGCGGATGTTCCGCGCCCACCCATTCGGGTTCGCAATGAGCGGGCTGCGAATTGAACAGGTCGTGCCACCAGATGTCCACATCATCGTTCCATACGACATCACAACCGGCACGGCGATAAACAATAGCACTGTGTACGCTTCCACAACCACCTAGGGCGAGCGTCTCATCGACGATGGATTTCAAGGGCATCAATTTGCCCCCCCGCATCTGTGCGTCGGCCGTGATAACGGCGCAGGCCTGAGCATCAATGATGCGCTCATGCAGACTTTTGGCGGAAAATCCGCCGAACACCACTGAATGGATCGCGCCTATACGGGCGCAAGCTTGCATCGCCACCACTGCTTCTATGCTCATCGGTAGATAAATAATGACACGATCGCCTTTCTTGATGCCACGGGACTTCAGGCCATTGGCGAACTGACTGACACGCCCGTGCAATTCGCGATAATTTACTTTCGTTACCTTCCCGTCGTCAGCCTCGAAAATGATAGCGGTCTTTTCCGGCTGGGTGGCAAGATGCTTGTCAAGGCAGTTGTAGGAGACATTCAGCTCACCATCCTCGAACCATTTGTAGAATGGGGCGTTACTCTGGTCCAGCGTCCGGGAAAAAGGCTGCTTCCAAACTAAAGTCTCTCTCGCCAACTCACCCCAGAAGCCTTCGTAATCCTGGGCTGCAGCATCGCACAAGGATCGATAGCCAGCCATTCCCGAGACGTTGGCCTGTTTGGTAAATTCGGCGGAAGGGCTGAAAACACGTATTTCATTTAATACAGATTCGATGTTGGACATGTTGTCTCCCGAGTGACTAATAGGTTGGTTGCGATGATTGCTGGAAGCATTGAGTCGATATTAAATTCACAATGGAAGAATGTAATTTTTTTTTGGGCTGAATGTCAACATGGGGCAGAATAAGTTCGGTCATGTTTCAGCGTATCAGTGGTTTCCGCTGGCATCAGGTTTGACAATGATTCGAATCAGCGTATCCGCAGCGCTGTCTGGATGAATATTCGAAAAGGTCAGCTGTCCCTCGCCTTTATAAAAGGCCTCTGTGCGTTGCGTATCTCCGCCGAAGTAAAACGGTTGGTACTGCTTGCCAGTGATACGGCTGTCGGTATCGTTCGGTCGCCCAATCAAATTTTCGACCTGTACCAGCGTCATGCCGATTTGCAGTTGGGAGAATTTGCTGTCAGGGGCGGGTGTACCGACGATTTCCCCATTGATCAATCCATCCGCAGACTTCACTGCCCTTATGTCTGCTTTCGCTTCCACTGAGGTTTGGGGGAGTTTCGTTTTGGTGGTTTCGGCTTTCTGCCATGACGCGCAGCCAAACAAGAAAATCAAGCAAACAGCCGATATTATCCAGTTATTACGGTACATACGTTTAGTCCGAATAAAAACGAGATGCCAAGGCACCATAAGTTCAATCGATGCGGCTGCACAGAATTGTTGCTTCGTCCACCTGGTAAATTCTTCTTGAATGCATGAGGAATCTGCCGGTGATTCTACTCCGAAAGGGCAGGCTGAAGAACCAATCGCAATCAGTGAATGTTTGATAGCACAAATTCCAAGATACTGTCTACAGTCCTTTCATCCTGGCTAGGCACCCCAGATTTTAGAGGCCCGTCTCTTGACCGCGAGATGTATAATGATATCTGGATAATCTCCCGTCATGCATGTAATTCAGGAAAGATCCTCTGGCTCAAGCAGGTTGAGAATGCCCAACGCACCGCGCTATACTCGAGCCATACCATCTCTGCCGATCTGCCGAATAAGTTTCTTATGCTATGAAATTTTCTGACTATATGAAACTCGATATCGGTTTCAAGCTCGGCTTTTTACTTGCCGCATTTGGAATCCTGGCAACAAGCCTGACCGGCTATTACTTCTACTCGTCCAGTCGAAACATGCTGACCAGTGCGGCGGAACGCGACCTTTTGACGGCCACGCAGGTAGTGGGCCGGAATATGAAAATCATCATCGACGTGATTGCCGAGGACGCGCAGTTGCTGGCAGCCATGCCGGTGACCAGCAATGTATTTAACTCACCGGACGAACCGACCGCCGAACTTGATAAAAAAATACTGGCAGATACCTTCACTGCGATGCTGTCGGCGCATCCGGAATATTTTCAGATTCGTCTAATTGGTTTGAACCAGCATGGCTTGGAACTGGTCCGCGTCGATCGTAATGGCAAGAGACTGACACGGGTGCTGGCAGGCGATTTGCAGGAGAAGGAGCATTACCCTTATGTTGCTGGCACGCTGCGACTGGCGCGGGGAGATATCTATTTGTCGGATATCACCATCAACCATGAGAAGGGGGCGCATTCCGGCCTGAATAAACCGACCGTGACGGTTTCAACCCCGGTTATTGCACGCAATGGCAAGAGACTCGGCCTGATTGTAATCAACATTGATTTGAATGGACTTGCCAGTCTTTTAAAAAGTAATTTGCCGAGCGCCTATCAGTTATACCTCAGCAACCAATCGGGTGACTTTCTGATTCACCCGGATGCTACTCAAACCTTTGGCTTTGATCGCGGTAAGCGCATTCTCATCCAGGACTCCTTCAGGCCTGTCTTGTCCCTGATTCATGGCAATGCCATGAATGTCGTGACGAATGTCGATGCAGTGCCGCAAAAACAGGATGGACATGTCGCGGCCTTTGTGCGCCTGCCTTTCGGTGACACCGTTGAAAAGCGTTTCGTGATTCTCGGTTTGGCTCAGCCGCTGAGCAATATCACGCGAGAGACCACCATGCTAGGTTGGGATACCTTCCAGATCATTCTCGCTTTCAGCGGTCTTGCGCTCATTCTGTCCGCGCTGGTTTCACGCATCGTTACCGGCCCATTGAACGCCATGGTCGGGGCGATCAACAGATTCTCTAAAGAACATGTCATCAGCACTCTGCCACTCGCACGCAATGATGAACTCGGTCTGCTCTCGCGCAGCTTTCACGATATGCAGACGCAAATCGTCGCCCATTTATCCGAGCTGGACGAGAATCGAAAGGCACTTGATCACCTGGCCCGACACGACACGCTGACCGGCCTGCCCAACCGCAGGATGTTCTTCGATCGGCTGGAACACGCTATCGCCAATTCGCACCGCAGCGGAAAGCAGCTTGCAGTACTGTTTGTCGATATGGATCGTTTCAAGGAAATCAACGATACTTTCGGTCATGCGGTTGGTGACAGCGTTTTGATAAACGTTGCAACCCTGCTGAAATCCTCGGTACGCGTGGTTGACACTGTGGCGCGCCTGGGCGGCGACGAATTCGTTATTCTGCTTGACACGATTGACGAACCGCAACACGTAATGGCAATCGCACAAAAGTTGCATGATCGTTTCCAGCATGTCACGCAAATTGACGGGCACGAGCTGCTCGTCCATGCCAGCATAGGAGTCAGCATTTTCCCGAGGGACGGCAAGGACGCTGACGAACTGATGCAAAATGCCGACCGGGCCATGTACAGCGCGAAAAATCAAGGGAGAAATACATTCGGGTTTCACGAAACAAGTTTGGGTGGATAGCTTGGAAGGTTTAATCATGATACTTCATGAATTCATCGGTTTCTAAATACTACCCATTACAAGAAGAAGATTGAGACACTCTGACGATGTATTCAACATATGTTCAGGCTGGCTGCACAGCTTAAACCTGCCATCTGCGGGAGATTTATTGTTGCGCAGAATCTATTTCTAAACGTGGCAAAATACATTGATGGTCAATACAGGGAGTATCGCAGTGGAATTATATTGGGTCTGGTGGATGGCGGCGGCGGTGTTGGTGATGGCCGAAATGCTCAGCAGCACGTTCTATCTGATCGCAGTCTCTTTCGGGTTGGCATCCGCCGGATGTGCTGCATATCTGGGGTTATCATGGGCAGGTCAGGCCGCCGTCGCGGCATTGCTGTGCACAATCAGCGTGGCTGGCGTGTATCGATGGAAGCAACAGCAGGTCAAGAGCAACGTACAAAGCAACTTCGCTTATGACATCGGTGAAAGTGTGCAAGCCATTCACTGGACCGATGAACGTCATGCTCGTGTTAGCTATCGCGGTGCAGAATGGGATGCAGAGCTGGCGAGCAATGCGATATCAGATGCAGCAAGAAAAGCCTGGCGCATCAAGAAAATTATTGGCTCGCGCTTAATCATTGAGTAAACACATTTGTAGGCCGAACGCGGAGTTAAGGGCGCCGCCCCGCCCCATTCGGTCTTACATCATTTTTGATTCCGAATAGAAATAATCTGGGAGAAAAGCATGGATATATTTGTAATCGTATTGGGGATATTCGCGGTTTTTCTCGCATTCAAATCGATCAAGATCGTGCCGCAGCAAAACACTTGGGTCGTGGAACGGCTTGGCAAGTATCATGATGCACTGCAGCCGGGTCTGAACATCGTCATTCCGTTTATCGACCGCGTCGCTTATCGCCATCGTCTAACCGAGTTCCCCATCGATATTGCCCCGCAGGTCTGTATCACTCGCGATAACACCCAGGTGCAAGTGGACGGCGTGTTGTATTACCAGGTGACAGATGCCGCACGCGCGAGCTACGGTACCTCCAACTACCTGGCTGCCATCACCATGCTCGCGCAAACCGCATTGCGTTCCGAATGCGGAAAACGCGATCTGGATAAATTGCTGGAAGACCGTGAAGCGATCAACCGCAGTGTGGTATTCGCGCTGGACGAAGCCAGCCCGAACTGGGGTGTCAAAGTGTTGCGCTATGAGATCAAGGACATCACACCGCCGCAACAAGTGCTCGCCGCGATGCAAAAACAAATCACCGCAGAACGCGAGAAGCGCGCCCTGATCGCACAATCGGAAGGCAAAAAGCAGGAAGAGATCAACATCGCCGAAGGCAAAATGACTGCTTCCATCCGCGAATCCGAGGGCTCCAAACAAGCCGCCATCAATAACGCCCAGGGCGAAGCTGAAGCATTGTTGCTGGTCGCCAACGCCACCGCCGAATCGATCAAGGTAGTCGCCAATGCGATTCAAAGTGAAAGCGGTCTCATCGCAGTCAATCTCAAAGTCGCCGAACGTTTCGTCGATGCCTTCGGGAATATCGCCAAACAAGGCAACACCATGATCCTACCCGGCAACGCCGCAGACATCGCAGGAATGGTCGCCACTGCAATGCAGGTGGTGAAGAAAAACTAATTGAAAAATATCACCCGATCCCGGGTGTTGGTATGCCATGAATAAACGAAATGACCTTGAGTACCTGGCACTGGTGGCGCTACTCATTACTTTCTTTGGTTTTTTCGCGGTCAAGGTGTGGGATATTGATTTCTGGTGGCATATCGCCGCCGGCAGGAACATCCTGGAAAATGGCGCGATTCCCAGCGTGGATCCGTTCGGCGTTTACAATGCAGCTAATGTCTGGGGGCAGACCGTATTGAAAAGCCAATGGCTCGGCCAAGTGCTGCTGTATTCGGTTTATCGTTGGTTCGATCTTGACGGCATCATTCTTTTTCGGGCTGGCGTGTTGACTCTCTGTCTGGCCATTGTATATTTGCGTTGCCGCCTTGCCGCAACCGCCAGCCTGTTTTCTTTTGCCATGACAACACTGGCCGGGTTGGCGATTTTGCAGCATACCGGCGAGCGTCCGCAGCTTTTCTCATTTTTATATCTGTCGCTGATTTTCCTGCTGCTCGATGGCTTTATGCACAGCGGTAGGCGTTGGTTAATTTACTGTATTCCGCTGGTGATGCTGGTATGGAGTAACATACACGCCGGAGCTGCGCTGGGCGTGGTGGCATTGGGATTGTTTACCTCCGGTCAATTTCTGGAAAATCGCTGGGCGGGCGAACGTATCAACACGTCGCTACCCACCCTGCTGTTCAATATCACGTTCTTGAGCGCCGTTGCTCTGGTGTGCACACCAAACGGTTTTTCCACCATTATTCGTATTATTTTCGTGGAAAATATCTTCTTTGTGGAAGGCAACCCGCTCCGTGAGCGCGTATCGGAATATGCTTACCCTTGGACGTTGTGGCCCGCTACGTTGTATTACTGGGTATTCATCGGCGTGGCTCTGGCTTCTTTGCCGGGTTTTATTAACAAGACCTATTTGAAGCAGGGAGTCGTGGTTTTTGCCATCGGCATGATCAGCCTGACTGGCTACCGCTACATCCCGCTGTTTGTCTTGCTTGCTGCGCCTTACGTGGCAGCCAGCCTGAATCGTATGCTAACCTGGGTCAAGCTGTCCACGGTCGCGGTTCAACTATCCGTACTGGTCGTTGCGCTGGCATTTTTAGGGTACGGTTTCAAGCAGGAACGGGTGTTTCAGCATGGCTTGCAAGAGCAAAGGTTCCCGGTCGGGGCGGTGGCTTTCATCAAAGCCAATAATCTGGGCGGGAAAATGTTCAACACCATGAATTGGGGCGGGTATCTGATTTGGCAGTTGCCGGGCACGGTAACAGTGTTCATAGATGGCAGAATGCTCGATCCCCGGCGCCTGGTTCCGTATACTCATATACTGTGGACAACGCCGGAAGGCAAACTTTTTTTCGAGCAAGCGAATTTCGATCTGGTGCTAGTGCCTTACGGTAATGCTTTTAGTAGCGAACGTTATCCTATCGTCGCTTATCTGCAGAACCACCCCGGCTGGCAGGTTGTTTACCAAGACAAGGTGGATTATCTTTTTGCCAGGCGTGCTCAATAATCAACTGCAACGCTATGGAGAGATGCACAATGGATTTGAAAGAAACCCGCCTGGAGACTACCCTGGTTTATGAGGGCGACTTTATGCGTGTGCATAAAGACAGTGTGCTGTTGCCGGATGGTGCGGTGAGCAGCCGCGAATACATCAATCATCCCGGTGCGGTGGCGGTGCTGGCGATATTGGACAACGGCAATCTGGTGATGGAGCGGCAATTCCGCTATGCGCCGCAGCGCGAGTTCATTGAATTGCCCGCCGGGAAGATCGACCATGGAGAGGATATTCTGCTCACCGCGCAGCGTGAGTTGCTGGAAGAAACCGGCTATGTGGCGAGTGAGTGGATCCATCTTACCACGGCTTGGCCATGCATCGGTTATGCCGACGAACGCATGGAGTATTTCCTGGCACGCGGCTTGACCCATCAGGGGCGCAAATTGGATGACGGCGAGTTTCTGGAGGTATTCGAGTTATCCTTGCCTGAGGCGATTGAGTGGATACGGCAGGGCAAGATCAACGAAAGCAAAACGATCGTCGGCTTATTCTGGCTGGAAAAATACCTTAACGGCTGGCAAGGTTAGCTCTGCGAGCGGGAGAGTGGACGGCGATTTTGAATAAACCCGGATAATCCATTAGTCCGTCATTCCCGCCTGCGCGGGAATGACGCAGTTTTGTTTTAATGAACTGTTTGGGATAAAGAAAATAAACTTGTGTACTGCGTGCTGTGCACAACAATAAGGAGAGAAGTTTGGAAAATTTAAAAATCAATAATGATACTTTGTTTATTTTGCTGGGCGCGATCATGGTTTTGGCGATGCACGCAGGCTTTGCTTTTTTGGAGCTGGGCACGGTGCGCAAAAAAAACCAGGTGAATGCGCTGGTCAAGATTTTGACCGACTTTGCGATGTCCACCCTGGCGTATTTTTTCATCGGATATGTGATTGCTTACGGTGTGAATTTTTTCACCGGCGCGGAACAGCTTGCGCAAAAGAGCGGTTATGAGTTGGTGAAATTTTTCTTCCTGCTGACTTTTGCTGCCGCGATTCCGGCCATCGTTTCCGGCGGCATCGCCGAGCGCGCCAGATTCAATCCGCAAATGGCAGCGACTTTTATGCTGGTCGGATTCGTCTATCCGTTCTTTGAAGGCATCGCGTGGAATCATCATTTCGGTGTTCAGGATTGGCTGAAAGAGACATTCGGCGCGGAGTTCCACGATTTTGCCGGTTCGGTGGTGGTGCATGCGGTGGGCGGCTGGATCGGGCTGGCGGCGGTGTTGCTGCTCGGCGCGAGGCGTGGCCGATATAACAACGAAGGTCGCATCTCGGCGCACCCCCCTTCCAATATCCCGTTCCTCGCCCTGGGTGCGTGGATACTCACGGTGGGTTGGTTCGGCTTCAACGTGATGTCGGCGCAAACTATTAATAATATCAGCGGGCTGGTCGCGGTGAATTCGCTGATGGCCATGGTGGGCGGCACGCTGGCTGCGCTGTGGATGGGCAAGAACGACCCGGGATTCGTGCATAACGGGCCATTGGCTGGATTGGTGGCGATATGCGCGGGTTCCGATCTGATGCATCCAATCGGCGCGTTGTTCGTTGGCGGCGTGGCGGGGGCGTTGTTCGTGGTGATGTTTACCCTGACGCAAAACCGCTGGAAGATCGACGACGTGCTCGGCGTGTGGCCGCTGCATGGTCTGTGCGGCGCATGGGGCGGGATAGCCGCAGGGATATTTGGCATCAAGGCGTTTGGCGGCAGAGGCGGCGTGAGCTTCATGTCGCAACTGTGCGGCACGTTGCTCGGTGTGGCGATCGCCTTTGCCGGCGGCTATCTGGTCTATGGCGTGTTGAAGAAGCTGGTCGGCATACGCTTGAGTGCCGAGGAAGAATTTAACGGAACGGATTTGAGTGTCCATAAAATCACCGCGACACCGGAACGCGAGTCGGGCTGGTAATTCACTGATAGAAAAATAAAGTCAGTCGTGATGAATTTGCCGAGTATCACAGGAAGAAAATGCTTGGGGCTATCAGTAGTGCTCTAATGATTTTTTGCTTCCCGAAAGCCATTCACCAAGTTCAGCAAACACAAACCGGATGGTCAAAATTCCAGAAAGCAAACACTCAACGTAAAGATAAGGAGCGCTCTGTATGCAAAATGAAAGTTACCGAAGGAACAATTGATCATGCATTGCGCATAGTTGCGGGTCCGGTATTGATTGGGCTGGATAGCTGAGCAATTGGCCCGTAGGGCTGTGGAAGCGCAGTTTTAGTGCTGATCTTTTGTTGTTGTCGGTATATGCATTCTTTTGCCTGAGCAACTGCCTGATGAAAAAACAGTGATAGCACTCAGATACGCCTGATAAATCCGCATCCTTATTGCAACAATGGTATGTCGGCTACCTCCAGTTCCACTCCTTCCACGCTGGCCTGCCCTTCCAGCAGGCGCAAATATTGGCGCAGAGCAGTTACGTAGGTTTTCCGGCGTAGCGACATGGCAACGGCTTGGCGCACTGAATCAAAGGGCAGCACGACACCTAGCTCGCGTTCAGCACCTCGACCACGTGCAAACCAAAACGGCTATGCACCAGGCGCGGCAGCACACCTACCTCGGCACGGCCGAACAACTCCTTGGCGAATTCAGGTGTGCAGTCGTTGACGGTGAGCCAACCCAGATCGCCGCCTTGCACGCTGCTCGGGCAGTTGGATAACTTGCGTACGTTTTTTGCAAAAACTTCGATGTTCTTGTCGTCATGGCAACGCACTTCCAGCAACGCACTCTCGGCCCGCTTGCGCAACGCCACCACATCCACACCCGGTGTCACAGCAAACAGAATATGCCGTGCATGAACTTTTTCACCGGGGCTGTAGCTGCTCTGGTTCGCTGCATAGTGTCGCTGGCAGGCTTCCTCGGAAGGCTCAGGCACATCCAGTTTGTTATCCAGCAACATTTCAATGGCAGTGGCCGCTGCCTCGCTGATCACGCCGTCAGTTGCATGTATGTCGTCACCTGCCAGCAGCCTGTTGCTTTGAGCCGCCTGGCGCAACAGCTCGGTACAGGCACGTTGGCGCAGCTCATCGGCACCAAGCGATTCTTCAATTGAATGGAGCGGCACACCATTGATGCGTGCCACGATGTCTGGCGCATGATTCATGATTACACTTTACCCGACTGGTTGTGGCAGACAGGCAGGTTGAGCCTGCGGCTGCGCACCAGTTGGTATGGGCGCGCGAGATATCCAAGCGAACCGAAACCGCTCCACACATGCACCAGCCGGGTGAATGGGAACACCAGAAAGATGGTCATGCCGAGCAGCATGTGGGTCTTGAATACCCAGCCTGCTTCACCCAGCAACTCCACACCTCCGCTACGGAAAGTCACAATGCGCTGTGCCCACTCAGCCAGGCGCATCATCATGCTGCCATCCAGATGCTGTGCCGATAATGGAATAGTCGCCAAACCCAATGCCAGTTGCAGCCACAGCAGCAGCAGGATCACGATGTCGCTAGTTCGTGACGTGGCATAGATGCGCGGCTCGGTCAGGCGACGGTGTATCAAGATACTTAGCCCGATGATACCCAGCAATCCAGCCGTGCCTCCCGTCACCATGGCCATCAACTGTTTGCCGCCGGTACTGATGAAGTGCTCGTAGATGAAATGCGGCGTGAGCATGTCGATGAAGTGGCCGAAGAACAGGAAAAGCACGCCGATATGAAACAGGTTGCTGCCAAGTCGCAATTGACCGGCTTTAAGCAATTGGGATGAGTCGCTCTTCCATGTGTATTGGTCGCGGTCGAAGCGGATCAGGCTGCCCAATAAAAACACTGTCAAGCAGATGTATGGATATATGCCGAACAGAAAATAATCGAAGGTGTTCATGTTGAGACCCCCTGAGTTGAAGCGCCCCTGCGGACGATGTGTATGGGTTGTGGCTGCTCGGGCTTGGCCTGACCCTCTGCGTTGCAGCCGTCGAAGACGGCCGGCTCTGTCCAGCTTGCATCCAGCGGTTCTTCTTCAGCCAGCTTCACCGGCTGCACCGTTTCTCCTGCAAGCTCCAGCAGCGCGGCGATGATGCAGGCGTAGCCGCTCTGACGTTGTTGCAATGCAGCGAAGATCCAGCATCTCTAAAATAGATGCAGCACTAAGAGACCGGATATACGTGAGCAGTCGAACCCACCAGCCGGAAAACGGAATACTTGCAAACGAGGTGGAGTCCATATACGGAACTTCGCCAAGTACCTTTGGCACCGAGCTGAACTTCGAGCATTGTAATAGCCTATCTGAAAGCGGTCGTTCGGCGCTACTTCGCCTCAAGCCACTGGGGAGCTTTGCATCCTTATTATTAAATGATTTGATGACAAAAAAGGAGCCACATATATCGCAAATGTGACTCCCTATCAATAAGCTTGTTGACCGGAATTACTTTCCTGCTTTGGCAGACTCAACCGCTTCGTGAAGTTCACGTTCTGCGTTACGGAGAGCTTCTTCAGCCTTGGCAGCATGGCCTCCCATATCATAGTGATTTGCCTTTTGGGCTCGCTCCATTTCATGGATAGCTTCGTTAACATGCTTGTGCACCTTTTCTAAGTCTTTCCAGTCATGAACTTCTTTAGCGTAAGCAGAACCAAAGAACAGCATAGAAACGCCCAAAAATGTAAACAGAATGTTTTTCATAACACGCCCTTTCATTTGTATGTTAATAATGCACAAAATTTAATCCGTAAGACCACACCAAATTTCTGTCACGTTGCCAAAACGAGCAACCTTACTCATTCGTTGACCTGGACTGAAGAAAGGTGGAGCATTGTAAACGAACGACCAAAATTGAGAAATTAATTGACCTGCTCCTTTTGGCACAGACCGGCACGTCATGTTGCCATATTAACAGCCGGAAAGCGGATATTCATAACTCACGGCACGCAACACGCAGGAGGTATCTGAAGATACGTGTTCCCAATGTTACTTGCGATTCATGGCTAAGTTTCCTAAAAACTTAACACCTTGTCCGAATCACGGATCAATGCATGCAAATCCTGCATCGTGGATAGCGGGCAGATTTCCGATCCCTCAAGCTTGCGTATTTTAAGGCATGTGCCGCAAGCCAGAATTAAACCGCCAGCATTTGCAAAGCTGCGTATCTGACCAAGGACATCAAACTTTGTATTGTCCAACGATTCAGCCTCTACTCCCTTGCCCAGCAAAAAGACTGAAAATGCATCCCCTTGTTTGCGGGAAAACACCCCGAGTCTGAAAGCATTCCAAACGGTCTCTGGATCATTTGAGTAGATGACAATTCCGAGGATCATGCCGCCTCCAGAATGAGTTTCTGACAGATTATAGCGGTATAGATGGTAGCAGTAATTCCACGTTCACGAATATCGGTTTGGCACGGAGCGGAGCCCCATGGTATCAAGCTCAATGCCCGAAAGCTGCCGGTCGTCTACGACTGCAATTGGCCGTTTGCTGCGGTTGCGGTAGTCAGTTATCGACTAGCCTCAGCTACAAGTGGCAGCTGGCGGTCTTGACCTTGGCTTCCCTGAAGTTCTTTTTGCTGATTCCGGTATCCACTTCAACATCACCTTTGATTGCTCCCGCAGTGTTTTTGAAAACACCTATAGGTGACTGCCGCAGATTTCTTGTCCCTACATGCCCATCGTAAGCAGCCATTATTGATGTCAATTCGACTTCCACATCACAATAAATCATCCCGATATTTCGTGTGGATTCATAGTTGGTGATGGTGAATGGAATTCTGACATAGCATGTCGCCACACAGTAATTAACGGATGTTCCCAGCGTGAGCAGAGGGGCGGCATGAACTGTCCCAGTCATGAGTGTTAGCCATAACAATATCTTTGATTTAAGGGCACCTTTAAAAATCCAGATTTCATCCCAACTGCTGCGTTGTGGAAAAAATTTCTTGCTTACATATAAATCATATGCGGCGCTGCAAAATTTTCCCACGCCTTGCATTTGGGCGAACTTTGGATTTTTAGAAATACTCTTAAGCATGTAACATCCTCTAACGGATACCGGTCAGGTAAAGGGTGGCTAATGTGGATGCGATCATTGCAGCTGTTGGTGCAAGCGAAAGTGCAATTCTAAACTACGCCTTTGCTTCTTGTCCCCGGAAGGAGGTGATGTCTCATCAGAAAACCGAGAGTGTCGAGAAAGAGCGGCCCTTCTTTCACGTAGTCCAAAAATAAAAGGGCAGTCCCCTTGGGACTGCCTTTTTTGCAGAGCAAAAAACTTGAATCAGTCCTTGATGGCTTCGATTTCAAATACCAACTTCACGTCATCCCCCACTGCTGGCAGCCCGAATTTAACACCGAAGTCGGAGCGTTTGATTTGGGCGCTGGCAGCCGCGCCGCACTCATCTTTTTTGTTCATCGGATTGGCGCCGCAATTGAATTCGTCTATCGTCAATGTGACCGGCTTGGTGACACCCGATATGGTCAAGTTGCCATCCACGCTGGAAGGCACCTCGCCCTTGAAATGCATCGCAGTTGATTTGAATGTAATGTTGGGGAATTCTGCCGCATTAAAAAAATCCGGCGAGCGCAGATGCTCGTCACGCTTGACATAACCGGTGCTGACAGATTCAGTCTCAATAGCAATCTCCACCGAGCCATTTTTTGCAGCACGATCCAGCGTTACTTTGCCGCTGGTCTTGTCAAACCGGCCGTGCATGGTTGAGAAACCCAAATGGTTGATACTGAAATTCGGAAACGTATGAAATGGATCTATCGTGTAACTGTCTGCAGCCAGAGCGGTAAGGGGAAGTGCGACACTGATGGCGAGAACAGCGAATACGGACTTGCGCATGGTAATTCCTTTCGTGGGTGAAATAAATCAAACAAGTGTTTAACTAAAGATAAGCATAACAACCGGTGTAATTTCTGTAAAGATGGCGACAGATTTCCCAGAAAGCGTGCATGAGTTTCAGGCGCAATAGCCATTTGTAAACTACACTTGACGAGCGAGTGAACCTGCCTTGAGCCCCATTTCGTCAGGAATTCTCTGCATCTCAAAGAATACTGCCAGGACAAGAAGATAAACAAGTACGCCACAACTGAAGATGATTCACCATGAACATCGTTTTCCGCAGAAATTGCACGAAATTTCCTGTGAACCCACTTCCTCAGCCCCGAGCCTTTTCCAGATGACTCACATACCTCCTTGTCGCATTTCAAACCGGAAAATATGGCATATTTTGAAACAGGGTATGTAGAAACTGCAACAATTGGGTAGAATAGTTGCGCGTTTATACATTCTAATAATAAAATAATACGAATATGAGGAGGAGAATGACATGCTTCACGCAAATAACACCATCACCTTAGGCCTCGCCTTAGTCGTTCTTTTCACGACCTCGACTGCTTCAGCAACGGAAACCGATTCTTCCAAGAAGAAGGCTTCTACCACTGTATCTGCACCAGCCGAAGAGATGGCCGACGATAGCGCCGAAGCAATCAAACTGCGCAGCGGTCCCGGCAACCCGGTCGCGGGCAAGGATAAATCACTTTTGTGCCAAGGATGCCATGGGGAAGTAGGTATGAGTGTCGAGGGGCTCGCCCCCAATCTTGCAGGGCAATATGGCAAATACATCGTAAAGCAGGTTCACAACTTCCAATCGGGCACTCGAACACACCAAATCATGAGTGCTGTAGCAGCGACCGTCAGCGATGACGATCTGGCCGATATTGCTGCCTATTTCGCCAGCCGGAAAAAAATGAAGGGCAACGGCTCGGACAACAAGATCGGAAAGGAATTATTCTTGCATGGGGACATGTCGAGAATGATGGTCGCCTGTGTCAATTGCCACGGCGCAAACGGAAAGGGCAAGACTCCCGGCAATCCGGTGTTCCCGGTGATCGGCGGCCAGAATATAGATTACCTGCGCGGACAACTGATTAATTTCCGGGACGGCGATCGCGGCAACAGCCCTGGTGGCGTCATGAACATAATCACCCAGAAACTGACCGACGACGAGCTCAACGCGTTGGCGGATTACGTCTCGGGACAGTAGCCAGATCGGACCGATACAGCCGGATTGATCACCATGTCCGCTTGAATGGGGTTGTTATAAAAGATAAAATGATTCTGTGTTGGTAAATTAATCCAATAATAAAAAAGCGGGTGGTTTCCAGGCGAAAAAAGCGGTTTTACTGGCAGCTTCAACATTAATATCAAGAACTAGGGCGGGAATAATGAGCAAATCTAAATTCATGTTATCGTCAATGCTTGTGCTGGCAGTCAGCTTTTTGCAGACAGGAACGGCTACTGCAGCAGAGTCAACCGCTGGAATCAATGTCGCCAATGGCGAGACGATCTTCAATGAAGGCAAAGGGGATGCGGCCGCTTGCCAAGGCTGCCACGGGGAAAAGGCCTTGGGTAATGACGCTATGGGTGCGCCTCGTCTAGCCAATATTGGCCAAGGTTATATCATCAAGCAACTCACAGACTTTGCTGCAGATAAACGCACGCCAGGGGGTGCGGGCGCGGCAATGAATGGTTTCGCCAAAGCATTGACCGAGCAGGATCGCCGAGATTTGGCCGGGTTTCTGAATACGTTGGATTATGAGGTTGACCCATCTGATTTAAAAGGGCTTGCCGCCGATGGGAACAAGGTAGGCAAACCAGATCTGGGGGAAATCATCGTCACGCAAGGGGTGAAAGGCAAGCTTCCGCCCTGTCAGGACTGCCATGGTTTTAATGGTCGTGACCCCAGATTTCCGGCAATCAACCAGCAGAAATTTGTATATTTGGTAAACCAATTGAATGGTTGGCGCGATGACAGCAGGGCAAATGATCCCACTGTAGATAAAGTTGGAATTATGCGGAGAATCGCGAAAAATCTAACCGATGACGACATTATAAATATTGCCGCTTTCCTGTCCACGGCCCCCAGGGTATCGCCGGGGGGAGGTACCAATAAAAAATAAATGTTCCAGAGTGGATATAGGCTTCTGTATAGTAGTTTTACCGTCTCATCTTCATAACTTACGCGCACCGCTGCGTTATCTGGCTCAAGCGGAGGGAGAATTATATGTTTCATACTAAAAACAATATCGTTATCGGCTTGGCTCTGCTCGTTCTGCTCACTTCTCCAGCGGGGTTTGCCCGAAACGAAAATACCAATCCCCTTACCGGACAAGTCGGTGTCGCCCCCGATGATGACAGTCCAGGATCCATCAAGCTGCGCAATGGTCCCGGCGACCCGGTCGCGGGCAAGGACAAATCGTTGCTGTGCCAGGGTTGCCACGGTGAAGAGGGCGTCAGTATCGAAGGGTTGATTCCCAAGCTTGCCGGACAATATGGCATATATATCGCAAAGGAACTCCGCAATTACCAGTCCGGTACACGGTCACACCAGATCATGAACGCTATGGCTGCCACCATCAGCGATGACGACTTGGCGGATATAGCGGCATATTTCGCAAGCCGGCCTAAAATGAAAGGTGGCGGTTCGAACAGCGATGTCGGGAAAAAGCTTTTTCTGCATGGCGATATATCCAGAACGATAGTCGCTTGTGTCAATTGTCACGGTGTAAACGGCAAAGGCCTGACCCCGAACACCTCGATGTTCCCGGTGATAGGCGGCCAGCAAAAGGACTACATTCGTCGACAACTTGTTAATTTCAGGAAAGGTGATCGCACCAATAGTCCGAACGGCATAATGAACAGAATCACCCAAAAAATGACAGACGATGAACTGGAAGCATTGGCCGATTACGTTTCAGGACAATAAGCAAGATACCGAATAGCCCTTTCAGATAGACGGGTGAAAGATATAAGTTTGATCAGGATTACATCAGATCGCTGAAATCGGATACACAGATACGATCTGTCATCAAAATAGTCAGCTATCCTGAGGCCGTGATGACCCCCACTAACTCGATCTTTAACCGTTGTAATCTTGTATCTCAACTAATTAGACGCAACGTCGGCAATGGGATTCTTAAACAAATCAACACACACAACCACAGGTTCTTTGCGTACTCAACTACCCAACATCCAATCCTTTACCGCCTCCTATACCTCTTCGAGTTTCATTTCCCTAACCAACTAGCCAGCCCGTCCGCTTCAGTCCTGACCATCCTGCGGAAAGGCATAAAATCGGACAGCTAATTTGCTATCCTATGCGACATGGAGACATCTGTTGACACGAGAATGATCATGGGAACAGATAATTACGCGCATCATTATACAAAGGGGTAGATGGCATATGCTCCACATTAGCAGCAATATTGCCACCGCTCTGACACTAGCCGTTCTGCTGGCGGCGGCGACTGCTTTCGCCCAAGTTGACGACATCAACCCCCTTAAGGGTCAGGCAGAGATCAACTCCGGCGCAGACAGCGCGGAATCGATCAAGCTGCGCAGCGGCACTGGCGATCCGGTCGCAGGCCAGGAAAAATCGCAGCTATGCCAAGGCTGTCACGGCGAGTACGGCAACAGCACAGAACTCCTGATTCCCAAGCTTGCCGGGCAATACGGCAACTATATCGCAAAAGAGATCCGCAATTATCAGGCCGGTATTCGTTCACACCAGATCATGAACGCCATGGCGGCGACACTTTCAGATGAAGACGTTGCCGATGTTGCCGCTTATTTCGCCAGCCAGAAAAAAATGAAAGGCGAAGGCTCTGCAGAAAACGATGATATAGGGAAAAATATTTTTCTACATGGCGACTTGTCCAGAATGGTACTCGCATGCGTCAATTGCCACGGTGTGAACGGCAAAGGACTTGACCCCAAGATTTCGGTGTTCCCGGTGCTCGGTGGCCAGCACAAGGATTACCTGCGCCGCCAGCTCCTGAGTTTCAGGGCTGGAGAACGCACCAATAGCCCGAACGGCATCATGAACAGGATTACCAATTCATTGACGGATGACGAAATCGACTCATTGGCCGGATATCTTTCCGAACGTTAACCTGCGTTGTGAGTGTAAATCATGATTGCCAGCTTCCCGCTGATAGCCGTCAATCTTATTACTGCATCGCTGAAAACTGGAATAACCAATTTCGGCATAGTTAATTCATAATCGCAATCAGTCAATGCCAAGTGGCCTTTATCAACTGCCTTTTCTTTTTTTCGTTCACACTTTTTTTGGCAATGAGCTATCATTCAGCCAGCGTGGCCAAAGAAACTGGTCTGGGTTAACTGTTTATATGAAAGGTTCATCATGGATTCCAAAATTCGCACACTTGTAATGTCGGTCATCGTAGCTGTGATCCTATGGCTATTGGGCGGGTTTGTGTTTGGTCATACGCTTGGGATAATTTGCGTATTTTTAAGCATTGTCGTTGTCGGGTTGGCCGCAGGGAGCATGATGAACACGCCGGAACCGGTGCACGGAAACGATAAGAAATAATCAAGGTACGATGCATACAATACAACGCCACCTT
Source organism: uncultured beta proteobacterium (assembly GCA_963721755.1). Taxonomy (GTDB): domain Bacteria; phylum Pseudomonadota; class Gammaproteobacteria; order Burkholderiales; family Gallionellaceae; genus Gallionella. The sequence goes on from CAVRKV010000001.1 coordinate 56,478, forward strand.
GCGGTGGCGTGTTTGTTTGTGGCTGCAAGATGTGGCCGGAGTTCATTAAAGCAGGCTATTCCCGAAAAAATCTGCGGGTATAATTTGCCCATTTCTCAGCTGCGATGATCCAAAAAGAGAATCCGGTCCATGAACAAACTGCTGCCCTATCCGATTTTCGTTCTTCTTTCCATGACAGCCTTCAATATCACCGCTTTTACGGTGATATTGCAACTGGATATACTGATATTCAACGCAACCGTCTATAAAGTCATCGCATGGCTGGTTACGTTTGTTTCATGGTCTCTTGCTTACATTTATCGCAACAAATAAGCTGCGCCACAGCTTGCTGAATACCGCAAAATAGGCCAATACTCGGCTGGCACTTTTATCGCCTGCAAAATTTCGTCATTCCTGCAAAAGTCATTTCGCTTCTTCGCGCTGACGCAACATACGCCACAACCAAATTCCAAACAGCACCGCTACCCCCGTTCCAAGCCACAGTGGCCATAGTATGGGCTGATTCCAGTCGCGGCGAAGTGCATCGCGCCGGTTGGCATCAACGCGCCAATATTTGAGTTTATTGTTTGCCATCACGTTGGCTTTGACATTGCTCAGCCAGCTTTGCTGCAACACATAATTTTTTGGATGGTAGCCCCATAACCAAGGCGAATCACGGCGCAAGATTTCCAGCATGCGGTCTATGATCGCCTGACGCGCCGGGCTATTTTCCATGTTTTTCATTTTCTCGAACAACTGCTCGTATTCCGGATTGCTGTAATTCGCCGCATTCTCGCCGCCCTTGCTCACCTTCGCTTGCGCGCTACTCAACAGGAATAGGAAGTTTTCCGGATCGGGGTAGTCGGCATTCCAGCCGTAGTAGAACATCTGCGTATCGCCCTTGCGTACCTTGTCCTGAAAACGGTTGTAGTCGGTGCTGCGTGCCACCAACTGCACGTTGATTTTATCGAATTGTTTGCGCAGCCAGTCGATTCGCGACTTGTCCCCTGCTCCACTCGCGGTGGTATCCAGATTGATCACCAGCGGCTGGTGAGTTCGCGCATCCACGCCGTTAGGGCAGCCGGCTTCGGCAAGCAGCTGCTTGGCAGTTTCGATGGACTTGCGCTTGGGCGCACCTTCCACCCAATCATACACATAGCGGTTGATCCCGGCTTCGCCCTCGCGGTAGCCGAAGATGCCGGGTGGGATAGGTGACTGGGCCGCAATGCCGCGCCCGTTGGCGAAGATGGAGACGAACTCTTCGAAGTCCACCGCGATCGCAATCGCCTGCCTTAACTTTCGCGCCCTCTCAGGATCACACGATGAATCATTTCGCTTGCCCCCTGTGCCAATTCCATGTTCGGCTTGATTGGATTTCTTGTCTTTGTCGCCCTCATCAGATGAGTATTGAGTTGGGGCAGTGCTGACCAAACTTGCGCAGCCCCCTCCAACAACGGGATCGAGCCAGTTAAACCCCGTATACATGGTTGAAGTCGCCACCGAAGTGGACAGCGTGATGCCCTGAGCCCTCATCGCATCGGTCACCGTTGCCTCGCCGCCGACATTCACCTGCACCGCCTGATCGAAACTGTCCGAGCTGATGCCGGAGGCATCGTAATAGCCCTGCAAAAACTTGTTCCAGTATGGAATGGTTTCCTTCTCCAGCGTGAACACGATCCTATCGATCAGCGGCAGCGGCTTGCCCGCATCCGCCAGCAACCCGGCGGCGGCATCGCCCGCTTCACCTTCAGTGGGATAGGTCTCGCTGTCATAATACGGATTGCGCGTCATCACCATGCGCTGGTTGGGATTGTTCTCGGAAAGGTAATACGGCCCGCTGCCCACCGGCCACCAATCCAGGATCAGGTTGCGCTCATGCATGCCAGTCTGGGCGTAGAACTGTTCGGCCTCCGGTGGCATCGGCGCGAAGAACGGCATCGCCAGCCAATAAGCGAATTGCGGATACTTGCCGATAACTTCGATACGGTAAGTATAGTCGTCAACCACCTGCACGCCCGGCAGCGGATACTTGTTCAAGTCGAGAAATGCGTCGGGATTTTTCTTCACTGCCTGTTGCAGCGTCGCGGCGTAATCTTTCATGCCGACGATGTATTCGCTCATCACGCCGAAAATAGGGGTGTGCAATTGAGGGTGCGCAAGGCGCTTGATCTGATACACATAATCCGCCGCCGTGACAGTGCGTGTACCTGTGTGAGGAAAGTCGCTTAATGAATGAATGTCACGCAGATCGTGCTCGGTAAGATGTTCATACTCCGGCTTGCCCTGTGCATCGCGGGCGAATGCAGGATGCGGCTGATAGCGCATGTTTGGCTTGATATGGATCTCATACACGCTGAAGGCGATCTTCTCCACGGGCGCATTGTCCGGCAGCGGCCGGTGATGCTTATCCAGATAATGCACTGTAGGCATTGCACTTGCCGCCAATGGCACCAGTTGATAGGGGCGTTTCAAGTAATGGTATTGCAGCGGCGGCGCGTATATCTGCGCGAGGAACTCATATTCGTTCTCGCTATATGCCTGCGCCGGATCGAGATGTTTGGGACGTTCGGTGAACGCGGTATAAAAAATCGACTTGCCCTCGTCCGCCGCCGGATAAGGATTGTTCCACAATCCTCCATCACAGGCGGAAAGCAGCACAGCCAGCAGGGAAACCAATATGACTCTCATGGCGCGAAGTTTAGCGGAATCGCGCAAGCGCGTCATGGTCAAGGTTGACACGGGCTATGCATTGAACAACACTGTGAGTGCTCATTAACTGTACTTCACGACATCAATAACCCATGCACAGAATCAACCATGAACCCGGACTGGCATAATTTCCTCGCCCAACACGGCGCGCTTATCGAAGCGGGCGTAGTACAGCACTTTGGTGACATCGCCGCCGAATTGAATGCAACAGAAAAAAACACGGTATTTTGCGACCTGAGTCAGTTTGGCAGGCTGCGCGTGGCTGGCGAAGACTCGCAATCGTTCCTGCAAAACCTGCTGAGCAACGACATACACGAAGTCAGCAGCGCCCGTGCGCAACTCAGCAGTTTTAACACCGCAAAGGGGCGGATGCTGGCAACCATGCTGATCTGGCGGGAAGGCGACGGCTATCTTTTACAAATACCGAGAGTCCTGTGCGAAACGGTGCGAAAAAAACTGTCCATGTATGTGCTGCGCGCCAAAGTCAAAATTGCCGATGCCGGCGACGAGTTCATTTCGCTGGGGCTGTCAGGCACAAGTGCACAGGAAGTTTTGCTCACGCAATTCGGGGAACTTCCACAAAGTTCACTCGGAGTCATTAGCACCGCACAGGGTAGTGCAATAAAAATCAGCGGCACGCGCTGGCAGATCAACACCTCCGCATCACACTCTGCTGCATTGTGGTCTGAACTCGGCCGGCACGCGCAACCGGTCGGCAGCATTTGCTGGGATTGGCTCAACATTCGTTCCGGCATCCCCGTGATCTTGCCGAAAACCCAGGAACAGTTCGTCGCGCAGATGGTTAATCTTGAACTCATCGGAGGAGTGAATTTCAAAAAAGGCTGCTATCCCGGGCAGGAAATCGTGGCACGCATGCAGTATCTCGGCAAACTTAAGCGGCGCATGTATCTCGCGCATCTGGACTGCCCGGCACACTTGGCTTATCAGGCTCATCCGGACAGCAGCGGCGTGCCGCAAGCAGGAGACGAGTTGTTCAGCGCAGACATGGAAGGCCAGGCCAGCGGCATGATCGTCAACGCGGCTCCCGCGCCTGGCAGCGGTTACGATGTGCTGGCATCGGTACAGGTTTCCAGCCATGGAACGCAAGCGGTGCACTGGAAGTCATTGCAAGGTGCTGCGCTGCAGTTTTTTCCGCTGCCTTATCCGCTGCCCAATACTTGATCACCACACCCCGCCTGCGTTAGGGAGATTTGATGATTTGGACCCGTGAAAGGCTTGAGACCGAATGGATTAGGGAGCCAATGGAAGCAATTGGCGACCGAGCTAGCTCGGCGCTAAGTGCGTTTGATTGTATTGAAAGACATCTTGGTGCAGATTGGTTAGCTGCACATAGTCATCGCACGCAAGGTGTTGGTCCTACTCTTGAGCTAATCCTATTTGGAGAATGCCTTGCCGCAATTGAGACTCTTCATGGTTTCGATGTGCTGGTCGATAAAGTTAGACGCGGTGATTCTTCCGCATTGTCTGAAATGAAAGCGGTGCGAATGTTCAAGCTCATGGGCGATGTGGAAATTGAGCTCGCACCAGACCTACCTGTCGCAGATGCCATGAAGAAGCCGGACTTCCGGGTTCGGCACCCCGGCGAACGCTGGACATATGTTGAAGTTACCCGACCTGATATGTCAGATGCAGCCGTGGCGGCGAAGGAACTCCTTCGTCGCCTCAACAGTGTGAAACAAGTTCGGCGAGAATTTTCATTAGAGATATTTCTCCGCCGCGAGCCCGATCCAAATGAAGAAGGCGCGCTTCTTGCCGCTGCTATTGACATTGCGGATTCAGAGCAGTTCGGGACGGTCGACCTTCCAAACCTTGCCCTTATCACCAAACAACCCTTTACCGGTCCGGTCGTTACAACCGTCAACCATCCCGGTGAGGACAACAAGTGTCCGCGATTTGGAGTCGCAAGTGGAATCCTTGGTGGTGATGGTACGGAGCCTCAGCGTCTTGTTTCGGTGCGCATGCCGTTCTCTGACGACCGAGCAGATGCCTTCCTAAAACGTGAAGCTAAGCAACTATCGAAAGAGGAGCAAGGGTTTATTATGATGGACATGGCGGATTCCCGTAGCGGAATGCGCGGCTGGAATCTGCTTCTGCGTCGACGCCTCCAGTCAAACGTTCATACTCGGGTTGGTGGTATCTGCCTATTTTCAAATGCATTAGAGCTTGGCTCTACACATCTCCACATGCTGTTTGAATTTTTAACAGTCGATAATCCTCATGCTGCGCAACCGCTTCCACCATGGATTCTTGAAGAGCTTCAGAAACTTGAAGCCATTGATAATGCTAAACGAGCATCACCTCGTGGTCAGCAACAATCGTAACCTGAGCTAATCCACATTTATGCTGTTGTTAGGCTGCCTACATTTTGCGCTTGTTTAGCTGGTTGATTACATCTCTTGCCTTGGAAGTAATGGCTAGGACAGAAATTAGTGTGGCAGAGTTATCGGCGATTCTCAAAACTTGACAGTTTCAGACCATAGTAGTGATCGCGAGTGTTTGCTTCGGAGTGAATTCTTGACCGTCAGCAGTTGGCACAAAGCCGTGCCCACCTCTTGGTAAATTTCAACAGCAGATTGCGATTAGCGTATCGATACCATCCGAATGACGATAGGCGGATTGCTAAAGTTTCAGGAACATCTTGATATGCGGCAGCCCGGCATCCATGAACTCCTTGCCCTGCTCGACGAACCCAAAGCTCTGATAGAACGGCAAGGCGTAAGTCTGCGCATCCACATCCACCTGTTTGTAGTCGTGCGCGCGCGCGTAATCGAGCAACGCTTCCATGATCGCCGTGCCGACCTTTTGTTTGCGCCACTGCGGCAACACTGAAATGCGCCCGATGTGACCATTGGGAAGCATCCGCCCGCAGCCGATCGCTTGACCCTGGAGGCTGAGTGCCAGCGCATGGCGGCAGCCCTCATCCAGCCCGTCCCACTCCAACTCTGCCGGAACGCCCTGCTCACGGATAAACACCGCTTCGCGAACTGATTTGAGCAAAGGCTCGCCGTCATGCCAGCAAACCAGACTGACGGTAAAAGGATTACTCATGCTTGTATCCTCCCTGGAAAATCACTCGAAAATTTCGACTGCCGTTCCCGCAGGTACTATATCAAACAATTCGATCAGATCGGCATTGCGCATCCGAATACAGCCATGCGAATCGGGTATGCCGAGCGGCACAGAATCAGGCGTGCCGTGGATGTAAATGTAGCGGCGCATGGTATCGTTTTTTCCAAGCCGATTGAAGCCCGGTTCGCGTCCGGACAACCACAGGATGCGCGTCAATATCCAGTCACGTTCCGGAAACTGGGCGCCCAGTTCCGGCGTATAGATTTCTCCGGTCGGGCGGCGGCCGACGAACACGGTATTCTCGGGCTGCCCTGCGCCGATCTTGGCACGAATGACATGTTTGCCGCGCGGCGTGCAATAACTGCCGGATATCTCGCCCGCGCCATTCGCGGAAGTGGAGACAGCATAGCGCCGCAGCACTTTCCCGTCGTTATCGAGCAGATCAAGCTGTTGCGTGGGAATGCGGATATTGATCTTCATGCAGGATTCACTTGATCTGCTCTCTGTTGGGCGCGGCGCAGCGCGAAAAAATCGCTGAGCATCGCACCGCACTCGTCCGCCAGCACGCCAGCCGTCACCTCAGTATGGTAGTTCAGGCGCTGCTCAGCAAACGCATCCACCACGCTGCCGCACGCGCCTGTCTTGGGATCACGCGCCCCATACACCAGCCGCGCGATACGTGCGTGCATGATCGCTCCGGCACACATCAGGCACGGCTCCAGCGTGACGAATAACTCGCAGCCAACCAGCCGGTAATTGCCGATATTTTGCGCGGCATCGCGCAATGCCATCATCTCGGCATGAGCCGAAGGATCGTGGCGCGAGATCGGCGCATTGTAACCGCGGCCGATGATCTCGCCATCCAGCACCACCACCGCACCCACCGGCACTTCTCCGGCGGCTCGCGCCCGGTTTGCCTGCTCCAGCGCGTGGCGCATGTAATCGGCATCAGTCATATCGATCAAATTTATCTAAACGGGCAGCAACCGTAGCACAACCGCGACCATTTGACGAGGATGCGATGATGCTTGCCTTTAGCGCGTTTTTTGACAAGAATGTCGCCCTCTATAGCAGGTTCACTCATGTCAGAAAACACAGTCGCAGATTTTTCCCTGCCCTCCACGGGCAATCAGACCTTCACCCTATACGGCGCGCGCGGCAAGCATCTGGTCATTTATTTTTACCCCAAGGACAATACACCGGGCTGCACCACCGAGGCGCAGCAGTTCCGCGATTTGTACGCAAAATTCAAGAAAGCGCATTGCGAAGTGGTCGGCATTTCGCGCGACAGCCTCAAGTCGCATGAAAACTTCAAGGCCAAGTTCACACTGCCCTTCGAGCTGCTTTCGGACAGCGATGAGACAGTATGCAATCTGTTTGGCGTGATCAAACAAAAGAACATGTACGGGAAACAGGTCCGCGGCATCGAGCGCAGCACCTTCGTGTTCGACAAGGCCGGAAAATTGCGCCGCGAATGGCGCGGCCTCAAGGCCGACAGCCATGCGCAGGAAGTGCTGGATTTCGTCACAACTCTCAACTAAAGGAACGTCATGTCACCGCGCAATCAATCTGCGAAGGATACCGAAATCAAGTTGTTCGTGCTGGACACCAACGTTCTATTGCATGACCCGACCAGCCTGTTCCGCTTCGAAGAACACGATATCTGCCTGCCGATGTTCGTGCTGGAAGAACTGGACAACAAGAAAAAAGGCATGACCGAAGTCGCCAGAAACGCGCGTCAGGCCAGCCGCTTCCTAGATCAGATCGTCAGCGACGAGCCACACAAGATCGACGAAGGTATCGCGCTCGAGTCAGCCGCCCACAAGAATTGCACTGGGCGGTTATTCCTGCAAACCAGTTTCGTCAAATACGAGTTGCCGCAAAACCTGGAACTGGGCAAAGCCGACAACGCGATACTCGGTGTCGTCATCGGCCTGCAAAAACAGCAGCCGCAGCGCTCGGTTATCCTGGTCAGCAAGGATATCAACATGCGCATCAAGGCGCGCGCCCTGGGTCTGGAAGCGCAGGATTATTTCAACGACAAGGTTCTGGAAGACAGCGACCTGCTTTACACCGGCGTGCTGCCGTTGCCGGCCGATTTCTGGGAACGCCACGACAAGGACATGAAGTCATGGCAGAAGGATGGCCATACTTATTATCAGATTCAAGGTCCGCTGTGCGCGGCATTCTTCGTCAATCAATTCGTCTACCAGGAAAATGGCGGCACGCCGTTTTATGCCGTGGTGCTGGAACAGGACGACCAGACTGCCCTGCTGCGCACCCTGACCGATTACACCCACAGCAAAAATAACGTGTGGGGAATCACCGCACGCAACCGCGAACAAAACTTCGTGCTTAATCTGCTGATGAATCCTGATATCGATTTTGTGACCCTGCTGGGACAGGCGGGCACAGGCAAAACCCTGCTGACCCTGGCGGCCGGTTTGTTGCAAGCACTGGAAACCAAGCTCTACTCCGAGATCATCATCACTCGCGTGACTGTTCCGGTCGGCGAAGACATCGGTTTTCTGCCCGGAACCGAAGAAGAGAAGATGACACCATGGATGGGCGCGCTGGAAGACAACCTCGATGTGCTGAACAAATCCGACGACGAAGGCGGTGATTGGGGGCGTGCCGCAACGCGCGATTTGATACGCTCGAGGATCAAGGTAAAATCGCTGAACTTCATGCGCGGACGCACCTTTCTCAACAAGTATGTGATCATAGACGAGGCGCAAAACCTTACACCAAAACAAATGAAGACGCTGGTCACCCGTGCCGGCCCCGGCACCAAGGTAGTGTGCATGGGTAATATCGCGCAGATCGATACACCTTATCTGACTGAAGGCAGCTCAGGCCTGACCTATGTGGTGGATCGTTTCAAGGGCTGGGCACACGGCGGGCATGTCACCCTGATGCGCGGTGAACGCTCACGGTTGGCGGATTATGCGGGCGAAGTATTGTAAGGAATTATGGATAAACCCATAGAAAAATCCGAAGCCGAATGGCGCGAAGAACTCACTCCCGCGCAATATCAGGTGTGCCGACAGTGCGGCACCGAACCTCCGTTTACCGGGGTCTATTGGGATTGCCATGATGCCGGGATCTACCGCTGCGTATGCTGCGGCAACGCATTGTTTGATTCTGCGACGAAGTTCGACTCGGGTTCCGGATGGCCCAGTTTTTGGCAGGCTATCAAATCCGAAAATATGATATCACGTACCGATACCAGTCACGGCATGACACGGGTTGAGGTATGCTGCAAACAATGCGGCGCGCACCTCGGGCACATATTCCCCGATGGGCCGCAACCGACCGGGCTGCGCTATTGCATCAACTCGGCCGCTCTTGCGCTGGACAAAAGTTAACTTCGCGCCGCTATCGTCATGAAACTGCTATTCGATCTGTTTCCCATCATCCTGTTTTTCATCGCCTTCAAGTTCGAAGGCATTTATGTCGCCACGGCTGTGGCGATCGGCGCCACGATCCTGCAGATCATCTGGACAAAATACCGGCATGGCACAGTCGACAAGATGTTATGGGTCAGCCTTGCCATCGTCGGTGTGTTCGGCGGTGCGACGCTGCTGCTGCATGACGAAAGTTTCATCAAATGGAAGCCTACCGTGCTGTATTGGGTTTTTTCCGTGATTTTGCTGTTCTCGGATCTGCTGCTCAAAAAGAACCTGATGCACAAGATGCTGCATGAAAAGATCGCCATGCCGCTGCATGTATGGAAGCGCTTCAACCTGAGCTGGAGCCTGTTCTTCGCGATCCTCGGCTTTATCAACTTGTATGTGGCGTTCAACTACCCCACTGATACATGGGTGAATTTCAAACTGTTCGGCTTCACTGCTTTGATGCTGGTATTCATTCTGGCTCAGGGTGTATGGCTGGCAAAATATGTGGACGAAAAGAAAGAACACAACTGATGGAGGCTGCATAAATGTGGTACGCGATCGTCGGGCAAGATGTACCTGACAGTCTGGACAAGCGGATGGCTACCCGCCCCGCGCATGTCGCCCGCTTGCAAACTCTGCAAAGCCAGGGGCGACTCCTGTTGGCCGGGCCATTTCCCGCTGTGGACGCGCTTGATCCGGGTGCGGCCGGATTCAGCGGCAGCCTGATCGTGGCCGAATTCACTTCGCTGATCTCCGCACAAGACTGGGCGAATGCCGACCCTTACGTAACCGCCGGGGTATATGCAGAAGTTCGTGTACACCCCTTCAGGAAAACCTTTCCGCAATGAATGAACGCGAAACGAAAATGCGTGCTCGACTTGCCGCGCTTGATCCGGTGCATTTGGAAATCATCGACGAGAGCCACAAGCATGCCGGCCACGCCGGTGCACGCGATGGCGGCGGTCATTATGTGATACGCATCGTTTCAGCGCAGTTTGCCGGCAAAAACACGGTAACTCGCCATCGTATGATATATTGCGCTATTGGGGAGTTAATGAAGCGTGAAATACACGCTCTGACCATACAGGCGCTTGCGCCGAATGAAATCTAATCTTCACATTTCGATAATTTTTTAGAGGACTTGCAATGAAAAAAACTGGAATATTTGCAGCACTGGCAATATTTGGCGTACTCGCAATCAATACTGCATTTGCAGAAGACAAATCAGCCGCCACGGTGAATGGCATCTCCATTCCGCAAGCGCGTATCGATCTGCGCGTCAAAGCGGCCGCCGCTCAAGGTCAGCCGGACAGCCCGGAACTACGCAAGGCGATCCGTGAAGACATGATCAATCTCGAAGTGCTGTCACAGGAAGCCAAAAAGAACGGGCTGGACAAGAACCCTGACGTCATTGAACAAACCGAACTCGCCAATGAATCGTTACTGGTCGGCGCGTATGTTCAGAACTACGTCCAAAGCCACCCGATCAGTGATGACCAGCTCAAGCAGGAATATGAAAAGCTGAAAACCAATCTCGGAACCAAAGAATACAAAGTAAGCCATATCCTAGTGGATAGCGAAGATGATGCCAAAGCCATCATCGCTCAACTCGGCAAAAAGGGTAAATTCGACAAGATCGCCAAGGCAAAATCCAAAGATGCCGGTTCCGCAGAAAAAGGTGGTTCATTGGGCTGGGCGGTACCCACCAACTTCGTTCCTCCGTTTGCCAACGCCCTGCTCAGCCTGAAAAAAGGTACATACACCAAAGAGCCTGTAAAAACGCAATTCGGCTGGCATATCATCAAGCTGGATGACGAACGCAGCCTGAAGGTACCTTCGTTTGAAGAACTCAAACCGCAGATACAACAACGCCTCCAACAGCAAGAGGTTCAGGACATGATTGCCGACTTGCGCAGCAAAGCCAAGATCGAATAACACATAATTCCATAGCGGTAACAACGCAAAGTAGCGCAACAAAAGGGGACACCGAACGGTGTCCCCTTTTTCTATGTGGTTGTTTTCACCAGCCATTTTTAGACGTCATTTCATCTAAAACTGACGACTACTCGTCACTTCAACTGCTGCTGCAAAAACCCGCATCTTATAAAGAACATTACTATAATTCGCCAATAATTTGTTTTACCATGACTTTTTGTTGCAAAAACACAACTGGCATAATCCGTGCTGATGATATGATAAGTAGAGATGGTTGATATTTGTAGGCAATCATCCGCGATATATCCGATTAACTGATTCAGGTTCTTGTTGTTCCGGATTTGTTGGCAAATGTTTCGCTCGGGGAAAAAATGTTGCTCATGGTAATTTCTAGCCGCAAGCTTTCAGCCACTCTCATCCGCCGGCTAGGCATATGGATAGGCTTGTTGCTGCTTGTTCCGCAAATCAGCTGGGCGGCCGCCACTCCATCCGGTACCACCATTTCCAATTCGGCAACCCTGACATACTCGATCGGTGCCGGCCCCACGTCAACCGCGACCAGCAACACCGTGTCGTTCACAGTGGACGATAAAGTCAATGTAACAGTGGCAGGCGGTGTGATCACGAATGTATCCCCGGGTCAGAACGGCGTGTTGACTCCCTTTACCGTGACCAACAATGGTAACGCCACGCAGGGTTACAACTTGGTCGCGGCAGATGCGGCTTCTGGCGCTTATACAGTCAATGCGACTGCAATCACCGACGACTTCAACCCAGCGGCCGGTTATACGATATACCGGGACAACAACTGCGATGGCTTGATAAACGGGGCTGATGCTGTCGTGACCACCATCCCGACCTTGGCCGTGAATACCACGGCCTGTCTGTTGGTCCAGACCAATATCCCGCTAACCCAGGTAAACGGTGACGCGGCCGTGGTCAGCCTGAAAGCCACGACGGTTTGGCCAACCCCATTGGTAGCCGCTGAAGAACCCGCTGCCGTTGTTGCGGGTGCCGTGGTTGCCAACAACTCCGGCAGCGCTAATACCGCCGGTGTTGACGTGGTGTTTGCGGATGCTGCCGGTGTAGTTGATGCTCTTCAGGATGGCGCGCATTCCACCTATGGCGCATATCGCATCAGTGGCGTGAATGTGGCGCTGACCAAGACAGTTGCCAGCGTGCTTGATCCGTATGGCACAGGCGTGCTGATGCCGGGTGCGGTGATGACCTACCGCATCGCAGTCGCGGTCTCCGGAACAGGAACTGCCACCAATCTGGTGATCTCCGACCCATTACCGCCCGAGACTGCTTACGTTACGGGCAGCATCTACTTGGACGGTGTACTCCAAAGCGACGCTGCGCACTTCATCCCTCTGCCCACACCAACCGTTTCCGTTTCGCTGGGGAATGTTGCCTCCCCGGCGAATCATGTCATCACGTTTAAAGCAACGATCAATTAACTTTAAGGAGGCCACCATGCGTATTTCCCGTTTGTTGTTCATCACCACCCTGCTCGCCTTGCTGGGCAGCTTCTCGTCAGCCGCACAAGCGGCCGGCGCTGCCATCAAGGTAACCAGCATCGCCCAGATGGAGACAGAAGTAATTGATCAGAACGGCAAGAAGGTGCTCAAGCTCGGCCCCGTTGTTAAAGCCGTCCCTGGCACCGAGGTGATCTACACCACCACGTTCGAAAACGTCATCAAAAAGCCGGTCGGCGATATCGTCATCGACAACCCAGTACCGAACGCCAGCGAATACAAGGCCGGCAGCGCGTTCGGCAAGGATTGCGAAATCCTGTTCTCGGTGGATGGCGGCAAAACGTTCGGTCACGCCGAAGATTTGACGGTCAAGGATGCGGACGGCAAGGCGCGCCCCGCTCTGGCCAATGAATACACCCACATCCGCTGGACTTACAAAGGGCAACTAGCAGCGGGCAAGTCCAGCGAAGTCGGCTTCAGAGCAGTAATCAAATAACGGTCAATTATGAATATCTTCCATTCGAGCTATCCCGGGCGTTACCTGATGCCCGAGCCCATGACGGATCCACCATGGATCCGCTCTCCGTTTTCCGAGCGGGGCTTAACCACAGGTTCAGGCCCGCCATGAAAGATGCAGTTTCAGAACTATTTTTTACAACAAGCAGTCATTTTTAAGCAGTACTTTTTAAGGAGAAGCAAAATGAAACAGATTAAAACGAGCATATCTACCAGGCTCGCCGCACTGTTGGCCGGTGCGGCGCTGTTTGGCCTGATATCACAAAGCGCGCTGGCGTTGACGACGTCAGGTACCACCATCAGCAACACGGCCACACTGAACTACACAGTGGCCACCGTAGCGCAAACACCCATCACCTCTGTGGCGGCATCGTTCGTAGTGGACGATAAAGTCAATGTAACGGTGGCAGGCGGTGTGATCACTACTCCGGTCGCACCGGGTTCAACTCCAGTGACGCCCTTTACCGTGACCAACAATGGTAACGCCCATCAGGGTTACAACCTGGTCGCGGCAGATGCGGCAAGTGGTGCTTATACAGTCAATGCAACTGCCGTTACCGACGACTTCAATGCGGGTGCGTATTCGATTTTCCTGAATCCGACTTGCGACGGAGTTACCCCTAGTGGTGGTGCGATCACTCAAATCCTTAGCGTGCCTCCGGCTCCGGCTGCGGGTTCAACTGTCTGTCTGGTGGTTCAGGGTAGTATCCCACTGATTCAAGTGAACGGCGATGAGGCAGTGGTCAGCCTGAAAGCCACGACGCTGTGGCCAAGCCCATTGGTCGCCGCTGAAGAACCCATACCTGCCCCAACTACTCTTACAGTAGTTACTGCAACAGCCGGTGCGAATACTGCCGGTGTTGATGTGGTGTTGGCGGATGCAGCCGGTGTTGTTGACGTTGCTTCCGATGGCGCTCATTCCACCTATGGTGCGTTCAAGGTGGCATCTGCTGTGCTGAGCGTGTCCAAAGTCGTTAACCTGCTGTGCGATCCGATCAATGGCAATACCAACCCGAAGAACATCCCGGGCGCCTACGTGCAATATGCGGTCACGATCACCAATGCGGCAGGCGCTGCTTCAGCGACCCTGACAACAGTGACCGATACCTTGGTCGCTCAGTTGGTCGCCGATGGGAAGCTGATCAGCGGTGCAGGAGCTCCACCGTTAACGGCTTGTTCTGCGAGCGGCACTTCGCTTGCTGCCAGCGGGTTCGGTGCGGTTTATGCTACGGGCACCACAACCACCAGCTATGCTGCACCTGGCCTTGCAACACAGGCAGTGACTGCTGGAGCTGCGGTAGCTGGTCAGGTTGTGACCATCACTTATGGCTCTCTGACAGGCGGTGGTCTTGGTGCTTTTGCAGGTAGTGGTGGTGTTCTGCCGGCAAACAGTTTCATCACGGTCTATTACAACGCGATCGTGCAATAAGCAACGACCCTTATAGCCGTGCTTGATTGTCTGACAATCAGCCCATCCCCGATCCGCGCAATCCATCGTGCGGCAGGGGATGCCTCAGGCAGGTTGGCCGCAAGGCCAGCCCGCCTTTTGCTGCGCACTTCCCGTGCTCAGCAAAAGGCGTTTGCGCGTATCGCCTTCGCGTTATTACTCAACCTTATTTCTGCTGTCGCCTGGTCGGCCACCCCGCCGGGTACGCCGATCAGCAACACCGCGACCGCGAGCTACACGATTGGCGCGAGCAATTTTACCGGCAACGGCGCGGTCACCGTGAACACCGCTGCCTGTATCGCAGTCGGGGTGAAGATCGAGCTGTTGCAATACAACGCCGCCGGCAGCTCTGTAGCGGTGCAACCGGGCGCGTATTCGACCAGCGGACTTCCGACCGGGCCTTTTAACGCACTTGCCAATCCGACGCTGCTGGGCAGCGCCACGCCAACAGCATTGCCGGCTACTTTGCCACTCTCCCCGCTCGGCGCGGGCTCGGCTTATTCGCCAACTGAACCGATCTTCGTGCGCGTGACCAGCTACGATGCGAATATCAACCCCGCCGTGGCCGACACCGTGCTGGTGACGCTGACCACCAGCAACGGTGACAGCGAACTGGTGCAGCTGACTGAAACCGGCCCTTCCACCGGGGTGTTCGTCGGTGCGGTTCCGTCCTCTGCCAGCGGTGCGGCGGTAACACCCGATGACGGCATCATTGCCGTGTCACCCTATGAGACCATCACCGCAGTATACAACCATACCAACTGTTCCGGAACGATGATCGCCAACACCAGCAGCGCGATGATGGATCCATACGGCATGGCCCTGAGCATACAGAAGACTTCCGACCTGCCCACGGCCGGTATCGGCGACTTTGTGCCTTACACGCTCAGCATCACCAACAAAACTGCCACGCCGTTCGCAACCGCGCAGATCGCCGACTATCTGCCGTCCGGTTTCCACTACCAGAAAGGTTCGGCACGCCAGAATGGTGTGGCGATACCGGACCCGGTGATCTCCGCCGATGCGCGCACGATGACGTTCAGCGTCTACCTCGGCCCTTCGGCCACGGCCACGGCAACGGCAACGGTTCGCTACGTCGTCGAAGTAACCCCCGCGGCACAAACCGGCACTGCGGACAACACCGCCGCGGCCACCGGCGGCCTAACCTCCAATACCGCCCATGCGAGCATAGTTGTGACCCAGGATCTGTATAGCGACAAAGCCTTCCTGATCGGGCGGGTGATAGACGGCTCCTGTGACGACAAGGTGGATAACGACGCCAAAGGCCTGGCGAACGCGCGCATCGTACTGGAGGACGGCAGCTATATATTGACCGACCAGGATGGCCGCTGGCATATCGACAACCTGCGCCCCGGCACGCACGTCGTTCAGCTTGACCTGGATTCATTGCCCAAGGATTACGAAGTGGTCGCCTGCGAAAAGAACGACCGCTTTGCCGGACGCTCCTATTCGCAATTCGTCAATCTGCGCGGCGGCACGCTGTGGCGTGCCGATTTCCACGTGCAAAGGAAAGCGCCTGAAAAAGTACGCATCACGCAGACGCTGAGCGCCCAGCCGGCGAATGATGCGACCATCGTGTCGCTGGCATTGGTCAGCAGCGCCGAAGTGACCAGCTACTCGGCTACCGTGATGCTGCCGGAATCCGCCAGATACGTGCCCGGCAGCGCCAAGCTGAACGGCGCTCCCATTGCCGATCCCGACAGCGTGGAACGTGCGCTGATCTTCCGCAGCCATGCACATCCGGCACCGTGGCAGGATCAATACAGTTTCGCGGTCGAAGCCGTCGCACCGGACGCGGCGCTGGATTCGATGGTGCGCTTCACCCCGCCGGACCGCGCCGCACAGAACCTTCCCGTTGCACATATCGCCCTGATCAACCATGCGCCAGCCAGCGCCGCAACTTCTGCCGAGGTGACAGCCGAAGCAGCGGATATCATACCGGCCAAAACACCCAAGGAAGATGATCCGACCCAGATGATGGAGGTTCTGCCCTACGATGCCGCGTGGCTGGCCAGCGCGAAACCGGGGAATGAATGGCTGCACCCCCAGGAGAGTTTTCATCCGAATCTGCCGGTGATGTCGGTCGCGGTCAAGCACGATCCCGCGAACAGGCTGGAATTGATCGTGAATGGCAAACCCGTCAACCCGCTCCGGTTTGACGGACAGAAATTGAACGCGGATCGCAGCGTCGCGCTCAGCACCTGGCGCGGCGTAGAAATAGATCCGGGCGACAACAAGGTCGAACTGGTCATCAGCGATACCGATGGCAAAGTGGTCAGCCACACCGTGCGCAACATCCATTTCTCAACCAGACCGGACCATGTCGAGTTCGTACCACAACAATCGCGGTTGATCGCCGACGGCAAGACCCGCCCGATCATTGCAGTGCGTCTGCTCGACAAGGACGGAGTGCCGATCCGGCGCGGCATCACCGGTGAATTCACGTTGAACGACCCTTACCGCTCCTCTGACCGGAGTGAAGGCATAGACCGCGAACCCTTGACCGGACGCATCGGCGGCAAGGCCCGCTTCGTGGTGAAGAGCGACGGTCTGGCGATGATCGAACTGGAACCAACCACCCAGACCGGTGAAGCCATCCTGAACTTCCAGTTCATCGACACACCCGCCCAGGAAGTGCGCGCGTGGCTGGAACCCGGCCAGCGCGACTGGATACTGGTCGGCTTCGGCCAGGGCACAGTGGGGCAAAAGACCCTGTCCGGCAACATGCAGTCACTGCAGGACGCGGACGCGGACAAGCAACTGTTCGACCAGAACGGGCTGGCGTTGTATGCCAAGGGCAGCATCAGGGGCGACTACCTGCTGACACTGGCCTATGACACCACCAAACAGACCGGCGACCAGGTGCTCAAGCAGGGTGTCGACCCGACCCAGTACTACACGCTGTACGCCGATGCCACGCAAGCCAAATTCGATGCGGCCAGCTCCAGCCGCCTTTACGTCAAGTTGGAACGCAAGCAGTTCTACGCGATGTTCGGCGACTATGATACCGGCCTGACCGTCACCGAACTGTCGCGCTACAGCCGCACGCTGAACGGCGTGAAGAGCGAATACAAGGGCGACAAGGCCGGCTACAACGCGTTTGCGACGGTCACTTCACAGGCCTACATCAGGGACCAGATCCCCGGCAACGGCACGTCCGGCGTGTACAAGCTGACGCGCGGCAACCTGATGGTCAACTCCGAGAAGATCAGCATCGTCACCTTCGACCGCTTCCAGTCGCAGAACGTCATCAGCACGCAAATCATGGCGCAATATCTGGATTACGATATCGACTATGTCAACGGCACGCTGACCTTCCACGAACCAATCAATGCGCGCGACAGTAACTTCAACCCGACATACATCGTCGCCGAATACGAGTCGAACGATTCGACCGACCAGCGGGCGACGCTGGGCGGACGCGGCAGCTACAAGCCCGCCCAGGGCGTTGAAGTGGGCGCGACCCTGATCCACGATGGCACCGTGGGCGCGAGCGGCAATCTGCAAGGCGTAGACACTACGATCCAGCTGCCAGGCAATAACAAGCTGCGCGCCGAAGCCGCGGCGACCACCGGCAACAATGAAGGCGTTTCTTCCAGCGGAGAAGCCTGGCTGACCGAATTGTCCCACCACGATAATCTCTGGGATGGCAAGGCTTATATGAGCGAACAGAGCGACGGCTTCGGCCTGGGCCAGCAGGCCGCGTCAGAAAGCGGCACGCGCAAATTCGGCCTGGATGGCAGCTACAAATTATCCGATACCTCGAAATTCCAATGCCAAGCCTACCAGCAGGAAAGCCCGGATACCGGTGTGACCACCAGCCTGGTGGAAGGGCGCATCGACAACCGCATTACCGATGCACTGAGCGCCTATTACGGCGCGAGCAGCGCGCGGAGCCAGGATCCCACGAACGGCAATTCAGTCACGAATCAACTGGAAGCGGGCACGTCCTACACGATGCTGGACAAGCGGCTGTCGTTGCACGCGGCAACCCAGATCAATGGCGCAGACACCGCAGGCACCGGTGCGATGCCGAATACCTTGACATTTGGCAGCGACTACAAGTTGACCGAGCAGAGCAAGTTGTTCGCCGAACAGGAATTCGCGCGCGGCGACAACCTTTCAACCAACACCACCCGCGTCGGCATCCGCACCCAGCCGTGGATGGGCAACGAGATGTCGGCCTCGGTCGGCGGCGACATGAACAACGATGCCGAACGCATTTATGCGAACATGGGCATGGTACAAAGCTGGCAGATCAACAAACACTGGCAGACCAAATTCAGCATCGATCGCACCCAGACCCTGAACAACACGGCGGTGCCGCTGAACCCCAGCACCCCGCTGCCATCCGGCCCCATTCCCGCCAGTTCCTCGAATCCCCTCGCCACGTTGCCTGCCGCATCCAGCGACTACCTCGCCACATCGGTATCCGCCGCCTACCACGACACCGTGTGGAGCGGCAACGGGCGCATCGAGATACGCAATGCCAACCTCGACAA
Source organism: uncultured beta proteobacterium (assembly GCA_963721755.1). Classification (GTDB taxonomy): domain Bacteria; phylum Pseudomonadota; class Gammaproteobacteria; order Burkholderiales; family Gallionellaceae; genus Gallionella. The sequence goes on from CAVRKV010000001.1 coordinate 75,553, forward strand.
CGAAAAGAATCTGGATATGGGGGCGCAGCGCAAACTCGATCAGGGCCGTTCGATAGCGGCGAGTTATTCGTTCCGCGAGGCAGACAGCCAGGCTAGCGGAGTGGAAAACAACTCGATCAACAAAGACCTGCGCCTGTCTTATGCCGACCGCCCGAATGACAGCCGGTGGGTGTGGCTCGATCGCGCCGATTACATCACGCAATACAGCCAGACAACAGGCTCCTCGCTCAATGGCTCAAAGGTGGTAAATAATCTGAACGCCAATTACCTGCCGAACCGCCGCACCCAGATCGCGCTGCAATACGGCGCCAAGTATGTGCTGGACACCATCGACGGCACCGACTACAAGGGCTACACCGACCTGACCAGCGCGGAGATACGCCACGACGTGTCGGAGAACTGGGACATCGGCATGTTCGGTTCGATGATGCGCTCGGTGAATGCAGGAGTGACCACTTTCGGCTTTGGCGTATCGTTCGGCCGCAAGGTGGTGGACAACATGTGGGTGACGGCGGGTTACAACGTGCTCGGCATGAACGACCGCGACTTCTCGGATGCTTCCTACCGCGCTAAAGGCCCCTTCATCACGCTGCGCATGAAAGTGGATCAGGACACCTTCGGTTTGAACAAGGGCAGCGAAATCACCCGCCCGATGACCACGGAGTAATGACGAAATGATGTTGCGTTTCCTGAAAAACCGTCCCGGATTGCTTGCGCTGTGCATGGCCTTGCTGCTCGCCGCATTCTCCACCGAGGCGATGGCTGCCGCGCGCCCGTTCAGCATACGTTACACCACGAACACCAATGGCAACGTGATACAGACCGGCAACACGATAATGGTGTGCAGTGTTTGCGGCTACGTCAACAATACCAGCACCATGATCAACTTCAATGGGGATACCGACCCCTCCACGTTCAACTCCAGCAGCGCCAATTTGAACCTGCCCGCCGGATCTACGGTATTATGGGCCGGACTGTATTGGGGTGCCCGTTCAGCTTCGGCAAACATAGGCCAGGTGTTGTTCAAGACCCCCAGCAGCTTTGGTTATACCTCGCTCAACGCGACCCAGCTCGATACCAACGTGGGCGGTCAAGCCAATGAATACGGCGGCTTCGCCGATGTCACCAGCATGGTGAGTGGGGGCGGCAGCGGAACCTACTGGGTGGGCAATATCCAGACGACGCCGGGGGTTGCCAACGACGGCCAGTGGGGCGGCTGGGGCCTGATCGTGGCCTATGCCAACAACAATGAGCTGCTCAACAACATCACCATCTACGACGGTTATCAGGTTGTCTCGGGTGCGAACTCCACAGTCTCGATGAATGTAGGCGGCTTCCTGACTCCATTGTCCGGGCCTGTCATCACCCGATTGGGGTTGGTGGTCTGGGATGGCGACAGCGGCCTGGGCGGTGGAATCTATACCGGGGATCAATTCATCGTGAACGGCACTTCCATCTACGACAACTGCCACCCGACTTCCAATGATTTTTTCAACTCGTCCATTTGCAACCTGGGGGTTCCCAATGAAGCACGCTATCCAAACGACGCCACCTATCCGGCGGGCACGGCCAATACAACGGGCGTAATCAATGCATCGGGCCTCATGCTCAACACGATGGGAGTGGATGTCGCCACGGTGCAACTGGCATCCGGCATCCTGAAGAACGGTGCCACCAGTGCCACGCTCTCGTTTTTTACCGCCGGGGAATCCTATGGGGCGGCCGCTTTGGCTTTCGTCACCAATCTGTACGTGCCCGTCGTCACCCCCAACGTGGTAAAGACCGTGGCCGATCTGACCAGCAGCAATTGGGCAATAGGAGACACGCTTCAATACACCATCTCTCTCAGCAACACGGGGCTGGATACGGCCACCAACGTGGTCCTGACGGACAATATCCCCGCCTACACCACCTATGTTCCCAACAGCCTGAACATCGTGAGCGGGCCGAACGCGGGCGCAAAGACCGATGCCAGCGGCGATGACCAGGCGGAATATGTCTCCTCCGGAACACCCCATGTCGTGTTCCGCCTCGGAACGGGTGCCACAAGCAGCGTAGGCGGGAATCTGCCTTATTACACGCCTCCCCCGGCACAGACTTCGCTCACCTTTAATGTGACCATCAACAGCAACATACCGTCCGGCACGGTGATCAGCAACTCGGCTGCAATTTCCCTGCATGGCCAGACCATACCGAGCAACATCTACACCACCACCAGTTCCGCCGCCACGGCTACGGTTCTGACACCTGCCGTGATCAGCAAGTCTTTCAGCCCGAACACCATCAATCTGAACGGGGTGTCACAGTTGAACATCGTGGTGAGCAACCCGGCGAACAATGCCGGCACGATCAACGGGGTGACATTCAGCGACACCTATCCCGGCGGGCTCGTCAATGCCTCACCTGCCAGCCCGGCCATCACCTGCACCTCAGGTTCGACTGCAGGCACGCTGACCGGTGGCATAGCCGGAGGCACCACGACAGGCATGAGCACCGGTGCCACGCTGGCGGTGGGCGGAAGTTGCACCATCACGGTCAATGTCACCTCCGGTACCGTAGGCAATTACAGCAACACCACCAGCGCAACCGCCTCGACCAATGCGGGCAGCGGCAGTCCTGCCACCAGCATCCTGTCGGTCGGGAAACCGTCCATCAGCAAAGCCTTTGCCACCAATCCGATATTGGCCGGCAGCACTTCGCTGCTGACCCTGACCGTTTCCAATGTCCTGGCCTCAGGCTTGACGGGCTTGGCCTTCACCGACACTTATCCGGCCGGGTTGGTCAATGCACCCGTACCCAACGTCACCACCACTTGCGGCGGAACGGCGATCGCCACGGCAGGTTCCAATGTCATTACCCTGTCCGCTGGCACTGTCGCGGCCCTCAGCACGTGCACGGTCAGCGTTTATGTCACCAGCAACTCGGCAGGCGTCTATGCCAATACCAGCGGCGGAGTATCGTCCAACCAAAGCGGGACCGCAGGCAACGGCAGCAATACCGCCAGCCTGACGGTCATCGGCCCGCCTCTGGCCGTCAAAACTTTCAGCCCACCCTCAACTGGCCTCAGCCTTGATACCCAGCTGACCATCACCGTCAGCAATCCAAACACCACGGCCGATCTGACCGGTGTGGCGTTCACCGACACCTACCCGTCTCTGTTGCTTAACACCGCCAATCCCAACGCCACGCTGAACTGCACTTCAGGCTCAACCGCCACGCGCACCGGCGGAGTCGCAGGCGGCAGCATTATAGGCATCAGCGGCGGCAGCCTGGCGCCGGGCGGGAGTTGCACAGTCGTGGTGAATGTCAGCAGCGCAACCGCCGGCAACTATACCAACAGTACCGGCCCCATCGTTTCGGCCAACGGCGGGACAGGCACGGCTGCCGTCAGCACGCTGAATGTCAGCAACCTGACGGCGCCTACCGTCACCAAGGCTTTCGCGCCCGCGAGCATCGCGACCAACGCCACCTCGGTGCTGACCATCACGCTGGCCAATGCCAATGCCGGCAGCACCATCACCAACGCCACGATCACCGACACGTATCCGCTCGGAGTGGTCAATGCGGCCACTCCTGCGGCAAGCACGACCTGCGGCGGCTCGCTGGTTGCGGTAGCCGGAGCCAATTCGGTCGCGCTGTCCGGCGGCACGATACCGGCTGCCGGCAACTGCACGGTGACCGTGACGGTCACCAGCAGCTCGCCCAGCAATTACAACAACAACATCCCGGCAGGTGCGTTGACATCCGCCAATGCCGGCGACAATGCCGCTTCGGCTTCGGCGGTACTGACCGTGGTGAGTCCCCCTGTCATCACAAAATCCTTTACGCCCAATGCAGTCGCGATCAACACCAATTCGCTGATAACCATCACGGTGACCAACCCCAACACCGTGGCTGTGTTGACCGGAGTGGGTTTCACCGACACCTATCCGGCGACACCGGGTACAGGCTTGAAAAATAACGGTACCGTGGTGAGCAATACCTGCACCACCGGCGGTACGACCGGCACGGTTACAGCGGCAAACGGCGGCAGCAGCTTCACCTACGCGAATGCCACGATTGCCGCCGATGGCAGCTGTACCGTCACCATCAATGTCAGGGCGACTGCAGCGGGCACTTATGTCAACACCACAGGGGCGGTCACCTCCACCAATGGCGGTACCGGCAACACGGCCAGCGCCACATTGGCAGTAGGCTTGCCCGGCATCAGCAAGGCTTTTGCCCCCACTCCCATCAATACCAATGCGACCTCGGTGCTGACCATCACGCTGAGCAATCCCACTGCCGCCGCGATGACCGCTGCGGCCTTTACCGACACCTATCCTACCGGCACAACCAATGCAGCAACACCCGCTGCCGCGACGACCTGCGGTGGAACGGTGACCGCCGTTGCCGGCGGCCCTTCGGTCGCACTTTCCGGCGGGACTATCCCGGCCAATGGCACCTGTACAGTGACCGTGACCGTGACGGCTTCGACTTCGGGCACGAATACGATAGCGGCTGGCGCTCTGACCGTCAGCGGGGGCAACAGCAACATCAATGCCGCCAGCGCCAACCTCGATGTGAACCCGCTGCCTGTCGTCTCCAAGAGTTTTTCGCCCGCCAGCATCCCGCTGAACGGCACCAGCACGCTGACCATCACGGTGCAAAACAACAACAGCGCCACGATGGCCGGGGTCGCCTTCACCGACAATTATCCTGCGGGCCTGGTGAATACCGCTACACCCACGGTGACGGCGATACCTGCGTTGACGTACTCGGGTACCACGGCTTGCCCCGCCTACACCTCGCTGACAGCAGCCGCAGGCGGCAACTCCTTTACGCTGGTCGGGGGCAGCATACCGCTGGGCACAACCTGTTTGTACTCGGTCAACGTCACCAGCGCCACCGCAGGCAGCTATGTGAACAATACCGGCGCGGTGACTTCCACCAACTACGGCACCGGTGCGGCCGCCAGCGCCACACTGACGGTGACCCCCTCATCGCCGACCGTGACGAAAGCCTTCAGCCCTGCCACGATCAACGCTGGCGCAACATCGGTGATGACCATCACGCTGACCAACCCCAATGCGAGTGTAGCGATCACTGGCGCGGCGTTCACCGACATCTACCCGGCGGGATTAACCAACACGAACAGCGCCAACGCGGCCACCACCTGTGTCGGAACAGTCACCGCAGCGAACAATGGCAACTCCGTGCAACTGTCGGGTGCGGCAATCCCGGCCAGCAGCGGTTGCACGGTCACGGTCAATGTCACCTCGGCACTGGGCGGCGTTTACACCAATAGCACCGGGACGGTGACTACCACCAACGCCAACAGCGGCACGGCAGCGACCGCCGTATTGACAGTGACCGGTCCACCCACGGTCGCCAAATCTTTCGCGACATCGCCGATCATGAGCGGCGCAACCAGCGTGCTCACGATCACGCTGACCAACCCGAACCCAACCACTGCACTGAGCGGGTTGGCCTTTACCGACACCTACCCGGCAAACATCACCAATGCCGCCGCACCTGCCGCTGCCACTACCTGTACGGGTGGTACGGTTACAGCGGCAGCCAACGGCCCTTCGGTCACACTCTCCGGAGGAACACTGGCTGCCGCGGCGAGTTGCACCGTGACTGTAACGGTCACCGGCACGGTGGGAGGAACCTATACCAACACGATACCCAGCGGCATCGTGGCCAGCAACCTGGGCAGCAACGCCGCGGCTGCCTGGGCCAACCTGACGGTGTACCCGCCTCCAACAGTCACCAAGACTTTTACACCTGCATCGGTTGCGACCGCTACCAATGATACGCTGACGATCACGCTGACCAACAGCACGCCGGTCGCGATGACAGGCGCGGCGTTCACCGATACCTATCCGGCCACGCTGACCAATGCCACCGGTGGTACGACGACCAACACCTGCGGCGGCACGGCCACGGCACTGACCACCGGTGCGGCCAATACGCTCACGCTCACCGGCGGCACGATACCCGCCAACGGCAGTTGCACGGTCAGCTATACCCGGGTTCGGGGTTCAACGGCCGGCGCCTATGTCAATAGCACCGGGGCGGTGACCACTACGAACGGCGGCACCGGTGTCTCTGCCAGCGCCACGCTGTCAGTGGGACAGCCCATCATCACCAAGACGTTTGCGGCTGGTACGATCATCCAGGGAGCGAACACCACGCTGACCATCACGCTGAGCAATCCGAATGCGGCCGCAATGACGCTGGCCACCTTTACCGACACTTATCCGGCCGGCATCACCAATGCCGCCGCGCCCGCAGGCAGCACCACATGTGCGCTGGGCACGGTGACAGCCGCCGCCAATGGCGGCTCGGTGGCGCTCTCCGGCGCCACGATCCCCGCTACCGGCAGTTGCACGGTCACCGTCACGATTACCGGCACCGCCGGGGGAGTCTATACCAACACCATTCCGGTGGGTGGGCTGACGGTGACTGGCCCTCTCAGCAACGGACTTGCCGCGAGCGCCGTGCTCACCGTGATGGGACCCCCCGCTGTGACCAAGGTATTCAGTCCCAACCTGATCGGCTTGGGCGCTTCGTCCAACATGACCATTACGCTGACCAATCCCAATACCACGACTGCAATCACAGGTGCGGCTTTCACCGACACCTACCCGGCCAATCTGGTTAACAATGGCGGCCTGGTCAACAATTGCGGCGGAACCACGACAGCCGGCGCAGGTACTCTATCCCTGACGGGAGGAAGCATTCCCGCCGGAAGCAGCTGCACCATCAGTATCCTGATTACGTCAGCTACGGCTGGCAACTATACGAACACGCTGGCGACAGGAAGCGTGACCACCACCAACTCCGGGTCGAATACGGTAGCCGCGTCGGCAAACCTGTCCATCCAGTCTGCGCCTAACCTCACGTTGCTGAAAACGGTTGCGATCTATTCCGACCCGGTGAATTTACTGGTCAATCCGAAATACATACCCGGCGCGATCGCGCAATACACCATCACGGCCAGCAATTCGGGCGGCCCTGCCGATGCCAACTCCATCGTCATCACCGATCCGATCCCCCCCAACACCGCGCTGTTTGTGAATGACATCGGCGTTGCAGGTTCGGGGCCGGTATTGTTCACCCAGGGTTCGACCAGCAGTACCTTGTCCTACACGTTTACCTCGCTGAGCAGCACGACCGACAATTTATCCTTCTCGAATAACGGCGGCACAGGCTGGACATACATTCCAACGGCAGGCGCGAATGGTTGCGACCCCGCCGTCACCAACATCCGCATCAATCCCCAGGGCACATTCATCGGCGGCAGCCCCAACCCGAGTTTCCAGTTGACTTTCCGAGTGTGCGTGCAATGATGATCCTCCGAGGTATTCAGCATGAATAAGGCCGGCTTCCCGCTGTTATCAGGTCGGCTGCTGCTGGGCCCGCTATTGATGGGCATCATGCTGGGCAATATTTCCACTGCATTAGCCTCCGCCGATGTGATGCCGCAACAGTCGCAGCAGATCGAATCCTTGCAGCGCCGCGTTGAAATGCTGGCGTTCAGCGGGCTCGATCCGAACAACTATCATCTCGCCAAGGCGCGCATCTGGCTGGATATGGCACTCGACGAGTACTACGACAAGGACGACAGCGGGATCGTCCCCGCCGCCATCGGGCAGGCGGAAACCTTGCTGGATGCGCTTGAGAAAAAGCAGGCCGGCATCAGCATGGATACGCCGCAACAATTGCCCGGCAGCGAACCGGTGCGCCCAGATCTGTGGGACAAGATCGCCGCGTTGAAAAAAGACAAAAATTTCTCCTGCGCACAACGACCGACCGCCGAAGCCGAGGTTAATCTGGTATGGACCGGACATGAAAACTCCGAGTCCGGCCCTAGCGAAGCGGAACCATATTTGCGCGTTGCCGAAGACCGTATCTATGCTGCACAAGTGGCAATCGATAACTGCGTTGCGCCTGTCCCTGCTCCGCCGGTGACGGAAAAGATCACCTTGTCCACCGATGCGTTGTTTGCGTTTGATCAAACGACGCCGGAACCGGCATCGCTGTGGCGCCTCGATAAATTGGTGGACAACATCAAGATGATGAAAACGCTGGATGAAGTCGTGCTGGTCGGGCACGCCGATCGCCTGCGTGCCGACGGGCATCCCGAACGCAACCTGTTGCTTTCCGAACGACGCGCCGAGAGCGTCAGACAATACCTGATCGGCAAAGGCATTCAGCCCAACAAAACACACGCCTTCGGCGCAGGCTCCAGCCAGCCTCTCGTGCAGTGCTCCACCACGATGAGCAGGGATAAGCAGGTGATCTGCCTGCAGCCGAACCGGCGCGTCGAGATCGTATTTCGCGGGAAGAAAGCAGTCGCTGCCAACAGGGAAGACGTTAAATGAACCCCTTCGAGGCCAGACAGATAACGATGACACAACTCACCGGGACATCAAGCATGATCAAAGGCTCGTTCATGCTGCTGCTCGCCATTCTGTCAAGCAGCATCTCTCCTGCCCAGGCTGTGGATCAATCGCTGCCCGAACAGTTGCAACAGATCGAGTTGCTGCAGCGCCGCGCCGACAAACTGGCTTTCGGCACGCCGGGTGCAAACAACTACCATCTTGCCAAGGCGCGCGCCTGGCTGGACTTGGCGCTCGGCGAATATTACGAAAATGAAGGCAACGACATCGTGCCTTCCGCCATCGAACAGGCGGAGACCTTGCTCGATGCGCTGGAGAAAAAACAAGCCGTGATCAGCATGGATACACCGATGCAAGTACCGGGCAGCGAAGCTGTGCGTCCCGATCTGTGGAACATGATCGCCACGCTGAAGAAACACGAAAAATTCTCCTGCGGACAGCGTCCCATCGCCGAAGCCGAGGTTCAACTGGTGTGGGCGGGGCACGAGAAACTCGAATCCGGCTGGAGCCATGCAACATCCTACGTGCACAGTGCGGAAGACCTGATCAAGGAGGCACAGACCGCCATCGATGACTGCGTCGCCAGGATGCCTGTCATCGAAACAGTCATCTTGTCCAGCGATGCCCTGTTTGCCTTTGATCAAGCGAAGCTGGAACCTTCTTCGCTGTGGCGCCTCGATAGACTGGCCGACAGCATCAAGTCGGTGAAAACGCTGGATGAAGTCGTGCTGGTCGGGCACACCGACCGATTGCGCTCCGATGGACATCCGGAACGCAACCAATTGCTATCCGAGCAACGCGCCGAAAGCATCAGACAATATCTGGTCGGCAAAGGCGTCCCGGCCGGCAAGATACACGCCAGCGGCGCAGGCTCCAGCCAGCCTATCGTGCAATGCCCTACCGCGATGAGCAAGGAGAAGCAGGTGATCTGCCTGCAGCCGAACCGGCGCGTGGAGATTGTTTTGGGCGGAGTGAAGTAATAGGTAAATCAATTGATGGGAAACAGAACCGGGTAAGAATCATGACCGGCTTGCATAAAGTTTTTTCGGGAACCGCTGGACTGGTACGGCAAAAAGAGCGAGTGATGAAAAGCCTATTCAAGATATTCGTATTGGTCACATCGCTGACCGCGCTGGGTTCGTGGTGCGTAGCTGCGACGGCGGCAACTATAACTTCTACTGCAGCCGGTGGTAATTGGGGCACCACAGCTACATGGGTTGGCGGGGTTGTACCGGCAGCGGGTGACACCGTCATCATTGCGACAACCGGTGGCGCCACTGTTGAAATTGCCGCGACCATAACTCAAACCGGGTCGGTGACAGTCAACAATGGCGCCATACTTTCTGCCAATACAGGTGGTGGTGGCCAGACTGTCACCATCGGCTCGCTGACAATCAACAGTGGTGGCAGAGTTATCATGAACCGTTTCCTCACCGTGAACGGGGCCACAAATATAACCGGCACGATAGACTTCGGCTCGACCAGCGCCACCGTCCGGACGATGACATTCAATGGCGCTGTTACGCTCAATAGCGGCGCCGTGTGGGATGAAACCGAAGGCGGAGCCAATGCCGTTCTGGATACCTTTACCTTTGCCGGCAGCCTGACGAACAACGCTACCACTTTCACCACTCTGGCTGGTCTGCATACCTTCAGCGCCGCAGGGACGCTCAGCGGGGCAACCGTTACTGCCATTCCAAACGCCACCTTTACTGCCGCCTACACCAATTCGGGCACGTTGTCCGTATCCACCGCCCTTACCGTTACCGGCGTCACATTGACCAACAACGGCACCATCACCGCGACTGCCGCACTATCTGGAACAGGTCAAGTAACACAAGGTACAACCGGCACGCTGAACCTCGGCGGGACCACGACCATCACCACCCTGACGGCTACCGCAACCGGCAATACCGTCAATTACAACGGCGCGGCACAGACTGCAAAGGTGACGACATATAGCAACCTGACACTTTCAGGTTCAGGCGCAAAGACATTCGCCACTACTCCAACCGTGAATGGCGTGCTTTCCATGCAAGGAACGGCAACCGTGACAGTTACTACCGGAGTAGTGACATACGGCGCAAATGCGACCCTTCAATACAACACGGCAACTGCAAGAACGGTCACAACGGAAGAGTGGATAACTCCATTTGCAGCAACCGGCGGGATCATTATTACGAACACGGGTGTCATCACTGTGGGTGCCGCCAAAACCTTGAGTGCTTCAGCCCCGCTTACCATTAACAGTGGCGCGACGTTGGCCACTGGAACCTTTCAAATAACTGTTAACGGCAACGTGAGCAACTCTGGCACGATTACCGCCACCACCGGCAGCATCACCTTGAGCGGCGGAGCAGCTACGCACACCCTGTCCGGCAACGGCGTTTACGCCAACCTGATCTTGAACGACACGCTGGGCGCGACGCTGGCCGGCAGCCCGACCGTGAGCGGCGTGCTGACCCTGACCAGCGGGATCATAACAACCAGCGCGAACACTCTGGGCGTGACTTCCAGTTGTGCCGCCGGCATCGTCGGTGGCAGCGCAACCAACTATGTGCTGGGCAATCTGACGCTGCAGTATCCGGCGGGCACCACCACCTGCACCTTTCCCATCGGAGTCACGGGGTCTTACACCCCGGTGGCGGTTACCATGGTCGGCGTTACGTCCTCTCTGGCGAACAGCAGCCTGACTGCCCGCACCGATTCGGGCGACTATCCTGCCACGACGGCAGGTGCTGCCGGTATTAACGCGTCCTCGGACGTGAACCTCTATTGGACATTGACCCCCGGCGGCTCGCTGGCATTTAGCTCTTACAACCCCACGTTTACTTTCACTGTCGGCAATATCGATGGCGGCGCAACCACGGGCACTTTCATTATCGGGCAATATAACGGCAGCGCATGGAGCTATCCGACCATAAGTGCGGCAAATGCCACCAGCACTGCGGCGACCGGGATAACTCAGGCAACCGGATTCGGCGTGTTTGTCATCGGGAATCGCAAATCACCTTCTATCACAGTGCTCAAAACCGTCTCAGTTTATTCCGACCCGGTGAACGGAACGACCAATCCGAAATTCATCCCCGGTGCGATTGCGCAATACACCATCATCGTCGCCAACTCCGGCGGCCCGGCTGATAACAACTCGACAGTTATCACCGATCCGATCCCGGCCAATACTGCACTGTATGTCAACGACATCGGCAGCGTAGGATCAGGGCCGGTGCTGTTCACCCAGGGTGCGAGTTCCAGCACGCTGACCTATACATTTACCTCGCTGAGCAGCTCGGCCGATAATCTGGACTTTTCGAATAACGGGGGTACAAGCTGGACATACTCTCCAACGGCAGGTGCAAATGGTTGCGACCCTGCTGTCACGAATATCCGCGTCAAACCGCAGAGTACGTTTTACGGCAGTGCGGTCACCCCCAACCCGAGTTTTCAGCTCACTTTCCAAGTGTGTGTTCAATGATCATTCCGGGGTATCGGGTAAAGATATCTTCACGCAGTGGCCGGGAGTTTTGATCGGTGATATTGATGCTGCACCATCCTTCCACGGTTTATCGCAACGCGCGCCGCCAGCCCCTCGCTTCATCCTTGTTGAGAGTCCCCGAAGAACTCCCATAGAGTTCGCATGGCTAACAAATCCATTTTATAAATTTCGCTCTGCAATTCAAACGTCAGCAGGCGTGAAGTCATCAGTCGAGATATCCCAGTATAAGGGTAAATAACAACGCTACGCTGACACGAGACTAGTAACCCAACAATTATATTTTAAGCCTGTATCAAAAGTCTTACAAATAAGCCTTACTGCTTACAGAGTCGACAAACTATACTTGCTTGGCTGGCATACAATGAAATTCATATCAAAGGCTCCCGAGCCATTGCAGTTTTTTTAAATTTAAATTACGGAGCCCTGAATTGCGTTTAAATATTAAAAGGCAAATGCGTTTCGTGTTGCCATTTGCAGTGCTATTGCTCACTGCGTGCGCTGGAAACAACAGCTACACGATAGGCGGCACGGTAACCGGGCTTACCGGTAATGGTGGCCCCCAGTCGGTGGTGTTGCAAGATAACGGCGGCGACAGCCTTACCGTTTCGGCCAATGGACCCTTCACCTTCGCCACCGCTCTCACCAGTAATGCCACCACCAGCGCCACTTACAACGTCACTATCCTGACCCAACCGATAGGCCAAACCTGCACCGTAACGGGCGGCAGCGGAACCGCAACAAGCAACGTAACCACCGTGGTGGTGACTTGTTCTGGCACCAGCTCTTCGAACTACGCCTATGTGGTGAATGCAGGCGGCACCGTCTCTCAATACAACATCGGCACCAATGGGGTATTGAATACACTAGCCTCGCCTGTCTCGGCGGGCACCACCCCCTACTCCATCGCGGTCGTTGCGTCAGGTACATATGCGGGCTTGTACGCCTATGTGGCGAACTATGGCAGCAACAACGTCTCGGAATACACCATCAGCTCGGGTGTGCTCACGCCCAATACCGCCGAAACTCCCACGGCGACGATTGCCGCGGGTTCGAACCCATTTTCCGTCACCGTCGATCCTTCTGGTGAGTACGTCTATGTAGTGAATTCAGGCACCAACCCCGGCACAATCTCGCAATACTCCATTAACAGCGATGGGACGCTGACAACGCTCGGCTCAACAGCCCCCCAGACGGGCACCACCCCATACTCCATCGCGGTCGATCCTGTGGGGCCTTACGCCTATGTGGTGAATTACGGCGATGGCACCATCTCGGAATACACTATCAGCGGGGGGGTGCTATCGCTCACGGCAACGCTTCCGGCACCGGTATCCGGTAACAACAACCCTGCATCCATCACCGTCGATCCTTCGGGCTCATACGTCTACGTGGCAAATTATAGTAGCGGCGCCAGTACCGGCACCGTCTCGGAATACAGCATCGGCACAGGCGGTGCGTTGACGCCGATAGGATCAGTTACGGCGGGCTCGAACCCGATATCCGTGACCGTCTCGGGCTCGTCGTACGTCTATGTGGCGAATTATAGTAGCGGCGCCAGTACCGGCACCGTCTCGGAATACAGCATCGGCACAGGTGGTGCGTTGATAACGCCAACAACAGTTGCGACAGGCAAGAATCCATCCTCCGTTACCGTCGATCCTTCGGGCCAATATGCCTATGTGGCGAATTTAGGCGACGGCACCGTCTCGCAATACACCATCAGCTCGGGTGTGCTTACAGCCAATACTACCGCTGCGACGGTGACAGTTGGCGGACAACCAATAGCCGTTATCACTGCGCAGTAGCGGTGCAGGCAAGTTAAGGATGCAATTAACTACAAGGATATTTTCGATGAGTCTCATACCACCAAGTTTTGTCAGTCGCTCGTAAGTGGTCAGATCATTATTAATGCTAATGGTAGCGTGAGTTCCACTCCTGCTAGTAGGACAGAAACTACCAACCAACACAATGAAGTAGATTAACGCAAGCATTCCCCATCTTGCTATACCGGCTTGTCTCTTCTTGGGATGGCTTGAGGAGCAAAATTTGTCCCTTGTCGCTATATAATACTGTCCTGCATCAAGTATATTATCGCGAAACAAATAGTCGAGCTTGGCCCGTTAACTCTATCTATAATAAACGACTGGCAATTGACGTGGAGGTATTCATGCAACGCAATCTTCTGGGTGCCATCGTGATCATGGCCGGCATTGCCGGGTGTGCAACAAATCCGGCCAACGTGGCCGACCACTCACCGCTCAACACCACGGCAGTGATCGAGCAGCATGTCGTCAACAACGGCATCAAGGGTTTCCTGCCTTTCGAAAACAGCGAACTGCATTATGTGCGCGCCAACATGCGCCGCGATGAATCGACGCTCAAGGGTACCGGCACATTCACGGGCTTTCTGATCGGCACGCGATCTGAAACGAACATAACGCGAATTGACCGCAAGCTGAAATGGTCGCTAAACACGGAAAAAAGCGAGTACACCGAATGCCCCCTGAAAGGATGCCTCAAACCGGCCAATCATCCGGCTGCCAAACAAAATGAAACCAAACCTCCGGAGGCACAGCATGAAGCTGGCTGCACCATGCACATTGCGCACACCAGTTTCACAGTCAAGGCGACAGGCCAGAAAAAATCCATCAACGGCTTTGATACAGACGAATATCAGGTCGCCTGGGTGGTCAACCTGCGCGATCAGGCGGCACGCAATACGACCAGCACATTGAATATGGACATATGGACTACGCCGATGACTCGCGCGATGCGTGATACGCTGGGGGTGGAAGAGAGCTATGACCGGGCTTATTCCGGAGCAGTGGCCGACACAGGCAAGCGGCAAATACTTCCGGCGGATGCGGCCAAGCTGATCTCGGCCTATCTCGCCAGTTCCCTGAAGCCGAGTGACCTTGACTCATTCCTCGAAGCAGGCAAGCAAATGGAAAAGATCAAGGGCTACCCCATTTCAACCCATCTTGCATGGGGCATGGAGGGCAATGCCTGCGCCCCCAAGGAAACAGCAGACAAATCCTCCAGCAATTCGACCCCCACCAGTCCGGGAGGACTCGTCTCCAGCCTGACCGGAATGTTCGCAAAGCAGAAAACTGAAGACACGATGAAAGAGGCCGGGGCCGAACCGATATTGTCGTTCACCTTCGAGGTGAAGTCGCTCAAGATCGAGCCGGTTCACGACAGCGTGTTTACAGTGCCCAGGAATTACAAGCTGGTGCCACAGCCGTAGGCGCAGGTTAAAACGCGAACAACCCCGTGAACAACCATGGCCAGGTCATGACAAAAGAGGCGACAATCCGGTCGCCTTTTTTATTTCTCGCACTGAAATGACTATCCCACCCACTTTCGCGCATTCTGGAACATCTTCATCCATGCGCCGTTCTCCTGCCACCCGTACGGATGCCAGGAATTCTGCACGGCGCGGAATACACGCTCGGGATGCGGCATCATGATGGTAAAGCGCCCGTTCGGCGTGGTCAGACCGGTGATGCCTTGCGGTGACCCGTTGGGGTTGAGCGGATAGGTCTCGGTCGCATTGCCGCGATGGTCCACATAGCGCAGCGTGACCAGTTTCTGCGCCGCCTTGAGGCGTTTGCTGTCGCCGAAATCTGCATAACCTTCGCCGTGCGACACCACGATGGGCATGCGGCTGCCCGCCATGCCGTTGAAGAAGATCGACGCGGAGGATTGCACCTCGACCATCACGAAGCGCGCCTCGAATTGCTCGGACCGGTTGCGCGCGAAGTGCGCCCAGTTACCCGCACCTGGGATGATCTCGTGCAGGTTGCTCATCATCTGGCAGCCGTTGCACAC
Organism: uncultured beta proteobacterium; assembly: GCA_963721755.1. Taxonomy (GTDB): domain Bacteria; phylum Pseudomonadota; class Gammaproteobacteria; order Burkholderiales; family Gallionellaceae; genus Gallionella. The sequence goes on from CAVRKV010000001.1 coordinate 91,270, forward strand.
GCCCAGGGCAAAGGTGTCCTTGCGTTTGAAGAACGCTTCGAACTCGTCTCTGGCCCTGGTATTGAACAGGATGGATTTCGCCCAGCCCTCCCCTGCGCCCAGCACGTCACCGTAGGAGAATCCGCCGCACGCCGCGAAACCCTTGAAGTCGCGCAATGAAACGCGTCCGCTGATGACGTCGCTCATGTGCACGTCCACCGCGGCAAACCCGGCGCGGTCGAACGCCGCCGCCATTTCCACCTGGCCGTTCACGCCCTGCTCGCGCAGGATCGCGATCTTCGGCCGGGTGAGCAGCAGCAGCGGGGAAATACTTTCGTTCAATCCGTAGGTCGACTTGACGTGCAGGCCCGGATCGGCGGCATCAAGCAAACGGTCGAACTCCTGCTGCGCGCAATCCGGATTGTCGCGCAGCTTCTGCATCTGGTACGTGGTCTCCGACCAGATGCGCTGCAGGTTCACGCCGCTTTCGCCGAACAGCTGCTCACCGCCGCGCATGATCTCGATCATGCCGGTCTGATTGAGCGTGGCGATCTTCTGCACGCCCTTCAGCCTCGCATCATGCGCCAGTTCCATCACGTGCTGCACATCCCGGTTGCGCACTTGTATCACCGCGCCGAGTTCTTCATTGAACAAGGCGCGCAGCGTGTCGCCATGAGACTCATCAAGGTTGATCGTCAAACCGATGCGCCCTGCGAAGGCCATTTCGCATAGCGTGACGAACACACCGCCGTCGGAACGGTCATGATAGCTGAACAGCTTGCCCTCGATGTTCAGTCTTTGTATCAGTTCGAAGTAGGATTTGAGCACCAGCGCATCGTCCACATCCGGCGCGACATCGCCGACCTGCTTGTACACCTGTGCCAAAGCCGAGCCGCCCATGCGTTTTTTCCCTTGACCCAGATCGATCAATAGCAGGGTGGTATCCAGGAACGGAGCGAGTTGCGGTGTGAGGGTCTCGCGCGCATCGGGGCTGGGCGCAAACGCGGTGACGATCAGAGAGAGCGGCGCGGTGACGGATTTGATTTCCTGACCGTCCTGCCATACCGTCTTCATCGACATGGAATCCTTGCCGACCGGAATGCTGATGCCAAGCTGCGGACACAGTTCCATGCCCACCGCGCGCACCGTGTCGAACAGAGCGGCGTCCTCGCCATGATGTCCGGCGGCGGCCATCCAGTTCGCCGAAAGTTTGATGTCGCCGATCTTTTCGATGCGCGCCGCCGCGATGTTGGTGATCGCCTCGCCCACTGCCATACGGCCCAAAGCGGGTGCGTTCACCAATGCCAGCGGCGTGCGCTCACCGATCGCAAATGCCTCGGCACGATTCGTATTGAAACCCATCAGCGTGACGGCGACATCGGCCACCGGCACTTGCCATGGACCGACCATCTGGTCACGCGCGGTCATGCCGCCCACGCTACGGTCGCCGATGCTGATCAGAAAATTCTTGTTCGCGACGGCAGGCAGGCGCAACACACGCTCGACCGCATCGCGCAACCCGATATTGCTGGTATCGCAAGAGGTCAGCCGCGGCGTTTCGCGCACCACATTGCGCGTCATCTTCGGCGGCTTGCCGAGCAAAACCGACAGCGGCATGTCCACCGGATAGTCGCCGAACTCCATGTCATGCACGGTGAGCTGGTCTTCCAGCGTCGCGACGCCGATCACCGCGGACGGACAGCGTTCGCGCTCGCACAGCGCGCGGAACTCTTCCAATCGCTCCGGCGTGATCGCCAGCACATAGCGCTCCTGCGATTCATTGCACCAGATCTGTTTCGGCGACATGCCGGTCTCGTCCAGCGGTATCTTGCGCAACTCGAAACGCGCACCGCGTCCGCCGCCGTGCACCAGCTCCGGCAGCGCGTTCGACATGCCGCCCGCACCGACATCGTGTATCGACAGGATGGGATTGTTCGCGCCCATCTGCCAGCAACGGTCGACCACTTCCTGCGCGCGGCGCTGCATCTCCGGATTGCCGCGCTGCACCGAATCGAAGTCCAGCTTCTCGGCATTGCTGCCGGTATCCATGCTGGATGCGGCACCGCCGCCGAGACCGATCAGCATGCCGGGTCCACCCAGATGCACCACCAGCGCGCCGATCGGCAGTTCGTGCTTGCGGGTGTGTATCGCAGCGATATTGCCGACCCCGCCAGCCAGCATGATGGGCTTGTGATAGCCGCGCATCTCGCCGCTGACGTTCTCTTCAAAGGTGCGGAAATAGCCGGCCAGATTGGGGCGGCCGAATTCGTTGTTGAATGCCGCGCCGCCGATCGGGCCTTCCAGCATGATCTGTAAAGCCGAGACGATGCGGTCAGGTTTGCCGTAAGAAAATGCTTGATAACCTGCTGCGCCACCAGTCTGCCTTGTCGCGTGCTCGCTCGTGCCTCGTCTATCTTCGTGATATGCCTTGCCACTCGCTGCGCGGCTTCGCGCATCTTGGCTTGCTCGCGGCGGTTCTGAAGCATTTTCCGAATAAATTTCCCAAGGTTGAATGAATCCGGGGATGTTCAGGTTGGATACCGAGAATCCGGTCAACCCGGCCTTGGGTTTGGAACCTGTGCCGGTCGCTCCTTCGTCGCGTATCTCGCCGCCGGAACCTGTCGCTGCGCCCGCGAAAGGCGCGATGGCGGTTGGATGGTTGTGCGTCTCGACCTTCATCAGCGTGTGTGTCAATTCGTCGCTGAACGCGTAGCCGCCATCGGCGCGCGGATAGAAACGCTCGATGCGCGCGCCCTCGATGACAGACGAATTGTCGGAGTAGGCCACCACCGTACCCTGCGGGCTGACCTTGTGCGTGTTGCGTATCATGCCGAACAGCGACATGTCCTGCGCCTCGCCGTCGATCACCCAATCGGCATTGAATATCTTGTGGCGGCAGTGCTCGGAATTGGCCTGTGCGAACATCATCAGCTCTACATCGGTGGGATTACGCTTCAGCTTCTTGAAGTTTTCGACCAGGTACTCAATCTCATCTCCTGAAAGCGCCAGTCCCATCTCCAGATTGGCTTGCACCAACGCATTGCTGCCTCCTTTCAGAACATCGACACTGGCAAGCGGTTGCGGTTCGCCGTGCTGAAAGATTTTTTCCGCCGCACCCTCGATACTGTCCAGGACGGATTCAGTCATGCGGTCATGCAACAACGGCAATACGGCAGCTTGCTCAATCTTGCTCAGCGGCTTGCCGTTATTGGTGTCCAGGTAATACACCACGCCACGCTCGATGCGCAGGACGCCGGACAAACCGCAATGCTGCGCGATATCGGTAGCCTTGGTTGACCACGGTGAGATCGTGCCGAGGCGGGGCACCACAAGAACACGCTGCATCGAACCTTCATGCAATGGTTCACCGGCATGCTCATCCACACCCAGCACCTTTTCCAGCAACCTGGCTTGCGCCTTGCTAAACGTCTCACCATGAGCCACCTGCAAGGGTGGTGCCGAAAGCTGCCCGGAACTTTTTGTTCCGCCCCCGCGCAGTGCGATGAAGTAATAGTGGCGCGTATCGGCAATGATGGCATTGGGAGCAACCACGTGCACTGCGCTGCGCAGTTTTTCCAGACGAAAGGCAGACAGGGCAGCAGTGCCGACAGAAACTCTAAACATGGCGAAGACCACAGGTTGAAAATTTGAAGCGCGATTATACTATGCACCACGGCTATGAATGGATCATGAAAAATGAGCAAAAATATCCCCGTCCTTACCAAAAAGAAGGTCATGGCGGACTTTCCGAAACGCCCCCGCGACAGCCACAAGGGACTGTTCGGTACGGTTGCGGTGATCGGCGGCGCGAACGGCATGATCGGCGCGCCGCTGCTGGCAGCGCGTGCCGCGCTCAAGCTGGGCGCAGGTTGCGTGCATGCTGGCCTGCTGGCAGAAAACTCGCCAACAGTTGATCTCATTCAACCGGAACTGATGCTGCACTGCGCATCCACGGCATTGCAACTTCCCGGTGTGAACGTGTTCACGGTCGGCTGCGGCCTGGGCGCCTCGATAGCTGCGCAAAAGCTTTTGTACGAGGCACTCAAGCGCAACACCGTTCTTGTGTTGGATGCCGATGCACTCAACCTGCTCGCTAAACATTCCGATTTGCAGGATGACCTGCGCACCCGAAAACAACCCTCTGTGCTCACGCCCCATCCCGGCGAAGCGGCGCATCTATTGGCTTGCAGCGCGGCGGAGATACAGGCGGATCGCGTTGCGGCAGTGAAAAAACTGGCGCAAAAATTCGCTTGCAGCGTGGTGCTGAAAGGCGCGGACAGTTTGTGCGCCACCCGTGACGGAAAACTGTTCGTGAACAAGAGCGGCAATCCCGGCATGAGCAGCGCGGGCATGGGTGATGTGCTGACCGGCATGATCGCCGCCTTCATCGCGCAGGGAATGACTGCAGACAATGCGATGCTTTTGGCAGTGCATCTGCACGGCGCGGCGGGCGATGCTCTGGCCGAGCAAGGCATCTCCATCGGCATGACCGCGACGGAGGTCACCGATTGGGCGCGCTGGTTATTGAATCAGTGGTTACACAATTAGATTGACCATTCCTATCGACATCTCCGAGGAAGCCGGCGTGCGCTATCTGCACTTCGGCTCCAAATGGATCCAGGGAGCGATGCGCATCGCGCGGCCGTGGAATCTCGAGCTGGAATATACCCGTGAGATGATGGCATCACTGCTGTTGCGCGACGATGCCAACTGGCCACGCAAGGTGCTGTTGATCGGTCTCGGCGCGGCTTCGCTGACCAAATTCCTGTATCGCAATCTCCCGCTCGCGCATCTGACCGTGGTCGAGATCGAACCCGCCGTGATTGCCGCCGCACGGCAATTCTTCAAGCTGCCGGAAGACCCCGGGCGGGTCAATATCGTGACCGGCGACGGCGTGGAATATGTGCTCGGCACCGACAGGAAATTCGATCTGGTGCTGGTGGATGGCTACGACGAATATGCCCGCAGTGGCACACTGGAAACACTCCTGTTCTATCAGGCATGCCGCGCGTGTTTGAGCAACGACGGGATCATATCAATCAATCTGCTGACAGGCATCCGTGGCTTCAATCCAACAGCGACGCGTATAGCCAAGGCATTCGATGATCGCGCGCTGGTGTTTCCTTCGTGCGAAAGCGGCAATGCCATCGCTTTCGCGGCGGCAGGCAATCCGGTCGATATTTCATTCGATGACCTGAAGGAAAACGCGCTGGCGCTGAAACAGGAAACCGGATTGAATCTGTTGCCCACATTGACACGCCTCGCGCAAGCAAAGACCTGTTTGAACAACCGGCTGGTTTTGTAGGCAAGCATAATGACCAGGTTTTGCCTTACGATGCGGGTTCGGATCACAATAGAGCCGTAAATTTCACAACCTCACCAAGGAGGATAGTATGGTCACATTGATTTTCATCGGCATCTTCGTTGTCCTGCTGATCTACGGCATCAGCCTTTACAACTATCTGGTCATCGTCAAAAACGCCGTCGCCAAGGCCTGGGCCAACATCGACGTGCTGCTCAAACAGCGCCATGACGAACTGCCCAAGCTGGTCGAGGTGTGCAAGCAATACAAGCAATTCGAGCAGAGCACGCTGCAAAAAGTCATCGAGGCGCGCTCGCAGGTGCATGCCGCGCGCGAACGCCAGGACATCGGCGCACTGGGTCAGGCGGAAGGCGCGTTGCGCGCCGGATTGGGCAGCATCTTCGCAGTGGCGGAGGCTTACCCCGAACTGAAAGCCAATGAAAATTTCATGCAGTTGCAGAACCGCATCACCTCGTTGGAGAACGGCATCGCCGACCGTCGCGAGGTATATAACGACTCAGTGAACATCAACAACGTGCAGGTCGAGGTCTTCCCCGCCAGTATCATCGCGAGCATGTTCAACTTCGGCGAAAAGCCGCTGCTGGAATTCACCGCCGCAGAGAAGACGGATGTGGATATGAAATCGCTATTCAGCTAAATCGTCATGCTGGTCTCGTTGCGCCGCGAATTCGCGCACCTGGTCACCTCCGGTGCCCAAGTGTTGCTGCTGTTGATCGGCGCCAAACTGGATTCGCGCAACGACTGGTTGTTCATTCTCTCCATCATGGCCGCCATCAGCATACTGGCCTGGCTGTCTGCCTTGAACAGTCTGCGCACGATACGCGACACGCCCACTTCAAAAGTCGCCTCCGCCGCCCAAGGCTATGTGGAGCTCATCGGACGCGGCCACTCGTTCGGAGATCCCATGCTCAGCAAGCTTAGCGCACTGCCCTGTTTGTGGTATCGCTACAAAATCGAACAGCGCGAATCTGAAAGCAAATGGAAAACCATGGACAGTGGCGAAAGTGACGATACTTTCATACTGCGCGACGACACCGGCGAGTGCGTAGTCGATCCCGAGCAGGCGGAGATACTCACCCAGCACCGCGACCAGTGGCATAAGGACGGATATCGTTACACGGAATGGAAGTTGATCGAGCAAGACAGACTCTATGTCATCGGAGAATTTCGCACGCAAGGGGGCAGCAGCGTGGAATTCGACTCGCGCGCAGAACTCAACTCGCTGCTGGCCGAATGGAAAAAGGACATGCCGGCACTGCTTAAGCGTTTCGATCTGGACAACGACGGCACGCTGAATATGCAGGAATGGATGCTGGCGCGATCGGCGGCCAGCCGCGAAGTGGCCAAGATGATGCGGGAAGCGCAGGCACAGCCGGATATCAACATCATCAGCTGGCCGCGCGACGGTCAATTATTTTTGATCAGCAATCTCGACCAGGACAAGTTATCGCGCCGCTACCTGTTGTGGAGCTGGGCGCATCTGCTGATCTTCTTCGGAGCGCTGGGCGGGATAGGCTGGGTGCTGCAATCAACCCGTTTCTAGGATAAAAAAAGGGGCGGGTTTCGAACACGCCTCAGCTTCCGATTCAGCACACATCAATTTTTTCTGCGCAACATCATCCGTTCCATCAAGCCATCCTTCGTGATGAACTGATGCTTGATCGCACCCAGCACATGCAGCACCACCAGCGCGATCAGCACATTGACCAGTTGTTCATGCACCTCGTGGGCAAATACACCCCTATAGCCATGCTCTTTCGGCAGCATATTCGCATCGAATGCCAATAATGCCGGGCCCGCCTTGCTGGTAAGCAGGATCACCACGCCGCTCAAGGGCAGCACAAGCAGCACCGTATACAGCAAGTAATGAACACCCTTGGCCAGCTTGTCCATCGGCGTATCGCCAACCGGAGCAGGTATCCCGTCATTGCGGCGGAAATAGAACCGGAAAAAGGTCAACAATAAAACCGTGCCTCCTACCGAGATGTGCACGATGTATCCGGCCAATGTCGCCTTGCTCTCATCGGTCGCATCCCCCAGGCTGTCGCCAAGATACCAGGCGGCGATCAACAATGGCAAAGTCAGCCAATGAACAATCACCATACGCTTGCTGTATTGCGTCATCACTTTCTCCTGAAGATTTTTGAGTCCCGTGCGATAGCCTTAACCGGCGCAAGTTCCATAGACAAACATGAACCCACAATTTACCCCAAACGAATGTGATGCGCAGCTTTTTTTCTTGCACTCACCCGACATTGACTGTTGTGATTTACTCGCTAACTGCTATCGCGGTATGCTCGCTTCATCGCAAGTAGTGGGATTCTCCGCCATGAGTGCAGTGAACGACGAACAGTCAATCTCGGGATTGAGCACCGCGGAAGCGCAGCAACGCATCGCCACGTCAGGCTACAACGAGTTGAGCCCACCCCACCCGCGCAGAGTGTGGCACATAGTTGCCGGTGTGTTGCGTGAACCGATGTTTCTGTTGCTGATCTCGGCGGGCGGAATCTACCTGTTGCTGGGCGATGTCGTGGACGCGCTGATGCTGCTGTTCTTCGTGCTGCTCATCATCGTCATGACTGTGTTTCAGGAACACAAGAGCGAACGGGTGCTGGAAACATTGCGCGACCTGTCCAGCCCGCGCGCATTGGTAATGCGCGACGGCAAGCAGCAACGCATCGCGGGACGCGAGGTGGTGCAGGGCGACTTGATGCTGCTCAAAGAAGGGGATCGCGTCGCCGCAGACGCTGTGCTGCTCAGTTGCAACGACCTGTTTGCCGACGAATCGATGCTGACCGGCGAATCGGTCCCGGTGCGCAAACATCCGGGCAGTGCAGACGCAACTGCACGCCAGCCGGGCGGCGACAATCAGCCGTTCGTGTACGCCGGAACCGTGCTGGTACAAGGCAGCGGCATTGGCCTGGTGACGGCCACCGGCAAGTCCAGCGCCATCGGGCAGATCGGGAAATCGCTCGAATATACCCGCTCCGGCGTATCGCCGCTGCGCGCACAGATCGACCGGATGGTAAGTCGCGTGGCGATATTGGCCATCACCTTTTGCCTGATACTGGTGGTCGTATACGGCATCACGCGCGGCCACTGGCTGGATGCGCTGCTGGCGGGTATCGCACTGGCGATGTCGGCACTGCCGGAAGAATTTCCGGTGATCCTGTCGGTTTTCATGGCGCTCGGAGCGTGGCGCATCTCGCAGCGCGATGTACTGACGCGGCGGCTGGATGCCATCGAAACCCTCGGCGCGACCACCGTACTGTGCACCGACAAGACCGGCACGCTGACCGAAAACCGCATGGTGATCCGCAAGCTGTATAGCAACGGTCAAATGCTGCAAGTGGACAGCCGCAGTCCGTTGCCGGAACCATGGCACGAGCTGGTGGAATTCGGCATCCTCGCCAGCGAGCGCGATCCCTTCGACCCGATGGAGCGCGCCCTGCACGAGTTAGGCCAGCGCACCCTGGGCGGAAGCGAACACCTGCATGCAGCATGGCAGTTGGTACACGAATACAGCCTGTCCCCGGAACTGGCGGCCATGTCGCACGTCTGGCACGGCGAGGAGCAGAAACACCATATGGTCGCGGCCAAGGGTGCGCCGGAAGCCATCATCGACCTGTGCCATTTACGCGAGGCAGAAGCAAAAAATATCGAACGAGTGTCCAGCGAGATGGCCGACCATGGCCTGCGCGTACTGGGCGTGGCGCGTGCCAAACTCAAACCCGGTCTTGAATCAGAACAGCGGTGGCCGGCACAGCAGCACGACATCGAGTTCTCTTTTGTCGGCTTGCTCGGCCTGCAAGACCCGCTGCGCGCAGATGTTGCGGAGGCCATCGCACAGTGCCGCTCAGCAGGCATTCGGGTGGTGATGATCACTGGCGACCATGCCCACACCGCACAATCCATTGCCCGAGAACTCGGCTTGCCATCCGAGCAAGTATTGACCGGTAGCGAACTGGACGCGCTATCCGATGAAGCATTGCGCACCAAGCTGCGCGATGTGCAGATATTCGCGCGCATCGTGCCGCAACAGAAACTGCGCCTGGTGGAAGCCTTCAAGGCCAATGGCGAGATCGTCGCGATGACCGGCGACGGCGTGAACGATGCGCCCGCCCTCAAGTCCGCACACATCGGCGTAGCAATGGGCAAGCGCGGCACCGACGTGGCGCGCGAAGCCGCCGGGCTGGTGCTGCTCAACGACGACTTTGCCTCGCTCGCCGCCGCCATCCGCCTGGGACGGCGCATTTACGACAACCTGCGCAGGGCAGTGAGCTATGCCATTGCTGTGCATATTCCCATCGTCGGCATGGCCTTGCTGCCGGTGCTGATCGGCGAGCCGCTGCTACTGCTGCCCGCGCATATCATGTTTCTGGAACTGATTATCGGCCCCGCCTGTTCGATATTCTTCGAGGCCGAACCCGAAGAAAAAAACATCATGCAGCGTCCGCCCAGACAGGCGCACGAGCCGATGTTCGGCGGAAAACTGCTGGCCAACAGCCTGTTGCAGGGTGCGGTTGCCTTTGCGGTGGCCGCCGCGATTTATGCATGGGCATTATTGCGAGGATGGGACGGCAATACTGTGCGCGCGCTGGTGTTCACGGCCATGGTGGCAGGTAACATCGCACTGTTGTTCAGCAACCGTTCGCTGAATGCGTCCTGGCAAGGCGCGTTGTCGCGGGAAAATCCGGTGCTGTGGTGGATCGTACTGGGTGGCTGTGCCGGACTGGCACTGGTATTAAGCGTGCCGGTGCTGCGCGAACTGTTCCATTTTTCCGGAGACGCGCTACGCATGCTTGGTGTTGGTGTGCTGGCAGTATGCAGTATGTTGCTGTTCAGCGCAGCAGTTAAACAAGCAATTAGAGCGGATGACCCCTATCCGGAAAGTGATGGCAGCACACGATAAAGCGACTCCCGGCTGATGCTCTGGGCACCACAAATGATTGTGCTGGCTGACCTGAAAAGTGGTAAATAAAACATTCGCCCCATACCTTGCAATTTGCTGTTTGGGAAAGGTTCGCGATGGTCAATCCAGAAGTCTGTGCCAAACCATCCAGACCGAGTGATCAATCGGTTTGATAACAAAAAACGTTTCTTTAGACTCAAGCCGCAGGTTCGGCGACAATGAAGCGCGATTGCCGTCAGTATCCAGATGCCAGCGGATACTTGTCACCCAGAAAGGTTCTTTTACCAAATTGATGTAACCGGGCACACGAGACGTTCCATGCACCCCAAATCCTCCGGAGGAATTGTCAGCAGTTCCGGCAATCCCAACTCTCGCGCTGAACCGGTAATCGGCCACGCGCACGTTGTCGTAATGCGGGATGTTGTCGTAATGCGCGAGTTGGATCGTCAGCAGATCGAGCCTGTCAGCAAAAAGTCCCGTCTCGGGCTGTGCGGCATGTATCTCAACGGCCAAACCAAACAGAAACAATCCCAAGAACAGGCGCAGCATTGCTGCTTGAGTTTGAATGAAGCAAGAACCAGAAATGGAGGTATTCACACGCTCTCCTTTCCATCTTTTCAAACGGCTCCGGAAGCAAGCAAGTAGGTCATGCACACGGAAGAACTCCCGTGTCGCAGTCCCGCTGCCATAGTTTCCCTTAGGCCGGTGACTTTGCGCCCTTGCCTTTACAGCAAGTTTGCCAAGCTGATGCAGACTACCGGAAAGCTGCGATATAGTCAAAAATCCGGGGGACAAACGGTTGTTTCTTCGGATGAGCGGTAATGATAACCGGCTCCTTTAACCCCGTCTGGCCATGAATCTATCGGCCAGAGACCGATTATAGTTATCGATTCAATGAGATTGCTTTTCCAGCTCTTCCCAACGCGCCATCGCCGCAGATACTTCAACCTCAATTTCCTCGTTGCGGATTTGCAATAGCTTGGCGCGTTTGGGATCGTTACGATAGATCGCGCCATCGGCAAGTTGCGCGGCGATGTCGCTTTGCTCGCGCTCCAGCAGTTCGATACGCTTGGGCAGCTCTTCCAGTTCGCGCGCTTCCTTGAAGCTGAGCTTGCTGCTGACTTTCGGTTTTTCAATCGGAGCTACCGCCACGCGCGGCGGAGTTGAGACAGCGGGATTGGAGGACGCAACCGTCGCTTGGTATTTTTTTACCCGTACCCAATCCTCATACCCGCCGACGTATTCGATCAGTTTTCCGTCGCCCTCGAAGGCGATCACTTGCGTGACGACGTTGTCGAGAAAGGCGCGGTCATGGCTGACCAAGAACAGTGTGCCGTCGTAATTGGCGAGCAATTCTTCAAGCAACTCCAGGGTTTCGATGTCGAGATCGTTGGTCGGCTCGTCCAGCACCAGCACATTGGCGGGCTGGGTGAACAATCGCGCCAGCAGCAAACGATTACGCTCGCCGCCGGAACAACTCTTGACAGGCGAACGGGCGCGTTCCGGCGCGAACAGAAAATCACCGAGGTAGCTGATGACGTGCTTCTTCTGCCCGCCTATCTCGACGAAATCCGAGCCTTGGCTGATGGTGTCGGCCAGCGTAGCTTCATCGTTAAGCTGCGTGCGCAACTGGTCGAAATAGGCCACCGAGATCTTCGTGCCGAGCTTCACCTGCCCTTTGTCGGGCTGCAACTCGCCGAGGATGATCTTGAGCAGCGTGCTCTTGCCCGAGCCGTTCGGGCCCAACAGTCCGATCTTGTCGCCGCGCTGGATGCGGCAGGAAAAATCGTCGATGATCTTGCGCCCTCCATACGATTTGCAGACGTTAGAAAGTTCCGCGACCAACTTGCCGGAACGCTCGCCAGTATCCACGCTCATCTCGACTTTTCCGATTTTTTCACGGCGCGCGGCGCGCTCGCGGCGCAATTGCTCCAGCCGCAGCACGCGGCCTTCGTTGCGGGTGCGCCGGGCTTTGACGCCCTGGCGTATCCACACTTCTTCCTGCGCCAGTACTTTGTCGAACTTGGCATTCACCACCGCCTCGTCGCTCAGCATGCGTTCCTTGATCGCCTGATAGGCGGAAAAATTGCCGGGGAAACTCGCCAGCTTGCCGCGATCCAGTTCGACGATGCGCGTCGCTATGTTGTCCAGAAAACGCCGGTCATGCGTGACGAACAACACCGCGCCGGGAAAATTATTCAGCAAGCCTTCCAGCCATTCGATCGAGGCGAAATCCAGATGATTGGTCGGCTCGTCGAGGATCAGCACATCCGGCTCGGCAACCAGAGCCTGCGCCAATGCGACGCGCTTGCGCTGCCCGCCTGACATATCGCCGATACGCTTGTTGGGATCCAGATCCAAGCGCGCAATCGCGGTCTCGATGCGCGCCTGCAGCGACCAGCCGTCCTGCGCTTCGAGCTGGGTCTGCAAGTGCTGCATCTGTTCCAGCAGTTGATCGATATCCGCATCCGGCTCGGAGAGTTGATGCGAGACATGGTGATAATCGCTGAGCAGCGTATGCAATTCCCCCAAGCCCTGCGCCACCGCATCGTATACCGTGGCATCGGCATTCAGCACCGGTTCCTGGCTGACGTAGCAGATCCGCGCCGTAGGCTGACGCCACACCAGGCCGTCATCGAGGTTTCCTTGCGCTGCCAGCACGCGCATCATGCTGGACTTGCCGCCGCCATTGCGCCCGATCAGGCCGACGCGTTCGCCCTCATCGAGTTGAAAATCGGCATGATCCAGCAGCGCAACATGACCGAAGGCAAGACACGCCTTGTCCAAAGTGATAAACGGCATGGATTATTTTTCTGAAAAGTAAATTGATAAGAACGGTGAATGTAGCCTGGATGAAATGTAGCAGCGGGCCATGCTCGCGAAAATCTTTTCGCGGGCATGGCCCGCTGCTACGGGTGCCCGGCCAAAAGTTTTTTGGACATTCTGCAGAGTTATTGTCAATATAACGCAAATCGGAATTACAGTTTTGCTTCAGCCGATAATTTCTTCAGATCATTGATGATCTGCTTTGAGTGGCGCGAGGTTTCCACGCTCAAATAAATCTTGCTGACATTTCCATGCGGGTCGATCAGGAAGGTGTAGCGCCGCGCGACTTTGATAAAAAACAGATTCAACAGCGCGCCGTATCGTTCAGCTGTTTCGGTGGTCTTGTCGGACAGCAAGGGAAACGGCAGATGATATTTTTTGGCGAATTCCGCATGGCTTTCGGTATCGTCCACACTCACGCCCACCACCTGTGCGCCAAGTTCGGATATTTGATTCAGGTCATCACGAAACGCGCACGCTTCCTGGGTGCAGCCCGGCGTGTCGTCCTTGGGATAAAAATACAGCACCAGCCACTTGCCGCGATATTCCTGCAAGGTGTGCTGCTTGCCATTCTGATCGGGCAGATTGAAATCCGGCGCGGGTTTGCCCGCTTCCGGCAAATCCCCGGCACGCGCCGCACGCGCTACCAGCAACGCCACGAACACGATCAAAGCGGCAACGATCGCCAACCATTTCATTTCATTAACCTCCTATGGATAAACCCCTGAAACTCCAGAAGCGCAGCAACAGCACACACAACAACGACAATGCTCCTGCAAATAAAAATGCCGCTCCGGCATTCCAGTAGTGCCAAACCGCGCCGAACAAAACCCCGGCTGGAATCGCGCTCATGCCTACGGCGAGATGATACCAGCCAAACGCCGTGCCGCGCTCGCGCTCATCGGCATACAAACTGATCAATGCCCGCTCCGTGCCTTCTCCCAAACCGACCAGCGAACCGTACAGCACGGTGGCGAACCACAACGCGCTGCCGTGTTCGATCAGGCCGAGCATGACAAAACTCAGCGCGTAGCCCGACCAGCTGATGATCGTAAGGCGCCGCTTTCCAAATACATCCGACAGTCGACCGCCCAGCAGCGATGCCGCGGATTTGCAGATATTGAGCGTCGCCCACAGCAGCAATATCTGCACCAGGCTCATGCCCAGCTCATTGCCGCGCAGCAGAATGAAACTCTCCGACGCGCGCGCAAACGTGAATAACACCAGCACCCACAGATAACGGCGCATGTTGAGCGAGAGCAGCGACCAGGCCAGCGGCGCGTGCGGCTTTTCCTGTTCAACTTTCAGATGCGCAGATTCGGGCAGGCGAGGCGGTTCGCGCACGCCGAAGATCAGCACCAGCAGTACCAGTGCACCCGGCACTGCCGACCACAAGATCACTTTATCCACCGGCCAGTGCATCCAGCTCAAAGCGGCGATGGCGAGCAGCGTGCCGCCCAGCGCTCCGGCGTTATCCATCGCGCGATGGAAGCCGTATGCGAGTCCATGTATCTCGGGATGCGCGCTATCCGCCAGCAGCGCGTCGCGCGGTGCATCGCGCAGACCCTTGCCGGCGCGATCCAGACTGCGCAGCAACAACAGCGCGCCCCAGTTTGTCACCAGGCCCAACAGCGGACGCGCCAGATTGGACAAGCCATAGCCGAACACCATCAGCCTTTTGCGCCTTCCATGCTTGGCGTCCGAATAACGTCCCGCCCACAACTTGAGCAGGCTCGCCGACGCATCCGCCATCCCTTCCACCAGCCCCAGTATCACCGGCCCCGCGCCGAGCACCGTGGCGATCAGTATCGGAATGAACGGTGTCACCATCTCCGAAGCCATATCGTTCAGGAAGCTGACCAGACCGATGGCGATCACGGTGGCGGGTAATTTGTGGCGTATCATTTGCGTCGGGTCATTTGTGTCATTGGCGTTTTAGTTGTGCGGTGTTTGCGCTAAAATGCATCCATCAGCTTATCAACCTGACTGTCCCCGTAGTTAAATGGATATAACCGGCCCCTCCTAAGGGCCAATTACAGGTTCGATTCCTGTCGAGGACACCAAATTCCCGGTTTTTCATCTTCGCCCAGCGGCGCGGGATCGGGCAATTTTTTGGCGCGCTTCATTCTGCACCTGTTTCCTTCTTCTCCGCTGCCTTCCCGTAACCGGCAAACCGATTCTGCGCATCCTGAAATTCCTGCGCACTTAACAGCACCGGCTTCCCTGCCTGCAACGCGCGCAGATACATTTCGCTGAGCGTCTCGACTTCCACGGTGATGCGCAACGCCTCGGCGAGATCCTTGCCTGCCGCGATCATCCCGTGGTTCGCCAGCAGGCAGGCCTTGCGCCCGCGCAGCGCAAGCAGCGCGTTATCGGACAATTCCTGCGTGCCGAAGGTCGCATACTTCGCGCAGCGGATATTGTCTCCGCCCATCAATGCGATCATGTAGTGGAACGGCGGAATGTCCTTGCGCAAGCAGGCCAGCGCGGTCGCGGCGAGCGAATGGGTATGCACGACCGCGCTCACCTCGGCGCGCTGCGCCAATATGTCGCGATGGAACAGCCACTCGCTTGAAGGCTGCCAGCGTCCGCGCGACGTCCCGTCCATGTGCACGAACACGATGTCGTCTTCCGTCAGACCTTCCGCACCCATGCCGGAAGGCGTAATCAGCATGCCCTCGCCAAATCTCACCGAGAGATTGCCGGATGTGCCGCGATTCAGCCCCTGCTTGTCTAATTGCTTCGTGATGCGCACCATTTCGCTGCGCAATTCTTTCTCTTTCATCATTTCACCTTCTCAATAAGCCTCTCACGACCACCAGTCATCCCTTCCCCCTGCAAAGGGGGAGGAGCTTGTCATGGCATCAATACCCGCATCGCCTCCGCATTCGCCGCCACCACGCCGCGGTCGGTGATCAACCCGGTCACCAGCCGCGCCGGAGTCACATCAAAGCCGTAGTTGGCGGCGCGCGAATTTTCTGGAGTAAGCCGCACGGTGCGCACCTGCCCGTCGTCGCACAGCCCGGCGATGTGTGTCACTTCTACAGCAGCGCGTTCCTCGATCGGGATCTCCTTCACGCCGTCCTGCAGTGTCCAGTCTATCGTCGGCGTCGGCAGCGCCACATAGAACGGCACACCGTTGTCGTGCGCGGCCAATGCTTTCAGATAAGTGCCGATCTTGTTGCACACGTCGCCGCGTGCGGTAGCGCGGTCGCAGCCGACGATCGCCATGTCCACCATGCCATGCTGCATCAGGTGCCCGCCGGTATTGTCCGCGATCACCGTGTGCGGCACGCCGTGCTGACCCAGTTCCCACGCGGTGAGGCTGGCGCCCTGATTGCGCGGGCGGGTCTCGTCCACCCACACATGCAGCGGAATGCCCGCGTCGAACGCGGTATAGATCGGCGCCAGCGCCGTGCCCCAATCCACCGTCGCCAGCCAGCCCGCGTTGCAATGGGTGAGCACGTTTACTGTATTGTGCTTTTTTTGATGAATCGCACGGATGATCTCGCTGCCATGCCGGCCGATGCTCGCGTTGATCGCCACGTCCTCGTCGGCGATGCGCGCCGCTTCCTGCCACGCCGCAACGGCGCGTTCGCTTTCAGGCAACGGAGCCAGCAGCGCACGCATCTTCTCCACACCCCAGCGCAGGTTCACCGCCGTAGGACGCGCCAGGAGCAGTTTGTCGCAGGTCGCTTTCAGCGCGGCATCCGATGCATGGTGGCGCATCGACAATGCCACGCCATAAGCCGCCGTCACGCCGATCAGCGGCGCACCGCGCACCTGCATATCCTTGATCGCGCGCTCGGCGTCGCGCATGTTGTCCAGGCGCAGCGTGGTAAAGATATGCGGGAGTCTGGTCTGGTCGATGATCTCCACCGCCGTGTGGTCGGCGGTGGGCCAGATGGTGCGATATGAGGTGTCGTTAACTCTCATAAAGTCTTTTCATTAGTTACTGTTGGAATTTTAAATTTACTTGCGATATGTTTTGCACGATCTACTTCGGAAAAAAGTTCGGTAACATATTTAGATAAGTCTGGATCACCTTCCAATCTTCCAGCAAAAAGTTGGAGCCGCATAGAACACTCGCGAATAATAGCGGCAGCCTCAATAGATTTTTCCAGCACTTGCTCTGTCAGAAACACATCTGTCGTATCACGCTTCCGTTTGACATTGAGCCATTTTGGATTATTGATGAACCCAATACCCAAGCGCTTACTTGGGATAAGAAATCCATGACTGATGGCATTGCGTAGGTTCAATAAACTATCTGCTGTATCACACATTGCGATGGATATATTGCGAACCGGCTCTTCAAACCGCGTTGATTTTTCTCTTATGCATTTAATCAAGTCACTGACATGCTTTGCGTCAGTAGATGGTCGCGCATTATTCTTCAGTTCTTCTCCTGTTACCGCCAAAACAGTTAACTCCAACTCAGACTCAAACATCCCCCACACAATAATAAAAACTCCTATCTTTTGAAGTGTAGAAGAACGAACACCATAATATCCATTGATGTCACGCAGCACCTCTTCAAATTGAAGTTTGCTTTGCACTAGTCCCCCTCGAATTCGCATAACGCGAAAACTTTATGGCCGTGTTTTTCCAATCGCGCATGTCCGCCGATGTCGGGCAGGTCGATGATGAAGCAGCATTCGACAATCTTGCCGCCCATTTTTTCGATCAGCTTGCAGGCTGCTTCCGCGGTGCCGCCGGTGGCGATCAGGTCGTCCACCAGCAATACCTTTTCGCCTTTTGCAATCGCGTCGGTGTGTATCTCGATACGGTCGGTGCCGTATTCGAGTTCGTAGTCGTGGCCGATGGTTTCGGCGGGCAGTTTGCCTTTTTTTCGGATCGGGATGAAACCTTTGCCCAGCGCGTAGGCCAGCGGCGCGCCGAGGATGAAGCCGCGCGATTCGATGCCGGCGATCTTGTCGATCTTCACGTCCTTGTAGCGGCGCACCAGATCATCCACGGTGGCGCGAAAACCCATCGGGTCCTTGAGCAGGGTGGTGATGTCGCGAAACTGGATATTCGGTTTGGGGTAATTTGGAACAGTACGTATGCGTGATTTGATAGTCATGTGATTTTCCCCTGAATTTATTAAATCAAACTACACATTTCGTTCCCTCCCCCTGCAAGGGAGAGGGGATGTTATTTTTTTATTTTTTTAACATCCGCCCGGCTACAGCGGACAGCTTATCAACCATCGCGGCATCGCGTGCTTCGGGCGCGGTGATGATCGCGTATTGTAATGCGCTGCGGCAGCCGCATGCGCCTGCGCTTGCATCAGCCTGCACACGCGGTGCGACGTTCTTCACCAGCGCGCGTGCCTTGTCGGCGTTCGCCAGCAGCACCTTCACGATCGCATCCACCGTGACGTTGTCGTGGTTGGGATGCCAGCAGTCGTAGTCGGTGACCATCGCGACGGTGGCGTAGCAGATCTCGGCTTCGCGCGCGAGCTTGGCTTCCGGCATGTTGGTCATGCCGATCACATCGCAGCCCCACGAGCGGTACAGTTCCGATTCTGCGAGGCTGGAGAACTGCGGCCCTTCCATCACCAGATAAGTGCCGCCGCGCAACATTGGGATATTGATCTGCTGCGCCGCCGCATGCAGGTGGTCGCCGAGACGATGGCACACCGGATGCGCCATCGAGACATGCGCGACCAGGCCGCTGCCGAAAAAACTTTTTTCCCGCGCGAAGGTGCGGTCGATGAACTGGTCGACGATCACGAAAGCGCCGGGGGCAAGGTGCTCGCGCAGCGAACCCACCGCGCTCACCGAAATGATGTCGGTCACGCCGAGCCGTTTGAGCGCGTCGATGTTGGCGCGGAAGTTGATCTCAGACGGCGGGATGCGGTGCCCGCGCCCGTGGCGCGGCAGGAAGGCGATGGACTGCCCGTTCAACTCGCCGACCAGGACTTCGTCCGATGGCTCGCCGAATGAAGAGACCGCCTTCACCCAGCGCGTGTTCTCCAGACCTTCGATGTTGTAAACGCCGCTGCCGCCGATGATGGCTAACATCACCTCTCCTTAGACGTTATCTCCCCTTGCAACACCCTGTTAGCCTCCGGCCATGGTTCTATAGATATAGCCCTGCAATGCCATGCGTACGTTCCCTTCCGGCTGGATGAATTCCAGTCCGTGCATCATGCCTGCTGCCCCGCCAAGGCTTTCAGGCAAAGTTTCATTGTACGATTTGCGTATCACCGCCGGGATTGAAAAGGACTGCTCCTCGTCATCGATAGGCAAACGGAACATGACCTTGATCTCGTCACCGATATTGCCGAATTGCTTTTCGGCATGGACGCGTACGCCAGATGTGCTCATATCTACAATAGCCATGGGCATCTTGCTATCTCCAGAATCGGCTCTCACCGGCTCGATCCAACCCGCCAATGATTTTGGTTTGATACGCAACGCAGCGAGCATGGCCGTACTTTCGATCTTTTTCGGATAGGTCAGATGCAAATGGGGATAAGGGATAGTGCTGGAAGACAGCACACTGGCATCAAACACATAAGTTTTTCTGCCGGAAAATCCGCGCACAATAAAACTTTTACCATCCTCCACGGATAGCAAGGTCTTATCTTGCGCCGGCTGTGAAACGACCGGGTGCGAAACGATAATCCCCGCCTTGTTCAAGAAGCCGATCAGCTTGACGTAATAGCGCAGATTGGATGCAGAAGTATCTTGCAGCTGAAGCGCATCACCTATGCCCAGATTAAGTGCCAACAGGTTTTCCGCTGGCGCATCAGTGCCGGCGCCTAGTTGCAATTCATCGTTCATGACAACTCCTTTCAATAACATCAATAATTGATCGGCACACGCGGGGTCAGCGCGCACATCAATTCATAACTGACCGTTCCGGCACTACCTGCCACTTCTTCGATCGGCATACCCTCGCCCCACATCACGACACGGCTCCCGACACCGGCATGCGGCAACATGCCCAGGTCCACGTAAAGCATATCCATAGAAACTCTCCCCAGCGTTCGGGTGCGCTGCCCGTCCACCAGTATCGGCGTGCCATTCGGGGCATGGCGCGGGTAGCCATCGGCATAGCCGCAGGCGACGATGCCGATGCGCATCGCATGTTCGGCACGGAACATTGCGCCATAACCGACTTCGTCTCCGGCGCGCAATTCCTGCGTGGCGATGATGCGGCTGCTCAGGGTCATTGCGGGTCTCAGTCCGAGCTGCTGTGCGCTGGACTGTTCCCCGCTTCCTTGGGCGAATGGCGACGCGCCATACAGCATGATGCCGGGGCGCACCCAGTCGCCGTGCGTTTCCGGATAACGCAGCAGCGCGGCGGAATTCGCCAGCGAGCGCGCCACACGATAAGAAGCGGCGACATCGTTGAACAGCGCGAGCGGTTCGGCCACACCGCGCGCCTCGTCGGCATTGGCAAAATGTGTCATCAATGTGATGTCGCGCACTGCGCGATGGCGGCGCAGTCGTTCCATCGCCCGCGCCACTTGTTGCGGCATAAAACCCAGGCGGTTCATGCCGCTGTTCATCTTGAGCCAGATATCGAACTTTCCGCTTACGGGACAGGCATCCAGCATGTCAACCTGCCACAGGCTATGGATCACGATGGTCAGGTCATATTCCGCGATGACGGACAATTCTTCCGCGCTGAAACAACCTTCCAGCAGCAAAATGGCTTGGCGGAAACCCGCATCGCGCAGCCGCATCGCATCCCGGATATCCAGCATTGCATATCCGTCCGTCGCGGCCAGCGCTTCGGCGGCACACATCAACCCATGCCCATAACCATCCGCCTTGATGACGGACATCACGTGCGCAGAGGTGGCACGACGTGCCACCCGGAGATTATTCTCCATTGCGCTTAAATCGATATGGGCTTGTATAGGGCGTGCCATGAAAACCTGATTACCGCAAGACAATTGATACAGGCATGAATGATAGCAGGGGCAATACTTTCGTGTTATAAAACGAATTGATAAACATGAACCCTGCTTAATGAAACCCGGTTTTTACATCATCCTCGCGGCGCAATTTTTTTCGGCGCTCGCAGACAACGCCCTGCTTTTCGCCGCCATTGCCCTGTTGCAATATTTGCAGGCGCCGGATTGGTACACCCCGGTATTGCAACAGGGCTTCATTATTTCCTACATCGTGCTGTCGCCCTTCGTCGGAGCATTCGCCGACTCGCTGCCCAAGGGGCGCGTGATGTTCCTCAGCAACAACATCAAAATCATCGGTTGTATCGCCATGCTGGTCGGCGTCCATCCCTTGCTCGCTTACGGCTTGGTCGGCTTGGGTGCGGCAATTTATTCACCCGCCAAATACGGTATCCTTACCGAATATTTGCCGCCCGAGAAATTGGTGTTGGCAAATAGCTGGATGGAAGGCCTAACCGTGCTTGCTATTATTTTAGGCGCAGTCCTCGGTGGCTTGTTAACCAGCCCCAGCATTGCCGATCCGATGCTCCAATGGTGGGACGTGCCCTTCATCGACACAGGGATCGACACCGCACCGCAATTGGCAATTGCCATCATCGTTGCGATTTACCTGGTTGCTGCATTGTTCAATCTGTACATCCCGCGCATTGCGATCGATCACAAGCCGCTCAGCCGCAACCCGGTATTTCTGCTCGGCGAGTTCTGGCACTGTTTCAAATTGTTGTGGAAGGATCCGCTGGGACAAGTCTCCCTCGCTGTCACCACGTTGTTCTGGGGTGTAGGGGCCACGCTGCGCCTGCTGGTACTTGGCTGGGCGGCCATCGCTTTACATTATGACATGCCACGAGGAGCCGCATTGACGGCCTGGGTAGCGGTCGGGATCGCCTTCGGCGCAATGCTGGCGGCAAGATTCGTCAAGCTCGAACATTCGGTAAAAGTGCTGCCGGTCGGCATCGCAATGGGTCTGATGGTGCTGATGATGATCCCCGTCACCAACAGTACGCTGGCCACTCTGCTGTTGATCGCGATCGGTGCGATGGGCGGCTATTTCGTCGTGCCGATGAACGCCATGCTGCAACACCGCGGCCACTTGCTGATGGGTTCCGGAAGTTCTATCGCAGTGCAGAACTTCAACGAGAACCTGAGCATTTTCGCGTTGCTGGGATTGTATGCCGCGATGCAGAAACTCAGCCTCAACATCTACCTCATCATACTGGTGTTCGGCCTGCTGCTGTCCGGCATCATGGCTGTACTTTACAGGCGTCATGGACATGACCAGGACCATGGACAGATATGAGTGCGATACACGCACTCTGGCACGACTGAAAACTAAATATCGCCGCCCTGCGCTTTGACCGCCAGCAGCAAGTCCTGCCACGCCTTGGACTTTTCGGTCGGGCTGCGCAGCAGATAGGCTGGATGATAGGTGACGATCAGCGGAATGCCGTGGTAGTCGTGCAGCTTGCCGCGCAAGCTGGCAAGCGTCGCATCCCTGTGCAGCAATGCATTCGAGGCAACCTTGCCCAATGCCACGATCACCCTGGGTTGTATCAGCTCGATCTGGCGCTCAAGATACGGCAGGCACTGCTCGATCTCGTCGGCCGCCGGCGTGCGATTACCCGGAGGGCGGCACTTGACGATGTTTGCGATATACACATTGTTGCCGCGCTTCAGCCGGATCGCCATCAGCATGCTGTCCAGCAGCTTGCCTGCCTGCCCCACGAACGGCTCACCCAGCGCATCCTCGTCCGCGCCCGGACCTTCTCCGACGAACAGCCAGCCGGCTTTCTCGTCACCCACGCCGAACACCGTTTGCGTGCACCCGGCGCGCAACCTGCAGGCGGTGCATTCGCGCACTTGCTGTTTGAGTTCTGTCCAGCCGATACCGCCAAGCCGGGATGAAGGCACGTGTGGCTGCTTATTCACCGGCGGCACTGGCGGTGTCGCAGGCACCGTTGCGTCCGCAATGATCACTCCCGCATTTGGCACGCCCTGCATATGTTGTCCTGCTCCATGCGGCCCCGGGTGCACGGCTCCTGAAGTTCCGCCCTCGCGCCGCACCCACTGCGGATACAAGTTCAATTCGCGCAATATCACTTCGCGTTTATCCATTTATCTCACCCGTCAGATCACATGCCATCGTAATGGCATCCTCGCTACCGCTCGCATTCTGATAATAACCGCGCCGCACGCCGATCTCGACGAAACCGGTGCTGCGGTACAAGGCAAGCGCGGCGATATTGGAAGCGCGCACCTCGAGAAACACCCTGAGCATATTCCTTTCGCATGCCATATCGAGCATTTCGAGCAGCATCGCGCGTCCCAATCCTTTGCGCTGCCGACCCGCCACCACGCCGATATTCAGCAGTTCAGCCTCATCCACTACCGGCCTCAGCACCGCATAACCGAGTATCTCGCCGCC
This sequence comes from uncultured beta proteobacterium, assembly GCA_963721755.1. Lineage (GTDB taxonomy): Bacteria > Pseudomonadota > Gammaproteobacteria > Burkholderiales > Gallionellaceae > Gallionella. Next base: position 114,665 of record CAVRKV010000001.1, read on the forward strand.
GTCCTCCGGGTGCCCGCCCAGGAGCTCTTCGGCGTCCACGCGACAGATATAACCGTGGCTCAGCGCATCGATGAAATTGCCCCTCGTCCAAGGATAGCTCTGCACCGCCTGTTCGATGGTGAGCACCGCATCCACATCAGCCGGTGTCATATCACGCATCAAGGGAACCTCTCAAAATCCACATTTCATCCCAACTGATATAACTACTGATAAGACCACTAGCCATCTGACTAAGCCGCTGAAGCGGCAAGTCATTGGTTATAGCCATTCCACTAAGTCGCCAAAAGGCAACCAAGTGGCTGGTTATGCCGCGTTGCGTAAAAAATTTCTTGCTTGCATATCCCAACATATGCGGCGCGGCAAAACGAAGTTTAGTGCAGGGTAACCTTTAGGTTGGCCGAAACTAAAATTTTTTGCGAGCATCCGCTACGCGGCTTGCCTGCTTACCCCACTTCCACGCCTTGCATTTGGGCGAACTCTGTATTTTTAGAGGCTCCCTAACGCTGAATTCTTTCAAAGGTCTTCAGCGCCACCTTGTCGCGCAGATAAAGCGGCAAGGCCTCTGCCGCATCCACGCCGCGCCCGGCTGCGAATTGCGCTGCGCCGAGTACGGCGATCGCTGCAGCCTGCGGCACGGCAGCACCATCCACACCACGCAGCTGCCCGCCATATCCGGCCTGCAACGCCGCACCATGCATGGCAAAGCCGCTGCCTATGCCGAACCAATCGCCGCCCGAAACCTGCGGTGCATCTTCCGGTTTGCATAAACATGGCTCGCACACCGTCGTCCAGACATTTTCATGCTTTTCATATGCCGCGTGATAAATTTCGCCCATGCGCGCATCCAGTGCGGCGATCACACGCGGCTTGCAGGAGGCTTCGGCCAACGCTTGCAAGGTGCACACGCTGGCCACAGGAAGGTTCGCACCGAGCGCCAACCCCTGCGTCACACTACATGCGATGCGCACCCCGGTGAACGAACCCGGCCCTTTTCCGAACGCGATTCCATCGACTTGCGCCAGTTTCACCCCAGCCTCGTTCAAGAGTGCGTCCAGCATCGTGATCAACAGTTCGGAATGTTTTTGCCCGGCCAGTTCGATTCTCTCAATAACCGCGCCGTCCTGCCACAGCGCAACAGAACAGTATTCGGTGGAGGTATCCAAAGCAAGAACGCGCATCAGGTTTTCATGAATTAGTTTGCGAGCAGCATCACCACCGCCTGCGCCGCGATCCCTTCGCCGCGCCCGGCGAAGCCCATCTTCTCGGTGGTGGTCGCTTTCACGTTGACGGCGCTTTTCTCCACGCGCAGATCGGCAGCGATGTTCTCCACCATCTGAAAGATGTGTGGCGCCATCCTGGGCTGCTGCGCAATGATGGTCGCATCGACGTTGCCGACGCGATAACCCTGCTCGCGCACCAGGTGCGCCACTTCGCGCAACAGGATGCGGCTGTCGATGTTCTTGAATTTGGCATCGGTGTCGGCAAAATGCCGCCCGATGTCGCCCAGCGCCGCCGCGCCGAGCAGAGCATCGCAGATCGCATGCAGCAGCACGTCCGCATCGGAATGGCCGAGCAGGCCTTTCTCATAGGGAATCTCCACGCCGCCGATGATGAGCTTGCGGCCTTCAACCAGCTGATGCACATCGTAACCCTGTCCGATTCTCATATTCGTTTTCCTGGTTGGGTGAGCAGCAATTCCGCGAGCAGCAAATCCTGCGGGTAAGTCACTTTTAAATTTGTCGGTTCGCTCAATACGAGTTTGGGTTGCAAGCCCAGCGCTTCGACCGCCGACGCCTCGTCTGTAAAGCTGCTTGACTGCTGCAACGCCTGGGTCAGCAATCCGGCGCGAAACATCTGTGGAGTTTGCGCCTGCCACAATTGCTCTCGGCTCTCGGTTCGGAGGATGCGGTCATGCGCATCAGCTCGTTTCAGCGTATCCGCCACCGGCACGGCGAGGATGCCGCCCACCGCATCGTCGCGCAATTCCGCGATCAATTTGGCCAGGTGCGCCTGCGTCAGGCAGGGACGCGCCGCGTCATGCACCAGCACCCAGTCACCCGGCTCCAGTTCGGAAGCAAGCAAACCGTTAAGCACTGTATGCGCCCGCATCCCGCCGCCGCAAAACAATGGCTGCAATTTGTCGCCGAAGCGCGACCAGTCATAGGTATGAAACTGCGTATCATCGGGAGCCAGCGCCACGAACACCGTGGAGATTTCCATACTGGAACACAGCGTATTCAGCGCGTGATAGATCATCGGCTGCCCGGCCAGAGGCAGGTACTGTTTGGGTAACTCGTGTCCCATGCGCGCACCGAAACCGGCGGCGGGAACCAAAGCGTGAAATTCGGACATGGGCGAATTGTAAATTAAAGGTGGTCGCCATGCTTGGCTTATAATGCGCGCCTTGCGCCAAATCGCAGTCCTTTCCGTTCGGGCTGAGGTATCGAAGCCCGATATTTGCGTACCGCTCACCCTTCGATACCTCAGGGCGAACGTACTATTTGAATTAATACCCAATTCCATGCTGTTCAACTCCAAACTTTCCCGCCCGCGCTACACAAATTTACAAGGCTCGTCCGACGCGCTGGCGCTGGCCCAATATGCGGACAAGAATTCCCCGCTGGTGGTGATCGCCGCCAATGCGCTGGAAGCGCAGCGACTGGTTGAAGAGATACCTTTCTTCGATCCCAGACTTCGTATCCACCTTTTACCAGATTGGGAGACGCTGCCCTATGACCACTTCTCGCCCCATCAGGACCTGATCTCCGAGCGGCTCGCGACGCTGCACCATGTGCGCAGCCAATCGTGCGATGTGCTGGTGGTGCCGGTGACTACCGCGCTGTATCCGTTGCCGCCGGTGGAGTATCTCGCGGCCTTTACATTCTTCCTCAAGCGCGGCGAGAAACTCGACCTTGCCAAGCTGCGCGAACAGATGACTTTTGCCGGATACAACCATGTGCAGCAGGTGCTGTCGCCCGGCGAATATTGCGTGCGCGGCGGCATCATCGATCTGTTCGCGATGGGCAGCGTGCTGCCGTATCGCATCGACCTGTTCGACGACGAGATCGAGACCATCGCCACCTTCGACGTGGACACGCAGCGTTCGCTGTATCCGGTGCCGGAGATCCGTTTGCTGCCTGCGCGCGAGTTTCCGCTGGACGATGCCGGGCAGTCGCGCTTCCGCCAGAGTTTTCGCGAACGCTTCGAGGGCGATCCTTCCAGGTCGCACATCTACAAGAACGTCAGCAAGGGCAACGCCCCGGCTGGCATCGAGTATTACCTGCCGCTGTTTTTCGAGCGCACCGCCACGCTGTTCGACTACCTGCCCAAGAATGCCACACTGTGCCTGCATCACGATGTGAACGGAACCATCGCCGGTTTCGCAAAGGATGCCGCGTCGCGCTACAACCTGCTCAGAGGCGATCCGCAGCGCCCGCTGCTGGAACCGAAGGAATTGTTTCTGGATGGCGAAGCGTTCTTCATCGCGCTCAAAGAATTCGCACGCCTCGACATTCTTCCCTCTCCCACTGGGGGAGGGGGTGACCGTTCCGCAGAAACCATCCCCTCTCTAACCCTCCTTCAAGGTGAGAGGGAATCTAAAGGCATCACGCCCTGCGCCACCGCCTCGCTGCCGGACATCGCTGTAAACCGCCGCGCCGAAATTCCAACCCTTGCCTTCGCGCAGTTCCTGAAAAACTTCGACGGGCGCGTGCTGCTGCTGGTCGACAGCCTGGGGCGGCGCGAGATCATTTCCGGCTATCTCAACGAATATGGCCTCACACCCGCGCCGTGCGAGAACTATGCGGCATTCTTGGATGGGCGCGATAAATTCATGCTCGGCGTCGCCGCGCTGCAGAATGGTTTCATCCTGACGGATGAAAAAATCGCCCTCGTCACCGAGACCGAACTCTATGCCTCCCAGCCAAGAAGCAGAGCCGCACGCGCCGCGAAGAGGGGCAACGTGGAAGGCATGTTGCGCGATCTGTCCGAGCTCAAGACCGGCGATCCGGTGGTGCATGAGCAGCACGGCATCGCGCGCTATGCAGGTCTGATCAACCTCGATCTGGGCGAAGGCGAAGGAGAATTCCTGCTGCTGGAATATGCGGGCGGCGACAAGCTTTATGTGCCGGTGGCGCAACTTCACGTGATCAGCCGCTACAGCGGCGGCGCGCCGGAATCCGCGCCGCTGCACAAACTGGGCACGGCGGCATGGGACAAGGCAAAACGCCGCGCGATGCAGCAGGTGCGCGACACCGCCGCCGAACTGTTGAATCTTTACGCGCAGCGCGCCACGCGCAAAGGCCATGCCTTCAAGCTGAGCCCGCACGATTACGAGGCATTCGCCGCCGGATTCGGTTTCGAGGAAACACCGGACCAGGCCGCCGCAATCGAGGCGGTGATCAATGACCTGCAATCCGGCAAGCCGATGGACAGGCTGATCTGCGGCGATGTCGGCTTCGGCAAGACCGAGGTCGCATTGCGCGCCGCGTTCGTCGCGGCGATGGACGGCAAGCAGGTGGCGGTGCTGGTGCCCACCACACTGCTTGCCGAGCAGCATTTCCAGAATTTCTCCGACCGCTTCGCCGATCTTCCGATCAAGATCGCCGAGCTGTCGCGCTTCCGTTCCGCCAAGGAGCAGACGCAGGCGTTGCAGGACATGGCCGACGGCAAGCTCGACATCATCATCGGCACGCACAAGCTGATCCAGAAGGGCGTTAAGTTCCGCAACCTCGGGCTGGTCATCATCGACGAGGAACACCGCTTCGGCGTGCAGCAGAAGGAACGCCTGAAGGCACTGCGTTCCGAAGTGGACGTGCTCACGCTCACCGCCACGCCGATCCCGCGCACGCTGGCGATGTCGCTGGAAGGTCTGCGCGATTTTTCCATCATCGCCACCGCGCCGCAGCGGCGGCTTTCGATCAAGACTTTCATCGCGCAGGCCAGCAACGGCATCATCCGCGAGGCGGTGCTGCGCGAACTGAAGCGCGGCGGGCAGGTATATTTCCTGCACAATGAAGTGGACACCATCGCCAACATGGCGGAAAAACTGGCGGCGCTGCTGCCGGAAGCGCATATCCGCACGGCGCACGGGCAGATGAACGAGCGCGATCTGGAATCGGTGATGCGCGATTTTTACCAGCAACGTTTCAACGTGCTGCTGTGCACCACGATCATCGAAACCGGCATAGACATACCCACCGCCAACACCATCGTCATCAACCGCGCCGACCGGTTCGGCCTGGCGCAGATGCACCAGTTGCGCGGCCGCGTCGGACGCTCTCACCACCAGGCTTACGCCTATCTGCTGGTCGAGACCGAAGCGCTCACCGCGCAGGCAAAAAAACGCCTCGAAGCGATCCAGGCGATGGAACAATTGGGCAGCGGCTTCTACCTCGCGATGCACGATCTGGAGATACGCGGCGCAGGCGAAGTGCTGGGTGAATCGCAAAGCGGCGAGATGCAGGAGATCGGCTTCTCGCTGTATACCGACATGCTGAATGCCGCGGTCACCTCGCTGCGCCAGGGACGCGAGCCTGACATGGCGCACCCGCTCGGTGTCACCACCGAGATCAACCTGCACACTCCCGCACTGCTGCCCATCGATTACTGCGGCGACATCCACCAGCGCCTGATGCTCTACAAGCGCTTGGCGAATTGCAGCACGCTCGAAGAGCTGGACGAGATGCATCAGGAGTTGATCGACCGCTTCGGCCTGCTGCCGGAACCTGCGCAAACTCTGCTCGACTGCCACCGCCTGCGCATCCTCGCCAAGCCGCTTGGCATCAGCAAGGTGGATGCATCCGGTGAGGCGATCCAAATCCAGTTCGTGCCGAACCCGCCAATCGATCCGATGAAGATCATCACCCTGATCCAGAGCAAACGGCACATCAAGATGGCGGGACAGGACAAGCTGCGCATCGAATTAAAATACGGCGACCTGCATCAGCGGGTGCTGGCGATCAGGAATTTTTTTGGCGAATTGAAGTAACAGAGTGCAGTAGGTTGGGTTAGCAGTTTCATCGCGTAACCCAACATCAATTCAACCCCCGGCGGTGTTGACTTTAGGTTTGTTAGGTACGCTCACCCTTCGACAGGCTCAGGGCGAACGGCGTTTTCCAACAACCCGCTACGACTCCAAGGTACCGAAGTCGAATTGTTTTGCCTATCTACCTTGATGTGGTGGGCAACAAGTAATGTAGGGTGGATAAAGGCACAACGTGCCGTATCCACCGTTCAAATTGGTGGATACGCGCTCCGGGCTTTATCCACCCTATGGCACTCGCCAATCTCGCGTTGTTTTGTTAACCCAACCAACCTGTTTGCCGCTTCTGGCTTTCCTTTGGGCCTTCCTTTGCGTTGACAGTGTCCGGAGCATTCAAATATCATCGCGCACGGAACCGCCCATCAAGAGGCGGATAGCTGAAGGCACCGCACAACAAGGGAAACTCATGTTTCGACTATTGCGCTATTTTTCCATCGCGAGCTTGGTCTCGATGGTGCTGGCTGCAATCGTCCTCGCCATATTCCATCAGGTATTTGAAAAAAACCATCTGCTCAGGTTTGGCGAAAGCCGGAACGTTATGCTGGCGCAAGCTTTTTCCAGCAGCATCTGGCCTCAGTTTCACAGCTTCGCCAAGGCTTCGGGACAACTTGACGCAAATGCTTTGCGTCGTCATCCACAAATCGCCAAATTAAGCCGTAGCGTGCGTGATGCGGTGCGCGGCACTCCAACCGTCGGGGTGAAAATCTACCTGCCCGACGGACGCACGCTGTTCTCGACGGATGCCGCGCAAATCGGCGCCAACAATAGCGGCGATGCCGGATTTCTTTCGGCGAGACAAGGTATACCGCTTAGCCAGATCACCCTTCACGACAAGTCCGGCGCATTCGGCGGAAAGTTAACGGGCCGGGATGTGCTGTCCAGCTATATCCCGCTGCGCAGCAACGCGGATGCACCGATAGACGGTGTGATGAAGATCTATACCGACGTCACCGAGCTGCAGGCAAGTGACGAAAGGGAAGAGCGTCTGGTCACCCTGAGTGTCGCGGCAGTGCTGACCGGAGTCTACGTTTTCCTGTTCTTCATCGCCAGGCACGCCGACAGGGTCATCAGGAAGCAATATCTGCAACAACACCGCGTAGAGCAGAGTCTCCGGCACGTGACCACACACGACGCGCTGACCAATTTACCGAACCGCCCGTTACTGCTGGACCGGATCAAACAATCGCTGACTTCAGCGGAACGCCACAACAGTCTGCTTGCCGTGGCTTCCATCGATCTCGACAATTTCCAGAGCATCAACAATTCTCTGGGCCACCAGGTCGGCGACAAGGTACTGCAGACCGTGGCACAGCGTCTTTCAGAATGCCTGCGCGAAGGTGACACGATCGCCCGTATCAGCGGCGATGAATTCGTCGTGAGTTTGCCCGACATACACTCCAACGTGAACCTGTTCCAGATCGCCAGGAAGATGCTCAATGCCATCTCCGTGCCTATCGAGTCCGAGGGCCGCGAACTTCACCTTACAGCCAGCATCGGCATCTCTCTCTATCCCGAGCATGGCAGGGATGCCGAGACTCTGGTGCGCAAAGCCGACATGGCGCTGCACAGCGCAAAGCGCCTCGGACGCAACAGGCACCAGATGTTCGTAGAACATATGGACGAGCAGGTTCAGCAGCAGGTGCAATTGGAAGACGAAATGTGGCGCGCCCTGAAGAACAATGAATTTGTGCTTTATTACCAGCCCATCATCGACCTGAATTCCGGCGCGACCATAGGCGCGGAGGCACTGTTGCGCTGGCCCAATGCACATGGAGACTGGCTTTCACCCTCTGAATTCATCCCCCTGACAGAGAAATGCGGCCTCATCGTGCCTCTCAGCGAATGGGTGTTCAGCGAGGCTTGCGCGCAGTTGCAGGCATGGCGTGAAAACGGGCTTGGGATGGGTGATTTCACTATGTCGGTCAACCTGTCCTCACGCCATTTCGAAACGGCAGGTCTGACCACGATGATCGCCGGGGTGGTCGAGCAGGCCGAAATCGACCCAAAGTGGCTGCATCTTGAAATCACCGAGAGCATGTTGATGGGCAAGAATGAATCCTTTATGGCCAATTTCGAGGGACTCAAGCGCATCGGCATCAAGTTCTCTCTCGACGATTTCGGTACCGGCTATTCCAGTCTCGGGTATTTAAGGCACTTCCCGATCGATCTGCTCAAGATCGACCGCACATTTATCCATGGCCTGCCAGACAATGCCGACAATGCAGCGATCGTGACGACGATCATCGCTCTTGCAAACAGTCTTAACCTGGCGGTAGTCGCAAAGGGGGTCGAGACCAACGCGCAAGTATCATTCTTGCAGCAGCAAGGCTGCCATTATGCGCAGGGATTCCTGTTCAGCCGTCCTTTGCCGCCAGACGAATTTTTATCGCTGGTATTGGAAAGACGGGGCATGGGCACCATGGAGTCGCCGTTCCAACTCACTTCTCCGCAGTAAGCGCCGAATCGGCCCAACCGTTCCGGTTATATATCCCGCCTCCAACAAAGCGCAACATGCACAGCTGACTGCATCCACACTTCACTGCCAAAACCCGGAATTGAATTAAAATGCGGCGACATTGCCCCGCCCGGATTGCATTATGGGCTTTGAATTGTGGACAGTATCAACCCTTAGTCATCAAAAGTTTTTTGAACCCATCGACCAAATGAACCTGATCATCCAAGCCACCAACCCAATTGCGGCCACTCACCTTGATCGGCTCGCCAGGCTGGCGCGGAGCAAACAGCTCGAGCAGATCGCCGCACACGCCTTTCGTTTGACAGAAGCCTTGAATCATCCCGGGATTGCGCCTTACTGCCTTGAGAACAGGTTCGATTACGGTTTCGTTCCGCCTGGTCAGTCTTTGATGGATATCGGGCTGGTTGTGATGGATATGGATTCCACGCTGATCACCATAGAGTGCATCGACGAGATAGCCGACATGCAGGGACTGAAACCCCGGGTCGCGGCGATCACCGAGGCTGCGATGCGCGGCGAGATCGAATTCGCCGAAAGCCTGCGCCGCCGCGTCGCGCTGCTGGATGGGTTGGACGAACACGCTTTGCAACGGGTATATGATGAACGCCTGAGGCTTTCACCCGGCGCCGATATCATGCTTGAAGCACTGAAATCGCTTGGCATCAAGACGCTGCTGGTATCGGGCGGATTCGTGTTTTTCACCGATCGTCTCCAGACAAGATTGGGCCTGGACTACACCCGCGCCAACACACTTGAGATCGTCAACGGCAAACTCACCGGCAAGGTGAAGGGGGAAATCTTCGACGCACAGGGCAAGGCCGATTGGCTGGTGAAGATCCGCAACGAATTGAAACTCGGACCCGAGCAAGTCATCGCGATCGGCGACGGAGCGAATGACTTGAAGATGATGGCGCAGGCCGGCATCAGCATCGCCTACCATGCCAAACCGGTCGTGCGCGAGCAAGCCAGTTACGCGCTGAATTTTGTCGGTCTGGATGGAATGGTGAATTTGCTTGCAAACCAGGCATGTTAGGGGCAGCACGATTAAGCACTGGCGGCACCGGGCAATATTTTTGCCCGATCAAGCTCGCGCGCAAAATGCTCAGCGCACATGCACGCTATGCGCAATTTTTGGAATACGGAAAGGCGGACGACTTCCATGAAAAACTCGAAAAATTCCGCACAGAACTTGCCGGCAAAAAAGAGTACGATACCGGCAAGTAGCTTTTGAAGAGATAACTGTAATGAATCGAGAAGCCAGAACCGGTATGTCACCGGGGAATTCGGCACGAAGCTTCCCGCGTATCTTGGCGGGGGTTGTTTTTGCCATTTCGGCTCTGATGTCCAGCCCGGCATGGAGCGCTCCTTTCAGTTTCTATACCCTGCCATTTTCATTCACCGACGACCAGTCCAAGACAGTGCAGCTTTCGGAATGGCGCGGCAAACCGATGATAATCACGATGGAATACAGCAATTGCCGGTTCATGTGCACCACCACTTTCTCGAAAATGAAGGCCATCCAGGCGGCGGCCGACCAGAAAAAACTACAGATCGATTTCATGATCGTCAGTCTTGACCCGAAAAACGACACGCCCCAAGCCTGGCATCAGTATCGGGTCAGCCGAGAAGTGGACAGGAGCAACTGGCATATGCTTACCGGGACCGAGGCCATCACAAAGGAATTCGCCAATCTGATCGGGATAAAATACTGGTCCATGGATGAACATATATTGCATGATTTCAAGATCGTGCGCCTGAACGCGAAAGGCGAAATCGAAAAATCGATCACGGATTACGGCGACGAGCCGGATTATTTGCTGCAATGACGGCGCATGCAGGCATCAGCATTCCCTGCTGTGCCATGCCAGTCGTGCGCGAACAGGCCAACTACGCACTAAATTTCGCCGGTTTGGATGAACAGTGCAATTTGCCGGACAGCCGGCAAATTGCGTGCCTTGCTTTTTATTTTTGCGCCTAAGTTACTGTTAGGCCAAGCCAAAAAATATTGGCCGAAATTTTTGCTTGCAAAATTTGCTCCGCCGCCTACAATTAGTTCAAATAAATCTGCCAACCACTATCTATAGTGGTTTTTGTTTTTCTGGGACAAAGTATCCCGCGCATTAATAGGGAGTAATATTGTGATTGAAATCGAAAACGTTCCCCACTCATCTTCCACCAGTTCTTCATCAACCGATCAAGATTCCGAAAAATCCATGACGTCCGCACAGCAATTACTCAGCGAAATCACCGGTAAAATGGCGAAGTATCCGGCTATCGAAGGAACCGCGCCAATGACACCCATGGCAATGACACAGGAAATCAGCACCGAAGTATTGCTGGAAAAATACGCCGAGCCCGGCGAACATTCGGTCGAGGATGTGCGCCGCCGCGTCGCGCGCGGTCTGGCCAAGGCGGAAAAAGCGGAACAGCGCGCCCATTGGGAAGAGATTTTCTTCCGCGCGCAGGAAGACGGTTTCGTGCCTGCCGGCCGCATCAACTCGGCAGCCGGACTGAAGAATATAGCAACCTTGATCAACTGTTTCGTGCAGCCGGTCGGAGACGCGATCTCAGGCATCTATGACGGCAAACCCGGCATTTATGATGCGCTGCAGCAGGCCGCCGAAACCATGCGGCGCGGCGGCGGTGTCGGCTACGATTTTTCGTCGATCCGTCCTGAGGGCGCCCAGGTCAAGGGCACCAATTCCCGTGCCAGCGGGCCGATCTCCTACATGCGCGTGTTCGATCGCTCCTGCGAGACTGTCGAATCAGCCGGCTCGCGGCGCGGCGCACAGATGGGCGTACTGCGCTGCGACCATCCCGACATCGAGCGCTTCATTCACGCCAAGGACCAGGGCGATCTGCGCAACTTCAACATCTCCGTCGGCGTGACCGATGCGTTGATGCACGCCGTGGAGAACAATCAGCCGTTCGAACTGGTGCACAGCGCAGAACCTTCCGAAGCGCTCAAGGAACAAGGCGCTGTCCAGCGCGTTGACGGCAAGTGGATATATCGCAAAGTGCAGGCGGCCGATCTGTGGAAGCAGATCATGGAAAGCACCTACGACCACGCCGAACCGGGTGTGCTGTTCATCGACCTGATGAACCGCGACAACAACCTGTCGTATTGCGAAGAGATCGAGGCGACGAATCCTTGCGTCACCGCCGATACATGGGTGATGACAGACCAGGGCGCACGTCAGGTACGCAATCTGATCGGCGAAACATTTTCTGCTGTAGTCGATGGAAAATCCTATCGCACCGAATCGCAAGGTTTCTTTCACACCGGTACCAAGCCGGTGCTGCGCCTGAAAACTGCCGAAGGACATTCATTGCGGCTCACCGCAGACCATCAGGTGTTGCGCGTTTCGCGCATGTCACGCTACCTGCGCGAAACGGAGTGGGTCAAGGCCGACGAACTGCGCAACAACGATCAAATCGTGTTGCACGATCATCGCGCCATGCAATCATGGAGCGGCGCGCACAATGAAGACGAAGGCTATCTGATCGGATTGCTGATCGGCGATGGCACGCTCAAAAACGACAAAGCTGTACTGAGCGTTTGGGATGCCGCCGCATTGAAGATCGCCAACGGCGGCGAGATGCTTCCATCCGCCGGCGTTGCCGGTGTCATGGTTGCTGCTGAACAAGCAGCGCGCTCGTTGCCGCACCGCGCCGACTTCAATGGTTGGCAAAAACCCATTGCAGGCCGCGGCGAATATCGTCTGGTGACAGGCGCATTGCGCACGCTGGCACTGGAACTGGGTCTGACTCCCGGCAACAAGCGCTTCACTGCGGCAATGGAAACCGGTTCGTCCGATTTCTATCGCGGCGTATTGCGTGGCATGTTCGATGCCGATGGCTCAGTACAAGGCTCGCAGGAAAAAGGCATCAGCGTTCGCCTGACACAGATCGACCTCGGCAACCTGAAGGCCGTGCAGCGCATGCTGCAACGTCTCGGCATCATTTCCACCATCTATCAAAACCGACGCCCCGGTGGCATGAAGACATTGCCGGATGGCAAAGGTGGCGCAAAGGAATATCCCTGCCAGGCACTGCATGAACTCATCATCAGCGGCGAGAACATCGGGCGTTATGCCGAACTGATCGGCTTTGCGGATAGCGACAAGATGGACAGGCTGAATGGCTTGCTAAGCAATTATCTGCGTAAGCCGAATGCCGAACGCTTCGTCGCAACCGTGCTGTCATTGGAAGAAGATGGCGTGGAAGATGTGTATGACGTAACCGTTGCCGACGTGCATGCTTTCGATGCAAATGGACTGTATGTCCACAACTGCGCAGAGCAACCCCTCCCCCCTTACGGCTGTTGCTGTCTGGGCTCTATCGACCTGACGCGCATGGTGAAGAACCCGTTCTCGGAACATGCCGGTTTGGCCGTACCTCGAAACTCGCCGCAAGCGGCTCGTTTTGACCACGAGGCTTTTAAGCAAATAGTGCGCGTCGCGGTGCGCATGCTGGACAACGTGCTGGATGTCACCGCATGGCCGTTGCCGGAACAGCAACTGGAAGCGCAGAATAAGCGCCGCGTCGGACTGGGCTTCACCGGACTGGGAGACGCGCTGGTGATGCTGGGCTTGCGCTACGACACCGACGAAGCGCGCGCGTTTGCCGCCGATATCTCGCGCATCATGCGCGACGAATCGTATCTCGCCTCGGTGGACCTGGCCATCAAACGCGGTGCGTTCCCGCTGCTGGATACTGAACAATATCTGGCCGCACCGCGCTTCGCGTCGCGTCTGCCCGACCAGATCAAGGAAAAGATCCGCAAGCACGGCATCCGCAACAGCCATCTGTTGTCGATCGCGCCGACCGGCACCATCTCGCTCGCGTTTGCGGACAACGCCTCGAACGGCATCGAGCCGGCGTTCTCGTGGTTCTATACGCGCAAGAAACGCATGGCGGAGGGCGGCACCAAGGATTACGCGGTGGAAGACCACGCCTGGCGCATGTACAAACACATGGGCGGCGACATGAACAAGCTGCCGCCCGAGTTCGTAACCGCGCTGGAGATCTCCGCGCTCGATCACATGAAGATGGTGGCAGCCGTTGCGCCGTACATCGACACCTCGATCAGCAAGACGGTCAATGTGCCCGCCGACTATCCCTATGAGGATTTCAAAGGTCTCTACACCGCAGCATGGAAGGCCGGACTGAAGGGCCTGGCTACTTATCGTCCGAACAATGTGCTGGGCTCGGTCTTATCGGTCACGCCGGAAATCAAGCAGGAGAAGACGGAAGAACAACCGCAGGATTTTGTATTCGACCAGGACCGGCGCATCGTGCTGGAAGCGACGCCGAAGCCCGCGCTCGCTTCATTGCGCTGGCCGGGGCGTCCCAAACTGCCGAATGGCAGCGAGGGTTGGGTCTCGCAAGTGGTGAAGCATCCGCTGGGCACCTTCGTGATCTTCGTTTCCCATACCACCAATGGCCACAACCATCCTTTTGAGGTTTGGGTGAACGGCGCGGAGCAACCGCGCGGCCTCGGCGCGTTGGCGAAATCCCTGTCGATGGACATGCGCACAGAAGATCAAGTGTGGGTGCGCATGAAGCTCGAGATGCTGATGAAGACCGCCGGCGACGACGCGTTCGACATGCCGATGCCGCCTGATGGTGAAACGAAACGCATGCCCAGCCTGGTTTCTGCGTTCGCGCATCTGCTGAAATATCGCATCGAAGAATTGGGCGCATTGGAAGCAAGTGCGGACGCAACCACGCCGATGATGGACGCGCTGTTCGCGAAGAAGGAACCCAAGACCGGCACCGACGGCACGATGAGCTGGACGGTGGACATCGCCAATGCCGGAACCGGCGATGACTTCGTGCTGGGACTGAAGGAACTGATGCTGCCGGACGGACAACGCCGCCCCTACTCGATGTGGCTATCCGGCGTTTATCCGCGCGCGCTCGACGGACTGTGCAAGGTGTTGAGCCTGGACATGCGCGTCATCGATCCGGCCTGGATAGGCATGAAGCTGCGCAAGCTGCTCAACTTCGGCGAACCGCTCGGCGATTTCATGGCGCGCGTGCCCGGCGGCATCAAGATGGAAAGCTACCCCTCAACGGTTTCCTACGTCGCCAAGCTGATCATCCACCGCTACGCGATGCTCGGCATCCTCGATGAGAACGGCTTTCCGATACAGCACATGGGCGTGATGGATGTCCCGAAGAAGAAAAGCAAAGCCGCCGGACCCAAGACACTGGCCGGCAAACATTGCAAGGAATGCGGCAACGCCACGCTGATCAAGAAGGACGGCTGCGAGTTCTGCACCAGTTGCGGCGCGATTGGGGCGTGCGGGTGATGCTTAAGGGTTTCTTTTAGATTGTTGATATGAGAGTTAAAAAAATTCAATTAAAAGCCTTTAAGCGATTTGATGACTTGACTATTGACTTGGGGAGCAATCCCAGAAAAATAATTGCTCTTGTAGGTCCAAATGGTTGCGGTAAGAGTTCTATATTTGACGCTTTTGAAGAAAAACTTAAAGATTACAGAAACTACGGAAATGAAGGTGTAGCGTTTCATTCAAAAGCACTTTACGACGTCGACGATGCAAAGCGCTCAGACCAATACGATAAGAGTAAGTCAATAAAAATTGAGACTACAACCGAGATGTCTCGAAAGGGGTTTTATATTCGGACTGCGTACCGATTCACATCAAAGATTAATGTTCAACAGATCACGGCGATGCCGGGTATTCTTTCATATAACGATGAGCCAATTAGCTCAATTGCTTTAGATACTAGGCTCGAATCAAACTACAAGCGACTTTTAGGCACCGCATATTCTGAATTTTTTTCTGGGAATCGTAGTGGTGATGCTGTTAAAGCTGAGCTTATTGGCAAAATTAATTTGATATTAAAAAATGTAATAGATGCAGAAATATCAGATCTCGGCGACATAATGGGTGGCAAAGGTCAATTCTATTTTAAGAAAGGTAATTCCAGAAATTTTCCATATTCAAATTTATCTTCTGGGGAGAAAGAGGTTGTTGACATAATTGTCGACCTAATTGTTAAGGGAGAAGAATATAGCGATACAGTGATTTGTATTGACGAGCCAGAACTTCATCTTAATACGGCAATTCAAAGAAAGCTTCTTGTAGAAATTGAAAAACTTATTCCTGAAAATTGCCAGCTTTGGGTTGCAACTCATAGCATTGGGTTTTTAAGGGCACTTCAGGATGAATTAAAAGAAAAGTCACAAATCTTAGATTTTTCTGAGAAAAACTATTTTGATGGGACACATTTTATTTCACCAATGGTTGCTAATAGAAGCAATTGGCAGCGAATTTTTAGTACAGCACTGGAGGATCTTACCGGTCTTTTGAGTCCTAAAAGAATAATATATTGCGAAGGCAGAGACTCACCTGGAGTTGGAGGAGAAGAAAGAGGACTAGATGCGAAAGTTTACAATAATATCTTTTCTGAAAAGTATAATGACACGCTATTCATATCAAGCGGTGGGAATAATGAGCTTGACCAGAGGAGTGAGATTGCTTTAAAGATTTTAACAAAGGTATTTTCTGATGTGGATATTCTTGTACTTAAAGATCGGGATATATCATCAGGGAGACCTAATACTGCTGAAGATCGTCAAAGATACATTGAACTTAATCCAGCGAACCACCGAGTTCTCGAGAGGTGGGAAATAGAAAATTATCTATTCGATAAAGAAGTATTAGAAAAATACTGCTCAAATAATAGTCTTGTTTTTGATGCAGCAGCATATGATGCCTTCGTTACCGACATAATAAATCAGAATATTAAAAACGAATTCAATAGGATAAGAAACTTCTGCGGTATTATTCACAGTATTAATGCTGAAGTATTCAAAATAAACTTATCTAAACTAATTACCAGCGACATGCACATCTACCAAGAACTTGAGAGATGCATATTTACTGAGTAGAACAAAAGGGGTCAGCATCTAGGAACAATAGGGGACAGACCACGGATACATAGGAAGTCAGCATCAAGTAATCCTCCAAGGTTGTCGGCGAAATAAACCAGTCCAGAAAAAGATTCCAATGCTGACCACTTTGAAACCGGGTTGGCTTGCAACTGGAACCTGCCGGCGCACCGACCGACTTCAATTGCAAGCCAGAACCTTGCGCCACAACAGGCTGGTAAAGGTTTAACATTCAGCACCGATCATGCGAAAAAATCAAATCCACTTATCCCGGGCAACCCCGAAGATCATTGCGCTGCTGGCAGCACTGGGTCTGCTACTCATGTTGGGATGCAGCGAGAAAGATGGAGACGGCACAGTGCTGATCCTCGAACTGGAAAATTCGGAGAATGTCCATCAATACTGGGTGTTCAATCCTTATAATCGAACGATCGAGAGATGCAAAGCGACTGCAGAACAGGCGATTGCCCAGATTCTTGCGAGCAATGCTGTCCCGAAGGATTCCAAGGTCAAGAGCTGGCGCTGTTCATTTACCCCACCCGGGAGTGGCGGGTGATGCGGTGAGATGAGTTGTATGCGAATTAAATGGGTCCGGGCCGACATATAATTGGCTGAGCAAACCAAAAAGGAATTTTACCGTGAGAATCTTTTCCATAATTTGCTGCGCATTATTGCTGGCTGCATGCGAAGACCCTCACGACACCAGAGTGCCCGCTGATATTTCAAAGTGGAGCATAACAGTAAAACCATCTCTCCAAAAACTTTCGCCCGAGGAACAGGCATTATTTACCCAGTATGTCAGACAGCATACGATATTGGCGGATGAAGTTGGGTTGTATGGGGACAAGGTCGACCCGATCCCGGAAGACATGACGATAGGTAAGGCTATTGCAGAACAACGAAGCTATATCGCCCGGCAACAAGCTAAAGAATCAAAAGAAAAAGCCCGCAAGGATAAATCCGAAAAGTAGCAATCGGGGCACAGCAAATAATTGGCAAATAACAGGGGGCGTAATGCGTAAAGTTATTTTGATGCTGCTGACTTTTGCGAGCAGTGGTGCGATGGCGAGAACTAAAGTGGTCAGCATCACACATTATCCAAAGGTGGCCGCGAAATGAAAAAGTCCCAAAAATAATTCCGATGCTGACCCCATTATCACTGGTATCTCTGCAAGAAGGAACCATGCATACGCTTATTGCCTTCACGTTCCGAATCTGCTTCCGATTCGGCCTGTTCGTTTTGGCTTTTCCTCTACTTGCACATGCAAGTCTCCCCCAATCTTCCAATGTACCCGGTGGTATTGCGATCATTCCGCTCGGCAACGTTTCAACCGGTGCCGATACGCCGCAAACATGGCTTGGCGATCAGCCTGTTCTTGTTACTTCCGATCACGGGCTATGGTACGCGGTGGTTGGTCTGCCGCTGGATGTGACGCCGGGCTCGCATGAGTTGCGTGTCAAGATTGGCGACGTAGCGAAAGCGCTGGACTTCGTGGTCGACACAAAAAATTACCCTGAGCAGCACGTCACCCTGGAAGATACGAGCAAGGTGGAACTCTCGGCTGAAGATGAGGCTCGCGCTGACCGCGAGCTCGCGGTCATCCAGGAGCTGAAACACCACTGGCGTGCTGCGCAGGATACCGATCTGGGTTTTATCCTTCCCGTTAAAGGGAGGCTGGCCAGTCGTTTCGGTCTGCGTCGTTTCTTCAACGGAGAGCCGCGCGCACCGCATGCCGGCCTTGATGTGGCGGTAGCGCGCGGCACACCGGTCAAGGCGAGCGCGCATGGCCAGGTGCTGGCGGTCGATGATTATTTTTTCAACGGCAGGACGATCTTTGTCGACCATGGCAACGGGCTGATCACCATGTACTGCCACCTTGAGCGAATCGACGTGAAAACCGGCGATACTGTACGCAAAGGTCAGCGAATCGGGCTTTCCGGAGAAACGGGGCGCGCCACCGGCCCGCATCTGCACTGGAGCGTCGTACTTAACGGTGCAATGGTCGATCCTGAATTATTCATTCCAGCAAAACATCGGCGCCGATGACCTATTCAACAGTATCGCGCGCAGTGCGCAACATGAGGAGAATATCGGCCGTGATCGGGCTGGTCCTGGCGGCGCTCGTTGTTTCGGCCAGTGATGCCGAGGCGCGCCGCACCGGCAATGTTCGCACGCAAGTCATCGACATGGTCGTGATCCATTCGACGGGCGGACCCACCTGTGATGCCACAACAGGCAAGCCCATTTGGGTAGGAGCCGGCACCCTGGCAGAAAACATGCGGAAAATAGAAGCGGATCCCAAACTCGGCATCCACTACATGATAGACCGGGATGGGACGTTGCGCGCCAGCGTGCCCGAAGACGAGGTGGCAAATCACGTTTTACACTACAGCGGCCGCTCCATCGGCATCGAGCTCATCAACAATGGCGACGGGCTCGACCCATTTCCCGACGCGCAGCTGGCGTCGTTGGTGAAGTTGCTCCGCGACATCAGGCAGCGCCGTGGCATCACGCGCGAGGGCATCAAGCGTCACTCCGATCTCGACCACGCGCTGCTGTCCTGCGACAGAACGCAGCGGCGCAAAGTGGATCCCGGCGCCGCGTTCCCGTATAAATCGATTTTGGATCGAGTATTTCAACCCCAATAGGGAAGACGTTTCGCGAGCTGTATGTCATTAAGTAAAAGGTACCGAGAACTAAAGCGGTCAGCTTCAAATAATTAACTAAGGCTGTCGGCGCAATGATAAAGTTTAGGGAAGGATTTCAATGTTGACCCATTTTATACTGTGAGCGCAAACGCCAGCCCCATGCCGCGCTCCCTGCTCTTGCTCGCTGTCGTCGCGATTCTTATCTATCTCGCGTGCTGCGCTCTGCTCTTCGCGTTCCAACGCTCCTTGATCTACTTTCCACAACCGCCCTCGCCCGCAAATGGCGCATCGAATTTCACGTTGCCGACTGATGGCGCTCAAGTGCAAGTTACAGCGATGCCAAGGAAAGGGCTGGATGCCGTGGTCTACTTCGGCGGCAACGCAGAAGACGTCAACTTCAGTTTGCCTAGTCTTGCTGCTGCCTTTCCGGAGCACGCCATTTACTTGATGCACTACCGGGGCTACGGCGGAAGTTCGGGGAAGCCCTCGGAAGATGCGCTGGTTGCCGATGCGCTTGCTCTATTCGACAGGGTTAGCACCGAACATCCCAATGTCGTGGTTATTGGCCGCAGCCTGGGCAGCGGAGTCGCAGTTCATCTGGCAAGCTTGCGCCCCGTTGCCAGACTTATCCTTGTCACGCCATACGACAGCCTTGTAGAGTTGGCAGCAAGTCAGTTTCCCTACTTCCCCGTCCGCTGGCTACTGCTGGACAAGTTTGAATCGTGGAGATATGCGGCTCAGGTTACTGCGCCTACGCTGGTCGTCGCGGCAGAGCGCGATGAGTTCATCCCGCGCACGAGCACGGAAGCGCTCTACGCACGTTTTCATGCCGGGGTTGCGACGCTCAGAGTTGTAGCCGGCGCGAGTCACAACACAATCTCCGAGAGCCCGGAGTACGCACCGCTGCTCAAGGGCGTGCAATGAATGGGGCAAGAGATACCGGAGTCGATTTTTTCATCCGCGCGGGCAACCCCTTAAAGAATTTCGGTTCCGGTACATTTTTCGGTGCGCCGATCTTCTGCAATTACCGGCGATCCTGACCGCGCTCTTCGCGCATGTTTCCCCGTTCCTTGTTTTGCTGTGCGGGCTGGCGTTGCTGTTGGTAATACTGCTGCGTCATCGGCTCGTGCGGCTGATAGCGATATTTGTTTGACTGGATCGAGCGTTGTTGTTCCAGCTCGCGTGGATAACGCTCTCCGGAATATTTGCGCTGGTAGGATGGCAAAGGTGCGGGACGCGGGGCTAAACGGCGATCCCATCGATCCCATCCTTTTCGTTGCTGCTCCCAATCGCGGCCCCAGCGGTCGCCCCAGCGCGGCGGCGCATCGCCACGCCAGCCGCGAAAATATGGCGGGGGACTGCGGTAATAGCGCACCGGAATACGCAGCACATACAGCGGCACATATTCGCGTGCCACCAATTGCCACAGTCCGTTGTACCAGCTGCTCGCATACCAGTCGTCTCCCTGGTACACCCAGTAAAGGCCGTCATAAAAGAAGTAATTCGAATCGACCTGGGGATCATAGTAAACGGGGTAGCCCGGCACCGGAACGAGCCTCGGGTATGCCGGCATGTTGATCCCGATGCTGGCGCCGGGAACGCTGATGCCGATACCGACACTTACCTCGGCGCGGGCTGCGCTTAGCGGAACAAGCAGCATCGACAACACGATAAATAGATTGCGCATTTTCTTTCCTCCTGTTGGGTAACCGGTCATCGCAGTGATGTTCATGAAAAAAAGATTACTTAATATCGGCAAGCAAGGCAAGGGAAAGTTTCGCAGCAGTACTGCGGCTTGGGCGGGATATGCGATGTCGCGCGGCCTCGGCATAGCCGGGCTCGCGTTGCGCGCTATCAGCCTGCATAGCCTATAATCCTGTTGTGCCGGTATTTTGTGGTGCGCGCCCGATTGCCGCAGAGCATGCATTTTATCGATCACTATTTTATGGATCTTTGGAGAAGCAGATGAAACAACTTAAATCAATATTGCTAACCTTTATTCTCGGCGGTGCAATAGGCATGTGGTTCGGCGTGAATATCGGTCGCGAAGTACCCTTCTATTCCAATCCGTTCGACACCCAAACACTTAATCAGAAGATCAAGAGTGTAACCGGAGAAACGCTGGAAAAAGGCGGCCATGCCCTGGAAAAAACCGGACAGGACCTGCAGGACAAGCTCAAGCATTAAGCGTTAAAGTCATGCTGCGATGCAGCCCACAGACTGCATGGAAATTTCAGTGTGAAAAATTCACGGGCTTATAGAGCCGTGCATTTGACTACTCACGGCATTTCCCCTTTCACGGCGAACTACAGCAGTTCTACACGACGGGCTCATCTCGAGGCCTATCTTTTCAGACTGATCATCAGCACGCCGGCCAACACCAGTATCGATCCGGTGATTTGCACCGGCGACAACTGTTCGCCCAGAAACACGTAAGCAAGATAAATGGTTGATACAGGTCCGATCGAGCCGATCATCGAGGTGTGCATGGAGCCGATACGCCGCATCGCCGCAGCCAGCAGGAACGCCGGCAACACGGTGGAAAACACCGCCATCGCGATACTCAGTCCATATACTCTGTATGGAAGATTCAAATCCGCCACATGATGTGTGACGGCGAATTGCGCCAGACAAGCAATACACGCCACCGTCAACACGTAAGCTGTGAATCGTGTCGCGCCTATTCTGGCGATGGTGTGCCCCGCACCGACCAGATACACGGCGTAGGCCAGAGCGCTGCCAAACACCAATATCGAACCCAACGGCGCGTCATGCTGCAATACCCGCATGTCGTGCAAGAACACCAGCGTGATTCCTGCATAGCTGATCACCAGGGCGAACCCTTCAGCGCGCCCGACCTTGTGATTGAACATCAGCGCGGAAATAAGCACGACCATGGTCGGGTACAAAAAAAGGATGAGTCTTTCCAGTCCCGCGCTGATGTATTGCAAGCCCAGAAAATCGAGATAACTGGCCAGGTAATAGCCGATCAATCCCAATCCGACAACCGCGAACTTATCCTTGTCGGTAAGCGCCTGGCTGTGTTTGTTCCGGCTCTCCATTGCCGCAACGATCAGGAAGAATGGCAGGGAAAACGCCATGCGCAACGCCAACAAGGTGACGGGATCAACGGCATCAATATAGGCCAGCTTGACCATGACCGCTTTTGCAGAGAAGCCGATCGCCGCGATAAACGCGAAAATGATGCCGGCTATCTTTTGGCGCGAAGTAAAAATATTTTGTGCTGCTGAAGACATGATAGGCCCTTGTAAATATCACGGGTCTAAATACGAAGCTTAAGCAATCGCGGACTAAACAATTTCAGTCAGACCCGCGCTTTTGTTGTAAGGAAATTTAAACAGAGAGAAACGCGGTGGTGGACGTGCGCCACAGCCACAGTCGTTTGCGGAGGATAATGTTGCTTCGATTCGAAGAGCTGCTGGTTTTCATGGTTGTGCACTATACGAAAACTTGCTCGGCATGTCGATTCAAATTTTCTTGACCGCAATCAGAACCGTCCACGCTCCTTAGCGTGCCCGGAGGCCAGGCGGTAAATGTCCAGCAGGTCTTGTTCGCTTACGTCGATAACGCCGTCCATCCGGGTCAACGCCCATTCGATGTCCTCTGGTCCAAGCGCGACCGAACTGCCAGCAGTCTGGCGCGGCATGACGGCGCTACGCATCGGATAACGCCTGCCGGGAATCAGATTATTGATGATCAGCGCCAGCAACAGGGTAAGAATGGTATTGGCGAGCACCGTGCTGGCTGCCCATTCCCAACCATGATGATGAAACTGCTCGGCACCCGACACCATGATCATCGCAGTCGCCGCACCGGGCGGATGCAAACAATGCGACAGGTGCATGAGAAATATTGCCACACCGACGGCGCAGGCAACGGCCAAAACCGGATCGGGGATGAGCAGGCTGCAAGCCCAACCGACCATTCCGGAAAGCAGGTTGCCGCCAAGCAGCGGCCACGGTTGCGCCATCGGGCTGTGCGGCACGGCAAACAGCAACGTTGCCGCGGCCGCCGAGGATGCAAACATGATCAGCGGATAATCTGCCTGAGGCAGAAAACGCAATGCCCATCCCATCATCAAAATGCCCGCTGTTGCTGCCAGGGCGCCACGGATTTTTTCGGTAATGGGAACGGGATCGAAACTCGGTTTGAATGATGAAATCAAATCTTTCAAATTCATGAAGCGCTCCGCAAATCGTCAACTCTGATGAGGTCGAAACAGCAGTAACCGAGCCACACCCAGTTATATTGATGTATACAAGATATATTTTACATCTGTTTCTTCCTGCTGGCTATCAGCACCGCCCACACGCCCAGCGCGATGTAGCAAATCAGCGACCATTCAGGGATACCCAGAGCGAGGAATGTCCAGCCTTTTTCCGCGCATTCTCCTGAGCCGTGCATCAGCTCCTTCAACACGTTGGACATCGGCATGGTTTCCAGCATGTAATCCAGCCCGGGGCCGCAGGCGGGCACCTGGTCTTTGGGAAGATTTTGTATCCAGATATGGCGGGACGCGACGCCCACTCCCGTCAATGACAGCAATATGATCAATGCAGCATAGATGCGTTCACCGGTGCGCTTGGGCCCTTGCAATGCAGCCAGCGCAAACACCGCCAGCAGGGCGATGAAAATCAAGCGCTGCACCATGCACAGCGGGCATGGATCCTGATGCTTGACGTATTGCAGGAATAGTGCGAATCCCATCAGGCCGCAGGCGAATAACGCTCCTGCCAGATAAAGCCAGCGATTGGAAATGCTTTTCCAAAATTTGCACATAATTATTTGGCCTTCATTTATACGGATTTTTTGGATCGGAATACAACAGTGAAAAGTGTATGCATGCCAGCTCGACGGCATCATATACCTCAAGCGAACATAGGGGAACGACTATAGGGACAGCCGGATTTTGTGATACGCGCAGCTTTTCCGGCACGGTCAAGAGCAATCCATGAAATGCTGCCGTGTCAATTCACTGGCGCATGCATCATGGCACTTTATAACCAGCCACTTGGCTACCGTCTTTTCTCGTGGTTGCCTAGTGGAATGGCTATAACCAATGACTTGCCCAGCGTCGTTTGCTGGGTTATAACCAGCCACTTGGCTGTAGTTTTTTGACAGCCTAGTGGATTGGCTAGTAGTTTCATCGGTCAGATGGCTGGTAGTTCTACCAGTAGTTTCACCAGTCGTTTCACCAGAGTCCCATCAAGGAAGTTTCATCAGGCCGGGATAGTGAGGGGCTTGATCCTTCTATTCTCGATGGCATGCGGTAAATTGAAATTGCGATTGCTATTACTATCGACCAGCTGTTGCAGAGAGATATCCTCCAGATAGCTGTAGATCTTCTTGTTCAGCCCCATCCACAGATTATGGGTGATGCATGGCTGCAGATCGCCCTGGCAGTTGCCCTTGCCGCCGCAACTGGTCGCATCCAGAGGTTCATCCACCGCAACCACGATCTCCGCTATGGATATCTTGCTGCCCGGACGCGCTAGGTAGTAACCGCCGCCGGGTCCGCGCACGCTTTCGACGATATTATTTCTGCGCAGCTTGCCGAACAACTGCTCCAGATATGAGAGTGAAATCTTTTGCCGCTCGCTGATCGCCGCCAGCGTTACCGGAGCTTTACCACCTCGCATCGCCAAATCGACCATCGCAGTCACGGCAAAACGTCCTTTTGTAGTTAATCGCATATTACCTCCTGATCATAGGTATAGAGTTCAGATGATTCAAAAATGCAACTAGCACGTATTGAATACCCGAGACAGACAATACAATACCCTAACTTTTCAGTCAACTATCTTGTTCAAGTGATTAGGGTCAAATTTATCGGCAGTAGCACGCTCTTCATCCACGGGAACGCCCATTTTTTCAAGTTGCTGCAGGATGAATTCGATGCGCTGATCGACCGTCACGCTATGCCCGATGAGGCCGTGCAAGGCCATGTTGACCGGATCATTCTGGTCATTGCCCATCCCGTAGGCATTAAAACCGGAAGCAGTTTTCTTCTCTTCATCCAGAATGCGCGCCGGAATACCTGCCGCCGTCGCCCCTGCCGGAACATCTTTCACCACCACCGCATTCGAACCGATCTTCGCACCGTCGCCGATCGTGATCGGGCCGAGTATCTTGGCGCCCGCTCCCACCACCACGCCGTTGCCCAAGGTGGGATGGCGCTTGCCTTCCTTCCATGATGTGCCGCCCAGTGTCACGCCGTGGTACAAGGTCACATCATCGCCGATCTCGGCGGTCTCGCCGATCACCACGCCCATGCCGTGGTCGATGAAGAAGCGCCGCCCGATGGTCGCGCCGGGATGTATCTCGATGCCGGTCAAACCGCGTGCGATATGCGACAGAAAGCGCGCCATCCATTTCAGATTGGCGTGCCACAGCGTGTTCGACATGCGGTGCAGTATGCGTGCATGCACGCCCGGATAGCAGGTCAGCACTTCGATGGTGCTGCGCGCTGCCGGGTCACGTTCGAATACGCTGGCGATATCTTCTTTAATGTTTTCGAACATCATGGGTGTTTTGGAACATCCTGGTGTTTTGAAATACTCGGGTTCTCTTGTTGGTAACGTGCCCTAAGGCGTTCATTATACTCGGTGGCGACACTCAATATGCCGCGCAGGATGTTGATCTCTTCCTGTTCCAGCCCCGCCCGCGCATACAAACGACGCAGCCGCTGCATCAGGCGCGCCGGATTTTGCGTGGTAAGAAATCCGATCTCGAACAAAGTCTTTTCCATGTGCGCGAAAAATCCTTCAACCTGTTCATGCGGTGCCGGATGCACTTCCGGAGCGCTCGGCAGAAAACTTTGCGACGCCACATTCAATTCATAAGCCATTATCTGCACTGCCGCCGCAAGATTGAGCGACGAAAATTCCGGGTCGGCAGGAATGTTCACCAGCACCTGCGCCTTGCCCATCTCCTCGTTGGTCAGGCCGGACATCTCGGTTCCGAACAGCAAAGCCACCGGCTGCGCGGCAGCCTGCTGCAACAACAGCGGCATCGCCTCGCGCGGAGTTTTCACCTCGATGGAGATATCGCGCAACCGCGCCGTCATCGCCACGGTGAACACCACACCCAGCAGTGCTTCATCGATTGATCCGCACACCACCGCGTCGCGCAGCACATCATCGGCTCCCGCCGCCATCGCATCGGCCTGCGGGTCGGGAAAATGGCGCGGATTGATCAGGTACAAGTGCCGCAAACCCATGGTCTTCATCGCGCGCGCCGCCGCACCGATGTTGCCCGGATGGGTGGTGTGGCTGAGGACGACTCTCGCTCGGCTTAAATGATTTTGTTTATACAAAACGTAATTCCAACTAAAATACGCGACCGGAATTTTCCGACCGCTCATTAAACTGAAGGCAACCATGCATCCCATGCTCAACATCGCGGTGAAAGCCGCACGTCGCGCCGGCAATCTGATACACCGCTCCGCCGACAAGATCGACCACCTCACCATCACCAAAAAATCCCACGCAGATTTCGTCAGCGAAGTGGACAGGGCTGCAGAACAAACCATCATCGAAACCCTGCTGGATGCCTATCCCGACCACGCGATTCTAGCAGAAGAGAGCGGCAGCCAAGGCGAATCGGACTACCTCTGGATCATCGATCCGCTGGACGGCACGACCAATTTTTTGCACGGTATCCCGCAATACGCGGTGTCCATCGGCTTGCAGCACAAAGGCATCATCACCCAGGCCGTGGTTTACGACCCGGTCAAGAATGAACTGTTCACCGCCACGCGCGGGCGCGGCGCATTCCTCAACGACAAACGGCTGCGCGTCACCAAACGCCTGCATCTGGCCGACAGCCTGATCGGCACCGGTTTCCCGTATACCCGATTCGAGCATCTTGATGCGTACCTCGCGATTTTCAAAGACTTGATGCAAAAGACCGCCGGCCTGCGCCGCCCCGGTTCCGCCGCACTGGACCTGGCGTGGATGGCGGCGGGACGCTATGACGGATTCTTCGAGACCGGCCTGAAACCCTGGGACATCGCCGCCGGCACATTGCTGATCACCGAGGCGGGCGGCATGGTCAGCGACCTGAGCGGCAACGATACCTATCTTCAATCCGGACACCTGTGCGCGGGCAACCCCAACATCCATCCGCTATTGCTGCAGGTGATGGCGCCGCATCTGACACAAGGTTTGAAAAGCTGACGCGACGCCATGTCAGAACTCGATTCCCGGCCACAGACAAAGCAAGACCCAGGCGGCAAGGAGACAACGCCGAGACATACCGCGACTGGTAGGCGAGAAGTTGCCGACGCAGCCAACACCGGTATTGCACAGCATGTCGCGGGAAATCACACGCCGATGATGCAGCAGTATTTGCGCATCAAGGCAGAGCATCCCGACATGCTGCTGTTCTACCGTATGGGCGATTTCTACGAGCTGTTCCATGATGACGCAACGCGCGCCGCCAAATTGCTGGACATCACACTGACACAGCGCGGCGCATCCAACGGCCAGCCGATCAAGATGGCTGGCGTGCCTTATCACGCCGCCGAGCAATATCTGGCAAGGCTGGTCAAGTTCGGCGAATCGGTGGCGATCTGCGAACAGATCGGCGACCCCGCTACCAGCAAAGGGCCGGTCGAGCGCAAGGTGGTGCGCATCGTCACGCCCGGCACACTGACCGATTCCGCACTGCTCGAAGAGAAGCGCGACAGCCTGCTGCTGGCGTTGCATGAGCGCAACGCCAAGATTGGTCTGGCTTGGCTGAATCTGGCGTCAGGGCAATTTTTCGTGTGCGAGACTTCCGCTGCAAATCTCCCTGCCGAACTGGAACGCCTGCAACCTTCGGAAATCCTTTATGCAGAACACCAGCAATCATCCAGCGATCATCCCCTCTCCCTCCGGGGGAGGGTTAGGGTGGGGGAAGGAACTCATGCTGCGCTGAAGTTCCTTCCCGACTGGCATTTCGATCTGGAAACTTCGCGCCGCGTACTGTGCCAGCAATTCGCCACGCTCGACCTCGCCGGATTCGGTTGCGAAGATTTCACCGTCGGGCTGGAAGCCGCAGGTGCCTTGCTCGGCTACGCCAAACTCACGCAAGGCCAGAGCATCGCCCACATCCGCAGCGTGCAGGTATATAGCGCGGATCGCCATGTGCGCATGGATGCCGCGACGCGGCGCAACCTGGAGATCACCCAGACGCTGCGCGGCGAGTCCGCCCCTACCCTGCTGTCGCTGCTCGACACCTGCGCCACCAACATGGGCAGCCGTTTGTTGCACCACTGGCTGCACCATCCGCTGCGCGACCGCGCCGTTTTGAATGCAAGGCTGGATGCAGTAGACAAGCTTGGCGAACTTCACCTCAAGGTTCACGAACAACTCAAACCCTGCGTGGATGTGGAGCGCATCACCGCGCGCATCGCCTTGCGCAGCGCACGGCCGCGCGACTTGTCCGGATTGCGCGACACGCTCGCGCAGCTGCCGCAACTGCACGCTACCCTGGTGACTTGCGATGCGCCACTGATTAAAACACTTGCCGATGCTCTCCAAAATACCGTTCGCCCTGATGCTTCGCCCTTCGATACTTCAGGAGCCTCAGCACAGGGTATCCCCGTTCGTGGTGAGGTATCGAACCAGAATGGGCTGCTTGAGTACCGTTGCCCTTCGACAATCCTCGTTCATGGTTCGATGCCTCACCACGAACGGGCTGATGAACTTGTAAGCATCCTCCAGCACACAATAAAACCCGAACCCTCCTCAGTCCTTCGCGAAGGCGGCGTGATCGCCGACGGTTTTGATTCTGAGCTGGATGAACTGCGCGGCATCCAGACCAACTGCGGCGATTTCCTGCTCGCGCTGGAAGCACGTGAACGCGCGCGCACCGGCATCGCCACATTGAAAGTGGAATATAACCGCGTGCATGGTTTCTACATCGAGGTGACGCACGCGCAGAGTGCCAACGTGCCGGACGACTACCGCCGCCGCCAGACGCTGAAGAATGCCGAGCGTTACATCACACCAGAGCTGAAAGCCTTCGAGGACAAGGCGCTGTCCGCCAACGAGCGCGCACTGGCGCGCGAGAAATTCCTCTACGAACAACTGCTCGATCTGCTTGCGCCCTTCATCCCGCAACTGCAACGCATCGCCGCCGCGATCGCCGAACTCGATGTGCTCGCCACCTTTGCCGAACGCGCCGCCACGCTGAACTTCAGCGCGCCGCAATTTTCCGGCGAGCCGCAGATCACCATCACGCAGGGACGGCATCCGGTGGTGGAAGCGCAAGTTGAGACATTCACGCCGAACGACACCACGCTTAACGACGCGCGCCGCATGCTGCTGATCACCGGCCCGAACATGGGCGGCAAATCCACCTACATGCGCCAGGTGGCATTGATCGCTTTGCTCGCGCATGTCGGCTGCTTCGTTCCGGCGCAGCAAGCCGTGCTTGGAGAGATCGACCAGATTTTCACGCGCATTGGCGCATCGGACGACCTCGCCAGCGGGCGCTCCACCTTCATGGTCGAGATGACCGAGGCCGCCAACATCCTGCACAACTCCACGGAAAAAAGTCTGGTGCTCGTGGACGAGATCGGGCGCGGCACCTCCACCTTCGACGGCCTCGCGCTCGCCTACGCGATCGCGCGCCACCTGCTGGAAAAGAACCGCAGCTACACGCTGTTCGCGACGCACTATTTCGAACTCACGCGGCTTGCCGAAGAATTCGCGCAACTGTCCAACGTCCACCTCGCTGCGATCGAACACCAGCACAGCATCGTGTTCCTGCACTCTGTGAACGAAGGTGCTGCCAGCCAAAGCTATGGCCTGCAAGTCGCCGCACTCGCGGGCGTGCCCAACGATGTCATCCGCGCCGCGAAGAAACAATTGCTCAAGCTGGAACAGAACAGCGCGGCACAGAATCCGCAAGGCGATCTGTTCGACAAAAAACCGGAGATACCTGAACCGGAAGAACATCCGGTGTTATCAGCGTTGCGCGGCTTGCAGCCGGATGAATTGAGTCCGAAGGAAGCGTTGGAAAAGTTGTATCAGCTAAGAAAATTAATTTAGCAGCTAACAATAACCCTCCAAATTATAATTATGACATTATGCGGAGAGAAGCATGGAAACATTAAATAGCCTCATCCCAGACGTTAATGCCCTGCTTGCAATGGAGCCAGAAGAGCTAGCACCTTTTATAATGAAATTGGCAAAACAAAAAATGCAAAATGAGATGTTCACTGAAGAGCATATAACAATTGCATTTGATGGCGGGATTAATGTCCCAACGGTCAGTTACCCTAGAAATCGTGAAGCAGCGGTAGAAATTGCATTAAGCGAAACATGGGCGTGGCTACGCATCAATATGCTTGTCGTACCAGCAAGTGGAATTAATGGACGCAACGGCTGGATGAAATTCAGCCGTCGAGGCGTCAAGCTACTCTCAGGCCAAATCCAATTTGATCAATTTCGGGAAGCTGCTGCCTTCCCAAAAACATTGCTTCATCCCAGCATTGCCGATAAAGTTTGGCTCGCTCTCGCTCGAGGTGAGATTGATGATGCGGTATTTTTCGCGTTCAAAGCAGTTGAAGTGGCTGTACGAGAAGCGGGTAACTTCAGTGACACTGACATTGGCACAGATCTTATGCGAAAGGCTTTTGGCCCCAATGGCCCATTAACCAATCCCAGCCAACCCAAAGCTGAACAGGAAGCTCTCGCTCATTTGTTCGCTGGAGCGATCGGTTCTTACAAAAATCCTCATTCGCACCGCACAGTAAGTATTACCGATCCTCGCGAAGCTCAAGAAATGGTGATGTTGGCTTCTCACTTGCTGCGAATTATTGATGCTCGCAAAACATAGCCAGGTAGGGTAGGCACGATTTTGTGCCCACGCGGCAATTCAACAGAGGGTGGGCACAACGTGCCCACCCTACGATTTCAAGGTTTTGGATTTTAGCTTTTCTTCCCCTGTGCGCCGCCTCGATTAGCCGCAAGTAAGCGGAGGTTTAGGCGAGCACTGTTCGAGTCCCGCAGTGGGGCGCGGAGTGTGCGCCCCGCCAGGTCGAGTTGCGCAGCCCCGCTTGCTTGTGGCTGATCAAGGGTACCCCGCAGGGGCGGCAAACCGGGGTCGCCTTCTTTTTGGTTACTTTTTCTTTGGCGAAGCAAGAAAAAGTGACTAGTTGCCGGTCTACCACCGGCGGTTTTGCTTTTAATTTTTGTAAACATCACAGAGCGCCCGCCGTTTCGCGGCGGCCCCTCGACAGGCTCAGGGCGAACGGCCTTATGATTCCCCCCGGCGAAGTTGATTTGTTTAATACAATGCAGAACAATCAGCAACAATCACCAGTTGAGCTAACTAAATGACCATTCGTTACTTCACTCGACAAACCTTCTCCTTCCTCTCCTCCCTCGCCGAGAACAACACCCGCGAGTGGTTCGAGGCGCACAAGCAGGAATACGAAGACTGCGTACGCGAGCCCGCGCTGGATTTCATCAGCGACATGGCGGAAGAGATGCCTTCGATCTCTAAACATTTCCGCGCGCTGCCGCAAAAGGTGGGCGGGTCGCTGATGCGCATACAGCGCAACCTTCGCTTCAGCCGCGACAAGACGCCGTACAAGACCAACATCGGCATCCATTTCCGCCACGAGGTGGGCAAGGATGTCCATGCGCCGGGCTATTACGTGCACATCGAGCCGGGCGAGTGTTTCGTCGCGATCGGGCTGTGGCATCCCGAGGCGGATGTATTGTTCAGGGTACGCGAAGGCATATTGAAGAACGGCGACGCGTGGGTGGCAGCGCGCGACAACAAGGCGTTCCGCAAACATTACACGCTGGAAGGCGATATGCTGACCAACGCGCCGCGCGGCTATGCCAGGGATCATCCGCTGGTGGAAGACTTGAAGCGCAAGGATTTCATCGGCCTCGCCGCGCTGAGCAAGTCGGACGTGACCTCGGCGAATTTCTGCGCGCTGGTGGTGGAACGATTCAAACAGGCCGGGCCTTACATGCGCTTCTTGTGCAGCGCGGTGGAACTCAGGTTTTAACAGTTAAGAGGGGCAATAACATTTCTACCCCCTCCCCAACCCTCCCCCTGCAAGGGGGAGGGAATGAATTGGAGAAGAAAATATGAAACTACGCGTATTGATCCTGGGCTACGGCAGAATGGGCCATGCGATGGAGCATCTGCTCTCCATGCGACACGATGTGCGCATCTGGGACATAGACGGTGTAGTCAAAGGCAGCCATGCGACGCTGGAGGAG
Organism: uncultured beta proteobacterium; assembly: GCA_963721755.1. Taxonomy (GTDB): domain Bacteria; phylum Pseudomonadota; class Gammaproteobacteria; order Burkholderiales; family Gallionellaceae; genus Gallionella. The sequence continues at coordinate 147,010 of CAVRKV010000001.1, forward strand.
GAAGTCGCCGAGGCACAGGTGATCCTGTTCTGCCTGCCGGTGAATCCGCACCATGAGATCGCCAGCCGCATCAAGCCTTATCTGGCGGAAGGCAGTTTGTGCCTTTCCATCGCGAAGGGGCTGGATGAATCGGGGCGGACGGCGGCCCATGTATTTGATGAAGTGTTTGACAGCGCAAGCACAGGCAAGCATCACTACGGGGTGATCTATGGCCCGATGATCGCGGAGGAGATCAGTGCGGGGCTGCATGCCTTCGGCGATGTGGTGTTGTCCGACGCGGCGGATTTCGCGGTGATGGAAAGCCTGTTCCGCGGCAGCATGCTGGTGTGCCAGCAGGCGACGGACATGCACGGCAGGAGCTGGTCGGTGATCCTGAAGAATGTGTATGCGATCATGTTCGGCGTCGCGGACGAGCTGAAGCTGGGAAATAACATGCGCGGGCACCTGATGGTCGCCGCGATCGCCGAGCTGTCCGGAATCGTGCAGTCGTTCGGCGGGCGGGCATACACGCCATACAGTTATGCCGGGCTGGGCGACCTGATGACCACGGGCACCAGCGAGGATTCGCATCACCATGCGCTGGGGCGACACCTGGTTATGGGCGAGTGGTCGGACATCTCCGGCGAGGGAGTGCATACCTTGCAGATGGTGGAGAAATATCGGCTGTTCGAGTGGCGCGCGTATCCGCTGTTCTCAGTGGTGCGCGACATCGTCACTGCGCCAGAGATGTTACGTGAACGGGTGGAGGATTACCTGAAGCAGCTGCGCGAGACGGAGAGTTGCGCGATATGAGCGGCAGGTTTGGCTCGCGCTTCCAGTAAATAGGTTTTGCTAACCCGCTTTCCCCGCAGCGGCGATACCTGAGATCTTGCCGAGCGCGTCAGTCAATTCCTTAACCTTGGCTTCCAGCTCGGCCAGTTTTTTTGCGTTGGATTCCAGCTCGGACAGTTCTTTTACTTTAGTTTCCAACATGACCGCTTTCTCTGCCATCCCGGCCGATTTTGCCTGTTCCTGCTTGAGGCTTTCCTGCAGTTGCTCGATAGTCTTCAGGTGTTCGAGCAACTTGTTCTTCTCTTCTGCGATCAGGGCATTTTTCTTGGCAAGCTCAAGTGCTTTCTCCTGCGCTTCCGTAAGATTGTTTTGCGGAGCAACGCTCTTTGCTCCGTCAGTGAATACGCGGGTTTTTACTGTTTTTTCCATAACTTCCATTTTCGCGGATTCCGGCTTGCCGTGCAACACTTGCCAACCAGAGAACGTAGCGGTTGCTGACAGACATCCAGTGAGCCGGTGATAGGGTCGCGCATCAGACTAGGGTTTTGCATTGGCCGGTTCTGATGGCTGATTGTTGCCTGAGGACGATAGTGCCGGGTTATCTTCCTTGTCCATCGGCTCGGCAGCCGGGGCAACGGCCGCCGGCTTGTTTGCGGTTGTCTGCGTAGCTGGAGGTGTTGCATCGGCTGGTGCTGCGGAATGAATCGCAGCCGACATCCTGGCGGGCTGTTGCAAGTCCGTTTGATCCTTCGATGAGTTGAGGTTTGTGGCAGGTGACGCCTTCAGCGGCTTGCCTGTTATCGAGGGTTGGGCTGTATCCTGCTTCGCAGCCTTTTGCTCTGGGGACTTCAAACCGATTGGCTGTTGCGGCGCTGGCGGCCGGCGGTTCGTCATGCTGTCGATCAGGATTTGTGTCGGCGTTCTCTGTTTGTTCCTCTCTGAACGAGAAGTGGCAGATGGAGCGACGTCTTCAGGCTGGAAAACTGGCGCACTTACCCGTATCCTCTCACTTAAGGGGGGTGGGGCTACGAGCAGTTCGGATTTTTGCAATGCGATCCACCCCTGCCAGGCAGCGGCAGCCAGCGCCATCACCGCCAGTGCCGCCAGCAACCATGCGCGGAGTTTTTTGTCCCGCTCGCGGACTACGCGAATCCTGGCCCCGCCGAAAATCGTGCGGGTGATTTTCGCCTCGCCGATGTCCGACCTGATTCCCGCTCTTGGCTGTGCGTTGGTTTCCAGCAGTTGACGATCCGGAATATCGAATTGGCTGATCTCGTGCACCATATCTTCTGCTCCATGAATATTACAGCTCTTCAGTCGAATGATAACAAGTAATGGCCGGGATACAACCGGAACATGACAACGGGCCGGCCGGCCAGATGAACCAAGCCCGAACGATGCGCTGGAGAAAATTTTTCATTTGTGCAAACTGCTCCGGTCGCCTATAGTGGCCGGGTCACCGACTAAACATTTTTAATGTGTGCTAACAAGCAGTTGAAAAGAAAAATGAATAAATCAACTTTGCGCACCGCATTGATAACGGTCTTTTGTTTCAGCCTGTTCGGTTGTGCGGTAGGGGTAAAATCCACAAACCTGGCGGATGCCCCATCCAAACCGGAAGAGACCGACTTACTCAAATCCGTGGGCTATGTATTACACGATGAAGTCCATGCAATTCACGGCAAAAATAGTGCCGAAAGTGAAAAAGCATACCTGGAAAGCGAAAGAAAATCGTGGGTTGATGCACTGTCCGTTTTTACCGATCAGAAAAACATATTCACCATGTCGGATGACAAACCGACCAACGAGTTCAATTCTTTCCCGGAGTTTGCCAAAACCCATCCCATAGTGGACGTCTATGTCAAAGCAGATACTGAAGAACGCGGCCTGTCTCTGGATGATGTGGCTTATGGAAGCTTCTGGATAACATTTCTTACCTTGGGCATCACGCCCGCTTATGTTCCCATACCTTACACAGCTTCGTTCACCCTCTCTATGCCGGAAGAAAAGCCTGTTCCACTCACACAATGGGATTACCCGTATGATCGGCAGGAATTTTACTGGGTGCCCCTCCTCATGCCCATGCAAGGCTATTTTGCCACTTATGACGAGGCGAACGAAACGGATTTGCGCTGGAGAATCGAGGAAAAACGGCGCTTGGTGCTCAGGTTCCTGCAGGATGCAAAACCGTTGCTGCAAGATCATTAAGATATCAAAGTGATTCGGGATAGCCGGTAAAATGTCCCACCTCGTTGTTTCCATCTCCGGGCACGGTTTCGGCCATGTCGCTCAGACTGCGCCCATCCTTAATCTGTTGCATCAGCGCATCACAGTACGTTCCGCCGTACCGCTTGCTCATTTGCGTGCGCGCATTTATGCGCCATTCGCGCATCTTCCCAGCGAGGGAGATATCGGCATGGTGATGTCTTCTGCACTGGATGTGCTCATAGAGGAAAGCCGCGCGGCCTACCGTGCTTTTCACGCAGACTGGGATGCGCGCGTCGCGGACGAGGCGCGCCTGCTGCGAAAACTCGGTGCGGACATGGTGTTTTCCAACGTCGGTTATCTGCCGCTGGCGGGCGCGCAACGCGCCGGTATCCCGAATGCTGCGCTGTGTTCGTTGAACTGGGCGGACATCTATCGGCATTATTTCGGTGATGACATCATCGCAGCGCAGATACATGATTGTTACGCAAATGCAGATGCTTTTCTGCGCGCCACGCCGGGCATGTCCATGAGCGGCCTGCCTAATCTCATGCCTGTCTCACCCATCGCATCTGTCGGCACGAACCGGCGCGATAAACTCAAGCGGCGCCTCAAACTTTCCAGCGACGAAAGATTGGTACTGGTCAGTCTGGGCGGCATCGCCAGCAGGCTTCCGATCGAACGCTGGCCGCGCATCAAGGGTGTGCGCTGGCTGGTGCAGCAAAGCTGGCAGGTCGAACATCCCGATGCCGTCATCCTCGAGTCGTTGCAGATGAGTTTCAACGACCTGCTCGCCAGCAGCGACGCGCTGGTCTGCAAACCCGGTTACGGCAGCTTCGTCGAAGCCGCATGCAGCGGTGTGCCGGTACTCTACGTCAACCGCGCCGACTGGCCTGAAGCGCCTGCCCTGGTTTCATGGCTGCAACAGCACGGCCTGTGCCGCGAAGTCTCGCGAACAGCGCTGGATATGGGTGATGTTGCGGAGGCATTGGAAGAGCTGTGGGATGCACAGCGGCCTGAGCCGGTCATTCCGGAAGGTGCCGATCAGGTAGCGGGATGGTTGGCTGAACGTCTTGATTTCTAATTTGGTGCGCGAACGCACTCAATCCGACTTAAAAACCTCTGGAAAACATAGCGAGCGATGGCAGAGCTAGGCGCGATAGGTTGAGAAAGCGGAGTGTACATTTAGTACATGAGCATTTCGAGACTTGTCGCAACAACGCTCTGTCGAGCGCAGCAGTTTTACAGAGGTTTTTTCAGTGGATGTGCCCGCCTTCTTCATCATGCACATGCCCATGCTCCAATTCTTCCTGGGTGGCTTTGCGCACTCCGGTCACGGTACAGTTGAACGTCAGCGTCTTTCCTGCCAGCGGATGATTGCCGTCCACAGTCACTTCGTCGTCGGTCAGCTCCACCACAGTGAAGAGCATGAAATCCTCTTCATCGGAAGCTTCCGGTGCGCCTTCAAATTGCATGCCCACGGCGACTTCCTTCGGGAATGAGCTGCGTGGCTCGACTTCGACCAGATTGTGGTCGTATTCGCCGAAAGCGTCATCCGGCTGCATCGTGACGCTGATTTGTTCGCCGACATTCTTGCCGTGCAGCGCCTCTTCTACCAGCGGGAAAATACCATCATAGCCGCCATGCAGGTAGTTGATCTGCTCTTCAACTTTTTCCAGCAATTCGCCGGTCGAATCGAACAATTCGTAGTTCAGCGAGACCACCGTGTCTTTGGCGATTTTCATTTCATATCCTTTATCAAATTAAGAGTTTCCTGCGCATGTCCGTGCGCCTGCACGCCGTACATGACATGGCGCAGCTTGCCTTGTTGATCGATCACGAACGTGGAGCGCTTGATGGACAATTTCTTTTGCCCGTCGACTTCTTTTTCATACATCACGCCATAGCGTTTGCAGACACGCGCATCCGGATCGGAGAGCAGCAGTACCGACAGGCCGTACTTGTCGCGAAACGAGGCATGGCTCAAGCAATCATCGCGGCTGACACCGATCACGACGGTGTCGAACTTGGCGAATTCCTCTTCGAGTCCGCTGAACTCATTGGCTTCCAGGGTGCAGCCAGGCGTGTCGTCCTTGGGATAAAAATACAGCACGACATTTTTCTTGCCGTGCAGAGACGCAAGGCTGAAAGTCTTCATATCGCAATCCGGTAGCTCGAAGTGCGGTGCTTCTGTTCCGGTAGTGAGCTGTGCAACCTGCATTGGTATTTCCCCCTGTGCCCCATTTTAAACACTTTTCGGTCGTGTTATTAAAGAATTTTCATCATGCCCATATCGGTCCCATAACAGACATTGGGCGGCTATAATCCGTGCGATGAAAAGCAAACTTCCAATGCTCGGCGGTCTGACCGTCAACGAATTTCTGCGCGATCACTGGCAGAAAAAACCCCTGTTGATCCGCCAGGCTTTCCCAAAATTCAATGGCTTGATCGATCCGCAGCAGTTGATTGCCCTGGCCTGCACGGAGGACGTGCAGGCGCGCCTGGTGACGCAGCAGCGCGGAAAATTCGCATTGCAACAGGCTCCGTTCGAGCCGGAAGATTTCAATCGTTTTGGCAAGTCCAAATGGACGGTGCTGGTGCAGGGTGTGAATCATTATCTTCCCAAAGCAGCCGCGCTGCTCAAACATTTCGCTTTCATTCCCCACGCGCGGCTGGACGACCTGATGGTGAGCTATGCACCCAAGGGCGGCGGGGTCGGGCCGCACTTTGACTCCTACGACGTTTTTTTGCTGCAAGGATCGGGGCATCGCCGCTGGCAGATCTCCGCGCAGGCGGATCGCGGCCTGATAGCAGGTGCGCCGTTGCGCATCCTGCGCGATTTCAGAGTCGAGCAGGAATGGGTGCTGGAAGCCGGTGACATGCTGTATCTGCCGCCACACTATGCGCACAACGGCATCGCCGAAGACGACTGCACGACTTATTCCATCGGTTTCCGCACGCCCGCCTATCAGGAGCTGGCCGAGCAATTCCTGGTTTATCTGCAGGACAGGATAGAAGTGGACGGTGTGTACGCCGACCCCGACCTCAAGACGCAGAAACATCCTTCCGAGATAAGTGATGCGATGTTGCAGCAGGCAGAGCATGCCATCAACAAAGTGCGCTGGGACAGGGAAGACATCGCGAATTTTCTCGGCTGCTATTTGAGCGAACCCAAACCGCATATCTTCTTCGACGCGCCCGAACGGCCGTTAAGCCCGGCGAAATTCAAACAAGCCATACAAAAACATGGCGTAAAGCTGGATTTGAAGAGCCAGATGCTGTGTCATGCCGGCTGGGTATTCATGAACGGCGAAGCATACCGGGTGAATGCACGCGACTACCCCCTGTTGCGCACCCTGGCGGATGAACGCGAATCGCCCGCCTTGACGGACAGTCCGGCCGGACTGAACGAACTGCTTTACCAGTGGTATCTGGACGGTTATATTTCTCCCGTCTGACCTTCAAGGGATGGATCATGGCTGACGAACTGTTACAACACACCAAGCTGGACGGCATCGCGGACTATATCTCCGCGATCGACGCACTGTGTAAACTGGCAAAGCACAACCTGTACCTGTTCGACAAGGATTTCGATGGTTTGGGATACAACAATGAAGCGCGGTTTGCCACGCTGAGCAATTTTCTGCTCGCCAGCCCGGCACACCGGCTGTTCGTGCTGGCACATGACACCAGCTATCTATCCACGCGTTGCCCTCGCATGATGATGCTGTTGCACCAGTTCGGCACCGGCATGTTCGTCTATCAGACTCCGAAAAATCTGCAGCACATCAGCGAGCCATTCTCGGTCGCGGACGATGCGCATTATGTGCGCCGCTTCCATTTTGACGATCCGCGCGGCATCCAGGCACTGCATGATCCTGAAGGAGCGCGCGCCTTGAAATCGCGCTTTCTGGAAATGTGGGCAACTTCTCTTCCATCGCCATCCACTATGAGGCTGAGGTTATAGCAAAAATAATTTGAATATACGCTGAAATTCTTTTATGTAACTGATAGAATGCGCCGCCCTTGATCTTGGGTGCATTCCTGTTTGAATTTTGGATGCATTTAAATCCAGGCGAATAATTGTGTACTTCAACTTCAAACCCTCAAGGAAATCAAAATGAAACGTATTGCTCTTGTTGCTGCCCTGCTGACTCTTGCCGCTTGCGGTCAAAAGGCTGCTGAAGCGCCTGCTGCTCCTGCTGCACCCGCACCAGCTCCTGCTGTTGCCGCTCCTGCTGCCTCTGCACCTGTTGCTGCACCTGCCGCTGCACCTGCCGCTGATGCAATGAAGAAGTAATTCCTGCTTTTTCATCGATAAAAAAGCCGACGCAAGTCGGCTTTTTTGTTTTCATTGCAATTTGCCCATCGCAATTTGCATCGTCCTGGTCTTCAGGTAATTTCGCGCCAGGCAAACCCCTCTTCTTGCGTCGCCACACCCACCCAGCTTTCATCGCACTTGGCCGCGGCACTCAACGCGCGCACGGCAAGGGCCGGCGTATTGTTCCTGCGGCTGAGATGCGCGGCGATCAGGTGTTGTAATCTGCCCATATCCAGCCTGGTCAAAATATCGGCAGCTTCCTGATTGTTCAAATGCCCGAAACGGCCGCCCACGCGCTGCTTCAGGCTGTATGGATAATCACTGTCCATCAGCATTTCGCTATCGTGATTGCACTCCAATACCAGGGCATGGCAACCGCTCAGGGTCTGTTCTATATGTGCCGTACTGCATCCGGTGTCGGTCAATACGCCCAATCGCCTCGCTCCGTCGCTGAAGACAAATTGCACCGGCTCGGCGGCATCGTGCGGAACGGGATAGGGAATGACCTCGATGCCGCCAATCGCAAACGCTACGTGGGGATCGATTTCCCGGATGTTGGCAATGTCGCCAAATGCTTTCGCCTGACTGCGCAACGTGCCGTGCGTGAGCCAAACCGGCAGATTGAATTTGCGCGCCAGACGCGCCACGCCGTTGATGTGATCGCCGTGCTCGTGGGTGACGACAATGCCGCTCAACTGCTCGGGGGACACGCCCAGACGCGCCATACGCATCAGCGTGTCCTGCAATCCAAAGCCGCAGTCCATCAGCACTTGCGTCTGACCGACTGCGACCAGCAGCGCATTTCCTTCACTACCGCTACCCAAAGATGCAAAGCGCATGGGACTGGAGGCTCACATCACTGCTTGTTGATGGTTTTAAATATGCCCTCAAGCATCTCTTTGCTTGCCTTGTTGCTTGCGCCGTTCTGGTCGGTGACAGATACTTCGCAGCTTGTTCCGCCATCCTTGACATTCACGCGATAGTGCCTGGTGGTATCTTCGTTGCCCTTCCAGAACTTCAGCTTATCCAGCCAATCCGTCTCGATCTTGATCGGGCGCAGGTAATAGACACCTTTTTCGCGATCCTTGTCTTCCACACCCAGGCCGGCGTTCTCGATGGCCAGCCCGACTTTACGCCAGGACCGATCGAACGTATCGTTCATCGCAATGATGGTGCTGCCATTGGAGATCTCTTTCAGTACGGCCGTCCCGGCAAGCTCCGGCGAACTCGTCGCCGCCGCAACAGCCGGTGCTGGAATAGCCGATGCCGGACCGGTCGCTGCCACCGCGCTGGCAGCCGCCACTGAGCCGGCCGCAGGCGCCAGCTTATTCCCTGCCAACTCATCAGCCGCCCGCGCCTCGCTGCTGCCTAAGCGAACCATCAAACGCTGCAACATGATCGCCTCTTTCTCCGGATCATTGCCACGCGCTTGCCAGCGTGGAACCTTTTTGTCACTGGAGAACACTTCTTCCATGCCGCGCTGGGTGATGTACACCTCGGTACCTGCACCGTTATTACTGCGCTCCAGGCGCGTGGTATATTGGTCGCGATCACCAACAGCATAGGTACCGGTTTTGATCGTATCGTCACCTTCATTCTGAAATCCGGATTGCGGCAATTTAGCCAGATTTTCTGCCCAATCTGTCTCCATCACCCCTGCGGCCCGGTCTTCGGTCTTGATTTTCAGGCCATTCTCCTGCCAAAATGCCTTGACTACAGGCCAGACATTCTCTGCCTTGTCGTTAACCAACAGCCATCGCTGCGCGGCGTTGCGCTCCAGATGAACGCCCGGGATATCCGGCAATATCTCGCTGGCGCCATCGGTCTTCGCTGCACCACCCTTGCTGTAATCGGAAAAAGTCGCAACATTTCCGGCATCTCCCTGCGGCATTTTGTAACGTTCGTCGCTGACTGGCGTAGTCAGATCGGGAGGCACTTCAAGAGTCGGCACTCTCGACGCGGCGGAGCCATAATCGATACGCTTGCCGTCGGCTCCCAGCGTGCTGCAACTCGTCAGCGAAACCAGCACCGCGGTGGAAATCCCGATACGCAAAACTTTCATTGTTTCTCTCTTTGACAATATTACTTGACGGCCGACAACATGACTAACGGGCAAGCACACCGGCCTGGCGCATCGCTGCTTCGACCACAGCATATGCGGACTGCGACAATGGGGTGAGCGGCAGGCGCAACGCGTTTTTCATCAACCCCATGCGCGCCACCGCCCACTTGACCGGGATCGGGTTGGCCTCGACGAACAGGTTGCGATGCAAGCCGAGCAGCCTGAAATTGATCTCGCGCGCGCTGGTGACTTCACCGTTCATCGCCGCGACACACATCTCGTGCATCAGCCCGGGCGCGACGTTCGCCGTCACCGAGATCGTGCCATGCGCGCCGAGCAACATCAACGCCAGCGTGCTGGCATCGTCGCCGCTATACACCGCAAAATCCCCGTGGGCTCGCTTCAATAAGGCCGCGCGCTGCAACAGATCGCTGCCGCGCTCGATGTCGCCGGTCGCGTCCTTGATGCCGACGATGTTGGGAATCTGCGCCAAGCGCAATACCGTATCGTTGCTCATGTCGGCAACGGTGCGTCCCGGCACGTTGTACAGAATGTGCGGCATGTCCACAGCTTCGGCGATTGCCTTGAAATGCAGGTACAAACCTTCCTGAGTCGGCTTGTTGTAATAGGGCACCACCGACAGCGATGCATCCGCGCCGGCCTTTTTCGAAAAGGCGGCCAGCTCGATCGCTTCGGCAGTCGAATTCGCGCCGGTCCCGGCGATGATCGGAATGCGCCTGGCGGCATGTTTCACCGCCTCGGCGATCAGCAACTCGTGCTCTTCCACATCCACGGTAGGCGATTCGCCTGTCGTGCCGACCACTACGATGCCGTCCGTGCCCTGCGCAATGTGAAAATCGATCAGCGCACGGAACGCCGCCAGGTCGAGGCTGCCGTCCTCGTGCATCGGGGTGACGATTGCAACAATACTGCCCTGCATCATTTGGAATGCTCGCCGAAAAATAAAAGGGGCATTCTACCGTAATAAGAGCGCACCCCAAAGGGCTGCGCGACAAAAGTTGCGGATGACCTGCCGGGATACGCTGCTCGCCCGAAGACCATTCAAATAAACAGCGGCTCGGCGGCCGCTGCAGAAGGACCAGACTTGCTGCGCTTTATTATTATCACGCAGTCGCTGAGTCCGAATTTATCAGTTGCACGTGATGGAAACTGGCGTGGGAGAAGATACAGTCCCGCTTCCTCCCGCAGTAATGCTGCAATTAGAAGGAGTTGCAGTTGGATTGATAGACAGGGTATAGCCTGTTGTCGTTGCCCCTAACGGATAAGGGACTGAAATGCTGTCTGTCATCGTATAAGCAACGGCTCCATTCCCCAGCGGGTTCGCTTCCGATTTGATACCGCTGGCAATCAATGTGCTGCCATTATTTATGTTAAGAGACAGTGCAAAGTTGGAATGAAAATTCGCCGGATTGGCAGGCCATGAGACCTGGACGCTCAGTGTCAAAGGAGTCATTGCTATTGCAGAACTGGTGAGGGGATTACTGATCATCGACAGGATGCCGGTTCGGCTGAACGAAATCGAGCCATAGACCTGACCCTTTGGGGAATACAAACCGGATTGGGTCGCCATGTTGAATGAGAACGTGGCCCCACTATTAAATGTAAATGAACCGGTGCCGATACCGCTGGTTGGAGTCCAGTTGCCCGAGATAATGCCGGTGATGGTTTGGTTGCCATCCATGATGCCGGAAAAGGTCCCGTCCGGGGACAGGATGAGGTACACCGGTGTGCCTGCACCATATACGTCAGCGGCGCCTGTGGGTGTATACACTCCATACCAGCCACCCAGATATAGGTTGTTAGTCAGTGGGTTGGTCAACGGGGAAATGTTGCTTGAAGAATTGGTTTGCGTTAGCGAAAATACCGTGTTCGGGGGGCTTGAACTATCGAATATTGTTGCCGTAGTAGCACCGTTGACTATCGTGCCGGAGTAATTTCCGCCAGCGGAGGATATCAGTGAAAACTGCACTGCAGGAGAAGCAGGAGGAGTCGCTGACGAACCCGCCCATGTGCCCGCCAGTATGTTTCCATCGGAAGTGAATCCGGTCATATTGCCGTCTGGCTGAAAATAGAAAGTGCCAGTAGTAGTACCGCATGATGAAAATACGCAAGTTCCTATCCAGACCGTTCCCATCACGTTGGCAGCATTGACTGCCTGATTCATGTTTAGCTGAGCATCAGTATCTGAGGTAACACTTATTACCGCGCTTGCAGCCGCAGAAGTCACGCTGGCCACACCACTTGCCGCTATAGTTTGCAATTGAGCATCAGTGAGACTGGTCGCAGTCAACACGTTCGGTGAAGTCATGAGTGGAGTTAGAATGTCCGCGGCGTTGTCCGGCATCGTGAATAACCCGCTGGAAAGTGGCTTCCCGGCATCAATATTCCTCGCAACTGCAATGCTGTTCAAGGTTCCCAGCAGCTGGCCGATCGAGATGACCCTTGAATCTGATGTATTTGTTCCGAGGAGATTAACAGGCGTGACCGCTGCATTCCCGGCAGGAGTCAAGCCTCCTAGCCCGGCCGAGCCTAAGGTCAGGCCGCCTACCGAAAACGTGACTGTGTCTACCGCTGCATAATTGAACCGGCCTTGTGAATCGGTCGTGCCGGCGGCACCGGAGCTTGTTCTGTAGGTGAGTCCGGCCACAGGCGCATCGGAGAAGACGCCTGTCAGAGGACTGTATGTGGCAGTTGCCAACGGGCTGCTCTTGCCGTGGCAAGCGGAAAGAAGAATCACCGCGATTATCGGAACAGCCGTCAAGGCCGTCTTCATTTTTCTAAAAAACGCATTCAAATCCTGACCCCTTGCCTAAATGTCCTTAAACCGAAAGTCGCCATTAGTTAGGACAACATTGCGGTACTTCATTTTCCATAACGGACTATTAGAGCATATAAAAAAACGCGACGCCAATAATAGGGTTGTTCCAATGGCATAAAAAGCAGAAATCTGAAAGGCGTGCAGCTGCGAACATGGCTGCGCGACAAATACCGCATGACTATGGAATAATGGCTTTCTCTTGAATTTTGCCATCATCATGCCTGCAACAACCCTCGCCGCGCTGCATCCCGGCGACATCGCCACCATAGTCTCCATCCACGCCGAAGAAGCGCTGCATCTGCGCCTGCTTGCGCTGGGTTTTCGCGGTGGAAAACAAATCGAGCTGATCCGCAAAGCCAGTTTCTCCGGCCCCCTTCAGGTACGTGTCGGCACGACCGATGTCATGTTGCGTCGCGTCGAGGCTGAAAAAATCAAGGTGCAAAAGGCATGATGTGCGCCTCCAGTGCGGTAGGGTGGATAAAGTGCGAAGCACGTATCCACCGTGCGGAACGGTGGATACAGGACGATGTGCCCACGTGGTTGTTGCCGACTTGTCGGCTATACAACCACGGCGTCCCCCTTGCGGGGGCTTTATCCACCCTACGAAACTTTGCAAACCTGATGGACAATCCAGCATGAAACGCATTGCGCTGCTGGGCATGCCCAACACCGGCAAATCCACGCTGTTCAACCGCATGACTGGCGGCGCGGCGCGCGTCGGCAACTGGCCGGGCATCACGGTCGAACTGCTCAGCGGCAAGATATTGCTTGGCGATGAAATGGTCGAGATCATCGACCTGTCCGGCATCTACGACCTGCACGGCTTTTCCGACGACGAACAGGTGGTGCGCCACTTCCTGCACGACAACGTCCCCGACCTCGCGCTGGTCATCCTCAACACCACGCAGATCGAATGCCAGATGAGCCTGCTGCTGCAACTCAGGCAACTCAATATCAACCTGGTGGTGATCCTCAACATGTCGGACGAGGCGAAGAAATTCGGCATCAGTGTCGATGTGGAAAAGATGTCCGCGCTGCTGAAATTGCCGATCTTCCTGCTGAGCGCGAAATATGGCAGCGGCTATCCGGAAGCTCTTCAAGCCGTCACTAGGGCGCTGCGTTATCCCACGCCCGGCATGGCGGAACAACTGCGCAGCCAGCTGGAACAGGACGAGCATATCGAAACGGAAATGGCGCGCGTGCTGAAGCACACCGTGCAGGTCCCCGCGCAACTGTCGGACATGCTCACCGAAAAACTGGATAGCGTGCTGCTGCATCCGTGGCTGGGTCTGCCGATATTCTTCGCGGTGATGTATCTGCTGTTCCAGGGCATCTTCATTTTCGGCCAACCGCTGCAAACCGGCATCGCCGCGCTGTTTACCTGGCTGCGCGAATCCGCGCTGGTGCCGCTGCTGGGCGGCCTGCCGCAAGCGGTGCAGGGCCTGCTGCTGGACGGCATCTATAACGGCGTGGGCACCGTCGCGGCGTTCGTGCCCATCATCGTGCTGTTCTTCCTGTTCATGGCGATGGTGAAAGACAGCGGCTATCTGTCGCGCGCAGCATTCCTGATGGACGCGCTGATGGCGCGCCTGGGTCTGGACGGGCGCGGCTTCGTGATGCTGCTGATGGGCTTCGGTTGCAACGTGCCTGCGCTGATGGGCACTCGCGTGATGCGCTCGCGCGCGATGCGGTTGCTCACCATGCTGGTGATCCCGCTCTCATTGTGCTCGGCGCGACTGCAGGTATTCATCTTCTTCACCGCCGCGCTGTTCTCGCACAAGGCCGCACCTGTCGTGCTGTTCAGCCTGTACCTGTTCAGCTTCGCCACCGCGATACTCACTGCGCTGATATTCAAACACCGCTTCAAGAACAACGAACCGTTCGTGCTGGAACTTCCGCCCTACCGTTTCCCCACGCTGCGCCAGATGGTGCTGCGCGGCTGGGTGGAAGTGCGCCACTTCCTGCGCCGCGCCACCAAGTTCATCGTCGCCGGTGTGGTGCTGGTGTGGCTGCTCACCCACCTGCCGCCTTCTGCTGCACCCGGCAGCGCCGGCACCTGGGCGGGCATGATAGGCGGCGCGCTGCATCCCTTCTTCGCCCCGATCGGCATCAACGAGCAACTCACCATCGCACTGATCTTCGGCTTCATCGCCAAGGAGATTGTGATCGGCGCACTCGCCGTGATTTACGGTTTGGGCGGCGCGGCGCTCAGCGGCGCGCTGGCACATCAACTGGATTGGGTACAGGCATACAGCTTCATGCTGTTCACGCTGCTCTACACCCCCTGTCTCGCCACCGTCGCCACGCTGCAAAGCGAGTCCAAGCAGGCCAGCTTTACCGCGCTGTCGCTGGCCTGGTCGCTTGGTCTGGCATGGCTGGTGAGCTTTATGTTTTATCAGGGCGCAAGGGCGTTGGGATATTGACAGATGCATTAGGACAGACGAGATGTGTATCCAAAATTTACAGACTCAACTTTCAATCTGAGTAGCCACCCTTTGACTTTTTGAGTTATTTGCCAGGATTCGCTGGCGCAAATTTATGCAACCATTGCTTTCCACTTCTTCAACAGCCCTATTGCGCAATCGCAGTTTTCTCAAGCTATTGGCTTTTCGTATCCAGGTCGTTCTGGCCTACCAGATCATGATGGTGGTGGTCGGGTGGCATATCTATGAACTGACGCACGATACTCTCGCACTCGGATTGATCGGATTGGCTGAAGTCATCCCTTACTTTTGCTGCGCGCTGTTTGCCGGTTATGCAGTCGACCATCATTCCCGGCGCATGTTCGGTGTCATGGCGGGTTTTCTGACGAGCTTGAACGCACTGGTATTGGCAGCAACCACCGTTACCGGACAAAGCAATCCATCGCTGTGGATTTATGGATCGATCGCTTGCGTGGGCTTGGCGCGTGCCTTTATCGGCCCTTCCTACAATGCGCTGTTCGCTCTGGTATTGCCGCGCAATCAATATGCCCGCGCTGCCGGGGTCGGCAGTTCGGCCTTTCAATTTGGATTGGTGATCGGCCCCGCACTGGGTGGCGCGCTGGTAGCCTGGGCCAGCATGACGGCCGCTTATGCGGTATCTGCCGCCCTCGCGATGAGCGCTGCCATCACCTTGCTGTCATTGCGCATCGCCGAACCGCCTCGCGCCAAACCCTCTCCGGTATTCTCCAGCATTGGAGCAGGCTTGCGGTTTGTATACGGCAACCAGCTTATCCTTGGCGCGCAAGCACTGGATATGTTTGCGGTACTGTTTGGCGGAGCGGTCGCGATGTTGCCTGCATTCATACAGGAGATTTTCCATTACGGACCTGAGGGTCTGGGCATCTTGCGTGCCGCTCCTGCAGCCGGCGCCATCGTGATCGGCATCACGCTGGCAAAATTTCCCCTGAACAAGCATGCGGGACGCTTGTTGCTGGCGGCCGTAGCCGGTTTCGGCATTTGCATCATTGCATTCGCGCTGAGCACCTGGTTATGGTTCGCAGCGCTGTTACTGATGTTGTCCGGCATGTGCGATGGGGTGTCCGTGGTCATGCGTACCACCATCATGCAGTTGGCAACTCCCGACGCGATGCGGGGGCGTGTTTCTGCGATCAACGGAATCTTCATCGGCTCGTCCAATGAGCTGGGTGCATTCGAATCAGGGCTGGCTGCCCGCCTGATGGGTTTGATCCCGTCCGTGATATTCGGCGGCTCCATGACGCTGGCAGTCGTGGCGACGACCGCATATTTCGCACCCAAGCTGCGCAAGCTGGACCTGCAGCAGTTGCATTAGAGCAACATAAGCATGGTCGGCATGCTTGATATTGCCCGGCCGGATCTTTCCGGTCCGCGGCACAAAAACATTAAGCCGATGGCGGAAGCACATGCTATCTTCTTTTTTAACTTCAATCCTTCAGACTGGATTACAACGATGCGCCCCATCACTTCCGGATTCATCGCCCTGTGCTCCTGGCATGTGCGATGCCCCTCCATGCCGCGAGAAGCCTGGGCGTAGACATTCCCTGGTTGCCGCAATATCAACGAGCCAAACTATAGTTTCCGATTGTTTCATTTTGGCGATCAGACTCATTCATCAACACCTTGAAATATCCGTTGGATAAGCGACTATCACGACCGGGAGCAGCGTTCCAGGCACCGGAGTCCGGTTGCCTTGCCCCTTGCCATTGTTACTTCCCTTTGTTGCGGGTATCATGCGCGCCATGAAATTGACCAGATTGATTCTGCCGCTGCTGTGCGCATTCTCCCTGCTGTTTGCACAGCAGGCCGGTGCGGCGCACAGCTTGAGCCATGCGCTCGAGGAACAGTCGCAGCATGACAAGCATTCTTCGGATTCCCCTGCCTGTGAAAAATGCGCCGCTTATGCGCAGCTTGGCAGTGCGCTGAGCGCCGGCCCGATCGATTTCACCCCCCAGCAAATATCAGGTGAAGCAGTACGGCACATCGCCGCCACCTTCCGAACCATACACCTTCTGGCCGCCGTTGCGCGCGGCCCGCCTTCTATCCTCCAAGCTTACGCATAACCCCTGCCCTTCGCCCATTGCGGGAAAGGGAAGGTTTTGCAACATATTGGAGGAACACCATGTTTAAGCACGCCCTATTGTGCGCAGCCCTTACCGTGCCGCTTTGCGCCCATGCCGCAACTAATCCAGAACCAGGCTCCGTACCCGGACAAAATGAACCAACCGTTGAAACAAGTAAACCAAATGCCATTCAGGGTCTGGTCAGGGATACTCTCGGGCGACCGATTACTCTTGCAAATGTTACGCTGAAAGCAGCCAACGGGGAAGTGGTTGGCCATGCCACCAGCGATACAGAAGGTCATTTCACCTTTACTGCCGTGGCACCCGGTACCTACGCAGTCTTGTCGGACAAGGCCGGTTATGAATCCGGCTCCTCGATTGTCACGCTCTCTGCTGGAATGGTAAGCACCACCATTACGCTTGCAACCTCGCAAGCGCAGGAGATAGAAATTTCGGCTACGCTACTGGAAAAAGCCCGCAATGGTCTGTCACCCAAGACCGGCGGCAGCGTTTACCACTTTGCTGCCCAGGATATCGACAATATGCCGCAGGGAGAAAACACTCCCGTCAACCAGGTGCTGCTCCAGGCTCCAGGGGTCGTCAATGATTCTTACGGCCAATTTCACGTACGCGGCGATCACGCCAATACTCAATACCGCATCAACGGCGTGATTCTTCCGGAAGGTATCAGCGGATTCGGCCAAGCCTTGGACACACGCTTTGCGCAGAGTATCGACCTGCTTACCGGTGCCTTGCCTGCACAATACGGCTATCGCACGGCCGGAGTCATCGAAATCACCACCAAGACTAAATTTGAAGCCGGGGGTCAGGTTGATGTATACGGCGGCAGTAACCAAACCTTCAACCCCAGCGTTGAATATGGAAACACGAAAGGCAACTTTTCCTATTTCGTCAGTGGTTCATACCTGACCGACAACGTCGGTATTGAAAATCCGACCTCGAGCAAAAACCCGATACATGACACCACCAACCAGGAAAAAGGGTTCGCCTACCTGTCCTACCTGCTGAATCCCGACACCAAGCTGAGCTTCATGTTCGGCAGCTATGACGGCAAATTCCAGATTCCCAACAATCCCGGACAAGATCCTGCACAATCGCCCTATCCCAATATACTCGGGCTGATGGGTTTGAGCGGATACGACTCCGCCACGCTGAACGACCAGCAAAAGGAGGTCAATCGTTTTGCAGTGACGGCCCTGCAAAGTTCGCTCAACGACAAATTCGACTATCAGGTAGCCCTGTATACGCAATACTCCAGTGCACACTATATGCCGGACATCACCGGCAACCTGGTTTTCAACGGTGTGGCGTCGGATATTTTTCGCAGCAGTTCCAGCACCGGCATCCAGGCAGACGGCAGCTACCGGTTGAATGAAACGCATACGCTGCGCATGGGCCTGTTCGGAAGCAGCGCAAACATCCAGAGCGACAACTCCTCTACCGTTTACGATGTGTCAGGCGGGATTGCGATCGGATCGCCCTACACCATCGCCGACAACAATTCCAAGAACGGCAACACGCTGTTTGGGGTTTATCTTCAGGACGAATGGAAAGCGACCAACAAGCTGACCGTGAACTACGGCGAGCGCTTTGATCAGGTCAACGCCTATGTCAACGAACATCAGTTCAGTCCTAGGCTGGGAGCGGTTTACAAGGCCAGCGACCAGACTACCTGGCACGCAGGCTATGCACGCTATTTCACTCCGCCCCCGACTGAGCTGGTTTCCACGACAGACCAGGCTCTGTTCATAGGCACCACGGGAGCAGCCCCGGGGCAGAACTCGCCGGTAAAGTCGGAACGAGGAGACTATCTGGATGCCGGCGTCACCCATCAGTTGACTCAGGCCATCAATCTGGGATTGGACACCTTCTACAAGCACACCCAGAACACCATCGACGAGGGGCAGTTCGGACCGGCGCCGCTGTTGACGCCCTTCAATTATGAAAATGGCAAGATTTACGGGGCTGAATTGACCGGCAACTATAAATCCGGCAATTTAGCAGGCTATGCCAATCTGGCCAGAACCGTCAGCATGGCCAAGAACATCATATCAAGCCAGTACCTGTTCGATCAGGCTGAGCTCGATTACGCGGCCAACAACTGGGTGAACGTAGACCATGAACAGGCCCTGACCATCTCGACCGGAGCATCTTATCTCTGGTCGGGCAACCGCCTGACCAGCGACCTGTTATATGAGAGCGGCTTACGGAACGGCTTTGCCAACACTACCCACCTGCCCGGCTATACCGTATTGAATCTCGGCGCAAGCCGCAAAATGAACCTCGGTTTAATTGGACCGATCGAAGCGAGAATTGTGATCAACAACGTTCTGGACAAGGTTTATGAGATACGCGACGGTTCCGGAATAGGTGTGTTCGCCCCACAATATGGACCACGGCTCGGCATATTTGCCGGCCTGACCAAGCCGCTGTAACCTTATACAAGGAAGCAAACATGCAAGAAATATCCGAAGCAATCCAGGCCATGAAATTCGGCGGTGTGACAATCTACCCGCTGCTGATCCTGGCGGTTTTGGCGATGGTCATCATCATCGACAAACTCTATCTCTACCGGCGCTATATGCGGCTGCCGAAACCCCTGTTCAGCCTGATCGAAACATATGGTTTCGCCTGGGAAAAACTGGAACAGGAACTGGCTGCACTCCCGCCGGAAAACTATTACGCCAGGTTTTTCCGCATCGTTCTGGTCAACATCGACAAGCCGGTCTGGTGGCTGGAGTCTCGCGCCAGCGATGAAGCGCAACTCATCGAGGAAGGCATGGGACGCGGCATGTGGGTATTGGAAACCATAGTAACCGGCGCACCTCTGCTGGGACTGCTGGGCACAATCACCGGCATGATGCATGCGTTCAACCTGATCGGCGGCACCGGCCTGGTCGATCCCAGCGGTGTCACCGGCGGCGTGGCGCAGGCGCTTATAGCTACCGCTTTCGGCATCTTCATCGCGATCTTCGCGTTGTTCGGCTTTAATTTCTTCTCGCGCCGCCAGGTTCGGGTGCTGGAAGAAATGGAGCGTCTTGGCACGCGCATGATAGACAATATCCGGCTGAACCAGCAGCAACCCGGGGACAGGCAATGAAGCTGCGCAAATCCCGCGAATACAAGCGCGGCCGCATCGAAATCATCCCGATGATCGATGTGATGTTCTTCCTGCTGGCCACTTTCATGCTGGCCTCGCTGTCGATGCAAAACCTGCATTCGCTGCCGGTCAACCTTCCTCAAGGACACGCCGCGCCGATACAGGCCAAGACTCCCATTACCCTGACCATCACACAGGACAGCCATATTTATCTGGACAAGACACAGGTAACACTGGATACCCTGGCACCCCTCCTGAAATCCATGCTGACTGGTCCGGATGCAAGCATAATCGTCGCCGCCGACAGCAGCGCTCCCAATGGCATCACTGTGCAAGCCATGCTCAAGGCCCGCTCGGCAGGTGCGCAACATTTTCTGATCGCGGTCAAACATGTCGACTAGCATATTGCCCTGGGTCGAGCAGGCGAAACCTGATTCACCCTGGCGGCGGCTGCACTGGACTCTGCCCCTGGCGCTGCTGATCTGCTCTGCCACATTCATCTTGTTTGCTTATTCGATGTGGCGTCCTGTCATTCACACTTCCGATCCGACACCGGTCACTGCCGAGCTGATTGAGCTGCCCGCCCCCGCACAAGCACAGCCGCAAGTTCGCCAGAAAACCATAGTACAACCCCATATCGAACCGGCGGTTCAACAGGAGCAGCCCAGCGCGATTACTCCACCGCCCTCCCCGACCGTTCCGCCTGTCACTGCACCGCCGCCCGGCAAGCCTGTCGCAATGAACGAAAATCGCGGTGCGCAAGCGCTGATTCAGCCGTTGCCGACCATACCGGATGAATTGCGCGAAGAGGCAATGAACGAAACTGCCACCGCCAGCTTTCAGATCGCCGCGGATGGCAGCGCTACCGTGGTACTCGTCAAACCGACGCAAAATCCTCGGCTTAACAGATTGTTGCTCGATACATTAAAAAACTGGAAATTCATTCCGGCAATAAAAGAAGGTCAGCCGGTACCCTCTGTAGAGGTCATGATTATTCGAATGCACGTTAACTAGCTGAGAGTCAGGAATTGGCGATGCCATTGCTTAAAACGGTTCGTGCCGTTGCGCTGCTCGAAGCAGCCAAGGGTACGCTGGTCATATTGACGGGATTTGGTGCGCTCTCTCTGATCCATCACGATGCCCAGCGATTCGCCGAGCAACTTGTTGCTCATTTGCACCTCAACCCGGCAAAACATTATCCGCGAATCTTTATCGACACCGCAGCACATCTCACGGATGCCCGTTTATGGATGCTGGCCACCCTGGCGGCAACGTACGGGCTGGTACGATTTGTCGAGGCCTATGGTTTGTGGCGAGGCCAGCGCTGGGCCGAATGGTTTGCCACCGTTAGCGGCGCCATCTATGTCCCCTTTGAGCTTTACGAATTGCTTCATAGGGTCACATGGCTTTCTCTCGGTGCGCTTGTGGTAAACCTGATGGTCGTTGGTTTGATGATCTTTGCGATGCTACCTAGCCAAACAGTGAAGAACTCGGATGCGGACTAACTAGCGCGGCCAACGCCGACGCAACTGCTCAACACCTGTCCGCTGAGAAACTCCGTTTAGAGATGAACAGGTGCCGAGCAAGAGCGCAGCCGGTACTCAAGCTTTCGTGAACTTCATCACGCCACCTTTGCAATCAACCTTGATGGTGTCCTTGGCGGCGAAGCGGCCTTCAAATATCCGCCCATCGACAAGTCACTCCTGATGAAACAACCAGCCATTCAACTATGCTCATAACCAGCGACTTGGCTATCGTCTTTTGATGGCCTAGTCGAATGGCTAGTAGTTGCATCAGACATGTCTGTGCTTTTAGAAAGTGGCGACACGTCGCCGCACTCCAAAGTTGAACCTGCGCTGAACAACAAGCAAAAATAATGAAAAAAGAAAAACTCAAAATCACCGAATCATCCGGCAACGTATTTATCGACATCGGCTTTCCGCCCGACGAAGCGGCCATTCTTGCCATGCGCGCCGACTCATGTGCCAACTGGGAATCCTGATCCGCGACAAACAATGGACACAAGCCGAAGCAGCCAAAGTACTTGGCATCTCGCAATCGCGCGTCTCCGACCTGATGCGCGGCAAGTGGGACAAATTCAGCATGGATATGCTGATCACTTTGGCAACGCGGGCGGGAAAAAAATAGAGCTTAAGCTGGCGGCATGACTGAACGATTGAAAAAATAATCCAACCTGACCCTTGGTGAATTGACTTGAACGCAAGACTCCAAGGGCAGCTTTCAGGTAAGCTATTACAAGGCTCGATGAGCAGCTCGGTGCCAACAGGAGACACTCGCTCCTGTTCATATTATTATCTTATGCGTATAGACGAATTAGCGTGGACTTCTAATAACTTAACTGACAGGCATTTCGACACGTAATCTGGGCATTTTGGTTTTACCACTCCTGTGTCAATTTGTATTTCTCAGGTAGTAAATTGATTATTTCCCTTTGGATTAGAATGTCATGCTCTTCATACAGCGGGCTGCCGCGTAATGAAAAGTTCTCATCAAAATGCTTTAGAATTTTTTCGCCCTGCCATACCCACTCTACAGGAAAGCAAACGTCAGAATCTACATCAAGTGGATAAGTTGACTTCACAACCCCAATGGATTTGATTTGCAGACTGGATTCAGTTGCACAGTGTTTGATGAAAACAATGTCTTCGTTACTGATGTGCGAAACGGTGTTATGCAGGTCAATTTTGCCACCAAGTGAGTGCGCAAGGCACACAAAGTTATTTTCGATGAGTCCTTGCGCATTGTTTTCTTCAATTCCAAACATCGAGGCCATTTTACCCTCCTTTTCAATTACGGTATTTATTGAGTCTGCAAGGCGATAACTAAAGTATTTTTCTAAACAATATGCAATGACATCACAGGTAGTTCCATACGGTCTCTAACAGCAAAAGGTGTTACAAATGAAAATTAAACTACCGCAAAAAACATTAAACCTACCGCGCAAATATAGACGGCAATTACTATAAAATACTCGACACTCAGCAATGTATCTTTGGTTCCTTCACTGACAATATGTTTAATAATATGGGAGTTCATGGTATCAACCTCCTGCAGATAATTTGAAACAACTATCAAAAATTCGTAGTCATTGCAATTGAGTTTGATCTGCTCCACAAAATGCATTTTTATTGTACATAACTTAGTAATTTAGTCAAGTAATATTGATGCTTTAGGGTGGCTAAATGACCTTAGCTGAACACGCAATTCTTGGTGAGAACTCCACGATCAGAACAATTTAGATGACCGCAACAACCCTCTTGTCTTGTCCGTAATGCAAAATCCCGAATGACTGCTTTGTGTCGATTGTGTTGAAAAACTCTTTTTTAGGACGTGTTGAAAAAATTCTAGCCTCATAGAGGGCTTTAATAATTTTCGATATGGGAGGATACCCCAGCCATCCTTAAACTCAACCATGAGCCGTTAAGCTACACCCCTATGGATGAACAAGTGCGATTTGCTGATGCACCTGCAATTCACAAAATTTCCGAGAACTGCGAAAAAAGAGTTTTTCAACACAATATGTCGAAACCTGATGGTCACGAAGTTCCGGTTCCGGGCAGCAAATTAATATGATTGAATGTCGTATAAGGGGCGGCCTTAATGCCAACATCAATATCCCATGAACGGCTGGGGCATTGCCAGGCTTGGTAATAAGCTGTGGTGGCAAGTTTACATGTGTTCGATGATTGCTTTTCCGAATGCCGAACAAGACACTTGCTTTGCTCCTTCCATCAAGCGAGCGAAGTCGTAGGTGACGGTCTTTGCGCCGATTGCGCCGTTCATGCCTTTGATGATAAGGTCGGCGGCTTCGAGCCAACCGATGTGGCGTAACATCATTTCCGCAGAGAGAATCAGCGATCCGGGATTGACGTAATCCTTGCCCGCATACTTCGGTGCCGTGCCGTGGGTGGCTTCAAACATCGCCACGCTGTCGGACAAGTTGGCTCCGGGTGCGATGCCGATGCCGCCGACTTCCGCCGCCAAAGCGTCGGAGATATAATCGCCATTCAGGTTCAGCGTTGCGATCACGTCGTATTCCGCCGGGCGCAGCAGGATCTGCTGGAGGAAGGCATCTGCGATCACATCCTTGATGACGATGCCGCCACTTCCATATTTTTCGGGCAATTTTACCCAAGGCCCGCCGTCAATTTCCACTCCACCAAATTCGCGCTTGGCGAGTTCATAGCCCCAGCTCTTGAAGCCTCCCTCCGTGAACTTCATGATGTTGCCCTTGTGTACCAGCGTGACTGACTTCCGGTCATTGTCAATGGCGTACTGGATGGCCCGGCGCACCAGGCGTTCCGTGCCTTCAACGGATACCGGTTTGATACCGATGGCGGAAGTTCCGGGGAAACGGATTTTCGTCACGCCCATTTCATTTTGTAGAAATGCAATTATTTTTTTGGCTTCAGCTGAACCAGCTGACCATTCGATACCGGCGTAAATGTCTTCGGTGTTTTCGCGGAAGATCACCATGTCTACTTTTTGCGGCTCCTTCACCGGGCTGGGCACACCGGCGAACCAGCGAATCGGGCGGAGACAAACGTACAGATCCAGCATCTGACGTAACGCCACGTTCAGCGAGCGGATGCCTCCAGAGATAGGGGTGGTCAGCGGTCCCTTGATGGAGACCACGTATTCACGCACCGCCTGTACTGTTTCTTCAGGTAGCCATGTATCGTTGCCATACACCTTGACGGCCTTTTCGCCGGCATATACTTCCATCCAGGCGATTTGCCGTTTGCCGCCGTAAGCCTTGGCCACGGCAGTATCCACCACATGCCGCATCGGCGGGGTGATATCCACGCCCGTGCCATCGCCCTCAATGAAGGGGATGATAGGATGATCCGGCACGTTCAGCGTGTAGTCTTTGTTGACGGATATCTTTTTGCCGTTGGCCGGAACCTTGATGTGCTGGTACATTGCTGCTCCCCAGAAAAATGGATAGAACGAGAAATCGAGAAAACGAGATGAGCCATATCCTGCTTTTCAACAAACCCTACGGGGTGATTTGCCAATTCAGCCGAGATGGCGCGCATTCGACGCTGGCGGATTATATCGCGCTTCCTGGCTTTTATCCCGCCGGACGATTGGACACCGATAGCGAAGGTCTGCTGGTGCTGACCGATGATGGCAGGTTGCAGCATCGCATCACCGACCCGAAACACAAATTGCCGAAGACATACTGGGTGCAGGTGGAAGGCGTTCCTGATGAGGCCGCGTTGGAGCAATTGCGGTGCGGCGTGAAATTATCCGATTTCACCACGCAGCCCGCAGAGGCGTGTGTGATAGATGAGCCTGCCAACCTGTGGCCGCGCAACCCGCCGATAAGGTCGCGCAAAGACATTCCTGCCAGTTGGATCGAACTGACCATACGCGAAGGCAAGAACCGCCAGGTGCGGCGCATGACCGCAGAATCAGGATTTCCCACGTTGCGCCTGATACGCTATCGCATCGGCGAGTGGTCGCTTGAGGGGTTGGAGCAGGGTCAATGGCGGCAGGTATAGTGCCTTTAACGACCCCGGCGCACACTGGGCTTGGGTGAAAACAAAGCGGGCTGCGGCAAGGCTTGATGACGTGCCGCTTCGGACAAATGCTGTTGCCCGTCTGTTGTTTTTTGTGGCTGAAGCGGTTTGCCCGGTTGCGGCCCATTGCGAGTTTGCTGTGCGGGGTTGGTTCGCTGGCTAGGGCGAGGTTGCTGTCCGGTGCTTGATTGCGGATTACGCCGGCCCTGCCCGTCTCGCGGCGGCTGGCTGCGATTGCCCGATGGGGCTGCATTATTGCGTCTTTGTCCGTGTCCTTGCCGAGGCGGACGCGGGGCTTCAGCGGGAAGATGGGTGGGCGGCACAAAGTTGTCTATCGCAACTACTGGAATCTCGCGTTTGATCAATCGCTCGATGTCTCTGAGAAACGGTAATTCTTCCTTGTCCACCAGTGAGATTGCCGCGCCGCTGCTACCCGCGCGACCGGTGCGACCGATGCGATGCACATAATCTTCCGGCACATTCGGCAATTCAAAATTCACCACATGCGGCAGTTGGTCGATGTCCAGCCCGCGCGCTGCGATGTCGGTGGCGACCAGCACCGGCATCGTGCCGTCCTTGAATTGCGCCAAGGCCTTGGTGCGTGCCGGCTGGCTCTTGTTGCCGTGTATCGCGGCGGCGGGAATGCCGTCGGCGATCAGTTTTTCGGTCAGCCGGTTCGCGCCGTGTTTGGTACGGGTAAACACCAGCACCTGCTTCCAGTCGTGATGCTTGATCAGGTGTGCAAGCAAATGGCTCTTCAGCTTTTGCGGCACCAGATGGACGCTTTGTGCTATCAGTTCCACGGTGGAGTTGCGGCGTGCCACTTCGACGTAACCGGGATTGTGCAGCAGCCCGTCGGAAAGAGTCTTGATCTCGTCGGAGAAGGTCGCCGAGAACAGCAGGTTCTGGCGTTGCTTGGGCAGCAGCGCGAGGATCTTTTTGATGTCGCGGATGAAGCCCATGTCCAGCATGCGGTCGGCTTCGTCCAGCACCAGGATTTCGACACCGGAAAGATCCAGCGTCTTTTGCCCGACATGGTCGAGCAGCCGTCCGGGCGTGGCCACGAGGATGTCCACTTGCCCGCGCAATGCTTTCATCTGCGGATTGATGTTCACGCCGCCAAACATCACCATGGATTTCAGCGGCAGATATTTTCCATAGGTCTGCACCGACTCTTCCACCTGTGCGGCGAGTTCGCGCGTCGGGACGAGAATCAGACAGCGCGGTCGGCCGGGGCGCGGATTCGCGGCAGGTTTTTCGGAAAGACGCTGCAAGATCGGCAGCGTGAAACCAGCGGTCTTGCCGGTGCCGGTTTGCGCACCAGCCAGCAGATCGCCGCCGGCCAATACCAGCGGAATCGCCTGAGTCTGTACCGGGGTGGGTGTCGTGTAGCCCGCATCGGCAATCGCGCGCATCAGGGGTTGTGCCAGATTTAAACTGGCGAAAGTGATTTCATTGTTTGACAAAGCATGGCTCCTGGGACGGCCTGCCGCTCACAAGAGCTGCACCAATCGAGGCAGACGAATTAGTGATCGAAGAGATCGGGAATGACACAGAGACCGCTGCGCTGATTGGTTTGGCGGTGGGGCGCATTATACCTGTTCTGAGCTTGTCCAACCTGGCGAAAAAAACATGGGACCAAAACTAATACAAAGTGTTGGCGGAAGTCGCACTTGTTCGACTGAAATGCGTGGCCTGCCGCTTGTTAGCATACTTAACACGCCTGAGTTTAAAAGCCGGGCAGTTATGGGACATTCTTGGCGCATCTGAACCCCAAGTCCAGCAATGCGCTATCAGGGGGCAGATGGGCACGCTTGGCAGCGCGGAACATCAGGCTGAGTGCATCATAATGGCCGGAACTTGTTATTCCACCACGGGTCACCCGCTGGGTTTTGCCGTAGTACTTATTGTCGGATGGCGGTGCGCCAGGATAGGCATCATACCAATCAGCTACCCATTCGGAGACGTTGGCTGCCATATCATAAACGCCATAGATCGACTTGTCGCCAGGATAAGATCCTCCTGGCGAATAGGGTGCATCGGGATTTTCAGACATGGTGTTAATTTTTTTTGGGTCCCAGTCATTTCCCCATGGGTATTCAAAACCATCGGGTCCACGCGCAGCCTTTTCCCATTCCGCTTCAGACGGCAAGTGTTTGCCGGCCCAGCGGCAATATGCGTCGGCATCAGCCCAGGTAACGGTCGTAACAGGGAGTTTGTCCCGCTCAGCCTGGGTTTTCAACAACTGGGCAAGCAGTGCCTTCGGAGTCATGGTCGTTACATCCATGTCCAGCTTGAAGCGATCGGATGCTACTTGTTGCAGATATACCAAAGGCAATGAAGCCAGAAATTTGCTGGTCAAGTTGTAACCATTCTGCTGCCACATAACAGGCGGGCTGCGCCGGGTTGCAATCATGAATTTGCGATATTGGACATTGCTGACTTCATATTTGTCCATCAGGAAAGCAGGCAGCGTGACCTTGTGTGCCGGATGTTCATCGACGTACAGCTTGTCATTGAAGCCGTAAGGATTAAGCGCATTGGCCCCGCGCCACTTTGCATCGTCTTCAGCCTTGTCGCTGCCCATGGTGAACTCACCTTCCGGGATCAACACCATGTCACCGGCAATGTGTTTGCCGGCAGTCTGTTCTTCCGCGGAACAGGCGATGCCGCCAGTGAATGCCAAACAAAATATACCAGCCAGCAAATGCTTAATGGGCATCTTTGGCACACCTGAATCCCACGTCGATCAACGCACTGTATGGACGCAGATGAGTGCGCTTGGCGTTGCGGAACACCATGCTGAGTGAATCATAGTGACCGGAACTTGTCATTCCTCCGCGCACCACGCGCTGGAGCTTGCCATAGAATTTATTGTCGGATGGCGGTGCGCCGGGATAGGCGTCATACCAATCTGCAACCCACTCCGTCACGTTGGCAGCCATATCGTAAACGCCATAACCGGACTTGTCGCCGGGAAAGGATCCAACGGCCGAATAAGGAGCATCCGGATTTTCAGACATGGTGTTTATTTTTTTGGGATCCCAGTCATTTCCCCATGGATATTCGAATCCCTGAGGGCCGCGCGCAGCTTTTTCCCATTCCGCCTCGGTCGGCAATCTCTTGCCAGCCCAGTGGCAATATGCGTCGGCATCGGGCCAGGTCACGGTCGTTACGGGGAGTTGGTGGCGCGATTCCTGGATTTTTCCCAGCTCGGCAAGCAGGGCTTTCTGGGACATGTTGGGCACATCCATGTCCAGTTTGAATCTGTCTGTTGCGATCTGACGCAAATCTTCCAATGGCAAGGAAGCCAACAGCTCATTGCTGAAATTGTAGCCATTCCTTGGCCACGAGAGAGGCACACTATGCTGGGTAGCAATCGCGAAATCACGGTACTGTGCGTTGGTGACCTCATATTTATCGATCAGGTACGCAGGGAGGTTGACCTTGTGTGCCGGGCGTTCATCGACATACAGCTTGTCGGTGAACCCGTAAGGATTAAGTGCATTGGCTCCGCGCCACATGGCGTCATTTTCAGCTTTGTCGCTGCCCATGGTGAACTCACCTGCAGGAATCAGCGCCATGCCACCGTCCACAGGTTTGGCCGGGCTTTCAATGGTGGGTTTGTCAGCCGTCTGGTCCTTGGCAGTGTGTGTTACACAGCCGACCAAGGCGAAACAAAAAATACCGCCCAACAAATATTTATTTATCATCTTTAGCGCACCGGAAGCCGAAACTCGAGTTTTTTACACTTTGCTTGAAATAGCTGCGGTTGAAAACCGGTGCCGAAACACCGCACTGGTAATACGAACAATCCCACCACGAGCCGCCTTTTAACACTTTATACATTTCGCCATAATTTTCGCTCGGCCATTTATTCCCCGGGTATTGCGTGTACCACGAATCGGTCCATTCCCACGCATTCCCGGCCATGTCGTACAAGCCATATGGGCTTTTGCCGCCTTCAAACGATCCCACCGGGGTGGTGTCTCCCTCCATGTTTAGCGACTTCCAGCGTACCGGAGAATTGAGTTTGTTCACGTCAAAATCATCCCCCCACGGGTAATCCCTGTCATCACCTGTTCCACGCGCCGCTTTTTCCCACTCGATGTCGGTCGGCAAGCGCTTGCCGGCCCATTCGCAATAGTCATGGGCATCGAACCATGAGACATAAACGACAGGATGGTCCACCTTGCCTTCAGGATAAGTCCGGTTGCGGAAATGTGAGGGGGACTTGCGGTTGGTGGCGTCGATGAATTGTTTGTATTGCAGATTGGTGACCTCGTACTTGTCCATCCAGTATGCCTTGGTCTCGGCAGTATACTGCGGGCCCTCGTCGGGCAAGCGGTGATCGGAGCCGCGAAGAAATTTCCCTGCCGGGATGTGAATCATCTCATTCGGTTCTTTGCCGATACGGGTTTCGTTGTAATACCAGGGCACGCTCATCCCTGCAGTGGCTTCGGGCGGAGGTGCGATTTTTAACTTGTCGGCATACGGATCGACAAATTTTTTATCATCAACAGGGACTACCGGGTCGCTATCGTCTGACGTGTGGCATTCCTTGCAGTCGCTGGCCATGCTGGAATTGAATGCATCCACCTGGCTTTTTTCGTGGCACGAGTCGCACGACTGCATGGCTCGGGCTGCGTGCTGGTAATGGGCAATGTCTACATCGCTCCTGGCCAATGCACTTGTACTGAGACCGAAAAAAAACAGAAATAACGCCAGATGGTTCAGGTTTGAAAAAAACATTTAGCGCACACCCATGAGTAATTGTAATAATAGATCATTTTCCCATGATACAGGCGACGATTCAAGCGCCTGCATGCGGCCAGTCCACAATGCACATACCACAATTAGTTGCGTGAACCATGGTGGGCTGTTTACAATCTCATTCGAGTTCGGACTTTGTATTGATCGATTATGTCCTTCAAAGCAAGTTTATAAAGTTTTACTAACCATGACGGAGGAAACATGAGGTACATTATCGCAGGAATGACGTTGCCAGGACTGATGGTTGCGGGTAGCGCAGTCGCGACCGACATGCCGAAACTGGCCAAGAAAAATGGTTGCAGTGCTTGCCACTCTATAGACAAGAAACTGATGGGTCCTGCATGGATGGACGTGTCAAAAAAGTACAAGGGGAATGCGGGTGCTGAAGCAATGCTGATCGCCAAAGTATCCAAAGGAGGTTCAGGAAACTGGGGAACTATGGCTATGCCCCCGATGGATCCATCCGGCAAGAAACAAGATGACATCAAGCAATTGGTTGAGTTTATTTTGGCGCTGGCAAAATAGGTCAGACATAGCCTTCGACAAAGCCGGCGCGAGTCGGCTTTATTTTTTTGGTGCGTTGCCACGGAAAACTATAATCCCGGGCTGCGCTGATGCGTTGCGCTCAGGTATAATGCGCGCTTTTGTAATTTACCCGATAGAGGATGCGATGCCTATTTATGCTTATCGTTGCAGCAGTTGTGATTGCCAGAAAGATGTGATGCAGAAAATGAGCGATGCGCCGCTCAGCACTTGCCCGGAATGCGGCAAGGAGACCTTTGCCAAACAATTGACCGCTGCCGGTTTTCAGTTGAAGGGTAGCGGCTATTACGTTACCGATTTCAAGGGTGGCACCCAGAAGCCAGATGCAGGGAAGCCGGATGCCAAGCCTGACGCAGTTCCTGTGCCTGCTGCCAGCACTGCGACTGCTCCTGTGGCGAGTAGCACCGCTTAACGCATGAAAAAATATTTCATCACCGGCCTGCTGGTCTGGATTCCGCTCGGTATTACCTTGTGGGTGTTGAATCTGACTATAGGGACGATGGATCGGACGCTGTTGTTGTTGCCGGAACAATGGCAGCCGGACAAGGTATTGGGCATTCACATTCCCGGCTTGGGCATCATCCTGACGCTGGTGGTGGTGGGTCTGACCGGCCTGCTGGTGCGCAATGTGCTCGGCCAGCGTGTGTTGTATCTCTGGGAAGGCGTGTTGCAGCACATTCCTTTCGTGAGCAGTATCTACAAGGGCGTCAAACAGGTCAGCGATTCCTTGTTGTCCGGCAGCGGCAATTCCTTTCGCAAGGTTTTGCTGGTGCGCTATCCACACCCTGAGGCCTGGTCGCTGGCTTTTCAGACCAGTGTGCCCGGCGAGGTGATCGACCAGTTCGATGAGGAATACGTTGCGGTGTTCATTCCCACTACGCCGAGTCCGGTGAACGGTTTTTATTTCTTCGTGCGCAAAGCCGATACCATAACACTGGATATGACGGTGGACGTGGCCTTGCGCTCCATCGTTTCAATGGGTGTGGTGGCGGATTCCGAAGCAGGGAAGCATCGCGCTCACACACCCAATCCCTAATCAAACTAATCCGGTATTTTCCCGGAAACTGAACCATGCGAACTCATTATTGCGGACTTCTTAACACCGACCAGCTCGATCAAACCGTCAGCCTGTGCGGCTGGGCGCATCGCCGCCGCGACCATGGCGGGGTGATCTTCATCGACCTGCGCGACCGCGAGGGTCTGGCGCAGATCGTCTGCGATCCGGATCGCGCCGAGATGTTCAAGATCGCCGAGTCGGTGCGCAACGAGTTCGTGCTGCGCATCACCGGCAAGGTGCGCCACCGTCCTGCAGGCACGACCAATGCCAACATAACCAGCGGCGAAATCGAGATCCTGTGCCACGAGATCGAGGTGCTGAATACCGCGCTGACCCCGCCGTTCCAGCTGGATGACGAGAGCCTGTCCGAAACGGTGCGCCTGACCCATCGCGTGATCGACCTGCGCCGCCCGCAGATGCAGAAGAACATGATGCTGCGCTACAAGGTGGCGATGGCGTTCCGCCGCTTCCTCGACAGCCGCGGCTTCATCGACATCGAAACGCCGATGCTGACCAAGTCCACACCGGAAGGCGCGCGCGACTATCTGGTGCCGTCGCGCGTGCATCCGGGCGAATTCTTTGCGCTGCCGCAATCGCCGCAGCTGTTCAAGCAATTGCTGATGGTGGCTGGTTTCGACCGCTACTATCAAATCACCAAGTGCTTCCGCGACGAAGACTTGCGTGCCGACCGCCAGCCGGAATTCACCCAGGTGGATATCGAGACTTCATTCCTGAATGAGATGCAGATCACCGCGCTGATGGAAGAGATGATACGCACCGTGTTCAAGGAAACGCTGGATGTGGCATTGCCCAATCCGTTCCCGCGCATGACCCATGCGGAAGCGATGGCGCGCTTCGGTTCGGACAAGCCTGATCTGCGCGTCACGCTGGAGCTGACCGAAGTCACCGATGCGGTGAAGGACGTCGCATTCAAGGTGTTCGTCGGCGTGGCCAATTCCGGGAATGGCCGCGTCGCGGCATTGCGCGTGCCGGGCGGCGGCGCGTTCTCGCGCGGCGAGATCGACGAGTACACCAGGTTCGTCGGCATCTACGGCGCGAAGGGCCTGGCTTACATCAAGGTCAACGACATCATGCAGCTCAACGAGACCGGTTTGCAATCGCCCATCGTGAAGAACCTGCACGAGGCCGCATTGAAAACCATCATGCAGCGCACCGGTGCTGCGAACGGCGACATCATTTTCTTCGGCGCGGACAAGGAAAAGATCGTCAACGATGCGCTCGGCGCGTTGCGCAGCAAGATCGGCCACGACAAGGGCTACACCAACGGCAAGGCATGGATGCCGCTGTGGGTCGTGGACTTCCCGATGTTCGAATACGACGAGGAAGGTCAGCGCTGGAATGCCTGCCATCACCCGTTCACCGCACCCAAGGACGAACACCTTGCGCTGCTGGAAAGCGATCCGGGCAAGTGTCTGGCGAAGGCTTACGACCTCGCCTTGAACGGTTCGGAGATCGGCGGCGGCTCGGTGCGTATCCATCAGGAGGCGGTGCAATCGCAGGTATTTCGCGCGCTCAACATCGGCGCGGAAGAAGCGCAGCTCAAGTTCGGCTTCCTGCTCGACGCGCTGCAATATGGCGCACCGCCGCACGGCGGCTTGGCGTTCGGCCTGGATCGCATCGTGGCGATGATGACCGGCTCGGAATCCATACGCGACGTGATCGCCTTCCCCAAGACACAACGCGCGCAATGTTTGTTGACCCGGGCACCGAGCGCGGTGGACGAAAGGCAGTTGCGCGATTTGCACATCCGTCTGCGGCAACAAGTGCAAACCACGGCTGAAGTGACCAAGGAATAATCATGGTTCGGCTGTTGCGGGCTTGGTTGATTATTTTTCTGGCTGTGCTGTGGTTGCCTGCGGGTGCGCAAGCGCAGGCGCACCACACAGCGCAAAGTGCGCATGCCGATCCGGCGATAATCAGCGTTGCTGAATTGCCGCCGGAGGCGCGTGCCACACTGCGCGCCATCAAGCACGGCGGGCCGTTCGCCTATCCGCGCGATGGCGTGGTGTTCAGCAATTTCGAGCGTATCTTGCCGAAACGTCCGCGCGGTTACTATCACGAGTACACCGTGAAAACGCCGGGCGCGCATAACCGCGGCGCACGACGCATCATCAGCGGTACAACCGGCGAATATTATTTCACCTCCGATCATTACAAAACCTTCAAACGAATTCAGGAGTAGCCATGGACGCATTGGCACAACAACTGGGCGACACATCATTGGTACAACAACTGGGCAACCGGGATGCAGCGGGCAGTTTTACGCTGGGATGCAGTGTAGAAACCTTGCGCAGCGCGGCCGAGGCAGCCGGTTTTGCGCTGTTCGATACCGATCTGAAAGGCGTCAAAGGCAAGCAGAACCTGCTCAATGCACTGGCTGTTGCGGCCAAATTTCCGCCCGAATTCGGCGCGAATTGGGATGCATTGGCTGACGCGCTGTGCGACCTGTCGTGGCATCAAGCAAACGGATATGTGCTGCTGCTGCGCAATGCCAGCGACACACTTGGTCTTTCCGCCAACGACAGGGAAATCGCGCAGGACATTTTTGCCGATACGGTGGTGTATTGGCGTCAGCGCAACAAGGCATTCTGGATATTCTTCTCCTGACTTCATTTCATCGGTGATACAGCGTTGGCTTCCTGATATGACTACTAGCCATTCGACTAGGCAATCAGAAGACGATAGCCAAGTCGCTGGTTATAGTCGTGCCAAAATCGCCCCCACCCTAACCCTCCCCCGAAGGGAGAGGGAACGATTGCTCCTTCCCCCTCTGGGGGAAGGTTGGGATGAGGGAGGCACTGCCAGCGTCGCTCACTCGTCGCCGCCTTGTCTCGCCTTCGAACTGAAGCCAGGAATATGACGGTGCACAACAAACAGCCGGTTTCGGTGCTGGTGGTGATCTACACCGCTCCTGGTGAAACTACTAGCCATTCGACTAGGCCTTCAAATGACAAAGGCCAAGTCGCTGGTTATTCGACAGGATCAGGACAGGATCAGGACATGAAGGTGCTGTTGCTGGAACGTGCCGATCATCCCGGCTATTGGCAATCAGTCACCGGCAGCCGCGATGACGGAGAAACGCTGACCGAGACGGCGATACGCGAGGTGCGCGAAGAGACCGGGCTTGATGTCCGGAAATACGCGCTTGCCGACTGGCAGTCGCAAAACGTCTATGAGATTTATCCGCACTGGCGATACCGCTATCCTCCCGGCATCACACACAACACCGAGCATGTGTTCGGTTTGCAACTTCCGCACCCGGTTGATATCCAACTTGAGCCGCGCGAGCATTTGAACTATCAGTGGCTGGCGTGGCAGGATGCCGTAGATAAAGTTTTTTCACCGAGCAATCGCGCCGCGATTCTGGAATTGCCCCAGCGCATACAGAACAAAGCGCGAGTACAGAGGAATTCCCAATGAGCGAAAAACTTATTCCCTTTGCTTATGAGCATCCCGGCACCACAACAGCGGTGGCGTGGGCTAAGGTACCGCGCGAGCCGAGCGCAGCAGAGAAACCCGAACTGATCGCGCGCATCAAGCGCATGCTGAAGGAACAGGATGCGCTGCTGGTCTCTCATTACTATGTGCATCCCGATCTGCAGGATCTCGCGGAAGCCACCGGCGGGATTGTCTCCGATTCGCTGGACATGGCTAACTTCGGCCACCAGCATCCGGCCAAGACCATCGTCGTCGCGGGCGTGCGATTCATGGGCGAAACCGCGAAGATCCTGAATCCGGAAAAGCGCGTGCTGATGCCCGACCTGAAAGCAGAATGTTCGCTAGACCTCGGCTGCCCGGCGGACGAGTTTGCCGCGTTCTGCGATGCGCACCGCGACCGCACCGTGGTCGTGTATGCCAACACCAGCGCGGCGGTGAAGGCGCGTGCCGACTGGATGGTCACCAGCTCCATTGCGCTGCCGGTGGTCAAACATCTCAAGGAGCAAGGCAAGAAAGTGCTGTGGGCGCCGGACCGCCATCTGGGCAACTACGTGCAGGAACAGACCGGCGCAGACATGCTGCTATGGCAAGGTTCGTGCATCGTGCACGACGAATACAAAGCAAAGGAACTGGTCGCGCTCAAAGCGCTGCATCCTAACGCCAAGGTGCTAGTGCACCCCGAATCGCCGCGCGCGATCGTCAAGCTGGCTGACATGGTCGGCTCCACCACGCAGCTGATCAAGGCCGCGCAGAGTCTGGAGGCCAGAGAATTCATCGTCGCCACCGACAACGGCATCCTGCACAAGATGCGCACGCTGTGCCCGGATAAACTCTTCCTTGAAGCGCCCACCGCCGGAGCAGGCGCAAACTGCACCAGTTGCAGCCACTGCCCGTGGATGGCGATGAACGGTCTGTTGAATCTGGCGGAGGTTTTGGAAAGTGGCAAGAATGAGATATATGTCGATCCGGCGATCATTCCGCGTGCGGTGTTGCCGATAGAGCGCATGCTGGCGTTTGCGAAACAGATTGGGTTGCCGACGAAGGGGATAGGGAACGCGTAGCGGACTGCATTCCCGCGAAAGCGGGAATCCAGCAACTCCCTCGCCCCGTGGGGGATAACCAGCGACTTAGCCGCTGTCTTGTGGCGGGTTAGTCGAATGGCTAGTTGTTTTATCAGAGGGTTGGGGAGAGGGTGTAAAACCAAAGTCGCGGGGTGCGGCCCCGCACGCCGATTACTTTCTTTATGCGGCTAAAGAAAGTAATCAAAGAAACGCCGCCCCGGTTTGCCGCCGCTGCGCGGTGCCCTGTGTTGCTCGACTGGTCAGGCGGCTGCGGAACTCGCACTGCGTGCTCAAACAGTCCTCGCCGAAATCCCCTGACCAGCCTCCGCTACTCGGCGGCGCACAGGGGAAAGAAAGCCCAAAACTACAAACCAACATGGTGGACAACAAGTTGCCCACCATATTTAAAACAAACAAAGAGCAAAAAACACTTGACAAGTTCGCACTTGCTTATCATACTTCGCATCAAAGTTTGATACACAGGAGACTTAACATGACTGTAAAAGCTAAATTAACAATTATATTAAAGGCTAACGATACTGTAGTCGCAGAGATTGACGACTCTAATTTATGGCAGCAGGTTTTATCTGCAGTAAACAGTGGGAAACAGCTTAACGTTGATTCCACTCCTGATAGCCATCAAAGTGCTAATCAGAAAGGGGGGATTGATAGACTTGGCGTTACTAGCTCAGACCTTAGTAGATTTGCAGATGAACTTGGTGTTTCTCAGGCAGTCGTAAAAGGAGCCTGCGGGCCGACAACCGGCTCTCCTTTCATACATCTTGATAAGCATCACTGGGAGGCATTAAAGAAAAGCACACCAGAAAGAGGCGCAAAAGCCGTAGGTTCTGTTGTACTTGCTGCAACTCTTTTAGTGTTGTGGAAGGAAAAAGCAGAACTTGGTGTAACTACAATGAAAGAGGTGACAAGTGTATTAGACACCATTGGGGTACCTGCGCAAAACGCCAGCCGCTCCATTGATAATTGTGAATGGCTGCAGCTTCGAAGCGGATCAATTGTTTTAAATCCTGCTCAAACCTCAAAAGCTATTGCAGTTGCCAAAGCATATTGTATGAAAGAATCACCTTGGGGTTAGTTTGATTTAATGGGCATAACGACTTTACTTATCACGCAATCGGGGAAACGTAAGTCAATATTTTTGGAAATATTGGAGACAAAACCGTAAGTTTATGCGGTGTAGCTCAGGAGGATAGAGCACTCTGTTTACGATATATCTGGCGACTCGACACCGCCATGATATAGGCAGAGAGGCCACAGGTTCAAGTCCTGTCACCGCCACCATATTTTAGTGAGGGCTAATGTGCCCACACCATGGTTTTGAGGTTTTGCTTTTCATCCCCTGTGCGCCGCCTCGATCAGCCGCAAGCAGGCGGAGGTTTAGGCGAGCACTGTTCGAGTCCCGCAGTGGGGCGCGGGGTGTGCGCCCCGCCAGGTCGAGTTGCGCAGCCCCGCTTGCTTGCGGCTGATCGAGGGTACTCCGCAGGGGCGGTAAACCGGGGCGGATTTTCTTTGATTCCTTTCTTTGGCCGCACAAAGAAAGGAATCGGCGTGCGGGGCCGCACCCCGCGACGTTGACTTTGTATTTGATGTTGGGTTCCGCTACGCTCAACCCAACCAACATGGCTACCCCCGGCACCCATTGCGGGTAAAATACGCCCCATGCCTACCCTCAAAATCGCCACCTACAACATCCACAAGGGCCTCTCCTATTTCAATCACCGCGTGGTGCTGCACGAGCTGCGCGAGCGGCTGCGCGAGCTGGATGCCGATATCGTGTTCCTGCAGGAGGTGCAGGGCGAGCATACCCAGCACGGGGAGCGTTATCACAACTACCCGGAAGGCGCGCAGCACGATTTCATCGCGGAAGAGATTTGGCCGCATTCCGTCTATGGCAAGAATTCGGTGTATGAGGCGGGGCATCATGGCAATGCGATCCTCAGCCGTTTTCCGATTCTGCAATCCTTCAACACGGATGTTTCCGCGCATCGGTTCGAGAGCCGCGGGCTGCTGCACTGCGAGGTCGAAATGCCGGTACAGCAGAACGAGACCGCGCAGCGCAGCGTGCATTGCCTGTGCGCGCATTTCGGTTTGTTTGCCAAGGGCCGCCGCGCACAAACCGGCGCGCTGATCGACTACGTGCGCAATGAGATCCCGCCTGATGCGCCGCTGATCATCGCGGGCGATTTCAATGATTGGCGCAACCAGATGGGTAAAACTTTGGCCAGCGAGTTGCATATTCACGATGTGTTCCATCTGCATGGTGGCAAACTGGCGCGCAGTTTTCCTTCCAGACTGCCGCTGCTGCGTCTGGATCGCATCTACGTGCGCGGATTTAACGTGCTGCACAGCAACGTTCATACCGGTGGAAATTGGCTGCGCTTGTCGGACCATGCCGCGCTTTCCGCGCAACTGAAAAAGCTATGAGCAACGTTCATCAGGTGGCCAAAAATCAGTTGATGCTGCTGCAAAACGGCGCGGCGTATTTCCCCCAATTGTGCGCGGATATCGATGCCGCGCAGCATTCTATCTATATGGAAACCTACATCTTTTTTGCGGACGAGACCGGCCGCATGGTTGCCGATGCATTGCGCCGCGCCGCCGAACGCGGGGTGATAGTGCGCGTGATGCTGGATGGCTACGGCTCGGCAGAATTGCCGCCGGCATGGATCGAGGAGCTGCGTACGGCAAAGGTCCGGGTGCAATGGTTCCGGCGCGAAATCTCGCCGTTCACGTTGCGCCGCAGCCGGATGCGCCGCCTGCGCCGTTTGCATCGCAAGCTGGTATTGATAGATGGCGAGGTGGCTTTTGTCGGCGGCATCAACATCGTCAATGATGTTTCCAGCCGTGAGGGCTTTCATGCTCCGCGCCTTGATTATTCGGTGCGCGTGCGGGGCGAGATGGCTGGCGAGATTCAAACGACCATGCGGCGCTTGTGGGGAGTGGTGTCCTGGGCCAACTTTCGCCGGCGCGGCAAGGAGTTTCGTCGATTTGTTCTGGAGCGGGACAAGCATGTGGTTGAATCGGGCATCACGCTGGTGTTGCGCGACAATCTGCGCCATCGGCACGATATTGAAGGCGCTTACCTGAATGCAATTGGCGGTGCAAAGAACGAGGTCATCATTGCCAACGCCTACTTTTTGCCCGGACGCGACTTTCGCCTGGCCCTGATACAAGCCGTGCAACGCGGTGTCCGTGTCATGCTGCTGTTGCAAGGCAGGGTTGAATACCGCGTGCAGCACTATGCGACGCATGCGCTCTATGATCAATTCCTGGCTGCTGGTATCGAGATCTATGAATATCAGCCCAGCTATCTGCACGCCAAAGTGGCCGTGGTCGACGGACAGTGGGCGACCGTGGGGTCATCCAACATCGATCCGTTCAGTTTGATGCTGGCACTCGAGGCGAATCTGGCGGTGCAGGATACAGGGTTCGCCGGGGAGCTGCGCGCAAGTCTGCTTGCCGCGATTGCCGGCGAAGCGCTTCGTGTCGGGGACAGAAATGGCGTGAAGCGCAACTGGAAGGACAGGCTGGTTTCGCGCGTCAGTTACTTGATCGTGCGCTTGCTGATCGGGTTGCTGGGCTATAGCCGGTCGATCTGATTGGGGGAATTCTGTCCCAATGTTATTTTTAATGCGCAACGGGGTGATTGTTTTCACGCATGATAGCGAGGATACATAGAAATTCATAAACACATTTATTGTTGAAGAGTGGTGGCTGGCAGATATGGCACCTTCAGGATGGTTTCATTGCCTGGTAATTTAATAAGTATTTTATTTTTGAGGCGCGCATTGAAGGATTATTTTGGGTTCATCAAACAACTTACGCTGGGCAGGCTGCTGGTATTGTTGTCGGTTTTTTCTCTGTTGCTGGCATTTGTGATGATGCTCATTTTGACCAGCGTGGTGCGCGATCAAGCGGTGCATGACTTGGCGCGCGAGGAAGCACAGCAGACTTCCATGCTGGTGTTCGAGAGTTTGTATTCGGCGATGCGCAAGGGCTGGAACAAGGAAGAAATCAAAGAAATCATCTTTCGCTTGAATAATGCCATGCCCGGCCTCAAGATCAACGTGTACCGCGGCAAAACAGTCGAGCGCCAGTTCGGCGCGATGCCCGGTGAAAGCTCGGCCATTGCTGCAGATCCCCCGCTGGCGAAAGCCTTGGGTGACGGCAAGGATGCGCTGCTGGTAGCCGATGGCGGTAATTCCATACGCTATCTTTACCCGGTGAAGGCCACCGGGCAATGTCTGGTCTGCCACACCAGGTCATACGTGGGCGCGGTACATGGCGTGATCGATATCACTTATCCCATCGAAGACTTAAAAGGGTCTTTCTCCTATGTGATCAATTCCATCTTGGCCTATACCCTGTTGATTCTGGTGGTGGTGTTTGTCGTCCTGTATTACAGGTTTCGCAATCTGGTTGCGATGCCTATCGCCGGCCTGGTTGATCTGATTCAGAAAATCAACATTGAAATGAATTTTAGTCATGGGATGGGCCATCACCATTGGATATCAGCATTGCCCCACCTGCCCGATCACCTCAACAGGTTGTTGAACACAGTCCAAGAATATAACACCCGGCTGCAGGATCTGTCGGTGCGTGACCCGCTCACCAACTTGTACAACAGACGCAAGTTCAATGAGTTCATGCAGCATGAAATCATCCGGGCGACGCGCCATCAGCGGGGGTTTTCGGTGGTCGTGATCAGTCTGGATAATTTCAAATACATCAACGATACCTTCGGCCATCCGATCGGCGACATGGTGCTCAAGGAATTTGCCGCAATGCTTGCTGCCGAGTTGCGCACCGGCGATGTGCCGGCGCGTATGGGCGGCGATGAGTTCGCTATCATTTTGCCCGAAACCGATGCCGCCAGCGGTTTTCAGGTTGCAAGCAAATTGCATCAGACGCTGGCAGAAAAAGAGTTCGAACTGCCGGTCGGCAAGATACGCAGTACCGCCAGTTTCAGTCTGGTGAGTTTCCCCGAGGATGGCAAGACCGAAGATCAGATATATGCCGCGATGGATGCAGTAATGTACAAGGCCAAGACCCACGGCAAGAACCAGGTTCTGACTTCGGAATCTGAGGAAGACCACAGCATGATGACGGTCTTCAAGCAAGGTGACTTCTTGCGCAAGGCGATGCGCGAAAACCTCATCGAGGCGTCCTTGCAGCCCATCGTCGATGTGCAAACCCGCAAAGTGGTCGCTTTCGAGGTACTGGTGAGAATACGCGATGGCGAGTTGATTATTCCTGCCGGGGAATTCATAGAAGTTGCCGAAGAACTGGGCATGGCAAAAGAACTTGACCGTGAAGTATTCCGCAGAGGCTTGGCGCATCATGCGAAGGTTGCCGCAAAATATCCGCAGGCAATGTTTTTTTTCAATCTGTTTCCTCGCAGCTTCAACGATCTTGAATGGGTGCGCGGGATTCCGGATATGGTGCGAAAAGCCGGCGTCCCTTGTGAAAAGATCGTGCTGGAAATCACGGAGCGCGAGGCATTGCCGAATCTGACTCAGGTCAGGACGGTGATAGAAGAGTTGCGCGCCAGCAAGATTACTGTCGCGCTGGACGATTTCGGCAGCGGATTCTCGTCGTTCCTGTATATGAAATACCTGGCTATCGACTTCGTGAAGATCGAGGGCAGTTTTGTGCGGCATATGGTTGCCGACGAGCGCGACCGCATCATAGTCGAGCAGATCAACAGTACGGCGCACAGGTTCGGCCTGAAGACCGTGGCCGAATTCGTCGAAGACGAGGCGACGGCGAAGATGCTCGCAGAGATCGGCGTGGACTATGCGCAAGGCTATTATTTTGGTGTTCCCGAGCTGCCGGAGTGAT
Organism: uncultured beta proteobacterium; assembly: GCA_963721755.1. Lineage (GTDB taxonomy): Bacteria > Pseudomonadota > Gammaproteobacteria > Burkholderiales > Gallionellaceae > Gallionella. The sequence continues at coordinate 189,152 of CAVRKV010000001.1, forward strand.
TCCAGGCAGCGTTTGATTCGGGCCGGGGTATCCTGAATCGCTTTCCGGACGTATCTCATTTGGTACAGTCAATCGTGACAACCGGACACTGCGCACACGCTATAATTCGTTTCTACCATTTTCGTCATCCCGATATGCGCCCTTCCACGATACAACCGGCAAGCAACAGCAACCGGGCCGATTGGCAGACTCTTCGTTCCCTGCTGCCCTATCTGATGGAATTCAAGTGGCGCGTGATCGTCGCGATGAGTCTGCTGGTGTTTTCCAAGCTGGCCAATGTGTCCGTTCCGCTGGTGCTCAAGGAAATCATCGATGCGATGGACAAGACCAAGTCGGTGCTGGTCGTGCCGGTGTTCCTGATAGTCGGCTACGGGGTGCTGCGATTGATCAGCACGCTGTTCGGCGAATTGCGCGATGCGGTGTTTGCCAACGTGACGCAGCGCGCCATCCGGCGGGTGGCTTTGAAGGTGTTCGAGCACCTGCATAGTCTGAGTTTGCGTTTCCATCTGGACAGGCAAACCGGAGGAGTGTCCCGCGACATCGAGCGCGGCACGCGCGGGATCGGTTTTCTGCTGAACTTCACGCTGTTCAATATCTTGCCGACGCTGCTGGAGATCGGGCTGGTGGCGGCGATACTGCTGAAAAAATACAGTGCGTGGTTCGCCATCATCACGTTTATCACGCTGGTGATCTACATCGCATTTACCCTGTTCATCACCGAGTGGCGCATGGTGGTACGGCGCACCATGAACGATCTGGATTCCAAGGCCAATACGCGCGCCATCGACAGCCTGCTGAATTATGAAACGGTGAAATATTTCGGCAACGAACAATATGAAGCGGACCGCTATGACCACCACATGGAGCATTGGGAAGCTGCTGCGGTGCGCAACCAGACTTCGCTGGCGCTGCTCAATTCAGTGCAGAGTGTCGTCATCGCCATCGGTATCACCATTCTGATGTTGCTGGCTGCCGACCAGGTGGTGAAGGGAAAGATGACGGTGGGCGATCTGGTGCTGGTCAACGTATATATGATCCAGCTCTACATGCCGCTGCATTTCCTTGGATTCGTGTATCGCGAGATACGCCACTCCCTGGCGGACATGGAGAAGATGTTCAGCCTGCTGAATGAACATCGCGAGATCGCGGATGCGCCCGACGCGACAACTTTACAAGTCGGCAGCGCTGAAGTGCGATTCGAACGGGTCAGTTTTTCTTATGCGCCTGACCGGCAGATCTTGTTCGACGTGAGTTTTGCCATTCCGGCCGGCCATAAAGTGGCGGTGGTGGGGGCGAGCGGGGCGGGCAAGTCGACACTGTCGCGCCTGCTGTTCCGCTTCTATGATGTGCAGCAAGGAAGCATCCTCGTCAACGGGCAGGACATCCGCGGCGTGACGCAAACCAGCCTGCGCGCGGCGATCGGCATCGTGCCCCAGGACACCGTGCTGTTCAACGACACGATCTATTACAACATCGCATACGGCCATCCCGGCGCGACGCACGAGGAGATCGTCGCCGCGGCGCAGGCCGCGCATATCCACGACTTTATCGAATCGCTGCCGCAGGGTTATGACAGCATGGTGGGCGAGCGCGGATTGAAACTCTCCGGCGGCGAAAAGCAGCGCGTGGCGATCGCGCGCGCGATCCTGAAGAATCCGGCGATATTGATCTTCGACGAAGCGACCTCCGCGCTCGATTCAAAATCGGAAAAAGCGATCCAGGCCGAACTGCGCGCAATCGCGCAAGACCGCACCACGCTGGTGATCGCACACCGCCTGTCCACGGTGGTGGATGCCGACCAGATACTGGTGATGGATAAGGGACGCATCGCCGAACGCGGCACGCATCGCGAATTGCTCGCGCAGAACAGGCTGTATGCGCAAATGTGGAGTCTTCAGGAACAGGAAGAACATTTGCAGCCTGCTTATTGATTTTTATTGGAATTAAGGTATGCTTCACCCCATCTGGTCGTTGCAGGGCAGGGAAAATAATGAAAAAACGATTATGGATGTTGGCGTTGTTCGGTCACGCGTTGGCCGTTCAAGCCGCCTATGCCGATACCGATCAACGTCATTCGAAGCTGGACGAAGCGGTGTCGCACCCCAAACCGCACAGGCTCCCGTCGCTTAAAGTGCGATCCAATATTGCGCTTATTTATGATGAGCAAACCCGGCGCCCGATATACAACAAGAATTCCGAAACCGTCGTGCCGATCGCATCCATCACCAAGCTGATGACCGCGATGGTCATGCTGGATGCGAAGTTGCCGATGGACGAACCGGTGAATGTGACAGAGGACGACCTGAACAGGATCAGGAGGGCCAAATCGAAATTGCGCGTGGGCATGACGCTCACCCGCAGCGAGATGCTCAATCTGGCACTGATGGCTTCCGAGAACCGGGCGGCACTGGCCTTGGCGAGAAGTTACCCGGGCGGGCCGGCGGCCATGGTTGCGGCGATGAATGCCAAGGCGCACGTCCTGGGGATGGAGAACACCAAGTTCTTTGACCCGACTGGACTGGATAGCGACAATGTCTCCACTGCGCAGGATCTGGTCAAGATGGTTTCTGCGGCGCGCTATTATCCCCTCATCCACCAATACACCACCAGCACCTCGCATTCGGTCGAGGGTTTGAGGGGACGCACCATGCGCTTCAGCAATACCAATCCGCTGGTCAGGAACGCCTCGTGGGAGATCGGCGTGAGCAAGACCGGTTACATCAGCGAAGCAGGCCTGTGTCTGGTGATGGAAGCGACGATCAAGCAGCGTCCGGTCATCATCGTGCTGCTTGATTCGTGGGGCAAACACACCCGGGTCGGCGACGCGAACCGCATCAGGAAATGGATGGAGAGCCCGCACAATCTCGATTCTCTGATAAGCATGGCCGATTGAGATAATCAGAGGTCCCCTAATTTTTACAGGACCCGAATATGGGCGAGTCGCTGCTGTTGATCACCATCATCACCCTGATCGTCCTGACGATACGGCGCGCCAGGCCGGTCATTTTGCATAACCCGGTCACCATCCAGCGCCCCGGGGAATACCACATCACCCTGGCGCCGCAACTCAACCGCGCGCAAACCTTCATCGAGCAAATAGCCTTGCAGTTTTCCAAAACACATTCCCTGCATGGTGATTTTCCCAGCCGCTATTTTGAAGTGCGCGATCCAAAGGTGTTTGCGCAGGGGGCAGACTGCTATTTGCTGGCGGTCACTTTGCGCGACGGATTGTTGTATTTTCAAGCGGCCAATCCGGGAAAGTCAAAAAACGATGCAGGCGGTCATTTGAAAACCATACGCGAGTTTTCCGAAATAGTGCTGAAGCAGCATCCCCACATGGAACCGGCCGATGTGCAGGGGGCGGAGCAATTGGATGCCGCTGTCGAGGCAGTTGCAAAACTGTTGCAGATCTCGGTTAACGCACTTCTTTGAAATTGCGGATGGCTGCTATTGACGAGTCTGACTAAAGGTTTGGTTCACGGATGGGCGAGACAAGAGGGCAGGAATCATCCTTGAGATTAACGCTTATCCGTTGGTATCTGTTGGCTTTGTCTTGGCCTAGCGATTTTTCTATGCGGGTTTTCTTAATTTGCTGATACCAGATAACCGGTTCGCAATCTCTGCGGTATTTGTTGAAAATATGGCCGTATCCGCAGAACCGGATTTGTGTGCGGGATTTATAGTGCAAGCGTTGCGGGGAATGTTTACTCTGCATGTACAGGGATGGGTGACGAGGCCGATTTCTTCGGGGTGCGTACAAGCAGTAACAGCGGCAGCATCATGACGAAGTTGAGCGTGGCAAACCAAAAGCTGTCGATGTAGCCCATGTTCTGCGCCTGATGGAGCACTGCACGGGCGGCGATGGCGATGCCTTGCGGGTCTTGCGTGCCGAGATGCAGCGGGGCGAGATAGGTTTGCAATGCCTCGTTATACGGCGTGATCTCGCCGCGCAGCAGACTCCAGTTTTGCTGAGTGCTGCGCGAAAAATAAGTGGCGAGAATGGATATGCCCAGCGCGGAACCGAGCGAGCGGATCAGGCTGTAGATGCCTGCTGCTTCGGCGGCGGTCTCTTTTGGCAGGGTGGTGAAGGCGAGCGTCGAGATCGGCACGAAGATCAGCCCCATGCCCATGCCTTGCAGCATCATCGGAACGATCAGGTCGTTCGCGGTGATGTCGGCAGTGAAGCGCGTCATCAGGTAGTTTCCGGCGATGCTGGCGAGGATGCCGCAAAGGATGAAGTTGCGCGGCGGTATCTTGCCGACGAACTTGCCGACGAAGATCATCACCAGGAACGATGCCAGGCCGCGCGGTGCCATGTAGAGCCCGGCTTCGAAAGTGGGATAGCCAAGAAAGTTTTGCAGGAACAGCGACTGCAACAGCATGCCGCCAAAGAATCCGATGCCTATGGTGGTCATGATCAGGCTGGCGACCAGATAGTTGCGATCGCGGAATATGCGCAAATCGAACAGCGGATGGTGCTTGCCGGTGAGCGTGTAAATGATGAAGAAGATGAGGGAGGCAGCGGAGACGAAGGCGGCGACAACCAGCGTTTGCGAGCTGAACCAGTCATCTTGGTTGCCGCGATCCAGCACCAATTGCAGCGCGCCTATGCCCAATGCCAGCGTAGCGAAACCCATCCAGTCCATGCGCCGCGCGCGCGTGGCGGTGTCGTGTACGTGGCGCATTGCGAGTATGAAGGAAGCGATGCCGACCGGCAGGTTGATGTAGAACGTCCAGCGCCAGCTCCACTCTTCGGTGAGCCAGCCGCCCAGTGTCGGCCCCATGATGGGCGCGACCATCACGCCCATGCTCCAGATCGCCATCGCCTTGCCGCGCTGCTCGCCGGGAAAGATTTGCAGCATGATGGACTGCGAAAGTGGCACCAGCGACGCGCCGAATACGCCTTGCAGGAAACGGAACATCACCATCTGCGCGAGGCTGGCAGCCATGCCGCACAGCGCCGAGGAGATGACGAAACCGGCGATGCTGATCAGCAGGAAACGCTTCTGCCCGATGCGGTCGGTGATATAACCGGTGAGCGGCATGATCATCGCTGAGGCGATCAGGTAAGACGTGAGCACCCAACCGATATTGTCCGGCGTGGCGTCGAGCTGGCCCGCCATGTTGGGCAGCGCGACGTTAACGATGGTGGTATCCAGCACCTGCATGATGGTCGCCGCCATCACGGCGATGCCTGTCAATACCCGGTTGCTGTTCATCGGATTATTTCAGTTGCACGCTCACGGTCGCCGTCGCGCCGATGCGCAGCGGATGTTCAGCATCCGTCGGGGCGAACTTGATGCGCACCGGCACGCGTTGCGCGATCTTCACCCAGTTGCCGGTCGCATTCTGCGGCGGCAACAGCGAGAAGGCCGTGCCGGTACCGCCGCTCAGGCTCTCCACCGTTCCCTTGAAATGCTGCCCGGGGTACATGTCGATCTGGATGTCCACCTCCTGGCCGGGATGGATGCCGAACAGTTCGGTCTCCTTGAAATTCGCGTCGATATGAAAACTGTCCTGCGCGATCAGTGCGAACAGCGGCTCTCCGATGCCGACCAGCGAACCCGCCGTGAGCGTCAGATTGCTGATCTGTCCGTCCTGCGCCGCCGTGACATGAGTGTGCTCCAGATCGAGTGTGGCTTGCGCGATTGCAGCCTGCGCCTTCAACACATCGCCGCGCTCTTCGGGCTTCTCCGGTGCGGAGAGCGCCTTGGTCAATTTGGCGCGCGCCTGTTCCAGCGATGCCTGCAAGGCCTGCATGCGAGTTTGCGCGTCATCGAGGGATTGCTGCGAGAGGAAATGCTGCTCCACCAGTTCCTGGTCACGCGCATAGATGGTGCGGGCGTTGGTCAAGTCGCTTTCGCTCTGCGCGATTTGCGCGCGCGCGACGGAGATTTCCGCGTTGTCCTGTCGTGCAGTCTGCCTAGCGAGCGCCAGGTCGGCCTGCGCGCGCGACAAGGCGATTGTGAACGGTTCGGGGTCGATGTCGAACAGCGGGTCGCCTTTGCGCACAAGCTGGTTATCCTTTACATACACGGCAGTGACGCGCCCGGCGACCTGCGATGCGACGTTCACGACATCCGCGTTGATGTAGGCATTCTCGGTGCTGCGCGAAAGTTCGGAGTAATGCATGAAAGCGAAACCGGCTAGCAGTGCGATGAGTGCTAGCGTGATCGCGATAGTTTTTTTGTTGGTTTTGATAAATTCCATTTGTGATTCCTTCAGCTACGGATTCTTTGCGAGTTTGTTGCGGATGCTGCCCAACACTTCGATACAGATGCCGATATTTTCCTTGCTTGAGCCGGAGAGTATCTCTTTGCGCAACACGGCGGCATGGCTGCGGATGAGTTCCACCGATTTCTTTCCGGCAGCCGACAGATGCAGGTGTTTGACCCGCCGGTCAGTGTCGCTGCCGCGGCGTTTGAGCATTCCTTCCCGCTCCATGCGGTCAACCAGCCTGACCAGTGTTGCGGCTTCTATACCCATGTGTTGCGCAAGCTCGCGGTGTGTGCAGCCATCGTTGCGCGAGAGGTGCAACAGCAGCAGCCAGCGCGAATGGGAAAATCCCGATGGCCGCAGCCGCCGGTCCAGTTCTGTGCGCCAGGCATGTGCGACCAAGTGCAGAGATTCTGCGAATTGTTCGTCCAATGGCTTCACGGAAAGGTTCGTGTACTAATAATTAGCATGCTAAGCATTATTGTACAAAACGGCCTCTTTGTCGAGTAAATCCCTGCAAGAATAAAAAGTTTTACGGGATGTGGCGGGAGATCAACGATGGCATGGCGGAGCCATGATCAACGGCGGAATTTTATTTCGCACTCCGCTCCGCAGCCTGCACAGTGTTGGCCATCAGCATCGTGATGGTCATCGGCCCGACACCGCCGGGCACCGGGGTGATCCAGCCGGCGACCTCTTTCGCCGAATCGAAATCCACGTCGCCGCACAACTTCCCGTCCGGCAAGCGGTTAATGCCGACGTCGATCACCGCCGCGCCCGGCTTGATCATGTCGCCGGTGATCATCCTGGGCTTGCCTGTTGCGACGACGAGGATGTCCGCATCGCTGGTGAATTTGGCGAGGTCGCGGGTCTTCGACGTGCAGATCGTCACGGTCGCGTTGGCCTGCAGTAATAACAAGGCCATCGGTTTGCCGACGATGTTGCTGCGGCCCACCACCACGGCGTGTTTGCCTTCGATGGGCACGCCGCATTTTTCCAGCAGCTTCATCACACCGTAAGGCGTGCAGGGCGGAAAGCGGGTGTTGCCGGAGACCAGCGCGCCGACGTTTACCGGGTGGAAGCCATCCACGTCCTTGTCCGGGCTGATCGCCTCCAGCACCTTGTTGCTGTCGATGTGCTTCGGCACCGGCAGTTGCACCAGGATACCGTGTATCTTGGGGTCGGCATTCAGCGCGGCGATCTTTGCCAGCAGCGTGTCTTCTGGTGTGTCGGCGGACATGACGATGTGCTCGGAATGCAGGCCCAGTTCAGCGCAAGCCTTCACCTTGTTGGCGACATAGACCATGGAGGCTGGATCTTCGCCGACGATGATGACTGCCAACCCCGGCGTGGTGCCGCGCGCCTTCAGCGCATCGGCGCGCAACTTCCATTCGGTGCGCACTTCTTGAGCGATGGCTTTACCGTCTATGATCTTTGCTGTCATCACCGTTCCTTAGGTGTTTGGTCAGAACCGGGGTTGCGTGATCAAAACTGCGGTTTGTCGGGCGCATTCTGGTAGTTTTCGACGCCGGACATGATCTCCTTGCGCGCTTCCTCGATGCCTTCCCATCCGCCTATCTTCACCCACTTGTTGGGTTCCAGATCCTTGTAATGCTCGAAGAAGTGCGAGATCTGTTTCAGGACGATGGGCGCCAGTTCGGTATGGCTCTTCAATCCGCGATACAGCGTGGAGAGCTTGTCCACCGGCACAGCCAGCACCTTGGCATCGAAACCGGCTTCGTCCTCCATCTTCAGCACCGCGAGCGGGCGGCAGCGCACCACGACCCCGGTGTTTAGCGGCACCGGCGTGATCACCAGCACGTCCACCGGATCGCCGTCATCAGAAAGAGTGTGCGGGATGTAGCCATAGTTGCATGGGTAGTGCATCGCGGTATTCATGAAGCGGTCGACGAAGATCGCGCCGGATTCCTTGTCCACTTCATATTTCACCGGCTCACCGTGCATTGGGATTTCGATTATCACGTTGAAGTCGTCGGGCAGGTTTTTTCCGGAGGGGACTTTATTCAGGCTCATACTGCTTTCCTTGACGTTGAAAAGTCGGCGATTATAAGCGATGCGGGGCGATGCGCACACTGGAAAGGAGCGGAGACGATGGGGCCCGTTGCAGCGGAAAGTGTCGCGCCACGACTTCCACCCCTCCCACACCTTCGTGACTGGCCTGCGATGACCCACGGCTGTTCCGCGGAGAAGAGGGGAATGCTCGGCTGATAGATAACATTAATAGACCGAATTTATATAATTAATTTGACCTATTGGTGCTCACACCCTACGCTGGCAGTATAGTCCATTCCACACAAGCAAAGGAGATAGCCATGTCAACCGAAGCAAAATGCCCGTTCAACCACATCGCCGGCGTCGGCCGGACGAACCGCGACTGGTGGCCGAACCAGCTGCGCCTCGACCTGCTGCACCAGCATTCCGCGAAGTCCGACCCGATGGGCAAGGACTTCGACTACGCGAAGGAATTCAAGCGCCTCGACTACAAGGCGCTGAAGAAGGACTTGGTCAAGTTGATGACCGACTCGCAGGACTGGTGGCCGGCGGACTTCGGCCATTACGGGCCGCAATTCATCCGCATGGCCTGGCACGCCGCGGGAACCTACCGCATCACCGACGGCCGCGGCGGCGCCGGCCGCGGCCAGCAGCGCTTCGCCCCGCTCGACAGCTGGCCCGACAACGTCAACATCGACAAGTCGCGCCGCCTGCTGTGGCCGATCAAGCAGAAGTACGACAACAAGATCTCCTGGGCCGACCTGCTGATCCTCACCGGCAACGTCGCTCTGGAGTCCATGGGCTTCAGGACCTTTGGCTTCGGCGGCGGCCGCGCGGACGTATGGGAGCCGGACGAGGACGTGAACTGGGGCGAGGAGATCGCGTGGCTGGGCGTCGACAAGCGCTTTAGCGGCAATCGCCAGCTGGATCAGCCGTTCGGCGCCACTCACATGGGCCTGATCTACGTCAACCCGGAAGGGCCGAACGCCAGCGGCGACTACATGGCCGCCGCCAAGGACATTCGTGCCACCTTCGGCCGTATGGCGATGAACGACGAGGAGACTGTGGCGCTCATCGCCGGTGGCCATACATTCGGCAAGGCCCATGGCGCCGCCCCGGAATCGCACAAGGGTCCGGAACCGGAAGGCGCGCCGCTGGAAGCGCAGGGCCTGGGATGGATGAGCAACTACCGCACGGGGCACGGCGGCGACACGATCTCGAGCGGCATCGAGGTGACCTGGACCAAGACCCCGGCGCTGTGGAGCAACAACTTTTTCGAGAACTTGTTCAAGTACGAATGGGAGCTGACCAAGTCGCCGGCCGGCGCCAAGCAATGGGTGGCCAAGAACGCGCCGGCGATCATCCCCGACGCGCACGATCCGAAGAAGAAACACAAGCCGACCATGCTGACCACCGACCTGACGCTGCGCTTCGATCCGGAATTCGGCAAGATCTCGCGCAGGTTCCTGGACGACCCGCAGGCCTTCGCCGATGCCTTCGCGCGCGCCTGGTTCAAGCTGACGCACCGCGACATGGGCCCGCGCGCCCGCTACCTGGGACCGGAAGTGCCGAAGGAAGAGTTGATCTGGCAGGACCCGATCCCCAAGGTCAACCACAAGCTGATCGGCGACAAGGAGATTGCCGACCTCAAGAAGAAGATCCTCGCCTCGAAGCTGTCGGTGGCGCAGCTCGTGTCCACCGCTTGGGCGTCGGCTTCTACGTTCCGCGGCTCCGACAAGCGCGGCGGCGCGAACGGCGCGCGCATCCGCCTTGCACCGCAGAAGAACTGGGCCGTCAACCAGCCGGCGCAGCTCGCGAAGGTGCTGAAGACGCTTGAGGGCATCCAAGCGGACTTTAACAAGAAGGCCAAGGGCGGCAAGCAGGTGTCGCTCGCCGACCTGATCGTACTCGCGGGCTGTGCGGGCGTCGAGCAGGCCGCGAAGAAGGGCGGCGTCACCGTGAAGGTGCCGTTCGCACCGGGGCGCATGGACGCCTCGAAGGCGCAGACGGACGTCGAGGCCTTCGCCGTGCTCGAGCCGATCGCCGACGGTTTCCGCAATTACCTGAAGGGAAAGTTCGAGGTATCGCCCGAGGCGCTGCTGGTGGACAAGGCGCAGCTCCTGACACTCACGGCACCCGAGATGACGGCCCTCGTCGGCGGTATGCGCATGCTGGGGACCAACGTCGGCGGTGCGAAGCACGGTGTCTTCACCTCGAAGCCGGAGACGCTGACCAACGACTTCTTCGTCAACCTGCTCGACATGCGCACGGAGTGGAAGCCGGTCTCGAAAGACGCTGACGTGTTCGAGGGTAGAGATCGCAAGTCGGGCAAAGTCAAATGGACCGGCACGCGCGTCGACCTGGTGTTCGGCTCGAATTCCCAGCTGCGCGCCCTCGCAGAGGTGTACGCGAGCGCGGACGCGAAGGAGAAGTTCGTGAAGGATTTCGTGGCCGCGTGGGCAAAGGTGATGAACCTGGACCGCTTCGACCTTGCGTGATTCCGGAGGATAGGTCTAAAGGCCCAGTACCTTGGGCATGATGGGGTTGGAGTCCGTGATTTTGTGAAAAGAATGGGGCTGCGTCCCCATGTCACGCTCCATGTCACGATGACTGTAACCGGAAATCGGCCAAACTCTGTCAACGACACAAAGTGGATTTAGTGCTGATCCTAAAACGGGATATCGATATCCCAAAAATCAGTGAAACGGAATTCTCCATCGTATTGATAGATTTTCTTCAAGGCATTGGCCACAGTCTTAATGGAATATTCATCCCGATTGAGAAAATCATAAACAGCGTCGTCATACGTTTGAAAAGTTGTTATTGAGAGTATATTTTTATCAGAATTCCATTCCAAATTTATATCACTCGATTTGATATTCTTTGCGAAATGTTCCTGTAATTTAGAATTGAGGGTTCCAGTCACACGGTCTCGAAAATCATCCAAATATACATTGATTCGTTTCGAGTCTTTAACGACGCCATCATAAAAACGATTATAGGTTTTATCAAACCATTTGCAGTTCGCATTATGAAGTCGGTCGTAATCAGCTAGGGTATCTTTAAAGTGTGAAGCTTTGACAAAGCGAATGCGCGAGAACGATTCACTTTTTCTGATTATGTATCTGGCAATGTAATGCTCGGAATTTATTAGTTCTGGTTTAATGTCTTCTTCATTAAACTTTAGTCGAACTAAGTCAGAATCATTGATTGAAATAAGGTTGAATTGATAAATTGCAGGCTTCTTTTTTCTTTGCGGCAGAGCAGAAAGCTCATAGGCCTGAGCTTTCATTAAGGAAGTTACTGCATTGAAAATATGTGTATCATTTTTAGGTAAACCGCTTTCGCAGTTCATTTCTTGGAATGCGAAGACCTTTACAGCAGGAATGGATAAGGCATCGGTTACACCTAATTCTGTCAACGCATCGTGATAGGTTTTTCCACATCCTGCCTGAGCAAGTTGATATTGGAGGGCTTTGTCATTACTCCATGCATGAAGAGGCCACCAATCGGAATTGGGGTCTTTGAGATTTATATCTCGTGCAAGAAGAGCCCATGCGTTCGATTCGTTTTTTTTGCAGCTGATTAAAAGTGTTGTGTAGACATCAAATTGTTGAACCTTGGAAACCTTGTAAGCCAAGAGGTCAATCTCTCTTACGCTACTAGTAAAATCATCTTCATAGTATTTATTGCTGATGACTGTCCAGCCGGATTGTTTAAGATTCGATGCAATACGATTTTCAAGAACAAAGCCGGTCTTGCAAATCCCTTCAGATAATTTATCTAGTTCCATCCTGGCGCACCAAATCAGTGCCCACTTAAATTTTGAAACTCACCAGCTTCTTCGGCACCGCAACATTTTTCAGGCGCACATACTGCGGCAGGCCATCCTTGAACGGCGGATAGTCCTCGCCCTTGATCAGTGGCGCAGAGATAGGTGCGGCATTTTGCCGTGATGCCGAAACCGTCGGGGGTGATGAAATCGCGCGGCATGAATTTTTCCACATTCGCGACCTTGCTCAGCGGGGCGACACCGATCTTCCATTTGTAGGGTTTGTCGGAGATGCGGTCGACCGTGGGCATCACCGCGTTCTGTCCCTTGATCGCCAGTTCCACTGCGGACTTGCCCAGTGCATAGGCCTGGTCCACATCGGTCTTCGATGCGATATGGCGCGCGGCGCGTTGCAGGTAATCGGCAACGGCCCAGTGGAATTTGTAGCCGAGCGCGTCCTTGACCATGTTGGCGACGACCGGCGCCGCACCGCCGAGTTGTGCATGGCCGAAGGCGTCGCGCGTGCCCTGTTCGGCGAGGAATTTCCCGTCTGGGTAATGGCAGCCTTCCGAGACCACCACGCTGCAATAGCCGTATTGCTTGACCTTCTCGTCCACCTTGGCGAGGAATTTCTTCTGGTCGAATTCGATCTCGGGGAACAGGATAACGACGGGGATGCCGTGGTCCTCGACCAGTCCGCCCGCCGCCGCGATCCAGCCTGCATGGCGGCCCATCACTTCGATGACGAACACCTTGGTCGAGGTCTTGGCCATGGAACACACATCGTAGCTGGCTTCCAGCGCGGAGACGGCGACGTATTTCGCCACCGAGCCGAAACCGGGACAGCAGTCGGTGATCGGCAAGTCATTATCCACGGTCTTGGGGACATGGATGGCCTGCACCGGGTAACCCAGTTTTTCGGAAAGCTGCGAGACCTTGTAGCAGGTGTCGGCGGAGTCGCCGCCGCCGTTATAGAAGAAGTAGCCGATGTTGTGCGCCTTGAACACTTCGATCAGGCGCTCGTATTCGCGTTTGTTGGCTTCCAGGCTCTTGAGTTTGTAGCGGCAGGAACCGAATGCGCCGGAGGGTGTGTAGCGCAGCGAGGAGATGGCTTTGGCGGATTCCTTGCTTGTGTCAATCAGGTCTTCGGTCAGCGCGCCGATGATGCCGTTGCGGCCGGCATACACCTTGCCGATCTTGTCCTTGTGCTTGCGCGCGGTCTCGATCACCCCGCAGGCAGAGGCATTGATGACTGCAGTGACACCGCCGGATTGCGCATAAAAAGCATTCTTTTTCGACATTATCGTTCTCCCTGATTTTCGAATATGGTTGCTGGATATCTTCCTTCGCTCGCATGATTCCTGTGCATTCGAGGATTTATCTTACGACATTTTCAGGGTCTGGGTGAAAGTTAAGCGTCCGGCCCGACGCACGGTATTCCGCCCCGGAGGCTGAATTTTTGCCGGTCACTTGAAATCGGGCAGGCCCCGCTCCATTTTGAAGACAATCAAATTCGAAAGGGAATGTCATGCGATTCGACAAATTCACGACCAAGTTCCAGCAGGCCCTGTCCGACGCCCAGAGTCTGGCGGTGGGCGCGGATAACCAGTTCATCGAGCCGCAGCACCTGCTGCTGGCTTTGCTCAACGATGCAGATAGCGGCGCGGCTTCGCTGCTGGCGCGCGCCGGAGGCAATGTCGCACCGTTAAAGGCCGCGCTGAAGGAGGCGGTGGAGCGCTTGGCCAAGGTTGAGGGTCATGGCGGTGAAGTGCAGGTCGGGCGTGACTTGTCGAATCTGCTCAATCTCACCGACAAGGCCGCGCAGAAGCGCGGCGATGAATTCATCGCTTCGGAAATGTTCCTGCTCGCTGCTTGCGATGACAAGGGCGAGACCGGGCGCTTGCTCAAACAGCATGGTGTGGCTCGTGCGCCGCTGGAGCAGGCCATCGACACTGTGCGCGGCGGCGAGACGGTCGGCAGCGCCGAGTCTGAAGGCCAGCGCGAATCGCTGAAAAAATACACGATCGATCTGACCGAGCGCGCCCGTCAGGGCAAGCTCGACCCGGTGATCGGACGCGATGACGAAATCCGCCGCGCGATCCAGGTATTGCAACGCCGCACCAAGAACAATCCGGTGCTGATCGGCGAACCCGGCGTGGGCAAGACCGCCATCGTCGAAGGCCTGGCGCAGCGCATCGTCAACGGCGAAGTGCCGGAATCGCTCAAGGGCAAGAAGGTGCTGAGCCTGGACATGGCGGCACTGCTGGCGGGTACGAAATATCGCGGCGAGTTTGAAGAGCGTCTGAAAAACGTGCTAAAGGAAATCGCCCAGGAAGAAGGGCGCATCATCGTGTTCATCGACGAATTGCACACCATGGTCGGCGCGGGCAAGGCGGAAGGGGCGATGGATGCGGGCAATATGCTCAAGCCCGCACTGGCGCGCGGCGAGTTGCATTGCGTCGGAGCGACGACGCTGGATGAATACCGCAAGTACATCGAGAAGGATGCCGCGCTGGAACGCCGCTTCCAGAAAGTGCTGGTGGATGAGCCGAGCGTGGAAGCGACCATCGCCATCCTGCGCGGCTTGCAGGAAAGATATGAACTGCATCACGGCGTGGACATCACCGACCCAGCCATCATCGCTGCAGCGGAACTGTCGCACCGCTACATCTCCGACCGCTTCTTGCCGGACAAGGCGATCGACCTGATCGACGAGGCCGCCGCGCGCGTCAGAATGGAAATCGATTCCAAGCCCGAGGTGATGGACAAACTGGATCGCCGCCTGATCCAGCTCAAGATCGAGCGCGAAGCGGTGAAGAAGGAGAAGGACGAAGCCTCGCAGAAGCGTTTCGCGTTGATCGAAGATGAGATCAAGAAACTGCAGCGCGAATACGCCGATCTGGAAGAGATATGGAAAGCGGAAAAGGGCGCAGCGCAAGGCACGGCGCATCTCAAGGAAGAGATGGATAAGGTGCGTGCCGAGATCGTCAGACTGCAACGTGAAGGCAAACTGGAACAAGTGGCGGAGCTGCAATACGGCAAGCTGCCGCAGCTCGAAGCCAAACTGAAAGAAGCGGTGCGTGTCGAAGAGAACAAACCCAAGAACCGTCTGCTGCGCACCCAGGTCGGCGCGGAAGAGATCGCCGAAGTGGTGAGCCGCGCCACCGGCATTCCGGTATCCAAGATGATGCAGGGCGAGCGCGACAAGCTGCTCAAGATGGAAGACAAGCTGCACGATCGCGTGGTGGGGCAGGACGAGGCGGTGCGGCTGGTGTCGGATGCAATCCGCCGCTCACGCTCCGGCCTGTCCGACCCGAACCGTCCGTATGGTTCGTTCCTGTTCCTGGGTCCGACCGGCGTGGGCAAGACCGAACTATGCAAGGCACTGGCCGGTTTCATGTTCGATTCCGAAGATCATCTGATCCGCATCGACATGAGCGAGTACATGGAGAAACATTCCGTGGCGCGCCTGATCGGCGCGCCGCCCGGCTATGTCGGCTATGAGGAAGGTGGCGGGCTGACGGAAGCAGTGCGGCGCAAACCATATTCCGTCATTTTGCTGGATGAAGTGGAGAAGGCGCATCCCGACGTGTTCAACGTGCTGCTGCAAGTATTGGACGACGGGCGCATGACCGATGGTCAGGGGCGCACGGTGGACTTCAAGAACACGGTGATCGTGATGACCTCCAACCTGGGTTCGCAGATGATCCAGCAAATGGCGGGCGATGATTATCAGGTCATCAAGCTGGCAGTAATGGGTGAAGTGAAATCTTATTTCCGTCCGGAGTTCATCAACCGCATCGACGAGGTCGTGGTGTTCCACGCGCTCGACGAAAAGAACATCAAGTCCATCGCACGCATCCAGTTGAAATATCTGGAAGTACGTTTGGCCGCGATGGAGATGAAGCTGGACATCAGCGATGCCGCACTGAAAGAAATCGCCAACGCAGGCTTCGACCCGGTGTACGGCGCACGTCCACTGAAACGTGCTATCCAGTCGCAACTGGAGAACCCGCTCGCCAAGCTGATACTGGAAGGCCGCTTCGCCGCCAAGGACACCATCAAGGTTGATTGCAAAGGTGGCGTTATGAAGTTCGAGAAAGGTTAAGTGTTAATGAGAAAAGCCCGGCATGCCGGGCTTTTTCTTTGAAATTAATTAGGCTCCGTCCCTGAGGTCTCCGATGGTTACAAATTGAGCATCCCGTAAGCGGAAGTTCGCGTATATCGGCTATCGACACACAGCAGTCATTTAATATTCTCTAAAGCGGAAGCTCAAAACATCACATAGGGTACTTAAACAACCAAGTCAGGTATGGCTGTTCACAAATAAATCGTAATGGGAACTTCGACGTAAAAAATATCAAGGGAATAGCAAATGCCAAGAATATACCTGTCCCAATTATCGAAATAATCGCCATTCGATCAGTTAGACGATTTTCATAAGATTGTTCTGAAGATCTCTTTCTTAGAAGCAATTTTCTTGTTGACCATATCAAGCAAGGTAGGGCAATAAACACAGAAAGGAGGAAAGCCTCGGAGTCTGCCATCGCCAATCCACTCCCTCTTAAACACGGGTAGTCCTTGGCAATATATAAAAGAAAAAGAGTCATCAGGGTTGCAATAACACCACCAATATATTTTTTCACGCATTCATCCTATGATAATCACGAATGTCTATTGTTGGCACACACCGGTACGTCATCTTGCCATTTTTATCGCCAGAAAGCGGCTATTCGTGATGCGCAGCCCGAG
The DNA here is from genome assembly GCA_963721755.1 of uncultured beta proteobacterium. Taxonomy (GTDB): domain Bacteria; phylum Pseudomonadota; class Gammaproteobacteria; order Burkholderiales; family Gallionellaceae; genus Gallionella. The sequence goes on from CAVRKV010000001.1 coordinate 205,905, forward strand.
ACACTCAGCGAACGTTGCCAACAGCCTCACCAATCTCCTTAATTGCATTCTTCGCAGATGCTTGAATTGCATTACAGAACTCGCTTAATTGTTGATCACAACTGGATTTAGAAAACTTCTCGATTTTTTGAAGTTCTTTAGTGTCAGTAGTTGCATCAATATGCCTGAGTAGAAAGACTCGAAATTCCGGATCGCGTTTTGCGAGAGTCGCCGCCTCAGTTAGGTCACCCCACTTGGATGCCAAAAGGTGAACGATTGATTCTGAATATCCCTCCGCGACACCACCATCGTCACATCTCTTAAACTGCTTGAATGATTTATAAACCGCATCCCAACTACTGAGCGTTGACGCTTCCATTTCAGCTGCCATTCCGTCTTTCTGGCTACAAGTCTCACCTGCTTCACCAAAAGCATGGTTAGCTAATCCAAGGAGGGTCAACACAAAAACAAAAAGTCGCATTTGTAAGCAAATGTCCGTTATTGAACAACAACCTCGAATGGCCGCTCCTGGCACATAGCGGGACTTCAATCCTATTTAATGCCTACCCGGAAGCAGTCGTTCGCCAAGTTTCCTTAGACGAACATTCCATGATGCGTAGGGATGACAATCGGATTATCGCTCGTTTGGAAGATGAACAACCCAACGAAGAAGCTGAGAACCGAGATGAATATGCTCGCAAAGAAAGCTGTCCAGAATCCTGATACCTTGAATCCGGACACAACCGATGACACCAGAAGCATCATCATCGCATTGATCACAAGCAGGAAGAATCCGAAGGTGAAAATCGTTAACGGGATGGTCAGCAAGATGACGGCCGGTCTGATGATCGCATTGGCTAGGCCTAGCAGTAGCGCTGATATAAATAGCGACTGTTTATTGGAAAACGAGATGCCGTGGAATATGAAACCAGCAACCCATAGCGATAGTGCCGTAATGCCCCAATGAGCAAGAAATTCAATTATGTTGTTCGTCATGTTTTTGTTTTGTTCTATAAAGCAGCCCTTGGATTACAGATATATGAAGGACAGGGCGCGAAGCGGAACTTCGCAATCCCCCGAAGCAGATATTCAGAAGTGGATCTCTACCATGATTTTATAGTTGGATCATAGTTGCATAATATATTGCAACTAAACAGATTATTCCTTCCGAGGGTTTAATCGTGTACAAATCGATAATTCATTATGATCGGCGAGAAATCATCTTCTATAGTTGTAGTGTTCTAATGGCATCAGCAAGAGCCGGATATAAGCATGGATGGATATGCTCTTTCGCATCCAGTAACTTAATCAGCATTGCATAGTCCCGTTGTTCAATTGCCATTTCGATGGCTTTCGGATAATCAACGCCGTACATAAACTCTGTTTCAGATTCTACGTTATGCACATTCGCCCTGAAAATCTCAGCCGTAAGTGCATCGAAGTCATGTTTGTTATTTTTCATCATGCCACACCCATTTTTTCAGCCAATATGAATTGAACAAGCTTAAAGTATCATAGGTTCATGCTGTCATGAATCAAATTGAATGGCAACCGCGACTGTCCGCTTTTGGCGAGCCGAACTGCATAGTATCAAGTTGGACGGATAAAAGCGGCAATTCAATACCCACGGCGCCTGTTCTATTTGTAACCCTAAGGTCGCTTTCCCGGGCGAAATCCGTGTATAACAAAGTTCTGACAGACATAAAATAACGAGACTCAAAACACGCGAACTCGAATAGAAGATACAAATTGATTACAGGATTTCCCGCACAAGATTTCTGATCACCATCCTGGACTGACTACCTTCGTGTATGGTGTCTACTTCCATACTGAACCTGCAGCGCTCGCCCACGGGCGTCACGACGGTGAGATCGTCAATATCTGCGGTGGATTCCATTCGATGTCGTGCATATCCCGGGCCATACTTGCGCGGTGGCAAATGAGTATTGATTAACGCCTCGATATTCGCGGTGCCCTGGATGTCACCGAAAGGTGAAGCCGTTGACCACAACCCATCCGGATGAAACAGGCTGGCCGCACCACTGGCATCTCGCCTGTCTACACAATCGAGAAACCGCATCAAAAGCAATCGCTTGGAGTTTCGCGCGGCATAGCTCGTGTGAAGCAATTCGTGTGCGTGAACCGAATTCGGTTCCTTCAATTCGGTAGCATACAACTTTTGAACGTCCTGATTTTCATACGAGCGTCGTCGCGACGCATGTTTGTCCACATCATAAATTGCCTGCATGCGCTTCTCCAGAATAAGCGGATCCATGGATTTGGGCTCGCCACCACCACCCAGACACCCACCAACACATGCCATGACCTCAATTGCGACGTACTCATCTCGCCATGTTTCCGTCTCCAGCATACGTTGCGCTGCTGCGATGCCATTGCATATGGCGACCTTGCCTATACCGGGAATCTCGGCTGTTTTAACTCCCTTGCTTACGCCGCGGAGTTGATGCCATTCCAACGTAAGCGATCTCTCTTCGCCGATGAAATGGGATGCTGTACGCACAAGCGCTTCCATGACACCGCCCGATGCACCGAAGAGCTGTGCAGCTCCTGTGCTTTCACCAAGCGGATGATTGAAATCACCATCTTCCGACAGCGCACTAAACGCAATACCGCGTGCCTTGATCATTCTTGCCAGTTCGCGCGTTGTGAGAACATGGTCTATATCACCAGATACGCCGGGCCGCATGGCCTCATCTTTCTTGGCTGTGCAGGGCATCACACTGACAACGTAGGGTTCTGCCTTGCCCTCTGCGAATTCAGGACCAAGTGCACGTGCGAAGCCCCCCCGCTTCGTGAGTGCGCCATGCATTTGCTGTGGTGATTTTGTCGTACTCAGGTGTGGCAGAAGATCAGGCCGGTTGATCTCAACCCAGTTCACCCATCCCGGACAGCAGGAAGTAAAAAGCGGCAACTGCTTCTGGTTCCTGAGACGCGCCAGAAACTCTGTTCCTTCCTCCATGATCGTCACATCAGCCCCAAAATTGGTATCAAACACGTAATCAAAACCCAGCTGTCTCAGGGCATTGATCATTCTGCCCGTACTCACGGTACCGGGTTTCATTCCGAACTCTTCACTAATGGCAACGCGCGTTGCAGGCGCAACCTGTACTGCAGATACACGACCACGTGCATCAAGGGTATGAAGAACATCGTGCCAGTGTGGCGTCTCGATCAAGGCGCCTACTGGGCACACAAGAGTGCATTGACCGCAGGAGATACATTTGGTGTCAGCCAGGGATTGATCGAAAACGGTTACGGGCAAGCGGCCTGATCCACGCTCTGCAAATCCGATCACGTATTGTTGTTGTCCCGGATCGCCACACGCCTCTACACACAAGCCGCATTCAATGCATTTTGACAGATCACGCCAGATACTCGGCGATGTGTGGTCAGTCAGTATATGCTCCGGATGTTCTACGGATCCTCTCGGGACATTTTCCCAGCTGTCCTCCAATTGATTCTCGCTAACAAGACTCTGCAACTTGCAAGACCCGTTTACTTCACATCGCATGCAGTCGTTCGGGTGGCGTGCCAGCAGCCATTCTGCATTTGTTTTACGAAACTCTTGCAGATCCCTGGAGTCCGTTTCTACAACATCACCCTCTTGCGCCTTCGTGACGCAGGCAGGTTGTGGCTGGGCTTCACCAACAACATTCACGAGACACATGCGGCATACGGCATGGGACGGCAGACGAGGATAGTGACAGAGTGTGGGAATATACACACCTGCTTCCCTGACCGCATCGAGCAATGTCGAGCCATCATTCAACTCGACAGACCTCCCATTAACAGTAAGCTTAATCATTTTAAGCTGCTAACGAAGAAATTTGTGCCGAGATAGCGGTTTGTGAAAGTGAACATCCATTCATACCTGTAGTAAAAGATTTATAATTATTTTATCGTCCTGTCGGAGGGGAAGAGATGCGCAAGTATCGGAAACCTGGTTTTTGGCAGCTACAGTTAACGCAGGATCCACAAATTCCCCTATCCTATATAGTTTATTTTTACACCATTTTTCAAATCATTCTTTAGCTGCTGAATATCTCCTTCTGCAACATGTTTTAGAAATAATTGGTTTATTGAATCAGTCATTTTTATTGTGTGTGAGTATTAATGTGTTTTGGTTACATGCTTTGAATATTTAAACTGTCATTGGTGAACACATAACAGTTATTCATACGACATATTCGTCCGGACATGTTTTGATAATACGGACAGAGTACTTAAGCTGGAACGTTATGTCGAAGTTCCGGTTCTGGCACCAAGCCGCCCTTCGATCCTTGTAATAGCTTACCCGAAAGCAGTCACTCGTAAAGCGCATCTAGCGACACATAGCAGACGGTCAGAATTGAAGTTGTGGTCGTCCGGGCGAGGATCTAGCTATTACCTTTGCGACAATAACAATATACAAATTGCTGAACTGCACCTGATGGGGTGTGGTGAGCTTCTTTTTCATGCTCGACAAGTAAGAAAGAATCTCCAAACTGGTCGTGCAGGGCTTCGGGGTTGTATCGCATCACTGGCAAGCCGCTGCATTTTTCCGGGCCATCTTCAGCAAAGGTTGCAACGATCACATGACCGCCCGGACGAACTGAACGCATAACTCGTTCAACGTAAGCATGGCGGTCAGCTGGATCAGTCAAAAAATGAAACACCGCCCGATCATGCCAAATGTCGAATCGTTGAATGGGGAACTCTGCACGGGTAATATCGCCCTCCATCCAGTGTATGGCGGCTGCATGTATTCCTAAACGTTGCTTTGCAACAGCAATTGCAGTTGATGACAGATCAAGAACGGTAAGGTCGGTATAGCCTTCAGCCACAAGATCATCCACCAGTCTGGAGGCGCCACCTCCAACATCAATGATGGCCGCATCTTTACCCAGCCCCGTGTTGTGGATCAGCCGAACCGATAAATCAGCATGTTCCTGAAACCAGCTGACCGAGTCAGACGGCTTGGTGGTATATACCTGCTCCCAATGTTGTTTGCGATCCATGGTTTAATCTCCTAAAAACTCAGAACCTTGTCCGAATCACGGATCAATTCATGTAAATCCTTCATGGTGGATATTGGACAGATTTCTGACCCCTCAAGATGGCGGATCTTAAGGCATGTGCCGCAAGCTAAAACCTTACCACCGGCCTCCGCAAAGCTACGCAGCTGACCACTGACATCAAACTTTGTACTCTCTATTGATCCTGCCTCTACACCCTTGCCGAGCAAAAAGATCGAAACAACATCTCCTTGCTTGCGGGAAAACACTCCGAGCCTGAACGCATTCCAAACGGACTCTGGATCATTTGAATAGATGATAATTCCAAGTTTCATGCCGCCTCCAGAATGAGGTGTTCGTTTTGGTTATAGTGATTTGGACAGTAGCGGTATTTCCACGTTCACGAATGTCCGCTTGTATGGTTACGGTGGTGGTATCGGCTTTCTTGTGTAACAGTTAAGAAGCCGGGGTGGAGGGGCCAAGTTCCGCATCTGCTCTCGACAGACTCCGAAAGAATCCCCCCACCCACACCGCCCAGCGTCGATGAGGAATCTAGCGGCTTTGACCGCCGATTTGACCGCAAGCTCACGCAGGTGTGTCCACCCCAGCACCCTTTATCTTAGTCATGGGAGAGACTTCATGCAAACCCCAACCATAGTACTCAATATTGGCGCCGATGTCGCCAAGGACGAGATCGTCGTGGCCTGTTCGGAGGGAAGCTTTCCAGTACGCAAACTCGCGAACCAGCGCACCGCGTTGCTGGCCTTTCTCAAGAGCTTGCCTGCAGGCAGCCGCATCGGCATGGAATCCACCGGCATCTATCACGAATTGTTGGCCAGCCTGGCCCGCCAGCTCGGCTTCCTCGTCTTTGTGCTCAATCCCAAGGACGCCCGCCATTATGCCAAGGGCGTCGGGCTGCGCGGCAAGACCGATCGTGTGGATGCAGAACTCCTCGCCCGAATGATTGCGCACGAACACAGCAAGCTGCACATACGGGTTCCGCCTTCACCCGAGCAACGCGAGATGGCTCGACTGCTCAAACGCCGGGCCAAGCTGAGTTCCTTGCGTCAGGCACTGGGCATGTCGCTCAAGGGTCTGAACGGATTTGCCACCGATCTCAAGGCGCTGAAAGTGCGCTTCGATCAGGTCATTGCGCGTATCGACCAACGAGTCAAGGTGCTGATTGAGGCAAGTCCTGAGCGCAAACAACATGTCACGCACTTGAGTACGATCTACGGTGTCGGGCCTGTCGTCAGCGCTGCGCTGGTCAACACCCTGGAGCATACGCCCTTGCAGACCGCAGATGCCTTCGTCGCGTTCACCGGCCTGTATCCAGGACCGGATGACTCGGGACAGCATCGCGGCAAAAGGCGCCTGTCCAAACGCGGCCCCTCCGAACTGCGGCAATTGCTCTATTTGGCTGCGATGGCAGCCAAGAAGACAAAAGCTTGGAAGCCGCTGTTCGAGCAATATCGTGCAAAGGGCTTATCCACTACCGCGTGTTTCATCATTTTGGCAAGGCGCATCGCCAGAACTGCATGGTCGATGTACACTTACAAAACCGAATTCGATCCTGGACGCCTTACGAAAGGCTTGACTTGAACCATAGAATCTTTCAGGGAGGCAATTAACGAGGGTAAAGGACGGCTTTCGACACATAGCGGTTATAGAAATCTGGACTTATGACGGTCTGCTTTGCGACCAAAAGCAGACTTTGAATCGGGCGTAAATCAGTCAGCTTGACCGTCTCTTACCGACTCGAAGGCGACATTCAGGGCTGCGGATAGTGGACATTCAACTTTTGAATTTTGTTGCCCAGTCACTGAATCGTATGGAATGGCGTAAGATGTAAAAATTATCTCAGCGAGTGGTACTAAATCGCGGTAGTTCATCAGTTCCGTTCTTGAAATGTTGATCTGATCGGGGGCGGAAGAATTCGATGAAATCGGATAAACAGCATGACCTGATTATTGTTGGTGGTGGAATCGGCGGCATCATCAGCCTCAAATACGCGAAGGACGCCGGCCTTGACGCGATCCTTCTGGAAGGTGGCGACGCAGTCGGCGCTGTGGCGCGATCTTCCCGCTTGGCAGGACATCCAGTTCCGCAAGGAGGACTGGACGCTCGGGGACTTGCCGATCGCAGGTGAAGACCAGTCGAGCATCCTCAGCAACATTCGTGCATGGGTGGAGCGTTTCGGGCTTGCACCCTCAATTCGGCTGGGCGCGCGGGTGAACTCGGCCCGTCCGAACGACGGTGGCTGGCAGGTCAGTGCGGGAGAGTACACGGGCCGTTCGAAATTTCTAATCGCCGCCACCGGCGGCCACAATCGGCCCGTTGTTCCGCAAATCGAGAGAGTCCGACCAACGCAGATCGAGTATCACTCCTCGGCACTGCGCGACCCGGCAGAACTGACAGGCAAGGACGTAGTCGTCGTGGGGAGTGGCGCTTCGGCCTTTGACCTCCTCGATTTGTGCTTCGAATGGCAGGCGCGCAACGTCATTTGGGTCTATCGCTCGCTCAAGCAGTGGATGCGCCCCACGCTGCACCCGAAGTATTTCGGAACGGACATGCGCGCACTCGCGAGAATGCATATGCTCGGCCTCTCGCTTACGGCGCAGAACAAGCGGATCGATCGGGATCTGCGCGCCCGCTACAAGAAGGCTGGCATCGAGGAACTGATGCCCGATAGGCCGTTCGATCTCAGGAACCAGCTGCTCGTCCCCGGCCGCCGACGCATGATCCAGAACTTCGCGCGGATCGCGCGCCACCGAAGCAAGATCGTGCGCATCGAGGAGAATACGGTGAGGCTCTCCTCCGGCCACTCGTGCAAAGCCGATCTGGTGCTGTGGGGGACGGGATACGACACTGATCTAAGCTACCTGGAGGTGGGGAACTTATCGCAGCTCACGCGAATCGAGGCGATTCGCCGGTGCTGTGGCGCGCATATTCTCGCGCTGGATGCACCGAACCTCTTCATTCTCGGGCCAGGACTCCTGGAAGCGAACAGCTCGACCCCTTGGGCATATGCCCACGCAGCGAAATCGATCATGTCTCACATCCGGGGCAACTCGGTATTCGATTCGGTGCCGGGTTACACCAACCCAAACTACTTCGAACTGGCCAGCTTTCTCGCGAAGCGCGACCGCGTCAACTATCCCGCCGTACTCTGGTATCTGAAGTATCTCAATTTGGCGTTCCGCCAGCCACGAGATCGGCCAATGCCAATTCCCTAATGTCCGCTTCTCACTTGCAAGCGGTCATTCAAATTCAGATGTGTGGATAGCAGCTTCTGGTACGGCACATAGCGGATATTAGCAAATGTCGGCTTTATGTGCGTCCATCCCTTTTAGACACATTGCAGACGGTCAAGGTTGCGAAAAGCGGACGGTCGCAATCCATTAAACAGCAATCAACTTTGTTTCAGCATCGCCTCAAACTGCTGAATCGGCACCGGCCTGCTGAATAAAAACCCCTGAAAGGCATGGCAGCCGCGCAGTTCAATAAACTCGCGCTGAGCTTCGGTTTCCACTCCCTCCGCAATCACGTTCAGCCCCAAGGTTTCAGTCATCGCGATGATGGTCTGCACGATGGCAGCATCATTCGGGTCAGTGATGATATCGCGCACAAAAGATCGGTCGATCTTGATCTGGTCCAGCGGTAGTCGCTTGAGGTATTGCAACGAGGAATAGCCCGTGCCGAAATCATCCATCGAAAAACTGACCCCCAATGCTTTTATTTCATGCATCTTGCTGATGGTGTCTTCGACGTTTTCCAGCACGATGCTTTCGGTCAACTCCAGCTTGAGCTGCGACGGTTTCACGCCGCTCTTCTGCAGCACACTCTGCGCCAGGAAGACAAAGTCAGCCTGGCGGAATTGTTTGGCGCTGACGTTCACTGCCAGTGTCAAATCGCGCGTCAGTGCGTCATTCTGCCATTCCTTGAGTTGTGCGCAGGCAGTTTGCAACACCCATAAACCGATCGGCACGATCAGCCCGGTTTCTTCGGCAAGCGGAATAAATTGCACGGAAGAAATGAGGCCGCGCTCGGGATGTATCCCAGCGCGATCAATGCTTCTGCGCCTACGGGACGGAACGCAACTGTCTACCTGAATTTGGTAATACAAGCGGAATTGTGGTTTTTCGAGCGCATGGCGCAGATCCGCTTCCAATGCCGCACGCGCCTCCAATGCCCTTTGCATCTGCGGATCAAAAAAGCGGATGGTATTGCGCCCAGCCATCTTGGCCTGATACATCGCGACATCGGCTTGCTGGAGCAAGTCTTCAGCACTCTCCTGATGATTGAAAAACAGGCTGATGCCGATACTGACCGTGGAATAACACTCATAATCTTTCAACAGGTAAGGCTGGCCCAGTTCGCTTCGAATTTTTTCCGCGACCGATTCGGTTTGGGTGGCCGCCTCATCCGCCTCGTTACTCAGATCTTCCAACACCACCACAAATTCATCGCCGCCCAGCCGTGCCACGCTGTCACCCTCGCGCACACAAGTCTGCAAGCGGCGTGCCACCTCGATCAACAAATGATCGCCCATGGCATGGCCTTGCGTGTCATTGATGGTCTTGAAATGATCCAGATCCAGAAACAGCAATGCGCCATACCGGCCGTTTCGGGCGCTGACTGCCAGCGCCTGCTGCAAACGGTCCATCAATAAGCGGCGATTCGGCAGCATGGTCAGCGGATCGTAGAAGGCCAGTTGATGGATCTCCTGTTCCGACTGCTTGCGATTGCTGATGTCGCGGAACACCGCGACATAGTGAGTCAATCTACGGTCGTTATCATAAACCGCAGTGATGGTCAGCAACTTCGGATAGATACTGCCGTCCTTGCGTCTGTCCCAGACCTCACCAGACCATTTTCCGGTACCGAGCAACGCTGACCACATGGCCTGGTAGAAAGCGGCATCGTGCCGGCCGGACTGTAAGAGGCGCGGATTTTTCCCGACCACCTCTGCCGCGCTGTAGCCGGTTATATCATGGAAGGCCTGATTGACGCGCAGGATTTTGGCATCAGCATCAGTGATCATGATGCCTTCCTGAGTGTCGAACGTTACAGCAGCTATACGCATCACATCTTCAGCTTGTTTGCGCTCGGCTAGCAGGGCGAATTGGGTCAGCGCATAAGAAATATCCGTCGCCATTTCTACCAACAGGTTACGTGCGGCTTCATCAAAGGCGTTGGCCTCGCCGGCATACAGGGTGAAAGCGCCGATGGCAACACCGCTCCGGTGCAACGGCAGCGAGGCAGACGCGCCCCAGCCGAACCGCACGCCGTTCTCATGCCAGGGCGCGGTGGTCGGGTCATGTTGAAAATCCTGACACCAAGTCGGCTGGTCCTCGCGTATAGAAGTACCGGTCGGTCCGCGCCCGACCGGATCGGCAGCATCCACTGAAATCTGTATGCCTTCCAGATATTCCATGCCATCGCCGAATGAGGCAACCAGGTTGACCCTCTGGTTTGCCTCGTCCACCAGCCCTATCCATGCCATCTTCATGCCGCCGAACTGCACCGCGTCGCGGCAGATTTGCGGGAACAACTCTGCCTCGCTCGCGCAGCGCAAGATAGCCTGATTGCACTGACTCAAAGCTGCATATAGTTTTGTCAACCGCTCAAGGCGATGGTATGCATTCTTGAGTTGTGCAGAGCGCGCCTCAATCTTCTGATCGAGCGAGACATTGAGCGACTGCAACTGCTCCTCCGCCCGGCGATGCGCGGCGAGGGTACGGCGCAGCTCGAGTTGTGCGATCACGGTGCGGCTCAGAGCGCGCAGGGCGTTTTGCTGCTCGGCGTTCAGCACGCGCGGCACGCGGTCGATTACGCACAGCGTCCCCAGCGCAAGACCGTCAGGAGCGACCAACGGTGCGCCAGCGTAAAAGCGGATGTGCGGATCGGCGGTGACCAGGGGGTTGTCGGTGAAGCGCGGGTCGAGCTGCGCGTCGCGAACTTCAAGCAGTTCGTCAGAATTCAAAATGGCGTGTGCGCAAAAGGCAGCATCGCGCGACGTTTCTGTGGCACTCAAACCGATTATCGATTTGAACCACTGTCGGTTTTCGTCAACAAGAGAAACCACTGCTATGGGTACCTGGCAAATCTGTGCAGCAAGCAACGTCAGGTCGTCGAAGGCCAACTCCGGCGGAGTGTCAAGCACGTTGTAGCCGCGCAGGGTTTCGAGGCGCTGGGCTTCGTTTGGCGGGAGTGGGGCTTTCAAGGTCAGCTTGATCTGGTGTTTCGGGCGGGCCAATCCTGTGTGGCAAGCAGTGTGCCGCCGACGGGAGTGAGTCGACTAAACAGCGGCGGTTTGTGTCCGGGTAGAGTCATGATGCGCTCCTCAGCTTCTATATTTTACTGAAAATTTCGTGAGGCTATAAATTATCCATATACTATTGGAAGATATTATCATCAAACCATGTTTGTGGGAAAAGCCTGCTCACTTATAGACTCGATCAAAGTCTATAAGTAGAAGCCGCAATGGAGCGGTTCGTGTGGCTATTTTATTGTTTTAGACTCTCTCGTGAGCCTGTGGGAGTTGATTCGCTGTTAGATGAAACAACAAGACAAGTGACCTTTTGGCACATTACTGCATTTCGCCAGTATCTGCTTGGCACCCAGCGGTTATTCATCCTTGCTAACTGCCTACCGTAAAGCCGCCACTGACATAAATAATATTTGCATCGCCTTAAAGCAGATGGTGGTTACGGGGAGAAGGCGACATTCAATATTCCCGGATATTCAACATTTACGTTCAAGTAGCCAAATTTAGTGGTTCCGCAAGCTTGTTGTGGCTAGATTCTTAACTCCGGCAACATAGGGATTGAACAGCTTTGATCAAATCCTGTTCGTTATATTGCCCTTTTACGAAAACTTTGCTTACATTCATCGCAGTATTAGTTATATCGTGAGCAGAAAATATGATGATGGGAATTGTTGGGTCTTGAGCAGCAAGCTCATTAATAAGATCGGAACCAGATCCGTCTGGTAAAGTAAAGTCTAGTAGAACCAGATCGAATCGGGAGTCCTTAATTAGCAATCTCGCTTCTTTTAGCGTGCTAGCCCAAGTGATTTCAGCAATTCCTGAAAGAATAGCGCCAATATACTGTTGGAGGCTCTTACTATCTTCGACGTGCAGAATTCGTTTGCTATTTCCGTTCATCACTTTCTCCCAACCAAATTGATTGTAATTTTAGATGTCCGCACTTGGCACTTTACTGCCACTAGCCAGTATCAGCAATTGGCACGAACCGGCATGTCATGTTGCCATATTGCCTGCCGAAAAGCGGTCATTCGCCACGCTGATTCTACGTCTGCTTCTGAACTAATACCAGCCGATCACTGTTCTGGTTCAACCTATTAATCACATCCCTCGCCTTTGACGTGACCTGCCGCTGTTCTAAATGCGCATATCTCATTGTTGTCTTGATGTCGCTATGTCCAAGAATTTCCTTAACCTCATAAACACTCATCCCATTCTGCACCAACCTTGATGCATGCGTATGGCGCAATGTATGAATCCGGCAATCACGCAAACCAGCCCGTTGAATGGCCTTTCTGATCGACATCGCAGAGTACCCACGCGCTTCACCATTCCGATTGCAGAACACATAGCGACTAGCCTTGGTCGTATCTCTGCGCGACAACACATCAAACACTCGATCCGTCATGTACAACACGGTCTCGTTTTGTACCTTCTGCCGCCATAAATGGATAGTCCTGCTGGCAAGGTCAATACGCGACCATTCGATGTTCGCTATCTCGGAGTATCGTGCGCCTGTGTCCAGCAACAAGATCACCAAATCGTAGGCATCTTGAAGAGATCGTTGCATCTCCGCTGACCGCTTTTCTACTGGTGGAAGACCAGCACTATGACGCATGGGGTCAAGTGCCCAAGCAATCTCCTTTCTTCATCATCGGATAGGTAGCGTAGTGAGCTTTTCGGTAGCTTGATTTGCGGGAACGTAACGTCGCTGACATGGTAGCCAAGCTGTTGCGCAAACTTCAATGTGCCACGGATCAACAGCAAGCCGTATTTTATGGTTTCAGCGCCAACAGATTCGGCGATACGGTCACGCTTAAACTTCTCCAAGTCACGTGAGGTAATTTCATCGATATGCTTCTTGATTGGCAGCAGTCGGCGCAATACCGTTTCATGCGCAATCAGGTTGCGGTAACTGGCAATCCCCTGTTTCGATAACGTGTACTGGTGAAACGCATCGGCCAAGGTGATCCGTTGTTTCCGGCCTTGATACTGCTGTGAATGCAGCTTGGCCTTGAACTCGATCTCCATAGCTTCGGCGAATTTCTTGTTGGTCGTTCTTGATGACCAGATATAGGTCTGGCCATTGAACTGGAAGTGAATGTACCAATTTTTGCTGTTTCCGCGTTTGACGACTGACATGGCGTTTCCGATACGGTGATTTGATGCGGAGACCATCATCAATTCCAGCATCAAAGGCAACAGCCGTCAGGAGTAGGAAGCACAAATATGCTGTGGTAGACCAACGCACTTTTCGATGCAAATAGTGATGTGACTTTTGATGCCAGTCTCAACACTACAGAAACTGTGGGGTCGCGGTCTGCCGTAAAAAGAAAAAGAGACTACACATCGTGTAACCCCTTGTTTTACTGGTGCTGGAGAGAGGAATCGAACCTCCGACCTACGCGTTACGAGTGCGTTGCTCTACCAACTGAGCTACTCCAGCAAAATGGATATGATTATAGAGGACACGCGGCGCTTGATGCCACTGCTTTGATGCGGTTCTTTAGCGTCCTGTGTGTCAGGGCCGCCAGCGGTATTCCTCTGCCGAAATGGGTTGCGGTTCTCCCTTGATCTCGTTGAGCAGCAGTTCCGCGCTGGCCAATGACATGGTCACGCCATAGCGGAAATGTCCACTGTTGGCGTAGAGGTTGGCGAGACGAGGATGCCGCCCGATGGTGGGGATGTTGTCCGGCGAACCGGGGCGGAAGCCCGCCCAGTGTCGTATCGGCTTGTGCTGCCATTCAGGAAATATCTCACGTACCCGCCCAAGCAGGTTGTCGCGCGCCGCTATCGTGGTGGACTTGTCGAAGCCGACATCTTCCAGTGTGCTGCCGGCCAGCACATGTCCGTCGCGGCGCGGGATCAGATACAAATCTTTTTTTAACAGGATCTGCCGGAACGGCGGCGTGTCGAACTTGAACAATAATATCTGCCCGCGTATCGGGCGGATATCCATATTGAGCGCGTATTCGCCCAGCAACGTCTTGCTCCACGCGCCTGCCGCGACGATGTAGGCATCGGCAACCAGCTTGCCTTGCGAGGTTTGCAGCGCAACCACACGCTCGCCCGCGACCTCGAACCTTTGCACTTCATGCTGTTCCAGGATCACGCCGCCGAGCATCTCCACACGAGCGCGTAACGCCTGCATCAGGCGCGGATTGCGCACTTGCGCGACTTCCGGCAGCAGCAGCGCCGAATTCATTTCACCCGGACTATTGAGGTTTCCGTAATTGGCGAGAGTCTCCCCCCTTTCCCAACCCTTCCCCCGGAGGGGGTTCGCGGCAAGATTGACAATCTGCAATGCAATCCGATGTTGCGTGCACCACTGCGTGGCAAGCTTTTCTTGATACGGCGGCAACAGCAACATGCCGCTGCGTTGATATTCAGGATCGATGCCGGTGGCGGCGTGCAGTATCTCGGCGGCCCCGGCGAACATGTCCATGCCGCGATGCGCGAGACGCGTGACGGGTTCCTTGTAATCCCACGAGCACAGCGGCGAGAGGATGCCTCCGCCGGCCCAGGATGCTTCCTGCCCGACTGCGCCGCGCTCGGCCAATGTCACGCGATAACCTGCTTGCAATAACGCCTGCGCGCTGGTCAGCCCTATCGCTCCGGCACCGACGATCAGGAAATCCGTTTGCACGTTTAAGTTTGCACTGAGATGGGAATGAGTGGCCTGGGCAAGGGGAACACCACGTTCTCGACGATGCCCTGCAGCTCGCTGACGTGCTGCGCGCCGAGCTGTTGCAGGCGCTCGATCACGCCCTGCACCAGCACTTCCGGTGCGGATGCCCCGGCGCTGATGCCGACACGCGCCTTGCCGGCGAACCACTCCGCCTGCAGTTCGCTCGCATCGTTCACCAGATAGGCGGGCACGCCGACATTGGCCGCGACTTCGCGCAGGCGGTTCGAATTCGAGCTGTTCGGCGAGCCCACCACGACTACCGCGTCGCACTGCTTGACCAGCATCTTCACCGCGTCCTGGCGGTTCTGTGTCGCGTAGCAGATATCGTCCTTCTTCGGGCCGGTGATGAACGGAAAGCGCGTCTTCAGCGCCGCGATGATCGCGCTGGCATCATCCACGGACAGCGTGGTCTGCGTGACGTAGGCGAGATTGCTTTCGTCGTTCACCTTGAGATGGGCGACCTGATCCGGCGATTCCACCAGGAACATCCCGCCGTTGCTCTGCCCCATCGTGCCTTCGACCTCGGGATGTCCGGAGTGGCCGATCATCACGATCTCCTTGCCCTGCTCGCGCATGCGCGATACTTCGATATGCACTTTGGTCACCAGCGGGCAGGTCGCATCGAACACGGTCAGCCCGCGCGCTTCAGCCTCGTGGCGCACCGCCCGTGACACGCCATGCGCACTGAAGATCAGGATGCTGCCGCTCGGCACATCCGCCAGGTCCTCGATGAAGATCGCGCCCTTGCGGCGCAAGCCATCTACGACGAATTTGTTGTGCACCACTTCATGGCGCACATAGATCGGCGCGCCGTGCAGGACCAGCGCGCGCTCGACGATCTCGATGGCGCGATCGACCCCTGCACAAAAACCGCGCGGATTAGCGAGTAGCAAGTCCATTTTTATCTTTCAAGAAACTATCCAAAATGAGCAAAAATGCGCCGCAGGTAATCGCTGAATCGGCAAGATTGAAAGCCGGAAAGTAGTGGTTTTCCCAATGGAA
The DNA here is from genome assembly GCA_963721755.1 of uncultured beta proteobacterium. GTDB lineage: Bacteria > Pseudomonadota > Gammaproteobacteria > Burkholderiales > Gallionellaceae > Gallionella. The sequence goes on from CAVRKV010000001.1 coordinate 221,857, forward strand.
CGATAAAAAGTCCACTACGTAACCATAGCTGAGCCGATCGATCAGATTACCCAGTGCCCCGCCCAGTATCATGCTCAACGCCCAGGAAAACAATAGTTGCCGATGGTGCTTGCGCAGCAGCCAGACTATCCAGACCGATGCGGCGACGGCGATGATGCTGAACAGCCAGCGCTGTATCCCGCCCGCATCGTTCAGGAAGCTGAACGCTGCGCCGGTATTGTGCGCCAGCACCAGGTTGAACACGCTGAGCACGGTGAAAGTTTCGCCAAAGGCGAAGTGGCTGATGACCCATGCCTTGCTCAATTGGTCGAGAACAATGACCAGCGCGCTCAACCCTAACCAGCGATTAAGCATACTTCCGCACCTCGCCGCTGCCATACAGATTGCTCACGCAACGACTGCACAGCGTAGCGTGCTGCGCATCCGCACCGACATCTTCACGGTAATGCCAGCAACGCTCGCACTTGTCGTGCAGGCTGGCGGAGACATCGATATGCCCTTGCGCTTCCGTTGCGACGCGATGCACGGCGGCACGCGAGGTGATGAACACCAGGCGCAAATCCTCGCCGAGACGCGCCAATACATCGTGATCTTCGCCCGAGACATACACATCCACTTCTGCGGCGAGCGCCGAGCCGATCAGACCTGCGGCACGCGCTTCTTCCAGTTGCTTGTTCACTTTTGCACGCCATGCCACGATCTTCAACCATGAGGCAATCTCATCGCCACCCAGTTGCGCATCCGGCAACGTGTGCCATTCATCCATGAACACACTGCGATCATCTTTTCTGCTCAACACTTCCCACACCTCTTCGGCGGTAAAACTCAGGATCGGCGCAATCAGGCGCGCCAGACTATGGGCGATCTGATACAGCGCGTTCTGCGCGGAACGGCGCGGGATGGAGCCCTGCCCGGCGGTGTAGAGGCGGTCTTTCAGAATATCCAGATAGAACCCGCCCAGGTCTTCGGAACAGAAAGTCTGCAATTTTTGCGCGACCAGATGGAACTCATAAGTAGCGTAAGCGCTGGTGACTTCCTCCTGAAGCCGTTGTGTGATCGCCAGCGCATAGCGGTCTATTTCCAGCCATTGCTCCACGGGCATGCTGTGATGCTGCGGGTCGAAATCGGCGATGTTGGCCAACAGGAAACGCAAGGTGTTGCGGATGCGCCGGTAGCTTTCCACGACCCGCTTGAGGATCTCGTCGGAGATGGTTAGTTCGCCGGAGTAATCGGTAGCTGCCGTCCACAAGCGCAGAATGTCGGCACCCAGCGTGTCCAGTATCTTTTGCGGCGCGATCACGTTGCCCCTGGATTTCGACATCTTGTGACCGCTGCCATCCACGACGAATCCGTGCGTCAGCAATGCATCGTAGGGTGCTCGGCCATTGATCGCGCAACCGGTCAGCAGGCTGGACTGGAACCAGCCGCGATGCTGGTCAGAGCCTTCCAGATAAAGGTCGGCCGGGGATTCGCCCTGCTCCAGCCTGGCCTGTACCTCATCCCTGAACGCCTCATGATGGCGCAATACCGATGCATGCGTCGTTCCGGAATCGAACCACACGTCCAGCGTGTCGTTGAGTTTTCTGTAGTGATCTGCTTCCGCGCCCAGCAAGTCTACCGAGTTGAGGCTGAACCACGCCTCGATACCGTCGCGCTCGACCAGCCTGGCAACCTGCTCAAGCAATTCCGGCGTGCGCGGGTGCAACTGGCCGGTTTCCCTGTGCACGAAGAACGGCATCGGCACGCCCCAGCTGCGCTGGCGCGACACGCACCAGTCGGGGCGGTTCCTGATCATCGCCTCGAGGCGGGCGCGACCCCAGCCCGGAAAGAATTCGGTTTGCTCGACCGCCCTCGTCGCCAGATCGCGCAGCGACATGTCCGCGATCTTCTCGGGCTGCGCAGAGTGCGATCGTTTTTCCTGCACCAGCTGTTCAGCATCCTCGGGCCTGGTGATGCCGACGTTATCCATGCCGATGAACCACTGCGGCGTGGAACGGAAGATGATCGGTGTCTTGTGCCGCCAGCAGTGCGGATAGCTGTGCTGCATCTTTTCGATATGCAGCAGGTGCCCGCTGCGTTGCAGCGCATCGATCACCACATCGTTGGCTTTCCACACGAACAAGCCACCGACCAGCGGCAGATTGGCTGCGAACTTGCCATCGTCGCCGACCGGATTGTCGGTCGGCAGGTTGTATTTCTGACCGGCGAAATAATCGTCCAGACCGTGCGCCGGCGCGGTATGCACCAGACCGGTACCCGCTTCCAGCGTGACATGCTCACCGCAGATGATGGGCACGATGCGGTCGTAGAACGGGTGTTGCAGCAATAGTCCTTCCAGTGCCGCGCCGTTGCAGGTGGCCGCCATGCTATCGCCCCTGTCGTTGCTCCCGCCCAACTGATAGCGGGCCAGACATTGGTCTGCAAGATCGAATGCGAGTATCAGATAACCCCTGGGCGTCTTGATCAGGTCGTATTGCAGATCCGGGTGCACGCACACCGCCTGATTCGCGGGCAAAGTCCAGGGCGTGGTGGTCCAGATCACTGCATATACTTTTGCATCGCCCGGCAGCGAGACGCCGAATGCCTTGCCCAGCGCCGCCTTGTCCTTCACCTCGAAGCCCACATCGATCGCGGGCGAAGTCTTGTCCTCGTATTCCACTTCCGCTTCGGCCAGCGCCGACTGGCAATCCAGACACCAGTTCACCGGCTTGTAGCCCTGGTACAGATAGCCGTACTGATGGATGGTGCCGAGCGCGCGGATGATGTCGGCTTCGGTCTTGAAATCCATCGTCAGATAAGGATGATCCCAGTCGCCCATCACGCCAAGGCGGATGAAATCTTTTTTCTGCCGTTCGATCTGCTCCGCAGCATAGGCGCGGCACAGTGCGCGGAATTGCGCGGGCGAAATCGCCTTGCCGTGCTTCTTCTCCACCTGCAATTCGATCGGCAGGCCGTGGCAATCCCAGCCCGGCACATAAGGCGCGTCGAAACCCGCCAGCGTCTTGCTCTTGACGATGATGTCCTTGAGTATCTTGTTCACCGCATGACCGGTGTGGATGTCGCCGTTCGCATACGGCGGGCCGTCGTGCAGGATGAACACGGGCTTGCCCTGCTTGGCCGCGCGGATCTTCCGGTAACGCTGCTGCGCCTGCCAGCGATCCAGCATCTGCGGCTCGCGCCGGGCGAGATCGCCGCGCATCGGGAACGGGGTGTCGGGAAGGTTCAGCGTGTTTTTATAATCTGTCATGTCGGGTAATCAGTCATGTTGGTCGAACCATTTCTTTGCATGCTCCACATCCAATGCGATCTGCCGCGTCAGCGTTGCCACATCGGGATATTTTTCTTCATCGCGCAGCTTTTGCAAAAACTCCACGCGCAAATGTTTGCCATATATCTGCTTCGAAAATTCAAACAGATGAGCCTCCAGAACAGGTTTGTCATCCTGCTTCACTGTCGGGCGCACGCCAAGACTGGCCACGCCCTGCAGCACACCCAGCCCTTCGGCATGGGCGTTCACGACGAAGATGCCAACCAGCGGCGGACGATTGTGCTTGAGCTGGATGTTCGCGGTGGGGAAGCCGATCTTTTTCCCCATCCCGTCGCCGTGCACCACGCGCCCGCTGATACTGTAGTGCCGTCCCAGGTAACGCTGCGCAGTGCGCATCTGGCCGGCTGCCAAAGCAGCGCGTACTGCCGTGCTGGAGATACGCACGCCGTCATGCTTCACACTATGTACCGCCTGTACCTCGAAGCCCTGCTTTGCACCGATCTTTTCTATCAGCGCAAAATCGCCGGTGCGCCCGCTGCCGAAACGAAAGTCGTCGCCGATCAGCACGAACCTGGCAAACAATTTTTCATACAGCACATTGATAAAATCTGCCGCACTCATCTGTGCGAATTGTGCATTGAAACGGCACACGTGCACACGATCGATGCCCAGCCCGGAAAAAAACTCCAGCTTTTCGCGCAGACTGGTCAACCGCGCCGGCGCTTGCTGTGGCGTAAAAAATTCGCGCGGATGCGGCTCGAATATCACCATCCCCGTTTGCAGGCCGCGCCCTTGCGCAGCCTCGTGCAACTGTTTCAGCAAAGCCTGATGGCCCAGATGCACACCGTCAAAATTTCCGATGGTGAGGGCAACGGGCCGGGAATCAGGAGAATTAAGTCCGCGTAGAATCAACATGGGCGCGGATTATACCCGATGGTGAAGCGATTACTGGGGCTTAAGCGGCAATCAGTGCGACTAATGTCTCTGTTATTCCATATTCACAAACCGGCTGCTACCGTTTAGAACACTTTCACTGTGAGCCAACCCTGATTAATTACAGCAGTTGTGCGCGCAACGCCGCACAACGCGGATTGGGTGAGCCGTCAGCATCGAATACGTCGAATTCGCGGCAAGGGGAAGGACGCTGAGGGTAGATGCTGCATGAGACCTGTTTGCCGACTTCGCCTTCAAGGGCGATGCAGCGCACTGGCTTGCTGCTCGTCCCCTTCATGCAGCGCAGCAGCGGCGTAACGGCTTCTGTGAGTTGTGCCGGGACGATGCCGCCGGGCGCATCGTCCGTCTCGCCCCAGTAGAAGGATACGCGGTAATTGGTGCAACACGCGCCGCAGGTCTGGCAGGGATTGGCGGTCAAGCTGACACCTTCAGTTCGGCACAGTAATTGTTGCCGCATTGCCGGCAGATGCCTTGGCAAAATACCGGTCCTTCAAATTGATCATTCGTTTTTCCATGAACTCATAACTGACCATGCTGATGATGACGGTGACCATCAGGGTTATGGATTGTTGCACGATCACCGGTAACCGGTACATCGTTGAATAGACCAGCCACACAACCGGGAAATGGAAAACATACAGGCCGTAACTGATGGTGCCCAGATAGACCAGCAAGCGATTTTCAAATAATGCCGGCATAAAAGTCTTGTCCCTGACATGAACCAGCACGTACGCAAACATCAGATTAACGAGCGTATATCCCCAGACATACTTATACGAATCCTTCATGAATGGCCCATAACCCAGCTGGTCCCATTGAATCTGCCTTGTCGATAGCCAGCTGGCTATTATGCCCAGCATGAGCACGAGCAATATGGACAACCACACAAGGTAAATGGGCCTGCTTTTCCCGTAAAGGGATAGATAGCCCCCTATTGCAAAAGCATCGACATGCGAAAACGGCAGAATGTAGATCGCAAGATCTGTTTGGCGTAGCGTAGAAAGGATATGAGCATCGAAAATCATCACCGAAAAAAAGCGCATCAATGGCCCTGCCATGATCACCAGCAACAAGAAATTCTTCAGGTGTTTGGTCGAAATAAAAAATATTGCCAATGGCCATACCAGGTAAAACTGCTCCTCCACCGCCAAAGACCAGAAATGAGTGGTAAAAGGCGTTGGCTGGAAATGATCGCTTGCATGGAAGAAATCATAGGTATATGTCATCGTCCATGGCAATTGCCCGATGAACCGTTGCAGCGGGATGGTCCCGGATGGTCCGTACAGGTATATCGCCGAGACCGATATGACCGCGACTAGGGCCAGATAGGAATAGTAGAGAGGAAATATCCTGAGCGCGCGTCTGCCGTAAAAATGAACAAAGAAGTCTTTCTTGTTCAAGTTGGCTTTCATTTCTATCAATATGGGTGTCAGCAAAAAGCCGGACAATACAAAGAAGGCCTGGACACCAAGATAGCCGGCTTGAAGCCCGAGATAACCTGGGCCGGGGTTGATGTGATATAAAAAAATGGCGAAAAATGCCAACGCCCTGAACGATGTAAGCCCTTTATTCACACATGCACCGACCAACTAATGGCATTGGTTTTCTTCTGAACATCAAAATTATGAATTACCCGAAACAAGATGCGTCAGTCTCGTTTTAAAACTTCTTGCGGATTCTTTTCCTCGATTTTCGCCATCCTCAAAAACGTCGCCATCTCTTCTACCCAGCGCAGCTTTTGTTCCGGGGTGAGCTGCCGGAAGGCGCGCAGGCGTTCGTCGCTGACGTAGTAGGCGCGGTCGCCAAGCGGAAAAGCTGGTTTCATTGCGTCCTGATCCGTTGCAAATGTTCGATGTCAATAAGGTCTATCGGGCGCCCGACCGCCTGTTTGAGCGCAATCAGATCATCTATGGATACCACTTGAATGCCGGTGTTCGCGACTTTAAACACGTCAGCACGGGATGCCATGCTGGTAAATTCAACGGGTGGGAACAGCAGCACATCGACGGTGACACCGGCCAAATCTGCGGTGCGCAGCGCGAAAGCTTCGAGGTGGGGTTCAACGTGCCACTGGCGCAGCAATTCCAAATCACCGAGCGATTCAAGTGGGACGGGCAGCACAGGGGAAAGCTTGAGTTCCTTGGCTGCTTCGATCAAAGCTGCCAGGTTGTTTGAATTCATGGCGACGATAATGTCCACATCCATCGTTGCACGCTCCACGCCGTGCAGCGAAACAGCCAGGCCTCCAATCAAAAGGTAGTCCACCTTGTGGCGGGCGAGTGCGGAAAAGAGGTCAACATAAAACATTCAGGCCGTCCCGCCCACCGTCAGCCCGTCTATCCTTACAGTAGGCTGCCCCACCCCGACAGGCACGCTCTGGCCTTCCTTGCCGCAGGTGCCGACGCCGGAATCGAGCGCCATGTCGTTGCCTATCATCGAGATGCGCGAGAGCACATCGGGGCCATTGCCGATCAGCGTCGCGCCTTTGACCGGGTGGGTGATTTTGCCGTCTTCGATCATGTAAGCTTCGGCTGTCGAGAAAACAAATTTGCCGCTGGTGATGTCCACCTGGCCGCCGCCGAAATTCACCGCATACAAGCCGTGTTTCACCGAGGCAATGATCTCTTTCGGATCTTTATTTCCGTTAAGCATGTAGGTGTTGGTCATGCGCGGCATAGGCAGGTGCGCATAGGATTCGCGGCGCGCGTTACCCGTGACCGGCGCGCCCATCAAGCGCGCGTTGAGCGTATCCTGCAAATAACCTTTGAGGATGCCGTTCTCGATCAGCGTGGTGCATTGCGTGGGATTGCCTTCATCGTCCATCTGCAACGAGCCGCGACGCCTTGCCAGCGTGCCGTCATCAACCACAGTCACGCCCTGTGCCGCGACGCGTTCGCCGACACGGCCGGAAAAGGCAGAGCTGCCCTTGCGGTTGAAGTCGCCTTCCAGGCCGTGGCCTATCGCTTCGTGCAGCAGGATGCCGGGCCAGCCGTTGCCCAGCACTACGGTCATATTGCCCGCCGGTGCAGGTGCAGCATCCAGATTCACCACCGCCTGGTGCACCGCTTGCGCGGCATATTTTCGCAACAACGCATCGTCAAAATAAGCGTAATCGAAACGACCGCCGCCGCCAGCCGAACCCTGTTCGCGCTTGCCGTTGCTTTCGATGATGACCGTCACCGACAAACGCACCAGCGGGCGTATGTCGGCATTCATCAAGCCGTCGCTGCGCGCCACCATCACCACTTCGTATTCGCCCGCCAGTCCCGCCATCACCTGAACCACGCGCGGATCAAGCGCGCGCGCATAACCTTCGAGGCGCTCCAGCAACGCGACCTTATCGGCATCCTTGAGGCTGGCGATCGGATCATGCGGCAGATATATCTCGCGCCGCGAACCGTGATGAATCCCAAGTGGAATGATGGCCACACTCTGCGTGCCGCCCTGTCTGGCAATGGCGCGCGTCGCTTTTGCCGCGCTTTCCAGTGCGTTCAGGCTGATATCGTCGGAATAGGCGAATGCGGTTTTCTCTCCGCTCACCGCGCGCACCCCGACGCCCTGATCGATGTTGAAACTGCCCGATTTGACGATGCCCTCTTCCAGCGACCAGCTTTCGGCGCGGCTGTATTGAAAATACAGATCGGCGTAGTCGAGCCGGTGTGCCATCATGCCGGCGAACACCTGCTCGATGTGGCCGGTCTCAAGGGAATAAGGTGCGAACAACGATTGCCGCGCGGTGGCAAACAGCGTATCGAACGGGGGATTTGCTTGCAGGTGGTTCATTATTGGCAGCTGGATAAAACCCGATGCGTCAGCGCCGGCAGGCTGGAGCGCAGGCTGGACTGATAGGATGGATTCACATCGGCGATCACCACTCCGGAACCGCGCGGCAACCTGTCCAGCACCCTTCCCCATGGATCGACGATCATGCTGTTGCCATGTGTCTCGCGCCCGCTGACATGGTAGCCGCCCTGCGCGGCAGCGATCACGTAAGCCAGATTTTCAATCGCGCGCGCGCGCACCAGCACTTCCCAGTGCATCCTGCCGGTGGTTTCGGTGAACGCGGAAGGCAGCACGATGATGTCCACATTCTTCATTGAGCGGAATAACTCGGGGAAACGCAGGTCATAGCATATCGCCAGGCCGATGCGGCCGAACGGGCTGTCCACCACGACCACCTGATTGCCGGATTCTATGGTGTTCGCCTCGTGATAATTCTCGTTGCCCAGCTCCAGATTGAACAAATGTATCTTGTCGTAGCGCGCCACCTGCTTGCCGTGCTCATCGAAAACCAGACAAGTATTCCGGACTTTGTCGGGTGTGCTGGCCGCCATCGGGATCGAGCCCCCGACCAGCCATATCTTGTGTTTGCGGGCGGCTTCACTGAGGAACGACTGTATCGGTCCTTCACCGGGCTGCTCGCGCACCGTCACCTTATCCTGATCGCTCATGCCCATGATGGGGAAGAATTCCGGCAGCACAACCAGGCGAGCGCCCTGTTCAGCGGCTTTGGCGATGAGGCGGCGCGCTTCGCTCAGATTTCCCGCAACATTCGGACCGGAGGCCATCTGCACGGCGGCGACCTTGAATGCATTGACTTGCGCGGCAATACGTTGCTGTGTGGAATCTCCTGGTGACATTATTTTCTTTCCTGTTCGCTTGGATTAATTGGTTTTGCCTGGGACTGGACTCCGCCTATCTTGACTACATTGGGATCGCTCCATGTTCCGTTGACATTGTATTCAAATGACACCAACTTATCGAGAGGATTGCCCAATATTTTGTTGGCAATAAGCGATCCGATACCCACCACCGGGCTAATGGCAAATACGCCGATCAGCGATACGCTGTTGCCCAGGGTCGGCAAAACCTTCACGCGCAGATCCTGCGTTTCGCGATTCAGATCCACGCTGCCTTTCATGGTTACTTTCGCAGACGAGCCATCTATATGAAAATCCTGTGTGTCTATCACGCCATTCTTGATCGAAGCATTGCCATTGATGCTGTCGAACTGAAAACCCTCGCTGAACACATCGGTAAAGCCCAAGGCGACGTGTTTTGGCAGGTCCTGCAGACTGAGCACACTGAGTAATTTGCCGGCGCCGGTATCCATCTTCAGGAACCGGCCATTGCCGGTATCCAGCTTGAGCGTACCGTTCAAAGTAGCCAGACTGAAATCCGCCGGCGTGCCGACCCATGACAAATTGGCCGCCAGCTTGCCGCTCCCGCCCTTGACGGTATTGGGATAACCGGAACGCCCCAGTATCTTTCCCGCATCGCTGATATCGAGCAGCAGATTGACCTGTGTTTGCCCCCCCGCTTCCGTATCGCTCCAAACTCCATCACCCACCAGAGTGCCGTCAGGATTGGTGATGTTCAAGCGTCGCATCCGCCAGGCCTTGCCCTCCGGATGCCCAACCAGTTCGAAATGGCCGACCTGCTTGCCCTCGAATTCGAAGTTTTCAACCCGGACATCAAACGCGGGCAGATTGCCGGGGTGCGGCTGCGAATGCGGCATCGTGACAGGGTGTTCATTTTTTCCCGGCAGCGCGGGCTGGACGGTTTCCGCGGGCGGCGATGATTGCCCGGCTGGTTCGCCACTCGACCACTGCAAATTGGTCAAGCGCCCGCGGATCAGGCTGCCCGTTTCATATCCGTGCGGCTCCCATATCACCTCGCCCTCAAGTGCGTCACTGGACAACTGCACAGCCAATCCATCCCCGCGTCTGGATGCATCGATCTGCAACGCACTGACACTCTGGCCATAACCGGTCAATTTTTCGATGTGCAGATTTATTCCGGCGATAGGCAATTCCGGAGCGGACGTTTCCCCACCGCCTGCCAAACCTTCCCAGCCTTGTATCGACAATACCGGCAAGCTGCCGACCAGCCACACACCATCCTTGCCACGTGATGTTTTTTGCATCCTTCTCGATTCCGGCGGCTGCTCCCCGGCGCCGAAATTGACTACGCCGCGCTTGATTGCCAACACACCGTTCTCATCGCGGCGTAACAGGCGCGCGCTGAAGATATCGCCTAGCCTGGCGGTAATGACATCCTGCCCCTCGGCGACGGAGGCTTCCACCTTGGGACAGGGCTCGGGACAAGACCTGGCAACAGCATGCTTTGGCAAAATCATGACGGGATTGCTTTCCACGTGCAAAGTCATCACCTCGTCGGCGCGCTTGGAAAATGGCTGGGGCAAACTGGAACTTATCCCCTGCAAATTGGAATTGATGATGACCTGTGCGGATTTATTTTTCACGCTGATATCAGCATCCCAGGCCGCACTGCCATGCAGGTAATCCAGCATCGGATTGGGCTGCAACTTGCGCAAGACATCGATGTTGTTGCGCCCTTTAAGCGTGGCATGCACCGCACCGCCCTCTGCGGTCTGCAAATTGATGATGGCCGGTCCACCGAGAATTTCTGCCGATATGCCGTTGGCATGCATGCCCGATTCCGTAAACGACAAAGCCCCGCGTGTCTTGAGCAACATCGGCACACCCTTGCCCAGATCGATATCGTTATCCTGCACTTTGAACGTTCCGGACACTTTCACCGGTTTGCCGCCCAGCAGAGGAATATGCAGAGACAGATCCAGATGCCCGTTGCCGCTGGCACGCATGCCATCGGTAAAGCCATCGATATAACCTCGCACCGGGCTTTCCTGGATAAAATCCAGGAAAGTATTGCTCGCGGCCAGCGCCTCACCATTGATTTCCAGCGACAGATCCTTGCTCATCATGTCCGGCAAAGTGACGGTGACGTTCTGCAAGCGCGCGCCGGCGATGATCGCGGACGGCGATCTCACTTCCAGCTTGTTGCCGTTTATTGAAAATTCACCCGAGATTTTTTCGATGCGCGGCCAATTCTTGTCGAATTCCATCACTGCATCCCGCGCATGCCCGTCGATTTGAAATATCGCGTCTTTGGTGCCGTCCAGCGGAAAGTCGCTCAGGTTGCCTTTGATGCGTATGCGGAAGTCTTCTGTGTGCCCTGCCAGCAATGCGCCGTTTAGCCAGTCGTTGCCTTCCTTGTCCAGCGCGATCAGCGGGGTATAGCGGGCAGCTCGCCTGATGTCGCCACGGGTCAATTTGCCGGTCAAGTCCAGCACGCCCCGTGTTCCAGCCTTGGTCTGATAACTGCCGAACAGATTGCCTGCCATATCATCGTTGGTGACTGCGATATTATCGACGTTGATCGACAATTCACCGCGTTCACGCTTCCAGCCCGCCTGACCGGTCAAAGTAGCGAAAGACAACGGTTCCCGCATGACGCCCGGCGCATCCACGATCATTTGCCGCGAATTGACGCTCAACTTGCCGCTTGATTCGTTGCCATCCACGTCGAAAGTCAAACCGGAAAAACCGGGCATCTTTCCGGTCTGAGTGACGGCAAGGTCCTCAAAATGTCCCTTGATCTTGTAACCGGACAATCTTTCAGGCGAGCCTTGCCATTGTGCGTCCAGATTGGACACTTTTCCCCTTGGCGCATACGCGTCCAGCTGCGCGCGGAGACTATCCCCGATCGGGATGAATTTTGCCAGTTTGTTTATGGTCTCCAATTGCAGCAAGTTGGCGCGAATTTCATTGCCGGCTTTTTCAGTGCGGAAATAAAAATCGGTGGGTTGCAGTTCGATACCATTCTGCATCCGCAATGCCAGCCCTTTGGTGGAAACCTCGAAGCCGCCCTGCAACTCATGCCATGCGGCGCGACCTTGCAAGTTGGTCAAATCCATTTCCGGCAACTCGGGGGCCAGCCTGGCTACCACGTTATACATCGCCAGATCGGCCGTGACCCCGTTAACCTTACCCTCTTCGACATTCACCCAGCCGCGCAAAGCGCCGCGTCCGAGATTGAACTCCTTGGGCAGATCCAGCCAGTCCCGCCATGCCGTCAGATCGGTAAAATCAAGCTGCGTGAAGAGGGTGCCGTGCCAGCCCTGCAGGTCATCAAAACTCGCCCCGTGAAAATCGCCGCGCACATCCAGCGGGGTTGCCAGTTCCTCGGGCGGCAAGGCGTGCAAGGCAAAACGATGATGGTTGAACAGACTCTCGATCCGCACATTGACCTGCCGCAATATCAGCGGTCGAGCATCACGAAATTCGTCCACCCACACAATGAGCGCGTCGCGCACCACCACGCGCGACTGATGCAACAGCCAATCGGACAGGCCGTTTTCGCCACCCTCTTTGGAAAGCGCCACGCCGCCGATAAAAACCTTCCCGTTCACATCGCGGCGCACCAGCAACTCCGGCCGGTCGATCTCAAGACTGGCCAGCCGCAGTTGCGCAGTCAGCAGCGACATCCACGACAGGCTGCCTTGCACGCGTTTCAGTATCAGTGCGGGCTGGCGTTGCTTATCCAGTATGCGCACATCGGAAAAATCGAGGCGCGGCATGATGCCCTGCCAATCGCCTTCGATCTTGCCGATGGTGACCGGATTGCCTATCGCATAAGCAAAAGAAGTGGTGATCTGGTCGTGATACTGCTCGATATCGGGCAGTATCCAATAGCGCAGCGCGATGATGGCGAGCGCGATCAGCACCGCCACCGTCGCCGACACGACGATGACAAGCCGAGTCAACCAGTTGAAACTGTGCCAGACCAGACGAACGGGAAGTGAATTCAACATCTTTAATTTACAAATAGGCTGCGCAAACGCGCCAGATCTTTTACTCGGACATATAATCGAAGAACAATGCGTATTCTAGCTTAATGAGACCATGAATATCGAAAACTCACCGTCCGCGAAATTCGGCGACCTGCTGCAGAAGACGCTGCACTGCAGCCGTTATGCCAAACGAGTGCTCGAAATAGACCCGGCCCAGCTGGAATGGTTGCAAAATAATCACACCATTCCGTTCGACCGCGCCGGGATGCAGACTTCGCTGCAGCAGCCTGTTCCGGGAGACGAAGACGGGCTGGCGCAGGCCGTGCGCCGGTTGCGCAAGCAGGTGATGGTCAGGCTGATCCTCCGCGACCTCAACGGGCTGGCCGGCCTGAATGAAGTGATGCAAACCATGACCGCGCTGGCTGAGGTCTGCGTGCAAAGTGCGCAGACCTGTTTGATGCATAACCTGCAGCAGCTGTTCGGCAGCCCGATCGGCGAATCCAGCGGAACCGCGCAGCAACTGCTGGTCATCGGCATGGGCAAGCTGGGCGGCGAAGAGCTGAACGTCTCTTCCGACATCGACCTGATCTTCGTCTATCCGGAAGACGGGCAGACCAGCGGTCCTCACAGTTTGAGCAACCACGAGTTCTTCTCGCGCCTAGGCCGCCGCCTGATCAGCATGATCAACGAACTCACCGCAGACGGCTATGTGTTCCGCGTGGATATGCGGCTGCGCCCCTACGGCGAGAGCGGCCCGCTGGTAACCAGCTTTGCCGCGCTGGAGGAATATCTGGTCAGCCAGGGACGCGAATGGGAACGTTACGCCTGGATCAAGGCGCGCATCGTGTCACCCCCGCAAGATTCGAAAACGCACAGCGCACAAGCCGCCGAACTGCAACAGCTGGTGCAGCCATTCGTGTTCCGCAAATATCTGGACTTCGGCGCGATCGAATCGATGCGTCGTTTGCACGCGCAGATCCGCCAGGAAGTGCAGCGCCGCGACCGCATCAACAACATCAAGCTCGGCCCGGGCGGCATCCGCGAGATCGAATTCACCGCGCAGGTGTTCCAACTGATACGCGGCGGGCAGGATGCCAGGCTGCGCATACTCCCGACCCGGCGCGTGTTGCAGGTTCTCGCCGCGAACGGGCAACTCGGCGCCCGGGTCGTCGCCGGCCTCGATGCCGCCTACGTGTTCCTGCGCGATCTGGAGCACCGATTGCAATACCTCGATGACCAGCAAACCCAGGAGTTGCCGGAAAAAGCTGAAGACCGGCAGATCATCGCCGAAGCGATGAACTACGGGGATTACGCTGCGCTGTTGAATGAACTTGATCGGCATCGCGCGTTCGTCAGCCTGCAGTTCGAGCAGATCTTCGGCGCACAGCCGGACGAGCAAATTAACGCGCAACTGTGGCACGAAAGCATCAGCGTACAAGAGCTGGCCGTGCAGTTGAAAAGCCTCGGCTATCACGCGGCAGAAGAAAGCGCGCAACTCTTGCAGCAACTGCGCGCCGGCAACCGCTACCGGCAATTACCCGAGCAGAGCAGGCAGCGGCTGGACAAGCTGATCCCGCAATTCATCGCCCTGTGCGCGCAACACGGCGACCCCGACGCGACGCTGTCCAGATTGCTGACCCTGCTGGAAACCATCAGCCGCCGCGCCGTGTATCTCGCCTTCCTGGCCGAGTTCCCGCAGGCGCTGCAGCGCCTCACTGAACTGGTCTCCGCCAGCAGCTGGGCGAGCGGATACCTGACGCAACACCCGGCGCTGCTCGACGAACTGCTCGACGCGCGCGAGATATACCAGCCGCCGCACTGGCAACAGATCGACGCGGACCTGCAAACCCGCCTCGACGACTGCGCCGGCGACGCCGAGCGGCAACTCGACGTATTGCGCCATGCCCAGCAGGAGCAGATCTTCTATCTGCTGGCGATGGACCTGCAGGGATTGTTGCCGCTGGAGATACTCAGCGATCATCTGAGCGCGCTGGCCGATCTGATACTGAGCCATGTGCTGAGATTATGCTGGGTGAACACGCGCAAGCGCCACCGCGATGTCGCGAGATTCGCGATCATCTCCTATGGCAAGCTGGGCGGCAGGGAACTGGGTTACGCCTCCGATCTCGATCTGATCTTCCTCTATGACGACAACCATCCCGATGCGCAGGAGAACTACGCACGGCTGGCGCAACGCATCAACACGATGCTGAGCAGCTACACCTCATCGGGGCGATTGTACGAAACCGACCTGCGTCTGCGCCCGAACGGCGCAAGCGGCCTGCTGGTGAGTTCGGTCGCGGCATTTGCCGGATACCAGCAGAAAGAAGCATGGGTGTGGGAGCATCAGGCTCTGACGCGCGCCCGATTCAGCGCCGGCGATGCCAAGGTCGGGGCGGCTTTCGACAAGATACGCGAAGAAGTGCTGTGCCAGCCGCGCGACCTTGCGACGCTGCGCATGGAGATACTGGACATGCGCCGGAAGATGCACGACGGCCACCCCAACGACAGCGGCCTGTTCGACATCAAGCACGACAGCGGCGGCATGGTGGACATCGAATTCATCGTGCAATTCCTGGTGCTGGCCCATGCCCATAGCTACCCGCAATTGACCGCCAACATCGGCAACCTGGCGCTGCTCAAACTCACCGGCGAGCTCGGCCTGATCCCGGCAGAGATCGCCGCACAGACTCGCACGCTGTATCGCACCCTGCGCCAGACACAACACCGGATGCGGCTGAACAACCTGTCGCCCTGCCGCGTGGCGCAGGACGAGATCGACACCGAAGCAAGCCGGAGGCTGTGGAAGATGCTTTTTGCAGCGGACTGAATCGACGGAAATTTTTCGCCTGGCGTTCAGCGCTTGCGCAGCGGGTCGAGCAGAGACGACAGGCCGTTGTGATCCAGCTCACGCATCAGCGCGAGCAGCTGGCCGAGCTCACCGGGCGGGAAGCCCTTGCGCGCAAACCAGTTGAGGTAGTTTCCGGGCAGGTCGGCGATCAGGCGGCCCATGTACTTGCCGTAAGGCATCTCGCGCGTGACCAGCAGCTCCAGGTGTTCATGATTCATCGCAACCGCAACAAATTTCTTGTCAGGCATCGCTTTTCCACTTTGCGGCATACTTCACAATCATCGATACACCGCATCATGGTCTCCGACATTGATCGGGATGATCTCTTCATTGTGAATCAATAGTTCCAGCGTGATGCGGTAAGAAAGATTGATGGAAACCGATCGCAGCCCTTGCAGCCTGCCGCTCAATGGATGTAATCGCAACGAGGGATGCTGCGGATTCATCTCCAGCAGTTGCAATGTCTTGAGGTATTGTCTTTCCAGATCGGGATGGCCTTTGAGAAAACGCGCGGCGCGTTTGTTGTATTGCTCGGTAAATATCAGCGTGAAGGTCATGGCAATCAGCCACACCTTAATGATGGGAACAGCCACGCCCCCAAGCGGGGGCGGGAGACACGGATAGATGCCCAACTTTCACGTTAAAGTTCATGCGGCAATCTTCTTCACCCGCTTGACATGCGCCGCAGGCGATTCCTTCGTAAAACGGCCAGCCGCAATATCCGCGCGCGTCTCAGCCAAGGCCGCTTCCAGCTCGCATTCGCGCAGGTAATGATATTGAGCGATCCCCATCACCACGAAACGCTCCTTGCCGCGCACAGAAACAATCGCTTCCGGCCGTTCCGCCAGCACCGCCTCGATGGCGGCGACACCTTTGGTTTTCAGATCATTGGCAGTCAGGTTGGACATGGTCTATCTCCTCATGGAGTTATTGATAGCACGTCTGATAATACGCTTAACAGTACGATTAATCAAGCGTCCGATGCATACATTACTGGCGTGTAGCAGTGGTCATGTCGAATCTCACAACGACGATATCAGCACGCTCGAACTCATGATTCTTCGCGGCCTGCAGCATTTCTTTCCCCGGCCGGGTGATTTGGCTGGGTGATTTATTTGGAAACGCGGCATAATTGCGGCATGATCGCGAGCGTCACCAACGGGTATCACACCACAAATCCACGCCCATTTTATGCTGAAAAAAAGAGCCCGGCATGCCACAACACACGTTGACCATCCCCCCGCACGGAAACATGAGTCCCAAGGCTTGGTATCAGGCCACCAGCCTGTTGCCGGACTTTGTTTATGATGCCGCGCAGGCTGCCGCGATCGACGAGCTGGATGTGCTCTGGCATCAGTTGGTCGATTTCAAATCCAGGCGCAACCAATTCCTGGGGCGCAGTTTGCTCAGCCCCGAGGTGCCCAGGGGTTTGTATCTCTGGGGCGGTGTCGGTCGCGGCAAGACATTTTTGATGGATGCGTTTTACGCCTGCCTGCCGTATCGCCGCAAACGCCGCATCCACTTCCACAATTTCATGGCCGAGGTCCATCACGAGATGAAGGCGCTGGCCGATGAAGATGACCCGTTGATCGCGCTCGCCGACAGCATCGCCAAATCCACCCGCTTGTTGTGCCTGGACGAATTTCACGTCGATGACATCGCCGATGCGATGATACTGGGACGGCTGGTGACGGCGCTGTTCGAGCGCGGCGTGGTGCTGATGACCACTTCCAACTACCCGCCTGACGGCCTGTATCCGCATGGTTTGCAGCGGAATAACTTTTTGCCCGTGATCGAGCTGCTCAAGCGCGAGTTGAAAGTGTTGAACATAGAAAGCGGCAGTGACTACCGCCTGCGGGCGATGACCCGCGAACCGCTGTTTCTCGTGGCTGACGATGCCGAAGGCGATGCCGCGAACGAGGCGCGCATGGCGGCGTTGTTCAATAAGATAGCCGGAGAGACGCGGCGCAATGAGCCGCATGTCGAAGTGCTGGGCCGTCTGATCCCGGTGAAAAGAATAGCCCACAAAGTGGTCTGGTTCGATTTCAGGGAACTGTGCGCGGGCGCGCACGCGCAGGAGGATTATCTGGAGATCGCCCACCGGTTCCCCACGGTATTCCTGTCGCACATCCCGCAACTGACCGCCGATCGCGGCGCCGAGGCGCGGCGCTTCACCTGGCTGATCGATGTATTTTATGACAACCATGTCAGACTCGTGGCTTCAGCAGCGGTCTCGCTGGAAGAAATCTTCGCCCTCGGCGTTATCTCCGGCGAATACACGCGCACCGCCAGCCGACTGACCGAGATGCAGACCCAGCATTATCTGCAATTGCCGCATCGCTCCCAAAGCGTTACGCTGTAGATAGAAACTCCACACTTTCCCGATCGAGGCTCAGCGGCATGCAGTCATGGAATGTTTCATCAGAGAATTCGCTGCCGAAGAAATGCGAAACTACCCTTTTTAACGTTGCCGTTACGTCCCTGACCGGATGCTGCCTGCCAAGCTAAACGTCTGACTCCTGGAGAAATTGCAGCACCACCAGCTCGTCGCGACGCAGTGCAGCTTGCGACATCTCGCGGCGTGCGTTGCGTTTCTCCGCCACCGGAGAAGGCGGCGCCGTGAGACCCAGTTGATATGCATCCAGCAGCACGGGATGCACGTAATATTTGCGGCACACAGCGCGCGTGTTGCCGAGCCGTTCAGCCACCGTGTCGAGCGCCCGCAGGATGTTGCGGTCAGCCTCGCGCCGGCTGGTCGCCGGCCCCATCGTCCGCAATGCCACGGCCGCAACCATGGTGCCGCCCCAGGTACGAAAATCCTTGGCTGTAATGTCGCGGCCGCTGACTTCCCGCAGATAGTCGTTCACATCGTCAGATGAGATCGGCTTGCGCTTGCCGAACGCGTCGAGATACTGGAATATTTCCTGGCCTGGCAGATCATGGCAGCGTTGTA
Organism: uncultured beta proteobacterium; assembly: GCA_963721755.1. GTDB lineage: Bacteria > Pseudomonadota > Gammaproteobacteria > Burkholderiales > Gallionellaceae > Gallionella. Next base: position 240,500 of record CAVRKV010000001.1, read on the forward strand.
TGATGCGCGCGAGCCGCGGGTCGTTTACCGCCACCGAGTGATCGACCCCGCTCTTGCCGCGAAAGCTGAAACGCAACAGCGCGCCTTTGACCTGCACATGCTTTCTGCGCAACGTGGTCAATCCATAAGAGTGGTTATCGCGCGCATATTCGTCATTGCCGACGCGGATCAGCGTCCTGTCAAGCAGATGCACCACCGTGGCAAGCAGTTGGCGCCGGGTCAATTCGCCGGCGCGCAGATCGCGTTCCACGCGCTGCCGCAGCACAGGCAGGATCTCGCTGAATTCGAGCATGCGGCGAAACTTGGATTGGTCGCGCGCATCGCGGTACGAAGGATGATAGCGATACTGTTTGCGTCCGCGCGCATCGCGCGCCGTCACCTGGATGTGGCCATCGGGATCGGGGCAGATCCAGACGTTGGTCCACGCCGGCGGGATCGCCAGTGCATTGAGCCGCATGCGCGTGAAAGGATCGATGATGCGCGCGCCGTCCGCATCGTAGTAGCTCCACCCCTTGCCGGAACGGCGCCGGCTGATGCCGGCAAAGCCGTCGGTGACATAGCGCAGACCGGCGCGGGTCGCCGCCTTGCGATACTCGTGGTGCTTGGTTGAACTCACAGCTTCCCCCCTTTTATCAAGCGGCATTGTATCTGTTGTAGGAGCGGGCCATGCCCGCGAAAGAGTTGATCGCGGGCATGGCCCGCTCCTACACCCCCTGTTAAAGAAAGTCGGTGGACTCAACCCACTCTCGCTCAACCAACCCCGCATCATCAAAATGCGAAAGTTAAACTCAAGTCGGGATAGGTCGAGTTACATGGACCGTAAACCGACTCTTGGCAATCAAGGTAGGACTCATAAACGAAGCCGACACCGACATAGGCATTTGGTCCCGCAGGGATATAAATCCCGGCGCGCGCGCCGACTGAATTGATGCCGGGCAGGCCGTCGACAGCAGTATGGCGATAAAACCCGCCTACATAGGGCTGCACCGGTGACGTCCGATAAAAAACGTATTGCGCAAAAGGCGCATATCTGGTGATACCGGCGCCACCCCCCGACCAACTCTCGAAAGAAAACCCGACACCCAGCCCATCGATCACGTAATGGGTCGCGCCCGCCCCGATGATGAAATAATTATTGTCGAAGGCAGAACCACTTCCCACCATCAGCGAAAAATAAGTACGCCCCTGCCCGAACATTTCGCCCTCCCCGGCAGCACTCGCCGGAAAAGCCGTCAATACCAGCAGCATCGTTAGCAGCAATCTGTTCATTGATATGCCTCTTTAATTATTGCCCTTCTTCCATTCCGCATAACTGATGCGCTTAACATCGAACCGGTCGGTGGTGCGGCAGTAAACAGAAGGCGAGCCGAGCCGGCCGATGGGTGCAAAATTATTGATATGCAAACGCGGGCCCATCAAATGATCGGCCACATGAAACATCACCACCTCGCCGATGATCAGCGTATTGTTGCCCAGCAATTGCGAGCTGTGCAGCTTGCATTCCATGCTGGCCTGCGACTCCGCCACCCGGGGCGGCTTGATCTTGACGGAAGGCGCGGCGTGCAGATTGGCCGCGGCCAGCTCACTCACCTCGGCGGGAAAATCTGCCGCCGAAATATTCATCGCATCGAACAAATCCTCGGTAACCAGATTCACGACAAATTCGCCACCGGCCAGAATATTCTTCGCGGTGTCTTTCATTTCTCCGGCGTCATTCAGGCCGATGCTGATGATGAGGTAAAGCGGGTTGGCGCCTACCGCGTTGAAAAAGCTGAAAGGCGCGAGATTGATCACGCCACCGGCATTCAGGCTGGTGACCCACGCGATCGGGCGCGGCACCACCAGATTGGTCAGCAGCTTGTAGTTATCCGCGACTGAGTGCAGGGACGGATCGATTTGCATGTGGGGTTCTCTCTAAACAAAAGTTACTAGATTGGCAGCAGTTCACCCGCTTGCAGGGATTTTCATTCAGGGTGAATCGGCATTGCCGGGTATGCCTCTGCTATAATACGACCATGAAACAAAAGCCCCTAATCGAGACCAACCCATATCTGCGCGACCCGGAAAAACTCCGCAAGCTGCTGATCACCAATGTCTCCAGTTCCACCGCAATTGAGACGGGTGCCTCGGTTGATTCAATCGCGCGCATGCTGGAAGAAACAAAGAACACCGCACCGCTTAAGACGACGCAACGCTCCTCTCGATAATATCGGTAAACAGCTTTTCCATCGGCTGGTAGTTTTTGTCTATGCCTGCTTGTATCCCGGCAAAATACGCTTCCTTTTTTACCCCGGCTATCAGGCCGAAATCCAATAGCGGCAGTCCCGCTTGCAATGCCATCAAGGTTGAAAGAATACGCGCAAGCCGGCCGTTCCCCTCGCGAAACGGATGAATCAACACAAGCTCCACATGTGTTTCTGCCAAAGCGCGGATAATCTCTGCACGATCCTTGAAAGTACATGGCGTATTCCGCTGCAATACGTCATGCTCAAACTGAGTCATCAACCTCGGCACCTGCGCGGCAGCAGCAAACGGGAAGCCATCCTTGCTGATATTCACTTGCCGATATTTCCCGGCCCAATCGTAGATTTCGCCAAGCCAGTCTTTGTGCAGCGCTAGAAGGTCAGCTACCGTGAAGCGATGACTCTCGCCATAACTCCCGATAAAGCTGCTCATCGCCCTTTCAAGGGCACGTGCCTCAGCAACGTCCATCTCTTGCGGTGACTTGATGCCGAGCCGATTCTTGAGCACAAGCTCATTCGAGCCGGGCTCAAACTGAGCTTCCGTCAAATCAGAGACATCGTAGCGTCCGCCTTTTTTCAATTTATTCTCTCAAGAAAATATCAGCCCTTCGACCACTCATCCGACAACACTTCAGCTTGTTTCAGAACCAACTCGATTGCATCTTCTGTTTTATCCGGCGGATATTTGTAGCGGCGCAGCGTGATGCGAACAAGGTTGCGCAGCCGCGCGCGCACGCTGTCGCGCTTCTGCCAGTCCACCGTCGTGCTGTTGCGCAGTTTGTCAGTCAATTCGTGGGCGATCTTTTTCAGGATGTCGTCGCCTAACTCGCGCACCGCGCTTTCGTTGTCGGCCAGCGCATCATAGAAAGCTCGTTCTGATTCGTTGAGACCGAGCTTCTCACCTTGCTTCAACGCCTCGCGGAATTCCTTCGCCATCGCGATCAGTTCCTCGATCACCTGCGCGCTCTCGATGGCACGATTGCGGTAGCGGTTCAGCGCAGCCAGCAGGCGGTCGCTGAATTTTTTCTCAAGCAGCACGTTGGTGCGGCAACGCGACTTGATCTCGTCGTTCAGCAGCTTTTGCAGCAGTTCCATGGCGAAGTTGCGTTGCGGCAGTTGCCGCACTTCTTCGAGGAAGCCGTCGGACAGGATGCCGATGTCGGGCCGCTCCAGCCCCGCCAGTTTGAAGATATCCTCCACGCCTTCGGACAGCACCGCATTGTCGAGTATCTGCTTGAGCACCGCATTCTTGTGCTCTTCCGACAGTTTATTATCGGACTCGGTCGCCTTGGCAATCACCGCCTTGATCGCCTGGAAGAATGCGATCTCCTCGCGCAAGGTTATCGCCTCATCCAGCGTGCCGCACAGCGAAAACGCCTTGGTGATTTTCAGCACCACATCGGACCAGCGCTTCTTGCCATCCTCCAGGCCCAGCACGAAGTTGGCCGCAGGCAGCAGCAACGCCGTCGCCTTGGTGCGATAGGCCGCGTAATCGAAACCACTCAGCAGGTCGCGCGCCACCTCCAGATATTCCTTCAGCTTGGCCAGCGCCTCGGCGGCATCCAGCGTCGGCATGCCCTTGCCCCAGCTCTCGGTGTACACCTTCAGCGCGCGGCGCAGCTCGGCGGCAATGCCGATGTAATCCACCACCAGCCCGCCTTCCTTGTCGCGGAACACGCGGTTCACCCGCGCAATCGCCTGCATCAAGTTGTGGTCGCGCATCGGCTTGTCCACGTACATCGTGTGCAGGCACGGCACGTCGAAGCCGGTCAGCCACATGTCGCGCACGATCACCAGCTTCAGCGGGTCTTTCGGGTTCTTGAAGCGCTTCTCCAGTTGCTTCTTGGTCGCCGCGTTGTAGATGTGCGGGCGCAGCAATTCGACATCCGCCGCCGAGCCGGTCATCACCACCTTGATCGCGCCTTGCGCCGGATCATCGCTGTGCCAATCCGGACGCAAGGACACGATGGCATTGTAAAGATGTGCGCAAATCTCGCGGCTCATGCACACGATCATGCCCTTGCCCTCCACCGCCGCACTGCGCGCCTCGAAATGCTGCACGATATCTGCCGCCACCTGCTTGATGCGCGGCTCCGCGCCCACCAGCTTTTCCAGCGCGGCCCACTTGGTCTTGGCGGCCTCGCGCGTGGCGAGACTCTCCTCATCCTCGAACACCTCCTCGACTTCCTCGTTGAGCTGTTCGATCTGCGCCTGGTTGATGTCCAGCTTGGCGAGGCGGCTCTCATAATAGATCGGCACCGTCGCGCCGTCGTCCACCGCATCCTGGATGTCGTAGATGCTGACATAATCGCCGAACACCGCGCGCGTGTCCTTGTCGTCGCGCTCTACCGGCGTGCCGGTGAAGCCAACGAAGGTGGCGTTCGGCAGCGCATCGCGCAGATGCTTGGCGAAGCCGTATTGTACTTGCCGGTTTTCTTGTCCAGCACCGCATTGAAGCCGTACTGCGAGCGGTGCGCCTCGTCGGCGATCACCACGATGTTGGTACGATCTGTCAGCTTGGGGAATACATCCTCATCCTTGCCCGGCGCGAACTTCTGCATCGTAGTGAAGATGATCCCGCCGGAAGGCCGCCCGGCCAGTAGCGCGCGCAACGCGTCGCGATCTTCCGCCTGCTGCGGCGTTTCCTTCAGCAGCGAACGCGCCCCGGTGAAAGTCTGGAACAACTGCCCGTCCAGATCGTTGCGGTCGGTGACGACCACGATGGTCGGATTCTGCATCTGCGGCTGCTGCATCAGCTTGCCGACGAAGCACACCATCGAAATGCTCTTGCCCGAGCCCTGCGTGTGCCACACTATGCCGCCCTTGCGCGAGCCGGGCTTCACCTCCTTGCCGTAGGTTGCGCGCTCCAGCTCCGCCTTATCGGGCAACGGCCCGGTGGCCGCAATGACCGTCGCCCGCACCGCCTCGCGCACGGCGTGAAACTGGTGATAGCCCGCGATCTTCTTGACGATGCCGTCCTCGCCCTGATCGTACAGGATGAAATAGCGCAGGTAATCCAGCAGCAGGTCGGGCGCGAAGAAACCGCGCACCACCTTCTCCAGTTCGAATTCCAGCAAGGGCTTGTCGTTCTCGCTACGCAACGTGCGCCAGGGCATGAAGCGCTCGCGGTCCGCCGTGAGCGAACCCACGCGCGCCAGCAAGCCGTCGGAAATCACCAGCGCCTCGTTGTACACGAACAGGTCGGCGATCTCCGCCTTGTAGGTTTCCAGTTGGTTGAACGCAGACCAGATGTCCGCCTGTTCGGTCGCCGGATTCTTCAGCTCGATTACCGCGATGGGCAGGCCGTTGATGAAGCACACCAAGTCGGGTCTGCGCGGCTGCTTGATTCCCTGTATCGTGAACTGGTTCACCACCAGAAAGCGGTTGTTTTCCGGCTGCTCGAAATCCATCAGCCGCACGCGGTCGCCGCGCTTCACGCCACCGGTTTCGACTTCCACCGCCACGCCGTCCAGCAACAACTCGTGGAAGATGCGATTGCCCTGGATCAGAGAAGGCTCGTGCAGCTTGCCCACACGATGCACCACCTCGTCCAGCACCGCCTCGGGGATGTCCGGGTTCAGGCGGCGCAACGCATCGAGCAGGCGCTCCGCCAGCACCACCTGCCGGTAGTCCGCGCGCTCTGGCGCATCGCCGTCCGGCGCAATGTCCGGGCCGTAGCAATATTCCCAGCCCGCATCCTGAAACCAGGTCAGGGCGAGTTGTTCGAGATGGTCTTCGGTGATCACAAACCATCCCCCGCCAGCATGTTCATGATGAGCCGGATCATCGTTTCCTTCTGCGCCGGGTCGCTTTCCGCCACCAGCAGGGCCAGCGCGGCGAGGCCGATGTCGTTGATGACCGGGTTGCCAGCCCCATCCAGCAGGCGGGCGTTGCGGTTCAGGAAGTCCACGAAAAGGAACGCCGCGCTGCGCTTGTTGCCGTCCGAGAAGGGGTGGTTCTTGATCACGAAATACAGCAGGTGCGCGGCCTTCGCCTCCACGCTCGGATAGGCCGGTTCGCCGAACACCGTCTGGTCGAGATTGCCGAGCAGGGCATCAAAGGCATCGCCCCGTTCCTGCGCGAATAAAGCGGTTGCTTCGCCGCGCCCCATGAGATCAGCCTTCAGTCCGGTCAGTGCGGAACGGACTTCGGCAAGCGTGGGTAGTCTGCCGCCCGCCGCCACCTGCGGCTCGGCCAGCAGCCCCTCGTCGTAGCGTTGCAACAGCAGAAAGGTTTGGGTGTAGCGTGCTATAACATCCACCAGCCCGCGTCCCTGATCCGAAGTCAGCGCCTCGCCCGCAGCCGCCTTGCGCACCAGTTGCAGCGCCGCCTCCAGCTCGCGCGCATTGGCCTCGAAGCGTTGCTTATTCAGCGTGTAGCCGCGCGTCAGGTGCTCGCGCAATATCCGGGTGGCCCATTGCCGGAACAGTACGGCGCGTGAGGAATTGACGCGATACCCCACGGAAAGAATGGCATCAAGGTTATAAACCTTCCTCTGGCGCTTCACCTCCCGCCCACCCTCAACTTGAACTTGTAAGAAATCCTTACAAGTTGCCTCCTCGGCCAGTTCGCCCGCCTGGTAAACGTTCTTCAAGTGCATCGTGATGTTTTGTGGCTGCACCTGGAACACATCTGCCATCTGCCGTTGCGTCAACCAGACCGTATCTGCTTGAGCATCAAGCCGCACCTCAACCGGCTGCCCCGCTTCCTGAAAGATCACCAGCTCGACGTTATCGTTATTCATAGCTTTACACCCTTGCACACGGAGGCCTGCTGACAAGCGGCAGTATGTGCAAATTTTGCACATTGCTTATTTTGACCGGGTCGCCGTCGGCAACGAAGATGCGTAGTGAAAATGGCGAACTCATGCAGCGGCCTCCTCAATCTGGGTTGCGGCATACGAAATCAGCGCAGTAGTGATCATCATCAACATCTGCGCTTCAAATCTATCAAAGTGGTTATTGGGGCTATGGTGGGGTTTGTTTGCCTCAGTCTTGATTGCCCCCAAGGAAGAATCCAACCATTGATATGTCGCTTCGCCCAAGCGGGATTCCCAGCTTTTCTTCAACTTTGGGATAGTCTTGCCGGAACCATCACCTTTATCCACTGGCTCAAAGAATTGATCGAGTGCCACTCGGCACGAACCTACCGTATCGTCATATTGACCAAGCGCGAACTGCTTTTGAGCTTTCTCAAGCGCCCTGTATGAGTGTTCAAGCGCCTTGCATGTCTCCAGGCTGACGGCAGGGAGTTCGACAATCATCACCTTGCCATAGCCCAGCCCCGGCAATACCCGCTCTCGCCAATGTGTATCCGGCACAATGAACGGAATGTCGCCTTGAATGGTTAAGACATCAAGTAACCCGAAGGGGAAATTTTCTGTGTGTGGGTTACTTCCAAAAATTTGCAGCTGCAAATTGATCCGCAGTTTGGCTTCAAAACTCTTGCCAGCTCGCTTCAGCTCAAGCCATTCGATACGACGAACATCAAGCGGAATCTCGATATTCAGGTACTCTTCTGTTGGGTATTCTTGTCCACCATATTTGTTGCGGTTTATGGAATAGGATCGGATGTCTGCAACTTTTTCTTGGCCTACGAGAAACTCACCGGAAAGATTACCGAAAGACCAGGCTTGAACATGCTGTTGGCGATGCCAACCATGCTCACCCCTGATGTCCAGCTTTACCTGAAAGTTAAGGCGCGGCAAAACCCCAGCACCTTGTCCACTCACATTCTCAGGCTTGATGATGGCCTCAACCCTCAGGCCTGAATTTGTCGCATACAAGGAAGTGCTCACAAGGTAGCTCCTTCAATATTCGGCACGTGTAGCTCGCCGGAGAGGAGTTTAGGAAGAAGTGAGTCACGTAAAATGCCAAGGGTGCGTGATTGCAGGATATTGGTTCGAATAGTCTGCATGCATGGCCCAATCAACTCCTCGAACCCAGCAACAATTTTTGTAGGTGGCGTCACAGTATCTACCCCCTCCAGAGTAGCTCTGGTAATTGTGTCAAACACGGAGCCGTGGGTGCGTTGCTGAAGAGTTGAAACCAGTTGTTGGGTAGCAAAGTAATTGAATAAGCCAGTCCCAACCTTTCCTCTCAGGCCATAGCAAGATTGATTCATTCCCATCGGCACACCAACCAGTGCAATTTTGCCGACTGTTCCGCGTGCAGAAATGATGGTCGTTCCGATAGGAAGAATTTTTGTAGAAGAGTGTTCAATTCCTTCCTTTGTAATTTTTTTCTCCGTGTCCACAACCCAAACTTCCGAACCGCTTGGTGCATCAACCACAGAAAACCAAGGAATTTCTCCGTCCCAATATTCAGGCACTGAGGTTTTCGGTGTCCCGCCGCCAATAACGTCTACTCCATCAACAAATGAGTGAACTTTCCACCCCTCCGGAATCTCGCCGAGTTCGGAATCCACGAGGCGATCGGGGAAGAGGGCGAGGAGGTCTGGGGTGAGGCCGAGGCGTTGGCAGATGGATTCGGGTAGTTCGCCGCTCTTCCTGGCGCGGACGGGGTCGAAGTCCACGAACCACGACTTGAACATCGCCCGCGCGATGGCTTCCAGCGTTTTGTTCATGCGGCGATTCAGTTCGATCTTGTCGTCGAGCGTGCCGAGGATGTGAGCGATGGCGCGTTGTTCATCGAGTGGAGGAAGTGCGATTTCAGCGTTGCCTATATCTTCTGGAGACACAGCAGGATATGCCGCCCCTTTTTCTCGACCAATCAGATATTCCGTGAACGTTTGGTTAAATACGCAGGCGTATAAGTAGCGAGGGTCGATTTGCGTTGTGTTCGGACGTAGTACAGCAAATCCAGTGGATACAACCCAATTTTCACCTGGATTAGAAGCGAAAAACATTGAGCGTCGATTAGGTCGAACGGTTGAAATAACAGTATCGCCCTTACGAATAATTCGTTTTGCGCGGCTCGGTGCTTCAGCAATGCTCAGTCGTTGAGGCGGCTCCTCCATTTGACCCACACCAACAGAGGAGATGTCGATGTAACTCATGTGAGAGTGTGGCCAATCTCGCCCGATCGCCTCGGGATTGATCGCTGCAACTTGTGCTACCCGAGCCGTTGACCACTCAACCACCATAACCCAACCTCTCCAGATTTTCACGAATCGCTATTTCCAGCTGCGCACTCTCGCCGAACTGCTCGTTCAATTGCGCCGAGAGCCGCATCATCTTTTCTTCAAACGGTTCGTCATCTGTTTCCTGCTCCGCCGCACCGACGTAGCGGCCGGGGGTAAGGACGTAGTCATGTTTGCGGATGTCGAGTAGCACTGCAGATTTGCAGAATCCGGAGATGTCTTCGTAGCCCTCGCCTTTTTTCCAGGCATGGAAGGTGTCGGCAATCTTGCGGATGTCTTCTGAAGCGAAGTCACGCAGGACGCGGTCTTTCATGTAGCCGAGATTACGGGCGTCGATGAACAGGGTGTGGTGTTTGCGGTCGCGGGTTCCCCTCGCCCCCACCCCTGCCCCTCCCCCGGTGGAAGAGGGGTTGCCGGATTTGTTGCGCGTGAGGAACCAGATGCAGGCGGGGATCTGGGTGTTGGTGAAAAGCTGGCCGGGCAACGCGACCATGCATTCGACGAGGTCGGCTTCGATGATGGCTTTGCGAATCTCGCCTTCGTTGTTGGTGTTGCTGCTCATCGAGCCGTTGGCGAGTAGCAGCGCCATGCTGCCGTTGGGCGCGAGGTGGTGGATCATGTGCTGCATCCAGGCGAAGTTGGCGTTGCCTGCAGGCGGGATGCCGTATTTCCAGCGCGGGTCGTCGCCCTTCACGCCGGCGTTCCATTCCTTCATGTTGAAGGGCGGGTTGGCCATGATGTAGTCGGCGCGCAGGTCGGGGTGCTGGTCGCGGGTGTAGGTGCTGGCGGGCTCCTTGCCGAAATCGAAATCCATGCCGCGTATCGCCATGTTCATCGAGGCGAGCCGCCAGGTGGTGGGGTTGGATTCCTGCCCATACACGGAAAGCTGGCCGATGCGTCCGCCGTGTTCCTCGACGAATTTTTCCGATGACACGAAGAAGCCGCCGGAACCGCAGCAGGGGTCGTACACGCGGCCTTTATAGGGCTCCAGCATTTCGACAATGGTGGTGACGATGCTCTTGGGCGTGTAATACTGCCCGCCCTTCTTGCCTTCGGCGATGGCGAACTGGCCGAGGAAGTATTCGTAGACGTGGCCGAGGATGTCCTTGGCCTTGAGCGTGTGGTGCTTGAAGGGGATTTCGGCGATGAGGTCGATCAGGCCGGGCAGCGCGGTGTCGATCTGCTTGCGCGCGTAGTCTTTTTCCAGCACGCCCTTGAGCTTGGCGTTTTCCTTCTCGACGGCTTCGAGCGCATCGTCGAGCAGGCGGCCGATGCCGTTGAATTTGTATTCGAAGGTCTTGCCGTTCTTGACCTTCAACACGGTGCCATTGGCAACCTTGGCGTGATCCTTGATGAAATCCCAGCGCGCCAGCGCGGGCACCCAGAATACGTTCTTCTCGGTGTAATAGTCGCGCGCTTCGAGTTCCTGCTCGATCAACTCGGCGCCATCCGGGCCGAGGTAGTAATCGTTCTTCGAATCGGCGAACGCGGCCTGCAATTCTTCGCGGCGTTCCTTGAAAGCGTCTGACACGTACTTGAGGAAGATCAGGCCGAGCACGACGTGCTTGTACACGGCGGCATCGAGCATAGGCAGCAGCTTGTTGGCCGCCGTCCAGAGTTTCTTGTCGAGGTCGTTCAGGAACTGTTGTTCTTCTTGTTGCATTACGTCTCCCCTTTAAACCCGAGTTGCTTTGCGCTGAATCCTAACAGATTTCATATCATGGCTGTGGCTGGGATTGCCGCTCAACCACCCTCTCACAAGATTCTACTTGCACCCTAGTTTCTACCCCCCTCCCAAGCCCTCCCCCTGCAAGGGGGATGGGATAGGTTGGTGCAAGGGAAATGGAACTATACTGCATACCCATTATGGGATTGATTATTCCCATTTAGGGTATTATGATGCCGGCATGAAAGATAAAACAACCAATCTGACCGATGCGCTGTTCTCCAAGGTGCAACGTTGCGTGCTGGGTTTACTTTATGGCAATCCCGACCGCAGCTTCTATGCAAATGAGTTATTTCGTCTTGCCGGTTCAGGCACGGGTGCGGTGGTGCGCGAGCTGGCCAAGCTGGCTGATTCCGGATTGGTAACGGTAAACAAGATCGGCAACCAGAAGCACTATCAGGCTAATCGTGATGCGCCCATCTTCGAGGAATTGCGCGGCATCGTGCTGAAAACGTTTGGCATGGCGGATGTGTTGCGCCAAGGGTTATTGCCTCTCACCAATAAGATTTCTGTTGCATTTGTTTACGGCTCGGTCGCTAAGGGTACGGACACGGCCAAGAGCGATATCGATGTGATGGTGATTGGCGATGATCTTGCCTATCCCGAGGTATATTCCGCCTTGATGCCGGTTGAGGAACGGTTGGGGCGCAAGATCAATCCGTCCATTTACAGCAACGAGGATGTTCAGCAAAAATTGAAAAAAGGAAATGCCTTCCTTACGCGCATCATGGCGCAACCGAAAATATTCCTGATCGGATCAGAGCGTGACCTCCCATAAACTGGATAACCTGGTGAAAATAAGCCAGATGAAAGTGGAGCCGGGCAGCCAATCCGAGTTCGATGGGTTGCTGCGTTCGGCCAGGGCGCGCTTGACCGATGCATATAACGAAACGCTGTCTGTCGAGAGCAGATTCGATCTGGCATACAACGCTTCCCACGCTTTGGCCCTGGCAGCCTTGCGCTGGCATGGCTATCGCTCCGAAAATCGCTATCTCGTTTTTCAGGTGCTGGAACAAACGCTGGGCATTGCCCCTGAAGTATGGCGTGTACTGGCAAAGTGCCATGAGAAACGGAATCTTGCCGAGTATGAAGGCCATCTGGAAATCGACAATCAGCTTCTTGTCGATCTGATCAAGGCGGGAATGTTGCTGCTTGAGAAAGTTTCTGCACTGGGCGCGATAGGCAGCGTATAGGAGCGGGTCATGCCCGCGATTGCTCTTTGTTTGCGGGCATGGCCCGCTCCTACAACACGAAAATTCTCAAATCCATTTCGCATTCCAGAAAGAGTAATCGCCGATGTGATTTACCAATCCTGCCCGTAGAGGGTTTGCCACGACGTAGCGTGCTGTGCCCGCCAAGTCATCTTCTGCCCGCAATGCATGGTCGTGAAACGCCGCCGACCACAATGCTCCTTTCCTGTCCAACGCCCGGTTTGCATGCCGTGCGCTAGCGGACTTTATCCGGTTGACTGTCACGCTGAGCACGCTGTGTTCGCTTAATTCAATCAACCAATGTGCATGGTCAGGCATCAACACCCATGCAAGCATGGCCGCATCGCCCAGCACAGCCTTGTCTTCAAAACAACGTGAAGCTGCGCAAGCTGCATGAAAGTTTTCGAAAACCCTGATGCGATTGAGCGTAGTAGCCGTAACCAGATAAATACCATTTGGCACAGATACGCGGCCTTTGCGTAAGGCAGCTTGTCCAGGTTTATCAATCGGCATAATGAATACTGTGTAGGAGCGGGACATGCCCGCGATTGTTTCTATGTTCGCGGGCATGGCCCGCTCCTACAAAACCAAAGGTATTGGTATTCATGACAAATTTTACAGCGGCGAGATCAGCACGCTCTCGCGCAACTTCTTCAACTGGTCGCGCAGCTCGGTGGCGCGCTCGAATTCCAGATTCTTCGCGGCTTGCAGCATTTCCTTTTCCAGCCGGGTGATTTCCTTAGCGACTTCCTTTTCGCTCATCGCCAGATATTTAGCCCGTTCCTGCGCGGCCTTGAGCTGGGTGCGCGCGACATCCGGTTCGTACATGCCTTCGATGATGTCCTTGATGCGCTTCTGCACACCTATAGGCGTGATGTTGTGGGCGAAGTTGTACGCGACCTGTTTGGTGCGGCGGCGCTCGGTCTCGTCGATCGCGCGCTTCATCGAGTCGGTGATCCGGTCCGCATACAGGATGGCCTTGCCGTTGATGTGGCGCGCAGCGCGGCCTATGGTCTGGATCAGCGAGCGCTCGGAGCGCAGGAAGCCTTCCTTGTCGGCATCGAGTATCGCGATCAGCGACACTTCGGGGATGTCCAGCCCTTCGCGCAGCAGGTTGATGCCGACCAGCACGTCGAACATGCCGAGGCGCAGGTCGCGGATGATCTCGACGCGCTCGACGGTCTCGATGTCGGAATGCAGGTAGCGCACCTTGATGCCGTGCTCGGAAAAATAATCGGTGAGGTCTTCCGACATGCGCTTGGTCAGCGTGGTGACCAGCACGCGCTCGCCCTGCTTCACGCGCAGGTTGACCTCGGACATCAGGTCGTCCACTTGGTGGATGGCGGGACGCACTTCGATCTGCGGATCGACCAGCCCGGTGGGGCGCACCACCTGCTCGACCACTTGCCCGGCGTGCTCGGCTTCGTACACCGATGGTGTGGCGGAGATGAACACGCTTTGTCTCATCACTTTTTCGAATTCGTCGAAACGCAGCGGGCGGTTGTCCATCGCGGACGGCAGGCGGAAACCGTAGTTGACCAGGTTTTCCTTGCGCGCGCGGTCGCCCTTGTACATGCCGCCGATCTGCGGGATGGTGACGTGGCTTTCGTCGATGAACATCAGCGCGTTGGGCGGCAGGTAATCGATCAGCGTCGGCGGCGGTTCGCCCGGCTTGCGCCCGGACAGGTGGCGAGAATAATTCTCGATGCCTTTGCAGAAGCCGATCTCGTTGAGCATCTCCAGGTCGTGGCGGGTGCGCTGCTCGATGCGCTGCGCTTCGACCAGTTTGTTTTCGCGCTGATAAAACGCGATGCGCTCGGCCAGCTCGACCTTGATGGTCTCCAGCGCGGACAGCACGGTGCTGCGCGGCGTGACGTAATGGCTGGACGGATAGACGGTGTAGCGCGGCACCTTCTGCAGGATGTGGCCGGTGAGCGGATCGAACAGCGACAGCGTTTCCACTTCGTCGTCGAACAGCGTGACGCGCAACGCATTTTCATTGCTCTCAGCAGGGAAGATGTCGATCACGTCGCCGCGCACGCGGAATTTGCCGCGCGAAAAATCGATCTCGTTGCGCTCATACTGCATCTCGATCAAGCGCTTGATCACGTCGCGCTGGTGCATCTTTTCGTTGTGGCGCAAGTGCAGGATCATGCCGTGGTAATCGACCGGATCGCCGATGCCGTAGATCGCAGAGACGGTCGCGACGATGACGGCGTCCTCACGCTCCAACAGCGCCTTGGTGGCGGACAGGCGCATCTGCTCGATCTGCTCGTTGATGCTGGAATCCTTCTCGATATACACGTCGCGCGACGGCACGTAGGCCTCGGGCTGGTAATAGTCGTAGTAGGAGACGAAATATTCGACCGCGTTTTCCGGCAAAAAATCGCGCAGCTCGGAATACAGCTGCGCCGCCAGCGTCTTGTTCGGCGCCATGACCATCGCCGGACGGCCGAGCTGCGCGATGACATTGGCCATCGTGAAGGTCTTGCCCGAGCCGGTCACGCCGAGCAGCGTCTGGAACGACAGGCCGTCGCGAATTCCCTCGACCAGCTGCGCGATGGCCGTAGGCTGGTCGCCCGCCGGCTCGAACGGCTGGTGCAGGATGTAGGGACTGTTGGGGAAGGTGACGATGTTCATGGTGAGCTTTGTATTTTACCGGCAAACGCATGACATTGTTCGTCATGCACTCTAACCATCAAAATAAAACCGCCGGTGGTTGACCGGCGGCAACTCCCTGCACCTACAGCCACGCCGCCCCGCGCACGCCGCTGGAATCGCCGAAGCGATGCTTCACCAGCTTGGTATCCACCCGATCGGAAAACACCCAGCGGCCCCACAGTGCGGGCACACGGGTGTACAGCCGTTCGATGTTGGACATGCCGCCGCCCAGCACGATGATGTCCGGGTCGAGGATGTTGATGACGTGCGCGAGGGATCGCGCGATGCGGTTCTCATAACGTTGCATGGTGCGCTCGCAGGCCATATCGCCCTGCTCCGCTCGCGACACGATCACAGCCGAACCCAGCGCTTCGCCTGTTTCAAGTTGATGCAACTTCATCATGCCCGGCCCGGAGAGAAAAGTTTCGATGCAGCCGTGCTTGCCGCAGTAGCATTGCGGGCCGGGGAGTTCGTGCGGCTGCGGCCAGGGCGGCGGGTTGTGTCCCCATTCGCCGGCGATGCCGTTGGGGCCGGTGAGGATGCGGCCGTTGACCACGATGCCCGCACCGACGCCGGTGCCGAGGATGACGCCGAACACGACTGAAGCACCTGCCGCTGCGCCATCCGTCGCTTCGGAAAGCGCGAAGCAGTTGGCGTCGTTGCTGATCTTGATGTTGCGTTGCAGCAGGGCTTCGAGGTCTTGCAGGATGGGCTGGCCGTTGAGCGCAACCGAGTTGGAGTTCTTCAAGCGTCCGGTCGCACGGGATAGTGCGCCGGGCGTGCCGATGCCCAATGTACTAAAACCCGCCGAACCGCGCTGCCCCAGTTCCGCCTCGGCGTCGCGCACCAGCGCAGCGATGGCCTGCAAGGTCTCATCGTAATTATTTTTTGGAGCCGCCACGCGACGGCGCAGCAGTTCCCTGCCGCTATCGTCGAGCGCGATGATTTCGATCTTGGTACCGCCGAGGTCGATGCCGAGTCTCATAACTGCCTGAAGAAAGGAATGGATGGATGCGGTTATTATAGGCCACCCTTACTATTCGCCTGCCGCGACCCATGACCATCCGCGCTCTCGTCTTCATCGCCACCAGCCTCGACGGTTTCATCGCACGCGAGGACGGCAGCCTGGACTGGCTGCCCGCCCCCTCCAGCGAGGAGGACTATGGCTATACCGAGTTCATGGCGCGCGTGGATGTGCTGGTGATGGGGCGCAAGACCTACGAGACCGCGCTCGGCTTCGGCGAATGGCCCTACTCCGGCAAGCGCGTGGTGGTGCTGAGCAGCACATTGGCTGCGGGTGACATTCCCTCCTCGTTGCACGGCAAGGTGGAGATAGATGCCGGGCCGTTGCCCGAGCTGGTGCAGCGGCTTGAAGCGGAAGGACACAAGGGTATTTACGTCGATGGCGGGAAGACGATACAGAGCTTCCTGAACGCAGGCCTCATCGACGAAATCATCATCACGCGCATCCCCATCCTGCTCGGCTCCGGCATTCCGCTGTTCGACGATCTGGCGCATGACATCCACCTGCAGCATCTGGGCACCAAGAATTACGCCAGTGGCTTCGTGCAAAACCACTACCGCGTTATCAAGCCGGCATAAACGCATACCGGTAAGATAGCAGCATGGAGAAAAATTCAACATTACCGGATCGGCAAAATCTGGTCAGCATCTTCAACGCCGCTCTGGCAGCGGCCGATTCGTATAACGCAGTGCTCAAGGCGGTGAACTTCGAGTACAACCGCCTGCAGGTTGCCGATGCGAAGTACGACCTTGCATCATTCGAACGCATCATCGTGGTCGGCGCGGGCAAGGCCACCGCGCGCATGGCATTGGCTGTCGAATCCCTCCTCGGCCAAAAGATCGCCGCGGGTTTGATCGTCGTCAAGGATGGCCACACGGCGCCGTTGGCTATCATCGAACAGGTGGAGGCCGCCCACCCCGTTCCGAATCAGGCCGGGATAGCGGGCGCACAGCGCATCCTGGACATGGTGCGTGGCGCCGATGAAAAGACGCTGGTCATCTGCCTGCTCTCCGGCGGCGCCTCGGCATTGCTGGTCGCGCCTGTCGAAGGCGTGACGCTGCAGGACAAGCAGGAAGCAACCCGGCTGCTGCTGAATGCGGGCGCATCGATCGCCGAACTGAACGCGGTGCGCAAACATCTCTCGTCGGTGAAGGGCGGCAGGCTGGCGCAGGCGGCATGGCCTGCGCAGCTGGTGACGCTGATCATTTCGGACGTGATCGGCGACCCGCTAGACGTGATCGGCTCGGGGCCGACGTCCCCGGACAACTCGACCTACACCGAGGCGCGGGCGGTGATTGCAAAATTCGGCTTGCAACAAAAACTTCCACCGCGCGTCGCGGACTATCTGCAACGCGGCAGCGCCGGGCAGATGCCGGAAACCGTGAAGAAAAATGACCCCTGCCTGGACAAGACACAAAACGTGATCATCGCCGGCATCCGCCAGGCTCTGGATGCAGCAAAAGATATGGCCGTGCAGCTCGGATATTCCGTGAAGACGGTTTCCGATACGCTGCAGGGCGAGGCACGCGATGCAGCACATATTCTGGCGCAATCCGCGCGTGCGGAACTGGATGCGATGCAAGCGAAAGAGCGGCGCTGTCTGCTCTGTGGCGGCGAAACCACCGTCACCGTGCGCGGCAACGGCAAGGGCGGCAGGAATCAGGAGTTCGCGCTGGCGTTTGCATTGGAGATCGAAGGCTGGAGCGGAATATCGCTGCTATCCGCAGGCACCGATGGCACAGACGGGCCGACCGATGCGGCAGGCGCGGTGGTCGATGGCAGTACGGCATCCAGGGCACGGGGTTTGGCAATAGACCCGCTCCGCTATCTTGACCATAACGATTCTTACGCTTTCTTTCAGCAGTTCGACGCAACATCGGGTGCGCACAGCCACTTCAAGACAGGACCGACCGGCACAAACGTGATGGATATCCAGATCGTGCTGTTGAACAAATAGGATCAACCGGCCACGCAATCGAACCATACATAGCATCCCGGTTCACTCTTTCGCCGGCACGGGTATAATTCGTCCTCACTTTTAAACAGCAAGGAAATATCTTGGAACTCTCCACTCGCGTACAAGCCATCAAACCCTCACCCACCCTCGCCGTCACTGCCCGTGCGGCAAAGCTCAAAGCGGAAGGCAAGGATATCATCGGGCTGGGCGCAGGCGAGCCGGACTTCGATACGCCTCAGCACATCAAGGATGCGGCGATCGCCGCGATAAACAAGGGCTTCACCAAATACACCGCGGTCGGTGGAATGCCGTCGCTCAAGCAGGCGGTGATCGCCAAGTTCAAGCGCGACAACGGGCTGGATTACACCGCGAAACAGATCCTGGTCTCATGCGGCGGCAAGCAGAGTTTTTTCAACCTGGCGCTGGCGGTGATCAATCGTGGTGACGAGGTGATCATTCCCGCGCCTTACTGGGTGTCCTATCCCGACATCGTGCTGATCGCGGAAGGCAAGCCGGTGATCGTTCATGCGGGCATCGAACAGGGCTTCAAGATGATGCCGGCGCAACTGGAGGCGGCGATCACACCGAAAACAAGAATGGTCGTGATCAACAGCCCGAGCAATCCTTCCGGCGCGGTATACACGCTGGAAGATCTGCAGGCGCTGTGCGCAGTGCTGCGCAAGCATCCGCAGGTGCTGATCTCGACCGACGATATGTACGAACACATCGCGCTGACCGATGCAAAGTTCGTCAACATCCTGAACGCCTGTCCCGACCTTTATCCGCGCACGATGGTGCTGAACGGTGTTTCAAAATCCTATGCGATGACCGGCTGGCGCATCGGCTATGCGGGAGGGCCGGAGCACATCATCACCGCGATGGAGAACGTGCAGTCGCAAAGCACCTCCAACCCGACCTCGATCTCGCAGGTGGCCGCGGAGGCCGCATTGAATGGCGATCAGGGCTGCATCGTTCCGATGGTGAAAGCGTTCCGCGAGCGGCATGTATTCGTGGTGGATGCGCTGAACAAGATACCGGGGGTGAAATGCATCATGGCGGGCGGCGCGTTCTACGCGTTCCCGGATGTGCGTCAGGCGATCGCCAAGCTGCACCAGCGCGGCACGATCAAGGCTGCTAACGATGTGGCGCTATCCGAATACTTGCTGGAGCATGCCGGGGTTGCCGTGGTGCCCGGTTCGGCATTCGGTAGCGAGGGTTACATCCGCTTGTCGTTCGCCACTTCGATGGAAAACCTCAAGAATGCACTAGAGCGTATCGCGAAAGCGCTTTCTTGAGGTTTCGGTGGAGGCTAACCTTCAGACAACAAGCTATGCAGTGGCTTGTTGCGGTGTAGACTAACTTTTAAGTTATGTCGAAACCAATATGCCGGAGCCACAATCTGCAAAAGGCATTGGAGCGGCCAGCCAAAGCGCTGGCTTGATCCGGCAGCCTCGCCATGCGCCGGAAAACTAGGGCGAGTAGATCAATGTGGGACTGTCTACCGTTCCGCCCATTTGCAGCTCGACAGGAGATGATGTCCGGTCATGAATAGACAAGCTGACGTTCATATTCCCCGACAGTTGATTGCTGGCATCAACATCGAACGTGGCGGTTGCGGATAATGCGCTGGCGGTGATTTTCGCCTGTTTGAAGTGATAGACACCGTTATCGAACGAAACAACACCGGTGAGTTCGTCATAGTTTGTCCTGCCGCCGGGCAAATTCTCCTTGCTGTGTTTGCGTGCAGTATCGGCGATTTCCATACCACCGATTATCCCGCCCTTGGAGTTGAAGTTTCCTTCCAGCGCCACGGAGTCGGTCAGCCCGCCCAAACCGGCAGACGCCATTCTGAACCGCGCCGAGCCCTCTATAGTTCCATCCAGCAACTTGTCCAGCATCTGCATCTTGATCGATTTTGCGCTCAGCGCCCCTTGTGCGCTCCAACCAGAACGCCAGTTGATGACCGCATTCCCCTGCAAAACACCCCCCAGCATCCGGGCATCGAAATTGCTGATTTTCAGATCGCCGTTGCTCAGTGCGCCTTTTGCGGTCAGCAATTCAAACGTCCAGTTCGGCAACAACGGCAAAGCACTGTCGCGTACCGTTAAAGCAATATTCAGATTGTTTTCCGGTGTGGCATCGATACCGAGAGCATATTTTCCGGCGTTCGCATGCAGATTGGCCCGGGTAAACTTCCCGTCCGGATCAAAGTCCAGATCGCCTTCTATTCCGGTCAATTCAAAAACATCCGCATCCAGCGCGCCATTGGCGATCACCATGCGGCTCACCGGATATTGCGGATCGCTGGCCATTTTTTGCAGCCATACGGAGGTGTTCTTCAACCACGCGCCCCGGACTTTGACACCTTGAAATTCGATACTGCTGACCGGTTTTATATCGGTTAACAGCCCCATGAAGGAAAAGTTGATTTGCGCAACATCGGCCTGGAATTGTTTCGCATCGCCAATATATATCTCGCCCAGTTCAATGCGCGGTGTCGGCAGGAAACGTCCGGACAAACGGCCTACGTGCACCGGTTGCTGCAATTTTTCGGACAGCATCTGTTCTGCCTTGGGCATGTAATCCCTCATCGGCAGTACGTATGGAATTACATACAGGGCACCCACCAGCAACACCAGCAAAAACAGCCCCAGCTTGAAAAAGAATCCCGCCAGCCTGCCCCAACTGAATTGTTTGCGCCTGACTCGCGCAACGGGGGCTGCCCTGACAGCAGGGCTGTCGTCCACCGTAAATGTGGCATGCCTGGCAATCTGATCCACATCCGACCTGGCGATTCCCAAAGCGCGGTTTTCCGCTTCAGCCCACACTTTAGCCTGTTCCTCGGCCATTTTCTTGGCGGCGAGCGCTTCTGCTGCCATGCGCTTTTCCACCGCTATACGCTCCTGCTCTGCGCGCTTGATCTGTTCCTTGCTGGGCTTGCCTACAATCGGCTTATTCGAGAGCGTGGATTCTTCCTGTTGCTGATTGTCAGGCTGGCGAGCCTGCGCAGCTCTCGAAGCGGGTGCCGGTTGTTGCACAGGGGCAGTTTTCTGGTCAGGCTGTTTATTCTTTTGTTGCTGAGGCGGCTGCAGATGTTCATCCACATTGAATGAGTCGAACGCAAACGAGCCGGGTTTCCCCGCGGGTGCTGCCGGCGCGGGGCTGACCTTTTTCGCCGGCGGGATAACTTTCTTTCCGGATTTGTTTTCTTTGTGCGACTCGGATGTATACAGGGGATCATCGACCTGGAACGAATCGAATGAGAATGCACTCGATTCACCCGCAGGAGCGGTGGTTCTTGCGGCCCGTTCGCCGGCTGCGGCTTCGCGCGCCCTGGCCTCTTCCTGCTCCTGCCTCATGATGCGCTCGACTTCCTCGCGCACTCTGGCTTCCTTCAGCGCCTGCGCTTCGCGCGCTCTGGCTTCTTCCTGCTCCTGCTTCCTGATGCGCTCGACTTCCTCGCGCACTCTGGCTTCCTTTAGCGCCTGCGCTTCTCGCGCCCTGGCTTCTTCCTGCTCTTTCCTGATGATGCGCTCCGCTTCCTCGCGCACTCTGGCAGCTTCAAGTTCCCGTGCTTCACGTTCCCGTGCCTCGCGCGCCCTGGCTTCTTCCTGCTCTTTCCTGATGACGCGCTCCGCCTCTTCGCGGATTCTGGCAGCTTCACGCTCCCGTGCCTCACGCGCCATGGCTTCTTCTTTCTCTTTCCTGATGATGCGCTCCGCTTCTTCACGAACTCTGGCAGCTTCGAGTTCCCGTGCTTCACGTTCCCGTGCCTCACGCGCCCTGGCTTCTTCCTTCTCTTTTCTGATGATGCGCTCCGCTTCTTCGCGGACTGTGGCAGCATCGTCCTCGGCTTCTATGCGCGCATGGGCTTTGGCTGTTGTTTCCTCAAGGCGTGCCTTGGCCTCCAGCTCGGCCCTGGCCTTGGCCGCGCCCTGTTCGATGCGCATCTGTACAGTCTCTTGTTCTCCCTTTATGCGTTCAGCTTCAGCTTGTTGTCGGGCCCTGGCTGCAGCCTCAAGCCGTTGCTCGGCCTCTTTGCCTGCCTTTATCCGGGCGACATCCGCCTCAGCCTTGGCGCGACGAACAGCCTCTCCACGTATCCTTGCGGCTTCCTGCTCTGCTTTGAGCAATTTGGCTTCAGCCCCTTGTTGGGCAATAAATTTTGCCACCTCGATATCCTGTCTGGATTTGTCAAAAGACTCACTCCCCGACTTCTCGGCTTTGACGGCCGGCGCATCTTGTTGAGATGCAGCAAACCCTGCCATAAAATTCAGCTCATCAACTTGACCCGCTGGTTGGCTTTTATTGGGAGTGGCTATCTTGACCGGAACGGCCATCTTGGGGATGTGCTCGCTCACGATTTGGCCCTGGATTTTGTCCTGGATAAAGCCGTCCTTCTCCAACTGCCTGAACATTTCATCAAGACTCGAGCGCAGACTGGGCGCGGCGCGTTTGCTGATCTCCCCGAATGTTGCGTCCCCGTCCACCATCAGCAAGGCGCGTTTAATATCGCCGGGCAGATGCGTAGTCTTGCCTTGCATCTCATCCTCGCCTCTTTTGGTTCTGATAAAAACGGTCTTATTATCCATGTCCCATTCTAACTGATAGCACACCCATTGACAGCGGAATCGATAAAACATTACACACAATCAGCAGCATTAGCAAGGTCAGCAATAGCCACTTCAGATACCACCAAAACACTAATTTGAGGTTGACCGAGCAAGGTAAAATCACTATCATGCGCAGCTCTTCATTCCCTGATAGCTCAGTCGGTAGAGCGACGGACTGTTAATCCGCAGGTCCCTGGTTCGAGTCCAGGTCGGGGAGCCAAACATGGTAAAGGCTGGCATGATTTGCTAGCCTTTTTTATATTCTGAACGTGACAAAACCCTGCAATAAGCAAAATCATTCATCCCGGAATTCTTCGTAAACTCGGATTACCCGATCATCGGATAATCACATGCTTGATTAATGTTATATCTCATAGTCCAGTTGTCTGCCCAACGAATTTGAATTGCCAGCAGACAACCGGGCTATGTTAAAATATTTCCGCTAGATTTTTTCTACGATAAAAAATTGTCCACGCCGATAATTGGAATACAGGATTGCCCCGATTTGGTACCTGTAGAATATTAATCTGGCTGCTTATGATTAAACAATCCCCCATCGTACCTAAACTCCTATAATGATGGCTTGGTATTGGTCATCGCCTCCAAACCTCCGCCCGGGTGGTGAAATTGGTAGACACAACGGACTTAAAATCCGTCGCTTGGGTAAAACCAGCGTACCGGTTCGATTCCGGTTCCGGGCACCAAAACAAAGGCTTATAGTGTTTTTACTTAGTGCGAAGCAGGGAAGTAAAAGACGAATAAGCGGCGAAAAAGCAGTAGGTTTTAAAATCATCAAATCAGCAGACGTAAAAATACCCGCCACTCGGACGGGTTCTTATCATCACAGCAAAACAGTAGCATCTACTTCTTGCCACAGGCGATTTTCCAAAAAGCTTCGCCCAATCCGCCTTGGAAAAACATATCCCAATTGCCAATATTTGGGCTCTCATAAACAACATTACCGTTGCCCATGTTTCCAGAATACAGGGAAAAAGTAAGCAATCTTATTTTTGTCTTTTTGCAGTCAAATTCGTTTTGCTGCTTCGTCGATAAATATGTCTCGCCCCCTGTTGTTTTGGCAACCCTAAAGTCAAGCAGAGCCCACATTTTTACGTTGCTGCCATCCTTGAGCATGGTCGATGGGTCAACGTAAGCGGTCGCATTACCGTCATCACTGATACGAACCTTAACCCACTCCGCCATCGCATTGCTGCTCACAACAGATAGCAGCATCAACAAAATAACTTTGCGCATTATTTTAACCATTAGTGCATTTTCTTTTTTAGTTCGATACTCAACGCATAAACACATAATCATCAGTCTGGCCGCATCGATTCAATCATCCCTCCATCTCCTGCTTGTCGATGTCGTTCCGGATCGGGATGGGGAAACTCTGAATTTCTTCTTTGCTAAAGATAACGGTATCCGATATTTCAATCGGATGCCGACATAAAGCAAGAGTAAGACAGCTACAATCAAGGCACGATTGTATCGATTACGATATTCAATCCTTTGACGCCGGGCTTGACGGATCCAGTCAAGCCTTGCAAATCGCCCGATTGCGCCATGGGTGTACCTGACTTTGACACACGCGCCACCACAACGATCTGTTCGAAGCCCGACAGTTTCAATTGAGGCTGCATCGCCATGCTGTCGTCGAGCGTGAATTTCAGCGGCAAATCTTTCACTTGCTTGCGCAACACTGCCAGTGGCATCTTGGGGCCTTGTGCCGCACGCGCAAGAATGAACACGACGTCGGTCGGTGCAACTTTTCCGACCAATGCCGGACTCAAAGAGACTTTTCCGGTAATGGCTGCAGCAGCGTTTGCCGCAGATTTTTCAGGGGCTTTACCTGTCGACAATTTTGCCAGCTTTTCTTTGCCCCCAGGTTGGGCAGCAAGGAGCTCGCGTGCCCGCTTGACGCCGCCAAGGTACATCTGTGCATCCTGGGAACCCGGCTGTACTTGGTCAACCAGCTTCTGCCAAGAAGTGATGGCTTCAACATAGTCTCCGCGCTCCATCGCAGCCGAACCATACAATGCCAGCGCAGTGGGGTTATTGGCATCCAGTTCCAATGATTTTGCCAACAGCTTGGCGACTTCCGGATTTTGCAGGGTTTGGCCATGCGCCATCGCATAGACATCGGCATAATTTGCCCAAAGCTGTGCTTCACCCGGCACCAGATTGACGAGTTGCTCGTATGCCCTGACCGCATCAGGGTAACGTTTCAATTCTGTATAGGAGCGCGCCAGTGTCCACCAGTCATTGGGATTCTTGGGCAGTCTCTTCAGCTTTTTTTCCAGACTTTGCAGTCCTTCATCGGAACGTATGATGCCATTGGCATCCGTCGCGATAGACTCTTGCGGCAAAAGTGCATCCGTGTTCCCAAAAGTGATATAGAGCGGAACAGTGAACAACGGCAGCACCACCACCAATGCGATCGCCAGGAGTTTAGCTGGATTACGCGGTGGCTGGACGGGCTGTTCGGTGGCTTTTACTTCCTCCATCAGGCGTACCTGCAACTCGCGCTTGCCTTGTTCATAAGCTTCCTGGGTCAGCAAGCCGTTGCGCAGATCAGTTTCGAGTTCTGCCGACTGGTCGCGCAGGATTCCAAGGTTGGCGGCATCGCGCAATACATCGTTATTGGAGGCAGCTTTACGCCATAATGGCAATGCGATAAACAGCATCGCAACCAGCAGTAATGCTGAGGATAGTATCCAGAATAAAATCATGTTTGTGAGTCTTTCGGTGTATTTAGCAGTGCAGAGGCTCGTTGCGCGTCTTCAGCGGAAAGCGTGGCTTCGGAGACTTGGGTTTTGCGTTTGCGAAGGTTAATTATCAACCCAATCAGGCCGATCAGCAGCAAGGCGAAAGGGCCATACCAAAGCAGTAGCGTATATCTCTTCATCGGGGGATCGAACAACACAAAATCACCGTAGCGGGCAACAAGATAATCGATGATCTCCTGGTCGCTCATGCCCTTCTTCATTTGCTCGCGCACTTCCTGGCGCAGATCCTTTGCAAGATCCGAACGCGAACTCGCCAGCGACTCATTCTGGCAAACCAGGCAACGCAGATTTTCCGCCAACTTGACCATGCGCTTTTCCAATACCGGATCATCGGCCAGGTCTTTCGCCTCACCGGCATAAGCAAATGTCGGCAACAGGCAAATCAGCAATATCATCAAATGTTTCATTTCGCTTGCAACTCCGCTAGCAGAGGAAGGATTTTTTGTTGCAGACTATCATGGGTCACTGCACCGATCTGCTTGTAACGGATCACGCCTTGCTTGTCGATCACGTAAGTTTCAGGAACGCCATACACACCGTAATCGATCCCCACACGACCGTCCGCGTCAGTGGCGACCAGGGTGTAAGGGTTGCCGCCATTGTGCAGCCACGCTTCTCCATCTTCGTTCTTGTCCTTGTAATCCAGACCAAGGATCGGAACGATGTTACGTTTTGCCAGTTCCACTAACACCGGATGTTCCTCCCTGCAGGAAACACACCAGGAAGCCCATACGTTGAGCAGCCAAACTTGCCCCTTCATATCCTGCGACGAAAATTGTTTGGCCGGGTCATACAACTGCGGCAAAGTGAAAGCCGGGGCAGGTTTATTAATCAAAGGTGAAGGCACCTCATGCGGATTCAGTCCCAGCCCGATATACAGGAATACCGCCAACACCACGAAAGCCACAAACGGCCAGAAACGCGTCATGATGCCTGTCCTGAGTATGTCGAAGCGGCTTTTCCCCCAACCGCCAGTTCCCCGCTTGCAGTATGTTCACTGCTGATGCGCGAGGTACTTTTGTTGTGGATGCGATATCTCCTGTCGCTGATTGCCAGCACACCACCCAGGGCCATCAACAGACAGCCTCCCCATATCCAAACCACAAACGGCTTGTAATAGACACGCACCGCCCAGGCGCCGCCTACATCGGCAATCGGTTCTCCCATGGAAACGTAAAGGTCGCGGAATATGCCCGTATCAATCGCAGCTTCTGTCATCGGCATGCCTGAAGCATTGTAGATGCGCTTCTGCGGCTGCAATTCGGTGACCGGTTTGCCGTCCTTGGTGACCGTGAAGTGTGCCTGAGTCGCCATATAGTTGGGACCGGCGACGGGGCGCACACCGTCAAAACGGAACATGTAGCCTCCCGCATCAACTGTGTCCCCTACGTTCATGCGCACATCACGCTCGGTTGCATAGCCCTTAACCACGGTGACCCCGATGATGAACACCGCCACGCCGAGATGCGCAAACTGCATACCGTAGTAGCTCAAACTCTGGTTACGTACTCGTTGTATAAAGGATCCCTGCCCTCCCCAGCGTTGTTGCAAGCTGATGATCAGCGAGGCGATGACCCAGAACGACAGCAGCAACCCGAGTGAGATCATCGGCGTCCAATGGTTGAAAATGAAGGGCAACAGCACCGCCAGGATAAGTGCTGAAACAAATCCCCAACGCACGCGCTTGGCCAATTCGGGTACGCTGGCCTGTTTCCACCTTGCCAATGCTCCCAACCCCATCATCAATATCGCCAGCGCCATCAGCGGAACGAACACCGCATCGAAATAGGGCGGCCCTACCGATAGTTTGCCCAGACCCAGCGCGTCCATGAACAGCGGATATAAAGTGCCTATGAAAACTGCGGCAGCAGAAACCGACAGCAGCAAATTATTGGACAATAGCATCGACTCACGTGAAATCATTTCGAATTTGCCGCCCAATCCGATCTTGGGGGCGCGCCACGCATACAACAGCAACGACGAACCGATCACGATCGCCAGGAATGCAAGAATAAACACACCGCGCTTGGGGTCGGTCGCAAACGAGTGGACTGATGTCAGCACGCCGGAACGCACCATGAAGGTCCCGAGCAGGCTGAGGGAAAATGCGGCTATCGCCAGCAATACCGTCCAGCTCTTGAACGCGCCGCGTTTCTCTGTGACAGCCAGCGAATGAATGAGCGCAGTACCCACCAGCCAAGGCATGAATGAAGCATTCTCAACCGGATCCCAGAACCACCAACCGCCCCAGCCGAGTTCATAGTATGCCCACCAGCTGCCCAACATGACGCCGCAGGTAAGGAATGTCCATGCCACAGTGGTCCATGGACGCGACCACCGCGCCCAGGTTGCATCCAGTTTCCCGCCCAGCAAAGCAGCAATGGCAAACGCAAACGCAACCGAAAATCCCACATAGCCCATGTACAGCATCGGCGGATGTATCACCAACCCAGGGTCTTGCAACAAGGGGTTCAGCTCTTGCCCATCGGCTGCGGCAGGCAGCAAGCGATCGAACGGATTGGATGTAAGCAGCATGAATAATATGAAGCCCACCGCGATCAACCCCATCACGCCCAGTACGCGTGCAACCATTTCTTCCGGCAGATGTTTGCTGAACGTCGCGACTGCCGCGGTCCAAATCGACAATATGGTTACCCACAACAACAGCGAACCTTCGTGCCCACCCCATATCGCGGCAAAGCGGTAATGCAGTGGTAATTGCGAATTGGAATGTTCCGCGACATACAGCACAGAAAAGTCATTGTGGAGAAAAGCATTGGCGAGGGTTGCAAACGCCAGCACGATAAACACGAACTGTCCAAACGCCAAAGGACGCGCAAGACTCATCAATACCGAGTTGTTGCGGGCAGCGCCGACTATTGGCAAGACGCCCAGGGACAGCGCCAAAAAAAGAGCGATGATTAAAGAAAAATGACCGAGTTCTGGAATCATATCAGGCCTTTCAAGTGATTAGTTGGCAACGGGAACGGCGACTGGCACACCGGCAGCAGCCTTGTTGGCCGCTTTTGCAGCATCGGCCTTTTTCAAGGCGTCGGCCGCTTCCGGCGGCATGTAATTTTCATCATGTTTGGCAAGTACTTCTTCGGCAACCATCACACCGCCCGTTTCCATCTTGCCTTGTGCTACTACACCTTTACCTTCTTTGAACAGATCCGGAAGGATGCCTTTATACACGACCGGGATTTCCTTATATGTATCTGTAATCACGAAATTTGTCGTCAAGCCGTCCTTTTCGCGCTTTACGCTGCCTTCCTCGACCAAACCGCCGATGCGGAAGCTGCGATCCTTCGGAACCTCATTATTAAACACCTGGGTCGGGGTGAAATACAGGTTGACGTTGCCCCTCAGCGCATACAACACCAAACCGACTGCCACGCCCACTGCAGCAATGGCGACGGCGATAAACACAAATCTTTTCTGGCGCGGTTTCATGCTATTCCCTCATCCCTGGCCTCATCTCCTGCATCACGCATCAGGCGAACCTGATGCAAAGTAATTTTCCTTTTATGCACGACCATTGCGATCTCAATCGCAAAAATAATCAGTGCGACGGCATATGAACCGAACCAAACATAGGTAAGCGTGTTCTCTCTCATCCAGATATCCAAACCTATCATTGTTTCACCTCCGGTAACTCATTAATCCAAGTGGTATTTCGTTCGCGTTCCAGAATGATACTGCGCACTCTCGCCAACACGACTGCAATCGCATATAACCAACAGGCCAGCAACATGGTGAACAGGGCCTGCTGCATCGCAATGTGCATGCTGGTGCCGCTGAATTTGATTGTCGCACCCTGATGCAGGGTATTCCACCATTTCACCGAAAAATAAATGATCGGCACGTTCACCGAACCGACGATGGCTAACAATGCAGCCGCACGGTCGGCGCGGCGCGGATCGTCGATCGAGGCGTGCAGCGCAATGAAGCCCAGATACAGGAAAAGCAGGATGAGTTCGGAAGTCATACGCGCATCCCACATCCACCATGTCCCCCACATCGGCTTGCCCCACAGTGCACCAGTCCACAATGAAATCAGGGCGAACAGTGCGCCGGTAGGGGCGATCGCGCTGGCCATCATGGCCGACAAGCGGGTATTGAAAATCAGCCCCAGTGCCGCGTAGCCTGCCATGACCATATACAAAAACATGGACATCATGGAAGCCGGCACATGGATGAAAATGATGCGGTAAAATTCACCTTGTTGAGCATCAACCGGCGCGACAAAAAAACCGATGTACAAACCAATTGCAAACAGAATCGCGGCGGAGAATGCGAACCACGGAACCATCTTCCCGGCCAGGCCGTAAAAGGTTGTTGGGGCGGAATATTTGAACCAGTTAATTGCCAAATCATCACTCCATCGAAATACGCAATGCCTGCGCGGTCACCCACGGGGTGAACACCAGGGACAGCACCAACAAAGCGCCCAACAAAGAAAGATGGGACACCACGCTTAACCCGCTCGTTATCGCCTCGACTGCGCCCGTGCCAAAAATCAGCACCGGGATGCACAGCGGCAACACCAAAAGCGACAATAACACACCACCACCGCGCAATCCCAGGGTCAGCGCCGCACCGATCGCACCAATCATGCTGAGTATCGGTGTTCCCAGCAACAGGCTAACGATCAACACACCGAGTGGCTGCGCTGACATGTCGAATTGCAAGCCCAATATCGGAGCCATCAGCACCAGCGGCAAACCCGACACCATCCAGTGTGCCGTCATCTTGCCCAATACCAGCATGGACAGCGATTGCGGTGCCAACATCATCTGTTCCAGTGTACCGTCCAGATAGTCGGCTGAAAACAGTCGCACCAGCGACAACATCGAAGCCAGTAGGGCTGCAACCCACAACACGCCCGGAGCCATTTTGCGCAGCATGGCCAGTTCAGGGCCGACGCCCAACGGAAACAAGCTGACCACCATCACGAAAAAAACCAGTGTTGTAAGCACATCCGCGCGGCGGCGCATCGCCAACACCAGATCACGTCTTATCACCAGTATCAGCAAATCAAGCATCGAGGATTTTTTCATGGGCACATGACCATCATGACAGGGTCAAACTCCGCATCTCTATGCCCGCAACTTGCAGCGGCTGATGCGTGGTAAATATAACCATTCCCTGCTGCGCCAGATGTTCTGCAATCAACCCCTGAATCAATTCCACAGCTCCGACATCAAGCGCAGTCAAAGGTTCGTCGAGTATCCACAACTTGGCATCACTGACCATCAACCGCGCCAGCGCAACGCGCCTGCGCTGACCCTGGGAAAGCACTTTGGTGGGCAGCAATTCGCGCCCGCGCAATCCCATCCGCCGCAAAGCGGCCATCGCCTCATTCTCCTCGAGCGCAACCCCGGAAAGACCAGCCGAGATACGCAAGTTCTCCAGCGCGCTCAATTCATCCTTAATGGCATTCAAATGTCCGAGATACAGCATCTCGGCGTAGTAATCTTCATCCAGTTCACGAATATTCTCACCGTTCCAGACGATATCGCCCTCATCCGGCATTATGAAACCGCACAAGGTACGCAACAAGCTGGTTTTTCCGCTGCCATTCGCGCCTTGCACTTGCATGATCTGGCCGGGATTCAGCGAGAAATTCAATCCGCAAAACAAACGATGATCGCCTCGACTACAAGTAAGTTTGCTGACTTCCAGCATGGAGGGAAAACCCAAGATTTAAATAATCGGAAGATTATATCCGATTGCTTCGGATGATGACAACGCCAAATACCCTCGCCGAACAGCCAAGACCCTTCGAGCGACAATGCCAATCCATATTTCTGGTCCAGGGCAGTTCTGCACTAACTCATGCAATGTTCGTCTTTGTCCTGCCTTGCAGAAAGCTGCGGGCTTTTATTGAATCCGCGATGCTCTGACAAAGGTTATAATGGCCGCATTTTATGACCAACCTTTTGCAGAGGGACAACATGGGATTTCTGGCCAACAAACGCATTTTGATTACCGGCATGATCAGCAACCGTTCGATTGCGTATGGTATCGCGCAAGCCATGCATCGCGAAGGCGCTGAACTCGCTTTTACCTATCAGGGAGAACGGGTGCGTGGCCGTGTTGAGGAGATGGCCAATAAATTCGGCGGCGGCATGATCTATCAATGCGATGTCAGCAGCGATGATGACATAAAGCAACTGTTCATGGATCTGGGCAAACACTGGGATGGGTTTGACGGCTTTGTGCATGCCATTGCTTTTGCGCCGCGCGAAGCCCTGGACGGCGAATTTCTCGATGGCTTCAGTCGTGAAGCTTTCCGCATATCGCATGATATCAGCGCCTACAGCTTCCCGGCCATGGCCAAAGCGGCACTGCCGATGATGGAAGGCCGCAACGCTTCCCTGTTGACACTTAGCTATCTGGGTGCCGTGCGCACCATGCCACACTACAACGTGATGGGCATGGCCAAGGCCAGTCTTGAGGCCAGCGTCCGCTATCTGGCGATGCATCTTGGTCGCCAAGGAATTCGCGTAAATGCTATATCCGCCGGGCCGATCAAGACACTGGCCGCGTCCGGCATCGGCGATTTCAACAAATTGCTCAACTACAACGCCAAGAACGCGCCCCTTAAACGCAACGTCACCATCGAAGAAGTAGGAAATACCGCCGCGTTTCTATGCAGCGATCTGGCCAGCGGCATAACAGGTGAAATAACTTACGTAGATGGCGGCTTCAACACAACCGCTTTGGGCACAACCGAAGAATAACCGGGATCAAACATCTAATGGAAAACGCCACCTCTCGGGTGGCGTTTTCCATTAGATGTTAGGCAATAATTTCAAGGTTGCACTGTCGCAGCCGGCAAATCCAACTTGATTGTCGCCTGCCGCTTTGCGTCAGACAGATATGCACGGAACATTTCATCACCGCTCATTTGCCGCAATTGTTGCGCATAACGCACACGTTTCTCGTCATTGATTGTCTCCCCTTCCTTGACGGCATCGATACGAACCAGCATGTAACCGTTTTGCGGGTCTTGTGCGCCTACATACTGCGGCAACTTGGCTGCATTCGCCTGGAATATCTGCCGCACCACTCCCATATCCAGAGAGCCATGCTGGGCACGAGTGACGGTTAGGGCTGCACCCCATTTCAATGTGGGTTTGCTTCCTCCCAGCAGCTGTTCCAGGATCGATTTACCCTGCTTTGCAGCCAGTTCCTGTGCCTGCTGATGCATCAATTTCTGACGAATCACTTCCTGAACTTCGCTGAAAGCGCGCACAGAGGCAGGCTTGTATTCCAGGATACGTGCAGCAACCAGCGTATTTGCCGCCACTTCAATAGCAGACGTGTTGCGCTTATTCTTCACTACCTCATCGTTAAAGATCGCCTGCAACATTTTTGCTGTCCATGGATCGCCAGCAGGCGCCCCTTTGACCAACCATTCGCTCTTCCCGATCTTCGCTCCAACGAGATCAGCAGCAGGCTTCAACGTATCGCTTTGTTCATAGACAGTATTGCTGAATTTCTCAGCCATCTCGGCGAACATATCAGCAGCTTTTTGCTGGCGCATTTTATTCACAATACCTTCACGCGCCTCATCGAAGGACAGAACTCTGGATGGCTTAACTTCTACCAGCTTGATGATGTGATAACCGAAATCGGACTTAACCAAACCGCTGATCTCACCAACCTTCAAAGTGAATGTCGCGTCTTCAAAAGGCTTGACCATTGCGCCACGGCCAAAATATCCGAGATCGCCGCCATTTGAGGCAGAACCGGGATCTTGCGAATATTTTTTGGCCAATTCAGCAAATTTGGCAGGATCTTGCCTGGCTTGCTGGAGCAACTGCTCCGCATTGGCCTTGGCAGCATCCTGCTCTGATTGCGAAGCATTCGCTTTTACTGAAATCAGGATATGCGCCGCACGGCGTTCCTCCGGTGTGCCAAATTCATTTTGATGCTCGTCGTAATACTTGCGCACATCCCCCGCGCTCACCTCGGCTTTAGAAAGTAAGTCATTCTCAGAGAATTTCACATACTCTACTTTGGCCTGTTCCTGGACCTGAAACTCATTTTGATTTTGTTCGTAATATTTTTTCAGCGCTCCATCATCCACTTTTGCCTGTGACATAAACGACTGAAATGATATGGGTGTAACACTCACAACCCGTTGTTGTTCGTTCAAGCGGATAATGCTGTCTGCAACGCTGCGTGCAGCAAATCCATTCTGCGCATAAGCGTCCTGCAATTGTTGGCCGAGCAACTCATCTCGCACCCTTGCTTGAAACTCCAATGGTGACAAATTCTGACTTTTCAATACAGCTTCATATTGTTTTGCATCAAACTTTCCACCAGCATGAAATGCCTCGATGCCTGCTATAACCTGCGACAATTGATCATCAGGCACAACCAATCCTGCCGCCTTGGCTTGATTTACAAGCAAACGCTGAGAAACCAGATTATCCAGCACCGCACGTTTCATCTCGGGATTGTCAAACATCGCCGCATCAAAATTTGCTCCCAACTGCTGACGCATCTTATCTTGCTGCTGATGCAGTGAATTTTCAAATTCTTGTTGAGTGATTTTTATACCATTCACCGTAGCGACGACGTCTGCTGAATTTCGAGCTCTGTCATATGAACTTACACCCCATAATGCAAATGGCAAAATGATGAGTGCCAGGACTATTTGTACCAGCTTTTTATTTTCGTGAACGAAATCAAACATAGCGATGCAGTCCCACTATTGATTTTAAGGAAAAAGATGTAAAAAAGGCGAACTCTCGTTCGCCTCAATTTGGCGGAGTGGACGGGACTCGAACCCGCGACCCCCGGCGTGACAGGCCGGTATTCTAACCAACTGAACTACCACTCCAAAAAATATTTGTGGTGGGTGCTGACGGGATCGAACCGCCGACATTCGCCTTGTAAGGGCGACGCTCTACCAGCTGAGCTAAGCACCCGACAAAGTTTGTTAGTTTACAGCTTCCTTCAGACCCTTGCCAGCACTAAATTTTGGAACTTTGGCTGCCTTGATCTTGATCGTCGCACCGGTGCGAGGATTGCGGCCATTACGCGCGGCACGCTTGCCAACCTTGAAAGTACCGAATCCAACCAGGCTCACTGAATCGCCTTTCTTCAGCGCCTTCTTGATGGTGTCAACAGTCGCGTCAAGCGAACGAGCAGCAGCTGCCTTGGAAATATCAGCGGATTTTGCAATTGCATCAACCAAATCAGATTTATTCATGTAAGTCCCCTTTGCGAGTGGTTAAAAAAACAGGAAAATCCCTGCAAGGGCTTTATATCAAGGCTTCTCGGTTTTGGTCAAGCAATTACTAAAAAAATTATTTTTTCGTTGGCTTGCGTTGCCATACTCAAGCTGTTAGGAATTTGACAGCTAATGTTTGGTCACCAACGCTGAATCTGTTTGTCTGACATCACCCGCCAAAGCAACAACGGCGCGCGCTTCAGCCACCTCT
Organism: uncultured beta proteobacterium; assembly: GCA_963721755.1. GTDB lineage: Bacteria > Pseudomonadota > Gammaproteobacteria > Burkholderiales > Gallionellaceae > Gallionella. Next base: position 275,286 of record CAVRKV010000001.1, read on the forward strand.
TCAAGCGGCTGCGGCGCGCGCTCCAGTGCCATTTCCAGAACCTGATCTATCCATTTAACGGGATGAATATCCAATTTGTTTTTGATGTTGTCAGGGATTTCCGCCAGATCCTTAATGTTTTCTTCAGGTATCAGCACCACTTTGATCCCTCCACGTTGGGCGGCCAGCAGCTTCTCTTTCAAACCACCTATAGGCAACACCTCTCCACGCAAGGTGATCTCACCGGTCATTGCCACATCGGCACGCACCGGAATACCTGTCAGCACTGAGACCATCGCGGTGCACATACCCACCCCCGCACTCGGCCCATCCTTGGGAATCGCGCCTTCAGGCAAGTGGATATGCAAATCGGTTTTTTGATAAAACTCCTCGTCAATTCCCAATCTTCTGGCGCGACTGCGCACCACACTCAATGCCGCCTGGATGGACTCCTGCATCACCTCGCCGAGCTTGCCAGTAGTGGTAGTCTTGCCTTTGCCAGGCAGAACCGCAGCCTCTATGGTGAGCAGTTCACCGCCGACTTCCGTCCATGCCAAACCCGTCACTTGCCCGATTTGATTATTCTTCTCGGCAACGCCGTAAGAATAACGGCGCACACCAAGATACTTGTCAAGATTACGAGAATTGACGGTCACTTTGCTATCGCGATCCTTCAACGAAAGCGATTTCACCACCTTGCGGCATATCTTGGAGATTTCACGCTCCAATCCGCGCACCCCTGCTTCGCGCACGTAGTAGCGCACGATGTCGCGCAAAGCGCTTTCGGAGATGCTGATTTCCTCCGGTTTTAAACCGTTATTCTTGAGCACCTTGGGCACCAGATAGCGCGTGGCGATATTGATCTTCTCGTCCTCCATGTAACTGGAAACATGGATGATTTCCATGCGATCCATCAACGCTTCCGGAATATTCAGCGTATTGGCCGTCGCAACAAACATCACATCCGACAGGTCATACTCTACTTCGACATAATGATCAACGAACGTGCTGTTCTGCTCGGGATCAAGCACTTCCAGCAATGCGGAAGACGGATCACCGCGCATATCCATGCCCATCTTGTCCACTTCGTCAAGCAAAAACAGCGGGTTTTTCACCGCGACCTTGCTCATATTCTGCAGAATCTTGCCCGGCATGGAACCGATATAGGTTCGGCGATGGCCGCGAATCTCCGATTCATCGCGCACGCCGCCCAACGACATGCGCACGAATTTACGATTGGTGGCACGCGCTATCGATTGCCCCAGCGAGGTTTTGCCCACGCCAGGAGGACCCACCAGACAAAGGATGGGAGCTTTCATCTTGTCCATGCGCTGTTGCACCGCAAGGTATTCAACGATGCGTTCCTTGACCTTATCCAAGCCGTAGTGATCTTCTTCCAGCACCGTTTCGGCCTTTTTCAGATCGGCACTGATCTTGGTCTTTTTCTTCCACGGTAGCCCAAGCAGCACATCGATGTAATTGCGCACCACGGTGGCTTCAGCTGACATGGGAGACATCAGGCGCAACTTCTTCAGCTCTGCCTCGGCCTTGTTGCGTGCCTCTTTAGGCATATGCGCGGCCTTGATCTTCTTTTCCAACTCGTCGAAATCGGTACCTTCTTCGCCGTCGCCGAGTTCCTTCTGTATTGCCTTGACCTGCTCGTTAAGGTAATACTCGCGCTGGCTCTTTTCCATCTGGCGCCTTACACGGCCGCGGATGCGTTTCTCGACCTGAAGGATGTCTATCTCGCCTTCCAGAAGTCCCAGCAAGTGTTCCAAACGTTTGCGCACACTAAAAATTTCCAGCACTTCCTGCTTCTGCTCAAGCTTGAGAGGAAGATGGGCGGCAATTGTATCGGCCAGTCGACCGGCATCATCGATGCCAGCAAGCGATGTCAGAATTTCCGGCGGGATTTTTTTGTTCAATTTCACATACTGGTCGAACTGTGCGATCAGCACACGGCGCATCGCTTCTGACTCACTGTCCGTACCATCCTCGGCGGGAACGATCTGTACCTCAGCATCGAAGTGCGACTTGGCGTCATAAACTCTCAGCACATTGGCGCGCTGCGTGCCTTCAACCAGCACCTTCACGGTGCCGTCCGGCAATTTCAACATCTGCAGAATGTTAGCCATGCTGCCGATGGCATAAAGATCATCCGTGCCCGGATCATCTTTGGTCGCGGACCTTTGCGCCACCAGCGCGATACTTTTGCCGGCCTCCATGGCCGTCTCAAGCGCCTTGATGGACTTGGAGCGTCCGACAAACAGAGGAATCACCATATGCGGGAACACCACGACATCGCGCAAAGGCAGCAGCGGGTGCAAATTGCTTGAAACAGTACTTGGGATATCTTGTTCTAACATGGCAATAACCTCTCAATTAAGTGTGAAGTTAGATGGGGATGGCGCAAAATAATTCAAGCAGCGCCATCAGGACAAGATAAAAGAACAGTCAAAGGCCGAATTAAGCCGCCTTATGGGTATCCGAATAAATAATAATGGGTTTGATTTCCCCGGACACAGCCTCATCCAATACCACTTTGCTGACATTATCCATGGAGGGCAGATCAAACATCACATCCAGCAGCGCGTGTTCGAGTATCGAACGCAACCCACGCGCGCCGGCCTTGCGTGCCAATGCTTTGCGGGCAATCGCCAGCAATACTCCTTCACGAAATTCCAAAGCCACGTCTTCCATCGCAAACAACTTCTGGTATTGCTTGGTCAGCGCGTTCTTCGGTTCGGTCAGGATTTTTACCAGCGCGGTTTCATCCAACTCTTCCAGGGTGGCGATCACCGGCAGGCGCCCGACAAACTCGGGGATCAGGCCGAATTTGATCAAATCTTCAGGTTCCACCTCGCGCAAGGTCTCACCGGTCTTGCGCTGACTCTTGCTGGCGATGGTCGCGCCAAAACCTATGCCGGCCTTCTCGGAGCGGCTGCGAATGACCTTTTCCAGCCCATCGAAAGCACCACCGCAGATAAACAGGATATTGGTGGTATCAACTTGCAGAAATTCAGTATTCGGGTGCTTGCGCCCGCCTTGTGGAGGGATCGAAGCCTTGGTGCCCTCTATCAACTTGAGCAACGCCTGTTGCACGCCCTCACCGGACACGTCACGTGTGATCGAAGGGTTATCCGACTTGCGCGAGATCTTGTCGATCTCATCGATATACACGATGCCGCGCTGCGCCTTTTCAACATCATAGTCGCAGGTCTGCAATAATTTCTGAATGATGTTTTCAACATCCTCGCCGACATAACCTGCTTCGGTCAACGTGGTCGCATCGGCCATCACGAACGGCACATTCAGCAAGCGTGCAAGTGTTTGCGCCAATAAGGTCTTGCCGGAACCGGTCGGCCCAACCAGCAGGATATTGCTTTTGGACAACTCCACGCCGTCCTTGTCATTGCTCTTGAGGCGCTTGTAATGGTTATACACCGCTACCGACAAAATCTTCTTGGCCGTCTCCTGATCGATCACATATTCATCCAAAGCAGCACAAATATCCTTCGGGACAGGCAAGTCGGATTTGCCGGTCTTGATATGGTCGCTCTGTATCTCCTCGCGCATGATGTCATTGCAAAGCGTGATGCATTCGTCGCACACGAACACCGACGGTCCCGCAATCAGCTTGCGCACCTCATGCTGGCTTTTGCCGCAGAACGAGCAGTAAAGCAATTTGTCACCCAGATTTTTATCGTCAGACATCTTTACCATCCTTCCATCAAGTTATCGGAAAAATAAAATCCTAAACACGCTTTGCCAGCACCTGATCCACCAACCCGTATTTGACTGCATCTTCCGCGCCCAGAAAATTGTCGCGATCGGTATCGCGCTCGATCGTTTCTACCGACTGCCCGGTGTGATGAGCCAACATCTGGTTGAGCCTCTGCTTCAGATACAGGATTTCGCGGGCATGGATTTCGACATCCGAAGCCTGGCCACGAAAGCCGCCCATCGGCTGATGTATCATCACGCGCGAGTTGGGCAGGCAGAAACGCTTGCCCTTCTCGCCCGCAGCCAGCAGAAAAGAGCCCATGCTGGCGGCTTGGCCGATGCACAGCGTACTGATATTCGACTTGATAAATTGCATGGTATCGTATATCGCCATCCCGGCGGTCACTGAACCGCCCGGAGAATTGATATAAAAGTGAATATCCTTGTCGGGATTTTCCGATTCCAGAAACAACATCTGCGCCACTATCAGATTCGCGCTGTGATCATTGACTTCGCCAACCAGGAACACCACCCGTTCTTTGAGCAAACGCGAATAAATATCATATGCCCTCTCGCCGCGCCCGCTGGTCTCAACGACCATGGGAATCAAACCGATGTTTTGCGGCTCCTGATAGTGCGTCATGCCCGGATTTTGTGGTTTTTGATAATTCGTCATATTAGGCACTTCCCATCAATTCGCTGAATACGGCCTGCTTATCAGAAGTCCTGGCTTGTCCCATCGCCCATGTCATCACATTCTCTTCCAGCACGATATGTTCAACTTCCTGCATGCGCGCCGGGTCGGAGGCATACCACCTTATCACCTCTTCGGGCTGATCGAAACTCTGCGCATATTCATCGATAAAGCTTTTGATCTGTTCGTCTTTTGTTTTCAGATCATGTTTCTGGACCAGATACGAGAGAATCAGACCAAGCTTGACGCGCTTCTCGCCACGCTCCATGAAAAGATCCGGGGGCAGTGAAACGCCCTTCATCTTCATCCCGCGCGACTCCATATCCTGCGCGGTTTGCTGTATCAGCAACTGCACTTCTTCATCTACCAGCACCTTGGGCACATCGAACCTGGCGACTCTCAACAGTGCATTCATCGCCGCATCCTTGTTGTGCGCCTTCAAGCGACGCGAAACTTCACTGACCAGATTGCTGCGGATCTCGTCTTGCAACTTGTCTGCATCGCCATCGGGAATACCGACAGCCCTGGCAAATTCAGCATCCACTTCCGGCAGCTTCGGTTCTTCGACATGGTTTAAAGTGATCGTAAAGTTCACCTTCTTACCCGCCACCTCCTTGCTGCGGTAATCTTCCGGAAATGTCAGATCAAAGGACTTGGTCTCGCCGGCCTTCATGCCCACGACGGCTGCCTCGAATTCAGGCAACATGCCGCCCGCACCCAGCACCACCGGATAATCCTTTGCCTCACCACCCGAAAATACCTCGCCATTCAGCTTGCCGGTGAAATCAATATTCACCCGATCTTCAGTTCGAGCCGCGCGATCGACTTTCTCGAACGTGGCGCGTTGCTTGCGCAACGTCGCAATCGTGTTGTCGACATCCTCCTGGGTCAACTCATATACCAGACGTTCAATCACCTCACCCGACAGATCCCCTACTACCACCTCGGGATAAACCTCAAAAGTCGCACTGTATTCAATCTGATCGGCACTCAGGTCCTTGGTCTTGACTTCAAATTTAGGAAAACCTGCCACCCTCAAATTATTGATTTGCGCCGCTTCGGCGAACGAACGTTGCAAGGCATCACTCAGCGCTTCTTGCCGCGCTTGAGCGCCATAGAATTGCTCGACGATTTTCGTGGGCACCTTGCCGGGACGGAAACCGGCGATCTTCGCATTACGCCCGATGTTTTTCAGGCGAGTCGACACTACGCCTTGAATGGCTTGCTGGGGAATGGATGCGTTCAAACGACGTTCTAACGCGCTTACAGTTTCTACGCTGGCCATACTATGCTTCCTTGAAATAAAGTTGAATGGTGGCTGGTGCGAAAGGCCGCTTGTTATGCTGCGCAAGGCTCTGGCGCGAAGGGCCCTGGTGCGAAAGGAGAGACTCGAACTCTCACGCCCTGCGGCGCTGGAACCTAAATCCAGTGCGTCTACCAATTCCGCCACTTTCGCGCTGTTTGCTTCCAGCTTTAGTGGCGATTATATCACTAACGCGCAGCTTTTATTACGACCACCGAACGCCCGCGCAGCTTACCTTGCAGCAGTTGCGGAAATACTTCCTGCAACTCGGCGAATGGTACAGTATGCGCCACTTTCGCCAACATCTGCGAATGTAAGTCCGTTGCCAGGCGTTGCCATATCTGGCGACGCAAGGGCATCGCGGTGGCTGCGGAGTCGATACCGATCAGGCGCACGCCGCGCAGGATGAACGGCAGCACCGTGGTATGCAATTCGATTCCGCCCGCATTGCCGAAGCTCGCGATCACGCCGTTCTGCTGCATCGTCCGCGTCAGCCAAGCCAGCGTCTCTCCTCCCACCGCATCCAGCGCGCCGGCCCACTGCGCTTTCTCCAGCGGGCGCGTGCCCATCAGCAAATCTTTGCGCGACAGGATTTCCGCCGTGCCCAGCGATTTCAGGTAATCGTGCTCTGCATCTTTTCCGGTCAACGCGACCACGTGATACCCCAGTTGTGCCAGCATCTTGATCGCGAGACTCGCCACCCCGCCGGTCGCACCCGTTACGATCACCTTGCCGTTCTCGGGACGCAATTCGTTTTGCTCGAGACGATGGACGGACAGCGCAGCGGTGAATCCCGCGGTGCCCAGCACCATAGCATCAAATAGCGACAATCCCTGCGGCAACGGCACCACCCAGCCGGCAGGCACCCGCACATATTCGGCGTAACCTCCGTCATGCGCCACGCCCATGTCATAGCCGGTCACCAGAACTTCGTCACCGGCCTTGAATCGCGCATCGGATGAACTCGTCACCACGCCCGAGACATCGATGCCGCCGACGCATGGAAAACGCCGTATCACCTTGCCCGCACCGGTGGCGGCGAGCGCGTCCTTGTAATTCACGCTGGAGTAATGGGATTGGATGACGACCTCGCCGGGATCGAGATCGTCCAGCGTCAGCTTGACGAAACGCCCGGCGGATTTGCCGTCTTGTTCGAAGATGCGGTAAGCAGAGAATTTTTTCATTTGGTTTGTTGATTGCATCTCAGAATATTTTGTCATTCCCGCGAAGGCGGGATCTCGTTTGTAGGAGCGGGCCATGCCCGCGAAACCAACTTCAAATTCAAAATCAACACCGCCGGGGGTTGCCCGGCAGCAAGTTTCTTTCTCTTGCGTCGCCAAAGACAACACGCCGCAAAGCGGCTTGTTGCGGCGCAGACATAACCTTCAGGTTATGTCGAAGCCAAAAATAACCAAAAAGAAGGCGACCCCGGTTTGCCGCCGCTGCGCGGTACCATCGATCAGCCGCAAGCAAGCGGGGCTGCGCAACTCGACCTGGCGGGGCGCACAACCCGCGCCCCACTGCGGGACTCGAACAGTGCTCGCCTAAACCTCCGCCTGCTTGCGTCTGATCGAGGCGGCTCACAGGGGAAAGAAAAGCGAAATTCAAAACCTGAAATCGCAGGGTGGGCACAAAATCGTGCCCACCCTATCTGGCTGATGTCTCCTTGCGCTTCTTCAATATTACCCTCTTTGCACCTTCCTTCGGAGTCACCGCTTTTGCTGGCTCCTTCTTGTTAGCTTCAGGTAGCGCGCCAAGATCCTTTGCGCCCACTTCGATCGCACGATCACGCCAAGCTGCCCGATAGCGCTCTTGCACCTTACCACCAAGACGCAAGACTACATGGTGCGGATGAAAACAAGCACCCATTGAAATTCATGGTCTGTACCAGGCCTATAGTCAATGAACCCAAGCTTCTTGAGGTGCCGCATGCGCTTACGCCACGTATCAACAGCGCGTTCGCCGGTAAAGCCTGATTCAAAAGCCATCTGCTTTTCACTCGCCAACGTAACTATTCCCGGGAAAAACAAACGGCACCAAATTGTAAGATAGACCATGCTCGCAGGCTGACCCTTGGTCAACGTGTTTATGATATTTATGAGATACCCCATTGTCCTCGGCATAGTGGTAAAGCCGCCAGCTTTCTTACGATCCCACAAGTATTCTTCGGCTATATCCGGCCAGAATTCATTTCGCATAGCCAACGTGCGCTCCTCCATCTTGCTTGCGCGCGCCTTTGTTTGCTTTGTGTTAAACATTGTCGCCATCAATATTCCTTAATAATAAAGGGGGCTCAGGACCGGACTGTGGAGGCCCGTGTTGTTACCATGCTCGTCAGCCAAACAGAATTTGGAGGCTCCATTTGTTAGCTCGAACGTGTCCTGAGTTGGCTTGCAGTTTAGAGCGTGATGCTCATCGGGTGAAGGATTCATTACCATCGATGCAACATGAATTCCAGTCTTTCACTCAGTTATCACGGTATCGCTGTTTGGTAATTTAACACATCCCAAAGCAATAAATTGAGCTATATAACTCAGAAACTGACGAAAGGTTCGCGCAGGCTATGCTTTCTGCGTCTAGCGATTAGTGCTCACTGTACTCAATTGTGTTCTTACTGTACTCAGCGTGCTCAATGTGCTCAAGGGGATTGTAAGGGGGCGCGGGTTGCCAATGTACCGGAGACGAATTGTATTGCCTATCTGCTTCAGCATGGTGGGCAACTTGTTGCCCACCCGATTTTCGGTTTTGGGTTTCCGCTTTTTATCCCCTGTGCGCCGCCTCGATCAGACGCAAACGAGCGGTGGGGTTGGGCGAGCACTGTTTGAGCACGTGGCCGCGTAGCGGATCGTGCGAGTTGCGCAGCCCCGCTCGTTTGTGGCTGATTGAGGGTACCCCGCAGGGGCGGCAAACCGGGGTCGCCTTTTCTTTGGTTACTTTCTTTTTGGCGAAGCAAAAGAAAGTAGCTTGCTGCCGGGCAACCCCCGGCGAAGTTGTTTTTGATGTTAGGTACGCTCGCCCTTCGATACCTCAGGGCGAACGGAGTTAAATGTCTGGCTACCGGCAACTTATAAATCCAGCAACACCCTTCCCGGATATTCCAGCGCTTCCTTGATCGCAACCAGGAACAGCACCGCTTCGCGCCCGTCGATGATGCGGTGGTCGTAGGACAGCGCGAGGTAGTTCATCGGGCGGATCACCACCGACCCGTTCTCCGCCACCGGCCTGTCCTTGGTGGCGTGGATGCCGAGGATGGCGGCTTGCGGCGGGTTGATGATCGGGGTGGAGAGCATCGAGCCGAATACGCCGCCGTTGGAAACTGAAAATGTCCCGCCGGTAAGTTCCTCCATCGTCAGCTTGCCGACCTTGGCTCGCGCGCCGAAATCGGCGATCTGTTTTTCGATGTCGGCGAAGGAGAGCTTGTCCGCGTCGCGGATGATGGGCACGACCAAGCCGCGCTCGCTGCCGATCGCCATGCCGATGTCGAAGTAGCCGTGGTAGATGATGTCGGTGCCGTCCACTGATGCATTGACGATCGGGAACTTCTGCAACGCCAGCACCGCGGCCTTGACGAAGAACGAGGAGAAGCCGAGCTTGATGCCGTGCTTTTTCTCGAACGCGTCCTTGTAGCGGTTGCGCAGATCCATCACCGGCTGCATGTTGACTTCGTTGAAGGTGGTCAGGATCGCGGCGTTCTGTTGTGATTGCAGCAAACGCTCGGCGATGCGTTGGCGGATGCGCGTCATCGCCACGCGCTGTTCGGGGCGGCTGCCGGACGGCGCGATGCCAGGGGGTGCAAGACCAGCAACGGCTTGAGTAACACCCGGCGCTTGCGCCTGGGAAACTTGCTGCATCGCATTCAGCACATCTTCCTTGGTGACGCGTCCGCTGCGTCCGCTGCCTTGCAGGCTGCCGGCATCGACCTCATGTTCGCGCGCCAGTTTGCGCACCGAAGGCGGCACGGCGGAACTGGCCGCCGCGTGCGCAGCGGCAGTAACTGGCTTGGCAGCAGTGGCCGCAGTATCGATCTGCGCGATCAGTTCATTGCTGCCCACCTTCTCGCCATCGCCCTTGATGATCCTGGCCAGCACGCCGCTCCTGGAAGCGGGCAGTTCCAGCACGACTTTATCGGTCTCGACGTCAATCAGGTTTTCACCCTCTTTCACCGCCTCGCCGGCACGCTTGTGCCAGGTCAGCAAGGTCGCTTCGGACACGGATTCGGAAAGTTGCGGAACCCTGACTTCAACGATATGGCCTTCAATGATGCTCATGGTGTGTTGCTCCCGGATTAGGTTTGTTGTCGAGATCGTCGCGGAAGGCGGCTTCGATCACCGCCTTCTGTTGTTCCTGGTGCACTGCCAGATAACCCGCTGCAGGTGCGGCGGATGACGGACGCAGCGCGTAATCGAGGCGCATGTCCTTGCGCAGATGGCGCAGCAGATAATGCTGGATACGGTGCCACGCGCCCTGATTGCCAGGCTCTTCCTGGCACCACACCAGCTCGGTCGCTTTCGGATACGCGGCGATCTGCGCGGCAAAGTCATCGTGCGGGAACGGATAAAGTTGTTCGATGCGGATGATCGCCATGTCGCCGATGCCTTTGGCACGCCGCGCGGCGAGCAGCTCGTAATATATCTTGCCGCTGCATGCAATGATGCGCCGAACCTTGTTGGATTTCAGTGTTTCCACCTCGGCGATCACCGGCTGGAATTTACCCTGTGTCAATTCAGCAAGCGGTGAAGCCGCATCCTTGCTGCGCAACAGACTCTTGGGCGTGAACACGATCAACGGCTTGCGAATCGGGCGCAACATCTGGCGGCGCAACAGATGGAACATCTGCGCCGGCGTGGAGGGAATGCACACCTGGATGTTGTAGTCGGCGCACAGTTGCAAGTAGCGCTCGATACGCGCCGAGGAATGCTCCGCGCCCTGGCCTTCGTAGCCGTGCGGCAGCAGCAGCACCAGTCCGCACAATCTGCCCCACTTCACTTCGCCGGACGCAATGAACTGGTCGATCACCACTTGCGCGCCGTTGGCAAAATCGCCGAACTGCGCTTCCCACAACACCAGCGAATCCGGCTCGGCGGTAGCATAGCCATATTCAAAACCCAGCACCGCTTCTTCGGAAAGAAGAGAATCGATCACCACGAAATCAGATTGGCCGGATGCAAGATGCTGCAACGGAGTATACGCACCCTCGTGCCATTCCTTGCGGTTCTGGTCATGCCAGGTGGCATGGCGATGGAAGAACGTGCCGCGCCGGCAGTCCTGTCCTGACAGCCGCACCGGATGGCCTTCAGTGAGCAGCGTGGCATAAGCCAGATTTTCTGCCATCCCCAGTCCAGCGGCAGATCCCCGCGCGCCATGGCGATGCGATCCTCGACGATCTTTTGCACGCGCGAATGCAGCGTGAAATTTTCCGGCACGGTGGTCAGCGGCACGGCCAGTTTCTGCAAGCGTTCCAGCGGCACGGCGGTATTCACCGCCACATCCCATGTCACGTCGGGCTTGAACTGCGCCCAATCCATGGCGATATTGCTTTCTTTCATTTCCAGCGCGGGCTGTATGGAATTGCGCCCTTCTTCCATCGCCTTGCGATAGTCGGTGATCATCGTTTCCGCTTCATCGGGCTGAATCACGCCCTCCGCAGCCAGCCGCTGCGCGTACAGGGTGCGCGTGCCCGGGTGCTGGCGGATGAAGCGATACATGAAGCGGTTGCGTGACCAGCGGCTCATCCTGTTCGTTGTGTCCCAGCTTGCGGAAGCACACCAGATCGATCACCACGTCCTTGTTGAACTGCATGCGGTAATCCAGCGCGATCTCGGTGATCAGCAACGACTGCCTCCGGATCATCCGCATTCACATGCAGGATAGGCGCGTCGATCATCTTCGCCACGTCGCTGCAATAGGTGCTGGAACGCACGTCGCGCATGTCCGATGCGGTGAAGCCGATCTGGTTGTTGATGATGATGTGCACCGTTCCGCCAGTACGGTAGCCGCGCGTCTGCGACATCGCCAGCGTTTCCATCACCACGCCCTGGCCGGCAAATGCCGCATCGCCGTGCAGCAGGATCGGCAATACTTTTGATCCGTCAAAATCCTTGCGTCGTATGCTGGCGCGCGCGCACCGAACCTTCTACCACCGGATTAACGATTTCAAGATGCGAAGGATTAAAAGCCAGCGCGACATGCAACACACCGCCCGGTGTCGCGATGTCGGCGGAAAAACCCTGATGATACTTTACGTCACCTGAAGTCAGGTGTTCGGCATGTATGCCCTCAAATTCGGCAAACAACATACCCGGCTGTTTGCCGAGAATATTCACCAGCACGTTCAGCCGTCCGCGATGAGCCATGCCGATCACGGTTTCCTGCACGCCTTGTTCTCCGGCACGCTGCAGCAAATGGTCGAGCAACGGGATCAGCGTCTCGCCGCCTTCCAGCGAGAAGCGTTTCTGCCCGACGAACTTGGTGTGCAGATAGCGCTCCAGCGTCTCGGCGGCGGTGATGCGTTCGAGGATGCGGCGGCGCATCGCGGCATCATATCCGGCCAGTCCGCGCACGCTCTCCAGACGATTCTGTATCCAGCGTTTCTGCGCCACATCGCTGATGTACATGTATTCCGCGCCGATACTGCCGCAATATGTCTGGCGCAACAGCTTGAGGATCTCGCGCAGAGTCATGCGCGCCCCGCCCACCAGCGAGCCGGTGTCGAAGGTGGTATCCATGTCGGCTTCGCCCAAACCGTAATGCGCCGGATCGAGCTCGGCGATCACCGGCTTGGCATGGCGGTTCAGCGGATCGAGATTGGCGACACGCACGCCGAGGAAGCGATGCGCGTTGATAAGTTGCAGCACATAGACTTGCTTGCGCTCCAGCTCGGCATCCGCTGCCAGCACAGGTCCGGCAGCCGCCTTCGGCAAGGACGCAAAAGCGCGCTGAATAGTGCTGTGCGATTCGTCATGTGCGCCATTGGCCAGCGGCGGCAGCGCATCGAAATAACCGCGCCACGCCTTGGGCACACTGTTCGGATCGACGAGATATTGCTCGTACAACTCCTCGACAAAGGGCGCATTGGTCCCGAACAGCAGCGAGCTGTCCTGCATCAACTGCATGAAATTGACAGGATCGTTCAACGTTTCTTCACCGGTACATAATCGCGCTTCACCGCTCCGCGATACAACTGGCGCGGACGGCCGATCTTGTGATCGGCATCGGCTATCATCTCGTTCCACTGCGAGAGCCAGCCTATCGTGCGCGCCACCGCAAAGATCACCGTGAACATATTGCTCGGAATGCCCAGCGCGCGAAGCACGATGCCGGAATAGAAATCCACGTTCGGATACAGTTTGCGCTCGATGAAATACGGATCGCTCAACGCGACGCGCTCCAGTTCCATCGCCAGTTCGAACAGCTTGTTGTTTTCCAGCTTGAGTTCTTTCAGCACCTCGTAGCAGGTTTGACGCATCACGCTGGCGCGCGGATCCATGTTCTTGTAGACACGATGACCGAAGCCCATCAGGCGATATTTCTTGTCCTTCACCCCCTGTACATATTCCTTCACGCGCGACACATCGCCGATCTCTATCAGCATATCCAGCGCGGCTTCGTTAGCTCCCCCGTGCGCAGGGCCCCACAGCGCAGCGATGCCGGAAGAGATGCAGGCAAATGGATTCGCGCCACTCGACCCGGCCAGGCGCACAGTCGAGGTGGATGCATTCTGCTCATGGTCGGCGTGCAAAATGAAGATTCGTTCCAGCGCGCGCACCAATACCGGGTTGGGCACGTAATCCTCAGCCGGTGTGGCGAACATCATATACATGAAATTTTCCACATAGCTGAACTTGTTCTTCGGATACATGAACGGAAAACCGGTGTGGTATTTGTGCGCCATCGCCGCGATGGTCGGCACTTTTGCGAGCAGTCGCAGCGCGGAAATATCCCGGTGTTCAGGATTGTTGATGTCCAGCGAGTCGTGATAGAAGGCAGACAGTGCGCCCACAACCCCGACCATCACCGCCATCGGATGCGCATCGCGGCGGAAGCCGGTGAAGAAACGCGCCATCTGGTCATGCACCATGGTGTGCTCCGTCACCTTCGCCATGAACGCTGCCTTCTCGGTCGCGCTCGGCAACTCGCCGTTCAACAGCAGATAACTCACCTCCAGAAAACTGGAATGCTCAGCCAATTGCTCGATCGGATAACCGCGGTAATATAGCAACCCGGCATCGCCGTCAATGAAAGTGATCGCCGAAGTGCAACTGGCGGTGGAGAAGAATGCCGGATCATAAGTGAACACACCGAGCTTGTTCAGAGTGCGAATATCGATCACATCCGGCCCCAGTGTTCCGGACATGATAGGCAGTTCGATGCTGCGCCCATCGTCCATGGTCAATGTTGCGATACGATTCTTTTCCATACAAGGACTCCCAAAGGTTGTGAGACTTTTTAAACTGCTCTGATCTTCTCCAGCAATGCCCGCTGATCCCTTTGCGTTGCTTCCTGCCTGCCTGCAATCATATCCCATAGCGGGTTGTCAGGCATATCCAGCAATATCTCAAATGCCTGTTTTTCCTTTTCACTGAGCTTCGCATAATGCTCTTCGACAAACCGTCCCAGCACGATATCCAGTTCCAGCAGTCCGCGCCGGCTGCGCCAGCGTACCCTCTCAACATTTTTCACGGATATCTCTCATACCAGGCGCTTGATCATCATATCCTTGATATTACCGATGGCCTGGGTCGGATTCAATTCTTTCGGACACACATCCACGCAATTCATGATGGTGTGACAGCGGAACAAGCGGTAAGGGTCTTCAAGATCATCGAGTCGCTCGCTGGTGGCCTGATCGCGCGTGTCGGCAATGAAGCGGTACGCCTGCAACAATCCGGCAGGGCCGACAAACTTGTCCGGGTTCCACCAGAACGACGGACATGCCGTGGTGCAGCAACCGCACAATATGCACTCATACAAACCGTTCAGATGCGCGCGCTGTTCCGGCGATTGCAGCCGCTCGGTTTCCGGCGGTGGATCGTTGTTGATCAGGTACGGTTTGACTGAATGGTATTGCTTGAAGAACTGCGTCATGTCCACGATCAGGTCGCGTATCACAGGCAACCCCGGCAGAGGCCGCAACTCCACCGGCTCCTTGAGCGATGACAATGGCGTGATACATGCCAAGCCGTTACGCCCGTTGATGTTCATCGCATCCGATCCGCACACCCCCTCGCGGCAAGACTTGCGCAGTGACAGGCTGTCGTCCTGCTGCTTGATCAGCAGCAGCGCGTCGAGCAACATCTTCCCTTGTGTGCGGTCATCATGCCTGATGTCCAGTTCGTAGTCCTGCATATACGGCGCAGTGTCTTTGTCCGGGTTGTAGCGGTAGATACGAAACTTCATGAATGACTCCTAATAACCGACCACTTGACAACCGTCTTTAGGTTGATCAGCGGGATGGCTTTTGTTTTATCAATAAACCCGCGCCTTGAGCGGAAACGATTCCACGGTAAGCGGTTTCAGCCGCACCGGCTTGTAATCCAGCCGATTGCCTTCGCGAAAATACAGGCTGTGCTTGAGCCAGTTCACATCATCGCGTTGCTGGAAGTCGTCACGCGCATGAGCGCCGCGGCTTTCCTGGCGCGCCGTCGCTGCGATCATGGTCGCCTGAGCGACTTCGATCAGGTTATCCAGCTCCAGGGCCTCGATGCGCGCGGTATTGAATACTTTGCTCTTGTCCTGGATCGCGGTATGCGCGACACGCTCGGCGATCTGCCTGATCTGTTCCACGCCTTCGGCGAGCAAGCCGGGGAAGCGGAACACGCCGCAATGTTTCTGCATGGTCTTGCGCATCGCATCACCGACCTCGGCGACCCGCTCGCCGTTCTTCTGGTTTTCCAGCCGCGCCAGACGCGCCAGCGGGCGCTCGGCGGCATCGGCGGGCAGGAGTTTAGGATGCGGGTTGTTGTTCAGGTCCTCGATGATCTGCCTGCCCGCTTCGCGCCCGAACACGATCAGGTCGAGCAGGGAGTTGCAGCCCAGACGGTTCGCGCCATGCACCGACACGCAGGCGCATTCCCCCACGGCATAAAGGCCATGCACTACTTCGTCGGGCCCGGTCTTGTAGGGCGCGACGACCTGGCCGTGGAAATTGGTCGGGATGCCGCCCATCATGTAGTGCGCGGTCGGCACGACCGGGATCGGCGCCTTGGCCGGATCGACGTGCGCGAATTTGATCGCGATCTCGCGGATACCCGGCAATCTCTGCCGGATCACGTCATCGCCGAGATGGTCCAATTTGAGCATGACGTGATCGCCGTGCGGCCCGCAGCCTCGCCCTTCATTGATCTCTATCGTCATCGCGCGCGCCACCACATCGCGGCTGGCCAGATCTTTCGCGTTCGGCGCGTATTTGGGCATGAAGCGCTCGCCATCCTTGTTGACCAGATAGCCGCCCTCGCCGCGCACTCCTTCCGTGATCAGCACCCCCGCTCCATACACGCCGGTGGGATGGAACTGGAAGAACTCCATGTCTTCCAGCGGAATGCCTGCCCGTGCTGCCATACCCAGCCCGTCGCCGGTATTGATAAAAGCATTGGTGCTCGAATGAAAGATGCGCCCTGCCCCGCCGGTGGCGAACAGCGTGGCGCGCGCCTGGAAGATCATCACCTCGCCGGTTTCAATCTCCATCGCGGTCACACCGAGCACATCGCCGTCTTCATCGCGTATCAGATCCAGCGCCATCCACTCTGTGAAAAAATGCGTATTGGCTTTCACGTTCTGCTGATACAGCGTGTGCAACAGTGCGTGACCGGTGCGGTCGGCCGCCGCACAGGCGCGATCCACCGGTGTCTTGCCGTAATCCTGCATATGCCCTCCGAACGGACGCTGATAGATCTTGCCGCTGTCCGTGCGGTCGAACGGCATGCCGAAATGTTCCAGCTCGTATACTACTTCGGGTGCTGCGCGGCACATGAACTCGATGGCATCCTGATCGCCCAGATAATCCGAACCCTTCACCGTGTCGTACATGTGCCAGTGCCAGTTGTCTTCCTTGACATTGCCCAGCGAGGCGGCAATGCCCCCCTGTGCCGCGACGGTGTGCGAACGGGTAGGAAACACCTTGGATAACACCGCCACTTTCAGACCGGCATGGGCAAGTTGCAACGCCGCACGCATCCCGGAACCGCCCGCGCCGACCACCACCACATCGAAAGTACGTTTAGCGATTGCCATTGATAACCGAACCTTTTGAAATTTGTTTTTCGGGATGGCAGGCCGGACACGGCGATGCGTTAGCATACGGGGCGGGCAGGCCTGCTGCTCCACGCTCCCGCACCGATGCCATGCGGCCACCGTGTCGCGCGGGCACCGCAAGGAGCCGCGCAGCGAATGACGAAGACATATCAAGCTTGATAGGCGAGGAATGAGCGAGCACGCGACACCGCGATTCGCCCGACAAACAAATTTTCATCACATTCCCCACAGTATCTGCACCGACCAGATCACATAAAGCAGCAATGCCAATATCACCAGCACATGGATTACCAGCCGCACGCTGGGCGGTTTGACGTAATCCATCACGATGTCGCGTATTCCTACCCATGCGTGATAGAACAAAGCCAGCAGGAACAACAGGCTGAATGTGCGCACCACCTGGCTGGAAAACAGCGCAGTCCAAACGTCATAATCCAGATAGGGTTGCATCAGCAGATAGCCGGCCAATGCCGCGCAGTAAAGTACCATCACAGCCGCGGTGATTCGCTGGATCAGCCAATCGCGCAAGCCGTAATGGGCGCCTACGACGACGCGATTCACCATAGCTTCACCCCGATAATAATGGTCAATGCCAGGCTCACCACCATCACGACCTTACTGCTGTTGCGCGCCTGTGCAAGATCGCGCACCAGGTGCAAGTCAACCGCCAGATAACGCAGCCCGGCGCAAAAATGATGCATGAACGCCCACAGCAACCCTGTCAATATGATCTTGATGAGCGGATTACCCAGCACTTCGGTCAATTGTGTGTATGTCTCGATGGAACTCAGGCTGTATTGCAGCATCAGCAACAGTAACGGCAGTGCACAAAACAACAACAGGCCACTGATGCGATGGAGAATCGAAACAACTCCGGGCAGCGGTAATTTGATTTGATGCAGGGCGAGGTGCTTCGGGCGTGATTTATTCATTTCTGTTCTCTGCCATGACATAAAGCGGACAGGCATAATCCTACACCACTTTACCTGACAAAAATGTCGCAAAATGATTATCATGCCCGTCTCTTCAAGCTCAAGGAGGAATTCATGAAAGCACCCATCCGCATCACCATCACCGGTGCTGCCGGTCAAATCGGCTATGCCACTTTATTCCGCATTGCCAATGGCGACATGCTTGGGCGCGAGCAGCCCATCATCCTGCAATTGCTGGATTTGCCCCAGGCACAGCAAATGTTGCGCGGCGTGATGATGGAGCTGGAAGATTGCGCCTTTCCTCTGTTGCAGCAAGTCATCATCACCGACGACCCCAAAGTCGCTTTCAGGGATGCCGAGATCGCCCTGCTGATCGGCGCGCGCCCGCGCAGCAAGGGCATGGAGCGCAAGGATTTGATCGAGGCCAACGGCGCGATCTTTTCAGCACAGGGCAAGCTGCTCAACGACTATGCAGCGCGCCACGTCAAGGTGCTGGTGGTGGGCAACCCCGCCAACACCAACGCGCTGATCGCGATGAAGAACGCCCCCGGCCTCGACCCGCGCAATTTCACCGCGATGATGCGCCTCGACCACAACCGCGCCATCGCCCAAGTCTCACTCAAACTGTTCCAGCCGATCCGCGACATCAAGAAAATGATCGTCTGGGGAAACCATTCCGGCACGCAATATCCCGATCTTGACCACGCCGAGATCCGTGGACGTCTGGTGCGCGAGATACTTCCCGATCAGGACTGGGTGGAACGCGAATTCATCCCCACCGTGCAAAAGCGCGGCGCTGCTGTCATCGAAGCGCGTGGATTATCGAGCGCTGCAAGTGCCGGCAATGCCGCTGTTTCGCACATCCACGACTGGATGCTCAGCTCGCACCACAACGACTGGGTGACCATGAGCGTTCCGTCCGATGGCAGCTATGGCATCCCCGAAGGCGTGATCTACGGTTTCCCCGTCACCTGCAAACACGGCCATTACCACATCGTACAGGGACTGCCGATCAGCGATCTGGGTCGCAAGCATATGGAAGAGAGTTACCGCGAACTGATTGAAGAACGGGACCATGTGAAGCACCTGCTGGGATAGGAAAATTTCGATTCAAAATCCGGGATGGCCGATCTGAAAAATACTGCTCCGATACTCGTGACAATCGCCTTGTCCGCTGCGCTCGCCGGATGCGGCAAAGCCGATACCCATACGGCTACTGCTGGCGAGACGGATAGATTGTGCGGGGCGATAATAATCGCCGGCTACACCAAGCAATGCGCGGTCAACAAACTTGATAGCACGATCGGCATCGTGATCGATACCGATGACGAGAAGGCCAGAAACCTGTGCGCCGATATCGCAAGCAAGATGAAGCCGACGACGGCTGATCTCTCGGACAAGTGGAGGCTGCAAATTTTTTCCCCGTATCGCGACGACAAGCCTCTTGCGGCATGCTTTCTTCATTAGCCTTATTTGCAATATGGCCAACGCATATCAGGCAACAAGCTTGCGGTACGCATTATCCAGCTTCGCGGCGAATGGCATGCTTCGCAGGTTACTGCAACGCACCATGGTCACGGTCCAATCGCGCCGGTCATAACCGATCAGGTCGTTGAACATGATCGCCTCGCCGTGGCTCGTATCCCCACCACCCCTTCTGATGCCCATGCTGTCCAGAATGATCGGAGTCTGGACCATGCGCAGATGTTCCTCCGGATGGAGCAGCACGGCTTCGAAATCTGTGATGTAATTGCGCAACTCCAGAGAACTGCTGATGGCTTGCATCCCGCTTATGATTGTGGACAATTCCTTTTCAAGCGCAGGTCTTTTCCGGACATTCGCAGCACGCAAGAAATCTGTCAGCAGATCCTTTTCCTGCGTCTGTGACAGCAACTCCTGTTTTCGCAAACCGATCCTGATCCTCACCTTGCTCACCAGGCTGTCAAAGAAACTCATTGCGGCGAAATTCCTGGCCAACTGCTCAGTGGGTGCCGGATCCTCGATGGTATGGCTGCTAAAATAGACCGCCTTTTGCAACGCATCGCGTTGTGCCATTTGGCCGGACAACTCCATCCCCGCCAGAGTCTTTTCATTGCGCCGCATTCCCATCAAAGCGTAAAGCTCATCGCTGTCGGGAAATTCCCGTTTATAGTCGCGCAGGGCGTGGCTGGCACACAATCCATCCTGGATAAGATCGGCAGAAGGGAAAAGTGAGTGTACAAAGGGATCTTTGGTATAGGATTCGCGATTGACTGTCACAGGTCCGGGTAAACCGGCTGCCAGTCTGTGCGCATATTCCAGTGCGGTGGCGACAGGCTTGCTATAACTATCGGGATAACCGCTCATATGCTTGAGCAGCGGCTCGACCGCAGATACCGCCCTTTCGATGGCAGTAAGCAGCGCGAGGTTGTCCTCCTCGCTGCCATGACCGAATAAGTGCCCGAACACGTCCATAGCGTCCCGCCTCCCCATTGCGTCTTACATCGATCGTTTCGTTATATCAGATACAGCTTAGCGTTTGGATGCAATGTTACTCCAGTACCACCGTTCAGGGAAGTGCATAAAGTTAAAGCAAGGCCTGCGCTTTCTCCTGCGCCTGAAAATCCGGGAATAAGGTCATTGCCACATTGTTCCTGGCAACCTGTCGGTGAACTTGGCCGAAGCTGCATTCGGGAGTACCATCAACTACAGCTGGATCAATACAAACCGGTCTGACCGATTTTACTGGAAAAACCCACACAATTCCCGATGAACGAAAAACTGCTATTTCTGCTGGATGGTTATGAGGAGTGCTACCCACTGAATATGGAAGAGCAATACCCGCGCGTGATGGACCGCATCACTGAACTGTGGAATTCAAATGAAATCGATGCTTATTTCACCGACCTGATGATTGATAACCGCGGGGGCACCCGGCAGGGTTTCCCTCCCAGGGTGGCCTCAGAAATCTTCGCGCTGAGCATGGCGCATACCAATATACGCGACAAGAAAAAGAAAATCGCGGCCGGTGTCAATCCTTGGGAAGGTGTGGAAGATTCGAAAAAAATCGCCGTCGAACAGCAAGGCTATGCCTTTTCCCCAAGGGGCTTCGTACAGTCGGCCGAAAAGGGAGACCGCAACGCTGTTTTGTTGTTCCTGGACAGCGGAGTGGACATCAATTCACGCGATGAGCACGGCTGGACACCGCTGATGATATCGACCTTCAATGGCAAGGAAGAAGTCGCAATCCTTCTGATCCGCAGCGGCGCCGACGTCAACGCCAAGGATACGGCAGGTTATGGGCCGCTGCACTGGGCCGCATTCAACGGTTACAGCGAAGTAGTGAAGTTGCTTGTCGAAAAACGCGCCAATGTGAACGCCACCAGCAAACATGGCCTGACACCGCTGCTGCAAGCCGCCACACGCGGCCACCTCATTACTGTCGGGCAACTGATAGCCGGTGGAGCCAATGTCAATCTGGCCAGCAACGACGGCTGGACGCCACTGCACAAAGCCGCCGCCAACGGCCACACCGAAGTTGTCAAACTATTGCTCGCCAAGGGAGCGGACCGCGATCTGGAATACCAGGATGGCACAACGGCCTTGAGCATCGCCACCAAGAACAAGCATACCGATATCGTGGCCTTGCTCACCTAAAAAAGCTGATGAAACTCCTGATGAGGCTACTAGCCATCTGACTAATGAAACAACTAACCAATCCACTAAGCCGGTGGCAAAGTGGCTGGTTATAGGCATCGCGCTTGCCCTCTCTTGATTTTTGCCTTGCCGCCTCCATATAAAACTTTATAATTATTACGAGGCTTGTTATGCAAAATATCCGACCTGCTGCTGTTGCGGGCATGTTCTACCCCGCCGAACCCCGGCAGCTTGCGCATGACGTGCAACAGCTGCTGGCCCAAACACGCACCAACGCCACGCGCCCGTTCGATCTGGTTCCCAAAGCGCTGATCGTTCCACACGCCGGTTACATTTATTCCGGCGCGATCGCAGCCACGGCTTACGTTATGCTCCAACCTATCGCCTCGCGCATCCGTCGCGTGGTGCTGCTCGGACCTACCCACCGCGTCGCGGTGCGCGGTCTGGCACTGCCCGGCGTAGATGCATTCGACACGCCGCTAGGCCGCGTGACGCTGGATGCTGCCGGCGCACGCGCCATCGCTCACCTGCCGCAAGTCAGCATCAGCGCGCAAGTGCACGCGCTGGAGCATTCGCTGGAAGTGCAGCTTCCATTCCTGCAAAGCGTATTGACGGATTTCACATTGCTGCCATTGGCGGTCGGCATGGCCAGCGCAGAGGAAGTCGCCGAGGTGCTGGAGACGCTGTGGGGTGGTGATGAAACGCTGATCGTTATCAGCTCCGACCTCTCGCACTATCTGCCTTACGCTAACGCGCAGCAGGTGGATAATGAGACCGTGCAATCCATTCTGAAGTTGCACCAGCCCATCGCGCATGACCATGCCTGCGGCGGCACGCCCATCAGCGGGCTGATCGTCGCGGCGCAGAAACATTACCTCACCCCGCACTTGCTCGATCTGCGCAACTCCGGCGATACCGCCGGCTCGCGCGATCGGGTGGTCGGTTATGCGTCCTTCGCATTCACCGGGGAGGAGAGCAGACATGACTGAGCGAGGAAAGGTCCTGTTGCCGATTGCGCGTGCCGCGATTTCGCGCGTGTTGAATGTACCGCACACAGCAGATGAATCCGCGCCTTGGCTGGCAGAGCATGGTGCATGTTTCGTTACCCTCACGCAGCGCGGCGAATTGCGCGGCTGCATCGGTTCGCTGCAGGCGCACCGTTCATTGCTCGACGATGTCAAACACAATGCCGTGTCCGCAGCCTTGCGCGATCCGCGTTTCACACCGTTGAGCATTGAAGAACTCGATATCACCACAGTTGAGATCTCGCTGCTCTCGACTGCACAAGCGATGGAAGTTAGCGACGAGGCCGATGCGCTGGCGCAACTGCGTCCTGGTGTGGACGGCATTATTTTTGAATATAGCCCCCCCGACACGTTACTGGCGGAGACAGCCGCTTGCGGCAGGGGGGGCTTGGCGGCCATTCCCGCACCGAAGGGCTTCGCCCCACCGTCTCATGGCCGCCGCACCTATCGCAGCACATTTCTGCCGCAGGTCTGGGAAAGCCTCGCGCAACCGCGCGATTTTCTTGCGATGCTCAGACGCAAGGCCGGGCTGCCCGAAGACTTCTGGGCAGAAGGGGTGAAACTATCGCGCTATTCCGTGACCAAATGGAGCGAGTCCGATAAACTTTTGATGGAACCACTAGCCAATCGACTAGGCGAGCAATCAACACTCGCCGAGTCGCTGGTTATGGCCGGGCGCCTGAAGGAGCACCAGCATGGATGAAGTTATCAGCATCGCGGAACAATATCCGGCCAAATACTGGCACAAGCTGGATGACGGGCGCATCCAGTGCGACCTGTGCCCGCGCGACTGCAAGCTGAACGAAGGCCAGCGCGGCGCATGTTTCGTGCGCGGGCGCGTAGGCGATGCAATGGTGCTCACCACTTATGGCCGTTCCTCGGGTTTCTGCGTCGACCCGGTCGAGAAAAAGCCACTCAACCATTTCTATCCGGGCAGCAGCATCCTGTCGTTCGGCACGGCGGGCTGCAACCTCGCCTGCAAATTCTGTCAGAACTGGGACATCTCCAAATCGCGCAGCTTCGACAAACTCGCCGACCAGGCCACACCGGAAGCCATCGCACGCACTGCCGAACGGCTGGGCTGCAAGAGTGTCGCCTTCACCTATAACGACCCGGTGATCTTCGCCGAATACGCGATGGATGTCGCTGATGCCTGTCACGAGCGCGGCATCAAAGCAGTGGCGGTCACTGCGGGCTATATGCACGACCAGCCGCGCCGCGACTTCTACGCCAAAATGGATGCTGCCAACGTCGACCTGAAAGCCTTCACCGACGAGTTCTATGTCAAACAGACCGGCTCGCATCTGCAACCGGTGCTGGACACGCTGAAATATCTGCGCCACGAAACTGATGTATGGTTCGAGATCACCACACTGCTGATCCCCGGCTACAACGATAGCGCACATGAGATCGGCAAGATGAGCGAATGGATCGCGGAGGAACTGGGTGTGGACGTGCCGTTGCACTTCACCGCTTTTCATCCCGACTACAAGATGACCGGCATTCCCGCCACCCCGGCGAAAACGCTGACCCAGGCGCGGCAGATCGCCCACTCCGCCGGACTGTTGCACGTCTATACCGGCAATGTGCACGACCTCTCCGGCGGCACCACGCACTGCCCGGTTTGCCAGCACCCGCTGATCGTGCGCGACTGGCACGAGATCCGCGACTACAATCTCAGTGCACAAGGGAACTGTCCGCGGTGCGGCACGGCACTGGCCGGACATTTCGAACAGTTCAACAAACAGTTCGGCCGGCAACGCATTCCCATTTTCATGGCGGGAAAATGATTACACAGGGCGCACAGCCCATTCTGACAAAGGAGAAGACCATGGACAGCAGCATCTGGCGTAGCATCCTATTTTTCATCGTACTGATTTCGCTTATCGGCTTAATGGGTATTATTTTTTTCCCCGGCCATTGATAGCAAATTGCTCAAATACTTCTTTCCCACCTGCACGGGGATGACAGGGCAAGTATTACAATCATAACGGGAGGAAAACATGAGCACCGTACATATACCGGCCGGCCACGTCGAACTGGATGGCGAGCTGATCCTGCCGCCATCGGCAAAAGGCGTGGTGCTGTTCGCCCACGGCAGCGGCAGCAGCCGCTTCAGCCCGCGCAACACCTATGTTGCCGAAGTTCTGCAACAACGCGGCATCGGCACGCTGCTGTTCGATCTGCTGACAAGTGTAGAAGATCAGACTTATGAGACACGCTTCGACATCGCGTTGCTCACGCAACGCCTGCTCGCCGCAACCGAATGGCTGCAAAACAATCCGAAGACTCAAGCGCTGAGCCTGGGCTATTTTGGCGCCAGCACCGGCGCAGCCGCAGCATTGCAAGCTGCGGCAAAAATGGAAAATAAAATCTCCGCCGTGGTTTCGCGCGGCGGACGCCCCGACCTCGCCGGGGCAGCCGCATTGCGCCGCGTGACAGCGCCGACCCTGCTCATCGTAGGCGGTGCGGACTACGGCGTGATCGAGCTGAACCAGCAGGCCGATGCGCTGCTGAACTGCGAGAAGAAACTCATCCTGATACCCGGTGCGACCCATTTGTTCGAAGAGGCTGGCACGCTGCAACAAGCTGCGCGCAGCGCGGCCGACTGGTTCGTGCAGCATCTATAAATCCCCGCGTGTCCGGTAGCTTTAAACGTCAATGCCCCGAGTCCAAAGCTTCCCGCCGATACAAAATCCCAATGCGAGTACCCTGATCCTCGGCAGCATGCCGGGGAAGGAATCCCTGCGGGCCGGACAATATTATGCGCATCGCCGCAATGCCTTTTGGCCCATCATGGGTGACCTGATCGGTGCCGTACCGACCCTGCCTTACGAAGCACGAACCCAGATACTGAAGTCCGCCGGCATCGCACTCTGGGATGTACTCGCTTCATGCACTCGGCACAGCAGCTTGGATGCCGATATCGAGGCGAACTCGATCAGCGCTAACGATTTCGCTTTATTCTTTTTGAAACATCCGGATATCACGCATGTGTATTTCAACGGCAGCATGGCTGAACAATGTTTCCGCAAACATGTGCAGCCTTTGCTCGAACCCTTGCTCATCAATCGCCCGTTGCACTATCAGCGCCTGCCGTCAACCAGCCCCGCGAACGCGTCTATGCGATACGAGCAGAAGTTGAGATCCTGGAAGGTGATCCTGCCAAGATGCCGGCAAGATGAGGGAGCATCGAAGCAACTCAAGCAAAGTGCTTCCTGATGATCATAATCAAAGGATGAAAAATATTGATGACTGCTGTTTTGATTATGGACATCTGGTAACGACCCGCAGGAAACATTCAGCTTTGCGGAAAGTGGACGTTGAGGAAATATAAGGACTAATTGTTTGCTTCATCAACGGCTTCTTGTGCTCTTTCTTTAATTTTTTTGACGTCATTATTGGCATTAGCAATATATTCATTGATGCAGTTTATGTACTCTTGATGTTGTGAATTGTAAAGTTCAATCTGAGAATTGTAGGAGTCAACCTGATCCTGGTTATCGAATGAATCCGGCTTTACTGGTTTTGTTGGCTTTGCACATTTATTTGACGGATATCCGCTAAATCCAAGGTTACTGCCGCCAACAACTGCAGCATATGAATTCGCCGGAATGAGAAATAACAGGATAGTTGATAAAAATAATTTTTTCATTCTTCGTAGCCTCGATTATTATTGGAAAATATTAGAAAACCCACCGGTCAGTAATATTGAAACTAGAGAATCACGCAGATTCAAGATTAGAACTTGATTCATCGGCCCGACAAATATGCCTGTCCGTGTATGCATAATAATACGGACAGATTCGAATGTTCTTTTATGGCAAGACTTTGCCCGTTCATTAACGAATACGCCAATGTCTGCTTCCCACTTGCAATCGAACATTGCCCATCTGATATTTCAACATTCAAAGCCGACCCATTCTTGGTGTTCGATGTCCCTATAAGTGGCTGTTATAAATTAGTTCAATGGCGAAGGGGGCTTGCTACAAGCCCCGATACACAATTTTTCTGATTATTAGCGGTACCAGCAATCCAAACAGATATATCCCTTCTCCCCTGGAGGGAGGCAATCATCGCATCTCATCATCTGTCATTGCGGAGGCACAGCAGATTGAGTACCCGGAATATTGGGTGGAGCAGCCGGCACGGTTTGCCAACCGCTCGGACACGATGAAACATATGGGTAATAGGCATTGGCGGCAGCGCAGAAATACCAGACCTGCGCTTGCGGTTGGGCGGCGACCACAGGTGCAGCGGCAGGTTGGACAACAGGCATTGCTGGAACCGCAACAACCGGAGCTGCCTCTACAGGTTCAAGATATGTGACCACGGAGACTTCAAGCGGATAGGGATATATCGGACGATCATAAAAGTACCACATCCCGCCAGCGAACCACCACCAACCGCAACGCCCCCGATAACAGGAATTATTCCACCGTCCGCCACGCCAACGCCCAAGTTCTTCATGGTTGAACCGATGAACGTCATGCTCATGGAATTCATGATGTTCTCGCACCATTTGGTGATGGTCTTGTACTCCAGGGCGATGCTCTTGCACCCCTGGGCGATGCTCTTGTACCCTCTCACGGTGATCTCGCGCCCTTTCGCGATCAGCCGCATCGTTATGGGTGGCACCGGACGGAGTCACAGCCTTACCCCTGGGGTTTTCCATATGCAGGGCCTCAGGTTTCGCCTTGGGCATGACTCCAGGTTTTTTGGAGGCTGCAGGCTCATTACCATGTTTTCTTTCTTCTTCGGCTTGAGTGGTAATTGCGAACGCAATAAGAGCAGCAAAACTTAACAACAATAATTTTAGTTGACCACGTTTTGTTTGGCGGAACATGGATATCTCCCTGATTTAATATAAAGGTATCTGTTAATTAATTGGCAGTTTACTGATGATATTTCGTCAGCTGCAATGAATTTCATTGGATCATAAAATCTGTTTCTAAATATAAACAATAAATTGGAAAATTGGTATAACTATTGCGTATATTTAGGGCAGACATGTCAAATCGATGTGTTTAATTCATAATAAGAGGAGACATATCATGAAGAAGAGCAAGTTAATTGTGACACTTATTTTGGCGGGAATGGCCACCATAGCGGCTGCACAATCTAGTAATCCCCAAGGCGATGGACAAGAAGGCCCGGGCAACGGTGGTCAAGGCGGTTCCAATATTGGTCCTGGTATGGGTCCTGGCAGTGGCCAGCATCCACATGGCCCGCCACCCCAGGCAATTGCAGCATGCAAAGACAAAGCTAGCGGCGCAGAATGCAGCTTTATTGGCCGCGAAAATAAAACCCGCACTGGGACCTGCTTTGCACCACCAGGAGGAAACCATCCTCTTGCATGTCGCCCTGATCGAGGTGAAAAAGGAATGGAGGAGCAAGGTGTGGGTGGTCAGAAATCGGGGGGGCAGAGTGGCCCAGTGATGGACGGCCAAGTGGGCGGGTATTAGAAACTGATCTCCGTCGGTCGGGTAACCTCAGCGCCGAATTTGAGTGCAGCTTGTCTATGGGTATGGCGGTTGCACCTTTTTCAAAACAACAGAGGGATTGGCCGCTTCACTTTGCACTCATCAACAATGTAAGTCAAACGCTAAAGCTCAATCAGACTGCTGCCAGCAGCTTTATCACTTCCTCGTCGCTCACCTGCTGAAAAGACTGGTATAACTGCCCCGCTGCATAGAACATTTCCGGCGCGCTTGGATGCTTGAAGCTGAACACCCGGCATCCCTGCGGATTGACGCCGGACATCACATATTTGATGGCGCCATCCTTTCCGGCGGCGTCCATCGCTTGGAAAATCAGCAGCACTGCATAACTGTTGAATGCGCAGAGCTGTTGTTGCTTGCTCAGCTCATGAACCTGTTATCCGAGAATCTCCTTATACTTTTTCTTTGGCTGATATCCCGACTTCACCAGCGTCAGCCACTTTTCGAACTTGCCCTTTTCCCACCCCGGCACACAGAAATCTTTGATATTTATTTTCATCTTGATCCTGTCAGCCCCAGTGGTGTGCTGCTGGCTATCGAGCCGCTGTCAGTGCCTCGAAGCCGAAAATGACGTCGAACAGTTCCTCGTCGATTCCGCTCTGGCGCAGACGGTGAAAAGTCTGGTTCAGATCCTCAAGCAGTTCGTCGATGTTTTTTTCGGCTCGCTGCATCGCGGCCAGGCGGCTGGCATTTTCGCTTGCCAGAGATTCGGCACATGCCCTGAACAGCGAGATAAAAAGATATTCGCGTATCAGCGCTTGCAGCGTCGGTTCACCGCCAACGATCACTTCGGGAAGATTCCCTGTCGGCCAGGGAAGTCCGGCCAGGCCACGCCGCCATGTATCGTCCAGCGGCAGCAGCCGCTGGATCATGGGTTCGTAGACCGCCCCGGATTTGGGACGGTTGTGGAACAGGTAAACCTGCGCAACTTTTCCCTGCTCGCGCTGCGTCTCAATCTCGATCAGGATACGCCCGACCAGCGACGTGATTGCAGCGATGGAATTCGGCACAGGAAAGTTGCCTGCCACCGGCAAGGCTGCATCGGCCAGATGTCCCTGAACGCGCTCGCCGACCGCCCAGATATTCTTGTTTCCCGGCATGGCGCTCAGCTTATTGGCGGCAAAGTCCGCGAGCACCTCATTGAACTGGCCGACCAGCCCCTGATCCGATCCGAACACCACCGCGCCTGTCGCCCCTTTGTTTGTATTCACTCCCCCTTCCGAATAAATCGCCGCACCTGTCTTTATTTCATTCTGGCGCAACCATGCAACCAGGCCCAGCTCCACGGTTCGATAATAATCGTCCAACGAGTGCACCGCGCGCTCGTATTGCACGATGCTCGAAGCGGCCAGCGCCTTCATCGTGCGCACCACGGAATCGAGTTCGGCTGCACCGTCGATCTTGCGGCGCATGCTTTCCAGAGTGTCGCTCATGGCTGAAATTTAGATGATGGGTTCTGGAATGGCGCGAGTGTGTCGCGTGCGACTTGCAAGATAGCCTCGCGATCCTTCTTATCCAGTTCCTCGGCTGAGGTGAGCCGCTGCACCAGTTCCACCGGAAGATCTGCCGCCGCTTTGCGCAGCGCATGTTCGGCATCGCGCATCTGCTCGAGTGGCACGCTGTCGAAAAGCCTGCCAGTCAACGCCAGCAATATGACAATTTGGCCGGGCACGGATACCGGTTCGAATTCCGGCTGCTTGAGACAGGTGCGGATGCGCCGCCCGTGCTCGATGACCTTGCGGGTATTCTCGTCGAGCCTCGTACCAAAACGGGCAAAGGTTTCCAATTCCTCGAACTGTGCATAGGCGAGCTTGAGATCGCCAGCCACTGCGCGATAGACTGCCAATTGTGCCTTGCCGCCGACGCGAGAAACGGATTTGCCGACATCGATTGCGGGAAGAATGCCAAGTTCGAACAAATTCGGTGCCAGGTATATCTGTCCGTCAGTAATGGATATCAGATTGGTTGGAATGTACGCGGCGATGTTCTGAGCCTCGGTTTCGATGATGGGCAACGCGGTCAGCGAGCCGCCACCGAGTTCTTCGCGCAGGTGCGTGGCGCGTTCCAGCAGCCGAGAGTGGATGTAGAAAATGTCGCCGGGATAGGCTTCGCGACCGGGTGGGCGGCGCAGCAGCAATGACAATTCGCGGTAGGCGCGCGCATGATGCGTGAGGTCGTCGTACACGATCAGGACATCGCGGCCCGCCTCCAT
Organism: uncultured beta proteobacterium; assembly: GCA_963721755.1. Lineage (GTDB taxonomy): Bacteria > Pseudomonadota > Gammaproteobacteria > Burkholderiales > Gallionellaceae > Gallionella. Next base: position 305,541 of record CAVRKV010000001.1, read on the forward strand.
GAAATATTCCGCGATGCTGGTCGCGGAGTAAGGTGCGATATAGGTAAGGCCGGGCGGGTCGCTTCCTTCGGTCACGACTACGACGGTGTACTCCATCGCGCCGTTTTCGCGCAGGTCGGCGACGGCTTTGGCCACAGCAGATGGCCGCTGACCGATGGCGCAATAAACGCACAGCACATTTTCATCGCGTTGGTTAAGGATCGTGTCGATCGCGATGGCGGTCTTGCCGGTCTGCCGGTCGCCGAGGATCAGCTCGCGCTGGCCGCGCCCGATGGGAACGAGCGCGTCGATGACTTTGATGCCGCTCTGCAGAGGCACAGTGACGGGCGAGCGATCCATGATCTGCGGCGCGGGGCGTTCGATGGGCAAACGCTTATCGGAGATCACCGGCCCCTTGCCATCGAGCGGCCGCCCCAATGGATTGATGACGCGTCCGATCAATCCTTCGCCCACAGGCACGTCCATCGCATGCCCCCTGCGCTCGACTTCATCGCCCGCGTGCAACTGCCAATAATCGCCGAGCAGAACGACGCCGATCTCGTCCTCATCGACGTTGAATGCAATGCCGTACAAGTCACCGGGAAACTTCACCACCTCCTCAAAACACACGCCTGGAAGGCCTGATACTCTGGCAATACCCGTGGAGAGGCTGGTGATCGCGCCTACCTCGCGCGGGTTCAGTTGCGGCTCGTGAGCTTCGCACGCCTTACTGATACCCGCGAAGGTCTGATCGAAAACACTCTTCAGATTTTTAGCTGTCGAATTCATTGGGGCTTTTGATCATTGGCATCGGGTTCCAGTTTGTGTTGCACTTTCAGAAGTTCGTCAACATCCTTTTCCAGCGACGCCAGGTAGCCGGCTATGCTCCACGCTACTTTTTGACCCTGCATGACGAGTTCGATGCCGCTGACCAAGTCCGGCACAACTTCGAACCGAACTGGAGTCTCCGAGGCAAAGATTGCTTTGATCGCGCCATCAATAGAGGCGCTTTGTGCCGGTGAAGGGTCGAATGCGCTGCGTACGAGAACAGGAATATCCGGCGACTTGAGCAGAGCTGCCAGCCTTCCTTTCTCCTCATTGCCCAGCCCGCGCAAACGATGAACAAACACGTCAACCATGCGTTCTTCCAAATCCGATCCGGCAAGATCCCTCAGCGTCTTGCGGGCAATCGCAAACACCTCGGCCCGTGTCCGGCGGGCAAACTCTTCGTGCAAATTCTGATACTCGCTGCCCAGCATGTCCTGCAGTTTGGCCCGCAAACTGTCCGCGTCCTTGCGCACCTCATCGAGCAGCCGCCGGCGTTCGGCTGCCGCTTCGTCCGTCGCCTTGTTTAGCAGGACAGTACGCTGCCGGTCGAACTCATCGTTCTTGCGCCTGAATTCCTCTCGCTCGATTCCGGCTTCGGCCTTTTTCGCGTCTGCATCCGCCAATTCGGCGGCGATGCGCTTCTCCCGCGCGTCGAGCGCGTTGAGGATGGGCTTGTACAAAAAGCGCTTCATCAGCCACACCAGGATGAGGAAGTTGACCGCTTGCGCGATGACGGTGAACCAGTCGATCAGCATGGCTACTTGGTCGCCGCCTGTGCGATAACATGGTTCCAGAACGGGTTGGCGAAAATCAGGATCATCGCGACCACGAAGCAGTAGATCGCAATGGATTCGATCATCGCCAGGCCCACGAACAAGGTCCTCGTGATAGTCGTAGCGGCATCGGGCTGCTGGGCCAGCGAACTCAGCGCCGTCGAAACCGCTCGCCCTTCGCCGAGCGCCGGGCCGATCCCGCCGATGGCGATGGTAAGGCCGGCGGTGATGATGGAAGCCATTGCGATGAGTGTCATGTTATCCATGATGCATCCTTTCGTTGTGATTGTTTAATTCGAATTTGATTCAATCTCCCGCTTCCTGCCGGACTCGGGTGGCGGCCGCGATATAAACCGTCGCGAGGATGCTGAATATGTAGGCTTGCACCATGCCGGTAAGCAGGCCGAGCAGACTCATCACTACGGGGAAGATGAACGGTGTGATGGTCAGCAAGATGGCGAGTATCATCGTCCCGCTCATGATGTTGCCGAACAGGCGGATGGCCATGGCCAGCGTGCGCGAGAGTTCGCTGATGATGTTGAACGGCAGCATGATGAAGGTCGGTTTCAGGTAGGACTTGAGATAACCGCCCAGCCCGCTCTCTGCAATACCGAACAGTGGCACCGCTATAAACACGCACAGTGCGAGAGCAGCCGTGGTCGAGAGCGATCCCGTCGGCGGTTCGTAGCCGGGGAAGATCGTGCAGAAATTGGACAGCGCGATGAACAGGAACAGCGTGCCCAAAAAGCCCAGGTATTTTTCCGGATGGGGCAGTCCCACCTCTTCGATCTGTTTGCGGATATTGACCACGATGATTTCGAGCAGGCTTTGCCAGCGCGAGATATGCACTTTGCCCTCAAGCTTGCGCGTGATGAGTTTGGCGCCCACGGCCAATACAAGCATCAGCGCCCAGGTCGTCACAATCGTGACATTGAGCTTGAAAAATCCATGCTGCCACAAAACCAGTTCGTCGGAACTAAGGTGCATGGCTCGCCTCCCTTGCTCCCGCCTCATTAATCATCTGCATCGCGGTCAGCCTGGTTACGATCAGGCGCGCGATGATGAATCCGAGCAGGCACAGCAGCAGCCGTTTCCAGTCTGCGCCTGAGACAAAATAGAATCCGGCCAGCGTAACGCCGGTACGCAGCAGCAGGCTTATGCTGAACCACAGCGCCGGTTGCGTTGCCGATACGCCCTTCAATACTGTCCACCACAGGCCGCCGAAGAATATCGCTCCGAGCAGCATGCCTGCAAGCAATACCAGAATTAGATGCATCATCTCACTCATCTTTCGCCTCCTGTTCCTCGCGAATTTCCCGGTCTTCTTTCGCCACCCAATGCCAAGCATTCATGCAGCCGATGACCAAGCCAATGATCAGCAGCGTGAGCGTCCAGGAATGGGTCGCGGGATAACGCTTGTCCAGCCAGATACCCAATGCCGCGCCGAGCAAGGTCGGCACCGCCACCGACCAACCGACCAGACCCATCATACCCAAGCCGGACCAGACGGTCCGCGTAACTTTGCGTTGCGCCTTGAGCTTGCGCGTTTCCTTAGCACCGACCTGCCGGATGAATGCAGCCTCGTCCGCCTTGGATTCCGAGTCGTCAACCACGATGGAACTCCGCGAAACGGCGCACGAATCCGCTCTCCAGTCTCGCCAGCACCGCTCTTACCAGTTTCTCCCCCTCGTCGAGATTCATAAACTCCCGCGCCACTGCCTCGCGCAACTGACCGAGATCCATGCCGCCGATCGCGTTGCGTACCGAGACGAGCACATCCGGACCGGCCTTGACCAGCACACCCTCATCGACCGCCATGTAAATTTCGCCTCCCGTTTCGGTTTCATAAGTCAGTATCCCCGGTTCCAGCACTGCCACGCAATCAAGCCGGTGCGGCAACAAACCGTATGAACCCTGCGGCGTCTCGGCGACGATACGCTTCACGCCATCTATCTCGGCAAAGACCTGGAACGGCAGGAGCACTTTAAGCTTCATGTTCGACGGCCTGTTCAGGATCTTGCCGGGTTTCGGTCTGCCCTTCCCTGGCCTTCTGCTTCGCTTCTTCGATCGCCCCTATCATGTAAAGCGCACTCTCCGGGATGTCCTTGAACTCGTCGCGCAGGATGCGCTCACAACCGTCGAGCGCTTCCTCGAGACTGACTAGTTTTCCCTTGATGCCGCTGAATTGTTCGGTGGTGAAAAAAGGCTGTGTCAGGAAACGCTCCAGCCGCCGGGCACGAGCGACCACGGCGCGATCCGCCGCCGACAATTGCTCCATCCCGAGCATCGCGATGATGTCCTTGAGTTCGGCATATTGCGCGAGGGTGCTCCGGATCTCCTGTGCCAGCAGATAATGGCGTTCGCCGACGATGCCGGGGGTGGCCATTTTGGAACTGGACTGCAGCGGGTCGATGGCCGGGTACAGCCCTTCGCTGGCGCGCTTGCGCGACAGCACGATAGATGCGGACAGGTGCGAGAAAGTATGCACCGCTGCCGGATCTGTGAAATCGTCCGCCGGCACATACACCGCCTGGATGGAAGTGATCGCACCGGTGTCGGTGTTGGCGATGCGCTCTTCCAACCCTGACAGCTCGGTGCCCATGGTAGGTTGATAGCCGAGGCGCGACGGCATCTGCCCCATCATGCCGGAAATCTCGGAACCGGCCTGGATGAAACGAAAGATATTGTCGATCAGCAGCAGCACATCGCGGTGCTCTCCGTCCCGGAAATATTCCGCCATCGTCAACGCCGCGTGGCCCACGCGGAAACGGCTGCCCGGCGGCTCATTCATCTGCCCGAACACCATCACCATGTTCGGCAGAACACCGGCTTCCTTCATGTCGCGGTAAAGCTCCTCCCCTTCACGGCAGCGTTCGCCTATGCCGCAAAAGATGCTCACACCTTCATGATGCCCGACCATGTTGTGGATCATCTCGGTCAGAAGCACGGTCTTGCCGACACCCGCGCCGCCAAACAACCCCGCTTTCCCACCGCGTTCCAGCGGTGCAAGCACATCGATGACCTTGATGCCGGTTTCAAATATCTCGGATTTTGTGGAGCGCCTCGCCAGAGGCGGCGGGGCGCGATGCACGGTGCGCCATTCGATCTCGGTTGGAGCCGGCTGTCGGTCGATGGCATTACCGAAAACGTCGAACATGCGCGAGAGTATGGCCTTGCCCACCGGTGCTTTCAACGGCCCGCCAGTATCTTCCACCACCATGCCACGAGCCAGACCTTCGGTCGGCGTCAACGCAATCCCGCGCACCAGATGCGCGTTAAGCTGGGCCAGAACCTCGATGGCGACACGTCCGTCCTTTCCGGTATGCAGCAACGAGTAGATCGCTGGCAGATATTCATCGAAGCGAATATCCACGACACTACCGCGCACTGAAACAATTGCACCGAGGTTCGGGGAACTGGTTTTATCGTTCAAGTTTGCGCCTCCATTGAAGTTGTATTCCGGCGCGAAGGGTTTACTCGGGTTCAAGGAAAAGCTTCATTCAAGCCGCCGCCAGCAGCTTGATCACTTCTTCGTCGCTCACTTGCGGGAAAGCCGCGTAGAACTGCCCCACCGCATAAAACATCGGCGGCGCACTCAGGCACACCACTTCATCAGCATAAGGTTTCACCTTCTCCAGTGTATCCGGCGGAGCCACCGGCACGGCGCAGATCAGTTTTTTCGGGGACTTGGCGCGCAGCGCGTGCAGCGCGGCGATCATCGTCGAGCCGGTGGCGAGACCATCGTCCACGACGATGACGATACGCCCCGCCGGGTCGTGCGGCGAACGTATCGGGGTATAGCTGGCGCGCCGTTCGCGCATCACCTTGAGTTGCGCTTCCTTCTCGGCTTCGATGTATTCCGAACTGCCTCCCACCCGCCCGGCATAGTCGCCGAGATAGGTCCAGCCGGACTCATCCACCGAACCGATCGCGAATTCCGGGTTGCCCGGCGCACGCAGTTTGCGCACCAGCACCACGTCCACTTCGCCGCCCAGCGCATCGGCGATGATCTTCGCCATCGGCACTGCACCGCGCGGAATCGCCAGCACCAGCGGATGCTGGCCGCGATATTGTGCAAGCTCTTCAGCCAGCCGGTGCGCTGCATCTTCTCGATCGCGAAATATCATGATGCCCTCCTGATGTTATCCAATTTTGAATGAATTGGTACAAAGCACGGAATATCAAGTGCTGTGGGTATTCTACCCCCGCACAGGACGATGTTGGGGAACAGCCAGCTTAGCCGCCAGCCTTGCGCTGCCGCCGCGCCTCGAACAGGCAGATACCGGCACTCACCGAAACATTCAAACTTTCCACGCTGCCCAGCATCGGAATGCGCACCAACTCGTCGCAGGTCTCGCGCGTCAGGCGGCGCAGCCCTTCGCCTTCCGCACCCAGCACCCAGGCCAGCGCACTTTTATGCCTGAAGCCGTTCAAATCCTGCTCCGCTTCGCCCGCTGCACCCACCACCCAGATGTCGCGTTCCTGCAGGTCACGCAGTGCGCGCGCGAGATTGGTGACGGTGATGTAGGGAACAGTTTCCGCCGCGCCACAGGCAACCTTCTCGACTGTCGCGGTGATGCCGACCGCGCGATCCTTGGGCGCGATCACTGCGTGCACACCGAACGCATCGGCGCAGCGCAGACATGCGCCCAGATTGTGCGGGTCTTGCACGCCATCCAGCACCAGCAACAACGGCGGCTCCTCCAGCGTATCCAAAACGTCTTCCAGATGCTGCACGCGGCGCGATGCATCGACGCGCGCCGCCACACCCTGATGACGCGCATTGCCCGCCATACCGTCCAGGCGCGCGGCCTCTATCGGAATGATGCGCACGCCATTGGTTTCGGCGAGTTTGATCAGGTCGCGCATGCGCGGATCCTGGCGCTGCGCTTGCAGGTAGACTTCCAGCACGCCATCGGGATTCTGGCGGATACGCGAGGTGACCGCGTGAAAGCCGTAGATCAGGCGCAAATCAGCCATGGCGTTTCTTTTCCCTGGTCTTGCCCTTGATGGTTTTTTTTGTGGCAGTTTTTTTGACTGCCACATCCCCGTGCTTGGCAGTCCCGTGTCCGGAAGCATCGATCAACTCATGCAACACGAAATCGATCTTGGTGCTTTCCATGTCCACCTTTACCACACGCACCTGCACGCGATCGCCGAGGCGATAGCGTTGTCCGGTGCGCTCGCCGAGTAATTGATGCTTGGCGGCATCGAACTGGAAATAGTCCTTGCCGAGTTCGGAGATGTGCACCAGCCCTTCGACATACAGATCGTCCAGCGACACGAACATGCCGAAACTGGTGACCGAAGAAACCGAGCCGGGAAATACGCTGCCCAGATGATCGCGCATGTAGAAACATTTCAGCCATGCCTCGACATCGCGCGTGGCATCGTCGGCACGCCGCTCGGTCATCGAGCAATGCGCCCCCAGCTCGGCCCACTTCTGCGCAGGCGTATATTTCTTGCCTTGCAGCACGGCCTTGATGGCGCGATGCACCAGCAGATCAGGATAGCGGCGTATCGGCGAAGTGAAATGGGTATAGGCTTCGTAGCCCAGACCGAAATGTCCGATGTTCTCCGGTTCATACTTGGCCTGGCGCAAGGAACGCAGCATCACCATTTGCAGCAGGCCCGCATCGGGACGGCCTTTGATGCGCTTGAGCAGCTTGGAATAATCCGCTGCCTGAGGATCGTCTTCACCGGTCAGTTGCAAGCCGAATTCCTTCATGAATTCGCGCAGTGCTTCAAGTTTCTCAGGTGTCGGCCCCTGGTGTATGCGGTACAGCACGGTATGGCCATGTTCGTGCAAATAGCCTGCCGCACACACGTTCGCCGCCAGCATGCACTCCTCGATCAGTTTATGCGCGTCGTTGCGCACCACCGGCACGATACGTTCGATCTTGCCCTGCCCGGTGAAGATCATCTGCGTCTCGACCGTCTCGAAGTCGATCGCGCCGCGCTTCTCGCGCGCTTTCAACAGTTTCTGGAACAGATCATAAAGATGTTGAAGATGCGGCACGATGGAGACATTAGCCTTGGCCATGTCACCATCCGGCTCGGCCAGCATTGCCGCGACCTGCGTATAGGTCAGACGCGCATTGGAATACATCACCGATGGATAGAAGCGGTATTTTTCGATGTCGCCGCTGCTGGTGATATGCATGTCGCACACCATGCACAGGCGGTCCACGCGGGGATTCAAGGAGCACAGGCCATTGGACAATTCTTCCGGCAACATCGGGATCACGCGGCGCGGGAAGTACACCGAGTTGCCGCGCAAGATCGCCTCGCGGTCCAGCGCATCACCTGTGTGCACATAGTGGCTGACATCGGCGATCGCCACTACCAGACGGTAGCCGCCTTTTTCCGGCGCGCAATACACCGCATCATCGAAATCCCGCGCAGTCTCGCCGTCGATCGTGACCAGCGGAAGATTGCGGATGTCTTCACGCCCCTCCCAGTCTGCGGCCGCAACGACAGGGGAAATCCCTTTGGCCTGGCGTTCCGCATCCTTGGGAAAATCATATGGCAGGTCATGCTTGCGCAACGCGATCTCGATCTCCATGCCGGGATCGGCATAGTTGCCCAACACCTCGACGATGCGGCCTATCGGCTGCGCATGTTTGTCAGGTTGCTGCAGAATTTCCAGCACCACCACTTGCCCGGCCTTTGCTCCGCCGGTTTCGCCGGGAGCGACCAGAATGTCCTGGGTGATGCGGCGGTTCTCAGCCACGACGAAGTGGATGCCGTGCTCTTCGAACAAGCGGCCGACCACGCGATTATTGGCGCGCTCCAGCACCTCGATGATCTTGGCCTCGGGGCGGCCGCGCCGGTCCACGCCGCTCTGCCGCACCATCACCACATCGCCGTGCAGCACCTGATGCATTTCCTTCTCGCTGAGGAACATATCGGGACTTCCGTCCTCCGGAATCAGGAAACCGAAGCCATCAGGATGGCCTTGCACCTTGCCCTTGACCAGGTCGAGCTTGTCCACCACGCAGATGTCGCGTTTGCGGTTGCGCATGATCTGTCCATCGCGCTCCATTGCACGAAGGCGGCGAGAAAATAGATCTTCCTCGCTCGCTTCAATATGCAATAATTTCAGTAACTCTTCATCACTTACCGGAGCACCTTGCTCGGTGAGAATCTGCAAAACGAATTCACGACTCGGCAAAGGTTGTTCGTATTGCTCGCGTTCGCGCTCCAAAAACGGGTCTTGCAAACGTAAATTCTTTTTATTTTTCATCGCTTCGCGCCCCCTATCCAAATCCCCCTCGCTACGCTCTCCCCCTGCGCAAGCGGGATAACCAGCGACTTGGCTGCGGTTGTTTGCAGCCTAGTCGAATAGCTAGTTGTTTCACCCAGAAAGGGCAATCGTGGAAAACATTTATTATTCATTGACAATAAATCCTTTAACAATTAAATTGCGCGCCTTCTGCAAGTCTTCATCGCAAATCTTCAAGCCCAGATGGCGGAATTGGTAGACGCGCACGGTTCAGGTCCGTGTGCCGCAAGGTGTGGAGGTTCGAGTCCTCTTCTGGGCACCATCAATGTACATGAAAACCGCACCATTGCTTGATTTCAGGCTGGCGCGGTTTTTTGTTATCCGTAAAGTTACCCATATAGTTTTTTGCTGGCCTGCTTAACACGAGATCACGCGGCATTTTACACTATCGGCACTGTATATTCAGACAGCCTTTTGCCACATCAAAGTGTGGTCAGCCGGCGCAGTTCATCCACACCCATGCTAACCATCGTGCAAGCATGTTGGAATAAAACAGTTCTAGGATCGCGCTCAGAAGAAGCAAAATGACATTATTGTGTGCTAGGGAAACAATAGTACTGGGCGGGACGCCTTCTTCGCCAATGTTGCCGCCAGGGATTTCAGGCTGGGTCTTCCGCTTGCTTGAAAGACGCGCCGACCGGCAATCAGAATACCGGTATTCTCGGACGATGCCTGTTCTACCAGGATTTCGGTAGGGTCACCCGCATGAACCGAAAAAGTTGCCTGCTCCATTCCCAGTGCGGCTTGTTCGAATTGTGTACGAGCTGCTTCGGCCTGTTCTTCCTGCTCCTTGCGGATATAGTCGAGGAAACCTTGTCGCGAGCCCTTAGCGGACTGCCAATCGCTGCCGATGAAATCGGCCCATTGAGAATCGATGATAAAAAAGCCCGTCAGGGGCGTATTGCTCTGACGGGCCAGATTAACAGCATGATTCAGGGCGTCTTGCGAGGCCGCCGAACCATCGACTGCAACTACGATATTGCTGAAGCTCATGCAGATTTTCTACATTTTCAGCAGGACGATGGCGGCCACGATAATGACGGTGACAATAATGGCGCCTATATCTTCCGCGCGGTCATCCTTGAAAAGTGTCATCTTGCTTTTTGCGCCGGCGGCGCCGATGGTTTCGCTGCCCGTTTTCTGTTCATTAGCCATAATTTTTCTCCTCGTTGAGTTTAGCCTCGTAGTGTTTAGATCGACACCAGGTGATCTTTGATCAGCAGGATGACAATCAGCGCCAGGACGTATTTGGTGATGCCGACGATGAGGCCCAGCTTGAGCGGCGTGCCGCCTGCCTGGCGCAGTTCCTTGAAGTCGATAAAGCCGCCCAAGCCAATCAGGCCAAAGCCGAAGACCCATTGCATCACGAGGCGCAGCGTTTTGATTGTCTCGGAAGCGGGAGGCCCACCCTTGATGCCGACGTCGCCGAAGGTGCCCATGCTGGTGAGGAACACCATGACCATGAAGCCGATGACAAACACCGGGAATTTTTCCGCCAGCAGCGTGCCCAGCCCTTTTTTCTTTCCTGTGCTATCGGCTTCGTCCTTGCCAGCCCAGTACCAAACCGTTACTGCGAATACGGCGAAGGGAATGGAGATCACGCGCATGATGTTCCATATCTCGGCGATAGATACTGCTGTACCCGGCGCCACATTGGGGTTGAAAGCGAGTGCTGCCGCCAGCACCTGGCCCGAGTTGAGAATGCCGGTGCCGATCCATGCGCCGTACTGCAGGTCGGTAAGGCCGAGTACGTGACCGATGAACGGGCTGATGAACATGGTCAGGATACCGAAGCCCAGGATGGTGGCGATGGCATAGGCAACATGACTCGCCTTGGCCTCCACTGCCGGTGCGGTGGCCACGGCGGCGCTGACACCGCAGATACTCAGTGCATTCGCCATTACGGCGGTCATGGAACGGTCCACGCCCAATAGCTTGCCCAGCCACAGCACCATGATGATGGTCATGATCACGAAGCCGCCGATCAGGAAAATCGCCATGGCGCCCAATTGAACGATGGCCGAAAAGGTATAGAGCGAACCCAGCATGATGATGCCGGTCTTGATCATCAGACGGGACAGCTTGAAACCGTCAACAAAGATTTCCGGCATTTTTCCGCCGAAAATGACATTGCGGTAAAGCAGGCCGCAGAGTATGCCGAGCAGAATGTAATTGAGATGGAAAGCGTCGGTCAGCGGTTTTTCCATGCCGAATACTTTGGTATGAGCCATCCATGGTTCGACCCAAAGACGGATCACCACCATGGTTATGATAATCAACGCCAGACCGGGGAGCGCACTGGGAAGCTGACGGAAAAATCCCGGGGATTCGTTACTCATACTACCTCCTGTTGGTATGAACGACGTGGATTGAACTCCATGTTTTATTTATGATTTTTTGATTATCTATTTTTGCGGGTTCACTATAGGCGTTAATTTATCAAAAGTAAATCAGCCCATTTTTCAGCCGAATATCCTGGTTTCTGCCGGTCGTGGCAGACTGAAAAATCAACATCCAGCCAGGTGTGATTGGTAATCGTAAGTTCTCGTATCCAAGCAGATTTCATGAATGATTGGCCATCGCAATGCGGGTATGGATAGTTCGAGGCTGGATTGCCAGGAAAATATCAGGAGGAATGAAAACTCAAGGGATAGACTTTTAAAGTCGATCCCGGATGCAATTTGCGAACAGTGTTAAATATCCCGGAATGCGCAGTGTTGGCCAGGCATCGCACATTTGTGATGCCCAGGTGTACCCAACTACTCGAACGGATGGCGCAGCACGATAGTCTCTTCCCGATCCGGCCCGGTCGAAACCATGTCGACCGGCACGCCGCACACCTTGGCGATGCGCTCCAGATAGTTGCGTGCGGCCTTCGGCAGTTCTTCATAGTGTTGCACACCGAGGGTGCTTTCACTCCAGCCCGGCATTTCCTCATACACTGCCTGACAATCCGCCAACGCATCCGCACCCGCCGGCAAAATGTCGCTTTCCACTTCCTTGATACGGTAGCCCACAGCAAGACGCACGGTTTCCATGCCATCCATTACGTCGAGCTTGGTAACGCACAGGCCGGACACACCGTTGATCTGGATCGAGCGCTTGAGTGCGGCGGCATCGAACCAGCCGCAGCGGCGCGCACGCCCGGTGGTGGAACCGAATTCATGGCCGCGTTTGGCCAAACCTTCGCCGATCGGATCGCGCTTGTCGACTGCGTCATACAACTCGGTCGGGAATGGGCCGGAGCCGACACGCGTCGTGTAGGCTTTGGTGATGCCGAGTACATAGTGCAACATTTGCGGTCCCACCCCTGCACCGGCACAGGCCGCACCCGCAATGCAGTTGCTCGACGTGACGAACGGGTAAGTGCCGTGATCGATGTCCAGCAACGCGCCTTGCGCGCCTTCGAACAGCAGGCTCTTGCCGGACTGATTGGCTTCATACAAGGCGCGCGGCACGTCCATCACCAGCGGCTTGATGCGTTCGGCCAGAGCCAGCGTATTGTCCAGGGTCTTTTGAAAATCCACCGTCGCGGCATTGAAGTAATTTTTCAGCACGAAGTTGTGATAGTCCAACACCTCGCCCAGCTTGGCGGCAAAGCGTTCACGGTAAAAAATATCCTGCAGGCGTATCGCGCGGCGCGCCACCTTGTCTTCGTAGGCCGGACCGATACCGCGTCCGGTGGTGCCGATCTTGGCTGCACCCTTGGCCAGCTCGCGGGCTTTATCTATCGCCTCGTGATAGGGCAAAATCAATGGGCATGCTTCGGAGATCTTCAGGCGGTTATAGATATCGATCCCGGCCTGTTGCAGCTCGTCCATCTCCTTGAGCAATGCCGATGGCGACAGCACCACGCCGTTGCCGATGTAGCACATCACATGGTCGCGCAGGATGCCGGAAGGGATCAAATGCAACACGGTTTTCTTGCCGGCTATCACCAGGGTATGGCCGGCATTGTGTCCACCCTGGAACCGCACCACGCCCTGCGCATGATCGGTCAGCCAATCGACGATCTTGCCCTTGCCTTCATCGCCCCATTGGGTGCCGATCACCACTACGTTCTTAGCCATTGCGAAACTTTCGAATTTGAAAAATCACCAATCTTATAGATCAAACCCCGACGACCTGCCAAACACCATTGCGCAATTCCAACTCACGATCGCACTGCAGCTCTGCGCGCAAAGCAGCATCGCCAAGCAGATCCACGACCACCGTCTCTCCCGCTGCGCGAAGTTGCGCGATCCTGTCGCGTAAAGCAGCATCATCGAGGTACGGCGCACATATGCCTGACCTTGCGGCTTTCTGCGGCAACAGGCGATACAACTGTCGCAGGTCCATGCTGAATCCGGTCGCGGCGCGGGCACGCCCGAAGCTCTTGCCGAGATCGTCATAACGTCCGCCCAAAGCAATCGCGTCATGACTGCCTGCATGGTAAGCGGCGAATACCATGCCGTTGTGATAGTGATAGCCGCGCAGGTCGGCGAGGTCTATGCCCACGCTGGACACCAGCGGTTGCAACTTGGTGGAGATGCTTTGCAAATCATTCAGCGCCACACCAATTCCCGGATAATCCGGCAGCAGCTTGCGCGCCTTCGCCAGCACTTCGGCACAATTGCCATACAGTTGCGGCAATGCCAGCAAGGCGTCGCGAACAGTCGCATCCAGAGGCTGGGCCAATATCCGCAAAGACGCACTGTCCTTGTTTTGCAACGCGACGAATAATTCGCTTTCAATATCCTTGCCGAGTTCGGCTTGGTTCACCAGTGCGCGAAATACGCTGACATGGCCAAGATCCAGATGCACATCTTGTATGCCCAGCAAAGCGAGCGATTGCAGCATCAACTGCTGTATCTCCAGATCGCTTTCCAAACCGCCATGCCCATATAACTCGGCACCGATCTGCAGCAACTCGCGTGTACGCGTCAGTCCGACCGGTTGTGTGTGCAGCACGCTGCCCGCATAACACAGGCGTGCCACGCCCTGGCGATTGAGCAAATGGGCGTCGATGCGTGCCACTTGCGGCGTGATGTCAGCGCGCAGTGCCAGGGTACGCCCGCTCAACTGATCGACCAGTTTGAAGCTGCGCAGATCCATGTCGTCGCTGCCATCGAGCAACAACGATTCGGCATATTCCAGCAGTGGCGGCACGACCAACTGATAGCCGGATTTGCGCAACAGATCGAGGAACTGCGCGCGCATCTGTTCGACGCGCCACGCCTCGTCCGGCAACATGTCCTGGATATATTCGGGGAGTAACCAGTTTTGCATCAGGGCACCCCTAAAAATCCAGACTTCATCCCAACTGCTGCGTTACGTGAAAAGATTTCTTGCTTACATATTAAACATATGTGGCGCGGCGAAGTGGGGTAAGCAGGCAATCCGCGTAGCGGATGCTCGCAAATTTTTCCCGTGCCTTGCTGACGATTCCGCACGGGATGCTTTTTTCCGTAGCGGATCGGCGTCCCCTTGTGGGGCATTTGTGCGAACTCTGAATTTTTAGAGGTACCCATTATTTGATCCAATACAATATCAACAGCCCGGACAACATCGAGGTGAGGCCGATAAAGCGCAATTGTCCGTCCGTCAGCGTCACCAGTTTGCGAAAGGTCTCGCGCCACAACTCGGGCAGCAAAAATGGCAGCAAACCTTCGATCACCAGCATCATCGCCAGACCAAGCAGCCAGTATTGCAGCACTACTTGCCGCCCTTACCAGAGCTCTTCAGATATTTGAAGAATGCCGAACTCGGATCCAGCACCATCACGTCGCTCTTGTTCTTGAAGCTTTGCTTGTAGGCTTCCAGACTGCGATAGAACGAATAGAACTCCGGGTTACGCCCGAATGCTGCGGCATAGAGCGCGGAGGCTTTGGCATCACCTTCGCCTTTGATCCGCTGTGCATCACGATAGGCATCAGCCAGGATCACCTGACGCTGCCGGTCGGCATCGGCACGGATCTTCTCGCTCTCGGCATTACCGGTTGCGCGCAGCTCGTTGGCGACACGCTTGCGTTCGGCCTCCATGCGCCGATATACCGAATCACTGATCTCTGGTGGGAAAATCCACACGCTTGAGGCGCACATCCAGCACCTGCACGCCTATTTTGCGTGCATCGGCATCGGTTTTCTGACGCAGCACCTCCATGATCTGGTCGCGCTCACCGGAAATGACCTCATGAATGCTGCGTTTGCCGAATTCCTCACGCATACTGGAATTGACGGTCTGCATCAAACGTGTCTTCGCCCGTATTTCATCTCCGCCGACACTGACGTAGTATTGTTTCACGTCGACGATGCGCCACTTGACGAAAGAATCCACCATCACATTTTTCTTTTCCGCCGTAATGAAACGCTCGGGCTCTCCGGTATCCAGCGTCAGGATGCGCGAATCAAAAAATCGCACGTTCTGCATCAGCGGCACTTTGAGATACAAACCCGGCTCGGTCTTCACGCTGATCATTTCACCCAACTGAAACACGATGGCAGTCTGACGTTGATCCACTACGAACATGCTCAGACTCGCCATGATCAGCACAGTCACCAAGCCGATCAGGATATTGGTCGTGTTGATTTTCATTATCTTGCCTCCCGATCGCGGCCAAGCAGTGAATCGCGGGCACTCTGTGTGGCGGTATTATCACTCCCTTGGGTTGTTGCCGGTGCGGCTTCGACCTTTGCCGCAGGCTGCGCTTCCGCGGTATTTGAACCTTGAGTGGCTTGCATCAATTTATCCAGCGGCAGATAAAGCAGGCTATTGCCGTTCTTTTGATCGACCATCACCTTGCTGATATTACCCATCACCTGCTGCATCATATCCAGATACATGCGTTCGCGGGTGACGGCTGGCGCCTTCTGATACTCCACCAATATCTGCTTGAAGCGGCTGGCATCGCCTTCAGCATTCGCGATCACACTCTGACGATATCCTTCCGCCTCCTGCATCAAGCGTGCTGCCGCACCGCTGGCACGCGGTATCACGTCATTGGCATACGCCTGACCTTCGTTCTTCTGACGCTCGCGATCCTGTCCCGCCTTCACTGCATCATCAAAAGATGCCTGTACCTGTTCCGGCGGCTGCGCGTTTTGCATGGTAACTTTGCTGATCAAGATGCCGGATTTGTAGCGATCAAGGATATCCTGCATCAGCTTGGTGGTCTCCGCCGCCACCTGCTCGCGGCCTTCATACAGCACGAAATCCATCTTGTTCTTGCCGACCACCTCGCGTATCGCAGATTCTGCCGCCTGGCGCACGTTTTCATCCGGCGCGCGGTTGTTAAACAGGTATGCTGCCGAATCGTTCAGGAAATATTGCACTGCGAACTGGATGTCGATGATATTTTCATCATCAGTCAGCATCAACGATTCATTCAATATCTTGTTTTTGACGTTATCGCGATAGCCGACTTCCACCGTACGAACCTGGCTCAGATTGACGATCTCCACGGTTTCAACCGGGAACGGCAAGTGCCAGCGCGGCCCGGGTTCGGTGATCTCCACCTTCTTGCCGAAACGCAACACCACGCCGCGCTGGCCCGCATCGACGATGTAAAATCCGCTACCCGCCCAGATCAACGCAATGATTGCAACGATCAAGCCGATACCTGGTCCGAATCCATGCGCGGATCCACCGCCGGTGGGCCTGCCCGCCCCGCCTTTTCCGCCGCCCATCAGGGCAGATACCTTTGCATTGAGTTTGCGCAACAATTCTTCAAGATCGGGCGGGCCGCCGTTATTGTTGTTTTTGTTACCCCATTGCGGATCATTCAATCCCATAATTCGTCACTCGCTTGATTAGTTTGATTTTCACTTGCGGCAGCAGCATGGCGAGCACTTTTTGTTTCAGTCAAGGCCAGCCGCAAACCCTCCAAACCCGCGCCACTTTTGGCACTCAGAAAAACCTTTGCGATTCTACCATATTCATCGCGCTGAACGCTGGGCGGCACGTCCTGCAAGTCGATCTTGTTGAACACCATGACCTGCGGTATCCCAGCCGCTCCGATCTCCGCCAGCACCTTGTTCACCTCGGCAATCTGATCGTCGTAATTGGGATTACTGGCATCCACCACATGCAGCAACAGATCGGCCTGTATCGTCTCTTCAAGCGTGCCGCGGAAAGCGGCTACCAACGAATGCGGCAGATGACGAATGAAACCTACCGTGTCCGACACCACGATCTCGCCAGCCTCTTCAGTAAACATACGGCGCGAAGTCGTATCCAGCGTGGCGAACAATTGGTCGGCCACATAAACATCGGCGCGTGTCAATCTGTTGAACAGTGTGGACTTGCCCGCATTGGTATAGCCGACGATAGAAACCGACAACACGTCGGCCCGATTGCGTGCTCGGCGCTGCACGGCACGATGGTGCTTGAGTTTATCCAGGCGCTCCTTCAATAAATGAACGCGTTTGTCGAGTTTGCGCCTGTCCAGCTCCAGCTTGGTCTCACCGGGACCGCGCGCGCCCACAGCATGCTTCTGTTGTCCCATGTCCTGGTTCATGCCGACCAGGTGTGTGGCGAGATACTTGAGTTGCGCCAACTCCACCTGAAGCTTGCCTTCATGACTTTGCGCGCGCTGCGCAAAAATATCCAGGATCAACATGGTTCGGTCGATCACACGCGTATTCAGCTTGGCGGCAAGATTGCGCATCTGCGCGGGAGAAAGGTCATGATTAAAAATGACCAGCGGGACTTCAAGTCTCTCCACGAGCTCGGCGATTTCCTGGACTTTGCCACTACCCGCGAACAACGCTGCATCGGGACGCTGCCGCTTGGCTTCGACTATAGCCAGAGTACGCACACCGGCAGTTTCGGCCAGCAAACGCAGCTCCTGCAAACTCTCGCTGTGGTCGCTATTACCGAAATCGATACTGACCAGAACAGCGGCCTCGGCACCGGCGGAAGGCTGCTGCATTACTCGGCAGCGTCGTGGGGAATGCTGACCGAGCGTGCCGGAACGATAGTCGAAATAGCGTGTTTGTACACCATCTGTGTGATCGTGTTCTTCAGCAAGATCACATACTGGTCAAACGACTCGACCTGGCCTTGCAACTTGATGCCGTTCACCAGATAAATCGCGACCTGCACATGTTCTTTGCGCAGCGTATTGAGAAACGGATCTTGCAATTGTTGGCCTTTTTCACTCATGTTATTGCTCTTATCGGTTTGGAAGGGATTGATACTTTACTGGATTCCGGCGCGGCTGTGAACCTATTTAATCGGAAAGCTGCAGAAATGTTTGCAGCCTCTTTAACAACGCCACAAACAAGCCCACCATGCAGGTTCATTACTTATTGCCATCCGAATTTTCTTGTGTAGATACCCTTCATGGCTTGAGTCAGCACCATATAACCAAGCAGGATGACAGACAGGTAAATAAAGTAAATCAGCGGCAATGCTTGCAGTTTGAAGTAGCTTGCAAACGGCCCCATCACCAAAAAAATCCCGGCTGCGACGATAAGTACGGTCGTACTCATCAACTGCCAGCTTGGTTTGCTTTGGATGAAGGGGATTTTTTGTGTGCGTATCATATGCACGATCAACGTTTGCGACATCAGCCCCTCAACAAACCATCCGGACTGAAACAGGGTTTGTTGTTCAACCGTGTTGGCAGAAAACACGAACCACATCAAACAATAAGTGGCAATATCAAAAATTGAACTGATAGGGCCAAAAAATATCATGAAACGGCCGATGTCATCCGGTTTCCAGGTTTGCGGATATTTGACTTGCTCCTCGTCCACGCTGTCGAACGGGATGGCTAGCTGGGAGAAGTCATACAGCAGATTCTGCACCAGCAGATGCAGCGGCAGCATCGGCAGGAACGGCAGGAAAGCGCCGGCCACCAGCACCGAAAATACGTTGCCGAAGTTGGAACTGGCGGTTATCTTGATGTACTTCAGCATGTTGGCAAAGGTCTTGCGCCCTTCAATGACGCCTTCCTCCAGCACCATCAGGCTGCGCTCGAGCAGAATGATGTCGGCGGCCTCTTTTGCGATATCGACCGCCGTATCCACGGATATGCCGATGTCGGCGGCGCGCAAGGCAGCAGCGTCATTGATGCCATCCCCCATGAAACCGACCACGTGCCCGTTGCGGCGCAATGCCTGGACGATGCGCTCCTTGTGGGCGGGAGTCAGCTTGGCGAAGATATTGCACTTTTCAACCATGCCGGCCAGTTCCGGCTCGGTCATGCCCTCGACATCAGCCCCCAGCAGCACTCCTTCTATCGGCAATCCCACTTCGCGGCATATTTTGACTGTGACCAATTCGTTGTCGCCTGTCAGCACCTTGACTGTTACGCCGTGTTCTTTAAGCGCCTTGAGCGCGGGCTCTGTCGACTCCTTCGGGGGATCGAGGAATGCGATATACCCTATCAGCGTCAGTGCCTGCTCATCGGCCACACTATAGGAATTCTTTGCGGGTGACATTTCCTTGACGGCCACCGCGACGACGCGCAGCCCCTCTTCATTCAGCGATGCAGTCACGGAACGTATCTTCTCCAGCATTTCGGAACGCAGCGGCTCGATCCCGTCTCCATGCAGAACCTGGCTGCATATGGCGAGAATCTCGTCTACCGCCCCCTTGCAAATCAACAGATGCTGCTCATCCTGCTCGGCGACCACCACGGACATGCGGCGCCGCACAAAGTCGAAGGGTATCTCATCGACTTTGTGGAACGCCGTGTTGATCGCCAGTTCCTGGTGGATTTCCACATGTTCCAGCACTGCCACATCAAGAAGATTTTTTAACCCGGTCTGATAATAGCTGTTCAGATAAGCGTAATTCAGCACCGCATCGGATTCCAGCCCGAACACGTCGGTATGGCGCTCAAGGAATATTTTGTCTTGCGTCAAAGTGCCGGTTTTGTCGGTGCACAGCACATCCATTGCGCCGAAGTTCTGAATAGCATCCAGGCGTTTCACGATCACTTTTTTCCGCGAAAGCAGCACTGCGCCCTTGGCCAGGGTCGTGGTGACTATCATGGGCAGCATCTCGGGCGTCAAGCCAACCGCTACTGACAATGCAAATAGCGCGGCTTCCAGCCAATTACCCTTGGTAAAACCGTTGATCAGTAATACCACCGGGGTCATTACCAGCATGAAACGAATCAACAACCAGCTTACCTTGTTTATGCCGGCCTGGAAGGAAGTCAGCGTGCGTGCAGTCGCGGTCACGCGTTGGGCCAATGCGCCAAAATAAGTGTTGCTCCCGGTGGCAACCACCACTGCCGTAGCGGATCCGCTGACGATATTGGTGCCCATGAACAGAATATTGTCGAGCTCGATGGTATTGGTGACGTTGGCAACGCGCTGGACGGCGAATTTTTCCACCGGCATGGATTCACCCGTCATGGCCGACTGGCTGACAAACAGATCCTTGGCAGACAATATTCTCAGATCGGCGGGGATCATATCGCCAGCCGAAAGCAGCACCATGTCTCCGGGAACCAGGAGCTTGATGGCGACCTCTGCCTTGCGCGGCCCCTTGGGGTGCAGGACGATATTGAAGTACCGGCGCGCTTCTTCGGCAGCATCTTGCGCCGGATCGCGGCGCAGCACTGTCGCCGTGTTGCTCACCATCGCCTTGAGTTTGTCCGCCGCATTGTTCGAGCGCGCTTCCTGGATATAACGCGTGAATGTTGCAAGCACCACCATAGCTGAAATCACGATGGCCGCCTTGATATCCTCGGTGAAGTAAGAAATCGTTGCCAGTACTGTCAGCAACAGACTGAACGGATTCTTGTAGCAGTACCACAGATGCAGCCATGCGGGCATCGGCTTCTCGTGCTCCACCTCATTCGTGCCAACGCGCTCACGTATCAGTTCGGCCTGTGTTTCAGTCAAGCCGTCAAGATGGGTATCAAGATCGGCAAATAGCCGGTCAATCTCGCTATACGATGCGCTGGTCAGCGTACGGTTGAGCGCCGAGGGAACATCGCGAATCACGGCTGTGCCTTTGAAGGCATCGAGTATCGCCAGCCGCCTGAAGTGCCGGCTGATCCCGTGGGACCGGATGAATCCGGCGAAGAATTCCTTAAAGAATGATTGGTTCATTTTTTTCCATTGCTAGATACAGCAAGCCATCAAAGCGGCACGCCGATAATCGCTTTCAGGACAGTCTTGTCAGGAGATTGCCCGGACGCATACCCGATCCCGATATTAAAATCCCACTTACCCAGGTTAAAGTCCGCAGCCAAATAATTTGCCTGGCTGCTCTGGGGTTGACTCGGATCATAATGGATGGCCCCGAGAAAATTATAGTTCTCGACTCCGACCTGCAATCCTTCCCTGATTTTATATGCAATCTTGGTGTCTATCTCTGAGGTGGCTGCTTGAACGGGATGACTTTTCAATGATCGGTCAAAATTAAGGTTGATGCCCAGTGTCCAGGGATCGGTTTTCCAAACACCGATCAGCTTAACTTCACCACTTGTTTCATCCGGATAAAATCGTTTGGATAGTTGTCCGGCCTCAAAATTTACCGCCCAATAAAGAGGTGAATCTGCGGAGGGTGCTTGTGGTCGCCATTTTGCGCGAAGTTTCATGCCGTCCGTTTGAGGTGATCCGCCCGGGTCCTTGACAGTCAGCCAGTATGCACCCACCTCCCAATTGGTATTTACACCATAACTAAACTCAGGAGTGACGCGGAATTGATGATCAGTTGACTGCTGTCCGGACGCCACATAATTGGTGTGCAAATCAAGGCCCAGTTTCCCCGCTTCCGCAAATTCATCCAGATAGACCTGAATCTCCTCCGGGGCGGCGCTTACATCAGCAAGCAACGACCAATTTAGTATAAATACACACACAATGGCTACAGCATGCCTGTAAATAAATCTGCCTTTTTGCTTTTGGATTTTTGTATTCATTTAGGCATCCAGAATTTCTGCGGCAGAATGTCAGCGGCTTGTCCAGGATGTTTACAATATCAGATTATCATCAAATTCAATATTGCCGGCGTACACTCTGGACATCCTGGCCTGAGTCAGGATTAGTGAAATCGAAAATACCAGAAACTGCCTTACCCTGGATACGGCCATTTATACCACGAGACGAAAATCAACACTTGGATTCTTGCCCCGAAGCCGGAATAAAGAGCTGCCTTGCCTTTTCTCGAACAAGTGCACATAACAAAAAAATATGCGTGACACTTTCTGCCTTCAGGTCCCTGGCGGCCATCATGGAACTGCTCCAGTCCTTGTGTGACTCTCAAGGGCAACGGTATATGCCGCGCTTGTAACGTACCTGGCAATGCTGAAGCATGGTTGATTGTCCAGGCCAGAGTTTCATGGAATATCGCCGCCAATTGAATACCTGTGTACCGTTTCAGTCATCCTGGCTGACGTGTCGTGCCGCCTTGTGATTCCACGATTTTTGCCTACTCAGTTCCCGCTTGTCTTCGTGCTTCATCGGCGAACAGCGGATACAGCATCGGAAGCAATAACAGGGTAAACAAGGTTCCGGTAACGATACCCCCGACAATGACCACAGCAAAGGGTCGTTGCGTTTCCGAGCCAATGCCATGCGAAAGAGCAGCGGGCAGCAGGCCGATGCCGGCCATCAGTGCAGTCATCAGGATCGGACGCAGGCGAGCTACCGCACCTTGCATCACGCTTTCCCGCAAATTTTTCCCGTGGCGCATGATTTCCATGAATTGCTCGACCATGATCACACCATTCTGCACCGAGATGCCTGCCACCGCGATGAAACCAACGGCGGCGGAGACTGACAGGTGCAATCCGGCCAGCCCAAGCCCGGCGATGCCGCCAATCAGTGTGAATGGCACCATCAGGATCACCAGCAGTGCCTTGCGCATGGAGTGAAATGCCCAGAATAGCAGCACGAAAATCATCATGATCGATAGCGGCACAATAACCTTAAGCCGCTTGACGGCACGTTGCTGGTTTTCGAACTGACCACCCCAGGTTATGCTGTAGCCAGGCGGGAGCATGACCTGCTCCTTGACTTTGATCATGGCCTCGGCGACGAAACTGCCCTGGTCGCGGCCGAGCAGGTTGGCCTTGACTGCGACCATCCGGCTACCAGCCTCACGCCCGATCCGCGCCGCACCTTGACGCACTTCGATGTTGGCGATGGAACCCAGTGGCAAAGTGCCGGCACCGCCCGGCAGCGCGACTGGCATGTTGCCGACATCGTCCACTGCATCGCGGTAGGGTTCTGCGATGCGCAGGGTGACATCGAAAATGCGGTCGCCTTCATAGAATGAATTAACCGCGCTGCCGGCCAGCGCAGTCTGGATGGTCGCATTCACGTCGTTGATGTTGAGGCCGTAGCGTGTCATGCGGCCACGATCCAGCTTGATGTTCAATTCGGCCTGTCCGCCCACCTTGATGGCTGCCACATCGGCTGCGCCGCGTATGCCGGCAAGAATGCCGGCCACTTGCTCCGCCTTGTCTTCCAGGATTTCCAGATCCGGCCCGAAGACTTTCACCGCAATCTCCCCTTTCACACCGGACAGCGCCTCTTCCACGTTATCTTCTATCACTTGAGAGAAATTGGTCGGCACGCCCGGAATGGTGTGTATCTTGCGCGTCATGTCGGTGATCATTGCCTCCTTGTCGGCGAAACGCCAGGTGTTGCGCGGCTTGAGATCAGCCATGATCTCCATGTTGTTCGGGCCCTTCGGGTCGGTGCCGTCATCGGGTCGGCCAACCTGGGTCACGACAGTGTTCACCTCGGGATAGGAGCGGAGAATTTCGCGCACCTGGCGTTCTATGTCCTTGGTCTTGTCGAGCGCAGTGGCCGGCGGCAGGCTGATGGTAAGCCAGATGTTGCCTTCGTCCAGCTTGGGCAGAAATTCGCTGCCGAGCAAAGGCACGAGCAGCAGGGTTATTACCAGCAGGCCGACGGTTGCCGCGATGATGCGCTTGCGGCGGCTTTCCGCCCACTGCAGCAGGTCACGGTAGCTTTCCTGTATGCGGTGCATCCAGTTGCTGTGTTTTTCCGCCAGATCCTTGTTCCTCACCGCATAGCTGAGCAACGCGGGCAACAGAGTCAGCGTCAGCAGAATGGCGCCCAGCAGCGCGAAGCTGAGGGTAAACGCCATCGGGGAAAAAATCTTTCCTTCCACACGCTGGAAGGTGAAGATCGGCATGAAGGCCAGGATGATGATGGCCTTGGAGAACAGGATGGGATGACCCATCTCGATGCAGGTCTGCTTGATAAGATGGATGCGCCAGCTGAAGGTATGGTGTTGCGCCAGCTCATCCGCCTTGGCCAAAGCCAGTCTCACCATCAGTGCCTCAACCAGCACCACCGCGCTGTCTATGATGATGCCGAAGTCAACAGCCCCCAATGAAATCAGGTTTGCGGATACACCGCGCGCGTCCATCAGAACGAAGGCAAACAGCAAGGCCAGAGGGATGATGACCGCTACCGCCAGTGCCGCATACCAATTGCGCAGGAAGAGGATCAGGATGGATACCACCAGCAACGCGCCCATAATAAGGTTCTCTGAAACGGTGTCCACGGTGTGATGCACCAGGTCGGTCCGGTCGTAATACGGCACGATATGCACCCCGGCCGGCAGCTTTTGTCCCAACTGGTCGATTGTTACCTTCAGTGCCTCGACTACCTTGGTGGCGTTTTGACCTTTGGTCATGTCCACGATGCCTTCCACTACATTGTCGCGATCGTTGAAAGCCACTATGCCGGAACGCGGACGATCCCCTATGCCGACTTCGCTCACATCACCGACCAGCACAGTCTTGCCGTTCGTTGCCGTCACGACTACGCGAGCAATGTCTTCCACCTTCTGGAAAAGTCCGATGCTGCGTACCACAAGACCCTCATCGCCGCGCTTGATCACGCCGCCGCCGGCATTGCTGCTGTTGGCGCCCAATGCCTGCGAAACCTGGTCTATGGTCACCCCATACTTGCGCAGCAGTGTTGGATTGATGCGTACCTGGTATTCCTTGATCGCGCCGCCGAAGCTATCCAAGTCAGCCACACCCGGCACCTGTCTCAAAGCTGGCCGCACCACCCAGTCCTGCAACGCGCGCACTTCGTTGAGCGGCATGCCTGCCGGCGCGTCCAGCACATAGCGGTAAATCTCCCCGACGGCATTGGTCATTGGTGCAAGACCGGGTTGCACGCCGGGAGGTAGCGTAACGTTCTGCAAATGTTCCATGACCTGCGCACGGGCGAAATAGTCATCGGTATTGTCGGCAAAAGTCAGGATGACTTCAGACAGACCGGTGATGGAAACCGAGCGCAGTTGTGTCATGTGCGGAGTCCCGCTCATCTCGCGCTCTATCGGCAGGGTAACGCTGCGCTCAACTTCCTCGGGTGCCATGCCCGGCGCCAAGGTATCGATCTGAACCTGGACGTCCTGCACATCTGGGAAGGCTTCCACCGGCAGATTGTCGACCGCGCGCGACCCCACGACCAGCAATACGACTGCGCCGGACAGCACGAACACGCGCTGCTGCAGGGCGAATGTGATGAGTTTTTCTAACATTTATTCTTGGGTGGCCGATTGTGCGGCGGCATCAATCATTGCCGGCGAGTTCCGAGTTGAGCAGCAGCGCACCGCTGGTCACGATGCGCTCACCCGCACGAAGTCCTTCCTTGACGTAGCTGTAGTCGCGGTCCTGGGTGGCCAGCGAGACGCGGCGACGCTGCAAAACGCCCGGGGAGAGTTCCACAAAGATAAAGCTATATAGCCCTTGAGTTACCAGCGCGGTATTGGGGATGCGCGGCAGGTCCGATTTGTTGCCGGCTGTCGGCGTGACGCGCGCAAACATTTCCGGCTTCAGTTTAAGCTTTGCATTATTCACGTAACAACGCACTTGTATCCTGCGGGTAACCGGGTCCAGAGATTCCCCGATGACGGTGACTTTCCCATGAAATACTTCACCCGGGTATGCATCCACTTCAACCAAAACAGGCTGTCCGACTTTAATTTTGCCGAGCTGGAGTTCAGGCAGATCAACCAGCACCCACAAATGCTGCGGTTCGGTAATGACGAACAGTGGATTGGCGGCATCCGGCCTGACTTCACTTCCTGCGTTCACCTGTCGCTCGCTAATGATACCGGCGAGGGGAGCGCGCAGTATAAATTGGCCTTCCGTTGTGGTGGTATGGCTGGCTAACTTCCTCAAGATCGCTTTGGCACGCAATGCCTCAGCCTCAGCTTGATGCAGGTCGGCTTCGGCAGATTCATAATCTCGCCGTGCTATTCCCTGAATATCCAGCAATTGCTTGGCACGATCATAGGTCTGCTGCTTGCGTAACAGATCGGCATCAGCCTTCATGCTGTCAGATGAGGCCAATGCAAAGTCCGGCGAATCGATCCGCAGCAACGCATCTCCCGCTTTGACTTGCTGTCCTGCTTCAACGTTGATTCCGATGACTCGTCCTGAAAGTGGCGAAAATACTCGTGCGGTGTGATTGTCATCGTAGGCAATGCGCGCATTGAGAGGCTCCACCAAAGGCTCAGGAAATGCCTGAACAGGTTTTATCTGCAGGAACGTCAATTGCGGTGCATCAACCGGGTACTTCAGGGTATCCGCAGAAGCTTGGGATGCCGGCTGCTCGGCCAGTGCGGTGTTATCAGCAGTATGAAACTTCTGCCAGCCCAAATATCCCATCCCCGCAATCAACGCTAATGCTGGCAACCATATAATTCTTTTCATTGGGTAACCTTTCCATTTGCCGCTACGGTGGAATGAGCGACAGGCGATTTATCCGTATCATTTAACCAGGCAGCTGCGGCATGATTCCACCAGCCTCCACCCAGTGCCTGATAAAGTGCTGCCGTATCACCGAGACGATTGGTTTGCGCCTGGATGAGGTTGATAACGGCAAGTTGTTCGTTTTGCTCGGCGGCGAGCAGCGTCTGATAATTTACATAACCGACTTCATATTGCTTGCGGGTGAGGACAACCGCGGTTCGCGCAGCCTGCTCGGATGTGTCAGCCGCTTTGAGCGCCTCAGCGTCTGATTGGATGATATGCAGCGTGTCCGCCACATTCTGCAATGCGGTTATCACGGTGCTGCGATACTCTGCGCCGGCCTGGATCAATGCCTGCTGGGCTGCGCGCGATTTGGCGCGCAAGGTTCCGCCATCAAAGATCGTGTAGGCGACATTGCCGGTCAAATCAAAAAAGCCCCCGCCCCTGCGGAACATCCAGCTTGGATCCGAAGCCATGCCGCCTATTGCCGCAGTAACGGCAAATTGCGGCAATGTGTTGGCGATGGCAACGCCAGCCTGAGCACTGGCGTAATGCAGTTGCTCTTCTGCTGCGCGCACATCGGGACGTTGCTCGACTATTTTTGAAGGCAGGCTCAGCGGAAGTTCCTGCGGCAAATGCAAAGAGGCAAGCTCGAATTTATCTTCCACATCTTCATCGGGGAAATTGCCTGCCAGCGCACGGATCAGATCGCGCGTTTGTTCCAGCTGTTTGCGCAAGGGGATCGCCGATTGTTCGGCAGATGCCAACGCGGATTCCTGCGCTGCGACTTCCATACCGGACACATAACCGAGTTTGAGCTGGCTACGCAGAATGGTCAGCGTTTCCTTTTCGCTATCGACGATTTTGCCCATTGCAGCAAGTTGGGCGCGCAAAGATGCTTCCTGTATGGCCGCAGCAACCACATTGGAGGCAAGGGTGATATAGGCCGCCTCCAGCTGCAGTTTCTGAGCATTCACTTCCGCCTGTGCGGATTCCACTTGTCTGCGGTTAAGGCCAAACACATCCGGCACATAACCAACCGTCAATTGCGCAACATGAAAATTGTAATAGACCGGATTGGGAGGGATAGAGCTGATATTTTCGCCATTACCCTGTAAGCCGGGAGCGTTGCTGCTCATGTTGCCGGCCAATTTGTTTCTGGATGGAGTATAGCTGGCGCCAACCGTAGGGTAGAAAAATCCTTGCTGGGCGTTTGCATATTCCTGAGCCTGATGCAATGCAGCTTGTGCAGAATCAATTGTGGGATTGGCCTTGAATGCTCGCTCGACCAAAGAGTTGATTTGCGGGGACTGAAACAGCGTCCACCAGTCAAACGGGATATCCGCTGCCGGGTTGAACCGTTGGGATTCCCCGGCTAATACCGGTGCCGATGCGGTTGCATCCGGTATAACGCTACCCGGGGCATAGCTGTTGGCAGCAGGCGCAGACGGGCGCTCGAAATCGGGCCCTGCGGCACAACCCGTGAACGTTGCTAAAATCAGCAATGAGGTTAAGTAAGATCTGTAAGTTGACACAGAATTATTTCAGGCGAAGTACACTATGGCTGTCAGGTTTCAATGTAACATTCCCATGCAAATTAGGAAATCCGGCAATTCTCGCTGCACTGAACTAAGGCGCAAAAAAAACGGAGCGATCATCTGCTCCGATTAACCCAGGCATTTAACCCGAGGGAGAGAGAAGGGGAATTCAAGTCATTAGTTGTTTGTGCTTCTTCATATATTATCTTCATATATTATATTAATATCATAATCGCTGTAGCTGACCATTTCCTGACCACACATGCGCCTGCTGTTAGTTGAAGACAATCATCCCTTGGCCGACGTTATTTGCCGTGCACTCAAGCAAGAGGGTTATGTAACAGATTGGGCCAGGAACCGGGGCGAGGCGGACACTTGGCTTTTAGGCCAAAGTTATGATGCTGTGCTACTGGATCTGGGCTTGCCGGATGCAGACGGAGCGGACGTACTATGCCATTTGCGCGCATCCGGCAATCGCGTACCCGTTCTTGTATTATCGGCTCGCGAGGCGGTAGACGAACGGGTCCGCCTGCTTGACCTTGGCGCGGACGACTATGTGGTCAAACCCATTGCCCTGAAAGAGTTGGAAGCTCGTGTTCGCTCCCTGATACGCCGCAGTCATGGCAATGCAGACCCGGAAATAAGCATAGGTTCATTGCGTATCGATACCGTAGGACGCCGTGCTTTGATAAGCGATAGGGCACTGGAATTAAGCTCCAAGGAGCTTGCGGCGCTGGAGTATATCGCAATCCGCACACGGCGGATTGTCACCAAGGAACAACTGTTACAAGCGCTTTACGGATGGCAAGATGATATCAATTCAGTCAATGCAGTTGAAAAAGTCATTTCCAGGTTGCGCGCCAAACTGGAAGGGTCGGGGGTGATCATTCGGACCGTACGTGGTCTGGGCTACAGTTTGGGTACAGATGAAAATCAGGCAGCCTAGCCTCGGACGGCAGTTGCTCCGGCAATTGTTGCCGCTAATGGCAGCGATAATTATTACCGGTGGAGGCGTTGTTTATTTTGTTGCTCACAGGGAGGCCACCGTAGCCTATGACAGGGCACTCATGGACGTGTCCCTGGCACTCGCCAGTCAAGTCGAAATCATTGACAACAACTTGCACCTGCAGTTGCCACCCATTGCCGAAAAGGTGCTGCTTATAGATGGTTATGACAAGTTGTTTTACAAAGTCATCGATATAAGCGGGAAAACAATAGCGGGCAATATCAAATTGCCCGGCCCCACCCAGCCATTCGAGGATGAAAAGCTATACTACGACGGCAAACTCGATGGCAAGACGATTCGAGTCGCGGCCCTGTTAAGCAAGCGCAACGGCACCCCCTTCATCGTTCTTTCCGCTGAAACCAAATTGAAACGTGACTGGATCGTGGGTGAAATCGTGCTGGCCATGCTGGTGCCGGAAGGATTGCTGATTATCGCAGCCATTTTCATGATACGCAGAAGTGTCCGTCATGGTCTTGCCTCCATTCAGCCCCTGCGGGAAGAGCTGTTGCGGCGTACACATACTGACCTGAGCCAGCTATCCCTGAAGAATATTCCGGAAGAAATTTACCCCATATTTGCAGAGGTAAATGAATTGCTGTCCCGGCTCTCCCTGTCTCTGGACGCAAATCGGCGATTCATCGCAGATGCATCGCACCAGTTACGCACACCGATTGCAGCACTTCAGGCTGAAGCCGAGATGGCGCTGCGCTCTTCCAATCCGGGTGAATCCCTTAAACGAATTGTCACCGGGACACGCAGAATTACCCATCTGGCCCACCAGCTGTTGACATTGAGCCGTCTGGAACCACAACAATTGCATACGCCGAATCCTGTTGACCTCGCCCAGCTAACCAGAGAAGCTGCAGAACGCTGGATGCCGTTGGCGCTGGAGCGCAGCATTGATCTGGGCTTTGAGCTTGGCCCGGGAAAGGTAATGGGGGATCCCATTTGGCTGGAGGAATTAGCCAACAACCTGATTGACAATGCCATACGCTATACACCCATTGGAGGTATTGTCACCGTACGTTGTGGCTGTGCCGCCAACCGAATAAGCTGGGAAGTTGAGGACAGCGGGCCGGGAATCCCAATGGAAGAACACGAAAGAATATTCGAACGCTTTTACAGGCTCGACACAACCGGGGTTGATGGATGCGGGCTTGGCTTGGCTATCGTGCGTGAAATCGCCTATAACCATAGAGCATCAATTGCGGTTGAATATGGAACCAATTTGGGAGGTACATTGATAAGAGTCACCTTCCCGCCTGACTAGATAAAACATGCGCCCCGATTGAACTATCCTGAGTTATCGAACGACCTGCCAAATCAGGTTCCAATATGAAACAGCCGCGAATGCCTCCCAATACACATAGTCACATAATTTTTATCACATGACCGATACCCCGAATTCATCCTTCCGTCCTTCTTTTATACGACTTGTTCTTTCACGACCGAGGCTATTCAGTTCGATTCTGGTCGGAGTAATGGTCGTATTTTTGATTCCAGAGTTTTTAACTTTGCACGAAATTACCCGTGCCATTGTCGGTTGGAATGTCGGGGTATGTCTTTACTTGATGCTGGCAGCTCGCATGATGTTCCGGGCAAACCCGGATAAAATGCGTGCCCGCGCCATAGAGCAGGATGATGGGAAGTTTGTCGTTTTGGGGATGGTGATCGTCGCTGCCATTGCGTCTCTCGGTGCAATCGTTGCAGAGCTTGCAGTGGTCAAGGACATGCACGGCATGCTTCGGTATGCGCACATCACGCTTGCCGCCCTGACTATCCTGTCTTCATGGGCATTTACTCAAGTGATGTTTGCCCTGCACTATGCACATGACTTCTATGCAGCCAGGGAGTGCGGCAATCCGGGAGGGCTGGAATTCCCGGATGAAACCGAGCCTGACTACAGCGATTTTCTTTATTTTTCCTGCGTAATAGGAACCTCAAGCCAAACGGCTGATGTAAGTTTCACCAGCAGGGAGATGCGCCGAACGGGACTGGTACACAGCGTCTTGGCATTTTTTTTCAATGCCACATTGGTGGCTTTGACCATTAATATTGCCTCCAGCTTGATATAAGCGTGCAATTGATGCCGGCAAGGTTTAAAGAAAATCGAGTGCGGGAAGATGCTGGCCTGACAGCATTTAAAACCCAGGGTAATACTCTAGCTGTTCAGTTAAAGTGTTGGTAAACTCGGTACATCGATTCAGGTGTGTTATGTGTTAACAGTGCCTGTTTTGAAAACTGTGATGACTGACCGCTTTGGGGTAGGGTATTTAATATAATGACATTCTGCTCGGTGCCAGTCGGACTGTGACGACTGTCGGCTTTCAGGCATCGAACTTGATATTATAGGGCTCCGCTGTGTGCCAAAAGCCGTCATTCACCGCTCCTTCCTATTCCTGCGATTTCGGTTAGAATATTTGCAGCATCGATGTAGTCATAGATGCGCACGTCTGTTTTCGCAGAGTGATATCTTATCGTCCGATTTTAATAAATTGCAAAATACCATCAAACCACAACTACACATTATCTTTAGCCGCAAACATATTAAAACATTATTGTACTAACGCAATGTGGTTATAAGTATCATACAAAGCAAATTTGGAATCCAAATCGGCCGCAGAGTCTAACCTGATAATCTCCATATTTGATTGTTGCAAGTTAATGGTTGTACCAGTTTCTGTACGAATGAATTTTTCTATAGTGGCCATATCTAATTTTTTGTTGATTTGAATCTGTGAAAATTTGTGCGATGAATCATTGTTCGATGAGTGGCTATGCGGCAAGTAAATTGAATGGTTGTTAAAATCAACAGCAAAAGCTATCACTCCTGGAATTATGAAAAATAACAGCCCTACTCCATCTAAAATTGCAACTGCTGGATCGATTTGACCTGCCTTCTGACCATGTCGCTCTGGGTATAGAATAGTACCGCAGGAGGCAAGGTTGACTATCATGGTAAAAGTGAGTAATGGGACAACAATAGAAGTTAATGCTTTCTTGGTAATATTCATAACGGCCTTCCTTAATGATAAAAGCTGTAATCTGTGTGATGTGATGTAAGGTTATTATACTTCACTGGATATGATAATCATGAATATGAATACGCTAGGGTGATATCTTTGACCCGGAGGATTTATCCAGAGTTGGCGCAGATCTACGTTTCGGCAATGGAGAAGGTTGCTTCAGTCATCCAATCAATCCCGCGCAGGCGCAAGCAGCATTGACTTGCTCTGGCCCGTCCGCGATGTACTCCGCAATGTACCGCGGGCTGCGGGTTATGAATGGCTGTTTTCTGGCGGTGTATAATAAAAAGCGAATTCCCGGTCGGTGCCATTAGCAGATAGTGGCGAAATGCAGTAATGTGCAAATGTCGGGCGGTCGCGAATTTTTTCGATAGTGGCTTTTCAGGATTCCTGGCTCCCCGGTCCGGAATCGAATCAGAAATTTTACCCGCTGTAAGAATCAGGCCTTTTATTATAATAAAGTCAGTTGTCACGTGAATCCGTTGGCCCCATGTTAGTTTAACCGTGTGCTGGGCGAACGACCCAAGGAGCGAGAGGATGAGGTTGTGGTTTTCCTATTCGTTTCCGAGCCGCGCCTGCTGAGGTATGACCATGTTAAATATGGAGACGCCAATGAAGCAACTGCTGCCTACGCTTGATGACATGGCTATTCTGGCGCTGACTAGAGATGGGGAACGCGAGCTTCGCGAACCCGGAACGACGCTCTCGCCGGCCCAGCTGGAAGCACTAGTGCTTATCGACGGCCACGCTACCGTCGCAAAGTTGGTTGAGCGTGCGCGCAGCATGAACCCTGATGTTCTGCGGGCAAGTCTGAGTGAACTCATCGACAAAGAATTCGTAAGTGTTGATGCCGATCTGGCATACGATGCCATCGACCCCGGCGATTTCTTTACTTCGGCGGCTGCGCGCACTGTCACCTCCGAGGTAGGCGAGCATATCCATGCCGAGATTGATGCCAATGCGGAATTTCTTCGGCGAAACGGCTACTACGTCAACATAGCCCGCAGTCCGGCCGTTAAGCATAATCGCGCTGATGGACGCAAACTGACGGTACTCGTCATCGACGACGACCCGGACATCATTAAAGTGCTACAGATATGCCTCAAGCTAGAAGGCCTCGATACGCACACGGCCGCCAACCGCGACGAGATCGTCGCCGCGTTTCGTCGTTCCCCGCTACCGGATCTGGTGTTGCTTGATGTCAGGCTGACGGATGTCAACGGCTTCGACATCCTCACCAAGATGCGCCAGAATCAAGCGTTGAAGGGACTGCCGGTCATTATGCTGACCGCCGAGGCGACGCGCGAAGCTGTGCTCAAAGGGATAATGGGCGGTGCCGACGGCTTTATCACGAAACCATTTCAAATCCATAACCTGGTCAAGGCCGTCAAGACGGTACTCGGCCTGAAGCACGATCCGAATGATTAAGATTGGGACTATTCGCTCTGAAGCGCCTCTGAGGCATAAGTCCAGTCTGTTTCCAGCGAGGATCCAGATTGCATTGCTCAACACCCGACAACGCTGCCAGCCCCATCTCGCGTGACTTAAACTCTGGTGAGTCCCGCGGCATAACCAATGATTTGCTCGGCGTATTTTGCCGGGCTAGTCAGAGATGGCTAGTCGTTTCATCAGAGCGGGGGGGTTTACCCTACTGAATTATGGATTTGGCATCGGTAAGTGAATTTTCCGATGGCGACCGATGAGTCACCGCCAGCGGTAAGTCAAAGTAAAAAGTCGAGCCCCGTCCAACAACGGAGTCAAAGCCGATCGTACCGCCCATTTGTTCAATGATCGCTTTGCTGATAGCAAGACCCAATCCGGTGCCACTCGCTTTGCGAGTGGACGAAATTTCCGCTTGGGCGAATTTTTCGAAAATATGTTGCCGGAAATCTTCCGGTACGCCTGCGCCAAAGTCACTTACCGCGACGCGCGCTGTGCCTACACTTTGCTTGACGGAGATCAATACCTGTTCGCCAGCAGGAGAGTGTTTGGCGGCGTTTGAAAGCAGGTTGGTCATGACTTGCATCAAGCGATGTTCATCGGCAACAACCTGTATGCCGATAGGCGGTTCCTTGAGCACGAAGGAAACCCGGTAACTTTCCGCGTAAGGCTGGTTGAGTTCGAGAGCGCGTATAAGGAAAGGCGTCAATTCCATTGGCTGGCAATGGAATTCAATGCGGTTGGCATCAAGCTTTTCAAAATCGAGGATGTCGGTAATCAGGTCTGATAATCGTTTGCCGTTGCGGTAAGCCAAGTCAACCAATGTCATCGCTTGCGCGGGCATGCCTTCAGGCGGGTATTCTTCAATCATGCCAAGGGAACCGATAATGGCTGTCAATGGCGTGCGCAATTCGTGGCTGACACTGGCAATGAATTGTCCTTTGGCGAGAGTCGCCGCCTCTGCGGCTTCCTTGGCCCGCACCAATTCGCGACGCCCGACAAGTGCGCGCCAATATTCGACATGGAGATGCCGCCAAATGGCCGACATGACGATCAAGAATGTCAGGAACAGCATGGCGACACCCCTTTCCGGTGCATAGCCGCTAAGCAGCGCGACCGTAATGCTCGGCAGCAATAAAGTCAAAATAAAAATTCCGCCCAGCCATGCCGCGGGCGCAAGCGAAACGATGCCCCCGGCGGCGATACCGGCAGTAGGCAGCATGACCATTACCGAAGTGATTCCCAGCCCATCGTAATTCATGGCGAGCGAGCTAACACCACCCCAGATTGCCGCAGACAAGATCGTCCCTGTCGAAAACAGACTGCGCCAGAGGCGTGGACGGGCGGCATATAGCCTGTTGAAGTCCAAAGCAAGATAGAACCGTCCAACGCCAGCAGCCGCCAGCATAAAGCCCAGGAATTCCAGCAGCGTAGCATTTTCCTGCTCAAGTCCGCTGTTATAGTAAATAATCAGCCAGAGCAGGAAATAGGAGAACACCCCGGCAATGGAGCGCCGTGCAAGATCGCGATCAGCCTCCGCGCGAAGGTCGTCGCGCGACATAAGGGCAGCAAACTCCCGCTCCTTGTCATCAAGTATTTTTAGTTTAAGCATGGCGAAAGAATTGAAAATGAGAAGTCATGGCTTGCGTTGTTGCCAACTGGCGGAACGAGCCATGGTGTCCCATTTTGCCTTGGCGCCAAACAGCCAATTCGGCAGGCCGCTGAGGCGCCAGAGCGCGGTCGAATGGTTGCTTCATATGTTATGAATGTTGTGGCACCAAGCGGCGAATCCTGGCTTTCAGCTCTTCCGGCAGGAATGGCTTGACCACATAGTCTGTCGCGCCGGCATCGAGCGCCTGCACAATATCCTTCTCTTGCGATCTGGCCGTTAACATGATCACCGGCGTGTCGCGCCATTCTGGTTTGGTGCGTAGGCGCGCAAGCACCTCAAAACCGTCGGCATAGGGCATCATGACGTCGAGGATGGCCAGCTTGGGTGGAGCTATTTCATCAATGAACTGTTGCGCCTCTCGGCCATTCCGTGCAAGCAGCACGCGATACCCTTCGCGTTCCAACAGGAATTGCAGCAGGAAGGCAATTTGCTCGTCATCTTCGGCCACCAGCACAACGGGCTGGCTGGCTAATTCTTGCGAAGTGGTATTGCCGGTATGCGTTGCCATGATTTTGAAGTTGCCATTTGTTGTTGTCGCATTCAGGAGCGTAGCGCTTCAATTTCATTTACGTCAAATACCTGTTCGGAAGCGATGTGTGTTTCATTTATTCTGAATGAAAAGCCCGCCTTGAGCAATACAAAACATATTGGCCGGGCGCTGCACGTCACCAGTATCCGCTACCGGGCGATCTGAATAATTGACCTGGACGCAAAACTCCACTGACCGCTTTCAAGATAGCTATTACAATGCTCGAAGATCGGCCAAAACCTGCCATTCGCAAATTTTCCAAGCCGTTGTGTTAGCAGCGGGATACCTATACATTTTCTTACTTGCACATTTAGGAATAATCTACAAGTTTGGCATCATCCGAAGCGAACTGGAAAAAACTCCAGCAACAAGTGTAGATTCTTTCTGTGCGCCAAGCCCTTCCTGTTTCAGTTTAAAGCAAACTAGCGTGGCGATAATATTCCGGATTTTTTGATATGCCGTCATTTTCCAAACTTCTTCAAACTCATCGTGCTTGAGAAACAGTTCCATTTTAAGATCCGGACCTCTTTGGTCAGGCAACTTAGTCAAGAATATTCGACCTATCTCAATGCTACTAACACCTTCAGGCTTTTTGCGATTGTCTGATGGCTCAGAAGCGATAACTACCCTTGAAGTATCGATAGTGTTGTGGGTAGTAAGAAATTTAACGAATTGGTCATCAAATTCCCTGTCAAACCCAGTTTTAAGTTCATGCTTGTTTGAAGGGTTTAGAAACTCAAAATCCTCGCTCGGAGTATTATCTGTGAGTGGTCGTGATGAAGTGATTTTTTCACAAGAGAATCTCAGCGCCTTGCCAGGCATATAATCCAATGAATCGCTGGCGCCACCTATGCTGTTGACAAGGAGCGAATCCAGTTTCAGCTCTAGTATGGTTTCAATCATTTTCGGCTGTTTTGGTTGAGTCGGTTTGCCCAGCAATCTGAGCTTATTTTGTGATGCAGTCTATGAGAAAGAATATATTTCGTTGCCATAAACCGGAAGCTTGTGAGATTCTGCTACTCCCGTCCCTAAAAACTTTCCATATCCGCTTTCTGCAAATTCCAGACGCTCAAAAATTTTCTCGATTGCGGTCGTTCACGATAAATTGCCAGCCCGTGCATATATTATTAGCCAAGCAGTGAGGTTGCATGTTCGAAAACATGCATCGCGGAGAAAGAGGTTGAATGATGAAAACAGTTCTCATCACAGGATGTTCATCCGGTATCGGCAAGGCCGCAGCCCGGCTTTTTGCGAGCAAGGGTTGGAACCTTGTCGCGACGATGCGCAACCCGGCTGCGGAAGCGGATTTGACCCAGATCAGCAACATTCTGGTGACTAGACTCGACGTTCAGGACCGTGACAGCATCGACCAAGCAATCACGGCAGGCATTGCACGGTTTGGTAGTATCGACACACTAATAAATAGTGCGGGCTATGGACAATATGGCCTGTTTGAAGCAATCTCAAGAGAAAAGATTCAGCAGCAGTTCGACGTCAATGTCTTCGGTGTAATGGACGTCACGCGAGCCATTCTTCCGCATTTTCGCAAAAATAAAAGCGGTGTAATCATCAACATCAGCTCGGGAGCAGGCATTTTCACCTTGCCAATGATCTCGCTTTATTGTGCGAGTAAATTCGCGATTGAAGGATTTTCTGAGGCGCTTGCCTATGAACTTGCTTCCCAGAACATTTTGGTCAAACTCGTCGAGCCGCACGGCGGTGTGACCAATACATGCTTCAACGAACGGTCAACCCAAGACAATGCCAAGGATGATTCTCTTGTGGATTACGACGACTTCGCAAAGCAAACGTCTGAAGCCTTCGCCAGCATGTCCGCAGCCAGGACTATCAGTTCCGATGACGTTGCCAAAATCATCTTTGATGCCGCAACCGACGGCACGAACCGGCTTCGTTACTTGGTTGGCAATGACACCAGAGGTTTTATCAAAGCCAGGCAAGAGCTGTCCGATCAGGATTACATCGAGTTTATGAGATCGTGGTTCCTGCCGAAATCATAATCTTTCGGTTATTGATGCAGAACATTGAATGTCTGCTTCCGGCAGTAAAAACCGAATGTCCACTATGTGTCGGGCGCTGAATGTCACCAGTATCCATTGCCGGGTGATCTGAATAATTGTTCTGGACGCAAAACTCCGCCGACCGCTTTAAAGATAGCTATTACAATGCTTGATGAGCGGCTCTGAGCCAATTCCGGACATTGAATGTAGTTCTATTGGTTGGATTTAATGGTGTAAACTCACAATCGAAACACTTATAGGAGCGATTAATCATGGATTTTTCTGACTCGACTTGTAAAGTTTGGACACCTCGTATTCTGGGCATACTGCGAATAATCATTGGCTTTCTTTTCTTGCAGCATGGCACTGCAAAGTTATTTGGCGTGCCACATATCGCCATGTTCGATGGCGTCCAATTGTTTTCCCTAATGGGTTTTGCGGGAATGTTGGAGTTAGTGGGCGGGTTGCTAATATTGGTTGGCCTATTCACCCGGCCAACAGCTTTTATTCTATCGGGTGAGATGGCTGCCGCTTACTTCATGGCACATGCACCGCATGGTTTGCTGCCTATTCTGAACCAAGGTGAGCTTGCTGTCGTGTACTGCTTTGCCTTCCTTTATTTTGCAGTTGCTGGGGCTGGTGCCTTCAGTATCGATGCCACACGTAGCAAGGCTTGAATCATCGCCAGAGAAAGCCAAATTCGCCGGGACCAAGGCATGTAACATAGAATCTTTAGCCATGAAATGATTTCTGAAAATGTCTGCTTCCTGCAATTCGGACTGTCACATATGGGTCGGGCACTGCATGTCGCCAGCGTCAGGTGTCGGGTGAGCTGAATAAATTGGCGCGATCGAAAAGTTCCAACGACCGCTTTGGGGGAAGGCAATTACAATGGCCGAATAGCAGTTCGGTGGGGCGAGTTCAACTGGTCGACGCAACACTCTATCATTAGATTAAAAGATGGAGTGTCGAAAATGAAATACAAAACTCGAATTTATTACACTGAAGAACAAAAAGCAGTGATGTGGAATCGCTGGCAACGTGGAGAATCTCTAAAATCAATTGGACGAGTATTTGATAGGCCTTCAGGCTCAATCTTTGGTCAGTTGGCGCCTAGTGGTGGAATTCGTCCTCCGCCTCGGCAGCGATCAAGGTTGGCACTAACGCTTTCAGAGCGAGAAGAGATTTCGAGAGGGGTTGCCAGTCATCTATCCTTGCGTGCTATAGCTGTCCAACCGGGACGCTCGCCCTCAACGATCAGCCGTGAAATCAAGCGCAATGATGGCGATGATAACTATAGGGCCGCGCAAGCTGATCAAGCCGCCTGGGATCGAGCGCATCGCCCAAAACTGTGTAAACTCGCTTGTAATCGACCATTAAGTCGAACCGTAGCGGCAAAGCTCCAGTTAAACTGGTCACCGGAACAGATCGCCGGTTGGCTGAAAAGAGAATATCCAGAAGAAGAGCTCAATCAAGTGTCACACGAGACCATCTATCGAAGCCTGTTTGTTCAAGCCCGTGGCGTGCTGAAGAAAGAACTGCAGCAATACCTCAGAACCCAACGCGCGATACGTCGATCCAAACATGCAAGCCTAAAGCGGGATGGGCTAGGACAAACCAAGAATGCGGTGTCCATCCGTGAGCGTCCGGCGTCAGTGGAGGATCGGGCTGTTCCGGGTCATTGGGAAGGGGATCTCGTCGCCGGTTCAAAAAATAGTTACATAGCGACGCTGGTTGAACGTCAATCACGCTATGTCATGCTGGTTAAGGTCAAGAACAAAGACACGGAAAGTGTGGTGTCGGCGCTGATCAAACAGTCGAAGAAGTTACCGAACGAGCTGTATAAATCACTGACCTGGGATAGGGGAAAAGAGCTGGCAGATCATCAGCGCTTTACGATGGCAACCAATGTCGATGTCTACTTTTGTGATCCTAGCAGTCCGTGGCAGCGTGGTTCCAATGAGAACACCAATCGATTGCTTAGACAGTATTTCCCAAAAGGAACAGACATATCGGTACACTCTCAAGCAAAGCTGAATGCAGTGGCTCGACAGTTAAATGAACGACCTCGTAAAACTTTAGCGTACGAGACACCAGCAGACAGATTTAACGCATGTGTTGCATCGATCGGTTGAGCCCGCCGCACATAGCGGGCATTCACGTTTCCAGATACAAGCAGACATTCATTGATATAACCGCAAGAAAAACAAAGGGCGGTTGCCCGCCCTTTGTTTCATTGCTTATTACTTGCTTACCGCGTTCTAGCATCAACGTCCATACTCTTTCCTAAAGGCTGGCAGCTATGCTGGCTATTGTCACTGCTGCGGCACTAAGCCAGCCGAGTTCACCAATAAATTTGGTATCTTCCTTTGACAGCTTCTCGTTGTTCTTGATTTTCGATTCGATTACATCCAATTCAGATTGCAACTCACTCAGCTTTTTTTGCTGGGCATGCAATTCTTGCAATTTTTCTCGTTTGGCTTCTGATGCATTGGCTTTTGATTTTGCTTCCATTGTAGCGGTTTCCATGATAGTGATCTCCAGTCGATATGTTTAAAACGGAATGTGAAGATCCCACAGGCCACCACATTCCGTTCCGGTTTGAATTTGCGTTACATTATTGCGTTGATTATTTCCAAATGTTGCTACCGTTATTCCAGGGCTATAATTTTTTTCGTTACCTTATCAAGCGGAATATTGTTGTTTGCAAGGATGCTTTTCTGCAAATCGATAAAGGCCTTATTAGCATGTGAGTATTCCTTAGCCGCTATTTCAACCGCTCTATAGTCCTGCGAAGTCGGATAGTGCTTTACAACATCAGATTTTAAGTCATACCATTTTTTATAAGCACTGACGGCTTCATACCTTCTTGCTGTTAGCTCATCTTGGTTGCTCCCAGCAAGTGAAACTATTTCTGTGTACTTGTTTCCTTCTGCCGCAAGTTGCTTTCCAGCATTCAATTGAATCATTTCTTTCAGGGCAACCGGAGTTGATGAATCAGCGATTGCGGGAAATGACAAAATTGATAAAAGCGCTGCGCTGGCGATTGAAAAAGTAACACCATTTCTGTTTTTCATCTTGAATCTCCTTTAAGTTAGTTAAATTTGTATGAACGCGATGTGGGCATATAGTGCCAGCCGTGCATAAAACGTTATTTTTGCCTATCCTGCGCTGACTCGAAAATTGCCATAGTCAACTGCTGGGTTTTATAACTGTCCAATAGCCGGGGGGTGGCATCCGAATCAAGTAACGGCATTGACGTTGTCATCATGCGAACTCTCCTTGGTTTTCGATTGAACGGCTTTGTGCAAAACTGCCACAAAATAGATAATAGACTCGCTTCCTTACGCCAACCTGAATGAATTACGAATATGCGCATACTTATCGTTGAAGATGATCCACTACAGGCTGATGTGTTATTTCATGCATTTCGTAAGCCTGGATATACAGTTACACACGAAAATAATGGCAAACGAGCCGACCATCTGCTGGCAGCACATGAATTTGATGTGGTTATTCTGGATATGGGTCTGCCGGATATGGATGGGGCTGATATTCTTCGCCGTTTGCGTCATCGCAAAAATAATGTGCCAGTGTTGATTCTGACCGCCCGCGATGATGTGCAAGACCGAGTGCGCGGACTGGATATGGGTGCGGACGATTACCTGACTAAACCGTTTGATATAAATGAACTGGAAGCGCGAGTAAGGTCTCTGATTCGGCGGGGGCATTCGGCCAGTGGAGCACAATTACAGGTCGGTTTGCTTTGCCTGGATACGGTTGGTCACCTTGCTACCTTGAATGGTAAAACTTTGGAATTGTCGGCGCGTGAGCTGAAAGTGCTGGAAATATTAGTGCTTCGTGCCGGCCGGATAGTAAGTAAGGAGCAATTGTGTGAGCAGGTTTCCGGCCTTGGGGGATTGGTGAGCGATAATGCCATTGAGGTATACATGTATCGCTTGCGTAAGCATCTTAAATCAGGGGGCATTAATATTCGTACCCTGCGCGGCTTGGGCTATATGCTGGAAAGACAGTGACGCCTGTTAAGGCTTAGCTAGATTCCGGCGAAGTGGATGGCATGGCTCGAAAAATGCCAACCACTGAACCTGTGCTTAAAATGAGCCTATCCTCCATCCTAAACTTCACGCTATTTAACTGGAGATCAACCAATGAAAATACACAAAGTGGCAACATTTGGAGCGAATATCGGCTTGTGGCACAAAACAGCCCTTAGAAAATCAACCTGTCCTCCGCCGTTTTCTCGCACGCCACTTCAACACCACCGCAATCCACCAGGCCACGCGCACCACAAAATATCCGGCAATCGCCAGACCCGCCGCGAGCAACGGCAAGCCGATCAGGATCGGTTCACCCAGCATCGCCAACCAGCCCCACATTTCGCTCATCAAGTTATGCCAATGCAATTCCGGAAATGACAGTTTTTCTGCCGCGACGCCACTGTGCACACCGCTCAGCCATGCGCCAAGTTTGTAAGCCAGCATATACAGCGGCACGATGGTGAACGGATTGGTGTAAAGCGTCGTGATCAGCGCGACGGGCAGGTTGACGCGGAAGGACGCCGCCAACAGCGCGGCTCCTACCATCTGCAATGGCCCCGGGATCAGGCCGCAAAACAACCCGACCGCTACGCCGCCCGCCGCCGAGCGGCGATGCAAATGCCACAGATTGGGATGTTGCAACCAGTTGCCGAACGGCTTGAGCCAACGCTGGCTTTTCACCGTTTCGCGGTGCGGCAGGAATTTACAGAAAAAATTTCGCATGACGTCATTCTAGTCGCACGATAATCTATGCGCATGGTTCTCTTTACTCTCTTCTTCACCTTGGGCGTGTGGCTGCTGCAACAGCAGGCCGCATTGCCAGACTTTGGCTGGGCGTGGCTGCTCGCCGTTCCTCTCGCCCTCTCCCCAGCCCTGAAGAAACTACTGGCCATTCGACTAGGCCGCCAAAAGACAGCAGCCAAGTCGATGGTTATCTCCCGCAAGCGGGAGAGGGGGAATTTTTCACGTTTCACATTTCCTATTACACGCACCTTGCTGCTTGCTGCTTTTGCCTTGGGCCTCGGTTTCTATCACGCCGCATGGCAAGCAGAACAGCGTCTTGCGATTACATTGCCGGATGAATGGCAGGGGCGCGACATCGAGGTGATCGGCGTGGTCGCCGAGTTGCCGCGCAATCACGAACATGGCCAGCGCTTCAGTTTCGATGTCGAAAAAACACTCACGCCTCAGGCCAGTGTGCCCAGACGCATTTACCTCAGCACCTATTATGACCAGCAAACACCCCCGCCTGTGCTGCATGCCGGAGAACGCTGGCGGCTCACGCTGCGCCTCAAGCAACCGCATGGTAGCAGCAACCCGCACGGTTTCGATTTTGAAGTATGGGCGCTTGAAAACAATGTGCGCGCAGTGGGTTATGTGAACAACAAAGCGGATAACGTGCGACTGGCTGGGCTGGCAGATGGATTCAATTACCGCATCGAGACCTGGCGTGAAACGGTGCGCGACAAGTTCAACGCCACGCTGGTGAATGCGCCATATGCAGGCGTGCTGAGCGCGCTGGCCATCGGCGACCAAAGCAGCATCCCGCAGGCTCAGTGGCAGGTGTTCACGCGCACCGGTGTAAATCACCTGATGTCCATTTCGGGACTGCATATCACCATGCTCGCCAGCCTGGGCTTCGCGCTCACCTACTGGCTGTGGCGGCGCAGCACGCGTCTTACCCTCTTCCTGCCGGCACGCAAAGCCGCCGCGCTGGTCGCGCTGCTGGTGGCACTGGGCTACGCGCTGCTGTCCGGTTTTGCTGTGCCGGCGCAACGCACCGTGTACATGGTGGGTGCAGTCGCCGCCGCATTGTGGCTGAACCGCAATTTTTCGCTCGGGCAGATGCTCAGCATCGCG
Organism: uncultured beta proteobacterium; assembly: GCA_963721755.1. Classification (GTDB taxonomy): domain Bacteria; phylum Pseudomonadota; class Gammaproteobacteria; order Burkholderiales; family Gallionellaceae; genus Gallionella. Next base: position 349,246 of record CAVRKV010000001.1, read on the forward strand.
CTGCTCGGCGTGCTGATTCCCGACCCGTGGGCAGTGCTGTCGCCCGGCTTCTGGCTGTCGTTCGGCGCAGTGGCGATCATCCTGTACGTCACCGCATATCGCCTGAAACCCTCGCACTGGCTGGTGGAATACGGCAAGGTGCAATGGGCGATGACCATCGGCCTGATCCCCATGCTGCTTGCGCTGTTCCAACAGATCTCGCTGGTGTCGCCGATCGCCAACGCTTTCGCAATCCCGCTGGTAAGCTTGGTCGTCGTGCCGCTCGCCTTGCTCGGCGCGGTGCTGCCTTGGGGCGCGCCGCTGTGGCTGGCGCACAGCGTGATGGGCTGGACGATGGCGCTGCTGGAATGGCTCAACAGCCTGCCGCAAGCGGTGTGGACACAGCACGCGCCGCCCGCGTGGAGCATCGTTACGGGCATGTTGGGTGTATTGGTGATCCTGTTGCCGCACGGTTTTCCGGCACGCTGGCTGGGAGTTTTATTATTGTTGCCGATGTTCTTGAATACGCCGGAACTGCCTGCACAAGACTCGGTACATTTGATTATTTTCGATGTCGGGCAAGGCTTGGCGGTCGCCGCGCAAACCCGGCATCACGCACTGCTCTACGATACCGGCCCGGATTTCAGCGATGGCGCGGACAGCGGCAATCGCATCCTGGTCCCGTCGTTGCGCGCGATGGGCATAGCCAAACTGGACGGACTGATCCTCACGCATGACGATACCGATCACACCGGAGGCGCAGCTTCCGTGATGCAAGCCATGCCAATAGCTTGGATATCGTCTTCACTGCCGGATGAGCATCCGCTGTTGCAACATGCGAGCGATAAACAGCGCTGCATGGACGGGCAATCATGGCAATGGGACGGCGTAGATTTCGAGATACTGCATCCCGATGCGGCCAGCTACAGCGAAGAGAACATCAGCAAAAACAACCGGGGCTGTGTGTTGCGCATCAGCATCGGCGATCGGCATATTTTACTGACTGCGGATATCGAGAAGGAATCCGAGCAGCAGCTGCTCAAGGAACACGCGGTCAAGCTGCCTGCGACCTTGCTGGTCGTGCCGCACCACGGCAGCAAGACCTCTTCCACCGACAGGTTCATTGCCACCGTGCAGCCTCGCTATGCCGTATTCACGGTTGGCTATCTCAACCGCTTCGGCCATCCGAAATGGGAAGTCGTGCAACGCTATGCACACAGCGGCGCGGAACTGCTGCGCTCGGATCAAGACGGCGCGATCCTTGTCGAGATGGACGCACAGGGTTTGCAGGTGGAACGCTACCGCAAGACGCATCGCCGCTATTGGACACATTTGCCACAAAGCAAGCGGGAAATCGATCATGATATTCCGGCCGATTGATCACGAACCCGATTGATTGTTGCTGACTAACTACGGATAATTGCATCCCACGGGGATAACGCAGCCTCCCCGCCTCAAGACGATTCATCGTCCAAGGTCTGCTCTACATGGGAAACTTTTCAAGGAGGAGTCCCAAGGAGGGGTCATGGACGCATCGCAACAGCAAATTTCCGTTAATACACAAACTACTGAACCGGCACAAGCCCCTGAACCGGTCACGCTGGCCCAGGCTTTCTGGTATTGGCTGAAACTGGGCTTCATCAGTTTCGGCGGACCGGCCGGGCAGATCGCCATCATGCATCAGGACCTGGTCGAGAAAAAACGCTGGATCTCCGAGCGGCGTTTCTTGCACGCGCTCAACTACTGCATGGTGCTGCCCGGACCGGAGGCGCAGCAGCTCGCCGTATACATCGGCTGGCTGATGCACAGGACCTGGGGCGGCATCATCGCCGGCACGCTGTTCGTGCTGCCGTCGCTGTTCATCCTGATATTTTTGTCGTGGATATATCTTGCCTACGGCAACGTGCCGGCAGTCGCGGGCGTGTTGTATGGCATCAAGCCGGCGGTCACCGCCATCGTGCTGTTCGCAGCCTATCGCATCGGCTCGCGCGCCCTGAAGCACGGGGTGTTGTGGGCGATAGCGGCCGCGGCGTTTCTCGCCATCTTTGCGTTCGATGTGCCGTTCCCCGCCATCGTGCTGGCGGCAGGATTGATCGGTTATGCCGGCGGCAGGGTCGCGCCGGAAAAATTCGCCACCGGCGGCGGGCACGGCAAGGCGAAAGACGGTTTTGGCGCAGCACTGATCGCCGATGACACGCCGACTCCCGAACATGCGCGCTTCACTTGGGCGCGGCTGCGTCGAGTCACGTTCGCGGGCGTGGCGATCTGGGCGGCAGCGATGCTGCTGCTGGTTGCGCAATTCGGCTGGCAGGGTGTGTACACGCAGATGGGATGGTTCTTCACCAAGGCCGCGCTGCTCACTTTTGGCGGTGCTTATGCAGTGCTGCCCTACGTCTATCAGGGTGCAGTGGAGCACTACCATTGGCTTACATCATTGCAAATGATGGATGGACTGGCATTGGGTGAAACCACGCCGGGGCCGCTGATCATGGTCGTGGCATTCGTCGGTTTCGTCGGCGGCTGGAGCCAGGCATTGTTCGGCCCGGACGCGTTGTTTTTCGCTGCCGCGAGTGCCGCGATGGTGGTAACGTTCTTTACCTTCCTGCCGTCGTTCATCTTCATTTTTCTCGGCGGACCATTGGTGGAAAGCACCCACGGCGACTTGAAGTTCACCGCGCCGCTCACCGGCATCACCGCGGCGGTGGTCGGTGTGATCCTCAACCTGGCGGTGTTCTTCGCCTACCACGTGCTGTGGCCGCAGGGTTGGGCGGGACACTTCGAGTCGTTTTCCGCGCTATTGGGAATGGTGGCATTGATTGCGCTTTTGCGTTTCCGCGTGGGCATCATTCCTGTGATCCTGGGATGCGGGGGAGCCGGATTGGTTTATCGGCTGATGGCGTAACATCAATTTAAAATGGCGACTGAATGTCGGCTCGCACTGTCGGGCGATTATGCGTAACATTCCACTTGGAAATAAACCACAAAGAAAAATTATAGAAGGGCACGCAGATGAAACAAAACAGGGCGATTAAAATGCTCCGCTTAACCATTCTGGCCGGTATGGCCTACGCAACGATGACATTCGCGACCGGCGGTCTGGCCAACGCGGAGACTATGCCCACTGTCAACGTGGGCGTGTATGCCCAGCATTCCGCTGGCAAGATCGTTTACTACTATCGCGTTACCAATAACACCCAGCAAACCATCGCTGCAGTTGCGATCGGACTCGACGACCAGAACGACGGCAACCCCAGCAACGATGTCTATGAACTTCATGAGCTTCCATCGGGGTGGAATGCAAAGTTCGGCATACCGGCGACAAGCTCCAACTCGCCCACAGGCTGGCGCGTCAGCGTCGTCGACACCCCTGAAAAAGAAGGCATTACACATGCTGTCTCATGGGAACCCCTGAATGACAGGACGCCCAAACTTCTTCCCGGCCAGACTTTGACCAAAATGAGTGTTGCCCTGGATAAGGCCGACAACAACTACATGACGGGCCATGCCATGATCACTTTTGCCGACGGGAATCCGGCAAATCTGACCGTCCCCCTGGAGCGCCTCGACAATACGCCGCCCATCTTTTCCGTATACCTGAGTCCCAATACCATCCTGGCGCAGGACAGCAAATTCGTAGCTGTCAATGCAACCTTCTTGCTCAAGGACGATTTCGACCGTATGCCTGAAATCAAACTCGAGTCCATCACCGCCAACGAACCTTTGAAAGCGGATGACATCCGCGACGCAAGCATCGGCCTTGATGACCGTTATTTGAAATTCCGTGCATCAAGTCAAAGTCAGGCCGGGCGGATTTACACGGTGACCTATTCGGCGACGGATGCCTCCGGCAATCAAGCCATGGCTTCAGCCACTGTGACGGTGACCGCAACGATCGCTCCTGCGGCAATACCGGTTCCAGTGCCGCACGATCAAGCGAAATGAAATAGTCCTGGACATACATGACTGCTTGTTCAACTTGGCGACCACTATGCGCACGCTATAGCACTCCGGGACATTTGTATTTCGCTTGCCCCTTGCGATAATCACTTCATGCCACCCGTCCTCTACTCCTTCCGCCGCTGCCCTTATGCCATGCGCGCACGCCTTGCACTGCATGCGAGCGGTATAGCGGTCGAATTGCGCGAGGTGATATTGCGCAACAAGCCGGAAAGCATGCTGGCGGCCTCTCCCAAGGGAAGCGTGCCGGTGCTTGTGTTGCCTGGCGGAAACGTGATCGACGAAAGCTGGGAGATCATGCTATGGGCGTTGCGCCAGCACGATCCCGATGGCTGGCTCGGAAAAAGCGAAGCTCTTGTGAATGAAGCGGCCCCGCTGATCATCGAAAACGATACAACTTTCAAAAACAATCTGGATCGCTATAAATACCCTGACCGCTACCCGGAACTCCCACAAATGCATTACCGAACTCAAGCGGAAAGGTTTGTTCAGAGTCTGGAGAAACGCTTGCATGCGTCACCCTGCCTGCTGGGTGACGCACTGTCCATAGCGGATATGGGTATCTTCCCGTTCGTCCGCCAATTCGCGGAGGTGGATAAGAACTGGTTTGCGCATGCACCCTATCCATCGCTGCGTCACTGGCTGAAGAACTTTTCAGACTCTGAAAGATTTGAAGCGGTCATGAAAAAATATCCGCCATGGGAGCCGGACGACATACCCATAATCATGGCAAACAGGGAATAAATCCTCGCCAAGGCTCATCATCTCCATCATCGTGTTATTCGCCGAGACCCGATATCCCGACCAAATCAATGGGTACCTTGCCCCCGAAGGAATGACCTGCGGAACCCGGCTACCAGGTATTCCGGATACAACATCGGTTTGATTTGTACCTGGCGATGTATCGTTATTGTCATAATAAATTCCTGCTTAAAGTGTTAAACTTGATATAGAAGATTTTTAAAGCGATGTGTGCGGATGCCGTTTAAAAGCGGCAGTGAGTTTGAAAATATCAGTTTGATCGTTGCGTATCCTCACCGGGAATGCCGCAATAGAATAACTCCCTTCGAGGAATTCAAATAGTGAAGAAATTGTATTGCCTGTTAATCGTTGCAATAGCGGCAGCCTTGCTCAGCGGGTGTTTCGACAACGGTTCAACCTCCAGCCCCCCAGCCGGATTCACCGCCACTCCGGGAGACGGCAGAGTGATGCTCACCTGGATACCCGACCCCAGTGTCGAGTACTGGATTTTCACCGCGACCGACCCGAGTCTCACCGCCTTCAACTGGACCAGCCTGGCAAATGCACATGCTTACATCGATACCGCCACACCGTTTTATATGTGTGGCTTGCTTACCAGCACTGCAGGCAGCATAAACTGGACACCGTATTATTTTGCAGCCAATGGCCGCAGCAGCAACGGACCGGGAGGAGCGAGCAGTCCCACCATCATCGCGACTCCTTACAATGCCAGTACCTACTGGCACGCCGGATCCGTCGGTTCATCCACAGATCTTTATGGTGTGGGATATGCCAGCCTGACCACCTGCTCGAATAACACGACCAGCGCCGCCGGCAGTTTTGCAGCAGTTGGCTCAAGCGGAGCGATCTTTACCAGTACTGACGGGGTGACTTGGACGACCCCAACAAGTGTGCCGTCTGGATTGCCCGACCTCTATGCAGTGACCGGCTATGCCGCGAACCTGAACAACCCGACAACACCGGGAATAGTCTGGATAGCCGTTGGTGCTGGCGGGGCTTCAATCTATAGCTATGACGGCATCACCTGGTATAACGGGGGGGCATTGAATACGAACACCAATTCACTGCGCTCCATCACACACTCCGGAAGCACGTTCATTGCCGTAGGCGATACCGGAACGATACTGTCGGCCTCCGCCCCAGGCATCACTCTCAGCGGCATCTCCTGGACGACGCAAAATTCAGGCTCTTCCAGTAACCTGTATGGAGTGTCTCATGGCAACTTTTATACTGCAGTAGGCGAATACGGCACGATACTCACCAGCCTGACCGGCGCCAGCAATACCTGGACAGCACAAACACCCGCGACTAGCGAAACTCTGCGCCAAGTGGCCACCAACGGCAACATCACCGTTGCGGTAGGCGACAATGGCACGATAGTGACCAGTACCGACGGGGGCGTCCAATGGATAGCGCAATATCTCCAGGGGTCCGTAACGCCGAATCTGGTGAGTGTCACAGCGGAGTCTCAAGTCGTGGCCGATGCGCTTACAGATCCTGCGTTAGGCTACGTCCCATACGCGCAGTTTGTTGCTTTGGATAGCAGCGGCAACGCCTATACCAGCGTGAATGGCGTCAATTGGTCAGGCCCGGTCACCACTGGCATAAGCAGCCCGAACGCATTGGTCAGCAGCGGTTTCGGCTATGTCGCTGCGGGCAATGCCGGCACGACTGCATATGCTTTCTGACATGCGCCCGAGATTGCCCTCCCATCCGATTTGAGTTCCGTTCCGCGCGAAGAGATATTCCCATGATGTTAGCGTTTCCGCCATGCTGAACCTGATAATCTCAACCATCGTGTTTTTCGTTGCGGCCTGGTTTCTCAACCGTTATCTGGATGAACAGGGTATACCCAAAGGCATGACGCGAAACCTGACAGTTTTGGTGCTCGCCTCTCTGATGTCATGGGGTGCCGGTTGGGCGGTAGACTGGACGCAGGGCAAAATCGATGGCCCGCAAACTGATGCTCAAACCGGTTTATCACAGCTTCTGAAGGCGGCTAATCAGGGACAACCTTAACGCCTGCAGCAGGAATACAAACACACATCACGGCGTTATGCCCGCAAAAAGGATACGTTATCAAGTCCCTCAGTGAGATAGCCCTGGAAACAATTCCAGCATCCCATCAGCCATGAATTGCACCGCCATCGCGGCGAGTATCAGGCCCATGACGCGGGTGGCGATGTTGAGTCCGCCCGTGCCCAGACGCTTGCCTATCGGTTCGGCCATACGCAACACCACCCAGACGATCACCGCCACACCGAGTATCCCCAGGTTGAATGCGAGCTTGTCAGGCAGGCTGCCTGCCTGGTGGGCATCGACGATGGCCAGACTGATAGCCCCCGGGCCGGCCAGCAAGGGAATCGCCAGCGGCACCACGGAGATATCGTTTTTTGCCTCCGCTTCAATCTGCTCTGCGTCAGTGTGACGTGCCGGACTGGTTTTGGCGCCGAACATGGCGATGGCAATGAGCAGTAACAGCAGCCCACCTGCAATTCGGAACGCGGGGATGCCGATTCCAAAGAACGATAACAAAGCATCGCCCACCCAGACAGCAATCGTCAGTATCACGGCCACAGCGACAGAAGCTTTGAGGGTGGTGCGGTGCATTTCCTCGGGAGGGCGGCCCGCCATCAGGCTGAGGTAGATGGGTATGGCTCCGAGCGGATTCAGTATGGCGAAAATACCAACCAGAAATTTTATGTGCTCGCTCCAAACGGGTATCAGTGTCATGACGGTTCTTTTGGAATTGATAAATCTATCTGGCTTCTTCGATCATTTTTTTGGTCTTGGCTTCGACTTCCTGTGCCACTTTGACCAGTGATGCATTCTGCGACAGAGCGGCCAGCATGGGGACAGGCTTGATCATGCCGATCATGGTTTTACCCTGCTCAGTGTATACCGAGATACGGCATGGCAGCGCCATGTTCAAACGCATATCGGTGGAGAGCACCTTGCCGGCCTGTCCCGGATTACACACTTCGAAGACTTTGCAATTCTCGGCAAAGATGATGCCTTTGCTGCGCAGCGTGTTGCCTAGATCATGGATATGGAGCACACCGAATTCGTTGCGCTTGACTGCCGCCTCGAGATCGGTCGCGGCCTGTTCGAATGTCTTGTTGCTTTCTACGATGTAGTACATGCCCAGCTCCTGTGTGAAGTTTGTTGGTGACGCTTGTCAGGTTAGGCCAGTGCCGTGACATTGTCCAGCTTGCTATCGAATGTGCATATGCTACTCTTCGCATCATGAAAAACTTATCGCAGCACCTCGCTACGCTTATGGTTACCGCTTGGGTCGGCGGCCTGTGGGCGGTCGGCTATCTTGCCGTGCCGGTACTGTTTTACGCTCAGCCGGACAAACAACTGGCAGGCATGCTGGCAGGGCAGATGTTCGCCTTGGTGGGCTACCTCGGCATGGTGTGCGGAATGTATCTGTTGATCCATCACGTCACTGTGTCCGGCCGCGCGGCCTTTCGCCAAACCCTGTTCTGGGTTATCGCGGTAATGTTGCTGATCTCGCTGGTGTTGCAGTTCGGTATCCAACCGGTCATGGCCGACCTCAAACTGCAGGCATCGCCCCTTGATGTGATGCACAGCGCGCTTGCCGATCGTTTCAAAATGTGGCACGGCATATCCAGCATCATCTACCTGATACAAAGTCTGCTCGGCATATTCCTCGTCATCAAGACGCGCCGCGCGTGATTACCAAATAGGCTCCCAAATAATAAGAGCCGCAGCAGCGGCTCTTTTTCATTCCTGCAAGAAATCTCAAGCCAGAGACTTAATGATGTCCTCGACCACCTTCTTCGCATCGCCGAACACCATCATAGTCTTGTCCATGTAGAACAGGTCGTTGTCCAAGCCGGCATACCCGGTAGCCATGCTGCGCTTCACCACCAGCACGGTGCGCGCCTTGTATGCTTCAAGGATCGGCATGCCGTAGATCGGGCTGGACTTGTCGTTCTTGGCGGCGGGATTCACCACATCGTTCGCGCCGATCACCAGCACCACGTCGGTGTCGGCGAATTCGTTGTTGATCTCATCCATTTCCACCACCTGCTCGTAAGGCACTTCCGCCTCGGCCAGCAGCACGTTCATGTGTCCGGGCATGCGTCCGGCCACCGGATGGATCGCGTAGCGCACCTTGACGCCTTTTTCGGCGAGCAGCTTGGACATCTCGTTGATGGCGTGCTGCGCGCGCGCCACGGCCAGACCGTATCCCGGCACGATGATCACGCTGTCGGCATTGCCCATCAGGAACGCCGCATCATCCGCGCTGCCGCTGCGATAGGTCTTTTGCTCTCCGTCGCCCTGATCCGCCTCGGCAGTCTCGCCGCCGAAACCGCCGAGGATCACGTTGAAGAACGAGCGGTTCATCGCCTTGCACATGATGTAGGACAGGATGGCGCCGGAGCTGCCGACCAGCGAACCGGCGATGATCAGCATGTTGTTGTTGAGCGTGAAGCCGATACCCGCCGCCGCCCAGCCGGAATAGGAGTTCAGCATCGATATCACCACCGGCATGTCCGCTCCGCCGATCGGCATGATCAGCAGCACGCCGAGCAGCATCGCGATGGCCGTCATGATCAGGAACGGTGCCCAGCTTTGTGTGAAGAAGAACGCGATACCGAAGCCTATCATCAGCACGCCGAGCAGCAGGTTGAACCAGTGCTGGCCGGGAAAGCGCAGCGGCTTGCTGCCCAGTTTGCCGGACAGTTTGCCGAACGCGATGATGGAGCCGGTGAAAGTGATCGCGCCGACGAAGGTGCCGATGAACAATTCGATGCGGTTGCTGGCATGCAGGGTTTCACCAATGCCGTAAGCGAGCGGATTGTTGAACGCAGCCATCGCGATCAGCACTGCAGCCAAGCCGACCAGCGAATGCATCGCGGCAACCAGCTCCGGCATCGCAGTCATCTGGATGCGCCTAGCGACCACCGCGCCAACCGTTCCGCCTGCAGCGATCGCGATCAGGATGTATTCAACGTTTTTTGTGATGGTGAGCGTGATCAACACGGCGATCACCATGCCGACCATGCCGAACAGGTTGCCGCGGCGTGCCGAAACCGGCGAGCTCAAGCCCTTCAGGGCGAGGATGAACAAGACCGCAGCGGTCAGATAGGCGAGTGCAACAGAATTTGCCGACATAATTTCCCCTTACTTGTTTTTCTTCTTGAACATGTCCAGCATGCGCTGGGTGACGAGAAAGCCGCCGAACACATTCACGGCGGCGAGCGTCACGGCAACCAGGCCCAGCACCGTGCCGATGTCGAGTTTCTCAGGGCCGGCAGCGAGCATCGCACCGACGATGATAATGCCGGAAATGGCGTTGGTGACCGCCATCAGTGGGGTGTGCAAAGCGGGCGTGACGTTCCACACTACGTGATAACCGATGAAAATTGCCAGCACGAATACGGTCAGATTCAGAACAAATGGATCAACTGCTCCAGTCATGTTTTTTCTCCGTGAATTATTTAACAGCAGCCACGCCACCCTTGCACAACAGGGTTCCGGCGATGATATCGTCTTCGAGGTTGATATTCATCGCGCCGGTTTTGTCGCACAGCAGATTGAGGAAATTGAGCAGGTTGCGCGCATAAAATGCGCTGGCATCGGTGGCCACCAGGCCCGGCAGATTGGTTTCGCCGACGATGGTCACGCCGTGTTTGATGACGGTCTTGCCAGCCTCTGACAACGGGCAATTGCCGCCCGCTTCAACCGCCATGTCCACCACTACCGAACCGGGTTTCATCTGCTTCACAGTGTCCTCCTGCAACAGCACGGGTGCGGGACGCCCGGGAATAAGCGCGGTGGTGATTATGATGTCGGCCTGTTTGGCGCGTTCCGCGACCAGCACGGCCTGTCGCTGCATCCATGAAGCGGGCATGGGACGCGCATAACCGCCCACGCCTTTTGCGATCTCGCGTTCTTCATCGGTCTCGAACGGCACGTCGATGAACTTGGCCCCCAAGGATTCGACCTGTTCCTTGGCGGCTGGGCGCACATCGGATGCTTCGACGACCGCACCAAGGCGTTTGGCCGTGGCGATCGCCTGCAAGCCCGCCACACCCACACCCAGTATCAGCACGCGTGCTGCTTTCACGGTTCCGGCTGCTGTCATCAGCATCGGCATGAAACGCTGGTACAGATTGGCCGCCACGATCACTGCCTTGTAGCCGCCAATGTTAGCCTGCGAGGACAGCACGTCCATCGCCTGCGCGCGGGAAGTGCGCGGTAATTTTTCCATAGCGAAAGCGGTGATGCCTTGTTGGGTATAAGCCGTGACTTGTTCGGCCTGATGCGGCGAAAGCAGACCGATCAACACCGTATCGCGCGGCAGTTTCGCCAGTTCATCCGCAGTCGGTGCCTTGACCTTCAGCATGATCTGCGACTGTGCATACAAACTGGCTGCGTCCAGCAGAGTGGCGCCCGACGCCTGGAATTCCGCATCGGGAATATGCGCGCCCTTGCCCGCCCCGCTTTGCACCAGCACAGTGTGGCCTGACGCGACCATCTTCTTCACGGTCTCCGGTGTCGCTGCAACACGAGTTTCGCCTGCGCGCGTCTCCGCAGGTATGCCTATACGCATGAATTTCTCCTAATTTTTTTAGTGGAATTTTTGATGCCCGGATTTTGATTAACTCCAGACAGATTTTTAGCGCGAGTGATTATACCTGTACTACGCTGATAGTGACTACGTGACCTGCATCTATCCAACCTGAAACAAGCCTGGTTTGGTTATTGCCCGATTCTCGGCCACCCGGGCACTCAGGAAAACCAGCGCAAGAAAGCAGCAGAACCAAGGGCGACAACCCCAATTACGAATGAGACGCGCCAGGCAAGAAGTTGATTGTTCTCGGACCACCTTGAATTCAGCTTGGCATGGGTGACTGCCAAAATAAATCCAGACAGGGCGCAGAATATTTTGATCAGGAGCGCATCTACCGCGATGCCATGAATATCCGGCAGATGGCTCTCATAAAGAAACGTTGTTACGCCAAACAGCAAGCCACTTGCCGCCTGAGTTGCCCAAGCAACGGCCAAGAGCAAGGCAAGCCGGTGTTGAACCGTCGCATTACCTCGCACCAGCCAAAGGGCCGATGCAGAAGTACCCACCACGGTTACAGCACCTAAATTATGTACAACCTGGATGAGTGCATAAATAAAATTTTGCACGACTATGCGAACTATCCAAGCATGGACGAACTATTTAACCGTGGCTGTCACTGAACCCTGCACCCCAGTCAGCGCATGGCTGGACGTTGCCTCTTTCACCACGATGGTATGATTCCCGGGCGACAGGTTGGGCAAATCGATACTGCACGGGCAATGGCTGATATCACGATCGACTATGGGATGCTGGTCGTCGACATAAATATGAACATGATTGCCTTCGGGACTCAAATGGACGCTGAATTCCAGCTTGTTCCCGGTGCCACTCTGCAGTACCGCACCGTTAGCCGGCGAGGTGATGGTGATCGACCCAGTGGAATCAGCCGCAAAGACCGGGCTTGCTAAAGCTACCAAGGCAAAACCGATGAACAAATTATTGAGCTGTTTCATGACTTTCTCCTTAACTGAAATTAACATGAGTAATATGGTCAACTACGGTTGTGAATTCAGCACCCTATTCAGAAAAAAGTCAAGTCGGTTCCCTCTGAGCATTGAACGCGTATTCAAGCTCTGCCTGCATAATGCAGCGGCTTGATCCCAATTTATCTTCGAATTTTACGACCCCAGGCCGAGAACGTAGCCGGGGAATTGCCCCTTGCACAAATAAGGTGGTACTGCGCGTTACAAAAATGTACCATTGACGCAAAATTGATCCGGTTGAGCGAAAATATAGCCAACCTTAAAAATCTGCAAGAAAATGCCGCAACGCCAGGCCTGATAGAATCAATAGCGCAACGCGAACAACTGAAAGGGGAATTTTAGGAGATGTGTAATGCCCTTTGAATTGATTGAAGACAGTTTTGAGAATACTGCAGCACCACTGGTAGTCATCATCGATGATGAATTCACCAGCCGGGTGATACTTGAAAAGATCGTGCATGGCATACAAAAAAACATCACCGTAAAAGCATTCGCTGATCCCATAACCGCCTTGGCATGGATCAAAGACAATCAGCCGGACCTGATCATCGTCGATTACTTGATGAACGGCATGACAGGGCTGAAAGCATTGCAGCAGATGAAGCATATATATTCTCTCGAAGGCGTGCCGATCGTGGTTGTCACATCCTCGGAAGAGCGGGACATCAAGTATCAGGCGCTGGAATCGGGGGCAACCGACTTCATCACCAAACCGATCGACCCTTACGAATGCAGGGTCCGGTGCCGCAACATGCTCCATCTGCGTTTGCAGCAAAAAATCATTTTAAGCCGCTCGCATTTCCTGGAGCAGCGTGTATATGATGCGACCAAACAGATTCGCGCGCGCGAACAGGAAACCTTGTTCAGGCTGGCCAAAGCCGGGGAATATCGCGATGAGGAAACCGGGAACCACATCATACGAATGGCCAAGTATTCGCGCTTGATAGCGGAAGAACTGGGCCTCATATCAGATCACTGCGACTTGATTGAACTCGCCGCCCCGATGCATGATATCGGCAAGATCGGCATTCCGGACCACATATTGCAAAAGCCTGGCAAACTAACCCCGGACGAGTTTACCGTCATGAAAACTCATCCGTTGATCGGCTTCAAGATACTTCAGGATAGCCCGTCAAAGTATCTGGTGTTGGGAGCGACCATCGCATTGTCCCATCACGAAAAATATGATGGCAGCGGTTACCCGTATGGAGCGAAGAGAGACAAAATACCGCTGGAAGCACGCATCGTGGCTGTTGCCGATGTATACGATGCGCTTACCTCGAATCGCCCGTACAAAACAGCCTGGTCAAACGAGGACAGCCTGGCATACTTGAACAGCAACAGCGGAAAGCATTTCGACCCTGCCTGCGTTGACGCATTCATAGCACGGTTCAGCCATGTAGAAATTATTCAACAGCAACTACGAGATACCCCGGAAACAAAACCAAGTCAGCCGACCTTATGACTCTGTTACTCAGTAAATTTTATCAAAAGCTACAAGAAATATTTCTAACCCATGGTAGTGAGTTTGAACAAGCGTTAATACGAATATTCATAACCTTTGCAGTATTTATTTACATAAGTTATAAAATTATTTATGAAGAAGGCGCGTTCAACCTTCAAAACGTTTACATCGCCTCCATAGTTTACTTTCTTACCGCAATTACCCTTGCGATTGTTATAGCCCGCAACAGTAAGCCTTCAAAAACCAGACAGTTTTTATCCATGTTCGCTGACGTATGCATGGTCACCTATGCGATGTACACAAGCGGAGAATCTGGTTCAGTATTTTATGGTATCTATCTTTGGCTTGCAGTAGGTAACGGGCTACGTTATGGAACAAGTGCACTTCTATTTGCGCAGGCACTCAGCATAATCGGATTTACCACAGTCATTTTATTAAATGAATATTGGGCTATGCATTTCACTCTTGGGGCAGGTTTATTACTCACACTGATTGCAATCCCTCTTTTCACTTATTCTCTACTCAATCGGCTAAAACAGGCAATCATACACGCCGAAGAAGCCAATAAAGCGAAGAGTTTGTTTCTAGCCAATGTAAGCCATGAAATTCGTACTCCGTTGAATGGCATTATCGGCGCCAATGAACTCATTCTTGACACACCCTTAAATACAGAGCAGCAAGAGTTGGTCAATACCATGAAAAACTCTGGGCTTATCTTGCTCAAACTCATCGAGAATGTTCTGGATTTTTCCAAAATAGAAAGCGGAAAATTAACTGCCGAAATCGTTGATTTTGATTTGCATCAGCTGATTAACAACAGCGCCGATATATTCGCTGTGCAAGCAGAAAAAAAAGGTTTGCGGTTGCATATACGCGTGTCGCCGGAAACCAGTTTCTTGCTTCGCGGCGATGTGCAACACCTGCGCCAGGTCATTATCAATCTGCTGGGCAATGCCATCAAGTTCACCAAAGCTGGTAAGGTGGAACTACGCGTCACTACGCTCACTCAAAATGAAGCGACAACACGCCTCCGCTTTGAAGTGATTGATACCGGCATCGGTATTCCACAGGAAGCACATCAAACCATCTTCGAAAGTTTCAAGCAGGTGCACACAGACATCTCAAACAGCTATGGCGGTACCGGGTTGGGAACCACAATCTCGAAACAGCTCGTTGAATTCATGGGCGGGGAAATCGGCTTCCATAGCATCGTCGATCAAGGCACTACTTTCTGGTTTGAGCTGCCATTCGACAAGCCGCAAGAAAAACGCACGCTGGAAACAAGGCAAACACTCCATCAGATGCGTGTGTTTGGCACAGGCATGTCAGAAAGCGAACAAGCCAACGTTGCTGCCTATATGACCAGCTGGGGTGGTCGGTTCAATCATGCTGAGTCAATCAGTCAACTCCATTCCTTGCTCGAACAAATACCCTCTGGTGGACAACGTAATCATGTCGTCCTGTGCAATCCTCAAAGCCTTGGCTTGTCAGCGAAAAACTTTGCATCGCAAATTTGGGCAGAGCATGCGCCGAGTAAAGTGTCATTGATCATGCTTGACGCTGATCCGGATAAAAACAGCGAAGCCGAATTAGTTGCTATGGGTTATGACTGCTTGCTCAGCATGCCAATAGACAAGACGCTGCTGTTCAACACAGTGCACCGTGTAATGTCTGCCGATGCCGGGTCCAATGATGTGATTTCATTTATGAAACACTATGAACGGGTCAACATAGAAAAACAAAAGCTCAATATTCTGATTGCCGATGACAATGGCACCAACCGCATCATCCTCGCAAAAATTCTGGAACGCGCCGGACACAACGTCAATATGGTGGAGAATGGCGAACAAGCCCTCGATTTGCTCGAAGGACATAGTTATGACTTGGCAATCATGGACATGCACATGCCTGTTATGGGCGGAATAGAGGCTTTCAAAATCCATCGAGCCACTGACCTGAAAAAGCCGAATATGCCTGTCATCATCCTGACCGCCAGTGCCACCGTCGAAGCAAGGCATGTTTGTGAGGAGGCAGGCGTAGATGCATTCCTGACCAAACCGATACAAACAAACAATTTACTTGAAACGATTAAGCGGCTGACGCTGGGCCATGCCAAGAGCGCGGATGCGCCACAAATCGAAAAAATTCAGGCCAAGTCAATCAATACCTCCGATGCCACCCTGCTTAATGAAAACACCATGCATCAACTGAAATTGCTGGGTGGCGGAAACGAGGACTTTCTGGAGGCTGTCATCAAAGGATTCGTTCTGGAAGGGGAGCAATTGCTGGAATCCATGAATACGGCACTGCAAAAACGCGAATATACAGCCTTCAAAGAATTGGCTCATGCCTTGAAAGGAAGTTCAGGCAATGTGGGCGCAGAAGCGCTTTTTATGGTGTGCCGGGAAATCTCGCAACTCAGCCTGTCCGAATTACGAGATTCCGCCGATACCCAACTGAGTGCTGCGCAAAAAGCTTTCAACGACACCCGCATGATGCTGACAATCTATCTCAAAACACCCCAGCATGAAACAGAAAACATGTCACAAAGATAATCGTTATGCGCTCGCCGCTGTCAACCCGGGGATTGCATTGGAATTCTGAATACCGCTATTTTTCCCGAAGAGTTTTTGCTGCGACCGCACAAAGCGATCCATCACCTTGAGGTCTTTCTCACTGAGTCGTAAAGCTGCATCAACCCAGACATGCATAATATCGATCAACTCCTGATAAGTGATTGGATTGAAGCGTTGGCGCGCCTTTTTAAGCGCCATATAACCATTGGAGCGACGTGCCTGCTTCTCAACATAGTCATATACAGCTTCCTCGCCGAGACCATCCTCAGCCAGCACATCGACCAAGCCCATTTCATACATTTCTTCGGCACTGAATAGTTTCCCGCTAAGGATCATTTTTTCTGCGTTGGTTACACCAATTTTTCTTGCGACCAAACTGAAAGCGCCATGGCCAGGAATCAGATTGAACAATATTTCAGGGAAGCCCATTTTTGCGCTGCGCTCAGCTATGATGACATCACTCGTGAGAGCTGCTTCAAGTCCGCCTCCCAGCGCATCACCTTGAACCAGTGATATGGTAACCATGGAAGACTTGAAGTGATTCATCCTCAAAAACATCACATCTAGGCATCTGATCGAATACTCCACCAAAGCCTGACGTTTCCTGTCTTTAATTAAGCGACTGAACAGCTCAAGATTCCCGCCCAGGTTAAACACGCCCGGAATTAAAGAAGCTACAACTGAATAGTGAACGGCATGTGTTTCGTCTCCAACCTGTACTTTTCCCCCACAGATTTCTATTGATTTATGATGGTTATATAAATCTTCCAATAATTCTGGAGTACAGCAGGGAATACCTTGAGGGTTCATTCCAGTCCACAAAATTCCGCTTTCGATGTCATACCGATTAATCAAATGCTCATAACGAAATGTAATTGGGTTGCTCGCAGCATTCAGAAATTCCACCATACCCATCTCTACTGTACCCATCGCGTATGCTCCTCAAGTTTAGTCATCTAAATTTAGAATAGGTTACTCAGCCATCGCCCAAACTTTTACTTAGCCAGCCGACCCGTCCCTAACATGCATTGTCTAAACATCGGCTTTCGCCTTTGGCAAACTGTTTGGCAAAGGGATAGTAGCAGAAAACTCTTGTGCTTATAAACTTCCTGCCTCAATTTCTTTGATGGGCAGCAATTCCGACATGTCCGCTATAATCGTACGCCATACGTTTTCCCTTTCATTCCATGCCTGCAATTAAACTGCTGCCCGACCTGCTTATCAATCAAATCGCCGCCGGCGAGGTGATCGAGCGTCCCGCTGCCGCACTGAAGGAATTGCTGGAAAACAGCCTGGACGCGGGTGCGACAGACATCGCGGTGCAACTGGAAGGCGGCGGCATCAAATTATTACGGGTCCGTGACAACGGACAGGGCATCGCCAGGGATGAACTGGCGCTGGCGCTGATGCGCCACGCCACCAGCAAGATCGCCTCGCTGGATGATCTGCAACGCGTCGCCAGCATGGGCTTTCGCGGCGAAGCATTGGCGAGCATGGCTGCGGTGGCGCAGCTCACCCTGACCAGCCGAACCACAACGTCCAGCCGCACCGCTTCCGATACGCACGGCTGGAAAGTCGAAGCAATCGACGGGCAGCTCAGCGAACCCGTTCCCGCCAGCCATGCGCAAGGCACCACGGTGGAAATGCGCGAACTGTATTTCAACACCCCTGCACGGCGCAAGTTCATGAAATCCGAAGCCACCGAATTCGCCTGGTGCGAGGAATCCTTCAAGCGCATCGCGCTGTCGCGTCCCGATGTCGCGTTTTCGCTGCAACACAACGGGCGCACAATATGGCAATTGCCCGCCTCCTTCCCCCCTTCCAACTTCTCCCCCGAGGGGGAAAAAACGATCGCCCCCTCTCCCTCCGGGGGAGGGTTGGGGTGGGGGAATGCTGCCTTGAATCGCGTCGCGGCACTGCTCGGGGAAGAGTTCGGGCAAGCTGCCGTGCCGGTCTCGCGCAACGCGGCGAACCTGTCGCTACAAGGCCTGGCGGCGTTGCCCGCCTATTCGCGCGCCAGCCGCGACGCGCAATATTTTTTCGTGAACGGCCGCTTCGTGCGCGACAAGGTCGCCAGCCACGCGCTGCGGCAAGCCTATCAGGATATCCTGCACCACCAGCGCCATCCGGCCTTCGTGCTGTTTCTCGAACTGCCGCCGGAGCAAGTGGATGTGAACGTGCATCCCGCCAAGAGCGAAGTGCGCTTCCGCGAGAGCCAGGGAATACATCAATTCATCTTCCACACGCTGCAACAGGCGCTCGCTGTACCGGCAAGCGGGCAGGAGACCCGCGCGCCCGAACCACAACGGCGCACTTCGTTCATCCCTTCACAACAAACTATGCGATTGGGTGTTGCGGAACGGGAAGCCGCTTATCGCCTGTGGGAAGTACAAACGGAAAGTGGAAAGCAGGAAGCGCAAAATTCTGATTTAACACCCTCCTTGCCCCTTGCCGCTTGCACTTTGCGCCGGGACGAATTCCCCCTCGGTTTCGCCCTTGCGCAACTCTCCGGCGTTTATATCCTTGCGCAGAACGCGCAAGGTATGATCGTGGTGGACATGCACGCCGCACATGAGCGCATCGTTTACGAAAAACTAAAGGCATCATTGGATAATGAACAGATCGCCACGCAACCGCTGCTGATCCCGGTGAGTTTTTATGCCGACGCGCTGGAAGTGGCCACCGTAGAAGCCGAACAGGCCGCGCTCAAAAAACTCGGCTTCGACATCGCGCCGCTTTCTCCCACCACGCTGGCGGTACGCGCGATGCCGGTGATGCTCAAGCAATCCGAGGCTGAAGCTGCCGCGCACGATGTGATTGACGAATTGCGAGAATTCGGTGCGAGCCGCGCGATGACCGAACGGCGCGACGAGCTGCTCGCGAGCCTCGCTTGCCACGGCGCAGTGCGCGCCAATCGCATCCTCAGCATCACCGAAATGAACGCGCTGCTGCGCGAGATGGAGCAGACCGAGCGCTCCGGCCAATGCAACCACGGCCGCCCGACCTGGTTCCAGATAACGCTTGCCGAACTCGACGCGATGTTCATGCGCAGGCAATGAAACTTTAAGAAGCAGCCTGCTTATGCGAACCTCTAAAATTCAGAATTTCAGGATGAATCGCAAGGAGCCGCGCAGCGAATGACGAGACATATCTTAAGGATAGGCGAGGAATGAGCGAGCACGCGACGCTGCGATTCGCCCGAAAAATGGATTTTTCCACTGCGCGTATCGCCTTCGCCAGTTTCATCGGCACGGCCATCGAGTTTTACGATTTCTATATCTACGGCCTCGCCGTGGCGATGGTGATCGGCCCGGTGTTCTTCCCCGGCAGCGATCCCGCCGCACAGGCGTTGAACGCGTTCCTGACCTTCGGCATCGCGTTTCTTGCACGTCCTCTCGGAGCATTGCTGTTCGGGCATTTCGGCGACCGGATCGGCAGAAAAACGACGCTGGTTGCTTCGCTGCTGGTGATGGGCGTTTCCACCACGCTGGTCGGGTTGCTGCCCGGCTACGATCTGATCGGTTGGAGCGCACCGGCCCTGCTCTGCCTGTTGCGCTTCGGCCAGGGAATCGGCCTGGGCGGGGAATGGGGCGGCGCAGCCTTGCTGGCTGCGGAATATGCGCCTGCCGGCAAGCGCGGCTGGTTCGGCATGTTCCCGCAACTGGGGCCGCCCATAGGCTTCCTGTGCGCCACCGGCAGTTTCCTGTTGCTGTCGCAATTGCTAGATGATGCGCAATTCCGCGCATGGGGTTGGCGCATCCCTTTCCTCGCCAGTGCGGCGCTGGTAATCATCGGTCTCTACGTACGGCTCAAGATCGCGGAAACGCCGGTGTTTCTTAAAGCCATACAGGAACAGCAAATCCATGCCGTTCGCCCTGAGCTTGTTGAAGGGTATGCCCACAAACTTCCTCTGGCCGAATTGCTGGCTCGTCATGCTGTGCCCCTGCTGCTGGGCGCTCTGGCCATGGTCGTGTGTTACGCACTGTTCTATATTTCCACGGTGTTCTCGTTGAGCTACGGCACCACCACGCTAGCCATCCCGCGCCCGCAATTCCTCGGCATGTTATGCGTGGCCGTCATCTTCATGGCGGCTGCCACACCTCTTTCCGCCTGGGCGGGCGACCGTTATGGCCGCCGTCCGGTGTTGCTTATTGCCGGCGGCACGGCATTCCTGTCCGGCTTTCTGCTCGCGCCCATGCTGGGCAGCGGCTCGCCGTGGCAGATCACCGCCTTTCTCTCCATCGAACTATTCCTGATGGGCGCCACCTTCGCGCCGATGGGGGCGCTGTTGCCGGAGCTGTTTCCGACCGCCGTGCGCTATACCGGGGCAGGCGCGGCCTACAATCTGGGCGGGATTCTCGGGGCTTCGCTGGCACCTTACCTCGCACAACAACTGGTCCTGCACGGCGGCCTCGCTTGGGTGGGCGGCTATGTTTCCGCAGCTGCAGCGATCAGCGTGCTGGCCGTGCTCATGATGCGCGAGACGCGCAACAAGGAACTGGCATGAGCCTTAAAACCCTTGGTCCACGAAAGGCACGAAAAAAAAACATTGAATGCCTTAATTTCGTATTTTTCGTGGACAAGTTGTTTTTACCAGAATGAGTACTCTGCCTCCTGCGATCTTCCTGATGGGTCCCACTGCCAGCGGCAAGACCAACGTCGCGGTGGAACTGTCACAGCACCTGCCGATGGAAATCATCAGCGTAGATTCCGCGCTGGTCTATCGCGGCATGGACATCGGCACAGCCAAACCGGACACTGCCACTCTCGCCCGCGCACCGCATCACCTGATCGACATCATAGCCCCGACCGAAGCCTACTCCGCCGCCGCGTTCCGCCGTGATGCGCTGCGATTAATGCATGACATTACTTTGAGAAAAAAAATTCCGCTGCTCGTCGGCGGCACCATGCTGTACTTCAAAGCACTGCGCGAAGGCCTCAGTGATCTTCCGCAAGCCGATCCCGAAGTGCGCACCGCACTCGACACCGAGATCGAGCAACACGGCATCAAACATCTGCATAAACAACTAGCCGCAGTGGATGCTGAAACCGCCGCGCGCCTTAAATCGACCGATACACAGCGCATCCAGCGCGCGATGGAAATCTACCGCATCACCGGATCGCCGATGTCCGCGCTGATTGCCCAACAGCAAAGCACCGAACTGCCCTATCGCATCATCCCCATCGCCCTCATCCCCTCCGACCGTGCGCAACTCCACGCGCGCATCGCCACGCGCTTTAAGGCCATGCTAGCACTCGGCCTGGTGGATGAACTGCGTATGCTCCGCGAAAAATATCTGCTGCATCCGAACATGACCTCGATGCGCTGCGTCGGCTACCGTCAGGCATGGCAATTTATGGAGGGCGAGATCGATGACACACAACTGCTGGAAGCCGGCATCGCCACCACGCGGCAGTTGGCGAAACGCCAGCTCACCTGGCTGCGCTCGATGCCGGAGAACATCGAACTGGATTGCCTTGCGCCTGATTTAGCGCGGACGGTGCTCGATATACTCACCGGGAATTTATGATGCCACGTGATGGATTTACCAAGGCTGTTAAAGAGACCCTCGCCAAGCGAGTAGGATACTGCTGTTCAAATCCACATTGCGACACACTTACGACCGGCCCGCATACGGACTCTGCACGCCATGTCAATCTTGGTGTCGCAAGCCATATCACCGCTGCGGCACCCGGCGGTCCAAGGTTCGATATCACCCTCACCCCACAACAGCGTTCCTCAATCGACAATGCAATCTGGCTGTGCCAATCCCGTGCGAAACTTATCGACAGTGACACACAAAAACACACAGTCGTTGTCCTCGCAGACTGGAAAGTGCGCGCCGAAGCAAAGGCCGAACGAGCACTTGCTGGGATACCGGAATCCGAATTTTTTCCGCAACCAGAATCAGCAAAACACGCCCCCATTCCTCGCATTGGTGGCCTTACTTACGACGAAGCTCGCGAACGCCTCATGAATTCTGGTTGGCAACCTCGCATGAACCATTGGACTCACGGACAAAATTTTGACATGCAATATGGCAATGGGCTTTACTTCTGGCAGAAGGGTTACCATGAGATTCGCCACGCCTCTGGAACAGGTTTAGGTTTTTGTTCTTTTGGGTTTGAAGATATGTATGGGCACAAGCTATGTGTAGTGACCGCTGGTGAGGTTATCGAAGACATAAAAGCTATCCCACATGTGTGGCGTTGATACTTTGAAACCAACGAAGGCAACGCTTAATCTTTCGTGAAGCCAATCATGACCACCCTACGCGCCATCCAGGGCGATATTACGCAACTGAGCGTGGACTCCATCGTCAATGCGGCGAATTCATCACTGCTGGACGGGAGCGGCGTGAATGGCGCGATCCACCGCGCGGCGGGGCCCGAACTATTGCAGGAATGCCGCACGCTAGGCGGCTGTCCGGTCGGGCAGGCGCGGCTCACGCGCGGTTACAAGCTGCCTGCAAAGTTCGTGATCCATACCGTAGGGCCGGTGTGGCATGGCGGGACGCAGGGCGAGGCGAAGCTGCTGGCTTCCTGCTACCGCGAGAGCCTGTCCATCGCCGTCGCGCAGCAGCTTGCCAGCATCGCCTTCCCCTGCATCAGCACCGGCGTCTATGGCTATCCGCCGGAACAGGCGGCCGAGGTGGCGATTGCGGCAGTGCGCGATTTTCTCCCTACGCCTTGCTCCCTGCGCGAAGTGATCTTCTGCTGTTATTCGTCGGGCGATCTGGCGCTTTATCAATCGCGGGCGCTTTAATATCAACTAAGCTTTGGGAACACGGAAGGCGGCTGACCTCTGGTTCATTCTGCGGCATAATGCGCCACTTATTTTTGAAAGTTTGATGCAATGAAAATCACTGTCATAGGTTCCGGCTATGTGGGCCTGGTCTCCGGCGCATGTTTGGCCGAATTGGGCAACGACGTGCTGTGCCTGGATGTGGATCCGCACAAGATCGCCATATTGCAGCAAGGCGGTGTGCCGATCTACGAACCCGGCCTGGAAGATGTCATCAAGGACAATGTCGCTTCAGGCCGCTTGCGCTTTACCACCGATGTGGCGGAGAGCGTGGCGCACGGGCTGGTGCAGATGATCGCCGTGGGCACGCCTTCCGGTGAAGACGGCTCGGCGGATCTGCAATATGTGATCGCCGCGGCACGCGCCATCGGCCGCAGCATGACCGAATACAAGGTGATCGTGGACAAGTCCACCGTGCCGGTCGGCACCGCAGACAAGGTCAAACAGGCCGTGCAGGAAGAGCTCGAGAAACGCGGTCTCAAGCCTCGGTCCATAGCCCTCAGTCCTCAGTCCTCAAATCTCAGTCCCGGTTTTTCAGTGGTATCGAATCCCGAATTCCTCAAGGAAGGCGCGGCCATAGACGACTTCAACCGCCCAGACCGGATCGTGATCGGCGCGGAAGACGAGCAAGCCATCAAAGTCATGCGCGAGATGTACGCGCCGTTCCAGCGCAATCACGACCGCCTGATGGTGATGGACATCAAGTCCGCAGAACTCACCAAATACGCCGCCAATGCGATGCTTGCGACGCGCATCTCGTTCATGAACGAACTGGCCAATCTCGCCGAGCGCGTCGGTGCCGACATCGAGCATGTACGCAAGGGCATCGGCTCGGACCAGCGCATCGGCTACCACTTCCTGTATGCCGGTTGCGGCTACGGCGGATCGTGTTTTCCCAAAGACATCCGCGCGTTGCAGCGCACGGGCGAAGAATTCGGACTGCCGCTGAAAGTGCTGGGCGCTGTGGAGCAAGTCAACGATGTGCAGAAATCCGTGCTGCTGCAAAAGATCACCAAACGCTTCGGCAACGACCTCAAAGGCAAGCATTTCGCGCTATGGGGACTGGCATTCAAACCGGGCACCGATGACATGCGCGAGGCGACCAGCCGCGTGGTGATGGAAGGGTTGTGGGCAAAAGGCGCGACAGTCACCGCCTTCGACCCGGTGGCGATGAAAGAGACCAAACACATCTACGGCGATCGATCCGACCTGAGCTATGCGGACAACTCGAAAGATGCGCTGCAGGATGCCGACGCACTGATCATCGTCACGGAATGGAAAGCCTTCAAGAGTCCGGACTTCAGCGTCATCAAGGCACGCCTGAAACAGCCAGTGATCTTCGATGGGCGCAATCTGTTCGAGCCTGCCAGTGTCACCGCGCACGGCATCGAGTATCACGGTATCGGGCGGGAAGGCTGACAATGGGTACTTCTAAAAATTCAAAGTTCTAAGCAAGACAAGGCGCGAGTACAAAATTGCGACGCAGCATATATCTAATATGTGAGGAGCAATTTTTTGTGAGCAACGCTGTATTGCGACGAAATTTGGATTTTTAGAAGCGCCCTAATCGCCTTGCACAGCCAGCGTGCCGACCCGCCCTTCCACCTCGCGCATCACCACCTCATGACGAGGCAATGAGGCAATGTCCAGTCCATTCATATATTGCCGCATAGCCACCAGTTCATAGCCCTGCGCCTGCCAACCCTTTAGCAATTGCTCGAATATCGGCAGCCATTTCCCGCCTTCAAGTTCTGCGTGCAAAGTGTATACATGTCCTGTAGCGGGTGACGCTTCAGTCAGCTTCAGGATGTGTTGCGCGATGTTGTCCAGCGTGATCCCGTCGCGGTTCATCAGTTCGTCCAGCGTCGGCAATGTGGTGGGCAATTGCGGACAAGCGATGATCTCTGCCTGCCAGGTGGGTATGAATGGATGCGTGCCGCGTGTGTCGGAACTGTATTTGAAACCCAAACCCTGCATCAGCCGCAACGCATGCCGATTCATCTGCCAGCCTGCTGCGGCATGGGCGTGCGGAGCCTCGCCAAAGATCTCGGTATA
The DNA here is from genome assembly GCA_963721755.1 of uncultured beta proteobacterium. GTDB lineage: Bacteria > Pseudomonadota > Gammaproteobacteria > Burkholderiales > Gallionellaceae > Gallionella. Next base: position 374,438 of record CAVRKV010000001.1, read on the forward strand.
GCGATCCACAGCAAGTTGCAGTTCACGCCTTGTCCACTCGGCATTCTTATTCACCACATAATCCTGCCAGAGGATATGGTCGTAACAGTGGATACCGACTTCGAACCCGGCAACGCTCGCCATGCGCATGATGTCCGCGCACTTTTTGCCTATGTCCGGCGCGGGCAGCAGCGTGCCATACAACAGGGTCTTGATGCCGTAGTGCTCCACTACCGAGGTGCGCGATACCTTGCCGAGAAAGCCCGGACGGAATACGCGCTTGATGGCGCGCCCGGTGTGGTCCGGGCCGAGCGAGAAGAAAAAAGTTGCCTGAGCCTTATAGCGCTGCAGTATTTCAACCAGGCGCGGCACGCCTTCGCGTGTGCCGCGATAGGTATCCACATCGATCTTGAGGGCAAGTTTCATAATAAAAAAGGGACTGAGGGGTAAGGACTGAGATAAAGGCGGAGCAGCGGACTTTACTCAGCCCTCAGTCCTCGCACCTCAGTCCTGTTCTTAGTCTACCAAGCCGCGCGCTTCCGCAACCTGACCGCGATACGCGTCGAAAATATTGCGCAACGTGTCAGCCATGTTGATGGTCGGTTTCCAGCCCAGCTCTGCGCAGGTGTTGGTGATCTTGGGCACGCGGTTCTGCACGTCCTGATAACCCTTGCCGTAATAGGCCGCGGAAGTCGTTTCGACAATCTTCACTTTCTGCGCGGAGTCGCGGTATTCGGCATATTCCTTCGCCAGTTTCAGCATCATGTTGGCAAGGTCGCGGATCGCATAGTTGTTGGTTGGATTGCCGATGTTATAGATCTTGCCGGTGGCGATGCCGTTCTTGTTGGCGATGATCTTCATCAGCGCGTCTATGCCGTCGTCAATGTAAGTGAAAGCGCGCTTCTGGTGCCCGCCATCCACCAGGCTGATGTTTTCGCCGCGCACGATGTGGCCGAGGAATTGTGTGACCACACGCGAGCTGCCTTCCTTCGGTGTGTGTATCGAATCCAGCCCTGCGCCTATCCAGTTGAACGGGCGGAACAGCGTGAAGTTCAAACCTTCCATGCCGTAGCCCCAGATCACGCGATCCATCAGCTGCTTGGAGCAGGAATAGATCCAGCGCGGCTTGTTGATCGGGCCGCAGACCAATTCGGATTCTTCCGGATCGAATTCCTCGTCGTGGCACATGCCGTACACTTCGGAAGTGGAAGGGAACACCAGATGCTTGCCGTATTTCACCGATGCGCGAACGATGGGCAGATTGGCCTCGAAGTCCAGCTCGAACACACGCAGCGGCTGCTTCACGTAGGTCGAAGGCGTGGCAATCGCGACCAGCGGCAGGATCACATCGCATTTCTTGACGTGGTACTCGACCCACTCCCTGTTGATCGTGATGTCGCCTTCGAAGAAATGAAAGCGCGGCTTGCCGATCAGGTCGCTGATGCGGTCGGTGCTCATGTCCATGCCGTACACTTCCCAGTCGGTCGTCGCGAGGATACGGTTGGAAAGATGATGGCCGATAAAGCCGTTCACGCCGAGTATCAATACTTTTTTCATTTCTATTTCCTTAACAATTAAATTCTAAATACTTATGCCCGCTTATCGTTCCCACGCTCAGTGTGGGAACGTGGTTTGTGACGCTCCGCGTCACGAAGGTGCTACCCATCAACCCACGGCAGAGCAGCTAAGGTGGCGTTCCCACGCGGAGCATGGGAACGATAAAAGCGCATTACAGATTAAATTCAAATCTTGCTGAGCCATACTTTGCCGCGAATTCTGCAGCACTTATTTCGACACTGTCCAATTCAAAGCGCACCACTCGCAACACGCCCTGCCCGCAGATCGCGTAAGCCTTCCCCTCTTTCACATAGAAGGCGGGTGACTCTTTCCCGGCCGCTGAACATTTGGTCACCAGCGTTTGCAGAATGCGCATCGGTTTCCCCATCAGCATCGTCGTCGCGCCCGGATATGGCGGCGCGACAGCGCGCACCAGATTGTGTATCGCCTGCGCGGACTGCGACCAATCGATCACCCCGTCTTCCGCCTTGCGTCCGCCGAAATATCCGCCCTTGCTCAAATCCTGCTTCACCGCTTTGGCACGCCCGGCCAGCAAATCCAGCAGGCAGGCATTCAGCGCCATCTCCGCCGCCACGGTCACTTTCTGGAACACTTGCAGTGCCGTGTCGTTGGGCAGGATAGGCACAGCCTGTTGCGCCACGATGTCGCCGTTGTCCGGCTTCTCGGTCATGTAATGCAGGGTGCTGCCGGTTTCCGTCTCGCCGTGGATTATCGCCCAATTCACCGGCACGCGGCCACGGTATTTCGGCAGCAGCGAACCGTGCATGTTCAGCGCGCCGCGCTTCGGTATCTCCAGCAACTCGCGCTTGAGCATCTCGCGGTAATAAAACGAGAAGAAAAAATCCGGCTGCAACGCTCTAATCTGCGCGATGACTTCCGGCGTATTCGGGTTATCCGGCGTGATGGCCGGGATGCCGTGCAATGCAGCCAGTTCGGCCACACTGTCGAACCAGATGGTTTCCTTCAGGTTGTCGCGATGCGTCACCACCAGCGCGACATCCACGCCATGCGCCAGCAAGACCGATAAGCAGCGGACGCCGACATTGTGGTACGCGAACACGACCGCGCTACTCACAACACGGCTCCCGTACTATATTGCATCGGCGTCCTGTTCGTCGTGCCCGCACCGAGGCTGCGCCCACCGTGGCACGACGACACCCCTACATTATGGTAGACAAAGACCACCGCTTTGCTCATTCCTGCTTATCCGAAAACAAAGAGGGGTGTCTTGCATCTTCGGTCGGCGCAACCTTCTCGGGTTTCTTTTTGATCTCCGGCGCAGCAAATGGATCAGCCTCTCCAGCGACTTGGGCAGCACGTGGTGCTCTGGGCTTCCTCATCTTCACGCCCTCCTGCTCTTCCAGAATAGCTTCAACCAGATAACGCGGCCGGTGGCGCACCTGCTGATAGATGCGGCCTATGTATTCGCCCAGCAGGCCGATGCCGAACAGCGTGATGCCGATCAGGAAGAACGCGATCGCGAACAGCGTGAACAGCCCTTCCGCTTCCGGCCCCATGATGATGCGGCGCAACACCAGAAACACCACGAAGAAACCGGACAGCACGGAGATCGCGATGCCCAGCATCGAAAACAGTTGCAAAGGCACCAGCGAAAAGCTGGTCATCAGGTCGAAGTTCAGGCGGATCAGGCTGTACAGCGAATACTTCGACTCTCCGGCCGCGCGTTCTTCATGTCCCACCACCACTTCGGCGGGATTGCGCGCAAAGCTGTAAGCCAGCGCCGGAATGAATGTGCTCACCTCTTTGCAACTATTGATCGCATCGATGATGCGGCGGTCATAGGCGCGGAACATGCAGCCCTGGTCGGTCATCTTGATGCGTGTGATGCGCTCGCGCAGCCCGTTCATCATGCGCGAAGCGACATGCCGCCACCAGCTGTCGCTGCGCTGGCGGCGGATCGAGCCGACGTAATCGTGCCCCTCGTCCATCTTCGCCAGCAACAGGCCGGTGTCCTCCGGCGGATTCTGCAAATCGGCGTCGAGCGTGACTATGCGCTGCCCCTTGCTATGCTCGAATGCTGCCATGATCGCCATGTGCTGCCCGTAATTGCCGTTGAACAAAATCACCCGCGTCACATCCGGGCGCGCCTGAAACTGCTCGCGCAGGATCGCGGCGGAACGGTCGCGGCTGCCATCATTGACGAACAAGATTTCATAACTGACGCCGAGTTTATCCAACGCCGGATACAAGCGGTCGAACAAGGCCTGCAAGCCCTGCTCTTCGTTGTAGACGGGGATAACGACAGATAGTTGGGTTGTACTCATGGGGCGGCATTTTACCGCATGGGGCGCAGATAATGAAATTGGGATTATCGTAGGGTGCAATAAGCGCAACGCATTGCACCGGATGTTTAGGTGAAACACATACGGCGCAATGCCCGTTGGTTATTGCGCCCTACGCGGGCTTTATTCATTTCGCAACATCAAGTGCAATTGCAAGCGCCTGACACAATGCAGAGGCAGCCGCAAATGCTGCCGCTGCGGCGCTCCACTTGCTTTGACGACGAAGAGCCTCGCCGAGCTCGTTCAGTGCAGGGCTGTGTCCGTGGCCTACGCATGTTCCACCAAGCGGCTCTCCCAATGGACGACTGAAACTGTCTGGCTGAACCACATGGATAGGAAACGAAGATGGTGTTTTTACCATCGCGCTCTTTAGCCATAGAACGGCAGCTATCACTGCGAAAACAGCCGACCCCCACTGCAATGCACTTACCATATGAACTCCATGCCTAACGTAATTTAGACAATACTGCCAACACTTCGCGCATCGCCGCACATGTGCGCTCGACGTCGCTTTCATTCATCGCATAGAACATCGGCAGCGAAACAATCTGCTTGCCGACACGCTCGGCGACCGGGAACATGCCTTCCTTGAAACCAAGTGCGCGATACAGCTTGAACAGATGTATCGGCGCGTAGTGGAAGCCGATGCCGATGTTTTGCGCTTTCATTTTTTCCATGAACTCGGGACGGGTGATGCGCTCCGGCAGCACGACCTGGAACAAGTGCCAATTGGTGCTATCGAAATCCGCAGGCGGCAATTGCGCGCCGGTCTGCTTCTCGAAATCCTTGCCCAGCGTCGCGAAGTAATGCCTAGCCAGCTTGCGCCGCTGCGCGGTGATGGCATTCAATTTTGAAAACTGGCCCAAACCGATCGCGGCGGCGATGTCGGTCATGTTGTACTTGCCGCCCAGCACGTCCACCTCGATGCCGTCCCAGCCGCTGCGCACCACGCCTTGCAGCCGGTATTTTTCCGCGAGCGTGGCTTCAGCCTCATTGTTCAGCACCAAGCAACCGCCTTCGGAGGTGGTGATGTTCTTGTTGGCCTGAAAGCTGAACGAGACGAAATCGCCGAACGAGCCGATGGGCTTGCCGCGCCAGCTCGAGCCGATCGCCTGCGCGGCATCTTCGATCACGCGCAATTTGTGCCTGGCCGCGATCGCATACAGCCTGTCCATGTCCACCGGCTTGCCCGCCAGGTACACCGGAATGATGGCCTTGGTGCGCGGCGTGATCGCCGCTTCGACCTTGTCCAGATCGATGTTGCGCGTGACCGAATCGATGTCGGCGAACACCGGCACAGCACCCACTTCGAGGATCACGTTCGCGGTCGCCACCCACGATATCGGCGTGGTGATGACTTCGTCGCCCGCGCCGATACCCGCGATGCGCAGCGCGATCTCCATCGTGCAGGTGCCGGAATTGAAGGTGCGCACCGGACGCCCGCCGAAATAGGCGGAAAGCTGTTTCTCGAATTCCTGCACCTTGGGGCCACTGGTGATCCAGCCGGAACGCAGCGTATCCGCGACCGAGGCGATGGTGGCTTCGTCTATCGTAGGTTTGGAAAAAGGGAGAAAAGTATTCATAAGATTTATCCGTTATAAATTTCTACTGCCGTTCGCCCTGAGGTATCGAAGGGCATTTATAAAGTGGTTCGATTCATCCGTTATGGTTCGATACCTCACCACGAACGGATGTACCCTCTGCTGAGGCTCCTGAGGTATCCGAAGCCTGTCCTGAGCTTGTCGAAGGGGGCAAAGCATCATCACAAACGGTTTAGTGAATAGTATTGGCTTTTATGCCCGCGAAATAATAATCACACCCAAAATGATCACGCCCATGCCGACCAGCTTGGTCGGGTTGAAGCCTTCGCCCAGCAGATACCAGGCTGCGATCGCATTCACCACATAAGCCATCGACAGCATAGGGAAAGCGATGCTGACCGGCACACGCGACAACGCGAGTATCCAGATAATCACGCTCAAAGCATAACAACCCAGCGCGACGACAATGTGCCACTCGGTCGCCAGTTTCAGACCAATGGGCAGGATGTTCTCCATGCTGAACTCGAAATGGCCCACCGCGTTGGTACCCGCTTTCATCAGTATCTGTGCGGCGGCGTTGAGCATCACGCCGGTGAAGATGAGACCGAAAGAAATAAGATTCATGTGAAACCTCTGAGAACCGTCGCGAGCAGGTCAATATGCGAGGCGCCGCGCAACGAGCAACGAGGCATATCTGGCAGATAGACGAGGAACGAGTGAGCACGCAACGCAGCAGATTGACCGCGCAGCAGGTTATTCAGAGGTTTCATGGTTTGCTCACCACAATGTATTGCGCATCTTCATAGATTATCTTCATCGCAAAATCCATTTGCTTGAGCCGCGTGTATGTATCCACCGGCATGATCGCCAGCGCCGCCGATTGCGCCTGCCAGACCTTCGCGAAACTGGCGTAGTCGGGTATCCAGCGCTGCGGTTCCTGCATGATACCGAATGCCATCTCATCCTGATACTGCACCAGCGTAAAGGTGCGTTTCAGATAGAACGGCAGGGTCTGCTCGTAGGTGTCCACCGAATAGAACGGTTCGTCTGCCTTGACGTAGGGGCGTATCGCTTCGGCAATGAAATAGGCGGAGCGCTCCTTCGCGATCGTGTTGTATCCGGACGTGCCGAGCTGAGCGGCTAGCAGGGAGCTGATCGCCAACACCAGCACCGCCATTTGCTTTTTATCGCGATGCAGTATTACCAGCGCGGCAACCACGCCCAGCGACCAGACCAGCGCTGCCGCCATCAGCCACCAGGCATATGCGCTGTATCCCTGCACTTGCAGCGGCGTGTCCGCCAGCCGCGCGGTAAAAGGCGCCAAGCCCAGACCCAGCAAGGTCAGCGGCAAGATCGGTGCGATCAGCCGGAACAATCTGCGCGTATTCATATCAGCCAGTTGCTTGCCCATCAGCAGCGCCAGCGCCGGGAACATCGGCAGCAGATAGGACGGCAGCTTGGAACCGGAAACGGTGAAGAACAGGTAGATGAACACCGCCCAGACCAGCAGGAAACGCGCGGCATTGAATGCCTTGTCCGGCAGTTTGCTGCCGCGCCATGTATTGATCAGGGTATCGAACATCAGCACCGTCCACGGCAACATGCCCGCCAGCAGGATCGGGATGAAGTAATACCAGGGCTGATAGCGGCCGAGGTCTTTGGTGGTGAAGCGCGTGTAGTGTTCGTAGATGAAAAATTTCTGGAAGAATTCCGGATTGGCTTTCATCACCAGATAGAACCACGGCGCGGTGATCAGCAGGAACACCGCCAGGCCGGCCAGCCAGTGCATGCGCTTGAGCACGGAAAGATCGCGCTGCACCACGGAATAGATGAACAGCGCGGCACCCGGCAGCACCAGGCCCATCAGGCCTTTGCTCAATACGGCCAGGCCCAGAGCTGCCCAAGCCAGCAACATCCAATGACGGCGTTTTTCTTTATCGGTCTGTGTTTGTCCGAGCAATAAGCCAACGATGCCCAGCGTCAGGAAAAACGTGACACCCATGTCCAGCGTGTTGATGTGAGCCATCAACGAATACAGCATGCTGCTGCCCAGCAGGATCGCGGCATAGTTCGCCGCCTCGCGCCCGAACAAGCGCAGCCCGGCGAACCACACCAGCAGGATGCCGGCAAAGCCGGTCAGCGCAGTCCACAAACGCGAAGTCCATTGATGCTCGCCGAATATTTCATAAGCAGTGGCCGTCGCCCAATATTGCAGCGGCGGCTTCTCGAAATACTTGAGGCCGTTCAGGCGCGGGGTGGTCCAGTCGCCGCTGACCACCATCTCGCGCGGAATCTCGGCATAACGGCCTTCGTCAGGCTTGATCAGCTTGCGATACTCGAGATTGGAGAACCAGATCACCGCGACGGCAATGATCAGCCACCATAGTTGCTTATTGGAGATATTCTTCATCGCTGAAATTGCTATTCTGTCCAACCGGCACGCAACTCGCGAGCAGCGTGGAAGGTCTGCTCGAGTTGTGCCGCATCTCCCGCCGCAAGAGCCGCGCTCATCCGGTTCAATTCAGCGATGTAAATTTGCAATTCCTTTAACAGGGCCTCGCGATTCGCCAGGCAGATGTCGCGCCACATTTCCGGCGAGCTGGCGGCGATGCGGGTGAAGTCGCGGAAGCCGCTGGCGGCGAAGGAGAGCAACAGGTCGCGGTTGTCGCGTTGCGCAAGGTCATGCACCAGCGCAAACGAGAGCAGGTGCGGCAGGTGGCTTACCGCCGCGAACACAGCATCATGTTCAGCGTGGGTGAGCCGGTGAATGGTCGCGCCACAGATCTGCCATGCGGCTTGCACGCGCGCGACCGATTTTTCCGAATTTTCCGGCAACGGGGTCAATATTACTTTTTTGCCAGCATACAAGTCTGCCGCCGCCGCAGGCGCCCCGCTCTGCTCGGCTCCGGCTATCGGGTGCGCGGGTACGAACTGCGCCACCTTGCTGCCAAGTTGAATATAGGCGTCGCGCACCACATCGCTCTTGGTGCTGCCGCCATCAGTGATCAGGGTGTGTGCGCCTAGGTGCGGCGCGATGCGCGCCATCAACTCCGCCATTTGTCCTACCGGTGTCGCCAGCAATACCAGATCGGCATCGCCGACTTCGGCGGCGGTGTCCTGCCCGATGCGGTCGATGATGCCAAGCTGCCGGGCTTGCTGAAGATTGGCAGCGCTGCGCCCGAAGCCGACCACCTCGCCGACCGCACCCGCCTTGCGCAATGCCAAGGCGAACGAGCCGCCGATCAGCCCGACGCCGAAAATGACGATTTTCTTGAATTGCGGTTGTGCCATGGTTTCCCCCACCCTAACCCTCCCCCGGATGGAGAGGGAATTAAAGCGTGCGCCCGATCGCGTTGGCGATCCCGCCCAGCGTGACCATCAGGTCCTTCAGTTCCCGCGGCGTCAGCGCCTGATCCGCATCGCACCATGCCTCGCAGGGATTCGGATGCATCTCGACCAGCAGTCCGTCCGCGCCCGCGGCGATCGCGGCCTGCGACAGTGCCGGGACCATCCAGGCCTTGCCGCCGGCGTGCGAGGGATCGACGATCACCGGCAGATGGGTTTCCTTTTTCAGCACCGGGATCGCGGTCACGTCCAGCACGTTGCGGTAATAGGTCTCGAAAGTGCGGATGCCGCGCTCGCAGAAGATGATGTTGTGGTTGCCGCCCGCCGCGATGTATTCCGCCGCCATCAGCCATTCGGAGATGGTCGCCGACATGCCGCGCTTCAGGATCACCGGCTTGTTGATGCGCCCGACTTCCTTGAGCAGGTCGAAGTTCTGCATGTTGCGCGTGCCGATCTGGATCACGTCGACGTCGTATTCGAGGAAGGTGTCCAGCATGCGGATGTCCATCAGTTCGGTGACGATGGGCAGCTTGTATTTGCTCGCCGCTTTGCGGAACATGTCCAGCCCTTCCACACCCTTGCCCTGAAACGTATACGGGCTGGTGCGCGGCTTGAACGCGCCGCCGCGCATCAGGCGGCAACCCGCCTCATGCACGAACCCGGCTGACAGGTCCATCTGTTCCTGTGTTTCCACCGAACAAGGTCCGGCGATGATCTGGATCTGGTTGCCGCCCAACTGGATGCCGGCAATATCGATGACGGTATTTTGCTTGTGCGATTCGCGCGACACGATCTTGTATTGCTTGGCGATGTGCATCGCCGACTCGACGCCGGGCAGCGGCGTGAACATCTCCTCGGTCAGCGGGCTTTCATCACCGATCGCGCCGATCACGGTGCGCTCGATGCCGCGCGAGATGTTGGCCTTCAATCCGGCCGTTTCAAGTCTCTTCACCACTGCGCCGATCTGCTCGTCAGTAGCGTCTTTTCCCATTACGATGATCATTGCTTCTCTCCAAGCGCCTGCTGCAACGCAGACAAAAATTTTTCGTTCTCTGATTCCAACCCGATGCTCACGCGCAGATAATCCGGCATGTCGTAGCTGGCGATGGGGCGCACGATCACGCCCAATCCCAACAGCCGGCGGTAGATGCGCGCGGCATCCCTGATCTTGAAGCTGACGAAGTTGCCGAAAGACGGGATGTGTTCCAACCCCAGCTTCGTCAACCCGTCGACTATCCGTTTCATGCCGCGCAGATTCAACTCAAAGGTGTGCCGAACGAAATCCCTATCCTGCAATGCCGCCGCCGCCGCGGCTTGCGCCATGCTGTTGACATTGAACGGCTGTCGCACGCGGTTCATCATGTCGGCCACCTGCGCATGGGCGAACGCATAACCCACGCGCAAACCTGCGAGACCATAAGCCTTGGAGAAGGTGCGCGAGATGATCAGGTTCGGAAACTCCTTCAGCCCCTGCGAGGGGGACGCCGCCGGGTGCCCGATGCCTTCGGCATCACCCTTGCGCAGCCAGCTCACGCTGTCATAGCGGCATTCCGCCGGCAGGTATTCGTTGTACGCCTCGTCCAGCACCACCAAAATGTTGGCGGGCAGTGCGCATAAAAATTCATGCAGCGCGTCACCTGATAAAAACGTGCCGGTCGGGTTGTTCGGGTTGGCGATAAACACCAGTTTGGCCTGCTGCTCCACGGCGGTCTTGCGCATCGCTTCCAGGTCGTGGCCGAAATTGATCGCGGGCACGCTGATACCAACACCGCCTACCGCCTGCGTTGCCAACGGATACACGGCGAAGGCATGGGCCGAGTACACGGCCTTGTCGCCCACCGTCAGAAAGGCGCGCGCAGCCAGTTCCAGCATATCGTTGGAGCCGTTGCCCAGCACGATGCGCGCATGTTCGACACCATAGCGCCTGGACAGCGCATCCTTCAACTCGAAGCCGTTGCCGTCCGGGTACAGCGCGATGGTCTTGATCGCCTCGTGCATCGCGGCCACGGCCAGCGGACTGCAACCGAGCGGATTCTCGTTCGATGCCAGCTTCACGATGCCGGTGATGCCCAGCTCGCGCTCCAGTTCGGAGATCGGCTTGCCGGGCTGGTAAGGCGCGATGGCGCGGATGTAGGCCGGGGCCAGATCGGAATAATTCATATCTGATTTTAAAAGGCTAATCGCCTAACAGGGTGTTGAAAAACGTCGCGAGCGACGGCAGAACAAGGCGCGAAAGGGCGAGAAAGCAGACGCTCTGACACGGTGTTGCGAAGCATCCTGGTGCGGGAAGAGCGGCCTGCATCTGCTCCCGCAATCGGCTGGCTTCGCCAGTAACGTGTCGCAAATGCGGTTTACACGTAAGTAAATGAGCATTTTGAGTCCTTGAGCAACACAGTTATGCCGAGCACAGTAGTTTTTCAATACCCTGCTAAACCGCGACCGGATAGGAGCCTAAAACCTTCACAAACGCGGCGACCTGTTTCAGCTCAGCCAATGCGGCAGCAACTTTGACATCGGCCTGATGGCCTTCGATATCCATGTAGAACACATATTCCCAAAGCCCTGAACGCGCCGGGCGCGATTCCAGCTTGGTCATGCTGACACCGTGTTTGGCCAGCGGCACCAGCAGATCATGCACCGCGCCCGGACGGTTCGCGGTGGACATCACCAGCGATGTTTTGTCGTTGCCCGACGGTGAGACCTGCTGATTGCCCAGCACCAGGAAGCGCGTGGTGTTACCGGCGTCGTCCTCGATGTTTTCCACCAATACCTTCAAACCGAAAAGTGTCGCCGCCTGACTGCCGGCAATGGCCGCGCTGTGCGGATTTTCTGCGGCGAGCCGTGCCGCCTCGGCATTACTGGCGACCGGGATGCGCGCCGCATGTTGCAGGTTGGTATTCAACCAGCCCTGGCATTGCCCAAAAGATTGCGGGTGCGAATAGACCGTCTTGATCGCGCTTAATTCATTGTGTTGGCCAAGCAGGCACTGATGTATCGGCAACATCACTTCGCCGCATATTTGCAGCGTGCTTTGCATCAGCAGATCCAGCGTGCGTCCGATCGCGCCCTCGGTGGAATTCTCCACCGGCACCATGCCGTAATGGGCTGCGCCGCTTGCCACGGCACGAAACACCTCGTCTATGGTCGCACACGACTGCTCTTGTATCGCGCTGCCGAAACGTTTCAGCGCCGCCGCCTCGGTGAATGTCCCTTCCGGACCCAGATAGGCGACCGTCAGCGGGGCTTCCAGCGCGCGGCATTGCGACATCACTTCGGTGAACAGCTGGGCAACGGCGGCATTGCTCAATGGCCCGCTGTTTTTTTCCTGCAAACGCTGCAACACCTGAGCCTCGCGCTCGGGGCGCAGCACCACGCCATCCTCCTTGACATGGCCGATCTGTTGCGCCAGCGCGGCACGCTGGTTGGCGAGTTTCAGCAACTCGTCATCCAGACGATCGATCTGCTCGCGAAGTTTTTTTAATTTCTCGCTCATGCCATTTCTATTAAAGGTAAATCGCGCACCATCAGCACGCCCGGAATGGCGGCGATCTGAGCGATCAGTTTAGCGGGAATCGCGCTGTCAGTGTCCACCAGCGTGTAAGCCATCTCGCCGAGCGATTTGTTCATCATGTTGTGGATGTTGATGCCCGCCCCGGCCAGCGTTGTGGAAATCTGCCCCAGCATGTTCGGCACGTTGCTGTTCGCGATCGCCAGTCGGAATGCCGATTCACGCGGCATGCTGACGTTGGGGAAATTCACCGTGTTGACCACGTTGCCATGCTCGAGATAATCGCACAATTGTTCCGCCACCATCACCGCGCAGTTGTCCTCGGCCTCCTGCGTGGAAGCGCCCAGGTGCGGCAGCGCGATCACACCTGGATTGTTCTGCGTCTTGCTGGTGGGAAAGTCGCACACGTAGCAGCGCACATGCTTGCTCGCCAGACCGGCCAGTATCGCATCTTCATCGACGATGGCGTCACGCGAAAAATTCAGCAATACACTGCCCGCCTTCATCGCCGCCACACGCTTCTCGTTGATCAGGTTGCGCGTGGCGTCCAGCAAAGGTACGTGCAGGGAAACGAAATCGCTGTGCCTAAGAAGGTCTTCCACGCTGTGCGCCTTTTTCACCTGAGAAGGAAGGCTCCACGCGGCATCCACGGTGATCTCCGGATCGAAACCGATCACGTTCATGCCGAGACCGATTGCTGCGTCGGCCACCAGGCGGCCGATCGCGCCAAGGCCTATGATGCCCAGCGTGCGTCCGCGCAGCTCGGTGCCCGCATAGTGTTTCTTGCCGTCTTCGACCAGCTTGTGCAGTGTCGCATCATCGCCGTGCAGGCTCGATGTGAAATGCAGCGCGGGCACGATGTTGCGCGAGGCCAGCAGCATGCCGGTGATGACCAGCTCCTTGACCGCGTTGGCATTAGCGCCGGGCGCGTTGAACACCGGCACGCCGCGCTCGCTCATCTTCTTCACCGGCACGTTGTTGGTGCCCGCGCCGGCGCGTGCGATGGCCATCACGGTGTGGGGGATTTGCATCTCCAACATGTTGTGCGAGCGCACCAGAATCGCATCCGGCTCGGAAATCTCGGTACCCGTGACATAACGCGCGGATGGGAAACGATCCAGGCCTACCGCTGCGATCTTGTTCAGCGTCAGTATCTGGAATGTCTTTGCTGCAGATTTTTTAGGCATGATTTTTTGCGAATTCGTTCATGAAGTCCACTAACGCCTGCACACCCTCCAGCGGCATCGCGTTGTAGATCGACGCGCGCATGCCGCCCACCGAACGATGTCCCTTGAGTTGCAGCAAGCCGCGCGCGTCGGCCTGTTTGACGAAATCACCGTCCAGATTCGCGTCATTCAGCGTGCCTGTATTTTTCAAAGTAAAGGGCACGTTCATCCGCGAGCGGTCCGATGTCGCCACCGGGCACTTATAGAAACCGCTGCTGGCATCGATCGCGGCATACAGCAGCTTTGCCTTGGCAATATTGGTCCTTTCCATCTGGGCAATACCGCCCTTGCGCTTCAGCATCTGGAACACCAGACCGGCGATATAGATGCCGAAAGTCGGCGGCGTGTTGTACATCGAGTCGTTCTCGGCATGGGTCTTGTAATCCAGCATGGTCGGCAAACCCGATGGAGCATGCCCCACCAGATCATCACGCACGATGACGATGGTCAGGCCCGCCGGGCCGATATTCTTTTGCGCGCCTGCATAGATCAGTCCAAATTGGGACACATCGACAGGTCGCGACAGGATGCAGGAAGACATGTCCGCCACCAGCGGCACGTTTCCGGGCATACCATCTATTTGGGGCACCCAGTTGAACTCCACGCCGCCGATGGTCTCGTTTGGCGTGTAATGCACATAGGCTGCTTCCTTGTCCAGCTTCCATGTATCGAAAGCGGGCACGTAGCTTGCGTTCTTGTCCGCGTTGCTCGCAACCACGTTCACATAGCTGAACTTCTTTGCTTCGCTGATCGCCTTCTTCGACCACTCGCCGGTGTTCACATAGTCGGCGGAAAGCTTGCCGCGCAACAGGTTCAACGGGATCATCGCGAACTGCTGGCTTGCGCCGCCTTGCAGGAACAGCACCTTGTAATTGACCGGGATGCCCATCAGCTCGCGCAGATCGGTTTCGGCCTGAGCCTGGATGCCCATATATTCCTTGCCGCGATGCGACATCTCCATCACCGACATGCCGCTGCCGTGCCAGTCGAGCAGTTCCGCCTGCGCCTGCTGCAACACTTCTTTCGGCAACACTGCCGGACCCGCGCTAAAGTTGTATATCGCCATACCGTTACTCCCAGTTTTTTAACGTCTTTAAGAAAACGCAATGCCTGCATTTGCTGCAATTTTACCTGCCAGTTTTTTGAAATCCTTATAACAACTCCATACGGCCTCCTGGTGTGATCCAATCGCACCATCGGCAGATTTAAGAAAGAAAATTGGCTTGTTCGCTTCCATCGCCATCGGCATCAGGCTACGATAATGCTTCAACAGTGCAAGCATATATGGATCATCAGCAACTGAAGGAGCTTTTTTTGTGGAGACCTCAGTCAACACAAACTCACGATAAGTTTGAGGGATTTTATCCAGCCAGCGTTGATAGGCTTTCACTGGACGACTGTCACGAATTCCGTGTTGCATAACAATGTAGCCTATGGGTTGCATCGCTCCTTTGGGCATCGGCACATCAGCAGGAGCTTTCTTCAATAGATCCTTCCAGAACTCCCTCCACTCATTCAGTGTCGGCCCAAGATTCTTGAGGCCTTGCAAAGAAAACAAATCCGGTGCCAACGGCAAACAGACTTGGTCAGAAGCAATCAATGCTGACCGGTTAATCGCCCCCAGATTTGGCCCCACATCAATCAACACTAATTCTGCGCCTTGATCGGCACCATGCTGCACAAGGCGATGGAAAGCGGTCATGATACGAAAAGCAGATTCATCGCCCAATTGACAACGAGGCCACGCATCCGAAAGCTTGTCTTCAAACCGGGATAGTCCGAGGTCTCCCGGAATTAACCCAAGTTTATCGGTAATTTTTTCAATGTGCGGTTTGGCAATATCCCCGACACCACGCAGAATTGGGCGAATCGCTCCATAAACGGTGTATGTATGCTCACTATCCGGCCACAACTCTTCCAGACGTTCTTCATTCAGGAACATGGATGTCAGATTGGCCTGTGGGTCGAGATCAACAGCCAGCGTTTTGATACCACGATCTGCAAACATCCACGCCAAATGATACACAAGCGAAGTCTTGCCTACCCCACCTTTATTATTGAAGAAGGCTATTGTTTTCATCCCTCTCTCCTGTAAATCTTGGCTAACACCGCATGTTCATCAAATAAAAACTCCGCGGGAGGATTGCTGTTTTCTTTCAGCAAAGCCTGAGCACGCTGCACGCCATAACCAAAGCGGTTAACAAAACCAAGCGACTTCATCGCTTCGGCTATCACTGGATTACGATAACTATTACGTGTTGGAAAATTCTCTTTCGTAGCCTCCCCGTATAACCCACCTGGACTCTGAATCTCAATGTGGTCGCTAAAAACATAAAAACGAACCGGCGAATTGCTTTCATAATTACGGTGCATGACTGCATTCATAAACAGTTCACGTAAAGCCCATTCCGGGTAGTCTGGCAGCAACCGTTCCTCAAGCGAATTGACTTGATGCATCGAGGTTTGAACTATCGACTTAACCCTTAACTCAAGTTCGCGCAACATTGAATTCAGGTCACCCGATATTTCTGCTTGGTCTTCGGGTATGTCGGTTAAATCCAAACCAGGTAATTTGAGATATTGGATATATGCCCCCGGCAAAAAAAACCGTGGGTTTTTACCAAACAACAAAATCCCGGCAAATGTCGGGCAAGCGCGTGCAAGGTCATACATTCTAAGGGAAGCAAGCTGCTGTTCAATGTCACGTTGATTGGCCTCAATAGTTTCAGCATCCACAGCTTCCCGTCGATAAGCATCGAATTGTCCCAACGCCAAGTCTTCAAGATTTGACTCAATGCAAGGGCGCGCATCGAAGGAACGAACCGCCGCAGTGCGACGCTCACTAAGGATGCGCTCCTCTTGCTCATTGGCGACAGCCTTACTCGGACCAACACGAATATAGACCCGCCCTTTATATCGTACCGGCGGCATATCAGATGGCAGCACCTCAACTACCGCAACATCGCCCCCTTGCAGGCTATACTTAACCACTGACATGACTGGAGGAAATAATACATTGCCATTCGAGCGAATAGCTCCGAGAGCTTGTAACAACTGATCGGTAACAGACAAACCTGCCAAACTTCCATCATCTCTAACGCCAATCAATAAATAGCCTGGTTGGCGATGGTTGGGCAAATCATTGGCAAAAGCACAAATCGCTTGGCAGAACTTGTCAGTATCTGTGACAGACACCGTGCGCTCGACACGATCCGATTCCAGATCGGACAGCAGCGCAATCAATTGTGCCTCAGTCAACATATATTTTTACTAGTCCTCTTCTTCCGGCTCTGCGATGCGGCTCAAACCGGCCAGCTTCTCGCCCTTTTCCACGTTCATCAGCGTGACGCCCTGAGTGGTGCGACCCATCTCGCGTATCTCCTTGACGCGGGTGCGGATCAGCACACCGCTGGTGCCGATCAGCATGATCTCGTCGTCGACATCCACCAAAGTCGCGGCGACCACCTTGCCGTTG
The DNA here is from genome assembly GCA_963721755.1 of uncultured beta proteobacterium. Taxonomy (GTDB): domain Bacteria; phylum Pseudomonadota; class Gammaproteobacteria; order Burkholderiales; family Gallionellaceae; genus Gallionella. The sequence continues at coordinate 391,393 of CAVRKV010000001.1, forward strand.
CGCGGTGTAGTCTTGATCGCGATCATGCCCTGTGTGCCGCGACCATGGCGGGTGTACTCGACGATAGGACTGCGTTTGCCGTAGCCGTTCTCGGTCGCGGTCAGCACGCTCTGCTGCTCATTCTCGGCCACCAGCAACGAGATCACCTGCTGCTTGGCGGCCAGCTTCATGCCGCGCACACCGCGTGACGCGCGTCCGGTCGGACGCACATCGTTCTCATCGAAGCGCACTGCCTTGCCGCCGTTCGAGAACAGCATCACGTCATGCTTGCCGTCGGTGACGGCGACCCCGATCAGATGATCGTCTTCGTCCAGGTTGATCGCGATGATGCCGCGCTTCATCGGGCGGGAGAAATCATTCAACGGGGTCTTCTTCACCGTGCCGTCGGAAGTAGCGAAGAACACATATTTGTCCTCGACGAATTCGCTGACCGGCAACACCGCGTTGATCTTCTCGCCTTCTTCAAGAGGCAACAGGTTCACGATCGGTTTGCCGCGCGAAATGCGGCTGCCCTGCGGCACTTCATAGACCTTGAGCCAATACACCCGCCCGCGGTTGGAGAAGCACAGGATGTAGTTGTGGGTGTTGGCGATGAACAGGTTGTCGATGAAATCGTCTTCCTTGGTCGCCGTAGCCTGCTTGCCGCGGCCGCCGCGTTTCTGCGCTTTATATTCGTCGAGGCGCTGCGACTTCATGTAGCCGCCATGCGACAGCGTGACCACCACGTCTTCCGGCGCGATCAGGTCTTCCATGCTCATGTCCTGGGTGTGCGTGATGATCTCGCTGCGGCGCTTGTCGCCGAACTGCGCTTTCACCGAGACCAGCTCATCATGGATGATCTGCGTCACGCGTTCCGGCTTGGCGAGGATATCGAGCAGGTCGGATATCTTGTCCATCACTTCGCGGTATTCGCCGACGATCTTGTCCTGCTCCAGCCCGGTCAGGCGTTGCAAACGCAATTCCAGGATCGCTTGCGCCTGCGCATCGGAGAGGAAATAACCGCTGGTCTTGCCTTTGCCGACCAGACCAAACTGGGGCAGCAGACCATCCGGGCGCGAGGCGTCGCTGACCCGGCTGAGCATGTCTTCCACCAGCGACGAGCGCCAGCCCCGTGCCATCAGTTCGCGCTTGGCATCCGCGGGGGTCGGTGCGGCCTTGATCAGCGCGATGATCTCGTCCACATTCGACAGCGCCACAGCCAGGCCTTCCAGGATATGGCCGCGTTCGCGCGCCTTGCGCAATTCAAAAATGGTGCGGCGCGTGACAACTTCGCGGCGATGACGCAGGAACGCGTCGATCACCTGCTTGAGATTGAGCAACTTGGGCTGACCATCGACGATCGCGACCATGTTGATGCCGAAGCTGTCCTGCAACTGGGTATCCTTGTACAGCTTGTTGAGTATCACATCGGCGTTCTCGCCGCGTTTCAACTCGATCACCGCACGCATCCCGGACTTGTCGGACTCGTCGCGTATCTCGGAGACGCCTTCCAGACGTTTATCGCGCACCAGCTCGCCGATCTTGATCAGCAGGTTGGCTTTGTTCACCTGATAGGGCAGCTCATCGATGATGATGGCCTGGCGCTCGCCCTTGCCGATATCCTCGAAGTGGGTGCGCGCGCGCATGATCACGCGGCCCCGGCCGGTGCGATAGCCTTCCTTCACCCCGGCCAGGCCGTAGATGAAACCGGCGGTCGGGAAATCCGGCGCCGGGACGTATTCGATCAGCTGCTCGATATCCAGATCGGGATTCTTCAGCAGCGCGAGACAGGCATCCGTCACCTCGTTCAAATTGTGCGGCGGGATGTTGGTCGCCATGCCCACCGCGATGCCGGAAGAACCGTTCACCAGCAGGTTGGGGAAGCGTGACGGGAACACCAGCGGCTCGTGCTCGGAGCCGTCGTAGTTCGGCCCGTAATCCACGGTCTCCTTGTCCAGATCGGCGAGCAGCTCATGGGCGATCTTCGCCATGCGGATCTCGGTGTAACGCATCGCCGCCGCGTTGTCGCCGTCCACCGAACCGAAGTTGCCCTGACCGTCCACCAGCGGATAGCGCAGCGAAAAATCCTGCGCCATGCGCACGATGGTGTCGTACACTGCCGTATCGCCGTGCGGATGGTACTTACCGATCACATCGCCGACTATACGTGCCGACTTCTTGTAGGCCTTGTTCCAGTCGTTGGACAGCTCGTGCATCGCGAACAGCACGCGACGGTGCACCGGTTTCAAACCGTCGCGGACATCAGGCAGCGCGCGCCCGACGATGACGCTCATCGCATAGTCCAGATAGGACTTGCGCATCTCTTCTTCGAGGCTGACCGGGTGTGTTTCTTTGGCGAATTGTTGTTCCATGAATTTGATCTGACCCAAGACAAGTAAGCATGCAATTGACGCATGACAAAGCGCGCATTTTAGCACAGCGATGCAAGCCTAAACCACCCGCTTGATGACCCGGCATATTTGGCTAAAGCAGTTAGTTTTGTTAAAGTGACGCCCTACTACATCAAGGTTCCCATGACCAACGCCGACCCCATAGAACTGGAAAAATTCTCGCAACTGGCCCACAAGTGGTGGGACCCGAACAGCGAATTCAAGCCACTGCATGACATCAACCCGCTGCGCCTGGGCTATATAGATCGCCATGCCGGTCTAACAGGAAAAACCGTGCTGGATGTCGGCTGCGGCGGCGGCATCCTGTCGGAAAGCATGGCTGGGCTGGGCGCCAAAATCACCGGCATAGACTTGTCCGACAAAGCCTTGCAAGTCGCCAAGCTGCATCTGCTGGAAAGCGGCAAACAGGCCGACTATCACAAGACCGCCGTGGAAGACCTGGCAGCAGAACAGCCTGCTCACTACGACGTTGTCACCTGCCTCGAAATGCTGGAGCATGTGCCCGATCCGCAAAGCGTGATTGCGTCTTGCGCCAAGCTGGTCAAGCCGGGTGGCTGGGTATTCTTCTCCACGCTCAACCGCAATCCCAAGTCCTATCTGTTCGCCGTGATCGGCGCGGAATATGTGCTGAACCTGCTGCCGCGCGGCACCCACGACTACGCCAAATTCATCAAGCCTTCCGAATTGGCTCAGTCCTGCCGCAATGCAGGGTTGAACCTGGTCGACCTGATCGGCATGAGCTACAACCCGCTCACGAAAGTGTATTCATTGGGCAAGGATACGGATGTGAACTATATGGTCGCCTGCCGCAAGGACTAATGGTGATTAAGGCTGTACTGTTCGATCTGGACGGCACCTTCGCCGACACTGCTCCCGACCTCGCCGCCGCGCTCAATCACACCCGCAGCACTCGCCATCTGCCGCCGCTGCCTCTCGAAGTGCTGCGTCCGCAATCCTCGCACGGCTCGCGTGGCCTGCTCAAGACCGGCTTCGACATCGAGCCTGGGCACCCCGACTACGACACGCTGCGCGATATCTTTCTTGATTACTATGCAAGAAACATCTGTGTGCATACGCAACTGTTCGGCGACACGGCAAAACTGGTTGCCGAACTTGAACAGCGCGGCATCAAATGGGGCATCGTCACCAATAAACCGCACCGCTTTACCGTGCCGCTGATGCAAGCCCTGGGCTATGCCGACAGGGCTGACTGCCTGATCAGCGGCGACAGCTGCTCCCAGGCCAAACCCCATCCCGAACCGATGCTCAAAGCCTGCCAAATCATTGGCGTCACCCCCGTTCAGTGCCTCTATCTCGGCGACGACCTGCGCGACATGCAGGCTGCAAATGCCGCCGGCATGCGCGGCATCATCGCCAAGTACGGCTATGTCAGCGAGGATGTTTCTGTCGAGAATTGGAAAGCGCACGGCAGCATTGATTCTCCCTCTCATCTATTACGCTATATACAATAAAACCATAGCCTTAAACCTGCTACCATTACAAAATAACGCCGCAGCGACGAAATTGCCTAAGGTCAGCGTCCAAATAACGGAATAACTATGCGAGCTCAAAAAATATTTAACGTCATGCAACCGTACTTGACAGCCATGGCCGTCATTACCATCGCAGGATTGCTGGTTTTTGCGATTTATTTCACCGAGCTCGGCATGCATTGGATCACATTCCTGACCGGCATCCTGATAGCCTCGATAATCAGCATGGTAAGCCGCACAACACGCGCAGAGTGGATAGTTGCCCGCCGTACAGCACAGTTAAAATCGATCAAGGACAAACTCGATAAGGAAACACAGATCCGCAAAAAGTCCGTTGACGAGAACGACCAATCGCTTTCCCTGCTGAAACAAACCGAGTGGGCTTTTGGACGCCTGATCCCGCATCAACTGCTTGCGCTTCTGGAAAGAAGCAGTATTCTCGACGTTAAACTGGGTGATCAAGTTGAACGCAAGCTGACTGTCATGTTTAGCGACATCCGCAACTTTACCTTTCTATCCGAGAGCCTGACTCCGCAAGAAAATTTCAACTTTTTGAACTCCTATCTCAGTCAGATGGAGCCTATCATCGGTGCTCACCACGGCATCATCGACAAATATGTAGGCGATACTATCCTGGCACTTTTTACCCGGGATGCCGAAGATGCATTAGGCGGCGCAATCCACATGCTGGCAAAGCTGCAAGAATACAATACCGGTCGGGCGCGCGCTGGCTATATTCCTATCCAGATCGGAATCGGGCTTAACACCGGCCTGGTCATGATCGGCACGATCGGTGGCGAGAGCCGTATGGAAAGCACCGTTATTGGGGATGCCGTCAATCTCAGCTCCCGCATCGAGGAAGCTACCAAAACTTACCAGACTCCGCTGCTGATCAGCCAGAACACTTTCTATGATCTTACAACTCCTGGAAAATATGACATTCGTTTTCTTGATCGCCTCCGCGTCAAGGGGAAAACTCAACCGTTATCCATCTATGAAGTTTTCGACAATGACCCGATCAAGCTAAGGGATGGCAAACGCGCCAACAAAGCCAAGTTTGAAGAGGCGATTGCTTCTTATCACATGAAAGAAATTCCTCGTGCGATGGAGTTGCTCAAGCAATGCATCGAGACGACCCCCAAGGACACCCCGGCTCATATCTATTTGGCACGCTGCGAACAATATCTGGCCACAGGGCACCACCTTTCCACCGGCGAGCTGAATAACCATCTGGAATGGAAAGCGGCATTCCAGGTCAACATTGATACGATCGACCAATCACACAGGTGGCTGTTCGAAAAAACAAATGAATTCATTTCGGCATCCATGACCAAGGACAGCCAGGCAATTCGCATCATATTTGCCACTATTGCCAGCCACATCATTGAAAGCGAACGCGAAGAAGCAGAGCTGATGAGCCGATATAACTACCCTTTCCTCAAAAGCCATATGCAAGAACACAAGCGCTTTATTGAACACTTCATGGCGCTCAAAGAGGAAGCAGATGCGGGCAATTACCACCTGCCCCTGCTTTCATTTCGCACCCATCTTCTGCTGTGTGACTGGTTTACCGGACATATCGCCAAGTCCGACCGGCATGCCGGGCGTTTTATGAATATCTCGAGATTTGGGCAAACCACGCCGCGCTTTAACAGCACCCTGTAAACATTGATGGAACTTCTCGGCGCCGGCACCCTCTTACTCTGCTACAATCTGCACCGTAGTAGGTTATAAAACATTTCGAACCGGGGACGACTTGGCTTCGACGTGGGTTACAAAGCAGCGTAGGGCATACCGAGGACCCGCCACCTCGTAAATCAGCTGGAAAAAACTAGTCGCAAACGACGAAAAGTACGCTTTAGCAGCTTAGTCTGCTAGACCTCACACCCTGCTGTCTGTGGAGGGGCTCAAAACCGCAAGGCTGAGATGAGTGAGGTAATCTACACAGAATCGTGCCGGTCAGGGTCACTTTGTCCGGAGCTAGAAACAAGGTGACTCGTCCTTTACCAGCCCGCCGGTTGGCGTGTACGGGATCAAATCAAATAGCATGGCTAAGTATGTAGAACTGCCTGTAGAGGACTTGCGGACGCGGGTTCAATTCCCGCCGTCTCCACCATCAAAACAAAAAGCTCACCCTTATGGTGGGCTTTTTGTTTTGGTAGCGACACGTTGGAAATTGAATCCGCGTCCGGTACGGGCGCGGGGTGAGTAGGGAATTCGAGCAGCACTGCTGCGAGCCTGCGAATGGAGCTATTTTGAAAGAACCATCACATTAGCTTGCTGATTTACCTTAAACCCAGACAATAGGTCATTACCAAGCAACGCACCGCCTTGCATTGTAGGGTTTAGGCTAATAGTGATATTTGAAAAATTAAAACCGCCTGCTGACATAGAAGAAACCGTCACTCGGCACATGGGAGCATCACCATTAGCAGTATGAGTTATACCGACAGCCGCACAGCTATGAATACCCAGTTTGGAAGCAAAATCACCAGAAATGGTAGTAAAGGTTGCTCCCGTATCAACGGTAAAAATTGTACCCTGTCCATTTATCGAACCGGGCATAGAAAATCGCCCGGTTGCATCACGAAACAGCGTTACAGAATTTGCCGACGAGTTAGCGACCGAAACGCGATTGGCATCGTAAGAAACAGCACCAGATAAACACGGAGAGCCTGAATAACTGACACTGCCATTGTTGACACACTTAAAAATCTCACCGAAAGCCAAAGAAGGCAGCAAGAATAAAATAAATATCCGCATCACGAAACGGGATGACCGTTTTTTATTTTCCATTCCTGCCCTTTCGATCTTATTGAACAAGCCTCAAAACAAACGAGCCGGAGCGATGCGGCGCCTCTTCCGTTCAATCCAACAACGCAACCTACCAATAAAGCTCGGCGCTGGCGAGAGAAACAGTGCCATCATATCCTCCCGCAACCAGCAATTCGCCGTTGGAAAGAAGTGTGGCAGTATGCCAAGTGCGCGGAGTTGACAGAATTCCTGTTGAGGCCCAGCTATTGAGAGTCGGGTTGTAGAGCTCTGTGCTTGCAATAGGGAAATTAGTGGTACCGAAGCCTCCTGCCACCAGCACCTGGCCAGTGGGCAGCAAAGTGGCGGTGTGCCAGTTGCGCGCGGCGTTGAGATTGCCTCCCGACGACCATGTGTTGGCCACAGGATCATAGAGTTCGGCACTGACAAGATAAGCTGTCCCAAATCCCCCGGCCACCAACACCTTGCCAGTGGGCAGCAGCGTGGCGGTATGTTCCATGCGCCCATTGGCGAGGCTGCCTGCCGCGGCCCAGGTATTTTTGGCCGGATCGTAAAGCTCGGCGCTGGCGTTGGGAGTAGTTGAAGGTGGAATCGGAAATCCCCCCGCCACCAGCACCTGGCCATTGGGCAGCAGCGTGGCTGTGTGATAGGCGCGCGCAGAGGCCAGATTTCCTGCCGGCGTCCAACTATTTGTAGCCGGATTGTAGAGTTCGGCAGTATTGAGCGCAGTAGGACTGGAAACAGAACCGTTCCACCCCCCCGCAACCAGCACCTTGCCATTGGGCAGCAGCGTGGCGGTGTGATTGTAGCGCGACGTATTCATGGTACCTGCTGACGACCAAATGCCGGTGGAAGGATTGTAGAGCTCTGCGCTGGCAATTGAGGAATTGCCATCTTGCCCTCCTGCCACCAGCACCATGCCATTGGGCAGCAGCGTCGCGGTATGAAAGTCGCGTGCAGTGGCAAGGCTACCAGCCGTTGCCGTCCAGGTATTGGTGGACGGATCATAGAGCTCGGAAGTGCTGAGAACAGCAGGAGCTGCAGGGTCAGTCAATCCACCGGCCACCAGCACCGTACCATCGGACAGCAATGTCGCAGTATGCGACTCGCGGCCGGCAGGAGCAGTTATCATGGGATTAGCCGGTGACCACACGCCTGCCACTGCCGGCCCGCAAATTATGTTGATGCTGGTCACATTCGCACCCGCGACTATGCCCGCACCGTAAGTGTAGGTACAAGGCTGGTTGGTAGGCAGCGTGATGATGGCAATGCTATACGCCGAGCCATTGGCCAGCGGGGTAGGGAAAGTAAAAGTCCCATTCGCAGAGAGGATGGTATTGTCCACACCGTTGTCTGCGATGATGATCTGGTTGCCCGAGGCCAGTCCGCTCAACGTGCCGCCTATGGTGTAGCTGGTAGCCGGCGGCGCGACTCCAAGACCACTACTATTGCAAACGCTGCCCGTAGTGCCGCAGTTGCTGCACGCAGTCAGTAATATCGAAGCCAGAAATGACACACTGATTATGAGTCTTGTGATGAAGATACGCATCCGGATCCGCTCCCTATTATTTAAATTTTAATAATATTTTTACAATGTTATGCAATCACCCATGCAGGAAAATTTCAGGCAATGAAAATATTTTTAAGGGCCATATCTCACGCCGACCGCAAACAATTTTGTATCGTTTGTTGGGCTGGTATGCGTGTATGCGCCGGTGCCGGTGACCATTGCCACGCCCGAAATAGCAGTTGGGAAACCAAGAGCGGCAGAAGCAGGAATGTTGTAGGCGCTCAAGCCATTCCATGGCCAGTTGGGGGTAAGCGTACCTGCGACTCCGGACTGCGCGGTTGATGTGTAGCTCGTGTAAGCAGGTATTACTCCACTTGCAGCGACTGTTTCTATCGTCACCCATTGCTCCTGATTCTCGTTGGTCTCGACCATATAGCTGCCGTTGTAATTCCCGATCAAGACGGGTGCGTAGGATGTCAAAACCGTAAATCCGTATTCGGAGGTGGTGCATGGGGTGGGGGTGCATGTATAGTTATGGTCAATAACTCCTACGATCTGGCCGTTCGGCGCAGTAAACGCAAAGAACCATCCGATTTGGTTATTGCCGGAATCATTTACTTGATAAACACCCGGACCAAATGATGACGCCTGGATGCTTCCATACGAAATAGGTGAACATGTATATTCATTCTGATTGGCGAAATTGCCGTCTTTGCAATCCGTGTAGACAGCTCCCGTCGAACTGTAACCTGTTATCGACATTGTTCCATATAATTGTGAGGCGCACCCGGAGACGCCCGTCACATCAGCGTTGCCAGTCGTGCCGCAAGTAAAGCCCTGGTAGTTATAGACATTATCTACACTCAGCAATGTCGTAATCGGGTTGGGTATGCTGAACACCGGGATGTCAACCGGGTTTGTTGAATTGAGCGCCACGTTGCCCACCATCACCCCGTTGGCTATCGGGAAAACCTTGCCTCCCTGTATGTATCCATCACTGGACGCCAGAACAGCGTAGGTTCCGACAGGATTCACGCTGGACAGTGCCCCGGTACCGGTTTGCGGGGGGCTAAGGGTAACACCAGGCATCGGAGAATCGATCAGCGTATAGCTATAAGTCATGCTCGTGGTATTCACACTGAACTTCAGCACTTCGCCCAACCCATCGGCAGCGATGTAGTCCGGTGTCGTACCCAAAGACGAACCGCCGCCGCATGCCGCCACCATGATGACTACCATGCATATCGCCGCCAGCGTCTCGGCGGCAATGGATAAATTCCTTTTGAAGTTCAAGCTGACATCTCCCTAATCGAATCTGGTTTAAGTTTTCAATAACACGGCATCGTATCAGGTTTATTCCAAACTAGCCTTGCCAACATTATCAAAAGACAGGGTGAGTCTGCAAAATAATATTTTGTATCAAGTTCATAACATATATCCGCTGGGGCGATGTCATAATCCATTGATAAATTGCAATTTTTAAAAATTCATTTTTTATGATAAAAACAACTTTGTATTCAAAGCCACACAGAAAATTCAATCGGTTACAAAGTCAATAAATGTAGGAGACTCAATTAACTTAAGCTACACGCTGGAGTATTTTAATGCTGGCTCGGCAAATTTCCCGTGAATATAAATATTGGTGCTGTGATTTATCTTGATGTATCCGTCCTTGAGCATCACCCATTCCATGCAGATCCTCTTCAGTTATCTGAGGTTGTCTCTCATTATGGGAGCCGCCTTAAGGCTCAATTATCTTTGATGGCTCTTTTTGGAGGTTGAAATTGAATGCGGCCCTCAAAGTTCAGCTGGCCATATGCTCAATAGGATAAAAAACTGGTAGCATCGACTCCACCCGCAAAAAGACGAAAAAACGAAAGCAGGTCACTTTGATATGAAAAAGAAAATTTTCCTGGCCGCCGCATTGATACTCGCTAGCGTGCTCGCATTCTGGATTTTCCACAAGACGGCTGGTGGGCCTGCAACACCGGGGGACTCGAAGCATGGCTCTGGTGCAGATGGAAAGCCGCTGCCGGTTCAGGCAGCCATTGCAAGGAGCGGCGATATCGACGTCTACATCAATGCGCTGGGCACCGTCACGGCACGCAATACGGCCACGGTCAAGACGCGTGTCAATGGGCTGCTGGAACGAATCAATTTTCGCGATGGCCAAAAGGTGAAGGAAGGAGAATTGCTGGCCCAGATCGACCCGCGGCCTTTCCAGGTGCTGCTCGACCAAGCCAAGGGCCAGCTGGCACGCGACCAGGCGCTGCTGGTCGGCGCCAAGCTTGATCTCGATCGCTACCGCGACCTGTGGGCTAAAGACTCGATCGCCAAGCAGCAACTCGATGACCAGGAAGCACTGGTGCTTCAGGATGAAGGCACCGTGCTGAGCGATCGCGCCCAGGTGGAAAGCGCGCAGTTGAACGTCGATTTCACGCGCATCACCGCCCCTTTGTCCGGACGGCTTGGGATACGCCAGGAAGACGCAGGCAACATGATCAACACGACCGATACCACCGGCCTCGTGGCGATTACCCAGACCCAGCCGATCTACATCCTCTTTGCCATTCCGGCCGATAATATCGCCGCGGTGCTTGCACGCCTGCATGTCGGCAAGACGCTTACTGTCGACGCTTTCGACCGCGACGGCAAGATCAAACTGGCGACCGGAAAACTGCTGACGGTAGACAACCAGATCGACGTTACCACCGGGACCGTCAAGCTCAAGGCGGAATTTGCCAATGCCGACGAGACGCTTTTCCCCAACCAGTTCGTGAATGCCCGCCTGCGTGTTGAGACTATGCATAACGCCATCCTGGCACCGGTCGCGGCGATCCAGCGCGGCACCCAGGGAACTTTCGTCTACGTTGTCGGACAGGATCAGGCGGTCTCCATCCGGACCGTGACACTCGGACCGGTTTCCGGCGACACCGTCGCCATTACAAAAGGACTCGCCGATGGTGAACAGGTGGTGACCGACGGGGCCGACAAATTGCGCGAAGGCGCAAAAGTCGAGGTGACGACCCCCGGCGCACATAAAGCCGCTGGCAAAGATTCCCACGGACCTGCCGGGTCCGACAAGGGCTCTGCCGAGGAACGGCAAAAACGCTGGGCGGAAACCAACGCGCGCATCGACCGGGGCGAGTTCGGCGAAGAAATTAAAAAACTCCCCGAAGAAGAACGCAAACAGCGCATGCGCGAGATGCGCCACCAGCAAGAGGGCGGCGCCAGCCAGAGCCAGCAGTGAATCCGTCCCGCCTCTTCATCCTGCGGCCGGTAGCGACCTCGCTGCTGATGGTCGCGATCCTTCTGGCGGGCATGATGGCCTATCGCGTGCTGCCGATTTCGGCACTGCCCGAGGTCGACTACCCGACTATCCAGGTCACCACGCTCTACCCCGGCGCAAGCCCGGACGTGACGACCTCGTCGATCACGGCACCATTGGAGCGCCAGTTCGGTCAGATGCCCGGCTTGAACCAGATGTCGTCGGCGAGTTCGGGCGGCGCCTCGGTGATAACACTGCAATTCAGCCTGACATTGAGCCTGGATGTTGCCGAACAGGAAGTGCAGGCTGCCATCAACGCTTCCAGCACTTTCCTGCCGACCGATCTGCCGATGCCACCGATATACAGCAAGGTAAACCCGGCCGACGCTCCCATCATCACCCTGGCTATCACCTCGGCGACGCTGCCGTTACCCAAGATCGAAGACCTCGTGGATACGCGGCTGGCGCAGAAGTTGTCAGAAGTGCCGGGCGTCGGGTTGGTCAGCATCGGGGGGGGCCAGCGGCCGGCAGTGCGCATCCAGGCCAATCCGAAAGCACTTGTGTTGTATGGCCTCAACCTTGAAGATGTGCACACGGCCATCGGCAATGCCAACGTCAATATGGCCAAAGGCAGCTTCGACGGTCCGATGCGCGCCTCGACAATGGATGCGAACGACCAGCTCAAGTCCGCAGCCGAATATCGTGATCCTGGTCATTGCCTGGAAGAACGGAGCGCCGATACGTTTGCGCGACATCGCTGATGTCATCGACGGCGCCGAGAACGTACGTCTGGCGGCATGGGCCAACCGGGCGCCGGCCATCATCCTCAACATACAGCGCCAGCCCGGCGCCAATGTCATTGAGACCGTCGATCGCATCAAGAAAATCCTGCCTCAGCTGCAGGCGGCACTGCCAGGCACTGTGGATGTAAGCCTTCTGACTGACCGCACCACCACTATCCGCGCCTCGGTGCACGACGTACAGTTCGAGCTGCTGCTGGCAGTGGCGCTGGTGGTGATGGTGATTTTTGTCTTCCTGCGCAATGTGCCGGCGACGCTGATTCCCGGCGTAGCCGTGCCGCTTTCTCTGGTCGGCACCTTCGGCGTCATGTATCTGGCCGGTTTCTCGATCAACAACCTGACCCTGATGGCGCTGACCATCGCCACCGGCTTCGTGGTAGACGATGCCATCGTGATGATCGAGAACATCTCGCGCTATGTCGAGGCCGGCGATTCTCCGATGCAGGCGGCACTGAAAGGCGCGGAACAGATCGGCTTCACCATCATCTCGCTGACTTTCTCGCTGATCGCCGTGCTGATCCCGCTGTTGTTCATGGGCGACGTGGTCGGCCGGCTGTTCCGCGAATTTGCCATCACGCTGGCGGTGTCCATCCTGATTTCCGCCGTGGTATCGCTGACGCTGACGCCGATGATGTGCGCGCGGCTGCTGCACCATACACCGCCTGAACAGCAGGGCCGCTTCTACCGCGCCAGCGGCGCGTTCTTTGACAGGGTGATCGCGCGCTACGGCGCATGGCTGAACTGGGTGCTCGACCGCCAGGGTGCGACGCTGCTGGTCGCCATCGGCACATTGGTGTTGACCGTGCTGCTCTATATCTTCGTGCCCAAGGGCTTCTTCCCGGTGCAGGACACCGGCGTCATCCAGGCCATCACCGAGGCGCCACAATCGGTTTCCTTTGCCGCGATGGCGGAGCGCCAACAGACCGTGGCGGATACCGTGCTTGCCGATCCGGCCGTGGCGAGCCTGTCCTCGTTCATCGGCGTCGACGGCGCCAACGTCACGCTCAACAGCGGCCGCATGCTGATCAACCTGAAACCCAAGGCCGAGCGCGACACCGACGCAAGCGGGGTCATCCGCCGCCTGCAGTTGCAGCTCGACAAGCTAGTCGGTATCACTACCTATATGCAGCCGGTGCAGGATCTCACCATCGAAGATCGCGTCAGCCGCACCCAATACCAGTACAGCCTGCAGGACGCCAATCCGGACGAACTTGCCCTGTGGGTGCCAAAACTGGTTGGGCGCCTGCGCAGCGTGCCGGAATTGCTCGACGTCGCCAGCGACACGCAGGATAACGGTTTGCAGGCCTATGTCGACATCGACCGTTCCAGCGCCGGACGGCTGGGCATCACCACGGCCGCCATCGATAATGCGCTCTACGATGCATTCGGCCAGCGCCTGATCTCGACGATATTCACGCAATCAAACACCTATCGTGTCGTGCTCGAATCCAAACCGGAATTTCAAAAAGGGATTGCGGCGCTGGGAGGCATTTATATCGTCTCGCCCAGCGGCAATCAGGTGCCGTTATTGTCGATCGCCAGCGTGACGGAAAAGACGACCCAGCTCGCCGTCAACCACATCGGCCAGTTTCCCGCCTCGACCATTTCGTTCAACCTTGCGCCAGGTGCCTCGCTCGGCAGGGCGGTCGCCGCGATACGCCAGGCAAGCGGGGAACTCGGTATGCCGATCAGCGTAGAGACCAACTTCCAGGGCGCAGCGCTGGCCTTCCAGTCTTCGCTGAACAATACGCTGTTATTGATCCTTGCCGCAATCGTGACCATGTACATCGTGCTGGGCGTGCTCTATGAGAGTTACATCCATCCTGTGACCATCCTGTCGACGCTGCCTTCGGCCGGAGTCGGCGCGCTGCTGGCATTGCTGGTGTCTGGGAATGAACTCGGCATCATCGCCATCATCGGCATCATCCTGCTGATCGGCATTGTCAAGAAGAACGCGATCATGATGATCGATTTCGCGCTCAGCGCGGAGCGCGAACAGGGCAAACCGCCGCGCGAGGCGATCTACGAAGCCTGTCTGCTGCGCTTCCGGCCCATCCTGATGACCACGATGTCGGCGCTGCTGGGCGCGCTGCCGCTGATGCTGGGCACGGGCGTCGGCTCCGAATTGCGCCATCCGCTGGGCATCACCATGGTCGGCGGCCTGATCGTCAGCCAGGCGCTGACGTTATTCACGACCCCGGTCATCTATCTTGCTTTCGACCGCTTTGCAAGGCGGCGCGCTGTCGTGAACCGGGCATGAACATTTCCTCCCCCTTCATCAACCGGCCGGTCGCGACGACGCTGCTGACCCTGGGCTTGGCGCTGGCCGGCGCGGTGTCGTTCACATTGTTGCCGGTGGCACCGTTGCCGCAAGTCGATTTCCCGACCATAGCCGTGCAAGCTTCTCTGCCCGGTGCCAGCCCGGAAACCATGGCTTCCACGGTCGCGACGCCACTCGAACGCACTCTGGGTACGATTGCCGGCATCACGGAAATCACCTCCAGCAGTTCGCTGGGTAATACCCGCGTCATATTGCAGTTCGATCTTTCCCGCAACATCGATGGCGCCGCCCGCGACGTACAGGCAGCCATCAACGCCGCAAGCACATTGCTGCCGACCGGCCTGCCGAGCAATCCGACCTACCGTAAGGTTAACCCGGCGGATGCACCGATCATAATCCTGTCGCTGACATCAGCATCGATGTCGCGCGGCCAGATGTACGACGCCGCCTCGACCATCCTGGCGCAGAAGATTTCACAGCTTAACGGAATCGGCCAGGTCACGGTCGGCGGATCCTCTCTGCCGGCCGTGCGCGTCGAACTCAATCCCCAGGCCTTAAGTCGGCTCGGATTAGGCGCCGAAGACGTACGCAATGCCATCGTTGCAACGAATGCCAACCGGCCCAAGGGTGCATTCGAAGACGGGGATCGCCACCTGCAGATCCTTGCCAACGACCAAGCCAAGACTGCGGCTGACTACATCCCGGTAATCGTCGCATACAACAATGGCGCGGCTGTCCGCATAGGCGATGTCGCCAGTATCGAGGATTCGGTACAGGACGTCCGCAACGCCGGACTGGTCAACGGCAAGCCTGCAGTCATGATAATCATATATCGCCAGCCCGGTGCCAACATCATCGAGACCGTGGATCGCGTGCGCGCCCTGTTGCCGCAATTGCGCGCATCCATCCCCGGCGCTATCGACCTCAATGTCGTCATGGACCGCACGCCGACTATTCGCGCCTCTCTGCACGAAGTGGAGCGCACCCTGTTGATTTCCGTCATCCTCGTCGTGCTGGTGGTATTCCTGTTTCTGCGTAACGGAAGGGCGGCACTGATACCCAGCATCGTGGTGCCGGTATCGCTGGTAGGCACCTTCGCGGTCATGTACCTGGCCGGCTTCAGCCTGAATACGCTGTCATTGATGGCACTGACCATCTCCACCGGCTTCGTCATCGACGACGCGGTAGTTGTTCTGGAAAACGTGTCGCGCCACATCGAGAACGGCAGTTCGCCATTCAACGCTGCGCTGCAAGGCGCCCGCGAGGTAGGCTTTACCGTGCTGTCGATGAGCCTGTCGCTGATTGCGGTATTCATCCCCATACTGCTGATGGGCGGCATTATCGGGCGGCTGTTCCGTGAGTTTGCCGTCACGCTTTCCGCCGCCATCCTCGTCTCGCTGGTCTTGTCGCTGACAGCCACTCCGATGATGTGCGCGCGCCTGCTTAAACCTGACAACGGGAAAAAACACGGGCGTCTGTATCACGCCAGCGAGCAGTTTTTCGAAGCCGCCCTGAACCGCTATCGCGTCACGCTGGACTGGGCACTGGCGCACGGCCGCATCATGCTTGTGGTGCTGGCGGCCACTATCGGCCTTAACATCTACCTCTACAGCATCGTACCGAAAGGGTTTTTTCCCCAGCAGGACGTGGGGCGGCTGACCGGCAACATCCAAGCCGACCAGAGCATCTCTTTCCAGGCCATGCGCGAAAAACTGGCCAATTATGTGGATATCGTGAACTCGGATCCGGCGGTTGAAAATGTCGTCGCTTTCACCGGGGGAGGCCAGACCAATACGGGCTTCATGTTCGTGTCATTGAAGCCTCTTGCCGAGCGGCAGATTTCAGCCGACCAGGTCATCGCGCGCATGCGTCCCAAGCTCGCGCGCGAGCCCGGCTCCAGTCTTTTCCTGCAGCCGCAGCAGGATATCCGCGTCGGCGGACGCCCGAGTAACGCCCAGTACCAATATACTCTGCAAGCCGACACCATCACCGACCTGCGCTCCTGGGAGCCGCGCATCCGTGAGGCGTTGAGTAAACTGCCGCAGCTCACCGACGTCAACACCGACCAGCAGGATAAAGGCTTGCAGACTACACTGGTGATTGATCGCGACGCCACCGCGCAGCTCGGCATTTCGCAGTTTCTGATCGATTCCACGCTCAACGACCTGTTCGGCCAGCGTCTGGTTTCGACTATTTATAACCCGCTCAACCAGTACCGCGTCGTCATGGAGGCGGCGCCGCAATACTGGCAGAGCCCGGAATCTCTGAAGTATATGTACGTCATCGCTCCCGGCCCGAACGGAACAGCAGTCCAGGTGCCGCTGGTCTCATTTGCGCATTATGAACCGACTTCAACACCGCTCGCTGTCAATCATCAGGGACAGTTCGCCGCTGCGACGATCTCTTTCAACCTTCCCGTCGGCATTTCCCTATCCGACGCGACCATGGCCATCAATGACGCGATGCTCAGGCTGGGCGTGCCGAACTCGGTACAGGGCAGTTTCCAGGGAACGGCGCAAGCTTTTCAAGCGTCGCTGGCAACCCAGCCGTTCTTGATTCTTGCCGCACTGATCGCCGTCTATCTGGTGCTGGGCATACTCTACGAAAGCCTGATCCATCCGCTCACCATCCTGTCCACGCTGCCTTCGGCCGGCGTCGGCGCAATCCTGGCGCTGCTGGCTTTCGGCTCCGAGTTTTCCATCATCGCGCTGATCGGCGTCATCCTGCTGATCGGCATTGTCAAGAAGAACGCCATCATGATGATCGACTTCGCCATCACCGCTGAAAGGAATGAAGGCCTGTCTCCGCGCGATGCGATCCGGCAAGCCTGTTTGTTGCGCTTTCGCCCGATCATGATGACCACCATGGCGGCACTGTTCGGTGCGATACCGCTGGCGATCGGCTTCTCTGACGGCGCCGAGTTCCGGCGGCCGCTCGGCATTTCCATCGTCGGAGGACTGATTTTTAGCCAGCTACTGACACTGTATACTACCCCGGTGGTCTATCTCTATCTCGACCGGTTCCGGCTGTGGTACCTGGGTATTTGGCCGCGAACCCGCCCTGCCCTCCCGGCGATACACCATGAATGACAGGAACATATCATGAAGACACTTACTCCCTTGCTTGCCCTGCTGCTGATCGCTTGCACAGTCGGTCCCGATTACCACAAACCCGATGTCGCTACACCGGCGGCCTACAAAGAGGCGGGAGACTGGAAGACTGCCGAACCGAAGGACGAGGCGCCGCGCGGGAACTGGTGGGAAATCTATGGCGATATCGAGTTGAATGGGTTGGTTTCACAGGTTGAGATATCGAACCAGAACGTTGTGGTCGCTACCGCGCAATATCGGCAAGCACTGGCGCTACTCGGTGTGGCCCAGGCCAGCTATTACCCGGCTTTGAGCGCAGGATTGTCGGCCAGCCGTTCCCAAGGCACTTCCATAACGACGACCGGCTCGTCAACAGTGGTGCCCGGCGCCCCGATTCTAAATTCGATACGCCCATCCTTGACCGCCAGCTGGGAACCGGATATCTGGGGACAAATCGGACGCAATGTAGAAGCCAATAAAGCCTCGGCACAGGCCAGCAAAGCCAATCTGCAGTCCGCACTGCTCTCAGCCCAGGAAACGTTGGTGCAATCCTATTTCCAACTGCGCATCGACGACGAGCAGCAGCGTCTGCTCGAGCAGACCAGCAACGCCTATGAGCGCTCGCTGCAGATCACCAAGAACCAATATAAGGCCGGCGTCGCGAGTCAGGTCGACGTGGCCCAGGCCGAAACGCAATTGAAAACGACCCAGGCCCAGGCCATTGACCTGGGCGTGCAGCGGGCTCAGCTGGAACATGCTATCGCAGTGCTTATCGGCAAGCCGCCGGCTGAGTTCCAAATCAAGCCGGCCAACGGGCTGCCGACATTGCCGCCTGTTCCGGCAGCATTGCCCTCTGCCCTGCTTGAGCGACGTCCCGATATCGCCGGCGCCGAGCGCCGTATGGCAGCAGCAAATGCCGAGATCGGGGTGGCACAGGCGGCATTTTTTCCAGCTCTGACCTTGAGCGGCACTGGCGGTTACCAGAATTCCAGTCTCTCTCAACTGTTGACCTTGCCCAATCGCTTCTGGTCGGTGGGCGCAACTGCCGCCATGACGATATTCGATGCCGGCGCACTCTCGGCACAGAAGGAATCCGCAGTCGCAGTTTACGACCAGAACGTTGCCAGCTACCGCCAGACGGTGCTTTCCGCATTCCAGGAAGTCGAGGACAATCTCGCTGCACTGCGCCTATTGTCTGAAGAGGCCACAGCGCAGCAATCAGCAACCCAATCAGCTGGGGAAGCCTTGGCTCTGACCGAGAATCAGTACAAAGCCGGCACGGTGAGCTACCTGAATGTCGTCATCGCACAGGCAACGGATCTGGGTGCAAAGAACACCTACCTCAACATCGCCGGCCGCAGGCTGCTCGCCAACGCCGCGCTGGTCACAGCCCTGGGCGGAAATTGGCAGACGGACGCCAAATGATCGAAACCATGACTCACCTACACGAATCCAAAAACAAAAAAGCCAGCCGCGAGGCTGGCCTTTTTAATCAGACTGCCTCGATCAGGCGCGTTTCTTGAATTCATTGGTGCGTGTATCGATTTCGATCTTGTCGCCGATCTCGATGAAAGCTGCAACAGGCAACTCAAAACCGGTGTTGATCTTGGCAGGCTTCATCACTTTTCCGGAGGTGTCGCCGCGCACGGCAGGTTCGGTGTAAATGACTTCGCGCACAATAGTATTGGGCAGCTCGACAGAGATCGCTTTGTCGTTGTAAAACACCACTTCACAAGGCATGCCGTCCTCTATGTAGTTGATCGTATCGCCCATGCTTTCGGCTTCGATTTCGTACTGGTTGTATTCGCCATCCATGAACACATACATCGGATCGGCGAAGTAAGAGTAAGTCACTTCCTTGCGATCCAGCATGATCTGTTCGAATTTGTCATCGGCGCTGTACACGGTCTCCTTCGCGGATTCGGTCAGCAGATTCTTCATCTTCATCTTGACCACCGATCCGTTGCGGCCGGAACGGCTGTATTCCGCCTTGAGCACGACCATCGGATCGCTGCCCACCATAATGACGTTACCCGCGCGTACTTCTTGTGCTGTTTTCATGATTACTACCCTTCAATTTTCAAGGCGCGCATTCTACCGATTTCTTGGCAAAAATCCAGAAGATTCAACGCCAGATTGTTTTCGGCCAAATGCCCCGCCCAATGTTGCGCATGGCGTTCAAGTTCGCCACGCTCCGCTACAAAGGCCAGCCACATCTGCCCTGCCCCGTTTTCCATGCTCCACGCCTTCCACATGCCATGCATCGCCTCGTTTGCGGACTGGCTAAGCTGCTCGCTGTACAATATGAGGAAAGCTTCGAGCTTTTTCAAGTGCACTGCATCATGCTGGGGGTATATCTGCCAGACGAACGGGCGTGCCGCCCACTGGGCCCGCACAAAGGAATCTTCACCTCGCACAAAATTGACATCGCACGCCCACAGGAGTTCATCGTAACGCTCCTGCTCGACGAACGGCAGCACGCGCACATGCAAATTACCGCGCGCATAGTTACTGCCCACACGCGACACAGCATCGCCGAAATATTGTCCAACCTGAGGCAGGATGCGGCCTTCCGGCACCAGGCACAGTACCGGCTGCGCACCGGCTGACCATGCATCCAGCAAGCCCATCAGCGCGGCATTCTCATAGCCAAACAGCGAGATTTTCAGGGTCCTTGCCGATGGCATTTCCAGGCCGATCGACTGCCAAAAAAACCGCTGTTGCGCCGCATTGTTCTGGAATGCATCACGCCGCGCCAGCAGATCATGCTCCAGCAGCAAGCCGCCGGTCTTCCTGGTGAAACCGGGAAAGAAAAAATACTTCGTCAGCTGCAAGCCGGGATGCGGCGATGGCAGCTTGTGGTGACTCTCGACCCAATCTTCGGCACTCAGATATTCGAGATTGATCCATATAAGTTGCTGCGCTTGTGCCGCCATCGCTTTGATGTAGCTTTGCGGCAACTTGCAGGCAAATGCCTCGATCACTACATCGGCCGGATGCACGCCTGGAAATTCTTTGCACCACAGACACACTTGCACGCCCCGCCTAAGCTGACTCTCCAATACGGCATCCACTTCAGGACACAGCTTGGCGAGAGCAACCAGGTCATCCACCCACAGCCTGACTGCGAGGCCGTGCTCATTCGCCAACTGCCGCGCCAGCCGCCAGCACACCCCGACGTCGCCATAGTTGTCTATGACGTTGCAGAATATGTCACAGCGGAGATTTATTTTGTTCATTTCAAGCCGCATGATTCATTTTTGCATCATTCAGTATGCAATGCCTCGACCGGATCCAGCCTTGCCGCGCTCCGTGCCGGCATTACTCCCGCCGCCAGACCGATACTTACCGCACTCAGTTCGGCAAGCACTGCGAACATCCATGGTGTGTGCACCGGCAAGGCCGGAAACAGCAGATGCAATCCCTTCGCGATGCCGACACCCATTGCCAATCCGGCCAAGCCACCCAACGCAGACAACAGCATCGCCTCACCCAGGAACAGCGTCAGCACCTGCCGTTCCTGCGCCCCCAGAGCGCGCAGCAAGCCGATCTCTGAAGTGCGTTCGGTGACTGCCATGGTCATGATGGTCAGGATGCCGACACCTCCTACCAGAAGGGAAATCCCGCCCAATGCGCCCACCGCAAAGGTGATCACATCCAGCACCGAACCCAGCACGTCGAGCGCCTGCTCCTGCGAAATGACCGTAAAGTCTTCGCGCCCGTGCCGCTCCTTCAAACGTTCGGTGATGACACTTATCACCGCATTTACATCGGCACTTGGGCGATAGCTCACCTGTATTTCTATCAGCCCGGGCCTGTTGAGCAATTCCATCGCGCGCGCTGCCGGAATGAACACGGTGTCATCCAGATCAAGCCCAAGCACATCCCCTTTAGGTTCCATCACGCCGATCACGCGAAAGCGTTGACCGCCGACGCGCAGATAGCTGCCAAGCGGATTCTGCCCCGCGAAGAGCTCCTGCCTTACCTTCGCGCCGAGCACGACGAGAGCGCGTGCCTGCTCGTTATCCTCGTCGGGCCAGAAAATGCCGCTCTGCACCTTCATCGTGAACGCCTTGGCGAAATCGCGCCCTTCGCCGAACACCGTGGTGCGCCTCGTCTTGCCGTTGGCGCGAAGCTCGGCATTACCCATCAGGCTGGGGTTGACATTCTCGACATAGGGCAAGTGGCGCAGTGTATCCGCATCTTCCAGCGACAATGGCCTTACCGAGCCGAGAATACCGACATTGCCACCATGCGTTTGTGTCTTGCCAGGCTGTATGGTGATGATATTGGTACCGAACTGCGAAAACTCGGAAAGCACGAACTGATGCAACCCTTCGCCTATCGAAGTCAGCATGATCACCGCCGCGATGCCGATAGCGATTCCCAAACCAGTCAGAAAGCTGCGCAATCGATAAGTGAGTATGCTGGAGGTAGTGAGCCGGATTAGATCGGGGAATAACATGAACTGGTCATTCCGGAGGTAAAACCTTGTGGAAAAAATTAAACAGGCGGAACCGAAACTGCCTGCTGCGTCTCAGGCGGGGGCATTGCGCTATGCGGTACAGTATCAAGTCGTGAGGTGAGACGATACATGACCATCTCTCCCTTGCCCTTGACATGGATGGTGGCCGGCGGCTCGAAGGCATAGTCATGACGTATCCTGTTATAGGTCGTCTTGTCGACCTGAATCACATCCTGAACTGCCTCATCGGTCAAGCGACTGGCTATATTTACCGTGTCGCCCCACAGATCGTAGATGAAACGTTTGGTGCCGATCACCCCAGCAACCACTGGCCCGGTAGCGATGCCCGTATGAATACCCAGCTTGTATCTGGACAAACTCGGATTAGCGGTCACAAATTCGCGCATCTCCAGAGATAAATTGGCGATGTCACTGGTATAATCAATATTATTGCGATTCAGTCCGCCCACTACCATATAGGCATCACCTATCGTCTTGATCTTTTCCACGCCGTATTTTTCACACAACTCATCAAAACCGGAAAAGATGGTATTCAGCAAGCCAACCATTTGCTCGGGGGAGAGAGACTCGGTCAGCTGCGTAAAATTGACCAGGTCGGCAAACATCACCGTCACATCCGCATGACCATCCGCGATCAAACCCTGATGATTCTTCAAACGTTGCGCAATACTGCCCGGCAACACATTAAGCAACACTCGCTCGGATTTCTTTTGCTCTTCGGCCAGCAGCTGATGCTGCTGATCAAGCTGGTTCTTTATCTTGTCCATCTCCACGACAAAGTAACGCATCAAAAAATACATGATGGATGACATCGCGGCAAAGTTCAGCGCAAAGAATAAACCGATCGTCTTCATCGACACGCCGTTGTTGCTCTCGGTGCCAAGGTAGTAATCAAAGGATCCGGACACCACCGTCATCACCATATAAGCAATGAACCAGGGAACCGATTCTCGCCAGCCTGAAACCACCAATGCGCCTACCGGTGCCAGCAACGCCCAGAGCATCACGCCGCTGGCGGTGACGGAGTTGCCGATACTCCATTGCATGATGAACGGAACAAACAGGAATAAACACAATTGCACAAAACGAAATATTTCAAACTTCTTGGTTTTCAGAAAGTGCACCAGCGAGGCAACGGATATCAACTGGTAGATCAGCGGGACGTTGGCTGAAAAGTGCAGCCCCATAATCCAGTAGATGGCCAGCCAAAGCACTACCGCCAGATTCATGAATGCGCAGGCAAAGATCAACAGATCCTTGTGCAACTTGTCCTCTTGCGCGTATGTCGTTTCTGCAATGATTTCAGAGAACTTAGCCATTTTAGGATTTCCCAACAAGTGCCATTAAAAATTAAGTTCTTAGGTACAAATGAAGAAGCGTCAGCATCATACATGAATTAACCGATAAAGAAATACTTCAGGTTAGCCGGAATATTTTAACTCGGCTTCTTCATAAATCGGCCGGAAAGCGCTAGAATAAACGTTTTGCAACTGAACCCCATCATAAGGAACCCCATTATGTCGATGTCCGACCGCGACGGTTTCATCTGGTATGACGGCAAGCTCGTGCCCTGGCGCGATGCCACCACCCATGTGCTTACCCACACCCTGCATTACGGCATGGGCGTGTTTGAGGGCGTGCGCGCATACAAGGCCTCGAAAGGAACAGCGATCTTCCGTTTGCAGGAGCATACCGACCGGCTGTTCAATTCTGCACATATCTTCCAGATGAAAATGCCTTACGACAAGGCGACCATCATCGCAGCACAGCTTGAAGTGGTGCGTGCCAACAAGCTGGAATCCTGCTACATCCGCCCGATCTGTTTTTATGGCTCGGAAGCGATGGGCATCGCCGCGAAGACCTTGTCCACTCATGTTGCGATCGCCGCATGGCCATGGGGCGCTTACCTGGGCGATGAAGGCATGCAAAAAGGCATCCGCGTGAAGACTTCCAGCTTCACCCGCCATCACGTGAACATCAACATGTGCCGTGCCAAATCGGTCAGTTCTTATTCCAATTCCATCCTGGCGCATCAGGAAGCCGCTAACGACAACTATGACGAAGCGTTGTTGCTGGATGTAGACGGCTACGTTGCGGAAGGCGCCGGCGAAAACATTTTCATCGTCAAGAAAGGCAAGCTGTACACGCCTGACCTGACCTCCTGCCTGGAAGGCATTACGCGCGATTCCGTCATCACGCTGGCCAACGAAATGGGCATAGCAATAATCGAGAAGCGCATCACCCGAGACGAAGTCTATTGCGCCGACGAGGCCTTTTTCACCGGCACGGCAGCGGAAGTAACGCCGATCCGCGAACTCGATCATCGCACCATCGGGAGCGGTTCGCGCGGGCCTGTCACCGCAAAACTGCAACAGTCTTTCTTTGATTGTGTAGCAGGCAAGCATCCCCAGCATAACGGCTGGCTGAGCTACATTTAGTTCCGGCCAGGCCGCACCGGAAAATCGAATTGTGATAAGGGGAATTAATTTGAGTAAACAAGACATCACTCAGCGTTTTATCGAAGTCACCGCCGATGATTTGCCATTGACTTGCCCGATGCCGAATATGAATTTGTGGAATGCGCACCCGAAAGTGATGATTCCGCTCAATGAAGGCGGCGAGGCACGTTGCCCGTATTGCGGCACGCTTTATCGCTTCAAGGGTGAACTGCCGCGGGCCCACCACTAATCACGCCAACCATCAGGCTCAATGTATAAAATACTGATCATCGGCCCCAGCTGGGTGGGCGACACCATGCTGATGCAGCCGATGCTGATGCGCCTCAAACAACGCCACCCCGACAGTCAGATCGACATATTGGCTCCGCCGTGGACAAGCGAACTGTTGCGGGCCATACCGGAAGTGCACGAGGTCGTCATCAATCCGTTTCCGCATGGTGCGCTGGAACTGAAAAAACGCTATCAGCTCGGCAAGCAGCTGCGCGCCGCGCGATATGACCAGGCAATCGTTTTACCCAACTCGCTGAAGTCGGCACTCGTGCCTTTTTTTGCGCATATCCCGCTGCGCACCGGATTTATCGGCGAGGCGCGATTTGGCCTGCTCAATGATGCGCGCTGGCTGAACAAATCATTGCTGCCGTTGATAGTGGAGCGCTTTGCGCAACTCGCCGAACATGCCGGTGATGATATTCCGCGTCCTTTGCCCAATCCCAGGCTGATCATAACCGAAGCACAGCGCAGTGCCACACTGCACAAGCTGGGATTGACTTTAAATGGCTCCGTCGCGGTGTTTTGCCCGGGCGCAGAATACGGTCCGGCCAAGCGCTGGCCTATCCCCTATTTCGCTGAACTGGCGCAGCGGCTGCGCAAAGAAGGCTTTACTGTATTGCTGATCGGATCGCCCAAAGACAAGGCCATCGCCGATAAGATCGTCGCGCTAGGTAATGATGCCTGCCATAACCTGTGCGGCTCCACCGATCTGGGCGATGCCATCGCTCTGCTATCTTGCGCACAACTGGTCGTCAGCAATGATTCCGGTTTGATGCACCTGGCTGCCGCGCTGGATCGCCCGATGCTGGCACTGTTCGGCTCCAGCAGCCCGCGTTTCACGCCGCCGCTCTCAACACGCGCCGAGGTCATCAAACTCGACCTGAAGTGCAGCCCCTGCTTCAAGCGCGAATGCCCGCTGGGACATTTCAACTGCATGGTCAAACTCACCCCGGAAATTGTCTGGCAAAAAATCGAGCATATGTAATTTTTTACCCACGCGCATCTTCATGTTTAACAATCTACCAAAAGAAATCTTCAAGGCTTATGACATACGCGGCATCGTCGGCAAGACGCTGACGCCACAAATTGTCGAAGCCATCGGCCACGCCATCGGTTCCGAAGCCATTTCGCGCGGGCAGCACACCATCGCCATTGGACGCGACGGCAGACTGTCCGGCCCCGAACTGATCGCCGCTTTGGCGCGCGGCATCCGGAAAAGCGGTATCAACGTGATCGACGTGGGCTGTGTGGCCACGCCTATGGTGTATTTCGCCGCTTACCAGTTGAACACCAACTGCGCGGTGATGCTCACCGGCAGCCACAATCCGCCTGATTACAACGGCCTGAAAATGGTGCTGGCGGGAGAAACGTTGTCGGGTGAAACCATCCAGCAATTGCGCTCGCGCATCGAACAAAACAACCTGACGCACGGCAGCGGCAGCTACGAACAGCGCGACATCAGCGCGGAGTACATCGCGCGCATCGTCTCCGACATCAAGCTGGCTCGTCCAATGAAAGTCACGGTAGATTGCGGCAACGGCGTGGCGGGCGCTTATGTCGCCAAGCTGTATCGCCAGCTCGGTTGCACCGTGCAGGAAATGTATTGCGAAGTGGACGGGCATTTCCCCAACCATCATCCCGACCCGTCCGACCCGCACAACCTCGAAGATCTGATCACCGCGTTGCGCGGCAATGACAGCGAATTGGGCCTGGCTTTCGACGGCGATGGAGACCGTCTCGGCGTGGTCACCAAGGATGGCAGGATCATCTACCCGGACCGCCAGTTGATGCTGTACGCCGACGATGTGTTGAGCCGCAATCCCGGCGCGGAAATCATTTTCGACATCAAATCCACGCGCAACCTGTTCGGATGGATACGCAAACACGGTGGCAAACCGACGCTGTGGAAAACCGGGCATTCGCTGGTCAAGGCCAAAATGAAAGAAACCGGCGCGCTGCTGGCCGGTGAAATGAGCGGTCATGTGTTCTTCAAGGAACGCTGGTACGGTTTCGATGACGGGTTGTATACCGGCGCGCGGCTGCTGGAGATTTTGAGCAGGGTGCAGGATCCGAGTGCCGCGCTGAACGCCTTGCCGGATGCGGTCTGCACGCCGGAACTGCACATACATACTGCAGAAGGCGAGAACCACGCGCTGCTGGCACGGTTGCAACGAACCGCAAAGTTCACCGACCCCAAAGAGATCATCACACTGGACGGTCTGCGAGTGGAATACACCGACGGTTTTGGTCTGGCGCGTCCCAGCAACACCACGCCGGTGATCGTGCTGCGTTTCGAGGCAGATAGCGAAGCTGCACTGATACGCATCCAGAACGACTTTCGCAGGATATTCCAACAAGCCGCACCGCATTTGCAACTGCCGTTCTAGCGATTGAAAAAATTACATTAGTGCTGGGGCATCCAGTAGGCTAGGCGTTCGCCAAAAAATTCGGTGAGCCCTGCAAAATCGGCCGGCTTGGCCACGAAACTGTTGGCCCCGGCCCGATAACTCATCAACACCTCAGCCTGCGTGTATTGTGTTGAAAACACCACGATGGGAATATCACGTGTCGCGGCATGTCCGCGCAGTTTTCGCAGTGCCGCCAGGCCGTCCAGATTGGGCAATTTCAGATCCAGCAAGATCAGGTGCGGTATCTGTTCCTTTTTCACCACGCCGGCACCAAACCAATTCAGCACGGCATCGCCACCTTTCGCCACTGTCAAACATATCGGGGATCGAGACTCGACTGCGGCACGACGCGCCAAATCAATTTCAAACAAATCGTCATTAACCAGCATCACGTTATACGAAGACTTGTCCACTTGTATCGCTCCTTTAGGTGCGAAGCCTAACCCAGCCTGGCACATCTGCCAAAGCCTGTGCGAGATGCTCCGGCTGTGTCCCTCCCGCCATTGCCATTTCCGGTGCTGCTGTGACACGGTGGCGACGAAGTCGCTCCGGTGCGGGATCAGCTGGCAAGGCCGGACACACCATACTATAACTTCGCCCGCACCCAAGTTGAAACTGAAGCCAATGCCGCAACCAGATGGTCCGGTTGCGTGCCTCCCGCCATCGCCATGTCCGGCCTGCCGCCGCCTTTTCCGCCAACCTGTTGTGCGACCATGTTCACTAACTCACCTGCTTTGATTTTCGCGATGACATCCGGAGTCACCCCGGCGATCAAACTGACCTTGCCATCGGCTACCGTAGCCAGCACGATCGCTGCTGACTTGAGTTTGTCTTTCAGCTTGTCCAGCGTCTCGCGCAACACCGCCGCATCCGCGCCGTCCAGCTTGGCCGCCAGCACCTTCACGCCGTTGATGTCCACTACCTGACTCAGCATCTCATCGCCCTGTGCGGAAGCGAGTTTGGATTTCAATGCCGCCAGTTCTTTCTCCATGGCCTTGACATTATCGAGGATTTGCATAATGCGTGCGGCGGCTTCCTGCGGATGCACCTTCACCGCGTCCGCCACTTGCTGCAACTGCCGCTCCTGCTGCTGCACGTAAGCCAGCGCGCCCTCGCCGGTCACCGCTTCGATGCGCCGCACGCCCGCCGCCACGCCGCTCTCCGCGACGATCTTGAACAGGCCGATGTCGCCGGTGCGCTTGACGTGCGTGCCGCCGCACAGCTCGCGCGACGAGCCGATGTCCAGCACGCGCACTTCGTCGCCATACTTCTCGCCGAACAGCATCATCGCGCCGGTCTTCTGCGCATCCTCGATGCCCATCACACGCGCCTGAGTCGCCGCATTGGCGAGGATTTCCGCGTTCACGATGCTTTCCACTCTGCGTATCTCCGCATCGGTCATCGGCTGGGTATGCACGAAGTCGAAGCGCGTCTTGTCCGGATCGACCTGCGAACCTTTTTGCTGCACATGGCTGCCCAGCACCTCGCGCAACGCCTTGTGCATCAGGTGCGTAACCGAGTGGTTGCGCTCGGTACGCGCGCGCGCCTGAGTGTCCACACGGGCCGAAACACTGTTGCCCACCGTCAGCTTGCCGGTCTTCACCACG
The DNA here is from genome assembly GCA_963721755.1 of uncultured beta proteobacterium. Taxonomy (GTDB): domain Bacteria; phylum Pseudomonadota; class Gammaproteobacteria; order Burkholderiales; family Gallionellaceae; genus Gallionella. The sequence continues at coordinate 420,226 of CAVRKV010000001.1, forward strand.
CCGTGATGGCCGAACACTGTCGCCTGTATCTTCTGCGTGTCTTCCACCGCAAAGATGCCGTGCACGCTGTGCAACGCACCTCGATCGCCGACCTGTCCGCCCGACTCGGCGTAGAACGGCGTGTCGTCCAGCACTACGACGCCCATCTCGCCTTCGTTCAATTCGTTGATCGACACACTGTCCTTATACAAAGCCAGCACATTGCCTTTGCTTTCCAGCGTCTCATAACCATGGAAGGTGGTCGCAGGGCCGGAGTATTCGAGGTTGGCCGCCATCTTGAACTTGCCTGCAGCGCGTGCCTGTTCCTTCTGATGCGCCATCGCCTTGTCGAAGGCCGCAACATCAACCGTCACGCCGTGTTCGCGGCATACGTCCTGCGTCAAGTCGAGCGGAAAACCGAAAGTGTCGTGCAGCTTGAACGCGGTTTCGCCATTGAATACTTTGCTGCCCTGCTTAGCCATCTCGGCCAAATCAGCTTCCAGAATCGCCATGCCGTGTTCAATCGTCGCAAAGAATCGTTCTTCTTCCAGCTTGAGAATTCCCTTCACGCGCACCTGCGCCGCTGCCAATTCAGGAAATGCGACACCCATCTGCTCCACCAGATCGGGCACCATCTTGTAAAAGAACGCCTCACGCGCGCCCAACTTGTAGCCGTGGCGTATCGCGCGGCGGATGATGCGACGCAGCACATAACCGCGCCCTTCGTTGCCGGGGATCACGCCGTCGGCGATCAGGAAGGAGCAGGCGCGAATGTGGTCGGCCAGCACTTTCAGCGAAGGCGAATCCATATCGCTGCAATGTGTCTCGCGCGCCGCCGCCTTGATCAGCGCCTGGAACAGGTCGATCTCGTAGTTGGAGTGCACATGCTGCAACACCGCCGAGATGCGCTCCAGCCCCATGCCGGTATCCACTGAAGGCTTGGGCAGCGGATGCATCACGCCGTGCTCGTCGCGGTTGAACTGCATGAACACGTTGTTCCAGATCTCGATGTAGCGGTCGCCGTCTTCGCCGGGACTGCCGGGCGGGCCGCCGGGGATATGTTCGCCGTGGTCGTAGAAGATTTCGGTGCACGGGCCGCACGGGCCGGTGTCGCCCATCATCCAGAAATTGTCGGACGCATAGCGCGCGCCCTTGTTATCGCCGATGCGTATCACCCGCCCGGCAGGCACGCCGATCTCCTTGGTCCAGATGTTGTATGCCTCGTCGTCCTCGGCATACACCGTCACCCACAGCTTGTCCTTGGGCAGTTTGTAAACAACAGTCAACAATTCCCATGCATAGTTGATCGCGTCGCGCTTGAAATAATCGCCGAAGCTGAAGTTACCCAGCATCTCGAAGAAGGTGTGATGGCGCGCGGTGTAGCCGACGTTTTCCAGATCGTTGTGCTTGCCCCCGGCGCGCACGCATTTCTGCGAGGACGCGGCGCGGGTATAGGGACGCTTGTCGAAACCAAGGAACACATCCTTGAACTGATTCATCCCCGCGTTGGTGAACAACAGCGTCGGGTCTTCGTGCGGCACCAGCGAACTGGAGGCGACCACCGTGTGCCCCTTGGAGGCGAAGTAATCCAGGAATTTCTGGCGGATTTCACTGCTTTTCATCGATGCACCCTGAGCTTAAAAGTCATCTCCAGACAGGCTGGACAAGGCGCGCATCATACCATGCGCGGCCCCAGCATCTATATCGCGAGCGGGGAGAAAGACAGTCTGTGTAGGGTGCAATAAACGCAGTGCGTTGTTAAGATACCGTTCCTTGGCGTGATGTAGCATCAAAGTAGATATCATCACTATCAGATGAATGAAACGCTTCGAATAGATTCATATATCCTCTAGCGGCATCCAATCTATAGTCTTTTAAATTTCGCATTTGCTGAAAGATCTCTCCAAAATATATAGCACGAACGCCGTGTCTCAACATTTCAGGCTTGAAACGCTTGATCTCTTCTTTCGTCAGAGCGAGGCGTCCATGTACCAGCCACATTTCGTAAGTATCCCCAAAGTACTTGGCAACTTTATTTTTCTTATCTTCTCGCTTGAAGTCCTTCAGAAACTCCTCAATTGTACGAGCAAACCTAACATCTTTAAGGAAATTGCAACGTGGGTTAGTCGAGACAGAAACTTCTACCCAAGCGTTCTTTTCTTTGCCTGTGGCTAGAATATCGATCTCTGCACCCATACCACCCTTCTCCTTCGGTACCTTAATGTTGTTCATCGTGAACATGTGGACACATTCCTAAAGCCATGCAGTCACTATCTCTTCGGCTGGATTCTTCATTGGTTTCCTAATATTTTGCAGAACGTGTGTGACGGGATCATCTTCGCAACAAACTCAAGTTACCATCAAATGACTTCTCGTTTTATCACCAATGCCGAGCAGCAGGTTCTCAACACTAATATCTTCATCAATCTCATCCCAGTGCAATCCGCTGCCGCCGCCGCTGATTTCATAATGTTCGCGTTGCGTGGGCGTTGCGTTCAACAAACGCGGGAAATAAGCCAGCGGCACGCCCAGCTTGCGGCCGTCAACGAAATCCACCCACATCGTGTTCGTATCAAAATTCACTGCTTTAGCCAAAGAACTCATGCCATGTCCTTTCTATCAATTGACGGTTGTTGGCAACCACCTTCGCTAGTTCGTTTAATTCTTGGCTGCTTAAGCCATAACTTTCCGCCACCCCAATTTGCGGCTCGACCCAGAATTTCGCAGTTGCTTCCGCCCTTCTTACATGCACGTGCAGCGGCTCCCTCGGGTTCCCTTCGTTGGAAAAGAAGAAAAATGTGTAGCCTTTGTAGCGTCAATATGACAGGCATCGTCAACCCTCAGGGTCAGAAGTTCGCAGCACCTTGAATATCGCATCCATCGAAAACCCGCGCGATTGCAGGAAATGGACTTGCTTTGCTTTTTCTTTCTCGTCCTGAGGCGCGGTGCCGAATTTCTTTTTCCACACCTCGCGCGCGGCGGCCAGCTCGCTGTCCTTTAATTCCGGCAATGCGGCACTGATCAATTCTTCCGCGATGCCTTTCTGGCGCAATTCGTGAGTGATGCGCTGAGTTCCGAAACGGCTGCGTTTGGCGTGTACCAATTGAGTGGCGGCGCGTGCATCGGACAGCCAGCCGCGCGCAGCCAGATCATCCAGTAGCGCATCCAGATTTACAGGGGACGCCTGCTCAAAATCTGCATCTGTTTGCACATGCGGCAACAACTTGCCACGCAACTCGGCGCGGCTGTATTCGCGCCGGGCCAAGTATTGCAAAGCTCGCGCACGTAAACTGACCTCAGGCTTTTTCCTCACTGGTTTTCACACCCGCTTTTGCACTAGTTTTATCGGCGCCTTTCACGGCAGGCTTTACAATTGGGTCGAGTAACGCCACGCCGACTGCTTCGCGCACCTTGTTTTCGATTTCCCGGGCGACTTCAGGATGCTCGCGCAAGTATTCGCGTGCGTTGTCCTTGCCCTGGCCGATCTTCTCGCCCTTGTAGGCATACCAGGCACCGGCTTTTTCCACCAGTTTGTGCTGCACGCCCAGGTCGATGATCTCGCCTTCGCGAGAGATGCCTTCGCCGTACAGAATATCGAACAATGCCTCGCGGAACGGCGGGGCGACCTTGTTCTTCACCACCTTGACGCGCGTCTCGTTGCCGATCACTTCGTCGCCTTTCTTGATCGCGCCGATGCGGCGGATGTCCAAGCGCACCGAAGCATAGAACTTGAGCGCGTTGCCGCCGGTGGTGGTCTCGGGATTGCCGAACATCACGCCGATCTTCATGCGGATTTGATTGATGAAGATCACCAGCGTGTTGGAACGGTTGATGTTGCCTGTCAATTTGCGCAGCGCCTGCGACATCAGGCGCGCATGCAAGCCCATTTGCGCATCGCCCATTTCGCCTTCGATTTCCGCCTTGGGTGTCAGCGCGGCAACCGAGTCGATCACCACCACATCCACCGAAGCGGAACGCACCAGCATGTCGGTGATTTCCAGCGCCTGTTCGCCGTTGTCCGGCTGCGAGATGAGCAGGTCTTCGACCTTCACACCGAGCTTCTGCGCGTATTGCGGATCGAGCGCGTGTTCCGCGTCAATGAATGCCGCCGTGCCGCCCAGCTTCTGCATTTCGGCGATGACCTGTAAAGCCAGCGTAGTCTTGCCGGATGATTCCGGGCCGTAGATTTCCACCACGCGGCCGCGCGGCAAGCCGCCCACACCCAGCGCGATGTCCAACCCCAACGATCCGGTGGATACGACCTGTATGTCGCGCGCCACCTCATGTTCGCCGAGGCGCATGATCGAGCCTTTGCCGAACTGTTTTTCGATCTGGCTCAGCGCCGCTGCCAGTGCTTTGATTTTATTGTCGTCCATTGCTGTCCCCTTTCAATAGTGATGCAGGATTGTGGCATATCAATTCGCATTTGTACAGAACGTTCGTTCTCTTGCTGTTTTCAGGCCGTTTCGGTCAATTGGTTGAGCAGGTCTATCAGTCCTTGCAAGGCGATGCGCACCGCCTTGGCGCGCACTTCGGCACGGTTGCCACCGAGCTGATAGCGTTGCGCGTGAGTCTCGCCGTGTTTTAAACTCCAGGCGAACCAAACCGTACCCACCGGCTTGTCCGCTGTGCCACCATCCGGCCCGGCGATGCCGCTGACTGCCAAAGCCACTTGCGCAGCGCTGTGTTGCAACGCGCCCGCCACCATCTCGCGCACCGTCATCTCGGACACTGCCCCGTGTTGCTTGAGCGTCGTCTCGTGCACACCCAGCATCTGCTGCTTGGACAGATTGGAGTAGGTAACGAAACCGCGCTCGAACCACGCAGAGCTGCCTGCCACATCGGTGATCGCCTGCGCGACGCCTCCGCCGGTGCAGGATTCTGCGGTCGCCAGCATCAGGCCGTGCGATTTGAGCGCGCCACCAACCTGTGTGGCAAGATTTTCCATCAATTCCCCACCCGCTTATGCCGCCCTCCCCCGAAGGGAGGGGCTAAGCCAGTCCTCGTGCGAGATCGTTCTGTATATCCACGACCGCTTCCAGTCCGACTGCGATGCGTATCAACCCATCCGTAATGCCCGCCGCCGCGCGTGCCTCGGGTGTGATGCGCGCATGGGTGGTGCTGGCCGGATGGGTGATCGTGGTCTTGGTGTCGCCCAGATTTGCGGTGATGGACAGCAGCTTGGTGTTGTCAATGATGCGCCATGCCACTTCCTTGCCACCCTTCACTTCGAACGATACGATGCCGCCGCCGGACTTCTGCTGCGTCATCGCCAGCGCGTGTTGCGGATGCGACGGCAGTCCGGGATAGAACACGCGTGCGACGTTCGGCTGCTTCTCCAGCCAGCGCGCCAGCTCCAGCGCGTTGGCGCAGTGAGCGTCCATGCGCAGCTTGAGTGTCTCCATACCCTTCAGGAACACCCAGGCATTGAACGCGCTCATCGTCGGCCCTGCGGTGCGCAGGAAACCGTACACACCCTCAAGATTTTTCTTGCTGCCCAGCACTGCGCCGCCCAGCACGCGCCCCTGCCCGTCGATGTACTTGGTCGCGGAATGAATCACGATGTCCGCGCCCATTGCAAGCGGGCGTTGCAGGATGGGCGTGCAGAAGCAGTTGTCCACCGCCAGCAGCGCGTCACATTTCTTAGCCACCTCAGCAATCGCCGCGATGTCGGAAATTTCGGTGAGTGGATTGGACGGCGTCTCCAGAAAAAACAGTTTCGTGTTCGGGCGCACAGCGGCTTTCCACTCAGCAACATCGGTGGCGGAAACGTAGGTCGTCTCGACGCCGAATTTCTTGATGATGTTGTTGAACAGGTTGACTGTCGCACCGAACAGGCTGCGCGAAGCGACGATGTGGTCGCCGCTTTTCAGCACACCCATCACGCATGCCAGGATCGCCGACATGCCGGAGGCGGTCGCAACACATTGCTCAGCGCCTTCCATCGCGGCGAGACGCTCCTCGAACATCGTGACAGTCGGATTGGTGAAGCGCGAATAGATGTTGCCCGGCTGTTCGCCGATGAAACGCGCGGCGGCCTGCGCGGCATTCTCGAACACGAAGCTTGAAGTCAGGAACAACGCTTCGCTGTGTTCGCCGAACTGGCTGCGCGCCGTGCCGGCGTGCACCGCCAGGGTTTCCGGTTGATATGTATCAGGCTGATTCGTATTATTTGGCATGTGCATCCCCTGCAAGCAAAAAACCCGGAAAGCTTAGCGCTAAACCGGGTTTCCCTCGCTTTAGCTGTATTTATTATGCGCCCGCAAGCTGTTCCTCAAATCGGCGCAGGCAAAAGGTAACACCTGCCGCGGCGAAATGTCAAATTTCTTCCTGCTTTTCAGCATCTGGCCTATTGGCCTTTCCGGCACCAGATGAAATTTCCAGCGCCGCGCGCGCCCGAAAATATTTATTCGTTGGCTTCGGCCAGATCGAGCGCCATCTGGTTGACATCCTCGCTGGCCTTGCCATGACCGCGCTGCGCCTCTACCCTGTTCAGATAGTCGGCAGTGATATCGCCGGTGATATATTGTCCATCGAAGCATGACGCATCGAAATTGTTGATCTGCGGATTGGCTTTTCGCACCGCCGCTTTGAGATCGCCCAAATCCTGATAGATGATGCGGTCTGCGCCGATCTCGCGGCAAATCTCATCGTCGCTGCGTCCGGTGGCAATCAACTCCTGAGGGCTGGGCATATCGATACCATACACATTCGGGAAACGCACCGGCGGCGCTGCGGAAGCGAAATAAACCTTGCGCGCGCCCGCATCGCGCGCCATCTGTACGATCTCCCGGCTGGTGGTGCCGCGCACAATCGAATCATCCACAAGCAACACGTTCTTGCCCTTGAATTCGACACCGATGGCATTCAACTTCTGGCGCACCGATTTCTTGCGCATTGCCTGGCCCGGCATGATGAAGGTGCGGCCGATGTAGCGGTTCTTCACAAAACCTTCGCGGAACGGCAAGCTGAGGCGATTCGCCAGTTGCAGCGCGCTGGGGCGGCTGGAATCGGGGATAGGGATTACCACGTCGATATCGATCTCGCTCCAGGTGCGCTTGAGTTTATCGGCCAGGTATTCGCCCATATACAAGCGCGTCTCATACACCGAAATACCATCGATCACCGAATCGGGACGCGCCAGATAGACATATTCGAAGATGCACGGATTAAGACTGGCCTTGTCGCTGCATTGCCGGCTGTGCAGCTTGCCGTGGAAATCGACAAATACCGCTTCACCGGGTGCGATGTCACGCAGGAATTTGAAGCCCAGCGTATCCAGCGCCACGCTTTCCGAGGCGACCAGATATTCTGTGCCAAGTGCGGTTTCATTCACGCCGATCACCAGCGGGCGGATACCGTAAATGTCCCGGAACGCCAGCAGCCCGGAGCCCGCGATCATTGCCACCACCGCATATGCGCCGCGGCAACGCTGATGCACACCGGATACCGCCGCAAAAATAGTTTGCACATCCAGACGGTATTGCTGGGAATTGATCTGCAACTCGTGCGCCAGCACATTCAGCAACACTTCAGAGTCGGAATTGGTATTGACGTGGCGCAGATCTTCCACGAACAACTGCTTCTTCAACTCCTCGGCATTGGTCAGATTACCGTTGTGTCCGAGCACAATACCGAACGGTGAATTGACATAGAACGGTTGCGCTTCGTTGTGATCCACCGCAGAACCGGCAGTCGGGTAGCGCACATGCGCGATCCCGGCATTGCCCAGCAGCGAGCGCATATGGCGGGTGCGGAACACATCGCGCACCAACCCGTTGTCCTTGTGCAGGTGGAAGGTCTGTCCGTCCAGCGTTGCAATTCCCGCGGCATCCTGACCGCGATGCTGCAAGACCTGCAAGCCGTCATATAACAGCTGATTGGCCGGTGATTGCGAGATCAATCCGAGTATGCCGCACATTAATTTCTCATCCTAAAAAGTTCAGTTCCGAATTCCGTAATGGATACGCTGGGCAACGCTGTCCGGCAGCCACGCTTTGGTCAGCAGTGCAGCTCTTTCCAGCGTGCTGGTCGTCAGCGCGTCACGCCAGAATGGTTGCTGAAAATAATTCGTCAAACCAACCATCCAAACCAGAACAAGCAGCACCATCCCGCCGCGCAACAAACCGAATAAGCCACCCAACACTTTATCCGGCCAACCCGAGCCTACCGCCTTCAGCAACCCGGCGAGCAACCTGGTCAACACACTCCACACGATCAACGCGGCAATGAACACCAGCGCATAAGCTGCCACAAGACGCGCTACCTCTTGCTTCAGCGGCAGCAATATTGCAATGTTGCCGGCGAACAATTTGCTCAGCACCAACGCAAAAGGCCAACCCAGCAAAGCCATCAACTCATGAACCAGACCGCGCCACAAACCGAGCAAGGAAGAAAGCAACAATATCCCGATGACTACAAAATCAAATCCGGTCATTTCGCGCTGAGAATTACCGGGTGCAGCCCGTGTTTTTCCAGCAGTTGGCCTACCTTCTCCGCCTTGTCGCGGTCAGGATAAGGGCCTACGCGCACTCGTATCTTGTCGCCGGATTTTTCGGTATAGGCCTTGAAACCCCACTTCCTGAGCTTGTTGAGCTCCTGTTTCGCGGCATCCGGATTTGAATATGCGCCGACCTGCGCGACATAGCCTTCGCCACTGGCTGTCTTATCCGCGCCCCCGGCTTCTGCAGGTTTTGGGATTTCCGAAGGCTTATGTGCGGGCGCCGCGGGCGCCGCATGCTGGACAGGCGGGACAACTTCAGAGGTTGCAAGCGGTACCGGAGTGACTACTACCGGAGCGGCTTGCGGCGTGGTTCCCGCCACTTCTGAAACCGCAGCACCCGGGACGAACTCGCCGACCTTGTCTGGAGATGGAATGCGCAAGTCAATGTCATTACCGTTAGGCTTGGGTTCGCTGTCCAGCACCATAGGTAATACCACAACCACCGCCAGCGTGAACGCAACCGCGCCGATCAAACGGCGGCGCGCTTTGCGCCTGAGATTCAGTTCATCGTCTGTCTGCTGTTTTGCCATGCTTTGATCTCGCCTTTTTGATTTCCTACCGGGAAATAGACAGCCCTTTTGCGGTCATCACTTCAGCCACCGTGTAGAACGATCCGAAGGCGATGATTCTATCATTTTCGCCTGACGCTTTATAGGCATAACTCAGCGCTTCGGCGATGTTATCGAAGGTGAGCATTTCGCCCCGCACGCCGCCCCGCCTCACCGCTTGCGCCAGCTCCCCGGCTGTCGCGCCGCGGGGCGCGGCTATGCCCGCAACCAGCCAGGTATCGATAGCGGAAGCGAGCGCCGCCGCCACGCCCGCCATATCCTTGTCCTTGAGCATCGCGAACACCGCATAGGTGTGCGGACACGGCGGCAAACCGGCGAGATTCTGCGCCAGCGAACGCGCCGCATGGGGATTGTGCGCGACGTCGAGGATCAGCGCCGGCCTGCCCGGCACGAACTGGAAGCGCCCGGCCAGTTGCACCTCGATCAACCCGCGCCGCGCCGCTTCCATGCTGACCGGCAAGCGGTCCTTGAGCACATCCAGCACCGCCAGCGCCGCACTGGCGTTATTTAACTGGAACACTCCGCGCAACGCGGGATAGGGTAACGCATTGCGCGTTGCATTCACCCCGTGAAAATCCCATTGCTGTGTACTTGCCGCATAATCGAATTGATTGCCCAACCGCCACAGCTCCGCGCCGATGCGCAGCGCTTCTGTTGCAATGGTCTCAGGCATGTCCAGGTCGCCGAAAATAGCCACCTTGCCCGCCCGGAAAATTCCCGCTTTTTCGTAGGCAATTTTTTCGCGCGTATCGCCCAGGTATTCGGTGTGGTCGATATCCACGCTGGCGACCACCGCACAATCGCTGTCGAACACGTTCACCGCGTCCAGCCTGCCGCCCAGCCCGACTTCCAGGATCGCGACCCCCACCTTGTGCTCGATGAAACACTGCATCGCGGCCAGGGTGCCGAACTCGAAATAGGTTAAAGGCACTTCAATAGATTCATCCGGCAGTTCCTTCCCCCTTGCAGGGGGAAGGGACTCCGATTTGGAATCTGTCAATTGTTGCCTGCGCGCCCGCTCGACCTTCTCAAACGCCGCACACAACTCCGCATCGCTGGCCTGCTTCTTGCCGATACGCACACGCTCGTTGTAATGCAGCAGATGTGGCGAGGTATAGCAGCCGACGCGGTATCCGGCGGCGTGCAGTATGCTTTCCAGCATCGCGCACACCGAGCCTTTGCCGTTGGTGCCGCCAACCGTGATGATCGGAAAATCGGGTTGAAGATTCATCCGCTGTTTGACTTGCGCCACGCGCTCCAGGCCGAGCACGATGGTTTTGGGGTGCAGGGATTCGAGGTAGGAAAGCCAGTCACTTAACAGAAAATTTTCACCGGGCACAGCACGAACCATCATTTCAGCGGTTTCACACCACCTCTACGACCAAAGCCAAAGGCGATTCGGTAGACATCTGGCATCTGGATACGACCATCCCACATCCGCTGTATGACCCCCAAGTCTTCAAGATCCTGAAGCACACCCTTTTCTCGATCTTCAAGATGCGGAGGAGGGAGTTTGACCTCTCTTGTCATTTGATCGTCCCGCAAGCTGTCAATTGTCTTGTTTTTTTGCCAAAGCCTAATCATGTCTTTGGGATCACAAGGCACAGTAATATTTCCATTGAGAGGCTTCATCAACGACTCAACCCACGGATAGTCCTCTTGTGTAATTTCATCCACTCGTATCTGCGAAGCCTTTTGCACACCTGCCTGTATAGCTCTGTAATACAATGCATACGGCCAGTCAGCTAGAATGTTGTCGTCTTCCAGTACGGCATGACGCAACGCAGCAACAAAACTGCGCGGACTCACTTGATCACGACCATCTATCAGATGATTGGGCAACCAAGTATATGGAAATCCTCGCTTGGGTCCCTTTCCCATTGCTGGCCCAGAAATAGCGTGAAATACATCCCGTTGCAAACTCTCATCCGCACGCAAATTGGCAGGAACTAGCCAAGTATCGCTTGCTACGTTTCGTTGCCATTTTTCATCAATTAATTTTTGGCAGCCGCTTCTGAACATTTCCCCATGTGCATCTGCATTTCCTAGGCAATGAAAAAGGAGTGCATAAAGATCAACTCGTCGCCAAGTTAATGCTATTTTTCTCCCCAACAGCTTTGAAGAATCTGGGAACGCCAATATTTCTCGGTCTTCCAACATATCTGGTCGCACAAATAGCTTTAAACGCAGCGCCCGGCATGAGCGCAAGTCCAGCGCGAGTTGAAATAGTGCCCGAGCCAGAGGTCGTATCCCCTGCCAATCTTTTGCCAAACGATCTAAAGCATCAAATAATACCAGCCTCACCTTCTGATCTCGCGCAAGCTCTTGGTCAACTTGATAGAGCAAATTATCGTAAGCTTCCGCGTGTTCGGAAACCCATTTCACCATATCCGACCATTTCCCCAATTTGCGTGGAAATGGGGCAGGGAAATTGGCATGGACAGCAATCACAGCTTGCCAAATATGACGAGGCTCATAACTTTTAATGAGGCTCACCATATTGTCCTTGCCAGGCCAATCGTTAGGAGACGAACCCATTCCGTAACCTTGCGAAATTTCAATGTTGCCACTAATACGAGTTTCAGGAAAAACGGATGCCAAGTACTTGCGGTGTTCTTCCTTGTTAAGCGCTGCCCACCAATGACTTTTACCTGCGCCGCGCATACCTTCAACAATAGTATTTTCTGGATCGAGTGCACGTGCATGACTGGGCGGCACATATGTAAATTTTGGAGTACGCGCTGGCTCGGAAGACGTTTGATCATTTGCGGGTAGTGCCTCCAGCAATGCTTGCCGCATGTCCATTTTAGGGAAAAAATACTCGCTCATTTGCCTCCCTCAACATATTGCAAAGCACCTACAAAAAAATTGCCGAAACTTGCCTCAATTTCCGCATCCGTAAACAAACCTTGGCTTAGCAACAAAGGAGAAAACTCCTGAAAACGATTATTCCAATTGATTCGCAGTGGGTAGTGAGGAGCACTTTCAACCTCAAGATCAAAATTGAATGCATCACCTGTTTCGCCCGGTCGAACTTCCTCATAAAGAGTTTCAGAAAACAACTCATAAGATTTTTCCAAGAAATCCCTTGCTCGCTTAGATTGATCACTCTCAGGGAAAAGAGCCTGCACGATAGCCAGCCGCTCCCGAACATCGACAGCAATTTCTGGATGCGATTGCCAGTGTGAAAAAAGCAGTTTATAACCTTGCCAAGACTGCTCTGTATCGGTGGCAAACAAAAAAGTGGTTGATGCCAAACCAACAATACTTACAGCAGCCAGATCATGTAAACCTGCGCGACTATCAATCAAAACAACATCAGGCTTTTCCATCTCTTCCAATTTTTGCACTAAACGATGAATCCGCCGTGTAAAAGATTCGGGATGATTTCCAACAGCCACGTCGGCATATGCGCGAGATAGCTTGTCGAGATAAAACAAATCGCCCTGCCCCATAGCAGCTGCAACCCGTATTTCCTTTTGGGTTGATTCAGATAAAGGGCTCACTGAAATCATGCGACGCAATACTTCATCGCCTTGACCAACCGCATCCTCAATCAACCAATCCACAACCCCGAAATCTGCCAAGCGATCCTGAGGCAGTAGCAACCCAGACAATCCAGGCGACTCAAGATCAAGGTCAATCAACAAAACCTTTTTTCCAGAATTGGCCAGCTTGTATGCCAGCATAGCAAGCGCAGTTGAGCGACCAACCCCACCCTTAATACCAAAAAAAACCAGCCTTGGCGGCGCGCCCTCCGAACTTTCTTTTGGGATGAGCCAATCCTGTCCGGTAACTTGACGATCCAGCACACGAATTGTGGTATCCGAATTGGGTGGACTCCATTGCATTATTTCAGTGCTATTAAAAATGCTATCCGGATCAAAAAAATCTTCAAGACACAACACGCTACCAGCCGTTATATTGCAATAAACACCCAAACCAGACAATTCTTTTTCCAAGCTTGAAATTATTTCCGCACATTCACTTCTAGCTGCATTAATAGCAATTCTAATTCGACCGTGAATATCACGAATGACCAGCGGTTTAATATTGGACGGGAAGGTTTGTGCCGAAATCAACTCCGCAACCTTAGGCAGAACCTCGTTAAAAAACACCGCGCGACTATTCATTTCAACACCCCATCTAAAGATGCAGTTTCCAGCATTCCAATCACCTCTTTTGCTGCTGCTTTCCATGCAGGCAATGAATTGGGTATCGCAATATCCGCCCAGTAACGATGATCAACAGACCAGTCAGAAAAGTTAGTGACATTCGGAAACAAGGCAGTGTATTTGGCACCACTTCGACCATTGGCATAGTTTTGTATACCACCAATCATGCCCACAAGTTCGTGAATATGCTTACGAACTTTTGGTGTGCCAGAAGGAGGGTTAGATACAGGTGACCCTTCCACGTCAGTAGGATAACCCAAGGCTATCAATAGTGCTTTAATGCCGCATTCAGCAGAGAAACCATACAACTGCCCGGCATTTCTCGTTCGACCATTAGTTTCAAGCAAGCCAGCATCCTGCCAGTGACGCTTTGCAGCCAACGGGAAATCAACAGTAACTGGCATAGCTCTCCCTTAACCTCACGCCTCGATCTCCGCCACCGCCGACTGCTTGGTCAGCAAGGTGATCAGCGTCGCCAGTTGGTTCTTCATCTCGCGCCGGTCGATGATCATGTCGATTGCGCCGTGCTCCAGCAGGAACTCCGCGCGCTGGAAGCCTTCCGGCAGCGTCTCGCGCACGGTTTGCTGGATCACGCGCGCGCCGGCGAAGCCGATCAGCGCGCCGGGTTCGGCGATCACCACGTCGCCCATGAAGGCGAAGCTGGCGGACACGCCGCCCATCGTGGGGTCGGTCAGCACCGAGAGGAACGGCAGCCGTTCCTGGCTGAGCTGTGTCAGCGCGGCGCAGGTCTTGGCCATCTGCATCAGCGACAGCAGGCCTTCCTGCATGCGCGCACCGCCGCTGGCGGCGAAGCAGATGAACGGGCATTTCTGTTCCAGCGCGACCTGCACGCCGCGCACGAAACGCTCGCCGACCACCGAGCCCATCGAGCCGCCCATGAAGGCGAATTCAAAAACAGCGGCGACCACCGGCACCGCATGGATGCTGCCCTGCATCACCACCAGCGCGTCGTCTTCATCGGTGCTGAGCTTGGAAGCGAGCAGCCGGTCGGAATATTTTTTGCTGTCCTTGAACTTGAGCGTATCTATCGGCAGCACTTCCGCGCCGATCTCGAAGCGCCCTTCGCCGTCCAGCAACAAATCCAGGCGGATGCGCGCCGTGATGCGGTGATGATGGCCGCATTTCGGACAGACACTTTGATTCTTCTCCAGATCGGAGTGATACAGCACCGCCTGACAGGACGGGCACTTGGTCCACAATCCTTCCGGCACATTTTTCTTGATGTCGCCTTCACGGCGTTTGATCTTGGGTGGCAATAATTTTTGAAACCAGCTCATGGTAATTCCTCCTTTATGCCTTATCGACAGCCTGCCTTAATTCCTTGACCAGCTTGCTCACGTTGGCCACGACATTTTTCTCGGTCGAGTTCTCGATCTCCTGCACGATGCGGCTGCCCACCACTACGCCGTCGCACAGCTTCGCCACGGCCAGCGCGGTCGCAGCATCGCGGATGCCGAAGCCGATACCGATGGGCAACCTGATGTGCTTGCGCAACTGCGGGATCTTTTGTTCGATGGCTGACAAGTCCGGGTTGCCCGCGCCGGTCACGCCCTTGAGCGACACATAATACACATAGCCGCGCGCCTGCTTGGCGACGCGTTCCACACGCGCATCGGTGCTGGTCGGCGCGAGCAGGAAGATAGGATCGATGCCGTGTTTCTCCAGATGCGCAAACGCCTCATGACCTTCCTCCGGAGGGAAGTCCACCGTCAGCACGCCGTCCACACCGGCTTCGGCGCAACGCTTGGCGAAAGTTTCCCAGCCCATCGCTTCGATGGGATTGCCATAACCCATCAGCACGATCGGGGTGCTCGCGTCTTGTTTGCGAAAAGCCGCCACCATGCCGAGCACGTCATGCAACGTGACCCCATGCTTGAGCGCGCGCTCGGAAGCACGCTGGATAGTGGGGCCATCTGCCATCGGATCTGAGAACGGCACGCCCAGCTCGATCACGTCCGCCCCCGCTTCCACCAGCGCATGCAGCAAAGGCACGGTAAGTTTGGGGGCAGGGTCACCCGCGGTGAAGAACGGGATCAGCGCCTTGCGCTTGTGTTGCCTGAGCTTGTCGAAGGTGGTCTGAATGCGGCTCATATTTATAAACCTCTAAAAATTCACTTTTGCGGGATGGCAGGCCGGACACGGCGATGCGAAGCATTCGGGGCGGGCAGGCCTGCTGCTCCGCGCTCCCGCACTAGAGGGCTGCGCCCCACCGTGTCGCGCAGGCATTGCAAGGAGCCGCGCAGCGAATGACGAGACATACCACAGTCGGTAGGCGAGGAATGAGCGAGCACGCGACACCGCAGTTCGCCCGCAAAATGAATTGAGATGCGGCTCATAGCGTGATCCCCGACAGACGCGCCACCGTGTTGATATCCTTGTCGCCGCGCCCGGACAGATTGACCAGCAACACTTTGTCCTTGCCCATGGCCGGTGCGAGCTTCATCGCGTGCGCCAATGCGTGGCTGGATTCCAGCGCGGGAATGATACCTTCCAGATGGCACAGGTCATGGAATGCGCGCAACGCCTCGTCGTCGTTGATCGCGACATATTCCGCACGCCCGCTGTCCTTCAGCCACGCGTGCTCCGGGCCGACGCCGGGATAATCCAGCCCGGCGGAGATAGAGTGCGTTTCGATGATCTGGCCGTTCTCATCCTGCATCAGATAGGTCTTGTTGCCGTGCAGCACACCGACCGGACTGTTGGTGGTAAGCGGGGCGGCATGCTGCCCGCTGCTGACACCATGCCCGCCAGCTTCCACGCCGATCAGCTTCACGCCGGGCATGTCGATATAGGAATAGAACACGCCCATCGCATTCGAGCCGCCGCCGACACAGGCGATCACCGCATCCGGCTGGCGGCCCGCCAGCTCAGGCATCTGAACCACGGCTTCCTTGCCGACAACAGCATTGAAATCGCGCACCATCATCGGATACGGGTGCGGTCCTGCCACCGTGCCGATGATGTAGAAGGTGTTCTCGATGTTGGTCACCCAGTCGCGCATCGCTTCGTTGAGCGCGTCCTTGAGCGTTTTTGAGCCGCTCTCCACCGGCACCACGGTTGCGCCGAGCAGCTTCATCCTGAACACATTGGGCGACTGGCGCTGCATGTCTGCCGCGCCCATGTACACGACGCATTCCATGCCGTAACGCGCCGCCACGGTCGCGGTCGCGACTCCGTGCTGGCCCGCGCCGGTCTCCGCGATCACGCGCTTCTTGCCCATGCGCTTGGCCAGCAGCGCCTGGCCTATGGTGTTGTTCACCTTGTGCGCGCCGGTGTGGTTGAGGTCTTCACGCTTCAGATAGATTTGAGCACCACCCAGATGCTCGGACAAATGCTTGGCATAATAGATCGGGCTGGGGCGACCCACATAGTGTTTGAGGTCGTAATTCAACTCGGCGATGAATTCGGGATCCTGGCGATATTTCTGATAAGCCTGATTCAGCTCATCCAGCGCGCCCATCAGGGTTTCGGCAACGTAAATGCCGCCATAAGGGCCGTAGTGGCCGGTGCTATCGGGATAGTTGTACATCGATTCGCTTGACCTCATTGATGAACGCGGCGATCTTGGCCGCATCCTTGATTCCTTTGCCGGCATCTTCACCAACCGCTTCCACACCACTGGACACATCCACCGCGTAGGGTCGCACCTGTTTGATTGCTGCCGCGACATTTTCCGCATCCAGTCCACCGGACAAAATCACCGGCAACGATAATTTGCCGGGTATCAATGCCCAGTCGAATGCCGTACCGGTGCCGCCCGGTATCCCCTCCACATGTGCATCCAGCAACAATCCCTTGGCACCGCGAAAATCGGAAACACATTGTAGCAAATCCACCCCTGCTTTGACGCGGATCGCTTTGAGATATGGCCTGGCGAATTGCGCGCAATATTCCGGCGGTTCGTCGCCGTGGAATTGCAACAGGTCCAGCGGCACATTCTCCAGCACTTCGCGAACGAATACCTCTTCGGCATTGACGAACAAGCCGACGACAGCCACGAAAGGCGGCAATGCGCCAGCCAGTTGTTTAGCCTGCGCGATACTGACATGGCGGATGCTGCGTCCATAGAACACCAGCCCGATGGCATCCGCACCGTTGTGCGCGGCGGCCAGTGCGTCCTCGGCACGGGTGATGCCGCATATTTTTATTCGGGTCACAGAATTTCTCCTACAACAAGGGCTGAGGTACAAGGACTCAGGACTGAGCAATATCCGCTGCACCGCTTACAGCTCAGTCCTCCCATCTTATCCCCAGTCCTCGCTCTGCGGCAATCCCCATTTCGCTTCATATTGAATGCCGCGCAAGTATAAGCCATCCGGCATAAAGGTCGGCGCGGCCAGTTTGCGTTCGCAGCTCGCCAGCACCTCTCCCAGCCAATCGGCCGAATATTTCCTTTTACCCACATACACCAGACAACCGACGATATTGCGCACCATGTGATGCAAAAATGCATCCGCGCTCAAGTCAAACACCAGCATCTCTCCGTGCCGGGAAATATCCAGCTGGTGAAGGTGTTTGACAGGCGATTTGGCCTGGCATTGCGCCGCGCGAAACGCACTGAAATCATGCTCACCCAATAAGCATCGAGAGGCAGCCTGCATCGCGGAAACATCCAGCGGTGCATGGAACCAGCCCACCTTGCCCGCATGGATGGCTGGGCGTACAGCCCGATTGATCAACAGATATCGGTAGCTTCGGCCATGTGCGGAAAAGCGTGCATGGAATTCATCCGGTACCGGATGCGCCCACAACACCGCGATGCTATCCGGCAGCAGTGCGTTCGCTCCACGCACCCATGCTGTCAGGGGACGTTCGGCCCGTGTGTCGAAATGGATCACCTGCTCGAGTGCATGTACGCCGGAGTCGGTGCGCCCTGCAGCAATGACTGAAATCTGCTCCCCCGCGACCTGAGTCAGCACATATTGCAACGCGTCCTGGACAGTTTTCCCCTCCGCTTGACTCTGCCATCCGCAAAAGGGGTGGCCGTCATATTCCACGCCCAGCGCGATTCTCACCGAATTGCCTCCCACAACAGAAATAGCGCAATGCCCAGCAACAGCCAGTCCCGGATACCAAAACGATACAATGTCAGTTCCATCTGTTTGCCGGTCTCTTCATGCGGCTCAAACAAACTGCGCAAATTGTCTTGCCATGTGTGCGACTCGCGCACCATCGCGACCTCGGCATAATGCAGCGTCAATGCCAATCGCACTGCAACTCGTTCACGCGAGACGCCGATCAACTGCAATGGTGCCAGCAGAGTGTACAGACCGGCAATCAGTTTCTGTCGATGCAACCGTTCCAGCAATATGGCCAATCCGGCCAATGCAACCACCAAACGAGTGAGCTGCAATACCCCATCGCCCAACCCTTCACGACTGGGGCTAAACATCCCCAGCACGCTCAGCAACGGTTGCCCGGGTGTGCTGTAAGCGTAGATCAGCAATAACGACAGCATGATCCAGCGCGTGCGGCGCAACAACTGCATGAATTTGTGAGCCGATACCAGCAGCGCACCCAGAAAAACAAACCCGGCCGTAACCAGCAATGCCCCAAGCGCCAACACTTGCGTAGCCGCAACCAGCAAACACCAGGCAAGAATTTGCGCAGCAGGATGGAATTTCAAATCTCGCTCCAAAATAAAACGGCAGCCCAACACTGAGCTGCCGTTAACCAATGACTTGGTTGGCGATAACCAGCGGCTTATGTCACCGTCTTTTGGTGACTTAGCCGAATGGCTATGCAACGCGCTTGCCAACTTATAACCAACCACTTGGCTGCCGTTAACCGGCGGCTTATGTCACCGTCTTTCGGTGACTTAGCCGATTGGCTATGCAAAGCCTTTGGGTAGCCTAGTGAAATGGCTAGTTGTTCCATCAGTCAGATGGCTATACAAAACGCATGATTAGCCGAGCAGCTGATCGAACAAGGTTTGCGCGGCTTCCCGTTGCGCGGCATCACCCTCGCGCATGACTTCCTCCAGGATTTCACGCGCGCCGTCATTATCGCCCATTTCCTGATAAGCCTTGGCCAAATCAAGCTTTGTAGAAACTTCCTGCCATTGCTCGTCTTTTCCTTCCGCAGCAGGCTCGCTTGGTGCGGCTATAGCATCGTCGAAGTTCAAGCTGATATCCGCGAAACCGATTCCTGAAGGTGGCGCCGAAGGCGCAGGTTTTTCGACTACCTCTTCAACAGGAAAATCCAGAGTAAACGCCATGCCGCCATCGTCAGCCGGCTTGTTTTCTTCCTCATGCGCCTTTGCGGCAAATGAATGGCTGCCGGTCACATCAAAAACCAAGCCGCCCGCATCGGACGATGCTGTTGATTCGGCAGCCGCCGACATCGACGGGTTTGTGGATGTGATATCAAAATCCATAGCGGCCTCTTGCTTGACTGCCGGCAGAATCATGGTCTCTGCTCCATCGCCCAAAAAGTCCCGCTCCGGTGATGTGGCCGCTTTAGTTGCCGGAGTCCCCGCATCAAAATCAAAATCGAGAGCCGATGCCTGCGCCACAGGAGCACCTTCCGGCTCCGGCATTGCATTGAATGCCGTCATTTGTACGGTCGCACTGCCTGTATCCTCCATCGACCGGAAGCCGCCGTACATAGAATTATCCGGCTCAATCTTGCGTCCCATTTCAACGGCCTGTTGCCACGCCTCATCGTCACCGGAATCCTTCAACTGGCGGGCAATTGCCGAAAAGGAATTTGTATCCTTGCGGTTGGCATATATCCCCAGCAGCTTGAGATGTATCTGATGATTATTCGGGGTATTTTGCAGCGCTTCTTTGAGTATTTCTTCAGCTTGTGCATCGCGGCCAAAGTTGAGGAACAAGTCCGCCTCGCTGATAGGATCAACGTGGTCCGAAGAAGGAGTTGCTGCGGACTGCATGACATTCGTGCGGGTAAAATCGCCCGTATCCGGGGAAGGTACCACCGGCACCTTGAAACTGCCGGAAGTCGAACCGATATCCTCTGCAGCCTCGTCTAATTCATCATCAAAAGGTTTTTTTTTTCGCCGATACAACATAAAACCGAGACCGCCGAGAACAAGCACAGCTGCTGCGCCTCCAGCCTGATAAAGCGGCTCGCCCATCATCTGGTCAACCAGGGTCGGCTCCGGTTTAACCTCTTTGTGTATCGGCTTGACAGGGTTCACTTCTGCCGCTTTGACAGGCACAGCAGCTGATGCCGCTGCGTTTTGAGGTTGTTGCGCCAATGCGGCAGCCTCGGTTTTCAATTGGGCAAGGCGTTTCATGTCCTGAAGATTCTTTTCCAGCATTGCGGCTCGCGCCTGCCCTTCCTGCTCGGCCTTGGCTTTTGCTATCGCGTCTTCCTGCGCCGCATTCATCTTGTCCTGTAAGGACATTGGTTTACCGCCTGCACCCATTGCGGTCTGGTCCCCGGGGGCTTCGCCCTTGGATAGCTTCAGCACTTCCTTGGCGGACTCCTTGGCAACAGGGGCTTGATCTGTTACCGAGCTGGATATCTTTCCGGAAGCGATTTGCTGAGCGACTTGTGGCTGACTGCTGATTGTGGCGGCGCTGGCCAGTTTTTGCCGGTAGGCATTCCAATCAGCCGCCTGAGCATGGATCTCTTTTACCGCTTCAGGCAATGTCACATTCTCATAGTCTTCCTGACTGGGCAAATGCAGAATCTTGCCGGCCCTGATGCGGTTCATGTTTTTTCCATCGAACTGGTCGGCATTTACGCGATAGAGCGCCACCAGCATACGTTCCAGATTCATATCAGCCAGTTTGTATTGCGCTGCAATTTTGTACATGGTATCGCCGCGATGAACCTCAACAAACTCCTTATTTTCCGGTACGGCTGCAACTGCCGAAGCGGCTTGCTCCACAGATTCAGCTTCAGTTTCCATAGGTACGGCCTGTTCCTCAGGTTTTGCTGTCACTTCAGTCTGTATAGCAGGAACAGCGGATGCAGCGGATTGCTCAACAGGAGCTATTGCGCTTGATGGAATAACCGGCTCCACAGGCGTGGCGGATTTTACAAGCACATCCTGAACCGCCGATGCCGCTGAAGTTATTGGCGCTTCAGCGGGTTGAACCGTTGGTGCGACGGCTTGTACAGTTGCCTGTGCAGGTTGTACAGGTACGTAATCCACTGGATCGAGCAGGAAGGTATATTCGCGCGACAATTTTCCTGCAGACCAGCTCAACTCAACCAGCAAACTCACGAAAGGGTCATTGATCGGCTGCGCGCTGCTGATCTTGATGTAAGGTTCACCGCCCGCGCGGTTCTGTATCTCAAATTTGAACTTGTTGCCATACGGATAATCCAGCCCCGCATTTTTGTAAGAATCCGGCGAGGCAAGGCGTGCAACCAGGCTGTCTTTTTCATTCTTGTTGACAGACAATAAGTCAATATCAGCCTTGAGCGGTTGCCCCAAAGCAGAAGCCACATTTATTCCGCCCATCCCCACGGCGTAAATAGAAGTGGATAAGAACAAACCAGCAACAGCGCCGAGCAGTTTTAGCATAACCAGCCACTTGGTCGGTGTTAACCAGCGGCTTATGTCACCGTCTTTAGGTGACTTAGCCGAATGGCTATGCAAAGCTGTTTGCCGACCTAGTGGGATGGCCAGTTGTTTTACCAGTGATTTTCGCACGCGATCACCCTCACCTTTTTTATTGGATAATACAAAATAACATCAAAGAGTTATAAGCACAAGCTCATAATGTTCTTCGCATTATGTCCTAATTGAAGTATTTCGCAATTAAAATTTCTGCAATTTGCACGCTATTCAGCGCCGCTCCCTTGCGCAGATTGTCGCTAACCACCCATAGATTCAAGCCCATTGGATGGGAGATATCTTCACGGATACGTCCGACATAGGTTGCATCGTTTCCCGCGGCTTCGATCGGGGTCGGGTAACCTCCCGGTTCGCGCTTATCCATAACAATTACGCCCGGAGCCTTTTCCAACAGGGCTCGAGCGGCGGCGGCGCTGATTTTCTTGCGGGTCTCGATATGCACAGCTTCGGAGTGGCCATAGAATACCGGGACACGCACCGCAGTCGGATTGACCACGATGGAGTCATCCTCAAAGATCTTGCGGGTTTCCCAAACCATTTTCATTTCTTCCTTGGTATAGCCATTCTCCATGAATACATCGATCTGCGGCAACACATTAAATGCGATGCGCTTCGGATACACCTCGACTTTGACATCTTGCTGATTGAACAACGCGCGGGTCTGCTCGGCCAGTTCATCGATCGCCTCCTTGCCGGTACCGGATACTGCCTGGTAAGTCGCCACATTGATGCGCGCGATGCCTACTGCGTCCCGGATCGGCTTGAGTGCCACCAGCATCTGGATGGTCGAGCAATTCGGGTTGGCGATGATACCGCGATTCTTGTACTGCGCGATGGCGTGCGGGTTCACTTCCGGCACTACCAGCGGAATGTCACGTTCGTAGCGGAAGTGCGCGGTGTTGTCGATCACCACGCAACCGGCAGCTGCCGCAAGCGGGGCATATTTTTCCGATACGCTGCCGCCTGCCGAAAACAGGCCGATTTGCGTTTTGGAAAAATCGAAATCATCCACATCGATAACGGTAATATCTTTACCGCAGAACCGGACTGACGAACCTGCCGACCGGCTGGAGGCCAGCGGATACAGATTGCGTACCGGAAAATTGCGCTGCTCCAGAACGGAAATCATCGCCTCACCCACCGCACCGGTTGCCCCCAATATGCATACGTCGTATTGCTTGCTCATGATTTTTCTCTCAAATAATCCTTACAATGCCGCGACTACCGCGTCTCCCATCGCCGCAGTACCAATCCTTTGCATGCCGATTTCGGCGATGTCGCCAGTTCGCAAGCCTTGTTGCAGCGTTTTGCGCACCGCAGTCTCGATGCGCTGCGCGATGTCTTCATACGCAAAGGTGTAACGCATCATCATCGCCACTGACAATATAGTCGCCAAAGGATTGGCGATATCCTTGCCTGCTATATCGGGTGCCGAACCGTGGCATGGCTCATACAGACCCTTGTTGTTGGCGTCCAGCGAAGCGGACGGCAACATACCGATCGAGCCGGTCAGCATTGACGCTTCATCGGACAATATATCCCCGAAGATGTTTCCAGTCAGGATCACATCGAACTGCTTGGGCGCTCGCACCAGCTGCATTGCGGCATTGTCCACATACATGTGCGACAGCGCCACAGCAGGATACTCCTTTGCCACCTCGGTCACGATCTCGCGCCAGAACATGCTGGTGTCCAGCACATTGGCCTTGTCCACCGAGCACATTTTTCCCTGGCCATTTTTACCGGCGCGTTTCATCGCGATCTGAAAACCGACATGCGCCACGCGGCGGATCTCCGACTCGCTGTATAGCATAGTGTCGAATCCCTGGCGCTCGCCGCTCTCCATGGTGCGTATGCCACGCGGCTGGCCGAAATAAATGTCGCCGGTCAGTTCGCGCAAGATCATGATGTCCAATCCCGACACCAATTCCGGCTTCAGGCTGGAAGCATTGACCAACTCGGGGTACACCAGCGCGGGACGAAGGTTGGCAAACAACCCAAGGCCTTTTCGTATGCGCAGCAGACCTTGTTCCGGGCGCAACGGACGCGCCAGCGTATCGTACTGATAGCCTCCCACTGCGCCAAGCAGCACCGCATCCGATTCTTTCGCCAGCCTCAGCGTCACTTCCGGCAACGGATCACCCGCCGTATCGTAGCCCGCACCGCCGATATGCGCATATTCCATCTCGATCTTCATTCCGTCGCTGCGCAACGCCTTCAACACCTTCGCCGCCTGTGCGACGATCTCCGGCCCGATACCGTCACCCGGCAATACTGCGATCTTCATTTACATTTCCCATTTTTCATAAACTCAAAAACCAAATCCCCCCATATCCCCCTTTGCACCCGTAAAGGGCACGCCGGTGGGTACCCCGCTGCTACGCAGCGACCCTTCTGCAGTCAAAAAAGGCGGCGTAACGGGAGATTTATGCGAACAACCACGGTTGTGCCGTGTGGTGTTTTGCCTCGTATGCCTTGATCTCATCCACATGCTGCAAGGTCAAACCGATGTCGTCCAAACCGTTCAACAAACAATGTTTGCGAAACACCTCGACTTCAAACTTGTATACCTTGCCATTCGGCGAGCTGATTGTTTGCCGGTCCAGATCGATCGCCAGTTTGTAGCCGACATTTGCAGCCACCGCCTTGAACAGCTCATCCACTTGTCCTGCAGCCATGCGGATAGGCAACAAGCCGTTCTTGAAACAATTGTTGAAAAAGATGTCGGCAAAACTGGGTGCGATGATGGCGCGGAAGCCGTAATCTTCCAATGCCCAAGGCGCGTGTTCGCGAGACGATCCGCAGCCGAAGTTTTCGCGCGCGAGCAAAACCTGCGCCCCTTTATAGCGCGGCTGGTTCAATACGAAATCCGGATTCAACGGACGCATGGAGTTATCCATGCCCGGCTCGCCGTGATCAAGGTAACGCCATTCGTCAAACAGATTCGGGCCGAAACCGGATCGCTTGATAGATTTCAAAAACTGTTTGGGAATGATTGCGTCTGTATCCACATTGGCCCTATCCAGCGGCGCGACCAGCCCATTGAGCAAAGTAAATTTTTTCATCGTCACCACCCTAAACCTTGCTCACATCAACAAAATGCCCCGCGATGGCCGCGGCTGCAGCCATCTCCGGACTAACCAGGTGGGTGCGGCCACCCGCCCCCTGCCGCCCCTCAAAATTGCGGTTGGATGTCGAGGCACAGCGCTCGCCAGGCGAGAGCTTATCGTCATTCATCGCCAGGCACATCGAACAGCCGGGCTCGCGCCATTCGAAGCCCGCCGCGATGAATATCTTATCCAATCCTTCACTTTCAGCCTGCCGTTTCACCAATCCGGAACCCGGTACCACCATCGCCAGCTTTACATTCGCCGCCACATGCTTGCCGCGCGCGATCACTGCCGCGGCGCGCAAATCCTCGATGCGCGAATTGGTGCAGGAACCAATGAACACCTTGTCGATGTCGATTTCCGCAATCGGCGTATTCGCCTTCAAACCCATATATTGCAATGCACGCTCTGCAGCATCACGCTTGACCGCGTCGCTCATGTTCTTCGGATCGGGCACGCGCCCGTCCACCGCCACAACCATTTCCGGAGAGGTGCCCCAAGTCACTTGCGGTTTGATACGCGCAGCGTCCAACTTGATTATTTTATCGAACTGCGCGCCCTCGTCGCTGTGCAAAGTTTGCCAGTAGGCCACTGCCCGATCCCATGACTCGCCTTGCGGCGCGAACGGGCGGCCCTTGAGATAATTGATGGTGGTTTCATCTGCCGCGATCATGCCCGCGCGAGCACCCGCCTCGATCGCCATGTTGCACAAAGTCATGCGCCCTTCCATGGAAAGACCGCGTATCGTACTGCCGGCAAACTCGATAGCATAACCGGTGCCGCCCGCCGTGCCGGTCTTGCCGATCACCTCAAGCGCGATGTCCTTGGCGGTAACACCCCTGCCCAACGCGCCATCCACCACTATCTGCATAGCCATGGATTTTTTCATCAACAGACATTGCGTCGCCATCACGTGCTCGACCTCAGACGTGCCAATACCAAACGCCAGCGCGGCGAACGCACCGTGCGTACTGGTATGCGAATCACCGCATACCACCGTCATGCCCGGCAATGTCGCACCCTGCTCCGGCCCGATCACATGCACGATGCCCTGGCGCACATCTGACATCTTGAATTCGTTCACGCCGAATTCGGCGCAATTGCTGTCCAGCGTCTCAACCTGCAAACGCGAGACCGGATCGGCGATGCCCTGCGCGCGCCCGGTGGTCGGCACATTGTGATCCGCCACGGCAAGGATGGATGCACTGCGCCACAGTTTGCGTCCGGCCAGCTTCAAGCCCTCGAAGGCCTGCGGGCTGGTCACTTCATGCACCAGATGACGGTCGATATAAATCAGCGCGGTGCCGTCGGCTTCCTGCCGCACCACGTGTGCACTCCAAAGCTTGTCGTAAAGGGTTTGCGCTTTCATGTCATTTCTCTTGCGGATACCCGCATTTTTGAGCGCGCGATTATGCCACAACGGGCGCGGCTTGGCATATGCCTCCCAGCAGTGACCAGACAAGACCCACAATATCTCAAAAATGATTCGGTAAATGACCCGCCTGAGGCCGGGATATTTCCCCTGCAAAACCATGATAATACTTCGACCAAACTCATATTCGGCTTCGTGATAGCATATCGCCATGGAGAGCAAAAGCACCAAATTCCGTCGAAACAACTTCGACGTGGCCAACACCGTAAACGTGACCGACCCGGTTTCGGTCGGCGACGCCGTGGAGAAGATATATCTGGATTTATACCCCAATGCCGATTCCGGCATCCTGCGGCGGGCGTTTAACGACATAGTCCGAATGTATCGTGGCGAACATCCGGACTATGTGGCATGCGATACCGGCTATCACGATTTGCAGCACATCATGGACGTAACACTGGCCAGCGCCCGTTTGATGGATGGTTACGAACGCCTGCAAAATAGCAATAAAGCGCTGGGCGAGAAGCTGTTCGCCTTTGGCATTTTGATGGCACTGTTTCATGACAGCGGTTATCTGCGCAAACGGGGCAGTGAAGATCACAGGCAGGGTGCGGAATTCACGCTGGTTCATGTCGCACGCAGCGAAAGCCGGTTGAAAGACTATTTGCCGGTTGCAGGCATGGACACGCTGCAAGAAGCCACCAAAGTGGTGCATTTCACCGGTTATGAGATCCCGATAGATCGTATCCAGGTTTCTTCCCCGGCATATCGCACTGTCGGCAATCTGGTAGCCTCCGCAGACATACTGGCACAAATGTCGGATCGTTGTTACCTGGAAAAATGTTATGACCGGCTTTACAACGAGTTCGTCCTCGCCGGTATAGCAAAACAACGCGACGGACGCGGCAACGAGCAAGTCGTTTTCTCCTCTCCGCAAGACCTGGTGATCAAAACACCGGGGTTTTATCGGGGTGCGAAGAAACGCATGGATGAATCCCTGAATGGCGCCTATCGCTATGCCGAAAAGCATTTTAACGGGCAGAATCTGTACCTTGAGGCGGTCGAAAGAAATATCCTGTTTGCAGAATATATGATCGCTCACAATGCCGACATCGGCATGCTGCAACGCACTCCGCCAAAGACCCCGGGCTCCGACCAGGCGTCACCCGCAGCCGATAACAGGAAACAGCTGGTAGAGGACAGGCGGAAAAGGAACGGGGACAGGCGGCAAAATCAGGGACAACGCTATCCGGAACTTTTGGAAAGAAGAATCAATATCGGGGATAGAAGGCAAGATGCGTCTGCAAAGAATGACACCGTTGCTGCTACGCCCGAAAAACCCATTCTAGACTGATTGTTTCACGCCCGATTTCCACCAGATCAGCAACAACCCCAGCAATGCCGCGCCCGCACTGCATGAAAACAGCACGTTTGGACCGTAGTGCTGCCAGACCGGGCCGCTCACTAAACCGCCCAGCATACCACCTGCGCCGTAGGTAAGACTGCCGAACAGGGCTTGGCCTTTGGATTGGTGCCGCCCCTGAAAGTATTCGTGCACCAGCCCCATCGAAGCAGCATGATACGCGCCGAAGGTGGCAGCGTGCAGCACTTGCGCGATGAGCAGCAGCGACAGGAAGTCCACTCCCCAACCGATCAGCATGAAGCGCACGATTGCAGCGCTGAAACTGATCAGCAGGATGCGGGTGAAACCAAAACGGCGCACCAGCCACGGCATCAGGAAGAACACGCCGATCTCGCAGATCACGCCGAGCGCCCACAGCCCGCCCACCGCGCTTTTCGCGTAGCCATGCTCGACCAGATAGATGGAATAAAACGTGTAGTAAGGGCCGTGTGCGATCGACATCAGAAAGCATGCGCTGAACAAGGCCAGCACGCGCGGCTGCAAGATGATTTGCTTGACCGGCTGGTGGTCGGTGTGATGCGCCAGCACTTCGGTTACAGGGATCTGCCGGGCAAAGATCAGGATGCCGAGCTCGCACACCACGCCCGCCCACAGCAGCCAATAGATGGCGATATAGTCGAACGCATATCCCAACCCGACCACCGAAGTGATGAAGCCGACCGACCCCCACGAACGGATGCGCCCGTAGCGCGCGCTGCGCTTGCCCAGATAGGTAAGCGTGGTCGCCTCCACCAGCGGCATCGAGGCACTCCAGAAAAAACCCATCAGCCCGAGCACCAGAAACATGCCCCAGAAACTGGTGGTCGCGAACACACCCATATAACACACCGCACTCAGGGTCGCGGCAATCTGCACCACCAGCAATCTTTTACCCGTATGGTCGGCCAGCCATCCCCAGATGTTCGGCGCAATCATGCGCATCACCGGATGTATCGACATCAGGGTCGCGATCTCGATGGCATCGAAGTGTATGGATTTCAGGTACAGGCTCCAATAGGGCGCGAACATCCCCACGAAGGCGTAATAGAAAAAATAGAATCCGGCGATGCGCCAGTAATAATTCTTGGGAGTAAGCATAACGGTGCAACATCCAAACGGCGCGCATTATCTCACGCGTTAAAAATATTTTTATGCCCACACTTGAAATAGCGCGAAATGGCCCCATCAAACTCCAGTCAAAATTTGGAGAATGGCATGGAACTGAACGATACCAACCCGCAAATCGAACCTCAACCGGCCACGGCGAACAATGCGGAAGTCATGCCCAGCCTGGAAGAGATGCTCAAGGAAGCCGAGCTCAAGGCTCGGGAACATTACGATGCATGGATGTATGCCAAGGCCGAGGGCGAGAACATCCGCCGCCGCGCGATCGAGGATGTGAGCAAGGCTCAGAAATTCGCGTTGGAGCGTTTTGCCAACGAGATGCTTGCGGTAAAGGACAGTCTGGAAGCCGGTCTGGTTGTGGAAACCGCGACGGTGGAAAGTTTCAAGAGCGGCATGGAGCTCACCCTCAAGCAACTGTCCGGAGTTTTGGACAAGTTCAATATCCGTGAAATCAACCCGGTCGGAGAGAAATTCGACGCGCACAAGCATCAAGCCATCGGCATGGTCGAGAGCGGCCAGCCCGCCAACACCGTGATCAGCGTGATGCAAAAGGGCTATGCACTGAACGACCGGGTGCTGCGTCCGGCGCTGGTGATGGTGGCAAAAACGAAGGAGTAAACCCCCTCACCCCCTTCCCAGCCCTTCCCCGGAGGGAGAAGGGCTAAGCCTCCCTCTCCCACCGGGGTAACCAGCGGCTTGGCTGCCGCTTCTGGGCAGCTTAGTCGAATGGCTAGCAGTTCCATCAGAGAGATTGAGGAAGGAGGAGCACTTGAAATATCCAGCGCCGCCCTGATGTTAGACGGCAAGCAACAATGTATTCAATCTTTAAGCATTCAACTGAAAGGAAAGCATCATGGGAAAAATCATCGGTATCGACCTGGGCACGACCAACTCCTGCGTGGCCATCATGGAAAACGGCAAGACCAAGGTGATTGAGAACGCCGAAGGAGCCCGTACCACCCCTTCGATCGTCGCCTATATGGAAGACGGCGAAGTACTGGTGGGTGCGCCCGCCAAACGTCAGGCCGTCACCAATCCGACCAACACGCTGTATGGCGTGAAGCGCTTGATCGGCCGCCGCTTCGACGAGAAGATGGTGCAGAAGGACATCGCCATGGTGCCATTCAAGATTGTCAAGGCCAAGAACGGCGACGCATGGGTGAAAGTGCGCGACAAGGAATTCTCCGCACCGGAGATTTCCGCGCAAGTGCTGATGAAAATGAAGAAGACCGCCGAAGACTATCTCGGCGAACCCGTGACGGAAGCGGTCATCACCGTGCCAGCCTACTTCAACGACTCACAGCGCCAAGCCACCAAGGATGCCGGCCGCATCGCGGGTCTGGATGTGAAGCGCATCATCAACGAGCCGACCGCGGCCGCGCTGGCTTTCGGCCTGGACAAACAGGAAGGCGACCGCAAGATCGCGGTGTATGACCTGGGCGGCGGCACCTTCGACATTTCCATCATCGACATCGCCGAGATCGAGGGCGAACACCAGTTCGAAGTGATGTCCACCAACGGCGACACGTTCCTGGGCGGTGAAGACTTCGACATGCGCGTGATCGACTATCTGGTCGATGAATTCAAGAAGGAAAGCGGCATCGACCTGCGCAAGGACGTGCTGGCATTGCAGCGCCTGAAAGACGCGGCGGAAAAAGCCAAGATCGAATTGTCCAGCGCGCAGCAGACCGAAGTGAACCTGCCTTACGTGACCGCCGATGCGACGGGCCCGAAACACCTCGCGGTGAAGATCACCCGCGCCAAACTTGAAAGTCTGGTCGACGACCTGATCGCACGCACCATCGAGCCGTGCAAGATCGCGATGAAGGATGCGGGTGTCTCCACGTCCGACATCGCCGACGTGATACTGGTCGGCGGCCAGACGCGCATGCCGATGGTGCAGGAAAAGGTGAAGGAGTTCTTCGGCAGAGAACCGCGCAAGGACGTTAACCCGGACGAAGCCGTGGCAGTGGGTGCCGCGATTCAGGGCGGCGTGCTGCAAGGCGAAGTGAAGGACGTGCTGTTGCTCGACGTAACCCCGTTATCGCTGGGTATCGAGACTATGGGCGGCGTAATGACCAAGCTGATCAAGAAGAACACCACGATTCCGACCAAGGCATCGCAAGTGTTTTCCACTGCCGAAGACAACCAGAACGCGGTAACCATCCACGTGCTGCAAGGCGAACGCGAAGTGGTTTCCGGCAACAAGAGCCTCGGGCAATTCAACCTGTCCGATATCCCGCCCGCACCGCGCGGCATGCCGCAAATCGAAGTGACTTTCGACATCGACGCGAATGGCATCCTGCATGTGTCCGCGAAGGACAAGGCAACCGGCAAGGAGAACAAGATCAAGATCCAGGCCAGCTCCGGCTTGAGCGAAGCGGAGATCAAGCAGATGGTGCAGGATGCCGAAGCCCACGCCGAAGACGACCGCAAGGCGCTGGAACTGGTGACTGCGCGCAACCAACTCGATTCGCTGATCCACTCCACGCACAAGTCGCTGAAGGAATATGGCGAGCACCTGAATGCAGAGGAAAAGACTGCTATCGAATCCGCTTTAAAGGAAGCAGAAGCAGTAGTGAAGACCGACGACAAGGACGCCATCGAAGCCAAGGCCGAAGTTCTGGCGACTGCCGCGCAAAAGCTCGGTGAAAAGATGTATGCAGCCGAGCAAGCCAAGGCTCAGGCCGGTGAAGCCGGTGCTGCCTCCGGCGCGGAAGCCAAAAAGGAAGCAGGCGACGTGGTGGATGCGGAATTCACCGAAGTGAAGGACGAAAAAAAATAAGGCAAATAAAGGCTGGACGCTGGGGACTGGAAACCCCCGGTCTCCGGCCATTTTCGTGATTCTCCAATCACCTGCCCTGCTAACCCAGGCACCAAGCCCCGAATATGGCAAAAAAAGACTACTACCAAGTTCTTGGCGTCAACCGCGATGCTTCGGACGAAGAAATAAAAAAGGCTTATCGCAAGCTGGCGATGAAGCATCACCCGGACCGTAATCCGGACAACCCTAAAGCCGAGGAACATTTCAAGGAAGCCAAGGAGGCTTATGAGACATTAAGCGACGGGCAGAAGCGCGCCGCTTATGACCAGCATGGCCATGCCGCGTTCGAATCCGGCGGGATGGGCGGCGGCAGTCCGTTCGGTGCTGGCGCGCAGGGCTTTGATTTCTCCGACATCTTCGGCGACATCTTTGGCGGTGGACGCAGCGGCGGCGGGCGCAGCAATGTGCAGCGCGGCGCCGATCTGCGCTACAACCTGGAAGTCACACTGGAACAAGCCGCACGCGGCACCGAGACGAAAATCCGCATACCGGCCATGGAGGAATGTGAAACATGTCATGGCTCGGGTGCCAAACCGGGAACCTCTCCGACAACCTGCACGACCTGCTCTGGACACGGACAGGTGCGCATGCAACAGGGCTTCTTTTCGATCCAGCAAACCTGCCCGCGTTGTCACGGCACCGGGAAAATAATCGCCTCTCCTTGCAAGGACTGCAACGGGAACGGACGCATCAAGCAACACAAAACCCTGTCAGTGAAAATCCCGCCGGGTGTCGATAACGAGGACCGCATCCGTCTGTCCGGCGAAGGCGAACATGGCGCGAATGGCGGACCTCCCGGGGATCTGTATGTGGTGATCAACATCAAGCCGCACGCGGTATTCCAGCGCGACCACAACGACCTGCATTGCGAGATGCCGATCAGCTTCAGCACTGCCGCGCTCGGCAGAACAATCGAGATACCCACGCTGGATGGAGTGGCATCGATCAAGATCCCTGCCGAGACGCAAAGCGGAAAAATATTCCGCTTGCGCGGCAAGGGCATCAAGGGAGTGCGCAGCTCCAGCCATGGAGATCTGCATTGCCATGTGGCAGTGGAAACACCCGTCAATCTGACCGAACGTCAAAAGGAATTGCTGCGAGAGTTCGAGGCCATCAATGAGAAAGACAGCGAACGCCACAACCCGCGAGCGAAGTCCTGGATGAACAAGGTCAAGGATTTTTTCGCAGGGTAATTTCCATCCTGATCCCGGCGGCTGGCTTGCACTAACCCGTTGTCGCGCCAATTGCACGGACTGCACAGGGCGATCCGGCTTGGGCTATGTATGGGATAAATACCGAATAATCGTCCGTACAGCGTGCAGCGGCATTTGCAATATATCAATCTGGCTTCAATCTGGGCTCTACGCTACAATTTCTCTGTTATGTCCAGACTTAAAGCATTTCTCGTCCATCTAACCATAAGCGCAACTATCGCGGCATCTGTGATTGCGATCATGCTGCTGCTCTGGTACAGCCCCCCCTTTTTCTCGGCTCTTGGCGGACAGCAGGTTCTGCTGATTCTGCTCGGTGTCGATGTATCGCTGGGACCTCTTTTCACACTGATAATTTTCAATCCCCGAAAAAGCCGCAGAGCACTGACCTTCGATTTATCGGTGATTGCCGTACTGCAAGCTTCAGCACTGATTTACGGCATGAGCGTAGTGTTTGTTGCACGACCGGTATACGTGGTGTTCAGCAAGAATTCATTCGATCTGGTCACAGCCAATATGTTGAGCAAAGAGGATATTGCCAAGGCCAAAGATCCGAACTATCGCAGACTGCCGCTCACCGGCCCGGTTTACGTATATTCGGAAATGCCGTCCGGCATAAAAGACAGGAACGAGGTGGTATGGGGCACATTTTCCGGCAAGGATTTGCCGCAGTTTCCTGAATATTACATGCCTTACGACGAACACATGGCAGTTGCCGGCCGGGCTGCCATGCCCATTGCAGAGCTAAGGAAACTGAATCCTGGTCACATCGCCGATATCGATGATTCGATACACGCCAGCGGACGGGCTGAATCGGACATCGGTTTTCTGCCCCTGCGCGCCAAATACCATGATCAGGCGGTATTGGTGGGAAGAATCGATGGCAAGGTACTGGCGGTATTACCGATAAAACCTTGGTCGCCCGCCACATTTGTCCAACCGCAATAAAATATAAACGGCTTCACCCGAACTTCTCCGTCAGATTCCTGCATCCTGCCATCGGGCTGCCGCCTTTTGATGTCCTGTTGGAAATGGCTCTAACCAGACATTTGTTGCGGCTTATGCGGCCAAACAGCGGACCGGCCGGACAAGTCAAACCAACGGTTCCATAGATGAATCAGGAAACCAACCCTAAAAGTCATTTCTTGCTGAACACCTGGCGCAGGAACTCCGTTGCCTGTTTCCATGAATCCTTGTCTGCTTCCGCGTCGTAGGCAATCGGCATTTTGAATTTCTTGCCAAGTTCATCCGCATCCGGATTAGTGAAAGCATGTTTTGCGCTGGGATAGGTGACCACCCGGTAATTTGCCCCTGCGGCATCCATTTCCTGCTTGAAGGCAGCAACCTTGTCGGAACCTATCATCGGATCGGCATCGCCGC
Source organism: uncultured beta proteobacterium (assembly GCA_963721755.1). Classification (GTDB taxonomy): domain Bacteria; phylum Pseudomonadota; class Gammaproteobacteria; order Burkholderiales; family Gallionellaceae; genus Gallionella. The sequence continues at coordinate 454,451 of CAVRKV010000001.1, forward strand.
TGAATGAAATGATGCGCGCCTTGATTTTGCCTGGCTGGGCAGGATGATCCGTGCCCAGCCCGCCATGGAAGCTTGCCACGCCTTTCAAATCCTCACCCATGCGCGCCATGTTCAGCACCACGCCGCCACCGAAGCAGTAGCCATACGCCGCGATCTCATTGGCATCCACAGTTTCCTGTTTGCGCAACAACTGCATGCCAGCTTCAAAACGCGCCTTAGCCATAGTCATATCCTTGCTCACCTCGGCGGCAAGCTTGCCCGCATCATCAGGATTGTCGACCACCTTGCCATCGCCATACATGTCGACTGCCAGCGCGGTATAGCCCAATTCCGCCAGCATACGCGCGCGCTTGCGTGCATATTCGTTTTGTCCCCACCATTCATGCACCACCAGCACCCCGGGGCGCCTGCCCTTGATGGCATCGTCGTAGGCGAGATAGCCCTTTAGAGTCGTGCCATCCGACTCATAAGTCACTTCTTCACCCTTCACCGCCGCTTGCGCCTCGATGCCCAAACAACATAACGACAACATCAATAAAATGCTTTTCATAATTCCTCTTTGAATAAAACTGCGAGCTATACAATTGCCAGACCTCAAATCTCCCCTGCCTGCACCATCTGCTTGACATAAAAAAGCTTCATGCTCTGGCTGCGAACTTTTTCGAGCAGTTGTTCTGCCAGTGCATCGTCGATTATGAATTCGACCTTGACCGCCAGCTCGCCCGCCAACTCGAAAAAAGTCTCCTCATGCATGCGTCCATGCCGGCCAAATCCGGCAATTGCGCGGAATGCGGAGCCACCGTGAACACCCAGCGACTTGGCCTCTTCCAGCAACCATTCATACAACCGCATATCGGAGTGATGTTGTTTTTCACTGACGTAGAACGATAGCAGGTTCATGGTCGCGCTCCTAAGGTTGCAGCCATTTGAAAGTCTGTATTCCGAGCACCGTCATCAGCAGCGAACCACCAAGATGGGTGACGATGATTGCCGATCCCCACGCATACTGTCCGCGCAACAGCAACGTGACGGTCTCTGCCGAAAAAGTGGAAAATGTGGTCAGTCCGCCGAGAAAACCGGTGATGATGAGCAGCCGCCATTCCGGCGAAAGTCCCGGATAGTGCGTAAAAAAAGCCACCGATAGGCCGACCATATAACCGCCGATCAAATTGGCTGCCAGTGTGCCCAGCGGCAACTCCGGCAGCGCCGGATTAAGCCACAACCCCAAGCCCCAGCGCATCCATGCACCGAATGCCGAGCCTATTCCTACTGCGAGAAAAGCGTAAAGCATCATAACTTCCCTGAATCGGTGACGTAATTTATGAATAGTATACGCATCATTCTACAACACGCACCAGCGCGAAGCCTCCCCCCGGCGTGCGAAAGTTGGTGGTCTGTCCCTGGTACAGCCGCGCCGCAACCAGTTGTATCTGCCCGTCATACACATAGCAGCGCACGTCATACTTCAGCAACACCGCCTCGGCATCGTTGACGCATACCGCGCGCTCGCCCGGCGGCGCCAATTTCTGCGCAACATAATCGCCATGCATGATTTCACCGAACACACGTCGCGTAAGATTCGCGCCGCGATACGCGCCCTTGCTGCCGTAGCCGGTGTTCGGCTTGAAGAACCACTGTTTGCGCTCTGCCCATAGTTGCTCTTCCATGTCCAGTTGCACGACGATGGTATGCGGGATACCCGCTTGCAGCGTGGCAATGTCGGCTTCGTTCGCACCCAGTACACGCAAGCCTTGCACATCGGTCAACCGCGCCAGATTGCGCTTGTCGGCGTACTGCGCATAGTTATACGGATGCGGTGTCAGCACCACCTTCCCGGCCAAATATGCCTGACGCAATGCGGGATGCCGCTGCAAGGAAAAATCGGTCAGGCGGTTGTATACCATATCGATCTTTTCATAGCCGAAGTACAAACCATCTTCACGCGCCTGAAACGCCATGGGATCGGCGATAAATGCCACGAATCCGGCGATTTCCAGCATGCGCTGCGCCAACAGGAATTCAGGGTAGAGATATTGCCCTTCCGGTTGTTCATCGACGATAGCGATACTCTTGAACGGCGCGGAACCGCGTTCCAGGCGCCATTCGTTGCGAAACATCTCCAGAAATGACTGCTCGAGATTTTCAATAGCTGCTGTTTTGCCGGGCAGGTCGGCATCGCGCTGGCTGTTGATCAGCAACTCATTGAGAAAGGCGCCGCCCGCATTGGTGTTGATTTCGATCAGGTGCACACCCTGCTCATTGAGATGAAAGTCGTAACCGAAGAACACACCCTTGGCAGCTGGACGAATTACATCGCCAGCCACCTGCCACCCGGCAAGACCAACCACCTGCTCCACCCCCGAAATCACCTCGTACATCCTGCGCAACTGAACAGGAGAAACGAACACCGGCACATCCGCGAACAGACACGGGCAACGCTCCTTCACCAAAGTGTGCCAAGCCTCGCCCTGCGCCTGCATCGCCTGCTGCAATGCGGCTTGATTCAATCTGGCCGCATCACAATCCGCATTAAGTCGTTCTGCCTCGTTCACTGCAGGCCCAGCATTTTTTGTTTCAGGTTAGGCTGAGCGGGTCTATCGCCCAGCCATATTTTGAACAGCGCACGATTGAATACTGCACCGGCGATGTTGCCTCTCGGTACGCCATTCACAATGATCTTCGTACCACTGTCAGGGAGATAATCCAAAAAAACCACATCACCCTCTCTTACCGATTTGACTGCATGAAAAATCTCCGTCAATTCCTTGAGCTGAGGCTCCATGGCCTGCATCTCGGCGGCAGTGTGATTCGCGGCCATCACCTCATTGAACGAATGCAGCATTTGCTCGTCGCTGAGCTCGCGCTTGATATACAAGGCAACTCGTTTCTCTCCGGATTGATTCAGCGCAACCTCCGCCACATGGGTCTTCTCGCCCAGATACAGCGCCGCGACATACACCTTGAAAAAAAACTTGGTGCGCAAACCCGCGCCGTTCAATACCAGATCGTGGCTGCCAAGATGAATGCTGTCCGCAAGTTTCACACCGGACACCTCCAGCGCGCATGCGTTCCAGCTCAGGAACACACAGCAGATCAGCAACAATATCTTTTTCATTTTCTTTCTTTCAGTTCATCTGGGGCACGAAGCTTGCACCCCCATCCTACCCTTCCCCCTGAAAGAGGGAAGGAACTGGCATGATGAACAAAATACTTCCCCTCCAGCTTGCAGGGGGAGGGCTAGGGTGGGGGTAGAAACACAAAACCACCGGAAAGCTATAAAGCCTCAAACACTCCAGCCGCCCCCATCCCCGTCCCTATGCACATCGTCACCATGCCGTATTTCAGCTTGCGCCTGCGCAACCCGTGCAACAGCGTCGCGACGCGGATCGCGCCGGTCGCACCGAGCGGATGGCCCAACGCGATCGCGCCGCCCAGCGGATTGACGATCTTCGGGTCGAGACCGACATCCTGTATCACTGCCAGCGACTGCGCGGCGAATGCCTCATTCAATTCGATCCAGCCCATGTCGTTCAGGCTCAATCCCACTTGCTTCAACACGCGCGGGATCGCTTCCTTCGGGCCGATGCCCATGATCTCCGGCGGCACGCCTGCCACCGTGTAACCAACGAAGCGGCCTATCGGGGTGAGGTTGTAGCGTTTCAGCGCGGCCTCGCTGCACAACAGCACCGCGCCTGCGCCGTCGGACATCTGCGAGCTGTTGCCCGCCGTGACCGAACCCCGTTGCGCGAACACCGTTTTCAGTTTGGCCAGCGCTTCGAGCGAAGTATCCGCGCGCGGACCTTCGTCCTGTGTTGCATCGCGTTTGGCGATGCGAACCTCGCGCGAATTCATATCAGGCGAATGATCTGCAATCGCATACGGCGTGATCTCGTCCCTGAATTCGCCGCTCGCAGTCGCCTGCACAGCGCGCTGGTGGCTGGTCAGTGCGAACTCGTCCTGCGCCTCGCGCGACACTTTCCAGCGCTCGGCGACCTTCTCGGCGGTGATGCCCATGCCGAATGCGATGGCGATATTTTCGTCATGCGCGAAGATCTCAGGATTGAACGCAATCTTGTTGCCCATCATCGGCACCATGCTCATGCTCTCGGTTCCCGCCGCGATCATCACGTCCGCCTCCCCGAGCCGGATGCGATCCGCCGCCATCGCGACCGCCTGCAAGCCGGAAGAACAGAAACGGTTCACCGTCACGCCCGGCACACCTACCGGCAACCCCGCCAGCAGCAGCCCGATGCGCGCCACGTTCATGCCCTGCTCCGCCTCCGGCATCGCACAGCCGACGATCACGTCGGCGATCTGCGACCGGTCGAGCGACGGCGCCTGCGCCAGCACGCTCTTCAGCACATGCGCCAGCAAATCGTCGGGGCGCGTGTTGCGGAACATCCCGCGCGGCGCCTTGCCGACCGGCGTGCGCGTCGCAGCTACGATGTAGGCTTCCTGTATTTGCTTATTCATATACACCTCCGGTGAACGGGTTTGCTCATGATTTCCCCCGCAATTAGTTTTGAAAAACTTTTTTCATCTTGTGCAACTCATCCAGCAAGGCCGGAACATCAGACATGTACTGCTTCCTTCTCAATGAACGGGCGCAATTCGGGACGCAGCGCTTTCTCGGTCACCAGATCAACCGGCGACCCGAGCAAATCTTCCAGATAGAACTGCACGCCGAAGTAGCGCGCGGAAGTCGCAGGCCCGTCGAACGCAACCAGCACATCCACATCGCTGCCTTCCTTCACGGCATCGCGCACGACCGAGCCGAACAAGGCCAAGCGCGCGACGCCGAAGCGTTGCGCCAATACCGGCTTGTGTTCGGTCAGCAACCGCAATGTTTGTGTACGGTTCACTTTATGGTTCCTCAATTAAAACGGTGCGTTCCCTATTATCCGCTTCGCAGCGTTCGCTTAAAGCAGATTCTTGCCATCAAATAATGTCGTCTCCAGAGCAAAGGTATCGACACCGTCCACGCATCCAAGGTTCACGATATATTGCCCCGGCCTTCTGGTCGATTCGGTGAAGGTGTGGATGCCGCAGGTCTTGCAGAAATAGTGCTTCGCCCGCTTTTTGCCGAACTGGTAAAAATTCAGCGCGCCTTCCTGCGCGTCGATCTTGAACTCCGTCTTCGGCAGGAGATGCATCATCGCTCCCCGCCTGGAACAGAACGAGCAGTTGCAGCGCACCCCATGGGTAAAAGGCTCGGCCTCAAACGAGAACCGGATCGCGCCGCAGTGGCAACTGCCCTGGTATGGCTGCATGACCATTTTTCTTGAATCTCCTGTTTGTATCTGACGTTACCGCCTTGTGAAAATAATTGTGATGCTGCCCCATTTAGTGCCTGCACCATCCCGCTTGCTTACATTTCCACGCTTTGCTGTATTTGAATCGCGCCTTCTCTTTTTCCATTTTCATGGAAAACTTGGCACTTCTCAAATTGTTCTCGACTAACTCACAGGGTATATCCTCGTTTCGCGACATTCTCTTAATTAATTTTAAAGTCGCCTTACAATCCGAAAGCGCATCGTGATTAGCACCAGGCAGCTTTGAGAATCTTGTATTAGGTTCTTGATAGGCTTTATAAACCTTCATGGCGCACTCCCACATTACATCTTCAGGTGGAGTAAGTTTGTGCAAGTTGCAAGTATTTGCAAGGATCTTTTCATCGAATCGCGCGTTGTAACTGATCACAATCTTGCCAGTAAGTATCTGGAGTATTTTTGAAAACTCTTTAGAGAATTTCGGAGAGTTCTTAACTGCTTGATTGGTAATTCCATGTATTTCTGTTGTGCGCTGTGGAATTGAATAACGTGGCTTAAAACGGCTGTTGTAAAGTACCTTGCCAGTAACAGAAATAATAGCCAGTTCCACTATTTCTGCATCTGGATTTGCTATTGGCCCTTCCATGAGACCCGTCGTTTCTGTATCAAGAATTACCGCATCTGCTGTTTCAAGCATTGTCTTAGCCCAAGATATTGCCCCCACACGATCAAAAACTCTTGGCGGCTTGTTTAACCAATTTAGGTGAATTGCTTTAGCTGACAATAGTCCTTGTTCCAACAGCCAGCTCAAGTCAAGTTGATATTTAAGGTCAATTCTCTTTAGCCATTGGGTACTCGCACATTCGAGATGCTTGTTCAATTGGCTATCGGTCCAACCATTTACTTTTTTAAGGTGTTTCTTTGCTGATTCACCCAAACCAACCTTAATTGATCTGCCCATGTGAATTGCATTGTGGCAGTCTTCGCATACAGCTACAAAACCAACAAGCTTTTGAATTAAATTCTCGTCATCAAATTCCCATTTTTCATGTAAATGCAAACTTTCAGAAACTGACTTTCCGCAACCGCTACACACAAGTGACTTGGTAGTCTCTGGATAGATTCCACTCGGAACAAGTGACGTACTCGAACTATTTCGGATAGCAAGAAAAACCGGATCAGTTGCCAAGCTATAAGCTGGCTTGATTGCATTAAATTTGATTCTGAGAGAATACCAACTGCTTTCAGATACAACAGCTCTGACATTTCGCCCCCAAGCATTAGCTGGGATCAAATCGACTTCTAGCTTCGATTTCTGCTGTATTTTCATCGTGTCTTTCAGAACTTTTGAAATATCCATCTATCTCATTTTTATTCGACCTTTTCCCGTAACTCAATTCCGCAGCGGCTTCCCATGCTTCAGCATATATTCCACGCGTTCCTGCGTTTTCTCGCTCGCGACCAGTTCGAGGAAGTGCTTGCGTTCCAGGTCGAGCAGCCAATCCTCGTCCACCAGGCTGCCCGCTTCCACGTCGCCGCCGCACATGATCTCCGCGATGCGGCTGCCGATGTTGTAGTCGTATTCCGAGATGAAGCCGCCTTCGAGCATGTTGACCATCGCGGCCTTGAGCGTGGCGATGCCGGTGCGCCCGGCGACAGGTATCTGGCGCGGGTGCAGCGGCGGGCGGTAGGCGGTGGCGGCGAGCGCCTTCGCTTCTTCCTTGGCGACGTGCAGCAGCTCGAAGCGGTTCATCACGATGCGGTCTGACGCCTTGATGTAGCCCATCTCGCGCGCCAGCTCGGCGCTCTTCGCGACTTCGCCCATCGCGATCTGCTGAAAATATTTGCGCAGGTAGGGGAACACGTCGAGGCGGTTGTCGCTGGCGAAACGCGTCGCCTCGTGCGCGGCGCGCGAGGCCATCTCCTTGCATCCGCCGCCCGCGGGCAGCAGGCCAACGCCGACCTCGACCAAGCCGATGTAACTTTCCAGCGTCGCGACCAACCTTGAACAATGGATCGCGAATTCGCAGCCGCCGCCGAGCGCCAAGCCGTCCACCGCGGCGATGGTGGGCACCTGCGCATATTTAAGGCGCTGCGAGATGACCTGGAATTTCTTCACCACGTCCGCGACGTGCGGCACGTTGCCGGTGGCGGCGTTGACGATGTCGCTTAAGCCCCCGCCGCCCGCGATGGTGTATTTCACGCGCTGCGTCGCGCCCTTGAGCCTGCCGAACAGCCCGCTGTCCGGCGCCGGTTCCTGCACGCCCTGCATCGCCTGTACCAGGTTCGCGCCGGCCGAGAACGGCGGCTCGGTCTGCCAGATGACCAGCGCCTTAAAGTTCGCCTCGGCTTCGTCGAGCGCGCGCAGAATGCCGTCCAGCACCTCGTTGCCCAGCGTGTGCATCTTGCTGCGGAAACTCAGGATCGCGATGCCGTCATCCATGTGCCACATGCGGATGTCGTCGTTCTCGAACACGGTCTCGCCGTATTGCACGGGCTCGCCAAGCAGCCGGTCGGGGAACAGCTGGCGGCGATAAACCGGCAGATCGGAGCGCGGTTCCTGCGTTTTTTTCAGCGGCGCATAGGAGCCGCGCAGGTCGTGGACTTCGGTGCGCACCGGGTCGGTGACCCATTCCGGCAGCGGCATGTCGGACATGGTCTTGCCGGTCTGGATGTCATACGCGATCCATTCCGTGACCTGCTGCCAGCCCGCGGCCTGCCAGATCTCGAACGGGCCGGTGTCCCAGCCGAAGCCCCAGCGCACCGCGAAGTCGAGGTCGCGTGCGTTGTCAGCGATGGTCTGCAAATTGACCGCGCAATAATGGAACACGTCGCGGAACGTCGCCCACAGGAACTGCGCCTGCGGATGCTGGTTGCGGCGCAGCCCGGCAAGCTTCTTCTCCCAGTCGCGCTCGCGCAAGATCTCCTTCACCTGGTCGTCGACCTTGGCATCGGAGCGTTTGTACTCCTTAGTCTTGAGATCGAGCACATGGATGTCCTTGCCGATCTTCTGGTAGATCCCCTTTTTGGTCTTCTGCCCGAGCGAGCCCTGGTCGACCAGATACTTGAACCAATCCGGCAATTCGTAATGCTTGTGCCACGGGTCCTCGGTAAGATTGACGCGCATCGTCTCGACCACGTGCGCGAACACGTCGAGGCCGATGATGTCCAGTGTGCGGAAGGTCGCGCTCTTGGGGCGGCCGAGGTAGCGCCCGGTGAGCGCGTCCACCAGATCGAAGCCGAGGCCGTATTCCCGCGCATGGTGCTTGGTGGCGAGCATCGAGAACACGCCGATGCGGTTGGCGATGAAGTTGGGGGTGTCCTTCGCGCGCACCACACCCTTGCCCAGCGTGGAGACGAGGAACTCTTCCAGTTGGTCGAGCAACAGCGCATCGGCGCCGGTACATGGAATCAGTTCGACCAGATGCATGTAGCGTGGGGGGTTGAAAAAATGAATGCCGCAGAAGCGATGGCGCAATGCTTCTGGAAATGCTTCGGCGAGCTTGTTGATCGACAGGCCGGAGGTGTTGCTGGCAAAGATGGTTTGCGCGCCCAAGTGCGGCGCGACCTTGCGGTATAGATCGGATTTCCAGTCGATGCGCTCGGCGATCGCCTCGATCACCAGGTCGCACTCGCGCAGTTTTTCCAGGTGCTGTTCGTAGTTGGCGGGCTGGATACAGGTGAGCTTGGCGGGACTGGCCAGCGGGCTGGGTTCGAGCTTCTTCAGGCCATCCAGCGCCCTGTTCACGTTGGCGTTCGGGTCGCCTTCCTTCGCGGGCAGCTCGAACAGCAGCGTTTCGACATTGGCGTTGACCAGGTGCGCGGCGATCTGCGCACCCATCACGCCTGCACCGAGCACCGCGACCCTGCGGATGTGAAAATTTTCGTTCATTTGCTTTTCTCCTATCTGACTCGCAGGGTGGATAAAGGCACATCGTGCCGTATCCACCTTCCATGATGGTGGATACGCGCTCCGCGCTTTATCCACCCTACAGTTCTTTTCAATCTACCGGCGGCACCACTCTTGGCTTGCGGTCTTCGCCCACTGCCACATAGGTCAGCGTCGCCTCGGTGACCTTGACGCAGACCGGCTTGACCAGATCGCGCTGCGCATACACCTCGACTTCGACGGTGATCGATGTGGTGCCGACCTTGACGATCCGGGTATAGAAACTCACGATGTCGCCGACGAAGATCGGCTGCTTGAACACGAAGGAATTCACAGCCACTGTCGCAACCCGGCCCTTGGCACGATGCAATGCCGGGATGCTGCCCGCGATGTCCACCTGCCCCATCAGCCAGCCGCCGAAGATGTCGCCGGTGTCATTAGCGTCGGAAGGCATCGCTCTTATGCGGATGGTCGGCTCGCGCTGCGGCAACGAAGTATGCTGATGGTCATCCAAGATTATCGCCCTTCATAAAGTTGTTCGATCTCTTTGGCGTAACGCCCCGCCACCTGCGGGCGCTTGAGCTTGAGAGTGGGGGTCAGCATACCGTTGTCTATGCTCCATTGCTCTGTCAGCAAAAGTACGCGGCGCACTTTGGCATAGCCGGGAAATTCCTTGATCTGTTCGGCGATGCGCTGCAGCACCTGCTGTTCGATGCGCGAGTCATGCAGCGATTCCGGCATATCGGAGCGCACCCCGACCTGCTGAGCGAACACCTGCCATTGCTCGGGTTTGACCACCGCCAGCGCCACCAGCGTCGGGCGTCCCTCGCCATACACCATCACCTGCTCGAACAAACTGTCGCGCAGGATGGCGTCCTCGATGTCGGCAGGCGGCACCTTTTCGCCATTTGACATGACGATGATCTCCTTCAGCCGCCCGGTGATGTATATATGCCCGCTCTCGCTGATGCGCGCAATATCGCCCGTGTTCAGCCAGCCGTCCTTGTCTATCATTGCGGCTGTGGCTGAGGGATTATTCCAGTAGCCCAGCATATTGGAAGGTCCGCGCACCATCAGCGCGTTATGCTCGCCGAGGCGCACCTCTATGCCGGGCAACGGCAAACCGACGCTGGACGGATGATTATTCCGGATAGGATTTGCGCTTATCACGGGGCTGGTCTCGGTCAAACCATAGCCCTGTATCAACGGCAATCCCAGCGCGATGAACAGGCGCGACACCTTGGGCGGCAAGGGGGCACCGCCGCTGATGGAAAGCCGCAGGCGGCCTCCCAGCCTGTCCATCACCTTGTCCGCAACCAGCACTTTCAACAGCGGCCACAATAGCAGCTTGGGATGCCAGGCACTCCTTCCCTGCTGAAACTCGAAACGATGCCAGCCTACATTTACAGCGAAGGTGAACAATTTGTGCCGCAGCGGCGGTCCCTCTTCAAGCTTGGCATGAATGGCGTTGTAAATGCGCTCGTAAATGCGCGGAACGGCGACCAGCACGGTCGGGCGGATGATCTTCAGGTCGTCGGCCAGCAGCGGGATGGAGCGCGCATAGGCCACTACCCCTCCGGCTGCCATGAAGTAATAACCCGCCGTTCGTTCAAAGGTATGCGACAGTGGAAGAAAGGAAAGGGCGCAGTCATCATGGCCGAGCCGGAAAATTTGGTTCGAGGCGCAGGCGTTGTACAGTATGTTGTAATGGGACAACATCACGCCCTTGGGTTTGCCTGTGGTGCCGGAGGTGTAGATGATGGTGGCCAACGTATCGCGGTCGCGCACGCGTTCCCAGCCCATTTTGGCCTGTGCAGGCAGCCAGTCATCCGAACATTGCAACCGCGATTCTTCGTCCGTTGCCATGTTGTCCAGGCTGATGAAACGCTGCACACCGCCAAGCTGATCGCGCACCGTGCGCAGCGCCTGCCACTGCTCAGCGGTCTCGAACAGCAACACTTTCACCTGCGCATCCTTGATGATGTAGGCCACATTGTCCGGCCTGTCGACGGTATACAGAGGGACAACCACCAACCCCAATGACATCGCCGCCTGCTCGAACACCACCCATTGCGGGCAGTTGCGCAACATCAGCGCAACCCGGTCGCCCGGCGTCAGCCCCTCGCGCTGCAAAGCCGTCTGCCAGCGCGCCATCAAGTCGCTTGCCTGGGCCCAGGTCAGCGTCATCCAGTCTTCCTGACGCGTGTCGAAATAACGGTAAGCGATATTGTCCGGCGTGCGTTTCACCCGCTCGAGGAACAAGCCGTGCAGCGTGACGGCCTGTTCCGGTGTGATTACATCCTGATGCTGGGTTTGCATTTCACTCCCCTGTGAATCAACCAAGAAACAAATCATTAAACAGCTGCGTGCCCGGCGATACCGCGTATTGCTCGAAGTCGCTCTCCCCGGCCGCGCGCAACACATCCTCGTCAATGAAAAAATTCCCGCTGCCAGTAGTGCGGCTATCGCGCGTCAGGATCGCGTGCGCCGCATCTGCCATGATGGCAGGTTTTCGCGAGGCGTGCAGCACCGCTTCGGGAAAATTGAACTCGATCGCCGCAGTGGCGATAGTTGTGCGCGGCCAAAGGCAATCAACCGCGATCCCATCTGCGGCGAATTCTCGCGCCAAACCCAGCGTGCACAGGCTCATGCCATATTTTGAAATCGTATAAGCCAGATGCGGCGCAAACCATTTGGCATCCAGGTTGAGCGGCGGCGACAACGTGAGGATGTGCGGATTGGCCGCACGCTTGAGATAAGGAATACATGCCTGTGACACCAGAAAAGTCGCGCGCATATTCACGTCCCACATCAGATCGAGCCGTTTCGGTGTCGTCTCCAGTGTGGGGGTCATGCTGATGGCGCTGGCGTTGTTGACCAGCACATCGATGCCGCCAAAATGCTGCGCCACCTGCTCGACGGCAGCCTGGATCGCCAGTTCGTCGCGCACATCCAGCTGGATCGCCAGCGCCCGCCCGCCCGCCTGCTCCACCTCATCGGCAACCGTGTATATCGTGCCGGGCAATTTGGCATGCGGTATTACCGTCTTTCCGGTGATCACCACCTTCGCGCCATCGCGCGCGCAGCGCAATGCGATCTCACGCCCGATGCCTCGGCTGGAACCGGTAATGAAAATTGTTTTGTCGCGCAGATCATTCATTGCCAGGATTCCATTCAAGGTTTGTCCGCCAAGCGGACTCATCCGCCCCGAACCTGTTCGACGGGCAGCCGGCATCATAAATCGTTATGCACGCTATCGTGTACGCATCGCTGCCCAAGCAATGCCAGCCACTTATTATTCTTATGCGATCATGAGACTTTCCCCCGGCACTGCAATCGTGATGAAATTTATTATCCAAACAAGACGCGAGGCCGGTGTCGGCGAATCCGGACGGGTTTGCCCAAGAACGATACTCATGCCCGTTACCATGCCAGAACGCCTGCGGACGCCTCGATACCCAAATATAACCCCTTGCTGTTGATATTTTGTATGGAAAATGCCGGAACGGCAGCATTGTGCAAGGTACCGTAACCCAGGATCAATGAAAAGTTACCCTGGGGCGGGTTACGTACAATTATTTTTGCGGAAAACTCGCCGGAATCGCCCTTCATGAAGAAATCACTTGCTCCGATATTCTCATTCAGATCCCATGAAACGCGTTCATAGCTTGCGCTTATGATCATTGGCCATTTTGGCATGTAACTAAAACCCATCCTTGCGCGGTTGTTGTCCATTTTCGAATAACTATAGGCTTCCATATCAAGATGCAGGACAACTCTTTGTTCCATCCGGTAGGCATACATGAACCCCGGGGTCAGCCATGAGTTCGTTTTTCCCTCTACAGTCTGACCAGTGGGATCCTTGTAATCGATAAACATCGCACGGTACCAGGTAAGGTATGGAATAAATGTTCGGGGGGTATCCCCCGGAACAGAGGTCGAATAGTAAATTCTCCCTAACCCGAGAACTGTTGATTGTTGTGTATTGGTGTTCGCAAATGTTTTATCATCAAAATACGTTATGCCCCCGAAAGGCCCTTGACCCGTCTTCTTGGCAGTCTCGGATATCGGGTAGGGCCATTGAAGGATGATCTCATTGAGAAGGCTGGAACCTTTCTGTGATCTTTCCTTCAGATAAATCGAATTAAGGTTGACATCCAAGGTTTCACTGGCCAAGGATTCTTTGGCCAAGGTATCATTGGTATCACCATATGCACTGATGGCAAATAGTGACGTTGTGCCTAGAATGACCAGTAAAACTGCGAATCTGAAAGGATGACTTGTACTCAACAACGCCCCCTGATTTATTATTTAACTTTATGACATATTCGCAGAACAACAAGGCCTCTGTCGCTGCATCATTAAGCACAAAAATTACACTCCAAATGATTACTTGATCATCATCTTGATTAAACGGATGCCCGCAACTGCTGCGGTGCAAAATCATCCACCATGATGACCTTGCGGCGCAGCGCGTAGTCGCGCTCCAATTGCAAAGCTTCATCCGCGGTGATGATGTCCAGGTCACGCGCTTCGGCTATGCGCAATAACTCCTCAAGTGCCATCAGTCTGCCTGCTTTGTGCGCCTCTTCCAGCTTGGCCAGCAACGGTTCACTGGCCAAAGTACTTGCAAGCGCGGCTTCCAACGCGCCCACCGCGTCCTGTTCATCATCGGAAACGTATATTCCCGCAGTCAAACGATTGCGCGCCTCTCCGGGCTTCATCAGCAGTGTGGCAATTTGATGACCGGTGTGATCGGATGGCGGAGACAAACACCGTCCCAGCGGGAAGATCAGAATGCTCAACAAACCCCGCACCAAGGCGTTCGGGAAATTCTGGATCACACCGTCGAAAGCTTGCTGGATCTTGTATAACGCGTCCTGCATCGCCCAATCCAGCAACGGCAGATCTTCGGCAGGGCGGCCATCGTCTTCAAAGCGCTTCAATGCCGCCGAGCACAAATACAGCTGGCTCAATACATCGCCCAGGCGCGCGGATATTTTCTCGCGCCGCTTCAATGTTCCGCCCAACACCGCCATGGATATATCTGCACTCAGCGCAAATGCCGCGGAGAATCGTGTCAATTGCTGGTAATAGCGATGGGTCTCCTCCCCCTCGGGGGTCTCAATGCCACGGCCGCCGGTCAACCCGAACACCAGGCTGCGCGCGGCATTGCTCAATGCAAAGGTCATGTGCCCGAACAGTGCCTCGTCGAACTGATGCAGGGCGCGCTGACGGTCATGATCATGTACTGCAGCGATTTCTTTCAGCACATAGGGATGGGATCGAATCGCGCCCTGGCCGAAGATCATCAGCGTACGCGTCAAAATATTCGCGCCTTCCACGGTGATGGCGACCGGCATCTGCTGGTAAAAGCGCCCCAGATAGTTGTCCGGCCCGAGGCTGATACCCTTGCCGCCGTGCACATCCATCGCGTCGTTGATGACGATGCGGCAGCGCTCAGTGGAGTGGTATTTGATGATCGCCGAAATCACCGACGGCTTTTCGCCCAAATCTATCGCCAAGGCGGTGAACTTCCGTGCCGCGTCGACCATATAGGTATGCGCACCGATGCGCGCCAAGGGCTCTTCCACGCCCTCGAATTTCCCGACCGGCACCTTGAATTGTTTGCGCACCCGGCCATATGCCCCGCAGGTGCGCGCGACCACCTTCATGCCGCCAATGCTGCTGGCCGGCAGCGAGATCGAACGCCCTGCCGCCAGGCATTCCATCAGCATGCGCCAGCCCTGCCCCACGCGCGATGTGCCGCCGATGATGTAATCCATCGGAATGAACACATCCTTGCCCTGCGTGGGGCCGTTCAGGAATGCGGAATTCAACGGGAAATGACGCCGTCCGATCTGCACACCCGGTGTATCGGTTGGGATCAGCGCGAGTGTGATGCCGCGATTGGTTTCTCCGCCAAGCAGGCGTTCCGGGTCGTGCAGTTTGAACGCCAGACCGAGCAGCGTGGCCGCCGGAGCCAGCGTGATATAGCGTTTCTCCCAGGTCAGGCGCATGCCCAGCACGTTCTGCTGCCCGGCAAACTCGCCGTAACAAACCACACCGTAATCGGGGATCGCACCGGCATCGGAACCTGCGAACGGGCCGGTCAGCGCGAAGCAAGGCACTTCCATGCCCTTGGCCAAACGATGCAGATATTTTTCCTTTTGCTGCTCGGTACCGTAGTGCAACAGCAGTTCGGCCGGCCCCAGGGAATTGGGCACCATCACCGTCACCGCCGCCGTGCCGCTGCGCGAAGCCACTTTGGACACCACCGCCGAATGCGCCTGCGCGGAAAACTCCAGCCCGCCATACCGCTTCGGAATGATCATGCCGAAGAAGCCCTTGTCCTTGATGAACTGCCAGACTTCGGGCGGCAGATCGGCGCGATTGTGGGTGATATCCCAATCATCGAGCATGGCACACAACTGCTCGACTTCATTGTCGAGGAAGGCCTGCTCACCGGAACTTAATCCGCATTTCGGAAAGGCCAGCAACTTGTCCCAATTAGGGTTGCCGCTGAACAATTCTCCATCCCACCACACGGTACCGGCATCGATGGCTTCCTGCTCTGTAGCGGAAATCTGCGGCAATATTTTGCGGAATATCTTGAGCATTGAGCCACTCACAACATTACGGCGCAGGTAAGGGATCCCGAAAAACACGATGAACAACAACAGGACGCTACCGACTACCAGCAGTACGTTGTCGGAAAAGCTCGCCTGTATCGAGACCACCGGCACAATCACCATCGCTGCCAGCACCCAACTGGTGATCGAGGCGCGGAAAAATGCGAGCATGATGATTATCGCCAGTGCTATCAGAACGGTTAAGACCATGATCGTTGCATCTCCAGATTTATTATTTTTCGTGCATCCGCACTTTAACGCTATACAACAGACAACACAACAATGCATGGACACGGGCGCACAGCATCATTACCGCATCCTGTCCACCGCATCTTCTACCCGCTCCACCGCGATGATCTCCATGCCGGCGATCTTTTGTTTCGGCGCATTGGCCTTGGGGATGATCGCGTGCGTAAAGCCCAGCTTGGCGGCCTCTTTCAAACGTTCCTGGCCGCGCTGCACCGGGCGCACTTCTCCGGCCAGTCCGACTTCTCCGAACACGACCAGTTTTTCCGGCAGCGGTTTGTTCTTGAGCGAAGACACGATCGCGAGAAGCACGGCGAGGTCGGCGCCCGGCTCGGTGATCTTCACCCCGCCCACCGCGTTGATGAACACATCCTGGTCGAAACAGGCGATGCCCGCATGGCGATGCAGTACAGCGAGCAGCATCGCCAAGCGGTTCTGTTCCAGACCAAGCGAGAGGCGGCGCGGGCTGGGCGAATGCGCCTCATCGAGCAGTGCCTGTATCTCCACCAGCAACGGGCGCGTGCCCTCCTGCGTCACCATCACGCACGAACCCGCCACCTGTGCGCCGTGCTGCGACAGGAACAGCGCGGATGGGTTGCTTACCTCGCGCAAACCCTTCTCGGTCATCGCGAATACGCCGAGTTCGTTCACTGCGCCGAAGCGGTTTTTGAATGCGCGCACCAGACGGAAGCTGGAATGCGTGTCGCCCTCGAAATACAGCACCGTGTCCACGATGTGCTCCAGCACACGCGGTCCGGCCAGCGCTCCCTCCTTGGTGACATGCCCGACCAGGATCATGGTGATGTTGCTGCTCTTGGCGACGCGTGTAAGTTGCGCGGCGCATTCGCGCACCTGCGATACCGAACCGGGCGCGGAAGCCAGTTGCTCGGAATACACGGTCTGGATGGAATCGATCACTACCACATCCGGTTTTTCCTGCGCGATGGCCGCCTGGATCTTTTCCAGCTGGATTTCTGCCAGCAGATGCATTCCGTGCGCATCCAGCATCAGACGCTTGGCGCGCAACGCGATCTGCTGTGTCGATTCCTCGCCACTGACATACAGCACTCTTTTGCGCGACGAGAGATGCGCCAGCGTCTGCAACAACAGAGTGGATTTGCCGATGCCGGGGTCGCCGCCGATCAGCACCACCGCGCCCTGCACCAGACCGCCGCCCAGCACGCGGTCAAACTCCATGATGCCGGTGGGCGTGCGCGGCACCTCTGCCGCCTCTACCTCAGAGAGCATCTGCACCTTGCCTGTTGCCGACAGCGCACTGAAACGATTCTTTCCGCTCGCCGCAACTTCCGCCACGCTTTCCACCAGCGTATTCCACGCGTCGCAATGCGGACACTGCCCCTGCCACCTGGATACCTGCCCGCCGCATTCTGTGCAGGAGTAAATCGTTTTTGCTTTTGCCATGTTGCGTTCCAGATATTTTGCCCAGTTGCATACTATCCCGGAATGCTAAAATCAGCGCAACCAAACTCACTTCGCTAGTTCCGGAGGATCATTATGAGCGATCAGGACAGCACGGCCACTTCTGACCCACCGAGCAAACGGCGCGCTATTCTGCTGCTCATTAGCGGATCGCTGCTGGTGGTTCTGCTGGCCGTTGTTGCCTGGTGGTTCTTTATCGGACAATGGCGCACCAGCACCGATGATGCTTATGTGGGCGGCAACGTGGTTGCGGTGACGCCGCTGACCAGCGGCACGGTGGTATCTATTTATGGCGACACCACGCAAGCCGTGATCGAAGGTCAGTTATTGGTGCAACTGGACGACAGCGATGCTCGCCTGCAACTGGATGGCGCGGAAGCCGCTCTGGCTGCGGCGGTGCGCGAAGTGCGCGGTCTGTATGCAATCAGCCGCGGTAATTTGCCGCTGATCGCGCAGCGTCGTGCCGATCTGGCGCGTGCACAGGCGGAGCTGGCAAGCAGCGATGCGGCATTGGCCCAGGCCGAGGCCGAATTCAAACGCCGCGAAACATTGGTCAAGCAGAACTTCATTTCAGCTGAAAACTTGCAGATCGCGCAAACTGCACGGGACGCAGCGCGGGCTCAGCACGATGCGGCGCTCAGTGCGGTGCAAGCCAGCAGCGCAGCGATAGCACAAAGTGTGGATCAGGCCAGCGTTTCCAGCGCGCGTGTGGATAACACCTCACTGGAAAATCATCCCAATGTGCGCACCGCTGCGGTGAAGGTTCGTGAAGCCGCTCTCGCATTGGCGCGCACCCGCGTGCTGGCACCGATCAGCGGACAAGTGGCCAAACGCTCGGTGCAAATCGGTGAACGGGTCAAGCCCGGTGATGCGCTGATGGCACTCGTGCCGCTCGACAAGGTGTGGCTGGATGCCAATTTCAAGGAAACCGAATTGCGTGATGTACGCATCGGACAGCAAGTCACGATTACTTCTGATTTCTA
This sequence comes from uncultured beta proteobacterium, assembly GCA_963721755.1. Taxonomy (GTDB): domain Bacteria; phylum Pseudomonadota; class Gammaproteobacteria; order Burkholderiales; family Gallionellaceae; genus Gallionella. The sequence continues at coordinate 472,911 of CAVRKV010000001.1, forward strand.
CGGCGACTCCGTCGTGTTTCATGGGCAGGTAATCGGCCTTGCGCCGGGCTCCGGTTCCGTCTTCGCCTTGCTGCCCGCGCAGAATGCCACCGGCAACTGGGTAAAGATCGTGCAGCGCGTGCCGGTACGCATCGCGCTGGACGCAAATGAGTTGCAATCTCATCCGTTGCGCATCGGGCTATCCATCGACGCAACGATCAACACCCGTGATCGCAGCGGCGCGGCGCTGACGACCTTGCCCAACGCGACGGCGATCGCCGCGACTGCTGTGTATGCGCAGGACATCAAGGCCGCCGATGCGCGGGTAGCGCAGATCATCGCCGACAATCTGGAACGCAAGTGAATGCTTCACCAGCCGCTGCTGCACAGCCGGCCATATTGAGCGGCATCAAGCTGGTGGCTGCGACCGTGGCGCTCGGCCTGGGTTCGTTCATGAATATCCTGGACCTGACCATCGTCAATGTGGCCGTGCCCACGATGGCCGGCGATTTCGCGGTCACCCCGACGCAGGCCACCTGGATCATCACCTCCTATTCGGTGGCGGAAGCCATCATGCTGCCGCTGGCGGGTTTCCTCGCCGGACGTTTTGGCGAAGTGCGCACCTTCGTCGCCGCCACGCTGCTGTTCACGCTGGCGTCGCTGTTATGCGCGCTTTCTGTCAGCTTTCCGATGCTGCTCACTGCCCGGGTACTGCAAGGCGTGTTCGGCGCATCCATGATCCCGTTGTCGCAAACGCTGCTCACCACCATTTTTCCGCCGCACCAGCGCGGGCTGGCGCTGGGCATCTGGGCGATGACCACGGTGGTCGCGCCGATCGCCGGCCCGCTGGCGGGAGGCTGGCTGACCGACAACACTACCTGGCACTGGATCTTTCTGGTCAATCTGCCGGTCGGTCTGCTGGTCGGCATTTCCGTTGCGATGTTGCTGGCGGGCCGCGATGTGATCCAGCCCGGCAAACGCCATCAGAAAATGGATTGGATTGGGTTGTTCCTGCTGATCGCCGGCATCGGCTCGATGCAAATCCTGCTCGACAAAGGCAATGAACTGGACTGGTTCAACTCCGGCACCATCGTCACGCTGGCAGTACTGGCGGCCGTCGCGCTGCTGATGTTCGTGGTCTGGGAACTGGACGAACCCGCGCCGCTGGTGGATTTGCGCCTGTTCGCGCGGCGCAATTTTTTAGTCGGGGCAGTATGCCTGCTGCTGGGCTCGATGGCCTTCTTCAGCGTGGTCGTGATCATTCCGTTGTGGCTGCAAACCTTTCAGGGCTACACCTCGCTGTGGGCGGGCAAGGCCGTGGCCTTCGGCGGCATACTGGCGTTCGTTCTCGGGCCTATCATCGGCGCCAACATCAACCGCGTCGATGCGCGCGCGATCACCACGTTCGGCTTCATCGTCTTCGCGCTGGTGGGTTACTGGAGCGCGCGCTTCACGCCGGACATCGACTATTGGTCGGTGGCGCTGAGCCGTTTATTCATGGGCATCGGCATCAGTTGTTTCTTCCTGCCGCTGGTCACCATCAGCCTGTCCGGCTTGCCTGCGGAACGGGTCGCGGCGGCCTCCGGCCTGACCAACTTCATGCGCAATCTGGGCGCCAGTTTCGGCACAGCCATCACCACTTGGCTGTGGACCAGCCAGGCTGCCGAATACCACGCCAGATTGATGGAAAATATCCATCCCTACAATCCGATCGCCAACGATTACCTTAACCGCTTGCACCAACTCGGCATGCCGGACGATACAGCCTACGCCTATCTGGAAAACATGATCTCCATCCAGTCCTACACGCTCGCCACCGATCAGATTCTGACCATTTCCGCCACGCTGATGCTGTCACTGATCACGCTGATCTGGTGGGCAAAGCCTCCGTTCGTTGCCAGCCGCGGCGGGCATTAACGCTTGGCGCACTTCGCCAGAAATTTATCCAGTTGGTTCGCAAATGCCCGACGGTCGCTGTGGTTGAACGTCGGCGGGCCGCCCGTGTCCACCCCGCTGCCGCGCAGGCCATCCATGAAATCGCGCATGGTCAGCCGCTCCTGGATCGTGTCTTTGGTATAAAACTCCCCGCGCGGATTCAAGGCATGGCCGCCGCGGGCGATCACATCGGCGGCAAGCGGAATATCGGCGGTAATCACCAGGTCGCCCGGCTCGACCAGTTGGGCGATCTTGTTATCGGCTACATCGAAACCCGCCGGCACCTGCATGGCCCGGATATGCCGTGAAGGCGGGCAATACAACAGCTTGTTCGCAACCAGCGTCAGTTGGATTTTCCGCTTCTCTGCGGCACGGAACAGGATTTCCTTGATGACCTTGGGACACGCATCGGCATCCACCCAAATCTGCATTAAGCGTCTCCTGATGCGATGGTGATTGCGATTTTATTCGGCCATGACCCGCTCGATGCGCTGGTCGGGGATCAGCCACATGACGGCGACTGCAACGTATAGCGCTCCCGCCAGCCACTGGCTCCAGAAGGCCGCCGGGATCGCGATCGCATACATCAACTGAGAGGCTTTGCCCTTGCGATCATTCCCTACCGCTTTGGCCAACAGCGCATCCTTGCCGCCGCTGACCGAGATGATGCAGTTCTGCAATATCAAGTAAGCCAACCCAGCCATGAACAACACCACGCCATATAGCGAAGTGGGCAGCGCGGCAAAATGGTTCTCGCCCATCCAGCCGGTCACGAACGGCACCAGCGACAACCAGAACAGCAGATGCAGATTCGCCCACAAGATACTGCCGTTGACGCGTTGCACCGTGTGCAGCATGTGGTGATGGTTGTTCCAGTAGATGCCGAGGTAGACGAAGCTGAGCACGTAACTCAGAAAGACTGGCAGTACTGGCTGCAACGACTGCCAATCGGAACCGTGCGGCACTTTCATCTCCAGCACCATGATGGTGATGATGACCGCGAGCACGCCGTCACTGAAGGCTTCCAACCGGGTCTTTCCCATTCTCCCTCACTAGGCCAAGGCGTCACCCGTTGCAATATTTATTGCTTGGATGCCGACCAGTTATAGCTGCGAACTTTGCCTTGCTTGTCAAACTTGATTTGCAGGATTTTCACTTTGGGCTTGCTCATATCAGCTATCTCGCCTTCGGCGTAATAATAGGCCCACTCGTCGAAGCGCTCGCCATCGGTGGCCAAGCTGACTCCCACGCTGGTCGGCTCGCCCAGCCAGGAACGAACCATGTCTTGAGTGGTGACACCCTGCTCGAGCTTGGCTGCGAATACGCCCACATCAAAATCCCGGCCTACCTTGACAGTGCCACATGCGCTGAGCAGAAAGATAGAAAGTAAAATTACAGCAATGCGTGAAAAGTTAATCATGACATCTCCTGTTAAATAGTTTTTACATGTTTATGTTGAGCCAGACTTTGGAAGATTACAAGCCAGAGAAGTAAATGTGTGGCGTAGCATATGGAACAAGCCACCTGTCCGGCGAATATACGCAGCATAGATTACTTCATCCTGGAAGGCAGCTTGATCGTCTCGCCCCCCACCATGAACACGCCATTGCCCTGATGATGCATGGTGCGCGGGTTCTTCATCGCGGGGTCTAACCACGCCTTGATCACCTCCAGCACGAAAAAGTTGTACTTGTTCACCAACCGGCTGTCGGCCACCCTGCATTCGAGATTGGCATAGCACTCGGCGATCAGCGGTGCCAATACCTGTGAGGCGGGCAGCGGCGTCAGCTTGAACTTCTTGAACTTGTCCACTTTCTTTCCCGAACAGTTGCCGATGCCCACCATCTGCTTCGCCAGCTCCACGGTCGGGATGCTGATCACGCATTGTTTCGTTGCGACCAGAGCATCGAAGCTGTGATTCCGCCCGCTGATCACGCAGCCCACCAGCGGCGGCTCGAACTCCATCATCGTGTGCCACGACTGGGTCATGATGTTCGCCTTGCCCTTGTGCGCGGTGGTCACCAACACCACCGGACCCGGCTCCAGCAAACCGTACACTTTGGATAATGGGAATGATTTTATCGTCATCGCTGCAAATCCTTTCGCCGAGAAAATTAGAAGTCGCCCCTTTTAACTTTGTTGCACCATTACTCTGATATATCCGACGATATTCTATCCGTGTCGATTGCTAGGCCGCGCTTCCGCCAGGTGGCTTTTTGTACTTTCGAGAATTTCTTATATAGATCGCTATACTCCTTGCGAAGTGTGTAAATTTCTTGTTGGATCGGGCGAATTATTTGCATTAGTACAGCATCTTCAGCAACTAGCTTGGTCAACTCTGCGCGATGGGTTTCAGCGTTCAACTTATCCAATCTACCATTCAGAAAACCTCGCCAACCAGTTGACTGTTTCAAAATATCCTGCAATATCTGAATTCTTCTGTTTATGTCCCAGCTTCGAGACTGAGAAGGTGAAACTTCTACTTCGAGTTTTTCTATTCGAGTCTTTATTTCCTTTCGCCGCTGAATCAAATCTTGATCACGTGCCTTGATATTCGCTTTCCTCTCATGTTGATACTCCACATTTGCAGCTTTAGTAGCGACGATTTCTGGCTCCGCCACATTCGCAACTATGCCCTTTTCTCGGAATTCATTCAGTACTGCGCGCTCTGCTTTGACTAGCCACCTTTGTCGCTCTAACGCAGACAAATCTGCTGGGCATTCCGCATGTAACTGAACAATAAACCCTGCTCCATTCGAATCCAGCCAAAGCGACTGCATAATACTGTTGTGATGTTCGTTACGTGTGAGCATCTTCCTGTGCTCTGCCCAACGCTTACGGATATTGTTGCTTTGCCCTACGTAAACGGTACTTGTCGGCTTATGCCAAATAATGTAAATACCTGCAACCGATGGCAAGATTGTATTCATCTTTAAGTCAGCAACCTTTAGGCATCACCTGCCAGTTCAATTACAAAACGCGATTCATCACTTCCTGCCTGTACAACTGCCCATAGGTCGAGGAGCATTTTCTTGCGCGAACTGATCCACTCAGTGACCGTGCGGTCATATTTTCGATCAAGAGTTCCAGCAAGTCGAGCTGTTGGGTCAATGGTATAGCTTGCGACATGATTTTTGCGACCGTAGTCTATGTGAATGTGCGGCAACTTGTGCCCTAACTCTTGATACATTTTGAACTTCAAATTGCCACGCTTAAGAAGTAGAAGTGCAAGCAAGTCTTTATCCATTCGGTGAGTGGCATTGGTAAGCATATCTATTTGAGCCAGTTGACGTTGCAATTCCGTCACCTCGGTTTCAAGTTCTTTAGGCTTAGTCATGATGTGTCACGGCTGAGATACGTGAAGCCTGTGAGCAAGTGTGCCCACTTGCAAAGCGTCCCAGTTGACTGGGAAATTAGTCATTTCCTTTCTTTTCACGGAAATTAAAATTGATGCCAAACTTCGGCTTATTTTCTTTGATTTCCTTTTTTAGTGCGTTGTTCTCGTTCTTCAAGCTCTGGATCGAAACTGCGTTTTTCACGATCTTATTGTTGAGCCTTTCATTCTCGGACTTAAGCTCAGCGACATATTTCTGTATTTGAAGATCACAATTCTTGAGTTTCTCCTCAAGTTCACTCATTTCTTCCATGGCTACTCCTAGTTGTAGGGAATTCCAAGGGGCAGGATTTATTTTTGGTTCAGCATACGCCAAACTCGAAATCGCCCCCCATCTTTCGCACCCTCGCGTAAAATCCCCACCGCACTATAACGCTGCCTTCGGCAAATAACCACATCCCTTAACTACTCTCCCAACGTGTCCCTCGAAGTCGAACGTTTCTTTTCCGAACAAAGTCCGCTTGCCGCTGAAGTCGCATCGTTCCGTCCGCGCGCGCAGCAGCGCGAGATGGCCTTAGCTGTCGCCGAGGCAATACGCGACAACGCGATCCTGGTGGTTGAAGCGGGCACCGGCACCGGCAAGACCTTCGCCTATCTGGTTCCCGCGCTGCTTGCAGGCGGCAAGGTGATCATTTCCACTGGCACCAAGAATTTGCAGGATCAGTTGTTCCAGAAAGATTTGCCTATGGTGCGCGATGCGCTGAAGGTTCCGGTTTCGGTGGCGCTGCTCAAGGGACGCTCGAACTATGTGTGCCATTATCATCTGGCGCGCACGGAGTCGGACGGGATGTTCAAGACGCGCGAGGACATCAAGCATCTGGGCAAGATCAAACAATACGCCAAGGTCAGCGACTCCGGCGACAAGGGCGGGCTGGCCGATGTGCCGGAGAACGCGCCGATCTGGATGCAGGTGACTTCGACGCGCGACAATTGCCTCGGCCAGGAATGCCCGAACCACAAGGGATGCTTCGTGCTCAAGGCGCGCACCGAGGCGATGAAGGCTGACATCGTCGTGGTGAACCATCATTTGTTCTTTGCGGATGTGATGCTGCGCGACGAAGGCGTTGCAGAACTGCTGCCCGCCTGCAATACAGTGATCTTTGACGAGGCGCACCAGTTGCCGGAGACCGCCAGCCTGTTCTTCGGCGAGACGCTGTCCACCACGCTGCTGCTCGACCTCGCGCGCGATACGCGCATCGAAACGGCTGCGGCAGCAAAAGATTTTGCTCCGCTGCCCAAGGCCTGCGACGATCTGGACAAGGCCGCGCGCGACTTGCGGCTGGTGTTCAAAAGGGAAGGGCGGCTGCCCGCCACCGCGACCGACAGTTTCAAGGAATGGCAGCCAGCGCTGAAGATGCTGAGTGACAAGCTGAAGCAACTGTGCGACTTGCTGGAGAAGCAGGCCGAACGCAGCGAAGGGCTGGAGAATTGCTGGCAGCGGGCGCAGGCGTTGGCTCAACAACTTAAGCAATGGCAGGACGGTGATGTACCAGACAAGGTGCGTTGGCTGGAAGTCTTCCACCACTCGCTGCAACTCAATACCACGCCGCTGTCCATCGCAGAGATTTTCGAGAAGCAGATCGGCGGCAGTGCGCGCGCGTGGATATTCACTTCCGCAACACTCGCGGTGAAGCAGGATTTTTCGCTCTATCAAACCGAGATGGGATTGCTCAAGGCGAAGACCGCATGCTGGGACAGCCCTTTCGATTATGGCGAGCATGCGCTGCTGTATGTGCCGGCCAACCTGCCTGAGCCGAACAGCGAAGGCTACACCGAGGCGGTGGTGCAGGCCGCGCTGCCGTTGATCGAGGCAAGCAAGGGTCGCGCCTTCCTGCTGTTCACCAGCCTGCGCGCGATGCAACGCGCACACGAAATTTTGCAGGCTGAATTCGACCGGCGTGGCTGGGACTATCCGCTGATGCTGCAAGGCGAAGGCTCGCGCAGCGAACTGCTGAGCCGCTTCCGCAACCATGGCAACGCGGTGCTGCTCGGCAGCCAGTCGTTCTGGGAAGGCGTGGACGTGCGCGGCGAGGCATTGTCATTGGTCATCATCGACAAGCTGCCGTTCGCCCCGCCGGACGATCCGGTGCTCGCGGCGCGTATCGCGCAACTTAACAGACAAGGACGCAATGCGTTCATGGAATATCAGTTGCCGCGCGCCATCATCACCTTGAAACAAGGCGCGGGTAGATTGATCCGCGATGAAACGGATCGAGGGGTGCTGATGATCTGCGATCCGCGTTTGATCAGCAAGCCTTATGGAAAACGCATCTGGCAAAGCCTGCCGCCGATGAGGCGAACCCGGGTCGAGGCGGAGGCGGTGGAATTCTTCAGGGCTGCTTAACCCCCTCGACCCGATTCGTATTTACAATTTGAAATATTTCCCGAGTTCAGGATTCCAACCCGCAGCGCGGTATTCGCCTGTGCGCTGATCCTGCTCATAATGCCCCTGATATTGGTCATGTGCGATCCGGTCCAGCGCTTCGACAAGGATGTCCACCTCATCCAGCGTGTTGTACATGCCGAAACTCACTCGCACCATGCCGGGCATGGCATGTCGGTCTTCAGCCAGAATGTCTGCACGAATGCGTTTCAATTCCTGGTCTGACGGCCCCATCAAATGCATGACGTATGGGTGTGCGCAGAAACATCCGTTGCGCACACCGATGCCCCATTCCGCACCCAGAATCGCCGCCACCAGAAAATGCGATTTGCCTTCCAGGTTGAACGGGATCACGCCCAGCCGGTCCGGCACGGACTGTATACCGGTATCGCCGTAAATCCTGATACCTTTGATTTCGCGCAAGCGCTTTAATGCATATGCCGTTAACTCGGCTTCGTGCTCGGCGATGGCGTCCATACCGATCCCATTCAGCGATTTGATGGCGGCGGCCAGCGCCACGGCGCCGACGACGTTGGGCGTCCCGGCTTCGTCGCGATCCGGCGAGTCTGCCCAGTCCACCGAATCCAGCGTGACGAAATCTATCGTGCCGCCGCCGCGGTACTCCGGCTCTCCCTGCTCGAACGTGTCGCGCCGGCCGATCAACGCACCGCTACCGAACGGTGCATACATCTTGTGGGCAGAGATCGAAACGTAATCGAGGTGTTGCGGATCGCTCAACTCACCCATGCAGACTTTGCGGTGTGCCACGAGTTGCGCGCAATCCACCAGGATTTGCGCCCCGGCATTGTGGGCTTTTACCGCCAGACGGTGCACGTCCGGCATGTGTCCGGTCACATTGGACGCTCCGGTGATAGCCACCAGCTTGATATGCCCTTTATGCTTTTCCAGCAGGCAGTCAAAGTCATGTTCGTCCAACTGCCCTTCGGCATTGGCGGCGATATGCTCCACACGACATTTCGCGCGCCACGGCAGGTCGTTGCTGTGATGCTCCAGCAATGACAGCAGCACCACGTCGTCGCGCTGCAACGGCAGGCAATGCGCGAGCTTGTTGATCGCTTCGCTGGTGTTCTTGCCGAAGATGACGACATGGTCACGTTCATTCCCGCCCACAAAGTCGCTCACAATATGGCGGGCATCCTCGTAAGCCTGCGTTGCGACCCGGCTTTTAAAACCTGTGCCGCGATGCACCGACGAATACCACTGCATGAAGTCGTTCACTTTGCGCAATACGTTTTGCAACACCGGTGTACTCGCGGCGTTATCGAAGTTGATGAACGTGCGTTTCCCGCCATCCAGCACGGGAACGGTTTGATGCACGCCGACGATGCGCTCGCGAACCCAAAACAGGTCGGCAACAGACTTGATTTTGATATTAAGCATGGCGGGTTGGCCAGACAGGTTTTTTACATTGGCTTCCCGCCACTCACCAGGCGGACATTAAGCATCTCTTCCTTGCTCATATACTTGGCGCCTTCCGCACCGAAGCTGATGATATAGGCGAATGCATCCATACCGGGTCCGCGTCGGGTCGTGGCCGTCCAGAAGTAGACCGCGGGCGTGGCCGGAAACAGCGTCAGATTGATCCGCGGATTGGCACATTGGCGCTCGGCTATCATTGCCAATTCCGGGATGTGCGGCACCCGCCAATCGAGATGATTGGCATAACCGCCCTCATGATCGAGTTTGTTCGCCGCATCCTGTGCGGATTGCCAGCTATAGGTAGCCGGTGCGCCGGTACAGGTTGAGCCTGACCACACCTGACCCAGCGAGCAACGCATCCAGGTCAGTTTTGACTGGGTATCGGTCAGCGTGCCATCACCGTTGTCCTTGAAGCGTTCAGCCGGAGTCGACATCGGGTAGGACTGGGTATCGCAAGTCTGTTCAGCCCAAGCGAGCGACCAGGCCGGTAAACAGCCCATCAACAACAGAAATAAAAATTGTCTTGTCTTCATTGCTCCACTCCTTTTTTAGCTTTAAAAAGTAAGCGGGCAATCCCGCTTGCTTGAAGATTTCCAGCTTATAAAATAATCAGCAGAGATCAGCCATAACGGCAACCCGATTGTTTATTTGTCATAGCCAACACCGGAGCCCTTATATGGAAAACCGCGCCCGGATTTCACCACGACAGGCGGAGTCTGCTTGGTCTGCAAACCAGGTTCGATCTTGATACCACGGTACATATAGGTAGCATAGGCCTCCATCGCAACCATGTCCGGACCGTTGACATCAAGCGCAGTCCCCCCTTGCGGCACCTGGATGCACCAATTGATCATGTCCCGGATTGGAATCACCCGCCCCAGATCCGCCTGGAATTTAGGGAATGTCTGAGGGTTCGACGCTGCCGCATCAGGATGACAGTTACCGCAAGCCAAGCCGTTGCTGCTCATCGACGCTTTGCTGCCGTGCCAAAGATCACGGCCATGATTGACCACTTCAAGCAACTGATTCTGCATATCCGCCAAATCAGCTTTGCTATACGGCTCTCTGGCAAACGCAGGATTGGATGCAAGCAGCCCGAGCAAAGCAATCGGCGTGATCAATCCCATAATCACATTTTTAGAATTCAGTTTCATCTCTCATTCCTCCTTATATTTTGAAGCCGTTTTTCATGGCCGGAGTCAACATATCCCCGAACGGATCGTATTGCATTCGACCGCTGAAGTTGCTCTCCAGATCAATGTGCTGGGTACCTTCACCATCCGTAAAGTTGGCTGGATCGGAACGGTACATTTGCATGTCCGGATAGGCCAATTTGACATCAGGGTAAGGCCACGGCCAGGAAGTCGACAGCGTCCCGACAGAGGACATATTGCCTATCTTGTTGTAGACCGTTTGGTGCACATGCCCGTGGAATGCCATCACACGCTCGAATTTCGACAGGATTTGGCGAACCTCGGGAGCATCCTCGGTCTGGAAATTCCAGCGAGGGTAATAGTCCCACAGCGGTGAATGGGTGAAGACAACGACTGCGGTATCCGGCTTGAGGTTCTTCACATCCTTTTTCAGCCAATCAAGCTGCTCTTCCCGCACACCCCAAGGGCCGGCGATTGGGCTTTCAAGCATTTCCATCACACCCATTCTTTCTTCCGCAGACATTCCGGCGGCCGTCCAGAAATCACGCACCAGGATAGAGTTCATCCCGATAAAATGCACACCCTTGTGGTCAAAAGACCAGGTCGGACTGCCGAAATGGCCGCGCCATGCAGCTCCCATATCCAAATACCAGTCATGCTCACCAGGAATGTAATGGATAGGCATAGTCAGTTTGGAAAGGATCTTCATCCCCTTCTGCAACTGTTCGTCTTTACCGTTCTGCGCGATATCACCGCAATATACGACAAAATCAGGAAGCGGCTTCATGCTCATCACTTTATCAACCGCATCGGCCATTTGAACGTCAAATTTGTGATTGTCCATACTGAAAAGATGCGCGTCAGTCAGGATAGCAAAACGGAATGGACTAACATCACCTTTGCCGTCAGCCGCCTCGGCCACTTGCACCATTCCAAAATTGACACCGACTGCACTTGCCATCAAGGTAGCCATACCGGCCTTGCCGCTAATCGTAAAAAAGTCTCTCCTGCTCATTTTGTCAAAGTCAGTCATTACTGTTCTCCTCTCTAAATGAAATAAACCCGTTTTCCAGAGCTCTGAAATAGATTTTATGGTTTTGTTGATGATACAAAATTGAAATTTAAATCCATCAACGGCGTGGATTTAAAGTCGAATGAAGTAACTTATCTAACGAATTGTTTGAATCGCAACTATTGACGAAATCAATCGTATGGCGACAGCCCATATAAATAGAGGATTTGAGGTATAGAATCTGCGGTAGTGGCATTACAATGGATTTTGTGAATTGGAATTATTGACAGAATCAATCATGCGTCTTTGTACATGCATTGATAATATGAATTCGTTTCCTAAAATTTTTGTTTTTAAGAATGTACGTGCTTGCGCAACTTGAGCTGGCGATATTTATGTCGGCTTTTTGATAACGTTACCGTCAACAATAATTTTTTCATGGATGATTAATGCATTACGCAACAACAATGCAAATTACAACTTTGTCAGTTTCACGCACAAAATGAACGGCATGGAATCTTCCAATCCATTTTATATAAGGCAAACCATGACCCTGCAGGAATTGCGCTATGTAGTGGCACTGGCGGATGCCGGGCACTTCGGCCGTGCAGCCGAGGTATGCTTCGTCAGTCAATCAACGCTTTCAACCCAAATCAAGAAGCTGGAGGATTATCTCGGAATCGCCTTGTTCGATCGTAGCCTTAAATCCGTGACGCTCACGCCAGCCGGCCACGAAATCGTGGATTCTGCCCGGCGCATCATCGAGGAAGCCAACCGTATTTGCGAACTATCCCGGCAAATCAAAGACCCGATGGTTCGGGCCATCCATCTCGGCGTCATCCCCACGCTGGGGCCGTATTACCTGCCCCATGTCCTGCCCTTGGTTCATAAGCACTTCCCAAAATTACGCCTGTTGCTGCGGGAGGAAATGACACCCCATGTGCTTGCCCACTTGACCGAAGGAAAGCTGGATGCGGGTCTGCTGGCTTTGCCCTTGCCGGTCGACGATCCTGCTATGGAAATCGTGCCGCTATTCCGCGAGCCGTTTTTGGCCGCAGTGCCCGCCAACCATCCCTTGGCCGCAGCAAAGAAGATACATATCGAGGATTTGGTTCACGCCGGTCTGTTATTGCTGGAAGAAGGGCACTGCCTGCGAAATCAGTCATTGGAGGCTTGCCATCTGGCGGAACTCGATAATGAGGAAATTCGTGCGACCAGTCTTGAAACCCTACGCCAGATGGTCGGTATGGGGCTGGGAGTCACGTTGATTCCGGCACTAGCCGGCATGCAATCTCACGACATTGGTACCCGTGTCGCACTGCGCCCGCTCGCCTCACCGGGTGCATCTCGCATCATCGGGCTGGTTTGGCGGCGGCGCTCACCGATAGCACCCACGATGGAAAATCTGTCGAAGTTCCTGAAAGATTTGTTACCGCCGGAGACTCTGGCGGTGAATTGAGTAATCTATTCTGCAAATCGAAACAATCGAAATAATTTACTTTTTATAAGGTGAGCAAAATAGTATGCTGTTAACCGTGACTTATGGTCACTTGATCGATAGTCAGTATTTTTTTAACAATTGAGAGGTGAATATCATGAAACTGAAAGGCAGCAAAACAGAGCAATCCCTGAAAGATGCCTTCGCCGGTGAATCAATGGCCAATCGCCGTTATCTCTATTTCGCGGGTAAAGCCGACATCGAAGGCTACAACGATGTATCCGCATTGTTCCGTTCCACCGCCGAAGGAGAGACCGGGCATGCGCACGGACATCTGGAATATCTGGAACAGTGCGGTGACCCTGCCACCGGCTTGCCGTTCGGCGGCACCGAGGACAATCTGAAAAGCTCGGTAGCGGGAGAAACCCACGAGTACACCGACATGTATCCGGGCATGGCCAAGACCGCACGGGCGGAAGGCTTCAACGAGGTCGCCGACTGGTTCGAAACTCTCGCCAAGGCGGAACGCTCCCACGCCAACCGTTACCAGAAAGCCCTTAACGAGTTCAAGGCATAAGCCCTGGCTCGTAACTCTGTTCCGGCCGTGTCATCCACGGCCGGTTTTTTCCGATGTAAAAAATGCACAGGACATTGCCATGGCCGCCCCAACCCGCGAAGGTAATCTTCAAGCCCCTACCCGTCATCCCCTGGATTGGAAGAGCCCAGATTTTTACAACGAAGAATCGTTGCACAAGGAAATGGAACGGGTCTTCGACATCTGTCACGGATGCCGCCGCTGCGTCAGTCTGTGCCAGTCATTCCCCACGCTGTTCGACCTGGTGGACGAATCTCCCACACTGGAAGTGGATAGCATCGCCAAGTCAGATTACGTAAAGGTCGTGGACCATTGTTACCTCTGCGATCTTTGCTACATGACCAAGTGTCCCTATGTGCCTCCGCACGAGTGGAACGTCGACTTTCCCCATCTGATGCTCAGAGCAAAGGCGGTAAAATTCAAAAATGGCGACGTGAAATTGCGCGACCGGATACTGACTAGCACCGACACCGTTGGCAGTCTGGCGGGTATCCCGGTGGTGGCCCAGGTGGTTAATGCAGTCAACAAGATCGGCTTTGCGCGCAAGGGTCTGGAGGCTGTGGCAGGTATTCATGCCGACGCATGGCTGCCTGAGTTTCATAGCAATCCGCTACGCCGCCGCTTGTCCGGGCATCGCAGTATCACTCAGGCCGAACCGACCGGAACAACGAAAGGGAGAATCGCCCTGTTCGCCACCTGCTACATGAACCGCAACGAGCCGGGGCCGGGCGTAGACTTCGTCGCGGTCTTCGAGCACAATAATATCCCCGTCACACTGGCAGAACAGGAGCGCTGCTGCGGCATGCCCAAGCTGGAGCTGGGCGATCTGGATGCGGTGACGAAAGCCAAGGAGTTCAACATCCCGGTGCTTGCCAGGCTCGTTGATGAGGGCTGGGATCTGACTGCGCTGGTTCCATCCTGCGTGCTGATGTTCAAGCAGGAACTGCCGCTGATGTTCCCGGACGATCCTGATGTACAGAAAGTGAAGGAAGCTTTTTTCGATCCCTTCGAATATCTGATGCTGCGCAGCAAGGAAGGCAAACTCAGGACGGACTTCAAGCAACCACTGGGCAAAGTGGCCTATCACGCCGCCTGCCATCAGCGCGTACAGAACATCGGACAGAAAACCCGCGAAGCCTTGTCACTGGTGCCCGGCACCACGGTGGAAATCATCGAGCGCTGTTCCGGCCACGATGGCACCTACGCCGTGAAAAAGGAATTCCACGCATCGGCGATGAAGATCGTCATGCCGGTGGTGGATCGGGTAAGGAAAGCGGAGGCACAGCATTACGGCAGCGACTGTGCCATGGCCGGCCACCATATTGAAAACGGCCTCAAGGATGGCCGCACACCTGAACATCCGATCACCTTGCTGCGCAAGGCTTACGGTATCTGAACAGGAAGAAACCGACCGTGAAATTGACCCACGAAAAATTATATGGCCTTGAGCAATACGCCCGCATTCGACCCGAGTTCCGCGCCAGGGTCATGGAACACAAAGCAAACCGCAGACTGGCCATAGGCCCGCATGCGACGCTGTACTTCGAGGACAGCATCACCATGCAATACCAGGTTCAGGAAATGCTGCGCCTCGAGCGCATCTTCGAAACGGAAGGTATCCAGCAGGAACTGGATGTCTACAATCCGCTCATCCCCGACGGCAATAACTGGAAGGCAACTTTCATGGTGGAGTACGAGGATGTGGAAGAGCGCCGCGCCGCGCTTGCACGTTTGATCGGGATCGAGAAGACCGTCTGGGTAAGGGTTGAAGGATACAACAAGGTATACGCCATCTATAACGAGGATCTGGATCGGGAGACTGAAGACAAGACCTCAGCGGTGCACTTCCTGCGCTTCGAACTCACGCCGGAAATGGTTGCCGCAATCAAGCAGGGCAAAACCGTGCTCGCAGGCATAGCCCACCCCGATTACCGTGAAGAAGTGGAGATGCCGCCTAAGGTGCGCAATTCACTGGCAGGCGATCTGCGCTGATATCTTCATTACACCATTACTTCAAGGAGAAACATGGGTTCATTAAGCATCTGGCATTGGCTGATCGTGTTGCTGGTTATTGTGCTGATCTTCGGCACCAAGAATCTGCGCAGTATTGGCAGCAACCTGGGTGGCGCAGTAAAAGGTTTCAAGGAAGGTATGCGTTCGGACGACGAAGCGGCCAAGCAAAGTAAAGAGGATGATCGTGCCATCGAGGGCGAAGTAAAAGACAGCAAAACGACTGATGTTTGAGGCTGTTCATGTGATGTGAACAAGCGTTTCAGCAGGGGCGGTCATGTGCCGTTTTTTATCGCTACGCGACCATGACTTCGTCGCGTAGCCGCAAGGCTTCTTCGATATCCACCGCCACTACTTTGGACACACCCTTTTCCTGCATGGTCACGCCGACCAATTGCTGCGCCAGTTCCATCGTGATCTTGTTGTGGCTGATGAACACGAACTGGGTGTGTTGCGCCATTTTCTTGATCAGGGCGCAAAGCCGCTCTGTATTGGTATCGTCCAGCGGCGCGTCCACTTCATCGAGCACGCAGAACGGTGCCGGATTGAGTTGAAACAGCGAGAATATCAGCGCGATCGCGGTGAGGGCTTTTTCTCCGCCGGACAACAGGTGGATCGAGCTGTTCTTCTTGCCGGGCGGCTGCGCCATCACGTGCACGCCGCTGTCGAGTATCTCTTCGCCGGTCAGCACCAACCTCGCCTCTCCGCCGGCGAACAACACCGGGAACATTTCCGCCAGGTGCTTGTTGACCTGGTTATAGGTATCCATCAACAACTCGCGCGACTCCTTGTCGATGCGGCGTATCGCATCTTCCAGCGTCGCCATCGCCTCGTTCAGGTCCATGGCTTGTGCATCCAGATAGGTTTTGCGCTCGGTAGCGGCTTGCAGTTCCTCGAGTGCAGCGAGATTCACTGCGCCCAGCGCCTCGATATCCGCATTCAGCCTGTTCAATTCGCTTTGCAACGCATTCGGCTTGTTATTGCCGCTTTCCAGCATGGGCAGTAACGCTTGCTCGTCGACCCCCTGCAACTGCTCCGACCATTGCTCGAAATGCAGACGTGACTCCTGCTCCTTGAGCGTCAGTTCGTTGAGCTTCTCACGCAACGGGTTTAGCTTATGTTCGCATCCAAGGCGCTCCTGCTCGAGTTTTTGCAGATTGACCGTGGCGTTTTCCAGGATGTTGCGCGCCTCGCCCAGCGCCTGTTCGCAAGCCTGGCGCACCAGCAATGCCGCCTGCAACTGCTGCTGCGCCGAGTCATCCTCACTGACCGACAGGTCGGCGCGGAGTTGCGTCAGGTTCTGCTCTAACTGTGCCAGTGCATCGGTGATCTGCTGAACGTTGTGTTGCAGGTCGGCGATTTTCTCGGTGCAGGTCTTGGCAAAGAAACGCGCTTCCTGCAAGGCGTGCTGTGCATGCTGCGCGCGGCTGCGCTGCTCGCGCAACGCGATATCCTGAGCTTTGGCATCGCGCTGCGCCTCGTCGACCTGCGCATAGAAAGCGGCGATCTGCTCGCGCAACGCAGCCATCTGTTCGTCTATGCCGCGCTGCTGGTTCTGTTCGGCGGCCAGCAGCTCGGCCACTTCCTGCATCTCGCGCTCGATCTGTGCGGCACGCTCCACACTCCGCTCATGCGCCTGGTTGAGCTTGAGTATGTTCATTTGCAAGCCATGCAGGCGTTGCTGCAATTCGTTTCCGGCAGTGCGCAGCGGCGCGATCTGCTGCTCGATGGACTGGTAATGCTGTTCGGCTTGCGCGACTTGCTCGCGCGAATATTCCGCGTTGCGGTTCTGCCCGGCCAGTTCCAGCTCCAGCTTCTCGATCTCGCGCTGCCGTGCCAATACGCCATGCAATTGGCTGTCCGGCGCGTGAAATATAACGCTGTGCGCGCCGATCAGGTGCCCTTGCGGGGTCACGAACCAGCCGCCCGCGGGCAGATGCGCGCGTTGCGCATAGCCTTGCGTCACGTCCGCAACGGCATAGACATGGGTCAACCAGTCGCGCATCACCGGCAGCACTTGCTCGTCCTGACATTGCACATAACTCAACAATGGCTTCAACCCGGCTGGCTCGTTATTGCCATGAACATTGCCCGAAGGAGAGAACAACGCGAGCTTCGCCGGGGGGGTGTCGTTCCAAGCGGTAGCGTCATCCAGTGACGGCAAGGCCAGCGCGTTCAGCCGTTCGCGCAACACCGCTTCCAGCGCGTCTTCCCAGCCGTTCTCGATGCTTATCGATTGCCACAGGCGCGGCAACTTATCCAGTTGATGCTGTTGCAACCATGCATTGAGGTTCTTGTCATTGTCTATCTGGCGTTGCAACTGTTGCAACGCATGCAGTCTGGCCTCGGTCTGTGCCTGCACCCGCTCCTGTTGCTGCAAGGAATCGCGCTGGTTGCCTCGCCGCGTATCCGCCAACGGCAACTGTTCCTGCAAGTGCGCCAGTTTCTCGACCTGCTCCGCACGTTCCTTTTCGAGCTCGGCGACTTGCTGCTGTGCCTGCTGCAGCGCGCCGCCGTCGGCACCCGGCAGATTGTCCTTTTCCAGCAGCAAGCGTGAGCGGCGCGATTCCAGTTGCTGGATGTTGCGTTGCAGGTGAGCGCGCTGGGTCTCGGCCAACTGAAGTTGCTGCTGCAATTGCAATTGTTCGCGCTGCAATGCGTTGTGTTTATCCTGCGCGGCACGCGCTGCATCTTCCGCCTGCGGCAGGTTCAGTCCTTCCGTTTGCGCGAGCTGATCGGCCTCATCCACTTTGGTTCCGGCGCCTTCCTGTTGGCGCTGCCAATGCTCCAGAAGCGAATGCACGCCTTGACGCTGGTGCTTCTGCTGTTCGATTTGCCGCTCGGTATTGGCGAGCTGCTGGGTCATGCGCTGGCGTTGCTCGGCGACGTGTTTGATGTGCTGCTCCAGCCGCGCGATCTCGGCATTGGCCGTGTACAGCTCACCCTGCTTGACATGCAGCGCGTCGGAAAGCTGGTAATGTCCGCTGCGTGCGGTTTCCAATTGGCTTTCGATGTCGCGCAGGCGCGCGGTCTCCGCCTCCAGTTCGGTGCGGGTTTTCTCGGTGGCCTGCGCGAATCTCGCGCGTTGCGCTTCGGCTTCCTGTTTCTTCACCAGCCAGAACAAGTGTTGCGTGGTGTCGCGCTGCGTCTCCAGCGCGCGGTATTGTTTCGCCACTTCGGCCTGCGCGCCCAGATGCACCAGTTGCTTTTCCAGTTCCAGCAAAATGTCGCTGACGCGCAGCAGATTGTCGCGCGTATCGCCGATACGCAATTCCGTTTCGCGTCTGCGGTCGCGGTATTTGGAAACGCCCGCCGCTTCTTCGAGAAAGATGCGCAACTCTTCCGGCTTGGCCTCTATGATGCGCGAGATCATGCCCTGCTCGATGATCGCGTAGGCGCGCGCGCCCAGCCCTGTGCCGAGGAAAATGTCGGTGATGTCCTTGCGCCGTACGTGCTGGTTGTTGATGTGATAGCTGGAATCGCCATCGCGCTGCAACACGCGTTTGATCGAGATTTCCGCGTAGCTCGACCACTGCCCGTTCGCTTTGCCCAGCGAATTATCAAATATCAGTTCGACACTGGCACGCGAAATCGGCTTGCGCTTGCTGGAGCCGTTGAAGATCACATCCTGCATGGTCTCGCCGCGCAGCGCGGAAGCCTTGGATTCGCCCAGCACCCAGCGCAGCGCGTCGATCACATTCGACTTGCCGCAGCCGTTCGGCCCGACCACGCCCACGATCTGCCCCGGCAGCGAAATGTGCGTGGGATCGACGAAGGATTTGAAACCAGCCAACTTGATTTGAGAAAGACGCAAGGACACCCCTATAAATCTACTGTGCAGCCCGATTGCTGCGTCGCGTGCTCGTTCAATCCTCGTCTACCTATGAAGGTATGTCTCGTCTTTCACTGCGCGGCTTCTTGCTCTCGGGCTTGCTCGCTACGATTTCTAATGTGTGCCCTCTATTCAAGCCGGGCAACCGTTATAATTCCGCCTATTCTAACCGAAGCGGAACACTACACAAAATGAGCACGCAACCCTCCAAAAACCTTGAAACTTTTCCCAATCCCAGACCCGGGCGGGATTACCACATCCACATGGAGATCCCCGAGTTCACCTGTTTGTGTCCCAAGACCGGTCAACCGGACTTTGCCACGCTGGTACTGGATTACATCGCGGATGAAATGTGCGTCGAACTGAAAAGCCTCAAGTTGTATATCTGGTCTTTCCGCAATGAAGGGCATTTTCACGAGGATGTCACCAACCGCATCCTCGATGATCTGGTCGCCATCACCCAACCGCGCTTCATGCGATTGACCGCCAAATTCTATGTGCGCGGCGGTATCTTCACCAGCGTGGTCGCGGAGCACCGCAAGCCGGGCTGGCAACCGGAGCCGCACATTGAATTGAACCGTTTCGACCCACAATCGAACACTCGTGACTGATGTATTTGGGACTGGATTTCGGCTCCTCCGGCGCACGTGCATGCGTCATCGACCATGAGGAAGCCATCGTCTGGGAACGGCGCGTCGCATACACTGAACCTAGTGCGCAAACTCCGGCCGACTGGCGTGCCTCGCTGCACAGTCTGCTCGGTGCGCTGCCGAAAGACATCGCGGCGCGATTGCAAGGCCTGGCGATAGACGGCACATCGGGAACGGTATTACTGTGCAATGATGCACTGGAGCCTTGCTCCCCGGCCCTGCTCTACCACGACAACCGCGCGCAACAGCAAGCCGTGCAACTCAAGGCCATCGCGCCAGAGAACCATACTGTTTGTACTGCCACTTCCGGTCTTGCAAAGTTTCTTTGGCTGACACAACAAAACGTCATCGATCATGCCGCGTATTTTCTTCATCAGGCCGATTGGCTCACTGCGCTGCTTTGCGGGCAGCCCGGGATCAGCGATTATCATAATGCGTTGAAAACCGGCTACGATGTGGAAAACCTGTGCTGGCCGGATTGGGTGATGGCTCTGCCGCACGCGCATCTGCTACCGCATGTGCTCACGCCCGGCGATGTTATCGGGCAGATCCAGCCGGACATTGCCGCTCATTTCGGCATCAACTCGCAATGCACCGTTCACGCCGGAACCACCGACAGCAGCGCCGCCTTCATCGCTACGGGTGTCAATGAGTCAGGCGTCGGCGTGACTACTCTCGGCACTACGCTTGTTCTCAAGCAACTGTCGGCACAGCGGATCGACTCACCGGAAAATGGCGCGTACAGCCATCGCTACGGCGATCTGTGGTTGGTTGGGGGTGCGTCGAACGCGGGAGCCGGCGTATTGCGCCACTACTTTGACGATGCACAACTCATTGCCCTGAGTGCGCAAATCGATCCATTGCAAGACAGTCCGCTGGATTATTACCCTTTGACCAAGCCCGGCGAGCGTTTCCCTGTCAACGATGCGCTGCTTGCGCCCCGTCTGGAACCGCGCCCCGCTAGTGATGTGGAATTCCTGCACGGGTTGTTGCAAGGTTTGGCGCATATCGAAGCGGCAGGCTATGCCAAACTCGCCGAACTGGGCGCACCGCCGCTCAAGCGCATCGTGACCAATGGCGGCGGCGCAAAGAATGAGGCCTGGAGAAAAATGCGCGAAAGATTGCTCGGTGTGCCGGTCAGCACTGCGGTGGTGTCAGTTTCTCAGGCTCGCAAGAGCTTGATGAAACCACTAGCCATTCGACTAAGCTATCAAGAGACGACAGCCAAGTCGCTGGTTATAGAGAATTGCCTGCCTTTGGTACTTTGCGAAGCTGCTTATGGCAGTGCGCTGCTATGCATGATGGATCGATTTTCACCACGCAACATATCCTCGAACTGCCCGATTGGAACCGGTTCGCCGAACAGATAGCCCTGGAAGGCATGACAGCCATGCAGATCGAGAAACTCGCGCTGCGCCTCGGTCTCCACCCCCTCGGCGATCACGCTCAAATCCAGCGCTTTGGTCATGGCAATGATGGCTTGCACGATCGCGGCATCGTTCGAGTCGCTGGTGATGTCGCGCACAAATGATTGGTCGATCTTGATCTGGTCCAGCGGCAGTCGTTTGAGGTATTGCAACGAGGAGTAGCCGGTTCCAAAATCGTCCAGCGAAAAACTCACACCGAGCAGTTTCAGTTCGCTCATTTTGGCAATGGCGTCTTCGAAATTTTCCAGCACAGTGCTTTCGGTCAATTCCAGCTTGATGAGAGAAGGCTTCGCGCCGCTTTCCAGCAAAATGTGTCGTAACTGGGCAACGAAATCGGCATGGCGGAATTGTTTGGCGCTGACGTTCACAGCCAGCGTCAGGTCGCGTGTTTCCGGGTCATGTTCCCACGACTTGAGTTGGGCGCAAGCGGTTTTCAGCACCCAAAGTCCGATCGGCACAATCAATCCTGTCTCTTCAGCCAGCGGGATGAATTGCGCGGGAATGACCAGACCGCGTGCGGGGTGTGCCCAGCGCAGCAGCATCTCTACGCCTATCGGACGATACTGGCTATCCACCTGAATTTGGCAATGCAAACAAAATTGTTGTTTCTCCAGTGCCAGATGCAACTCGTCCGACATGTCTGCCCGTGCCTCAATGGCAGCCTGCATGGCCGAGTCGTAGAAACGGATGGAATTGCGGCCCGCTGCCTTGGATTGGTACATGGCCGTATCGGCATGCTTGAGCAGGTCATCCAAATTTTCGTGATGTCCGTGGAACAGCATGATGCCGATGCTTGGCGTAATACGTTGCGTGAATTCTTTGAGCCGGTATGGTAGGTTCAAAGCGGCGCGGATCTTCTCGGCGATCATCTCGGCTTGCCTCGCAGCATCATCAGGATTGAAACTGAGCGTTTCCAGCACGATCACGAATTCATCTCCACCCAAACGTGCCACCGTATCGCCATCGCGCACGCATGACACCGTCCTCTTGGCGACTTCGACAAGCATCAGGTCGCCGATGTCATGCCCTTTGGTATCGTTAAGTGTTTTAAAGTGATCCAGATCGAGGAATAGCACTGCACCGTGCTGGCCATTGCGCGCGCTCACTGAAAGCGCCTGTTGCAGGCGGTCCATCAGCAAACGGCGATTGGGCAGCCTGGTGAGTACGTCATAAAATGCCAGCTGGTGAATCTTCTGTTCGGCCAGTTTGCGCTCGGTGATATCCCTGCTTGAAGCAAAAATATAATGCTGGCCTTCTATCTCCACACCCGTGCAACTGATCTCTATATCGATCAGAGTGCCATCCTTGCGACAGTGTACAGTCTCAAACGTGGCGCTGTCGCCGCTTAAAATGAACTTCCTCAACCGTCCCATCAACTCATCGGCCGACCATTGCACATCCCAATCAACCACATTCAGTCGAGCCACTTCTTCCTGGGTGTAACCTAACAGACGGCAGAAGGAATCATTCGCCTCCACTATGTTGCCATGAATATCCATAATATGGATACCGTCGACAGCAGTTTTCATCAATATCTGATTACGCTTAAGCAAAGCGGCAGTTCCCGACTGGATTCGGTGACGCTCGGTTATGTCATGCAAAAACACGCTGAAAAACACCTGATTGTCGCGCTGAAAGGGTATCACGGACAGCTCGACCGGAAACTCCTCTCCCTCTTTACGGAGAGCGGTAATTTCAATACGTTTTTCAAGGACATCAGACTCGCACGCTTGCAAATATCGCGTCACGCCGATGCGATAATTCTCACGATGCGGCTCCGGCAAGATCAACTCCGCCATATCCCGGCCGATTGCCTCGCTATGCGGATGACCAAAAATTCTTTCGGCCTCGGCATTCCACTCGATTATTTTTCCGGATTCATCCGTATTGACCACGGCATCGGGTGCTTTGTCCAGTATCAGTCTGGATCGCTCTTCGCTTTCGCTCAGGGATTTAAGCAGGGCGATTTCCTTTTCAAGTATGTCTGCCCGCAAATTCCGGTGGTATTGTTCAAGCCGCGCCAACTCCTCGGCCTTGTGCCGCATTATGCGCCGATCAAACAGGGTTGCCAGAATACCGCCGCTGAACCACATTATGGAAATCAGCGACACCAGTACTGCAAGTGTATTCGGCTCGATTTGTGTGGAGTCGGAGGGATACATGCTGCCGGGTTGAACCCGCATTCCCAGCATTGCGGTATAGTGCATTCCGGAAATCGCAAAACCCATGATGGCCGCGCCCGAGACAAAGCGTAGTAATGGCGGTAGCTTGATGCGCTCGCCCTGATACATCATCAGCAGTGCACCCCACGAGGCGATGATCGCAATCACAATGGACAACGTGACAATCCACGGGTCATAGCCAATCGGTGGCGACATATTCAACGCAGCTACACCGGTGTAGTGCATCACACTGATGCCTGCACTCATCAACAGCCCGCTGAGAAACATGCGCCGGATACTGATACGGGATTCGCGCAATACCCCGAAACCCAGCAATGCTGCAGCAACGGCGGAGAACAACGAGAGAATGGTCAGCGACAAATCATAAGCAATCGGCATCGGCAGACGAAACGCCAGCATTCCAATGAAATGCATGGACCAGACCGCCACTCCCAGGGTAAAGCCGCCCGCCACCATCCACAGCATTGCCGCGCGCCCGTCACTCTCACGCATACGCTGCGCATGAGTAAGGGCGGCGAACGAACCGAACACCGCGACCATTATGGATAACAACACCAGCGGGATATTCCAGGAAATTGGCAAAGCTGAAATCTTCGTGTGATTGATATCTTCTGCAATGCTAACCCAAAACACCGGATTGCATCATGTCGTCCAGAGGTTTTTTTAGCCCTGTTGCAGCAATGCCTTGAACTGTTCAAGCGGGATCGGCTCGCTGAACAAGTATCCCTGGAAAGCGTGACATCCGTGATTATCGAGGAACTCGTGTTGCTCATTGGTCTCAACACCTTCCGCGATCACACTCAATCCCAACGCCTCTGTCATCGCGATGATGGTCTGGACGATCGCGGCATCGTTGGGATCGGTGGCTATGTCGCGCACAAAGGATTGATCGATCTTGATCTGATCCAGCGGCAGTCGCTTGAGGTATTGCAATGAGGAGTAGCCCGTGCCGAAATCATCCACCGAAAAACCCACGCCGAGCAATTTCAGTTCGCGCATCTTGCTGATGGTGTCTTCGACGTTTTCCAGCACGGTGCTTTCGGTGAATTCCAGCTTGAGCCGCGAGGGCTTCGCACCGCTTTCCTGCAGCACCCGCTGGGCCTGCGCAACAAAGTCGGCTTGGCGAAACTGTTTGGCGCTGACGTTCACTGCCAGTGTCAAATCGCGCGTCAGTGCGTCTTTCTGCCATTCCTTGAGTTCTGCGCAGGCGTTTTGCAATACCCACAAGCCGATCGGTACGATCAGCCCGGTTTCTTCGGCAAGCGGAATGAATTGCGTAGGAGAAACCTGACCGCGCTCGGGATGTTCCCAGCGCAATAACACCTCTGCGCCTATCGGGCGGCGCAGACTGTCAACCTGGATCTGGTAATACAGTTGGAATTGCTGTTTTTCGAGCGCATGGCGCAGATCTGCTTCCAATTCAGCACGCGCCTCCAATGCCCTTTGCATCTGCGGATCAAAAAAGCGGATGGCGTTGCGCCCCACCGTCTTGGCCTGATACATGGCGACATCGGCGTGCTGTAGCAAGTCGTCAGCACTCTCCTGATGATTGAGAAACAGGCTGATGCCGATACTGACCGTGGAATGGCACTCGAAATCATTCAACAAATAGGGCTTACTCAACTCAAGGCGGATCTTCTCCGCGACCGATTCGGTTTGGGTGGCCGCCTCATCCGCCCCGCTCCCCAGTCCTTCCAACAGCACCACAAATTCATCGCCGCCCAGCCGCGCCACGCTGTCACCCTCGCGCACACAAGTCTGCAAGCGG
The DNA here is from genome assembly GCA_963721755.1 of uncultured beta proteobacterium. GTDB lineage: Bacteria > Pseudomonadota > Gammaproteobacteria > Burkholderiales > Gallionellaceae > Gallionella. Next base: position 498,111 of record CAVRKV010000001.1, read on the forward strand.
CGCGCCGATTCGATCAGCAGTTGATCGCCCATGGCATGGCCTTGCGTATCATTGATGGTCTTGAAGTGATCCATATCCAGAAACAGCAATGCGCCATACCGGCCGTTTCGGGCGCTGACTGCCAGCGCCTGCTGTAAACGGTCCATCAATAAGCGGCGATTCGGCAGAGTGGTCAGCGGATCGTAGAAGGCCAGTTGATGGATCTCCTGTTCCGACTTCTTGCGATTGCTGATGTCGCGGAACACCGCCACATAGTGAGTCAATCTACGGTCGTCATCATAAACGGCAGTGATGGTCATCAACTTCGGATATACCTCGCCATTTTTGCGCTTGTCCCAGACCTCTCCTGACCATTTGCCCGTATCAAGCAGCTCAGACCACATGGTCCGGTAGAAAGCCGCATCGTGCCGGCCGGACTGGAAGATGCGCGGATTGCGCCCAATCACCTCATCCTTGCTGTAGCCGGTAATCTCCTGGAAGGCCTGATTGACGCGCAGGATTTCAGCATCGGGCGCGGTGATCATGATGGCTTCCTGGGTGTTGAATGTCACCGCAGCGATGCGCTGACTCTCTTCGTTCCTTTTGCGTTCGGTAATGTCGCGACAAGAACCGTATATGGTCCCATCGGGCAAAGTGGCCGCATTCATTTCCAATTGCACACCGCTCCCGTCTTTTCTGTTCAACCGAAGCTCACGGGTCAAGACCCCGCCTGATTGGGCAATGCTCCGGAAATTTTCCCGGTAGATGTCGCGGAAAGCCGGTGTCACCACATCATATATGTTTATGTTGCCTGCAAACAACTCTTCCCGGGAATAATCCAGGAGTGACTCGAAGCGATCATTGACATATACCCAACGCTCCGTCCGCGGATCTGCCACGAACACCGCGTCAGCGGCGTAATCCATCAACATACGCGATTTCCGCTCACTGTCGCGGAGTTCGCTTTCGATCCTCTTTCGCTCGGAAATATCGCGGCTAGAGGCAAAAATATAATTCTGTCCGTCCATCTCCGCGCCAGTGGTGCTCACCTCGACTTCAAGCAATGTGCCGTCTTTGCGGCGGTGCCGGGTCTCGAACAACGCGCTATTTAATCGAACCAGATCCTTGAAGCGCTCCATCAATTCTTCTCGCGTCCATTGCGCATCCCAATCAGCCACATTAAGTTTGCTGATTTCTTCCTGGGTGTAACCCAGCATATGACAGAAGGTATCATTGGCCTGCACTATGTTGCCCTGCATATCCATGATGTGGATACCCTCCAGTGCAGATTTCATCAATGCCTGTTGACGTCGTAACAGCACATCAGCTTTCTGTTCGGCCAGTTTTCGTTCCGTGATGTCGCGTGTAGTGCCGATTATGTGTTGGATACCCTGAATTTTGGTTACTCCGGCGGACATGCTTCCCGAAAATTCTCTGCCGTCTCTTCTCCGTAATTGCGCCTCGAAATTTTCACAAAATCCTTTGTTTTTGAGTTCGTGAACATATTTTTTGCGGTCATCCGGATTCACCCAGACATTCAGGTCAAAAGTTGTGTGCCCGACAGACTCTTCTTTTGTGTACCCGGTGAGTCTGGTAAATGCATTATTGACATCGGTAATATAGCCATCAGACAAACGGCTGATGATAACTGCATTCGGACTGGTATTGAAAATGACATCTGCACGCTCTTTGGCTTCCAGGATCTCATGCTCTACCCTCTTGCGCTCGGCAATATCTACACCCATACCAACCAGCACTGACTTACCGTCATGTTCAATACGCCGTCCGGTAAAGTAGTAAGCTGTCTTGACGCCATTTTTTGCCACCAGCTCCGCTTCCGTGGTTGTTTCACCCGTCTCAAAAGTTTTGCGGATGTTTCCCTCGATCAGTACGCGATCATTCCCCTCAAAAAAATCCAGCGGATGACTGCGGGCAAGTTCCTCTCCGCTGAGTTGCAGCACGCTTTCAAGCTGCCGGTTCCACATCAGAAAGCGTCCCGATGTATCAAACATGTAGAAAATCCCGGGCAGCGATTGAATCAATTCCTTGTTGAAATCTCTATCCAGCCTGAGTGCACGCTCGGCCCGATTGCGCCCTGCCTGCATGGCCGCCACCATCAGATCGACCAGCACCAGGGTGGCAAAGAACAACAACAGGAAAAACAAGCCCTGCTGGACATCCGCGGTATAAAACGGGCCAAGTCCAAAGCTGGTCGCCACTGCGGCAATCAACGCCGGTATCAGCACGCCTAATGATGAGCCCATCACCCCAAAGCGCATCGCCGACCATACGACTACCGGCAACAACAAAAAAACCAGCTGTTGAGAATGGCTGCCGACAACATTGATGAAAAGAAACACGTGCCAACTGACGGCGAGCATGATCGAAAACCAGGCCAGAAACTCCACCCGTTGGGCCCATAATTTTTTCAATTCAGTTCGGGAAATATTAAGAAGCAGCGGCACCGCCATTAACACGCCGATGAAATCTCCCGCCCACCAGGACAGCCATGCTTCGCCGGCTTGCTGTATAGGCATCATTTTGAATATCACCAGACTGGCCGCGCCGCCGCTGGCACTGATCAGCATCGCGATGGCGGCAGCTACGACAAGGAGCAGGATGTCATAGGCGCGATCAAGCGCCTCATGGAATTTCAGGCGGCGCAACAACCAGGCGGCAAGCAACGGAGCCAGTGTATTGCCCAGCGCGATGCTGCAGTCCAGCAACGGGGAAGAGTCGACGGAAAAATTGGTGGCCAGCGCGCCGAGAAATATCCCCGGCCAGCAGATATAACCCCAGCGCAGCAAAGCCGCCACGGCAATGCCGGTAGGCAGCCAGATCAGAGTGATGTGGGAATCCACATATGGGATCGCCAAACCCAGCCTGCCGCTGACAAAGTAAGCCAGCGTTACCAACAGGAGTTTTGCTGCAAATATTGATTTGCCCTGTTTCTCCGATCTCTCTGTCGTCAAATGCTTGATCATGAAATATGCCTATGCGCTCGCCCGCTCACGCAAGCCAACACGGCGCACGATATCAGCATGGAGATTGGGAAGAACACTGTTGCCAAACGGATACTTCAGTTTACCAAACACGCAAAGCCCCTCTTTTTTGGATTTATTGATTACTTATAGGCCCAAGTGTTGAGATATTAAATCTAATACAGCCATATTCATATAGCCAAAAAGATATAAATAACACCAACCTGGCAAGACGACCGCCACGCAACACTTTATAATCTCATCCTTGAATTTATTTCTCGCACATCCGGAGCCAGCCATGTCGCCCAATACTGCATCACAAAGCCTGTTCAACACCCGCAAGACTTTCAAGCTCGCCAGCGGAAAACAAGGCACGCTGTATTCCCTGCCCGCGCTGGAAGCCGCCGGACTCGGCAAGATATCGCGCTTGCCGGTTTCCATACGCATCGTGCTGGAAGCGGTGTTGCGCAATTACGACGGCAAGAAGATCTCCGAGGCGCACGTGCGCCAGCTCGCCAACTGGCAGCCGAATGCCCCGCGCACCGAGGAGATCCCGTTCGTCGTAGCGCGCATCGTGCTGCAGGATTTCACCGGCGTGCCGCTGCTCGTCGACCTCGCCGCGATGCGCGATGCTGCAGCAAAAATGGGCAAGGACCCCAAGATCATCGAGCCGCTGGTGCCGGTGAATCTGGTGGTGGATCACTCGGTGCAGATCGACAGCTACAACAACCCGGATGCGCTCAAGATCAACATGGGACTGGAATTCGAGCGCAACGCCGAACGCTACAAGTTCATGAAATGGGGGATGCAGGCATTTGACACATTCAAGGTCGTGCCGCCCGGCGTCGGCATCGTGCATCAGGTAAATCTGGAATACCTAGCGCGCGGCGTGCTGCACAAGGATGGTGTGTATTACCCGGACACGCTGGTCGGCACCGACAGCCACACCACGATGATCAACGGCATCGGCGTGGTCGGCTGGGGCGTGGGCGGCATCGAGGCGGAAGCCGGCATGCTCGGCCAGCCTGTTTATTTCCTGACCCCCGATGTGGTCGGCGTCAATCTCACAGGCAAGCTGCGCGAAGGTGTGACGGCTACAGATTTAGTGCTGACCGTCACCGAATTGCTGCGCAAGCACAAAGTGGTCGGCAAGTTCGTCGAGTTCTTCGGCGAGGGCACCGCGGCTCTCACGCTGCCCGACCGCGCGACCATCGCCAACATGGCGCCTGAATATGGCGCAACCATGGGCTTCTTCCCGGTGGATGATGTCACCGTGGCATACATGCGCAACACCGGACGCACCGATGAGGAAGTGGATGCCTTCGCCTCCTTCTTCAAGGCACAAAATTTGTATGGCATCCCGCAAACCGGGCAGATCGATTACAGCAGCGTAGCGGAACTGGATTTGAACAGCATAGAACCGTCGCTGGCAGGCCCGAAGCGCCCGCAAGACCGCGTGCCGTTGACCAGGATGAAAGAGACTTTTAACACGCTGTTCAGCAAACCGGCGGCAGAGAACGGCTTCAACAAACCAGCCGCCGAACTGGGCAAACGTTTTACCACCCGCACCCGGCACGTTACTGGCGCAGCCAGCCGATTGCGGGAGGATGCGGGAGACGGTATTCCCGCACCAGACGCTCGCGCTCACCGTGTCATGCCGTCCAGCCTGCACGACCGCAGTGGCAACGTGTGCGTGCCGATTTCCGGCGGCGGTCAGCAAGACGCGGGTAAGACGCACAGCCCTAGCGAGATCGAAATGCTCGACGATCACCCCAATTCGGTGGCGCGCTGCGAGCGCGCCGACGAAATGTTGCCCGCCGTGGAGATCGGCCATGGCGATGTACTGATCGCCGCGATCACTTCCTGCACCAACACCTCCAACCCCAGCGTGTTGCTGACAGCGGGCTTGCTGGCGAAAAAAGCGGTCGAAAAAGGTTTGCGCGTCAAGCCGCACATCAAGACTTCGCTGGCTCCCGGATCGCGCGTAGTCACCAGCTACCTCACCAACGCAGGTCTGCTGCCCTATCTGGAGCAACTCGGCTTTAGCGTGGCGGCCTACGGCTGCACCACCTGCATCGGCAATTCCGGCCCGCTGGATGCCATGATCGAAGAGGTCATCGTCGCCAACGACCTGATCGCGGCGGCAGTGCTGTCCGGCAACCGCAACTTCGAGGCGCGCATCCACTCCAACATCAAAGCGAATTTTTTAGCCAGTCCGCCGCTGGTGGTGGCCTACGCTATCGCGGGCAAGATGAACATTAATCTCGACACCGAACCGCTCGGAACCGGCAAGGATGGCAAACCGGTCTACCTGAAGGACATCTGGCCGGGCAGTGCGGAAGTGCAGGCCATGATGAAGTATGCCGCCGATCCGGCGGTATATCGCAGGCTGTATTCCGATCTGACCAAAGATCTGCCGTTGTGGAACGCCATCGCTGCGCCGACCGGCAACCAGTACCGGTGGGACGATTCCACCTACATCGCTCGTCCGCCGTTCTTCGAACAATTCGGCATGCAGACCGGCAGCATCACCGGGATCAGCAATGCCAAGCCGCTGGCGATCTTCGGCGATTCCGTCACCACCGATCACATCAGTCCGGCCGGCAGTTTCAGGGCGACGACGCCGGCAGGAAAATATCTGCAAGGCCGTGGCGTGGCGATCAAGGATTTCAACAGCTACGGCGCGCGGCGCGGCAACCACGAGGTGATGATGCGCGGCACTTTCGCCAATGTGCGCGTCAAGAACCTGATGATTCCTGCGAATGCCGACGGCAGCCGCATCGAAGGCGGCTACACGCTGTACAACGGCGAGCAGACGGCGATCTACGATGCCGCGATGAAATACATCGTCACAGGCACGCCAACGGTGATCTTCGCCGGCGAAGAATACGGCACCGGCTCCAGCCGCGACTGGGCCGCGAAAGGCACGCAGCTATTGGGTGTTAAAGCGGTGATCGCCAAATCCTACGAACGCATCCACCGCAGCAATCTGGTCGGCATGGGCGTGCTGCCGCTGCAGTTCAAGGGCGACAGCAATGTCGCAACATTGAACCTGACCGGCGAGGAGACATTCGACATCTCCGGCATCGACGACAACTTGAGACCGCAACAGGATGTGACCCTCACCATCCGCCGCAAGGACGGCAGCACGCAACAAGTGCCGCTGCTGTTGCGCATCGACACGCCGATCGAAGTGGACTACTACCGGCATGGCGGCATCCTGCCGTACGTCCTAAGAGAGCTGGTAGCACAATAAGAAAGTAAGCCATGCCCCAGACCCCGCATGTCGAAAGCCACTTCCGCGCCTCGCAGACGGTGCGCGACATTGTCATCGGCATCGCGGACGGCTTGACGGTGCCATTCGCTCTGGCGGCGGGACTATCCGGCGCAGTTGCGTCCAGCCACATCATCACTACAGCGGGTATCGCGGAAATCGCGGCCGGTTCGATTGCGATGGGACTCGGCGGTTACCTCGCGGCACGCGGCGATGCCGAGCACTATGCCCAAGAGTTGCAGCGCGAACAACAGGAAGTTCAAACGACACCGGAACAGGAAGCCGCCGAGATCGTCGAGGTGTTCGATGCTTACGGGGTATCGGCGGAACAGTGCGCGCCTGTGGTTGCGGCATTGCGCACAGACCGCGAGGCATGGGTGCGTTTCATGATGCGTTTTGAACTCGGCCTGGAGCGGCCGGAGCCCGGACGGGCGATACAAAGTGCGGCGACGATAGCCTGTGCCTATATCGCGGGGGGACTGATTCCCATTGCGCCCTACTTCGTGGTATCCGGCGTGACTCAAGCGCTACCCTACTCTATCGCAGTTACCCTGATCGCGCTCGCGGTGTTCGGCTACGTCAAGGGCGGCTTCACCGGAACCTCCCCGTTGCGCAGTGCCCTGCATACCCTGCTGATCGGCAGTGCTGCTGCGGCAGCCGCGTTTGTTTTGGCCCGAGCCGTTTCATAGGCACAATTTCATAGGTGTAATTTCATAAGGGGAAACACCATGGCCACGAGAAAAGAACGCGATTCGTTCGGCTCCATCGAGGTTCCCGCCGAACACCTGTGGGGCGCGCAGACCCAGCGTTCGCTAGTACACTTTCACATTTCGTCGGAGCGCATGCCGGACGAAATCGTCATGGCCCTCGCTACAGTCAAACGTGCCTGCGCGCTGGTCAACCGCGAGCTTGGGTTGCTGAATAACGACAAGGCAGCAGCCATCGTGCAGGCGGCGGACGAAGTATTGGCCGGAATGCATAGCGAGGAATTTCCGCTCTCCGTCTGGCAAACCGGTTCGGGCACGCAGAGCAATATGAACATGAACGAGGTGCTCGCCAACCGCGCCTCGGAATTGCTCGGTGGCGTGCGCAGTGAAGCGCGCAAGGTGCGGCCACAACACGGTGCTGCGGAACCGACGGGTGCGGGAGTCGCCGCATCGCACCTTTTCCCGCAAACTGCCGACTTCGTCGGTAACGTGTCGAAGGTGCACCCCAACGATGACGTCAATCTCGGCCAGTCATCCAACGACATCTTCCCCACCGCAATGCACGTGGCTGCAGTCATCGGCATCTCGCAAAAACTGCTTCCGGCATTGCGCACGCTGCGCACGACTCTGAAAATAAAATCCGACGCGTTCGCTGACATTGTAAAAATCGGCCGCACCCATCTGCAGGACGCAACCCCGCTGACGCTGGGCCAGGAATTCTCGGGTTATGTGGCACAACTGGAACTGGTGGAATCGTTGTTGATTGCTTCGCTCACGCCGCTCTACGAACTGGCGGTCGGCGGTACGGCAGTCGGCACAGGTCTGAACACCCATGCCGAATTCGGCGAGCGCATCGCCGCGGAACTGGCACGCAGCCACGCCGCACGATTCGGCAATGAAGCTCCGTTCAAGAGTGCCGCCAACAAATTTGCCGCGCTGGCCGCACATGATGCGCTGATCGCCGCACACTGCGCGCTCAAGACGCTGGCTGTCGCGCTGATGAAGATTGCCAATGACGTGCGCTGGCTGGCCTCCGGCCCGCGTTCCGGGTTGGGCGAGATCAGCATCCCGGAAAACGAGCCGGGCAGTTCGATCATGCCTGGCAAAGTGAATCCTACCCAGTGCGAGGCGCTGGCCATGCTGTGCTGCCAGGTTTTCGGCAACGACGTTGCGATCACAATCGGCGGCGCCTCGGGCAACTTCGAACTGAATGTGTTCAAGCCGCTCATCGCACACAACTTTGCGCAGAGCGTGCGCCTGCTCGCCGGCGGCATGACCAGCTTCGCGGAATATTGCGTGCGCGGTATCGAAGCCAATCACGGACGCATTGCCGAACTGATGGAACGCTCGCTGATGCTGGTGACCGCGCTGACCCCGCACATCGGCTACGATCGCGCCGCCGAAATCGCCAAACGCGCGCACCATGACGGCAGCACGCTCAAGCAGGCGGCGCTGGCGCTGGGGTATGTCACGGAACAGGACTTCGAGCGCTGGGTGCGTCCGGCAGATATGGTTCATCCCGGCAAAACATAAAAACGGCAGAAGCATGTCAACTGCCGGATTTATAGTATAAAGTCGGCCATTAAATAGTAAGCCGTTCACCCTGATAACCAGCGGCTTGGCTGATGTTTTCTGTCAGCCTGGTCGAATGGCCAGTAGTTACATCAGGTATCGAAGAGCATCTCAGAGTGCGCGGGGCTTCGATACATCCGTTATGGTTCGATACGCTCTGCTTACCCTGTGCTGAGCCTGTCGAAGTATCACCACGAACGGATGTACCTTGTGCTTAAGTAGTGACTTAGCACGGGGTTATCGTGCTTAGTCAATACTTGGTTGTTCTATCAGAGCCTGTCGAAGCATCAGCCCGAACTGATTCCAATCTTTTTAATGGCCGACTCAATAGGATAAAGCTGGTTTCAATCACAGCAGGGACGGTTCTTTTTTCGAGTTGAACTTTCCAGAAATTAAGCGTATAAAATGCTTGTGGTTCTCGAGCACAGGTTCGGAAAGGTTAACCGTTAATGGGAGACGCCTATCGACACTTCAATGATTAATTATCCGTAGTTGCTACCCAAGTCAGTATTCGATAACTGACCCAATCGGCCTCCCATAAGCCGACACACAACGCCGCATTAATGCGGCGTTATTATTTTCATGAAGCGTTTTGGTTATCCGCACATCAGGTCGGTGGTGAATTGCCGAGGATATATGCGTTTCATCGCCTGGTAATATGCAGTGATATGGGGGCGGAAATGATAATGGGCTCCGTCACTGAGGTCACCGCTATCGGGAAATTCGAACTTCCGTTATCGCGAACCGGACGGTCGGGCTTTCTGAAAGCGGTCACTAAACCTCCAAACTCAACAAGTCAGACTTAGCTTTACATTCTCGGTAGCACTTGTTATCTTCCGAACTGGAGATGGCATGCCTCCCGGAGTTTCTGCTCCGAACCGCCCGTAAGGGCTGATGATGCCTACCGGCAACCCGGCAACGGGGCGGTAGGCATTTTTTTGCGCCCCTCTGCCGGAACAATCAATCAACTTGGGCGGAAATGGTATGGGCTTCTATGGTTTTCTCGCAGTGGGCGGCGGCGCGGCTTTCGGTGCGTGGTTGCGCTGGTGGCTGGGCATTCTGCTCAATCCGGTTTTTCCCACTGTTCCCCTCGGTACACTAGCGGCCAACCTGATTGGTGGTTATCTGGTCGGCGTGGCAGTCGCTTTCTTTTCCGAACATTCCGGTTTACCGCCAGAGGCACGGCTGTTCGTCATCACGGGTTTTATGGGAGGGCTTACCACCTTTTCCACATTTTCCGCGGAGGCGGTGACTCTTATTTCCCGAGGCGAGTACGCATGGGCTTTGGCACACACGGCAGTTCATCTGGGCGGGTCGCTGGCCATGACGGCACTCGGTATACTGACGGTCAGCCTGCTCAAAGCGAAGGGAGCCGCATAATGAACAAAGACTCACAAAACTGCCCGTTCTGTCGCCCTGATGGCGTTCTGTTCCAGAACGATCTGACCTATGCCAAACCGGACAAATATCCTGTCAATCCCGGCCACATGCTGATCATTCCCAAGCGCCATGTCGCCGATTTCTTCCTCACTACCGAGGCGGAGAAATTCGCGCTATTGTCGCTGCTCGATGAGGCGAAATATTACCTCGATGGCAAACATGCTCCCGCCGGTTACAACATCGGCATCAACGTGGGTAAGGCGGCAGGCCAGACGATCTCGCACGTCCACCTGCACCTCATTCCCCGCTACCATGGCGATATGGAAAACCCGCGCGGCGGCGTGCGCGGTGTCATTCCGGCACAACAAAACTACTGAAAAGGAGACAGCGATGGAAGGAACTTTTCTCAGGATTTACGTTAATGAAAGCCAACGGTGCCACGGGGTGCTAGCTTGGGAGTGGCTACTGCAGCAGGCCAGCAACCTGGGCATCCGGGGCGGGTCTGCCTTTCGGGCGATGGCCGGGTTCGGACGCCACCATCACCTGCATGAGGATCATTTTTTTGAATTAGCCGGCACACTCACGGTGGAAGTGGAATTTATCGTGACCAAAGATGAGGCAAAAAAGCTGCTGGAGCTGGTTCGCCAGGAAAAAATCCGGGCATTCTATGCCTTTATCCCGGCCCGCTTTGGGGTGATCAATCCGGACCGGGAAGACGCCCCCGGCTTATCAGCTAACGAGTAGGGGATACCCATGACTGAAATCTGGGCACAGGCGGCACTATGGCTGGGGCTGGCACTCGTTGCCTCGCTGCTGTCCATTCATCTGCGCGTGGCGACGGCATTGTCGGAAATCGTCGTCGGCACCATCGCCCAGCTCATCATCGGCGCATTGCTGGGCAGCGCGCTGCTGGCGGGTGATGCCACCTGGATCAAGTTCCTCTCCGGCGCCGGCGCCATCCTGCTGACCTTCCTTGCCGGCGCGGAACTCGATCCGGTCGTGTTTCGCAAACACTGGAAACAGACTACGGCCATCGGTTTGGTGAGCTTCGCCGCGCCCTTTTTCGGTTGTGCGGCGCTCGCCCGCTGGGGCTTGGGCTGGAGCGTGGATGCCAGTTGGCTGGCCGGCATCGCCATGTCCACCACCTCGGTGGCGGTGGTGTATGCGGTGATGCTGGAGTTCGGCCTCAATGTCACCGATTACGGCAAGACAGTGCTGGCAGCTTGCTTCATCACCGACCTCGCCACCGTGGTGGCGCTGGGGATGATCTTCGCGCCGTTCACCGGGAGGACGCTGGTTTTCATCGGCGTGGGCGTGGTTGTTTTCTTTGTCCTGCCCTGGATCGTGCCGCGGTTCTTCAAACGCTATGGAGGAAGACCATCGGAACTGGAGGCCAAGTTCCTCATGGCTTGTCTGTTAGGCATGGGCGCATTGGCGAGCTGGGCTGATAGCGAAGCGGTGCTGCCGGCTTATCTCATTGGCATGGTGCTGGCGGGTACGGTGGGCAAGGATCACGCCTTGGTGCGCCGGTTGCGCACGCTCATCTTCGGTCTGCTCACACCATTCTACTTTATTCGCGCCGGCTCGCTGGTTTCGCTGCCCGCGCTGGTCGCGGCTCCGTTGGCGTTTGTTGCGCTGCTGTTGGTGAAGATGGCAACGAAAGTGGCTGGGGTCTATCCAGTGACGCGGGTTTATCGTTCGCCGAAGCAGGAAGGCATGTACACCACGCTGCTTATGTCCACCGGCCTCACCTTCGGCACCATTTCGGCGCTGTTCGGACTGTCGCACCAGTTGATCGACCAAGGGCAGTATTCGGCTCTGGTAGCGGCGGTGATCGGTAGCGCGGTGGTGCCGACTCTCATCGCCAATGCATTCTTCCTGCCCCGGCACCTGCTGAAGCAAGCCGATGAAAAAAACGCAAACAACTAAGGAGAACACCATGATGCACAAATTACTCATTGCTTATGATGGTTCGGACTCAGCCAAAGCAGCCTTCGATTTTGCCGTGGATATGGCAGGAAAATACGGCGCGGAACTGTATGTGCTGGCGGTGGCTCGCCCGCCGGAGTTTGGCTCGGAGGTGGAGACCGAGGCAATCATCGAAAGCTCGCGCCGTCATTACACCCACTTGCTGCAGCCGCTGAAAGCACGGGTTGCAGGTTTGACGGCTCACTTCGAGGTCATGGTCGGGCATCCTGCCGAAGGTATCGTGCTCTACGCCGAAGACCACGGCATAGACCACATCGTGGTGGGGCATCGCGGCCATGGACTGTTTGAGCGCTGGCTGTTAGGTTCGGTGGCGAAGCAGGTTATCGCCTACGCCCACTGCGCGGTGACGGTGGTGCGAGTTTGAGTGTCAAGCGTGGAAGGATTGCAGCAAATCTGTTTGGCATGTTTTCATCTGATCCCGGTGGAAGCGCGGACTTGTCCCCAATGTGGAGCCGATCTTGCGGCATTTTCGGCACGGGATTACCGGGAAAAACTGCTCCACGCCCTATTTCATCCCTTGGCGGATGTGCGTCTGCGCGCCGTCATTGCTTTGGGTTGGCGCGGTGAGCCGGAGACGGCAGATGCTCTGGCAGCTTGTGCCCTGCGCCACCCCTCGGACGTGGTGGAAGGGCTGGAAATCATCAATAGTCTCGACCAGATGAAGGATGCGGTGATACGCCAAACCGCCCTGTCCATCCTGAAAACGCGCCACCCCGCCCACGCGGTGCGGGAAGCGGCAGCGCGGGTGCTGGATGAATCCACTTGCCCAAGAGAAACCAATGCTTGAAATCGCCATCCACGGCGCCAGTGGAGAACATGGCGGATAATGCCAAAAAATAAACTCTCAAGGAAGTTCTATGCACACCTGCATTAATCGCATTCACGCCCGCGAGATTCTCGACTCACGCGGCAATTCCACTGTGGAAGTCGAAGTCACACTCGAAGGCGGCGCCTTCGGCCGCGCGGCGGTGCCGTCCGGTGCTTCAACGGGTGTGCATGAGGCTTTGGAATTGCGCGACGGCGACAAGAAACGCTACGGCGGCGTATGCGGGACGCAAGGCGTTCGTGCGATAGGTGAACGGCCGATTCTGACACAGATCGAACTTAACCTCGAAATAAAAAAGGCGGGGTTCAGACACGCGCGAGATCACCACTATTCGTCCTGCATTTCTCGCCCGGGAAACAGTTCTTCGTTGTAGCCGAATTGTGTCATGTCCCGGATGCGCATCGGATACAGTATCCCGTCGAGATGGTCACATTCATGCTGCACCACGCGGGCATGGAATCCGCTCACGCTGCGGTCTATCAGCGCGCCGAATTCGTCCTGGCCCTGATACCGGATATGCGCATGGCGCGGCACCAAGCCGCGCAGCCCTGGCACGCTCAGACAACCTTCCCAGTCTTCTTCGATCGCGTCACCCAGCGGGGTGATGACCGGATTGATCAGCACCGTGTCCGGCACACTCTCAGCATCGGGATAACGGGAATTGCGCTGCACGCCGAAAATCAATACGCGCAAACCCACGCCAATCTGCGGCGCGGCCAGTCCTGCGCCGTTCAATGCATGCATCGTGTCACGCATGTCGGCAAGCAGCGCGTGCAATTGCAGTGTGTCGAAATGGCTGACCGGCTCGGCACGCTGCAGCAAGCGCGCATCGCCCATGCGCAATACGGTTCTAATCGCCATCGTTCACCACGCATTCCAGAATACTGCGCACCCGTATCATTGCTGCGCCGGCGGTGGCATTGACGGTTTCAATATTGATGCCAGAAAAGCTGTCGCCGCGCCCTGCCGCATAATTCGCCACTACTGCGATGATCGCATAATCGAGCTCCAGTTCCTTGGCCAGCGCGGTTTCCGGCATGCCGGTCATGCCCACCATGTCCGCCCCGTCGCGTTCATATCGGTTGATTTCGGCGATGCTGTCCAGCCGCGGCCCTTGCGTGGCTGCATACACACCGCCGTCCACACACAGCTGCTGTGCGATTTGCGCGCTGCGCAAAATATGGCTGCGCAATGTGGTGCTGTATGGGAAGGTGAAATCCGCATTGCTGAACGGCTTGTCGCGCCCCTCAAAAAAAGTTGCATCGCGGCCATGGGTGTAATCCATGATCTGGTCCGGCACGACGATAACTCCGGGCTTGAGATCGGCACGGATACCGCCCACGGTCGCCACCGAGATGATCTTGCTGGCCCCCTGCTCACGCAGCGCCCAAAGATTGGCGCGATAGTTCACCAGATGCGGCGGGATGGTGTGGCCATAACCGTGGCGCGCCAGAAAGATCACCTTGTGCTGATTCAGCGTACCGAACATGAATGCACCGGAAGGCTCGCCGTAAGGCGTGCGCATCACCTGCTGATGGGTGATCTTCAAATTCGCCAATTGGGTCAGGCCCCGGCCGCCTATGATTGCCAACATTAGAAAACCTCCAGAAATCGTAGCAAGCGGTTCGAGAGCAAGGCACACGGAGCGCAATGACCGAGACATATCTCATAGATAGGCGAGGAATGAGCACCGCGCAACGCAGCTATCGAATCGCGCAGTAGATTTATTGAGGTTTTCATGACTACTCCTTCACTGCGTATATAGCGGGCAGATTGCGCCACGCACCTTCGATATCCATGCCATAGCCGAACACGAAGCGATCCGGCAATTCCATCCCGACAAAATCCGCATGGATGGGTTTTTTTTGGCCATGCAGCTTGTCGGCGAACACCGCGCTGTAACATTTATCCGCACCCAGTTTCAACACCCGCTCGCGCAACACCGACAAGGTTTGGCCTTCATCCAGAATATCATCCAGCAGCAGCACCACCCGGCCGCGCACATTCTCATGTGGCTCGACCTTCCAGTGCATTGCGCCACCATGCCGCGCATCGCCATAACGCGACACATGCACGTAATCAAAATCCAGCGGAAAATCGAGCAGCGGCAACAGTTGCCCGCTGAACACAACGGCACCGCCCATCACCGACAATACCAGCGGATGACTGTCCGCAAGCCTGGCATTGATCTGCAGAGCGACCTTGTGCAATGCCGCCTGCACTTGCTCGGACGAATACAGCAGTTCTGCCTGTTGCAGAATCTTGCGCGCGCGCTGGGTGGATATGGTCATGGCTTATTTCAAGCTCTCCGTTTGTCTATTTCAAGCTTTCCGTTTATTTATTTCAAGCTCTGGAGATATGCGGCAAATTCCTCGCTCACTTCGGGATGCTTGAGTCCCAGCGCCACCGTCGCCCTGAGATAACCCAGCTTGGAACCGCAGTCGTAGCGCGTCCCGCTGAAGCGGTAGGCGAGCATCTTTTCTTCCTGTATCAATGCGGCAAGGCCATCGGTCAACTGGATCTCTCCGCCCGCGCCGGCCCGCACTTTTCCAAGATGATGAAAAATGCGCGGCGTGAGGATATAGCGTCCCACCACCCCAAGCGTAGTCGGCGCGTCTTCCGGCTCTGGTTTTTCCACGATGCCGTTCACCTGCTCCAATTTATCCGATAACGCCACACTGCTGACGATGCCGTATTGACGGGTCTGCTCGCGCGGCACATCCTGCACGCCCAGGATCGAACACTGATACTGCTGAAACACATCCACCATCTGCTTGATGATAGGCGGCTCGCCATCGATCAAATCGTCCGCCAACAGCACCGCGAACGGCTCGTCCTGCACCACCGGTCTTGCGCACAGCACCGCGTGCCCCAGGCCCAGCGGCTCAACCTGGCGGATATAGATGCAGTTGATGTGCGAGGGGGTGACGTCGCGCACGATGCGCAGCAAATCATCCTTGCCGCGCATCGCCAGTTCGGCTTCCAGCTCGTATGCCTTGTCGAAATGATCCTCGATCGCGCGCTTGTTGCGTCCGGTGATGAACACCATATCGGTGATACCTGCCGCTACCGCCTCTTCCACCGCGTACTGGATCAGCGGCTTGTCCACGATGGGCATCATTTCTTTCGGACTGACTTTGGTGGCAGGCAAAAAGCGGCTGCCCATGCCGGCCACCGGAAACACTGCTTTGGTGATTTTCTTCATGTGCTTTCCAATAACGCCAAAAATTGTTGTTCATCCAGCACCGCCACGCCCAGCTCCCGTGCCTTGTCCAGCTTGCTGCCTGCTTCGGCACCGGCCACCACATAATCGGTTTTTTTCGACACGCTGCCTGCCACTTTCGCACCCAGCGCTTCCAGTTTTTCTTTCGCCTCCTCGCGGGGCATGCCGAGTGTACCAGTAAGCACAAAAGTCTTGCCAGCCAATGGCAATTCTTCTATCGGCTCACCGTCACTTTCCTTCGGACTTACACCGCCCCGATTTTCATCAAGCAAATCTTTTATCACATCGATGTTATGTTTTTCCCCGAAGAAAGCAACGATGCTTTGCGCCACCACAGGCCCTACATCAGGCACCCGTTGCAACTGTGCTTCATCTGCATCAATCAGATTTTTCAACCTGCCGAAATGCCGCGCCAGATCTTTTGCAGTGGTCTCGCCTACATTGCGGATGCCCAGCGCGTAGATGAAGCGCGCCAGCGTGGGCTGTTTGCTGCGCTCAATGGCTTCCAAAAGATTTTGCGCCGACTTCTCGCCCATGCGCTCCAGCCCAGCCAGTGTCTGCAAATTCAATTTGTGCTTGTCATACAGATCGGCCGGGGTACTCACGATGCCACTATCCACCAGTTGCTCCACCAGCTTGTCACCCAGACCCTCAATGTCCAGCGCGCGGCGGCTGGCGAAATGCAGCAAGGACTGCTTGCGCTGCGCCGGGCAGAACAGGCCGCCGGTGCAGCGCCAGTCCGCTTCGCCCTCCTCGCGCACGATCGCGCTGCCGCACACCGGACATTTTCCATGCAGCAGACGGAACAAATCAAATGGTTTTCCCGCATTCGCCGGGCGCCGGTCGAGCACCACCCCTACCACTTCGGGGATCACATCGCCCGCGCGGCGCACGATCACCTTATCGCCGATGCGCACGTCCTTGCGCCGCGTCTCGTCCTCGTTGTGCAGCGTGGCGTTGCTGACCGTGGTGCCGCCGACGAACACCGGTTCCAGCTTGGCGACAGGCGTCAACTTGCCGGTGCGCCCGACCTGGATGTCGATGTCGCGCACCACGGTCATCTGTTCTTCCGCCGGAAATTTGTGCGCCACCGCCCAGCGCGGTTCGCGCGTCACGAAGCCGAGTTCCTCTTGCAACGCGAGACTGTTGACCTTGTACACCACGCCGTCTATGTCGAACGGCAGGCTGTCGCGCTCGGCCGCAATATCGCGGTGGAATTTCACCAACCCTTGCGCCCCCTTTACTAACCTGCGCTTAGAATTAACCGGAAATCCCCATGCCTCCAATTGGTCCAGTACTTCTTTGTGCGTCGTGCGCCATTCCCAGCCGCCCTGCACTTCGCCCAGTCCATAAGCAAAAAACTTGAGCGGACGTCGCGCAGCCAAGGCCGGATCAAGCTGGCGTATGCTGCCCGCCGCGCCGTTGCGTGGATTCACCAGCGAGGGCAAGCCGTGTTCGCGCTGCTGCTCGTTGTATTTTTCAAAATCATCACGGCGTATATAGACCTCGCCCCTCACTTCCACGATATCGGGACACATTCCTTCAAGCGATAACGGAATCTGATGGATGGCATGCTTGACGTTCTGCGTCACATCCTCGCCGGTCTCGCCGTCGCCGCGCGTGGCGGCTTGCACTAGCACGCCCTGCTCATAGCGCAGGTTGATCGCCAAGCCGTCGAATTTTAGTTCGCAGGCGTACTCAATCAAAGGTTCGGTTTCACTCAATCCCAATTCGCGCCGCACCCGCGCATCGAATGAGATCGCGCCTCCGTCGCTGATGTCGGTCTCGGTACGGATCGAAAGCATGGGCACGGCATGGCGCACCGGTTGGAACATATCCAACGGTTTTCCGCCGATGCGCTGCGTCGGTGAATCTGGCGTAATAAGTTCGGGATGCTGAGCTTCAAGTGTCTGCAGCTCGCGGAACAGCTTGTCATATTCCGCGTCTGGAACGATAGGGGCATCCATCACGTAATAACGATAGTCGTGGAACCTGATCTCCTCGCGCAATTTATGAACGCGGCGGATTATCTCTTGATTCGCCATCAGGAAAACAATCTGAGTGCCTGCGCGCTGCCTGGCTCGATTCCGTGATCGCGCAACTTAGACTCGACACCGGCGATCCGTGCGCGGATGAGTGCCAGCCCGTTGTCGCTCAGTTCCACGCGGTGATCATCCACCAACTTGACCTGCAGTTCTATCGCCAATTCGCGCGCAACGTGCATCATCTGGTCGAACTGGCTGCCGGGATTTTCGACGCGCGGCACATCCAGCAACAGGGTGATGCCCGCCGTGCTGAAAGTATCCAGCGAGAGATGCTGGAACGGCTTGCTGTCCTGGTTGATCAGGCTGAACAGGCTGTGCCCATGCACATTCAACAGATGAAACGCGCCATCCGCTTCCAGCGTCATGCCCAGCAGGGCCGCAACTTGAGCAATTCTCTCGCCATGCAACAGCCGCCCTGCGGGCGGTACCAGATTGACCCCGACCATCTGATCCACCTCGGCACAAAACGCGTCCAGTTCGACCGCATGATGGTATGTTTCGCGTATATCCGGAACAGTGGTATCTGCCTTGATGTGGCTGGCGACACCCAGCACCAGATCCCGGAAATCCGCCAGCTTTGCCTCGCTGATCGCACCGCTTCTGTCCACCAGCTGCAGCGCAATACGAAAGCGCGCATAGAGAACCTGACTATCGGCGATCGCGCGCTCCCATTTTTTGGTGGCCAGCGTCAAACCGCATACCTGCATCGGCTTGCGGAAATCGAACTTGCGCTGCCACAAGCCGTCCAGAGCGCCAGCGGGACTGGGCTCGGCCAGGCGCAGTTCGATGATGAAATCGCTGCGCGCATTCAACAACGAGCAGGAGTCATCCAGCAGATTGGTCACGGGCAGCGCTTCGGCAGCTTCGACATCAGGGATGGTCGCCTCGCCTGACGCTTCATCAGCCATCCCTGCCAGAGCCGGTTGCTGAACCTGGCCTGCGGGTTTGGCACCACTCTCCTGATAAAGCGCATCCGCATGGCTGGCCTTGAATGCCGCACCGAACCTGCGCCGATAATGCCTTTGCTGCCACCAGCCATAAAAGTACACCGCGACGATCACGCCGAAACCGATGGTCAGCAAGGCTGCTTGTAATTCGCTCATAGGAGAACCATAACAAATATCTGAAAGACAGACGGGATTATCTCACGCCCGGAACCGGCTCGACACTCTCCCGGGATTCCTTCCACGCCAAAGCAGCGAACTGGTACACAAATCCCGGCGGGGTTGAACGGAATTACCTATAGACCTGCAAGCCGGCAAGAATCACATTGACGACGGCAAAGCTTCAAGGAGGGCCATGATCGGCGTGACTTCACCATCACCCGGTCAATCAGGCCAGCGGCAATTCCGCGTTGCTCATGCCGATAGTAGCGACTTCGTCCAGCGCTTTATGGAATTGTTGTTGTTCATGCAGCTGAGCCAGCGTTAAGGGATGCGTTTTCCCGTGCATCTGGGCCAGCCGCGCGCGGCTGGTGGCGGGCATTTCCCAATGCAGCCCTTGCAGCAGTTCATCCGCCGATTCCGGCTTGTTGCACACCAGCACCATGTCGCAGCCTGCATCCAGCGCAGCCTCGGCGCGTTGCACGATGCCGCCCGCGACGGTCGCGCCTTCCATGCTCAAGTCGTCGCTGAAGATGCAGCCCTCGAAGCCCAGTTGGCCGCGCAGGATGTTCTTTAACCAGACCGGCGAGAACCCTGCCGGACGGCTGTCCACTTTCGGATAGATGACATGGGCGGGCATCACGGCGGTCAAGCCGTAGTTGACCATCTGCCGGAACGGGATCAGGTCGCACAGTTCGATGTCGACGAAATCGCGTTCGTCCACCGGAATGTCCAGATGCGAATCGGCGCGCACATAACCGTGGCCGGGGAAATGCTTGCCCACCGCCGGCATCCCGCCCTGCTTCAATCCCAGCAACAAACTGTGCGCCAGCTCGGCGATCGCCTGCGGATCGCTGTGAAACGCGCGGTCGCCGATCACGCTGCTTTGTCCGTGATCGATGTCCAGCACCGGCGTGAAACTGAAGTCCACGCCGCAGGCGCGCAATTCCGCCGCCAGTACATAACCAACCTGTTGTGCCAGATGGCGCGCGCGCTGCGGATGCGCATCCCATATCTTGCCGAGTTCGCGCATCGCGGGAATTTTCGCAAATCCATCGCGGAAACGTTGCACCCTGCCGCCCTCATGATCTACCGCAATCAACAGCGGCGGTGTGCGCAGCGTACGGATCGCGGCGGTGAGTTCGCATAATTGCCCGGGCGATAGATAGTTGCGCGCGAACAGGATGACCCCGCCGGCCAGCGGATGACGCAACCGCGCTTCATCTTCAGCGGTCAGTTGTGTACCAGCCACATCCAGCATCACAGGCCCCAAACCCATAAACACTCCTGATTAGTTAAACCCGAAAAAAAATATACAACAATGCGGTAGATTATAAGGCCATTGCCGGAGAAATTGCGCCGACTGCCACGGCATCAATCATCAATGAAGATATATAGGCTGTTTGGCATGTTGACCCCCTGCCGGAATGCTGAAATACTGAGCGCTTGGATAGGCAGCAAGCGACAGGCTCACACAAACCGTGGGCTGTCCCTGTTTACCCAAACCCACCTAGAGGGTGCCTTTTCTGGCACTTTTTAGGGTGTCTACTTAACGTTGGGCATCTTGATATCTCACCCCTTGGAGGTCTTCGAGTGACTCAAGCAAGAGCCTTCGCTGGCGTGGCAATCGCGGTTGTCATGGCCTCAGTTATGCGTCCCGCCTTCAGCGCGAACGATCTTCAGTACGATATTCAAGATCAACGGAACGCGGCTACATTCGACCAGTTGATCTGGCAGACTCGCTCGTGCATGAATGAAGGCGCACGTGCAATGCTTGTTCAGGGTGCCCGCGATAGCTCGACGATAGCCAGATTTGTCCAAAACGCCTGCGGCGGCCCATTGGCTGGCTTCATGACCCAAACACTACAGCGGCCCAACGCGGAGGTCACGGCCTTCGTCCAGGCTATGGCTTATGACGAACTTAACCGCATTCCTGGACTTAGTCGTTCCGGTAGCTCGTCGAGTCCTAGCCAACGCCCCGAAAAGAGTGCCGCCTATATCATCTCTACGTTCAAGAACGGCCAACCGATAGGAACGCGCAAGACTGAAGCGGCCGAGTTGCGTAACGCTGCGATCGGTTTAGCGGGCGCCTTCCAGGACAAGGCGCCCAGCTATGAACGATTGGTGAGCGTTGCCAAAGGTATGACGGCCAAAGATCGCTGTTTCAACCTCTTGAGCGGGAAGGTTGCGATAGCGTCGATTGAAGCGAGCATGTTGGACGCCTCGCAAAATGCTGAAGTGTTCTTGAAGAACTCGATCGCGTCCCTCGAAGCCGTAAATAGTCAAACACACGTAACGTGCGAGATGCGTTAGCCGCAATGTTGTCAGGTACCGGGCTAATGGAACCCATCTTGCACAGTAATGGCGCACAGATGCCCAACCCTGCAATGCACCGGACCTCGCGCGAAAAGCCGCGCGAGGCCGGTGATTTTGAACGTTAACTCTCTAATCGCTTTCCAGCACCACAAAGGCAACGATCATGTTGCGCTCGTCGCTGATGGAAAGATGATGTCCGCTGATACCCAATTGCGCCAAATGAGCGCGCAGCACTTTGTCGAACTGCAGCACCGGTTTGCCGAGACTGTCATGTGTGATGCTGATGCGGCGCAGGCTGACCGGCTTACGCAGCCCGCTGCCTACCGCTTTGGAAAATGCTTCCTTGGCGGCGAAGTGTTTCGCCAGAAAGCGTGCGGCATGAGGGCTGGATTTGAAACCGGGTAACTCGCACTCGCTCAGGATACGCCGGGCGAAACGCAAGCCATAGCGAGCCCACATCGACTCAATGCGTGCATACTCGACGATGTCTGTGCCTATACCAAAGATCACTGCTGGCCCGCCAACAATGCTTTCATTTTCTTCACCGCCACTTCCAGCCCGATGAACAGTGATTCGGAGATGATGGCATGACCGATGTTGAGCTCCGCCAGATGCGGGATTGCAACGACAGGCTGCACGTTGTGGTAATGCAGGCCGTGCCCGGCATTCACCTGCAGCCCTTGCGCATGGGCGTGTTCCGCCGCGATGCGGATGCGCTCCAGTTCATGCTCGTGCTCCGGCACGCTGTCCGCATCGGCATATTTACCGGTGTGCAATTCCACCACCGGCGCACCGGTGCGGCGCGCCGCATCGATTTGCTTTGCGTCAGGATCGATGAACAAAGACACACGGATACCTGCCTCGGCGCAACGCGCGCAGGCGGCCTTGATGCTGTCGAAATAGCGCGCCACATCGAGCCCGCCCTCGGTGGTCAGCTCCTCGCGACGTTCCGGCACCAGGCACAAATCATGAGGCTTGATGCGCAGCGCGAAGTTAAGCATCTCATCGGTGACTGCGCTTTCCAGATTCATGCGCGTTTGCAGCATGTCGCGCAACAATTCCACATCGCGGTCCTGGATGTGGCGACGGTCTTCGCGCAGATGCAACGTGATCGCGTCGGCTCCGGCAGATTCCGCCAGCAGCGCAGCGCGCACCACGTTGGGGTAACGTGCCCCGCGCACCTGGCGCAGCGTCGCGACGTGGTCTATATTTAATCCCAGCTTGATCATGAACACCTCCAGAAATCCATTTTTCGAGCGCATCGCGGCGTTGCGCGGTGCTCGCTCCCTCGCCTATCTAATTGATATGTCTTTTTCGCTGTGCTCCGTGCGCCTTGCGCTGCATCCCGAAATTCTGAATTTCTGGAGGTGTTCATAGTTTCTGTAAGTCCTTAATCAGTTCTCGGGTATGCAGTATCTTGCCGCCCAGATGGTGGTTCAGCAACATCCGCATCAGCTGCTTGCTTTGCTGCGCAGTGGCCGGGTCGGCATAATCATCTGCCGCCATATCGAGCAGCGTCTTGCCCAGCACCGGCAAACCCGCCCTGGCATTACCGTCATCCGGAAGCGCTCCCCGATCCACGGCATAACGATAGCAGACTTCCGGCCGGATTGGTTTATCACTGCCCGCCTCCTGCTCCAGGATCAGCGCGTAGCCCAATTCTTGCAGCAGGTGTTTTTCAAAACAACGCAGCGTAGCGGCGTGGTCTGCTTCGTGCGCCAGGCGGTGCAGGGTGGCACGATAGTAGTCGAACAGTTGTCCATGCGGGTCGTCGCGCGCCAGCAGGTTGAGCAGCAATTCGTTCAGATAGAACCCGCACATCAACGCCGTACCCTGCAGATAGGGTTGCCCGCCCTGCCACTCCGCGCTGTGCAAGGTACGCACTTCGCCCTTGCCGAACCAGCTCAACATTAGGGGCTGGAAATTCATCAGCACACCGCGCATGACTGATCTAGGACGCCGCGCACCGCGCGCCACGATTGCCAGCCGTCCATGTGATCTGCTGAACACATCGAGAATCAGACTGGTTTCGCGGAACGGATAGCTGTGCAAAACAAACGCCTGCTCGTCCTGCTGTCTGTTGCGGCTTGCTGCAGTCATTCGTAACCCGTGGTCATTCGCAACCCTTGGTCATTCATAACCAAGACTGCGCAACACGCGTTCGTCGTCCGTCCAGCCGCTGCGCAATTTGACGAACACTTCAAGGAACACCTTGCCGTCGAACAGCTTTTCCATATCGAGCCGCGCCTGGGTGGCGATCTCCTTGAGCTTCTCGCCTTTTTTTCCGATCAGCATCGCCTTGTGCGCTTCGCGGTCCACCAGGATCGCGGCATGGATGCGGCGCAGCTTGCCTTCCATCTTGAACTGCTCGATCACCACACTGGTCGAGTAAGGCAACTCATCGCCGGTGTAGCGGAATATCTTTTCGCGCAATATCTCTGCGGCCAGAAATCTTTCGCTGCGGTCGGTGATGTCGTCCTTGTCATAGATCAATTCGCCTTCGGGCAGATGGCGGCGCAGCGCCTCGCGCAATTCGTCCAGCTTGCTGCCCAGCTTGGCGCTCACCGGCACGATGTCGGCGAATTTGAAATCCTGCGCGACACGTTCGGCGAACGCGAACAATTGGCCCTTGTCCGCGACCTCGTCGATCTTGTTTATCACCAGCAATACCGGGCGGTTGTCCGGCAGCAGCTTGAGCACTTCCTGGTCGCGCTCGTCATAGCGCAACGCTTCCAGCACATACATCACCACCTGCACGTCGCGCAGACTGCTGGTCACCACGCGGTTCATGCCGCGATTCAAAGCGTTGAGATGCCTGGTCTGAAACCCGGGCGTATCGACGAACACGAATTGAGTTTGCTCATCGGTGTAGATGCCGTGGATGCGGTGGCGCGTGGTTTGCGCCTTGCGCGAAGTGATGCTGATCTTCTGCCCGATCAGGTGGTTGAGCAGCGTGGATTTGCCCACATTGGGCCGCCCGACGATGGCGATGAAGCCGCTGCGAAATGGTTGTGGCAGACCATCCGCCTTGTGGGCGTCCGTGTAATCTTTGGGTTGTTCGGTCATGTTGTGGTCGATAATCGTTGATAGGCTGCCTGTGCCGCCTGTTGTTCGGCATTGCGGCGGCTGGTTCCCGTGCCTCGTGTGGAAATCTTTAATGACGGGACGGAGCACTCCACCTGAAATGACTGCGCATGCGCCTCTCCTTGCGTGTCAATCACGCTGTAGGTCGGCAACGGGATCCGTTTGCACTGGAGATATTCCTGCAACAAGGTTTTGGCATCTTTGCCCAGTGTCTGCACATCCACCTTTTCCAGATAGGGCACATACAAAGTCAGCACGACTTTTTCGGCATCGGCAAATCCGCTATCCAGAAGCACCGCACCGAACAAGGCTTCCAAGGCATCCGCCAACATTGATGGGCGGCGGAAACCGCCGCTCTTGAGCTCGCCCTCCCCCAGTCTTAAATGACTGCCCAGGTCGAGTTGCTGCGCAAGTGTCACAAGCGTTTCTTCCCTGACCAGATTTGAGCGCAGCCGCGAAAGCTCCCCTTCGCTCAGCTCCGGGTATCTGCCATATAGATGTTTGGCTATGACGCATCCCAGGATGCTGTCGCCCAAAAACTCGAGGCGTTCGTTGTGCTCCGGCGAATAACTGCGATGTGTCAGCGCACGCTGGAGCAATTGAGGCTGTTTGAACGCATATCCCAATTGCTTGCACAGCAAACTTGCACGCAATGATTCTTGCGCGGTCCGGCTATCCTTATTTTCCCGCACTGGTCGGATTGAATTCGATATAAAGACTGACGTTGCCGGCCAACGGGATCTTGACGGAATAGCTGGCACTCAATACCGGCCTTCCTTCATCGCTGGAAATATCGATATCACTCGAATGGATCGCGGTGATGCCATCGATTGAAGCACGTCTCTCGAAAGATGCCTGAATATCATGTGTCGTAGCCTTTTGCATTTCCGGATCACGAGCGATCGTTTCGAAGATATCTTTGATTTCCGCTGCCTGCATATACGCAGGAACCAGTTTTAGGCCGGTGATGGCCAAAAAAACCAGTAAGACAGCTCCGATAATAAATCCGCTAAAAGTTATTCCCCGCTGCTGCACTGGCATTGCTGTATTCATTTTTCCCCCCGGCTTAGTTGATCAACATACCTATGCGCTTCAAATCAGAAAAATTCATCCAAATCAAAAATGCTTTGCCGACTATCTGGTTGTCCGGAACGAATCCCCAATAGCGGCTGTCACGGCTGTTGTCGCGATTGTCGCCCATCATAAAGTATTGTCCCTCGGGCACCTTGCAGCGCACCATCTCATCGTTGTCATAGGTGCAATTCTCGCGCCCGCTGAACTCGGCTACCCCACTCAGATACAAAGTTGGCTTCTCGGGATTGACCAACACAGCATGCTTGCGTTCACCCAATGTTTCGAGGCGCTTTTCGGTATGCACAAAGTTCAAACCGGATTCAACGTAATTATAATCTCCATCCGCTTGCTGCGGTTGCTCGACGCCGTTGATTTTCAACCGCTTGTTGCGATATTCGACGGTATCACCGGGCACGCCGATCACGCGCTTGATAAAATCCTGCGAGGGATCCTCCGGGTAGCGGAACACCATCACATCGCCGCGCTGCGGATCGTTAAGCTGAACAATCTTTTGATTGATAATTGGCAACCGCACGCCGTAGGTAAATTTATTTACCAGAATAAAGTCTCCGATCTGCAGTGTCGGGATCATGGAACCGGATGGTATCTTGAACGGCTCGACTAGAAACGAACGAATAAAAAACACCGCCAGAATGACCGGGAAGAAGCTCTTGGCATATTCCACCCACCATGGCTCGGCGATTTCCTTGCCGCGCTTGGCCGCCAAAGCGAAGCGGTCCAGCAGCCAAATGCCGCCGGTGACCAGCAGCAACACAAACATAATCAATGCGAAATCCATCACTTCTCCTTAATCATCCACACGCAGTATCGCCAGAAAAGCTTCCTGTGGAATCTCTACACTACCCACCTGCTTCATGCGTTTCTTTCCGGCTTTTTGTTTTTCCAGCAATTTTTTCTTGCGTGAAATGTCGCCGCCATAACATTTGGCCAGCACATTCTTGCGCATCGCCTTGACGTTCTCACGCGCAATGATGTTCGAGCCGATAGTTGCCTGTATGGCCACATCATACATCTGGCGGGGAATAAGTTCGCGCATCTTGGCCGCCACTTCGCGGCCGCGATGCTGGCTGTTGGCGCGATGCACGATCACCGACAGCGCATCCACCTTTTCACCGTTGATCAGCATATCGACTTTGACCACGTCGGCAGCGCGATACTCCTTGAACTCGTAATCCATCGAAGCATATCCGCGCGATATCGATTTCAGCTTGTCGAAAAAATCCATTACGATTTCCGCCATCGGCATTTCATACACCAGCATCACCTGCTTGCCGTGATAGCTGATGTTGATCTGCGTGCCGCGCTTCTGGGTACACAGCGTGATAACAGCACCGACATATTCCAGCGGCATGTACAGATTCACCGTCACAATCGGCTCGCGGATCTCGTCAATTTTTGACGGGTCCGGCATCTTGGAAGGATTGTCGATGGTCAGCACCTTGCCGTCGCGCTGCACCACCTCGTAAATCACGGTCGGCGCAGTGGTGATCAAGTCCATATCGAACTCGCGCTCCAGGCGTTCCTGCACGATTTCCATGTGCAGCAACCCGAGGAAGCCGCAACGGAAACCGAAGCCCAAGGCCTGAGATACCTCCGGTTCGTAGCGCAGTGCCGCATCGTTCAGCTTGAGCTTTTCCAGCGAGTCGCGCAAGGCTTCATACTGGTTCGATTCCACCGGAAACAATCCGGCGAACACCTGCGGCTGCACTTCCTTGAAGCCGGGCAACGCCTGCTTCGCCGGCTTGCTCAGATGGGTAATGGTGTCGCCCACCTTGGCCGCTTTCAGTTCCTTGACGCCGGCAATGACAAATCCGACCTGGCCGGCGCTCAGACTATCGCGCGGCTGCGATTTGGGCGTGAATACGCCGATATTTTCGGTCAAGTGTTGCGCGCCCGTCGCCATGAACAAAATCTTATCCTTGGGCTTGATCGTGCCATTCACCACCCGCACCAGCATCACCACGCCGACGTAGTTGTCGAACCAGGAATCGATGATCAACGCCTGCAACGGCGCGCCCGGGTCACCTTTCGGCGCAGGCACTTTGGCGATCATCGCTTCCAGCACATCCTGCACGCCCTCGCCGGTCTTGGCCGAACAGCGCACGGCATCGTGCGCGTCGATACCGATCACTTCCTCGATCTCTTCGATGGCATTTTCCGGATTCGCAGACGGCAGGTCGATCTTGTTCAGCACCGGCACCACTTCAACACCCAGATCCAGCGCGGTGTAGCAATTCGCCACGGTTTGCGCCTCCACGCCTTGCGAAGCATCCACCACCAGCAGCGCGCCTTCGCATGCAGACAACGATCGGGAAACCTCATAGGAAAAATCTACGTGTCCCGGCGTATCGATCAGGTTGAGGTTGTACACTTGGCCATCCCGCGCCTTGTAGCTTAACGCGGCAGTCTGTGCCTTGATGGTGATGCCGCGCTCGCGCTCCAGGTCCATCGAATCCAGCACCTGCTCTTCCATCTCGCGGTCGGACAAGCCGCCGCACAACTGTATGATGCGATCAGCTAAAGTGGATTTGCCATGGTCGATATGTGCAATGATGGAAAAATTACGGATATGCTGCATAGAGTCCAAAATAAAAATCCCGCCTGAACCGGCGTTTTCGCGAAGCGCCCAAAATTCTAAAGGGACGGATTCTAGCCGATTTAGGCGGGATACACAGGACTGTAATTACTTTTCGTCCAATTTGATTGCCACGTAGGAGGCACTATCATCGCGCCGCACCAGCAACGCGACATTTTTGCCTTTGGGAACATGCTTGATAAATTCAGTGAATTGGGCCAATGAGCGAATTTCAACATTGCCGATCGCCAGCAGCACATCTCCCTGATGCAACCCGGCAGCACGCGCTGACGATCCTTTGACATCCTCTACCAGCAACCCGCCATTGATTTGCAACTCTTGCTGCTGCTCTTTGCTTAACTCGCTGACGGCAATTCCCATGCGTGAAATCGTCTCGCCCACATCGTCGTCCTGCTGCTTCTTGGAAGTGTGTGCCAGCATGCCGTCCTCCGGCATTTCCCCGACCACGACGATGACTTGCTTGGACTCACCCTTGCGCCACAACTCGACTCCCACCTTGGTACCCGGTTTGATCGCCGCCACTATGCGCGGCAAATCGCTGGAATTGTTCACGGCCTTTCCGTCGAATTTGAGGATCACGTCGCTTGCCTCGATGCCTGCCTTGTCCGCCGGAGCATTTTTTTCCACGCTGCTGATGAGCGCGCCGTTGGGTTTGCTCAAGCCGAACGATTCAGCCAGTTCCCGCGTCAATTCCTGTATCGTCACGCCGATACGTCCGCGCGTAACCTTGCCGCTGGTGCGCAACTGTTCGGATACTTGCATTGCCACATCGATCGGAATGGCGAAAGACAAACCCATCGCCCCACCGGAGCGGGTATAGATTTGTGAATTGATTCCGACCACTTCTTCATTCATATTGAACAATGGGCCGCCGGAGTTGCCGGGATTGATTGGCACATCTGTCTGGATGAATGGCACGAAATTGTCCTGTGGCAGGGAGCGCCCCATGGCACTGACAATGCCGGCGGTAACGCTGTTATCAAAGCCAAATGGCGAACCGATCGCAACTACCCATTCGCCAACTTTAAGCTTGTTCGGGTCACCCACGGTGACTTTCGGCAAGCCGGTCGCTTCGATTTTCAGCAAAGCCACATCGGTACGCCTGTCCACACCGATGACCTTGGCGGAAAACTCGCGCTTATCGGTCAAACGAACGGTAATTTTGTCGGCATGATCCACCACATGTGCATTGGTCATGATGTAGCCATCCGCACTGATGATGAAACCCGAGCCCAGCGATTGTGATTCCTGATCGCGCGGCATCTGCGGGGCAAAGCGACGGAAGAAATCGTAGAATGGATCTCCCTCAGGCACATTGGGCAGGTTTTGTTCGTTATGTATGATTTGAGTGGTGCTGATATTGACTACCGCCGCACCCTGTTTTTCCACCAGATCGGTGAAATCCGGCAATTCCTTGGTCTGAGCTGACGCACTGCAACTTATCCAGAAAACCAAAATGAACAGATTCGTAAATTTTCTCAGCATGCGATTCCCTCCATCAAAAAATTAACAGTGTATCGGCACGGAAGATATACCCCGCAGGCACGAGAACCTTTGGGCGCCCCTACTCCCGCCATTGCCGGGCTATATAAGGCTGGAAGCGGCTCCTGGCTTGACGAGATGATATCCACCTGGCTAAAGCAAATCCGGCAGCCAGTCCAAGCAATGCGCCCACTGCGGCATGGCCGTCACTTTGCTCGGTTTGTGCCGCCCAAAAATTTCCAAGCATCGCACCGGCCAGCAACAACATCAACGGCAGCAAATAAACCAGCCCTATTCCGCGCAATACCGCACCTTCGGCAACCGAAATGATGACCTGATCGCCGACACTGGCATTGATTTGGTTATCTACCTGAAACAGGCGCGGTTTGCTGCAAAACAGCTGGGCCAGCTTTCCTGTCCCGCACCCCTTGCCATTGCACTGCTCGCAGCCATTTCCCTGATTGGCCTGGACCAGAGCGTGGCTTTTAAGAACCTGAATGACTACCGCCCGCGTCTCCAACATGATCATTTACCGTTATAGCGTACCGAATCTGCTACTTGCATCACCGTGTGCGGCGGGACTTCTCCAACTATGGTAATCAAATGCTGATCCAAAACCTTGTGGTAGAGATTCACCGCACCGCGGCTTGATAAGCCTTCCACATCATCTTCATCTTCATCATTCGGCTCGATGAAGATCGAAATCGCGCTCAAACCGTCAGAGTAAACAATTTGCGTCACTGGAGCATGTTTGCCAGGCATAGCGCGTAGAATCTCCATCGTCTTCTTGAAACCTGAAGGCAACATATCCGCAACCCAGCCACTATTTGTGGGGGGGTAGCCGTTAGCCGCTTCTGGAGCCGTCGCAGCCAACGCCTTGCTATGCTTATCCTCCAAATCACAGGCACCACCCCAAGATCGGTCAAATTTCCCGCCAATCTGCAATTGGGTAAAGGCATATTGCTCGACCACTTTATTCTTGTCACCGATCACAGCAGCCTTCAACAACAAGCCTGAGTCGGTATGTACCCAGATTTTGTGCGTGTAGCGCAAGTTATCTTTGGGCTGAAACAAGATGACTTGAGCATTGTACCCGGCCACTCGTTCCACCCCCAAGAGCTTGGCTTGATAATTCGCTTTCAACGCAGATAACTGTTCCGGAAACAAAGATGGGAACCTGTCACGTCCTTGCTGGCTGTCAATCTGTACCATCCTGTCGTGGGCGTAGCTCCAAACCTGCCCATCATGGCGAATAACCTCTTTCTTGGGACCATCCAGGCTTTCCAGCTTCTCATACTCGCTGTCCGCTTCGTTAACATGAACGATGTTGGAAGTCTCAACCTGGTTGCCAAATTGATAAACGAACACACCGCTGTAATCGGTTTGATGCCCCGCAAAAGCTGCCACTTCAAGCCAATCAAAGCCGACCGGCCTTTCCTCTGCATAGACATTCGCAACACCCCCCAGCAGCAGCCCACAAAGCGCAATACGCAACCTCATCGCTATATTTCCTCTGGACTGCTTATCATTTGGTTTGATTGTCGCTTGTGCTGCTTTTGGGTGAAGCCTCATCGAGGCCGTAAGAAACCGTGCGGATATAGGATGCGCCGCCATTTACATCCATACTCGGGGAAAATTCCTGGTGAGCTATCAAATATTCATCGGACTTGGGCTGGATTTGCATGCTGGCCGGACGTATCGCTGCTTGCTGCATCGCCAACTGGGGGGCTATCTCGGGGCTGATCTGCAAAGACATCCATGCCACCACGCCCACTGCCGACAGTGATGCCGCAGCCGACAATGCAATTGTACGCATTTTCTGTTTTACCGCATGGCCGCGGGGAGCCAGCACGGCAGGTTCATCCCGCATACGTTCGCGCACCTTTGCACTCAAATCCGAATGGATGTGGTCGGGCTGTCGCAGCACATCGCCAATCAAATGGTAAACGGCCCAATTTTTACGCGTCGCGGGATCACGCTTAAGCTGGTCAAGCACCATATCGGCATCATCCTCGAACAGTTCGCCATCCATCAACGCAGAAATCTCTTGCTTCATATCTACCACCTTTTACCCTTGCTGGTTTCCAATAGCGGGCGAAGATTCTCCGCAACCGCCTCGCGCGCCCTGAAAATCCTTGATCTCACCGTGCCAACTGGGCAATTCATCACGCTGGCGATTTCCTCGTAACTCAAACCCTCTATTTCGCGCAGCGTCAAAGCGCTACGCAAATCCTCCGGCAACTGTTGCAATGAAGATTGCACGACATCGACAACCTGTTTGCTCATAAGTTCATTTTCCGGTGTGCTTACTTCACGCAGCAAACTGGCTTCTTCAAACGATTCCGCCTCGTCTGCATCAAACGGCGTATTGGTGGGCGCTCGGCGCTTGTTAGCCAAAAGGTGATTTTTTGCCGTATTGATGCCGATCCGATATAACCACGTATAGAATGCACTCTCGCCGCGGAAGCCGGGCAACGCCCGGTAAGCCTTGATAAAAGCATCTTGCGTTACATCCTCGGCCTCCGCAGAATCCCGCACAAAACGAGAGATCAGCCTACCGAGCTTACGCTGGTATTTGGATACCAGCAAATCAAAAGCATGCTTATCCCCGCGCTGGACGCGCTCTACCAGCTGCTGATCGACATCTCGCTCTGTCATCCCCGAACATTCCAATTATTATGTTGCTGAACAATTTGTTCAACCTTGGGAATTATAACCGCTCTGCACCATTCACGTCAGCACCGCCTTGAGGGCGGCGCGATAGAACACAGCCAACAAAATACCGGCTGAGTTTACAAATCCGGCCATCAAAACATGGCTGTTTTGTTATAGTCCCATTCCAAATCCACCTTATGGGAATCAAATTGCTGCAATTTGACACACTGATCATCGGTAGCGGCCTGGCGGGATTGACACTGGCCATTAAGCTGGCCGAACACAAAAAAGTGGGGCTGATCACAAAAAAATCATTGCTGGATGGTGCTAGCGGCCAGGCGCAAGGCGGTATTGCCGCCGTGTTATCAGGAGAAGATTCTCTGGATGCACACATTCAAGATACCCTGACTGCGGGCGCCGGCCTGTGCGATGAGTCCGCGACGCGCTATGTCGTCGAACATGGCAAAGCTGCTATTGACTGGCTGATAAGTCAGGGCGTCCCCTTCACCAGAGACGAAACCAACGACACGGGCTACCACCTCACCCGCGAGGGTGGGCACAGCCGGCGACGCATCATTCATGCCGCCGACGCGACCGGCCATGCGGTACAGGAAACTCTCGCCGCGCGTGTGCTGCATCACCCTAACATCACCGTTCTGGAAAACCACATGTCTGTCGATTTGATCACCGGCAAAAAATTGGGGCGAGGAGATAATCGCTGCTATGGTGTTTATGCATTGGACAGCGTGAAAGATGAAGTCATTACCATAGCTGCACAAAACACCATTTTGGCCACCGGGGGATCAGGTAAGGTCTATCTCTACACTACCAACCCTGACACGGCGACAGGCGATGGTATTGCAATAGCCTGGCGCGCAGGTTGCCGCGTAGCCAACATGGAGTTTATTCAATTTCACCCGACTTGCCTGTACCACCCACACGCAAAGTCTTTTTTGATCAGCGAGGCGGTTCGCGGTGAGGGTGGCACCCTGAAACTGCCGGACGGCAGGCGTTTCATGCCATGGCACGATGAACGGGCAGAGCTCGCTCCACGCGACATCGTGGCCCGAGCCATAGACTTCGAAATGAAAAAACGCGGGCTGGATTGTGTCTATCTGGATATCTCACACCAGTCGGTCGATTTTCTTATGGAACACTTCCCGACCATTTATGCGCGCTGCCTCAGCCTGGGCATCGATATCAGCAAGGAACCGATCCCCGTGGTTCCGGCGGCACACTATACCTGCGGAGGCGTCATCACCGACTTGCACGCGCGCACCGATGTGGAAAACCTCTATGCGGTGGGAGAAACCGCCTACACCGGGCTGCATGGCGCCAACCGGCTCGCCAGCAATTCATTGCTGGAATGTCTGGTGTTTGCCGATGCAGCAGTGCAGGACATTCTCAGCAAACCTGTTGAAAAAACACTCGCTTTGCCCGACTGGGACGAGAGCCGGGTGACAGACGCGGACGAGCAAATCGTCATCTCGCACAACTGGGCGGAATTACGTCACTTCATGTGGGACTATGTGGGCATCGTGCGCACCAACAAACGTTTGCAGCGTGCTCAACACCGCATCCAATTGTTGCAGGATGAGATCGACGAGTATTACGCCAACTTCCATATCAGCTCCGATCTGCTGGAGCTGCGCAATCTGGTGTTGAACGCCGAGTTGATCGTACAAAGTGCATTGTTGCGCCATGAAAGCCGCGGCCTGCATTTCAGCAAGGACTATCCTGAATCACTGCCTGACCCTCAACCAACCATACTCATCCCTCCCTCACGTTAAGATTCTGAGGGACAACTGGCCATTTGATCGGCGCATCGTAAAACAAATAATGGGGTCGCCGGACATTCAGACTGGTTGAGGTGGCAATCGATCAGGGCAAAGCCGGAAATTTTTCCTGTTTTTTGGCGTCAGAAAGGTTCCGGATGAGGAATTTTCCTTGAGGCAAACCTCAAGCCGACGCACAACTCGCGAAACTCTCCTGCATTCAGCGCATCCGGAAAGATCACACGAGAAACCAACAGGCGAAATCCGTCTAGTCTTACGCGGAATATGATGAAATATGGGCTTACGATGGTCGTGCTCGTGACCTGTGCACGAAAGCTTGATCCATCTCGAACGACAACCTGCACTAAGCCTTGATCAAATGAAACATCACGCCACGAATTTGATAATAATAAAAATACGTCGCGCGCAAGATGATAAATCAGGCTAATGGCAATCAACGAAATAATCGTCACGCTGAGCGCTCTTGGCATCACAGTGACATACACCACGAGTGAAGCTATCGTGTGCATACACAATAATAATAATGCAAAACGTGGCGAAGGTTTAATTGCCATGCTTTAGGTGAACAAAGAATCTATCGGGAAACAATGAACCAGGCAATACCCAATATCGCTATCAGCACGACAATTACCAACACTAAATTTCCACCGCCGGATCGAGTAGATGATTCCACACGACTTTGGCGCACGGGGAGTGGTGTGGCTTTGACAGTTGGCGCGGCCTGCATGATCATTTCCGCACTCGGACGCGCCATGTTGAAGGTTTTGGACAACTCATCGACATCTTCGCTGGTTGCGGTCAGGGCGGCCAACCGCATAGTCGCAGCTGCCGAATCAAACAATGGAGACAATCGTGCCACCGATGCCGACTTGATATCTTCTTCACTAGTCGCTACCCGCCCGGTGATATCGATGGCATCAGATAATTTTTTTTCCCCGCCGACGAATGGTTTTGAAACATCAATACGCTGACCAGAGCGCGGCAAGGTGTCGCGACAGGTACGCAAATCATCAGCGAAATCCTTGGCATTCTGATATCTATCCTCCAACCCCTTGGTCAATGCCTTGGCCACGATGAAATTGACCATTTCCGGAACGGCGGGATTCAGGGAATTGGGTGGCGCGGGTATAACGTTCAGGGTTTGATACATGATGGCGTTGACGTTTTCGCCGTCAAAAGGGGCTTGCCCGGTCAGCATTTCGTAAAGCATCACGCCCAGTGAAAAAATATCAGAACGCTGATCTATATCCTTGCCCATTACCTGTTCCGGTGACATGTACTTGGGCGAGCCAAGTACCATACCGGTTTGGGTACGCACCGCCGAGGATGCCATGCGTGCAATGCCGAAGTCGGTGATTTTTGCGTGTCCATCGCGCACCAACATAATGTTGGAAGGTTTAACATCACGATGAACTATGCCGTGCTCGTGCGCATATTCCAATCCGAGTGCAACCTGAGCCGTCACATCCAACACTTGTTCAACGGGCAGAACTCCTCTCTCGTTCATAATGTCGCGCAACTCCCGTCCTTCCAGGAATTCCATGGCGATGTAAGCCACATCGCCACTCTTGCCCACATCATAAATGGTCACGATATTCGGATGGTTGAGACGCCCAGCCGCCTTGGCCTCCTGGTAGAAACGACCCTCGTATTCTTCCTTTTCATCCATGGCAAGGCCGAGGTTAATCGTCTTGATGGCAACCACACGATCAATAAGCGGATCTCTGGCCTTATAGACTACGCCCATCGCGCCTTGACCAAGCTCGCCAAGCACCTCATAACGCCCTAACTGGCTAATCATGGTGTCCATCCGAATGAGTCATTACTTGCATCGTCCATTTGTATAAGCTCAGCAATCGGGAATGATCCCGCTAATCACAGAAGTTCGGCTTAATATGCACCGTCTTGCCCGAAATGAGTTCGACATTCTGCGTGTAAATTCCACCGCTTGTATGGCTCACAATTACCGTGTGCTGGCCTGGTGGAACCGCTATAGTCAGCGGTTTTGAACCGATCCTGCCCTTTCGCGCACCGTCAACAAAAACCTCCGTTCCTTCCCTGCAGCTGACCATTACATGAGCAACCGAACCATCACTTGATGCAGCAGCAGTTCCAACATTTTTCTCTACAGCATCTTCAGACACTGTATTTGGGTGTTCCTCTAAATGCTTAACTGCGGGCTTTTTGCCCCCGTGAGCTTTCTTGGCTTTCGGTTTCGTCTTGGTCTGAATATGCGAGATGGGTGCGCCGCTGGTTATGACATCGGGTCCCGCCTGAACGGATATCACAGGTGCAACAGCCGAGCTCGGTTGAATAATGTGTACTTCGTGCCGTTCCTTGGCAATTGGTGCAACAGAAGTCTCATCATGTCGCGACAGATTCACCAGTAATGTGATAAGTAACAACGGAACAATGGTGATTGCTCCTATATACAATGCACGCTGCTTTGATCCCGCCCGCTGATAATGATTAATTGAAAATTCGATCAATGCATCCAGCTTTGAAGCAGCGGAACGCCAAAACATTATGGCGCGCTCCATCAATCCGGCTAATATATTTTCTGTCTGTTCAGCTATCGCAGGTTTGATTGCCCCGCGATGCGTCGTTATATCGCCCGGATAACCTATCGCATACACCTCATGTTCCCGCACATGCTTGTCCGTGCGGGAACCTTGATAATGGAACATCCCGGCATACTGTGGTGAAAGGCGCGAAACTGCATCGTAATATGAACGCGACACAAGTATCTGGGCGGCATCTGCAAAACCCATAACACGCTGCGCGACGTTGATGCCGTCACCTACGATATTGGGCTGGCCATTGATGTCTCTAACCAGGCGCACCGGCCCCAGATTGATCCCCATGCGCACCAGCAAAGGAGGGTCGACATTCGGGTCTTCGGCAAGCAAACTCTCTCGCAAACTGAGCGCCGCTTTTAATGCATCCTCTACATCGCCAAGAAAATTGATGGCAGCGCCGTCGCCCGTATCCAGAATGATCCGGTCAGTCATGGGCACATCGCGAATTGCAGAGGAAAGATAGCTGTTAAACCTGTCCTTCAACGAAATTTGTCCAGCCACTGACTTCTTGGAATATTCGACAATATCCAAGAAAAATACACTACACATGATGGTCTTATTGCCGCGCTCTTCCATTCAAATTTCCAGTGCCTCGGGTTGTGCGACCATTTCGATATTCCAGCTCCATAGTTAGTCTAACGAGACTTACCCGATTTTAGTGATAGTCAACGTTTTACACCAGTTTTACTTATCTTTACGCCGACTGTATTGGCACGCCTAATGCCTCTCGCTACCACTTTGGCTTGACGCACCGTTTTTTCGGAACGTGCCCGATCAGTTTGGCTGAAGTCTTGGAATTCCTGTTGTGATCCAGCGCTGCCAGTTGTAATTCCTGCCCAATCCAGCACCTGTGCCACCTCGCCCTCAACCAATTCGGCGGTCATACCTCTCTTCAAGCGCGGCGGCAGGCTGATTATACCGAAGCGCACACGCATCAACCGGCTCACCGGCAGTCCCAGTGCGTCAAAGGTACGGCGCACCACGCGGTTACGGCCTTCTTTGAGCATCACACGATACCAATGGTTATAACCTTCGCCACCTTCGTCATTCAGTTTTTCAAACTTCACCAAGCCATCTTCCAATTCGACTCCGTGCCTGAGTGCCTGATCCATCTGCGCTTCCGTCATCGTACCTTGAACGCGAACCGCATATTCGCGTTCAACTTCAAAACGCGGGTGCATCAAACAATTCGCCAATTCACCGGAAGTGGTAAAAATCAGCAGGCCACTGGTGTTGAAATCCAATCGCCCAACCGCGATCCATTTTTGACCGCGTAATTTTGGTAACGTATCAAATACACTCTTACGTTTCTCCGGGTCATCACGGCTGACGATTTCGCCTTCGGGTTTGTGGTATAGCAGCACTCGGACTGCCTGACTCGTTTCGCCTATGCGTATGGTGCGCCGCCCCGCTTTCACCAAGTCGCCTTCCATTACGCGCATCCCCAGTGTAGCGGGTTCACCGTTCACACTCACGCGCCCATTAGCGATCCACTCTTCCATCATGCGCCTTGAACCGAACCCTGCCTGTGCCAAGACCTTCTGTAATTTTTCGCCAAGCAATTTTTCATCAGTTGGTTTATCGTCATCCGAGTTTACGTCGGCAAGGTTGGCACGTGGAATTGCGTTGTTGCTTTTGTTCATGCTGATACCTCGCGCCGCTCCAACACGGCTTGCGCCAGCGTAC
The DNA here is from genome assembly GCA_963721755.1 of uncultured beta proteobacterium. GTDB lineage: Bacteria > Pseudomonadota > Gammaproteobacteria > Burkholderiales > Gallionellaceae > Gallionella. Next base: position 536,479 of record CAVRKV010000001.1, read on the forward strand.
CGCTATCCACCTGTTCCAATTCGCCTCCTACCGGGAGACCACGCGCTATGCGCGACACTTTGACATCCCGTGACTGCAGCAAGGTTGCCAAATAATGCGCCGTTGCCTCCCCCTCCACCGTAAAATTGGTTGCCAATATCACCTCGCATGGATGCTCCTGCACTCGCTTGACCAATCGATCCAGATGCAATTCCCTGGCGCCTATTCCGTCCAATGGCGATAATCTGCCCATCAATACAAAGTACAAGCCGCGATAACACTGCGCTTGCTCTATCATCAGCAAATCGGCAGGCATCTCGACTACGCACAACAAACCGGCATCACGTTTGGGTGATGCGCATAAGCCACAAACTTCATGCTCGGAAAAATTATTGCACTTGCTGCAATGTTGAACGTTGCTGGCAGCAAGCTCCAGCACTCGGGACAGTTGCAGGGCGCCTGCGCGGTCGCGCTGCAATAAATGGTAAGCCATACGCTGCGCAGACTTTGGCCCTACGCCCGGCAAGCAACGTAGCGCAGCAATCAAATCTTCCAGATGAGATGGCATCACCGGTTGGGACGATATCATCAAAACGGTAACTTCATTCCGGGCGGCAAACCCATACCGGCACTGAAACCGCTCAAACGCTGCTGAGTCGTGGCTTCCACCTTTTTCATCGCATCGTTAAGTGCCAGCACGATCAAGTCTTCCAGCATTTCCTTGTCATCGACCAACACGCTATTGTCCAGCGCCACCCGGCGCACCTCATGCCCGCAGGTCATGGTCACTTTGACCATGCCTGAACCCGCCTGACCTTCCACTTCCACAGTTGCCAATTCAGCCTGCGCCTTCTGCATATTCTGCTGCATCAGCTGCGCTTGCTTCATCAACCCGCCCAATCCACCCTTCATCATTTTCCTCCTAAGCTTGCTGTATTGGTTTAATCGATTCCTGTACCAAAGTGGCGCCAAGCTCCGATTGAGCCTCGCGTACAAAACTATCCAGCGCAATCGAGTCACTCGCCTGCTGCTGTTTTAGTTGTTTGCCTTGATGCTCTATCACTGCGGGTGTTGCTGTTTCGATTTTTCCCAACACGATATTCAGCTTCACCGGCTTGGCAAAATAATCGCTCAATGCCGATTGCAGTTTGTCGGTCGCCATTTTGTTCGTTTGCAAATGTTTATGTTCTTGCGACAAACACAGCGTGATTAGTCCATCCGAAAAATTCTGCAGCACACAATGCTTCGCCAACTGTTGCGCCATGCCTTGCACATTCAATTGCGCCAATAACACTCCCCAGTCAGGGCTACCTGACACTGATTCACTGCCACCGGAAACAGGGGCCTGTTCTGAATTGCCGGGCGCTATGGCACTGCTGGCAGCCGCAACCGGTTTCACGCCAGATTGAACTGCCGCAGGCACGGCCAACCCCACGGCAGCCCTGGCCGGCGCAAACGCCAGCATGCGCAGCAAAGTCATGGTAAAGCCGGCATATTCATCAGGCGCCAGATCGATTTCGTCGCGCCCGTGGATGGTGATCTGATAATATAACTGCACTTCTTCCGCCGTGAAAGCCTGTGCCAATTCCAATAAACGCGCACGCTCAGGCTCATCGTCGGCAATCGCCTGCGGCACGGTCTGCGCCAGCGAAATACGATGCAGCAACGTGGCCAACTCCTGCAAAGCTGCATCAAACGCCACGCTGCGCGCGGTCATGTTGTCGGCGATTTCGAGCAGCGCGACACCATTTTGCTCATGCAACGCCACCAACAAATCGAACAGATAACCCTGATCTATCGCACCGAGCATGGTGCGCACCACCGCTTCATCCACTTCACCGGCAGAAAATGCAATCGCCTGATCCAACAAGCTCAGCGCGTCGCGCATACTGCCCTGCGCGGCTCGCGCGATCAACGCGATCGCTCCCAATTCAAAAGCGATCTGTTCCTGCTCCAGCACATACTGTAGATGTGCTGCAATCAAAGCGGGTGGCAATTCTTTCAGATTGAACTGCAAGCAACGCGACAGTACCGTCACAGGAATCTTCTGCGGGTCAGTGGTGGCAAGGATGAATTTCACATGCCCGGGCGGTTCTTCCAATGTCTTCAACATCGAATTGAACGCCTGCTTGGAGAGCATATGCACCTCGTCGATGATATACACCTTGAAACGACCGCTGGTGGGTGCGTATTGGGCGTCATCCAGCACCTCGCGCATATTGTCGATACCGGTATTGGAAGCGGCGTCGAGTTCAATCAAATCAATAAAACGGCCGCTATCGATTTCCTTGCAAGCGCTGCACTCCCCGCACGGCGTGGCAGTGATACCCGTCAAACAATTCAGCGACTTGGCAAAAATACGCGCGATGGTGGTCTTGCCGACCCCACGCGTGCCGGTGAACAGATAGGCGTGATGCAAACGATTTTGTGTGAGTGCGTTGCTGAGTGCGCGAACGACGTGCTCCTGCCCCGCCAGTTGCGCGAAGTTTTTAGGACGCCATTTGCGGGCTAGAACCGTGGTTGCAGACAAGATTGAGCCGATTTATAAGGTGGGCGTGGAACATCCATAAGCGCTGGCAAGGAAACTTCTAATTTGAGGCCCGTTCGCCCTGAGCTTATCGAAGGGCCTGAGCTTGTCAAAGGGTGAATCGGCAACCTAGGCTGTCGGGTTGGCTTTGCATAGCCATCGACTAAGCTGGCAAACGACGCCAGCAAGTCGCTGGTTAAAACCCGACCTACAACTGAACGATACATCATCGTGCATTCACCCCAATAAGGAGGCGAGCCTTACCCCCGGCACTTGCATATATAGCTGTGGCTGCTTCCTTCCGGACCTGACCAGGTTCACTACTCTGCAATGCGGGGAGACCCGCCAATTCGTAAATTCTGTACTGCGGACAACCAGCGCTGCATGATAGTCGAATTGAGCGGCAAAATCCATGCTGAATCGGGGAAACTGGCACTGAGTTTCTCGTTAGATTTGGGGGAAATCAGGGATGTCGTGGCAGTCCCCCTATTTATCACAATGCGGGATTATGCTATGTACCCATTGCATTCTGAACCTCCCAACTAAGCCGCCCGCCTACTCATGAATTGCCAAATGCTGTGATCGAAATAAGCACGGTCAACTGAAAGAATATCAGCCGCAGAATTTATGATCGCTTGAGCTTCGTTATAACCACATCGTGCCAAGTCTGCCAACGCAAGGAAATTTAGCAGATGCCTATCAATAGCGCTGGTGGATACGCCAACCAATATCTTGAAATAATCCACTGTCTTTGGACCAATACCCTTAATGGATCGGAGTTTCAATAAATTTGCATTGTCGAGTAACCATGCACGGAGGTCTGCTTCGTTCTCAATGTTTTCAGAAGCAAAAAGGCTTAGAACTCGACGGAAACGTGCAGCCCGATCTTCGCCTCGCCAAGATAGAAACTCTATAGCGCTAATTTCTTCCAGCAAACGGAGAACAGCGGTTGTCGTTTTCGCTTCCGGGTAGATCGCCAAAATTCTATTCACACGCGGCTTTACATTGGTTGCGTAGCGATTATTTGCCTGAAGAACGGCATCGGCAACGGTAGCGCCAATGTGATTGTAGTTACCGTCAATGGTTGTGTAGATAACGAATTCAGGCAAGGAACGAACATATTGGGCAAGCTTTTCAGATGCAGAAATGTTCATGTGATGTTCCTTGGATTGACTTAAATTAGGAGACAAAATATTCCTGTAATTTCATTTCTCCACCTTCACCGGAATCGCACCGATGCGCGCACCCCATTTCGCCGGGCCGATCTCATGTACCGAGCTGCCGTTTGTATCCACGGCGACGGTGACCGGCATGTCGTCCACCTCAAATTCGTAGATCGCTTCCATGCCGAGGTCGGCGAAGGCGACGACTTTTGATTGCTTGATGGCTTGCGCGACGAGGTAGGCCGCGCCGCCGATGGCAATCAGGTACACCGCGCCGTGTTTTTTGATCGACTGGATCGCGGCCTTGCCGCGCTCGGCCTTGCCTATCATGCCTATCAGACCGGTCTGAGCCAGCATCGTTTCGGTGAATTTATCCATGCGTGTCGCAGTGGTCGGCCCGGCAGGTCCGACAACTTCGTCGCGCACCGGATCGACTGGGCCTACGTAGTAGATGAAGCGTCCGTTGAAATCCACCGGTAACCTCTCGCCTTTTGCCAGCATCTCGACCATGCGCTTGTGCGCGGCGTCTCGCCCGGTCAATAATTTTCCTGACAGCAGCAGCGTCTCGCCCGGCTGCCACTGGGCGATGTCGGCGCGCGTGATGCCGTCGAGATTGACGCGGCGCGCATCTGGTGATGGCTTCCAGTGCACGTCGGGATAATCCTCGAGCTTCGGCGGCGTGAACTGCGCGACGCCGCTGCCGTCCAGCTCGAAATAAATGTGCCGTGTGGCCGCACAATTGGGAATGATTGCAATCGGCTTGGAAGCCGCGTGAGTCGGGTAATCCAGTATCTTCACATCGAGCACCGTGGTTAGCCCGCCCAGCCCCTGAGCGCCGATGCCGAGTGCGTTGACCTTGTCGCAGATTTCGATGCGCAATTCCTCAATGCGATTCTTCGCGCCGAGCTCCTTGAGTTCGGTCATGTCGATGGGCTGCATCAATGATTCTTTCGCCAGTAGCATCGCCTTCTCCGCCGTGCCACCGATGCCGATGCCCAGTATCCCCGGCGGACACCAGCCCGCGCCCATGCCCGGCAATTGGTTCACCACCCATTCGACCACATCGTCGCCGGGATTGAGCATCGCGAAGCGCGCCTTGTTCTCCGAACCGCCGCCCTTCGCCGCGATGCGAACCTCCACCTTGTCGCCCGGCACGATCTCGAAATGCACCACGGCGGGCGTGTTGTCACCAGTGTTCTTGCGCCTGCCCGCCGGATCGCTGACGATGGAGGCGCGCAGCACGTTATCCGGCAACAGATAGGCCTTGCGCACGCCTTCATTCACCATGCCGGTGACATCCATCGTTGCACCTTCCCAGCGCACGTCCATGCCGACGCGCACGAACGCGACGACGATGCCAGTGTCCTGACAGACCGGCCGATGCCCCTGCGCGCACATACGCGAGTTAGTTAATATCTGCGCCATCGCATCTTTCGCGGCAGGAGATTCCTCGCGGCTATAAGCATCCGCCAAGGCATGAATGAAATCCGTCGGATGATAATAGGAGATGAATTGCAGCGCGTCGGCGATGCTGTCGATAAAATCCTGCTGGAGTATGATGGTCATGACGAACCCGACGTGTGCGTGTGATAGTTGCGGCGATTATGTGCATCAATAGGGACAGCGTCAATCCAAACATATAATGAAACCCACAAAGTAAAACGCCCCACCATTTCTGGAGGGGCGTTTTACTTGGTAAGGAGTCTGACGATGACCTACTTTGGCTACCACGTAACTTGCTGCGCAAGTCAGTGTCCGCCGTATACGATCTTTCTTGGGCTTCAGCCCATAGAAAGTCGGTATCCCCTTGTGGGGCAACAAGCCATTGCACGGCGTGTTGTCAGAGCCTCAAGCAGGTCAAACCCCAAACCCATAAAGAACAAACCCGGCGCAAGGCCGGGTTTGTTCTTTCATAAGGAGTCTGACGATGACCTACTTTCACATGGGTAATCCACACTATCATCGGCGCGGAGTCGTTTCACTGTCCTGTTCGGGATGGGAAGGAGTGGGACCAACTCGCTATGGTCGTCAGACAAACCGTTCGGCCTACAGCGCTGTTCTGCTGTCTGCCCTGTTCGTGGTTCCCTGAGCGGGGTTTGACGCCCGGTCAACGAACCGTATCTGGAAGAAGTAAAGAGGTGTTTTGATTGCATTGCGTCACACTATAAACAACTTAATGTTATAGGATCAAGCCTCACGGGCAATTAGTACTGGTTAGCTTAACGCATTGCTGCGCTTCCACACCCAGCCTATCAACGTCCTAGTCTCGAACGACCCTTCAGGGGGGTTGAACCCCCAGGGAAATCTTATCTCAAGGCGAGTTTCCCGCTTAGATGCTTTCAGCGGTTATCTCTTCCAGATTTAGCTACCCGGCAATGCCACTGGCGTGACAACCGGTACACCAGAGATCTGTCCACTCCGGTCCTCTCGTACTAGGAGCAGGTCCCTTCAAATTTCCAACGCCCATGGCAGATAGGGACCAAACTGTCTCACGACGTTTTAAACCCAGCTCACGTACCACTTTAAATGGCGAACAGCCATACCCTTGGGACCGGCTACAGCCCCAGGATGTGATGAGCCGACATCGAGGTGCCAAACTCCCCCGTCGATATGAACTCTTGGGAGGAATCAGCCTGTTATCCCCAGAGTACCTTTTATCCGTTGAGCGATGGCCCTTCCATACAGAACCACCGGATCACTATGACCTACTTTCGTATCTGCTCGACTTGTCAGTCTCGCAGTTAAGCATCCTTTTGCCATTGCACTATCAGTACGATGTCCGACCGTACCTAGGATACCTTCGTACTCCTCCGTTACAATTTGGGAGGAGACCGCCCCAGTCAAACTGCCTACCATGCACGGTCCCCGACCCGGATTACGGGCCAAGGTTAGAACCTCAACGACACCAGGCTGGTATTTCAAGGTTGGCTCCACGAGAACTGGCGTTCCCGCTTCACAGCCTCCCAGCTATCCTACACAGGTCCCGTCAAAGTCCAATGCAAAGCTACAGTAAAGGTTCATGGGGTCTTTCCGTCTAGCCACGGGTAGATTGCATCTTCACAAACATTTCAACTTCGCTGAGTCTCGGGTGGAGACAGTGTGGCCATCGTTACGCCATTCGTGCAGGTCGGAACTTACCCGACAAGGAATTTCGCTACCTTAGGACCGTTATAGTTACGGCCGCCGTTTACTGGGACTTCAATCAAGAGCTTGCACCCCATCATTTAATCTTCCAGCACCGGGCAGGCGTCACACTCTATACGTCCACTTTCGTGTTTGCAGAGTGCTGTGTTTTTATTAAACAGTCGCAGCCACCATTTCACTGCAACCCCATCGCGCTTCGCGGGCAAGCCGCTACACGCTACCGGGGCGCACCTTTTCCCGAAGTTACGGTGCTAATTTGCCGAGTTCCTTCACCCGAGTTCTCTCAAGCGCCTTAGAATTCTCATCCTGCCCACCTGTGTCGGTTTGCGGTACGGTCGAAATAAAACTGAAGCTTAGTGGCTTTTCCTGGAAGCTGGGTATCAGCAACTTCGCGCCACAAGGGCACTCGTTATCACGCCTTGGCATTGACCCTCCGGATTTGCCTGAAGAGTCTGCCTACACGCTTGAACCGGGACATCCAACACCCGGCTTGCTTAACCTTCTCCGTCCCCACATCGCATTCTATTCCGGTACAGGAATATTAACCTGTTTCCCATCGACTACGCATTTCTGCCTCGCCTTAGGGGCCGACTCACCCTGCGCCGATGAACGTTGCGCAGGAAACCTTGGGCTTTCGGCGAGGGAGCCTTTCACTCCCTTTATCGCTACTCATGTCAGCATTCGCACTTCCGATACCTCCAGCATGGTTCACACCACACCTTCGCAGGCCTACGGAACGCTCTCCTACCATATGTGCACTTCCTTTAAGCAACTCGATATTTGCTCGCCCCCTTCCTTTATCCCTTACCGAATCTAATCAGTAAGCGGGGGCTTTAGTTCCGGCATAACCTGAAGGTTAGCCTTCACTGAAGCTACGCTTGCTCTTGCAATGCTTATCGCATCGCAAAAGCGAAGCCCCCTTGGGGGTGTCTTGCAAATTGCTTAAAGTGAAGTGCACATATCCGCGATTTCGGTGCATGGTTTGAGCCCCGTTACATCTTCCGCGCAGGACGACTCGATCAGTGAGCTATTACGCTTTCTTTAAATGATGGCTGCTTCTAAGCCAACATCCTGACTGTTTTAGCCTTCCCACTTCGTTTTCCACTTAACCATGTCTTGGGGACCTTAATCGGCGGTCTGGGTTGTTTCCCTCTTGACACCGGACGTTAGCACCCGATGTCTGTCTCCCATGCTCGCACTTCCCGGTATTCGGAGTTTGCAATGGTTTGGTAGTCAGCAATAGACCCCTAGCCATAACAGTGCTCTACCCCCGAGAGTGATACATGAGGTACTACCTAAATAGTTTTCGGAGAGAACCAGCTATTTCCAAGTTTGTTTAGCCTTTCACCCCTATCCACAGCTCATCCCCTAGTTTTTCAACACTAGTGGGTTCGGACCTCCAGTGTGTGTTACCACACCTTCATCCTGGCCATGGATAGATCACTTGGTTTCGGGTCTACGCCCAGCAACTATCGCCCTTATCAGACTCGGTTTCCCTACGCCTCCCCTATTCGGTTAAGCTCGCTACTGAACGTAAGTCGCTGACCCATTATACAAAAGGTACGCAGTCACCCTTGCGGGCTCCCACTGTTTGTATGCATGCGGTTTCAGGGTCTATTTCACTCCCCTTCCGGGGTTCTTTTCGCCTTTCCCTCACGGTACTGGTTCACTATCGGTCGATTACGAGTATTTAGCCTTGGAGGATGGTCCCCCCATGTTCAGACAGGGTTTCTCGTGCCCCGCCCTACTTGTCGCAATCCTAGTTCCACACCACTGTTTTTACCTACGGGGCTATCACCCACTATGGCCAGACTTTCCAGACTGTTCGGTTAACAATAATGCTAAAAATTGCCGGCTGCTCCGTGTTCGCTCGCCACTACTTACGGAATCTCGGTTGATTTCTTTTCCTCCAGGTACTTAGATGTTTCAGTTCCCTGGGTTCGCTTTACCCTGCCTATGTATTCAGCAGGGAATGGCCCTAAAGGGCCGGGTTTCCCCATTCAGATATCGACGGATCAAAGCTTTTTGCCAGCTCCCCGTCGCTTTTCGCAGGCTAACACGTCTTTCATCGCCTGTAATCGCCAAGGCATCCACCACATGCACTTATTCGCTTGACCCTATAACGTTAAGCCCTCAGCTTTTCAGCCAAGGCGTCATAGCATTTCGCATTTGTGACCGCATCGATACGACTAGCATCAATACGGCTTGATACAATCAAAACCCATTGTTTTTCATGCATTCGCTTCCACAGGTCGCCCCGTGTCCACGTCTGCGTGAATCACTTTCTTTACTTCTTCCAAATTTTTAAAGAACGACTCTGTCCAGAGGACAGGAGACAGATGACTGAGGACAGAGGGCGGTGTGGCTGCGCCACAACTTGTTTTCTGTCTTCTGTTTTCTGTCTTCTGTTTTCTGAATTGGTGGAGGTTGACGGGATCGAACCGACGACCCCCTGCTTGCAAAGCAGGTGCTCTCCCAGCTGAGCTAAACCCCCCTGTCAGATGACAGAGGACAGAAGACAGAAGACAGATTGTCGTGTGGCTACGCCACACTTGTTCTATCTTCTAGGTCTGGTGGGTCTGGTTGGACTCGAACCAACGACCCTTGCGTTATCAACACAATGCTCTAACCAGCTGAGCTACAGACCCTGTTCTGAAAGCAGCAAACCTAGGACCAAAAACTTCTATGCAGTGCGGCTGCGCCGCATCGTCATTTCTGTCTTCTGTCCTCTGTCTTCTGTCCTCTGATGTGAACAACCGATGAGTGTAGGCACTCAGCCTCTGGATTCTCTAGAAAGGAGGTGATCCAGCCGCACCTTCCGATACGGCTACCTTGTTACGACTTCACCCCAGTCATGAAACCCAGCGTGGTAAGCGCCCCCCTTGCGGTTAGGCTACCTACTTCTGCCAGATTCCACTCCCATGGTGTGACGGGCGGTGTGTACAAGACCCGGGAACGTATTCACCGCGACATGCTGATCCGCGATTACTAGCGATTCCGACTTCATGGAGTCGAGTTGCAGACTCCAATCCGGACTACGATCGGCTTTCTGAGATTGGCTCCCCCTTGCGGGTTGGCAACCCTCTGTACCGACCATTGTATTACGTGTGAAGCCCTACCCATAAGGGCCATGAGGACTTGACGTCATCCCCACCTTCCTCCGGTTTATCACCGGCAGTCTCATTAAAGTGCCCAACCAAATGATGGCAATTAATGACAAGGGTTGCGCTCGTTGCGGGACTTAACCCAACATCTCACGACACGAGCTGACGACAGCCATGCAGCACCTGTGTCCAGGTTCCCTTTCGGGCACGAAGCCATCTCTGGCAACTTCCTGGCATGTCAAGGGTAGGTAAGGTTTTTCGCGTTGCATCGAATTAATCCACATAATCCACCGCTTGTGCGGGTCCCCGTCAATTCCTTTGAGTTTTAATCTTGCGACCGTACTCCCCAGGCGGTCAACTTAGCGCGTTAGCTGCGGTACTAAAGAAGTCTCCTTCCCCAACACCTAGTTGACATCGTTTAGGGCGTGGACTACCAGGGTATCTAATCCTGTTTGCTCCCCACGCTTTCGTGCATGAGCGTCAGTGTCGACCCAGGGGGCTGCCTTCGCCATCGGTATTCCTCCACATATCTACGCATTTCACTGCTACACGTGGAATTCTACCCCCCTCTGCCGCACTCTAGTCTGGCAGTCACAAATGCAGTTCCCAGGTTAAGCCCGGGGATTTCACACCTGTCTTACAAAACCGCCTGCGCACGCTTTACGCCCAGTAATTCCGATTAACGCTCGCACCCTACGTATTACCGCGGCTGCTGGCACGTAGTTAGCCGGTGCTTCTTCTGACGGTACCGTCATTAGTCACGGGTATTAACCGTAACCGTTTCTTTCCGTCTGAAAGAGCTTTACAACCCGAAGGCCTTCTTCACTCACGCGGCATGGCTGGATCAGGGTTGCCCCCATTGTCCAAAATTCCCCACTGCTGCCTCCCGTAGGAGTCTGGACCGTGTCTCAGTTCCAGTGTGGCTGGTCGTCCTCTCAGACCAGCTACGGATCGTCGCCTTGGTAAGCCTTTACCTCACCAACTAGCTAATCCGATATCGGCCACTCCGAAAGCGAAAGGTCCTTGCGGATCCCCTCCTTTCCCCCTCAGGGCATATGCGGTATTAATCCGGCTTTCGCCGAGCTATCCCCCACTTCCGGATATGTTCCGATATATTACTCACCCGTTCGCCACTCGCCACCAGGGTGTTACCACCCCGTGCTGCCGTTCGACTTGCATGTGTAAAGCATGCCGCCAGCGTTCAATCTGAGCCAGGATCAAACTCTTCAGTTCAATTCCTGTTGTGGTCCATTGCTGGACCGGTCTTACTCAAAGTAAATCACTTGCATGATTTGTTTCGACTTTGCGTAAGTACTACATATTTTTAAAGTCATCTCCATCCCCCAAAGGACATGGAAACTTCCCAAAAACCAAGCACCTACACTCGTCGATTGTTCGTTTTATTCTGTTAAAGAACGGCTACCGTGGTAGCGAAGAGGTGCGCATTATAGAGATGAAAAAACTCTCGTCAACACTTTTCTGAAATATTTTTATACTATTTGCAGTTGACTTGTTTAAACGCGATATTCACTACAATGCTGCATCACCTGAAAAACTAAAAAATGCCATTGATCACACTGGGAATCGAATCTTCTTGCGATGAGACCGGCATCGCGCTCTACCAGATGGGGCGCGGGTTATTGGCGCACGCGCTGTATACGCAAGTCGCCATGCACAACGAATATGGCGGCGTCGTTCCGGAACTCGCTTCGCGCGATCACGTCCGGCGCGTCATCCCGTTGGTGCGCCAAGTCATGTGCGAGGCGGATGTGTCACTCGATCAGATTAGTGCGATCGCCTATACCCAAGGACCGGGTTTGGGCGGCGCATTGCTGGTCGGCGCCAGCGTCGCGAATGCGTTAGCCTATGCGCTCGACATTCCCACGATCGGCATCCATCATCTGGAAGGTCATCTGCTATCGCCTTTATTATCCGACCCTGCACCGGATTTTCCTTTTGTGGCGTTGCTCGTATCTGGCGGGCACACGCAACTGATGCGTGTCGACGGCGTGGGGCAATATACCTTGCTAGGCGAAACGTTGGACGATGCGGCAGGCGAAGCCTTCGACAAGAGTGCAAAGCTGCTGGGCTTGAATTATCCGGGCGGCCCCGCACTGGCGAAGCTCGCCGCGTCGGGTCGTCCCGGCCTATATAAGTTGCCGCGTCCAATGCTGCACAGTGGCGATCTGGATTTCAGTTTCAGCGGATTGAAAACGGCGGTGCTGACATTGGTCAAACAAAGCAATAACGATGGACAGAAAATTCTGGATGAACAAACACAGGCCAACATCGCCTGCGCCGTGCAGGAGGCCATCGTCGATGTGCTTACGAACAAGGCGCGCGCCGCTTTGGCGCACACCGGCCTGGATCAATTGGTCGTGGCGGGCGGCGTGGGCGCAAACCAGCTGCTGCGTAGCCGCTTGACTGAAGGAATCAGCAAACGCGGCGGTAAAGTATTTTATCCTGATCTGGAATTCTGCACCGACAACGGCGCGATGATCGCCTTCGCGGGCGCTTTAAGATTGGCGCAACAACAAGGCGAAAAAAATTACCGCTTCAACGTCAAACCGCGCTGGGGTTTACAGGAAATAAACTACACAAACTGAGCGTCGGCTTTCATAGAAAAGCGCCGAGAAACAGGCGAGAAGGATGTCGGGCAAGGCGCACGGAGCAGAGCGACAAGACATATCATTTGGATAGGCGAGGAAGCGAGCACCGCGCAACGATGCCCCGCGCCTTCGCAGCCGTTTATTCGGCGCTTTTCTTGTTTCCGATCTTCGCCTCTTCACCTGCCAGCAGATTCTGGATATTTCCCTTGTGCCGCCAGATCAGCAGCAACGACATGATGCCGGATGCCAGCACCCACTCGCGCGGCAAACCCAACAGCAACGAGTAGACCGGCGTCGCCACGGCAGCGGTCAAGGCGGCCAATGACGAGTAACGGAACACCAACGCCATGAACATCCAGGTCGCCAGCCCTCCCAGACCCACCCATACATTCAGCGCCAGCAGCACGCCCAACGCGGTCGCCACGCCCTTGCCACCCTTGAAGCGCAGGAACACCGGGAACAGGTGGCCGATGAACACGGCCAGCGCAATTGCCGCGGCCAGCATCGTGTATGACACATCGCCCGGGGCGAAATGTATCGCCAGAAACACCGCCAGCCAGCCCTTGGCCGCATCACCGAACAAGGTCAGCGCCGCAGCGGCTTTCTTGCCGCTACGCAACACATTGGTTGCACCGGGATTGCCGGAACCGTAAGTGCGGGGATCAGCCAGCCCGAATACTTTGCTGGTGATGACCGCGAAAGAGACCGAGCCCAGCAGATAGGCGGCAATGATAAAAGCTATGGTCAACATCGGGAATACCTTAGAATAAACGAGCGGCAGATTTTACCAGACCTCAACACAACTACTGCGCTTGGTGATACTGCGTCGGAAAGCAACTCAAAATCCTCATGTATGACTTATACATTCCGGTTTTTCGTCGCTTCCCTCCTTGTCTGACCTGCGCTCGCTACGTTGTGTAGAGGTCTTTAAAGTAAGTTAGGCACAACTATGGATATTATTTTTTTACGCGAACTCAAGGTCACTACGTTAATAGGTATCTATGAACGTGAAAAGGTCGTGCCGCAAACCTTGCAGATCGACCTAGACATCGCGCTGCCCAACAGCCGCGCCTGCACCAGCGACGACATCAACGACGCGCTGGATTACGCGGACGTCGCGCAACACATCCAGACTGTACTGAGCGAGGGACATTTCTCTTTGCTAGAATCGCTGGCCGAACACATCGCGCAAATCATCCTCAAGGACTTCAACGCCCCATGGGTCAAAGTCAGCGTCGCCAAGCTGCAAGCGATACGCAATTGCAAGATGGTAGGGATCAGTATTGAGCGGGGACAAATAAAATGATGGGCAGCTGCGCACCAATATCGGATGTTCGACTTGATATTCCATTTAGTGAGCTACACGATCTCGAACTTGTGAATATTGTAAATATTTTATGAGTACTAATCGTCCATTTATTCCACGTGACAAGCCAAAACTATTGGTCATTGCGATGTTCACAGCGACCACAATGGTAGGTTCTACGCTGATAGTAATATTGATGGGTTTATTCTCTTCGATCATTCCTTTCATAGCGGGTTTAGTCTCTTTACCGCTAATGGTAATTGCTGTCTTATGTTTTCCAATCTGTGTAATTTCTTGGTTTGCATTTTGGTTTCGTAGAGTAAATGGCCGTTATCGACATGTAGTTTCAAAACCATGGAAAGAACAAATTTGGTAGATTTCTTTGAGTATCCTTTTCCCGCTGACCGTCTGGAATGTCGTTAGCAAAAATTCACGTTTCCAGATGGCCGTCGTTGGCATTGATGTGCTCTTTGGGCACCTCCCATTTCCCCTGTGCGCCGCCGAGTAGCGCAGGCTGGTCTGGAGATGTCGGCGAGGACTGATAAAACAACTAGCCATTCGACTAAGCTGGCAAACGACGCCAGCCAAGTCGCTGGTTATGTTTGAGCACGCAGTGCGAGTTCCGCAGCCGCCTGACCAGTTGAGCAACGCAGGGAACCCCGCAGGGGCGGTAAACCGGGGTGGCATTTTCTTTGGTTGCTTTATTTTGGCGAAGCAAAAGAAAGTGACTAGTTGCCGGTCTACCACCGGCGATGTTGGGTTACGCGGTGAATCTGCTAACCCAACCTACGTCTAACCTCCCGGATGTGCCTCACCCAATTTCCGCCAAGTCTCCAGCAAAGTATCCGGGTTCAGCGACATCGACTGGATGCCGATATCCATCAGCCACAATGCAAAGTCGAAATGATCGGATGGGCCCTGTCCGCAGATGCCCACGTATTTGTTTAGGCGATTGCATGTGCTGATGGCCATCTCCAGCAGACGTTTTACCGCGGCATCGCGTTCGTCGAAACGGTTTGCCACCAGGCTGGAATCCCGGTCCAACCCCAATGTCAGTTGAGTCAGGTCGTTCGAGCCTATCGAGAAACCGTCGAAATATTGCAGGAATTCTTCTGCCGACAGCGCATTGGAAGGTATCTCGCACATCATGATCAGGCGCAAATCATTCTCGCCGCGCTTCAATCCGTTTTGCGCCAGCAGTTCGACGACTTCGCGCGCCTCCTGCACGGTGCGCACGAACGGGATCATGATTTCCACATTGGTGTAGCCCATGCCCTCGCGCACCTTTTTCATCGCGCGGCATTCCAGCTCGAAACAATCCCTGAAGCTCGGCGCGACATAGCGCCCCGCGCCGCGAAAACCAAGCATCGGATTTTCTTCAACCGGTTCGAAAAGCTCGCCACCCAACAGCTTGCGGTATTCGTTGGACTTGAAGTCCGACAAACGCACGATGACCGGCCTGGGCCAGAAGGCGGCGGCTAGCGTGGAAATGCCCTCGGTCAATTTTTCCACATAGAAAGCCAAAGGGTCGGCGTATCCCCGCGCTTGCCGTGCCACTATGGTCTTGAGTTCTGCAGGCAGTGTTTGAAATTGCAGCACGGCCTTCGGATGTATGCCGATCAGGTTGTTGATGACAAATTCCAGCCGCGCCAGACCGATGCCGGCTGAGGGCATTTGGGCAAACTCGAAAGCCAGTGTCGGGTTGCCCACGTTGAGCATCAGTTTGACCGGCAACAGCGGCAATGCCTTTTCATCTTGCCGAGTGATTTCGAAAGGCAGTTTGCCCCGATAGACAAAACCCGTATCGCCTTCCGCGCAGGAAGCCGTGACGATCTCGTTTTCGGCGAGCGCCTCTGTAGCATGACCGCAACCCACGATAGCCGGGATACCGAGTTCCCGCGCAATGATCGCGGCGTGGCAAGTACGACCGCCACGATTGGTGATGATGGCTGATGCCTTCTTCATCACCGGCTCCCAGTTGGGATCGGTCATGTCTGTGACCAGCACATCGCCCGCTTGCACTTTGCCCATTTCAGCGGCACTCGCCACCAGGCGCACCGGCCCGATGCCAATCTTCTGGCCAATGGCGCGGCCTTCGATGAGCACCTCGCCGCGTTGCTTGAGACGGAATTTTTCCGCACCACCAGCAACAACCTGGGACTGTACCGTTTCCGGTCGTGCCTGCAGGATATAGAGTTTGCCGTCCAGACCGTCCTTGCCCCACTCGATGTCCATCGGCCTGCCGTAATGCTGCTCGATGGCCATCGCATGTTTTGCCAGCTCCAGCACTTCTTTATCGCTCAAGGAAAAGCTGTCGCGTTCTGCCAAGGTGACTTCTTCGATACTCGTGGAACGTCCGGCGGAGCGGTCCTCGCGGAATACCATGCGCTGCTGTTTGGAACCGATACTGCGGCGCACCAGCGCGGGATAGCCCGCAGCCAGTTGCGGCTTGTGGACGTAGAATTCATCGGGGTTGACCGCGCCCTGCACCACCATCTCACCCAGGCCGTATGACGAAGTGATGAACACCACGTCGCGAAAACCCGACTCTGTGTCTATCGTGAACATCACGCCGGATGCGCCGAGGTCGGAACGCACCATGCGCTGCACTCCCGCCGACAAAGCGACAGAGGAATCCGTATAGCCGGTGTGGACCCGATAGGAAATGGCACGGTCATTATAAAGCGAGGCAAAGACTTCCTTGATCGCATGCAGGATGTTGTCTATGCCGTGGATATTGAGAAAAGTCTCCTGCTGTCCGGCAAAGGACGCATCCGGCAGATCTTCCGCCGTCGCGGATGAACGCACCGCGAAACTGGCGTCGCTGCCCGCCGCAAGTTTGGTGTAGTGCTGGCGGATCTCCTCCTCCAGACGCGGCGGCAAAGAGGCTGCCGATATCCAGCGACGTATGTCTGCACCGGTCCTGGCCAGTGCGTCTACGTCAGCCACATCCAGCGCTTCCAGCGCCTGTTTGATGCGCTGGTCGAGACCATTGTTCTTCAGGAAATCACGGTAGGCAGCCGCTGTCGTGGCAAAGCCGCCGGGCACACTCACGCCGGAAGCGCTGAGATTGCCGATCATCTCGCCCAGCGAAGCATTCTTGCCGCCAACCTGCTCGATGTCAGCTATGCCCAGTGACTGGAATGGGATCACATATGGTTGCATGCCTGTTCTCCTGTTTACTTTTAATTTGTCGCACTTCCACGCTTGGCAAGAGGACTTTTTACAATGCCCATTTTTACAATACCGGGAACAAGGCTTATTCTTTTTTATTGATCGCCTGAATTATTTGAACGGCGATTTCCTCGATCGAGCGTGACGTCATATCAAACCATTCTATACCCTCGCGCTTCATCATGCGTTCGGCGGCGGCAACTTCCTGGCGGCATGTATCCAGTGCGGCATAGTTGCTGTCCGGTCGCCGTTCCTGGCGAATGCGGTGCAACTGCTCCGGCGCGATGGTCAATCCAAACAGCTTGTCACGGAAAGGCAGCAAAGTATCGGGCAGGCGGTCGCGCTCGAAATCTTCAGGGATGAGCGGGTAGTTTGCGGCCCTGAGGCCGAATTGCATAGACAGATACAGGCTAGTCGGGGTCTTGCCGCAACGTGAAACGCCGACCAATATCGCGTCGGCATTTTTCAGGTCGGCACCGGAAACACCATCGTCGTGTGCGATCGCGAAACTCATCGCAGCAATGCGGTTGGCATATTCGCCGCTGGTCTGGCCGTGTGAACGACCAACGGTATGCGCCGATCGCACCCCCAGTTCTTTTTCCAGCGGCGCGATAAAGACCTCGAACAGATCCAGAAACAGTGCGTCCTCCTGATACAGCATCGCACTGATTTCCGGATTCATCATGGTCATGATGACCAATGGACGGATACCATCTTGCTCGCGTGCCTCACGGATGCGCAACAGGCAGTCCGCGGCCTTTTCCGGACTGTCCACAAAGGGGAATCGTATCTGGCGAAAGTTTATTCCCTCGAATTGAGAGAGCAGGCCTTTACCCAAGGTTTCGGCGGTGATACCGGTACCATCCGAAACAAAAATAATCGCGCGGCTTGAAGCCTTTGTCTTGCTTGATTGTGGATGTTGTGCAGATTTTTTTGTGGTCATATTCATGGAATCGCCTTCATCCTGATCCAATCGTCGGTCATAAGGTGCGGCAATTGGAAGCAGAGGGGGAAATAATTTTGTCCATGGCAAATCAATAAGCCGACGATATGCAGGGTTGCAGAATAGAGGTCGCTGAGATCAGAGTCAAATCTCTGCTTTTTTGCTTTGTATTGTTGCTTGAATGCGACGAATTATCAGCCCCGTGGATGATGCTGGGCATGCAAAAGCTTCAACCTCTCCCGCGCTACATGGGTATAAATCTGCGTCGTGGAAATGTCGGAGTGACCCAATAACAGCTGCACCACGCGCAAATCCGCGCCGTGGTTCAACAGATGGGTGGCAAAGGCGTGGCGCAGGGTATGCGGCGAGATCGGTTTGCTCAGTCCACCGTGCTTGGCGTGCTTCTTGATCAGGTACCAGAACATCTGGCGCGTCATACCTTCGCCGCGTGCGGTAACAAACAAGTCATCGCTTATCTGCTTGCCCAGCAGCACGCTGCGTCCATCTGCCAGATAGCGGCGCAGCCAGTCCAGTGCTTCTTCGCCAAGCGGCACCAGTCTTTCCTTGCTGCCCTTGCCCATCACGCGCACCACGCCCATATCCATACTCACCTGCGTGGTGCGCAAAGTCACCAGCTCCGACACGCGCAGGCCGGTGGCGTACAACACCTCGAACATGGTACGGTCACGCATTCCTAATGGGGTTTGAACATCCGGCGCGTTGAGCAGTTGCTCGACATCTTGTTCGGTCAAACTCCTGGGCAGATTGCGCGGCAGCTTGGGCGTGTCGATCTGCAGCGTGGGATCGGTAGAGATTTTGCCTTGCCTGAGCAGATAGCGGAACAGGCGCTTGAGACTGGAGATATTGCGGCCTGTGCTGCTGGGCTGGGCTTTTTGCACGACCACCAGATGTGCGAGGTAGCTTTGT
This sequence comes from uncultured beta proteobacterium, assembly GCA_963721755.1. Classification (GTDB taxonomy): domain Bacteria; phylum Pseudomonadota; class Gammaproteobacteria; order Burkholderiales; family Gallionellaceae; genus Gallionella. The sequence continues at coordinate 555,355 of CAVRKV010000001.1, forward strand.
ATATCGCCATGCTTGGCTTGCAGAATGGATGTGTCGCGCTGCTTTTCCAGCCACACGGCGAATTTGCGCAAGTCTCGCCGGTAGCTATCCAGCGTGTTGCGCGACAGGCCGTCTTCCAGCCACAGATTGTCACAAAATTCGTCCAGGAGTTCAGCGTTGTTCATGCGCCAGCAGCCAGCGTTTGATTTCCAACGACTCGCCTCTTGCGTGGAGCATGAAGCCGCCCAAGCCGGATTTACCTACCACGCGATGACAAGGGATGATGATGGGAATCGGATTTGCGCCACAAGCCTGGCCGATGGCTTGCGCGCCGGATTTCAGTTCAGCCGCCAATTCGCCATAGCTGCGCGTTTCTCCGCGCGGGATGTCGAGCATGGCTTGCCAGACTTTTTGCTGGTGCGGAGTTCCGCCCGGATCGAGCGGCACGGAAAATTGGGCGGATGAATTTTCAAAGTACTGCGACAATTGTTCGCACACGGTTTTGGCAAATACGCTGGTAGCGCGCTGCGGCTTTTCCGTCGCGGGCAGGAAATCGATGGCCGTCAGTGCATCCTCGGCACAGCGTATGCCGAGCACACCAAATGGCACGGATAGTTTGGCTTGGTAATCCATGCCGCAATGATAGCGCACAAATAAAAAACGGGAGCATAGCTCCCGTTTTCGTCACCGCATAAATACTCGCGATTAGCTGTGGATTGCCAGTTTTTCCTTGATACGTGCCGACTTGCCGGAACGATCGCGCAGATAGTAAAGCTTGGCGCGGCGCACCGAGCCGCGGCGTTTCAGTTCTATGCTGGCGATGATAGGCGAGTAAGTCTGGAAAGTGCGTTCCACGCCTTCACCGGCTGATATCTTGCGCACGATGAAGCCGGAATTCAGGCCGCAATTGCGCTTGGCGATCACGACTCCCTCGAAAGCCTGGACGCGCTTGCGCTCGCCTTCGACCACGTTCACGTTGACGACGACCGTGTCGCCGGGCGCGAAATCGGGAATCTTTTTGCCCAAACGGGCGATTTCTTCTTGTTCCAATGTTTCGATCAAATTCACTTTACTGCTCCTTTTTTATACGAGCCTTGTTCCTTCTGCAGGACACCTCTATAAATCCAAACTCCGTCGCGATACTGTGTTGCTCAAGAAATTTTATCGTTTACATATAACTCATATGCTGCACTCAAAATTTCTTTCGCGCCTTGTCTCGCTTATAACCAGCCACTTGGCTACCGTATTTGGGTGGCCTAGTGGAATGGCTAGTAGTTACATCAGGATTTTGAATTTCTATAGGTATCCTGAAACTCTTTCAGAAGCCCAGACTCCTCTTTTGTCAAATCACGCTTGGCCAACAGATCCGGCCTGCGCAACCACGTCCTGCCCAACGACTGCTGAAGCCGCCAGCGCTCTATATCGGCATGATCGCCAGACAACAACACCGGGGGCACGGCTTCACCATTAAACTGTTCCGGGCGGGTGTAGTGCGGGCAATCCAGCAAGCCCTGCACAAACGATTCCTGTTCGGCTGAATCGGCATCGCCCAATACGCCGGGCAGTTGCCGCACCAGACTGTCTATCAACACCATCGCCGCCAACTCGCCACCGGACAACACATAATCGCCGATGGAAATCTCTTCATTTACATACTGGCGAATCAGGCGTTCATCTATGCCCTCGTAACGTCCCGCCAACAGGATCAAACCTTCATCTGCTTGCGCCACCAACTCTTTGACCGCGGAGTGGGTGAGCAACCTGCCTTGCGGTGACAGATACACCACCCGGCTCTTTTTCACGCCGCCGGCCGCTTGTCTTTGCCTGGCCGCGCTGATCGCGGCGGCCAGCGGCTCCGCCAGCATCACCATTCCGGGACCGCCGCCGTAGGGGCGATCATCGATGGTGCGGTAATTGTCCGTCGTGAAATCCCTGGGATTCCACGTCTTTAATACATAGCTGCCCTGTTCTGCCGCGCGCCGCGTGATGCCATATTGCGTCAGCGCATCGAACATCTGCGGAAATAACGTGATGACGTCAAAAATCATCTTAAAACTACTGCGGCGGTCACCTGCTGCGTTGCACAGTGCTCGCTCCCTCGCCCATCAAACTGATATGTCTCGGTCGCCGTGCTCCGTGCGTCTTGCATCTGACCGTCCTCGCTACGTTTTACAACGGTTAAATCAGTAATCCGCCGACCAATCCACATGGATGGTCTTGTTCTTCACATCCACCTGCTTGATGGCGGTAGCCACGAACGGGATCAGGATCTCGCCGCTGTCACCCTTCACGCTCAACACCTGATTCGCGCCAGTTTCCAGCAAGTTCGCTACCGTTCCCAGTTGCATGCCCGCTTCATTCACCACCGCGAGGCCAATCAAATCCGACCAATAATATTCATCGCCTGTCTGCTGCGGGAGGTTGCTGCGCGGCACAGCGATCAGCAAGCCCTTCAGCTTTTCGGCTGCGTTTCGATCCGGGCAGTCCGGCAGTTGCGCGGCAAGAGTTTTGTTGTGCACTTCGCACTGTTTCAATTCTACTTTGCGCCACGGGCCATGCTCATGACCTATCCACCAATATCTATAATCCAGCAAGCCACCAAGGTACTCGGTATAAGGCTGAATCTTGACCCAACCGCGAATGCCTTGTGCAGCTGCTATGCGCCCCATGATCACCATGGAGCCCGTGTCGTCAGGCGGCTGCTGAGGCACCGGCGCGCTTGACCAGTTTGGCAACGGTGTCGCTCAATTGCGCGCCCTTGCTTTGCCAATGAGAAACGCGTTCCAGTTGCAGACGCAGTGCTTCCTGACCTTCCGCCACCAGCGGATTGTAGAAGCCGACGCGTTCGATGAAGCGGCCATCGCGACGATTGCGCGAATCCGCAACCACCACATTGAAAAACGGACGATTCTTCGAACCGCCACGGGAAAGACGAATGATTACCATATGAAACCTGCCTATAGTTTAGTTAGTCCAGCGAAAGGGCGCGGATTCTACGACATTTTGAGTGGTTCTGGCAACCCGCAGAAAGCACCCGAGAATAAGCAATGGGTTTTATCTATGGAGCAACACCTCAAGGACAAACTTGCTGCCCAAATAAGCCAACAGCAGGAATACGAAGCCGCTTATGGTCCAGTGCACCGCGACACGCCCGCGCCAGCCGTGAAAGTGATGTCCCCACAGCAGCACGGCGAACACCCCCCAGGAGATGAAGCCGAACAGCACTTTGTGGCTGAACTGCCAAGGCTCACCGAATATTTCTTCCGAGAACACCACTCCCGATACCAGCGTCAGCGTCAACAACACGAAACCAATCGCTATCATACGGAACAATAAGGTTTCCATGGTCAGCAGCGGCGGCAGGCTGCGCAGAATGCGCGGCAAGGTCGGATGATGCAGCCGTTTCTCCACTTGGGATATCAATACCGCATGCAACATGGCGATCGTGAACAGGCTGTATGCCAGCATGGCTACAGTAATGTGCGCCTTGAAGGCAAACAGATTGGTGTTTGTCAACGGATGTTCGGAGGGGAACAACTCGGGCAACAGCATGGTCACCGCCGCTAGGGGCAATACCAACGCTTGAAACCCGCCTATCGGGTAAAAGAAACGTGCCACCCAGTACACCAGCAAGGTCAGCCACACGATCAGCGACAACGCGTTCAGTACCCCTAGGTCGAAATCACCCCCGGAGAAAATATCCTGACCGAGCAAATAGCCGTGCAATGCCAGCGGGACCAGCACCAGATGCCCGACCCCTTCGTGACTCAACACATCACCCTCGCCACGCGCCTGGGCACGCCAGAAATAGGCGGCAAGAACACTATAGGCGACGAAAGCAAGCGCGGGAACAAGAAGACTGTGCATTTTTATCAGGATGTTTTAGACTTCACGAATTCTACACTAAACTTGTGAAACAGCCATGCTGGACAACCTAACGCAACGCCTATCCGGCGTCATCAAAAATTTGCGCGGTCAGGCGCGCCTCAGCGAAAGCAACATTCAGGATGCCTTGCGCGAAGTGCGCATGGCACTGCTCGAAGCCGATGTTGCGCTGCCTGTCGTCAAGGAATTCATCGCCCAGGTAAAACAGGCCGCGCTCGGGCAAGATGTCATCGGCAACCTGAATCCCGGGCAAGCCCTGATCGGCGTGGTGCATCGCGAACTCACCAAGCTGATGGGCGAGCACAACGATGCGCTCAACCTCGCCGCCACGCCGCCCGCCGTAATCCTGATGGCCGGTTTGCAGGGTGCGGGCAAGACCACCACCAGCGGCAAGCTCGCCAAATTGTTGCGCGATCAACAAAAGAAAAAGGTGCTGCTGGTCAGCTGCGACGTGTATCGCCCGGCGGCCATTGAGCAGCTGCGCACATTGGCGAAACAACTGGAAATCGACTTCTTCGCATCGGACATCAGTCAGAAACCCCGGGACATCGCGCTGGCCGCCCTGGACTATGCAAAACGGCATTACCACGACGTGGTGATTGTCGATACCGCCGGACGGCTGGCCATCGATGCCGCGATGATGGAAGAGATACAACAGCTGCACACTGCGCTTAAACCAATCGAGACGCTGTTCGTGGTGGATGCGATGACCGGGCAGGATGCGGTGAACACTGCCAAGGCGTTTGGCGATGCGCTGCCGCTCACCGGCATCATCCTCACCAAGCTGGATGGTGATGCGCGCGGCGGTGCGGCCCTCTCAGTGCGCCAGATCACCGGCAAGCCGATCAAGTTCGTCGGCGTCAGCGAAAAGCTCAACGGCCTCGAAGCCTTCCATCCCGAACGCATGGCCTCGCGCGTGCTCGGCATGGGCGATGTGCTGTCGTTGATCGAAGATGCACAGCGCGAAGTCGATCACGGAGAAGCCGAAAAGCTCGCCAAAAAAATACAGAGCGGAAAAAACTTCGATCTCAACGATTTCAAGATGCAGATGGTGCAGATGCGCAAGATGGGCGGCATGTCGGCGATGATGGACAAATTGCCCGCACAGCTCTCCCATGCCGCAGCGGGCTCCAGGGTGGACGATAAACAGATCTCCCGCACCGAAGGCATCATCAACTCGATGACTCCTCTCGAACGCAGCAAACCGGAACTCATCAAAGCCTCGCGCAAACGCCGTATCGCGATGGGCGCGGGCGTGCAGGTGATGCATGTCAACCAGCTGCTCAACCAGTTCGAGCAAATGCAGAAGATGATGAAGATGTTCAGCAAGGGCGGGATGAACAAATTGATGCGCGGCATGGCGGGCAAGCTGCCGGGTATGAGTCGCTAGCCCTGCTTTCTTTTCCCCACACTCAAATGGGTGCCTCTGAAAATTCAGAGTTCGCCCAAATGCAAGGCGCGAGGAAATTTTTGCAGCGCTGCATATGTGGGGATATGTAAGCAAGTAAACTAAGTTTCAGTGCAGGGTAACCTTTAAGTTAGCTGTAACTAAAATTTCTGAGCAACGCAGCAGTTGGGATGAAATCCGGATTTTAAGAGGTTCACATGGCTATCAAAGCTATTATTTTTGACGTTGACGGCACGCTCGCCGATACCGAAGATGGACACCGCAAATCGTTCAACAATGCCTTCGCCGAAAGCGGCTTGGCCTGGAACTGGGATGTCGCGCTGTACGACAAGCTGCTCAAGGTGACCGGCGGCAAGGAGCGCATCAAATATTTTGTGGAATCTTTTCAACCGAATTTTGTTAAGCCCGCCGACTACGAGGGCTTCGTGAAAAATCTGCACGCGGTTAAAACCAGGCACTACACCGACATGCTAGGCGAAGGCCATATTCCGCTGCGCCCCGGTATCAAACAGCTAATTCATGATGCACACGCGGCAGGCATCACGCTCGCGATTGCGACCACGACCACGCCGGAGAATGTGTCCGCTCTGCTGGAGGTTGGGCTGGGAAAGAACTGGGCGGATTATTTTGCCGCCAACGGCTGCGGCGACATCGTGCCGCACAAGAAGCCCGCGCCGGATATTTATTTCTGGGTACTGGATAAATTGGGCTTATCCGCCGCCGACTGCATCGCCTTGGAAGATTCCGAAAACGGTCTGCGTTCCAGCCTCTCGGCGGGGATAAAAACTTTTGTGACCACCAACCACTACACGCGCAGCCAGGATTTCCCCGGAGCTGCCGGTGTGTTTGACGACCTGAGCGACTTGGGCAATTTCTATCGCAAGAGCGAACTGCCACTTCCCAAACCGTCGGTTTCTGTTTAGCATCTTGCCGACCGTGGGGGTGTAGCTCAGTTGGGAGAGCGTCTGGTTCGCAATCAGAAGGTCGTCAGTTCGATCCTGATCACCTCCACCAACTTTCTACTTGTTCACGAGTCCTGTTTCGCAGAATCATCGATATCGAGCGAGCCTTGCGCTGCAAGCGTTCCCGCGGCGGTGGGCTTGCCTTTGAGTATCCACTCAAATGCAACACCCACCAGAGCGCCCAGCACTGGGCCAACTATGTATATCCACGTCGTGTTCAGGTCGCCGCGCACCAGATCTGGCGCAAACGATCGGGCCGGGTTCATTGAAGCACCGCTGATCGGCGCCGCCCAAAGACCCGCCAATGCAATGTACCCGCCCACTGCAATGGCTCCGTTGGTGCCAATATTGCGCGCTCCCGAGGCTGTGCCCAGAATCGTGTTAACCAGCCCAGCGGTCAGTACCACTTCAATCGCCAACGCTGTCCCGTTGCTTATATCGATACCTGGCAATGTCGCGCCAAGCGCACCAACTGTACCAAACATGGCATGCAGGAATTGCGCCGCCGCGACGCTGCCGAACAGTTGTGCCAAAACATAGCCGGGCACACGACGCCACGGAAAATTACGCCGCGCCGCAAATGCCAAAGTAACCGCCGGATTCAGATGCGCCCCGCTGACCGTGCCCATAAAGTAAATGATCGCCATCACCATGAGGCCTGGTGCTATCACTTGCATGCCCAAGGTGACAGCCCCGCCGCTCTTGGCTGAAACGATTCCGCCACCGGCGGCAACGAGAACCAGCAGGAACGTGCCCCATGTCTCGGCAAAAATACGACGCCATTCGTGCGACGGATCCAAAAAGTCGGGAGATAACTGCTTCAGAATCATCCGCCCCTGTTGGGCCACGTTTTGCCGATCTTTGTGAAATGGTTTCTTCATAGATACCTCCAATCTATTGCATTTCGGAGCGGTGACCGGAAGCAGGACACCGCCACTCTGGTCGTGAAGTTGAAACGCAAATTGCCCGACATTTCATCCTCGCACTTTTATTTCGCCAATTGTTTGCGAATCAACTGTAATTCCCGTTGGTGTTCCGCACTGGGTTTGGGGTAGGCCAATTTGAGCGCCTTGAGCGTATCGAGAATGATCTGGGAAATGATCAGCCGCGCATTCTCTTTATCGTCGGCTGGAACGACATACCATGGTGAATTGAGCGTGCTGGTGGCACTCAGGCATTCTTCATAAGCCTGCATATACAGTTTCCAGAATTTCCGTTCCTCGATATCCGCGAGGCTGAACTTCCAGTTCTTATCGGGATCATCGATGCGTTCAAGGAAACGCTTGCGTTGTTCCTCTTCCGAGAGATGCAGGAAGAACTTGATGATTCTCGTGCCGTTGCGGTGAAGATGGTTCTCCATGTCCACGATGGAGCGATAGCGCTCCTGCCAGATTGTTTCCTCCTTCAGCAGCCCGTCCGGAATTCCCTGTGCCTGCAGAATCTCCGGATGCACGCGGACTATCAACACCTCCTCGTAATAGGAACGGTTGAAGATGCCGATCCGGCCGCGTTCCGGCAGAGCCTGCGTGGTGCGCCACAGAAAATCATGTTCCAGCTCTTCTGCGCTAGGATGCTTGAAGCTGAACACCTGGCAGCCTTGCGGGTTGACGCCGGACATCACGTGCTTGATGGCGCCGTCTTTCCCGGCGGCGTCCATCGCCTGAAAAATCAGCAGCACTGCGTAGCAGTCGGATGCGTAATGAAGTTGTTGTTGCTCACTCAGCTCCTCAACGTGTTTTTCGAGAAGCATCTTATATTGTTTCTTCGATTGATATATCGGTTTCACTAGTGCCGGCCATTTTTCGAGTTTGACCTTTTTACCCGCCGGGACACGGAAATCCTTGATATTTATTTTCATCTCGATCCTTTCGTTGTTACAAATTACTCGAGTTGCGCTTGGACCTTATGGGGCTCAGGAGGACGTTGACGCAGACTTCATCAGCACTTCCCAATCTTTCCGAATCTCCCGCTCAGCCTGAAGTCAATCTCGTTCCGCCTGACCATCGCGAGGACCATGCTTTTCGCTGCATGCATGGGCACGTTTGGTAATCTGCAGTGTTGCATCTGAATTCTTGACCAACAGGGGCAGGGATGTCAGATCGTCCTTCGCATCTGGCTTCTGGTGCCTTGGGCTGCCCGGAATCGGGTTCCATAATGGCGTTTTCCAGTCTTTGCTGATCCGCAAATTTCGTGAGTTGCGTGATATACGCATTCATTTGGAGGCGTCCCATTTCCAATTGCGGATTTCCGGCATGTCCTGGCCGTGCTTGTTGATGTATTGCTTGTGCTCGATGAGCTTGTCTTTGAGCTGCTGCTTCAGGTAGATGCCCTTGTCGCCGGTCTGCGGCAGGCGATCGACCGTGTCCATCACGAGGTGGAAGCGGTCCAGTTCGTTCAACACCGTCATGTCGAAGGGCGTGGTAATCGTGCCTTCTTCCTTGTAGCCGCGGACGTGGATATTGTGGTGGTTGGTGCGGCGGTAGGTGAGCCGGTGGATCAGCCACGGGTAGGCATGGTAGGCAAAGATGACTGGCTTGTCCCTGGTGAACAGTTCGTCGAAATCCATGTCGCTCAAGCCGTGGGGGTGCTCGCTTGGCGGCTGCAGCTTCATCAGGTCGACGACATTGACCACGCGGATTTTCAGGTTTGGCAGATGCTCGCGCAGGATGGAGACGGCAGCGAGGGTCTCCAGCGTCGGCACATCGCCACAGCAAGCCATGACCACGTCGGGCGCAATTGCCTGGTCGTTGCTGGCCCACTGCCAGATGCCTATGCCCTCGGTGCAGTGCTTGACGGCGGCGTCCATCGTCAGCCATTGCGGCGCCGGGTGTTTGCCCGCGACCACGACGTTGACGTAGTGGCGGCTGCGCAGGCAGTGGTCCATCACGGATAACAGGCAGTTTGCATCCGGCGGAAAGTAAACCCGCACCACCTCGGCCTTCTTGTTCACGACGTGGTCGATGAAGCCTGGGTCCTGGTGGGTGAAGCCGTTGTGATCCTGACGCCAGACATGCGAGGCCAGCAAGTAGTTCAGCGAGGCGATCTTGCGCCGCCACGGCAGGTGCGCGGTGACCTTCAGCCACTTGGCGTGCTGGTTAAACATCGAATCGATGATGTGGATGAACGCCTCGTAGCAGTTGAAGAGTCCGTGCCGTCCGGTGAGCAGGTAGCCCTCGAGCCAGCCTTCGCACTGATGTTCGCTGAGCATTTCCATCACGCGCCCGGCCGGCGCGAGAAATTCGTCTTTCGGCACGGTTGCGGCATTCCATTGGCGTTGGGTCACTTCAAACAGAGCTTCCAAGCCGTTGGAGAGCGTCTCGTCAGGACCAAAGATCCGAAAATTCCGCTGCTCGCTGTTCAGCTTCGCCACATCGCGCAGAAACGGCCCGAGCACATGCGTGTCGCCGATGCCCGACGCCCCTGGCACTGGCACGTTGGCCGCGTAATCGCGGAAATCCGGCATGCGCAGGTCACGCAGCAGCATGCCGCCGTTGGCATGGGGATTCGCGCCCATGCGTCGTTCGCCTTGGGGCGCCAATTCGGCCAGTTCCGGTTTCAGGCGTCCCTGTTCATCGAAGAGTTCCTCCGGCCGGTAGCTCTTGAGCCACTCTTCCAGCAGCTTGAGGTGTTCGGGATGGGTGGCCGGGTCGGAGAGCGGCACCTGGTGCGCACGAAAAGTGCCCTCAATCTGCAGGCCATCGACGACTTTCGGTCCCGTCCAGCCCTTGGGTGACACAAGGACAATCATCGGCCAGCGCGGACGCGCCAGGTTGCCCCCCGAGCGTAGATTGTTGCGGGCGTCCTGCTGGATTTTTTTGATCTGTTCCACCGCTGTGTCGAGCGTCGCAGCCATGGCCTGATGCATCAGTGCAGGCTCATGACCCTCGACGAAATAGGGCGTCCAGCCGTAGCCGCGGAGCAATTGTTCCAACTCCTCACGGGTGATACGCGCAAGCAGGGTTGGGTTGGAAATCTTGTAGCCGTTGAGATGCAGTATCGGCAGCACCGCTCCGTCGTTAGCCGGATTGAGAAACTTGTTGGAATGCCACGCCGTAGCCAGCGGTCCGGTTTCGGCCTCGCCATCGCCAACGACGCAGGCGACGATCAGATCAGGATTGTCGAACACCGCCCCGAAGGAATGGCTGAGCGAATAACCCAGTTCGCCGCCCTCGTGAATCGAGCCCGGGCACTCCGGTGATGCGTGGCTGGGAATGCCGCCGGGAAACGAGAACTGCATGAAGAGCTTTTGAAGACCGGCTTCATCCTGGCTGATGTCGGGATAGATCTCGCTGTAAGTGCCCTCGAGATACGTGTTGCCCACGACGGCCGGTCCGCCGTGCCCGGGACCGGAGACGTAGATCATGTCCAGGTCGTATTTCTTGATGACCCGATTCAAATGCACATAGATGAAGTTCTGCCCGGGGGTCGTGCCCCAGTGTCCAAGCAACATGTGCTTCACATCCGCGAGCGTCAGCGGCCGCTTCAGCAGCGGATTGTCGTAGAGATAAATCTGGCCGACCGACAGGTAGTTGGCGGCGCGCCAATAGGCATCCATCTTTTGGAGCATTTCCGGGGAAAGAGTTTTTGCGCCCATGGTCTAATTTTCCTTTTTTCAGACTAGGCCGAGAACACGGCAAACTGTCTTGGCTATCATGTGTTCTTCGTCCGTGCGAATGACGCGGACCGCAACCCTGCTGGCCGCTGCGGAAATCACGCCATCATTCACCGCGTTTTGTTTTTCTTCGACTTCTATTCCAAGAAACTCCATTCCCTTGCAGATTCGAGCACGGATCAAGGGCGCGTTTTCGCCGATGCCCCCGGCGAACACCAGCGTGTCCAGCCCGCCCAACGCCGCCGCGTATGCGCCTATCCATTTTTTGACCTGATAGCAAAACAGCGCGACCGCTTCAGCCGCCCGCTTGTCCTGCGTTTCACGTTCGAGCAAGTCACGCATATTGGAACTGGTCTCCGACACGCCGAGCAGCCCGGACTGGAAATTGATCATCTCATTGAATCCTTTTGCATCCATGCCCTCTGTGCGCGCCAGATACCAAAGCAGTCCGGGATCGATATCGCCTGAGCGGGTGCTCATCGGTACCCCGGAAGCCGGTGTGAAGCTCATGCTCGTGTCCACGGGTTTGCCGTCACGCACCGCCGCAAGGCTCGCTCCATTGCCGAGGTGGGCGAGGATGATCCGGCCATGTGCGGCTTCCGCTCCCGCCACCCGAGCCAGTTCTTCCATCAGAAACGCATACGACAACCCATGAAACCCGTACCTTCGCACCCCCTGCGCTTCGTAGCGGCGCGGGATCGGCAACATCTTCGCTACGCGCGGCAGGTCATGGTGAAAAGCCGTGTCGAAACACGCCACTTGGGGCAGGTCAGGAAATCGGCGATGAAACGCCTCGGCCAACAGGATCTCCTCCGGCAGATGTTCAGGATCGTAAGAACTGAGCCGTCGCAGATCCTCAATCATCTCCGCAGTGATACGCTGGGGCTGGCTGTACTTCGGCCCGCCATGCACCACGCGATGCCCAACTGCAGTCAATGCATCATGACCGCTGCGTTCTTCGATCCAGTCCATAAGCGCGCCCACCGCCACGGTGTGATCCGGCGCTGTCACTAACCGTGAATAGTTGTCTGCCTGGCTCAAACCTTTCACCCGCAAGACAGACTCCGGCAGACCTATCCGCTCAATCCCGCCTTCCATAATCCTCCGGAACGCGCCGCCGACCTTGAAGAGCGCGAACTTGATGCTTGACGAGCCTCCATTAATCGTCAGGATGAGAGGGTTAGCGGATTTCATGGGTGACTCTGCGTGGTAATGCTCCCACCCCGTTGGTGAGCTGGACACCGCCAATCTCCAGAAACAACTTCTCGATTGGGATTACTAATTTCATTTGTCCTCCGTCAATCCGTCTGCAACTTTTGACAATTCATCCATCGAGTCAGAAGTATGGCGCTGGACCGGGAACTCAGTCGGTAAGTTTGCTGGTCTTCGCAAAGCAGTTCATCGCCTGCAGCAAACAGGTCTTGTGGTGCTTCCCGAGCGGTATCCACGGCCAGATGCCACCGAGACCCCGTCGGTACGGGTGGTAAACCAAAAGTGACCGTATCGGTGCCCGCGTTGAACATCAGTAAAATCCCGTGCTGCTCATCTTCATGAATCAGACAGGCAAACTGCTTTTCCTTCTGGTCTGACCAGTTGGGTAGCCCCCCATGCGGGCCATACCAATGGATCTCCGCGTCCTTGTAGAACTGCTCCTTGCTCAGAACAGGATGGCCACGACGAAAGGCGATCATGCCACGGGTGAAGCGGAAAATTTCGCTGTGCTGTTCCAGATAGCCCCAGTCATACCAGCTCATATCGTTATCCTGGCAGTAAGCGTTGTTGTTGCCGCCTTGCGTGCGGCGAAATTCGTCCCCGCCGAGCAGCATCGGTACCCCGCGCGAGATCAACAGCGTCAGCAGGAAGTTCTTGATTTGTTTTTTCCGCAAGGCCTCGATGCCGGCATCCATCGTCTCGCCTTCTGCGCCGAAGTTCTCGCTGAAGTTGGCGTCGGTCCCGTCATGGTTGTTTTCACCGTTTGCTTCGTTGTGCTTGTCGCGATAGCTCACCAGGTCATTCAGGGTAAAGCCATCGTGGCAGGTGACAAAGTTGATGCTGCTCTCGGGGCCTTTACCCGATCTGATGTAGATATCGGCACTGCCGCAGATGCGGCTGGCAAACAAACCGAGCCTCCCGTCATCTCCGCGCCAGAAACACCGGATATCATCCCGGTAGCGGCCGTTCCACTCGGCCCAACGCCGCTCTGAAAAACTACCCACCTCGTATGCACCGGCGGCGTCCCATGCCTCAGCGATGATTTTCACGTCTCTCAAGATCGGGTCCTCGGCGATCCATTCGAGAAGAGGTGCATTGGCCAACAGCTTGCCGGTTCCGTCCCGGCCGAGAACTGATGCCAGATCAAACCGGAATCCATCTACATGCATCCCGACCACCCAATAACGGAGCGCTGCCAGGATGTGGTCACGCACCACGGGATGGCTGGCGTTGATGGTGTTGCCTGTGCCCGTGTAGTCATTGTAATAACGTTTGTCACCCGCCAACATGTAGAAGATCGCGTTGTCCATCCCGCGGAAACAAAGCGTCGGCCCCAGTTCATCTCGTTCCGCCGTGTGATTGAATACCACGTCCAGGATCACCTCGATCCCGGCTTTGTGAAGCGACCGAACCATTTCCTTGAACTCCAGTTTCTGCTGGCCCAGACCTCCCGCGCTGCTGTAGGACGCCTTCGGCGCAAAGAAAGCTACGGGATCGTAGCCCCAGTAATTTCTGAGTGGTTTGCCAGTTTGCGGATTGATGCCCAGCACTTGGCATTCGTTGAACTCGTGTACGGGCATCAATTCTACTGCCGTCACCCCCAGGTCTTTGAGATATGGGATCTTTTCCATCAGGCCGCGGTATGTGCCGGGATGCTTCACGCCGGAACTTGGATGTATGGTGAGACCACGAATATGTGTCTCATATATCACTGTCTTTGACCAGGGATGTCTGAGCGGCAGGTCGTCCTGCCAATGGAAGTGCTCGTGGGAATACACACATTTGGGCATGGCTCCGGCATCGTCCACGGAGGAACATACCAGGTCTCGTTCTGGCGCCGACGGATCATATCCCCGCGCCGGGCCAAAATCCCAAAAGGGCAACGGCGTGATCGCTGTCGCAAAGGGGTCCAGGAGCAGCTTGTTGAAATTGAAACGATGTCCTTCATGGGGTCGATAAGGCCCTTCCACCCGATATGCGTAGAGTTGCCCGGAACGTATCCCCTCAACCCAGACATGCCATATATCACCCGTGCGGTTGCGCGCGGGATCGAGATCAATCACTCTGGCAGGCGTCGCATCTTCCGGAAGATCAAACAACTCCAGCCGAACGCGGCTGGCGTGACGGCTGAAGAAGGCGAAGTTGACCCCCTCCGCATATTCATGGGTTCCCATGGGTAACGGAACGCCCATCCGAACGTTAGTGCGTTCGGAAACCTCTGCCATGTATTCATGCAGCGGACGTTCGGGCGTATTCATGTTCGTATTAAATCACAGTTACCCCAGGACTCTGGCTATCTGCAGGCCGAACATTCAGTCAGTAACCAGATGTTCATGATTGACTGACCTTCATCAGTCCTTCCTTTTTTGAGGCGATACAGTACATAAGATCGCGCCACGACTTGGCGAAGGCTGCGGTGCCTTCGCGCTGGAGGTCAGCGGCGAGGGCTGTATTATCGATTCCGGCCTTGGCGAAGTCGGCAAGCATCACTTCGGCATTGCCACCATCTAACGCCAAAGTGTTTTTTATTTTTCCATGGTCGGCAAAAGCAAGCAGGGTCTTCTCGGGCATGGTGTTGATGCAATCCGGGGCCGCGAGCGCTTCAATGTACAGGGTGTCTGAGGCCGCTGGATCTTTGGTACCGGTACTGGCCCACAACAATCTTTGCGGCCGAGCTCCGGAAGCGGCAAGTTTCTGCCAACGCTTTGATGCCAGCATGCCGCGGTAGGCTTGGTACGTGCGCATTGCGATGGCAATGCCGAGACGGTTGCGCAACTCATCTGAAACCCTGTCCTTGACGGCCACGTCCCAGCGGCTGATGAAAATCGATGCCACGGAAGCGACCTCTGGATCGCAGCCGGAGGCTATGCGTCGTTCGATCCCGCGCATATACGCTTCGGCCGCGGCGATGTAGTGCTCACTAGAGAACAGCAGCGTGACATTCACCGGCACGCCCGCGAAGATCGTCTCCTCGATCGCCGGAATGCCGGCAGGAGTGCCCGGAATCTTGATGAAAAGATTGGGACGCTGAGCGCGCGCATGCAGTTGCGCCGCTGCCGCTATCGTCCCCGCGGTGTCGTCCGCGAGCAAGGGTGACACCTCCAGCGATACCCAGCCGTCAATACCGCCGGTAGCATCATGTGTCGGACGAAAAAGATCCGCAGCATGGACTAAATCTTCCAGGGCAAGCTCGAGGAACAACACCTCGCCTGACTTGCCTTCGAGCATTTTTTTGCGGATGGCATCGTCATAGAAATCACCATTTTTGATCGCATGATCGAAGATCGTGGGATTGGAGGTTAGCCCCGTCACTGCAAACTCCCTGATATAGCGGCTGAGTGTGCCGCTCGTCAGCAGCTCGCGAGTGATGTTGTCAAGCCAGAGACTTTGGCCCAGATCGTGAAGCTTCTGTGCAGCGTTCATATGACTATCCCCGGGAATTTCATTAGGGCTCGCATGTTTCTTCCCGTCTGTATTTTGCCTTTCAACATTGCACCGGCATCTCAATTTTGATGACGGCCTCGCCGCTTGAATCCGCGATAATTTGAGCCAGCATGATTATAGGCTTATCCGCTGGCATTGCATTATTTCCATTCACAGCCACAATGATGACCCTCATGGCAGCCGCATTGAACATAGCCCGCAGATAATTATTTGCATTCAGTGCACGATTGGCCAGTTCGATGCCTATGCCGTCAGCCATCCGCTCAAGTATTCGGATAGAATACGCGCCTCGAATTCCAACTCACGTTTAAGGACACATCATGTATCAAATCGCCCCGAGCATCCTCTCCGCCAATTTCGCCAGACTGGGCGAAGAAGTCGACAACGTACTCGCCTCCGGCGCGGACATCGTGCACTTCGATGTGATGGACAACCATTACGTGCCCAACCTGACCATAGGCCCGTTGGTCTGCGAAGCGCTGCGCAAGCATGGCGTGACCGCGCCGATCGACGTGCATCTGATGGTCAAGCCGGTGGACCGCATCATTCCCGATTTCGCCAAGGCCGGCGCGACTTACATCACTTTTCACCCGGAAGCTTCCGAACATATCGACCGCACCATCGGCCTGATCAAGGAATGCGGTTGCAAGGCCGGGCTGGTGTTCAATCCTGCAACGCCGCTGGATGTTCTGGAATTCACGCTGCCCAGGCTGGACATGGTATTGCTGATGTCGGTGAACCCTGGTTTCGGCGGGCAAAAATTCATCCCGTATGTGCTGGACAAGGCACGCGCAGTGCACAAGATAATAGCCGCCGGAGGGTACCACTGCCGCCTGGAGATCGACGGCGGCGTGGGCCCGGCGAACATCCGCGAAGTGGCCGAAGCGGGCGTGGACACTTTCGTGGCCGGCTCCGCAATATTCAGCAAGCGCAACGACAAGGACAAGCATCGTTACGATACCGTCATAGGCGAAATGCGCACCGAACTGGCCAAAGCAAAAAAGTGATAGAGCCCGCGCATTTCCCGCTTGATATTTCAGCGCTCCTCATCGACCTCGATGGCACGCTGTTGCACACCGCGCCGGAACTTTCCGAAGCGGCCAACCGCATGTTGCGCGAAATGGATTACCCGCCGGTGTCGCAAAAATTGCTGGCCAGTTACATCGGCAACGGCATCAGCTGGCTGGTGAAGCGTGCGTTGACCGGCGACATGCACGCCACGCCGGATGCCGCTCTCTTCGAGCATGCCTTGCCTATCTTCGAGAAACACTACACCGCGCTGTTGTTGCAAAGCAAACCTTTCGACGGCGTGATCGAAGGGCTGGATGCGATGAAGGCGGCTGGTTTTCGCTTGGGCTGCGTCACCAACAAATTGGCGCGCTACACCGAACCTTTGTTGAAGGGTGCCGGTCTGGCGGAGTATTTCGAGATCGTGCTATCCGGCGACACGCTGCCGGAGAAGAAGCCGCATCCGATGCAGTTGCTGCATGCCGCAAAGTTCTTCGGCGTGCCTGTTCAAAAATTATTGCTGATCGGGGATTCGCTGAACGACACTGTCGCTGCGCGTGCCGCCGGTTGCCCGGTATTTTGCGTGCCTTACGGCTACAATCATGGCGAACCGGTGGAAACGCTGGACCTGGACGCGGTGATCAACAACCTGGCTGCCGCTATGCCGCTTATCAAACGAGCTTAGACACTATGGATCAGCAGGCCCTGAATTTTTCGAGATCAACCGGTTGGCGATGGTGAGCATAGTCTCACTGGACGCAACGCGTCCACCCGTCGTTTTCGAAATATTTTAAGGAGCCGTTTATGTTGCACCCCATCACTGAACAGGAATTCAACGCGCTTGCAAACCAGGGCTACAACCGCATACCATTGGTTTGCGAAAGCTTCGCCGATCTGGACACGCCGCTGTCGCTGTATCTGAAACTCGCCAACAAACCATTCACCTACCTGCTCGAATCCGTGCAGGGCGGCGAACGCTTCGGGCGCTATTCCTTCATCGGCCTGCCCGCCGATACGCGCATCACTGTGCACGGCAAACGGGTGGTGCTGACGCACGGCGATAGCGAGACCGTCCACGCGGTCGACAATCCGCTGGACTTCATCAGCGAATACCAATCGCGCTTCAAGGTCGCGCCGTTGCCCAATTTGCCGCGCTTCACCGGCGGGCTGGCCGGATATTTCGGCTACGACACGGTGCGCTACATCGAGCCGCGCCTCGCCAAGGTACACAAGAAAGACACACTCGGAACACCCGACATCCTGCTGATGCTCACCGAGCAACTCGCGGTGATCGACAACCTGTCCGGCAAGCTCACCTTCATCGTCTACGCTAACCCGGCACAGGAAGATGCATATGATTTGGCGCGCGAACGACTGCGCGAACTCATCGGCATGATGCGCCTGCCGGTGCACATCCCGCACGCACCCGCGACGCACGGCGGCGAGGCCAAATCCGAATTCGGCGAAGCGGCTTTCAAGAACGCAGTGGTCAAAGCCAAGCAATACATCTTCGACGGCGACATCATGCAAGTGGTGCTGTCGCAGCGCATGGCGCAACCCTTCCCCGCCTCGCCGCTGTCGCTGTACCGCGCGCTGCGCAGCGTCAATCCGTCTCCTTACATGTTCTATTACGACATGGGCGACCATCACGTGGTCGGCGCGTCACCTGAGATACTGGTACGTCTGGAAGGCGATGAAGTTACCGTGCGCCCGATCGCCGGGACCCGCCCGCGCGGCAAGACGCAACAGCAGGATGCCGAACTCGCAAAAGAATTGCTGGCCGACCCGAAAGAGCTGGCCGAACACCTGATGCTGATCGACCTGGGCCGCAACGACATCGGACGCGTCGCGCAAAACGGCACCGTCAAGCTAACCGAAAAAATGATCATCGAGCGCTACTCGCATGTGATGCACATCGTCTCGAATGTAGAGGCCGAACTCAAGCCGGGGCTGAATGCGATGGACGTGCTCAAGGCCACCTTCCCCGCCGGAACGGTGAGCGGCGCTGCCAAAGTGCGTGCGATGGAAATCATCGACGAACTGGAACCCAGCAAACGCGGCATCTACGCAGGCGCGGTCGGATACCTCGGCTTCAACGGCGACATGGACCTGGCCATCGCGCTGCGCACTGCCGTCGTGAAAGACAACATGCTCTACGTGCAAGCGGGCGCAGGCATTGTTGCCGACTCGGTGCCGGACAGCGAGTGGATGGAAACACAGAACAAGGCTAGAGCGGTGCTGCGGGCGGCGGAGATGGTGCTCGACGGGCTGGATGCAGAAGTGCATCGGTAGTACATGAACAATTTTTCAAACAACGAGCCAATTGTATTTCTGCTTGGCGCAGGGTTCAATTGCGATGCCGCTGCTGAAGCAGGTAAAACCAAAACCGATGTATTGGACTCCATTGGCCGCCCCGCCCGGTATCCGCTCGTCGGCGATCTGCTCGAACCTTGTTTTGGTCTTAAAGACTTGCCGCCAAATAAGTCCATCGAAGATATATTTCAGGAAAGTATTGAGAGCGGGGACCGGAAACCGTTGGAAGCTTTATACGAGTGGCTGATGGCGCTGGACGAGGACATAGCTCTACGTCTGCGGCGTAAAGGAAGCCATGATGACAACGCCTATACAAAATTTTTGGGGAAATTTCGGGCATCCCCTTTGCTGACTTTCAACTACGACTCGCTTCCCGAACTACTGCTCTTGTCTGAACGATCATGGTGCCCTATGGACGGGTATGGCGTTGAGGTACAGGCCGATAAGGTAACGATTCGAAGGGGCGAGCAACCTGTCGAAAAAAGCCTGCGCCCGGTATTGCATCTTCATGGCAGTCTTTGCGTATATCCGGTGACTTACGGCTTCGAAAAACGCCTTGGCTCGGATACGTCTTGGATGGTTGATCTTCCACCTAAATTCAAATTTGACCCGGATGCATTAGGAAATCTATTCCATCCATTCGAAGGAGTTCACCATGGCTTAACGCGCACGCCCGTCCACGAACGGGTCATCGCGCCTATACCCGATAAAGCTGAAGGACTAGAAGGAGAATTTATTAAAGCGGTTTATGGTAAGGCGGTTAATTTTCTGAGCGCTGCCAGCCAGATAATATGCATCGGCTATAGTTTTAACCAACATGACCAACACTCATACGCGAAATTACTCCATGCTGCTTCGGGAAAATCTGTACTTGTTGTGGCTCCAGATTCGGAATCCTTAATTGAACGTCTAGCCACCGAATATCCTGAGATTGAGTGGTCGGCACAAAATATGTCTTTTGCAAACTGGGTATCCAGCGATTATCCGGGAGCCAAGCTTAGGAGCGAAAAAGCGTAACGCCTTACGCCCTAAAAAATAATTTATGCTGCGCTTAACCGAAATCAAACTCCCGCCGGCTCACGCAGAAGGCGAAATCAGAGCCGCGATTCTCAAACGTCTGGGTATCGCTGACGATGAGCTGATCAGCTACATTGTTTTCAAGCGAGGCGTGGATGCGCGCAAATCGCACGCGATCCTGTATACCTACACGCTGGATGTGACGCTGCGCGACGAGGCTGCGGTTCTGGCGCGCTTCAGCAATGACCAGCACATCAAACTCTCCCCAGACACCCGCTACCATTTCGTCGTGCAAGTTCCGCAGAATCTATCCTCACGCCCCATCGTGATCGGCATGGGTCCTGCCGGTTTGTTCGCTGGATTGCTGCTCGCGCAGATGGGCTTCCGCCCGCTGATCCTAGAACGAGGCAAAGCGGTGCGCGAAAGAACCAAAGATACATTCGGCCTGTGGCGGCAGGGCGTGCTGAACCCGGAGTCCAACGTGCAATTCGGCGAAGGCGGCGCGGGGACGTTTTCGGACGGCAAGCTGTACAGCCAGATCAAGGACCCGCGCTACCTAGGCAGAAAAGTGCTGGATGAGTTCGTCAAGGCGGGCGCGCCGGAAGAAATTTTGTACGAGAGCCATCCGCACATCGGCACGTTCCGGTTGGTGGGCATGGTCGAAAAGATGCGCGAGACGATTTTGTCGCTGGGCGGCGAGATACGTTTTGAGAGCCGCGTCGATGACATCGAAATCAAGAACGGGCCCGGCAACATCGGACACGTCACCGGCGTGGTGCTCGCCAGCGGTGAACATATCGCCACCGACCATCTGGTGCTGGCGGTCGGCCACAGCGCACGCGACACCTTCGAGATGCTGCACAGGCTCGGCATCTACATCGAGGCCAAGCCGTTCTCGATCGGCTTGCGCATCGAGCATCCGCAGTCGCTGATCGACCGCGCCCGCTACGGCAAGAACGCGGGTAATCCTTTGCTGGGTGCAGCGGACTACAAGCTGGTGCATCACGCCAGCAACGGACGTTCGGTGTACAGCTTCTGCATGTGTCCCGGCGGCACGGTGGTCGCCGCGACTTCCGAACCGGGGCGCGTAGTGACCAACGGCATGAGCCAGTATTCGCGCAACGAGCGCAATGCCAACAGCGGTATCGTGGTGGGTATCACGCCCGAGCAGGATTACCCCGGCGACGCATTGGCCGGGGTGCAATTCCAGCGCCGCTGGGAATCGCGCGCGTTTGAGTTAGGCGGCGGCAATTACAATGCTCCCGGACAGCTGGTCGGCGATTTTCTCGCGGGCAGACCCTCGACGAAATTCGGCGAAGTGCAGCCGTCCTACACGCCCGGCGTGCATTTGTGCGATCTCAGTACCGCCCTGCCGGATTATGCGATCGCCGCGATCCGCGAAGCGCTGCCTGCTTTCGCGAAGCAGATCAAGGGATTCGACATGGCGGATGCGGTGCTGACCGGCGTGGAGACACGCACTTCCTCGCCGATACGCATCAAGCGCAACAAGGATGATTTTCAGAGCATCAACACCAAAGGCCTGTATCCGGCCGGCGAAGGCGCAGGCTATGCGGGCGGGATACTTTCGGCTGCAGTGGACGGGATCGAGGTTGCCGAAGCGCTGGCTTTGAGTATGATAGGTACGCATTGCTAAAGCAGTCGTAGGGTGAATAAAGCGTGCAGCGCGTATCCACCAGACAAATGGTGGATACGGCACAATACGCCTTTATCCACCCTACTATTAACTGAAACAGGATTTTGAAATTTATGCTGTTAATGATAGACAACTACGACTCCTTCACCTACAACCTGGTGCAGTATTTCGCCGAGCTGGGTGAGGACGTAGTGGTGCGCCGCAACGACGAGGTCACGGTGGAGCAGATCGCGGCAATGAACCCGCAGCACATCGTCGTATCGCCCGGCCCTTGCACGCCCAACGAGGCAGGAGTTTCGGTTGCGACGATCAGGGACTTCGCCGGAAAGATCCCCATCCTTGGCGTTTGTCTCGGGCATCAAAGCATCGGACAGGCTTTCGGCGGACGCATCATTCACGCCAAGACGCTGATGCACGGCAAAACTTCATTGATCCATCATAACAACACCAGCGTATTCACCGGCCTGCCCAACCCGTTCACCGCGACGCGCTATCATTCTCTGGTGATCGAGCGCGAGACGCTGCCGGAATGTCTGGAGATCACCGCATGGACCGACGACGGCGAGATCATGGGCGTGCGCCACAGGACGCTAGCGGTGCATGGCGTTCAGTTCCACCCCGAATCCATCCTCACCGAGCATGGCCATGACATGCTGAAGAATTTTTTGAAAGGGATGAAATAGCCATGATTACACCCCAACAGGCACTGATGCGCCTGATCGAGCAGCGCGAAATCTTTTACGATGAGATGCTGTCGCTGATGCGCCAGATCATGAGCGGCGAAGTCACGCAGGCGCAGATCGCGGGCATACTCATCGGCCTGCGGGTCAAGAAGGAGACCGTGGGTGAAATTTCCGCAGCCGCTCAGGTGATGCGGGAATTCGCCGCCAAGGTGCCGGTCGCCAACCGTGCCCATCTGGTTGATACCTGCGGTACCGGGGGCGATGCCGCGCACACCTTCAACATCTCCACCGCCAGTGCGCTGGTCGCCGCTGCGGCGGGTGCACGGGTGGCCAAGCACGGCGGGCGCTCGGTGTCTTCGACCTGCGGCTCGGCGGACGTGCTGGAAGCGCTCGGCGTCAACCTCCATCTGACCCCGGAACAGGTCGGACTATGCATAGATAAAATCGGCATCGGCTTCATGTTCGCACCCAACTTTCACGGCGCGATGAAGTACGCCGCCCCGGTGCGCCGCGAACTGGGTGTGCGAACGATCTTCAACGTGCTGGGGCCGCTGACCAATCCCGCCGGGGCCGACAATCAGGTGCTGGGCGTGTTCCATCAGGACCTGGTCGGCATCCAGGCGCGCGTACTGCAACGCCTCGGCAGCCGCCATGTGCTGGTAGTCCATGGCGCGGATGGCATGGATGAAATTTCAATAAGCGACGGCACTTACATCGCCGAACTGAAAGACGGCAATGTCAGCGAATACACCGTGCATCCCAACCTGTTCGGACTGACTACCGCACCACTCAATATGTTGCGAGTTGCCAATATCGGCGAGGCGTGCGAAAAGCTATTGGGCGTGTTGAACGACGAAGTCGGTGCGCCGCGCGACATCGTGCAGTTGAATGCCGGTGCGGCGATTTACGTGGCGGGACTGGCCAGCACCCTGGAAGAAGGCGTGGCAAAAGCCGATCAGGTGATTGCCGGCGGCGCGGCTAAAGCCAAACTGGATCAGCTCATCGCGTTGAGCAACAGCTTCAAGGCCTGACCGCGGAAATGCCGATGTAGCCGGTCGCTAAGTGGCTTATGACGATAGCAGCTGCTTCAACTCCCCACTTTGATACATCTCGGTCATGATGTCCGAACCGCCGACGAATTCGCCCTTGATATACAACTGGGGGATGGTCGGCCAGTTGGCGTATTCCTTGATGCCCTGGCGGATATCCGGGTCCTGCAGCACGTCCACGGTGAACAATTCCTTCACGCCCAGCGCGTTCAGTATGCCCACCGCGTTGGCGGAGAAGCCGCACTGCGGGAACTGCGGATTTCCTTTCATATACAGCACCACCGGATGCGTGGTGACTTGCTCTTTGATACGTTGTTGTATGTCTTGGCTCATGATGTTATTACCTGAATTAAACAGTCGAGAATTCTAACGGGGTAGCAGGAGCAACGTCAAGCATGATGGCATTGCCCGATGACTTTACAAGTTTCTTGGACAAGTTTTTCTTGCTGCGTGTCAGACAAGTATTTTTGTTAAAGTGGCTCAATTGAACATGCCGCCCATAAATCCCGTACGCAAATCAAATTAGGGGAAACGATGGAATTCGCAGCCTCACTGGAATTGGCCAAGCATGCACTGCTGATGTTCGGCATCATTCTTGCCGTTGGAACCTTCTCCGGCCTGATCGCAAGACTGGCGCGAATTCCCGATGTGGTGGTGTTCCTGCTGGTCGGCATGTTGATCGGCCCCGGCGTGCTGGATTTGGTGAACATCAAGGCAGATTCCACAATCAACCAGCTGATCCTGATCTTCGGCGCAAGCTACATCCTGTTCGATGGCGGCGCGTCGATACGGCTCAAGGTGCTGAAGGAAGTGTGGATCACCATCGTGGTGATTTCAACCATCGGGGTACTCATCACCGCTGTGATCACCGGCGTGGCCGCCCATTACTTCCTCGGGCTTGCGCCTATCGTCGCGCTGCTGCTTGGCACCGTGATCGCCTCAACCGATCCAGCTACGCTGATTCCCGTGTTCAAACAGGTGCGCATCAAGGATCGCGTGGCACAAACGGTGATGAGCGAATCCGCGTTTAACGACGCGATGGGTGCCATCCTCACCTTTGCGGTGCTGGGCGTGGCGATGGATGCCGGCGGGTTTTCTGCAGGCGATGCCATCACCAACTTGCTCAAACAATCTCTTCTTGGTATCACCATCGGCGGGGGTTTGGGCTATCTGGCTGCATTCCTGATCTCCCATGAAAAGTTTGGTTTCCTTGCAGAATTCGCGCCTGTGGTTACCTTGATGGCTGTAATCGGAGCATACATGGGTGCGGACGGCATGCACTCCAGCGGCTTCATGGCGGTGTTCGTGTTCGGCATCATGCTGGGCAACCAGGAATCGCTCGGTTTCAGACTCACCAAACAGGAAGGAGACGTGCTGGAAGACTTTGTGATGACCACCGCCTTCATCATGCGCATGTTCATCTTCATTCTGCTCGGCACGCAGGTGGATTTCGGACTGATCAACCAATACCTGTTCAGCGGCATGGCGGTGGTCAGCGTTTTCATGCTGGTGGCACGGCCTGCCACCGTGTTCCTGTGCGCGCTGCCCGACCGCCGCGCCAAGTGGAGTTTCAGGGAAATGCTGTTCATGTGCTGGACTCGCGAGACCGGCGTAATCCCCGGCGCGCTGGCCGGCATGCTGGTGGGTATGAAAGCACACGGTGCGCAGATCATCGCCTCGGTGACTTTCATCGCCATCCTGATGACCATCCTGATCCAGGCGACCACCACAAAGTGGCTGGCAAAAAAATTGGGCTTGCTGCTGGAATAATCAACCCTTCCGCAATACGACCCCGCGGAACCAGCCTCCGGCGAGCAACGGCACATCGCTGACCACCTGCAGTGACGGCACTTTGCGCAACACCTCTTCAAACACCACATCCATCCTTGTGGCGATTCGGCGCAACAATGGGTTGAGCGCGCGACGCAGCAACGCGGTTTGTTGCGGACGCAGAAATTTATCGAAAAGAATAATCGTGCCGCCCGGCTTGAGCATGCGTGCGGCTTCGCTCAGACATCGTGCAGGTTGCGGCACGACCGCGACGATCAGATGCAGCACCACATGGTCGAACTGCGCATCGGCAAATGGCAATGCCATGCTGTCGCCCATCACCCAATCTACGTTTAATCCCGCGCCACGCAGCTTGGCCCGCGACAGCATCGCGGCATTGAAGTCGAGCGCAGTGTAGTGATGCAGTTTCGGCAGCAAGGGCAAATCAAGGCCGGTGCCGATACCACATAGCAATACTTTTCCCGCAGTATCGGTTGGCAAGGAACTTAGCGAACGGATGCGTGCCGCCCGCAGCGGCCGCGATATGACCAGATCATAAAGCGGCGCGATCAGGCTGTAGCTCAACCTGAGCAGCGTGTTTTCGCTGTGGGGTAACTGAGTCTTGGTCATGCCGCGAGTCTAGCGCAAAAGCTTGATACCCGATATTTTGGCCTGCGCAATGGCTTGCTCAAGCGCCTCGACTGCCTGCACGCGCGCGAAGCTCTTGCGCCATGCCAGCGCGATACGCCGCGACGGTACGGGATGAGTAAACGGAATCACTTTCAGCAATTTGCTGCGATAACGCGCGCTGTTCGCCGAGGCAGGCAGCACGGTGATTCCCAAGCCGGAGGCAACCATGTTGCGTATGGTTTCGAGCGAGGTGCCCTGCTGTATCTCGGCGCCTTTGCGGTTGAGATCGGGACAGGCTTCGGCGACCTGATTGCTGAAGCAGTGCCCGGAATCGAGCAGCAGCACTTTTTCTGAGGGAAGTTCCTGTGGCTTGATACTGCGCCGGCTGGCCCAGTGATGATCGTTGCCGACCACCACCTCGAACGGCTCGTCATATACAGGCTGCGTCAGGATACCCGTATCGCCATACGGCAACGCGATGATGATGACGTCAAGCTTGCCGTTGCGCAGCAAGGCGTCCAGATTGGCTGTGATATTTTCTTCCACTTCCAGCGGCATGTTCGGGGCCAGCTTTTTCAGCGCAGGAATCAGATCAGGCAGCAGGTACGGGCCGACGCTGTAGATGATCCCGACGCGCAATGCGCCCGACAGCTGGTCGTTGCCCTGCTTGGCGATCTCACGGATATGCGCCGCTTCTTCCAGCACGCGTTGCGCCTGCTCGACGATCTGCACGCCGATCGCCGTGATGGAGACTTCGCTTTTGCCGCGCTCGAAGATTTGCACGCCCAACTCTTCTTCCAGCTTTTGTATCGCCAGCGAAAGCGCTGGCTGGCTGATGAAGGACTTTTCTGCGGCGCGGCGGAAGTTGCGTTCCCGAGCGACCGCAACGATGTAACGAAGTTCGTTGAGAGTCATGATGGTATCTCCTTATGATTTGAATAATAAATCATATTTGTTTAAATAATCAATTAGATTTATCGATGCACAAACCTTACATTGCATCCGTGGACAGCAAGCCACTCATTCAATTTAACAAGGAGAGCATCATGAAACGACCGGAAATAAAGACAGTCGCCAACCTCGAATCGGCATTTGCCGGTGAATCGATGGCGCACATCAAGTATCGCTACTTCGCAAAGATCGCACGCGCGGCCGGCGACGAGGAAACGGCGCATATATTCGAAGAGACCGCCAACCAGGAAATGCAGCATGCGTTCGGCCATCTCGATCTGCTTTACCCGAAGGAAACCATGAATCCTGCGCGCTGCCTGGAAATGGCGATAGAGGGTGAAACCTACGAATACACCGAAATGTATCCGGGTTTCCTCAAAACGGCGCAGCAGGAAGGCAATGCCGCTGCCGTGGCGGAAATCAGGGAGCAGATCGCCGAATCGAAGGAGCATGCTGAACAATTTCAGACGATGCTGCAAAAGGCCGCGAAACGATTTGCGGCACTGGCCAAAGTTGAAGAGCGACATGCCAATCAATATCGCGCCGTATTGGCGAAAGTTTCATCTTAATTCAAGGAGAGCAATATGAAAGTATGGCAATGTGTGGTTTGTGGTTTTATCTATGATCAAGCGCTTGGATTGCCGGAAGAGGGCATCAAGCCCGGCACGGCGTGGGCGGATATTCCCGAAAACTGGGCATGTCCGGATTGCGGAGTAGCCAAGTCCGATTTTGATATGGTCGAAGTTTGATCCGCTGGTAACTTGTAAAGGAGAACATGATGAACAAATCGAACATCAACATCGGGATTTCAGAGAAAGACCGCAAAATGATCGCTGAAGGATTGGCGCGAATGCAAGCGGACACTTACACGCTGTATCTCAAGACTCACACTTTCCACTGGAATGTTACCGGGCCGATGTTCCAGACATTGCACCTGATGTTTCAGACGCAATATAACGAGACATGGCTCGCGGTGGATACGATCGCAGAGCGTATCCGCGCGCTGGGTTTTCCCGCCCCGGGCAGCTACAAGGAATTCGCGGCGTTGACCGAGATCAAGGACAGCAAAGGCGTGCCGAATGCCAAGGAAATGATACGCCAATTGTTGGAAGGGCAGGAAACCGTGGTGCGCACGGCCCGGTCTGTGCTCCCGATTGCCGAGGCGGCGGGCGATCAACCTACTGCCGATGTAATGACGCAACGCATGACAGTGCATGAACAAAATGCGTGGATGCTGCGCAGCCTGCTGGAAGAGTAAAGGGAAATGATGAAACCTATTGTCGTGTTGGGCAGCGGCTTGGCCGGTTACACGCTGGTGCGCGAATTGCGCAAACTGGATCCCGAAGTGGCGATCACGCTGGTGTCGCGTGACAGCGCCGATTTCTACTCCAAGCCTATGCTCTCGAACGCGCTTGCGCAGAGCAAGACAGCCGATGGGCTGGTTACCACGGTTGCAGCGGAGATGGCCAAACAGCACGGCTTTACGCTGCTGCAACATACCGAGGTACTGGGCATCGATCGCGAACACAAGCGGTTGCAAACCTCTGCCGGCACGCTCAAATTTGGCCGGCTGGTTTTGGCGCTGGGCGCAGACCCGATACGCCTGCCGCTGCAGGACGATGCGGCAGATGCGGTGGTGTCGGTGAACGATCTTGCAGACTACGCGAAATTCCGCAGTGCGCTTGCTCTTGCTTCTGTGAAAGCGGTCGCGATCATCGGCGGCGGTTTGATCGGATGCGAATTCGCCAACGATCTGGCGGGTGCCGGTTATGCCGTGACGGTGATAGACCCGACCGCCTATCCGCTCTCCGGCCTGATGCCGGAACAGGCCGGCAAGCAATTGCTGGCACCGCTCGCCAGCCTTGGCGTCACATGGAGATTCGGCGCGGCAGTAAAAGCGGCAGCTCGAGCTGCAACGGGTTATGCGCTGACGCTGACCGACGGCACGACGTTATCGGCGGACCTGGTGTTGTCCGCAGTCGGCCTGCGTCCGCGCAT
This sequence comes from uncultured beta proteobacterium, assembly GCA_963721755.1. GTDB lineage: Bacteria > Pseudomonadota > Gammaproteobacteria > Burkholderiales > Gallionellaceae > Gallionella. The sequence goes on from CAVRKV010000001.1 coordinate 583,930, forward strand.
CGAACTGGCGCGCAGTGCCGGACTCGCGGTGAATCGCGGCATCGTGGTGGATGCGCAACTGCGCAGCAGCGACAAGGATATCTATGCGCTGGGCGATTGCGCCGAGATCGAGGGCAAAGTTCTGCCTTACGTGCTGCCCATCATGCATGCCGCGCGGGTCTTGGCACGCGTGCTGGCCGGTGAAGACGCGCGGGTGGAATTTCCCGCGATGCCGGTAGTGGTCAAAACGCCGGCTCATCCGGTTGCGGTACTCCCGGTTGCGCACGATGCGGCAGGCACATGGAAATCTCTGGCCGAAGGACAAGGGATCAAGCTGGGCTTTTTCGACGAGCGGGATCAGTTGCGCGGATTCGTGCTCACCGGAACGCACGCAGTTCAACGCAGCGAGATGGTCAAGCAGATATCAACTGATTAGATAATCCAGCGCTATCCCCGTAAACACTGCTGCGCCGAACCAGTTGTTGTGCAGGAATGCCTTGAAACACGCCTCGCGCTGGCGGTCTTTAATCAGCGTGTAGTGATACAGTGCAATAGCCGCCGCGACGACCAATCCCGCGTAATACGCCCAACCCAATCCGCTCATCAGTCCCGCCGCTGCCAGCAAGACCAGCGTGGTCGCGTAGCATGTCATCACCGCAGCGACATCGTATCTGCCGAACAGCAATGCCGCGGAGTGGATACCGAGATGAATGTCGTCGTCCCTATCCACCATCGCGTATTCGGTGTCATAGGCGATCGCCCAGAACACATTGGCAATGAGCAACAGCCACGCCACCGGCGGCACGCCGCCCAGCTGTGCGGCGAACGCCATCGGGATGCCGAAACCGAACGCGATGCCGAGATAGGCTTGCGGGAGCGCCAGGAATCGTTTGGTGAACGGATAGCTGGCGGCCAGAAATACCGCCGGAATGGAAAGCAGCAGCGTCAGGGCGTTGAGGGGCAAAATCAACAGCAGGGCGATGAGTGCAAGGATTGCCGCTACCCACAGCGCCTCGCGCGGCGCGATACGTCCGCTGGTGACAGGCCGCTCGCCGGTGCGCTTCACGTGCTTGTCAAAATCGCGATCCGCATAATCGTTGATCGCGCATCCGGCCGAGCGCATCAGCACCGTGCCAACCACAAAGATCCGCACGATCTGCCAAGCCGGGTGCCCCGCACCAGCGATCCACACGCCCCACACCGTCGGCCACAGCAGCAGCAGGATGCCGATGGGACGGTTTAACCGGGTAAGCTGCAGGTAAAGCCTTAAACGTTTTGCGAAAGTCATTTATTTAACGGAAATTTGAATCAATTATCCTGTCCATCATGCCAGTGCTTAAACTTGATCCATCTGGAATCTGGTCAGCCGCATAATGATACTGGACAACGTCCGCAGGGGGTTGATGGACTTCATTTGGCGACATGAAACTCTTGCTCAATATTTCCATCGCAAAAGGCAACGACATCATTCTCCATTACCAGTCATTCTCTCAAGGAGTCACTTATACTATGATTCGCAAAGTTTGGATTCACCAACTACGGAAACATATGGAAGGGAGTATGCGGAATGAAGTCGGTCATATGCGATGGTACGTTTTTTGTTTTTCTGCTTGTTAGCGGGATGACTATTCTGATGGACAATGCGATAGCCCAAATAAATATGCCGGAAAGAGAGAATATTCAAACGATTGTTTGGGCGGTTGAATTCGTGACATTCGTTACTGCCATGGGGATAGTCTGGATTATTTGGCGTATCGGCAAGCGAGACAGCGAAAGCAGAAGGGAAAAGCGGGACAGATCGTAAGATAGATCAGATTGCGTAAAATTTGATAATAATTGGAGCTGTTTCTCACTTCCTGAAAGAGCTTACACGCTCTGAGCCTACAGTTCTTAGTAGGATGACAGTCTTAAAACGAGGGCACGGCCAACCCAAACATAACGAAAGGAATAAATATGCGAAAGATCGATTCAAGGCAATGGATACTTGCGAGCATATTGGCGATAAGTACCCAACCAGGTATTGCGGCTCCGGACGAGGTGACACCCGATCAGGTGGTGAACGCCATCGAGGGAGCCTTCGGTGTCACGCCGGGCGAGCGGCGCAATCACATCAAAGGGACTTGTGCGTCAGGCGAGTTCACCGGATCACCCGAACTTTCGACCTATTCACGCTCCGTACTGTTTTCGGGAAAGCCCATCCCGGTCGTCGCCCGTTTCTCCCTGGCCGGAGGCAATCCCAAGGTACCGGATACGGCAAAGAACCCCCGCGGCATGGCCCTGGAATTCAAGCTCCCCGATGGCAGCATTCAGCACATGACGATGCTGAACACACCGATCTTCGGTGCAATGCAGCCGCGCACCTTTCTCGACCTGATGGTCGCGATGAAACCTGACCCGGCGACGAGCAAGCCCGACCCCGAAAAGATGAAGGCTTTCAAAGCCACCCATCCCGACAGCCTTGCACTGGGAGACTACATGGCGAAAAACAACCCGCCGGAAAGCTACGGCAACAGCTCCTTCTGGGGCATACACACTTTCAAATTCATCAACAGCAAAAACAAGACTACGCTGGTGCGCTGGCGTTTCGTACCGCAGGATGGAGAGAAGCGGCTCTCCGATGATGAGCTGAAATCCTCGCCTCCGAATTTCCTCGAACAGGCACTGATTGATCGGACCAAGCAGGGTCCGGTACGCTGGGACATGATGGTTTCGATAGGCGAGGCGGGCGATCCCGAGGACAACCCCACGTTGGCTTGGCCGGATAGCCGCAAGCGGATCAAGGCGGGCACGCTGACCATCTCCTCGGCCATGCCGCAAAAAGGCGCCGAGTGCGAGAAAATCAACTACGATCCATTGGTGATGACTGACGGCATCGCTCCAACCAACGATCCTATCCTGCTTTTCCGTTCGCCGGCTTATGCGTTATCGTTTGCCAGACGGCTAGGAGAGCAGTAGCAGTCTTGCCAGGAGTGAATGCAGCAAATATCCAGCTGCATGTCATTCCGGTTTGGCGTTGAAATAAATTAGCCAAACTGGGGCTCACTGCTTTATAGCACTCACTTTAATGACTTAACCCTGTTTCATTTGGGGCAAGTCAGCAACAGGATTTCCGGCAAGAATACTTCGGTGACCAGCAGCGGTGCGTCGTGCAGATAGAACAATGAGCGGCGCGCCCATAGTCGATCAGGCGGATCGTTCAACACTTTGGCGGCCCTTTGATACAGGGCGTGTGTATTCCGCAGTGCGCGGTAATGCAGAGGTTTTCGTTCTACCAGCGGATGCGCGAACAGCAAGGCACCGAGCGGGTTGTTTCCCAGCGTGAGCACAGCCGACCACGCTCCGCGCAAGTGTTCGCGGGCGAGCGCGCTGTGAGCAAAAACTACGGGCTGGCCATCGGCATACAGGAACACTTCGCGCGAGTAGGCGAGTTTCTGCAGCGCGATACCCAACAAGGCAGATTCGTCCCGCGCGATGCGCGCCAGGCCGCTGCGCACGCCATGCACCGCAAAATTCGTGCAGCGTTGCTGGATGCGCTGCGTCAGCGAGCCGCGATCACGCAGCCAGGGCGCAAGCTCGGCTCCGCAACCGAATGCTGCACCGTGCCAGAGTTTATCGGTGGCGTGGTCAGACATGCAAGTAGTCATGCTTGTTTGCCATCCAGCGTTGCAAATGCGCACGGGCCGCTTCAGGAAAATCGCGCAACAATTCGTCGGCAATATGCCGCGCATGATTCAACAGGTCTTCATCCGCGCTGATGTCGGCGAATCGCAGCATCGCGACACCGCTTTGCCGCGCGCCGAGCAGTTCGCCGGGGCCGCGCAATTGCAGGTCCTGTTGCGCGATCGCGAAGCCGTCGTTGCTCTCGAAGATGATTTTCAATCTTGCCCGCGCCAGTTCGGAGAGCGGTTGCTGATAGAGCAGAATGCACAGGCTTTGTCCCGCGCCGCGCCCCACCCTGCCGCGCAACTGGTGCAGTTGCGCCAGCCCCATCCGCTCGGCGTGGTCGATCACCATCAGGCTGGCATTCGGCACATCCACGCCGACTTCGATGACTGTGGTGGCGACCAGCAGTTGCAACTCGCCCGCCTTGAACGCCGCCATCACGCGCGCTTTTTCGACATTGTCGAGCTTGCCATGCACCAGACCCACGCGCAGTTCCGGAAAGGTTTGTGTGAGCAGTTGAAAAGTCTCCAGCGCGGTTTGCAATTGCAGCGTTTCCGATTCGTCGATCAGCGGGCACACCCAATAGGCTTGCTGTCCTGCCATGCAGGCGGCGCGTACCCGGTCTATCACCTCGTCGCGGCGTTCATCGCTGATCAGCTTGGTGATCACAGGCGTGCGCCCGGGCGGCAGTTCGTCGATTACCGACACATCCAAATCGGCGTAATAGCTCATCGCCAAAGTTCTTGGGATGGGTGTCGCGCTCATCATCAGTTGGTGCGGCTCGTTCGAATTTAATCCAGATGGTTCATCAGGCCGTTCGTGGTGAGCTTGTCGAACCACATCCTCTGTATATCCTTGCCCTTCGACAGGATCAGGGCGAACGGATTTGACAACTTTCCCCTTCTTGCGCAACGCGAGCCGTTGCTGCACGCCGAACTTGTGCTGTTCGTCGACGATCGCTAGGCCGAGTTTATGGAAGCTTATCTGCTCCTGGAACAGCGCGTGCGTGCCGATTGCAATCAGCATTTCGCCGGACGCGATATGATCGGCGGCAAGTTGCTTGTCCTTTTTCTTCAGGCTGCCGGACAGCCACACGGGTTTAATTCCGAGCGGTTCCAGCCAGTCGCTCAACTTGAGGTAATGCTGCTCTGCGAGAATCTCGGTGGGCACCATCAGCGCAACCTGGTAGCCATTCTCGATCGCCTGCAGCGCGGCGAGCGCCGCGACGATGGTCTTGCCGCTACCGACATCGCCGAGCAACAGGCGTTGCATCGGATGCGGCTTTGCCAGGTCGCGGCTGATCTCGGCGTAGGTGCGCTGTTGCGCCTTGGTCAATGCGAACGGCAGGTTTTTTATCAGGCGTGTGGTGAGTTTCCCGAGCGGTGCCAGTTTTGGCGCAGTGCGCTTGCCGCGTTCGCGGTGATGCACGCGCATCGACAGTTGCTGGGCCAGCAGCTCGTCGAACTTGATGCGCCGCCAGGCGGCGTGACTGCGCTCCTCCAATGAATTTGCCGATATGTCCGGTGTAGGGTTGTGCAGCAGCCGGATGCTTGCTGCAAAGCTGGCCAGTTTTAATTTTTGCAGCAGCACATCCGGCAATGTATCAGCCAGAGGCAGCGTCTCCAGCGCATTGACGATCAGCTTGCGCAAAATCGGTTGCGCCAGCCCCGCCGTGGTCGGATATACCGGCGTCAGGCTTTGTTGCAGCGGCGTGTCGTCGTCCACCGCTCGACATTTCGGGTGCACCATCTCCAATCCGTAGTAGCCCATGCGCACCTCTCCGATGGCGCGTATCTGTTTGCCAACCGCGAGCTGCTTCTGCTGGCTGGGGTAGAAATTCAAAAAGCGCAGATACAGCTCGCCGCCATTGTCCTCCAGGCGGCACACCAGCGTGCGGCGCGGACGAAAGGAGATTTCGCTGTGGGTGATGGTGCCCTGCACCTGCACCGTCTCGCCCGCTTGCACGGTTGCGATCGGCGCGAGGTGGGTCTCGTCCTCATAGCGCAACGGCAGATGCAACAGCAGGTCGGCGCGATGGTGGATGCCAAGCTTGGCGAGCTTGCTCAGCGTGGCGGGAGATATTTTTGCGGGCGCGTTCAATTTGCGTTCTTCACGATATGGTTCAGCAACCCTTTCCCCCCGCTGGGCTCATCCCCTCCTGCAAGCGGAAGCAAGGGCAGGGGAAGAGGGTATCCAAAATGACGCGAACCAATAGCAGTGTGCGTTTAATCCTGAACCACCAGCACGCCATCCATCTCCACCAGTGCGCTGCGCGGCAATGCGGCGACACCCACCGCGGCGCGTGCCGGATAGGGCTGGCGGAAATAGCTGGCCATGATTTCGTTCACCTTGGCGAAATGGCCGAGGTCGGTGAGATACACGTTCAGCTTCACCAGATCGTTGAAGCTGCTGTCGGCAGCGCTGGATACCGCGCGCAGATTCTGGAACACGCGATGGATCTGCGCCTCGATGCCTTCCACCATCTGCATCGTGCTCGGGTCGAGCCCAATCTGGCCGGACAGATACACCGTGTCACCCACGCGAATCGCCTGTGAATAGGTGCCGATTGCGGCGGGCGCGTCGGGAGTCTGGATGAATTGTTTGCTTGGCATAGTCTGTTCCCTAAAATAAGTCCGCGCCTGGACGGCGCGGGCAGTTGTTACAGTGCGGATTATATCCGCTCAGGTTATTACAGTAGCTTTCTCGCGCCCTGTACGCTTGCGCAATTCGGAGATTTTCAGTGCAATGCTGATCAGCGTGGCAAGCGCTTCCTGTGCGTCAAGGTGATGTTTGGACATGTCGGGCTCGAAACTTTCCAGATAAATACGCAGCGTCGCACCCCCGGTGCCGGTACCGGAGAGCCGGAACACGATACGCGAACCGTCGGTGAAGATGATACGCACACCCTGGCCGGCACTGACACTGCCGTCCACCGGGTCGATGTAACTGAAATCGTCGCAGAGCTTCACCTGCAAATGACCGAACTGCGCGCCCCGCAGGGAATCCAGACTGTCATGCAACAGCTTCATCACGCCATTGGCTGCCTCATTCGGAATATCCTCGTAATCGTGGCGCGAATATATGTTGCGTCCGAAGCGTGCCCAGTGCTCTCGAACCACGGCTTCCACCGATTGTTTGCATACAGCGAGTATGTTCAACCAGAACAATACCGCCCACAGCCCGTCTTTTTCTCGGATGTGATCGGAACCGGTACCGAAACTCTCTTCTCCGCACAAGGTCACCTTGCCCGCATCCATCAGGTTGCCGAAAAACTTCCAGCCGGTCGGGGTCTCGTAGCAGGGGATGCCGAGCGCCTTGGCTACGCGATCAGCCGCCGCGCTGGTCGGCATCGAGCGCGCGATGCCCGCCAGGCCTTGCTGGTAGCCCGGTACCAGATGCGCGTTCGCGGCAAGTATCGCGAGGCTGTCTGAAGGCGTCACGAAAAAATGATTGCCCAGGATCATGTTGCGGTCTCCGTCACCGTCCGATGCCGCGCCAAAATCCGGCGCATCGTCGCCATACAGGATTTCGACCAGTTCATGGGCGTAAGTGAGGTTGGGGTCGGGGTGACCTTTGCCGAAATCCGGCAGCGGTATCGCGTTCATCACACTGTCCGACAGCGCGCCCAGACGATTCACCAGAATCTCGCGCGCATACGGGCCGGTCACCGCGTGCATCGCATCAAACTTGATCCGGAATCCGCCCGACAGCATTTTGCGAATGGCGCTGAAGTCGAACAAAGATTCCATCAACTCGGCATAGTCCGCGACCGGGTCGATCACCGACACCGTCATCTCGCCAATCTTGTAATCACCCGTCCTGTCCAGTTCCACATCGTCCGTGTCGGCGATGCGGTACTGCTCGATCTGTTTGCTCGCCGCGAAGATAGACTCGGTAATCTTTTCCGGCGCAGGGCCGCCGTTGGAGGTGTTGTACTTGATGCCGAAATCGCCGTCCGGACCACCCGGATTATGACTGGCTGACAGAATGATACCGCCTTGATTCCGGTATTTGCGGATCACGCAGGATGCCGCGGGGGTGGAGAGTATGCCGCCCTTGCCGACCAGCACGCGTCCGATTCCGTTGGCCGCGGCCATTTTCAAAATGGTCTGGATCGCTTCACGGTTGTAATAGCGGCCATCGCCGCCCAGCACCAGGGTTCGAGCCCGGTGTCACCGAGATGGTGTCGAATATGGACTGCACGAAGTTTTCCAGATAATGCGGCTGCTGAAAAGCCGTTACACGTTTGCGCAACCCCGAAGTGCCGGGCTTCTGATCGGTGAAGGGTTTGGTGGCAACTGTACGAATTTGCATTTTCAATCCTCCCTTTTTTGTAATTCCATCGGCATCTTACCACCGATGAACCGGAATTCAGTCCGCGAGAACCATGAATGAACTGCGCTCCCAAATGATCTTCGGGCGATCTCCGGATCATTAATCCTATTGACGCCCAACCACCTCATGATTACATTGATGTCTGCAACCGTGCTTCTAATCGTAAGAGGATCTTTAGAAATGAAAAAAATTGCGGCGATTCTCTTGGCACTCGCGTTGTTTCCCGCTGTTTCATCAGCCGCACAGGGCACAACAACCGCCACTACAAGAGTGGCGACTATTTCTGTCCAAGCATCAGGGAGTCGCGTTTACGTGGTGACCGGCAACGTTTTTGTCGCGCTTGGCAAGAATCCCGCGCATCGGGTGATCAATAGTGAACCCATAGTTTCCGATACGCTGATCAGCACAGGGAACAAAGGCTCTGCCCTGTTGAGATTCGAAGACGGCCAAGTTGTCACCATGCAAGCCAACTCCACTTTTTATGTACGCGAGTACCGCTACGATGCAGGAAAGATCGAGAATAGTAATATCGTTTTCTCGATGCTCAAGGGCGGAATGCGTTTCGTCACAGGGCTGATCGGTCAGCAAAGAAAACTGGCGTTCAGACTGTCGACCCCCAACACGACCATCGGAATACGCGGAACCGAATTCATGGTAACCATGGCGGGCAAGTCGATGTATAGCCAAGTGTTGGCTGGAAAAATTATAATGACCAATGCTGCCGGCATGACAGTTCTCGGCACAGGTCAGTCCGCAGTAGTGGCATCTTCCGGCGCTTTGGCTTCATTGGTCTCTGCTTCGGCCCTACCTGCGGGCACCTTCAGTGAACTGCTTTCCATACCGATTCATCCATCTGCAATTCCTGTACCTGTACCTGCACCTGCACCTGCACCTGCACCTGCACCTGCACCTGCACCTGCACCTGTACCTGCACCTGCACCTGTACCTGTACCTGTACCTGTACCTGTACCTGCTCCTGCACCTGCACCTGCTCCTGCTCCTGCACCGGAGTCAGCCAAGACTGTTGATAATAAAAATATGGGTACGAAAAGCAAATCCGGCATGAGCTTGACTGGGAAGATCGGCACACTTGGTATTGGCGTTGAGCTGAATTTTGGCATCTCTGACAGCTTTTCCACTCGTTTCGGTATAAACGATTACACTTACATGCATAATGCCAATTCAAGCATGCTGAACTATGACTTCAATTGGCAGTTGCAAACAATCAGCGCATTGGTGGACTGGTATCCTTCCGCAGGCAGTTTCCGCGCCAGCGGCGGCTTTTTATACGACAACAACAAGAACAGTTATGTAGCCAACCCCACCAACGGCAACTACATCATTAACGGCACGACATACAGTTCCACTCAAATCACTTCGTATCAAGGCACCATGAATTTCAATAAGGTTGCGCCATACATCGGGATAGGCTGGGGTAATCCAGCAACAAAGAATAAGGGTTGGGGTCTAGTTTCCGATATCGGCGTACTTTACCAGGGCAAACCCTCTAGCGATCTGGTAGTCACATGCGCTGCAGCGTGCCCATCCGGACTGCAAACCGACGCCTCAGCTGAGAACGCCAAATTGGAAAACGATTTCAGCCACTATAGATGGTGGCCGGTGGCTTCTGTCGGCATTTTTTATCAGTGGTAAGCGTCAATAATCCAATAATCTTCGAACGTGGTAAAGGGCGGGAAAACCCGCCTTTTTACAACCCAGCAATCACATTCACTCCAGAAGCGGGTTGAACTATCGATGCCCAGACTGACGTGCCTTTTTATATGAAAAATATTGCGGCGATTATTCTGGTACTCGCCTTGTTCCCCGCCATTTCTTCGGCTGCACAGGCGGTCGAGGTCGCGCCGTTCATTGGTCAGCGTTACGGCGGCAGCTTCGAGGACAGCAACACCTTGGCCAGGTTCGAGGTCGGCGATGCGGCCGCCTACGGCTTGGTGCTCGATTTCGACACAGAGCCGGACAAGCAGATCGAGGTTTTCCTGAGCCACCAGGCCACCTACTTGGCGTCCACCGGCCCATTCACGGGCAATCCGCTGTTCGATCTCTCAATCGATTACTACCACATCGGCGGGCTTTATATGTTTCCGGATGCCGAGCATGTGCATCCTTTCGTGTCGGGCACGTTCGGCCTCACGCGCATGGCGCCGGATCGCGCTGGCCTCACTACGGAAAATTATTTATCAATCTCACTCGGTGGCGGCGCCAAGATTTTCCTCACCAAGAGCGTTGGATTGCGATTCGATGTGCGCGGTATTTACACGGCAGTCAACGCCGACACCTCGGTCTTCTGCTCCGGCGGTTGCACCATCAAGGTCATCAGCAACGGCTTCGTGCAGACTGAGATCGGTGCGTCTTTGATGATGCGCTTTTGAGCCGGATTCAGGTATATGACTGCAAGCGGATATCGTTTCAGGAAATTTTTCGGAAGGCTGTGGCAAGCGGCTTCGATCGATTTTTCCTATCCAATGACAAAAATTGATCCGGCAGTCATGAAACAATAAAATGATGAAAAATCAGAAAACCCGCCATTTCCATTTCATTGCTGCGCTTTCGTTGTGCGAGCAAAGTTCCCCAAACATTTCAATTCCTGCAATAATTACAAATGTGAATGAATAATATCGAAAGTGGGTCAACAAAATGATGAGTCAGGATGAACTCAAACAGGCAGTCGCCAAGGCAGCGATCGGATATGTGCCTGTCGATTGCATCGTCGGCGTGGGCACCGGTTCCACCGCCAATTTTTTCATCGATGAACTTGCAAGGATCAAGCACAAGATACGCGGCGCCGTCGCCAGCTCGGAGGCTTCGGCGAAGCGTTTGCAAGGTCACGGAATCGAGGTGTTGTCACTTAATGATGCCGGCAGCCTGCCGGTATATGTAGACGGCGCTGACGAGATCACGCGCCATCTGCACATGATCAAGGGCGGCGGCGGTGCGCTGACACGCGAGAAGATCGTTGCGGCAGCCAGCAAAAAATTCATCTGCGTGTGCGATGCCAGCAAGCTGGTGGATGTGCTGGGCAAGTTCCCGTTGCCGATAGAGGTGATCCCGATGGCGCGCAGCTCTGTGGCACGGCAACTGGTCGCACTGGGCGGACAACCCAAACTGCGCGAGGGCTTTACCACCGACAATGGCAATATCATCCTCGATGTCCACGGCTTGAACATCATGAATCCGGTCGAGCTGGAATCCACGCTGGATCACATCGCAGGCGTGGTCACCAACGGCCTGTTCGCACTCCGCGGCGCCGATGTGCTGCTGCTCGGCACACCGGAAGGCGTGAAAACGATGAAAATTTAAATGGGCAGTCTGGTGACTGTAACTTTCCCTTCACATTTGTTGCATATCCTGCGAAGTTAAATAATTTTAAGGAATACATCATGCCTAGCAGCGACCACATTTCCCGCCAGTTCGATGCCGATCTCGAAGCCATCCGCGCCCACGTGCTGCAGATGGGCGGTCTGGTGGAGAGCCAGATCAAAAGTGCCGTCGAATCGCTCGTCAGCGCCGATGTGGCCCTGATGACGCGGGTGATCAACGACGACCATCGTGTCAACGCGATGGAAGTGAAGATAGACGAAGCGTGCAGCCAGGTGATCGCGCGCCGCCAGCCGGCAGCAGGCGATCTGCGACTGGTGATGGCGGTGATCAAGACCATCACCGATCTGGAACGCATCGGCGACGAAGCCGAAAAGATCGCGCGCATGGCCAAGCTGCTGTCGCAAAAACAGGGACTGGCCATCCCGCGCTACCAGGAAATAAAACATGCAGCGGATCTAGCTCTTGATATGTTGCGCAAATCGCTGGATGCCTTCGCGCGTCTGGATGTCGTGATGGCCGCGCAAGTGGTGCGGCAGGACGACCAGGTGGATGAGGAATTCCGCGCCATCATGCGTTACCTGATCACCTTCATGATGGAAGACCCGCGCACGATTTCCACTTCACTGGAGATCCTGTTCGTGGCGAAGGCGATAGAGCGCATCGGCGACCACGCCAAGAACATGTCAGAGTATGTCATCTACATGGTCAAGGGACGCGACGTCCGCCACGTCACCATCGAAGAGATCGACCAGGAAATCCAGAAATAGTGCAGCCGCAATCGATACTCGCCGCCGTTGATCTGGGCTCGAACAGTTTTCGTCTGCAAGTCGCGCGGGTGGAGGGTGACCAGCTATACATGCTGGACGGATTGCGCGAGCCGGTACGGCTGGCCGCCGGACTCACCCCGGACAAGTACCTCGATGCCGAAGCGCAGCAACGCGCACTGGCCGCCTTGGGGAGATTTGCCCAGCGCCTGCGCGACCTGCCGCGCGAAGCCGTACGGGTGGTCGGCACCAACTCGTTTCGCGTGGCCAAAAATGCCGCCGACTTCATACCGCAAGCCGAGCACACCCTGGGGTTCCCGATCGAAGTCATCGCCGGCCGCGAGGAAGCGCGTCTGATCTACCTCGGCGTCGCGCATGGTTTGCCGCAATCAAAGGACAACCGCCTGGTGATAGACATCGGCGGCGGCTCCACAGAATTCATCATCGGCAACGGACTTACACCGCTCAAACTGGAAAGCCTGTACATGGGTTGCGTCAGTTACAGCAACAGATTTTTCCCTGATGGGAAGATCACCAAGCAAAACCTCAAGCAGGCGGAACTCGCCGCACGCAGCGAATTGCAAACCATCATCACCGACTACAAAGGGCAGTGGCAACAGGCTCTCGGTTCGTCCGGCACGGCGAGAGCGATCGTAGAGATACTGGAGCTGAACGGCTACAGCAAAGCCGGTATCACGCGCGATGGACTCGACAAACTGCGCGCCCATCTGCTCAGTGCGGGCGACATGCAAAAGCTCGATCTGCCTGGCTTGCGCCCGGATCGCATACCGACACTGGCGGGCGGCTTTGCCATCCTGTATGCGTCATTTTGTGAATTGAATATCACCTACATGGAAGCAGCCCTGGGCGCGTTGCGCGAAGGCGTGCTGTACGACTTGTGGGGACGTTTTCACAATAACGACGTTCGAACCGTGACGGTGCAGCAATTCATGCAGCGTTATCATGTCGACACCAGGCAGTCCGAACGCGTGGCAACGCTGGCGAACGTATTCGCGCAACAATTTCTCGGCGGTGAAACCGACGAAGCCGCATTGAATATACTCGGATGGGCCGCCAGTCTGCACGAGATCGGCATCAGCGTCGCACACAGCGGCTATCACAAACACACCGCCTATATTCTGGCCAACGCGGACATGCCCGGCTTCTCAAAAAAGGAACAGGCGCGCCTGAGTATGCTGACGCTGGCGCAGCGCGGCAATCTGAACAAACTGCAAGGACAACTGAAAAATACCGTGGATCAAATATTGGCGATGAGCCTGCGCCTGGCCGTGCTGTTCTACCGCAACCGCAGCGACACCACTCTGCCCGTTATCCACGGACGCTTCAGCGGCACCAAGTTCCACCTTTCGATAGCCCCGGACTGGCTGGCTCAGAATCCACTCACCGAAACCATGTTGCTGGATGAAGTGAAGCAATGGAAGACGTTAGGGATCGGCATGCAGATCATCGAAGGTTGAGAAACAAGGATCAAGGTACAAGGACTGAGTGACAGCCCGACGTGACGTGGTTTCTATACCTCGTTACCCATCACTTCACTCAACATGCGCTTCACACCGATCTGCCAAGCCGGCAGATACAAACCAAATGTTTGTTGCAGTTTCTTCGTATCCAAACGCGAGTTGTGCGGGCGTTTCGCGGGTGTCGAGAAAGCGCTTGTGGGCACCGGCTTGATCGCATCAGGCGCGACCTTGATCTGGATTCCTGCACCCCGGGCAAATTCGATAACAAAACTGGCATACCCGTGCCATGATGTCTCTCCCTTCGCCACAAGGTGATACAGGCCGGACACTTCGGGTCGCTGCGGCGCAGTCCTGATCGCATGGGCGGTGATGTCGGCCAGCAGATCCGCCCCAGTGGGTGCGCCGATCTGGTCGTCGATAACACTGAGACTGTCGCGCTCGCGAGCCAGTTTCAGCATGGTCTTGGCAAAGTTGCCGCCGCGCGCGCCATACACCCAGCTGGTGCGAAAAATAAGATGTCGGCAACCAGATCGCTGGATCAGCTGCTCCCCTTCCAACTTGGTCGCGCCATACATATTCAGCGGAGCGGCAACATCGGTTTCCAGCCAGGGTTTGGCACCGCTACCGTCGAACACATAATCGGTGGAGTAGTGCACCAACCAAGCATCGGCGCGCGCGGCCTCCTGCGCCAGCACACCGGGTGCGAGCGCGTTGATGGTGCGCGCCAGCTCGGATTCGCTCTCGGCCTTGTCCACTGCGGTATGAGCCGCTGCATTGACGATCACATCCGGCGCGACGGATCGAACCGTCCTGGCGATACCGTCCAGGTCCGTGAAATCGCCACACAGGCCACCGTTCGCATCATAAGGACTGCCGTGATCCAGTGCGATCAACTCGCCCAGCGGTGCGAGGCTGCGCTGCAGCTCCCAGCCGACCTGGCCGCTTTTGCCGAACAGCAGTATTTTCATCAGGTTCGCCCCGCGTAATTCTTCTCGAGCCACTGCCGGTAAGAACCGGACTGCACATGGCTCACCCAGTCCTGGTTCTCCAGATACCACTGCACCGTCTTGCGTATGCCGGTCTCAAAAGTTTCGCCCGGTTTCCAGCCCAGCTCGCGCTCTATCTTGCGCGCATCGATGGCATAGCGGCGGTCATGGCCGGGACGGTCTTGAACATAAGTGATGAGGACTGAGGACTGGGGGCGAAGCGGATTGGGTGCCAATTCATCAAGCAAGGTGCAAATGGTGTGGACGATCTCCAGATTGGTCTTTTCATTCCAGCCGCCGACGTTGTACACCTCGCCCGGCCTGCCTTTTGCCAATACACAACGAATCGCACTGCAATGATCCTTGACGTACAGCCAGTCGCGGATCTGCCGGCCATCGCCATACACCGGCAGCGGCTTGCCTGCCAGCGCGTTGACGATCATCAGCGGAATGAGCTTCTCCGGAAAGTGGTACGGGCCATAGTTATTGGAACAGTTGGTGGTCAGCACCGGCAGCCCGTAGGTATGGTGGTAGGCACGCACCAGATGATCGCTGGCGGCCTTGCTGGCGGAGTAAGGGCTGTTCGGTTCGTAGCGTCTGGTCTCGCCGAACGCCGGCTCGTCCTTCGCGAGCGAACCATACACTTCGTCGGTGGAGACATGCAGGAAACGGAAGCCGGATTTTTCAGTATCGACAAGACCTGACCAGTAGCCGCGCACGGCTTCGAGCAAATGAAAGGTGCCGACGATATTGGTCTGGATGAAATCTTCCGGTCCGTGGATGGAACGATCGACATGGCTCTCCGCCGCGAAATTGACGATGGCGCGCGGGCAATATTCGGCAAGCAGCCTGCCGACCAATGCCGCATCGCCGATGTCGCCTTGCACGAAGATATGGCGCGAGTCGTCCTTGAGCGTGGCAAGGTTTTCCAGATTGCCCGCGTAGGTCAGCTTGTCCAGATTGATCACGGACTCGCCGCTTTGCGCGAGCCAATCCAGAATAAAGTTCGCACCGATGAAGCCCGCGCCGCCAGTTACCAATATCATGATCGTATCGCCGCTGTGAGGGGCGCTGAAGTTTTATGAATTGCCGTGATTATATCCATTGCGCTGCGTGCAATACCAATCCGCCGTCGCGCGCAGACCCTGCTCCATGGAATACGGGGGAGCCCATGCCAATTCGCCGCGTATCTTTTGATCGCTGACGCGCAACGAACCGAACAATCTGTCCATCTGTCCTGCGCGCCCCAGCAAGGCCGCCGCAACACGCAACAGGCCGGGCGGAAAATAAAATGACCGGCTATTGCGGCCCAAGGCTCGGGCGATCTTTTCCAACAGCATCGCCGTCGAGACATCCTCGCCGTCGCTGACCAGATATGTCTGTCCGGCGGCAGCGGAGTGCGTCGCACAGGCGATCAAGGCATCCACCAGGTTGCCGACATACACCAAGCTGCGCAGATTATGCGCACCGGCCAGCGGCAATGGAACGCCTTTGTCTATCGCGGCCAACAGGCTGAAGAAATTTCCCTTCACTCCCGGACCATATACCAGCGGCGGGCGCACGATCACGACTTCCAATCCGGTCATTTGAGCGATGCGCTGCAAAGCTTGTTCGGCCTGCCATTTTGAGATGCCATAGGGATCCTGTGGTGCCGGTATATCCTGCTCGGTATAACCTGGCTGGCCGCGTGTCTCCTCGCCATTCACTTTAACCGAGCTCACGTAGACAAGGCGCTTGACCCCGGCACGCACCGCCTGCTGTGCAAGATTCGCCGTGCCTAACAGATTGACCTTGAGAAATTCTGCCAGCGGATCGGCGGCCGTATCTTTCATCACATGTACCCGCGCGGCGAGATGGATGACAGTATCCACGCCTTGCAGCGCAGCTGTCCAATCCGTCCCGCCTTCTATTGCGCCCACCGTCACCGGTTCGACTCCCGCAGGCAATTGGCCGGGCGAGCGCACGGCTGCCCTGACGTGATATCCCCGGCGTATCATTTCTTCGCACAACGGGCGCCCGATAAAGCCGCCGGCTCCGGTGACGAGAATCAGGCTCAAGATAATACCTCGCGATAAAGCGCCAAAACCTGGGCGACGATCCTTTCCTGGGAAAACTCATGCAACACGCGTTCCCGCCCGCGCTGTCCCATCTGTAGACACAATTTCGGGTCGGCCAGCAATTTGGCCAATGCATCCGCCAATGCCCTCGCATTACGCGCCTCCACCAAAATCCCGTTGTCGCCGTCATGAACGATATCCCTGCAACCCGGAACGTTCGTTGTCACGATGGGTCGCGCACAGGATGCCGCCTCCAGCAAGGATTTGGGCAACCCTTCCCGGTATGAGGGCAAGCAAACGATGTGGGATTGCGCATAGACCTGTGGCATATCTTCGCTGCGGCCCCACCATTCCACGGTGCCTTCCTGCTGCCAAGCGATCAGCTGATCTTCCGGGACGCTGGCAGGATTCTCCGCATCGGGCTCGCCCACCAGAACAAATCTTGCTTTCACACCGCGTTGCCGGAGTTGTCTCGCGGCATCGACAAATTCCCCGACCCCTTTATCCCAAAGCATGCGGGCTGGCAGCACGACCAGCCGGATGCCGTCCGGCTCCGGCGATGGGGCATATAACGATGTATCCACGCCGGCACCGCGAACCAGATGTATATGCCGCGCTGCAATTCCGAGGCCGGAGATGATCGCATGGTCGTCCCTGTTCTCCACGATCACCGATGTCCCGCGCAACAGCCTCCCAAGCACATTGCGAACCGCGATTTGCAATATCTTTGTCTGACGCTTATTGGAAACGAACAACCAGCCCATTCCGGCCACCCAATTTACCGTGTGCGGAATCCGCATCAGATGTGAAACAAGCGATCCGTAAAGCATCGGCTTCATCGCGACGTGATGGACGATGTCCGGTTTTTCTTCGCGGTAGATTCCCGCAAGACGCCGGATGGTCCCGATTTCTTGAAACAGGTTCGAGCCGCGTCGCGAGATATCAAAAGGGATCACCCTGATTCCATGCTGCTGGATTTTTTCCGCGTGCCTGTTGGTTCGCGTAACCACAACTACATCGAAGCCGGCATTTTTTGCACCTTCGATCAGTGGCAACCAATGGGAACAGACAAACCAATCCTCGGTGACAAAAAACAGTATTTTTGGGTGGCTGGACTTCATGCTGTTACTAAGCCCATCTTGTCAGGAAAGATATCAACGGCATTGCTCAAACTGACACATAAACAGTGCTTCACTATGGCCTGATCACTTTCGTTTTGACAACCAGGCTATACCCTCCCAGAAGCTTGCAGGCCAATCTGCTGCCGAGCAAAAAATGCGCAATGATGCGCGGTGCGGCAGCCAATAGTTGCCGGAAATTTCTGGGCGGTACTTTCAGGAATGCCGGGGATAGTCTTGCCGCTTCGATCTCATAGCCGCAATCCGACAATGCAGCCTTCGCACTCCATTCATTGAAATAATGAAGATGCCCGACTTCTTCCCGGGCATACTTCAGACCGCCGGTGAGCAATTTCATGACGCACATGTCCATCGGGACATTAAAAATAACATGCGAGCCATGCGACTTAAGCTTTTTCAGGAACCCCATATAATCTTCCACGTGCTCAAAAACATCCAGGCAAAGCACCACATCAGCCTGTTTTTCGGATTCAAGAAGATCGGAACAGAAAAACTTCAGGTTCTCGGATTCCTTTCCTGCCCAAAATGTCGCCGCGTCCGCTGAAACATCATAGCCATCAAATTGAATATCCGGAAAATGGCATGACAGGATCTTTATTACTTCGCCCGCCCCGCAACCGGCTTCCAGGACCGATTTCGCAGGCAGAGTATCAAGCACGTCGATAACCAGCTTTGCTTTATAAGGACTGTCCTCCTGGTGCCAGTTGGCATTATGTCTGAGATAGGTACCTTCGCTATAGATGCTCATATGATTTTTAGAATGGCAGTGTAGTCCTGGCTTTCAGATAACCCATTATGGGCGACGCCTGAATATCACGATTTTCAGAAGACGCAGAACCAGCAACAAGGATTGAATCAAAAACGAGCTTCCGACTGCCAGCTGAACTTTGAAGAACTCTATTGCCACGCCCATTCTATCAACACTGCTTACACCTGCCACACCCATTTCTCCTGCCACGAAGCCAGCCTGATAAATACTGGCCCCGCCCTTGCAAGCATTAAGAACAAAGAATTGATCAGCGCCGATCGGAAACCTGCTGGAATATGTTCCGAACAATCGATGCAATTCTTTTTTGAAGGCAGTAGCCAGTGTATGCCCGGCAATATACGACGCTTGCCCGAAAATCCAGGAAGGCCCTTTCTTTATCCTTATTAACCTGGAAGCGTACATAAAGTTTGCCGCAATCATATCCACATGTGTTTGCAAAATCGCCGCACGATAATTCTCGATCGCATCGTTATAAAAGAAATCATCCGCGCCGCATACGATGTAGTACTCGCCTGAAGAGATTCCGATCGCCCGGTTCAGCGCGTCATAGATGCCGCAATCCTCCTGCGAGGAAATCACGATATTTAGGTCTGTGACGGAGCGCAGCAATTCCAGCGTGCCGTCATCGGATGCGCCATCGGCCACCACCCACTCGAAGTCCTTGTCGGTCTGTCCGCGCAAACTGGCTATCAGCATGGGCAAATGTTTCGCGGCATTATAAGTCGCGGTGACTACGCTGATCTTTGCCCGATTTTCATTTGCGTGATTGCTCAAAGGAATATCCCGCCACGTATAAAGGTTCTGTTCATGTTCTAGTCCAGAACGGCGGCAACCCCATGATACGCCGGCCAAGGTCAAGCGCCTTTCTCGCCAGCCGCTCGCCGAGTATCTTCCACAACAGCAACCGCAAATATAATCTCGCCACTACCATCCACCAGATCCATCCGGGAAATCGCAGGCCATTCTTGAGTTGCGCGCGCCTGGATTCGTGCAGCACCACCAGCGAATTCTGCGGGTCGCTGCTGATGCCGCCCCCCTGCCTCATCGCGGCGATGATGATACCGGGAATGAAACGGGCTTCCGCCGATTTCAGCTCGCGCAGCAGCAATTCATAATCGCCGGCAATGCGAAACGACTCATCGAACTTGCCGCGCTGTTCGAACAGGCTGCGCCGGTGCATCGTAGCCTGATGGGGGATGCACATGCTTTGCTTGAAACGTTCCCTGACATTCTCCCAGGGCTCGCCGAAACCATGGATAACCTTGCCATCCGCACTGACCAGCATGACTTGCCCGTAAGCCACACGAATATCGGGTGGAAGTTTTTCCAGTTGCTCGCTCATCTGCGCCAGGGCCTGCGCATCCCAGAGATAATCGTCCGAGCCGAGAAAACAGATCCACTCGCCTTTCGCCTGCGCCAGGCCCTTGTTCAAGGCGCTGTAGATACCGTTATCCGGTTCGCTGAGCCAATAGTCGATCAGGTCATCGTTCGCCTTCAGCAGATCCACAGTCGCATCCGTCGACCCGCCGTCGATGACGATCCATTCGATATTGGTATAGCTCTGCACGCGGATCGACCGGATCGTATCGGGCAGGAATCCGGCGGCGTTGAATGTGGCCGTGATGACGCTGATCAACGGCTTGCCCGGCGCATTCTTTTTCTGCTTACCATGCAGTCGTGAACCGCCTTCTTGCCTGCCGGTCATCAATTTGTTGCCGCTCTCGGCTGAAGGGTACAAATCACTGCCATCCCTTGCCTTTCACCCACGTCAGCATGGCATCGCCCGCCACCCATTTTTTGACGCGGATGGGCGCGTATTTCAACGGCATCCGCAGCAAGATTCTTATCCACAAAGCGATAGTGATGCGATCAAGGAAGGTATCTGCTTCCTTCCAGTAGGATTTCTTGTCTTCGCTTAGCTGACCCTCCTGAATGCAAAAGCTTCCCAGGCCCGCACACACCAGCGTGAGTTTGTCATGCCTGGCAAAACAGGACCACAGATAAAGGTCGCCGGCCAATTTGAAAGCCCCGAATCGCTCCATGTTGACGCCATTCAGCATGGAACGCCTGAAGAATGTGGATTCCTGTTGGATGTACGGCAATGATTTTCCATAGGCTCCGCACCCGATCAGATCACTGCTGTAAGCCGGCGGAATATAACAGCCGATTATCCTGCGGCCGGGCAGATGCCAGAAATGTATCCCGGTAAGCCAGTTTGTTTCGGGATGAGTTTGAAACACCTCCGCGACTGTAGCGAGCGCGCCGGACAGAAACATGTCTCCCGCATTCAGCCAGCACACAATCTCCCCATTGGCCCGCTCGAATCCTTTTGCCAATGCGTCATACATGCCGCGATCCGGTTCGCTCAGCCAGTAGTCGATCACATCCTCATTGGCGCGCAGAAAATCGGCCGTGCCATCTGTCGATCTGCCATCGATGACGATCCACTCCACACCGGGATAATCCTGTGCACGGATACTCTTTAGCGTATCCGGCAGATGCTGGGCGGCATTAAAAGCAACGGTGATGATGCTGATAAAAGGCATGCCCGAATCGGCCCGCTTCGAACCCTGATGCAGCCTTGCCCCGCCCTCCTGCCGATCACTCATATTCAATCAGGTCTCCGTCGCTGCCTGTTCTGTCAGGCATAACGATTATATGAGAACTCGGGCCGGGTTTTGGGTATGAAGAGCAAATCTATCTGCCAGAAGGCATCATCTTTCAAACGCCACAGTGGTTCGGATATGTCGATCACCCCGAAGCCAAGATCATCCATGAATCGGCATAGCTGCCAAAATTTCAGGCTATCCTTCTCCAGCTGAAAATTGTAAGTCTCTATCACCACCAGATTCGCGTTGATCAGCACGTCCTTTGCGCCATTCAGGATCGGCACTTCAAAACCGTGCGTATCAAGCTTCACCAGATAAGGCCCTGCCAGCTGTCTGCTTTTTACCTCACCATCCAGCGTTACCGCCGGCACCGTTCGGGCACCCGGCCTGCTTTCGCTTTCACCCTTCATGGCCAGACCGGCAAAGACACCGCTGCTATCGAAAAATACGGTGCCCGCCTCATCGCTTGCCGCAGCAAGCACATAACTGAACCCCGGCGTTGAACTGCACACTGCCTTCAGTGCCGGCTTGTGGAGTGCATCAGCTTCGATCAAATGATAGTGCGCTCCCGGCCAGCACTTCCTTGCTGCCAGAGACCATGAACCGTTTGAAGCACCGACATCAAGCACCGTATTGATTGCGATCCCCCTTGTAGCGATCCGCTTCAATGCGAGCGTGGTGCTCATCGAAACAAAGGCGAATTTTTCCGTATAACCGAAATCCTGGATGGCACTACGGATAATCTTGGAAATGATTTTTTTAATCATTTGTATTTCCTATGCAAATAATCGGCATGTTCTTCTTCAACCGTCCAAGCTCCGGTTATCTGTCGACACTTTCGCAATGCGACAAACGGCCAAAAATATCTATGTGCCAACATTATCGAACATTGAACATATTCCACATTCTTTTAATGCCTTGTCCAACTTCTATTTGTGGCCGCCATCCCAATGTCCTGGATATAAGCGTGATGTCCAAAATATTTTCGGGAACATCCACTTTCTGCATCTCTTTAAATCGCACAGGAATTTGTTTCCCAATTTGACTTTCCAGCAGACGATGCAAATCAGTCAGCGAGTATCCCCGGCCCGAACCCACGTTAAATATTTTTTCCTCGGAAGGGGTGAACATCACAAGTTCAAGTGCCCGCACCGCATCTTCAATATATATGTAGTCCCGGATGATCGACCCATCACCCCAAATCTCGACCGGCTCACCCTTGGAAACTTTATGCATCCACGCGGCTATGACTCCCTGACCCCTGCCCGGATCCTGCCTTGGCCCAAAGGGGTTCGATAACCGGGGAATCGTATAGTCCAACCCATAGTGGTAATGATACATTTTCAGATACTTTTCAATTGTCATCTTTGAAATACCATACGGCGATATCGGATCCAGCGGATGCGACTCCATAATCGGACACTGCCGGGGAATCCCGTACACCGTCCCGCCCGATGACACGAACACGACCTTTTCGACACCCGCCTTGACGCAGTGATCGAACAGACCAATCGACCCCACGACATTCGTTTCTACATCATAAATGGGATTCAATAATGAGCTGCCGGGCAAGGTAGAACTGATCAAGTGAACTACAACTTGCGCATCTTTCACGGCCTTGCCGATATCATCCGAGTTGTGGAAATCCCCCTCGATGAATCGCACTTCATTTTCTATTTGAGAGACGTTTTTTCGGCTTGCGCCCGGTTGGTGAAAAATCGTAACGGCATGCCCGGACCTTACCAGGATGTCTGCAAGATGGGAGCCAATGAACCCGCTACCCCCAAGAATCAAAACCTTCATTTGAGAATGTCCTGATAAAGTGCCAGATACTGATTGGCCACCGATTTCAGAGCATACCGTTCCACCGCCATCTGGCGTGCGCGCTGCGAAATCATATCGCGGCGATCATTATTTTCCAGCACCCACATTATTCCTCCGGCAAGTTCATCCGAGTCAAAAGGTTTTGCCAAATAGCCATTGACCTGATGCGCGATCATATCCGGCATACCGCCAATATCGAACGCCACTACGGGTGTGCCACAGGCAAGAGACTCCATGACGGTGTTGGAAAGATTTTCCTGCATCGACGGAGCGACCGTGACATCTGCCGCAGAATAAAGCACGACCTGGCTTATTTCATCATGCAAGCGGCCCATATAATGCACCTTCATTCCGAGATCCGGAGGGTTTTCTGGCGCAGACGCCCCTATGATCACCAACTCGGTTGTTTGACCCCAGCCCGCCATTGCCATTTTCTCCAGCGCCTTCACAAGGAACTGGTTACCTTTGCGCTCATCGGTTGCAGCGTTGAATGCAGAAAATAATATCAGGTGTTTATCATGCGGCAAGCCGTAAGCAGCACGCGCCACCTGTTTATCAAGAGGCTTGAATTTATCAGCATCTATTCCGTTAGGGATCACCTCGATTCGCTGATCCTTGAACAGCGAACTTGAGCGGGCCATGTCAGCGAGCCAATGACTTGTCGCGACGACTACGAAAGGCACGCCGGCCCAGGACTTCCGCTTGCGCTCCCAAATACGCCGCGACAAATCATGATCCCGATTCGAATGTAATGCCGGACACTTGCCACAGGATTGCCGGAACTTTCCGCATTCATTGTCGTAGTGGCAGCCACCGGTGAATGGCCACATATCATGCAGTGTCCAAACGATCGGGCTTTTGAATCGCCCCAACGTTTCCAGTCTCATAAAACCCCAATTCACCCAGAACAAGTGAACGATATCCGGTTTTAAGGCGGCGGCTTTGCAAGCCAGTTCATCCGGGACCCAGGCTGGCGAGAAAATCTTGTTTTCGCGCTTTCGGTAGATTCTTGCCGCCAATGTATCCAAATATTGGCTGAAAAATGCAGCGACCCTTTCCCGTCTGGTACGCGGGCCAATAACCGTGTAATCGTCAGTTTTCTTTTCCTGAACCATCATCCATGAATTCACCCCTATGGAGCGCAGACCGTGATGAAGTCGATAGGTCGCTATTGCTGCGCCGCCTTCGTTGTCGGAAGTATTGAGTATTATCAGATTCATGGTTGATGGTTAGGTGTTTCGATAAAAAGGGCGTTTGGTTCCAGATGATCCCATATGCGCCAGTTATGTCTTCGTCCAATATGGTGGCAAACCCCTCACGCGCCTGCGCAGGTCAAGCAGCTTCCTCGCTGTCCGATCCCCAAGCACCTTCCATAACAGCAGCCGCAAAAGCTCTCTGCTCATCTCCTTCCTTAAGAATCGACCCGGCAATAGCTGGCCATGCATCCGTTGCGCACGGCCAAGTTCACGCAGCGCCTTGATCGTATTTTCGGAATGGGTACTGATGCCACCAGCCCGCACACCCTTTACAATTATGCCCGGAATAAACACCGCATCCCCGGTTTTCAGCTCGCGCAGCAGCAATTCGTAATCGCCAGCGATGCGAAATGATTCATCGAATTTGCCATGGCTTTCGAACAGGCTCCTCCGGTGCATCACAGCCGGATGCGGAATGGACATAAACTGCTTGAAGCGTTCCTTTGCTTCCTGCCATGGTTCACCTTCTGAATATAGCTCTTCGCCTTCAGCACCGAGCTTGATGATTTTCCCATAAGCCACACGAATATCAGGCGGAAGTTTTTCCAGTTGCCCTGCCATCCGCCCCAATACCTGTGCATCCCAAAAGAAATCATCCGCCCCAAGAAAGCAGATCCACTCGCCTTTAGCCTGTGCCAAGCCTTTATTCCATGCGTTGTAAATGCCGCGATCCGGCTCGGAAATCCAATAAGCGATTTTTTCCCGGTTGGTTTTTAGCAGATCGACCGTACCGTCTTTCGATCCGCCATCGATAACGATTAATTCCTTGTTTGGATAGGTTTGCCGCGCGACACTGTCGATGCATTGCTGCAACGTAGCCTTGCCGTTGAAAACGGCAACGATGATGGAAATCAATGGGGGGGACACGGAGCTCATGGTTTATTTGAGACACATAACCGTTTGAAACTTGCATAACTTGCATAAACTGGCGGGCATATTTATTAACATCAGCACAGCCCCTTATTCCTGAAAACAATCACATGGTGGTCGGTAAATACACCTATGAGGCTTACGTCGCCAATCAATGGCTGTGTGGTCAGGCCGTCTGAAGTGATTCGATGAATTATTTTCAAAACTTTATAGATTACATATGAATGTAAAAAGCGAAATATCAAGAATAGTCGATCCAAGGAACTCGATTTCGTATATCTAAAGCGTATTTGTTCGGGTGGCGGCAGACCATTGCGCCTGGCATACTGATTAAAATAATTGTAACTGGGAAAAGTCAAATGTTCGGCATATAAGCTGTACCAGAACTTGGACTTGAAAATCTTTTTCCAAAAAAGACAGTCCGGATTGCCGGTTGAGATTATCAGCAGACCATTTTCTTTAACGTGTGCAAATGCTTGGCTCAGGAATTTTTCGACATCAAGCACATGTTCAATGACATCGATTGAAACGACCACGTCAAAAACCATGGCAGGTTCCAGATCTTCCAATGATTTGCCAAGCATCTTTATTCCCTTGGCGACAGCATCGAGGGTTGCTGACTCCGAGGGTTCTATCCCATACTTCACAAATTTATTTGTTAATCCAGCGAGAAAGTTTCCCGAGTAACATCCAACATCCAGTATCGAACCGCCAATGTGGTTTTTCAGAAACACATATATGGTTGAAAAGTCATTGCGTTCGACTTCCTCCCAGACTTTACTCGGCGTCTTTTCATACAATGCAATATATTCGCTTGAAGAAAGTGTTGGATAGCGGAACATGGAACCACAATCTTTGCAGCACCACAGCCAGCCGCCCTTGATAGCTGGTGTAATCTGCTGCCCTGCGAATTCCTCCCAATCGGCTATCTGGCCCAAGGACGTAGCCTCACCATGGCCGCAAACGCGACACTTCAAATTGCCATATCCTGAATCGGAATTCATACCAGGATTCATAAAAAGGATTTCAGAAGATGATATAAACGGCTTGATATCCTTTTTGCCAATCTAAACCACCAATATTCATGGAAGCGTCGCCGAAAAATCCGATAGCCCAGCCGCTTCGATGCCTGAACTTTATCCGGATGTACAAGAGGAAATTTCAATCCATGAGCCGGAACGTTATCTACTAAATTGTTAGCGCCTTGGGAATGCGTGGAATCCAGGCCAAAACCAACATTGGACACAAGATTGACCGAGGGCACGATTGTTAAAAGATTGAATTTCAAGCAAGCCAATATCAGTTGGTAATCCCAAGCATTATTCATCCTCCGCTCAAGGATCGCATCATAAATACTCTGCCAGTACCTGGCTTCACTTGAAGAAAATACTGCTTGGCGCAGCTTGCCGCTATCTCGAAATTGAGGCCAGTAAGGCATATTCAAATCCACCTGATGCCAGGTTCGCCTCCAGCTTGCCCAACCCCACGTCATAGGATAGCTGGAAAAAAAGTAGCTCGGCTTTTTTTGATCAGCCGACTGTCTCAAAAAATTATTGCCGGAAATTAGTCCGACTCTGGAGTCGTCACGATACCTTTCCAATAATTCCTCACAATAAGGGAAAAAACTCAGGTCAGGCATGCAATCATCCTCAAGGATAATGGCCTCCTCAACTTGATCAAATACCCAATTCAATCCGGAGGAATTCCTGGGAAAACTGCCCATATTGCTTTCAGCAAAATTCCTCTCGACTCTGCATTCCCAATCAAGGTTATCAAAAAGTCTGCGCACCACCATACATTTCTCGGCATCACTGGCAACATGCGAACGCGGGCCGTCGGATACAACCAGGATTCTGCGTGGCTTGACCTGAGCCAATATCCCAAGCAAGCGTTCGGTTAACTGAGGGCGATTGAACGTAAAAATCGCTACTGGCGTGTTGAGCATTTCACCCACTGATTGTTTGCCTACTTGCGCCACAAGGATGTTGCAGGAATTTTGCTCTTATCGCATCTATCCTTGTACTTGGCGGCAACCTCATGCACTTCCAGCATCAACCCCTTGTTCAAGGTGATCGGATTGAGACCCAACCCTATGAGCGATTTGTTTTCCACGTGCAGATCGTTTTCCGCCGCTTCGTTGCGCGGATTGGGCAGATAATCCACTGATGCCCCGGTCATCTCTGCAACGATCTTGGCCAGGTCCCGAACCCGGTGGGTCTCGGTCATCTGATTGTGTATTCTTACCTTGTCACCCTTGGCAGGCGGATTATTGATGGCGAGCTCGATGCACTTGACGGTATCCTGAATGTGAATAAAGGCACGCGTTTGTCCGCCCGTTCCATGCACCGTTAAAGGGTGGCCCACGGCCGCCTGCATCAAGAACCGGTTGAGGACTGTTCCATAATCTCCGTCATAGTCGAATCGATTGATCAACCGATCGTCCCATTTGGTTTCTTTGGTATTGGTTCCCCACACGATACCCTGATGCAGATCTGTCACCCGGACTGCATCATTCTTGTTGTAGTAAGCAAAGAAAAGCTGATCCTGTGTTTTGGTCAGGTGATAAATGCTGCCTGGATTGGTCGGGTACAGGATGTTCTGCTCCGAGACCTCACCCATGTCGTTGACTACCTGGACTTTAAGGTAACCCTCCGGAATTTTCATCCCCGCTGTTCCATAACCGTACACGCCCATTGTTCCCAGATGGACCACATGCACATCCAGACCGGAATCGACTATCGCGCACAGAATGTTGTGCGTAGCATTCAAGTTATTATCCACGGTATAGCGCTTTTGACGCTCTGACTTCATGGAATATGGAGCTGCGCGCTGCTCGGCAAAATGAACGACCGCGTCTGGCTTGAAGTGATACAACAGGTGCAATAACCGGTCGTACTCTTTGGCAATATCGAAATTATGGAATTCGATATTCTTCCCCGAGATTTCCTTCCATGCCTTGATGCGCGCCGACATCGGTACAATAGGTGTAAGAGAGTTCGTCTCCAGTTCGTTATCAATATTCCGGCGCGACAGGTTATCAACGATAACAATTTCGTGTCCCAAGCTGGATAGATGGAGCGCTGTGGGCCATCCGCAAAAGCCATCTCCACCAAACACAACTATTTTCATGTTTCCTCTCTTTTCTTAATGGCACGACAAGTAATCGGGGCAACGCGCGAATATTGATTTCAAAAGTAGACACAAGCAGGTAATTTCCCCCGAAGGAAAAGTCGCCAAACCCCGTCATTGCCGCCATAAAATGCAACGCCGGTATTGCTATTTTTCAGCTTCAGCATAGATTGAATTAACATCTCTCCATTTGAGATCGATATTGGGGTCAAACTTTCTAGAGCGTACATTCTTAAATCCACCCTGCTTTAGAACACAAATGAGATTTTCTTCATCGAACATGTATTTGTGCTGGCCGTCCATATAGGCCACATGATTTATATAATCCAACTTGGTCGTATTATTGTAAGCGGGTTTGTAAATAAAAAAATCGGGATCCAAAGTAGAATTTAAATAATAAGCTTCTATGTACACTCTGGCATTGGGAACACAAATCGAGAAATTACCCCCCGGAACCAAAACTCTTAAGCACTCTTTCAGAAATTCTTGGCCTTCTCTAAATGTAAGGTGCTCAATAAAATGTGATGAATATATTTTTGAAATACTCTCATCCGGGAAAGGTATACCTTTTCTTAAGTCCCAATAGATATCGCTGTTCGCTGACAAATCTGTCGTAATCCATCCGTTTTTGCCCTTTTTGTCTCCCGATCCAACTTCAAGAAATATCGGTTTCTTTTCCTTTAGCAGGCGACAGATATATCTCCTGGACATTTCATGCTTCTTGAAACTGATCATCCCATGCTTTATGTAACCAATCGCCATCCCAATAAATCTTTTAAATGTCTCTCGCATTGCAATTCCTCACATTATTGATGACACCACTACTTTGTCGTTCTGATGCCGTCGGGGGATGCGGGCGCCATTCTGTTATTCAAGGCTCTACGAAAGTGAAAAATACGTAATCCGTATCATCTCTATAAGCCCTGCGGATTGCATTTGAGATTTATGATAATGCATTGAGGCCATGCAATACTTTTCTGTTCACTACGATTAACGCATCCAGGTACGCCACAAATAATAAGTCTGAATTAATAATGCCCAAACAAAAACCGCTTGGAACTGCGTAGCGCCTTTGCCAATATATCCCGCCCGGCCCTTGCCCAAATGACATAGATATGGCGAGGCCTGTGTTGGACGTATTCCCCAAGTAAAACGAACGCAGTCCAGTGCAACGGATTCATCACATGTTTTTTGGAAAAGTAGCTTTTTATAAATTCCCAAAAAGAAATGTCCGGGTCATATTGACGCAGGCCAGTTGTATCCATATTCCAATGCAGCACGAGTTCCGGGGGCGACTTCAACCTCAATCCCCTTGCATGCGCGCGAATGGTGAATTCAAGGTCTGAAATATAATGCGGCATCAATTTTGTATAAAAATTACCTATCCGTTTTAAATCACACCATCGCACAAACAACCCGTTCGTCGTGAGGCAATTAATATCCTCGCCCTCTAATGCCGGTCTGAATTCGAGCGTTTTTCCATCGAAAACTTTTCCTGCACCAATCAATTCATTTGTTTTGTTGCAATATATCCGGGCTTGCAATAACGCATTTTTCGTATCTTCAAGAAGTTTAACGCCTATCTTCAGGAAGTCTTCCTTTATTGAGACGTCATCATTAATGATCAACACCATATCGTCATCAGAAATATTTTGCCGACGCAGCCACTCGATCCCTTGCTGCAAACTACCCGCCCACCACCAGTCACCTGTTCCGCGCAGGACAGTAGCGGCGGGGATGTATTCCTTAACCATCTCCGCAGTGCCATCGCTTGAGCCATCATCAATCAACACCAGTTGGTAATCAGTAAATGTCTGCGCCCTCAGACATTCAACAAAACCGCGTGTAATATCTTTGCGGTTGTGAACTGGCAACAAAATATAAATTTTTGGCATCAGGGCTTGCGCAGAAAGTAAACCATGTTGTCGCCTGCACCCACGGCATCGAAAAAGCGCGTTATCACATGGTTTATTTTGCAGCGATTCACAAGATCTAACACCTTGAGCATAACCATTTGCATAAAATTCCATTTCCCACCAGGCGCCCAAAATATGGAAGGCTTGCCCTCCTGGGGGCGGCTAAGCAAATGAAGCCACTGGTAATGGAGCCACGCCGATTTCGTGATCGTGGTGGATTTTTCCAGTACCAACCCGGCCTGTTCGGCTGCCAGCCGCATGGAACGAGGTATAAAAAATTGCAGATGATAAGGCGCATGCCAATTTATCCAATACTTACCGAACACCTTGGCTCCCCATCCGCCCGCATTGGGCGTGCTCAGAATAGCCACGCCACCGGGCTTTAACACTTTAGCAATGCCGCGCAGCGTTTCTACCGGATCGGTGACATGTTCGATTACCTGATTCATGGTTACGTAATCGAAATAATCCGCCTCATACATATTGGAGTCAAACAGGCCAACATGCACTTCGTAGCCGAATTTTTCTGCAACGCGGCGAATATTTTCGTCCGCATCAACGCCATGCACATCACACCCACGCGCTCGGTGATAACCCAGCGACTCACCAAAACCGCAACCAATATCCAATACGCGGACATTTCGTGGTACCCAGCGAAAGGTGGAGCTATTCTCGCCGTCCAGCCAAACACCGAAACCTCGTGTTTCTATATATGGCCTATAGCGTTCGAGATCGAACGTTGAGCGTGGGTAATAATTGGTATAGAGGTCGCGCAATATCTCTGGAGAAAACTCACCTTCCAAATACACATGCCCGCAATTTGAGCAGCGCACCAAATTGAACTGCCCAGGATATCCATATCGGTCGTCATAAGTTTGCATAACGGCATGGGTATGTTGTTGCGTACAGATAGGGCAGTTCATTTATAGAACTCTTGGTAAAAATAAGTAGTTGTAAAAAGCATCGTCATGCTTTTCATAGTCAACCAACTTCCCTTTACATATAATAAAAGCCCGGTAACCCTTCTCAATTAATAATTGAACCGTTTCATCAGGCTGTTGGTTTGAATTCTTTCCTTTATAAATCTCACAAAAGATTACCGGCTGATATTTCGAAATGACTTCACCCATCCCGCTCAAAACTTCTAATTCCAAACCCTCGACATCAATCTTGACGAAATCAACACGACCCAAGCGCAAGCCAGAAACAACATCGTCAATTCTCATACAAGGCACTTTTATGACGCTGACTACTTCCTTTCTTTTCGTGTCGATGAGACTTGAATAGGCGTTATCGGAGGCATGGAAAAAATCTGCAATCTTACCTTCATCACTAACGGCAAGATTTATTGGCACAATGTTTAAGATATTCACGACATTGCTTATCAATAAACGGAATGTTACCAATGATGGCTCAAACGCAAGAACGCACCCACTCTTAGCCAAGCCAGAAAAGAAGATGCTATGTAGCCCTATGTTCGCGCCTATGTCCAAGACGATACTGTTTTCAGAAATGTATTCTTTACATAGCTCCATTTCTTTTTTTTCAAACTCGCCAGAGGTCAATAGTACCCCCCCAATCTCAGTCCTTGGATCATAGGAAATCTGATGACCAAGATATTGAGTACTAACTAATCCATCCAACTTGCGGTTTAACGGGATTAACTTCTCTTTTAACCATTTTTTTAAACTCTCCCTTAGACGCATTTTGTGAGTATTTAACGCCATTGTCTGTCCCTAGCCTACAAAATATAAAACCTGATATTCAGCACTCAAGAATGACGAAACTTAAATCGGACAAAGCAAGTTAGTGGCAATCTTAATGCGGGAAGCAATGAAAATATCCCTTATCAAGCGACCTTGTTTCAAATATGAATAATCATTGCTTAACTTGTAATCAAACTGTGTGTGAGCAGGAAGAATTGCTGGCTTATATATATACTCGAATCCGCTTAGCTTGAGGCAGGTGTTCACATATGACGGGCTTGGACGGCAACCCATAGTATGCAATGCCTGAGTTGCATTCTGTTGATCTTCTGGCACCAGCCGCACCACTGGATCTGCCGCATCCATAATGCAGGTTTCGATGATCATCATTTCCTTGCAAATCTTGCTGGCATTTTTAATGAATCCATAAGGATCCGCCAGGTGATATAGCAGACCGTAACAGAAAACCACATCAAAATTTCCATGCTCCAGCAATTCGGATGATTCGACATCTACCACGGCACATTTTCTGGATGGATATAATTCCCTTAATTTTTCAATGTTCTCAACTCTTCCATCCACACAGAAAACATCAGCTCCCTGCTCTGCGAGAAAAGTTGAAAAGCGACCAATTCCACAACCTACATCAATAACTGATTTACCTGACAATGGAAGCGAAAGTGATTCAAAATGCCGCAGTCGCGCATCTGTTATTTCCTTGTAAAAATCCCGGTCAAAAATCAGCTCTTGGCTATTCTCTATAGGTGCTTGGCTATTTTTGATAAAGCCCAATTTATATAAAGCTCTTTTTACACTATTCACCTTCAGTTTCCCCTCTTGATATTTCAAAATTCGCCTCCTCATTTACCAGCCCCTGCCAGCGGGCTGGCAGTGACGTAGCCAGTTTTGGCAAAACAACTAATTTGGGGTCTGCCATCCATCTGTCTGCCTGCCTTCCGTTCCCTTCATTCAAGCTTACATCGAATTGATAGGCGTCTGCTTTGATGGGAAGCCTGATTTTAAACGCGAGGTTATAGGTGCCCTCCTCCATATCAAGGTACTTGCCACTGCTATCCAGACTGCTGGTGGCTAACACCAGAACTCCTTCAGCGTTCCAGATTGCTAGGCCGACAATAGCCTCGGAGACAATTCGCCTTGCGACTAAGCTAAATTCGATTATGCATTCGTCACGTGAATAGCAACTGTGTACCATGTCTGGCGATGAATTCCTCAATTGCCAGCTCACAAATTTTGCTTCCCCTGGCTTGACTTCCACCTTTACTATTTCGTTATTTAACGAAACAGTCTGCATGTATTGCGAAAGAATTATGGAAACTTCACCTTGATTTTTTACTTTTCCGGACTCTAGCAGTATCCCTTTATTGCACAGGCGCTGTACTGCCGGGAAATTATGGCTTACGAACAAAACAGTTTTTCCATGTCGACTTACTTCATCCATCCTGCCAATACACTTTTTCTGGAATTGCGCATCGCCCACTGCCAGCACCTCATCCACAACGAGTATTTCAGGCTCCAGATGAGCAGCCACTGCAAATGCGAGGCGGACGTACATGCCGCTGGAATAGCGCTTTACCGGGGTATCGAGGAATTTCTCCACTTCGGCAAAGGCGACAATCTCGTCGAATTTTTTCTTGATCTCGGCCTTGCTCATGCCGAGGATCGCGCCATTCAGGAATATGTTTTCCCGCCCGCTGAGTTCCGGGTGAAAACCGGTGCCGACTTCCAGCAGGCTGGCGACCCTGCCCTTGATCGAGACCCTGCCCGATGTGGGTTCGGTGATGCGGCTGAGTATTTTCAGCAACGTGGACTTGCCCGCTCCGTTGCGGCCGATGATGCCGACCCGGTCGCCTTGCTGGATGTCGAAGCTGACATCCTTGAGTGCCCAGAATTCTTCGTGGGTGGGATCATTTTCCGGAGCGGCAAAAGGATGGATTAGTTTATGGGTGAATCGCATTGCACCTTCAGTCAGAACATCGCGCAATGCGGTATAGCGCTCCTGCTTCTGGTGGCCGATGATGTATTTTTTCGAGAGGTTCTCGACACTGATAACCGATGACATCAGATCACGTCCGCAAAGGTCTTTTCCGTTTTACGGAAGTAGACTATCCCGGTGACCAGTATCACCAAGACCAGAGAAAGCGAGAGCAAAAACCCGGGCCAGTAAAGCTGGGCATTGCCGCCCAGTATCGCCCAGCGGAAACCGTCGATCACGGCCACCATCGGGTTCATGGAATAGAGCAGCCGCCATTGTTCGGGGACGATAGTGCTGCTGAACCCGACCGGCGAGATGTATAGCCCGAACTGCACCACGAATGGAACGATGATGCGGAAATCGCGGTATTTGACATTGAGTGCGGCGATCCACAATCCCGCGCCCATCGCGGCGGCAAAGGCCACGAAGATGAACAGGGGCAAGGTCAGCATTCGCAGGTTAGGCGCGAATCCATACCAGATCATCAGCCCCACCAGGATGATCCCGGAGATCAGAAAATCCGCGAAGCTGACAATCACCGCGCTGGCGGGGACGACCAGGCGCGGGAAGTACACTTTGGAAATCATCCCGGCATTGCTGATCAGGCTGTCACCGGCACCGCTGAACGCGCTGGAAAAAAATTGCCAAGGCAGGAGTGCGGCAAAGACCAGGATGGGATAGGGCACGCCCTCGGAAGGCAGTTTCGCCAGCTTGCTGAACACCAGCGTGAACACCAGCATAGTGAGCAACGGGCGCCCCAAGGCCCACAGGATGCCGATGACAGTTTGCTTGTAGCGCACCAGAATATCGCGCCACGCCAAAAAGAAGAACAGTTCGCGATAGCGCCACAGGTCGCGCCAATAGTGGCGCTCTGTTCGGCCTGCTTCGATGACAAGAACAGATTGGTCGGCTGACATGAGAATTATTTCGCCCCCTTTTTAGGGGAGGCACTTCCTCGTTGTCGCGCCTGAACTTGCACGGCCTCTTCCCGCAGGTTTTTGATCTCTTTCGTTAATGCCTCATGCTCCGCAATCTTGATCTTGAGGAACTGCACGGTGATCTTCGCTTTATCCTCGATTCCTCTTGGCGTCAGCAGATAGGCATAACCCTTCTTGTTCTTGCTGTTGCGGAAGTTGTTGGCTTTCACCAAACCCTTCTCGATCAGCGCCTGTATGCAATAGTTTACCCGCCCAAGGCTGATGCCCAGCTCCCCGGCCAGTTCGCGCTGGCTGATTTCCGGATTGGCCTCCAGGCGTTTCAGGATTTTGTAGCGGTATTCGTCGCTCAACATGGCAGTGCCGTTCACCTTTATCGTTCAATGATTGAACATGTTCAGCAATTGAACGATAATTCCACGGCTAAGTCAAGGGGGTTGATTCAAACAAACAGTTCGGCTTCGGCCAGGCTTTTGCCTTGCGCATCCTTACCGGAAACCATCGGGGCAGCCTGCAGCTTCCAATCTATCGTTAGCGCCGGATCATCCCAGCGTATGCAGCGCTCGTGCTCGGGGTACCAGTAATCGGTGGTCTTGTACAAAAATTCCGCGGTCTCGGTCAGGACATAGAATCCATGCGCGAAGCCTTCCGGTATCCACAGCATGAGTTTGTTCTCGGCCGACAATTCCAGCGCGGCATGCTGCCCGAAAGTCGGCGAACTTTTCCGGATATCCACTGCGACATCGAGCACCGCGCCCTGCACCACGCGCACCAGTTTGCCTTGCGGATGCCGGATCTGGTAGTGCAATCCGCGCAGCACGTTTCGCGCGGAGCGCGAGTGGTTGTCCTGCACGAAATCGACATCGCGTCCGGTCAGCTCGGCGAACCTGCGCCGATTGAAGCTTTCGAAAAAGAAGCCGCGATCATCGCCAAATACTTTCGGTTCGAAGATCAGCAGGCCGGGAATCGCTGTATGGATCAATCTCATTCCGGCATGCCCTTTTCCTCGAGCACCCGCATCAGGTAGGCGCCATATCCGCTCTTGAGCAGAGGTGCGGCAAGCTTCTCCAGTTGCGCGGCGTCGATAAACCCCATGTGATAGGCGATCTCTTCCGGGCAGGCGATCTTGAGTCCCTGACGATGTTCTATGGTCTGGATGAACTGACTGGCTTCGAGCAGTGATTCGTGCGTGCCGGTATCCAGCCAGGCGTAGCCGCGCCCCATGATCTCAACGGACAGATCGCTGCGCTCAAGATAGAGGCGATTGACGTCGGTGATCTCCAGTTCGCCGCGCTTGGAGGGCTTGAGGTCGGCGGCGATGTCCACGACGCTGTTGTCGTAAAAGTAGAGGCCGGTGACGGCGTAATTGGACTTGGGCCGCGCGGGTTTTTCTTCCAGCGAAATAGCACGCCCGTCCGCATCAAACTCCACCACTCCATACCGCTCCGGGTCGCGCACGTGATAGGCGAACACGGTCGCGCCGGTTGCGCGCTGTGCCGCGTTTTTCAATTGATGCTGGAAAGAATGTCCGTAAAAGATGTTGTCGCCCAGCACCAGCGCGGAAGGATAGTTGCCGATGAAGTCGCGCCCAATGATGAAGGCCTGCGCCAAGCCTTCCGGCGCGGGTTGCACGGCATATTGCAGATTCAATCCCCACGCGTTGCCGTCGCCGAGCAGTTGCCGGAAGCGCGGCGTGTCCTGCGGCGTGGAGATGATCAGGATGTCGCATATCCCTGCCAGCATCAGCGTGGACAGCGGATAGTAGATCATCGGCTTGTCATAGATCGGCAGCAGTTGCTTGGACACGGCCAGCGTCACCGGATGCAGGCGTGTGCCGGAACCACCGGCGAGGATGATGCCTTTTCTGGCTGGCTGGGAATGGCTCATGCGCTTCCTTTGAGGGTTCTCATGATTGGGCTTGTTCAATATTTTGGCTGCTGAATGATTTGTAAGTCAGAGCTATGCCTTGTTTCAGGCTGGTTGTCGCCTTCCATCCCAGGCCTTGAATCTTTCTTACATCCATCGTCTTGCGCATCGTGCCGTCGGGCTTGGAGGTGTCCTGCACGAATTTGCCCTTGTAGCCGACCACAGTAGCGATCGTTTCCGCCAGTTCCCGTATGGTCAGGTCGGTGCCCGTGCCGACATTGATCAGCGGGCATTGCGCCGGCGCAACCAGCGCGTTGTAGCGTTGGTCATCCAGCGTCGCGAGGAACACCAGCGCGTTCGCCAGGTCGTCCACGTACAGGAATTCGCGCATCGGTTTGCCGCTGCCCCAGAGGATGACCTCGGCCGCACCGGACTTTTTGGCTTCGTGCATCTTGCGGACCAGCGCGGGCAGAACATGGGAATTGTTCAGGTCGTAGTTGTCGCCCGGACCGTACAGATTGGTCGGCATCGCGGCCAGCCACGTCGTGCCGTACTGGCGGTTGTACGACCAGCACATCTCGATGCCGGCGATCTTCGCCAGCGCGTAAGGACGGTTGGTCGCTTCCAGCGGGCCGGTGAGCAGGTATTCTTCCCTGATCGGTTGCGGACAATCACGCGGGTAGATGCATGAGCTGCCGAGGAAGATCAAGCGTTTGACTTGTGCGCGATGCGCCGCGCGGCAGATGTTGGCTTCGATGAGCAGGTTGCTCATCAAAAAATCTACCGGATAAGTGTTGTTGGCATGGATGCCGCCGACTTTGGCGGCGGCAAGGAACACGATCTCAGGACGCTCCTGTTCGAAAAATCTTTGCGTGGCGGCTGCATCTTCCAGATCCAGCTCGGCATGGGTGCGCGTCACCAGGTTGGTATAGCCTTGCTGCTGCAACTCGCGCACGATCGCGCTGCCTGCCAATCCGCGATGTCCGGCGACATATATCTTGGACGCCAGGGACAAGGAGTTAGGCGGCAGGTTCATAAGTGCAAGAAGCACGGTTCAGGACGCGGATATTTTTCATTTGTTTTTCTTCTTTATTGTGTGCTTGAATTTCAGAACCGCAAAGTTCAGCTCGATCGATGTTTCCGTATCATTAGCTTGCAAGTCTTCATCGAAGATTTCGGTGATGAGTTCGCCGCTTTTTTGCATCAGCGATTTTTGAGTAGCTTTATCTTTAACTACTGATAGTTCATTGATGCTCCTTGATAGCGCTCTAATTTTTGAGAAAGTCTCGATGATCGAAATGGTCGCTTGGGTCGCTTGTGGGCTTTTGAGTATGGTGGCAAGCATATACAAGCCTTTTTCCGAGAAAGCTTTGGGGTTAACCGTAGAGTGTTTGAGCTTATCGAACCGGTGGAAATTTTCCACCAGTTCAATTTTTTCGGATTTTGAAAGCTCGATGATATATCCGGCAGGGAACTTGTCTGGATTGTTCGTAACGGCTTTATTAATGTCTCTTGTTTCAACCCCATAGATCACAGCAACGTCAGCATCAAGCAAAATGCTTTGTCCACGCATCTCGATGATTAGCTCCTTAAGGTTTTCTATTTTTACTATACCCATCATACCCGCCCTTAATTTTCCGGATACTTGTCCCTTTTACTCGTGGTAATCGTAAGCCGCAAAACCGTGCTTCTTCACCAGTTCATCGCGTTCGGCAGACTTGAGGTCTTCCCTTACCATCTCGGCAACCAGTTCGTGGAAGGTGATCTTCGGTGTCCAACCCAACTTTTGCTTGGCCTTGCTCGGGTCTCCCAGCAATGTCTCGACTTCGGTGGGGCGAAAGTAGCGCGGATCGACTTGAATGATGCATTTGCCGCCAGCGTCGTAGCCTTTTTCTTCCACTCCTTTGCCTTTCCATTTGAAGCTGATGCCCAGTTCAGCCGCTGAGATTTCCACAAACTGGCGCACGCTGTACTGCACGCCTGTGGCGATAACGAAGTCTTCCGGCTGATCCTGTTGCAGCATCAGCCACTGCATTTCAACGTAGTCTTTGGCGTGTCCCCAATCGCGCAGCGCATCGAGATTGCCGAGGTAGAGGCAATCCTGCAGACCGAGCTTGATGCGCGCTAGCGCGCGGGTGATCTTGCGCGTGACGAAGGTTTCGCCGCGAACCGGCGACTCGTGGTTGAACAGGATGCCGTTGCAGGCGTACATCCCGTATGCCTCGCGATAGTTGACGGTGATCCAGTAAGCGTAGAGCTTGGCGACCGCATAAGGACTGCGCGGATAGAACGGGGTGGTTTCCTTCTGCGGCGTCTCCTGCACCAAGCCGTACAGTTCGGAAGTGGAGGCCTGGTAGAAGCGGGTCTTCTTTCCCAGGCCGAGGATGCGGATGGCTTCGAGGATGCGCAGCGTGCCAATGCCGTCGGCATTGGCGGTGTATTCGGGTGTCTCGAACGATACCGCCACATGGCTCATCGCGGCGAGGTTGTAGATCTCATCCGGTTGCACTTGCTGGATGATGCGGATCAGATTGGTGGAATCGATCAGGTCACCGTAGTGCAGGATGAAGCTGGCTTTCTTGACGTGCGGGTCCTGGTAGAGATGATCGATACGATCGGTGTTGAACAATGACGAGCGGCGCTTCACTCCATGCACGATATAACCCTTTTTGAGCAACAGCTCCGCAAGGTAGGCTCCGTCCTGTCCGGTGATTCCGGTGATCAGCGCGATCTTTTTTGTCTGGCTCATTTTTCCGCTCTCTTCAATGATGTTCGTTTATCTTCCGTAATTATCTTCCGTAATTATCTTCCGTAATTATCTTCGTAGCGTTGGATATCGTCTTCGCCGAGATATTCTCCGACCTGGATCTCGACGATATGCAAGGGCTCGCTGCCGTGATTTTCAAGCCGGTGTTTCGATCCGATCGGAATGTAAGTGCTTTGATTCTTGTGAACGAGGATCACGTCTTCGCCGTTGGTCACAGTGGCCGTGCCGGACACCACGACCCAATGTTCGGAACGCTGCTCGTGGCTTTGCAGGCTGAGCCGCGCACCAGGAGCGACCTCGATGCGCTTGATCTTGAATCCGTCAGGATCGTCTTCCAGCACGGTATAGCTGCCCCACGGGCGATTGACCTTGGCATGGAAGACATGTTCGGTGGAACCGCGCTGATGCAGGACATCGACCACCTCGCGCACGCGCTGAGTCTGGTCACTTTTTGAGATCAGCACGGCATCAGCCGTTTCGATGACGCACAGGTCTTCCACGCCGATCGCCGCGACCAGACGCTTTTCGGCGCGGATCAGGCTGTTCTTGCAGTCCAGTGCGATGACGTTGCCCTGCAGGGCGTTGCCGTTTGCGTCCTTGGGCGCGATCTCGTGCACGGCCTGCCAGCTGCCGACATCGTTCCAGCCGATGTCACAGGGAACAAGCGAAACATTGCTGGACCTTTCAAGCACGCCGTAGTCGATGGAGATGGAAGGCATTGCCGGAAAGTGTTTTTCAACGGCTTTCTGGAAGCTTCCTACAATGCGGCGATCTGCAATGATGTCCTGTACCACTTTGTATACCGCCGGCAGATGCTGCCGTATCTCGGCCAGTATCGCCGAGGCGCGCCACACGAACATGCCAGAGTTCCAATAATAGCCACCCTCTTTCAGGAATCGTTCGGCGGTGGCACTGTCTGGCTTTTCGGTGAAGCGCTCCACCATATAGACATCAGGCGTATCTCCAGGATGCGCCTTGATATATCCGAAACCGGTATCTGGCCGCATAGGCTGGATGCCGAATGTAACGAGCTTGCCGCTTTGGGCGGCGCCGATCGCGATATTCAGACGCGCTCGAAAGCGCTCTTCGTCCTTGATGATGTGGTCGGCAGGCAGCACCACCATGATCGGGTCTGCGCCATCCGCTGCTAGGTAGGCGGCTGCAAGCGCGATAGCCGGCGCGGTGTTGCGCGCCACCGGCTCGAACAGCATCTGGTAAGGCAACAGGGCATGATATGCCTCGCCTTTGGAATGGGCTTCCTGCGTGACGATCAAGACATTCTCTGACTCTATCACCGGTGACAGCCGATTGATGGTGGTTTGAAGCAATGATGCATCGCCATCCAGCGACAAGAACTGCTTGGGCAGATTCTGGCGTGACAACGGCCACAGGCGGCTGCCGCTGCCACCAGCGAGTATCACGGCGTATGCTTGGCGATCATTCATGGGCGTTCTCCAGCAGGCCTTTTTGCTCGGCTTCGCGCTTCAACTCATTAATTTCCGCGCGCAGTTGTTCATACTCTTGCATTTTGTATTTGAGGAACCGCAACGTGATGCGCGCTTTTTCATCGACTCCGTGCGGGGTGAGCAGATAGGCATATGCCAACTTGTTTCCGCTGTTGCGAAAATTATTGACCTTCAGGCAGCCTTTTTCGACCAGCGCGTTGAGGCAATAATTGACTTTGCCGAGGCTGATACCCAAACGTTTTGCCAAGTCCTGTTGAGAAAGGCTGGGGTTGTTTTCCAGTGATTTGAGCAAGCCGTAGCTGGTGTTGTCGTCGAACATGGAGTGCGTTCAGCTAATGAACAGTGCGCATTTAAACAGCCGTGGAGCAATGCTGTCAAGCGGAAAGAGCAAGGCCGATGGCTCTTTTTTTTGTTGGGACTTTTACCTTGAGCTCTGTGCCTTAATATAGCGCCTGATTTTCTTTGTTCAGGTCTTCTTCGCCCAATGAACCGACCGCCGCTTTCAATCGCAACTCGCTGAGCAGGTAGTTGTATTGGGCCTGATATAAGTCACGCCGGGTGGAATAGAGCTGTTGCTGCGCATTCAGGACGTCAAGATTGGTACGAACGCCGACTTCATGCCCAAGCTTGCTGGCTTCCAGCACGCTTTCGCTCGAAGCGAGTGCTTGTTGTAATGCGTGGACTTGGGCGATCCCGCTGACTACCCCGAGATAGGCCTGGCGGGTTTGATGTTCAACGGTGCGTCGTGCGTTCTCAAGATCCTGTCTGGCACGCTCGCGATTGGCTTCCGCCTCGCGCCATTTGGAATTCAACAAACCGCCCTCGAACAGCGGAATATTCAGTTGCACACCGATACTTTTGGCGGTGGTGTCACTGGCCAAGCTGCCGCCCGTGTTGTTCGTTGAATAGTTCGCCACGAGGTCTACGGTTGGATAGTGTCCGCCACGATTGCGCGCGACTTCCTTTTCGGCGATCTGGTCATTTTCCTGCGCAATGGCGAGCTGCAGGTTGGTCAATTGCGCAGCGTCCAGCCATTTTTCCATTTCCGCAGGTTGCGGGATCTCCGGTTTGAATTCCTTGCTGAGCGGCTTCAAATCTTGCGGCGCGGAATTGATCAGTTGCTGCAATGCACTGCGTTTGATCTCCAGATCATTCTGCGCAGCGATCTCCTGTGCCCAAGTCAAGTCATAACGCGATTGGGCTTCGAGCGTGTCGGTGATGGTGGCCGTGCCTACCTCGAAATTGCGCTTGGCCTGTGCGAGCTGTTCTGAGATGGCGGTCTTTTGCGCCTCGGCAAGCTCTACGCTGTCTTGCGCGCTTAGCACATCGAAGTAGGCTTGTGCGACACGCAGGATCAATTCCTGTTCGGCAATCTTGAACTGTATCCCGGCTTGCATAGCCTGCAATTCCGACTCGGTGTAAGTCAGCCAGTTCTGCTGGCGGAACAACGGCTGCACCAGGGTGACCCCATACCCATTACTGTTATACCGGTAATCGCCGCTCAAAATCGTGAGCGGAGGCACCACATAGCTTACGTTCTGGCCATTCATCGCGGTGTTTGCGTTAAAGCTTACCGAGGGCATCAACAACGAGCGGCCTTGCGGGAGCTTTTCCAGGCCGGCCAGTTGCGCG
This sequence comes from uncultured beta proteobacterium, assembly GCA_963721755.1. GTDB lineage: Bacteria > Pseudomonadota > Gammaproteobacteria > Burkholderiales > Gallionellaceae > Gallionella. The sequence continues at coordinate 626,411 of CAVRKV010000001.1, forward strand.
GCGCGCGCGGCGGCAAACACCGGATCGTTCGCCTGAGCAGCATGAAAGGTTTGCAACAGATCGGCAGCTCGCACCCAGCTGCTTGCACCGAGTAGTGTTGCCAGGAAAAGTAGTTTCAATTTCATCAGGTCTACGCTGCCAGTATATTAGATATTGATAATGTACAACTTGTCGCCGCTACACGCAATCCGGCATACTGGCTTAGAATACGAAGCGCTCAGGTTGCAGCGCATTTTGCAGCGGCGCGACGCAGGTTTCCATGATGTTGACGGTCGCAAAGGTGTCCGTTGCGACACGGGTGATCAGCCGGGCTTCCATCACCGGCGCATCGCCGACGATAGCGAACAGCCTCCCGCCAATATTCAGGCTGTTCTGAAACGCTGCCGGCAGCACCGGCGTCGAACCGGTCAACACGATGGCGTCATAATTTTCACCATCATCCCAGCCGCGAGCTGCGTCGCCAATTTCCAGCGTGGTGTTGTTGTGATGGTAGACTTGCAGGTGTTGCCTGGCCATGGCACTCAATTCCGGGACGATCTCGACCGAGGTCACATGTCCCGCCAACACAGAGAGCAACGCAGTCAGATAACCACTCCCGGTACCCACTTCCAATACCTTGTCATTGCGGCTAAGGTGCAGCTCTTGTACGGTGCGCGCTTCCAGCTTGGGCTGCCACATCGATGCCCCATAGCCCAACGGGATCTCCATATCCATGAAAGCCATTTCGCGCATGTCTTTAGGCACGTAATGTTCGCGTCGAACGTGCTTGAGCAAATCCAGTATCCGTGCCTCCAGCACTTCACATGGGCGTATTTGTTGCTCTATCATATTGAAGCGCGCCTGTTCCATATCCAGCATTCCCCTCTCCCGATTCCCGCATCATTATTGACTATTCGCTTGGCAGTATAGCAAGGCTGCCTCTGCGGCTCAATGACGATGACTGTTAGCGCCCTTGCTTTTGCCTGCTCTTTGCTTTACCTTGCTCCCTCAGCTAGGGGTCTTCGCCGGCATCTCAAAAGGGCGGAGTGAGATACACCCTTTGAACCTGTACGGGTAATGCCGTCGTAGGGAAGCATCTAACTGATGCTTCCAATTATTAGGAGCATCGCATGAACGCCAATCCCAAATTTATCGCACCAGAGTTTATCGCGCCGAAATTTACCGCAGACTCCGCGCATGTCGACGCAGCGGCCGTCAAACCGTTGCCGAATTCCCGCAAGGTCTATGTGCAAGGCAGCCGCCCCGACCTGCTGGTGCCGATGCGCGAAATCTCCCAGGCCGAAACTCCCGCCAGCATGGGTGCGGAAATCAATCCGCCCATCTATGTGTATGACTGCTCCGGCCCATACACAGACCCGGCGGCAAAGATCGACATACGATCAGGTTTGGCCGCGTTGCGCGAGGGCTGGATCGCCGAGCGCGGCGACACCGAAACGCTGGGCAAACTCACTTCCGAATATGGGCAACAGCGCCTGAACGATCCCGAGTTGGCGGAGATGCGCTTCGACCTCAAGCGCGCACCGCGCCGCGCCAAGGCGGGGAAGAACGTCTCGCAGATGCACTATGCCCGGCAAGGCATCATCACGCCCGAAATGGAATACATCGCTATCAGGGAGAATCAGCGAGTGGATGGCATGTCAGAGATGTTGCTAAAGCAGCATCCCGGCGAAAACTTCGGTGCGCACATGCCCAAAAAGATCACGCCGGAATTCGTGCGAAACGAAGTGGCCGCCGGCCGCGCCATCATCCCGGCGAACATCAACCACCCCGAAGCCGAGCCGATGATCATTGGCCGCAATTTTCTGGTGAAGATCAACGCCAATATCGGCAATTCTGCGTTGGGTTCGAGCATACAGGAAGAAGTGGAGAAGATGACCTGGGCGATCCGCTGGGGCGGTGACACGGTGATGGATCTGTCCACCGGCAAGAACATCCATGAGACCCGCGAATGGATCATCCGTAATTCGCCGGTACCCATCGGTACAGTGCCGATCTATCAGGCGCTGGAAAAAGTGAACGGCAAGGCCGAAGACCTGACCTGGGAGATTTTCCGCGATACGCTGATCGAACAGGCCGAGCAGGGAGTGGACTACTTCACCATCCATGCGGGCGTGCTGTTGCGCTACGTGCCGATGACCGCTAAGCGCATGACAGGCATCGTGTCGCGCGGCGGCTCGATCATGGCGAAGTGGTGTCTGGCGCACCACAAGGAGAGTTTTCTCTACACCCATTTCGAAGAAATCTGCGAGATCATGAAATCCTACGACGTGAGCTTCTCGCTCGGTGACGGCCTGCGACCCGGCTCGATCTACGACGCCAACGACGAGGCGCAACTCGGTGAATTGAAAACTTTAGGTGAACTGACGCAGGTCGCGTGGAAGCATGACGTGCAGGTGATGATCGAAGGCCCCGGCCATGTGCCTATGCACCTGATCAAGGAGAACATGGACCTGCAGCTGAAGTGGTGCCACGAGGCGCCGTTCTATACGCTGGGACCGCTCACGATGGACATTGCGCCCGGCTATGACCACATCACCTCGGCGATCGGCGCGGCGATGATAGGCTGGTTCGGCACGGCGATGCTGTGCTATGTCACGCCCAAGGAACACCTCGGCCTGCCCAACAAGGACGATGTGAAGGAAGGCATCATCACTTACAAGATCGCCGCGCACGCTGCAGATCTAGCCAAGGGGCATCCCGGCGCACAGATCCGCGATAACGCGCTGTCCAAGGCGCGCTTCGAATTCCGCTGGGAAGACCAGTTTAATCTCGGCCTCGACCCGGACAAGGCGCGCGAATTCCACGACGAGACCCTGCCCAAGGAATCCGCCAAGGTCGCACACTTCTGCTCGATGTGCGGTCCGCATTTCTGCTCGATGAAGATATCACAGGATGTTCGCGAATATGCGGCGAAGGAAGGTGTTTCCGAACAGGAAGCGCTGGAAAAGGGTATGGAAGTAAAATCTGTTGAGTTCGTAAAGAAGGGCGCAGAGATTTACAGTAAGGCATAATTTGCAAAACTGCATCACCCTATCAACCACTGATGTTCATCATAGACAAAGGAGAAAATCATGGCAACAGACAGCGTTTATCGTATCACCGAGTTGGTCGGAACCAGCAAAAAATCCTGGGAGGATGCCGCCGCGAACGCGGTTAACGCCGCCTCAAAAACCTTGCGAGATCTGAGGGTTGCCGAGGTCATCAAACTGGACATGGTGGTCGAAGATGGCAGAGTGGCCGCTTACCGGGCGAGAGTAGCCTTGTCTTTCAAGTACGATCCCAAGAAATAAAGAATCCAGTTTGCCAACTGTGATCTGCTGAGCATGGCCGCCAAATTTTATTCGCAAGACTTTCTGCACCCTGTGTAGCAGCAAACAGGCTCACATCTGTCGGTAGCTCGGCTTCTTTGAAGAAATTTCTTAGTCGAAAAATTCGCGGATCGTGATTACGTTTATCTTGCTATTGTAGAAAGTTTCATTCGATTTATTCAGGGACTAGGGAACAACCAGATGAATTCTCTTGCGATTCGATGATTTGTAACTCGCCGGTTTACACAAAAAACGCTAACCCGACCTACCAAACTCACATTTAAGGATAGTTTATGGATTTGATTTACTGGAAGGCCCTGATACTGGGCATCGTCGAAGGACTGACCGAATTCCTGCCTATCTCTTCCACCGGACATCTGATCCTGGCTGGCGACCTGCTCGACTTCAACGACGAGCGCGGCAAGGTGTTCGAGATCGTGATCCAGTTCGCCGCGATCCTGGCAGTGTGCTGGGAATATCGCGTCAAACTGGGCTCGGTAGTCAGCGGCCTGATGCAAAAGCAGGAAGCCGCGCAGCGTTTCACCGCCAATCTGTTCATCGCTTTTATACCCGCGGCAGTTCTGGGATTGTTGTTCGCCGAGAAGATCAAGCAGCATTTATTCGCCCCGGTTCCTGTATCGCTGGCCTTCATCATCGGCGGCTTGATTATCCTGTGGGCGGAAAAACGCCAGCACACCGTGCGCATCGAAAGCGTCGATGACATGCGCTGGCGGGACGCGCTTAAAATCGGTTTTGCTCAATCGCTGGCACTGATACCCGGCACCTCGCGCTCGGGAGCAACCATCATCGGCGGACTTTTCTTCGGCTTGTCGCGTAAAGCCGCCACCGAGTTCTCTTTCTTTCTCGCCATTCCAACGCTGAGCGCAGCAACGCTGTATGAAGTGGTGAAATACCGCTCCATGTTTCATGCCCACGACTGGTGGCTGTTTGCAGTGGGTTCGGCGGCATCGTTCGTCAGCGCCTTCATCGCGGTGCGCGGCCTGTTGCGCTACATCAGTCACCACGACTTCAGCGCGTTCGCCTGGTATCGTATCGTGTTCGGGCTGGTAGTGTTGGGTACGGCATACAGCGGCATGGTGAACTGGACCGCCGCCACCTAGAAAAAACTACTGATGGAACGACTAGCGAAACGACTAGTCATCTGGCTAGGCTGCCAAATGACACCAGCCAAGTCATTTGTTATGCGCTCAACATCGCTCGCTACGTTTTTCTACACCCTGTTTGCTATCACCTACCATACTGGTGATTCTTAAGCTTGTCGCTTTGCGCCCGTAAACGCGAGATGGCTGCACATGGTTTTCATCAAAATGTCATAATCCAAAATCACAATGAAAAGTTGGGGACAGGTATGGCAAGAATGGTGAAATGCGTGAAACTGGGGCGCGAGGCAGAGGGTCTGGATCGTCCGCCGTATCCCGGTCCCCTCGGCCAGCGGATCTTTGAAAACGTTTCCAAACAGGCTTGGCAGGACTGGCTCAAGTTCCAGACCATGCAGGTGAATGAAAACCGCCTAAATCTCGCCGATGCCGCGGCGCGCAAGTTTCTCGCCACGATGATGGAGAAATATTTCTTTGGCGAAGGCGTGCAAATGCCGGGCGGGTATGTGCCCCCAAAAAATTAAGGGGCTGCAGTTTGGCTAAGAAATTCATCCCCCAGCAATTCCTTAACCGCGAACTCGGACAACTCGAGTTCAATCGCCGCGTATTGGCGCAGGCTGAAGACACAACGATTCCGTTGCTGGAGCGGTTGAAATATCTGTGCATCGTCAGCAGCAATCTCGACGAATTCTTTGAGATACGCGTGGCCGGGTTGAAAGAGCAATTCAAGCTGGGCGGCATCGCTGCCGGTGCGGATGGCATGACTGCCAAACAGACACTCAAGCTGGTGCGCGAGCAGGCGCACCAGATGATCGAGCGCCAATATCAGCTGTTCAACGCGGACATCATTCCCGCGCTCGCCGGACAAGGCATCAAATTTCTGCGCCGCACTCACTGGAACGAAGCGCAACAAACTTGGGTCAAGGACTTTTTCTTTCGCGAAGTGATGCCGGTATTGACCCCCATCGGCCTCGATCCGGCGCATCCTTTCCCGCGGGTACTCAACAAGAGTCTGAACTTCGCCGTGGAACTGCAAGGCAAGGATGCCTTCGGGCGCAATTCGGCGCGCGCCATCGTGCAAGCCCCGCGGGTGGTGCCGCGCACCATCCTGATGCCACCCGAGATTAGCGGCTGCGAACATGGTTTCGTTTTTCTTTCATCAATCTTGCATGCCCATGTCGGTGAACTCTTTTCAGGCATGGACGTGCTCGGCTGCTTCCAGTTCCGCGTAACGCGCAACAGCAACCTGTTTGTGGATGAGGAAGAAGTCAAAAACCTGCGCCTCAGTCTGCAAGGCGAATTGCCGCAACGCCATTTCGGTGACGCAGTGCGGCTGGAGATCGCCGACAATTGTTCGCCACATATTTCGGAACTCTTGCTTAAGGAATTCAATCTCTCGCCGGATGATTTGTATCGTGTGCATGGCCCGGTGAATCTTGTGCGCCTTATGGAAATTCCCAATCTGGTGGCTCGCGATGATTTGAAGTTTCCCTCTTTTGTTCCCAGTTTACCCAGCGTGTTGCAAAAAAAGGGTGCGGATATATTCAAGGTGATGCGCAAAAGCGATGTACTGCTGCACCATCCTTTTCAATCCTTCAAACCGGTGATCGATTTCATCCAGCAGGCTGCCAACGATCCGAGCGTGGTCGCCATCAAGCAGACTGTATATCGCACCGGAGTGGATTCCGCCTTGATGGAAGCGTTGATTTTTGCGGCGCAACACGGCAAAGAGGTAACGGTGGTGGTGGAACTGCTGGCGCGATTCGACGAAGAAGCCAATATCAATTGGGCGACCCGCCTGGAGGAGGTCGGCGCGCACGTGGTGTATGGCGTGGTCGGCCACAAGACCCACGCCAAGATGCTGATGGTGGTGCGCCGCGAAGACGGCAAGTTACGCCGCTATGTGCATCTCGGCACCGGCAACTACCATCCGCGTACCGCCCGGTTTTACACCGATTTCGGCCTGTTCACCTGCAACGAAAAAATTTGCGCCGACGTGAATGAGGTGTTCAGCCAGCTCACCAGTCTCGGTAAAGCACGCGCATTGAACCATTTGTGGCAGTCGCCGTTTTCGATGCACATCGAGGTGTTGCGCGCCATCCAGAACGAAACCCGCCTCGCCAAATCCGGCAAACGCGCCCACATCATCGCCAAGATGAATGCGCTGCTGGAGCCGGAAACCATCAACGCGCTTTACGAGGCTTCCCAAGCCGGTGTGAAAATCGACTTAATCGTGCGCGGCGTGTGCGCACTTCGTCCCGGTGTGGCAGGATTATCGGAAAATATCCGGGTGCGCTCGGTGATCGGGCGATTCCTGGAGCATACCCGGATCTTTTATTTCCGCAACGATTTGAAGCATGATGTGTACCTCTCCAGTGCGGACTGGATGGACAGAAACTTTTTCCGCCGCATCGAGGTATGTTTTCCGGTACTCGACAAAAAGCTAAAAAAACGCGTGATCGACGAGGGATTGAAAATATATCTGCAAGACAACTGTCAGGCTTGGGACATGGATAGTGAGGGCCATTACCGGCACAAAAATCCCCGTCGTGTCGCGCGGAAGTGCGCTCAAATCGAATTGCTCAGACAGTTTACCAATCCGCCGGTCAAGGCGAACCTTTAAGGATTTGTGCCGGTATGGCTACCATAATAGTCCGTTTTACTATAATTCTTGCATTGGCTGCCTGCCTTGCTTCATGCGGTTTATACGAGCATGGCTATGGCGGCGATTTCCAGCTGTCTGGATCCGAGTCGATTGCGAACGTCAACCCGATAATTGTTGATCCCGATAATCAGCATCAACTAGACGAAGTTGCCGGACAACTCGCTGAAAAACGCTTGCTTTTCATCGGTGAAGTTCACGATAGGCTGGAACATCACCGCAATCAATTGCGTGTCATTAAAAGCCTTTACGCGCATTCCCCAGATCTTGCCATCGGTGTCGAATATTTTCAAAAACCTTTTCAGAATTACCTGGACGAATACATCGCAGGACGCATCACTGAACAGGAAATGCTGGTCAGGACAGAATACTTTAAGCGTTGGCAATTGGACTATCGTTTGCTGCAGCCGATTTTCCAATTCGCACGGGAAAATCATATCCCGGTACTGGCACTCAATGTATCCGACGAGATTCACAACAAGGTTTTCATGGGAGGGATGAAAAGCCTTACTCCCCAGGAACTCGCTCAAACTCCGGACGATATGCAGCCTGCCAGTGAAAGTTACCTGAAACGCCTGAAATCGATTTTCAATTCACATCCGACCGGCGACGACTTCGGTACCTTTGTCGAAGGCGTACTTTTATGGGACGAATCCATGGCAGATACCGCTGCACGCTACCTGAAAGCGCATCCGAAATCACGTATGGTGGTGCTGGCGGGAATGGTGCATGTCATGTACGGCGATGGCATTCCCGAGCGCGTAAATCGCCGGCTGGGTAGTGACCAGAGCGTGGTGGCAATCAACGGCAACGATTTCGGCAATTACCCCGGCATAGCGGACTTTCAGTTGATAACGAAGGAAGGAGTGAGTCTTCCGAAAGCGGGCAAGTTGGGGGTGTCGATCACTGATGATACACGCGGTGTACGTATCAGCGAGTTTAGCGACGGCAGCGCAGCACAGGCAGCAGGTTTGGCCGCCGGCGATCTCATCGTTGCATTGAATGGCGAGAAAGTGGCGAACACTTTGGATCTGAAATCCATGATGTTCGACAAGCGGCCCAGTGATCGGGTCCGGGTGCTGGTCCAACGTGCCGGCTCAATGAATACAGGAAAAGAGTTGCAATTCGAAGTGATACTACGATGAACGCTGGAAAATTCTACTTTGACAGGCTTTCCCTGCTTGCAAGTTTTCCACGCGGCACTTCCACCATACTGCCGTCTTCCTGTCTGACTGTTTTACCCAGCGGCGAACTTGTTACCGGCCACATCCCTTTGGCAAGGTTGGTCAATTCCTGCCCGCTGAAGGCGGCATAGCTATATTTGGCGTAATGCGGCAATTTTCTGGCGAGCACCGGCAGCATCGCCGCATCCGGCGCAGCTAGCCAGGCAGCCGGTGTTTGCCCGATGTGAGCGGTTAATGCGAGCGCATTCCGGGCACGCTCGTATTCACCATTACCAAACCGTGCCCCACTGTCAGACATGGCGGCGTTATTTTCCAGGGCAGCATCGAATGCTCTGCGAAAGCCATTTTCCCATCCGAACAGCCAGACTGCGCCTGTGTCAGGCAAGTGTTCGATTTCATCATCCCATTTGATGAGGGTTTCACGCGATGGCTGTCTTTGCCAGGCCTCAGCAATTTCTTGATATTGCTCACGCAATGCTTCCGGGGCTTTGCGCGGCAGCACGACCAGCAATTTTTCAGCGCCAAAGATCTGCGAAAATGCGGGCGGGATTTCCGCGCGATCCAAGCGGCGAAACACATCAAACTCCGGATCCACGTCCACGCGCAACGGTTGTGCATCAAGCTGCAAGCGCAGTTCGGTGTGCTTGTCCTTCATTTTGACCACAGTTGCATATGCGGCATCCTGCCCTGCCAGCGTGACTGCGAGAGGCAGGTCGAGAACGTAGGCTGGTCCGGGCTGGGTTTGTTCCACTGCAACACTGAGTTCATATCCCCCTCCGGAGCGGCGTGCCTGGGCCGAAACCAGGCTCAGTTGTGGCGCACCGGTTCGTTGTACCCATTGCGCAAATATCGGCTTGAGGTCTTTACCGGACATTGGGCCCGCTACCTGTGAAAATGCATGCTCGAGATCATCGAAGCTGGCATGTTTAAATAGATATTTCTGGTAGAAAATCTGCAACCCACGTATAAATGTGTCGTCGCCGAGTTTTCTGCGCAACATATGAAACAGCATCATGCCCTTTCCATAGCCCAACGCTTCGCTTTGCTCACTGTGCCGCGAGCGGAATTCTGCAAGCGGAAAATCGCGCCCGATCGAAACAAAGTCTGCATATTTCTGCAGCGTACTGCGCCGATATTCCGCTCCGTTACCCTTTTGTTCTTGCATCAGGTGGTCTGCCAGATAGGCGGTGAGGCCTTCTGACCAGTTGCCTTCGGCGTAATCGACGTAAACACCGTTTCCCCACCAATTGTGCAGGATTTCATGCGGATAGGATGTGTCGACGATGAACGGCAGGTGTATCACTTGGTTCCCCAGCAAAGTGAATGACGGCATGCCATAGCCTGTTTCCCAGAAATTTTCCACCAGCGCAAACTTTGCATAGGGATAGGGGCCGATGAGCCGCTGGTACATCGAGATATATCGAGCCGTAGCCTCAAGATAGCTTTGCGCAAGCGCGGCATCGTCCTTGCGTAAATAGATCAGATCCTCTATGCCGCCATCGGTTTGCTGGTACTCTTTGAACGGTGCGGCTATAAGATATATTTCGTCTTGCGGCTTGCTTTCCTGCCAAACTGCATGAGCTTCCTGATCGGCTTGGCGCTTGCCCTGGCTGATCGCCCGCCAACCCTGTGGCATGATGACTTCGAGTTTGAAAGTCAACATGTCATCATCGAGACGCGGGTACCAGCCGCTATCGCCGGTGAGCACGGTTCCTTCAGTGGCGATGATGCCAGGCGTGCTTTCGAAAGTACGTGATTCGCGCACATCTTGCTGCGGCGTATGGAATATTTCTCCGCCATAGATAATCGTGAAACTGTCACGGCCGGACGGCAAGGTGATGCGGTATTGCTGCAGCCAATTTTCCTGCATTCCCTGTACGGGAGTAATTTTTGCGTCCGGCGAAGTTGGATGCAGGCCGCGATGCAGTGAAAAATTCAGTGTCTTCGATGCACCGTGCGGCAGGGTAATGCGGTCTTCAGCTTCAAGGGTATGCAGCTCGGGATGGAGAACAATATTTAGCTCATGATACGGCAGGGTCTGTGCATAGCCGGCTGAGGCGACGAGCATAAGCAAGAGAAATGGCCATGAACGCATCTTGTTAACCGGTCGCCAGCCCCTTACTTTTTTTGCCCCGGACAGTCCGGCCCATTGCACTCACCATAAAGTGTCATGTTGTGGTCGCGCAATGTGAAGCCATGTTGTTCTGCGATCGCTTGTTGCCGCTTTTCAATGATCTTGTCGTAAAACTCCTCAACACGCCCGCAATGAATGCAAACGATGTGATCATGATGCAAGCCGCGTTCCAGTTCAAAGACAGCCTGGCCGCCCTCGAAGTGATGCCGTGTGACAAGACCCGCCGCCTCGAATTGGGTAAGGGCGCGGTATACGGTGGCCAGCCCAATCTCTTCTCCAGCCTCGTGAAGTTTCCGGTAGATGCCCTCGGCTGTCATATGCCGGTCTTGAGCGTTTTCGAGAAGTTCCAGCACCTTAAGCCGTGGCAAGGTGGATTTCAGACCGGCATTCTTGAGGTGTTCGGGTTGGCGCATATGAATACCTTTCAGATTACGGAAACATCATGTCAGAAATCGCTTGCAATTGCAAATGAGAACGATTATCGTTTACATTGTGAATGCGTGGTACATGTTTTCTTGAATTTAACCACTTTTATTATCCGAGGAGGTGCCGTGTTAGCCCGTTTCTTTTTAACTTATATCGTGGCAGGAATATTTGCAATTCCAGGCTTTGCTTTTGCTGCCGATCCCTTGGTACTTGCAATCCACGACAACCAGTTCGAACCAAAACAGCTGGCCCTCCCGGCCGGAGTCAAAGTCAAGCTTGTGATCCGCAATCTGGATGGAATTCCGGCAGAGTTCGAAAGCTCTGACCTTTCCCGTGAAGTCATCGTGCGTGGACATGGCGAAGTGACAATCTATATCGGGCCGCTGGATCCGGGAAACTACCAGTTCTTTAATGATTTTAACCATGAGATGCAGGGCACGATTGTGGTGCAGCCTGCCGTCAACAAGGAGAACTAGCATGCTCGCAACAGCCGTCATCATGTTTCGGGAGGTGCTGGAAGCAGCGCTCATCATTGCCATCGTACTGGGTGCAAGCCGCGGGATCGCCGGTCGCGGCCGGTGGGTCGCAGCTGGCATCGGCCTCGGATTGCTCGGTGCATCCATCGTGGCAATCCTGGCCAATGTCGCCTCCTCTGTTTTTTCCGGTAACGGACAGGCTATTCTCAATGCAGTAATTCTGCTGAGTGCGGTTGCCATGCTGACCTGGCATAACGTATGGATGAGTGCGCATGGCCGGCAGCTTTCATCAGAGGTAAAGGCCGTCGGTTTGGATGTTCAGTCCGGCCAGCGCCCGCTGACCGCATTGCTGGTCATCACGCTGGTAGCCGTGATGCGCGAGGGATCCGAGGCGGTACTGTTTCTTTGGGCGATTGCCACCAGCGGCGAGCAAAGCTTGAATATGGTTATAGGCGGCATGGGCGGTGTGATCGCCGGCATCCTGGTCGGTCTGCTGTTGTATCTTGGCTTGTTGCGCATTCCTGTCCGACACTTCTTTTCGATTACGAGCTGGCTGATCCTTCTCCTGGCCTCCGGACTGGCGGCCCAGGCGGCCGGCTTCCTCAACCAGATCGGCCTGCTGCCATCCCTGGGGAATGGAGTGTGGAATACCTCGACCATCCTGAGCCAGTCCAGCGTGGTCGGGCAGCTGCTGCACATTCTGGTGGGCTACATCGCCCGTCCCTCGGGCATCGAGGTCGTGTTCTACGTCGGCACGCTCCTGACCATCCTTATCTTGATGCGTACATATGGCAATAACCGGGGCGGGCGGGTAAAGGCCGTAGGAAATCCGGCTTAAAAAGCGGTTGCTGACTTAGATGCGATCAATCCCATGACGGGAATGTTCTTTCGCAATAACCCCATCGAAATCAACAGGAGTAGTATTTATGACAACGAACCGAATGTTAGTATCCATTGCAGTGCTTACGATCATATTCGGTTTTGGAGCAAGAGTTGCCTGTGCAGATAACGACTTCATCGTCTATTCGCCCTATGTAGTCCAGGGACAAAGTGAAGTCGAAGTCTATGGGTTCGACTCTGTGGATGGACGCAGCGATCTCAATGCAGCGAGCGGCTATAACATTTCCGTCGCGCATGCTTTTACCAGCTGGTGGAAGACGGAAGTGTACGTCGGTGAATTCAATCGTGACCCCGGAGGTTCGACCCATCCTTCCGGTTATGAATTCGAGAACACATTTCAACTGACCACGCCGGGTGAATACTGGGCAGACCTAGGATTTCTGGCATCATATGCATACAATAAACAGCCGGGATTGGCGAACAGTGTCGAATTGGGTCCGCTATTGGAGAAGTTGTCAGGCCATATTGATCAACGCCTGAATCTCATCTGGCAAAGACCCATTGGCAGCGGAGATAGCGGAACGAATGAGTTCCGGTCTTCTTACAGCATCAGCTATAACATGGATTATAACAAGGCTACGTTTTCGCCCGGAATGGAAGCCTACTACCGCCCAACTGACAACGCTACTCAAGTCGGGCCGATACTATACGGGGAACTCCGGACAGATACGGGAAGCGAACTGGAATATAGCCTCGGCGTCGTTTTCGGCATCAATCAGAGCGCTCCTGATAAAACGCTCTTGGCCCGCCTAGAATACGAGTTTTTTTGAGCTAAACCTCGGCCAGTGCCAAAATAAAAAAATGGAACGAGTGGGAGCGGAAGCACCAGCAATCCCACCGTATCAGCCCTGCAGTTTCCGGCAAGTTCTCGCTTGGCAACCGGCAAGCCATCAGGTACAACGCCGCATGGCTGCTCGGGGTAAGCAACGCCGTGCCGAACAACACCTTCAGCTTGCAAATCGAATATGAGTTCTGAAAATGTACTGTCTCTGCTTCATTCAGACCGGTGATGGATCATCACTTAGTGTTTCTTCGGACGACCTGTCTTGATCTTTTCCAGGCCGTTCAAAACAAGTTTTAATCGCGCGGAATTCAATTTAGCCAACACTTTCAGTCCTGCTCGCAGCACCTCGCTTTTTTTCACGTGCATCTTTGATTTCAAACATGTAGCCTTGATCTCGGCGATCTTTTGATATTCGTTCTGCGGCATCGTAAAACTGTCACGCACCACCTTTACCTTCTGCACTTTTTTGGTTTTTTTCGCGGCTGGTTTCGGCGCAGCTTTGACCGTCGACTTTGCCGGAGCAGAAGTTTTTTTCACCGGTGATTTTTTTGCAGTCGTCGCAGCAGTCTTTTTGATTGTCATATCATTCCCTTCGTATTAGAGTGATACGAATAGTGTATACGGTATATTCTGACAAATGAAATGTAATATTCGGGGGCGATGATGGATCTGATTCTGTGGCGGCATGCGGAAGCGGAGGACGGTACACCCGATCACGCGCGCGAACTCACTGCAAAGGGCATCAAGCAAGCGGGAAAAGTCGCCGCATTCCTGCATCAGCATTTACCCCACGATCACCGCATCCTGGTCAGCCCGGCGACTCGCACTCAACAGACCGTTGCCGCCCTCACCCACCATTTCACCCTGGCACCCACCATCGCCCCCGGCGCATTAGCCCAAGCCGTGTTGCAGGCAGCGCGCTGGCCGGATGCGGGAGGCGCCGTGCTGATCGTCGGGCACCAACCGACTTTGGGTGAAGTCGCTGCGCAACTGCTCGGCTGTGAAGGCGCAACGTTAAGCATCAAGAAGGGTTCGATATGGTGGTTCAGCCAACGCGAGGGTTCATCACAAGTCACCTTGCGCCTGGTCATCACGCCGGATTTTTTGTAGACGTGTTCATCTACGGAGGAGAACATCATGTTTGAATCCGCAGAACTCGGACACAAGATCGATAAAGCTACCTACAACAAAGAAGTGCCAATGCTGCGCGAGGACTTGCTCAACGCGCAATTCGATCTGGCACAGAAAACCAAATTCCCGGTCATCATATTGATCGGAGGGGTGGATGGCGCGGGCAAAGGCGAGACCGTCAACCTGCTCAACGCGTGGATGGACCCGCGCCACATTCAGGCACACGCGATGGGCTAAAAGTCCGACGAGGAGCAGGAGCGGCCGCCGATGTGGCGGTTCTGGCGCGCACTGCCGCCCAAAGGCAAGATCGGCATGTTCTTCGGCTCGTGGTATACCGATCCCATCATTGAACGCGTCATGGGCAAGACCAAGGCTTCCGAATTGAACCAGAGCATAGACGAGATCAACCGCTTCGAGACGATGCTCACCAACGAAGGCGCGCTGATCATCAAGTTCTGGTTCCATCTTTCCAAGGAAGCACAGCGCAAACGCCTCAAGAGCCTGGAGAAAGATCCCAAGACGCGCTGGCGCGTCACCGATCTGGACTGGGAACGCTTCAAGCTGTACGACAAATTCCGCAAGGTTTCCGAGCACGCGCTGCGCGCCACCAGCACCGCGGAAGCACCGTGGATCGTGATCGAAGGCACCGACCCGCGCTATCGCAGCCTGACTGCCGGCAGGATTTTGCTGGAAGGAATACGCAAGCGTTTGAATCATCCTGCGCAAACCGCACCTTCCAATGCCGCGCCGCTGCATGTTCCTATAGACAGCCTGAACGTGTTCGACAAACTGGACATGTCGCAGAAGATCGTCAAAAAGAAATTCGATGGGGAGCTGGAAAAATATCAGGGCAAGCTCAACCTGCTCACGCGCGACGAACGCTTCCATAATATGTCGGTCATCGCGCTGTTCGAAGGTTCGGACGCAGCAGGCAAGGGCGGCGCGATACGCCGCATCACCGGCGCACTGGACGCGCGCCACTACCACATCATCCCGGTCGCCGCGCCCACCGAGGAAGAGCGCGCCCAGCCATATTTGTGGCGCTTCTGGCGCCACATCCCGCGCACCGGACGCGTGACGGTCTTCGACCGCTCATGGTACAGGCGCGTGCTGGTCGAGCGCGTCGAGAAATTCTGCTCCGAAGCGGACTGGATGCGCGCCTACAGCGAGCTCAACGACTTCGAAGAACAGCTGGTCAGGCACAACACCGTGCTGGTGAAGTTCTGGCTGACCATCACCAAAGAGGAACAATTGCGCCGCTTCAAGGAGCGCGAGAAGACCGGCTTCAAGCGCTTCAAGATCACCGAGGAAGACTGGCGCAACCGCAAGAAATGGAAAGAGTACGAAGCGGCGGTGTGCGACATGGTGGACCGCACCAGCACCGAGATCGCGCCGTGGACGCTGGTGGAAGCCAACGACAAGAACTTCGCGCGCATCAAGATACTTAAGACACTATGCCAGCAGATCGAAGCGGCGATGAAGAAGAGCAAGTAGGATATGTGCCTTCAACGAAAGGCTAAACTTTGCCCCCCAGAGTTAATTACTGTTTGCTTCGATTTTAAGATTAACGCTTGAGGCTTAGAATCACGACCCCCGCCCCAACCATTACGATACCAGACCACTCGCGCAGGCTGGGGCTCTCGTTCAGAAAGATGACCGCGAATATCGCAACCAGCACCAGGCTGAACTTGTCCACCGGTGCGACTTTGGAGGCTTCGCCCAATTGTAATGCCCGAAAGTAGCAGACCCAAGACGCGCCCGTGGCCAGCCCCGACAGCGACAGGAACAGCCAGGTTCTTGGGTTGAGCGCAAAGGGGTCGCTCCACTTTCCGGCGTAATACACGAAGCCGGCCAGCACCAGCATGATCACGAAGGTGCGGATCAGCGTGGCGTAATCCGAATCCACGCCTTCCAGGCCGATCTTGGCGAAGATGGCGGTCATTGCCGCGAAAACCGCAGAGAGCAACGCCCAGTAAAACCAACTGTGCATGGATAACATTTCTTCAGCCTCCCATCTTCCAGCTTAACTTTTCTCCGGCGCGCAACGGCACCAAGCGATGTTCGCCAAACGCAAAACTATCCGGCACTTGCCAGCTTTCCTTGCGCAAGGTGATCTTGTCGGTGTTGCGCGGCAAACGGTAAAAGTCCGCGCCGTAAAAACTGGCGAAAGCTTCCAGCTTGTCCAGCGCGTTCAACTGTTCGAACGCTTCGGCATACAGCTCGATGGCCGCGTGTGCTGTGTAAATACCCGCGCAGCCGCAGGCCGTTTCCTTGGTATGTTGCGCGTGCGGCGCGCTGTCGGTGCCGAGGAAGAATTTCGGGTTGCCGCTGCTGGCCGCCTTGCCCAATGCCTCGCGGTGCACCTCGCGTTTCAGCACCGGCAGGCAGTAATAATGCGGGCGTATGCCGCCGCTGAACATCGCGTTGCGGTTGTACAGCAGATGATGCACGGTGATGGTCGCGGCGAGATGAGCCGGCGCGCTGGTCACGAATTGCACTGCGTCTTGAGTAGTAATATGTTCGAACACCACGCGCAGTTGCGGCAGGTCGCGCATCAGCGGGATCATCACCCGTTCGATGAACACCGCCTCGCGGTCGAACACATCCACTTTGGGATCGGTCGCCTCGCCATGCACCAGCAGCGGCATGGCGCAACACTGCATCTCTTCGAGTGCCGGATACGCCTTGCGGATGTCGGTTACGCCCGCATCGGAGTTGGTGGTCGCTCCCGCCGGATACAGTTTCACTGCATGCACGATGCCGCTTTGTTTGGCGCGCTGTATCTCCCGCGCGGTGGTGTTATCAGTCAGGTACAAGGTCATCAACGGCTCGAATTTCGCGCCCGCAGGCAATGCGGCGAGGATGCTTGCGCGATAGGCTAGAGCCTGTTCAGTGGTGGTGACCGGCGGCCTGAGATTGGGCATCACGATCGCGCGGGCGAATTGTCGCACGGTGTCTTGCACGACAGCCTGCATCAGCGCGCCGTCGCGCAGATGCAGATGCCAGTCATCGGGGCGGGTAATGATCAGTTGTTGCATGATGGATTCAGGAATGACGTATGGGCGTGATTGTAATTCAAACACCAGCGCGTTGCCTTTTCTCAAACAACCCGGAGTGATTAAGGCTTGCTGAACTAACCAGATTTCTTGGCCAGATGCTTGATCCCGGCCAGGGAAAATTCCGCGATGTGATCTGCTATCGCCAGGATTTCCTTGTGGTCGTAGCGCAGCTTGGGGTGCAGGCGTTGCAGCACCGGATGGGAATGCCGGTAGAACTGGCATTGCCCGAAGATGCTGTACACGCAGCGGCGCAGTTCGGCTTCACCGACTTTGTCGCCGACGATCTCGCGCAGCAGCTTGCCCAGGAATGCATGCAACGGCGCAATCGCTTCGCTGACGATCTGGTCCAGCGCCGGTGTGGGATCGGCCAGTTCGCGCGCCATGATGCGGCATTGCGCGGAAGCGTTCTTTTCGTCCAGCAACATCAGCATGAAGTCACGCAAGAACAGGCATAGGCGTACTTCGGGACACTTATCAATATTGACATTGGCTTTCTGCAACGCGACAAGCTGGGAAAAATTCAAGGCCTCGGCGAGCAGTCCTTCCTTGCTGCCGAAATGGTAATTCACCGCGGCGACGTTTGCCTCGGCCAGGCGGCATATCTCGCGTACCGTCGCACCCTGAAAACTGTGCTGAGAGAATACCTCGCGCGCCGCATCCAGCAAACGCTGGCGGGTTTGTTCGCTGGCGGATTTGATTTCTACCTCGGACATCATTTGCTGGCGATCTCCTGCGTTGTTCTATCTGCTGAATCGTTGCTCTCACCCGCCAATGCTCCTTCAGCTTTCGATGAAGACGGCGTTCGTAATGTGACTTATCCTAATGCTAATACACCGGCAGGATGGAAAAAAGGGGCAATGACCAGACTTGGAGGCCTCTAGATACACGCGGCTTTCACAACTCGCAGTTCTTCATCCATGAAAATATGCAGGCAGACCTCGGCCTCTACCTCTCATACAAATCATACAAATTGTAATTTGCCCATGTTGCAACAGATTCCCTGCAAGGCCCGTCCCGGACGGCAGGTGCGTCGGATAATTCGCCCGTTTGGCGAGCACCTGAATGCAACAAATTGTACTGCATTGATTTGTAGAGACACCAATTCGTAACATTTCAAACGCATTGCGCCCAAGGCTGATACTACGCTCATGTGATGTCGGGCGTCG
The DNA here is from genome assembly GCA_963721755.1 of uncultured beta proteobacterium. Classification (GTDB taxonomy): domain Bacteria; phylum Pseudomonadota; class Gammaproteobacteria; order Burkholderiales; family Gallionellaceae; genus Gallionella. The sequence continues at coordinate 644,759 of CAVRKV010000001.1, forward strand.
GAGTAACGCAGCGCAAAGGTTGGAAAACGCGGGGCGCATCATGGCCCGCACTGCGTTGCCGACTCAGTTTCCAGCGGATTCCTGGGCTGCGCTTCCCGAAGCAGCTGCCCCGCCACCCAGAGCCTTGTACAAAGTGACCAAGTTGGTCACCTTGGCCAGTTTCAGGTTGATGAGATTGTGCTGCGCCGTATAAAGCGACCGCTGCGAATCGAGGACGACCAAGTAGCTATCCACACCGTTTTGAAAGCGTGCGTCCGAGAGTTTGTAGCTGAGTGCCGTGGCATCGACTAGGGATTGCTGCGCAGCCACCTGCTCGCTCAGGGTGCCTTGATCGGCGAGCGCATCGGCCACTTCACGGAAAGCGCTCTGGATAGCCTTCTCATATTGGGCGAGGTATATCCCATGATTCGCTTTTGCGACTTTCAGGTTGGCGACATTACTGCCACCGTCAAAGATTGGCAGATTGAGCTGCGGTGCGAACAGCCAAGTGCGATAACCGGACGTAAACAAGCCGGCCAATTGATCGCTGGCCACGCCAATGGAGCTAGTCAGGGTGATGCTCGGAAAAAATGCTGCTCGCGCAATGCCGATGTCCGCATTTGCTGCCTTGAGTTGATGCTCTGCTTCCAAAATGTCGGGGCGGTTCTGCAGTAGATCGGAAGGCAGGCCAGCGGGTAGTTCACGAACGGCAGTAATATCCGCCAGCGACGCTTCAGGCAGAAGTTCGCCGGGGACTGACGTACCCGCCAACAGGTCCAGGGCATTCATATCCTGCGCTACAATGCTGGTATAGCGAGCGACATCGCCGCGCGCAGTATCGACAGATGTCTGTGCCTGGCTTAAATCCAGTTGCGAAGCCGCCCCTAATTCGAAGCGGCGCTTGTCCAGCGCATAAGTTGATTGCTGGGTCTTCAGTGTATCCTCTGCCAGGGAGAGATGTTCCCGATCCGCAGCCAGCGTCAGATATGCCGCTGCGACTTCGGCAATCAGGCTAATCTGTGTGCTGCGATGAGCTTCTTCGGTGCTGAGGTATTGCTCCAGCGCCTCATCTTTCAGATCGCGGACGCGGCCGAATAAATCGAGTTCGTAAGCGCTGAATCCGAGGCCGACGCTGTAGTCATGAAGGACATAGCGCGAACCGGTAGGTGAAATGGCAGCAGGCGTAAGCGACGCATTCTCGCCGGCGCTTGCGTTGATATGTGGGAACAGCAAGGAGCGTTCGATCTGATATTGCGCCTGAGCCTTTTCGATAGCCAACGCCGTAATGCGCAGGTCTCGATTATTTGCAAGCGCCAAGGCGATCAGCTGCCGCAGGTTGGGATCAATCACAAAGTCGCGCCAATCGACGTTGGCCTCGCTTTGCCCGCTTGCAATAGCTGGGTAGGCGGGACCGCTGGGCCAACCGCTCGATACGGGTGGAATGGGGCGCTGGTAGTTGGGTGCCAAGGTACCGCAACCGGTCAAGATGGCTACAGCGATGATGGAAAGGGAGTATCTGTTCATTTTAGCGACCCTCTGTCTCGATGTGACTGGCCGCTGCTTCGTGGTGCTTGCCCTTGAACACGCGGCGCACCAGCACAAAGGACAATGGAACAAAGAAGATGCCCAGAGCTGTGGCGCTGATCATGCCGCCCAGCACACTGGTACCGATGGCGTTCTGGGCGCCCGAGCCAGCGCCATGACTGACCGCGAGCGGAAGCACGCCGAACCCGAAGGCCAGCGAAGTCATCAGGATAGGGCGCAGACGCATGCGAACGGCTTCCAGCGTCGATTCGATCAGGCCGCGTCCATGCTCCATCTGATCCTTGGCGAATTGCACGATCAGGATGGCGTTCTTGGCCGACAAGCCAACAGTGGTCAACAGACCCACCTGTAAATATACATCGTCAGCAAAGCCACGAAGTGTTGCAGCGAGCAGGGCACCCATGATGCCTAGCGGCACGACCAGCATCACTGAAAAGGGGATGGCCCAGCTTTCATACAATGCGGCGAGACAGAGGAAAACAAATAGCATCGACACGGCGTACAAGGCAGGCGCCTGCGAGCCGGAGCTATGCTCCTGGTCAGAGATGCCAGTCCATTCAAAACCGATGCCCGGGGGCAACTTGCCGACCAGCTTCTGCATTTCATCCAGTGCCTCACCGGAGCTCTTGCCTTGCGCTGCCTGGCCCTGAATTTCGATGGAAGGGAGACCATTGTATCGTTCCCTGCGTGGCGAAGCGTAAGCCCATCGTCCGGTCGTAAAGGCCGAGAATGGCACCATATCACCGTTGGCGTTGCGTGCAAACCATTTGCCAAAGTCCTGTGGCAGCATGCGCGAAGCGGCGATACCTTGCAGATAGACTTTTTTGACGCGACCCTTGTCGATGAAGTCGTTTACATACGCACTGCCCCAAGCCGTGCCCAAAGCGGTATTGATGTCACCCAGCGAAAGACCCAGCGAGCTGGCCTTCTGCTGGTCGATATCCAGGCGGTATTCCGGCGTATCGTCCTGGCCGTTTGGGCGTACGGCGAACAGCAATGGATCCTTGGCAGCCAGCCCCAGCAACTGGTTGCGCGCTCCCATCAGTTTCTCGTGACCCAGACCGGCGCGATCTTGCAACTCCAGGTCGAAGCCATTCGCGTTACCCAACTCAAGCGCCGCCGGCGGAGCGAAGGCAAATACCATGGCGTCGCGAATTTGTGAGAAAAACCCCATCGCTCGGGCGACGACGGCCTGAGCACGTTGCTCGGGATGCGGGCGTTCGTCCCATGGTTTGAGGCGGACGAAAGCCAGGCCTGCATTCTGCCCGCTGCCGCCGAAGCTGTAGCCGGCCACGCCGAACATGGTTGCGACGTTATCCTTCTCGTCCACCAGAAAGTGATGCTCGACCTGTTCGATGACCTTGAGCGTACGTTCCTGCGTCGCACCGGCAGGCAGCACGATCTGACTGTAGAGTACCCCTTGGTCTTCGTCCGGCAGGAAGCCGCTGGCCTGATGCAGAAAGAGCGCAACCATCGCGACCACAACCACGACATAGATGGCGAGATAGGGCGCACCGCGATGGACAATACGTTTGACCGAGTTCTGATACCCTTTGCTCGAACGGTCGAACACCCGGTTGAACCAGCCGAAGAAGCCGCGATGCACGATATGCTCACCCTTTGCAACGGGCTTGAGCAGCGTGGCGCACAGCGCGGGTGTCAGGATCAGGGCGACGATAACCGACAACACCATGGCCGAGACGATGGTAATGGAGAACTGGCGGTAGATCACCCCGGCGGAGCCGCCGAAGAAGGCCATGGGGATGAACACGGCTGACAGTACCAATGCGATGCCGACCAATGCACCGGTGATCTGACCCATCGATTTCTGTGTGGCCTCCTTGGGCGGCAGGCCATCCTCGTGCATGACACGCTCGACGTTTTCCACGACGACGATGGCGTCATCCACCAACAGGCCGATGGCGAGCACCATAGCGAACATGGTAAGCGTATTGATCGAGAAGCCGCAGGCATTGAGCACGCCGAAGGTGCCCAAAAGTACCACCGGCACGGCGATGGTTGGAATCAGGGTGGCGCGGAAGTTCTGCAGGAATAGGTACATGACGAGGAACACGAGTACGATGGCCTCGAACAGCGTTTTCACCACTTCCCCGATCGACAACCTCACATACGGCGTTGTGTCATAGGCCACTACCGCTTTCATGCCGGGCGGAAAGAACTTCGACAGCTCATCGATCTTGGCTTTCACCGCAACAGCCGTGTCGAGTGCATTGGCGCCGGTCGACATCTTGATCGCAATACCCGTGGCCGGATGGGTATTAAAGCGGGCCAGGGTGCCGTAGTTTTCGCTTCCCAGTTCGATGCGCGCAACATCTTTCAAGCGTACTGTGGCTCCACCACTGGTTGTCTTGAGGATAATCTTGCCGAACTGTTCAGGCGTCTGCAGGCGACTCTGTGCCGTGATGGTGGCATTGAGCTGCTGCCCGGCGACGGCAGGCGTACCGCCCAACTGCCCGAGCGAGACTTGCGCATTTTGTGCCTGGATCGCGTTAATGGCATCGATAGGCGTCAGCTTGAAGCTATTGAGCTTGGCCGGGTCGAGCCAGATACGCATGGCGTATTGGGCACCGAACATGGTCACGTCGCCCACCCCTTTGACACGGCTTACCGTGTCGAGCACGTTGGCTGCGACATAGTCGGCCAGGTCAAACTGCTTCATGCTGCCGTCTTCGGAAATAAAGGCCATCACCATAAGGAAGTTCTTGGTCGACTTGGCGACCTTCAGTCCTAGCTGCTGCACCTCCTGTGGCAGCAGCGGCATCGCGAGCTGCAGCTTGTTTTGCACCTGAACCTGAGCGATGTCGGGATTGGTACCGTTATCGAAGGTGATTGTGATATTTACCGCACCGGACGAGTCGCTGCTCGAAGCCATGTAACGAAAGCCGTCGATGCCATTCATGTTCTGTTCGATCAGTTGGGTGACCGAATCCTCAACCGTCTGGGCGGAGGCACCGGGATAAGTTCCGGTGATTGAGATGGCGGGCGGGGCAATGGCCGGATATTGTGCGATGGGCAAGACTATGATCGACAATACACCAGCCAGCATGATGACAATTGCGATCACCCACGCAAAGATGGGGCGATCAATAAAGAAACGTGACATGAGGCGCGGCTCCTTACTGCTTTACAGCTGTGACTGCGGAAGCGGCGTCAATCGACACGGCTTGGGCTGTTGCGCCCGGCTTGATCTTCTGCAAACCGTCGACAATCAGCTGGTCGCCGACATTCAGCCCGCCCTTCACCACCCATTTGTCGCCAACCGCGTCGCCCAACTCGAGGACACGCTGTTCCACTATCCCATCCGCACCCAAAACCAAGGCCGTCGCATTGCCTCTGGCGTCATGCGTCACACCCTGTTGCGGCACCAGCATTCCCTGTTCATTCACGCCTTCTTCGAGGATGGCGCGCACGAACATGCCAGGCAAGAGGTCATGCTTGGGATTGGGAAATACGGCTCGCAAAGTGACGGTACCGGTACCTTGATCGACCGTCACGTCAGAGAATTCGAGTTTCCCTTCCAGCGCGTAGGTAATGTTGTCGTCCAGTACCAGCCTTACCTTGGCTGCATCAGGGCCGGCACGCTTCAACAAGCCGCTTTCCAATGCACGCTTCATGCGCATGAGCTCTGCGCTGGATTGAATGACGTCGACATAGATCGGATCCAGTTGTTGCACTGTGGTGAGCGCGACGGATTGGCTGGCCGTCAACAAGGCGCCCGGGGTCACCGTCGAGATGCCGATCCGCCCTGAGATTGGCGACGTGATACGGGTGTAATCGAGATTAATGCGCGCAGTGTCTGCCGCTGCCTTGTTGGCGGCTACGTCAGCCTCTGCTTGCTTGAGCGCAGCGTCCGCGTCGTCGAAGTCCTGTTTGCTCACCGCGTTAATCTTGACCAGCTCACCGTACCGTTCGGCTTTGGGCTTTACGGTCAGCAGATTCGCTTCTGCCTTGGCCAAGTTTGCCTGCGCGCTGTCGTAGGTCGCCTTGTAGGTCGCCGGGTCAATCTGATAAAGCGTCTCGCCCGCCTTCACGTCAGCGCCTTCGCGGAAAAGGCGCTGCTGGACGATGCCGCCGACCTGCGGGCGTACTTCGGCAATCTGATAGGGGGAAGTGCGGCCAGGCAGCTCTGCAGTAATGGATACCTTATGTGACTTGACGACGACAACGCCTACCTGCGTGGCAGCTTTCTGCGGACCGGTGGCCTGTGGCTTGCCGCATCCGGTCAGTATCAGGCTGACCGCCAGAGCCAGCGCTGCAAATAGGCCAGCAACATTACTCTTGATTTGCATTGTAAACCTCATTTTGTTGATTCTTGTGGCGTGAGGTGTGCCGTGACGTTGTATGAACGGCATATCTTCAAGCATTCGTCTCTTCGAGCACAAAAATTCGTAAAAAGCCATCAACCACAGTGGCTACTTTCAGCGTTTCATCTTCCGGTGGACGCTGGACGCCGAACAGCAGTTGTGAACGCTCCTGCCCCACCAGCATCGCCATCAAAAGTTCCGCCGCAAACACCGGGTTGGCATGGCGGATATGCCCCTGCTCCATCGCATTGTGCAGAAAATCAGCCAGCCGCCCTATCATTTGTCCTGTTCCCAGCGCATAGACCTCTTGCACCAATTCAGGAAACCGCTGCGCCTGGCTGGTCAATATGCGGTATGCCGCGATGCCCTCCGGATTGAGCGCCCGTTGCCGGTATATCCCTGCAAAGTTCACCAAGCTCTGCCGCAAATCGTCAGGATGCCCATTCAGTGGCGCAAGGATGTCGAGGAAGCAACCCAGCACCACCTCGGCGAACAGGCTCTCCTTGTTTTTGAAGTGGTTATAGAACGTCTGCCGCGCCACATCGGCGCGACTGATAATTGCTTCCACGCTGGCGTCGTATCCCTGCTTAAGAAACATATCCCTCGCAGCGAGCAGCAGGCGCTCCCGATTAGTCATTATCGCGTTCATGCACGAACTATACCTAGATTAGGCAGTCCAGTCTATTTTTATCCCCCTATCTATTCAGTGGTTTTTTATTTGAAGCGCGCTTTGATAAAGCTCGCTACGATTGGCTCCCGTGATTTTCGCGGCAAGTTGAACCGCCTGTTTGAGCGGCAAATCTTCGAGCAACATGGACAGCGTGTTGAGTGTCTCTATAGACAAGCCCGGCTGAGGCACCGCGCCGGATACCAGCACGACGAACTCGCCGCGCTGTTGATTGCTGTCGGATCGCAGCCAAGCTTCGGCATCGCGTAATTTGCAGGTATGTATCGTCTCGAACAACTTGGTGATCTCGCGCGCCAACACGATCTGCCGCTCGCCGCCCAATACCTCGCACAAGTCGGCAACGCATTCGATAATGCGATGCGGTGCTTCATAAAACACCAGCGTGCAGGGGTAACTGATCAAGGTTTGCAGCGCGGTGCGCCGTGCGGCGGATTTGTTCGGCAAAAAACCGTAGAACAAGAAATGCGGCTCGCTCAAGCCTGCCGCGGATAAAGCCGTTATCGCCGCATTTACCCCGGGGATCGGGATGACGCGCATGCCCGCCGCCCGAACAGCCTGCACCAGCAACGCACCCGGGTCGCTGACGGCGGGAGTCCCCGCGTCACTGACAAAAGCCACGCTTTGACCGGCCTGCAACAGCGCAATGATTTTTTCTGCAGCACCACGTTCGTTGTGCTGATGCACCGCAATCAACTTTTTTGCGCTGATGCGGTGATGTGACAACAAATGGGCTGTGTTGCGCGTATCCTCGGCCGCAACCACATCTGCCGCCGCCAGCACTTCCAATGCGCGCAACGTGATGTCACGCAGATTTCCTATCGGCGTGGCAACTACATATAATGCGGTTTCCAACTTTTGTGGATGTTCGTTATGCAACGTGTACTCCTTTTGCTTTCTACTCTGTTCGCACTATACGCATGCACCGGCACCGTACCGCATAAGCCAGAAGAAGAAAAGCCCGCAACGGCTGCTGCGGTGGCCAAACAGCCTGCAGCAAAAGCAGTTGGTGCCGAGGCGATTGTTGCAGCACCGCCCGCCGTCGTTCAGAGTAAGGCTATATCTGCGCCACCGGTACTTCCCACTGAAAAGCCATTTCCACATATCGCGCTGTTGTTGCCGGTGCAATCGACGGTTTTTGGCTCTTCAGCCGATGCGGTACGACGGGGATTCATGGCAGCAATCAATCCCAAAAGTCTGACGATGCCAGTCAGGGTATACAGTAATTTCGACGAGAACGACGGCGTAGTCGCCATTTACCGCCAAGCAATTGCCAACGGTGCCCGCGCTGTGGTGGGGCCGTTAACACACAACGGAGTCAGTATGTTAGCCGCAGAGCAAAACATACCCGTACCGACCCTGGCCCTGAACATCGTGGACGGTCAACCTGCCAAGCAATTGTATTTTTTCGGCATGGCCATAGAAGCAGAAGCACGGCAAGTCGCTCAACTGGCCATAAAACAGAGCCTGCATCAGGCCATCATCATTACGACCCATTCGCAACTGTCGCAGCGCTTGCAATCGGCCTTTGAAGAAGAATGGTCGGGTCCGGGCAGAGGCATTTTGCGCGAAATCGAGTTCAACGACGATCCTGCTGTCTTCGGGGATATCGCCGACATTACCGACACTATGGTATTCCTCGCCGCAGATGCCAGGAAAGCTCGCCTGATCCGGCCTTATCTTCCTAACAAATTACCGATTTACGCCACCTCACAAATCTTTGTCGGCAACGACAAATCGCTGACCAATTATGATTTGAACGGCATCCGCTTTGTGGATATGCCGTGGCTATTACAGCCCGACCATCCCGCCGTGATGGTCTATACGCGCGCCTCCCCTCCGCTTTCCATTGACCAGGAGCGGCTTTATGCGCTGGGCATAGACTCATTCCGGTTAATCCAATTGCTGCTAACCGACAAAGTCTCATCCGCCTTGCCACTGGACGGCGTAACCGGTCAGATCGGGCTTAGTGGTCACACATTTCAGCGCACTGCGGTTCCGGCAGTGTTTGTACAGGGGCACGCCCAGTTGCTTGATTCGCCAATCGTTCCGACAGCACAGCTATTTCCCGATAGCCCCATTGACAAGCCATGAGCGTAGGCGCCCAAGCCGAACAGTGGGCTGAACAGTATTTGCAACGCCAGGGCTTGGGACTGGTCGAGCGAAACTATCGCAGCCGTTTTGGCGAGATCGATTTGATCATGCAGGACGGAGCGATTTTGGTGTTTGTCGAAGTGCGCATGCGGCGCAATGTGAATTACGGCGGGGCGGCAGCCAGCATCGATGCTCGCAAACAACAGCGCATCATCCGTTCCGCACATCAGTACCTCTCCGGTCTCGCGCATACCCCGCCTTGCCGCTTCGATGCCATATTGATGGAGGATGCGAAAGGTGAAAATTTGCAATGGCTGAAAAATGCGTTCGATGCCTGATTCGGTTAATATTAGCCGTTAGAACATAAACCCAGACACACATGGATATCAACAAACGTATCATCAAACATTTCAAGGACAGCGCGGAAATCAAGCTCAGAGTCAAGGACGCGCTGGCTGATCCGATCGCCAAAGGCGCGCAAATCTTTTTCGACTGCGTCACCAATGACGGCAAGATCATGTGTTGCGGCAACGGCGGCTCGGCAGCCGATGCGCAGCACTTCGCTGCCGAATTGCTGAATCGCTTCGAAAAAGAGCGCCCCGGACTGGCCTGTATCGCACTGACTACCGATAGCTCGGTACTCACATCCATCGCCAACGACTACGATTACAACCAAATCTTTTCCAAGCAGGTGCGCGCACTCGGTTTGCCCGGAGACAGCCTGCTGGCGATTTCCACCAGCGGCAATTCGCCGAATGTAGTTGCCGCTATCCATGCCGCGCACGAACGCAGTATGCGCGTGATCGCGCTGACCGGACGCGATGGCGGAGAAATGGCCCGCCTGCTCCGCCCTGACGATGTATTGATTTGCGTGGATGCACAAAGCACCGCGCGTATTCAGGAAGTACACCTGCTAACCCTGCATTGCCTGTGCGATATCATCGATTTTCTCCTGCTGGGAGAATGACTGTGCGCGTCGTCTCACGGCTGTTGCTTGTGCTGATATCCGGCTCGCTGCAAGGATGTTTTCCCGTCGTGGCTGTCGGGGTGGGCGCAGGGGTAATGATGGTGCAGGATCGCCGCACTTCAGAGGCTTATTTTAATGACCAGAAAATCGAAACTGAAGCTGCCGAGCTTATCGATAAGCAAATCGACAGTGTGAGGCACATCAATGTGACGAGTTTTAATTATCATGTGTTGATCAGCGGCGAAGTGCCGGATGAATTTACCAAAGCAGAGGTCGAAAAAATCGTCTCTGGCATCGAAAAGTTACGCAGCGTGAACAATGAGCTTGTTGTTTCTCCCACCAGTTCGCTGGCCTCGCGCAGCAACGATGGTCTGATCACCTCTAACGTAAAGTTGCGTTTTATGAACAACAAGGATTTCAAGGCCGACCGTATCAAGGTCATAACTGAAAATGGCACGGTGTATTTGATGGGTCTTGTCAATCACGCTGAGGCTGATGCCGCCGCTGAAGTCGCCAGCACCACCCAGGGTGTTCAGCACGTTGTCAGAATGTTCGAGTACCTGGACTAACGGGAGCTTTAAAAATTCAAATTTCATCCCAACTGATGGAACGACTAGCCATTCTACTATGTTGCCAAAAAACGGCAACCAAGTGGCTGGTTATGCTGTGTTGCATAAAAAATTTCTTGCTTGCATATAACCCATATGCGGCGCGGCAAAATTTTCCCCGCGCCTTGCATTTGGGCGAACTTTAAATTTTTTGAGGTTCCCGAAATGTATCCCGCACCCGATTTTGAACGCAAGTTGTGCACGACCGGCGAGATGGCCGCGCGGGTTGCTGCATTGCCGCGGCCCCTTGTGTTCACAAATGGTTGCTTCGACGTTCTGCATCGCGGCCACGTGACCTACCTCGCGCAGGCGCGCGCACTGGGTGCGTCACTGGTCGTCGGGGTGAATAGCGATGCCTCAGTAAAGCGGCAAGGGAAGGGCGATGACCGTCCGATCAATAATGGGCAGGACCGCATAATGGTGCTTGCAGCGCTGGAATCCGTCAGCCTGGTCGTGCCATTCGATGAGGACACACCGCTTGGTTTGATCCTGGCCTGTCGCCCCGATGTTCTGGTAAAAGGCGGCGACTGGCAGATTGAAAGCATCATCGGTGCAAATGAAGTTCAAGGATGGGGCGGAGCAGTGCACAGTATCCCGTTCTTGCATGAGCGCTCCACAACCGCGCTGTTAAAAAAAATTCGCTCGCTGTGAATAATGACAGAACAGCCTACTGAAATCACGCTTCACCAGCAATCGCGTGAATTGGAAATCGCCTTTGCCGACGGCTCGCGCCACCACCTTCCATACGAGTTTTTGCGCGTGCATTCCCCTTCTGCTGAAGTGCGCGGCCACGGCCCGGGACAGGAAGTGCTGCAAACCGGCAAACAACACGTGAATGTGTTCGGGGTAGAGCCGGTGGGCAGCTATGCCTTGAAGATCGAGTTCGATGACGGCCACGATAGCGGTCTGTACACATGGGAATATCTTAAACACCTGGGCAAGAACAAGGACGCGCTTTGGCGCGAGTATTTGCAACGCCTTGAGGCAGCAGGAGAGAGCCGCGAGACCCCCCACGGAGGCAGAACATGAACAAGACCACTCATTTCGGTTTTGAAACCGTTGACGAAAACGACAAGGCCAAACGCGTCGCCGGCGTATTCACCTCGGTCGCGGGCAAATACGACGTGATGAACGATCTCATGTCAGCCGGATTGCATCGCGTATGGAAACGCTTTGCGGTCAACATCAGCGGCGTGCGGGAGGGTCAACGTGTGCTGGATGTGGCAGGCGGCTCAGCCGATCTTTCACGGCTGTTTCTCAAGAAAGTCGGCGGCAAGGGCCAAGTCATACTCACCGATATAAACAACGCCATGTTGCGTGTGGGACGCGACCGTCTTCTCGACGAAGGCCACACCACGCCGGTCGCGCAATGCGATGCCGAACACCTGCCTTTTCCAGACAATTATTTCGACTGTGTCTGCATCGCCTTCGGCCTGCGCAACGTCACGCACAAAGACGGCGCGCTGCGCGAGATGCAGCGAGTGCTCAAGCCCGGTGGACGTTTGGTCGTGCTGGAATTTTCCAAAGTCGCCAAACCATTGGAAAAGATTTACGACGCCTATTCATTCAAGCTGCTACCCAGGATCGGGCAGCTAATTGCCAATGATGCCAACAGTTATCGCTACCTGGCTGAATCCATCCGCATGCATCCGGGACAAGAGGATTTAAAGAACATGATGCTAGAGGCAGGTCTGGGAAAGGTCGAGTTCTTCAACATGACCGGAGGAGTGGTTGCCGTGCATCGCGGCTACAAATTTTAATCCTGCTTCTTGCACAGGAGATTTCTTGCAGCCTTATAATCACTCGAGCCCTGCCTTGACCTGATTACTCAATATGTCACAACCCACAGAAAAACTGGCCGTATTATTTGCCGATGTCTGCGGCAGCACGGCGCTCTACGAAAACATGGGGGACGACTTGGCGCGCCAAATGATCATGCGCTGCATCAATACCATGTCCAGCAAGATCGCTTTGCATCAAGGCACGCTGATCAAAACCATAGGCGATGAGATCATGTGCGTCTTTCCCAGTGCTGAAGATGCCTTTCATGCAGCCTGCGCAATGCAGATGGCGGTTGAAAATGACCGGCCATTGAATGGCACTTTCATGCACATCCGCATCGGCTTTAATTATGGGGAAGTAATCAATGAATCCAATGATGTGTTTGGTAACACCGTCAACGTCGCAGCGCGTGTCGCAATGATAACCAGGGCCGGCCAAATCATGGCAACCCGGGCCGTGTTTGATGCCTTGCCTTTTGATTTGCGTGACAGGATGCGCCAGATCCTTCGTGCCGAATTCAAGGGCATGCAGGACCCGCTTGAGATTTATCAGATTATTTTGGACAAGGAAAATCCACTAAGCACACGCATCGGCATACCTGCATACCGCAAGTCTCCGGACAATAACCATGAAATGGCTTTGCATTATCGTAACCAGACGATCATGGTCAACAAAGAGCGCCGAAGCGTGATATTGGGACGGGAAGAATCCTGTAGTCTCATTGTGCAGAATGACCTTGCCTCACGCCTGCATTGCCGTATCGAATTGCGTTTCGGCAAATTCATCATCGCTGATCAAAGTACCAATGGTACCTATATCCGTTCAAGTGACGGCGGTGTAGTACACATCACCCGCGAAGAAACGGTGATGCATGGCAGCGGTTCCATCAGTCTGGGACAATCGTTCGCCGAACTTCCGGCCGAACTGGTTGAGTTCTCGATCATCTCGACTCAGCTTCGACACTAAATGCATTATTTCCCGGACGCGGCTTTCAGTTAAACCGGGCAAGGCAATTTGGCCCTATTCATCCACTTTTCTTGATCACCTTGCAAACCACCCACGCAGCACCTCCAAGCGATTGCAGCCTCGATTTCGTTTACCGCTGTGATTCCCTTCTGGTGGTAAATAAACCCGCGGGCCTGCTTTCTGTACCTGGCCGGGGCGCAGACAAGACGGACAGTTTGACGACCCGTGTACAAAAGGAATTCCCGGATGCCCTGTGTGTGCATCGTTTGGATATGTCCACTTCTGGCCTGCTGGTATTGGCTCGGGGCAAGGAGATGCACGGTAGGCTTTCCCGATTATTCCGCGATCGTATGGTCAGAAAATGTTATATCGCAATAATCAAAGGCAGGTTACGAGCCGCTGCGGGAGAAATTGATCTGCCGCTTGGTCCCGACTGGCCGAACCGCCCCCGGCAGAAGGTGAATTTTGCCGAAGGTAAAAGTTCGCTTACGCGCTATCTTCTGCTGGCGCATGATGCAGCAACGGGCACTAGCCGCGTTGAACTGGAACCGGTAACCGGTCGCACCCACCAGTTACGTGTGCATATGGCGGCCATCGGACATCCGATCGTCGGAGACAGATTGTACGGGGTCGAAGCCGGCTCAAGTACGGATCGTCTGATGTTGCACGCCAGCAAGTTGAGCTTTGTCCATCCGTTCAGTGCAGAACCACTGACCCTGGTGTGCGAAGCTCCATTTTGACAAGCGGCTGAAGCGTGGATACTGCAACAACGGTTAAATTTGCCGGGCTACGAACTATTTACACAATCCTTTCCTCTTTTCATGGTCAATCGCCGGCATGCCCCAGTTAGCCCTGACCGGCGGCAATACTGCCAGTGATATACTTGCGCCCGATTTGATTAACCCGAACCCTGAGGAATAAATGAAAAGATTTCTGAAAAATGTCGGCGAAATCTGGCATGTGCAAAAGAACCTGGGCGATGATAAATCAGTGTGGCTGCTGGCCGGGATTCAGCAAGTTACACTGCATTAAGTTACTCGATGTTTACCCAAACTTCTGCTGCGGCATTTAATCATCTGCTCTTACAGAACAGTTGGGCATTGCCTCGGCTGGCGCGCTTCGCGGGCAAGACGGCGCGGTTCGACATCGCGCCGCTTTCTTTTGCATACACGATCCTTGATGACGGCTCGCTGCTCAGTGCTAATGCGGCAACTGACGCAGATGCCGTGTGCGTGATCGCTCCCTCACTGTTGCCGCGTCTCGTTCTGTCCGATGAAAATGCGTATGCGGAGATTCACAGCGAGGGCGATGCCGAGTTGCTGAAGGAAATCTTTTATCTGTCGCGCAATCTGGATTGGGACGCGGCAGAAGACCTGAGCCATGTCACCGGAGACATCGCTGCGGAGCGCATCGTGCAAACCATACACAATATTCATCAGCACTTGCGCGATGCGGCGGTAAATCTTACCCATGCAGCAGCGGAATACTGGACCGAGGAACGCCCGCTGCTGGCCAAGCCACAGCAAGTATCCACGCTCATGCAGCAGGTGGATGTGCTGCGCGACGACGCGGCACGGTTGGAACAGCGCATCGCCCGTTTACTTGCTGCCGGAAAAGTCTGAACATGCGCATATTCCGATTGATCAAAATCATTTTCGTGGTGCTGCGTTTCGGGCTGGATGAGTTCCTGCTGGCACATGAGCGGGTGCGCTGGATGCGCGTGCCGCTGAACATGCTGCTGTTCCTGCGCAACACCTCCGAACCACGCGCCGTGAGACTGCGCCTCGCGCTGGAAAACCTCGGTCCGATCTTCGTCAAATTCGGGCAGATGCTTTCCACTCGGCGTGACTTGATACCGGCCGACATCGCCGACGAGCTTGCGAAACTGCAGGATCAAGTGCCACCGTTCCCTTCAGCACAAGCCGTCGCGGTTTTGGAAACCGCTTACCGCAAGCCTTTGCGCGAGGTGTTCCAAAGCTTCGAGGAGACGCCGGTGGCCAGCGCATCGGTAGCGCAAGTGCATTTTGCAGTGCTGCCCGATGGCCGTGAAGTTGCCGTGAAAATATTGCGTCCGGGCATCACCAGCATCATCGCGCACGACATTGCGCTGCTGAAAGTGGCGGCTGATTTGATTGAGTGGTTGTGGGCGGACGGTCGCCGCCTCAAGCCGCGCCAGGTAATTACCGAATTTGAAAAGCATCTGGAAGACGAACTTGATTTGATGCGCGAGGCGGCCAATGGCAGCCAGCTCAGGCGCAACTTTGCCAATTCCCCGCTGCTCCTGGTTCCCGAGATGTATTGGGACTATTGCAGCACCCAGGTGATGGTGATGGAACGCATGCATGGTATCCCGATCAGTCAGGTGGACGAGTTGCGTAATGCCGGGGTGGACATTCCCAAGCTAGCCAGAAACGGAGTGGAGATATTTTATACGCAGGTATTCCGTGACGGCTTCTTTCACGCCGACATGCATCCCGGCAATGTCCAGGTAGCGACCAACGGTCAATATATCGCGCTGGATTTCGGCATCATGGGCACGCTGACCAACACCGACAAACGTTATCTCGCACAGAATTTCATCGCGTTTTTCCGCCGCGATTACAAGCGTGTCGCCGAGGTGCATATCGAATCCGGCTGGGCGCCCGCAGAAACGCGCGTTGACGAGCTCGAAGCGGCCATCCGCGCGGTGTGCGAACCCATATTCGACAAACCACTGCGCGAGGTTTCATTCGGACGCGTGCTGCTGCGTTTGTTCCAAACATCGCGCCGTTTCGGAATCGAAGTTCAGCCGCAACTGGTATTGCTGCAAAAAACACTGCTCAATGTGGAAGGACTGGGCTTGCAACTCGACCCCGAGCTTGATCTGTGGAAGACCGCCAAACCCTGGCTGGAACGCTGGATGAGCGAGCAAGTGGGCTGGCGCGGATTTGTCAAATCGCTGCGCGCCGAAGCCCCAAACTACGCTATTTTACTGCCACAGTTGCCGCGCCTGCTGCACCGTTATCTGACAAACGACAGCGTTGATCGAAACGATGAATTGCAGCGCATCATATTGAAACAGCAAAAGCGCTATAACACTTTACTTGCACTGATCACTCTTGCGTTAGTGGGTTTCGTCGCAT
Source organism: uncultured beta proteobacterium (assembly GCA_963721755.1). Taxonomy (GTDB): domain Bacteria; phylum Pseudomonadota; class Gammaproteobacteria; order Burkholderiales; family Gallionellaceae; genus Gallionella. Next base: position 660,832 of record CAVRKV010000001.1, read on the forward strand.
TTGAAATCATTGCTTTCAACATGCGCTGATTCCTCGTTTCTATTGCCGTTGCTCTAAAAATGCGATACAGTCATTTCCTAGTATCACAGTAAGGTATTAGACCTGACACCAAACATTTCCCAATATTATAAGGATCAAAAAATCATGAAAAATCCGCTGGACTCATTGTGGGGCACTGTAATTTCCGGCCTTGTTTTAACCGTTGTGCTGTATAGCATCGCACACGCGCTCGTTTGAAAATTTTAATATCCGGCCGTTCCGGATGCTTTATCGTTTAAGGAGATCATAAATGGACTACGTACCGGCAATTATGCGCTGGCTTCATCTGATGGCAGGCGTGATGTGGATAGGCCTGCTTTATTATTTCAACTTCGTTCAAGTCGCTGCACTCAAGGCCGCGGCAGCCGACAACACGGCCGCGGGCATCACCAAGCATGTCGCACCCCGCGCATTGTTTTATTTCCGTTGGGCCGCTGTGGTGACCTGGCTGGCCGGCGCGGCTTTGCTCGGATCGTCCTTCGTTGCCGCATTCACCTTGCAGGCAGGCCATGTGCCTATCGGTATCGGTGCCTGGCTGGGCACGATCATGTTGCTCAATGTCTGGGGTTTGATCTGGCCTAACCAGAAAAAGATCCTTGGCTTCAAACCGGCCACCGATGAAGAGAAGGTCAAAGCCCGCCGCATCGCTTTCCTGGCTTCGCGTACCAATACCATGCTTTCGATCCCGTTGCTGTTCTTCATGGCGGCGGGTGCGCATTCTGCTATTTACGGCTTCTAAAGCTAACGCTGCACTTCACGCACAAAACAAACCCGCCGGAAGGCGGGTTTGTTTTTGGCAGTAAGCGGGCCCGCTCCTACATTGTGAATTATTCAACCGTTACCGATTTTGCGAGGTTTCTGGGCTTGTCCACATCGGTGCCCTTTTGCAGCGCGACGTAATAAGCCAGCAACTGCAATGGAATGGTATGCAGAATCGGGCTTAAATAGCCCGCGTGCTCGGGCATCTGCATGATGTGCATGCCATCCGCCTCGCGGATATGCGTATGCGCATCCGCAAACACATACAGTTCGCCGCCGCGCGCGCGCACTTCCTGCAGATTCGATTTCAGCTTTTCCAGCAGCGCATCGTTCGGTGCTACAGAGATCACCGGCATGTCCTTGTCCACCAGCGCCAGCGGACCGTGTTTCAGCTCGCCGGCCGGATAGGCTTCGGCGTGGATATAGGAAATCTCCTTGAGCTTGAGTGCGCCTTCCAGCGCGATCGGATAGTGCAAGCCGCGCCCCAGAAACAGCGCGTGTTGCTTGCTGGCAAACTGCTCGGCGAGCCTGGCGATCTGCGGTTCCAGCTCAAGCACTTTTTGCACCGCGCTGGGCAGGTGGCGCAACTCGTGCAGATGCTTTTGCTCCTGCTCCGCAGTTAAGCGTCCGCGCTGTTTGGCGAGCACCAGCGTCAATAAAAACAGCGCGGCAAGTTGCGTGGTGAAAGCCTTGGTCGACGCCACGCCGATCTCCGGCCCGGCACGTGTCAGAAGGCGCAGCTTGCACAGGCGCACCAATGCGCTTTCTGGCACGTTGCAGATCGCGAGCGTATGGGTGTGGCCTTGCGCTTTGGCATGGCTCAGCGCAGCCTGGGTGTCGGCGGTCTCTCCGGATTGCGAGATGACCACCACCAATGATTTCGGGTTCGGGACGCTGGTGCGATAGCGGTACTCGCTGGCGACTTCCACAGTACAGCGGATTCCGCTAATCTCTTCCAGCCAATAACGCGCCACCAATCCGGCGTGATAACTGGTCCCGCAGGCCAGGATCAGGATGCTGTCGATGTCGGCAAAAGTCGCCGCCGCTTCCGCGCCAAAGATGCCCGGTATCAGCGACTGGCTATTGCACACCGATTCGAGCGTGTCCGCTAATGCCTGCGGTTGCTCGTGGATTTCCTTCTGCATGTAATGGCGGCACTCGCCCAACTGCACGCTTTCGTTGCTCAGCTCGCTGATTTGCACGGTGCGCTCCACGCGCTTTCCCTGCGCATCGAAGATCTGATAACTGCGCCTTCCCAGTTCGACCACATCGCCTTCCTCGAGATAGACGACCTTGCGCGTCACCGGCAATAGCGCGGACACATCTGACGCGATAAAATGCTCCCCAATACCCACGCCCAGCAGCAACGGGCTGCCGCGCCGCGCGCAAACGAGTTGGTCGGGATTGTCCGCCGCGATGACGCCGATGGCGTAAGCGCCCACCAGCTCGGCAAGCGATGCCTGTGTTGCTGCCAGCAGGGAGTTGCCGCGCGCGTAGTGACTGTGGATCAAGTGCGCAATGACTTCGGTGTCGGTGTCCGAGGTGAACTCGTAACCTGCGGCGGTCAGGCGGATACGCAATGCCTCGTAGTTCTCGATGATGCCGTTATGCACCACGGCGATGTGATTTTTGCTGATGTGCGGATGGGCGTTGCGTTCGCTGGGCACACCATGCGTCGCCCAGCGTGTGTGCGCAATGCCGATCAGCCCCTGGGTGTTAGCGCATTTCCCGGTGAGTTCTGCGACCCGCCCGATGCTGCGCACACGCTCCAGTTGCCCGTCATGCACCACCACCAGACCGGCCGAATCGTAGCCGCGATATTCCAGGCGTTGCAGCCCTTCCAGCAAGATCGGCACGACATTGCGTTGCGCCACAGCTCCTACGATTCCGCACATTTATTTGACTCCAATGAAAAACCATTTGCAAGATTGATATCCGTTCGGGCTGATGCTTCGACAAACTCAGCACAGGGTACATCCGTTCGTGGTGATACTTCGGCAGGCTCAGCACAGGGTACGCAGAGCGTATCGAACCATAACGGATGTATCGAATTTATTTTTTCTTGACTGGTCGCTTCCATCCGGCAACGGTCGCCTGTCTGCCGCGCGCCAGGGTGAGCTCGCCCGCCGGAGCGTCGCTGGTGATGGTCGAACCCGCGCCTATCGTCGCGCCCTTGCCCACCGTCACCGGCGCGACCAGTTGTGTATCCGAGCCGATGAACACATCGTCCTCAATGATGGTGCGATGCTTGTTCGCGCCATCGTAATTGCAGGTGATCGTTCCCGCGCCGATGTTCACACGGCTGCCGACCGTGCTGTCGCCGATATAGCTGAGATGATTGGCCTTGCTGTTGGCGGCGATCTCGCTATTTTTGATTTCGACGAAATTGCCGATATGCACTTCATCGCTCAATCTGGTGCCGGGACGCAACCGCGCATACGGACCGATATGGCAGTTAGCCCCTACTTCGCTGCTGTCTATATGGCTGTATGGCGCGATTTCTGTGCCAGCGGCGATACTGGAATTCCTGATCACGCTGTAAGCACCCACGCGCACATTGTTGCCCAGACTTACTTCACCCTCAAAAATGCAGCCGACATCGATCTCGACATCGCGCCCGCAGCTCAGTTTGCCGCGCACATCGATGCGCGCCGGATCAGCCAGCGTCACACCTTGCACCAGCAAACGTCCAGCCTCGACCAGTTGCCAGGTGCGTTCCAGCACGACCAGCTGTGCCTTGCTGTTTATCCCGTGTATCTCCCACTCGTGGGCCGGTTGCACGGTATGCACCGCAACGCCTTGTTGCACGGCCATGCCGACGATGTCGGTCAGGTAGTACTCACCCTGCGAATTGTTGTTCTGCAACTTCGCCAGCCAGCCGCGCAACATCTTCGTAGGTGCCAGCAGGATGCCGGTATTCACTTCCTGAATCTCGCGCTGCTCGGGCGTGGCATCCTTTTCCTCGACGATGCCCAGCACATCACCCTGCACGTCGCGCACGATGCGCCCGTAGCCGGTCGGATTGGGCAGGTTCACGGTCAATAACACAAGGCCATCGCCAGCCTGCTGCATCTGATGCAGCGAGCTGTGCTGGATCAGCGGCACATCGCCATACAACACCAGCGTGTTACCCCCATCGCCAAGATGCGGCATCGCCTGCTGAACCGCATGGCCCGTGCCGAGCTGCGGCTCCTGGATCACGAACCTCGCCGCGTATTGCTGCATCGCCTTGGGCACGGCTTCGCCGCCATACCCGTACACCACGCAAATCTGCTGCGGCTTGAGTGCGGATGCGCAATCCAGCACATGCTGCACCAGCGGCTTGCCCGCCAGCACGTGCAGCACCTTGGGCTTGCCGGAATACATGCGCGTGCCTTTGCCGGCAGCGAGGATGACGATGTTCAGCGGGGTCATGTTCTGCTTTCTGATGATGGCTGATTATAGCTGATACTAATCACCGGTTATCTATCCAGCGGACTCGCCACGCCCTTGCCGCCCTTGTTCAACACATGGGTGTAGATCATCGTGGTGGAGACATCCGAATGACCGAGCAGCTCTTGCACGGTGCGGATGTCATAACCGGATTGCAACAGATGCGTGGCGAACGAATGGCGCAAGGTGTGCGGCGTGGCGGGCTTGGTCAGTTGCGCATCGCGCACAGCCTGTTTTACCGCACGTTGCACGCCCTTCTCATCCACATGATGACGGCGCGTTTTTCCTGAGCGCGGATCGACCGACAGATTCTTCGAAGGGAACACATATTGCCAGCCCCATTCGCGCCCGGCATTCGGATATTTCTTGTCCAGCGCAAAAGGCAGATACACCTCGCCGCCACCCTGCGCCAGATCCTCATCGTGCAAGGTCTTCACCTTCACCAGGTGCGCCTTGAGCGGGGCTGACACCGCCTCCGGCAACATCGTCACCCGGTCCTTGAAACCCTTGCCTTCGCGCACAATGATCTCGTGGCGCGCAAAATCCACATCCTTAACGCGCAAACGCACCGCCTCCATCAGGCGCATCCCTCCGCCGTACAACAACGAGGCGATCAACGCGTGCGTACCCGTCAGGCGCGACAGCACAGCCTGCACCTCGCTCACCGTTAACACCACAGGCAAACGTTTGGGCGCTTTGGCCTGCGTGACGTTATCCAGCCACGGCAATTTTATTTCCAGCACCTCGCGATAAAGAAACAGCAGCGCACTCTTGGCTTGATTCTGCGTGGAAGCGGCAACCTTGCCCGCCACCGCAAGATGCGTAAGGAAAGCCTCGATGTCGCGCGCCTCCATATTTTTCGGATGACGCTTGCCGTGAAAGTAAATATAGCGTTTAATCCAGTCCACGTAGGTCTGTTCGGTGCGAATGCTATAGTGCTTCACGCGCAACTTATCGCGCACTTGATCAAGTAACTTGGGAGGTTTAATCGTGGTGCTTTTGGCCGGCAAATTAGGGTGTACCATAATTTCACCTCAAGTAACAACAAGGCATTGCGGAGCAGATGTTAAATTATACACCCCGAAGGTGCCTTTCATGGCATTTTTTAGGGTGTCTACTTAACGTTCATCGGGATAGGCCGCGGCCTAGCGGATACCAATCAATTAGAGCCGTAACATAAACCGGGCATCTTCATGAACCGGGATATTTTGTGATAGCGTGCGAAGCGTTGTTCGCACTGACGCATAAAGCGAGCTTTGATGCGAACAGTCGAGCCAGCGCTTCGCGGCCCTGAAAAAAACCACTGGTATTCCATTTTTAAAGGAGGATCGTGATGAACACTATGCTGCTCTCGCAAAATTCAAGCCGCATCCTCCCCCGTCGAACCCCTCGTTCAAGCGAACATCACGCAATAAGCACAGAGCGGCGCAACATTCCGCTAAGCGTGATGTCGCTTAACTTTGTACGTTAGGGGATGAAATCCGCGCGAAAGTATGTATCACATAAAAACGAATGGATAACGAGGAAAATGTGAACATATTAGCAAGGCAAGCGCGTGCGCGCTACGCGCGCTCACGCGTAATCTATATATGGCAAATGGACTAATCTGGATATAGAATTGATTTAAGGTATCTAGAATCCATCGCTAGGGATGACTTGATACCTTGGTAGCCTGAACACTCCAGCAACGCAGAGAAGGTGGCATACAGCGTTAAATAGAAAGGGTGGCGGATAAACTGAGCATGAGCAAACACCGACCTACCCGGTCAGGGGCAACGCGTTGCATGGCTTTCCCCCCCGTAGCAGTTAGCTTTGCAGGCTGTGTGAAGGGTTTTCCTTCCTCCGGCCCCTTCACACAAAAACAGTACCCCCACGCCTGCAACAGAGGCCAGCTTGCACAGCAGGGGAGGGAATCCACGCGTTGCCCAAAACCCCTGACCGGAGTGGTCGGGATCCTAACGCGACGTTCGAGGGAGCGATCGAAGAGCAGAGGGAGAAGATCAACAGACTGACGCACGCCCCCTCAACTTAACGTTAGCCGTCACGATATTTGCTCATGCGCATGCGCTACTTTCTTTACACATACGCTTTTTTAGAGAACTTTCAGATCACCAGGCGCCTCCGAGTGTTCGGAGCTCCAATGGGTGGCGGTGATCACCTCGATACAAAGATTGAGCGCCTCGCGCTGGGCGACATAATTGTTATTCGGAATGGAAGTAAAGAACGGCTTGAATTCCTAGGCTATTGTGCTGTAGCTGGTCCACTCTACGACCAAGAAGAAGGTTCTCCGTGGAACGATTTGCTCTGGCGTGATGAGGTAGACGCCCGCCGCGTCATTTATCAGCACCGTTGCGCCGTGGACTTTGAATCGCTGCCGCAACTCAGTCTGTCCCAGCTTCGGTGGGAAGATTTGGATTCTCTCGGGTTTCTTAACGTCCGTGGAAACCCAATACTCGGAGCTCAGGCATGGGGGCAGAAGCTCAGTGGCAACTTTATCGAAGACGCAAAAGAGCTTGCCGCATTCAATAAACTTGTTCAGTTCGAGCCGTTCGAGGGCGAGCAAGCATGACGGCTAACCCCGCGTTCGAGCGGACCGGCCAACAGCGACGCTGCGCTTGCTGTTGGCTTCCCTCGTCGCTACGCTCCTCGGCGGCCGCTCGACGCGATCGTTAGGTCTCATTAAAAATAGGTGGTGCGTATGCAACTCGAAGTCCAACATCCAGCATTCAAAGTGCAAAGACTTTCAGTTGAAACTGCTCGGGCATTTCTTGGTCCGCGATTATTGCTCAATGGCACGTTTCTCAAGAAGCAGAAGGGGCGCTACACAGTTAAGGCAGACTCTGGAGCGGAGACCACGATCCAACTTAAGTACAACTACTTAGATCCAATCCCCAAAATCAAGATTGGCGAGGAAGTAATTGAAATTGCCACCCCACTAAAGTGGTACGAGTACGTGTGGATTGGCATTCCAATTGCGCTTGTAGGTGCTGGTGGCGCAATCGGAGCACTTTGTGGTTTGGTTGCCGCCAACTCAAATGGCAGGATTTTCAGGAGTGATCACAGCCCGATTGCGAAATATGGCTTGTCTGCACTCATGACACTTGGCGCGTTGGTCGCATTCGTTATTCTTGCTACTGTGTTTAAGCTGCTCATAGGCGCTCCGCACAAATGAAACCTAACCTTGCAGTCAAGCGGGACTGCGCAAAAGCGCGCAGCCCCTTACTTTTACGTTAGCGCCCATCAACATCCCGGAGTCCTTATGCCGAATAAAGAGTTCCCAATTGCAATCGTAGCATTAGACGCGGCACCTCGAACAAAACCTTCTCTCTATCCAGAGCCGTTTGCCTCGCGCATGGCTGGGCGAGAAAAGCGACCGCTTGGCGACATTTTTGGCTTGTCTAACTTCGGTGTTAACCTTACGCGCCTCATTCCGGGTGCAGGCTCCGCACTCCGACACGCCCACTTGAAGCAAGACGAATTCGTGTACATATTGGCGGGGCATCCGGTGCTCATCAGTGATCAAGGTGAAACTCCGCTTTCTCCTGGAATGTGCGCTGCATTCAAAGCAGGGACTGGAAATGGACATCAACTCGTAAACCGAACCAGCGAAGACGTTCTCTATCTCGAAGTGGGCGACCGTACCGCTGGCGATTCCGTGACCTACCCCGACGACGACTTACAAGCTGTAATAGGCAATGACGGAAAATTGCAATTCGTGCATAAAGACGGAACACCATATTAAGCACATTGTTCCGTCATGTGCGCTAACCTTACATTCGAGAGGGACTGGCTACGCCAGCCCCTCAATTAAACGTTGGGGCTCAAAGAGGAAGTTGTGGACGATTTAGAAAAATACGTACTTGAGCAGGCCAAAACTGAAGTCGAGCACACCCGTTCCTGGCCCACAAAAATTCTCGCCTTTTACGTTGCCATCAACGCAGGTGTCGTTACTACGCTCTTTGCGTTAACCGGGCGCTCAACAAATCCGCTGTCGGTACCATGCTGGGTAAAGACATTCATCACAGTAGCCATCCTCGTCCTCATGGCGTGGGCGTTTTACTTGCTTCAGAAGAACCATAAAACATATCTGGGGCATCGCAAACTTCAGGTACAGTTCCAGCAGGCCAACAAGCTCGAAATTGAAAAGCGGTTTACTGTTCCGCCTGAGTGGTTCCAGAGCATCGAAGTTAGCCTAGGTTCTCGGTGGCAAGGTTGGAGTTTCTACGTTTACCTTGTCGTGTTAATCGCAACCTTCGGGATCGTGGGCGTATGGGCCAGTTGAGCCCCAACAAAGCGCTCCAGCTGACGCGCGAAAGCGGCGCGCGGCTGAGCTAGACGTTAGGGAAAAGCAGCTATTTCGGAGTAGAATTAAAATGTTCGTACGATTTTATCTGGAGGAAAAAATGAATTTCACCATTGAACAGGAACAAGAGTCAGATGGCCGTTGGTTGGCTGAAGTCCCTGAACTGCCCGGTGTCCTTGCTTACGGTGCAACGTCTCTCGAAGCAATGTCCAAGGCAGAAGTTCTTGCGCTTCGCGTTATTGCTGATCGGCTTGAACACAACGAAAGTCGTCCCTTTGCAATAAACATTTCCATTCCGATTGCAGCATGAGTCAATGGCCGTCGGTCAAAGCCAGGCGCCTTCTCGCTGCGCTGTTACGGCTTGGCTGGCAAGTCAAACGGCAGTCCGGCTCGCACAAAACTCTTGCTCGTAATGGCTGGCCTGATTTTGTTTTCGCATTCCATTTATTCCGAAAAGCCACAAAACGTGAAACGCAAATCTTCTTCGACGAAGTCCAAAACTGACTGGGCTCGCCTGGAGTCAAAGCGCTCCGCCGCAAAGCCAACTGCCGAACACCCCGAGGCAAGTTTGAAGCATATCGTTCGTGGGATTGTCCGGCGGGGATTGGAGCCGCTCCCGACGAAGTCTTCTATTTCGCTTCGGCTAGATCGAGATGTCCTTGAGTGGTTCAAAGCGCAGGGATCCGGATACCAAACCAAAATCAATACCGTATTGCGGGCGTTCAGGGATGCATCGGTCTAACCTTGCGCTCAAGCGACTGCGCAAAGGCGCGCAGCCCTTTAGCTCGTTAGAGCTTGCGATGAATACGCCGGCTGCACGCGAAGCTTCTGTTGCGAGCATCTGTCCACTGTGTGGCGAGCCGAATGAGTGTGCTGTCGCCGAGTGTTCAGGCCGGGCGGCCAACTGCTGGTGTATGAGCGCGGCCATCCCAACCGGCGCGCTGGCGAAACTGCCGCAACATGAAGCCAGGCGATCACGTATCTGCCGCAAATGTGCGGCTATGTCTGTTCAAGCGGAACGCGCCAGAACCGGCACAGCGCCCTCTTAACTTTGCGTCGGGCGCCATAGCCACGCGCGTGTCAAGGGAAAGGCCATGTCTCTCCACTCTTCGCTGAAACTCTTTGCCGATCGGCCGCGATCGAGCGCCTTGCTGGCATTGCTCTGTGTCGTTCTCGGCGTCGTTTTCATCAGCGGCCTCGTGCCCTTGTCACCCAACCGCAGGTACTTTCCCGACCACGAGTGGCTGCTTGCAGCGCTCTGTTGGGCACTGGCCGCGCTTTTCGGGTACTGCGCCACCATAGGCCTGAAATCACGCCCGGGCGAGGGCAAGCAATAGCGCGCTGCTCAACTTCATGTTTACAGATTGAGAAAAACTCATGGCAACGACGCATCCATCGCGCAATCTCAGCGTTTCGATCAACCGGAACATCAAGGACGTCTATGACTTCGTTTGTGTTCCGGAGAATTTTCCGCGCTGGGCATCCGGGCTCGGCAAGTCGCTGAAGCGGGCGGACGGGGGGTGGATCGCCGAAACGCAGGAAGGAACGGTTAAGGTGCAGTTTTCGGAGCGCAATGAGTTTGGCGTTCTGGATCACTGGGTGATCCCGAAGCCCGGGCTGCAGATTTATGTTCCCATGCGTGTCATTCCGAACGGCAGCGGCTGCGAACTCATTTTTACCCTGTTCCGTTTGCCTGACATGTCTGATGAGCAATTTGCCGCAGACGCGGAATGGGTGATGCGCGATTTAACGACCTTGAAGAACCTGCTGGAATCGCGATGATTCCCACCGTCAACATTATTGGGCGAGCGGGCTTCAATCAGCACAAATCAGCTGAATTCCTTAACGATATGCTGCTGGCGGCGGCTGATCGCCAGCAGTTCGTCCAGACCCTTCAACTTCACCATCCAGCCGCTCTCGCCTTCTTCCCCGCCTTTTTCAAATCCTTCTATCGAGTCTTTTGCGATCAGGCAATTGCGGTGGATACGCACGAATCGCAAAACGAATTCCTTTTCCAGGTTGTTAAGCGACTCTTCGATCAGATATTCGCGTTCCGCGGTGCGCACCGTGATGTATTTCAATTCGGCGCGCAGATACAGAACCTGCTCGATGGGTATCAGGTGAATCTTGCCGCGCTCATGTATGGACAGGTTTTTGCGCGGCTCCGGCAACAGTTCGCGCAACACCTCGGTTTGCACCGGAACGGCATCGCGTGCCCGGTTCAGCGCCTCGAACAAACGCCCCAGGCGTATCGGCTTGAGCAGATAGTCGATCGCGTGGACATCGAATGCCTTGATCGCATAGGCGTCGTATGCGGTGGTAAACACGATCACAGGTGGCTTGGGCAGCTTTTGCAGATGTTGCGCGAGCTCGATGCCATCCATCTGCGGCATGCGGATGTCCAACAATACCACATCGGCGGGGATCTCCGCAAGCTTGTCCAGAGCCTCCTGGCCGTTGGCCGCCTCGCCCACGATTTCCAGCGCCAGTTGCTCGCTGCAGTCATTCAGCAGGTCGCGCAGACGGTTGCGCGCCGGTGGTTCGTCGTCCACGATGAATACTCGCAGTGCCAGTTCGATGGTGGTCATGACGGTCGATCCTTTGCAAGAGATGGTCGTTCAGTTACATAGGGCAAGACGATTTCCACGCGATAGAAGTTATTGCCGCTTTCCACCTTATACCGCGCTTCGGCATCGAACAACAGGTCCAGACGTTCGCGGATGTTCAGCAGGGCCATTTTATTATTGGAACGCTGCAGCTTTCCAGTATTTTGCGTTATCGTATTCTCGGGTTCGTAAACGCGCCGATGTTCGCCTTCTCCGCGCTCGCCGCCGGTTGCCGGGCTGCGCTCCACACAGGGATTTTCCACGGTCAGCCGCAGCTCGTCGCCGCTGCGGCGTAACACGATCCTGATGGTGCCGCCCTGCGGCAGCGCTTCTATGCCATGGTATACCGCATTTTCCAGCAGCGGCTGCAACAGCAGCGGCGGGATCAGCGCCTTTTCCGGCAGATCGTGCATCTGCCACTCCACACTCAGCCGTTCGCCCATGCGCAATTGCTCCAGGGCGATATATTGTTTGCTCAACTTGATCTCCCGGCTTAACGGCACCATGTCCCGCGCATCCGACATCGCTATGCGAAACAGGTCTGCCATGTCTTCCAGTGCCGTTTCGGCTTGCTTAGGCTGGGCGCGCATGATGCCGAGCACAGCGTTGATCGTGTTAAACAGGAAGTGCGGCCGGATGCGCGCGCGCAAAACCTGCAAACGCGCTTCATGCAATGCGCGCGTCAGCATCTTGGCACGCAGCCGGAAATACAGCAGCAGGATGAAGCACACCGTCATGCTGAGCAGCGCGTAACGCGCCTCATCAAAATGATATTTTGATTTTCCGGCCGGACTGTACAGGTCTCCCCCAAACTCATAGACGGACAGCGTCAACACTACCACCATCGCGATCGTCGCCAATGCCCCCTGCCAGTATGGCAACCGATGCAGCCACGGCTGTATAAGCCACAGCAGCAGCAGGCTGGACAACAGGACCGGTGTGAGCAACGTTGCGATCTGCGTCATGCGCTGTGCCACGTCTGTCCAGGCATTCGCCAGCAGGATCGCCTGCATGATCGCCAGGCCGTTGCTGATCAGCAGGATGCGCAGAATGATGCCGAGGTTGCGGAAGTTGGGCAACGTATCCGGCCTTGCATTTTGTTTTATACTGCGCGAACTATTCATGGCAGTTGAGTTTCAGCTTCATGGCATGGAAGCCCTGAGTTTTCCATGCTTCATTTTGGGACAAGTGGGGGCGGCAATGCAAGATAAAGATACCTGGTCGGGACGATTCACTGAACCGGTGGCGGAACTGGTTAAGCGCTACACCGCATCGGTGGGCTTCGACCACAAGCTGGCCATGTTCGACATCCAGGGTTCGCGGGCGCACGCGCAGATGCTGGCTGCTTGCGACATCATATCCGTGCAGGACCTGAACGATATCAAGCGCGGTCTAGGCCAGATCGAAAATGAGATCATCAGCGGCGAATTCGTCTGGTCGCTGGATCTGGAGGACGTGCACCTCAATATCGAGAAGCGCCTCACCACGCTGGTCGGGGATGCCGGCAAACGCCTGCACACCGGACGTTCGCGCAACGACCAAGTGGCGACGGATATGCGGCTGTACTTGCGCCACGAGATCGATGAGTTGCTAGTGCTGGTCAAGGCACTGCAAATCGCCCTGCTCGACCTGGCTGCGCAGCATACCAACACAATCATGCCCGGCTTCACGCATTTGCAGGTCGCCCAGCCGATCAGCTTCGCGCATCACCTGATGGCGTATTTCGAGATGCTCAAGCGCGATGCGGAACGTCTGCGGGATTGCCGCCGCCGCGTGAACCGCTTGCCGCTGGGCTCGGCGGCACTGGCCGGAACCGGTTATCCGATCAAGCGCGAGTATGTCGCCGATCTGCTCGGCTTCGACGGGGTGTGCGAGAACTCGCTGGACGCGGTCTCGGATCGCGACTTCGCCATCGAATTCACCGCCTGCGCCGCGCTGATCATGACGCATCTGTCGCGCTTTTCCGAAGAGCTGATCCTGTGGATGAACCCGCGCTTCGATTTCATCGACATCGCCGACCGCTTCTGCACCGGCTCTTCCATCATGCCGCAAAAGAAGAATCCCGACGTGCCGGAACTGGTGCGCGGCAAGACCGGGCGCGTGAACGGCCACCTGGTCGCGTTGCTCACGCTGATGAAGGCCCAGCCGCTGGCCTACAACAAGGACAATCAGGAAGACAAGGAACCGCTGTTCGACACGGTGGAAACACTGACGCAGACTTTGCGCATCTACGCCGACATGATCGCGGGCATCAAGGTCAAGCCGGAAGCCATGCGCAGCGCGGCTTTGCAGGGCTATGCCACGGCGACCGACCTGGCCGATTATCTGGTCAAGAAAGGCTTGCCGTTCCGCGATGCGCACGAAGCGGTGGCGCAGGCGGTGCGCTTCGCTGAACAGCGCGGTTGCGATCTGGGCGACATCGGCCTTGCCGAGTTGCATCAATTCTCAATGCACATCGCCGAGGATGTGTATCAGGTGTTGTCGCTGGAAGGCTCGCTCGCCAGCCGCAATCACATCGGCGGAACCGCGCCGAATCAAGTCGCCGCGGCGATCGACCGCGGGCGTGCCAGTCTCGCGAAATAGTCCCGGTTAAATGCCGTATATAACCGGGACAGATTTGGCTGAAACGGTCGTTACGGCCTATGGCTGCTTGATCGCGGCAAGGGTGTCCGCCACCGTCGGATAACGCAGCCTCACCTTCAATTCGCGTTTCATGCGCCGATTGGTCAATCGTCTCGATTCATTCATGAACGACAGCAGCGATTCCGGCAACACCCGCTGGGCTTCGGCGCGGCTGATGCGGGGCACGCGCGGCAATCTAAACGCGTCCGCCACGCTATCGAAGTATTCACCCATTTTGAGATGGCTGTCATCGCTGGTGTGATACACACGGCACGCTTGCCCGCGCCGCAACGCCACTGCAGCTATGCGCGCCAGATCATCGGCATGAATATGGTTGGTATAGCTGTCCTCGCTGGAAACGATGCCCGGGGTTCCTTGTTGCACACGGTCTAAAGGTAAGCGGTCTTCCGCGTAGATGCCGGGCACTCTCAGGATGCTGGCCTTCACATGGTTGCGTCTAGCCCAGTCGCGTATCTGCAACTCGGCATCCACGCGTCGCTTCGCCCGTGGAGATGTTGCTTTGAGCGGATGTGTCTCGCTCACCCACGCCCCGCCGCAATCTCCATAAACGCCACTGGTGCTGATATACACCAGCCGCTTCGGCAATCCCCCGCCACCTCGATTTCGCGGCGCCGGATGTATCCTGAACCTGTCGAAGTGCTCAGGGCTGACTTGCGACAAGGCACTTAGCAGGTTGCGTGTCCGCGTATCGTGAATACCGCTGTTCGGGGGCGGTGCCAGATGCAGCACCGCATCGGCTAATCCGGCCAAGCGTGAAAGACTGTTGCGTTCATCCAGATCGCCCAGCAGCGGAATCACACCCATTGCGCGCAATCTTGCAAAATATGCGGGATTGCGCACCAGTGCAAACACCCGATATCCCTGATTTAATAATGGTATCGTGCGCAGAGCGACATCCCCGCAACCGATAATCAACAATCGTCTCATTGTATGATTATGCGTTAAAATTCGTGTCATTGTGCAACCTGCGGCATTTATCATGACTTTCAACACCACCATTCAACCAAGCGGTCACAGCTTTCCCATCGAGACGCACGAGACCATCCTGGAAGCCGCGCTCAAGCACGGTTACACGCTGCCCTATAGCTGCCGCGACGGCGTGTGCGGCACATGCAAGGGCAAGGTACTGTCCGGTCAGGTGGATTATGGAAAGTATCAGGAAAGCACGTTGAGCGAGGCTGAGAAAGCGGCCGGCTTGGCATTGTTTTGTTGCGCCAAACCACTGTCCGATCTGGTGCTGGACTGTCGGGAAGTGAGCGCGGTCAAGGATATCCCGGTCAGGACCATGCCCTGCCGCGTGCATAAAATGGAAAGACCGGCGCCGGATGTGATGGTGCTCTCGCTCAAGCTTCCCAGCAATGAACGCCTGCAATTCCTGGCCGGGCAATACATCGATATCCTGCTCAAGGATCAAAAGCCGCGCAGCTTCTCGCTGGCCAATGCGCCTCACGACGACGAGTTTCTGGTGCTGCACATCCGCAACATCATCGGCGGCGCATTTACCCATCATGTGTTCGAAGTCATGAAAGAGCGCGATATCCTGCGCTTCAAGGGGCCACTCGGTACTTTTTTTCTGCGCGAAGATACTGAAAAGCCCATCATACTCGTTGCCAGCGGCACCGGCTTCGCACCGATCAAGGCGATCGTCGAACATGCGCTGCATATCGGATTGAAGCGCACTATGCACTTTTACTGGGGTGGGCGCAAACTGGCAGACCTGTACCTGCTGGATCTGGCAAGACAATGGGAAAGCAAAGGCATCAAATTTACTCCGGTACTTTCCGAGGCTTTGCCGGAAGATGCCTGGCGAGGGCGTACCGGTTTTGTACATCAGGCTGTGCTGGATGACTATAGCGATCTATCGGGACATGAAGTGTATGTCTGCGGCGCGCCGGTAGTCGTGGAAGCGGCCCACCGGGATTTTACCGAGCAGCGCAAGTTACCGAACGAGGCATTCTTTTCTGATGCTTTCACGTTTGCGCCCAAGACCTGACAGCAAATCCGTACTCCCTGCTTTGCAAATCTCGCTATTTCGCCAACGACATCGCCTTGTGGTAATACTTGAATGCTTCATCTGATTTACCCAGACGTTCCGCCAGTTGTGCCAGCGCGTTATATGCCGCTTGGCTGGGTGCGATACTGATGCTGGCTTCAAAATAGTTCTGCGCCTTGCCCCACAACTTTTGATGCAGGCAAAGCTTGCCTAATGCGAGCAAAAGACCTGTATCCAGCTTGTGCAGACTGAGCCACTTCTCGGCTTGTTCGATTTGCGCCACCACATCGTCGGATATGCAATCACCGTAAAGCGCGACCAGTTCGCTGTCCCATTGCACATTCAGGCTGTCGGAAAGCAATTGTTGAGCAAATGTACCGCCGCCGTGGCGTATCAGCTCGCGCGCGACGGTTGCCGCGACTTTGCTGCGCCGCTTGAGATCGGCGGGCATTCTTTTCAGGCAGGCGTTCAGTCCCGCCAGATCCTCCTGCTGGCGAATCTTTTCCAGCCAGGCCTGTTGCCGCAATTGCTCTGCGACCATCGCATCTATGGATGAGCGATTTTCCAATTGATCAAGCAAGCTCAATACTTCATCCCAGTCACCCGCCTGTTGCTGCGCCTTAAGTTCCAGCGACATCGCGCCAACATGTCCCTTGACTCCGCTGTCACGCAATTCCTGCAAGGCACTCAATGCGGCACGGGGGTCGCGCTGGTCGAGCATGAATTTGCCTGCCGCCATCAAACGCATCGTGGTGGCGCCTTTCGCTTTGTCCCGGGAAGCAGACAGATAGGCATCGCGTTTTTTGTATTCATGCAATTCGTGCGCAGAACGCGCTGCGATGATGGGATACAAAGCGGATGTCTCGCCCGATTCCATCGCACGCGTTGCAGCCTTTTCCGCCGCAGCATATCGACCCTCAAAAAACGAGCCCAGCACTTCCTCCAGCAGTTCGCGGGCCTTGGCTTGTGTGTGCTCCCGCCTGAATTGCCGCACATAAGACGGCAATTGCAGGACTGCAATTGTCAATCGCACAAGGCCATAGCCGAACACAAAGACGGCCAGAGACAGGATGATAAACAGCAGCAGCGACATCTCGGCACGATAGGGCGGATACACCAGCAGTACATACGCCGTATCGTGCGATGCCGCCGTGGTGAGGGCAACTGCTGCTGCGAACAGCCCGAGTATCCATACCAGGTATTTCATCGCCCTGCCTTCGACCGTCTTTCTAAACCCGCCTTAGGCTCGCTTTCGCGTGTCAGACGATAGTTGCGAACCGCCTGCAGGCTGCCGCTGATGTCCGGTATTTCAACTTTGATGTCGGACGCGGCAAGTTTCTTCAATTCACCCGACATTTGCGCTCCCTGGTTCGATTTTTCATCAAAATATCTCGCCATCCAAAGCTGCGCTGTTTTCAGTTCCTGTCTGTAGCTGTTTTCGTCCCGAGACAATAACGCCAAGCGTGCCGTCAACAAGCGCATCTTCAGATTCTCGCGCAGGAAGAATTCCTGATCGGGCGGCAGCAACGGGATATCAGCCTTGCCGGTATTCTCAATACGCACTAGCTGCTTCGCTTCCTGCCAGATTTCACGCAGCAACTTTTGCCAGGCAGTTTCATCATTTGACGGTACGATTTGCGCAGTCATCTTATTCGCCACGCGTTGCTGATAGACCAACGGCAACTCATCAACAGCGGTAATCAGGTTATTGAGCTGCCAATTAATACCGGTGATGTCCACGCTGGGCAGTGCGCGCAGCTTGTCCATATCCTGGCCGATAACCTTGCGCAGACCGTTGAAAGCCGGGCGATCCATGCGCTTCAGACGTCCATCGGCACTCTGCATTGCGATCAGCGCGGCCTTGACATTGGCCGACAATTGCAATTGCTGCGCGGCAATCAGCAACAATTGCTCGACTTCCGCCAACACAGTTTCGTCGCGGTTTACCGACAGGTCGTTATACAGCGCTTCCAGTGCAGCGCGCTGATTTTGAGACTCGGCATAACGTGTTTCCAACATCGTTACCTTGGCGAAAAGTTCTCTAACCTGCTCCTGATTTTGCGCCAGCAATATCTGATTCGCCTTACTGTTACCGTCCATCTCCGCGATTTTTACAGCAAGCTGCTGTTGCATGTCATTAATGGCGCGGCGCCCATCCAGCCATTGCCACAGAAATATCAACACCAGTACCGCCAAAGTCATCTGGGTAAGACTGGCGTGCGCAAACACTCCCAGGACCGGGGACTTGTGCTCCGGCTGTACTGTAGCTGGCTCTCTTTCCTGCTGCTGAGGAGTTTGCTCGCTCATTCAATACCTTTCATATGGAATGAGGTGCGAGGACTAAGCACTGAGCTACAAGCGGTGCAGCAGTTTTTACTCAGTACCCAGTCCTCACACCTCATTCCTGATTCCCCTTTTTCCGTGAACCACATGCAATCAGGGCTGATATTAAACCATCGTCTCCAGATTCTGTTACATAGACATGCAGCCAGCCTTGCTGGACAGCCAGTTCGGCGATGCGTGCATGCGGTACAAACAGGGGCGTGTGGCTTAATGCTTGTTGAGCTTTGCTGTCCAGCATTTGCCACAGATGGCGTAACGCTTCGCTGCTGGTCACTGACATCGCGTCTGGTGCCGCATTTAGCAGAACGCTGGCATCTTGCTGCGGTTTGCTGCGCTGATAGCAGGTGGCATATTCCACCGTCGCCCCTCGCGCCTTGAGTGTATCGCCCAGCAATTCGCGTCCTCCGTCACCGCGAAAGATCATCACACGCCATCCGGCCACATTTTGCAATTCCGGCAAAGCCAGCAACCCCTCGCTGTCGAAACGGTCGGCGGGTGCAATGATGTTGGGGATGCCCGATTTCCGCAAGGCTTTTGCGCTGCCCTGGCCGACTGTGGCAATTTTTAATTCCGTCGGGAGTTTGCCCGCTGCGCGTATTGCCTCAATACCGAAATGCACGGCATTCGGGCTGATGAAAATTGCGAGTTCGAATTGTGCAAGACGCGAGACTTGTTCGCGCAGCAATTGAGTATCATGCACAGCCGCAATGTCCAGCAATGGAAACAGCAGCGGTATTCCGCCGGCCTGTTCTATTCTCTGCGCCAGATCGACAGCTTGTTCACGCGGGCGTGTGACGACAATTTTCAGTCCTGTTAACGGGAGGTCTTCTGTCATATTCTGCCAGCCAAGTTCTGCAGGAATCCCCCTCTTTCCGTACTACCGTCAGGAAAATTTCTTTCTTGTGTAATTTACTTTAGCCGCCAACTCTTCTTGAGGATAAAGCTGGTCATACGACAAAACCCTATAGGGCAAGTTCGGCGAGAATCTTGTCTGCACCCTGCGCAAGCAGCGCATCGGCAATTTTATTTCCCAAGGCTTCGGGATGGGCGATCTCACCGGTCAGCTCGGAGCTCGTCATGCGTTTTCCATCGGGGCTGGCAACGAATCCCCGCATGCGCAATTTTCCATTTTTCACTTCGGCAAAGCCGCCCAGCGGCACCTGGCAACTGCCCGCCAGCGCACGGCTCAGGGCACGCTCCGCCAGCACGCAGGCGGCGGTATCGGGATGGTGCAGCGGTTGCAGCAAGGCGATCACATCGGCGCGATCGGCGCGGCATTCGATGCCCAGTGCGCCCTGCCCGACCGCGGGCAGACTGTCTTCGCTGCTGATCAGCGCGCGGATACGATGGCCCAGACCCAGGCGCTTAAGCCCGGCTGCTGCGAGAATGATGGCGGCATATTTCCCATCATCCAGCTTGCGCAAACGGGTTTGCACGTTGCCGCGCAGCGGCTCGATGCTGAGATGCGGAAAGCGCGCGCGCAACTGGCTTTCGCGGCGCAGGCTGGAGGTGCCCACCACGCTGCCGGCGGGCAAGGCTGCCAGATTCTCATGCTGGTTCGAAACGAACGCATCATGCGGGTCTTCGCGTTCGCCGATGGCGGCCAGCACGAAACCCTCCGGCAGATTCATCGGCACGTCCTTCAGCGAATGCACGGCAAGGTCGGCGCGGCCGTCTTCCAGCGCCGTTTCCAGCTCTTTCACGAACAATCCCTTGCCGCCGATCTTGGACAGCGTGACGTCGAGAATCTGGTCGCCCTGTGTGGTCATGCCCAATATACTGACCTCGGTTTGCGGATATAATGCGCGCAGCCTGTCCCGGATATGCTGTGCCTGCCACATCGCCAGCGCGCTTTCACGCGAAGCTATCACTAATCGAGCGGGGTCTTGATGGGATTTCTGGTTCATGTTTTTCCTGGAATTTTGTGCCTGAATTTTTTAAATAAACAAACCGTCTTCGGCGCATTCTAACATATGGTGCGCCGTGCTTTTGTCCCGAGAATGTGATGAATTTGATTGCCGCCCCTACTGATATTTCCAGCAAGGATCTGCCGCTGCGCGATGATGTGCGCCTGCTTGGCCGTATCCTTGGCGACACACTTCGCGAACAGGAGGGTGAAGCATCCTTTCAGCTGATCGAGAATGTGCGGCGCGCCGCGGTGCGTTTCCGCAAGACCCAGGATGACCGCGACCGCGTGCAACTCGAGCAGACGCTGGACGCGCTGTCGCCCAGCGAAACGCTGGTGGTGGTGCGCGCCTTCAGCTACTTCTCGCAGCTGTCCAACATTGCCGAAGACCTGCATCACAACCGCCGTCATCGCGCCCACCTCAAAGCGGGAAGTGCGCCCAAAGACGGCAGCCTGCTGCTGGCGCTGGAGCGCATCGAGGAAAAGCACATCGGCAAGGAAACGCTGCAAGCATTTTTGGACAGCGCGCTGATCTCGCCGGTATTGACCGCGCATCCCACTGAAGTACAGCGCAAGAGCATACTCGATTGCCAGTTGATTATTTCGCAACTGCTGTCCGAACGCGATCGCGTGGACATGACCCCGGATGATCTGAACTATAACGAAGAAACTTTGCATCGCTTCGTGCTGATCCTGTGGCAAACACGCATGTTGCGCACCGCCAAGCTGACCGTGCGTGACGAGATCAAGAACGGCCTGGAGTTCTACCGCTACACCTTCCTCAGCGAAATCCCGAAGATTTACGCCTACATGGAAAAGCAACTGGAAGCTCGCTTCGACAAGGACATCCGCATTCCGCCGCTGCTGCGTGTGGGCAGCTGGATCGGCGGCGACCGCGACGGCAATCCCTTTGTCACCCACGATGTGATGCTGGACGCGATGCATCAGCATTCATCGCTGGCATTCGAGCATTACCTGAGCGAGACACACCTGCTGGGCACGCGCCTGAGCCTGACCGATCGCTTGGTGGAGGTCAGCGCTGAGTTGCGCAAGCTTTCCGATGAATCGCCGGATAAGGCCGCCAGCCGCGCTGATGAACCTTATCGCCGCGCGCTGATCCTGATTTATTCGCGCCTTACAGCCACCGCCAAACAGCTGGGCCATAGCATCTCGCATCTGTCGCCGGTGGACAAGCATGCGCAACCTTATGCCACACCGCAGGATTTCATTGCCGATCTGGATGTGCTGATCGACTCGCTGTTCAAGCATGGCGCAGTGTATCTGGCACGCGGACGTCTTGCCTATCTGCGCCGCGCCGCTGAAGTATTCGGATTTCATCTCGCCCCGCTGGATATGCGCCAGCACAGCGCGATTCACGAACAAACCGTGACAGAGCTTTTTTTTCATGGCGGCGGTGAAGCCAACTATAAGGATTTGGGCGAAGCCACGCGCCGCGAAGTGTTGCTGGCCGCATTACAAGCCGGCAAGCCATTGCTCGGCGATATTGACCAATACGGCGCCGTGGCACAAAGCGAGTTGCGCATCATGCAGGCCGCTGCACAGATCCATCAACGCTTCGGCCGCGCAGCATTACCCAACCACATCATCTCCAAGACTGATGCGGTGAGCGACATGCTGGAACTCGCGCTGATGCTGCAACAGGTAGGTTTGCTTGAAGGAGGCAAAGATCCTGTGCTGCACGTCAACCCTGTCCTGCATATCAACATAGTCCCGTTGTTCGAGACCATCGAAGACCTTCGCGGGTGCGGGCCTATCATGGATGAGCTATTCGCTATCCCGTATTACCGCAAGCTGCTGAACAGTCGCGGCAACACCCAGGAAGTGATGCTCGGCTATTCGGACAGCAACAAGGATGGCGGCTACCTCACCGCCAATTGGGAGCTGTACAAAGCCGAGGTCGAGCTGGTGAAAGTATTCGCCAAACACGGCATTGAGCTGCGGCTGTTCCATGGCCGTGGCGGCACCGTGGGACGCGGTGGCGGCCCGAGCTATGACGCGATTCTGGCACAACCACCGGGTAGCGTGAACGGACAAATTCGCATCACCGAACAGGGTGAAGTCATTTCCAGCAAATACTCCAATCCCGAGATTGGCCGGCGCAACCTGGAGACATTGATCGCCGCGACCATGGAGGCCACACTGCTGCATCACCACGGCGCGGACAGCACCATGCCGGAATATCATCGCATTATGGAAGCGTTGAGCCGCGATGCCTTCGCCGCCTATCGCAAGCTGGTATATGAGACACCCGGCTTCACCGAATATTTTTTCACCGCGACACCGATACGCGAAATCGCCGAGTTGAACATTGGCAGCCGTCCTTCGGCCCGCAAGGCATCAGACCGCATCGAAGATTTGCGCGCCATACCATGGGTGTTCAGCTGGGGCTTGAACCGCACGCTATTGCCAGGCTGGTTCGGTTTCGGCAGCGCGGTGAAGCAATTTGTCAATCGCGAAGGTAATGCGGGGCTCGCGCAGCTTCAGGCGATGTACCAGAATTGGCCGTTCTTTCGTGGTTTGATGTCCAATATGGATATGGTGTTATCCAAGACCGACATGGGTATCGCCTCGAGCTATGCTGAACTGGTTGATGACGTATTAATGCGCGAACGCATTTTCGGCGCGATCAACAGCGAATGGGAAAGCACCGTGGACATGCTGTTCGCGGTAACCGGCAACACCTCGTTGTTGCAGGACAACCCTGCTTTTGCGCGCAGCCTGCTGACCCGCACTCCCTACATCGATCCGCTCAACCATTTGCAGGTTGCGCTGCTGCAGCGTCATCGCGCCGGCGATAATGACGTGCTGGTAAAGCGCGCCATTCATCTCACCATCAATGGCATTGCAACCGGGTTGCGCAACAGCGGATAATTTCCGCCCACCTTGTTTATCGATCCTTATCTTTTGTTTTTACTAAATCAGATTGCCATCGTATGATACGCGATGTCACGTTTTTTCATGCTGACATGTTAAGAATTTGTCGCGTCAACATTTTAATTTCTTTGTAAGGTGCTCATGGCTTTCGTGCGCGGGATTCTGGATCGAATTGTTTTGGTGGTTGGGATTATTGCTGCAGGCTGCATTCCAAGCTTCATTGCCCAATATCGGCAGCGCGTAGGAGGACGGCTCGATCAGGTGCTCCGGGATATCGCGCCATTCCAGCAGATCGCCGATCAGTTCCATCATGGCAGTCTTGAAGAGCTTATCCAGTATCATCTGGCCAGCCCTGATCCGACGTTTCATAGCGAGGGTGCGGCATTACAGGCGATGGTCAATTCTGCTGAGCAACTCCGGCGCGTTCTTGAAGCGCTCAATACCGATCTGTTTCATCAACTGGTTTATTTGCTTGCCAGGATCGATCCCTCAATTGCTCGCTCGACATGGGAAGCTTATTTGCCCTCCTTTAATCTTACTGCAGAGAGCGTCATATTTGCCCTTGTCGTCGGTGTACTAATTTGGCTGGTTTTCTTCGCTGTTTGGTACATTCTTGCTCGCTTGATAAAAATATTTGCTGCCAGGTAATTCCAATTTGCTTTGAAGAAGACGATTATTAATTTGCAATTTTCACGGCAACAAAAAAGCAGCCTAGGCTGCTTTTTTGTTGTTCGTTTCACTTAATGGTTAATGCTTGCTACTTTTGCGTAGACGTTCAATCGCGGCGATCTGTGCGACTGCTTCAGCCAGTTCAGCCTGAGCCTTAGCGTAGTCGATATCGGAACTGCGGTTTTTCATCGCCTCTTCGGCATCTTGCTTTGCTTGCAGCGCGCGCACTTCATCCAGATCTCCGCCGCGTATTGCGGTATCTGCCAGGATGGTCACGACACTTGGCTGAATCTCAAGCATGCCGCCGGACACATAGATGAGTTCTTCCTGTTCCTGACCGGGACGCTTGATCCTGACCGAACCCGGTTTGATGCGCGTCATCAATGCAGTGTGACGAGGGTAAATACCCAATTCGCCCATTTCTCCCGGTACCACTACCATTTCAGCCAACCCGGAAAAAATCGACGCTTCCGCGCTAACTACGTCGACATGTACGGTCATTACCATGGTTGTTCCCCAATATTATTGCAGCGTCTTGGCTTTTTCAACTGCTTCTTCGATGCCGCCCACCATGTAGAACGCTTGTTCCGGCAGGTGGTCATATTCTCCATCAACGATGCCCTTGAAACCTTTGATGGTTTCTTTCAGCGTGACATATTTACCCGGGCTACCGGTAAACACTTCAGCCACGTGGAACGGTTGCGACAGGAAGCGCTGAATTTTGCGTGCACGTGCTACCGCCAATTTGTCCTCCGGAGCCAACTCATCCATGCCTAGAATCGCGATGATGTCGCGCAGTTCCTTGTAACGTTGTAGCGTCGCCTGAACCTTACGCGCCACGTTGTAATGCTCTTCGCCCACCACCAGCGGATCAAGCTGACGTGATGTGGAATCCAATGGATCAACAGCAGGATAAATACCCAGCGAAGCGATGTCACGCGACAATACCACTGTGGAGTCCAGATGCAAGAATGTGGTTGCTGGCGCCGGGTCGGTCAAGTCATCCGCAGGTACATAAACCGCTTGTACGGAAGTGATAGAACCCACCTTGGTCGAGGTGATACGCTCCTGCAGGCGGCCCATTTCTTCTGCCAAGGTTGGTTGATAACCTACGGCAGAAGGCATGCGGCCCAGCAACGCGGAAACTTCCGTACCGGCCAGTGTATATCGGTAGATGTTGTCAACAAAGAACAGAATGTCGCGGCCTTCATCGCGGAATTTTTCCGCCATGGTCAGTCCGCTCAACGCCACGCGCAATCTGTTGCCGGGCGGTTCATTCATCTGGCCGAACACCATCGCCACTTTGGATTCGGGCAGGTTATCCAATTTGATTACGCCCGCTTCCGACATCTCATGGTAAAAATCGTTACCTTCGCGGGTACGCTCGCCCACACCTGCAAACACTGACAAACCGGCGTGTTCCTTGGCGATGTTGTTGATCAATTCCAGCATGTTCACGGTTTTGCCCACACCCGCGCCACCGAATAAGCCAACCTTGCCGCCCTTGGCGAAAGGGCATACCAGATCAATCACCTTGATCCCGGTTTCCAGCAAATCGACCGAAGGCGACAACTCGTCGAATTTCGGTGCTTTGCTATGGATCGGACGTCTTTCATCACACTTGATCGGACCGGCATCGTCGATCGGACGGCCTAACACGTCCATGATGCGGCCCAATGTACCTACACCAACCGGAACTGAAATCGGATTGTTAGTGTTCACTACAGCCATGCCACGTTTCAGACCATCCGAAGAACCCATCGCAATGGTGCGCACTACGCCATCACCTAGTTGCTGCTGCACTTCGAAAGTCAGTCCGGCCTCGGCAATCGAACCCGTTTCTGCCTGCAGTGTCAGCGCGTCGTATACCTTGGGCATTTTGTCGCGCGGAAATTCGATGTCAACCACCGCACCGATACATTGAACAATCTTTCCTTGACTCATTTTAGGATTCCCCGTCTAAATTAATTTTGTAAATTACCGCCAATTTCAATTAGCCAACCGCTGCCGCACCGCTGCAAATCTCCGAAATTTCGCGGGTAATTGCCGCTTGACGCGCCTTGTTATAAACCAGCTTGAGATCTGCAATCACGCTCTTGGCGTTATCAGATGCGGCCTTCATTGCGACCATCCGCGAGCTCTGCTCGGAAGCCATGTTTTCCACCACGGACTGGTATACCAGAGACTCGATATAGCGAACCAGCAGCTCATCTATCACCTGTTTGGCATCCGGCTCATAGATATAGTCCCAGTTGCCCTTTGCGGTTCCCATCTGCTCACCGCTCAGCGGCAGCAATTGCTCGATGCACGGCTCTTGCTTCATGGTATTGACGAACTGGTTGTAGCTGATATGTATCGCGTCGATCTCACCGGCCGTATAGGCATCCAGCATCACCTTCACGGCACCGATCAGTTTTTCTATGTGCGGCGTATCGCCCAATCCGGACATCTGGGATTTGACCTTGGCACCTATACGCGACATGAAACCCATGCCTTTGTTGCCGATCGGGCAAACCATGATGCCCTTGCCTTCACTTTCCCATGACTTCATGCGGCTCACGGCAAGGCGCAGCACGTTGGTATTCAATCCGCCGCACAGTCCCTTGTCCGACGTCACCACGATCAGACCGATATTCTTGATCCCTTCGCGTTTTACCAGAAACGGATGCTTGTACTCGGGGTTGGCGCGCGACAGGTGCGCGGCAACGGCACGGATTTTTTCCGCATAGGGGCGGGCTGCGCGCATGCGATCCTGAGCCTTGCGCATCTTGGCAGCGGCGACCATTTCCATGGCGCGCGTAATCTTGCGTGTATTTTCTACACTCTTGATCTTCGTGCGTATCTCTTTACTGCCAGCCATTTCTCACTCCGCCTTAGTAAACAGCTGTAGCTTTGAATTTCTCGATCGCCGCAGACAATAATTTTTCATTATCGGCATTCAGGTCCTTGCTGGATTCGATCGCGTCCATCAGGCTCTTGTTATTGGATTTCAGATGGGAATGCAGCACCGACTCGAACGCCAGTGCTTTGGCCACCGGCACATCATCGAAGTAGCCTTTATTGACCGAAAACAGTGTGACTGCCATTTCAGCAACCGACAACGGTGCATATTGCAACTGCTTCATCAACTCGGTAACCATACGGCCGCGCTCGAGTTGCTTGCGCGTCGCTTCATCCAGATCCGACGCGAACTGCGCGAAGGCCGCCAATTCACGGTATTGCGCCAGTGCCAGGCGCACACCGCCGCCCAGCTTCTTGATTACCTTGGTTTGCGCTGCACCACCCACGCGAGACACCGAGATACCTGCGTTGATCGCGGGACGGATACCCGCATTGAACAAATCGGCTTCCAAAAAAATCTGTCCGTCGGTGATCGAAATCACGTTGGTAGGCACGAACGCGGAGACATCGCCAGCCTGAGTTTCAATGATAGGCAATGCGGTCAGCGAACCCGTCTTGCCTTTGACTGCGCCTTTGGTAAATGCTTCCACATAGTCGGCATTCACGCGCGCCGCACGCTCCAACAAACGGGAGTGAAGATAGAACACGTCACCTGGATAAGCTTCACGACCGGGCGGGCGGCGCAGCAACAATGAGATTTGACGATATGCCCATGCTTGCTTGGTCAAGTCGTCGTAAACGATCAGCGCGTCTTCGCCGCGATCGCGGAAGTATTCGCCCATGGTGCAACCGGCATATGGCGCCAGGAATTGCATCGCGGCGGAATCCGAAGCGGTCGCGACAACCACGATGGTGTACCCCAACGCGCCGTGCTCTTCCAGCTTGCGCACTACGTTGACTACAGTCGATGCTTTTTGGCCGATAGCAACATAGACGCAGGTCATGTTCTGACCTTTTTGATTGATGATGGCATCCACGGCAACTGCCGTCTTGCCGGTTTGACGGTCACCAATAATCAGCTCGCGCTGTCCGCGGCCGACCGGAACCATGGAGTCGATCGATTTCAAACCTGTTTGCACGGGTTGATCAACTGACTTACGTGCAATCACGCCCGGTGCGACTTTTTCAATCTTGTCGGTCATCTTGGCGTTAATCGGGCCTTTGCCATCGATCGGCTGACCCAGCGCGTTCACTACCCGTCCGCGCAATTCCGGACCAACCGGCACTTCCAGAATTCGTCCGGTACATTTGACCGTGTCTCCCTCGGTGATGTGTTCATATTCACCGAGCACCACCGCGCCGACGGAATCGCGCTCCAAATTCAGCGCTAAACCGAAAGTGTTGCCTGGAAACTCCAGCATTTCACCTTGCATCACGTCAGACAATCCGTGTACACGGACGATACCGTCGGTGACGCTGACCACTGTACCCTCGGTACGTGCTTGCGTAAGCGCCTCGAAGTTTTCGATGCGACTGCGAATCAAATTACTAATTTCGGAAGGATTGAGCTTCATCTGTATTTCCTCATTGATATATTTTTATCAAGCCAGCGCGTTTGCCATTTCGCCAAGACGGGTGCGGGCAGAACCATCGATCACCTTGTCTCCTGCACGAATTACCACACCGCCCAGCAATTCTTTATTGACTTTACAGACCAGCTTGATATCACGGCCCATGCGCGCTTTCAGCGAACTGATGATCTTTTCCTGTTGTGCGGCAGACAATTCAAACGCGGAGTCAACCACTACATTTATAGTTCTTTCCGCTTCGGCCCGCAACGCTTCGAAAATAGCAACCATTTCCGGAAGCAGAAGCAAGCGCTGGTTGTCCACCAGCACCCTAACAAAGTTGCGTTGCTGCGTTTTTGCCTGTGCACCAAGCAAGCCTTCCATCAGCTTTTCGATCTGCGCTTTCTGAAAGCGCGGGCTGGTGACTACTGCACGAATTTCCGGATGGCTGATCGCTTCGGCAAGAGACAGCAGCATTTCAGACCAGCCTTTCAAATCTCCGAGTTTCTGCGCTTCCTCAAATGCTGCCTGAGCATAGGGTCGCGCTGTGGTAAGGGCTTCAGCCATGGCTATTTAATTTCCGCGACGAGTTTATCGAGCAGATCGTTGTGCGCCTTGGCGTCGATTTCACGACCCAAAATCTTGCTCGCACCAGCCAGTGCAATCGTGGACACCTGGGTACGCAATTGCTCCTTGGCACGAAACACTTCCTGATCGATCTCAGCCTTGGCACCCGCGATGATACGATCGCCTTCCACCTTGGCTTGAATCTTGGCTGTCTCGACGATCTCGCTGGCGCGTTTTTCACCATTGGCCACGATTTCACCGACCTTTTCCTTGGCTTCACGCAGGATTTCTGCGGAACGCTTGGCGGCTAACTCCAGATCGTGCTTTGCCCGCTCAGCATCCGCCAAACCATCGGCGATTTGTTTCTTGCGTTGCTCCAGCGCGGCTATGATTGGGGGCCAGACGAACTTCATGCAGAACCACACGAACAGTGCGAACATGACCGTTTGAGCGAGAAGAGTTGCATTGATATTCATGCAAGCTACCTTTCTTGAATTATGCGTTGTCGCTATATTTGGTAATTAATGCGCCACAGCAAAAAGAACGTACATGGCGATACCAACTGCAATCATCGGCACCGCATCGACCAGACCCATTACAACAAAGAATTGTATACGCAGCATAGGGATGAGTTCTGGCTGACGTGCCGCCCCTTCCAAAAAGCGGCCACCCAAAATACCGATACCCACGGCCGCGCCCAGAGCGCCCAATCCCATCATCAGTGCTCCGGCGATGTACAGCAGTGCATTTGCCTCATTCATTTTTATTTCTCCTGTTTGAAAAAGTTGAGTTGATAAAATCGGTTTTTAATGATGTTGATTTAATGGTGTTCCTGGTGTGCCATATCCATGTAGACCACAGTCAGCGTCATGAAAATGAACGCCTGCAAGGTGACGATCAGGATATGGAAAATCGCCCAGCCCAGCGACAGCAAAATCTGTGATCCATACAAGGTGGTGCCGCCCAGCGAAAGTCCCGCCCATGCTCCACCCATCAACGCGATCAGAGTAAAAATCATTTCACCGGCATACATGTTGCCGAACAGACGCAAAGCAAGAGAAATTGGCTTGGCAATCAGATTGACCCCTTCCAGCAGCAAATTGACCGGGATCCCCCATTTGCCGAACGGTTGCAGCGTCAACTCACCAACGAATCCGCCCGCACCCTTCATCTTGACGCTGTAATAAAGCACCAGCAAAAACACGCCGATTGCCAATCCAAATGTGGCATTCGGATCAGTAGTAGGAACCACTTTGAAGAAAGGGACACCGAGTTCGTGCATTAACAAAGGCACATAATCTATCGGCAACAGATCCATCAGGTTCATCGAAAAAATCCAAAAGAAGATGGTCAGCGCCAAAGGAGCGATCATGTCGTTTCTGGCTGAAAATGATCCGCGCACGCTTGAGTCTATGAATTCGACCGACCACTCACAGAAATTTTGCAAACCAGTGGGAGTACCGGTGCTGATGCTCTTGGCAACACTGCGGAATACCAGCATCAACACTGTACCCAGCAACAATGACATGATCACCGTATCCAGATTGAGTGCCCAGAAACCCATTGCCTTGGCTTCCTCAGGCGTGTGAGCGATTCCCCAAGTACCGTCAGGCAAGTGGCCATATGTCAGGTTTTGCAGGTGATGCTTGATGTATTCTGCTGATGTGTGTGCTTCGCTAGACATTTTTAGTCACTATCTCTGTCTTAATTTTGCTCAATAACAATCGGGCCACTAAAAGTGCAAACTGGCCCATCACAAAGCCAGCCAATAATGCGAGCGGCGATAATTTAAGCACTGCCATGCACAAACCAAGCAGCACAATGACCACCAAAAATCTTTCAGTGGCGTAAAAATACAAAAGCCGGAGTTGTTGATGCACGGCACGGGAATCATGTACATCACAGGCTGGATGCAAGGCTGATCGAGACATTCTCCAAGCCAGCATTGCTCCATTGATCACAGACACGCCCCCCCCGCTTAACACCGCCAATGCAAGCTGCGGCGTGCCTTTCGTGCTGTAGGCGATACTTGCAACTGTCAGCGTGACCATCATCTGTAACCAGACCACTTGGCGCGCTATTTTTCTTTCTTTTTCTTCAACATCCAAAAGCGCGGGGATGATAGCGGCGTTTCCCGAGAGTGTCAAACATTGTTGATGAAAATCTGTGGCTTCTTCGCTCACTTATTTGCCCTTTTTTAGCTTGTTCAGTAGTTCATCAAGCTGGTCGTGATTTGCATATTCAATGACCAGCTTACCCCTTCCCTTGTCGCCCTGCTTGATTTCTACCCGCGTTCCGAGATATGTACTCATTTCTTCCTGTAATCGCTGCGTGTCGCGGCTAATCCTGGTGATTTTCTTCGATCTGTCCTTTTCTTCAGGCGCATGAGTTTTTTTCTGTACCAGCTTTTCCGCATCTCTCACAGAAAGCTGCTCCAGAACGATTTTATTTGCGAACATAATCTGCTGTGCGCTTTCCAACGGCAGCAACGCACGCGCATGGCCCATGTCCAGCTTGTTTTCCATCAGCAGATTCTGCACGGGCTTGGGCAGTTTTAATAAACGCAGCAAGTTGCTGGCAGCACTGCGCGAACGCCCCACTGCATCCGCGGCAACCTGGTGGGTCATTTTAAATTCGTCAATCAATCGTTGCAGGCCCACTGCTTCTTCAAGCGGGTTCAGATTTTCGCGCTGGATGTTCTCAATCAGCGCCATCGCCAGCGCCGCTTTATCCGGCACGCTGCGCACCAATACCGGCACATGACTCATGCCTGCCAGTTGTGCGGCACGCCAGCGTCTTTCCCCGGCTATGATTTCATAGCTGCTATCGGCCAGTTGCCGCACCAAAATCGGCTGCATGATCCCCTGGGCTTTGATCGAAGCAGCCAAATCATTCAGCGATGCCTCATCCATATGCGAACGCGGCTGATACTTGCCCGGCTTAAGCAGCGTGACATTCAAATCACGCATCACTTCATCTTTTTCACTTTTGCCACCCGACAACAATGCATCCAGTCCGCGCCCCAAACCCTTGTGTAACTTTGCCATTATTTTTTCCCTTATACCATTGCAGCTGGTTGTATTGCGTTATTCAATAACTCTCCCGCCAAAGCCAGATAAGCCTGCGTCCCTTTTGATAATTTGTCGTGATACAACACGGGCACACCATAACTTGGTGCTTCTGCCAACCTCACATTACGCGGGATCACGGTACGATAGACCTTGTTGCCGAAATGTTCTTGCAACTGATCCGAAACCTGCTGTGCGAGTGCATTGCGCGGATCGAACATGGTGCGCAGCAATCCCTCGATTTCCAGCACCGGATTCAAGTTGGTGCGCACTTTACGGATAGTATTTACCAGATCGCTTAGTCCCTCTAGCGCATAATATTCACATTGCATCGGGATCATCACCGATTTGGCCGCACATAAGCCATTCAGAGTCAGCAAATTCAGTGCTGGCGGGCAGTCGATCAGCACAAAATCATATTCCCCAGCGACCAGTTGCAGCGCATCGCGCAACCGGGTTTCGCGGTGATCCATTTCTACCAATTCGATCTCCGCCCCGGCCAAGTCCCGGTTGGCTGGCAGCAGATCATATTTTCCTGCTTCAGCGTAAACTCGCGCCTCGGCTATCGTTTTACTCCCCAACAGTACTTCATAGACGCTAGCCAACAAATCGCGCTTGTCGATACCGCTGCCCATGGTAGCGTTGCCCTGCGGGTCCAGGTCGATCAACAATACGCGCTGCTTGGCGGCAGCCAGGCTGGCAGCCAGATTCACGGTAGTGGTGGTTTTCCCCACCCCTCCCTTCTGGTTGGTTATGGCTAATATTTTTGTCATGTTGCTTTGCTCTCCTCGCATGATGCAATTACCAGACTGCGTGCCGCGTGCAGGCCAGGTACCTGTAACTGTATGACTTGATCCACCCTGCATTCGCCAGGTATCCCAGCCAACTCTTGTTCTGCCAAGCCCTTCATTGCCGCCCAGCGCCCGTGCTGCGCCACAAGATGTTGAGTGCTACGCAAAAATACACCCAATTCACTATATGCCCGGGAGATGATCCCATCAAACCGTTCCACCGGTTTCCAGTCCTCCACTCGCGCGCAATGAATGCTCGCATTATCCAGCCCCAACTCTATGATTGCCTGCTGCACAAAACTGGTTTTCTTGCTATTACTATCCAGCAAGCTGAATTGCCAGTCGGGTTTTGAGATTGCCAGAACCAGCCCCGGCAAACCCGCGCCACAGCCCACATCTAACCATTGCTTCGGCCACAGATATGGCATAACTGCCAAGCTATCAAGCAAGTGATTACTCACCATTTGTTGTGGGCTGCGAATCGCAGTCAAGTTGTAGACCTTGTTCCACTTCTGTAACAATTCCAGATACTGTAACAACTTGGCCTGGATATCCGGACTCAACGCTATCTTCAATTGCGCAAGGCCGTTTTGCAATTCAGTGCTTCGGCTCATGCCTGTTTCTGGCTGGGCCGCACTTCGCTGAATCCACGCTTCAGATGCACCAATAACAGAGAAATCGCGGCCGGCGTGATTCCGGAAATGCGGGCGGCTTGCCCAATGGTTTCCGGCTTGTGCTGGTTGAGCTTTTGCTGCACCTCGATGGACAAACCTCGCACCACACGATAATCCAAACCTTTCGGCAAGCCCAGCGTTTCATATTGTTCATTGCGGTTGATCTCATCCCGCTGTCGTTCGATATAGCCATGGTACTTCGCCTGGGTTTCAACCTGTTCAGCGACCTTTTCATCGTCCACGCCAGCTCCAAAGCCGGGCAGACTCATCAGACTGGAGTAACTTACATCCGGGCGGCGCAATAATTCATGCAACGCATACTCCCGTTCTAAAGGCTTGCCCAACACACGGATCGCATCTTCCTCCGGTAAATTGCGCGGATTAACCCAAGTGTTACGCAACCGTTCTTGCTCTCTGGCAACCGCTTCGCGTTTTTGCTCGAAGGCCTGCCAGCGCATATCATCTACAATGCCCAGACTGCGACCTATCTCCGTCAGGCGCAAATCGGCGTTATCTTCGCGAAGTTGTAAACGATACTCGGCACGGCTTGTAAACATACGGTACGGTTCTGAAGCACCTCTAGTGATCAAGTCATCGACCATCACGCCAAGATAGGCTTCGTCGCGGCGCGGGCACCATGCTTCCTGCTCGCGCACACGCAACGCGGCATTGAGACCCGCCAACAAGCCTTGGGCTGCTGCCTCTTCATAGCCGGTTGTTCCATTTATTTGTCCGGCGAAAAAAAGCCCTTCGATCGCCTTGGTTTCCAGTGAGCTTTTCAGCCCTCGCGGATCGAAATAGTCGTATTCGATGGCATAGCCAGGACGCAAGATGTGGGCGTTTTCCAGACCCTTGATCGAGCGAACCAGTTCCAATTGCACATCAAAAGGCAGGCTGGTGGAGATCCCATTAGGATAAACTTCGTGGGTGGTCAATCCCTCAGGTTCAAGGAAAATCTGGTGAGAAGTCTTGTCTGCAAAACGAGTGATCTTGTCTTCGATGGACGGACAGTATCGCGGCCCCACACCTTCGATAACCCCAGTAAACAATGGAGAACGGTCCAGCCCACCTCGAATGATGTCATGCGTTCGCTGATTGGTTTCAGTAATCCAGCAGGGCAACTGTTTGGGGTGTTGCGAGACATTGCCCAGGAATGAAAACACCGGCACAGGATCGTCTCCAGGCTGCTCCTGCATGACCGAATAATCGATGGTCCGTCCATCTATCCGAGGTGGAGTACCGGTCTTCAGCCTGCCCACCGGCAGATTCAATTCACGCAAACAGTGTGCCAGGCTGACAGACGGCGGATCCCCGGCCCGACCAGCCTGGTAGTTTGCCTGGCCAACATGAATCAAACCAGAGAGGAACGTACCCGTGGTAAGAACTACGGTTTTCGCACTGAAGTTCAAGCCCAGTTGTGTGACCACCCCATCCACCCTGTCTTGTTCGACCAGCAAATCGTCCACGGCCTGTTGGAACAGCCAGAGGTTGGGCTGGTTTTCCAGTCGTGTACGAATAGCTTGTTTGTAGAGCAGACGATCGGCCTGAGCACGGGTGGCTCGCACTGCCGGGCCTTTACTAGAGTTCAGAATGCGAAACTGAATACCTCCTTCATCAGTGGCGACCGCCATCGCACCACCCAGGGCATCAACTTCCTTGACCAGATGTCCTTTGCCTATACCGCCTATCGATGGATTGCAGGACATCTGCCCGAGCGTTTCAATGTTGTGGCTGAGCAGCAGAGTCTTGCAGCCTGCACGCGAACTGGCAAGGGCCGCTTCTGTACCTGCATGGCCTCCGCCCACCACGATCACATCGAATACATCTGGAAATTTCATGTCGTTGCTGCTTTGAAAAGGACGCGCATCATACCTCAGCTAGCCGACAATTCCCAAACTGCTTGTTTCACGTGAAACAATAGCTGTTATTTTCCGATGCAGAACCTGCTGAAAATCTCGCCCAGCAAATCATCCGGGGTAAATTCTCCGGTAATCTCACCCAGCGCATGCTGAGCCAAACGCAGTTCCTCGGCAAACAGCTCCGCGACAGCCAATACCTCTTGCGCTTGGCACAGGTACTTTTGCGCTAACTGCAAAGCGCGTAAATGGCGTTCCCGAGCCATGAAAGCCCCGCTCTCCTGAGCGCGCCAGCCCACTGCTTCCAGTATCATGCCGCGTAGCTCTTCCAGTCCTG
The DNA here is from genome assembly GCA_963721755.1 of uncultured beta proteobacterium. Taxonomy (GTDB): domain Bacteria; phylum Pseudomonadota; class Gammaproteobacteria; order Burkholderiales; family Gallionellaceae; genus Gallionella. Next base: position 696,122 of record CAVRKV010000001.1, read on the forward strand.
CACCTGTTATAGCCGAGACGCAAATCGCACGGTCTTCTTCCGGCAAAACGGCAGTTTTGCCATGCAACAAATCGCTCTTGTTGAACACTAGCAGATGAGGGATATCCGTCGGCAGCCCGGAAAGAATGGCCTCGTCCTGGATAGTCACCCCCTGACTTGCATCCAGCAACAGCAGGATTAAATCGGCGCGATGCAAAGTCTGGCGTGTACGCGCAATCCCCATGCTTTCCACTACATCTTCGGACTCTCGCAATCCAGCCGTGTCGATGATATGCAAAGGTACGCCGCGCAGTTGTATAGCTTGGCGTATGACGTCACGGGTGGTGCCGGGAATATCGCTGACCAATGCTACCTCTTCGCCACTCAACTTGTTCAGCAAACTGGATTTGCCAACATTCGGCTGCCCTGCGATGACAATATGCGCACCCTCACGCAGCAAGCTGCCTTGCTTGGCTGTATCCAGGGTATGCTGCAGCTTATGGCGAATGTCTTTAAGCATGGCATCGCGGTGCTGTAGGTCCACACTATCCACATCTTCCTCGGGAAAATCCATCATGGCCTCGACCAGCATGCGCAGATAAATCAACGCATCAACCAACTCACGAATGGCCGAAGAAAACTCCCCGCGCAATGAACGTAACGCGCTGCGTGCGGCTTCAGTACTGTTTGCATCAATCAGGTCGGCAACGCTTTCTGCTTGTGCCAGATCCATCTTGTTGTTCAAAAACGCGCGGCAAGTAAATTCGCCGGGTTGTGCCAATCGTGCACCGAGGTCTAGGCAGCGTTGCAACAACATGTGCAACACGGCGGTCCCGCCGTGTCCTTGCAGTTCCAGAACTTCTTCTCCAGTATAGGAATGCGGCGCCGGAAAATACAAGGCGATACCCTGATCCAGGGTATCGCCTTTGTCATTCAGAAAATTGACGTATGTTGCATGCCTGGCACGGGGTAACCCACCCAGAATCCCATAGGCTAGTGCCTGAATGTCGCCCCCGGATATGCGTACCACTCCCACCCCACCCCGCCCCTGTGCAGTTGCAACGGCGGCAATGGTATCAACGTTTGGCTGCGACACCTTTGCTCTCGGCCTCAGCTGTCCGTGTGATGAACCACTGCTGGGCGATGGAAAGCACATTATTCACGAGGGAATACAACACCAGCCCGGCAGGGAAGAAAAAGAACATCACACTGAACGCAATAGGCATGATTTGCATCACTTTGGCCTGTAAAGGATCGGGCGGCTTTGGATTCAGGTGCATTTGCACAAACATGCTTATCCCCATCATTGTCGGCAGGATGTAATAGGGGTCTGCTGCCGACAAGTCCGTTATCCAGCCGAAGAAAGGTGCATAGCGCATCTCGACACTGGACAAGATGGACCAATACAACGCGATGAATACCGGAATCTGTATGACCACAGGCAAACAGCCGCCGAGCGGATTGATCTTCTCTGTCTTGTAAAGATCCATCATGGCCCGATTCAGCTGCTCGCGGTCATCAGCATACTGCTGTTTGATTTTCTCCAGCTTGGGCGCAACCAGCCGCATCTTTGCCATGGAACGATAGCTTGCCGCTGAAAGCGGGAAGAATATCAACTTGATCAGGATGGTAAGCAGAATGATTGCAACACCCCAATTGTGGGTCCAATGATGGAACAGCGACATGACCCAAAATAGCGGCGTCGCAATAATAGTCAACCATCCATAATCTACCGTCAAACCCAAACCTGGAGCGATCTTATCCAGAGTTGCCTCGGTTGGACCAGCATAGAGCTGAGCACCCTCTACCACTTTTTGACCCGGAGCAATAGTGGCTGCCGGCAAAACCACTCCCACAGAATAGAGATCACCATCCAGCTTTCGCGTAAAATACTCCCGACCTGTGTTTTCCTTGGGTATCCAAGCCGCGACAAAATAATGCTGCAAGATTCCTATCCAACCGTTATCCGCTTGTTTAATATATTTCGCCTTGTTCTTTTCTATATCCGTAAACGGCACTTTCTGAAATTTTTCCTTGTCCGAATAAACTGCTGCCCCTGTGTAGGTAGGCAGAAAACGCAAACTGCCTTCCGGTGCAACACTATCTCGAACCAATTGAAAGTAGCTGCTTGCCGTTACAGCCTGTTGCCCGGGATTTTCTACTTCGTAGGCAATATCGATCAAATAGCTTCCCTTGTGGAAGGTAAATATCTTGGTAACATTCAGTGCAGTATTGACCTCTGCCTTCAGTCTTACCTGTAGCTGTTCCTCATTACCAGAGAGCTCATACTGATCTTGTTCTGAAATAAATGTGCTGTTGTGGTTAGGCAGATCTGCGCCAAGCAGACCGCTTTGGGCAAAATAATTGTGCGTGCCTGCCCCGCGCTGGAAAAGCACCAGAGGTTTATCTCTGTCAAGACTGTCCGGCTGCTTCAGAAACGCCAAGCGATTTATATTACCGCCTAAGGTACTAATTTCAACATCGAGAAGATCGGTCTTTACGTGTATTGTTTTACCTGTCGCCAAGGCAGTTTGCTGAGCTATAGCGGCCTGTCCTGGGCTTGCAACAGGCAAAGTCGCCGGAGTGGTATCCGATGCAACCTGTGTCGGGTTGACCGGAGGAACTGTCTGTAGTTTGGGTAAATCCTTATTTGTCGCCGCGCCATCCTGGATATTCTGATCAGGATGTTGGTAACGTTGCCATCCATCCCAAACCAGAACCAAAGAAAAGGCGAAGATTAAAAACAAAAACAGTCTTTGTAGATCCATGATCAAACCTGAATGTTAGGGTGCGGGATCGTATCCGCCGGGATTAAAAGGGTTACAACGTAGCAATCTTCTAATACCAAGCCACCCCCCTTTTATCACACCATGCTTTGCTATAACTTTACATGCGTAATGGGAACAACTGGGATAAAACCTGCACGTCGGCGGGTTAAGCGGACTAATCAGATACTGGTAGCCGTGAATAAGTTTGATTACTGTTTTTCGCATCTGTTTTCTATCCGACCTAACAAGGTTTCCAAGCTCCGATTTTGCTCAACTCTTTCCTTGGAGTAAGCACATCTGACCATCACAACCAAGTCTAAACTGCGAGCCTTGATGCTGTGATGGCGAAAGGTTTCCCTGATGATTCTTTTGACACGATTTCGGTCAGTTGCGCTGGGTAACAGTTTCTTGCTTGCGATTATTCCAAGCCTAGCATGGTCATTTTTGTTTTGAATGAAAAACACCTTGAAGTATCCATCCAAAATATTTTCTGCATGAATGACGTGGTTAAAACCATCTTTGCGCAACAACCGATGCGCAGCTGTAAATTTTGACGAGATAGACGAAATATTAAACAGCAAGTCTTGCACGACCCCTAGCTCGACGCGCCCTGATAACTGCGCGGCCGCCACGTGTCTTCATTCGAACCAAAAATCCATGGGTGCGTTTTCTTTTGGTTACAGACGGTTGGTAAGTTCGTTTCATGTTTTATTCCTTGGTAAATCGTAAAGCTGCGCATTACAAAGCCTTAAGACACACGTGTCAAGTCTATTTTACTTTGTTGCCTGTGGATAAGTTTGCACTTGCCATGTAGAATGCAGACACTTTAGACCGTCACGAAATCATTCTTCGAATTCTCAACCATGCAGGACATTTCTTTTTGGGATTCATGCTTACGCTCATTTGAAAAGAGCCTGCCGCCACAGCAATATAATTCCTGGATAAAGCCCTTGATTTTAAAAAGTGAGAATGGGTCACTCGTACTTACAGCCCCCAACAGCTTTACATTAAAACTAGTTCAAGAGCGATTTTTACCGGAAATCAGCCGCCAGGCCGGCTTGGTCTATCCCCAGGTTCCGCCATTTGAATTTCGCGTTCTAGATACCCCGCTAATAAATAAACCATCCGAGTCATTAATTACAACAAATGCAGTTATCAAAACCGAGAATAAATCTCGGATAGAAACATCCTTTAGAGGCTATGGAAAATTAAATCCCAGTCTTACTTTCGATAATTTTGTCATAGGTAAAGCCAACCAACTGGCAATTGCCGCTGCTACGCAGGTTGCCGAGTTGCCTGGTGTTTCTTACAACCCCTTGTTCATTTATGGGGGTGTTGGTCTAGGTAAAACTCACTTGTTACAAGCGATTGGAAATCAAATCAAACTTACCAATCCGCAAGTAAAAATATGCTATATGCATGCTGAAAGGTATGTTGCGGATGTAGTTCGAGCCTATCAAACGAATAAATTTGAAGAATTTAAACAGTATTACCATTCTCTTGATGTTTTGCTTATTGATGATATCCAATTCTTTGCTGGCAAAGCCAAAACACAAGAAGAATTCTTTTATGCATTTAACACGCTGATCGATGCACACAAACAAGTAATTATGACCAGCGATACATTCCCCAAGGAAATATCGGGCTTGGAAAGCCGTTTAGTATCGAGATTTGGATGGGGCTTGACTATCGCGATAGAACCGCCGGAATTGGAAATGCGTGTGGCAATTTTATTAAAAAAAGCTTCAATGAGTGGTTATTCACTTGATAATGAAGTCGCATTTTTCATAGCAAAACATGTCAGCTCCAATGTTCGCGAATTAGAGGGGGCTTTAAAGCGTGTTGAAGCCTATGCCAAATTTCACAAACGGAACATTTCTGTTGAAACAACAAAAGAGGCATTAAAGGATATTTTAATTGCTCAGACACGCCTAGTCTCAATCGATAATATCCAGAAAACAGTCGCTGATTATTATCGAATTAAAATGGTCGAATTACTCTCAAAAAAACGCACCAGAAACCTGACTCGCCCCCGACAAATAGCAATGTCCTTGGCAAGAGAACTGACAGCAATGAGTTTACCGGAAATTGGCAACTCATTTGGCGGGAAAGATCATTCGACGGTGATCCATGCTTGTAAAACAATCACAAACTTGCGTACTACTGATACAAGCCTTGATGCAGATTACAAAATTTTGTTGCAGACCCTGAAGGGATAAGTACGTGCTTACCCTGTGTATAAAATGTAGATAAAGCATGCAGAATAATATTAAACAAAAGTATTCACATTTCTTCAGTGTTTAAATAACAACTTAAAAACAACTATATTTATTTGTATATTGATATTTTAAAGGTATTTATTTGGCTTACTAACATTATTGAAAGTCATTATTAGTCTTATTAGGAATTTATATTATGTTTATTGAAAAAATAGAAAAAGAAACGTTGCTGAAACCTCTACAAGTTGTAATTGGTATCGTCGAACGGAAACAAACCCTGCCCATATTATCCAATGTACTAATTGAAAAAGAGCCCGGTAAAATTCGATTTACTGCAACGGATTTAGAAATTCAAATCACTACCAGCATTGAAGCCAGTGGTAAGGATAAAGAAATTGCAAGTATTACCGTAGGTGGTAAAAAGCTTCAGGAAATTCTGCGTATTCTTCCTGACCAAAGCAAAATTTCAATACAAACAAAAGAAAATAAAGCCCAAGTTAAGGCCAATGCCAGCAGATTTAGTTTACAAACTCTTCCACCGCAAGACTTTCCAAAATTAAATAATCAATTGACGGATGCAAAAAAGATCATTTTGCATCAGTCAATGTTAAAGAATTTATTGCTTTCCGTGCAATATGCGATGGCACAACAGGATGTGAGGTACTACTTGAATGGAGTATTGCTACTCATTGAGGGGAATAAATTAAAAGTGGTGGCAACAGACGGACATCGGCTAGCCTTCAACACCGCAACAATTGAAGGTAAACATGAAAAGCATGAAATCATTCTGCCACGCAAGGCTGTAATAGAGCTATGTAAACTGCTTGGCGATACAAATGAAAACGTAGAGCTTGAATTTTCTCCACAACAAGCGAAAGCGAGCTTCTCGGACGTTATTTTGATCACAAAAGTGATTGACGGGAAATTCCCGGATTTTGAGAGAGTCATTCCAAAATATAATAATCACCTCAGCATGAATCGAATTATGGTTCAGCAAGCTTTGCAACGTGCCGCGATTCTGTCGAATGAAAAATTCCGCGGTGTGCGTTTTGTGCTAACCGAAAAGAATCTCAGCATAATCAGCAGCAACAGCGAGCAGGAAGAAGCGCAGGAAGAGATTGAGACTGATTACCATGGTGAAGCTATCGACATCGGTTTCAATGTCAATTACTTGATGGACGGGCTTAACAACATCAACAGTGAAATGGCGACCTTCTCGTTCGGTGACCCTAACAGCAGTATTTTGATGACTACCCCGGAGAACGAAGAGTTCCGCTACGTTGTCATGCCGATGCGCATCTAGACGTTCCACGTGAAACAGAAAGCAAAAAAATCCTATGAATGAAAATTACGACGAATCAAGTATCCAGCAACTGGAAGGATTAGAGGCGGTTCGCAAGCGTCCCGGTATGTATATTGGAGATACTTCCGATGGAACAGGTCTGCACCATATGGTATTTGAGGTGGTGGACAACGCGATTGACGAGTCGTTGGGCGGATATTGCGACGACATCAAGGTTATCATCCATGCTGACAACTCAATCTCGGTGGCGGACAATGGCCGCGGTATTCCGGTCGGCATTAAGTTCGACGATAAGTTCGAGCCGAAACGCTCAGCAGCTGAAATCGTCATGACCGTGCTGCACGCAGGCGGCAAATTCAACCAGAATAGTTATAAGGTGTCTGGAGGTTTGCATGGTGTGGGCGTGAGTTGCGTCAACGGCCTTTCCGAGTGGCTCAAGCTGGTGATATACCGGGATGGAAGAAAATATGGATTGGAGTTTATTCGCGGCGCAGTGAAAGACCGGTTAATCGAAAAACAAAACGGTGTTGAAGTCTCCCCGGTGCATGATCTGGGAGAAACCAAGAAACGGGGAACCGAAGTGCACTTCCTTGCTGACAGGGAAATTTTTGGTCTTGTTGAATTTCACTACGAAATCCTGGCCAAGCGCCTCCGGGAATTGTCGTTTCTGAATAATGGTGTCAAGATCGAATTGGTCGATCAGCGCACCGGCAAGAGTGAAAACTTTGCCCATTCCGGCGGCGTGCGCGGCTTTGTCGAATACATGAATAAAAACAAGAGCGTACTGCATCCAAAGCCTTTCCATGCTAGCGGTGAAAAGGACAACGTCGCGGTAGAAGTTTCCATGCAGTGGAACGACAGCTATTCTGAAGTCGTTCAATGCTTTACAAACAACATCCCGCAACGTGACGGCGGGTCACACCTTACTGGTCTGCGCATGGCGATGACCCGCGTCATCAACAAATACATCGAAGAGCACGATCTGGCGAAAAAAGCCAAAGTAGATACCAGCGGAGATGATATGCGCGAAGGCTTGACCTGCGTACTGTCGGTCAAAGTGCCTGAGCCCAAGTTCTCCTCGCAGACCAAGGACAAGCTGGTGTCCAGCGAAGTGCAGCCAGCCGTGCAGGAAGTGGTGGCGCAGAAACTGACCGAATACCTGCAGGAGAATCCGGCCGACGCCAAGATCATCGTCAGCAAGATCATAGATGCTGCCCGCGCTCGTGAAGCAGCGCGCAAAGCGCGCGAACTGACACGCCGGAAGGGTGTGCTGGATGGCATGGGACTGCCAGGCAAATTGGCGGATTGCCAGGAAAAAGACCCTGCTCTGTCAGAGTTGTATCTGGTCGAGGGCGATTCAGCGGGAGGCTCCGCCAAACAGGGCCGCGACCGCAAGTTCCAAGCGATCCTTCCGCTCAAGGGCAAGATTCTGAATGTGGAGAAGGCACGCTTCGAGAAATTAATCGCCTCGCAGGAGATTGCCACGCTGATCACCGTGCTGGGCACCGGCATCGGCAAGGATGAATACAACGCCGACAAGTTGCGCTACCACCGCATCATCATCATGACAGACGCTGACGTGGACGGTTCCCACATCCGTACCCTGCTGCTTACCTTCTTCTACCGCCAGATGCCAGAATTGGTCGAGCGCGGCCACATATACATCGCGCAACCGCCCTTGTATAAGATAAAGCAGGGAAAGGACGAGCGTTATCTCAAGGACGACCAGGAGATGAAAATCTACATGCTCAAAGCCGCATTGAATAATGCCATGCTTTACCCTGCAGCCGACGCAAATCCGATTCAAGCCGATGCGCTGGAAGAAATCGCCAAACAATACTTCCTTGCAGAGGCAGTGATTGACCGCCTATCGCGTTTTACGGCGCCGGAAGCCAGCCATGCACTGCTTGCGCTGTCGACCTTGTCGCTGGACGATGACAAGCAAGCGCAAAAGAGTGCCAAGTTGCTCGAAGAAGCCTGCGGCGGCAATATCAAAGTCCTGGTGGATAAAGATGAAACTGGTGAGAACCGTTTGCGCCTGGAAAAACTCTATCATGGCAACTACTCTGTCAGCTACATGGATCAAGACTTCCTGAAAGGCAGCGACTACGTGCAGATCCGTCAGGCAGCGGAAATCCTTAACGGCCTGATCAAGCCGACGGCCTACATTGCCAGGGGCGAACAGAAACGCGCAGTGTCCAGCTTCAAACAAGCTATCGAATGGCTGCTGGAAGAAGCCAAGCGCGGCGTCAACATTCAGCGCTACAAGGGCTTGGGCGAGATGAATCCCGGACAGTTGTGGGAAACCACGATGGACGTGAAGAACCGCATCCTGCTTCGCGTACGCATCGAAGATGCAGTTGCTGCCGACGAGATATTCACAACCCTTATGGGTGATATAGTCGAGCCGCGCCGCGCGTTCATCGAAAAAAATGCGCTGGGGGTCAAGAACCTGGATGTGTAGTCAGAGGTGCAGCTGTTTAACAAGTTGCAATGACTTTTCAGTTGCGCCGCGGTTGGATTCTACAAATTTGGCGCATTGTTGATGCATGTCATGCAGCGTACTGGAATCTTGAAATAGTCGTTGCACCACTGAAGCAAGTTCTGCTGCATTCGGAATCCGTATCGCGGCCCCGGCTGAAATGGCCAGCCGGGTCGCTTCGGCGAAATTGTACATATGCGGCCCAACCAGAACCGGAGTGCCCACCGCGCAGGCTTCGATCAGATTCTGCCCCCCATAAGGCAGCAGACTACCCCCAATAAAGGCGAGGTCGGCAGCAGCGTAATAGGCAAACATCTCGCCCATGCTGTCGCCCAGAACAATTTTTGTATTCATCTGCACGGCGCGGTTCTCGCTTCTTAATTGAAACGTAATGCCGCGTTTTTCAATCAGATCGGAAACCTCAATAAAACGCTGCGGGTGGCGCGGCACAATCACCAGCAATAAGTCTGGGACATGGATGTTTTGCAGCGTATCGAGCAGCAATATTTCTTCGCCTTCGCGGGTGCTGGCAGCGAGAAAAATTTTGCGCGTTGTCCCAAACTGTTCCCGCAGTTGCCTGCCCAGTTCCAACATGGCGGGCGGCGGATCGATGTCAAACTTGAGGTTGCCCATCACGGAAACATTTTTCGCGCCCAGGCTGGTCAAGCGCGCGGCATCGTCAGCGGTTTGTGCTGCGACAGCGGAAATTTTGCCAAGCGCATCGAGAGTCAGCCGAGCAAACCGCGCATAACCCAGCGCAGATTTTTCTGACATGCGCGCATTCAGCAACAGCAATTGTGTTCCGCTCATATGACATGCGCGTATCAAGTTAAACCATATTTCAGTTTCCATCAGGATGCCAAGTTGCGGGCGGAAATGGCGCAAGAATCCCTTCACTGCAAACGGATAATCGTAGGGCAGGTACGCACGCAATACGCTGCTGCCGTAAATTTGTTCACTGGCGGCGCGGCCGGTGGGGGTGGTGTGGGTGAGCAGGATTTGATGATCAGGATAATTTGCATGCAGCCGGGTGACCAGGCTTTGCGTGGCGCGAGTTTCGCCTACCGACACCGCATGCAACCAGATGACCGGTTTATTGCTTCGGATGGAATAAAAACCGAAACGCTCGGCGATGTGATGCAGATATTCCGGTTGTTTGCGCGCACGCCAAAGCAGGCGCAGAAATATGTAGGGCAACAACAGCCACAGCGCGAAAGTGTAAATAAATATCATCCGGGAGATTCAAGTTGCATAACGATGTTTGAATAGTAGTGGCCTTGCGTTCGCTACTCAAGAAAAACATTTGTTGTAAACTCTTGCGGCTACTAGAATGAAAACCTCTTTGAGGTTGTGAAAAGACAGCAAACTGACGGAAATTGCATAAATTCCCAAAATGAAAATTCTTATAGTAAAGCTGTCTTCTTTGGGTGATATCCTTCACCTGTTTCCAGCTGTTAGCGACTTGCGCCGCCATTATCCGGATGCCGAGATACACTGGTTGGTGGAGTCGGCATTTGCCGAGGTGGCAGGTTGGCATTCGGCAGTTGACAAGGTGATCACTGTGCCGCTGCGCGCGCAAAAGAAAGCATGGTGGAAGTTACCGGCGTTGCTGGGCAAGTTGCGGAAACAGCTGCAGGCGGAAAATTACGACTTCGTGTTGGATGCGCAAGGATTGCTTAAGAGCGCGTTACTGGCTAGGCTCGCGGGGGTTGCGGTATTTGGTTTTGCTGCCGGCAGTGCCCGGGAATCGCTGGCGGCTCGGTTTTATCAAAAGACCGCCAAAATCCCGGACGGCCTGCATGTCATCGAAAAAAACCGGCAACTGGTGGCGAAAATTTTCGCTGCAAATATAAGCCATGCAGCCAACTACGGCCTGGATGAATTTCGCCAGAGTCGGATGTTGGCCGGCCTGACAGGCGTGCTCAAAGATATTACAGATTTGCCATACGTAGTGTTGCTGCACGGTACGACATGGAACAGTAAATACTGGCCGGAAGCCTCCTGGTTTGAACTGATTGAATTGCTGACGCAACAGGGCTGGCACTGTTTGTTGCCGTGGGGGAACGAGGTTGAACACCAGCGCGCTGAGCGGTTGCAGGCAGCGGGTGGTGAATACTCGCAAGTGTTGCCAAAGTTGTCGCTGACCGACTTGGTGGATGTATTGCTGCATGCACGTGCTTTCGTCAGCGTGGAATCCGGTATCGGGCATATTGCCGCAGCGCTCGGTGTTCATGGTGTCATGTTGCACGGGCCGACAGATCCGGGTTATAGCGGCATCCCGGCCAAAACATGCAAGCACATTACCAGCGGCATTTACTGCTCCCCGTGCTTCAAAAGGGATTGCCCCAGGATACAGAACGCACAGGAAGTCCCACCCTGCCAACAGGAGATCAGACCACTGCAAGTTTATCGTCAGTGTCTGGAGTTGATGGTCTGAAACCTGAGAGAGATTGCGGTATAAGCTGTTAAAATGCGCCATCACAATTTTGGTAAGAAGCATGACACATTACCCGCCCATCATTGCCGCATTTGTCACAATGATGTTGACCTTGATTCTTACGCTGAACAAGAGCGGCACGATACAAGATATCCCCAACGAGCGTTCATTACATACTGAGCCGATACCCCGGGTCGGCGGTGTCGCCATTATGGCGGGCATTCTGTCCGGCTGGATATTGCTGATCCAGTTCTGGGCTTGGTGGATCGTGCTACCTGTACTAGGCTTGTTCGTGCTGTCATTGGTGGATGATGTGCGAAACTTACCCGCCAGAGTGCGGCTGCTCGGTCACTTTGCCGCTGCGATGATTCTACTGTGGGGTGCGGGTGTCGAGTGGCTTTGGTTGCTACCGGTGCTGCTGTTCATCGTGTGGATGACCAATCTGTTCAACTTCATGGACGGCTCGGACGGGCTTGCGGGTGGAATGGCGCTGTTCGGCTTCAGCTTCTATGGGATCGCCGGTTTGTTCAATGGCAATGAAGCTTTCGCGATGATGAATTTCACCATCGGAGCAGCGGCATTGGGCTTTCTTTACCATAACTTTCATCCTGCCAGGGTTTTCATGGGTGATGCAGGTTCCATTCCGCTCGGCTTTCTTGCTGCGGCATTCGGGGTGTGGGGCTGGCAACAAGGCTACTGGCCGTTCTGGTTTCCACTCCTGGTGTTCTCGCCGTTCGTGACAGACGCAACCGTGACGCTGCTTAAACGAGCGCGGCGCGGAGAAAAGCTTGCGCAAGCGCATCGCGATCACTATTACCAGCGCCTGGTACAGATGGGCTGGGGACATCGCGATACCGCAGTAGCCGAATATGCGCTGATGCTGTTTGCAGGAGCTTCTGCATTATGGGGCATCGGTTTGGATAGCCAGGGTCAGGGCAATCTGTTGGCGTGGTGGGGTGCAGTTTATCTGGGGTTGGCAACCTGGGTCGATCGTCGCTGGCGGCAGCATGAAGCAATGAAAAAAAGCGGTGCCGATGTTTAAAGCCAATATCCGCACTACTTTGGCGGTGCTGCATGACGCGGTTGCAGCTGTGTTGGCATGGAGCTTGGCCTATCTGTTGCGTTTCAATTTCGAATTGCCGCCCAACTTCGCAGCGGAACTGCAGCAAACCCTGTATTGGGTCGTGCCTTTGCAATTGATCATATTTTGGCGTTTTCATTTGTACCGCGGGATTTGGCGATATGCCAGCACTGCCGATTTACGCCGCATTGTCCTGGCAGTCTTGCTGTCAGCGGCGGCCATTCCGCTGATGTTCCTGATGCTGCGCCTGGATATGGTGATCCCCCGTTCAGTCCTGATCATCAATCCGTTATTGCTGATCCTGATGATGGGCGGCAGCCGTTTCATTTACCGTATGTGGAAAGAGCAAGGACTATATGGCAGCTTCAAGCTGCATGGTGAACCCGTGCTGGTGCTGGGCGCCGGCGATGCAGCTGCGAGCCTCGCCAAAGACCTGATTGCAAGCAGCGACTGGCGGCTGGTGGGTTTTCTGGATGATGACATCGATAAACATGGGCGCATGCTGAACGGTATACGCGTGCTGGGCAAGCTGGATAGCCTGCCGGAGTGGGCCAAGCGCCTCGGCGTATTGCAAGTGATCATCGCCATGCCGTCCAGTTCCCATCAGCAGCGCAAACGGGCGATACAACTGTGCAATGCCGCACAGGTAAAGGCACTTACCGTCCCTTCGTTTGACGACCTGATCAGCGGCAAGGTGTCGGTGTCGCAATTGCGCGCGGTAGAGCTGGACGATCTTCTGGGGCGTGATCCGGTGGTGCTGGATGATGCCGGTTTGCATGGCTTGCTGACGGGCAAAACGGTGATGGTGACCGGCGCCGGCGGCTCGATAGGCTCGGAATTGTGCCGTCAGATCGCGCACTTTTCGCCATCAAAATTGGTGTTGTTCGAATCCTGCGAATTTGCGATGTATAGCATCGAACAGGAACTGATACAGATTTTCCCCGCGCTGAATATCGTTAGCCTGATCGGTGATGTGCGAGATGCGGCGCGGGTGGATGAGGTTATTCGACAGCACCGGCCAAGCGTGCTGTTTCATGCGGCGGCATACAAGCATGTGCCACTGATGGAGCAGCACAATGCCTGGCAGGCGATACGCAACAATGTGCTGGGCACATGGACGGTGGCAAACGCGGCGCAACAGCATGGTGTCGGCAAGTTCGTGATGATCTCCACCGACAAAGCCATCAATCCAACCAACGTGATGGGAGCGAGCAAACGTCTGGCCGAAATGGTCTGCCAGTCGCTGCAGTCTTCCCCAGCTAAAAATGAAGAAAAAGCTACGCGCTTCGTGATGGTGCGTTTCGGCAATGTGCTGGGCAGTACCGGCAGCGTGATTCCGACCTTCCGCGCGCAAATTGCGCGGGGCGGACCTATCACGGTAACGCATCCTGAAATCACGCGCTACTTCATGTCCATCCCGGAGGCGGCGCAATTGGTATTGCAGGCCGGGCTGATGGGGCAAGGCGGCGAAATATTCGTGCTGGAAATGGGCGAGCCTGTGAAGATAGCCGATCTGGCGAAGGACTTGATACGGCTGTCCGGATTCACAGAGGATGAAATCAGGATCGAATTCATCGGCCTGCGCCCGGGTGAAAAACTCTATGAAGAATTATTGGCGGACAACGAGCATACCTTGCCCACGCCTCATCCCAAGCTACGCATCGCGCAGGCACGGCAGGCCGATGCGGCATGGCTGACACAATTGCTGGAATGGGTGTCCACAACCGTCATGGTGGATGACAAAGTGCGCGCGGCCCTCACACAGTGGGTGCCGGAATATCATCCGAATTCTCAGCCATCATCGCCCGAACAGAATAATCGGGTTTGAAGATTACGTTTGCTATTTTGCTTGAGTAACTTACGGCCGAGGAAGAACATGACAAAATTTTCTGTCATCATCATCACCAAGAACGAAGCAGCAAATATACGTGCTTGCCTTGATTCGGTGAAATGGGCCGATGAGATCGTCGTGGTGGATTCCGGCAGCAGCGATGCAACGGTAGAGATTTGCCGTGAGCTGGGCGCGCAAGTTCATGTGCATGACTGGCCGGGGTTCGGCATGCAAAAGAACCGCGCCCTTTCCTACGCGACCCACGAGTGGGTGCTTTCGATAGATGCCGATGAGCGGGTGACTCCCGAGCTTCAAGCGCAGCTCATCAAAGCGATGGAAGATAATAGCGAAGACGGATTTTACGTGCCGCGCCTATCGCAGTTTTGCGGAAAATTCATCAGGCACTCCGGCTGGTATCCAGACTTCGTGTTGCGGTTGTTCAAGAGAGAGAAAGCGCGATTCTCCGACGACCTCGTCCATGAAAGCGCGATTCTACAAGGGCGCGCGGGCAAGCTGTCCAGTCCTTTACTGCATTATAGCTACGTGACCGGTGCAGATGTGGAACGCAAGGTCGATCAATATTCATCTGCTGCGGCGCAACAGATGTTCAACAAGGGTAAGGTTGCCAACAGTGCAGATGCGCCGGTACGTTCGGCGTGGGCCTTCTTTCGGACCTATTGTTTGAGATTGGGATTCCTGGACGGGATGGCAGGTTTTAACGTCGCACGCATGAATGCGCGAACGACTTACCTCAAATACAAAAAACTGAAAGTCCTGCGCTCAGCTCAGCCTGCGCTTTAGGTCGCTACGCAACAACTGCCAACGAAAGTCCAGCGTATCTTCGGGCTCAGGGAGTACCATGCTCTCAGCCGGTGTCCCCCGGCGCAGATAATAATGGTCGAACACCGATTGCCTAATTCCCCATTTGTGCAGGAACTGTTTTCCGCCGTTATTTTTCTTGATCCTGCCGGTTGATTTTGCCTGGAAGTGGTAAACCAATGAATCGCCCACACCCAAAAAGATGCGACAGCCGGCATGCCACAGCTTCATCGAAAAATCGTTGTCGCTGCTCATGCCGGGCGAAAATTCACTGCTGTACCCGCCGACCTTGAACCACCACCTGGCATGCACCAGCGTGGGCGGCCAGGTTGCACCGCACCAATCCGGCTTGCGATGGCTCGGCAGGTTGGCCAATAACGCTTGCTCGGCAAATTGAGCCGGGCTGCGGCCATAGTCCTTGACGGTCACACAAGGGTTGTTGGTTTGCACCGGCTCTATCATGGTGCCGGACAACATGAAAAGATCAGTATCAAGGCTCTTCATCTTGTTGACCAGCGCGGTATCCCATCCGGGACAGCAGTACATGTCGTCATTCAGATAGAGTATGTAATCCAGCTTGGCATGCATGGCTGCCTCATTCACTGCCAGACAAATGCCGATGTTCTGCGGAGAAGCAGTGTGCATGATGCCTTGTGCGCGCACCCATTCCAGCGTGCCATCGCTGCCATCGTTGATATGGATGATGATCTGGTGGGGATAAGCAGAATTCTGTTGAATGCTTCTGATGCACAGTTTGAGCAACTCAAGATTATTCCAGGTTGGGATTAGTATCGAAAACATGCCGTGTTGATCCTGGGTTGGTTCATATTCAAAATATCGGAGCAAACAATGTGGTTGCACATTTCAAGACGGTGCCGGGAGGAAGCCGTGTATCGGATATAAAGGCTCTCATGTTAACATCCACAACGAATTGCTCATTGAGTTCGCATTATTGAGCATTCCATAATTTGCAACAATACTTCCGTTCGCCCTGAGGTATCGAAGGGTGAAACCTTCTGTCAACCTTAGGCTTCGATACCTCAGGGCGAACGGAAGTATTGTTGCAAATTATGGAATGCTCAATAATAATTTCCTGTACCCCCGAACAATTTAACACGGCTGTGTATATGAATTTCACAAGTTACCTGATAAGACCGGAGTGGATTTGAAAGCCCCGCGGCGCATACTGGTGGTCGTCACCTTGCGTATAGGTGATGTGCTGTTGTCTACTCCTGTAATACGTTCGCTGCGGCTGGCGTGGCCACAGGCCGAAATTGACGTGCTGGTATTCGAACATACCGAAGGGATTTTGCTGCGTAACCCCGACATAAACCGTGTCATCACCGTGCCGGCGCGTCCCGGATTCTGGCTGCATCTGCGCCTGATCCTTGGCTTGCTTCGCCGTTATGATCTTGCGCTGACCACCCTGCTGGGCGACCGGCCGACCCTGTATGCCTGGATAGCAGGAAAGACGCGGATCGGAATGCAGGATGACAGCAGAAAGGAACGCTGGAAGCAACACTTCCTCACCCGTTGGGCGGTATTCGATCATGTCAACACCCATACCGTGCTGACGAATCTCGGGCTGATGGATTTGCTGGGCATCAAACGCAGCCATGAAGTGGTGGTAGCGTGGAATCCATCCGATGAAGTTTCTGCCGCCGGCGCGTTGCCGTTTGATATAGGCGCGGAGCCGTTTACGGTGCTGCATCTGTCCCCAAAATTCTCCTACAAAATGTGGCATAGCAATGGCTGGGTCGAGCTGGCCCGGTGGCTTGAAAAAAACGGCATCCGTTCCTTGCTCACCGGAAGCAGCGCCCCGGATGAGTTGGCTTATGTCGGGCAGATATTCCGTTCCATGCCATCCAGTACGGTGAACATGGCAGGCAAGCTCAGCCTTGCAGAAAGCGCTTTTTTGATCAGCCGCGCCAAATATTATGTGGGGCCGGACACAGCGCTCACCCACATGGCTGCGGCGCTGGGCACACCCACTGTTGCGCTGTTCGGTCCGTCCAATCCGGTGAAATGGGGGCCGTGGCCCAAGGGTTACAATGACGACCGCAATCCCTACAAAATGCGCGGCACGCAGCACGTTAACAACGTGGTGTTGCTGCAGGGCGAAGGTGATTGTGTGCCGTGCATGGAGGAAGGCTGCGAGCGCCATAACGGCAGTTTGAGTGACTGCCTGCAGCATCTTCCGGCGGCAAGGGTGATAGATGCGCTGCGCGAATTGATGAGTTCGCCGCATTAGCGATGTTGCTTTTGGATTATTTTTGCCTGGGTTCCGAGCCATCTTGTGCTAAATGACTTGGAGAAAAACCAAGTTGATTTTACACACCCATCCTTTTAAATCGTAAAATGAAAAAATTCGCCAACCATCTGATTCCATAAATTGCTAAACCTACAAACAGTTGTTATCTCCCTGCTAAGATCACCCCAGCGCCGCGAAAAGGCACGGTCAGAACTTTCCAAAACGAATTTGAACTGGTCATTCCTTGATGCGGTCGATGGATCTCAATTGCAATCCCCCCCGCCGGAATATCAGCCACATAAAGTTAAACGCCTGTTGGGTTTTGAGATGACTGCAAATGAAATTGGATGCTTTTTGTCCCACAAGAAAGCATGGCAGGATTGTTTGAAGAATAATCAGCCCACGCTGATTTTTGAAGACGACTTCATACTTTTATCGCATTTTGAAAAGACCCTGCAACTGCTTTTGACCGAATTCCGCGACTGGCAACTTATAAGGTTGCAGGCCTTGGCAAAGACTCAGCACGATATTGTCAAAACAATCGGGGATATTTCAATCGTCAAGAATCACGAGGATCCTCTTGGCGCAACGGCCTACATCGTTAAACCCAAAGCTGCCAAAATTCTCATCGAGCACGCAAAAGATATTTATGAACCCTTGGATCACTTCCTGGAACATGAAGAAAAGCATGGGGTGGAAATGCTGGCCGTCAAACCCTACCCTGTTGAAAATTCGAAAGTCGAGTCGACCATATCCGATCGCCCCGACGACCGAAAACCCATCAAAGGATTAAAAAAGAAAATAAGGTCGTTAAACCGCGCACTGGACAGAGTCTTTAGCAAAGACCCGTGGTTTCCGAAATAGCTAGCTCAACGCCTGCCGCACAATCTCCCGCAAAAAATCCTTCATGGGTTCGATCGACGGGATAGTTAGCAATAGAGGTTGCTCTGCAAAAGACTCTAGCTGAGTTGGTGAATTAATAATATCTTTTAGCGGTTCAAAGTCCTGCCAAGACATAGGCTCAAGATTTATGAATGCCTTGGGGTTGAAATCGGCACAGACATTGGTGTCCGTCCAGGTTAACGGCAAACAACCTGCAACAAACGCTTCTGGAATTTTTTCAGTATAGTAACCTGGATATAACCCATTTTCCGGGCAAAGATTAAAAGCAAAGCTTGGCAAGATATCAACCTTGTTGAATTCACTTTGGTGATGATTAAGAATGCCTTTATCGAAATAAGGGCCAAATCCTTCCAATGGAATAAAGCGTTCAACAGCCTTAACCAGAGTGGCTCTTGGCTCACGCAAGTGCGAACTGAATATGGCAACCTTACGAGGCCGCTTCAAAAAGCCATTCCCTAAAGGCTGCATCATTCTGGAAATACTTAGCAACTGCCCAAAACGCGGATTTTGATTTCCGAGCAAACCTTCATGAGACCAATCAACCAGTTCCATCCAGTAGGGAAACCGGAAATGCCTGTCACTGTGAACTGATAAATCAAAGGATATCGAGTAGTCAGCCTTCACGGCATTATGCCGGATATTCTCAGCGGTATGAAACAGCGTCAGGGGCGCGTTTGAGCGCGAACCTGTCAGGCTCTGCTCAAAGCGGGATGCCAAGGGTCGCATGGGCTTGGGCAGCCAGCGATAACGCTTTTTATTCGGCCTGAAAAAGGCCCCGAAAATCTGCAAGTCGCACGCGGCAGGACTGACCCACTGTATGCGATAGCCGAGATTGCTAATGAGTATCGGCAACAGGCTTTTCGGGTAGTCGTGCGGGACGCCGACCAGCGAAATTTTTATTGTTTTCATCTGGAATGGGTAATGTCCTGTTCTAAAGCAGCCGGGTAAAGTAGAATCAAAAATCGAATTTATATTATCGCATTATGTCTTGCAAACTTGGCGTTGCAAAATTTTGAAAACATGCCCTAGCAAGGATAAATATATGATTTCCCATAAGACCAAGTACTCAATAGTGATAACAACGTTTGATCTGCGCTTTCAAAGCCACCTAGTTCCGCTGTTGCAGGACATCCACAATCAAAATGCATCGCCGCCCGATGAAATTATCGTAATGATCAATGGCCCGCATCAAGTTGATTTTGATCAGGAATATCGCAAGCAGGTTTTAATGTTCCTGTCTGGTTACGAGAATGTTTATCCGACAATGTTTCCCAACTTTCAGTCCCTTTCAAAATTATGGAACAGGGGGGTGTTAACCGCACGACACGATATGGTTTTGGTACTGAATGATGACTTGAGAATAAAGCCTGAATTTTTTGAAATTTTATATAAAGAAATTTTTTCTCGTTCAAGCACATTCCGGATCAATGGCAGTTTTTCACATTATGTGATGTTCAAGCCTGAGTTGATGGAAGTGGGCTTTTTTGATGAACGCCTGCTTGGAATAGGTGAGGAAGACGGCGATTTCGCTTGGAGATTTTATAAGAAATATGGGAAGGACATCCCCTCGGTGGATATCCCGCATATTGATAATATCCAATCCGATATCGCCGACCAGGGTTTCAAAAAAGGCATTCGCAATTATTCCAAATTTAACCGGGAATTCATTCTGAGCACCAAGTACAAAAAAAGTATGTTTGGCCACAGGGGCATGTTCGACCATAAGGTTACTCAACAATTGGAGGATTTGTCCCAGTATCCGTATGAAGCCTTTTATCGTGCACATATAAAAGACCTATGAAGCTAAGAGGCACGTCCCGACTGCTTCCCTCGCGAATCATCGGGCTACTCGTGAGGGCATTCGGTTTTAACTCTGATTTCAGCCGCCTTTGGGGTGACAAAACCGGTTCACCTGAGGGCGAGAGATGCGTGCTGGGGCATTTCAGCTTGCGTTATAACCCGCAATATGACGCAATCCTGAGAGATTATTATCTGTATTGCGTCAAACTTTTCGCTGGTAAACTGGCAAAGATGGATGGCGCGGCCAACATAATTTTTGGCGACTACCAATATTCGTTTGCCAACTCCTGTCGAACAATAAACGTAGGCTTCCAGGTTGAGCATACCATTGTCAAACCTGGAGGCAGGGGTTCTGAAGGATGCCCAGCCGGTGTTATCCCAATCCGGCATTCCAAAGCTCATCCCGCCCCCGGTTGTTACTTGGTTCGCATAGCAAACCTAGATAGGCTGAAACAATATGACCTGATTATTGACTACTGCTTTATGAACCTGGAAAACATAAAGCTATCCGGACTATTTACAGATTTACTCAAGAAATATATTGTAATTTCCCCGTTGCTATATACCTATCAACCGGATTCCGGGATGACGAGAGGTAACGACACGATTACGTTTTTTATTAATCCAGATGAACCTCGGCGCAGGCAATTTCTGGACAGGCTGGAGGTGGCCGGGATAAAAAGTAAGAATGTAAACCAAATATACAGTGGAGTTGAGGCGTTGTATCGCGACACCAGAATTCTAATCAACATTCGGCAAACAGATCATCATGACACTTTGGAAGAATTCAGGGTGTTGCCCGCGCTGTTGTGTGGCGTTATTGTAATTTGTGAAAACGCGCCACTTAAAGAAGATTGTGGCTATAGCGAGTTTATCTTATGGTCGGAATTGGACGATATGCCAGAATTAATCAAGGACGTGCAAAACAATTACAAGAAATATCACGACCGCATATTTGGCGGGACGGATTTCATGCAGTGTGTCGAGAAATTAATGGCGCGCAATTCTAATTCCATAAATCAGGCCATGAATATACTCGGGCTAAAGATATAGTTGTGAGGGCGAGGGGAATGCAGGTCAGTTTTTTACGATTACACAAGACATTGAATCGGCATCCGAAAAAACTTGGGCTCCGCAAACGCATTTCAGTTTGCTAAAGTCGTACATGGCCGATCCACAGTTGTGGCAAAAATCTGGCAGATGAGTGCGACGATAGATGTGAATCGAGTTGATTTGTGATGCCAGTTTTAATATTTCAGTCTTGGTCAGCATGGAATCTTTAGCAATCGCGTTCGCAATATCATTGTTGACATCCACTCCGATTCGCTTGCAGTGATCTATGCCAAGCAACGCATGCAGGGCATTACCCAGCAATTGTTTTTGCTTGAGAGATTTGTATTGCCTCATTTTCTTGAATTTCCACCAGTGCGGCTTACTCCCCCATTGATAACCAGGCAGGGATGTCTGTATGTCCTCAAGGATGTATATACCCTGAGGAGTTAAGACATCAAATCCTTCAATCAGACAGTTAACCTGGTGTTGAGGCTGGTGGGAGCCGTCTTCAATAATCAGGTCAAATTTGCATTGTCCAAGAAAACTGCGAATCTCTTCTCTGAATTCCTGGTTGAGTTGGGTAAAGTGAAACCTGGGATTGACCGGCCACTCGCTTTGCAGAGGAAGAATGTCAGCACCGTATATGGAGGAGTCCGGGAATCTTTCCAATAGCCAGCGTATTGAGTTTCCCTTGAATACCCCAAATTCGGCGATATTCTGGAAACTCCTAGTGAGAAAGAATTTCTCATAAAAGGGTATGTACCCATGCCAGTAGATCTTGTCACTCAAGTTTTGTTTTTTGGACGCTCTAGGTAGGCGTGTTGTAGAATCAGTCATCATCATGTGAGTTTGGGAAACAGTTTAAGGCCGTAGCGGTTATGGATTTGGGTTAAAGTGAAGCGTAGCGAATTCTAAACCAAATCGTGGGACAATTTATCGCTACAACAGCTTTAATTTTAGCAATGTTGCTCCAATTTTTCATTCGCCAGCGCAGTAATCAGGCGCACGGCAGCCTGTGCAGAGTAAGGCGAGGGTTTTCCTGAATCTGCCAAATCATCCCTATCCCAACGTGCACGCAACTCCTCAATAGCCGCAGCGATCGCGTCCGGATCGTTCGCCGTGACCGCCCAGTGTCCCAGTTTGCGCATCCATGTAGAAACCATGGGAAAGTATCAGTTAGGTTTGTTTATTGTTGCCGCTCATGCTCCATCTGTCTGATATGCAGCCTGGGCATTTGAGAACTGGATACGATGCAACTGTGCATACACGCCCGCCTTCGCCAGCAATTCACGATGTGTGCCAGTCTCGACTATCTCGCCCTTTTGCAGAACGACGATGCGATCCGCTTTTTCGATGGTGGAAAGGCGATGCGCGATGACCAGTGAGGTGCGACCCTGCATCAGAGTTTCCAATGCGGCTTGCACGTGACGTTCGGATTCGCTGTCCAGTGCGGAGGTGGCTTCGTCAAGAATGAGGATAGGAGCGTTTTTGAGTATCGCGCGTGCGATGGCGATGCGCTGGCGCTGGCCTCCTGAAAGTTTCACGCCCCGTTCACCGACCAGCGTGTTCAATCCCTGCGGCATCTCGCGGATGAATTCCATTGCATGTGCAGCCTGTGCGGCGGCGATGATTTCTGTCTCCGGCACTTCACGCATCTGGCCGTAGGCAATATTGGCGGCAACCGTGTCGTTGAACAACACGACTTCCTGGCTTACCAGTGCGATGTTGGCGCGCAAACTGGCCAGCGTAAGATCGGCGAGATCATGTCCGTCCAGTGTGATGCGTCCGCTGCTGGGCTGATAGAATCGCGGTACCAGATTTGCCATAGTGCTCTTGCCGCTGCCGGATGCACCCACCAGCGCGACGGCTTGCCCCGCCGGGATTTCCAGGCTGATGTCGCGCAGTGCCAATCTGTTGTCCTGCTGGTAGGACAGGCTCACGTGTTCGAATCCTATCCGCCCATTGGCACGTCCTATCGTAACTTTCCCAGTATCAGTTTCACCGGGTGTATCGATCAATCCAAATACACTTTCGGATGCCGCCAGACCGCGTTGCAAAAATTCACTTACGCCTGTTATGCGTTTGATCGGAGCAGTCAGCATCAGCATGGCTGCGATAAATGAAAGAAAACCGCCAACGGTGGTTTCATCACTGCGCGACTGCACAATAGCGAGATACATGATAACGGATAGTGCCACTGCGGCGATCATCTGCACGATAGGAACATTGGCTGCTGCTGCCATCGCTTGTTTCATGAGATAGCGGCGCACCCAGTTTGCACGGTCGTTAAAACGGTCGCTTTCATATTTTTGCCCGCCGAACAGTTTAACCACTTTGTGCGCGGAAACGCTTTCCCCGATCACCTGGGTTATTTCACCCATTGCGCGTTGCGTGTCGCGGCTGGCATTGCGCAAGCGAGCGTTGAGGACTCTCAGGATGATTGCAATGAAGGGTACCATCACCAGACTGAGCAGGGTAAGTTTCCAGTTAAGATAGAACAGCCAGCCGAGCAATCCGACGATGATGATGGAGTCGCGAATAGAAACAGTCACTACATTGGTGGCGGCAGCGGTCACCTGTGTTACGTCGGAGGTGAGCTTGGAGATGAGATTACCCGAAGCGTGATCGTCATAAAAATGAGTTGGCAAGGTGAGTAACTTGTGGAACATCGCGTCACGCAAATCCATCACAACCTTGTTGCCGACCCAGCTGATCGCATAAGTACTCACGAAGGCAGATACTCCGCGCACGAAAAAAATCACCAAAAGGATCAGCGGCGCGAGCCTGATGACCGTATCATCCTTGTGAATGAAAGTACCATCCAGCATGGGCTTCAGCAATGCCGGCAGCAACGGTTCGGTTGCTGCAGTTATCGCCGTGCCAAGGATGGATATCGCAAAGGTGCGCCAATAGGGTTTGACGTAACCGAGAAGACGCAAATAAAGCTGAGCGCTGGTAAGATTCATGGCGCGCACTTTAGCAGAAAAAGGCGGTTCTGATTCCCTTCCACGTCTCCAATATGACCTTAAATGCAATATTGAATGCAATCATGTTGGACATGTTAAACCAGCCGGCGCAGAACGCGGCGCTTGATAGTGCGGACAAGCCTGGATAACACGCCCTTCTTTTTCTGCCCGTAATCCAGTTCCTTATCCCAGTTCGATTGAACACACACACCGGGATAGAGTTGGCGCAATACTTCGTCTGTTTCTCCCGACCTCCTTGCTGCACGATATTGCTCTTCGTAGTGATAGCAGCGGAACAGTGTTTCAACAGGCCACAACTCAATGGATTTGAACTTCAGCAAAGCTTCGCCATACCAGCGCATTTCCGATGGAAAAAGCACCATCGCATCGAGAAAACTCATGCCTTGCGGCTCGAGAAACTTCTCGGCAAGGTCAGGCCCAGACACGCCGACTCCACACCACCGGCAAGGGACCGAAATCATAGTGTCTTCCGGTGCGCCCGAAGATGTCCATGATGGTTTGGCAATCCGCATCGATGTTGCGGGCGATCTTTGCATGACGATTTATCGCACCGAACAGGCGAAGCTCTAGGCTTTCATTCATCACCGTAAAGGGGATTCCGGAAGGCGTCAGAAAGTCACCTTTGTTGAGGTCGCGGATGAAATAGGAATCCGAATCGAGGCAGAGATAATTTTCGCTGATTCCGAGGCGCCAGAATTCCGACTTGACGATCTGCTGGGTTATCACCCCGGGCAGGGCGTTGAATGCTTTCATGTCGATGGAAGCGTTTGCAGCCACGATCTCCTCGTCGGCCAACAATGTGACGCCGTCACTGCCGATGATGTCCTTGAATAAGGCTAGATCGCTCGATGGGCAGGAGAGATAAAACGGCAGGTTATCGGGATTAAATTGGCGGACGCTTTCGGTAAGCCGCTTGGCCCGCTTTACATCGCGATGATATGACTTGCAGTAGAGAACGATGTCTTTCATTTGGTGGAAGGTGAGGCAAGCATGTCACGCGCACGATGCCGGCTTAAGCTTTCATGCGCCAAAGCGACTATCTGGCGCGTAGCGGCTTCGGAAGTATAAGGAGAGGGTGCTCCCGAGTCAGCCAGATCGTTGCGAACCCAGCGGGCATGCAATTCTTCAAGTGCCGATGCGATCGAATCCGGGTCATCAGCTTTTACCGCCCAGTGTCCCAGTTCGCGCAGCATGCGTTCCATTTGCGGGTTGCGCCAGACCAGCGCCAGGATAGGGCGCTGCGTCCAGAGATATTCGTACATTTTCGAGGGAATGTATTCTTCGCAGAATGGGACGGTGCCGTGCAACAACAACAGGCAATCGGCAGCGTTCATGCGCTTGAGAACCCGGTCCCTGCCGCTCTCCCCGGTTTTGGGGTCGGTCTCGAGACGGCCAAACTGTTCAATCATCGCAGGATGCGGGAAATCTCTCAAGGCGCGTGCAGAAACGGCATCGATGCCCCCGCCATAAAGATGCAAACGGATATCTTCCGACCATTGCGGATTTTTTTCCAATACGCGGCGCAGGCCCAGTAAAAAGATTTCCAGATTGCGTGTCTCTGCCAATGAACCGAAGTGTCCGATGACCAGATGCTGGCCGCGCTGGTAAGGCGCTCGCGCGAATTCAGGCGCATTGGCGCCCGGGATAATACTGTGCCCGCGTTCCCGCAGTTCCGGATGCCGCGCCCGTGCGCGCGCCAGGGCTTCTTCGGTAAACCACCAGACCACATCGGCGTGCTTGCAGATTATTCCTTCCAGCCAGGCGGAAAAGCGCATACGCATCCTGTTTTTCGTCAGGCCGGGGAAGATCATCGGATCATGGATCTCGGCGATCCATGGCATGTCGAACCTGCGCGCCAGCCAATAGCCCGCCAAGTGGGCCGAATATGCTCCGCCGGTCGAGTAAACAAGTGCCGGCTTCCGCATACGGATGATGCGCGCGCCGGTGAAATAAGCCGTAATCGCCCACGACCAATGGGTTTCGATTCTGATGAACAGTTTTTCGATCAGGATGAAAGGCAACAGCAGCAAAGAAATCAAAGTCATTGCGATCCGGTAAATGAAACGCGAGGAGATGCGCTGCTTCAGGTAGTGGCGCAAATCGAAGCGCAAAGCTACCGGACCTGCCGGCAGGACTTGATGATGCTCGATCACCTTGTCCTTTTTTCCTGTGATGGCGCTTAGAACGATGGGTTCTATGCCTTGCTTGAGCAGGTGCGGGATTTTGTCCGTGATGGTCTGGCTTGCCGCGCGCCCGTCCATGTTGAAGCCGTGGGAAAGCACTAGCCAAACCTGCTTATTACCGTCGTTCATGTTGGTACCTTGCCAGCGTCAAGCGATGAAATAGGAACATGCAAGAGTTCGATAGAATTCATCGAACCGATACGAAAATCTGTTACGCTATTTTACAGGTAAACCCGATGGATAACGCGATGGCGATTTATGCGGTGGGCGACATACAAGGCTGCCATGCCGAACTGGTGCAAATGCTCGATCGGATTGCATTTGACCAGGCGGTGGACCAGCTTTGGCTAGTCGGCGATCTGGTAAACCGCGGGCCGGGTTCGCTGGAGGTGCTGCGCCTGGTCAAATCGCTGGGCGACAGCGCGATCACCGTGCTTGGCAACCACGACCTGCATCTGCTCGCGGTCGCGGAAGGCGCGGCGGAGCTGAACCGCAACGACACGCTGGAAGAGGTACTCGATGCGCCGGATCGTGACGAACTGCTGCATTGGCTGCGCAACCAGCGCCTGCTGCATGCCCAAGGCGGCTACGTGCTGGTCCACGCTGGATTGTTGCCGCAATGGAGCGTGGCACAGGCCGGGAGCCTGGCGCGCGAAGTCGAAGCGGCACTGCGCAGCGACGACTACGCTACCTTTCTCTCGCGCATGTACGGCAACTTCCCGCACCACTGGGACAACGAGCTCACCGGCTACAAACGCCTGCGCGTCATCGTCAATGCATTCACCCGCATGCGCATCTGCACGAGAGAGGGCGAGATGGAATTCAAGTTCAAAGGAGAGGTAGTTAAT
The DNA here is from genome assembly GCA_963721755.1 of uncultured beta proteobacterium. Taxonomy (GTDB): domain Bacteria; phylum Pseudomonadota; class Gammaproteobacteria; order Burkholderiales; family Gallionellaceae; genus Gallionella. The sequence continues at coordinate 723,066 of CAVRKV010000001.1, forward strand.
ATCCCGGCAGGATATCTGCCGTGGTTCGACATTCCAAAACGCGCGAATCGGGACGCCACCGTCATCTTCGGACACTGGTCGGCGCTCGGCCTGCTGCTCAGGAAAAACGTCATCGCGCTCGACACCGGCTGCCTGTGGGGCGGCCCGATGAGCGCGATCCGGCTGGAAGACCGGCAGCTCTTCCAGGTGAGTTGCAAGAATCCGGTGGCGAAGCACTGGTGATTACTCCAATTCCGTATAGAAACGATAACTGTGTTGGCTTCGTCTTCGGCTCCCAGCCGCACTAAGTGTGCTGTCTTCGTCGCCTCATCCTTGCCGCCTTGTTCTCCTTTCTATTCAAAATTGGAATTAGACCTATCGCAATTGACTGATCCCATATAAATGTATAGACTGATGTTTATACATTTTGTGTTAGGAGTAAATCATGGCCGAAGCTGTCCTTGACATTAAACAGTGGGGTAACAATCTGGGTGTTCGCTTGCCCGCAGCGGTGGCGCGGGAAGCACATTTGCATGTCAATCAGCGCGTGCGCGTGTCGGTCGAAGGCGATCAGGTCGTCATCACACCGGTCGATGCTACGCGACTTACCCTGGAACAACGCTTGGCTGCCTACGATCTTACGCGTCACGGAGGCGAGCAGATGGGCACGACACAAACGTTGGGAGTCGAGCGTTGGTAACTGCCAAACAAGCGGCAGCGGTTAAACGCAAATCTTGGGTGCCGGACCGGCAGTACATCATCTGGATCGATTGCAACCCGCAGGTCGGGCGCGAAATGCGCGATGTCCACCCGTTTCTCGTGCTCTCTCCGCGCATCTTCAACGAAAAGACTTCGCTGGTCATCGGCCTGCCGATGACGACAGCGGAATATAACGCAGACAATCCTTTTGCAGTTGCGGTAGGAAAATCTTCGGGACGAAAGACCGGACAAACCAGCTACGTGCTTTGTCACCAGCCCAAGTCATTCGACTGGCGCTTGTGCAAGGCCAAGGCGCACCCGCTCGGTGCTTTATCCAACGCCTTGTTTGCGCAAGTGTGCGAACGGCTGAACCAGATCATCCAGGTAGGTTAAGTCCCCTGTACACTGGTTGCCGGTATTGAGAAATGAACTTTAACTTTATACTTTTTTATCAGCTAACCATCACCAGCAATTTCTGCGTCATCTGCTCCGCCTGCTGCACATAACCGCCTCCGAACAGGTTGGCATGGTTGAGGACGTGATACAGGTTGTATAGATCGCGGCGCGTGGCGTAGCCTGTATCCATCGTATACGCGGCGCGATAGGCAGCGTAAAAATCCGCGGGGTAGCCGCCGAACAGTTCCGTCATCGCGAGGTCGCATTCGCGGTCGCCGTAATAGGTCGCGGGATCGAAAATCACCGGCGTGCCGTCAGCAAGAAATGCGTGGTTGCCGCTCCATAGGTCGCCGTGCAGCAGTGAAGGTTGCGGGGTGTAGCCAGCGAAGAACGCGGGCAGCGTATCCAGCAACTTTTCGCCCAGGCTCTGCAACTGTCCTCCGTAGCCCTTCTCTGCCGCAAGTTGCAATTGAAACCCCAGGCGTTGTTCGCGCCAGAAATCTATCCAATTGGATTTTCCTTTATTTGGCCAACCATTCGGCTGCGGCGTGGTGCCGATGAAGTTGTCTTGTGCAAGGCCAAAGCATTTTCCTTCGCAACGATGCAGCGCGGCCAATTGCTCACCGAGCAGTTTTGCGTCGCCGCGTGGACTCAAATCAAGGTGTTCCAATACAAGATAGCTTTGCTTGCCCGAAATACCATGCGTGATTGATCGAGGTACACGTATGGTTTGCGTGGCGGCGATTGCGTTCAGTCCTTCTTCTTCCGCGACGAACATAGGGTAATGTTGCGCGTCGTTGAGCTTGAGAAAGTAGAGCGAATGGTTTGTTTCTTCCAGACGATACGCTTTATTGATGCTGCCACCTCTGACGGGTGTAAAATTGCTTAGTGTGAAGGAACGATGCGTCGCATCGCTGATGGCAGTTGAGATATCTGCAAGGAGTTTGGTTTCCATGAGTATTATCCGGAAAGCATTGTCATTCCCGCTTGCATGGGGATGACAGTAGTGTGCTTACAGCTTGATACTGTGCCCGAAGTGCTGTTCGTACAACCCAGCCAGTTCGGCGCGCGAGTAACTGTGGTTCTGTCCGCCGCGGTTGGCGATCTTGAGCGAGCCCATCAGCGAGGCGAGACGCCCGGTAGTCTGCCAATCCCAACCCTTTTGTATGCCATACAACAAACCCGCGCGATAGGCATCACCGCAGCCGGTGGGATCGACAATGGTTTTAGGTTTGGGCGTGGGGATGGTGATCTGCTTGCCGCCAGCGTAGATAAGGGAGCCGTCTGCGCCCAGCGTGACGATCAGTGCCTTTACGCGTTGCGCGATGTCGTTTAGCGTCTTGCCGGTCTTGTCCTGCAGCATCTTGGCTTCGTAATCGTTCACGGTGACGTATGTCGCCTGCTCGACGAACGTCAGCAGTTCCGCGCTGGAGAACATCGGCATGCCCTGACCCGGATCGAACACGAAGGGGATGCCCAGATCGGCGAATTCCACCGCGTGCTGCAACATGCCCTCGCGGCCGTCCGGTGCAATGATGCCCAGCGTGACCTCTTTCGCAGAGGCGACACTGTTCAAGTGGGACTGTACCATTGCGCCCGGATGGAACGCGGTGATCTGGTTGTCGTCGAGATCAGTGGTGATGAAGGCTTGGCCGGTGAAGTGGCCCGGCACATGGCGGATATGGGTTTGCAGCAGGCCGAGTTTATCCAGACGCGAGGCGTAAGGCGCGAAATCGTCGCCCACCGTTGCCATGATCAGCGGGCTGCCGCCCAGCATCTGCAGGTTGTAGGCGATGTTGCCCGCGCAGCCGCCGTATTCGCGGCGCATCTCCGGGACCAGAAAGGCGACGTTGAGGATGTGGATCTGTTCGGGGAGGATGTGCTTTTTGAATTGGTCTTTGAACACCATGATGGTGTCGTATGCCATCGAACCGCAGATCAGTGTGCGCATCGGAATACTTTCGCCTGGTTGTGAATGTGCGGATTGTAGCACTTGAGAACCTCTGGAAAAGCCTCTGCGATGAATGTTGGTTGGTTGGCGGTTAGTTGGTTGCCTGGCGGTTTGAAATCCCCGATAATCCGTGCGTTACTGGCGCAGAACGCCGGACGAATTTCTTATCAGGGCAAATCCTTTTCGGGTTCAACCTCCAAACTATAGACACAATCACCGGCGACACTATCCAGATGAACATAAATTTCCAGCGCGCAGTTGACCGATATGCAGGCGTGCCGATCTGCGCATTGTTTTCGCTGGTGAATCGTGTTTTGCCTAACGACTTCGACAGTATGCCTCCCCAAAGGATAATGGTCATCCTGCTGTCCGAGATGGGCAGCCTGGTGCTGGCGCAACCGATGTTCATGCGCCTGAAGCAGCAATACCCCGAGGCCGAGATCCACGTTTTGATGTTCGCCAAGAATCGCGAAGTGCTCGATCTGCTCGGGGTGGTTCCCCGCGAGAACGTGTTGACGCTGGATGACGGTTCCCTGAAAGGATTGGTGAGGGACAGTCTCAAGGCGATACGCGCGATGCGCAAACTCAGGATCGATGCGGTGATCGATTGCGAACTGTTCGCGCGCATCAGCAGCATCTTTTCTTATCTCTCAGGTGCAGCATTGCGCGTCGGATTCCATCGCCACACCCAGGAGGGTTTGTATCGCGGTTCATTCATCAACCGCCCGGTACTGTACAACCCTTACCGGCATCTGACGCTGCAATTCCTGACGCTGGCCTCGGCACTGGAATCCACGACCGATCCGGTTGCCAAGCTGCTACCCGCGCCCTATACCGGCAAGACGCCGGTGCTGGAATTTTCCCGCGAGGAACTGGGTGAGACACACAGAGAACTGCACAATTTCTTTCCAACGATCAAGGATAAAAAGCTGGTGCTGATCTACCCGAGCGGCGGCATTCTGCCGATACGCGCTTGGCCGCTGAAAAGTTACTTCCAGATCAGCAAGGTGTTGCTCGACGAGGGTTATGCGGTCGGCGTGATTGGCATGAAGGGCGACCGGGAGATTGCGCAGGCCGTAGTGGATCACTGCAAGAATCCGGGCTGCGTCAATCTGGCGGGTTATACCAGGACGGTGCGCCATCTGCTGGCGGTGTTCCATCGCGCATCGTTGCTGGTCACCAACGATGGAGGACCGGGACAATTCGCCGCGCTCACGCCGCAGCTTCCCGCGATCATTTTCTTCGGCCCTGAAACGCCGGTGCTGTATAGATCACTGGGCAACAATGCCTACTGTTTCCACCGTCAACTGCCCTGCTCGCCTTGCCTGACCGCCTATAACCACCGCACCTCGCCCTGCGATGGTGATAACCAGTGCCTGAAGCAGATCACCGTCGAACAGGTATTGGCAAAGGCACACGAGATGCTGGCTGGAACAAAAGATATTGGCAGGCAAGATCGGCAAATCGCATGAAGCGCATCACGCACCACCCGTTGACGGTATGGGTATTCAAAAGGCGCTTCATGAAATTTGGCGCCGTGGGTGCTTCCGGTGTAGTGGTCAACCTGGGCGTACTGTATCTCTGCCAGGAATTTCTGTTCATCGCGATTCAATCACCGAGCATGCGGCTGAATGTGTCCCTGGCGGCGGCGATTTTTTTTGCAACGGTGAACAACTTTTACTGGAATCGCTTTTGGACCTGGAGTGATCGCGCGCATCATCCCGATAAACATCTGATTCTGCATTTTGGCCAATATGCACTGGCATGTTGGGTGGGCATCGTGTTGCAGGTGCTGCTGACCAAACTGTTCGTGGTCTATTTTTACTACATCGTTGCCAACGCTATGGCCATCGTGCTGGCCAGCGTGTTCAATTTCCTGGTGAACAATTTCTGGACGTTCCGCAGCCACAGGCCGGTGGATGAGATCGCGCTGCCGAATATCCCAGAACCAGAGGATGCAATCTCCGAGATTGAACCTGATCTGGATCAGGACACCGGAAAAAAATGAAACCAGCCGGACCCGGTTTGCGCACGGCGTGGTACATGTTGGCTTGCCTGCTGGCCGTATTTGTTTATTTTTATGGCCTCGACAGCCAGCACATTCCGAAGAACGGCGACGAATATCCGTACGAACATATCACCAGGCTGACCGCCGACAGCGGCAAACTGTTGCCGCTGCAATCGCAGCTGGACAAAATGCGCAACACCAAGCCGCCGCTGCTGTTCTGGCAGGGCATCGCCTCCACCGGTTGGGGCAAGAACTGGACGCTGTGGAATTTGCGCTACCCCAGCGTCATTTATACTTTGCTGACCGCAGCGATGCTGTTCATGCTCGGGTGGAAGCTGACGAGCAAACTTGAGACCGGCTTTGTCGCCACGCTGACGTTCCTGGCCTTTTTCACCACCTATCGTTTCGGCCGCCCGTTCCTGACCAATCCGCCTGAAGTGTTCTGGATATTCCTGCCGTTCTTCGTGTTGCTGTATTGGAAGCATACATTCGAGTCGCGCTTTGTCATTCCGCTGCTATTCGGCGTCAGCGTCGGCATAGGCTTCTTGTACAAATCATTCGCGTTGGGTCTGCCCGTCACGCTCGGCTTGGCTTGGTGGTATCTGCATCAGCGTCAGTACCGTGTGGCAGCGTTCCTGCAACAGGATGCACTGAAAGTCACGATCACCGTGTCTGTCGCGGTCGCGCTGTTCGCGCTGTGGTTCGTGCTCGATCCTGACCCGCTAGCGGTCTGGAAGGAATTCGTGGTGGGCGAGAATGCCGGCAAGTTCGATCCCCACGGCCCGGGTTATCTGGAGAAGCTACTTTGGGGTGGCTCCAGTATCTGGAGTTATGCGCTGGCCTTTCTGACCAATCCGGGCCTGCTGACCTTCCCGGTGGCGGCGCTATTCTATGTCGCTTATCAAAGGCGCCGTCAGTTGAGCAACGAGGAGCAATTGCTGTGGATATGGATAGCCGTGATGTTCGTGAGTTTTGTGCTGCCCAGCCAGCGTTCGGGACGCTACCTGCTGGCGGCGATGCCCGCGGTGGCGCTGTTGTGCACGATTCACTGGCAGCAGATCAACCGCAAGGCATTCATCGCCAGCATGGTATTGGCAGGCGCGCTCATTGCGGGGATCGCTTATCTGGCCGTGCGGCTGCAGGCCGAAATGCCCGATGTGCAGTTGTATCCGCTAACGTTCTGGCTGTTGATCGCGGGCGCGGGAATATTGACGCTGCTGGCTATCGCTGTCCCCGCCCTCACCCGGCCTGTTGTCAACGTCGTCGCATTATTGGTGCTGCTGTGCTTCGCCTTTTTCCTGCGCCCATTTGATGGCGCCTTGGGCAATTACAGTGCGGAAGCCCTGCTCTACGCCAGCGGCAAGGAGGTTGGGATGCCATGCAACTTCAGAGCCATGGACGAAGGATATCGTTTCATGCTGCCGGGCGCGGAGATACGCGGCTATAACGAAGACCAGAATCTTTCCGCGAGCGATCTGGCGCTGCGCTATCCCTTGTTCGCGGTGCAGATGGCGCTGAATGACCGCACGCAAAACGGCGGTTGCGCTACGTGCAAGATCATCGGCCAGCGTCTGGATATTCGCGGCCGCCAAAGCTCGGCTGAGCTAAAGGAAATGTTTCTGCAGGGCAAGGTGTTTGATCATCTTTTCGTCAGGGAAATATTGATGGAATCTCCAGCAGGCGACAAAGTCATGCCGGAGCAGACTCCCGCTCAGGTATGCCGCTGATGATCAAACGTCTCGTTTGCAAATCAGGTGTGCGCCATGCGCTGGTTCTTGGTCTGGTGCTGATCGCTTTTGGCGCGGCGTTTTACAAAGTCGCTCATCGTCCGCCTCCGGCATCCTTTCAATCGCCTGCCAGCTTTCCGCACGATGGCGGACAGAACGCCGGCACTCCGCAAACCGGCAATGCACTGCCTGATTTCAGCACCCACTTCGTGTCCACCCAGCAGAATATTGCTACACACGCCGCCTCGCTGGTTGAATTAAGCGATGGCCGCATCCGCGCATTCTGGTTCGCCGGCAGTCGCGAAGGCGCGGAAGATGTGGAGATACGCAGCGCGGTATTCGATCCGGTGAAAAATATATGGGGTACTGAACACAGCATCGCCAATCGCGAAGGCACGCAGCGCTCATTGCTGCGCTATGTGAAAAAGCTCGGCAACCCGGTGGCGCAGCGCGCACCGGACGGCACGCTGTGGTTGTTCTATGTAACTGTGTCGCTGGGCGGCTGGGCGGGCAGTTCGATCACGGCGATCACTTCGACGGACGATGGCGCAACCTGGAGCCCGGCGCGACGGCTGATCACTTCTCCATTCATCAACATCAGCACGCTGGTCAAGGGTACGCCGTTCTTGTATAGCGACGGCACGATGGGGTTGCCGGTCTATCACGAGTTCATCGGCAAATTCGGCGAGATCTTGCGTATCAAAAACAATGGGCGCATCAACGGCGGTGGCGAGATCATCGACAAACAAAGGCTGAGTTCAGGAAAAACGACGCTTCAACCGGTTGTGCTGATAAAAAATCCGCAACAGGCAATGGTGCTGATGCGTCGCTCCGGTGCGAGTCCCAAGCGAGTGATCTCAACCGCGACGGACGATGCCGGGCAGCATTGGAGCTTGCCGGCCAAGACCGCACTGGCCAATCCGGATGCGGCGATCTCGGGCGTGGTATTGCCGGATGGAAGTATCCTGGTCGTATTGAACAACATCGAAGAAGGCCGCGATGCGCTGTCGCTAGCGGTTTCGGCGGATGGCGGAGCCACCTGGAAAACAGTCTATCAACTGGAAGAGCAGCGCGGCCAGCCAATCGATCCGGAACACTATATGCAAATCGCCGGTGAATTGGCCAAGGCTACCGAGGCGAGCATCATAGATGCGACGGGCTATGAGAAATCCGTGCAGAAAAATAAATGTGAAGCGCAAACTTGCGGTTACGAATTTTCATACCCTTACATGATACAAGCGAAAAACGGCAACATTCATCTCGTCTATACCTGGAACAGAAGCTTCATCAAACATGTCGAGTTCACGCTCGCATGGCTGGATCAGCGCATGGGGAAAAGCGTCAATGCCGAACTTCACTGACATTACCGGGCTGGCGAGTTTAGCCAGCGCGGCAACAACTGCTGTGCTGCTGTTGCCGGGCGTTGCGAGATCGAGCAAACCGCACCTGGCGATATTGCTGGCTGCCGTTTTTGTGCTGATGCTCATCCCTTTCGGCGGGATGCCTCTTGCCGCCTATATTCGCGGCATGACAGGCGACTTGAGCATCACTACGCTGGTGCTGTTGTGGTGTGCGCTGTTGAGGCCATGGGGTGCATGCGTTACGGTTCAAGCCAAACATCGATTTGCACTGTTGATCCTGATCGCCTTCTCAGCCCTCGCGTTTTATCCATTGGCATTGGGTGCAGGTGTGATTGACCCTTATCGCCTGGGCTACGGCAACCCGCAGTTTGTCGCCGTGCTGCTGTTGCTTGCGCTGCTTGCGTGGTACCTGAAGTCTGCCTTGATCGCGTTGTGCATTGCGCTTGGGACTCTCGCCTGGACATCCGGCTGGTATGAGTCGAGCAACCTCTGGGATTATCTGCTCGACCCGTTCGTGTCTGTCTACGCACTGGCAGCGGTCATGATCTGCGGAGTGAAGGCATTGTTAAAATTGCAGCGATGCCGTCCTAGTTGATAGCAAGATTGGTGATCAAACCCGGTCAAGGTGTCGGTGATTGGCGGATGGGGAGGAGGCTCTGTTCTTTCCAGCGTTGAACTCTATGATCCTGCCACCAACACTTGGGCCGCCGCGGCTAGCCTTATCGCGGCGCGCTACAATAACACAGCAACTTTATTACCCAATGGCAAGGTTCTGGTTGCGGGGGGATGGAATGACAAAGCGCTTTCGAGCGCAGAGCTTTATGATCCAGTTGACGATAAATGGACTGCTGCCGGCAACCTGATTCACGCCCGCTTCAAACATTCTGCCACGTTGCTTCCGAATGACAAGGTGCTGGTGGCTGGCGGAGGTAATTGCTCCACCTGCGCTGAACTATATGATCCTTCGACGAACAGCTGGTCTAAAGCCGGCAGCCTCAAAGGCGCTCGCTTTAGCCATACAGCAACGCTGCTTGCCAATGGCAAGGTGCTGGTAGCAGGCGGTTCAGACGGGCCAGCGCTAACCAGTACAGAACTTTATGACCCAACCTCCAACAAATGGTCTCAGGTAAGCAATCTCATCAATCCGCATAATCTCCATAGCGCTACCAGGCTGCAAAACAGAACGGTATTGGTGGTTGGAGGGTGGGGTGCCAACATATTCACCACTCTCGATAAAACAGAACTTTACTGGTAAGGGTTGATTGCAAGGAAAAGGCGCTGATGAAATCAGAGTGGGAACGGCAGGGTGATGCAAAATCTCCGCGGTTAATGCCAACCAGCCCGAAATCCGTTCATTGGCAATATCACCCGGACGAAAATCAAAGTAGTAAAGGGAAAATAACCGATCCCCACACCACCAGTGCATTCACAATGCTTAATAAGACCGCTGCACTGGCGATGTCTTTGGCGCGTTTGGCGAGCGGGTGTTGTTCAAGCGAGGTGTGATCCACTGCGGTTTCGAGAGCGGAGTTGAGCAGTTCCACGATCAGCACCCACAGGATGCTGGCAATCATAAGGGTTTTGCCGAGAAGGTTTGCTGGTAGTAACAGCGCGACAGGTATCGCGATCGCGGCAATCAACACCTCTTGGCGAAACGCATCTTCATGCTGCCATGCGGCGCGTAATCCTTGCCATGCAATGCCGGTTGCGCGCCAGGCGTGAAGCAAACCTCGGGGATGTTTGTTGGGGGTTTCCACTATCGTCTTTCTGCCACAGGCATTTTACGACAAGTGTGCATGGTTCCGAACTGGACTATGTCCGTGCCACAAGTTACAGCGCAGGATCGGCATAAGACTCAATCGGCGGGCATGCGCAGATCAGGTGCTTGTCGCCGTAAACATTATCCACCCGCGCGACGCTCGGCCAGAATTTGTTGTCGCGCACCCAGGGCAGCGGAAAGGCGGCCTTTTCACGCGAGTAGTTGCGATTCCAGTCGCTATTTACCACCGCCTTGGCGGTATGCGGCGCATGCTTGATGACGTTGTCTTTCCTGTCGGCTTTGCCGGCGATGATCTCGTCTATCTCGCCACGGATGGAGATCATCGCGGCGCAGAAGCGATCCAGCTCGGCTTTCGATTCACTCTCGGTGGGTTCGACCATCAGAGTGTCCACCACCGGAAACGAGGTTGTGGGCGCGTGGAAGCCATAATCCATCAGCCTTTTGGCGATGTCGGCCACTTCGATCCCCGCTTCGCGCTTGAAGTCGGCACAGGCCAAAATCATCTCGTGCGCGCAGCGACCGTTCTTGCCGCTATACAGGGTCGGGTAATGATCCTTCAGTGACTCCTTGATGTAATTGGCGTTGAGTATCGCCTTGCGCGTGGCTTCGGTTAGTCCCGTGCCGCCCATCATCCTGATATAGCCGTAGGAGATCAGCAGGATCAGTGAACTGCCATAGGGCGCAGCAGATACCGCATGAATGCCTTGCGCTCCGCCGGTCTTGACTACAGGGTGCTTGGGCAGGAAAGGCGCAAGATGCGCCGCTACGCCGATCGGTCCCATGCCGGGACCGCCGCCGCCGTGAGGTATCGCGAAAGTCTTGTGCAGATTGAGGTGGCACACGTCTGCGCCGATGTTGCCGGGGCTGGTCAGGCCAACTTGCGCATTCATGTTCGCGCCGTCCATATACACCTGCCCCCCGTTCTCATGCACGATGCGGGTGATGTCCTTGATGCCTTCTTCATATACGCCATGCGTACTGGGATAGGTGACCATCAGGCAAGACAAGACGTCACGATGTTGTTCCGCTTTTTCGCGCAGGTCACCCACGTCGATGTTTCCCTGCTTGTCGCATTTCACCACCACGATGTTCATGCCGCACATCGCCGCACTGGCCGGATTGGTGCCGTGTGCAGAAGCCGGGATCAGCGCCACGTTGCGTTTCGCTTCCCCGCGCGAACGATGGTATGCCTGGATCACCAGCAGGCCGGCATATTCGCCCTGAGCACCGCTGTTGGGTTGGAAGCTCATCTTGGCGAATCCGGTGATCTCGGATAGATCGGCATCCAGTTCGGCAATGATCTTCTGGTAGCCTTCGGCTTGTTCAACCGGCACGAAAGGATGCAGTTGGGCGAATTCCGGCCAAGTCAGCGGCAGCAACTCCGAGGCAGCATTCAGTTTCATGGTGCAGGAGCCGAGCGGGATCATCGAGTGGGTAAGCGACAGGTCCTTGTTTTCCAGACGCTTGATGTAGCGCATCATCTCAGTTTCAGAGTGGTAGGTGTTGAATACCGGATGGCCGAGGATTCCGGATTGGCGCGGTTTGATCAGGGACAACTGCGACGACACTTGCCCAGCGGCAAGCGCTGGCGCGGGTTTTCCCGCCGCCTGCGCGAACACTGCGAGGATGGAGTTAAGATCACCGAGCGAGGTGCCTTGATCCAGTGCGATGGCCAAACCATCGCCGGTATAACGGAAATTGATGCGGGCGGCTTCGGCCAGCGCGCGGATCTTCACGTTGTCGGTATGGGCCAGCTTGATCGTGTCGAAGAATACTTCATCGGTAACGGCAAAACCGAGTTTTTTTAATTCATCCGCCAGCGCTACAGCGGATAGATGCACCTGCTGCGCGATGCCGCGCAGTCCGTCGGCGCCGTGATAGACCGAATACATGCTGGCCATGATCGCCAGCAACGCCTGCGCGGTGCAGATGTTGGAGGTCGCCTTCTCGCGGCGTATGTGTTGCTCGCGTGTCTGTAGCGCCATGCGCAAGGCGGAATTACCGTCGGCATCCACCGACACGCCGATGATGCGTCCAGGCATAGAGCGCTTGTGCGCATCACGGCATGCGAAATAAGCTGCGTGAGGGCCGCCGTAGCCCATCGGCACGCCGAAACGCTGTGTGGAGCCGACCACCACATCCGCTCCCCATTCGCCCGGAGGCGTCAGTAACACCAGACTGAGAATATCGGCTGCCACTGCGATGGTCATGCCATGCGCCTTTGCACGAGCGACGAAATCGGCATAGTCATGCACTGCACCGTCTGCAGCGGGATATTGCAGTAACACGCCAAACAGCGTGTCATTGAGCGTGACGGTCTTGAAATCGCCGATCACCAGCTTGATGCCGAGTGGCGCAGCACGAGTTTTCAACAACTCGATAGTTTGAGGGAAACATTCGTGCGATACGAAAAAGCTATCCTTGCCCTGCGCTGCCGCCTCGCGCGCGCGGAGGCCATGCAACATGGTCATCGCTTCGGCAGCCGCCGTAGCCTCGTCGAGCAAGGAAGCGTTGGCGATCTCCATGCCGGTCAGATCCATTATCATGGTCTGGAAATTCAGCAGCGCTTCCAGGCGACCCTGCGCGATTTCGGCCTGGTAAGGGGTGTAGGCAGTGTACCAACCGGGATTTTCCAGAACATTGCGCTGTATCACTGGTGGCACGATGGTGTCGTAATAACCCAGCCCGATATAACTCTTGTACAGTTTGTTCTTCGATGCGATGCCGCGCAGATGTTGAAGATAAGCATACTCGGACATTCCTTCCGGCAGATTGAGCGGCTGCTTCAAACGGATCGCCGCCGGGATGGTCTGGTCTATCAATGCATCCAGAGAAGGCGCATTGATCTTGTGCAGCATGGCCTGAACGTCCTGTTCAGAAGGGCCGTTGTGGCGATTCACAAATTGGTCGGTCTTGATCATGTTTGAATTCAGTGCTCAAAAAATAAAGGTGGCATGGCAGTCTTGGGGAACCAAAAAAACCGTCGCGAGTGGTTGGAGTGCAAAGCGCATGAAGCATAGTGACCGAGAAAACGAGCATTGCGAGTTTCGGCAAAGACTAACTTTGAAGTTATGCCGAAGCCATATTCTCAATGCACCGCGCAACACAGCAATCCGGCCACGCAGCAGGTTTAATGTGCTTCGCTATCGACTATTGCCTGATAGGTTTTCGCATCCAGCAGCGCGGCAACATCTGCGGCGTTGTCCGGTTTCATTTTGAAGATCCATGCGGCATAAGGATCTTCGTTGATCTTTTCAGGTACGCTGTCAAGTTCGCTGTTCACCGCCGTCACCACACCGCTCACCGGCGCGTACACATCGGCAGCGGCCTTCACCGATTCCACCACGGTGCACTCTTCCTTGGCTTTCAGCTTGCGTCCGACGGCAGGCGCCTCGACGAACACCATATCTCCCAGCAGTTCCTGCGCGTGCTGAGTGATGCCGATGCTTATGGTGCTGTCGGCTTCTGTCTTGACCCACTCGTGGGAGGCTGTGTATTTTAAATTGTTCGGATTGCTCATGTTCATGTCCTCAAAAGTAGCTAATTGGAAATCGAAAAACGTTATGCCAAGCGCAGTAGTTTTTTATATTAAGCCTTTGCCGTTGCGGGCGAAAGGATACTTCACTACTTTCGCATTCAGTAATTTGTCACGTATCTCAACTTGCACCGTATCGCCAATCTGCACGCCGTTCGGCACACGCGCCAGAGCGATAGAATTATTTAATGTCGGCGAAAAACTGCCGCTGGTGATCTTGCCTAAACCATGCACAGTGTGTACTTGCTGGTGGCTGCGCAACACGCCGCGATCATTTAATACCAGTCCGACCAGCTTGCGTGTTGCAGGGTTGGCCAGCAGTGCTGCCTTACCGATGAAATCGCGCTCGCTCTTCAAGTCCACGGTCCAGGCCAGACCTGCTTCCAGTGGACTGATGGTCTCGTCCATGTCCTGGCCATAAAGATTCATCCCGGCTTCGAGGCGCAATGTGTCGCGCGCGCCAAGACCGATAGGTTTCACGCCCTTTTCCGCCAGGTTGGCCCAAAAATATGGCGCAGCTTTGGCAGGAATCATGACTTCAAAACCGTCCTCGCCGGTGTAGCCGGTGCGCGCGATGAACATCGTGCCCATCTCCACCGCGTTAAAAGGAACCAGACCCTCAGTCAATTTCTGACTGCCTGGCAATGCTTCCCAGACTTTAACGCGCGCATGCGGGCCTTGTACGGCGATCATTGCCAACTCGGGATGATCGGTGATAACTACTTGGGGTGCGTGTCGGGCGGCTTGTTGTTTCATCCAGGAAATGTCCTTGTCCGCCGTGCCCGCATTCACCACGATACGGAACCAGTCCTCGCTCATGAAATACACGATCAGGTCATCAATTACCCCTCCATTCTCCAACAGCATGCAGGAATACAGTGCTTTGCCGGGCTGTATGAGTTTGTCCACGTTGTTCGCCAGTAGATATCGCAAGAAGCTGCGCACGCCTGTGCCTTTCATGTCCACCACGCGCATGTGCGACACATCGAACATGCCGCAGTCGTTGCGCACCTGGTGATGTTCGTCGATCTGTGAACCGTAGTTCACCGGCATATCCCAGCCGCCGAAATCGACCATCTTTGCGCCCATCGCGCGGTGTGCTGCATTGAGCGGGGTCTGCTTGAGTGACATATTTGCTTTCTGAAAACAAAGTTTCAGTGCAGACTTACCTTCAGGTTAGTCGCAACTAAAATAAAAAAGAGCGCAGCACGAATTCGTGCTGCGCCCCATCTGTCCTTGATACCTGAGAGATTACAACTTGCGTTGTGTGCCCCTTCGGTGGTTGGTTGATCCAACGCTCTCCAGATTTGCCTGCGCCAATGGTTCCTTGAGCCTGAGCGGTTGCGGGTGTTGCGCCTTCGGCGGTGTCTCAATCATTGCAAGTACACTTGCTGACACGCTCTCCCATTGGTCTGAACGGCAGGACGAAATATACCGGAAAGTGTATGCGCTGACAAACAAGCATTTGCGTTATTTGGAAACCCTGAGATTCATTTATCTCCGTGGCCACTGTCAGAAGGATCATCTGCCAGCATCACTTGGTTACGACCGGCGTGTTTAGCTTTATAAAGCGCCTTGTCTGCCGCATCGCTCAGTTTGGCGACATCCGGAAATTGCGAAATATCGGCAATCCCGCAACTAAACGTAACCGAGAACTCTTTTTCATCCGCCAGATGACGCAACCGGGAAAAGTCGTCGCGGATAGTATTCAGTACTTTCATTGCCGTCGAGCTGTCGGCATCGACCAGGACTACCGCAAACTCTTCGCCGCCATAGCGTCCTACCAAGTCACTTGTCCGTAGCCGTTGCTTAAGCAGACGGGAAAGACTTTTGATCACGCGATCCCCGACAGGATGACCATGGCTGTCATTGACTTGCTTGAAGTGGTCAATGTCGATCATCGCAAAGGACAAGGGTTTTTTTTGTCGTATTGCGCAGGCCACTTCGCCATACAGCAGATCTTTGATAACGGTGTGGTTAAGCAAGCCGGTCAGGCTGTCGCGCACCATAAAAGAACGCAGCATAAGTGATCGCCGGATGCGGCTGGTAACTGAAGAAATCAGATGTTGCGGTTTTATCGGTTTGGTAAGGAAATCATCCCCTCCCAGGCCCATAGCGAAAAGCTGCTTGTCGATATCATTTTCGGCAGAAAGGAACACGATAGGGATACTGACGAAGGCATCGAGTTGTCGTATGACCTTGGCCAAATCCGTGCCATTGCATTCCGGCATATAAAGATCAATCAGGATCAGATCGGGGGCAAACTCCAGCAGCGACTCGATTACGTTAAATGGGTTATTGACCGCCTTTACCACCATCCTGGCCTGTTCAAGCACTGCAGTATGATAAGCGGTGAGGGCTACCGAATCATCAACGATCATGACACGGTATGGATCAGGTGCCAGGGGCGAGGTCATCGCATCGAGCCGGTCGATCAAATTCCCGATATTTACCGGCTTGATTAAATAGGCGATGCTGCCGGCGCGTGCCGCTTCCAGCCTCATTTTAAATTCATCGTGCGCAGAGAGAAAAACGACAGGAAGAGGAATATCACGCCCCTGCTGAATTTGATTCATCAGCTTAACACCCCCCAGACGATCCTCCGGGAATGTGACATCCATCAGCACAACGACATCAGATGTTTGCTGCAGGGCAAGCCGGAATTCCTCCAGGGTATTGAACACGCTGACGTCATAGCCAAAGTAGCCTAGTTGAATTTTTAGTTCCTCTGCAAGTTCATGCTCATCCTCAACTACAAAAATGCGACGGGGTGAGACAGCGTGGCCGGGTTGCGCAACTGCAATCAATCCAGACTGATCCGTAATCGAAACATCTCTGTGAATCGCCGCTTGATGTAGCTCCCGCATCAACCCCAGTATATGGTTAAGTTGATCTTTGTTCATAACAGCCTTCGCCTGCGCAAGCTTTCGGAGATATGTTTCCAGGTTGCGCGCCACGTCGCTGAGAGATGAAAACCCAAAAGTCTTTCCCGAGCCTATCAAGCCATGCACTAAACGGAGGATGGTTTGAAAGCCCTGTTCGTCCCACACCGTATGAGGCAACTGATTCAACCCCTGCTCGAGTTGTTTGAGATTTTCAGGCAATTGAGCGGCGTAGGTATCGCTCAAGGCTTTTAGCTTTGCCTGCAACTCTTCCGGATCATGCATGAAGCGGCACCCAGATAACCTGCGCCGCACTTGCCAGGGTCATTGGATTGAAAAATTTGGCTATGACATTCATGGCAACAATTTCCTTACAGTAAATAACTTCACTGGGCTGAATTTTATCAATAAAAACCGCCGGAATATTGGCAAATCGAAGTATATCCATTAAGTAGCCGCAATAGCATTAACTACCAGAAAAATATCCAAATCGATGTTGGCATATAACACTTCGGCTGCCGCTATCCAACAAGCAACAAAACCTGGTTGAGCGTCAATGGCACAGCTTTGCACAACCATGTTATTAGTTGTTTGAATAAAGCAGCATTATGCGATACCCGGATGGTTTGAGGCCGGTAGTATTGAGGTGCAACTTGATGTTGATTTCATAATTTGGCAATAAACCGGTTGTTTCGTTTTCTTGTGGGGGCAAATAGTCTGCCGGATGAAACGAGCGGCGCGCGAGGGGTTTGTCCTGAATGTCGTTGAGCGTGAGTACCAGATTTGGAAAGGCTTGCGCGTAAGGTGCACGGTTGCGCAACAGGGCATTCAAGGTGATCTGGTTTTCGTTCGCGGGGTCGGCTTCCAGTTCTGATGATTCAATGCCTATCAGATCGGTATGTTGCGGCAGGGGGACAGTGCACTTCAACATCCGGCAATAGCCGATAAGCGCTGGTTTCAAGTTAGGCAGGCGCGCGGCGAGGTCGACGCGGAAGAAGTAGGCGATTTGTGCGAGCAGCACGAGTAACAACAGCAATGCGGCAATAGACCATGGCCAAGTGCGAGGTTTGGGTTGAAATTCGCTGTAGTCATCGTCTAGGACGATGGCGACTTGTTCGGCCAGCGTCATGGGTTGCAGAACAACCATTTTGGAATATGTCGATGTCACGGGTTCGTCCAGTATCGGCAATTCAAGTTGCAGGTCAAGTTGATCGGGGACAAAATTGAGGCGGACATCGAAGGCTTCCATACATTGCCCGCAGCGAACCATGCCGTGATGCGCGGTCAACTGTTCTTCGGTGATCTTGAAGCGGGCATCACAATTAGGGCAGACAGTCGTTCCTTGCATCTTATCGCTTTCGTCCTGACAGGCACGACCAGCCATCCTCGAAAATCGGGGCATTCAAATCGAACCATTGTTGATAAATGTTCATCACTTCCTTGGCCTGTTCCTCGAGTATGCCCGACAACACGATTTGCCCGCCCTGCCTTGTAGCATTCGCCAGCAACGGCGCGAGCATGCGCAGCGGGTTGGTCAAAATGTTCGCCACGACCAAGTCAAAGCCGGATTGCGGCGTATCCCTTCGAGGCAGATCAGGACAGGCATCAGGTAAATAAAACCGCACATTTTGTGCCTTGTTGGCGGCGGCATTGTCGCGGCTGGCAATCACGGCTTGGGAGTCTACATCAACACCGACGGCGTGGGCAGCCCCGAGTTTGAGTGCGGCAATTGCGAGGATACCTGACCCGCAACCATAGTCCAGCACGCTTTCGCCACCTTTGAGATTCGCATCCAGCCAGCGCAGACATAAACGTGTAGTCGGATGGCTGCCGGTGCCGAACGCCAAACCGGGATCGAGCACGATATTGATGGCATTTGCGTCGCTTGGCGTATGCCAGGTCGGTACGATCCACAACCTTGGCGAGATCGGGATAGGTTTGAACTGGGATTGGGTGAGACGCACCCAGTCGTTGTCGGCCAGGGTTTCAATGTGATGTCGAGGGATTTGTTTGAGTCCGATGCCGGCAGCTGCAATACGCAAAATTGCGCTGACATCTTCGTCATTGTCGAATAGTGCGCTGACATGGTTGTGTTGCCATACACCATGCGTCAGTTCACCCGGCTCGCCGAAGATCGCCTGCTCATCGGGGCTGTCGGCATCGGCATCCAGCAAGTCCACCGACAACGCGCCAAGTTCGAGCAACGCTTCGCTCAAAGCCTCGGCGTGTTCGGCATCGCTTTCAACAACCAGACTCAACCAAGGCATTACTTACCTTTGGTACGCTCTGCTAACCGCTCTTCAAGATAATGGATGTTGGTACCGCCGCGCATGAAAGCTGCGTCCTGCAACAACTCCCGATGCAGCGCGATATTGGTCTCGATGCCTTCGACAGCCATTTCCGACAATGCGGTGCGCATCCTTGCCATGGCTTGTTCGCGTGTGTCGCCGTAGGCAATGATCTTGCCTATCATCGAGTCATAATGCGGCGGCACCAAATAGTTGGCGTACACATGAGAATCCACACGGATGCCGGGCCCGCCGGGCGGATGCCAGGTGGTGATGCGCCCTGGCGAGGGCGTGAACTTGTAGGGATGCTCGGCATTGATACGGCATTCGATGGCGTGCCCGCGGAAATGGATGTCGCGCTGCTTGAACGGCAGTTTTTCATTGGCGGCGATGCGTATCTGCTGCTGCACGATGTCGATACCGGTGATCATTTCCGTGACCGGATGTTCCACTTGCACGCGGGTATTCATCTCGATGAAATAGAACTCGCCCTTTTCAAACAGGAACTCGAAGGTCCCGGCGCCGCGATAACCGATCTTGCGGCAGGCTTCGGCGCAGCGTTCGCCGACCTTGTTGCGCATCTTAGGATCAAGCAAAGGCGCGGGCGCCTCTTCCAGGATCTTCTGGTGGCGGCGCTGCATCGAACAATCGCGTTCGCCCAGGTACACCGCATTGCCATGCTGGTCGGCCAGCACCTGGATCTCGATGTGGCGCGGATTCTCCAGGAACTTTTCCATGTAGACCATCGGGTTGTTGAAGGCAGCCTGTGCTTCGGTGCGCGTCATGGTCACCGCATTCAGCAGCGCTGCCTCGGTATGCACCACGCGCATGCCGCGACCGCCGCCCCCGCCGGAAGCCTTGATGATGACCGGGTAACCGATGCTGCGCGCGATCTTGATGATCTCCGCCGGTTTGTCCGGCAACGCGCCTTCGACCCCCGGTACGCAGGGTACACCGGCCTTTTTCATGGCGATTTTGGCATTTACCTTGTCCCCCATCAAACGAATGGTTTCGGCGCGCGGGCCGATGAAGACAAAACCGCACTTCTCGACACGCTCGGAAAAATCCGCGTTCTCCGACAGAAAACCATAGCCGGGATGGATAGCCTGAGAATCGGTTACTTCTGCGGCGCTGATTATGGCCGGGATGTTCAGGTAACTTTGTGTAGAAGATGCAGGGCCGATACAAACCGATTCATCAGCGAGCTTCACATACTTGGCATCCGCATCAGCTTCGGAGTGCACAACGACGGTCTTGATACCCATTTCACGACAGGCGCGCTGGATGCGGAGAGCGATCTCACCGCGATTGGCAATCAGGATTTTTTCAAACATGATGTAAGGGCTAACTGATTACAAATAGTGGCTGACCAAATTCGACAGGTTGGCCATTCTCAACAAGTATGGCCGTGATGATCCCGGCCTTATCCGATTCAATCTCGTTGAGCAGCTTCATCGCCTCGATGATGCACAAAGTATCTCCGCTGTTTACAGATTGACCCACATCCACAAATGCTTTGGAGCCGGGTGAGGCAGAGCGGTAGAAGGTGCCAACCATAGGCGACTTCACTACGTGGCCTTCCGCTACCGGGGGTTTGGCAGGTTCGGCGGCAACCGCTACTGCGGCAGCAGGTGCTGCAACAGGAGCTGCCATTGCCTGTTGTGGAGCTGCATATAATTGTTGTCCAGTGGCTACGGTGCGGGTGATGCGTACCCGTTCCTCGCCTTCGCTGATTTCCAGTTCGGCAATGCAAGAGCCTTCGACCAACTCAATCAATGTCTTGAGTTTGCGTAAATCCATGGTGACCTCCTTAAGCTTGGTTTTTATGGTTCAGTGCGAATTGCACCGCGAATTCGTAGCCTGCCGCTCCCAAGCCGCTGATCACGCCGATGGCGAGATCGGAAAAAAACGATTCCTTGCGGAATGCCTCGCGCGCGAACACGTTGGAAAGGTGTACTTCAATAAACGGGATGGCCACTGCTGCCAACGCATCACGCAATGCCACGCTGGTGTGGGTGAACGCGGCTGGATTGATAATGATGAATTGCGTTCCATCAGCTCTAGCCAGCTGCACCCGTTCCACCAGCTCGGACTCGGCATTGCTCTGGAAGCAAAACAAGTTCGAACCACTTTTGCGAGCTACTGACATTAAACGTTCGTTAATTTCATTCAACGTGACACGACCATAAACATCCGGCTCGCGACTGCCAAGCAGGTTCAGATTAGGGCCATGCAATACAAGAACGTTTTTCACGTGCGCAGATTACCGTAAATTAGGATGAATTGTCCAATAATTTCACGAAGATAACCAAAATTTATCAGAGCCCAGCACCTTGCAGCGTTTTCAGAAACTGCGTGGTATCCTGATAACCGGTCACACGAAAATCATCCAATTCCTTGCCTGCTGCATCAAAAAACAAGATGCCGGGTGGTCCGAACAAGCCGTAGCGTTTCAGCAGGGCTTTGTCGGCCTCGCTGTTAGCCGTGACATCGGCTTGCAGGAGTAATACCGGTTTGAGTTTAGCTAGAACGGCAGTATCGGCAAAGGTGAAGCGTTCCATTTCCTTGCAAGAGACACACCAGTCGGCGTAGAAATCAAACATCACCGGCCGCCCGCGCGCCTGGATGATGCGTTGATCGAGTTCAGCGATGTCTTTTACTCGGGAAAACTGTAACGTAGCGGGGGTCTGTACATCGGCGCGACCGATATTGCCGAGAGGTCGCAGGATATCGCGAGCTCCTGAAAGTGCGCCGATCAAATAAGCAGCGCCCAATAACAAAGCGAACAGGCCGATGCTTTTAAGAAATTTATCCCAACCATTGGCGTTATGCGGAAGCGTATCCAGTGCGCGCAGATAAATCGCCGAGAAGATAAGCAGTATCGACCATAACATCATCTGCACGCTGACAGCCAGCAACGGCTGGATGATCCAGATCGCCAGCGCGAGCAGCATTACGCCAAAAAAACGCTTGACTGCTTCCATCCACGCGCCGGCCTTGGGCAACAGCACGCCAGCCGAAGTCCCGATCAGCAGCAGCGGCGCGCCCATGCCCAGCGCCATGACAAACAAAGCTACACCGCCCAGCACGGCATCGTGTGTCTGACCGATGTAGAGCAACGCCCCAGCTAACGGCGCAGCCACACACGGCCCCATGATGATGGCGGACAGCGCTCCCATCACGAACACCCCGCTGAGATGACCACCGTGCAAGCGGTTGCTGGTGTCGCTCAGCTTGCTTTGCAGAGCCGTCGGCAGTTGAAACTCATAAAAGCCGAACATGGACAACGACAGCAGCACGAACACTGCCGCAAAGCCGCCAAGCACCCATGGTGTTTGCAGTGCATTGGAAATCAGGTTGCCGGAAAATCCCGCTACCACACCGGCCGCCGCATAGGTGATCGCCATGCCCAGCACGTACGCCAGCGACAGGATGAAGGCATGCATATGGGTTATTTTGTGGCCGCGCCCGACGATGATGCCGGACAGTATCGGGATCATCGGGAATACGCACGGTGTCAGCGCCAGCAACAACCCTGCGCCAAAGAAGAAGGAAACGATCAGCCAGAAATTGCCACCCTTGAACAGACGGGCAATTTGCGAGTTTTCCGATACCGGGCTTTGGGATACAGGCGGAGCTTCAGCAATGACCGGCGGAGCAGGTTGCCCGGTCGTGATATCCGGCAAGCTGACTTGCAGCACCTTGGTGATGGGCGGGTAGCACAAACCCTGCTCGCTGCAACCCTGGTAGACGGCGTTCAGTGTGATGCCGGTTGCTGCATTAGTGCGGCGATCAAGCGAGATCAATGCTTGAAATGATTGGTGAAAGACTTCGGTGTCGCCGAAATTGGAGTCGTGCTTTATTTCGCCTTTGGGCAAATTTACTGCCGTGACTTTGACCGCGCTGTCTTTGGTGGTAAATGCGATTTTGTCACGATACAAATAGTAGTCGGGTGTCACGTTGAAATTGGCCTGCAAGGTATGTGCATCGCGCGCAATCACATCCAGACCGAAAGCTTTATCCGGCGGCAGAAAGCTGGGTTGTTTGCTGCTTGTCAGGTTTGATAACCGATCCAGAAAGCCATCCGCATTCGAAGTGGGGACAACTAAATAAAGCAGCAGCAGTAAAGCAAAACGCATGATTATTCCTTGAGAGTAATGATTTCCCCGGCTATCCAATCCAGATAAGCAGGCAAGCCCGCTGTCACAGGGACAGCGATGATTTCGGGAAGTTCGTAAGGGTGCGCTTCGCGTATCAATTTTTCAAGGCGCGGGTAAGCAGACTGTGTGGTTTTGATCAGCAACGGCACTTCGGTGGAGGATTTGATGCTGTTCTGCCAACGGTAAGTAGAGATACAGGGAGCAAGCCGATTCACGCAAGCAGCAGCACGCGCCTCGATTAGTTGATGCGCAAGTTTTTCCGCGGACGATTCGTCCGGTAAATTGGTTAACACTAACAATATATCGTTCATGTCCTGGCGAAACGCAACCCCAGTTGTAGTAATTCATCCCACACATCACCCTGGCGCAGGCCTTTGATGGTCTTGTCCAGCCGGGCGGCTTGATGGATAGCACGCTCGATGTGTGGAAAATTCAGACGGCGTGCTGCCGTTTCGATCAGCTTCTGACGCGATCCCCATACCCGCGCATCACGCATGGCATTGCTGATATTGACACCCTGCTGGGTGGCTTGCAGTACTTTGCCGAGCGTGCGGATTTCTTCGCTGATCGCCCACAACACCAGCACGGTAGCGGTTCCCTCGGCGCGCAGGCCGTCAAGAATACGCGTGTAGCGTGCAGCGTTGCCATTCAGCATCGCTTCCGAAAGTTTGAAAATGTCATAACGCGCCACATCCATCACAGTACTTTTGACTTGATCGAAAGATAACGTACCGGCTGGAAATAACAAGCTGAGTTTCTGGATTTCCTGAAAGGCAGCAAGCAGGTTGCCCTCGCAACGATCCGCGAGAAATTCCAGAGTGGCATTATCCACCGTTTGTTCTTGGCGTTTCAGGCGTCCGGCAATCCAGCTTGGCAAGGCACTGCGCGGAATGTCATCG
Source organism: uncultured beta proteobacterium (assembly GCA_963721755.1). Classification (GTDB taxonomy): domain Bacteria; phylum Pseudomonadota; class Gammaproteobacteria; order Burkholderiales; family Gallionellaceae; genus Gallionella. The sequence goes on from CAVRKV010000001.1 coordinate 746,731, forward strand.
GCTGAGATCATCACTCCATGTTTCTGCAGTTCGCCGAACCATTTACTGTTTTGTGCAGTCTTGTCGAGCTTGGGCAGTGAAATTAACGTAAGTACATCCTTACCGAGTTCGGCACAATAGTCCTGCAATGCCTGTCCTCCCTCTATGCCGGGTTTGCCTGACGGAATGCGCAAATCAACCACTTTGCGTGATGCGAACAGAGACAGGTTTTGTGCGCAATTGCGCAACTCGTTCCATTTGAAATGCTGCTCGGCAATAAATGTCTCTCGCTCGCTATATCCTGCAGCCCGTGCCGCAGCGCGGACGCTGTCCGCCGCCTCGATCGCCAGTAACAGCGCGTCGCCATACACCACGTACAACGGCTTCAAACCGGAGGTGAGATGGCGCGGCAATTCTTCACTGGTGATGGCCATGGGCTATTGGGGTTGTGGTTTGGCGCGGCTCAAGCGGCGCACGATTTGATCCGCCATTTCCGAGCGCATACTATGGGTAAGCAGCGCTGCTTCGGATTCCTTGGCGAGAACAATGGTGTCGTCGTATGTATAATCCCGGTGCAGTTCCATTATCTCGGCAGGTATCCATTCTTGCTTTTTATGGTCATATGCGCGCAGGGAAACGCGGTAAATCAATCTGTACTCGGTAACGCGCCCGCTGCTGCTCAGGGTTAGAATTTGCGTGTCTGAAAATTCAGACACGATTTTAAGCACGACATCCGCCTGCTCTGCGGTGCCCGTAAGCTTTACCTGACTGGATTCCAGATCACGCCGCAATTCGGTGATGAAGGGAGATTTTGGATTTGTCGTATCCAAGAATATTGATTTGAAGGGCATTCCTGCTTGTCCGCGCAAATGGAAGCCGCAGCCCGCGAGAAGTATAACGGTAATCAGAAAGGCTGATATTTGAGACAGAGTGCGCAAGCTTTTTCCTAGACGACAACGTTGATCAACCGGCCCGGCACGACCACGATTTTTTTCGGTACAGCGCCCGCCAGATGCTTCCGCACGGCCTCGTGTGCCAGAGCAAGCTGTTCCAGCGTTGCCTTGTTGGCAGCTTTGGCAACGCGCAAATTGCCGCGCAGCTTGCCGTTCACTTGCAGCACGATCTCGATCTCGTCCTGCGCCAATGCCTCATCCAGCGGCTCCGGCCAGGCAGCAGCGAGGATGTCGTCGCCGTAACCGAGGTGCTGCCACAAATGGTGAGTAATGTGCGGGCATATTGGCGAGAGCAATCGCAGCAAAATAGAAAAACCTTCCGCCATTACAAACATGAGCGCTGCCGTATGGTTATTTCCGGACGCCTCACGTTCATCAATATGCGTTTCCAACGTGTTCAACATCTTCATACAGGCAGAAGCCACCGTATTGAATTGGTGCCTGCCCATATCGTAATGTGCCTGCTTCAGGGCTAGATGAATTTCACGGCGTTGCTCTTTGATTGGTTGGGCAACACTGTTCCAATCAATCGGCAGGTTTTGTTTTGGGTCTTTCGGTACGCGTAGTTGGGAAGAATTCCAGACACGGCGCAAAAAACGGTATGCACCCTCTACGCCGGAATCGGCCCACTCCAACGTCTGTTCCGGCGGCGAGGCGAACATCATAAACAGGCGCGCGGTGTCTGCGCCGTACTGGTCGATGATAGCTTGCGGATCGACGCCGTTATGTTTGGACTTGGACATCGTGCCCATGCCTTGGTAGTCAACTGCAGAATCATCTGTAAGCAGCGTGGCAGACAGCACCTTGCCGTGTACATCCTGGTTCAGTTTGAGCTCTTCCGGCGCGAAGTATTCGATGCCGCCCTTGTCGGTGCGGCGCGAGAAAATGTGGTTGAGTACCATGCCCTGAGTGAGCAAGTTTGAAAAAGGCTCATCGTATTTGACTAGGCCGAGGTCGCGCATCACCTTGGTCCAGAAGCGCGAATAGAGCAGGTGCAGAATTGCGTGCTCGATGCCGCCGATGTACTGGTCCACCGGCATCCAGTAGCCGGTCTCCTCGTCCACCATCGCGTCAGACTTGAACTGGCTCGCATAGCGCGCGTAATACCAGGTCGAATCGACGAAGGTATCCATGGTGTCAGTCTCGCGCCGGGCCGGTTTGCCACATTGAGGGCAAGTGCAGTTGAGGAAATCTTCGCGCTTGTTCAGCGGATTGCCGGAGCCGTCCGGCACGCAGTCTTCCGGCAGCCTTACCGGCAATTGCTCGTCCGGCACCGGGACTGATCAGCAAGTGTCGCAATGAATGATGGGGATCGGGCAGCCCCAGTAGCGCTGGCGCGAGATGCCCCAGTCGCGCAAGCGCCATTGCACCTTCTTCTCGCCCAAGCCTTTTGCGGCAAGGTCGGCAGCGATGGCGTCCACCGCTTGCTCGTAGTTGAGGTCGTCGTATTTGCCGGAGTTGATGCAGATACCATCTTTATCTGCGTACCAACCCTTCCACTCGGCAATCGAGAATTCCAAAAAAACTAGCGATCTTTGATGAGCAATCCGAACTTTTTCAGACAGATCGTCTTTCTGTAGTGACCTTTCAAACATTAGATACTGCTCGGCTTTAATAACCTGCTTAATCGGCAACCCGTATTTTTTCGCAAAGCCAAAATCGCGCTCATCATGCGCAGGAACAGCCATCACCGCGCCTTCGCCATAGCTCATCAGCACATAGTTGCCTACCCACACCGGCACTTGTTCGCCGGTCAGCGGATGCACCACCTTGAGGCTGGTGTCCATACCTTCCTTTTCCATGGTCGCCATGTCGGCTTCCATCACCGATCCATGGTTGCACTTGTCGATGAAGGCGGCCAGCGCGGGATTGTTTTCAGCGGCATGCGCAGCCAGCGGATGCTCGGCGGCCACGGCGCAGAAGGTCACGCCCATGATGGTGTCGGCGCGCGTGGTGAATACCCATATCTTGCCGTCGTTGATCAATGCACCCGCTGCGTCGCGGATGTCGTGCGTGAACGCGAAGCGCACGCCATAGCTCTTGCCTATCCAGTTGGCCTGCATGGTCTTCACGCGCTCCGGCCAGCCCGGCAGCTTGTCGAGATCGGCCAGCAGTTCATCGGCAAGTTGGGTGATGCCGAGGTAGTAGCCGGGAATCTCGCGCTTCTCGACGATGGCGCCGGTGCGCCAGCCGCGCCCGTCTATCACCTGTTCGTTGGCGAGCACGGTCTGATCCACCGGATCCCAGTTCACCACCTGCGTCTTCTTGTAAGCGATGCCGCGCTCCAGCATGCGCAGGAACAGCCACTGGTTCCACTTGTAGTAATCCGGCTTGCAGGTCGCCAGCTCGCGCGACCAGTCGATCGCGAAGCCCAGCGACTTCAACTGCTGCTTCATGTAGGCGATGTTGTCGTAAGTCCACTTGGCGGGCGGCACCTTGTTCTGGATCGCGGCGTTCTCCGCAGGCAGGCCGAACGCATCCCAACCCATCGGCTGCAGCACGTTGTAGCCCTTCATGCGATGGTAGCGAGACAGCACGTCGCCTATCGTATAGTTGCGCACATGGCCCATGTGCAGCTTGCCGGACGGATAGGGGAACATCGACAGACAGTAATACTTGGGCTTGCCCGCCTCCATTTTGGCGCGGAACGCCTGAGTCTGTTCCCAGTATTGTTGCGCTTGTTGCTCGATGGATGCTGGATGATAGTCGGGTTGCATGTGGTGTGATTCTGTTACATGGTTTATCAATGTGGCATTATAGCGGCATCGTCAGTCCGCCGCGAATCCGACCAAACTCGGGAGTCAACCATGAGAAATATATTCGCCGGTTTTTTGCTGCTGCTCGCTGTGCCTGTCTATGCCGCGCCGAATGTCGTCGTGCAGGGCATACAGATGCCCGCATGGTTGCAACGCGGTGCAACTACCCGGCCGTTATCGATAGGCATGTCATTGAACGATGGCGACAAGCTCATCACCGGAGCGAATGCCCGTATCTTGTTGCAAGCGGCCGACGGCAGCGCGATCAAGCTGGGTGAAAATGCCGGCCTGACCATTTCCAATCTATCGCAACGGCGCGATGAGAAGGGATTGTTCAGCGCGCTGCTGGATGTCGCCAAAGGCGCTTTCCGTTTCACCACAGCAAGCATCGCCAAACTCAGGCCGCGAGAAGTGACCGTCAGAGTTGCGGGCGCGACGGTGGGGATACGCGGCACCGACGTGTGGGGCAAGGTGGGCGGCAAGATGAGCATATCCGCGATGGAGAAGGTGATGGGCAAAAGTCTGGCTGACGCCGATAAAGAAGCGAAGACGGATTTCGATGTGGTGTGCCTGATCGAGGGCAAAATCAGCATTGCACACGGCAGTGAAGCGCCATTTGTGATGGATCAGCCGCAAACGTTTTATGTGATGCGCAAGGATGCGCCCCCGCTGCCGGTCAGCGGTCTGGCGGCCGAACAACTGGCCAAGTGGGCCGCTGAAACCGAGATTGCAGCAGGCCAAGGCGCGATACGCAGCGGCGGGAAATGGAAAGTACAGTTGCTTACCGCAAACAGCGAGCACGATGTAATGGCCGCGTACGATGAGCTGCGCGCAGCGGGTTATGACGTGCACATTCGTCCATTGCACAGCAGGCGTTATCAGCTGCGCATTACGCAGCTGCCCAGCCGTGCCGAGGCGCAAGCGCTGGCGCGCCAACTGACCGGCAAGATGGGCATTACGGCGCCGACGGTAGGACGTTAGGGGTTCCCATTGGACTTTCACGTTCGCCCCCGGGAAAGCAATCTGCTAGAATTGCCGCATAAAATTTTTATAAATCCCCTCAGGAGAGTTTACTATGTCCCGCAAACATCCCGTGATTGCCGTTACCGGTTCATCCGGCGCAGGCACCACTACGGTAAAACGTGCTTTTGAAAACATCTTCCGCCGCGAAAAAATCACCGCTGCGGTCATCGAAGGCGACAGCCTGCACAGCCTGGATCGCATGGCGTTCCGCGCCGCCGCCGCCGAAGCAGCCAAGGCCGGCAACAACACCTTCAGCCATTTCGGCCCGGAAGCCAACCACTTCGACAAGATCGAAGGAATGTTCAAAGCTTACGGCGAAACCGGCATGTGCAAGCGGCGCTACTACGTGCATAGCGAAGCCGAGGCCGAACAGCACAACAAACATTTCAAGCTGAAAGATCTGAAGCCCGGCGTATTCACGCCCTGGGAAGACATCGAGGCGAATTCCGACCTGTTGTTTTACGAAGGTCTGCATGGTTTGGCGCAAGACGAAGCCAAGGGTATTGATGCCACCAAATATGTGGATCTGGGGATTGGCGTGGTGCCGGTGGTCAATCTGGAATGGATTCAAAAGATCCATCGCGACCAAGCTGAACGCGGCTATTCCGCAGAAGCGACCGTGGACACCATCATGCGCCGCATGCCGGACTACATCAAGTTCATCACCCCGCAATTTTCGCGCACCCACATCAACTTTCAGCGTGTGGCCACTGTGGACACCTCCAATCCGTTCATTGCGCGCGACATCCCAACGCCGGATGAAAGCTTTGTGGTGGTTCGTTTCCGCGATCCCAAAGGCGTGAACTTCCCGTACATGCTCACCATGATCCCGAACGCCTTCATGTCACGCGCCAACACCCTGGTTGTGCCCGGCGGCAAGATGAGCCATGCGATGGAAATCATCCTTGCGCCTATCATGCACGACATGATTGAGAACACAAAGAAATAAAAAAGACGAGCGTAGAATTAAACGGGGGCGGATGAAAATCTGCCCCCATTTGCTTTGCGAAAAGATCAGCATCGGCTGGATTATGGTCCCATATCCCAAGCCATCAGCTCGAGAAAGCGCTGTGGCATAATTTGACAATGACTTCTTCCATCCTTTCCGGCCTCAATCCCCCACAATTACAAGCCGTCACCCTGCCCCACCAGTCCGCGTTGATCCTCGCCGGGGCGGGCAGCGGCAAGACGCGCGTGCTGACCACGCGCATCGCTTATCTGATCAGCACCGGCGCGGTCAGTCCGCATAGCATTCTGGCAGTGACATTCACCAACAAGGCGGCGAAGGAAATGCTCACGCGCCTGTCGGCAATGCTGCCAATCAACACGCGCGGTTTGTGGATAGGCACGTTCCATGGGCTATGCAATCGCATGTTGCGCGCGCATTACCGCGAGGCGAATCTGCCGCAGACCTTCCAGATACTGGACAGTGGTGACCAGTTATCCGCAATCAAGAGGCTGATGAAGACGATGAACGTGGACGACGAGAAATATCCGCCGCGCGATATGCAGAGCTTCATCAGCGGCAGCAAGGAGCAGGGTTTGCGCGCGCATGAGGTGGAAGCCTACGATCCGTACACGCGGCGCAAGGTGGAAGTGTTTGCCGAGTACGATGCGCAGTGCCAGCGCGAAGGAGTGGTGGATTTTTCCGAGCTGCTGCTGCGCTGCTACGAGCTGTTGTCGCGCAACGCCGCACTGCGCGAACATTACCAGGAACGCTTTCAGCACATACTGGTGGACGAGTTCCAGGACACCAACAAGCTGCAATACCAATGGCTGAAACTGCTGGCGGGCAAACACAGCGCGCTGTTCGCGGTGGGTGACGACGATCAGTCGATTTATGCGTTTCGCGGCGCGAATGCCGGCAACATGCAGGAATTGACGCGCGATTTCCACGTCGAGCAGGTGATCAAACTGGAACAGAACTACCGCTCGCACGGCAACATCCTCGATGCCGCCAATGCGCTGATCAGCCGCAACCGCAATCGCCTCGGCAAGAATCTGTGGACGGCGGAGAGTGGCGGCGAACCGTTGCGCGTGTATGAGGCGCCGACCGACGTGGAAGAGGCGGGTTTTATCGTCAGCGAAATCCAGCAGTTGCAAACTGAGGGCGTTAATCTCAGGGAGATCGCGCTGCTGTACCGCTCCAACGCGCAATCGCGCGTGCTGGAACACGCGCTAGTTTCCGCCGGATTGTCGTATCGCGTGTATGGAGGGCTGCGCTTCTTCGAGCGGCAGGAAATCAAGCACGCGCTGGCCTATCTGCGCCTGATGGAAAACACCGATGACGACAACGCGCTGCTGCGCATCATCAACTTTCCGACGCGCGGCATCGGCGCGCGCAGCATCGAGCAGTTGCAGGAAGCGGCAAAGATGAACAACACGACTTTGTTTGATGCTGCTGCACGTGCTGGTGGAAAGGTGCAGGCTTTTGTCGCGCTGATCGAATCGTTGCGCAGCGCGACGCGCGAATTGCCTCTCCACCCGCAAGGGGTAGGCCGGGGGGTGCCCGGAGCCTCCGGCTCCACCCTTCCGCTCCCAGAAATCATCGATCACGTGCTGCAACACAGCGGCTTGATCGCGCATTACCAGAACGAGACCGGCGCCAGGAAGCGCGAGGCCGGGGAGCGGCTGGAAAACCTGAATGAACTGATCAACGCGGCCACCTTGTTCGTGCACGAGAACGAGGACGACAGCCTGACCTCGTTTCTCGCACATGCATCGCTGGAGGCGGGCGAACATCAGGCGGGCGACAGCGAGGATGCGCTGCACCTGATGACCGTGCATGCCGCCAAGGGTCTGGAGTTCCATACCGTGTTCATCACCGGCCTGGAAGAAGGTTTGTTCCCGCACCAGAACAGCCAGCGTGAAGATGGCGGGCTGGATGAAGAGCGCCGCCTGATGTATGTCGCGATCACCCGCGCGCGGCGCAGGCTGTATCTGACTTTCGCGCAAAGCCGCATGCTGCACGGGCAGGTGAGTTACGGCATGGCATCGAGTTTCCTGCGCGAGTTGCCGGATAATTTATTGCATTGGCTCACGCCGCGCGTCGTGGCGCGCAAGAGCTTCGATGAGTACCTGCCCTCGACTGCTTCCGCACCCGCATCCTCTTTTGGAGATAGCGCGCCGTCCGCGCGAAGCTCGCCCTGGCACAGCGGCCAAGCGGTATTTCACACCAAATTTGGCGAGGGAGTAATCGTCAATCTCGAAGGCAGCGGAGCGGATGCGCGGGTGCAAGTTAATTTCCGCAAAACCGGGGTGAAGTGGCTGGCGCTGGAATATGCCAAACTGACGGCGGCCTAGACCGGGTTGAGAACCTAGAAAGTATCCTTGCCCGGCGTAAAGGCATCGCTCACCTCGGCGGCTTGTTTATTCTCCCTGGTGGCGGGGAAAATGTCGTGATAGCTGGCATACAGCGAAGTGAACACCAGCGGCAACAATACCAGCCAGCCGAGCATCATCGGGAGGCTGGCGAGTATCGCCAGGAACAGAAATGTTATGCCATATACCAACATCGGCCCGATGTTGTTAAGGAAAGCGCACAAGCTGAGCTTCATGGCCTGAACAGGTGAGATATCGTTGAAGAACACCAGCATCGGTGCGTACTGCATCGCCATCATCAGCAAGAAGAACAGCACGACGCCAAGCAACATCGCAAAACCCGCTCCTGTAAGAGCCTGCATCATCACGTTAGGGTCTGTATCCGGCTGGCCGTTCATCAAGATACCGACCAGTGTTGCACCGCCGACCATCATCATCATCCCGAGGATCAGGTATTGGCTGACCAGCGATATACCGCCCAGGGTAACCAAATGAGAAGTGTGTTGTCTGAACCCGCTGAACAAATGTGCCAGCTCAAGCTCCTCGCCTTGTTCCAGTGAACGGCAGCCGGCCATCAGGCCGACCATTACCACCGGCATCAGCAGACTCACCAATGGCTCGCCTATAACAGGCACGCTGGATATACCCACCGCTGCAACCACGCAGATAGACAACAGTACGATCCATAGGATCGGCGATTTCATAAACAGCGCGTAGCCCTGTTTTACCCATTCCCAGCCTTGTCCGGCTTTCAAGCGTTGCGGTTCCATCATTTCTCCTTTACAGCCAAACGGCTAGCTCTGATGCGATATGATTTTTCAAAATGCGCTCAAAATGGCGCGGGTCGTGAGCATGTATCAATTCGCCGTCGCGCGGCAGGTATTTGTCGAACAGCCGCGATAGCCAGAAGCGCAGCGCGGCGGCGCGCAGCATCAGCGGCCAGGCTCCGCGTTCGCTATCCTGCAACGGGCGCACTGCATGGTATGCGCGCAGGAACACGCGGGTTTTTTCAGCATCCGGCGCGCCGTCGACATGCACACACCAATCATTCACGGTGATAGCCACATCATAGAGCAGTGCATCGCTGCAGGCGAAATAAAAATCGATCAGACCGCCGATGCGGTTTTCTTCCAGCAGCACATTGTCGCGGAACAGGTCTGCGTGGATCACGCCCTGAGGCAATGATGCCCGATGCTGTTGCGCTTGCAGCGCGACCTCATTCTCGAGCAAAGTTGCTTGCTGTGCGTCCAGAAATGGCCTCACCAGCGGGGCCGTTGTCGCACGCCATGACGCGCCGCGCGGGTTGGGCATGATCTGAGAAAAGCTCTGTCCGGCGATGTGCATTTGCCCGAGCATCGCGCCGAGGGCGGCACACTGAGCGTTGCTTGGCGATGTGGTGGATTTGCCGCTCAAACGGCTGACGATGCAGGCTGGCTTGCCATTGAGTGTGCCCAAAAATTGATTGTAGCGATTCGCCACCGGATTGGGACAGGGGATGCCGTGGCGCGCCAGATGTGCCATCAGATTCAAGTAGAACGGCAAATCGTCGGCGCAGAGTATCTCGAACAGCGTGAGTACGAAACGGCCATTGGTCGTAGTCACGAAATAGTTGGTGTTCTCGATACCGGATGAAATGCCCTGCAACTCCAGTAATTGGCCCAGGGAATAATCGCCCAGCCATGCAGTAAGTTCCGCCTCGGATACGCTGGTAAAAACCGCCATGCCTAAAAGCGGTGTATAACCCAGCGCGGAGGCCGGAAACCGGAATCCAGGCTCTCCTGCCGTGCAAACTTGCCGTCTCCTCTGTCGTCCACCAGATAGTAAGGCGGACCGACCTTGGGCGTGATCTTGATCATGTACAGTCTGCCGCCCACGCGAAATTCCTCGACGGTTTGTTCGGTTTTTTTAATGATCGTCACTTCCGGCTCGTCGTCAGAAGCACTATCCATTGCAGGCGGAGGCAGGGGCTCCAGATTTTGAGGAACCGTGCTTGCGGCGAACGCGCCAATGGAAAGGCAGTTCAACAGCAACAAGAATAAAAAGCGCATCGGAATGGTCACCATGGATTTGAAATGCGGAAATGGAATGGGCGTATTTTAGCCGATGCACCGTGAATCTGCGCGAGTTGCTGAAAGAAGTTTGTTTGCCTTGTTCATCCTGTGCTCCAGCCTCGTGGACGTTTCATGCCGGCTATCTTGCAGGCCTGCTTCACGTAACCGTAGGGAAACAGCTCGAACAGCGCATTGCGCGATCCCGGCCCCAAGCGCTCCGCGAGATGTTTCATCACATGGCGGGCATCGGGCGCAATCTGATGATCGGCATAATACTCGCGCATGAAACCAATCGCATCCCAGTGATCTTCGGTGAGCTGGATGTCTTCCTGCAGGGCGAGTTTCCTGGCCACTTCCTCGTTCCAGTCCTGGGGGTTGACCAGGTAGCCTTCTTCGTCCGTGTTTGGCATTTGCGGAATCTCTCCCATTTTTCACCTCGAAAAAATGAACATCATAGGCCCATGCGCGATTACAAATAAAGCTGTTTCTCGCGTTCCGCCTCGGTCGGTTCGAAACCGCGTGTCTCGTAGTGTTTGAAAATGGCGCTGATCACATTTTCGGGTTCGTCGATGAGCTGGATCAGATCCATGTCTTCCGGACTGATGACTTTTTCATCCAGCAGCGCGGTGCGGAACCAGTCCAGCATGCCGCCCCAGAACTGGCTGCCCACCAGGATGATCGGCATTTTGCGCGTTTTGCCGGTCTGCACCAGCGTCAGCGCTTCCATCAGTTCGTCCAGCGTGCCGAAGCCGCCCGGCATGACGACGTAGGCGCTGGCGAATTTCACGAACATCACTTTGCGCGCAAAAAAATGCTGGAAGGTCTGGCTGATGTTCTGGTAGTGATTGCCAACCTGTTCGTGCGGCAGCTGGATATTCAGCCCGACGCTGGGCGATTTGCCGTAGAACGCGCCCTTGTTGGCGGCTTCCATGATTCCAGGGCCGCCGCCGGAAATGACCGAAAATCCGGCATCGGAAAGCAGGCGCGCGATCTGTTCGGTGAGTTGGTAATAGGGCTGGCCGGGCTGGGTGCGCGCGCTGCCAAAGATGCTCACCGCGGGATGGATCTGGTTCAACCGGTCGGTGGCAGAAACAAACTCTGACATAATACCGAACACGCGCCAGGCTTCTTTGGAATTCCACCCTTCCGGTACTACGGATTTGGGTAGTTTGGATGGTATGTTCATGCGGTTCCCCCGGCAATAAGATAGATGAATAATGAAAACTAGCGAAGTGAGTTTCTCTAAAACATTACCGTCGGTGGGCGGTAAAACAGTGCCGTTGGCAGACGGTAAAACATTACTGTTGGTTGATGGCTCGTCGTTCCTGTATCGCGCGTTCCATGCGATGCCCGATTTGCGCAACCGCCACGGCGAACCCACCGGTGCGATCTACGGTGTACTCAACATGTTGCGCCGCTTGCGCAACGATTACCCGGCGGATTATAGCGCGTGCGTATTCGACGCAAAAGGCAAAACCTTCCGCGACGACTGGTATCCCGAATATAAGGCGCATCGCCCCCCCATGCCTGCCGATCTCGTGCAGCAGATAGTACCGCTGCATCAGGCCATCGCCGCGTCGGGCTGGAACATCCTGATGCTGGACGGTGTGGAGGCAGACGATGTGATTGGCACGCTGGCGCAACAAGCCCAGGACGGCATACGCTGCGTGATCGCCACCGGTGACAAGGATCTCGCGCAACTGGTGAATGAGCGCGTGATACTGGTCAACACGATGAGCAACGAGACACTGGATGTGGCGGGTGTGAACGCCAAATTCGGTGTGCCGCCGGAACGCATCATTGATTATCTGACGCTGGTAGGCGACCCGGTGGACAACGTGCCGGGTGTGGAGAAGGTCGGCCCGAAGACTGCCGTGAAATGGCTTGCCCAATACGGCACGCTGGACAACCTGGTGCAGCACGCCGCCGAGATCGGAGGCGTGGTCGGCGAGAATCTGCGCAAGGCGCTGGACTGGCTGCCGCAGGCGCGCCGATTGCTCACGGTGAAATGCGATGTGGCACTTCCGCAGACTTATAGCGAGCTGATCCAGCCACCGCCAGACAAGGAGCAATTGCGCAGGTTGTACGAGCACTTCGAATTCAAGACCTGGCTGCGCGAGTTGGATATCTGGCAGAATTCCAGCAACACACCCTCCCCCTCACCAACCCTTCCTCTGCAACGGGGAGGAAATAGCGATCAAGTTTTCTCTTCCGGCGACCATGAACTTGCTCGTACCGACAGAGCACACTACGAAACGATACTGACTGAAGCACAGCTAGCCGCTTGGCTGGAAAAAATACTCGCCACCGAATTGGTCTGTGTGGATACCGAGACTACCGGACTGGATATGATGAACGCGCAACTGGTCGGCATGTCATTCGCGATCACACCGCACCATGCAGCCTATCTGCCGTTGGCGCACATCTATCCGGGTGCGCCGGATCAACTCGATCGCGCACATGTTCTTGCCAAACTCAAACCCTGGCTGGAAAGCGTGCAACACCACAAGCTTGGGCAAAATCTAAAATATGACATGCATATCTTCGCCAATAACGGCATTACGCTGGCGGGCATACAAGAGGACACGCTGCTGCAATCCTATGTGCTGGAAAGTCACAAGCCACACGACATGGACAACCTCGCGTTGCGCCATCTCAACGTGAAGACCATCAGCTTTGCCGAAGTGGCGGGCAAGGGCGCCAAACAGATCTGCTTCGACCAGGTGGATATCGATACCGCCACGCACTATGCCGCCGAAGATGCCGACATCACGCTGCAATTGCATCTGCACATGTCTCCGCAAATCGAGGCGCAGAGCGGCCTGCAGCATGTATATCGCGACATCGAGATGCCCAGCATGCACGTGCTTTACACGATGGAGCGCAATGGCGTGTTGCTCGACAGCGCGCTGTTGAAGATCCAGAGCCGCGAGCTGGGAGAAAAACTCATCGCACTGGAAACCAGGGCCCACGAGGCCGCCGGACAGCCGTTCAACCTGAATTCACCCAAGCAGATCCAGGAAATCCTGTTCGACAAACTCGGCCTGCCGGTCGTGAAAAAAACCCCGAGCGGCACACCCTCCACCGACGAAGAAGTTTTGCAGGAACTGGCGCTCGATTATCCGCTGCCGAAGATTCTGCTGGAATATCGCGGCATGGCGAAACTCAAATCCACTTACACCGACAAACTGCCGATGATGGTGGATAAAAAAACCGGACGCGTGCACACCAGCTATTCGCAGGCGGTGGCGGTGACCGGACGATTGGCTTCCAGCGATCCCAACCTGCAGAACATTCCGATACGCAGCGCGGAGGGCAGGCGCATCCGCGAAGCGTTCATCGCGCCGCCCGGCAGCCGCATCGTGTCCGCCGATTATTCGCAGATCGAATTGCGCATCATGGCGCACTTGTCCGGCGATGCGGGTTTGCTCGCGGCCTTCGCCAACAACGAGGACATCCATCGTCACACCGCTGCCGAGATCTTCATGGTCGCGCCTGCCGAAGTATCCGGAGAACAGCGCCGCTATGCCAAGGTCATCAATTTCGGCTTGATCTATGGCATGTCCGCGTTCGGCCTGGCCAAACAACTCGGTATCGAGCGCGGTGCGGCGCAAGCTTATATCGACCGCTACTTTGAACGCTATCCCGGTGTGGCGGACTACATGCAGCGCACTCGCGAACAGGCAAAACAGCAAGGTTATGTCGAGACCGTGTTCGGCCGCCGCCTTTGGCTGCCGGAGATCAACAGCAGCAACGGTCAGCGCCGCCAGGGTGCGGAACGTGCCGCGATCAACGCGCCGATGCAGGGCACCGCTGCAGACCTGATCAAGCTCGCGATGATCAAAGTGCAGCACTGGCTGGAAAGCGAAAAATTGCACAGCCGATTGATCATGCAAGTGCACGACGAACTGGTGCTCGAAGTGCCGCAGGCAGAGCTGCATCATGCAAAGGAAAAGTTACGCGATCTAATGTGCCATGTTGCCGAACTGAAAGTGCCGCTGGAAGTGGGCTTGGGCGAGGGAATGAATTGGGATGAGGCGCACTGAAATACATAGCGCGAGTCTATGTGTTTCACATCTCATTGATTGATTACCGACGAGAGAAATTGACATGAAATCGAACAAACTGGCACAGATTGCCTTGTTACTCTGGCTGGTCACCATTGCGGTGATTTTATGGTTCTTCATACGCGGCAGCACGGTTGCGGGAACAGATGGCAGAACCTCGATCGTGTTGCAACCCAGAGAGCGCGAGTTGGTGTTGACCGAAATGCGCGGTCTGCTGGCTGCTACGCAAGGCATTTTGGAGGGAACCAATCAGGGCGATATGCCGCGCATCATCGAGGCCGCGCGCGCAGGAGGGATGGCCGGCACCGCGGATGTCAGTCCGGCATTGATGGCCAAATTGCCGCTGGAATTCAAAGCGTTGGGCATGAGCGTACACCACGAGATGGATGAGATCGCCAAAGCTGCGGAAGACGGACAGCCGACGGCGGAATTGTTGAGAATGACATCGAACACTTTGACGAAATGTGTTGCTTGCCACGCTGCTTGGCAGATCAAGGCAAGTATGTAACGCGTGTTTGCTGCAGGGTAGATTACGGCTTGCTTTTGCCCTTGGAGGATTTCTTTGCAACAACCTTTTTGACGGCCGGTTTTTTTAACTGATCAGCCGCAGTTTTCCTGGTTGCAGGCTTCGCTATCTTTGCCGCAGGTTTCGCCTTGGTGGTAGGGGCTTTAGTAGTTGTAACCCCGGGCTTGGTCGTCTTGGGTGCTGTCTTTGATTTTGTGGGATTTTCCTTGGTGATTTTGGTCGCCGGCATTTTGTCCTTTCCAGCCTTACCGGTACTGCTGGTGCCTTTCGCCGCTTTAGCTGCGATCAATTCCAGCGCTTCTTCCAGCGTGATGTCATCCGGCGACACGCCCTTGGGCAGCGTGGCGTTGATCTTGCCGTGGCGGGCGTACGGGCCGTAGCGGCCGCTGCAAATTTCCACGCTGGCCTTGTCGTCCGGGTGATCGCCCAGCACGCGCAATACGGTGGTGCCATCGCGGGTCTGGGCCAGCAATTCCACCGCGCGATCCAGGCTGATGTTGAAAATGCTGTCGCTACGCGGGATGGATTTGAATTTGCCGTTATGTCCGATGTAAGGGCCGAAGCGGCCGATGTTAACGATGACCTTCTTGCCGGTCTCGGGATGTGCGCCGAGTTCGCGCGGCAGCGCCAGCAGCTTCAGCGCGCTGGCCAGATCGGCCTGTTCGAGCGGCATTTCCTTTGGCCAGGAAACGCGCTTGGGTTTGACCTTGTCTTCCTTGACGACTTCACCCAATTGCACATAGTGACCATACGGGCCGCGCAGCAACAGCACGGCTTGCTGGGTGTCCGGATGAACGCCGAGTTCCACTCTTGCCGAGGCATCGTCGTGCGAATCGCCGCTGATGCTGCGTTTGTATTTGCACTCGGGATAGTTGGTGCAACTGATGAAGCTGCCGTAGCGGCTGAGCTTTTTGGCTAGCGGCTTGCCGCATTCCGGGCAAACCTCGTTTATCAATTCAACCGGGCGGTCGATGTCGGCTTTTTCCTTGATCAGTTTGGAAAAGCCTTTCCAGAATTCGTCCATTACGCCTATCCAGTCGCGCTTGCCTTCAGACACTTCATCCAGCTCGTCTTCAAGGTGTGCGGTGAAATCATAGTCCACATAACGGGTAAAATGATCGGTGAGGAAGCGCGTGACGACACGGCCGACATCGGTCGGCATGAAGCGCTTCTTGTCCAGAATGGCGTATTCTCTGGCTTGCAGCGTGGAGATGATGGTGGCGTAAGTGGACGGTCGGCCGATGCCATGTTCTTCCAGCGACTTGACCAGACTGGCTTCGGAATAGCGCGGCGGCGGTTGGGTGAAATGTTGTTCGCCATACAGCTTGTCGATTGGCAATACATCTCCCTCGGCCAGCGGCGGCAATTTGCCACCCTCCTCTTCGGTAGCATCGTCGACGTCTTCCATGTAAACACCGATGAAACCGGGAAACACTAGCACTTGGCCGTTGGCGCGGAACAGCGTGGTGTCGCCGCCGAGGCGGATATCCACGCTCACCGTGTCGAAACGCGCCGGTGCCATCTGGCACGCGAGGGTGCGCTTCCAGATCATCTCGTAGAGCCGCGCCTGATCAGCGGTCAGATGATTGCGCAGGCTGTCAGGTGTGCGCAGGATAGAGGTCGGGCGTATCGCTTCGTGCGACTCTTGCGCATTCTTGGTCTTGCTCTTGAAGGTTGGCTGGGCGGACGGAAGATATTCCGGCGAAAAATTATCCTTGATGTAGTCGCGGATCTCCTGCACTGCTTCCTTCGCCAGCGACACCGAATCGGTACGCATGTAAGAAATAAGGCCGACTGTCTGGCCACCTATGTCCACGCCTTCATACAGCGATTGCGCGGTGCGCATCGTGCGGTCGGCGGTCATGCCGAGTTTGCGCACTGCCTCCTGCTGCAAGGTGGAAGTGGTGAACGGCGCGGCGGCATAACGCTGTTTGGCTTTCTTCTCGACGCGCACCACCTTGGGCGGCAGCTTTGCATCCTGTAGTTTTGCGTGGATCGCGTCGTATTCGGCTTGGCTGGCGATGCTGAGTTGCTCCAGTTTTTTGCCCTGGTACTGGAACAGCTTGGCGGTGAACGGCTGGTGATCCTTGTGGCTATCCAGATGCACGGTCCAGTATTCCCGGCTCTTGAATGCCTCGATCTCCTGCTCGCGCTCGACGATCATGCGCAGTGCGGGACTTTGCACGCGGCCTGCCGACAAACCGGGACGTATCTTGCGCCACAGCAGCGGCGACAGGTTGAAGCCGACCAGATAGTCCAGCGCGCGCCGTGCCTGCTGCGCGTTCACCAGCGGCTGGGAGATATCGCGCGGGTGAGCGACCGCTTCGCGTACTGCCGATTGGGTAATCTCATAGAACACCACGCGCTGCATGTTCTTGCCCTTGATGCCGCGCTTGGACTTGAGCAACTCAGAGATGTGCCAGGCGATCGCTTCCCCTTCGCGGTCCGGGTCGGGTGCCAGATAGATGTGATCCGCGGCAGCAGCAGCCTTGGCGATCGCGTCCATATGTTTGCTGTTGCGCGCGATGGTTTCGTATTTCATCGCAAAATCATTGTCGGGATCGACCGCACCGGTCTTGGGAACCAGATCACGTACGTGCCCGTACGAGGCAAGTATTTCAAAATCCTTGCCCAGATATTTTTGCAGCGTTTTGGCTTTGGCTGGAGATTCGACGATCAGTAGATTGGTTGCCATGCGTGTGATATAGGGCTCAATGCAGTTGTGTGGAATGTAGCGGCGCGAGCAGTTCTTCGATCAACAGCGGATCAAGATCCTGATGGCGGTTCCACAATACCATCAACATGATCAGCTTGAGTTTATCCAGCGCAAGGTTTTCATGTTTCAGCGCGATGGAACG
Source organism: uncultured beta proteobacterium (assembly GCA_963721755.1). Classification (GTDB taxonomy): domain Bacteria; phylum Pseudomonadota; class Gammaproteobacteria; order Burkholderiales; family Gallionellaceae; genus Gallionella. The sequence continues at coordinate 764,265 of CAVRKV010000001.1, forward strand.
ATCGATGATCATCTCGCGCTCGATGGTCGAAATCAAATGCTGCTGTTCGGCAAACAGCAGGAACTGGCGCGCCTCGTCGCTGATGAGCCGCAATTCCAGTTCGGCAAAATGACGCTGTCCGGTGTGCTCAAGGCTGGCGGGATAGTTGTCGGGATTTTGCTCTTGCAACGCGGACAACCAAGTCAAGGCTTCGCTGATTTCGTCGCCCTCAAAACCGGCGGCGGAGAGTTTGCGCGATAGCTTGTCTGGTTCGGGATAACTGCCTGCGTCAAAATAACTTTCAAACAAGTACATCAGGATTTCAAACATGGTTTGCGCAGTGAGTTAATGAATTCGTTGATATAAGCCGCCGGGTAGCACACAAATGCTACCTTCCAGCTCAAGTGATAACAGCATGGCGGATAGCTCGGCTATCGTCAAGCCGCAGCGCGTACTCAGCGTGTCCACGTCCACAGGGTCGAAGCCGAGATGTTCAAGCAGCGCGGTGTCTTGGCCTTTTGAATCTGTGCCTTCTGAATTTGCCGCTTGAGCGGGTGAAACCAGCAGGCCGCCCAGTTCTTCCAGAATATCCTGCGCGGTCTCGACCAGTTTCGCGCCTTGCTTGAGCAACGCGTGGCAGCCTTTGCTTTGCGGCGCATGTATCGAGCCTGGGATGGCGAACACATCCCTGCCCTGTTCCAGAGCCAACCGCGCGGTGATCAGCGAACCGCTTTGCAACGAGGCTTCCACCACCAGACAACCGAGACTCATGCCGCTGATGAGGCGATTGCGGCGGGGAAAATTGGCGGCCAGCGGGGGTGTGCCGAGCGGCAATTCCGAGATCAGAGTGCCTTGTTGTGCGAGCGCGTGCGCGAGGTCACGATTGGCAGCGGGATAGATTTTATCCAGCCCGGTGCCGACCACTGCGATGCTGCTGCCCTGCCCGCGCAATGCGCCGCGATGTGAGGCGGCATCGATGCCGTGCGCCATGCCACTGATGATGGACAGTCCGGCATCGCTCAACGATTTGGCAAATGCCTCGGCGTTGTTGATGCCTTGCGGCGTTGCGTTGCGACTGCCGACCACGGCCAGCGCGGCGTGATTGAGCAGATCCAGCCGTCCTTTCACATACAGCAATAACGGAGGGTCGGGAATATTCAGCAGGGCTTGGGGATAATCGCTATCGGCGAGGGTGACGATGTGGTTGTTGCTGTCCTCCAGCCAGTCCAAGGCTGGTGCAACGGCATCATCAAGAACGCCTTTGCTGATTTCAGCCGCGACATCTGCTTTGACGATAGCCTTGAGCGAGCCGATGGAGGCGGTGAAGACCGCATCCGGTGAGCCGAATTGCATTAACAGGCGACGCGCGCTTTCATCGCCCAAGCCGCGAGTCAGGCTCAGTGCCAGCCAAGGCTTGAGCGATGCTTCAACGATCATTAGTCTATGGGGTGTTTGCGCGATCAAGCAATTCCACCGGCAGCTTTGTCTGCATCACCAGCGCATACGAGACTTTGTCGAAAACACGGAACACGAATACCAAACCATAGCGCTCATCCGGAAGGGTGTATTTTTTCCCTGCACTTTTAACTACCTCGCCCTGGCGATACAACGCCAGCACATTGCCGTTTTCAAGTCCGTTCCGTGCACCCTTGTTCAAAGTAATGACTGAGTTCTGCCCGCCTTCGGTTACCCCGCCATAGACCGAAATCACTTTTGCGGAAATATTGGTTTCCGGCGCACGGGGCAGATAGGTGTTTACCACCTCAATGGAAAGCTGGGCCAAGCGGTCACCCGGATAAATATCCTCTACGGCACGTGTGATCTTGATTGTGCTGACGTCAGCGAAGTGTGTTACATCGGCGTTCCCCAGATAAATTGCTTCGATGCCCAGTACTTCTTTGGTATCCGGATCGACAAAAGTTTTACCCGGGCGGTAAATCTGCCACTGATCTCCTTTATCTGAAGGCAGCCCCTTGGCAAAAACGGTGTCATCATTGCTCAGAACCACGCGCCCTTCCCGGGCACCGATCAACTCCGGAGCACCTTTTAACTTGCCCGCATCTATGACCAGCGGCTGAGTCAAAAACGGCCCGATAACGCTGGCGGGTATGCTCGGGATAGCATCATGGGCGCTTGGAATTTCGCGTACTTTGGGGGAAAGCCTGACAATATTGCCGGTCTCGCTCACGCCACTCGCCACGGCTTGGCCGCCGATACCGCCAGCTGTTGTTGTGCCATTTTCACCGATGCGCAAGGTGCCGGTGTTGCGATCAAGAAAGACCACATCACCTGGATAGATCCAGTGAGGGTCCTTGATGCTGTCTTTGTTCAGGCCCCAGATATGGGGCCATTTCCACGGGTCTTTAAAGAATTTTCCGGAGATATCCCAAAGGGTGTCGCCCTTGACGACGATGTGTCGATCGGGCGCATCGCTGCGAACATCCATAAGGATATCCGATGGGTTCTCGGGCTCGGCAGCAAAGGTTAAGACGGGCAATAAAAAGCAAATCAGCGATATAATCTTGCGCATGGAAGCTCCGGCAGAGTCAATGTAGGGGCACGCAAAGTTGCTGCGCTGCGTTAAATTCTGCATCCAGTCCACTAAATTAGCAAGCATTTATGGGTCATACATGCATGGCGATACTGAAAATTTTGCAATATCCCGACGAGCGTCTGCACAAAGTCGCGAAGAAAGTTGCAAGGGTCGATGATACCACCCGCCGGCTGGTACGAAATATGGCTGAGACCATGTATGCCGCGCCTGGGGTGGGTTTGGCGGCAACACAGGTGGATGTGCATGAGCGTATCATCGTGGTGGATGTTTCAGAGACACACGATCAATTGAAAGTATTCATCAATCCTGAAATCATCGCGAGCAGCGGCGTAAGCGATTGCGAGGAAGGTTGCCTGTCGGTGCCGGGTATTTATGAAAAGGTGAGCCGCGCGGAAAAAATTACTGTGCGCGCCCAGGATGAAAATGGCGCAACCTTTACGCTGGATGCCGGAGGTTTGTTGGCGGTATGCATCCAGCATGAGATGGATCACTTGATCGGCAAGGTGTTTGTCGAATATCTGTCGCAACTCAAGCAGACCCGGATTCGTGCGAAGCTGAAAAAACGTTTACGCGAGACCATGTAACTGATGTTACGTACATAATGGAAGAAGGTGATGTCCACGAAAATCACGAAAAGACAGCATACACATTACTTTCCCAGACACTCCGGATACACATTAAACACAACATCTTGTGTCAGATAATACACTGTATCAAATTTCTTTCCTCCTCCCTCTTTTGGTTTCGTGCCTTCGTGTTTTTCGTGGACAATGCGTAACTTCAAATAAATCCTTATGAAAATCATTTTTGCCGGTACGCCGCATTTCGCGGCCAGCGCGCTGGCCGCGTTGCTCAAAGAACATCAAGTAGTTGCGGTGTTGACACAGCCTGATCGTCCAGCCGGGCGCGGTATGCATCTGACCGCCAGCCCGGTGAAACAACTCGCGATACAACACTGCCTTCCGGTTTTACAACCCCTTACCTTGAAAACCGAAGAGATTCAGAAATTGATTGCCGCAATGGATGCCGATGTGATGGTGGTGGCGGCATATGGTTTGATATTGCCGAAAGCGGTGCTGCAACTGCCGCGCTATGGCTGTTTGAACATCCATGCATCTTTGCTGCCGCGCTGGCGCGGAGCCGCACCGGTACAACGTGCGATTTTGGCTGGTGACAACGAGACCGGCATCACCATCTTGCAGATGGACGAAGGATTGGATACCGGGGATATGTTGCTGCGTAACGCCTGCCCGATCGAAGCAAGCGAAACAGCACAGACCCTGCACGACAAGCTGGCTGTGATGGGTGCCAGCTGCATCCTGGAAGCTTTACGGATGTTGCAAGAAGGCCGTATGAACCCGATCAAACAGGCCGATGATGAGGCTTGCTATGCCGCCAAGCTGACCAAGAAAGAAGCACAGATAGATTGGCGTCAGGATGCGCGGCAGATCGAACGTGCGGTGCGCGCATACAATCCCTTTCCGGTGAGTCATGCAAGCTTGAAAGGCGCGGCAATAAAAGTTTGGCGCGCTGAATTGTGTCCGGACAAGCGCGGCGACCCGGGAAAAGTGATAGCCGTGAATAAGCACGGCATCACGGTGGCCTGCGGAACGGATGCGTTGCTTTTGGAGGAGTTGCAGCGCCCGGGGGGCAAAGCACAACCCGCCGCGCAGTTTTTGCAGGCGATGCCGATAAAAGTCGGCGATGTTTTCGATGCAAGCTGAAACGCAACACATACAGCTTGCGGCCAGTATAGTCGTTCAGCAAGTACTGGCGAACGGTCGCAATCTCAATCAGGCGCTGGACGAAACGCTGCGGAACAAAACAGCATGGATGCCTGCTCAGCGTGCAGCATTACAGGATCTGAGCTATGGCGCGCTGCGCTTTTACGGGACGTTACAGGCGGTGCTAAGCGCGTTGTTGCACAAACCTTTGTCCGATGAGCGCGTGCGATTTCTATTGTTGGTCGCGCTGTACCAGTTGCAGCAGGGAAAATCAGCGCCGCACGCGGTGGTTGATCACGCAGTACGCGCAGCACAGCTTATAAACCCGCGTGTGAGTGGTCTGGTAAACGCAATCCTGCGCAATTTTTTGCGCAACCGCGACATATTATTGGAACAAGCCGCTCAAAAAGCTGAGGGGAAATACAGTTACCCGCAATGGTGGATAGAGGAACTGAATGCACAGTACGGTGAACACAGCGCGGGGATACTCGAAGCGGGTAATCAACGGCCGCCGATGACGCTGCGCGTCAATCAGCGTCGGAATACGACGGCAGACTATCTGGTGAAGCTTGTGCAGCAGGATATACCAGCCCGGCTGATCGAACCGGAGGCGCTGCAACTGGACAAGCCGGTGCAGGTGGACAAGCTGCCGGGGTTTTTTGACGGATTGGTTTCGGTGCAGGATGCAGGTGCACAATACGCCGCTCGTTTGCTGGACGTTAGCGACGGGATGCGCGTGCTGGATGCCTGTGCGGCACCGGGTGGCAAGACTGCGCACATCCTCGAGCGGGCGGCAGTCAAAATGGTGGCGCTGGACAAGGACGCAAAACGCCTGCAGCGCGTCGCTGAAAATCTGCAGCGCCTCGGTTTGACCGCACAACTGCTTGCCGGGGATGCGGCGCAGCCTCGTGATTGGTGGGATGGCGTTTTGTTTGATCGCATCCTGGCTGACGTGCCCTGTTCGGCTTCCGGAGTGGTGCGCCGCCATCCCGACATCAAGTGGCTGCGCCGCAGTACGGATATTGCCGGTTTCGCCGAGCGGCAACTCGACATTTTGCATGCGTTGTGGCGGCTACTGGCGCAAGATGGTAAATTGCTTTATGCCACCTGTTCGGTTTTTCACCAGGAAAACGGGCAAGTCATCACGACGTTTCTGGCGCAACAGCCGGATGCGCGGCGGTTAGCGATTTCCTTACCCAACGATAGCGGGGGTCAGTTGTTGCCCAATGACCAGCATGACGGATTCTATTATGCACTGCTGCAAAAAACTGCTTAGCGTATTGTTGTGCAGCGCGCTGTCGGTCTGCCTGTTTGTTGCGGCCGTCCATGCGGAAGAAATTTCCGTAAAAAGGGTCGAAGTGCGTCTGGTCGAGAGAGGCTACCAATTGTCCGCCGGTTATGAAGTCAGTCTGAATTTTGTGGCGCAACAGGCATTGTCGCGCGGCATCCCGCTTTATTTTGTAGGTGAATTTTCACTTACACGCTCACGGTGGAATTGGCTGGATAACGCACAACAGGCACTGTCACGCCGCATCCAGAGCTACTTTGTAGACGAGCCTGCACTGACGCACTGGTCTTGGCTGGATACAGAAATTTTTAAAAGCGAGCAGACCTCCAAACTTTCATACAATATGTTGACGCGGCGATACCGTATTTCGCGCGGAGCGCTGTTCCAGAATTTTGACAGCCTGGAAGAAGCGTTAAACATACTGGCCAGACAAAGTTCCGCAACCATTCCCGCAGAGTTGATGAACAAGGACGGCAATTACATGGCTGCGGCGCGATTGCGGTTGGACATCACGCAGTTGCCCAAGCCGCTGCAGGTGAACGCTTTGACCGGCAACGAGTGGACGCTTGATTCCGCCTGGTATCGCTGGGTGATCAATCCGGCGGAAATTACCGCACACAGTGAAGGTACAGCGGAGTGACTTTGCGGTGAACTATCTGATTTTGATCAGTGTCGCTGTTGGCGGTGTGCTGCTGTATCTGCTATCCAGCAGCAGCGCCAACACCGAGGTTTTTTCCATCAACTATTATAGCTTGCTCGGGTTGACCGGCTTGCTTGCGCTGAGTTTGATGGGGGTGGTTGGCTACCAGCTGTGGCGGTTACGCATCAAGCTCAAGAGCAGGGTGTTCGGAGCAAAACTCACTTTGCGCCTGGTGGTTTTTTTTACGCTGATCGCGGTGCTGCCGGGCATTTTGATTTATGCGGTGTCAGTTCAGTTCCTGGACAAGAGCATCGAGTCGTGGTTTGACGTGCGCGTTGAGAAAGCCTTGGAGGGCGGACTCAATCTCGGCAGAAGCGGCCTTGATAATAGTGTGAATGAACTCACCAAGAAGGCTCAATTTACTGCCTTGTTGCTGGCCGAAAAAAATCCGGAGCAATATCAGTCCGCATTGAATCAGTTGGTGGATGAAGCAGTAGCTCAGGAGGCTGCGCTTTTCACCACCAAAGGTAGTTTGGTCGCGGCTTCCTCGCGTGGCAAAGAGCGGATGCCTGACTTGCCCGATCAGGATTTGATACGGCTAACGCTGGACAAGGGCGAATATGCGGTGATTGATACGCTGCCGGGCAGGGGGCTGACGCTGCGCACGCTGGTTACGGTGAATTCAAACAAGCGGACAGGCGCACGATATGTGCTGCAATTCATCCAGCCCGTGCCGAAGCAGATCGAGGCGGATGCCGAGACCGTGCAGACGGTGTACAGTGATTATCAGGAGTTGACGCTGTCCCGTCTCGGATTGAAGAGGCTGTATGCAATCACCTTAACGTTGTCGTTGCTGGTGGTGTTGTTGACGGCGGTGTCGACAGCATTCTTCCTCAGTGAAAGATTGGGCTCGTCGCTGGAGGCATTGGCAGAGGGAACGCGTGCGGTGGCACAAGGCGATTTTACCGGGCAGTACCCGATTCGCAGCAGTGACGAGCTGGGTGCATTGACGGGCTTGTTCAATCAGATGACACGACACTTGTTCGAGGCGAAACAGGCCAGCGAACAACAACAGCGCGAAGTGGAAAGTGCAAAGGTATATCTGGAAAGCGTGTTGACACATTTGTCTTCCGGGGTGCTGGCACTGGACGATGAATTTCGCTTGCGTTCGGTAAATACCAGCGCAGCGCAAATCCTTGCAGCGCCATTGCAGGAAATGGAACGCATGTCATTGAGCCAGATCGCCGAAAAATACAACCTGCTGAGATCGTTCTGCCATACCGTCATGGAAGCGATAGGTGAAACGGGAAGCGGGGAATGGCAGCGGCAGATAGAGCGTCTGAGCAGGAACGGCACACAGATCCTGCTGCTGCGCGGCACGCGGCTGCCACAAGGTGGAGAGGCGGGCTATGTGGTGGTATTCGACGATATCAGCCAACTGTTGCAGGCTGAGCGGCAGGCGGCATGGGGTGAAGTGGCGCGCCGTCTGGCGCACGAAATAAAAAATCCTCTCACCCCGATACAGCTATCGGCGGAACGCTTGCAGCACAAACTCAGCGACAAGCTTGATGAAAGCGACGCGAAACTGTTGCGGCGCGCCACGCAAACCATAGTCAGCCAGGTCTATGCGATGAAAAACATGGTGAGCGATTTTGCCAATTATGCGCGCGGCCCGGCATTGAAATTATCGCGGCTGGAGTTGCATAAACTGATCAAGGAGGTGCTGGGCTTGTATGAGACCAGCGCCATTCTTATCGTGCAGAAGCTGGACGCATCGCGGAATGAAGTCAATGGAGATGCGACCCGTCTGCGGCAAATCATCCACAATTTGCTGCAGAATGCTGAAGACGCCCTGCAGGGTGTCGAGCAGCCTCAAATCAGACTGCACACAGAATCGAAAAAAGGGGAAATTCATTTGTGTGTGGAGGATAATGGGGCGGGCTTTCCGGAGAGTGTGCTTTCGCGGGCTTTCGAACCTTACATGACGACCAAGGCCAAAGGCACCGGGCTTGGCCTGGCTATAGTAAAAAAAATCGTGGAAGAACATGGTGGGCGTATCACCATTGAAAATATCGTGAGCGGTGGCGCGCGCGTCAATATCGTGTTACCGCTGATCGAGGAGGCATAATGGAAAGCAAACAGATTTTGGTGGTGGATGATGAAATCGGCATTCGTGAATTGTTGTCGGAAATCCTGTTTGATGAAGGATATCAGGTACACATGGCCGAAAACGCCGAACAGGCTCGGGCTTATCGGAATGAAAACGAACCGGATCTGGTATTGCTCGATATCTGGATGCCGGACACCGACGGTATAACTTTGCTCAGGGAGTGGGTCGAGCAGGACTTGCTAACCATGCCGGTGGTGATGATGTCGGGTCACGGAACGATAGAAACGGCTGTCGAGGCGACCCGTATCGGTGCCGTAGATTTTCTGGAAAAACCCATTGCATTGCAAAAGCTGCTCAGCACCATTGCCAAAGCGATCAAGGAGGATGAACCGAAACCCCAAGCAGCCGAGGGGCAAAGCCAAAAAGCCGTCTTGAATATTGACGGTCAAGGTGTCGATGAACAAATGCTGCAGATTTATTTGCCGCTGGATTTGCCGTTGCGCGAAGCGCGCGATCATTTCGACTCGATCTACTTCGATTACCATTTGCGCAAAGAAGTCGGGAATGTCTCGAGGGTAGCTGACAAAGTCGGACTGGAGCGCACTCATCTTTATCGCAAACTCAAGCAGCTGGGTATTAAATTCGTCAAAAAAGGCGGTTCGGGCGAATCCCAACAATAAATCTTGAGAGTGCGGCGGTTGCCCTAATCGGGGGGGTACGGCATAATTGTCAGCCCAAACCAATAAAGGGCATTCCTATCAATCCGCTTTTTAGGGATGCCCTTCATATAACCAATCCCTCAGGGATGATTTAAGAGGTAATAGGAAATGACTGCAACGCGTAGCTTCACCCCACCCAAATTCAACGACATCACTGGCGCAATCCGCGCCTTGGCAATGGATGCAGTGCAGAAAGCCAATTCCGGACACCCTGGCGCGCCGATGGGCATGGCAGAGATCGCCGACGTGCTTTGGAATCGCCATCTGCGCCACAATCCGGCCAATCCGAATTGGTCCGACCGCGACCGTTTTGTGTTATCCAACGGCCACGGCTCGATGCTTATATATGCGTTGCTGCATTTGTCCGGCTACGATTTGCCGATGGAAGAGTTGAAACGGTTTCGTCAATTGCATTCCAAGACGCCGGGACACCCGGAATATGGATATACACCAGGCGTAGAAACCACCGGCGGACCGTTAGGTCAAGGCATTACCAATGCGGTAGGCATGGCGATGGCGGAAAAATTATTGGCTGCGGAATTCAACAAGCCCGGTCACGAGATTGTCAATCACCACACCTACGTGTTCATGGGCGACGGTTGCATGATGGAAGGCATCTCCCACGAATCCTGCGCGTTGGCAGGAACCTGGGATTGGGCAAATTGATTGCATTTTGGGATGACAACAACATCTCGATCGACGGCCATGTGGACGGCTGGTTCACCGACGACACCGCCAAACGCTTCGAAGCCTACGGCTGGCATGTGGTTGCGAACGTGAACGGACACGATACCGAAGCCGTGCAGGCCGCAATCAATGCCGGCAAGGCGGTGACCGACAAGCCCACCCTGATTTGTTGCAGGACCATCATCGGCATGGGTTCGCCCAATAAGGCAGACACCCATGACGTACATGGCGCCGCGCTGGGCGATGCGGAAGTGGCCGCGACACGCGAATACATCGGCTGGAAATACCCTCCGTTCGAAATCCCCACACATGTATATGAAGCATGGGATGCGCGCACCAAGGGCGCGGGCCTGGAAAAATTGTGGAACAACAAATTTGCCGAGTATCGAACCGCTTTCCCAAAGGAAGCTGCCGAATTCGAGCGCCGCATCAAGGGAGATCTGCCCGCCAACTGGAAGGCGCATGCTGCCGATGCGATCGCCAAAATCAACGAAAAAGCCGAAACCGTTGCTACACGCAAGGCTTCGCAAAACGCCATTAACGCATTGGTCCCGGCATTGCCCGAATTCCTTGGTGGTTCGGCCGACCTGACCGGTTCCAACCTGACCAATTGGACCGGCTGCAAACACATCCGCGGAAAAAACACCGGCAACTACATTAGCTACGGCGTGCGCGAGTTCGGCATGTCCGCCATCATGAACGGCATGGCCTTGCATGGCGGCCTGTTGCCATTCGGCGGCACCTTTCTGATGTTCTCCGAATATGCGCGTAATGCGCTGCGCATGGCGGCACTGATGAAATTGCGCGTGTTGTTCGTGTACACCCATGACTCCATCGGTCTGGGTGAAGACGGCCCGACACATCAGGCAGTCGAACAAACCGCTACTCTGCGCTATATCCCGAATATGGAAGTATGGCGTCCGTGCGACACGGTCGAATCCGCCGTGTCGTGGGTGGCGGCTGTTGAGCGCAAGGATGGCCCGAGCAGTTTGATTTTCAGCCGCCAGAACCTGGCGTTCCAGAAGCGCGATGCGGCGCAGATCGCCAACATCCGCAAGGGCGCTTACGTGTTGTCCGAAGCGGCTGGCGGCAAGCCGCAAGCGGTGATCATCGCAACCGGTTCCGAAGTGAACCTGGCGATGGAAGCGCAAAAATTGTTGGCAGCCGGCGGCATCAATGTGCGCGTGGTATCCATGCCGTCGACCAATGTGTTCGACAAGCAGGACCAGGCCTACAAGGACAGCGTGTTGCCTAAGGGCGTGAAGCGCGTTGCAGTCGAGGCGGGCGTGACCGGAGGCTGGTACAAGTATGTCGGTCTGGACGGCGCGATCGTAGGCATGGATTGTTTCGGTGAATCCGCTCCGGCACCCGAGTTGTTCAAGCACTTCGGATTTACCGCGGAAAATGTCGTCAAAACAGTTAAGGGTGTTTTATAAACAAACGTTGTCGATATTTCAGTGCAGGCTAATGTTTGCCGAAGGCCAACGTTATGCCGGAACTACAACGTGGTTGCGGCGGAGGCTAACTAACGTGAGCGCAGCGAATGTTAAGGGACATGGTCCCGGCCAAAGCCACAACGTGGTGAAGGCCGAGGGAAGCGTGCTGTAAATTTTTACATAACGGTAAGGGAGAAAAAAATGACAATTCGTGTCGGTATCAATGGATTCGGTCGCATTGGACGTATGGTGTTCCGCGCCGCGATCAAGGATTTTCCGGAAATTGAAGTCGTTGCCATCAATGATTTGCTGGAACCAGACTACCTGGCCTATATGCTCAAGCACGACTCAGTGCATGGCCGTTTCAAGGGTGATGTTTCAGTCGACGGCAACACACTCATCGTCAATGGCAAGAAGATCCGCCTGACTGCCATCAAGAACCCTGCTGAACTGAAATGGAACGAAGCCAAGGTTGACATCGTGGTTGAATGTACCGGCTTTTTCCTGACCAAGGAAACCTGTCAGGCGCACATCGATGCAGGTGCCAAGAAAGTCATCCAGTCCGCGCCGAGCAAGGACGACACCCCGATGTTCGTGTATGGCGTGAACCACGGCAAATATGCCGGCGAGAAGATCGTCTCCGCCGCGTCCTGCACCACCAATGCGCTGGCCCCGGTCGCCAAGGTATTGAACGACACCTTCGGCATCAAGCGCGGCCTGATGACCACGGTGCATGCAGCTACTGCGACCCAGAAGACCGTTGATGGCCCTTCGAACAAGGATTGGCGCGGTGGCCGCGGCATCCTGGAAAACATCATTCCGTCCTCTACAGGAGCAGCCAAAGCGGTTGGTATAGTGATACCCGAGCTGAACAAAAAGCTGACCGGCATGGCTTTCCGCGTGCCGACTTCCGACGTATCGGTGGTTGACCTGACGGTTGAACTGAACAAGCCTGCGACCTATGACGAAATCTGCAAGGCCATGAAAGCGGCATCTGAAAGCGGTCCGTTAAAAGGCGTGCTGGGTTACACCAACGACAAGGTGGTTTCCACCGATTTTCGCGGCGAGACCTGCCCCTCGGTTTTCGATGCCGAAGCGGGCATCGCGCTGGATCCGACCTTTGTCAAGGTTGTGGCCTGGTACGACAACGAGTATGGCTATACCTGCAACCTGATGCGTATGGTGGCTCATATCGCCAAGTAATCAGCCACTGGGCTGGCTAAGTGCCAGCCCCTTTGCCTTCATTCTGTTCAAAGGAAAAATCATGTCTGTTATCAAAATGACCGATTTGAATCTCAAGGGCAAACGCGTCTTGATTCGCTCGGATCTCAATGTCCCTGTCAAGGATGGCAAGGTGACCTCCGACGCGCGCATCACCGCTTCGATGGCGACAATAAATTTCGCGCTGAAAGCCGGCGCGAAAGTGATGGTGACTTCCCATCTGGGTCGTCCCGAAGAAGGGGTTTACTCCGAAGAGAATTCGCTCAAGCCGGTCGCCAATGTCATCGCCAACAAACTGGGCAAGCCGGTGCGATTGATCAGGGATTGGGTGGACGGCGGCTTCAATGTCGCCGATGGCGAATTGGTGTTGCTGGAAAATTGCCGCTTCAACAAAGGCGAAAAGAAAAGCACCGAGGAAACCGCGCGAAAATATGCGGCGCTGTGCGATGTGTTTGTGATGGATGCATTCGGCACGGCGCACCGTGCCGAAGCCTCCACGCACGGCGTGGCGAAATACGCGCCGGTCGCCGCTGCCGGCATCCTGTTGACCGAGGAACTGGAAGCCTTGACCAAGGCGCTGCTGAGCCCCGCGCGCCCGATGGTGGCGATAGTCGGCGGCAGCAAGGTATCCACAAAACTGACCGTGCTGGAAAGCTTGTCGGAAAAGGTGGATCAGATGGTGGTCGGCGGCGGGATCGCCAATACCTTCCTCAAGGCGACCGGTCATCCGGTCGGCAAGTCGCTGTGTGAAAACGACCTGGTTCCAATCGCACAAGCGCTGATGGCGAAGATGTCGGCACGCGGTGCAAGCATTCCGATCGCAACCGATGTCGTGGTTGGTAAAGAAGCACCTTTTGTGGCGGGTAATGAAAACACCCCGGCGATATTGAAAGATGCGAAGGACGTGGCCGACGATGAGATGATATTCGACATCGGTCCCAAATCCGCGCAGGAACTGGCGGATATCATCATGAAGGCGGGCACGGTGGTATGGAACGGGCCGGTCGGTGTGTTCGAGTTCGACCAGTTCGGCGCAGGCACGAAGAAGATCGCAATGGCGATCGCCGAAACTAAAGCCTTTACTCTGGCGGGTGGCGGTGACACCATAGCCGCGATCCAGAAGTACGATATCTATGACAAAGTGTCCTACATCTCCACCGCAGGCGGGGCATTCCTGGAGTTCCTTGAAGGCAAGAAATTGCCTGCAGTTGAAATCCTGGAACAACGTGCCAGTCAACAACAATAAATAATAATCAGGAAACAAGAGATACATGCTGCGTAGAACGAAGATAGTTGCAACCCTGGGGCCCGCTTCAAACGACCAAAAAGTGCTGGAAAAAATGATACGTGCAGGAGTCGATCTGGTACGGATGAATTTTTCGCACGGCTCGGCGCAAGATCACATGAAACGAGCTGAGACCGTGCGTGCCGTGGCCAAGGCATGCGGACGCACAGTGGGCATCTTGGCAGATCTGCAGGGGCCGAAGATACGCATACGCAAATTCGAAAATGACAAGATCGAGTTGAACGACGGCGATACCTTCATCCTTGATGCCGCGTTGGAAGGGTTGGGTAATCAGGAGCGTGTCGGCCTCGATTACAAGGAATTGCCCAACGATGTCAGCGTGGGCACGGTATTGTTGCTTAACGACGGCATGCTGGAATTTCATGTTACCAATGTGAAAGGCGCCCAAATCATTTGCAAAGTGGTGCGCGGCGGCGTGCTATCCAATAACAAAGGTATCAACCGCAAAGGCGGCGGTCTGACCGCACCCGCGCTGACGGACAAGGACAAGGAAGACATCAAGACCGCCGCGCTGATCAAGGCCGATTATCTGGCGGTGTCCTTTCCGCGCAGCGGCGATGACATGCGCCTGGCGCGCGAATTGATGCACGCGGCAGGCGGCAAGAGCCTGCTGATGGCCAAGATCGAACGAGCCGAGGCGATTCCGGCATTGGGTGAAATCATCGATGCGTCAGATGCGATCATGGTGGCGCGCGGCGATTTGAGCGTGGAGGTCGGAGACGCGGCGGTCCCGGGTTTGCAAAAGCGTATGATCAAAATGGCGCGCGACAAGAACCGTCTGGTGATCACCGCCACGCAAATGATGGAATCGATGATCAACAACCCGATCCCGACTCGCGCGGAAGTATCGGACGTGGCGAATGCCGTGCTGGATGGCACCGATGCGGTGATGCTGTCGGCGGAGACCGCGGTGGGCGACTATCCGGTGGAAACCATCGAGGCGATGGCGCGCATCTGCCTCAAGGCCGAAGCCGAGGGTGAAGACCATATGGTCGACCGCCGCACCGCCTCGCAAAAATTCTCCCGCGTCGATCAATCGATCGCCATGTCGGCGTTGTTTGCCGCTTCGCATTTCAAGGTAAAAGCGATCGTCGCGTTGACGCAATCCGGCTCGACGCCGCTGTGGATGTCGCGCATGAATGCCGGAGTGCCGATCTTTGCGATGACGCCGTTGAGCGAAACCCTTAGCAAAGTGACACTGTTCAGCGGCGTGCACCCGATCGCATTTAAAAGCAACTCAAAAGACCATTCCCAGACGTTGCGCGATGCAGAGGACGAGCTGGTGCGATTGAAGCTGGTAGCCAAGGGCGAATTGATGGTGATGACCTTAGGTGAATCGATCGGTCAATCCGGGCACACCAATACGATGAAAATCGTCAAGGTAGGCGATCACCACAAGCATTGATGGTAGAGTAATATACTCATCTAAACCAGACTGCGACCCGCGATCTTTGGAATGTAACATCCGATTTTGAATTTTTAATCAGGAGGAAAAAATGGCTCTCGTATCTTTGCGTCAACTACTCGACCACGCTGCGGAAAACGGCTACGGCTTGCCCGCGTTCAACGTGAACAATCTCGAACAGGTCAAGGCGATCATGGAAGCGGCGGACGAATGCAACAGCCCGGTGATCATGCAGGGCTCTGCCGGCGCGCGCAAATATGCCGGTGAAGCATTCCTGCGTCATTTGATCGCGGCGGCAGTGGAAGCCTATCCGCATATCCCGGTGGTGATGCACCAGGACCATGGCGCATCGCCGGCGGTCTGTATCAACGCGATCAAATCCGGCTTCTCCAGCGTGATGATGGACGGTTCGCTGAAAGAAGATGCCAAGACCCCCGCCTCTTTCGATTACAACGTGGATGTCACCCGTCGCGTGGTGGACATGTCCCACGCAGTGGGCGTTTCGGTCGAAGGTGAGCTGGGTTGCCTGGGTTCGCTGGAAACCGGCATGGGTGAAAAGGAAGACGGCCACGGCGCAGAAGGCGTGCTGACCCACGACCAGTTGCTGACCGATCCTGAGGAAGCCGCGCAATTCGTGCGTCAGACCGGGGTGGATGCGTTGGCCATCGCCATCGGCACTTCGCACGGCGCATACAAGTTTACCAAGCCACCCACCGGTGAGACTCTGGCGATTGGCCGCATCAAGGAAATCCATGCGCGCATCCCCAACACCCATCTGGTGATGCACGGTTCATCCTCGGTGCCGCAGGAATGGCTCAAGATCATCAACGAATTCGGCGGCGACATGGGCCAGACCTACGGCGTGCCGGTTTCAGAGATCGTCGAAGGCATCAAGCACGGTGTGCGCAAGGTCAATATCGACACCGATCTGCGCATGGCTTCCAGCGGCTCGGTGCGCCGCTACCTCGCGCAGAACCCCAAGGACTTCGATCCGCGCAAATTCCTGGCGGTATCCACCAAGGCGATGAAGGACATCTGCAAGGCGCGCTACGAAGCCTTCGGTAGCGCCGGGCAGGCTGCCAAGATCAAGCCGATCTCGCTGGAAGCGATGGCCGGCCGTTACGCCAAAGGCGAATTGAAAGCCATCGTCAAATAACCAGCATTCTTCATCAACAAATAAAAAGCGACCCGCAGGTCGCTTTTTATTTGGCCGGTCGCCGCAGGCTTGATGCGTATCGGCGACTATGCGGAATGGCTGTTCGTTTTAGCAATGGCGAGTCAACATTCAAATATGGTTTTGTCCGCCCGAGGCATAAGCAGCCATCTTGCAGGCTGGCATATGTCACCATCCCAATCGCTCGTTATGCGCAGAGATTGTCCGCAATCCGGGATATCCCTTTAAGGGGCAAGAGGAGTGTTGAGTTTGTATGCCCTTGGACTTGAGTGGCTGCATGTTCATCGATTGGGTATCCGCAAATAAAACCCCCCGGCCTTGCGGGCCGGGGGTCAAGTGTGCCATCCGTCAGGAAATCAACAGGATCGAGTGCGCCCGCGCATGTCACGGGATCAACTCGCGCCATTGCACCCTCGTCCCGGAAAAGTTGGTCGTTTGGGGTGCGATGGCGACCTGCGTATTAACTTCAGGTGTCGGATTGTTCGAGGTGACGACCTCCACGATAGGATTGCCGCCTATGTAAAGGATATTCATACCGACAATAGAGGCATTGTATTGCACTGAAACGTTGGTGTTCGGAGGACCGCCCGGTGTCAAGGGTGCCGCAACCGGCGATCCCGACGAGTAGTCGAAGAAGTTCAGCCAGCCATAGCCGCCCGGCGCGCAGACGGTATTGGAAGGCACGATCGTGGGCACCAGCAATGTTCCCTGTATCAAATCACTGTCGACGTTCTCGCGTTCACCTGTATCGGGGAAATCGACATACCAGCCGCGATCCACGTTGAAGTCCACCGGGTTGCTGCTCCCCGTACGGACGCTACCGCTGGCGGTGATCGTTTGCTGCACCATTTGTCCGGTTGCGGTCGAACCCGTTATTTTGGTAATGGAGCGAGGGTTGTACAAAGTGCTGGTCGAGGTATCCGAGATCGCATACAGGCTCTGCACATTGGTATTGGACAGGTCGGAGGTTTGCAGATATTCGCCGGTTCCCACGAAAACGATGCGTTCGCCGTCGATCTGGCCTAGCGTCGGTGTGGTGGTGATGGGCTGAGCATTACCCAAGGAATTCTCCAGCGTCGCCATCAGGAAAACCGCGCCCGCGTTGATATCGAAGCGCCACAGGTTACCGAGCAGATCACCGCCATAGATATAACTCGCCTGATTGCTGGAGGACGCGGTATTCCAGGCAGCGATTTTGGCCAGCCCGCTGGGCGTGGCGGCGGAGCCGACGCCGGTGGAGATCTTGTTGATGATCGCGCCGGTCTGAGCGTTAAGCACGTAGAGGTAACCCAATCCGTTACCGGCCGGCGAGTTGGCGGTGACTCCGTCGCCGCTCAGCGAGCCATTGTCATAACCTGATGTGACCAGCACCACCCAGGTACCATTCGACATCTTGGTAACGACAGGGAGCCCGTAAGTGTAGCCAAGGTTGGCATCCTGGGCCGGCGTGAATTCCCACAGCAAGGCAGGCGAAGTCGGATTGGTGATGTCCAGGGCATAGAACTCGCGTCCGCCACCGTTCAAGCCGCCCACCAGGATGGTGCGCCACGCGGGGGTAACGCCGCCGACGCAATTTACGGTGCAATAGAAATCCGAGATGATCGGGCTGCCGTTGACGTAATTGACGTGCTGGGTGCCGTAATTGAAATCCGCCAGTTTGTACATGTTGGGGATCACAATGCTCGGCACATAAGCCCAGTTTTCTGCCCCGGTACTGCCGTTAAAGGCGTGCAGCATGCCGTCGTTGGTTCCCATATACACCGCTCCCGGACGGTTGATATTCGCCGCGACAAAAGCGCTGTAACCCGTGTCGGCATAACTGAAGGTCGGTGCCGCGATATAGGAAGGCTGCGATTCCAGCGCATCCCCCATCACCGCCAGGCGGGATCGATACAGCTGGTTGGCCACCGGATTGGAGGCACGGTTGTCATAACCGGTCTGGCCGCGCAAATAATTGATCAGGTTCACCGGGTTCCCGGCCACCGCTTGTTGCGACGTGGTCAACCCGGCCCACTGGGTGAGCGTATTGATATGCGCCGCGGAGAAATTGACCGGGTCATTGGTGGCATAAATCGAATCGAAATTGATCAGAGCGGTATCGGTGCTGTTGGCGGTATAGATCGTCCGCGTATCGCTGCTGGGTGCCACTGTGGGAGGCAGCGTGCCGTTACAGGATACGGCCATCTGCAACGAGCAAGTATTGGCAGTCGAATCGAACACGCCGGGAGACAGGCAGCTGCTCGCGGTCGAGAGCGGCGTGACGCAGTTGTAGACCGTGCTGTTTCCGCTGGTACTGGCCACGACCACGGACGGCGCCAGGCAGGTATCCGCCGGGATGTTCTCGGCACACCAGGTTGCGGCCTGGGCGATTACGCCGGTAATCGTGTTGATGGAGCGGGCTTCCAGATTGCCGGTCCACTGCACCGTGGTGTAGCTGGCAACGTAGGCATAGTTGTTGCCGGCCACCGGGTTCAGCGTGCTGGTGGCCGCCGCCGCCGCCGCACCTTTTCGGGCAGTGATGCTCGACAGTGCATTGGTCAAACCGGTGGACAGTGCGCTCGGGTTGGAGGCACTGTAATAGATGCCGTGCCCGTTCACCGCCGCATGCCAAAGGTCATCGACGTTGGTATAGCTGTTCGAAGCAGGAATGGGCCAATTGCAGACCGTGCCGTTGGCTTGCCAGGAGCAGACCGGCGGCGTCGGAGATGAATTGGCTGTGGCACCGGTCTTGACGGAATAAAAATCGCCGCTGGTATCGGACATGTAGTTTGGCGACGTGTAAACCATCGCGCCGCGCACGCCTATTCCCAAGGTGTAGGTCGTCAAATGCTGCTGGGTATTGTTGTCCTCGGGGGTGACGAATACATTGTTCGGACAAACATTGGTCCCTGACGGGTAGGTCGTACTGGGAGCGCCGGTGCAATTGGACAGCGAGGGATCGCGCAGATCGGTCTGGTAGTAATACATCGCCACATCCGCAAGCGTATTCGATGTACCGCCAGACCCGACCGTGCAGGTCGTGGTGATATAGCTGGGCGGGCCGCCGATCCCCGGGGTGCAGGAAGGCGCATTGTTGGTAGTCGACAGCGTAGTCGTCGTGCAGCTCGTGTTGATGTAGTTGGGGGCGCCGGTGTTTCCTTGTGTGCACGAGCCAACCGCAGTCGACGCCTGTATCGTGTTCGTCGTGCAAGAGGTTGTTATGCAACTGGAGGCTGTATAAGGCGCAACGCATGAAGTCGTGCCAGCCGTGCAGGAAGCTACCGCAGTAGGGCCTGTCACAATCGGGTTCGGGTTCCAGCAATACACCGTCTGGCCGCCCGAAGTTGAATTGGCGCAGGAAAGTGCCCCGACCCAGCCGGTGTCGGTAGTCTGGCACTGGGTAGCCACACCTACTGTGTAAGGTGAAGCAGTCGATTGTGCAAGCGGTGTACAGGAGGCGGCATTGGCATAAGCACTATAGGCGGAGTATCCGCAAGTCGTCGCAGGAATCCAGACCGAGCCGTTCGTCGTGGTGCCCGATGCTGCGACAGGGATGCATGAAGACACGCTCGTCACGGTGGGGCTGGTGCCGAATGAGCAGGTGACCGCCGGGCCGGCATAAGGCGACGTGGTCGATTTATTCTGGTAGGTGCACGAGGCGGCATTGGCAGCGGTGCTATAGGCGGAGTATCCGCAAGTCGTCGCAGGAATCCAGACCGAGCCGTTCGTCGTGGTGCCCGATGCTGCGACAGGGACGCATGAAGACACGGTCGTCACGGTGGGGCTGGTGCCGAATGAGCAGGTGACCGCCGGGCCGGCATAAGGCGACGTGGTCGATTTATTCTGGTAGGTGCACGAGGCGGCATTGGCAGCGGTGCTATAGGCCGCATATCCGCAGGTCTGCGCGTTGTTGGCCCACACTGCGCCGTTCGTGGTGCTGGTGCTATAGGCAACCGGCGTGCACGACGTGACGGTCGTCACGGTGGGCGAAGACGTCGCGTAGGAGCAGGTCACCGCCGGGCCGGCATAAGGCGACGTGGTCGATTTATTCTGGTAGGTGCACGAGGCGGCATTGGCAGCGGTGCTATAGGCCGCATATCCGCAGGTCTGCGCGTTGTTGGCCCACACTGCGCCGTTCGTGGTGCTGGTGCTATAGGCAACCGGCGTGCACGACGTGACGGTCGTCACGGTGGGCGAAGACGTCGCGTAGGAGCAGGTCACCGCCGGGCCGGCATAAGGCGACGCGGTCGATTTATTCTGGTAGGTACAAGAACCGGCAGGCGCAGCGGCGGTATAGGCCGCATATCCGCAGGTCTGCGCGTTGTTGGCCCACACTGCGCCGTTTGTGGTGCTGGTGCTATAGGCAACCGGCGTGCACGACGTGACGGTCGTCACGGTGGGCGAAGTCGTCGCGTAGGAGCAGGTCACCGCCGGGCCGGCATAAGGCGACGCGGTCGATTTATTCTGGTAGGTACAAGAACCGGCAGGCGCAGCGGCGGTATAGGCCGCGTATCCGCACGCATACCCTGTAGGACTCCAGACCGCACCGTTCGTGGTGCTGGTGGTTTGTGTCGGCGTGCACGTTGTGACGGTGGTTGTCGCAGGGGTTGCCGACATATTGTAGGAGCAGGTCACCGCCGGGCCGGCATAAGGCGACGCGGTCGATTCATTCTGGTAGGTACAAGAACCGGCAGGCGCAGCGGCGGTATAGGCCGCATATCCGCAGGTCTGCGCGTTGTTGGCCCACACTGCGCCGTTTGTGGTGCTGGTGCTATAGGCAACCGGCGTGCACGACGTGACGGTCGTCACGGTGGGCGAAGTCGTCGCGTAGGAGCAGGTCACCGCCGGGCCGGCATAAGGCGCCGAAGTCGATTGATTCTGGTAGGTACACGAACCGGCAGGCGCAGCGGCGGTATAGGCCGCATATCCGCACGCATAGCCAGTGGGGCTCCAGACCGTACTGTTCGCCGTACTGGTGGTTTGTGTCGGCGTGCACGTTGTGACGGTGGTTGTCGCAGGGGTTGCCGACATATTGTAGGAGCAGGTCACCGCCGGGCCGGCATAAGGCGACGCGGTCGATTCATTCTGATAGGTGCACGAACCGGCAGGCGCAGCGGCAGTATAGGCCGTGTATCCGCAAGTTACCGCTGCTGCGTTATAGACCGTGCCATTGCTTGTTGAGGTCGTTTTGGCGCTCACGGTACACGAAGTGACATTGCTTAAAGTTCCTGCAACATACTGGCATGTCATCTTCGGACTAGAAGTTTTAATGGTGCAGGCGCCATTTGTCCAGGTCGAGCCGCCGTTGGTACTGTATTGCAACTGCCAAGCCTGACTTTGCAAAGTCGCCGTCGAACTCATCAAAGGATAGACCTGCTGTTGCAAAGCAGATGTCGAGCTTTGCAAGGCATAGGCGGTGCTCTGCAAGGCTGCCGTCGAACTCATCAAAGGATAGACCTGCTGCTGCAAAGCAGACGTTGAACTTTGCAATGCATAGGCCGTGCTCTGCAAGGCAGCCGTTGAACTTTGCAATGCATAGGCCGTGCTCTGCAAGGCAGCCGTTGAACTTTGCAATGCATAGGCCGTGCTCTGCAAGGCAGCCGTCGAGCTTTGCAAATTGACTGTCGTATTTTGCAAATTGGCTATCGAGCTTTGCAAATTGACTGTCGTGTTTTGCAAGTTACTCGTGCTGCTCTGGACCTGCGTGGTACGCTTCAGCACCTGGCTGGTGGTCTGCGTTACTTGTGTAACAGTCTGAAATGTCTGGCTGGTGGACAGGGTAAATGCAGCGCCGTCATACATGGGCCGGGGCGCGGTTCCGTCCTGATTGCCGACGGGATTATTGTTCAGGTCGTAAGTGGTGGCGCCATTCCAGTATCCATCGGTGGACAGGATCACGAAATTCTGCTGGCAGGAATACTGGATCGGGTCGGCGGGCGTGACGCCGTTCAGCTGGGCGACCACGCTATTGGCAACAAAGGGCGTGACGGTGAATGTCATGCCGCCGCCATCGTCTGTTTCGACAGGATAGGTGCCCACATCCGATGCCAGTCCGGAGGTGATCGTGATCACATTGCCAGTTGATGCGGCGCCGTAATTGCTGACGACCGGGATGTTGATCTGCAGGGCGACATTGCTCGCGACGGTCGTAGAGCTGGCGCTGGGGGTAGCGGTGCCCGCCATGATCGAGACCCCGTTCACGGTGATGTTGTCTACTGTGGTGCTGGTGTTCCCGCTCACCGTGATGGTGGAGGTGTAAGTCGTGTAGGCACCGAGTTTATGCGCATACAGCTGCCCGATGTGGGAAAGCGCTTCGCGCAGCGGGGTGGAGTTGGCGGGCGAAGAGGCGTAGAGCTTGGTGTACCAGGCGCTTTTCTGGGCGGCCGTGAAAGGGGCGATATCGACGTAGTCGGGCGCCACGTTGTTGTTCATGGTCATGAACCCGACTCGATAGTTGCCGCCGATCGGCGCGAATGCCAGTCCCACCCCGGTCTTCATCATCAGCATGCGGATGCTGTAATAGCTGTACCAGTTGGCAAAGTTCTGCAAGTCGGCGGCATTGCTGTCGGGAAATGGCGTGACGGTCATTGTCAGGGGTGGGCCAGCGCTGGTTGTAGCAGTGGTGATGACCGGAGTGGCCAGCGAATCTGCCGCCAGACCGGTGATGGTGACCACATTGCCGCTGACGGTGGCCGTACGAGGTGGGCTAATCGAGGCGGCGATGCTGGTGGCCAAGGTCAGTGAACTAGTGGTGGAGGCAGTGGAAGTCGAGATTGAAACACCGTTCACGGTGATGCCGCTCACATACGTGGAGGCGATCGTCGGGAACGCGGTATACGTATAGGTCATATTCCCTGTGGAGTTGGTCACCGCCGGGGTGTACCCCCCCAGGGTTCCATTGCCATACAGGGTGATTACGCTGCCGGAAACGGTAGCGCTTACCCCCGTGCCCGAGGTTCCCGTGCAGGATCCCGAATTTACCGTGGTACAGGCATTAATCCCGGCGGCGATATATCCGGCCAGGGTGGTACCATTTTTGGACGAGCTGGTGGTGGTTGGCAGCAGTTCAATGCCATTGACGATGACTTTGCTCACCGCTGTAGTGGTGCTGGTGGTACTGGGCAACGTGATGGTGGCTCCGGGCGGGGCAAGGACGGTGATGTAGGAGGTCGGTGTGGTGGCCAAAGTGACCTGACTGAACACGGTATTGACCGGATTGGTACCGTCCACCTTGGTGGTGGAACCGACTGTACTGATACATTCCTTGTAAAAGATGCTGGACGTGTTCTGGTACAGCATCTGATAGTTCTGGTTCTGCGTGCCGGAATAGTTGTAATAAAAGGCCGGGCCGGTGTAGCTGCCGGAGGCGCCGCTGTTGCCGGTGCCGCTGCCGCCCTTGAAGCTGGTGTTCAGGTTCACGGTTGTCAAATTGGTGCCGGCCTGGTACTGGTAACCGTTTACCGGTGCGGCAGTGAAGCTGGAGTTCGGAAAGCTGATGCCGGTGGAGGTGACCGGAGGGGTATAGGTAATGGTGGGATTGTAGTAGACCCCGTTGCAATGGTTGCTGTTGAAGCCATAGCCCACGTTGAAGTTCAGCGCGTTGTCGGGCATGTAATCCCAAGCCATGCTCCCGGAGTCGTCCAGCATGAACATCATGTTCGGACTGACCGTCGTGGTCGAGGAGTTCGCCAGCGGTGACAAGGCCAGTGTGACGGAGGTCGCCAATGAGGGCAGCGGAAGCGCGAGGCTGAGTGTCAGCGCCAGTTTTAAAAAATGGCGTGATATGTCGTGGGCGTTCAGTTGGTTTTTCATGTTTGCCTCCTAATAAGCGATCGCCTGTATGTAGGCGACGGTGTTCTTTGGTCCTGTTACCTGGGCGGTGATGCGCATCAGGGCGGTCTGGCCGCCTGTGGGACACCCGGATCCCTGACAGACATCCGTGGCATAAGGGATGGCCATCCCGTTGTTGTCGAGTGCTGCACTGCTGAACAGGCAGCCTGTTTTGGGCGGCGTGTAAGTGGGCTGTTCAGTCTGGTTCGGCAATTCGTTGGGAGTGCGGCACATGCGCTGGATGACATAACGCACGGTGTTGCCGCTGCTGTCGACGCTGTTGCCGCTGGCATCGGTGACCAGGGCGCTGTTGGAATTATTCCAAGTCATGCCGGTGAGGTTCATGGTGGGATCGGCATTGGAGTAATAACCCACGTTCAGGCAACAAAAGCCCCCGGCTGCATTTGTAAAACCGGAGGCGCCGCCGGTAACATTGAAGACGTGGGTGGTGTTCGTGTAGACGTTCTGACCGGCGGATTGCATCGTAGCCTGTGCCGTGCTCAACCAGGCGATGGCGGCCTCGATCCCGCCGTCCCCGGAGGAAGTGCCGGCCTGCTTGAATGCCAGGTTGCCCCCGATCATGGTGCTGGTGTCCACCGCGCGTATCAGCGCGACGGCGGCAAGCGACATGACCACCAGCGCGATCAGGGTGAAAAAGAGCACGACGCCGCGCTGCCGGATGGTCAATCCGTGTTCGCAGGCAATGGCTCGGCGGTTGTTTTTTGTCAGGGTACTCATAGCGTGCTCTTGGACCAGATTACGTTGCGCAGGGGAATGATGGTTTCGAACACCCGGTAGCGGTAATATTGCCAGTTGGGGTCGTTGCTCAGGTCTATCGGCGGCGCGGGAGAGGCAATGGCGGTTCCCGCAGAGGTGCCGGCCCACGCGCACAGGCCGGTGGGCGCATCGCTGGTGAGCGAACTGCAAGCGTTGGTCACGGCGGTCTTTTCCAGCAAGCCGTTGCGCGCCACCACAGCGATGCGCACGGCCTTGATCAGATTGCGGTTGTTAACCGAAGATGCAAGTGCCGAGGGAGTCCATATGCCGGTGGCATCCACCCACTGGACGATCTGGTTCGAGCTGGGAGAGGTTGATATCCCGTATTGCGCCTGTATGTTGACGATGTCCACCACGCTGGGAACAGCATTCGCCGGTATGCTTGCGGTCGGGTTCCGCTGCAGGTAGGCTTGCGCATTGCTCGGGTTGGTGGGGTTGTAATTCGGGTTGATGCTGTACTGGATCTCATTCCAGGCGCCCAGACAGGCAAGATTGGAACCGATGCCGGTACCCATGCCGGAAGTATTTGTCAGCGCTACTCCGGTATAGTCCGGAGGAGTCGACAGGCCTGCCACCTTGGTCAAATTGCATGAGGTCGAGCCGTTGATGACCAATGCGACGTCGCCAACATTGCAGTTTTGGTTATCAACAACGGTGGCAGTTTGCCCTCCGTTTATGCTGGGCGCAGTGCCTATTGCCGCGGAGATCTGGGAAATAGTTCCCCCCGAGCTTGTGGTGCCGTAGCGGATGGTGATCGTATCGCTGGCGCCTGCGCTTGTACCGCCATCGGTGATGATGACCGGGGACAGGCTTGTTGCGCCGCTGTCTGCAAAATTGGGTGAAATGCACTCGAGCGCAGAGTTGGTTACCGGAAGCAGGCCGTATCCTGCCTGCTCCACATCGCGTTTGATCAGGAACAGCGCAACGTTGCCATTGGTCTGTGCTTCAGCTGATCCCGAGGTGGTGCGTTTTTGCCCCTCAAAGACCGAGAAGACCTGTAATACAACCAAAGTCGCAAGTAGGCCGATCACCAGGCCGACCATGAGTTCCACCAGGCTGAAGCCTGTTTGATGGATGCGGGAATGTTGCCGGTTTGGTTTCACGACGCTAGCCCCCCGCGATATCCACGACGGTGGTGTAATTGTGTTGAAGCTGCCCCGGCTGTTGCCATTTGATCGTAACCAGGTACTGATTGGGGAAATTGGTGGAGTCGGGTTGTGTGACGATCCTCCCGCCCATGGGCAGGTCCGCAGAAATATCGTAGTTGGGATTGGTGCTGTCCGGGATGAGGTAGGCAGTCAGATTGTTCGGGTCAGCCCACATCCTGCCTATCCATTGCTGGGCGAGATAACTGGCTTCGGCACGGAAATCCGCGTCGGAGGTGTTCTTGATCATCGCCGATTGCAAGCCGACCAGAGCGAGCACCCCCATCGAAAAAAGCAGGACGGAGACCAATGCTTCCAGCAACGCGACACCGCGCTGCGCAGATC
This sequence comes from uncultured beta proteobacterium, assembly GCA_963721755.1. GTDB lineage: Bacteria > Pseudomonadota > Gammaproteobacteria > Burkholderiales > Gallionellaceae > Gallionella. The sequence goes on from CAVRKV010000001.1 coordinate 790,584, forward strand.
TTTGCATCCGGGCGAATTTACGGGTTGAGGATTTTTGTTTGTTCATGACCATGATTATTTTCCGATTAACATGCGCGCGGGTTGCTGCCCGTGGCCAGATTGGGGTCGCACATCCTGATATTGCTGCCCACACCGTTGATGCCGATGGTGACCCGCAGATTCCTGCTGCCCGTCAGCACTGCCGAATTGAAATCGATTTGCGTGAGGCTCACCGATCCGTCGGCATTTGTAGCTATCCCGCCAAGGTTGCTGAAAGTGACGGTGGTTGTGCCTGTCGGTGTAGCCGTCGCGGTAACGTTTTTCGCGCCTTCGGTGGTGGAGGTTTCAATCACGGCGCTGGCGGGCAACTGGATCAGCCAGGGAGGATTGGCGCCCAAAACGAATTGGACGTTGACGTTTCGTTTTACCGCCTCGGCCTTGGCCTTTTGCAAGCCGCCCAGAGCGGATTCGGTCGCGTTATATATTTGGGTATTCTGTACCCACGCCCTGTAGCTGGGTAACCCCAACGTTATCAGGATGATGATGATAGCCACGACGACCATCACCTCGATCAGCGTGAAACCCATGGATTTGCCCATCGGGTGTCTGGCGATGGGGAAAGTGTTTAGCACGATGAGCCCTGACTCATGATCCAGCATGACGCGCCGTTGCCCCAAGGGGTGGCCGAAGTCTTGTTGTTGTTGTAATCGATGGTGTAACTGAATGTGGACAGATTGCCTATGCCGGTTGCTTTCATAAGATAGGTGGTCGCTGTCGTGGTGCAGGTGTAGCTGAAATACTTTGCCCCTACGATAGCCGACGTGGTGCCGGCAGGCATAAGGTTGCAACTGATGGAACTGCCGTCGCCGACGACAAAATTGGAATAGTTGCGGTTGTCCTGAAATGACTGCTCGATCTTTACGCGCAGGTCGGACAGATTTGTCGATGCCTCCACCAATTTTCCACGGATGACATAATTGTTGTACGCAGGTATCGCGATCGCGGCCAGAATGCCGATGAGCACGACCACCATCAATATTTCGATCAGGGTGAAGCCTTTTGCGGATTTCATGGTTGGAGCCCTTTAATAGAGTTGGCGCGGATGGTAGGGCAAAGATTTTAAGGTTTCCACCCCTGCCTGACTAGAGGCGCGGGAATCCTGACGAACGGCAAATTTCCGGGCATCCATTGCGCTCCCCAGGCTTGAGAAGGGAGATCAAATTTCAAAAGTCACTGTTTCGTTCGTCGCGCTTTGGCTTCAAATAGCCGTGGAGGGCAAAGCGGAAAAGCGGTAAAATCACCCGCTGTCAAACTAAAACGGGAGGAAATAAATCATGAGCAAGAGTCTGGTCCAATTCATCATCGAAGAACAGCGGGCGATCCCGGGAAAGGCAAGCGGCGATTTCACCGGCCTGATCAGCGACGTGATCATGGCCTGCAAACAGATCGCGCATGATGTCAACAAAGGCGCTTTGATCGGCGTGCTGGGCAGTGCGGGCAGCGAGAACGTGCAAGGCGAGACGCAGAAGAAGCTGGACATCATCACCAACGAAGTGTTCATCAAATCCACCGAATGGGGCGGCCATCTGGCGGCGATGGCTTCGGAGGAAATGGATGACGTTTATCCGATACCGGCCAGGTTTCCGAAGGGAAAATATCTGCTGGTGTTCGATCCGCTGGACGGCTCTTCCAATATCGACGTGAACATTTCTGTCGGGACGATATTCTCGATCCTGCGCGCGCCCAAAGGCGTGGAGAACCCTGCCGCTGCGGACTTTCTGCAACCCGGCACCACGCAAGTCTGTGCCGGTTATGCGCTGTATGGCCCGGCGACCATGCTGGTGATCACCACCGGCCACGGCGTGAACGGCTTCACACTGGATGGCGACATCGGCGAATTCATGCTGACCCATCCGAACATGAAGATTCCTGCGGACACGCTGGAATTCGCCATCAATGCTTCGAACGAGCGCCACTGGGAAAAGCCGGTGCAGCGCTATGTGGAAGAATGCATCGCGGGCAAGACCGGGCCGCGCGGCATCAATTTCAATATGCGCTGGGTGGCATCCATGGTGGCTGAAGTGCACCGTATCCTGGTTCGCGGCGGCGTGTTCATGTATCCCAGGGACACCAAGGACCCGGGCAAGGCCGGCAAGCTGCGCTTGTTGTATGAAGCCAATCCGATGTCCTTCATCGTCGAGCAGGCGGGTGGCGTGTCTTCCACCGGATATGAACGTATCATGGAAATCAAACCTTCCGGTCTGCATCAGCGCGTGCCTGTAATCCTCGGCTCGAGGAACGAAGTCGAGCGGATCGTCCGCTATCACAAAGAGGTTTAAATTTTGAAAACGCTCAGGAATCTTGATGAGCAGGCCGGGCTGCAAGGCGCAGCAGTGAGTGAGCAAATCTGCAGATTAAACGCGCAGTAGATTGTTGGAGGTTTTGATGAGCAAGCCGCTGGTTTCGATAATCATGGGCAGCGCCAATGACTGGGAGATCATGCAGCAGGCCGCGCGGCAATTGCAGGATTTCGGCGTGGCCTACGATGCACGGGTGATTTCGGCACACCGCTCACCCGATCTGTTGTTCGACTACATCAAGGATATCAGTGCACAGGGCGTCCGGTGTTTCATCGCCGGAGCCGGCGGCGCCGCGCATCTTGCCGGGGTTATCGCCGGGAAGACGACGCTGCCGGTGCTGGGCGTGCCGATGCCGTCCAAATACCTGCAGGGTATGGATTCATTGTTGTCCATCGTGCAGATGCCCAAGGGAATCCCGGTGGCGACTTTTGCGATTGGTGAAGCGGGAGCTGCCAACGCGGGTTTATTCGCGGTGGCCATGCTGGCATTGAATGACAGCGAGCTTGCGAAACGTTTGCAGGCATTCCGCAGCAAACAGGCAGACGCGGTAAAGGCGACCACCTTGCCGGTCTTGTAATTATCGTTGTGGAGAGAAAACATGGTTGAAGCCGGAAACAATGCCAAGGCCACCGCCGAATCGAAGAGTTCGAGCAAACTAAAGTGGATAGTGGGCGGCATCCTGTTGATTTTCGCCGCAGTGGTTGCGATGAATCTGCCGCGCGGTTACAGCGATGACTTATCGCGTATCGGCAAGGGCAAGGCGGCTGTGGTACTGGTGCGTGACAAAAATGCGGTACAAAGTTTTGATCTGACGGAAGTGATGAATAGCGTACGTGATCGGTATGCCGGGCAGGTCGAGTTTCTGTTGACCGATTTCAACACTCCGGAGGGTCGTGCATTCATCGCCGACAAGGGCGGGGCGCGGGTGACCCTGGTGGTGCTCGATGCAAACGGAAAAATGGTAAGCGTCTTATACCCGCCGCAAACCGCCGAGAGTGTGCAACGGGCGATCGCTGCTGTGCTCGGGGCCGCACAATGAGTGCAGCGCTGCTGCAGTCGGACATAAAAAGCCTGCCCTTTCTGCATCGCGGCAAGGTGCGCGACATCTATGCGGTAGGCGATGACAAACTGCTCGTGGTGCAGACGGATCGCTTGTCCGCGTTCGATGTGATCCTGCCCGACCCGATTCCGGACAAAGGCGAAGTGCTTACCACGGTGTCGAATTTCTGGTTCAACAAACTTCAGCATGTCATACCCAATCATCTCACCGGCATCGCGCCGGAATTGGTGGTCAAGACAGACGCCGAGCGGGCACAGGTGCGTGGACGGGCCTTCGTGACAAAAAAGCTTAAACCGTTGCCGATCGAGGCTATCGTGCGCGGCTATCTGGCCGGTTCCGGATGGAAGGACTACCAGAAGACCGGCAAGGTATGCGGCATCGCGTTACCCGCCGGGTTGCGCGAGGCGGAAAAGCTGCCTGAGCCTCTGTTTACGCCGTCCACGAAGGCTGCGGTGGGCGATCACGACGAAAACATTTCGTTCGCGCAAACGGTTGAGTTGCTCGGTGAATCGCGCGCAAAAGAAGTGCGCGATGCCACGCTGGCGCTTTATATTGAAGCAGCGAATTATGCCGCGTCCAGGGGCATCATCATTGCCGATACCAAGTTCGAGTTCGGTGTCGACGAAGCGGGCAAGCTGTATCTGATCGATGAGGCACTCACGCCGGATTCCTCGCGTTTCTGGCCGGCCGACCAGTATCATGTGGGCAGCAACCCACCCAGCTTCGACAAGCAGTTCGTGCGCGACTGGCTGGAGTCTTCAGGCTGGAACAAGCGGGCTCCCGCGCCGCGAATTCCGCAGTACGTGCTGCAAAAAACCGCTGACAAGTACCGCGAGGCACTGGTCAAGCTCACTGGCGCATGAGTTCGCCACGGCTGCTCATCGAGGGTTTTCAACGCTTTCGCGAACGCCATTTCGCGGAAGACGGAGAGCAGTTCCAGGATCTGGTCCAGTTTGGGCAAACGCCAAAAGCCTTGGTGGTGGCTTGTTGCGATTCGCGGGTTGATCCCGCGCTGGTGCTGGATTGTGCGCCGGGCGATCTGTTCGTGATCCGTAATGTCGCCAATCTTGTTCCTCCCGCAGAGAATCAGGGACATTATCACGGCACCAGCGCGGCGCTGGAATTCGGCGTGCGGAATTTGGCGGTGCAGCACATTATCGTGCTCGGGCACGCACAGTGCGGCGGTATCCACGCCTTGCTGGAAGGGAGCGTTGACAAGGAAGAATCCTTTATTGCAGGATGGATGGAGATAGCCGATGCCGCGCGGGAACGGGTAGACCGGGAACATGCGAATGCAAGCAGCGAGGTTCGTCACCGCGCCTGTGAACAGCAGGCGATTCTGGTTTCCCTTGATAATCTGAAGACCTTCTCATGGATACGCGAGCGCGTCGAACAGGGCAAGCTCGCTTTGCATGGCTGGTATTTCGATATAGAGCAGGGCGAGTTGCTGGGATATGACGCGACTACTCGAAAGTTTGAAACGCTGTTGCTTTAGCGCAACCTGAAGTAAACCACGATTAGTGAATCCGCGTCCCGGGGGTATCGCGTTGTGAGCAGCTTAATTTTTTCCGGTCAACTCTATGTAACGCGCTTTATCCGCATTATAGCGGGCTTCCACCGTTGCTTTGTCTGCAAGGGGCTTCTCCAGATCCTTGTTCAGCTTGTCAAGCCGGGCTTGGGCATTTTGCAGATCATCCTTCAAGGAATCGGGAATATCCTTGTTCCTTTTGGTATAGCCGTCGGCTTCCTTTTTTAATCCCGCCAAGTTGTCGTTGGCCGCCTTGATTGAAGAATTAATGACATTAATGTGCGCATCGATCTGTTGCAAACTGCGGCCCCGCGCCTGATCGATTTCCTTCACGTTGTTATAAGTGTTGACCAGGGTCTTGTCGCGGCGTTGCTGTTCAATGGCAGCCTGTTCTTCCTCGTGTTTCTTGGCGTCCGCCTTTTCCTTGGCGAGACGTTTCTCCGGCGTGAGCACCTCTTCTGTTTTTACCACGCGTCCGGACTTGTCCAATTCGACGCGATCCTTGTTGGCAAATTCCGGCGGAATGACTTCACCGTAATGAGTGACACCATTGTCATCCACCCATTTATACAACTTGGCCGCGGCAGGTAAGCTGAAGGTGATACCGAGGATCAGCGCGACAAGAAATCTGGATCGATAACCAGCCGCTTTGCCACCGTTCTTTGGTGGCTTAGTGGATTGGCTAGTGGTTTCACCAGTCAGATGGCTAGTAGTCCCATCAATAGTTTTATCGGTCAGAAGGCTGGTAGCACGATCAGTAGTTTCATCAATCATTTTTTACTCCATAACGGTCACGATATGATTGGACCGCGGCCAGATTTTGCACCATCCCGGTTTCACTATGCAAATAATCGAGCAAATCGTCCAGCGTCGCGATAGACACCACCGGAATGCCATAGTTGCTCTGTACTTCCTGCGCGGCGGAGAGCTCGCCTTGCCCGCGCTCGAGACGGTCCAATGCAATCACCACGCCGCATGGCTGCGCTCCGGCAGCGCGAATCAACTCGATGGATTCGCGTACCGAGGTGCCGGCAGATATCACATCGTCGATGATCAGCACGCGCCCTTGCAACGGCGCACCCACTGTCATGCCGCCCTCACCGTGGTCTTTGGCCTCCTTGCGGTTGTAGCAATAAGGCACGTTCCTGCCCTGCTCCGCTAGTGCGATCGCGGTTCCGGCAGCCAGCGGAATGCCTTTGTAGGCCGGGCCGAACAGCATGTCGAACGGAACTTCGGAGGCAAGAATGGCCTGCGCATAAAACTGCGACAGGTTTCTTAATGCCGACCCGTCGTTGAACAACCCGGCGTTGAAAAAATAAGGCGACAACCGCCCTGCTTTGGTTTTGAATTCGCCGAAACACAGCACTTTTTGCTGCACGGCAAAGCGGATGAAGTCTTGTCTGAAATTGGACATGGTGAATGCGACGCGTTGGATCGATGCCGCACATTATAATGCCACACAAGGTAACCCCGGATAATTTTCATGCGCATCATCACTATCAATCTGAATGGCATTCGTTCAGCTGCCGGCAAAGGTTTTTATGAATGGCTGGCACAGCAGGATGCCGACATCGTTTGTCTGCAGGAACTCAAGGCGCAAGCTGCGGATATGACCAGGCAAATGCTCGAGCCGCACGGTTATCTCGGTTATTTCCATTACGCTGAAAAAAAGGGTTACAGCGGTGTGGGTATCTACAGCCGCGAACAGCCGAAACAGGTCATTCCGGGTCTGGACATCGCCGAGTTCGATGCCGAGGGGCGCTATATCTGTGCGGACTATGCCGACTTCAGCGTGGTGTCGGTGTATCTGCCTTCCGGTTCCAGCGGCGAAGAGCGCCAGGCGGTCAAATTCAATTTTATGGCGGCTTTCCTGCCGCACTTGCGCGAACTGCACGCCAGCGGGCGCGAGGTGCTGATCTGCGGCGACTGGAATATAGCTCACAAGGAAATCGACCTGAAAAACTGGCGCGGCAACAAGAAGAATTCCGGCTTCCTGCCCGAAGAACGCGCCTGGCTGACCGAGCTATTCGATGAGATCGGTTTCGTCGATGTGTTTCGCCGGTTATATCCCGAATTGGAAGCCTATACCTGGTGGTCGAATCGTGGTCAGGCATGGGCCAAGGATGTCGGTTGGCGCATTGACTACCAGATCGCTACTCCTGGTATCGCAGCATGTGCACAAGCGGCAAGCATCTACAAGGCGCAACGTTTTTCAGATCACGCTCCGCTGATCGTGGATTATCGCCGAAACGATTCTTGACTATTCTTGCATGACGGCGATTCTGGTTTCTCTTAACCTTGTTCCCAGGGAAGCCCCGCCGCCCGCCAGCCGCCAATCGTATTGCGGTGTTTGTCACTGTTCGCATCGCCCTCGAATCCCTCCAGCATGTTGTAACAATCGCTATAGCCGGCCTTGGTAGCGGCTGCGGCGGCATGGTGCGATCGCATCCCGCTGCGGCATAGGAAGATCACCAGGGCTTCCTTGTCCACTTGCTGCTCGAGCTGGGTGAGGAAGTGCGGGTTGGGTTTCATGCCCGGATAGGCCGCCCATTCGATATTCACGCTATTTGCTACGCGTCCGACCCAGTCCAGTTCAGCGCGGCTGCGTACATCCACCAGCTTGGCGCCGGGTGCGGATTGCATGATTTCAAACGCTTCGCCGGGATACAACGCGCCCTCGTAGGGCAGATTGAACTCTTGGGCGCGCTGTTGTGCGGCTTGCAGAATGGAGGTGATTTTTCCCATGATGTTTCTCTCTATTGAATATGGCGGCTCGGTGGCGTTGATCGGGCTAGATCGAACTTTGGTTGCGGACCACCTGACCATGCTGCTATTGCATTATGTGACCAAGGTATTACGATATAGCCGTAGATGTTATGCTGCACAGCTACGTACGCATACTAGCGCAACCCACATGAAAAATCACACCCATACGCACATGCCCCGCGAGAAGATCGGGGCTTTCGAGCCGGTGCATCCGGAGCGTTTTGCCGCTGCGCAAAAAAGCACTTGGGTAAGTATAGCCATCAATGTGATGCTGACCACCTTTCAGGTGGTGGGCGGCTTTTTTGCCCATTCGCAGGCCTTGATGGCGGACGGCTTGCACTCCCTGTCGGACTTGTTTTCCGATGTGCTGGTGCTATACGCGAACCGGCATGGCAACCGGCACGCCGACGCCGATCATCCATATGGCCACGCGCGGTTTGAAACCGCCGCGACGTTCATTCTAGGGACATTTTTGGCGGTGCTCGGCGTGGTATTGCTGATTGCGGCTGCAATGCGCTTGCAGCATCCTGAAGCGCTGCGTGCAGTCAGTCCGCCAGCCCTTGCCATCGCGGTTCTTGCCCTGGTCGCCAAGGAAGGGATGTTCCGCTATATGCTGGCGGTGGCGAAGCGGGTGCGCTCACAGATGCTGGTGGCCAACGCGTGGCATGCGCGTTCGGATGCCGCATCCTCGTTGGTGGTCATCGTCGGCGTGGCCGGCAACCTGCTCGGTTATACATTCTTCGACCTGCTCGCCGCTGCGGTGGTGGGGGTGATGATCGCGCATATGGGCGGCAAGCTGGCGTTAGAAGCGATGGCGGAGCTGATCGATACCGGACTGGACGCTGAGGAGGTCGAAGCGATACGGCAAACCCTGCTTGATGTTCACGGTGTGCGCGGCTTGCACGAGTTGCGTACCCGCAAGATGGCCGACAATGCGCTGGTCGATGCGCACATCATGGTCGATCCCAAGATTAGCGTTTCGGAAGGACATTACATCGCCGAATCGGCGCGTCACGCCGTGCTCAAACGTCATCACGTGATGGATGTGATGGTGCATATCGATCCGGAAGATGACCTGAAGGCCAAGCCGAATGCACATTTGCCCAGCCGCCCTGTTCTGCTGGCGCACCTTGCCGGGCGATTGAGTATGCCGGGATTGCAGGACAATCGCGTGGTGTTCCACTATCTGGATGGCAAGATCGATGCGGAAATCTATCTGCCAGCCAATCAAGAACTTTCCGGGCAGGCCGATGAATTGCAAGCGCGCTGTAATGAGTTGGTGTGTGAAGATGAGTTGTTTCGTGTGATTAACGTTCACATCAGTCACGCACAGAAATAGTGCGCGAACTTTCAGTCCGCCCGCTTTAGGTGCAAATTTTTTGTGTGCGGCCTAACTGGCTTATGGCACAATAACGCCCTGCTGTGCGGATAGAGCTGGCACGATTTCTGCATTTTGAAGACCGGGTATTTTTAGTTCAGTTGTTTAATTTTGATGTTCTGGGAGAAAGTTATGTCGATGTCGGCAAATGATGTATTAAAGATGATCAAAGACCGCGAAGTCAAGTTCGTGGATTTCCGTTTTACCGATACACGCGGCAAAGAGCAGCACGTGGGCGTTCCGGTCAAGTGTATGGGTATGGACAAGTTTGAAGAAGGCCACGCATTCGATGGTTCTTCCATCGCAGGCTGGAAAGGTATTCAAGCATCAGACATGTTGTTGATGCCGGACCCAACAACTGCTTTTCTCGATCCTTTTATGGACGAAAATACCCTGGTGATAACTTGTGATGTGGTGGAGCCTACTGATGGCAAGGGCTACGACCGTGATCCGCGATCAATTGCCAAGCGTGCCGAGGCTTACCTGAAATCCAGCGGGATCGGAGATACGGCCTACTTCGGTCCGGAACCTGAATTTTTCATATTCGATTCGGTGAACTGGCAGGTCGATATGTCCGGTTGTTTTTGCAAGGTGAATTCTGAGGAAGCTGCTTGGTCTTCCGCAGAAAAGTTTGATAGTGGCAATACCGGTCATCGCCCGACTGTTAAGGGAGGCTACTTTCCAGTACCTCCTGTCGACAGTCTTAACGACATCCGTGCCGCAATGTGCCTGGCTTTGGAAGAAGTCGGGGTTGAAGTCGAAGTGCATCACCACGAAGTGGCGACTGCCGGTCAATGTGAGATCGGCACCAAGTTCAACTCGCTGGTGCGTCGCGCTGACTGGACTCAGGTTTTGAAGTATGTCGTGCATAACGTGGCGCATCAGTATGGCAAGACCGCGACCTTCATGCCTAAACCCATCGTTGGCGACAATGGTTCCGGCATGCACGTGCACCAGTCCATCTGGAAGGGCGGCAAGAATCTGTTTGCCGGTAATGGATATGCAGGACTATCCGAGACTGCGCTTTATTACATCGGTGGCATTATCAAACATGCGCGTGCACTGAATGCCATTACCAATCCGTTGACCAATTCCTACAAGCGTCTGGTGCCTGGCTTCGAGGCGCCGGTGAAGCTGGCCTACTCGGCTCGCAACCGTTCTGCCTCCATCCGCGTGCCTTACGTCCAATCCGACAATGCGCGCCGCATCGAGGTGCGTTTCCCTGATCCGGGTACAAATCCTTATCTCGCGTTCACCGCCATGATGATGGCCGGCTTGGACGGCATTCAAAACAAGATCCATCCTGGTGATCCCGCAGACAAGAACCTGTACGATCTGCCACCGGAAGAGGATGCAAAGATCCCAACCGTATGCTCCAGCCTGGAACAGGCATTGGAGTATCTGGACAAGGATCGCGAGTTTCTGACACGCGGCGGCGTGTTTTCCAACGACTTCATTGATGCTTACATTACCTTGAAGATGGAGGAAGTCACCCGCTTCCGCATGACCACGCACCCGGTCGAGTACGATATGTATTACAGCGTCTAGTCTTTGGCATAAGCAGGAGCCGGCACTTCACAGCCATAAGCGTGTCAAACGGCTGGGCAACAAAACGGGGCTTGCGCCCCGTTTTGTTTTGAACTGCAATTGTTTGTCTGTGCCCGACGCTTGGCCTATACTTGCCGCGTTATTTCGAGGAAGAGCGAACATGAAACGATACTTTTTTGCCATGCTGTGTATATGCCCAATGTTGGCTCAAGCCGATATCTACAAGTCTGTCGATGCGGATGGGCATGTCACTTATTCAAGCACGCCAATCGCGGGCGGCAAGAAACTCAATCTGGAACCCTTGCCTACCATGCTGCCTTCCACCAATGCCTCCGCTGGATTTCCGCGTGTGGATAGTGAAACGCAAAGAGGACGGGACGCCACCCGCCGCAAGATTCTGCAGGACGAGCTGGATGCAGAAAAAAAACTGCTCGAAACTGCCAAACAGAACTTGAGTGATGCCGAATCAAATCCGGAAGTCTTTAAGGGGCAAGACGGCAAGACTTATCGCAATGTCGCAAAGTATGATGACAAGGTCAAGCCGCTACAGGATGAGGTTGATTTGCATACGAAGAATATCGAGGCGCTTGAGACAGAGCTATCCAAATTGCCACAATAATCATAGTCACCGCCGGCAGTTTTCTTGGCATATTTTCTGCTCAGTAAAAACATATGCCCGACCTTCCCTACCTCTCATTGGAATACCTGGCGACTGCGGTCATCCTGCTGGATGAAGAGTCGCGCATCGCCTATCTCAACGCGGCTGCGGAGAATCTTTTCGACGTGAGCGGTAAAAATCTGCTTGGCCATCCGCTGCAGCAGGTGTTCACGCATACGGAACAGCTTACCAGCGCGATGCAGCAGGCCATACAAAACAACGGCAGCTACATCGAGCATGAACTGACGCTGGGTACGCATGCGCACGGCAAGCTGCAACTGCGCTGTGCAGCGACTCCGCTGCAATTCAGCAAGCGATATTTGTTGCTTGAATTTCATGCCATAGACAGGCCGTTGAAACTGGCGCGCGAAGAACAGATGCTCGATCAGACCCAGGCCAGCCGCCTTCTGTTGCGCAATCTTGCGCATGAGATCAAGAACCCGCTCGGAGGTATACGAGGCGCGGCACAATTGCTCGAGCAGGAATTGGAAAGGCCGGCTTTGCGCGAATACACCCAAGTCATCGTGCAAGAGGCGGATCGATTGCGATTGCTGATGGAAAAATTGCTTGCACCGCAGAATGCCTCACATTACAGCGCGCTCAACATCCACGAAGTCCTTGAACGTGTGCGCAGCGTGGTGTTGGCGGAAATGCCGGAGGGACTGACGATACGACGCGACTATGACATCAGCCTGCCCGCGCTGGTGGGTGATAAAGAGCAGTTGATACAAACCATGCTCAACATCGTGCGTAATGCCGCGCAGGCGCTGCAAGGCAGAGGGACTATCATCATGCGCACCCGTGTCGCGCATCAGGCGACGTTGATCAAACGCCGTCACCGCCAAGCGGTGAGAGTTGAGATCATTGATAACGGGCCCGGCATACCAGCAGAGTTACAGGACAAGATCTTTTATCCGCTGGTATCGGGGCGGGCAGACGGGCATGGATTGGGATTGACCATCGCGCAGGACTTCGTCAGCCAACATCACGGCATTATAGAATTTGACAGTGAACCCGGGCGCACCCGCTTCACCGTATTGCTTCCCATCCCATGAATATTAGGCGAAAACCATGAAACCTGTTTGGATAATTGACGACGACCGCTCGATACGCTGGGTACTGGAAAAATCACTGGCGCGCGAAGATATAGATTTCAAAAGTTTTGCCAGCGCGGATGACGCGTCGCGCGCCCTAGGTCATGACCTGCCGCAAGTCGTGGTCAGCGACATTCGGATGCCCGGCAGCTCCGGACTGGATTTTTTGCAGATGCTGCACGAACGTCATCCGCTCATTCCGGTCATTATCATGACCGCGTATTCCGATCTGGAAAGTGCCGTATCGTCGTTTCAGGGCGGCGCATTCGAATATTTGCCCAAGCCGTTCGATATCAACCACGCGATAGAGTTGATTCGCCGCGCACTGGAGCAAGGCCGCCGAAAGGCAGGCGATAACGAGCAGGTTGAAGTGGCGGCGGATATTTTGGGGCAAGCCCCGGCGATGCAGGAAGTTTTCCGCGCCATAGGCAGACTGTCGCAATCGCATGCGACAGTGCTGATCAATGGCGAATCGGGTACCGGCAAAGAACTGGTCGCAAGGGCATTGCACCGCCATAGCCCGCGCGCGGACAAGCCATTCATTGCCATCAATACCGCCGCGATTCCCAAAGATCTGCTCGAATCGGAATTGTTCGGTCACGAGCGCGGCGCATTTACCGGGGCGGCGACGACCCGGCACGGACGTTTCGAACAGGCAGAGGGCGGCACGCTGTTTCTCGATGAAATAGGCGATATGCCCGCCGAATTGCAAACCCGCTTGCTGCGGGTGTTGTCAGACGGGAATTTCTACCGTGTAGGCGGGCACCAGCCTATGAAGGCCAATGTGCGCATCATCACCGCGACTCATCAAAATCTGGATGAACGCGTCAAACTGGGATTGTTTCGTGAGGACTTGTTCCATCGCCTGAACGTCATCAGGCTGCGCTTGCCGCCGTTGCGCGAACGTCGCGAAGATATTCCGCTGCTGGCAAAATATTTCCTGCAAAAGAGCGCGCGCGAATTGGCGGTTGAGCAAAAACAATTCAGTGATGCGACACTGCAACATCTCAGCATGCAGGATTTTCCCGGCAACGTGCGGCAACTTGAAAATCTGTGCCACTGGCTAACGGTGATGACGCCCTCGCAAATAGTCGAGATCGCCGACTTGCCCCTGGAATGGCGCGTCGGGTCGGCTATGAGTATGTCGAATGGCGGTGACTGGAGTGCGGCATTGGCGCAGCAGGCTGCGCTTGCACTGCAGCGCGGAGACGAGCGCATCATGGATACTTTGACAGCACAATTTGAGCGTACCCTGATCCTGCAAGCATTGCAGCATACCAACGGACGGCGCATTGATGCCGCGACCTTGCTTGGTATCGGTCGGAACACACTGACGCGCAAGATTCAGGAACTGGGCCTGGACAATCCGCCTGAATAATTCAGTTTTGTAATTGCTTGAGCAGCTTCTCATGTATCCCGCCGAAGCTGCCATTGCTCATCACCAGGATATGGTCACCGGGTCGAGCTGCAGCAACGATCTTGCCGGTCAACGCGCCAAGCTCTTCCTCGATGACCGCCTTGCTGCCCAGCGGAGCCAGTGCGCCGCGTGCATCCCAGCCGAGGTTGCCGGCGTAGCAGAACACCAGATCGGCGCCTTTCAGACTGCCGGGTAACGCGTCCTTCATCACGCCGAGTTTCATCGTATTGGAACGCGGTTCCAGCACCGCAAGTATCCGTGCATCACCGATCTTGCGGCGCAGCCCGGCGATGGTGGTGTCTATTGCAGTGGGATGATGGGCGAAGTCGTCATAAACGGTAATGCCATTTGCCACACCGCGAACTTCCATGCGCCGTTTTACATTCCTGAATTCACTTAACGCTGCCAAGCCTCGTGTAATCGGTACGCCGGCATGGCGCGCGGCGGCCAGTGCGGCGAGTGCGTTCTGGCGGTTATGTTCGCCGAGCAGCTCCCAAAACAATGTTCCCTGCGGTTTGCCGTTCAGGGACACCAGATTGTTGTCATCAATCTGCCAACCACTCTCCGCCTCTCCCGCAAGCGGGCGAAGCGAGCCAAAAGTTTCCAGCGACGACCAGCAACCGCGTTCCAATACACGATTCAACGAGGCCTCGCGGCCATTGCTGACGATCAGGCCATTGCCGGGAACGGTGCGCACCAGATGATGGAACTGAGTTTCTATCGCGGCGAGATCGGCAAAGATGTCGGCGTGATCGAACTCGAGATTGTTCAGTATCGCGGTGCGCGGATGGTAATGAACGAATTTGGAACGCTTGTCGAAAAAGGCGGTGTCGTATTCATCCGCTTCGATCACGAAGAATGGCGAGTCGGTAAGGCGTGCGGAAATGCCGAAATTCTGCGGCACCCCGCCGATCAGGAAGCTGGGGTTGAGTCCGGCACACTCAAGTATCCAAGCCAGCATCGCGCTGGTGGTGGTCTTGCCGTGGGTACCCGCGACAGCCAACACCCACTTAGGAGTACCTGCTTCCGCTACTGTGCGCTCCGATTGCTTTGTCGCGTGCTCGCTCGCTGCGCGGATTCGCGCACTCGGAGCTGCTCGTGAAACGGCCACAGGCACTCCTCCGCGCTGCAAAATATTCTCAGCCAGCCATTGCGGGCCGGAGATGTAGGGCAGGTTGCGGTTGAGGATCTCCTCCATCAATGGATTGCCGCGCGACACGACATTGCCGATGACGAACACATCCGGTTCGAGATCGAGTTGCTCCACGCCGAAACCTTCGATCAGTTCTATGCCCTGCGCTTCCAGTTGCGTGCTCATCGGCGGATACACATTGGCATCACAGCCGGTGACGCGATAACCGGCTTGCTTGGCGAGCGCCGCGATGCCGCCCATGAACGTGCCGCAGATCCCGAGTATGTGTATCGCCGGTATTTTATTCGTGTTCATAGGCGCTTAATCATCCCGGCGTATCCATAGGGAATGCAAGGTGGATTTGGAGTACCACAATAGTCCAGCCGCCAGGATGGTGCCGACGATAAGCGTTATCCAGGGATAAGCGCTCAAGTCATAACCAATGAAGGGCAGGAACAGCAGGGGAATCCACAACATGATCCATATGAGCGCTATCACCATACCTACCCAGCCGACGAAGACACCAGCGGTGGTGCGCTGGGTTACCTTGATGGCTCCACATTTTTCACAAGCGACTGCTTCAGATTTGAGTTCAGAAGCACAGAAGGGACATTGCATAAATTCTTTCTAAAGGTAAAAAACGAAAATACTTCCTAGGCACTGCGAAAAATAAAATATACCGCACCCATCAGGCACAGCGCCGCATACAGGTAATCCCATTTCAGCGGCTGGTTCATGTACAGCACCGCGAAGGGCACGAACACTGACAGCGTGATGACTTCCTGCAAAATCTTCAACTGTCCGAGCGAGAGGAACGTGTAACCGATGCGGTTGGCGGGCACTTGAAACATATACTCAAACAGCGCGATTCCCCAGCTGATCAGCGCCGCCACATACCAGGGCGAGCTGGCGAGATTCTTCAGGTGCCCATACCACGCGAAGGTCATGAACAGGTTGGAGACGGCGAGCATCAATGCCGTAACGAGCAGTGGGTGCGAGATCAGGTTCATCGCTCGCTCCCTCTCCCTGTGCGGAAGGGTGGCGGCATTGCCGCCGGGTACCTCCCGGCCTCCCCCTTGCGGGGGTGGAGGAAGATAACCAGCCACTTGGCCGCTGTATTTGGGCAACCTGGTGGAATGGCTAGTAGTTTCACCAGTCGAATGTCTAGTGGCTTCATCAGGGTTGGTGAGAAGGTAGAAGCGATCGACATCCGCAACCTCTGGTTAGTGAACGCCGAGCAACTCAACATCAAACACCAGCGTCGCATTCGGCGGAATCACCCCACCTGCACCGCGCGCACCATAGCCAAGATTCGCGGGAATGATCAAGGTGCGTTGCCCGCCGACTTTCATGCCCTCCACGCCCTGATCCCAGCCCGCGATGACGCGGCCCCCGCCAAGCGGAAAAACAAATGGCTCGTTGCGGTCACGTGAACTGTCGAATTTCTTGCCGTGATGGTTAGGTGCCGCTGCATCATACAGCCAGCCGGTGTAATGCACCGACACGTTCTTGCCAGCCGTCGCTACATCACCGGTCCCCAGTTTTACATCGGTCTTGATCAATTCAGTCATGTTGCCAGTCTCCATTTTTGGTGCGGCCTGCTCAGAGTACGCGGTGGTTGGAAAAATGCCGGTCATCAATAGCAAAGCCAGCGAAAAATACATCGTTTGTTTCATCATGCCTATCTCCTTGAGTTAATAGTTTAGTACAGGCGCCAGCCACCGCTCCGCCTCTTCCAGCGTCCAGCCCTTGCGCTTTGCATAGTCTGCGACCTGATCCTTGTCCACCTTGCCGGTGGCGAAATATTGCGCGTGCGGATGCGAGAAGTAGAAGCCGCTCACCGCCGCAGCGGGCAGCATCGCATAGCTTTCGGTGATCGTGATGCCGGCGTTGAGCGGCGCCTGCAGCAGCTCGAACAGAGGACCTTTTTCGCTGTGTTCGGGGCAGGCAGGATAACCGGGTGCGGGGCGGATGCCGCGATATTTTTCGGCGATCAGCGCATCGTTGTCCAACTTCTCATCTGTCGCATAGCCCCAGAACTCGCGGCGCACGCGGGCGTGCAGCAGTTCGGCGAAGGCTTCGGCGAGGCGGTCGGCCAGCGTCTTGAGCAGGATCGCGTTGTAGTCGTCGTGGTGCTTCTCGAACTCGGCGACACGCGCGTTGATGCCGATGCCGGCGGTGACAGCGAATGCGCCGATGTAATCCGCTACGCCCGTTTCCTTCGGCGCGATGTAATCCGCCAAACAGTAATTCGGGATGTCGTCCGGCTTCTTGGTCTGCTGGCGCAGGTTGTGCCAAATCATCGCGACTTGCTTGCGCGACTCGTCGGTGTAAATCTCGATGTCGTCACTGTTGACGGTATTCGCCGGGAACAGGCCGAACACCGCATTCGCGGTGAGCCATTTTTCCTTGATGATCTTCTTCAGCATCGCCTGCGCGTCGGCGAACAGCTTGCTCGCTTCCTCGCCCACCACGCTGTCCTGCAGGATCTTCGGGTAGCGCCCGGCCAGCTCCCATGCCTGGAAGAACGGCGTCCAGTCTATGTATTCGGCGATCTTGTCCAACGGGTAGGATTCGAACTTGTGCACGCCCATCAGCCACGGCTTGGGCGGCGTGTAATGATTCCAGTCAGTCTTCACGCCATGCGCCCGCGCTTCCGACAGTGTGACGTACACTGCCTTGCCCTTTTTGCCTTCATGCTGTTCACGCGCCTGCAGGTAATTCGCCTTGATGCCCGCGACGTACTCGTCGCGCAGCGTGTTGCTCAGCAGGTTGCTGCATACACCCACCGCGCGCGAGGCATCGTTGACATATATCGTGGCGCCGTTCGGATAGTTCGGCTCGATCTTTACCGCAGTATGCATGCGCGAGGTGGTCGCGCCGCCGATCAGCAGCGGTATCTTGAAACCTTGTCGTTCCATCTCTTTCGCCACATGCGCCATCTCTTCCAGAGAAGGCGTGATCAGACCGGACAAACCTATGATGTCGGCGTTGTGTTCGCGCGCAGTATCGAGGATATGCTGGCAGGGCACCATCACGCCCATGTTCACCACCTCGAAGTTGTTGCATTGCAGCACAACCGTGACAATATTCTTGCCGATGTCGTGCACGTCGCCCTTCACTGTGGCCATCACGATCTTGCCCTTGGGCTTGCTGTCGCCGGAACGCAATTTTTCGGCTTCGATGTAAGGCACCAGATGTGCCACTGCCTGCTTCATCACGCGCGCCGATTTTACCACTTGCGGCAAAAACATCTTGCCCGCGCCGAAAAGGTCGCCAACCACGTTCATGCCGGCCATCAACGGGCCTTCGATCACCTCGACCGGGAACTTCGCCTGCAGCCGCGCTTCCTCGGTGTCCTCGACAATATAAGTGGTAATGCCGCGCACCAGAGAATGGGTGAGACGCTCCTGCACCGTGCCCTTGCGCCACTCCAGATCTTCGACTTGTGCCTTCGCGCCGGTCTTCACCGATTCAGCCATGGCCACCAACTTCTCGCCAGCATTGGGATCTCGGTTCAGCACCACGTCTTCCACAGCATCGCGCAGGTCTTTGGGTATCTCTTCGTAAACGCCGAGCTGCCCGGCGTTTACGATGCCCATCGTCATGCCGGCGTTGATTGCGTGATACAGGAACACGGTGTGGATCGCTTCGCGCACCGCATCGTTGCCACGGAACGAGAAGGACACGTTGGATACACCGCCGCTGATCTTGGCATAAGGCAGGTGCTGTTTGATCCAGCGCGTCGCGTTGATGAAGTCCACCGCGTAGTTGTTGTGCTCCTCGATGCCGGTTGCGATCGCGAAGATGTTCGGATCGAAGATGATGTCTTCCGGCAGGAAACCGGCTTGATTCACCAGAATGCCGTAACTGCGTTTACAGATTTCCGTTTTGCGCTTGAAAGTATCCGCTTGGCCCTGCTCGTCGAATGCCATCACCACCGCTGCCGCGCCATAGCGTTTGACCAGCCGGGCATGATTGCATGAACGGCTGCTTCGCCTTCCTTGAGGCTGATGGAATTGACGATCGCTTTGCCCTGCACGCACTTCAGCCCGGCCTCGATAACTTCCCATTTGGACGAATCGATCATGAACGGCACGCGCGCGATGTCCGGCTCCGAGGCGAGCAGATTCACGAATCGCGTCATCGCCGCCTGCGAATCGAGCATTGCCTCGTCCATGTTGATGTCGATGATCTGCGCGCCGTTCTCGACCTGCTGGCGCGCCACAGCGACTGCTTCGGCATAGTTACCGTTCAAAATCAGCTGCGCGAACATCTTCGAGCCGGTGACGTTGGTGCGCTCGCCGACATTGACGAATAGCGTGTCATCGCCAATGTTGAACGGCTCCAGCCCGGACAGGCGCAGCTTCCTTTCGATGTTCGGTACCGGGCGCGGCGGCAGATCCTTGAGCGCCTCGGCGATCGCCTTGATGTGCGCAGGCGTGGTGCCGCAGCAGCCGCCGGCGATGTTGAGGAAGCCGCTGGTGGCAAATTCCTTGATTACCTTGGCGGTGTATTCGGGCGTTTCATCATAGCCGGTCTCCGACAGCGGGTTGGGCAGGCCGGCGTTAGGGTGCGCGCTCACATAACACGAAGCAACGCGAGACAACTCTTCAATATAAGGCCGCATCAAGTCGCCGCCCAGCGCGCAGTTCAGGCCGATGGATAACGGTTTGGCATGCGATAGGGAATTCCAGAATGCCTCGGTGGTCTGGCCGGACAGCGTGCGCCCGGAGGCATCAGTAATTGTGCCGGAGATCATCACCGGCAGGCGACGGAAGCGGTAGTCAGTTACTGCGCGATCCGGCTTGCGTTCATCTTGTTCGTATTCGGCGAATACCTTCTCGATGGCGAACAGCGCGGCCTTGGCGTTGAGTGTATCGAAGATGGTCTCTACCATCAGGATGTCCGCGCCGCCATCGAGCAAGCCGCGCACTGCCTCGGTATAGCCTGTAACAAGTTCATCAAAACTGATGTTGCGGAAACCCGGGTCGTTCACGTCCGGCGAGATCGACGCGGTGCGGGTGGTCGGTCCCAGCACGCCGGCGACGAAGCGCGGTTTGTCAGGTGATTTTGCCTCGAATTCATCACACACTCCGCGCGCCAATTTCGCTCCCGCAAGATTCAGTTCATAGGCCAGATGCGCCATGCCGTAATCGGCCAGCGACACGGCGGTTGAATTGAACGTGCAAGTCTCGATGATGTCCGCTCCTGCCGCCAGATATTCGGCGTGTATGCCGCGGATGATGTGCGGCTGGGTCAGCAGCAGCAGATCGTTGTTGCCTTTGACATCGACCGGGTGACCGGCAAAAGTTTTGCGCTCGGCGTTGTCGTCTGCATAACCCTTGGGGTGATCGCCATACAGCACCGTGCCACGATAGTGCTCCTCGGACAGCTTGTAACGCTGGATCATCGTGCCCATCGCGCCGTCCAGGATCAGGATGCGTTGCCGGATAAGCTGTTCGATCGGGTGGATAGTGCCGGTCATGGTGTGCCGCCTGAAAAATGAGCGCGGATTTTAACATGCAGACATTCATCCGGCTGACGTGTTTGCGGCTCAAAGATTCAGCCTGCGATATTGCACCGCCTCGGCGATATGTTTGGTTGTTATAGTGTTTGCCCCTTCCAGATCGGCGATGGTGCGCGCCACTTTGAGCACGCGGTGATAGGCGCGCGCCGAAAGGTTGAGGCGGCTGATCGCCTGTTGCAGCAACGCGACACCTTGTTCGTCGGGTGTGCACAATGCATCGATTTCAGTGACTGAAAGTTGCGCGTTGGGTTTGTCCTGGCGCGCCAGTTGGCGCTGGCGGGCGATCTCGACGCGTGCCTGTATCTCATTGCTGGCTTCGCCATCCGCCTTGTTGACCAGATCATCCTGCGGCACGGCTGGCACTTCGATCTGGATGTCGATACGGTCCAGCAACGGGCCGGAAATCTTGCTGCGATAGCGTGAGATCTGGTCGGGCGTGCAGCGGCACTTGCCGTTGTAGTGTCCCAGATAACCGCACGGGCAGGGATTCATCGCGGCAATGAGCTGGAACTGGGCGGGAAAATCCGCGCGGCGCGCGGCGCGCGAGATGGTGATATGGCCCGACTCCATCGGTTCGCGCAAAACTTCCAGCACGCTGCGGTCGAACTCCGGCAACTCGTCCAAGAACAGCACGCCGTGCAATGCCATCGAAATCTCGCCGGGACGGGGATTGCTGCCCCCGCCAACCAGCGCCACGCCGGAAGCGGTATGGTGCGGCGCGCGGTACGGGCGCGTCTTCCATCTTGCGACGTTGAAGCTGCCGTCCAGCGATTGCACCGCCGCGCTCTGCAAGGCTTCAGCCTGGGACATCTGCGGCAGGATACCCGGGAAACGCGCCGCCAGCATGGATTTGCCTGTTCCGGGCGGACCCATCATCAGCACGCTATGTCCACCGGCGGCGGCGATCTCCAGCGCGCGCTTGGCCTGCGTCTGTCCCTTCACTTCGCGCATGTCCGGGTAGTGCGGCGGGACGGTTTGCGGCTGGCTGATATAGGGCGCGATTCGTTCATGTCCGGTGAGGTGTGCCGCCACTTGCAGCAGCGATTGCGCCGCATAAACGGTGGCGTCTTCCACCAGCGCGGCTTCGGCGGCATTCGCTTGCGGAAGAATAAAGGCGCGTCCGCTGTTCACCGCGCGGTAAGTCATCGCCAGCGCGCCGCGTATCGCGCGCAACTCGCCGGTCAGCGCAAGCTCGCCGGCGTATTCATATTCGGCGAGTTTGTCGGAAGGGATCTGTCCGGTCGCGGCGAGGATGCCGAGTGCGATGGGCAGATCGAAGCGCCCGCTTTCCTTGGGCAGGTCGGCGGGGGCCAGGTTGACGGTGATGCGCCGCGCGGGAAAATCGAACCGGCAATTCTGCAACGCGGCGCGCACGCGGTCTTTGCTTTCCTTGACTTCGGTTTCCGGCAGACCCACGATTGTAAAGTTGGGCAGGCCGTTGGCGATATGCACTTCGACGGTGACCAGCGCCGCTTCCATTCCTGAAAGCGCGCGGCTATACAGTACCGCCAAACTCACAAGTACCCCTTAAAATTCAAAGTTTCGTCGCCATACTGCGTTGCGCTCAAAAAATCTTGCTTACATATACTCACATATGCGGCGCTGCGATTTTTTTCGCACGCCTTATCTGGCTTGGGAATTTGAATTTTTAGGTGCACTTGATATTAGGTTGATTCAAGTGCATTACTTGCGCAGCGCTTCCAGTTCGGCGACACGCGCTTCGAGTGCGGCCAGCTTTTCCCGCGTGCGTGCCAGAACCTGTACTTGTATGTCGAATTCTTCGCGGGTCACCAGATCGAGTTTGGCGAAACCCTGCGCAAGCAAGGCGCGCATGTTTTTCTCTATATCCTTGGCCGGTCCGCTATTGGCTGCCGCGCTTAACTTGGCTGAAAGTTCATCAAATATTTTTGCGTTCAACATGATTGCACTCCGTGATTAAGCGATGCCGTTCAGTGTAGCAAAATTCACTCGGCTCCAATGGCGCATTCAAGTGGTGCACAAGACCTCCGGAGCGCATGAAATTGGTGCGCATATTTTCTGTTGCACTCTTGTTACACACCTAATCCATTGTTTAATATTGAATAAAATCTTTGGCACGGATGCTGCTGATGAGGCTGTGCGGATAATGTTATCCCGTTCTTAACTACAGAAAGGAATCATGATGAAAAGCAAATTGTTGAACTCTTTGATCTTGGCTGCCTTGGCAGCACCCGGCGTGGCAATGGCAGCGGATGCCGCCCCAGCCGCACCAACTCTGTCGTCCGTCCTCGATGCATCGGGAGTGAGCCTGAGCGGGGATATGGATATTTCCTACAGCAAACTTTCCGGTACAGGGCAATTTGCCGGCACTACAACCAATGACCGCGTGTTCGATTATGCGCACAACAGCTTCACCGTTCAGGCGTTGGACGTGACCGTTGCCAAGCTGCCTGCAGAAGGTTTCGGCGGGCTGGCTGACCTCACCTTGGGCAAGGATGCCAGCACCATTGCATCTTATGGAACAAACTTGCCTGCAAATCAGTCATTCGACATCACCCAGGCCTATGGCCAGTATGCCACCGGCAACTGGACGACGATCGCAGGTAAGTTCAACACCCTGGCAGGCCAGGAAGTGATCAAGGCTTCCGGCAACACCAACTTTTCGCGTTCCATCCTGTTCGGTTATGCGATCCCGTTTACCCACACCGGCGTGCGCACCACCTACAAGGTATCGGATGCGGTCAGCCTGATTGCCGGCCTTAACAACGGCTGGGATTCCGCTGCGGATCAAAATTCGCAAAAGACCATCGAGTTGGGCGCGGCGCTGAACCCGGCGAAATCCTTTGCGCTGACGGCTCAAGTGTATAGCGGGGCTGAGTACAGCACCGTATCACTTGCAACAGGTACGCGCACACTGTTGGATCTGGTTGGCACTTATACCGTATCCGACAGCCTGAATTTCGTGCTGAACTACGACAACGGCTCGCAGGATGACGCAGTGACCGTAGGCTCGAAGGCGAAGTGGGATGGTTTTGCTTTCTATGCGAACTATCAGATCAACGATCCATGGCGTGTTTCAGCCCGTGTTGAAAACTTCAAGGATACCGATGGTTACCGCACTGGTGTTGAAACCGGTTTAGGCGGTCAGACATGGAAAGAAGCGACCCTGACCGTGGGTTATGCCGCGAGCAAGAATACTGAGTTGCGCGGCGAAGTACGCAAGGATTTTTCCAATGTGGAGGCTTTTGGATTCAGCGACGGTATCGATCGTAAAGCCCAGGATTCCCTAGCGCTGGAAGCGGTTTACAAGTTCTAATATTTTCCAACTGAATGGAGGCTGCAAAATGAAAATGGTCGTCGCTATCATCAAGCCGTTCAAGCTCGACGAGGTGCGTGAAGCCTTATCCGCCATAGGCGTGCAAGGCATCACCGTCACCGAAGTCAAGGGCTTTGGCCGGCAAAAGGGCCACACCGAGTTGTATCGCGGTGCGGAATATGTGGTGGATTTTCTGCCTAAAGTAAAACTGGAAGCTGCCATTAAAAGCGAAATGCTCGATCGCGTCGTAGAGGCGATCGAGAAGGCGGCGAATACGGGCAAGATAGGCGATGGCAAGATTTTCGTCTCCGACCTCGAACAAGTCATCCGCATCCGCACCGGTGAATCCGGCGCAGAAGCATTATAAGGATCCATGCCATGAAAAAATTTATAGCATCTTTAGCGCTGCTGGCCGTGCTGTTCGGTTTGGCAGTCCCCGCATTTGCAGATGACGCGGCAGCCCCTGCATCCGCAGCAGCTGCCACAACTGCGGCTGCACCTGCAGCTGCCCCTGCTGCTGATGCAGGGGCTGCCGCGACACCGAAGTGCGGCGACAAGGGTTTTGACTGCAACAAAGGCGACGTCGCATGGATGATGACATCAACCGCATTCGTGCTGCTGATGACAGTCCCTGGCCTGGCCCTGTTCTATGCAGGTATGGTTCGCAGAAAGAACGCGTTGTCGACCGTCATGCAGAGCTTTGCGATTTTCTGCGTTGTTGCAGTACTCTGGGTGATCTACGGTTACAGCATGGCATTTACTGCCGGCCACGAGGGCAATGCACTGGCGCCGTTCATCGGTTCGCTCGACAAGTGGTTCATGTCCGGCGACGATCCGACAACGGCAGTGGCGGCCACGTTCAGCAAGGGCCAGTATCTACCTGACTTCGTGTACTGCATGTTCCAGCTGACCTTCGCTGCGATCACAGTCGCGCTGATCTCTGGCGGCTTTGCCGAGCGTTTCAAGTTCTCGTCAATGATCATCTTCAGCATTCTGTGGTTCACCTTTGCATACCTGCCGATCTCGCACATGGTTTGGTACTGGGATGGTCCCGATGCTTACACCACGGCCAAGGCAGGCGACATCGCCAACAGCCACGCCGGCTTCATCTTTCAGAAAGGCGCACTCGATTTTGCCGGTGGTACCGTGGTTCACATCAACTCCGGTATCGCGGCACTGGTTGCAGCCTTGATGCTCGGGCCACGCAAGGGTTACGGTAAAATACCGATGCCACCGCACAGCCTGATGATGACTGCGATCGGTACCGGCATGCTGTGGATGGGATGGTTCGGTTTCAATGCGGGTTCCGCATTGGAAGCTTCCGGTTCAGCCGGCCTGGCATTCTTCAACACCCTGTTTGGTGTTGCCGTTGCCGGAGTTACCTGGACAATTGTCGAGTGGATAGTCAAGGGCAAGCCAAGCTTGCTGGGCATCTGCTCTGGAATAGTCACTGGCTTGGTGGCGATCACCCCGGCCGCTGGTTACGTAGGTGTGGGCGGCGCGATGGTGGTTTGTGCAGCAGCAGCAGTCATTTGCTTCTTCGCAGTAACCAAGCTCAAGGCCTGGCTGAAATATGACGATTCGCTGGATACGTTCGGCGTGCACTGTGTCGGGGGCATGATCGGTTCCCTGGGCACCGGCATATTCGTCAATCCGGCACTCGGTGGCCAAGGCGTCTATGACTATGTTGCCAACAAGGTCGCTGACTTTGACGCCATGGGGCAGATTGTCTCTCAGCTCTGGGACATCGGTATCACGCTGGTGTGGTCCGGTTTCGTGGCCTTCGTGATCCTGTTCATCCTGAAGAAGACGATCGGTATCCGCGCAAGCGATGAAGCACAAGAACAAGGTCTCGATCTGGCAGATCACGACGAGAACGCTTACAACCTTTAAGATTAGTACTCCTCGAAGCGCAATGCTTCAATTCAGGGCACCGCAAGGTGCCCTTTTTTTAACTTTTTTACTTGGATAGCAAGCTGCCAGGAATAGCCAGACGTATAACTTCAGCGCAATCAACAATCGGATAAGCCGGATTAATGAGAGGCAGGTGACAGGCTCGTTTCGGGACTGCACGATGGCAAGCGTTTATCAGCCGATCTTCAGCCTTTCGCACAGAAACCCGGTCGGATATGAGGCACTTTGCCGTGCGCGATCCCACGATGGTTTGGCAGTATAGCCATACTTGCTGTTGGGGCAGGCGCACAGTGAGTCAGAAAATGTCCTACTTTATCGACCTTGCCGCGCGATCCACGTGCAGAAATTTTCAGTCTGCCTGGATAAAATCATGGATATTCTGGAATGTGAATCCGCTGATCACTGTAGTTGAAAAACACTACGAATCGATTTTTGGAAGCGGATCCATGCTGAAAGCCGCTATTGGAAGCTGCCGATGCGAACTGGCCGAGACGTTAATACTTCAGGCAAACTCAATGATTCATCGCATTTCGTCCGCAGATGAAATATCGAACATCATGTTGCCTGATATTGGAAGACAATGACTTAATGTGCAAAATTGGGTGATCGGGTTTGGAAGACCGACTGGCATATTTGCAGAAAACTGGCGAATAAAACAACAACGGCTTACTTCAGGCCGCTGTTCATTGTTGCTTTGAGTGCAGCACCAGCTCTGAAAGCAGGAACCTTGGCGGCTTTGATCTTCAGAGTTTGGCCGGTTCTTGGGTTGCGGCCGTTGCGCGCAGCACGTTCGCGGACCTCGAGGATGCCGAAGCCGGCAAGGGTTATTTTGCCGCCTTTTTCCAGCGTGCTGCTGATGATTTCGATCAATGCCAAAACATTGCGATCCGCATCCGCTTTGGTGCTGCCTGTCTTGCCGGCCAATGCGGATATGAGTTCTTTTCTGTTCATGTTTTACCTCTTGTGAATTGCCATGCGGCGACAAAGTTTGATTTTCAGTTTAAGCAGTGCATCGGGCGCAAACCTTGGCACACGCCGTCTCAACCGATGCGATTGATACTGTTTTGAAACGGCGATCAGTAACGTCCGTTCATGCTGTATAAATAATTGCTCATTTCTTCCATCTCGGCATTCTTGCGTCTGGCCACGCCATGCACATGGCGGATCAGGTTGCGCATCACGCAATACACGATGGAGGGGTGCGAATGCAGCAAGCTTTCCAGCTTGGGACGTTGCAGCAGCAGGACCGCGCTATCCTTTTTGACTTTTATCCGTGAACTGATGCTCATCATATTGCCACCCACAAAGCTCATGATTCTGCCCAGATCGCCGGGTGCCTCAAGTTGTAGCGACACTGCTTCGTGATTCACCATTGCGCTGACTTCGATCGCACCCTCGACCAGGATCATCAGGGCATCCTTCAGCGCATCATCACCCAGTTCAGCAACAAGCTCTCGGGCCTCGTAGTACCTGACAGTGATGAGGCTGGCCAGCACAATGATTTCGAAGTCACGCAAATTCTCCACCAGCCTGCTATTGTTCAGCGCACCCAAAACCCGTTCATCAGGAATGATCAGGTCGCCCATCATGTGCATCGCTTCCGGAGGATTACCATGACGAATATCAGGTTGTGTGCCATGTTGCATGTAAGACAGATTTATTTCCTTTATGGTTACCAGAACAATTTGCAGCGTGATGAGGCAAACCTGAGAATTATTTTCAATCACTCTTCCGAATACGCCATATGCAGATTACCTAGCAAGTTGCATGCCCGATTCTAATCAGTGCATGCTATCTGGCGATATCACCTCAATATTCCCCGCTGTACTTGCTGCTGATGTCGTTCATGGCGGCAGTAAAGTGAATAACAACATTTTTGACAGACGGCGCACAGGAGCAATCGCACCAATATCAAGCGCAACGCACCTTATATGTGCACCAGCGATTTTTCAGCGGAAGGCAGCCATAGCCATAGTTGATTCCGGTGGTCTCATGACGTTGAATCGCGCTGCTGCGGCGCGATCCAGGCTGCTTATGGATAATGGATCAGCGTCTGCCGGAACGAGAATGGATCTCCAGCCTGTTCAGCCAGACCGCGATCGATCCGGCAGACCTGGCCGGATTGCTGACCGCGCGACCGCCCAAAGGTATAGCGGCCAATACCCGACGCACCGTGTGCGCCTGTTTCGGCGTCGGCGAAAAAACCATCCTGAATGCGATACAACAGCAGGGACTGGATAGCGTCGAAGCGATCGGACTAACATTGAAAGCAGGCACAGGATGTGGTTCCTGCGTGCCGAAGATACGCCGTCTTGTTGCGCGGCGCGCGTGAATGCATCTGTACTCATCAGTTGGCTAGAAAAATAAATCGAGCTTAGGCACTGTGGACGCATTCTTCATCGGCGCAATTGCCGCTGGCATGATAGAGGTAACCGAACGTGAGTTGCTCTGCTGGATTGGTGGATCCCGGCTTAAAGGCGAGAGGGTCTCCTGTTGGATTAAGCGTCCAACAGAATCTGGTTATGTGTTGGGGGGTCCCTGGAAACACATCGTTGTATTTAGCCCATCCCAACATATAGAAATTTTCCTTCCAGTTTGAATATCGAGAATGTCTTGGGGACTAATAGCCGAGGTTCTTTGTGGAACTACGCCACCCATGAGAGTCAGTCTTGGGGGGATCAAGCCGCTGCCAATGTCATTGGTGGCATAGTTAAAGTCGAAATTCCCCGGCAACTCAGTATCACGAAGTTCTCCCCAAGCATGGATAGTCAGATTTTTGGTTGGAGTAGCACCACTGTTTTGCCATTGAGGGCGGAAACGCCATCCATACAAAGTAGTTTCTGGAATGATCTCCCAAAGAGAGAAGATATTTACTGGGAAGATGAAAGCGCGCAATTGTGTATTAGCGACGTTCTGCATCGTCTCAACAGCTTTCTTGGAATTTTCAGCATTGATTTTCGCGGCTTCCGCGCTGCTCTGAGCGGCACTGGCGAGATTCGCGGTGTCTTTAGCACCTTTCTTCATCAACCCCAATTGTTTCCAAAACATTACGACCTGCACACCAGCTACCAAGGCCAAAAGGATAGTGGCTATCGCCAAAACGATAGTCCAAGCAACGAAACTCTTTTCGTTCGCCGCTTTTTCATCGTGCTCGGGTTTATCCTGTTCTGCGCGCTCGGGGGTTTTTTCGGCCTCGATGCTTTTTATGACAAAAGGATTTTTCTCGGTTCCTGTTGGATTGCTGGCCTGCTGATCGGGAGTGGAGGGATGATTCTTTTGCTGTTGGCTGCCTATAATTAAAGGGGTTATGCTCGAATTGTTTTCGTTCGCAGCCGCCACATCGGTCACGATACCCATTACGCTCATCAAAACTGCAGCACAACAAATATCGACTCTCATGCGACCTCCCTCAACATTAATATTGCCAAGTTAAAAATATATCGGCCTAAGCCGTTTTATTTCGACACGATAACCAGCCCGCGTGATTTATTGCTGGTCGTGTCGATCGTGGCGATCGCCTGTTGCAGGATGCTGATGCTGACCCATGCC
The DNA here is from genome assembly GCA_963721755.1 of uncultured beta proteobacterium. Taxonomy (GTDB): domain Bacteria; phylum Pseudomonadota; class Gammaproteobacteria; order Burkholderiales; family Gallionellaceae; genus Gallionella. The sequence continues at coordinate 819,792 of CAVRKV010000001.1, forward strand.
GGGGGATACTTATACTTGGCCACATCGAGTATCAGCACGCTGTCGGACTGCGCATCATAGGCCGCCAATACCGACCAGTGCCCTCCCCCTACCTGCCCCAGATTCGCACGAAAATAATTGGCCAGAACGAACTGCCCGTCGTCACCCAGCGCTTTCTTCAGCAGGGTGCGCAGATCCTCCTCGCTGAGGGTGTCGCCTGCGATGGAGATTGCTTTGACACCCTGGCGAGACAGCGTTTCAGCCATCTGCTCCCGCGTCATGCCCATCGCGAGCACGGTCTGTGGACTGATGACCTTTACGACCTCGGGGGTGAAAAAGTTGCTCTGGGTGAAGTAGGCGTACGGCGCATAGGCTGGATCAATGGGCTTCAGTATCGGCATCGCGTTGAGCACGGTGACGGCACTGGCAACGGAACAATACGACTGGGTGATCTGCATGGCGAAGGACGGGGCAAGTTGCCAGTAATCCGCATCGGCCGGCATGCGGGCGCGCAGTGCCTTGCCTTCGGCCGAGTCCCAATAGACGACGGCGGGTTGTGTATTTGTTGACGCCGCAGCCAGTGATTCGGCAAAAGCCGGCAACGCGAATGCATAGAAAATTATCAAGAATATCAGATTTTTCATAAGCTGCCTTTCCTCTGTTGCAAGCCCACCACTGCCAGATTCAGGTTTAGCGAAACACGATGGTCTTGTTGCCGCACATCAGCACCCGGTCTTCCACGTGATAGCGCAAACCCCGCGCCAGCACGGCCTTTTCGATATCCTTGCCGTAGCGCACCATGTCCTCCACGCTGTCGCCATGGTCGATGCGCATCGTATCCTGCTCGATGATCGGGCCGGCATCCAGTTCGTCGGACACATAGTGGCAGGTCGCACCGATTAGTTTCACGCCGCGCTGGTAGGCCTGATGATAGGGCTTGGCTCCCGCGAAAGAAGGCAGGAAGCTGTGATGAATGTTGATGATGCGCCCGGCATAACGGGTGCACATATCCGGCGGCATGATCTGCATGAAACGCGCTAGCACCATCACGTCTCCGCTATCAGCATGGAACAAGCGCGCGATGTCCGCGAACGCGGCGGCTTTGGCCTGATCATTGTCATTTGGCATGTCGATGAAATGGAACGGGATGCCATGCCACTCGACAAAGCCGCGCAGGTCATCGTGGTTGGATATGACGCATGGAATGTCCACCTGTAACTCGCCGCTGCGCCAGCGATGCAGCAGGTCGTTCAGGCAGTGATCCTGCCTGCTGACCAGCAGCACAACACGTTTTTTCACCGCGGAATCGCTGACTTGCCAGGCCATCTGAAATTCTTTTGCCAGCTTGCTGAAGCGCTCGCGTAATCCCGCCGCATCGAATGGCAACGAATCTGCGCGGATCTCCTGGCGCATGAAGAAACGTTGCGTCTCCTGATCGGTGTGGTAACTGGCTTCGACGATCCAGCCGCCGTACTGCGCGACAAAGCCGCTGACAGCCGCGACGATGCCGACCCGGTCCGGGCAGGATAGTGTCAGCGTGTAGCGGTGTTCGGTCATGTTGGTTCCTTATTGGCTTAATAAAATCTGTTCGCTGCGAGGTATCGAACCGCTTCATTATTCTCGATGGTTAATTCACCCTTCGATACCTCAGGGCGAACGGATGTTTGGGTTTTCACAGCGCCATCCCCTGATCGCGCAGATATTCTTCGTAAGTGCCATGGTAATCGGTGACACCCTTGGATGAAATTTCGATGATGCGCGTTGCCAGCGACGAAACGAATTCGCGGTCATGGCTGACGAACATCAGCGTGCCCTTGTATTCCAGCAGAGCGGTGTTGAGCGACTCGATGGATTCCATGTCCATGTGGTTGGTCGGCTCGTCCATCAGCAGCACGTTGTTCCGTTGCAGCATCAGTTTGCCAAACAGCATGCGCCCCTTTTCGCCGCCGGACAGCACTTTCACCCGCTTCTTGGCATCGTCGCCGGAGAACAGCAAACGTCCCAGCGTAGCGCGCACGGTTTGATCGTCATCGTTCGGCCCGCGCCAATAAGTAATCCAGTCGGTCATGCTTTTGTCTTCGGCAAAATCGGCAGTGTGGTCCTGCGCGTAGTAGCCGATCTTGGCTTTGTCGGTCCACTTGATGGTGCCGGTGTCAGGCTGCAGATCGCCCGCCAGGCAGCGCAGCAGCGTGGTCTTGCCGATACCGTTCGGGCCGATGATGGCGACCTTTTCACCCGCATCGATGCGGAAGTTCACGTTAGAAAAAAGTATCTTGTCAAAGCCCTTGGCCATCTTCTGTACTTCCACCGCGGTACGATGCAGTTTTTCGCGCTCGTCATATTCAAAGCGGATGAACGGGTACTGGCGGCTGGAAGGTTTGATATCCTCGATCTTGATCTTGTCGATCTGGCGCGCGCGAGAGGTAGCCTGCTTGGCCTTGGATGCATTCGCCGAGAAGCGCGCCACGAAGGCTTTCAGTTCGGCGACTTTTTCCTTGGCCTTTGCATTGTCCGCCGATTGCTGCTCGCGCGCTTGCGTAGCGGCCAGCATGTACTCGTCGTAAGTGCCGGGGTAAGTGGTGATCTTGCCGTAGTCCAGATCGGACATGTGGGTGCACACGCTGTTCAGGAAGTGGCGGTCATGCGAGATGATGACCATCGTGCAGTTGCGCGCGTTGAGGATGTTTTCCAGCCAGCGTATGGTGTTGATGTCCAGGTTATTGGTCGGCTCGTCGAGCAGCAGGATATCCGGGTTGGAGAATAATGCCTGTGCCAGAAGTACGCGCAGTTTGAAACCGGGCGCGACGGAACTCATCGGCTCCTGGTGCAACTCGATAGCAATGCCCACGCCTAACAACAATTCTCCGGCGCGCGGTTCGGCGGTGTAACCGTCGTATTCTGCAAACCGCGCTTCCAGGTCGGCGGCGCTCATGTAGTCTTCTTCGCTGGCATCCGGGTTGGCGTAGATCGCATCGCGCTCTGTCATCGCAGCCCACATTTCGGCATGACCCATCATCACCACATCCAGCACACGCATGTCCTCAAAGGCGAACTGATCCTGACGCAGCTTGCCGAGACGTTCATTTTTGTCGATCATCACCGAGCCGGAAGACGGCTCCAGATCGCCACCGAGAATTTTCATAAAGGTGGATTTGCCGCAACCATTCGCGCCGATCAGCCCGTAACGATTGCCGTCACCGAATTTCACGGAGACGTTCTCAAACAGGGGTTTCGCCCCGAACTGCATGGTTATGTTAGCGGTGGAAAGCATGTAAAGATCGATTCAGGAAAATTTTGGAGCGCGATTTTAACACCGAGTGATGTCATTACCTTTGCAATCTATCGGATATGCAGGTCGTTTGATATATTGACAGACAGTCTGTGCGAGGAGACTGATCCGGATTGCACACGCAAGTTTTACTAAGCGCGCGGCGTAAAGGGTGTGCGATCCTGGTTAAATTTTGTGTTGATGGGAAATATGGACAATAGATCCGGGAGCGAGCGCCGTAAAGCCAGCCCGTTTGGGGTGCTGCGGCCATGGCTGACTACGGGAAAAATGGGCGGCCTGGTATTTTCCGATCGCAGAATAATTGCGGGCAGGCGAATGTCAGACAGGCAAGGAGATTTGGTCCATTAAGAGTCTGAACACGCCGTTCCGGAAGAGCTGCCGTGACAAAACAACGGTGCCCAAGGGGAGTTTTAAAGGGCAACCCGGTGCCTAAAAACGGGAAAGGCTGACTAACCCCTGCTAGTCCCTGTGATCCCTGTGGTCACCTCGATCATCTCTGCGACCTTCATCCCCGTGCTCACGGTAGCCCGGCTCATACTCACGTGATTTCACAAAGTAAACGGGTCGATTGCAGGCGTTATATCTGTGGCAATAATGGGCCCAATTCTTCGCGTGATTTGGGGGCACATGCAGATAGATCGGTTCGAGTCTCCTTCCTCCAGGCTGTTGCACGATGATCGTGGGCTGAGGGTATAAAATCGGCGGAGGCGGTGCATTGCCGAACTGCACCTGGCCATAGACACCCGGACTGATTTCTCCGCCGATACTCAGGTTGATGATGGGCTGTGCCGCCTGAGCAGACAGGCTGGCGAGTATCAGGGCCGCAGAAATCGTTGATTTGATGATATGCATGATGTTCCTTTCAGGATTTGAGTCTGTCACAATTAAACTATAAGAGCGAGTATATATTTCGCCATAACACGACTGCAAGATGGACAAAACAGCATGACCACGTGCAGGGTGAATCGATCTCCATAAGACTCTGCCGTATATTTACTAACGCGATGGCGCAGCTCACGTTAAGCGAGCAAGATATGATTGTCAACCGGGAAATAAATTTCTCCGTATTTCCTGGGGCAGACACATCGGGCTAGGCTCATTTTATCTTCCTTAGGCGTTAAATCCCGGTGAATTTGTCCGGAGAACCGGGCTATCGGCTAGAATGCTCCGAGTTTATTATTCACAGAGCACCATGGTCCCTCATCTCACCACCGCCCTGACCGGGCCGCTGTTCGATCTGGAGCGGCGTTTCCTGAATTCCATGCCAACCATCGAGCATTGGTTGCGCGCGCAATGGCTGGAGCACGCCGTGCCGTTCTACGCCTCGGTGGATCTGCGCAACAGCGGCTTCAAACTGGCGCCGGTGGATACCAATCTGTTTCCTGGCGGCTTTAATAACCTCAATCCGGATTTTCTGCCGCTGTGCGTGCAAGCCATGCAAAGTGCGGTGGAAAAGATCTGCCCGGAAGCGCGCGGAGTATTGCTGATACCTGAGAACCACACGCGCAATACTTTTTACCTGCAGAACGTGGCGCAGATAGTCATGATCCTCACTCAAGCAGGCATGCGGGTGCGCATCGGCAGTCTGTTGCCGGAGATAACAGAGGCCAAGCAGATCCAGTTACCCAATGGCAGCGCGTTGACGCTGGAGCCGCTGGTGCGGCGTGCCAACCGTCTGGGTCTGGCGGATTTCGACCCTTGCGTGGTTTTGCTGAATAACGATCTATCAGCGGGCGCGCCGGACATATTGAAAAATCTCGAGCAGTCGGTTTTCCCCCCTCTTTCTGCCGGCTGGTACACACGGCGCAAGTCACAGCATTTCGCCGCCTATGACCGTGTCGCGGGTGAATTCGCCCAATTGCTCGGCTTCGATCCGTGGCTGATCAATCCATATTTTTCCACCTGTGACCAGGTCAATTTCCAGGAGCGTGTCGGCGAGGAATGTCTCGCAGCCCAAGTGGATGTTGTGCTGCAAAAGATACGCGTCAAGTATGCCGAATATGGCGTGAAGCATGACCCTTTCGTCATTGTCAAAGCCGATGCGGGTACCTATGGCATGGGCATCATGACAGTCAAGGATGCCGGCGAAATCATCGGATTGAACCGCAAACAGCGCAACAAGATGGCGGTGGTGAAGGAGGGGTTGGCGGTTTCGGATGTGCTGATACAGGAAGGGGTATACACCTTCGAACAGATCAACGAAGCGGTGGCCGAGCCGGTGATATACATGATAGACCACTACGTGGTCGGCGGGTTTTATCGCGTGCACACCACCCGGGGCGTGGACGAAAACCTCAACGCGCCGGGTATGCATTTTATGCCGCTCGCGTTCGAGACCCACTGCACGATGCCCAATCCGGATCGCGGGCCGGACGACACCCCCAACCGTTTTTATGCATACGGCGTGGTTGCGCGGCTGGCTTTGCTGGCGGCATCGCTGGAAATCGAAGCCGCCGAGAATCCTGCCGAGAATCCACAAGAGAATGCATAGATGTTCAAATTGATCCGTCTCCTTGTTGTGCCGGCCTTGATTCTGCTCACCGGCTGCGAAAGTAAGGAGCCCTTCTATCAGGAGCAGGGCTATGTATTCGGCACGCTGGTGGAAATCAGCATCTATGGCGAGGACGAGACACGCGCCAAGCAGGCGGTGAGCGAAGTGATGCATGAGTTTCAGCGGCTGCACGATATGCTGCATGCCTGGCAGCCAAGCGAATTGAGCGAGATGAATGCCGCATTTGCCAAGGGCGAGAACATGGCGATTTCGGCGGAACTCGTCTCCATACTGCAAGATGCTACGCAGCTTTCGCTGCAATCGAACCGTTTGTTCAATCCAGCTATCGGCGGCCTGGTGCAGTTGTGGGGGTTCCATGCCGACGAATTCAAACCCGTGCAACCGGATGAAAAGCAAATCGCGCAATGGGTCACGGCCAATCCGCAGATGAGCGACATCGCGATCGTGCGGGGCAGGGTACAGAGCAATAACAAATCCGTGCAGGTGGATCTGGGCGGTTATGCCAAAGGCTATGCATTGGACCGTGCCGCTGAAATATTGCGCAAACAAGGCATTCGCAACGCGCTGATCAACATCGGCGGCAACATCCTCGCATTGGGGCAGCATGGTCGTCGCCCCTGGCGCGTGGGGATCCAGCATCCGCGCAAGTCCGGCGCGCTGGCGACCCTGGATCTGCACGATGGAGAAGCCATCGGTACGTCCGGCGATTACCAGCGATATTTCATGGTGGGTAATGTGCGTTACTGCCATCTGATCAATCCGCGCAGCGGTTATCCGATGCAAGGAGTGCAGGCAGTAACTATACTGACTCAGGGACCGCGCGCCGGCGTATTGTCGGACGCGGATTCCAAGCCATTGTTCATCTCCGGCGCAAGCGGCTGGCGGGCGGCAGCCACGCAAATGAATCTGTCCGATGCGATGCTGATAGATGCGCAGGGTAATATCCATATCACAGCCGACTTGCAGAAACGGTTAGAATTTACCGACAGGAATGTTCATCCGGAGGTCGTTCCGTGAATGATCCCGAACAGGAAGTCGTCGAACATAAGGTGCGCCGCGCAGTGGGTATCAATGCGTTGCGCAAGATCGGCGCGATTGTCGCTGAGGAACAAAAGATTGATACCGAGAAAGATAGAGTGCTGCGCTGGTTCGCCCGCTTTGGCTGGATCGTTTTGCCGGGTGCCGTGTTGCTGGTGGCATATGCAATGGGCTTGATTTAAAAAGGGGTGATCTGTGATCGGAATTTTATTGGTAACGCACAACGGGCTGGGAGATAGCTTCGTGGATTGCGTCAAACATGTGCTGGGGGAGGTGCCGCGCAACCTCAAGGTGTTGTCGGTGCTTGCCGGAGACGATTCGCAACTGAAACTGGCCGAAGGGCAGGCTCTGATCAAAGAGCTGGATACGGGCGGAGGCGTGCTGATTCTTGCAGATGTATTCGGCGCCACTCCCAGCAATATCGGACGGCGACTATGCCATGCAGAGCATGTGTTCGGCGTGGCGGGATTGAATCTGCCCATGCTGCTGCGAGTGGTGTGCAGTCCCAACAAGACTCTGCCGGAACTGGCGAGGATCGCCGTAGAAGGCGGGCGTGAATGCATAGTTCAGATGGCAGAATAATGTTGCAACAAGACGCCATGATCATCAACAAGCTCGGCCTGCATGCGCGTGCCTCGGCCAAACTGACGCAGCTTGCTTCAAGCTTCAAGTGCGGAGTGATGCTGTCGCGCAACGGTCGCCGCGTGAACGCGAAAAGCATCATGGGCGTGATGATGCTGGCCGCCGCCAAGGGCACGACCATCAGCATCGAGACCGACGGCGTGGATGAAGCCGGGGCGATGCAGGCGTTATTGAACCTGATCAACGATTACTTCGGAGAAGGCGAGTAGTCTTATGAAGATACCCCGAGAAACCGTAGCGAGAAGATCGAGTGCAAGGCGCACGGTGCTCTGCATGGCCATTCGATTAAGCTGGCAAAAACGCCAGCAAGTCGCTGGTCAACGGAGCAACGAGACATACCAAATTGGTAGGCGAGGCGGCGAGTACCGCGCAACGCCGCGAGCGGAAGGGTGGCTGCGTAGCAGCCAGGAACCCAACGGCCTACCCCTTGCGGGTGAATCGAGCTGCGCAGTAGGTTTATCGAGGTGTCTATGAGTTTTACCCTGCACGGCATCGCGGTCTCCAGCGGTATCGCCATCGGCCATGCGCATCTGGTTTCGCATACTTCACTGGAAGTGGCGCACTACGTGTTGCCCAAACAATTTTTGGACGAGGAGATCTCACGCTTCGATGCCGCATTGCTGGCCACCCGCAATGAGTTCGCCAGTCTGCGCAGCAATAGGCCAACTTACGCTGCCGCCGAGTTTGATGCCTTTCTCGAATTGCACCAGATGATACTGGACGATCCTCTGCTGAGCATTGCGCCGCGCGAGATGATCGCCAAGGAATATTGCAACGCCGAGTGGGCGCTCAAGACGCAGACCGAGAATCTGGTTGCGCAGTTCGATGAGTTCGAGGATGCCTATTTGCGCGAGCGGCAGACCGATGTGACCCAGGTGGCCGAGCGCTTACTCAAACAATTGATCGGACAGCCCGGGCATCAACCGCCGTCGGCGCGCCACGATGTCGAGACGATACTGGTGGCGCATGATTTAAGCCCCGCTGATCTGATCCTGTTCAAGCCGCATCAATATGCTGCATTCATTACAGATGTGGGTGGAGCGACTTCGCATACCGCGATCGTCGCGCGTGGGCTGGATACGCCGTGCGTGGTGGGCCTGCATCACGCACGCGAGCTGATCCGTGAAGACGACCTGCTGATCCTGGACGGTGGGCAGGGCGTGCTGATCGTTAGTCCGGACAAACTGGTGTTGGCCGAATACAAGTTGCGCCAAAGTGCACTGGATCTTGAACGAAAGAAGCTCAAGCGGCTGCGTACCGCGCGTGCCAACACGCTGGACGGCACCGTTATCGACCTGCATGCCAACATCGAAAAACCGGAGGACATCGCCGAAGTGAAAGAGAACGGCGCGACCGGGATCGGATTATTTCGCAGCGAGTTCCTGTTTCTCAACCGCGACCACCTGCCGGATGAGGAGGAACAGTTCGAGGCGTATCGCGCCGCGGCAGCTGACATGGATGGACAGCCAGTGACGATCCGCACTTTCGATCTGGGCGGGGACAAGCAACTGAAGAACGGGACCAAACGTGTCGCCAATAACCCGGCGTTGGGGCTGCGCGCGATCCGTTTTTGTCTGGCGGAGCCGCAATTGTTCCGCATCCAGATGCGCGCCCTGCTGCGCGCCACGCATTACGGTAATGTCAAAATACTGATACCGATGTTATCCGGTGTTTCCGAACTCAACCAGACTTTGCAGTTCATCGCCGCGACCAAACAGCGCCTGGATGATGAAGGCATACCGTATGACCGCGAGGTGAAAATCGGCGGCATGATCGAGATCCCTGCCGCCGCTTTGGCACTCAGTGTATTCGTCAAGAAACTCGACTTTCTGTCCATCGGCACCAATGACCTGATTCAATACACCCTGGCGATAGACCGCACCGATGAAGAAGTTGCACATCTCTATGACCCGCTGCATCCCGCTGTGCTGCGTTTGCTCGCGCATATCATCGGCACCTCCAATAGGTTCGGTGTGCCGATTTCGGTGTGCGGAGAAATGGCCGGCGAATCGGCCTATACGCGGCTGTTGCTGGGTTTTGGCTTGCGCCAGTTCTCGATGTTCTCGGCACAGGTTCCAAGTATCAAACAGCGTGTGCTCACCACCAGCCTGCCGGAAATCGCCATATTTACACAAAAGATTCTGCGCACCGATGACCCGATGAAAATTCGCGAGTTGTTGGACAGGCTCAATGCCTAGCAGGGTGTTGAAAAACGGCGCGAGCGACGACAGAACAAGACGCGAAAGGGCGAAAAAGCGGAGTTTACTGGTAGTAAATGAGCATTTTGAGCCCTTGAGCAACGCAGTTATGCCTAGCGCAGTAGTTTTTCAACACCCTGCTGGAACTCATACTCGACCTGCATCCTGAAGGTGTCGGTTGGCGCGGCAGAACTGGCACTGGCCGAGGCTCAGCTCGAAAGAACTCGTATTCCATACGGGCCAAAAGAGTTTGATTTGGGGCTCCATGATTTAAGCCAAAAACGACGCCGATACTATATTACAGTTCGCTTCCTGCCTCTGTTCAGAGTTCTCCGTATTGTACTGGCCCGACTTGGTAGGCATTTTCCTCGATCAAAACTTAAGCATGGCGAATGTCGCTTTGAGTATGCTTTACCTTTTGTGACTGGGGTGCGTGGCCAAACAATCGCATAAGGGTGAAGATTGCTGTCAATGTAGCGACATAGACAATAAGTTGGATGCCAGTGGGGCGATCGGCATAACCGACCAGTGTATGTAGCGCTTTCCCGGCCAGGCTACCATCTGAAAGCACGCCCGATGTATCCCACACTGCGTGCGAAAGCACTGTCACCAGCCCTGCCTGCTGGAGAAAAACAGTGGCCTGCGAAGCCATTCCCGCCGCGAGAAGGGCTATCAGCCAGCTTGTAACGGTAAACAGGTGGCGCGCCGGTATGCGCATCAATCCAAAATACATCAGGGCGCTGACGCCGGCTCCAAGTGCAAGACCGATTGCGCCGCCGACGAACATAGAAATTGCGGTGCTGCCTGCGGACAAAGCGATGCCATAGAGAAACAGCACGATCTCCGATCCTTCGCGCAGTACGGCAACGCCCACTACGATGGCCAACGCTGCAAGTGAACGCCGCCCTGTGACGACATCTTCACCGAGAGATTTCATTTCCTGCGCGATATGGCGGCCTTCACGCGCCATCCAGACATTGTGACCGGTCAGCATCAACACAGCGATGGCCATCACCGACGCATTGAACAATTCTTGTCCAGCACCGGCCATCATGTTGGCAATAGATTCTGCGAATGCCGCTACCAGGCAAGCACCTGCGATGCCTCCCATGATGCCAGCCCCTATCCAAAGGCTTCGGCGTGGCACGCCACGCGTTGCAGCCAGAACGATACCGATCACCAATCCGGCTTCAATAACCTCACGAAACACGATAATCAACGTTGCGAGCATGTGTATATCTCCTTAAAAATGCATTTCATATTCGACCAGCAGTCTTGCGGCGCTCCGCGCTGCGGCATCGCTTGCGCCGATAAGATAAGCGGCCTGATACTTGATTGCCTGACCGAGCGGCAGGGGTCCGAAGAGTTTTCCATAGACTGCCGGGCCGATATAATGCTCTTGCGCATTGAAGTGCCCTAGCTGAGGGCCTTGACCTAAATCGCTCTGAATCTCTATGCCGGGCTGAAAACTCGCATTGTAGCGATAGCGCGTGTTCCACAGGAAGACATAATCCGGCCCGCCGGTATGCTCGGAAAACTGTCCTACATTCTGGGTAAAACCGATATTGGCCGTGCTGGTGAATTTGCCGACGTCTTTCAGCAACAGCAACTTGACCTCCAGCGAATTGGGCGCGTTACCTTGGTTGTCAAAGTCATAGGCGACCAGTATCCCGGAATCAAGCCACTGCTCTCCCGACTCGAAGAACTGGTAGCGGCCTTCGACTTCGTGCGCTACCAGTTGGAGAGTATTGCCGGGGTCTTTGGAGTATTCGCCGCTGAGTTCCGCTTCGAATCGGGGCGTGATCCCGGCCTCAAGCGTTATTTCGCCTACCTGTGCATTATTTTTATCTGGATTCGGGTCAAACGACCGGGCACCATTATACTCTAGCGAAAACTCGCGGTATTCGGCATTGGGCGAATACATTTCGTCAAGGTCAAATGCAGCGCTATACTTCATAGCGCATGTAAGGGCAATGAATGCAGTGGTGATAATAACACGCTTATACAGTTTTTTGATATTTGCCGATGGCATGAGAAATGGTCTTTCCTAAATAATTCCCCGTCTGCGGGGGCATCAATGTTATTTGGCGATGATGATGCCTGTTGTCGTATCGCGGTGGAAATCATCGAAGTAGCCATAACTACCCGCATCCAATGGCCCGATGAATATGATGATTTCGCTGTTTGCACCGACCACTTTCTCGCGGTCCAGATCGCTGCTCTCAAATTCCGCCGGAGTCGCATCCAGATTCTTGACGGTGATTTTGATTTTCTGTCCTGCCGGTATGATCAGCTCCTTGGGAGAAAACTGATTATTCTTGAGGGTGATGACATAATCCTCAGCATACGCAGCCGCTGAAAATAGTAGGGAAGCAGATAGAGCTACCGAATAAACCAAAGATATTTTCATTTAAAATTACTCCTTTCTTCCGGTGATTTTGACATATCTAATTGAGACTTATTCCCAACAACGGATAATAATGATAATCATTCTCATTTGCAATTGCAACAACTTTCGACATAATATTTCCGTGATTTGAAAGGTATTCATATGCATCAACCCGAACACCTTAAGAGTGCCGGCCTCAAATCCACCTTGCCGCGGCTTAAGGTGCTGGATCTGTTTGAAAACAGCAAAGAACGCCATTTAAGTGCGGAGGATGTTTATAAGCAGTTGCTCGGCAGCGGAGAAGACGTGGGACTGGCAACGGTGTACCGTGTGTTGACCCAGTTCGAGCATGCCGGTCTGCTGGTGCGGCACCATTTCGAGAGCGGGCAAGTCGGTGTTTGAACTGAATAAGGGCGAACATCACGATCACATCGTTTGTCTGCAATGCGGCCATGTCGAGGAGTTCTACGATACGGCCATCGAGGCTCGTCAGGAAAAAGTTGCCACCGAACTCGGCTTCATCATCCGCGACCACTCGCTTCACATCTACGCGGATTGCACCAAAAAGAAATATCCTCATAAACGCTGAAGAATGCCGCCCGGAACTCATTGACAGCATTTCACAAAACGCGGAAACTGCATATCAGTGCCGATTTGACATCAGCTTGCGGGGCACTTAAAACATACCAGCTAAAGCGAGGCAACCCGCTCCGCTTTAGTCGAGCGGTTTTTTTGTTTTTGAGGCGACAACTTGAGTGTACCTACAAATAGCATTGGCATCGTTAGCGCGCAACGCGCAACCTTCGACACCCCGCTGATCTTCCGCAGCGGCGCGGTACTGCCGCGCTACGAGCTGGTGTATGAGACATATGGCACACTGAACACAGACAAGTCCAACGCGATCCTGATCTGCCATGCACTATCCGGCAATCATCATGTCGCTGGCTATTATGCCGACGACCTGAAGAACATCGGGTGGTGGAACAACATGGTCGGTCCCGGCAAGCCGATAGACACCGACACGTTCTTTGTCATCGGTCTGAACAATCTCGGCGGTTGCCACGGCTCGACCGGGCCTTCTACCATTAATCCGGAAACCAGACAGCCATATGGTGCTAGCTTTCCAGTCATCACCGTGGAAGACTGGGTGACATCGCAGGCTCGCCTCGCTGACAGGCTGGGCATCGATCAATTCGCTGCGGTGATCGGCGGCAGTCTTGGCGGGATGCAGGCCTTGCAATGGTCGCTGTCCTATCCCGACCGGGTCCGTCATGTCTTTGCGATCGCCGCCGCACCGCATCTTACCGCACAGAACATCGCGTTTAACGATGTGGCGCGCAACGCGATCCTCACCGACCCGGATTTTCACGGCGGCAATTATTACCAGCATAACGTGGTGCCGACGCGCGGCCTGAGATTGGCGCGCATGCTGGGTCACATCACCTATCTGTCCGACAATGCGATGGCGGACAAATTCGGGCGTGAATTGCGCTCCGGGAGTTTCAGTTACGGTTACGACGTCGAATTCGAGATCGAATCCTATCTGCGCTACCAGGGTGACAAGTTCGCTGCTTACTTCGATGCCAACACCTATCTGCTGATGACCAAGGCGCTGGATTATTTCGATCCGGCGCACGATACCGGCGGAGATTTGAACCAGGTGTTTGCGCGCGCCAAGGCGAGTTTTCTGGTGATTTCGTTCACCACCGACTGGCGTTTTTCGCCGCAGCGCTCACGCGAGATTGTTAGGCCCTTGTTGCACAATCGCCGTAATGTCAACTATGCGGAGATCACCTCGACGCATGGCCATGATTCCTTCCTGATGCAGGACACCTACTATTTCGATGTGATGCGCACCTACCTCGACAGGGTTGCAAGGGAGGGCAAATGAACAGGAAGCAGGGGCCCCGCGAAGCGGGGATGCGACCGTCCGCGAGAGCGAACGGGTCGCTGCGCAGCAGCGGGGAATCCGTCGGCCTCCTCCTTGCGGGGATTGCAGCCGGACACCGAAACAACGCATCAGATTCTCATCACACATCGGCAAACGAGGTGTCCAAATGATGAAAAACGATGCCGCCCGGTTTGCCGTTGCGCGCCCGGATTTCGCCGCGATCGCCGCATGGATACCTAAGGGCGCGACGGTGCTCGACCTGGGTTGCGGCGACGGCAGCCTGCTGCGTTACCTCAAGGAAGCCCGCGCGGTGAGGGGTTACGGCGTGGAGATCAGTGATCTCGACATCCTGTCGTGCATCGCCAATGGCGTGAACGTGATCCAGAACGATCTTGAATCCGGGCTCGCGGATTTCGAAAGCAATTCTTTCGATTACGTGATGCTGTCGCAGACGCTGCAAGCCACGCGCCACACCGAGCCGCTGATACAGGAGATGCTGCGCGTCGGGCGCGAGGGTATCGTCAGTTTCCCCAATTTCGGATATTGGAAGAACCGAGTCAACGTGCTGCGCGGCAACATGCCGGTGTCCAGAGAGCTGCCTTACCAATGGTATGACACGCCGAACGTGCATTTGTGCACCCTTCATGATTTTGAGACGTTCTGCAGTGATCATGGCGTGGCCGTGCTCGAACGCCGCGTGATGGCCGGCAGAAGAGAAGTGCACATGTTGCCCAATTTGCTGGGCAGCACCGCAGTGTATCGATTCCAGCGCGGCATATGAGCGTGTTCAGGCAGTTGTTCACCCGCCGCATGCTGATCTGCGTGTTCACCGGGTTCGCTTCCGGCCTGCCGCTGTATCTGCTGCTCAATCTGGTTCCCGCCTGGCTGCGCACCGAGCATATCGATCTCAAGGTGATCGGCGCGTTCGCGCTGATCCAGTTTCCCTACACCTGGAAATTCCTGTGGTCGCCGCTGCTGGATCGCTATGTCGTGCCCGTTTTGGGCAGGCGGCGCGGCTGGATGCTGCTCACGCAAGCCGCGCTGCTGGTGGTGATCGCGTCGCTGGGCGGCTTCTCTCCGCAACGCGACCTGTCAATGATCGTGCTGTTTACCACGCTGCTCGCCTTTCTGAGCGCCACGCTGGACATCGCGCTGGACGCCTATCGCCGCGAATTGCTGTTCGACAACGAACTCGGCCTGGGCAACGCGGTGCACGTCAACGCCTACCGCATCTCAGGATTGATACCCGGCTCGCTGGCGCTGATCCTCGCCGACCATCTGCCGTGGGACATGGTATTCATGATCACCGCGCTGTTCGTGCTGCCCGGCATGGTGATGACGCTGCTGGTGCAAGAGCCGCACCGTGCTGCGCCACCCAAGACGTTGCGCGATGCCGTGGTCGAGCCGTTCCATGAATTCATCACGCGCAAGGGCTGGCAAAGCGCGCTGCTGATCCTGGCATTCCTGTTCTTCTATAAGCTCGGCGACAGCCTGTGCACCGCGCTGGCCACGCCGTTCTATCTCGACATGGGATTCTCAAAGTCGCAGATCGGCCTGATCGCGAAGAACGCCGGGCTGTGGCCGGCGGTGATCGGCGCGCTGGCCGGCGGCATCTGGATGCTGAAGATCGGCATCAACCGCGCGCTGTGGCTGTTCGGCGCGGTGCAGGTGGTGAGCATCTTCGGCTTCTACTGGCTGGCAATACAGGGAGCACAGGCCGAAGTGACCACGCTGCACCTCACCCAGCTCGCGTTCGTGATCGGTCTGGAAGCATTCGGCGTCGGTCTGGGCACTGCGGCCTTTGTTGCCTATATCGCCCATACCACACATCCCGCTTACACCGCGACCCAGTTCGCGCTGTTCACCAGCCTCGCCGCTGTGCCGCGCACCTTCGTCAACGCCACTGCGGGCTGGCTGGTGGAACAACTGGGCTGGAACAGTTTCTTCCTGCTGTGCGCTGCATTGGCAATACCGGGGATGCTGCTTCTGCTGAAGGTCGCGCCGTGGAATGATGAAGCGCCAAGCCTTCAGTGAGAATCAGCCACTTGTAAATCGACAGGGATATGCAATGAAGCATTTCCTGATGTGCGAGCCGAAGTTTTTCGACGTGTGCTATGTGATCAATCCCTGGATGGAAGGCAACTTGGGGAAAGTGAACAAGAAGCTGGCGAAGCAGCAGTGGCAAAACCTGCATGACATCGTCGCGGGTTTGGCATCGGTCAGCCTGATCGAACCGGTTGCCGGGTTGCCGGACATGGTGTTCACCGCGAATGCAGGGCTGGTTCACAACAATGATGTCATCGTCTCGTCGTTCCTGCATGCCGAGAGGCAACCGGAAGCAAAACACTTCGAGCGGTTCTTTTCCTCACATGGCTACAACGTGAAGCACCTTAATGAAGGAACGATATTCGAAGGCGCGGGCGATGCGCTGTTCGACACGCTAGGCAGGTTGTGGGTCGGCTCGGGAATTCGCAGCGATGCGCATGCGCTGGATGAGATCATTGCCATATTCGATGTCGAAGCTCACGGACTGGAACTCGTCGATCCCCACTGGTATCATCTCGACACCGCCTTCTGCCCGCTGCCGCAAGGCCATGCCATCGCCTACAAAAAGGCTTTCGCCAGAAAAAGCGTGGAAGCGCTTGACGATGCATTCGGCGCAAACATCGTCTGGGTCTCGGATGCGGACGCAAATAATTTCGCCTGCAATGTGGTCGCCATCGATCAGACCATCATCATGCACAGGGCATCGGCAGGACTGAAAACCGCGCTGGCGCAACGCGGCTACGAAGTGATCGAGGCGGATGTATCCGAATTCATCAAGTCCGGTGGATCATGCAAATGCCTGACGCTGGAGATTTGAAGGAACTATCCGCGTGGGCACATGGTGCCAACCCTACTTGGCTTTCCTGAAAATGATCTAACGTCCCGCAGGTTATGCAGTTGTTAGGGTGCATTTGTTTGTTGCTCCAATTCTGAAAGTAATTTCTCCAGCTTTGCCGTTGTTATAAGGTCTTTCGGATATAGTGCAATCAACTTTATGCCGTGTGCTTGGCACAAACGCATTTTCTCTTTTGCTCTGACATCATAAGCTGAGTCGCCCGCCAACCCGAAATACTCGATAAAAACGTCACCGACTAGGAAGTCAGCTCTGTAATTACTCTCAGGGTATTTCGGTTCCCTGTGATGTGCTATCCCTCGTCTATGCAAGTAATCATCGATGGTTTTCTCGCCAAGTGAAAGGCAAGTGTGCCCATCTAAAGCAATAGTCTGAGTTCCTCGCGGAGTTTCCCGAGTACCGTCGATAAGAACACCTGCCTCAATCAAAGCCTTCAACCATGATCCGAATATCTCTTTTACCCGTTTAAGGCTAGGTTTATCTTTGAGTAGCCGTAATAGCTCAAGTCGTTTATCAAACGGAAGATCGATGAGGTCATCCATTCCCTCTCCCACCCCTTGAGCTGGAACTCTTTCAAGAACAGCAGTCAATTGATTGAGAAAGGCAATAATCGCAGGTTTAGTTGCTGAGTCACTGCCCGTGCCTTGAAAGAGCCTATCTTTCAAGCACGGAGAACAGAAATCCAGATGTTCGATGCCTAAACGTTTGACAAGTGGAAATGGTAAAGAATCTTCTTGAAAGTACTCACCACATAATGGGCACTTCTTGCGTTCTGGTTTACGGATTGTCTTAGTGAGTCCTAGTTCCTCTGCACGAGTAATTGCATAATACATAATCCTGTTGTACCAGGCAGACTTTTGAGACTTCAACGATTCCATTACGTCTCTTGGCGTGACGATTTCGATAGACCATGGCATTTCCCAGTACCAGTCCCATTGGTATTTTTCTATCATCTGCAAAATCAATTGGTCATGTGCTGCGGACCACCATTTATCGAAATTGCGATTACGATAGGCGCTAAAATTGTTTCTGTACGCGGGTGATTCTCGTTGATCGTAAATGCTCATTGCGATTTATTGGTGCACCCTAACGCCGTTTTAACCGGCGCGGGGCATGAACATTAAACCTTGCGCCGATGTCACACCGCATCCGATTGAAAATACAGTTAGGGCGCAAATAGGTACTTGCTGCCCCATACGGCTGCAATAGTAATAGCGGTAACTAGAACAGTAGTAAACCCGTAGTACCCCCAGCCTTGCCCACGCTCGAAAATGTTCCTCTCATTCAACCTAAACCAGTTATTTGGCAACAAGAACTTTTCTTTGTGTGTTTTTTCCAGATGGTTTAGCTGAAACTGTATCTGGATGTTTCGGTAATCAAGATATGACAGATGATTTCTTCGTAAGAGCCATATTGTCCAAATAAACAGAACTACCACACTTAAAGTTATTAGCAGTTTTGCACAATCGGGAACTATGACTGGGCCTTTATCTCGACTCGCGAATGCCAGAAAAGCGCCAGCTAGACCGAAATTTATCGCAACATAAAAAGCCAATAGTTTGTTCGGCCAAGATCGTGTGTAGTCCACTTCAATCTTGGCTTGTTCCAAAATATATTTCTCTAGATCGTCCATCGCCATCTCCTCCTCATTTGTGGCCCTAACGTAAAGTAGATGGCAAAACCGCCATATATTCTGGAGCAGCTTGCCGTAAAAACCGGAATGTAGCGTGCTTCAAATTTTTCTGACAAACACTTTCGATTTCCGTTGCCAGTTATACAGTGACTTTTTCTGCACAGGCAGCGCGGAGACATCGCTTTCGACGAAGCCGCGCTCGATGAACCAGTGCGCGGTGCGCGTGGTGAGCACGAACAACTTTTTCAGTCCCTGCGTTCTGGCGATGTCTATCATGTGGTTGAGGATGGCTTCGCCGTAGCCGCGGTCGCGGCTCTGCGCTTCCACCGCGAGACCAGCCAGCTCGGCGGCGGCTTCGTCGGGGAACGGATAGAGTGCGGCGCAACCGACGATGCGGTGATCGTGTTCCAGCACCACGAAACGTTCGATCTCCTGTTCCAGCAATTCGCGCGAACGCCGCACCAGGATGCCTTCCTGTTCCAGCGGGCGCAGCAATTTCAATATCCCGCCGACATCTTCGATGCTGGCATCGCGCAGGGTGTTGAGCGTGCTTTCCACCACCATCGTGCCGATGCCTTCGTCGCTGAACAGTTCCTGCAACACTGCGCCGTCGGTGTGGCGGCTGATCAGGTGAGTGCGCGCCACGCCTGCTTCGCAGGCGCGTATCGCGCAAGGCAGGAACAGTGTCACATCGTCAGGCAGTTTGCGTTTGGCGGACAGCACGTCCTGTGCCTGGGCGATGGTAAGCTCCTTGAGCAGCTTGCCTTTCTTGTCCTGCACGCCGTCGGTGTCCATCAGGAACATCAGCTTGTCGGCATCCAGCGCGATCGCGGTTGAGGTAGCGACATCCTCTAAAGTCAGATTGAATACTTCGCCGGTGGGCGAGTAGCCGAGCGGCGAGAGCAGCACTACTTCGCCGAATTCCATCCGGTCTTTCAGCGCGGCGACATCCACCTTGCGCACGCTGCCGGTGTGCATCAAATCCACACCATTGATCACGCCGATGGGTTGCGCGGTGATGAAATTGCCGCCCGCCACGCGGATGTCGGCATTGGCCATAGGCGAATTCGCCAGACCCATCGACAACAGCGCCTCGATCTCGACGCGCACCCGCCCGACCGCTTCCTTCACACACTGCATGGTCTGCGCATCGGTGAGGCGAATGCCGTGATGATAGGTGTCGCCAAGATTGTTCTTCGCCAGATGTTGCTCGATCTGCGGGCGCGCGCCATGCACCAGCACCAGCCGGATCCCGAGACTGGCGAGCAGATTGAAGTCGTGCGTCAGTTCGACGAACTTTCCGTCCGCGACCACTTCGCCGCCGAACGCGATGACGAACGTGCGTCCGCGAAACGCGTTGATGTAGGGCGCGACGGAACGGAACCAGGCGACGAAATCAGCGGATGTTGTGGTGATAACCATTTGTGAAGCTCCCTAGTGCAATGCGCGCATCATGCCGCGCTATTCCTCATCTAGCAACTGTCCGGCGATGGCCCAGTTCTCGTCCGGCAACTCGTCGAAGGCAATATACGTATAGCTTTTCGGTTTCAGCGCGATGCGTTCCAGCGTGTCGGTGATCTCGGCGGCGATCTGCTTTTTCTGTTCGCGGGTCAAGGTGCCGGCGATGCGGATGTTGACGTATGGCATGGTAGTCTCCTTAAAGAAATTGATTCGAGGACTGCAGAAAAACGTCGCGAGGAAGGCCAGATGCAAGGCGCGCGGCGCGCAGCGACCGAGGCATAACGTCGCAGATAGACGACAGAGCGAGCACCGTGCAACACCGCAGATGGCTCTCCGCAGTAGTTTTTCATTTGAAATCGCCCCAGAGGGTTTGTAATGCGGCCAGCCCCGCAATCGCTGCGGTCTCGGTGCGAAGAACGCGCGCGCCTATCCTTATCGGGATAAATCCGCAGCGCAGCGCAGTATCGCTTTCCGCCTGGGTGAAGCCGCCTTCCGCGCCGGTCAGCAATGTGACGCGTCCCTGCGGTTTGGACTGCTCGTGTAGTGAGACTGCGCCTTGCGGCAGCAGGATGAATTTTGTGTCTGCTGTTTTTTGCATCTGTTGCAGCCACACCATGATATCCAGCGGCGCGTGTATCTGCGGCAGCAGATTGCGCCCGCACTGTTCACAGGCGGAGATCGCGACTTGCTGCCAATGTTCGAGCCGTCTCGCGGCACGTTCGGCAGACAGTCTGGCTACGCTGCGCTCGGTGTCGATGGGCTGGATCTCCGACACTCCCAGCTCGGTGGCTTTCTGTATCACCCAGTCCATTTTTTCGCTGCTGGCCAAAGCTTGTGCCAGCATCACCTTGAGCGGGGATTCCAGGTCGCTGTCGACAGTGATGATGGCGTTGACGAGAACGCGCTTGCCGCCGGGTCCGGCGATCACCCCGTGGCGTTCGTTGCCCATTCCGTCAAAGATCTGCACCGGATCTCCTTCCCTTAGACGCAACACGCGCGCGGCGTGGTGTGCAGCATCAGGAGGCAGGTCGAAAGAGCCGCTGGAGGGCAACGGTGGCGGGCAGTAGAAACGTGGCATGGTCAAGGCGTAAATGAATAAGGTTGTCGCCGTGATAATATAACGGCTTCAACGATATTGTCAGGAATAAGAAATGGTCAGTCTGCAACCGCCCATCTGTGATTTCGGCTGGAAAGCCCGTGATTTCGACCTGCCCGGCGTGGACGGCAAACGCTATAACCTTGCCAAGGCGCGCGGCAGGAACGGCTTGCTGGTGATGTTCATCTGCAATCACTGTCCTTATGTGAAGTCCATACGCGAGCGCATCATCCGCGACACGCTCGAGTTGCAACAGCACGGCATCAACAGCATCGCGATCATGTCCAACGATCCCGCCGACTATGCCGAGGACTCCTTCGACAACATGAAGGCGGTCGCGCAGCAATACGGCTATCCATTTCCCTATGTGTGGGACGAGACCCAGCAGGTCGCCAGGGATTACGGTGCGGTATGCACGCCGGATTTCTTCGGCTTCAATGCTGATCTCGAATTGCAATACCGCGGCCGGCTGGATGCTTCGCGCAAGGAAGCGGTCGTCGATGCGCCGCGCGACCTGTTCAACGCGATGCTGCAGGTTGCACGAACCGGGCAGGGGCCGCGCGAGCAGATCGCCAGCATGGGTTGTTCCATTAAATGGAAAAGTGATGCACAAGACGGCAAGTGGAAAGCAGAATGAATAATCAGGCCCCAAACAGCATGGGACCGCTGCTCAAGGCCGCGGTCGCCGCAGTCAAGCTGGTGACGGCGGAAGAGATCATGCCGCGTTATCTCAAGGTGGCGCATCATCACAAGAACGACGGCAGCCTGTGTACCGAGGCAGATATCGCTGCGCAAAACGCACTGACCAAAAAGCTGCAGGCCATCCTCAACGTGCCGGTGCTGGGCGAAGAGATGACCCCCGCCCAGCAACATGCGCTGTGGGAAGCGGGTCGGGACGGAATCTGGTGCATCGACCCGATCGATGGCACATCCAACTTCGTGCACGGCCTGCCCTATTTTGCGGTATCGGTCGCGCTGATACGCGAGGGCAAAAGCGTGCTGGGTGTGGTGTACGACCCGGTGGCCAATGAGATGTTTGCAGCAGAGCAGGGCAAAGGCGCATTCCTGAACGGTGAAAAGCTGGTTGGCCGCGAAACGCTGGGCACGTTGAAACAGGCTTTGGCCAGCGTCGATATGAAGCGCCTCAAGAAAAAATTGGCCACGCAACTGGCCGCCCAACCGCCGTATTCTTCGCAACGCAACTTTGGCGCAAGTGCGCTGGACTGGTGCTACACAGCGACGGGCCGCTATGATGTGTATCTGCATGGCGGGCAAATGCTCTGGGATTATGCCGCCGGCCAGTTGATCTTGCAGGAGTCAGGCGGGCAGGTTTGCTGCATCGAGAATGATGATTTCTCACGATGCGATATCTGGCAACGATCCGTCATCGCCGCGCGCGATGAAAAGTTGTTCGACGAATGGAAGAACTGGATACGGGCGCAATCACAAGATTTGGCATAATTTAGGTATCTGCAGTGAAGATATTGATACTCGGTGCGGGACAAGTTGGTTCCACTGTGGCGGAAAGCCTGGTCGGCGAAGCCAATGACATCACGGTTGTGGATACCGATGGAGAGAAGCTGCGCCAATTGCAGGATCGCCTGGATTTGCGAACCTTGACGGGTAATGCAGCCCATCCTTCTGTGCTCGAGCAGGCAGGTATTGCCGATACCGATATGCTGCTGGCCGTCACGCAAAGCGATGAGGTCAACATGGTGGCCTGCAAGCTGGCGGCCAGTCTATACAACACGCCGACACGAATCGCCCGAATCCGTTCGTCTGACTTCCTTGCACGCCCGGAAGTGTTCAGCAAGGATAATTTTTGCGTGGACTTTTCCATCTGCCCGGAGCAGATACTGACCGATTACATTGTCAAGCTGATCGAGTTCCCCGAAGCGCTGCAGGTACAGCAATTTTCCCAAGGCAAGGCATCGCTGGTGGCGGTGCGCGCGTTCCAGGGCGGACCGCTGGTGGGCAAGCCGCTGAGTTTTCTGCGCACTCACATGCCGCAGGTCGACACCCGGGTCGCGGCGATTTTCCGCAAGGACGGCCCGCTTATTCCCGAAGGCAGTACCGTGATCGAGGACGGCGACGAGATATTCTTCATCGCCGCGACCGACAACATCCGCAGCGTGCTCAAGGAGATGCGCCGCATGGACAAACCGGCCAAGCGCGTGATGATCATCGGCGGGGGGAATATAGGACGGCGCCTGGCCAAGGCGCTGGAACACGACTATGAAGTCAAACTGATCGAATACAACAAGAAAGCCTGCGAGAAATTGGCCGGGGAACTGACCAGCACGCTGGTATTGAACGGTGATGGCACGGATGAAAAGTTGCTGAAGGAGGAGCACGTTGGCGAGGTGGACGTATTTTGTGCGCTCACCAATGACGACGAGAACAACATCATGTCGGCATTGCTCGCCAAGCAGGGCGGCGCGGGCAAGGTGATCGCGCTGATCAATCGCAGCGCCTATGTGGACCTGTTGCAGGGTGGCAAGATCGATATCGCGTTGTCGCCGGCGCATGTCACCATCGGTTCGTTGCTCGCCTATGTGCGGCAGGGAGACGTTGCGGCGGTGCACTCGCTGCGCCGCGGCGCGGCGGAGGTATTGGAGCTGGTGGCGCACGGCGATCGCCAGTCCTCGCGGATAGTCGGGCAGCGCATCGATGAGATCGACCTGCCCAAGGGCGCGACCATAGGCGCGATCGTGCGCGAGGGGAAAGTCATCATGGGCCATCATGATGTCGTCATCGAGGCCGAAGACCATGTCATCGTGTTTGTCATCAACAAGGCCATGGTGCGCAAGGTTGAGAAGCTTTTCCAGGTCAAGATCGGGTTTCTCTGATGCAACGCACCCTGTCAGTTATCCGCGCATTGGGTTTGATGCTGATGGTATTCAGCGCTGCTTATTTGATGCCCTTGTTGGCATCGTTAATATATGGCGATGGCACGCTGATTGATTTTTTGCTGGCAATGGTTTGGACATCGGCCATCGGCTTTCTGATGTGGTTGATGACACGCCGCTACAAGGGCGAGTTGTCGATTCGCCATGGCTATTTGCTGGTGGTGACCATGTGGACGGCGATGCCTGCCGTCGCCACGCTCCCACTGCTGCTGGTGATCAAGGACCTGTCATTTACCGGTGCCTATTTCGAAACCATGTCCGGCATCACGACCACCGGCGCGACGGTGCTGACCGGGCTGGATGGTTTGCCGCCCGCCATCAACATCTGGCGGCATGAATTGAGCTGGCTGGGCGGTATGGGCATCATCGTACTGGCGGTGGCCATCCTGCCTTTGCTCGGCGTCGGCGGGCGGCAATTGTTCAAGGCGGAAACGCCCGGGCCGATGAAGGATACCGCGCTCGCTCCGCGCATCACCGAGACGGCACGCAACCTGTGGCTGGTTTATTTGGGCATCACCATCGCCTGCATCTTGTCATTGAAGGCCGTGGGCATGAATTGGCTGGATGCGATCTGCCATGCGTTCTCGACTATGGGTCTGGGCGGATTCTCCACTCACGATGCCAGTGTCGGTTATTTCAACTCTCCCGCCATCGAGTGCGTGTTGATGGCATTCATGTTGCTGGCGGCGATGAATTTCGCCACACATTTTTTGGCGTGGCGGGAAAAAAGCCTGAGGGTCTACCTGCGCGATACCGAGGCTATTGCCACGGCCGGGTTGATATTGGCAAGTTGTCTGGGTATAGCCGTATTCCTGTGGTGGCAGGGCACTTACCCGAGTTTCTGGACTGCCTTGCGCCATGCCAGTTTCAATCTGGTATCCATAGCGACGGACTGCGGTTTTTCCAGTGTGGATTTCAACCGGTGGCCGATCTTCGCGCCGATGTGGATGTTGTTCCTCAGTTGCGTGACGGCCAGTTCGGGCTCCACCGGCGGCGGTATCAAGATGGTGCGCACGCTTATCCTGTTCAAGCAGGCCGGGCGCGAATTTCTCAAGTTGTTGCATCCGGCTGCCATCAACCCGATGAAGATAGGCGGCAATGTCGTACCCAACAACATCGTGTTTGCGGTGCTGGGGTTTATTTTTCTGTATTTTATGACAGTGGCTACACTGACTTTTGCGCTGCTGATCAGCGGACTGGATTTCATCTCCGCGTTTTCCGCTATCATCGCCTGTATCAACAATGCAGGGCCCGGGTTGGGAGTGGTGGGACCGGCCAGCAACTATGGCGCGCTAACCGATTTTCAGATTTGGGTTTGCACAATCGCCATGCTCGTAGGACGACTGGAAATCTTCACTGTGCTGATTTTGTTCACACCGCATTTCTGGCGGCGGTAAAATCGCCATGACAGCGGGGGCGAGATAAGTTAGCATTGACGCCCTGGAGACGTTCAAAGCATGATAAGTGCATCAGTGCCTATGCAAGAGGGAGCGAGATGAGCGAGGACCTGCCATTGTCAGGGTTGAAGGTGTTGCTGATCGATGACAGCAATACCATAAGGCGTAGCGGTGAGATTTTCCTGTCGCAGGCGGGATGCAAGGTCATCCTTGCAGAAGACGGCTTTGACGGCTTGGCCAAGGTGGTGGATAACCAGCCGGATGTCATTTTCGTGGATGTGATGATGCCTCGTCTGGATGGCTATCAAACCTGCGCGCTGATCAAAAAACATCAACATTTCAGAAATACTCCGGTTGTCATGCTGACCAGCAAAGACACGCTGTTCGACCGCGCGCGGGGCAAATTGGTCGGCGCAGACCAATATCTGCTTAAGCCGTTCAACAAAAAGAGCTTGATTGAAGCCGTCATCATGCATACACAAGAAAAGAAGGAAATGGATTATGACCATTAAAAGAATCCTGGTGGTGGACGACTCGGCAACCGAGCGTCACATACTGGGGGAAATATTGGCCAAGAAGGGATTCGAGGTAACTTTTGCCGAAGACGGCAAGAAAGGTGTGGAGCAAGCCAGGCTGACCAAGCCGGATTTGATCATCATGGATGTGGTGATGCCGGGAATGAATGGATTCCAGGCGACCAGAGCGATTACCAAGGAACCGGAGACACAACATATACCGGTGATCATTTGCACTACCAAAGATCAGGAGACCGACAAGGTCTGGGGGGTGCGCCAGGGGGCCAAGGATTATGTAGTCAAGCCGATAGACGCAGCCGATCTGTTGGGCAAGATCGCCGCATTAGGATAGGTGGCGCACAGTAATTATGGGGAAATTTAAATATCTGGATTTACCAGCGCCTTTCTACCGGATCGCTTGCTTGGATCATTTTTTCCCAACCGTTCCATCACCGAGAGAATTTCTCACTCGCCTATCAAACCTGTGCGGTGCCATGAATTCGAAGTTTCAGCACGGGGCGAACTTAACCTTTGAATTCACTGAAACAAAATTGTTTTCGATCCTTGCTTGCGATTTCGCGCGGGCTTTAACCTGCATCGTGTCGGTGTCTCTTCGCGGGACATCGGGGCGATATCCGAATTTATAGAGGGCCCTGGTTATGTCGAAGCGGCTCAATTTGCGCGAATTCCAGCAGAACCTGATCGACCGGCTGCAGGCAACGGATTTGTCTGACTCGCGGGTATCCACTCTGGGAGTGGAGATAGCCGGGCGAAACTGGCTGGTGGATATGGTTGATATCGGTGAAGTTTTGCCATTGCCTCCGCTGACCGTGGTGTCTTTTGCAAAACCCTGGTTTCGCGGTGTAGCGAATGTTCGCGGTAATCTGTATGGAGTGATTGATATGGCAGCCTACGAGCATAGCGGGGTGGCATCCGGAGAAGCCCACAATCGCGTGCTGCTGGTTGCAGAGCGATATGCTTTTAACTCGGCGTTGCTGGTCGATCGAGTACTGGGTTTGCGCGATGCAAGTGCCTGGAGACAAAGTGAAGGTCTTGACAAACAAATCGAGTATCACGATGAGCATGGCACGCCTTGGTGCAAGCTGGATGTGCACGGTCTGCTGGAGCAGGTTGAATTTTTACAAATTAGTGGTTAGTTTTCCCAGTAGGGAGGGATATATAGAATGGCTTTCAGGCTCGCACTACCCAAATTGAATCTTTTCGGCGGAAAATCCTCGACTGTTCAGGCTCGAACCGGTTCGGCAGGTTCCAGATTGAAGCTGTATGGCATGACCGCAGGAATCTTCTTTGTGTTGACCGCGATTGCCGCTTATATGGGTAACCGGGAAGAGAATAACAATGTGCGCTATGTGGGGCAATCCAGCCGGTTGTTGATGTTGACGCAACGGCTCGCCAAAGATGCACAGCAGGCTTTATCCGGCAACTCGGCCGCGTTTGATGCATTGGCTGAGAGCAAGACGAACATGTCGAATATTCTGACCAGTCTTGATCAGGGTGACAGCTCCCTGCCCGCGACCAAAGGGGGCGCGCGCGTCGCACTGGATACGTTCATCAAGGAAGCAAACAAAACACTGCAAAATGTGCAAACGCTGCAAGACGGGCGTGCCGGTTTGGTGACGCTGGGCGCGACAGTGGCGACGATCGACAAGGTGAGCACTGAGTTGCGTGGCCTTACGCATTCCATGAGCGAAACTCTCGAGGGAGGACAAAAGGAGCAGGCAGTGCGTTTGGCCTTGTCGGCGGAGCGTATCGGCAAGGACGCGGACAGGCTTTTGGGGGTAGAGGTCTCGGTCGAGCAGGTGGCACAGCTCGGGATTGATACCATTGCGGCCGAAGACAGTCTTGCTGCCTTGCCCGCAAGCGATGCGAATGTGGTGCGCACACAGAAATTGTTCGAGGCCTATCGGGGTAGCGTCGAGACTTTGGTCTCCCAAGTGCTCAACCTGGTGGCGGCAAAGAGCGCTGCCAAGGCGATTGTGGACGATTCTGATTCCTTGTTGGCCGGAGCGCAACATTTGGTGGATGCCTACCAGTCTTCCACGAGCTCGCGGCTTATCACCACGGCACCTTTGCTGCTCGGGCTGTTGCTATTGTTATCTCTGTTGATGTTGTTCAAGACTTATGCAGATGATAGTCGTCAACGCGCCATGGAGGCGTCACGCATCAATAGCCAGAACCAGAATGCGATTCTGCGCTTGATGAATGAACTGGGTGATTTGGCGGACGGAGACTTGACAGTGCGCGCTACCGTGACAGAAGACGTTACGGGCGCGATCGCCGATTCATTGAACTACACTACCGGAGAGTTCCGCAAACTGGTTGCTCGTATTACCGCAGCGGTAGAGCAGATGGGGCGTGCGACAAAAGATGCCGAGGATATTTCCAGAGGGCTGCTGGACGCAACACAGAAACAGGCGAATGAAATCCAGGGCGCGGGTGATGCGGTAGAGTTGATGACCAAATCCATCAAAGAAGTGGATTCGAGCGCGGCTCGATCTGCCGAGGTGGCGCGGCGCACTTTGTTGGTGACCGAGCAAGGTGCTCAGGCAGTGCGCAATACGATCAGTGGCATGGACGGAATACGCGAGCAGATCCAGGATACTTCCAAGCGCATCAAGCGACTTGGCGAAAGCTCACAGGAGATCGGGGAAATCGTTGATCTGATCTCCGACATTACCGAACAGACCAATGTGTTGGCGTTGAATGCTGCGATCCAGGCGGCATCTGCTGGTGAGGCTGGGCGCGGATTTTCAGTGGTGGCAGAAGAGGTACAGCGGCTTGCGGAACGCTCCGCTGAAGCCACCAAGCAGATCGGCGCGCTGGTCAAGACGATTCAGGGCGACACACATGACGCAGTAGCGGCGATGGAAAAGAGCACTTTGGGCGTGGTTGAAGGGGCCAAACTTTCCGATGTAGCCGGCCAATCACTGCGCGAAATTGAGCAAGTGTCCAACGAACTTGCGACGCTGATCAACAGTATTTCCGTATCCACACAGATGCAAACCGACATGGCCAGCGAAGTTGCTGGCGTGATGCAGGACATTCTGCAAATCACGGTGCAGACCACCGAAGGCACGCGCCTGACGGCGAACTCTATAGCACAATTGACCGGCCTGACAGCTGACTTGAGAGATTCGGTAGCGGGTTTTAAATTGTAATATCACGCAAAACCGCCCATGACCAACAAAGCACAATTTGACCGCAACACGCTGGCCACCGTGAAACCCGGAATGGACAGCACGCTGGCTGAGATTACTGAGCTGATGGAGCGGTATCTCGGCGCCCCCGGATACAATGTGGTGGCTCTGGAGAAAGCACGAACAGAGTTGCACAGTCTGCTCGGTGTGCTGAGGATGGTCGGTTTGGATGGCGTGGCGATATTCTGTGCAGAGCTGGCAACCATGCTGAGCGACCTGGCGAGGAATCCGCAACAGGTTTCCGTGATGCATCGTGATGTATTGCGTCGTGCCTTGTTCGGTATCACACACTACCTCGACGCGCTGGCTAATGGTGCGGACAACGCTGCGCTGCGCTTGTTTCCGCAATACCAGGAGCTACAGCAGTTGCGCGGTTTGGAAATGGCATTCGAGCTGGATTTGTTCTATCCCAATCTTGCTGTGGCCCTGCCGCAGCAGGTATTGAACGCGCCAACACCGAATGATGCGATGGTCCGCCTAAAGGCGATACGCAGCCAATATCAGCAGGGGTTGCTGCGCTGGATGCGTCAGGAAGATCCCGCTGCTGCATTGCAACAGATGCAACAGGCATTGGAGGGTGCGCTACGCTGCGTGCCGCAGGACGGCGGACGGGCGTTCTGGTGGGTTGCTTATGGCTTGCTCGAATGTCTCAAGCTTGACGGACTGCCTCCGGAAATGAATATACGCAAATTGCTGGGTCGAATAGACCAGCAACTGCGCACTGTAGCCGAAGGTAATGTCAGTGATGTAAAGCCGGTTATGAATGAAATGCTATACATGATCGGACGCAGCCATGCCGCGAGCGATCATGTAGAAGCAATCAAGCAGGCTTATGCGCTGGATAGTTATCTGCCCGAACAGACGGCGATGCCGCCCGGTGAAATAGATCAGTTATTGGGCGTCATGCGCGATCAATTGCGTGTTGCCGAGGAAAGCTGGGAATTGTGTGTACAGGGCGACACGGCAGCATGCGAGAAATTCCTCAAGTATGTCGAACAGTTGGCGTCGCAGAGCGACAAACTCGACCGTGATGTCCTGCAATATCTGACCAAGCAGATTCAAGGGCTGTCGCAGTATGCAACTTCGCCGGAGCACTCGCGCCCTATCGCCATGGATATGGCGATGGCCCTGCTGCTGCTGGGCAGCGGCATCGAGAATTACAGCCGTTTGGGGAGTGGTTTCCAGGAACAGGCGCGCATCCTGACAGAACGTATGCAGGCCGCGGTAAAGCAGCAACCGGAGGACACGAAACGGCTGACGGAGCTGGTCGATCTGCATTACCAGATGGAACAACGGGGCGATGTGATGGGCCCGCTGGCCAACGAAATGCTGGTGAACCTGCAGCATGTCGAGCAAGGCTTGAACGCATTTTTCAACGATGCGGCGAAGCGTGACGGGTTGACCGAATTATTACGCCTGTTGAGTCAGATACAGGGTGGTTTTCGTATCTCATCCCTGACTCATGCTGAACATTTGTTGACCTCAGTCCAGGATAGGGTGCGTCGTTTTGCCAGAGGTAGCGACCTTCCCAAGTCTGCGGAAAGGTACGCTCTGGCTGATGCGTTAAGTGCGCTGGAAAATTACATGCAGCACTTGATTCATGGCCAATCAGGCGATGTCTGGCGATTGGAAGAAGCCTTGTCTGAAATGGTCAAGCTGGATCAGGCCCCCGAACTGGTAGTATCGGCTCCGTTCGTGCAACAACCTCAGGTTGCCGCTGCGGCGGTACCTCCCCCGGTCAAAGAACCCCAAGTTATAGCTCCGTTAGAAGTCATCCCGGTCGAGCCGCATCGAGTTGCTCCGCTGGAATTTGCCCCGGTAGAGAAACCTCAAGTTTCCGCCCCGCTGGAATTTGCCCCGGTCGAGCCCCCCCAAGTTATTGCTCCTATAGAAGTGATCAAAGTCGAGCCACCTCAGGTTTCTGCAGCGATACAACCTCCGTCGGAGGAAGAACAGGAGTTGCTCGATATATTCCTGGAGGAGGCGCGGGAAGTGTTGGTCACCATCCGTTCCAAACTGGATGCTTGCCGATCGCATCCTGACGATCACGATTCGTTAGTGACCATAAGGCGTGGTTTCCATACTCTCAAGGGTAGCGGACGGATGGTCGGTTTAACCGATCTGGGCGAAGTTGCATGGAGCGTTGAGCGTGCCTTGAACAAGTGGCTGCAGGACAGCAAGCCTACCACCCCCGGGTTGCTGCACTTCATCAACACGGCTGTGCAGTCTTTTGCAGGTTGGGTGGAAACGCTCGGTAAACAAGGTGCGGCACACATCGAAGCGACCGATTTGGTAGCGGCCGCGTTACAGGTTGAGAGCGGTCTTGATTCCGGAATGCTACCTACCATTTCAACATCGGAACTCTCGCCCATAGCTGAACCCGAACCCGCACCATTGGAAGAAGTCGTTTCAGGGGAAAGCAAGATGTCTCCGGGGCTATTCAATATCGCCAGTACAGAGGCCAGGCAAAATGTGGCGATCCTGCGCCAACAGTTTGAGGAACTGCGTGCGGCAGTGCCACCAGTGGTGCATTATGATTTCATGCGTGCTGCCCACACCCTGGCGGGAGTGAATCGGACCTTGGGTTTTGCCGCGGTAGCGGAGTTGGCCACCGCCCTGGAAGGTTGGCTGGAAACACGGGTGGATCAGGCTTTCTCTCTGAGCGACAGTCAATTGCATATGCTGGATCAATCCATCGCAGCGCTGGATGGTATGGCGCAGAGCATCGCTGACCAGCAAATACCCGAAATGCACAGCGAGCTGGCAGATCAACTATTGGCCGATAAGGATAAACTCGTTGAAGTTGCCACAGAGATAGCCGATTTTGCAGAAACAGCCTCACAGATGTCCGGACTCGTATCGCAGAATCAGCAGTCCGCAGCGGACATTGAAATTGAAATACCTCAAGCTGGCGAAACTGTGTACGAGCAACTATTTGCCGACATTGGTTTGGCCGGTGAATTGACAGAAACGCCTACCAGTGTCCCTGCGGAGATGTTGCAATCAACCAATCCGCAAATTCAGCAATCCGAAGCGGACAAACCCGAGGCAAGCGACGAGCTATTCGCAAATTTGCTGACCGATATTGGCAAATTCAGCGAGGCCGTGGAAGAGTCGCCACCCAACGCTCCGAAAACCGCGCCGCATGCAACAACTTCGCAATTGATTGCTGATGTCGGCAAGATCGGTGAAGCTATTGTAGAGTTGGCCAGCGATTCGTCAGCAGTGTTGCAGCCAGTCGTGCGGACTGTCGCAAAACCGGCCGATGCGACGAGTGCCGAAGGAGACAAGCCGCAGGTTTACGATGAACTGGATGAGCAGCTTCTGCCTGTTTTCCTCGAAGAGGCCGATGAACTGGGCCCGAAGATTGGTGAAGAACTGCGCGCATGGCGCGAGTCGCCACTGGACGAGCAGCAGGTTCAATCATTAAAGCGCCTGTTGCATACCATGAAAGGTAGCTCGCGCATGGTGGGTGCGATGCGCATCGGTGAGATCGCCCATGAAATGGAAGACCGTGTTGCGGCTGCGCATCAGCGCGAAGAAGCCGGATATTGGGACACGCTGGAAAGTGATTTTGATCGCATCACTGCGTTGCTCGAAGAATTGCGCGGCGGTAAGCCGGTGGTTGATGTCAAACAAGTGCCAACCCCGGTGCCGACTCCGAACAGGCGGGCGGCAGACCAGCCCGCAGGCGTCGAACGCAGAGCCGATCGGCGGGGAGAACCGGGTGCTGCGCTTGGCAACATGTTGCGCGTCCGTTCCGACGTGGTGGACAGATTGGTTAACGAAGCCGGCGAAATCAGCGTGGTTCGCTCGCGCATGGAAACCGAAATGCGTGTCTTCAAGGAAGGACTGCTGGAGTTGACTGCCAGCGTTGCACGTTTACGCCAGCAGCTACGCGAGGTGGAAATTCAGGCGGAAAGCCAGATGCAGGCGCGGGTCTCGTTGGCAAAAGACAACGCGGAGCAGTTCGATCCGCTTGAATTCGACCGCTTTACACGCTTGCAGGAGTTGACACGCTTCATGAATGAAAGCGTGCATGACGTGCAGACCGTTCAACAGTCAATGCTGAAACATTTGGATGAAACCGCCGCCGCGATGTTGGCGCAGGGACGGCTTAGCCGCGAGTTGCAGCAAGGCTTGATGAATGTGCGCATGGTATCGTTCAACAGTATTACCGATCGCCTGTATCGCATCGTGCGGCAAACCGGCAAGGAACTGAACAAACGCGCCAACCTTGAATTACAGGGCACGAACGTGGAGCTGGATCGCAGCGTGCTGGAAAGAATGATTGCGCCATTTGAACACTTGCTGCGCAATTCCATAGTGCATGGCCTGGAAAGCGATCAACTGCGCGCACGGAGCGGCAAGCTTCCGATCGGAGAGATTCGCCTGAGCGTGCGCCAAGAGAGCAATGAAGTGGTATTCGAGTTCAGTGATGACGGCGCAGGTCTGAATTTTACTAAATTGCGTGAGAAGGCCATAGCCAATGGAACGCTGCAGGCGGACGAGGAAGTCAGCGAAGATCAGTTGGCACAATTGATCTTTACCCCTGGACTTTCAACCGCGACCGAAATAACCGAGATCGCAGGGCGCGGCGTGGGCATGGATGTGGTGCGCAGCGAGATATCGGCGCTGGGCGGACGAATCGATGTGAGCTCAAAGAGCGGGCAGGGCACGCGCTTCGTTATTCATCTGCCGCTCACGCTGGCAGTCACACAAATTCTGATGGTGCGTGCGGGAGAAACGACCTACGCGATTCCATCCTCGATGATCGAGCAGGTCAGGCAGGTAAAATCCGCGGATATGGACGCCTTGCACCGTGAGCGACAAATCGAATGGCAGGGCAATAAATATCCTCTGCACTATCTGCCACACATGCTTGGAAACATGGATGTAGTCCAGGAGAACCTGCCACGGAATCCGATTTTGTTGCTGCGCAGCGGAGAGCAACGAATCGCTTTGCATGTTGATGAATTGTTGGGCAACCAGGAAGTCATGGTAAAAAATATCGGTCCTCAACTGGCGCGGCTATCGGGCATTGCCGGTGCAACCGTGCTGGGTAATGGTAGTGTGTTGTTGATTCTGAATCCGATCCAACTGGTGCAACGCATCGGAGTCGCCAGCAAGCCGGGCAAGGAGGCCAGCGTCAAGCCGCTTTCCACCCAGCCTTTGATCATGGTGGTGGATGATTCCCTTACCGTGCGCAAGATCACCTCGCGCATGCTGCTTCGCGCCGGTTATCAGGTGGTTACCGCAACGGATGGCGTGGATGCACTGGAAAAACTGGAGGAATTCACTCCTAAAGTGATGCTGCTGGACATCGAAATGCCGCGCATGGACGGTTTTGCGCTCGCTAGGCAGTTGCGCCGCGACCCCAGGACACACGACCTGCCGATCATCATGATCACTTCCCGTACAGCCGACAAGCATCGCGAATACGCCATGCAACTGGGGGTTAACACCTATCTGGGCAAACCGTATCAGGAAGATGATTTGTTGCAGAACATCGCCGATTTTGTGGCGGAACATAAATAATTTGGATGTTTAACCCTGAGAAACAGCAGAACATTTGATTACTTACTTGCTGCTACACTTTGAGAATCGAAACTTTGCTAATCAAATGTCAGAGCACAAAAGATTGCCATGAAAAAAGACACTTACTCAGTTGAAGTCATTGGTTTCAGTCCAACAGAGCTTATGGCACTGGCTAGCGTTTTCGATCTGTCTTCGCGTCGCATGCCGAAGTTTGTGCGACACAATGTGGCCGGCACCCCCCCGGATATACTTTTGATTGATGCAAATGACATGGAAGCCGTCAGGCTGCTGGGTGAACGCAATGCGTCGGGTTACATCCCGACGATCATGGTTGGCGACTCGAACCGCGGTACCCAATGGCCTTTACTGGCACGCCCGATACGATGGATGAAGCTTTTCCAGGCCTTTGATGTGGCGATCGGGTCTGCGGCAAGCGAAACACCGAAACCTGCTGTATCGCCCGGTATTGCAAGACCCGCTCTCGTTGTGCCGAGTCCTGTTATACAGCCGAATACTCAGGCTGGTACAGCCTCCCCCGGGGTTTCCGCTGCAAAGCCGGCGATGTCTGCGGGTGAGGTTTCCGGCGCGTGGCGCGCACAAAATTCTCAGGCCGACTCCGTGCTTGTGGTTGATGACAACCTCACGGTGCGCGAATTCATGAAGAATAAATTGGCGGCATTCAATTTTAATGTGGACTATGCAGAAAACGGCGAGCAAGCAATCGGTTACACCGGCCAGAAACATTACACCTGTATATTCCTTGACGTGATCATGCCGGGCATTGACGGCTATCAGGTGTGCAAGCTGATCAAGTCCAACAGGTCCGCCCAAAAAACAGCGGTCGTCATGCTGACCAGCAAGGACTCACCGTTCGACAAGATTCGTGGTTCGATGTCGGGTTGCGATGCATATCTGACCAAACCGGTCGACGAAGAAAAATTGCTGGAAACGATAGCCAAATTTTTACATCACCACAACTAAACAAGAACGAATATGACAGTCCGCAAGGTTCTATGTGTTGACGACTCTGCCGCAGAACTCGACTTGATTCGAAAAATCGTGTTGAGCGCGAATCTTGATGTTATATGCGCAACCAATGGCCAGGATGCCATCCGCTATGCCAAAGCCGAGTTGCCCGATCTGATTTTTCTGGACATCGTGATGCTGGGTATGGACGGATTTGCCGTGATGCGTGAATTACAGAAGGACCCGGCAACCAAAGATATTCCTGTTGTCTTCGCCTCGAGCAAAAGCCAGAAGGCCGATCAAGCGTGGGCCAAATTGCAGGGCGCCAAAGGCTTTGTGCCCAAGCCCTTCAGCGAGGAAGCGATATTGGAAGAACTCAAAAGATTTTGACAGGCTTCAGCCCGACAAGCAAAGCCAGGGGATACAAATGGAAGTGGGCAATGTACTGTGCTTATGCAACATCACACCGATATAATCAATCTTCAATATATCCAGTATCCTGATACATAGCACAGATGAATTCTACCCAGTCTATCGACATAAATGTTCTCAAGTCGCAAGTCGATGCAGAAATCGCAGCTCGCCTTCTTGTTGAAGCCGAACACGCTCGCCACATTCATCGCCGGGGATTTTACGTCGGAGAACTCAGATTGCTCGTGCGCATGGAGGTCGCCAGTGAAGTGCTGGCCATGCCCCCCCTGTTCCGTCTGCCCGGCGCACCCCAAGGGATAAAAGGTCTGGTGAATCGTCACGGGCGAGTGGTGCCGGTGATAGGTATACCTGAATTGTTTGGTATTCAGCACGATCATGCTGAAAATGAGTGGTTATTGGTGTGCGGCCTCGGAGACGAGGCAGTCGGCATCATCGTCAACAGCTTGCCGGAACGCAAGAAGTTCGTTAATGATGACCAGGTCGATCTTGCGGAAATTACCCACCCGATCACTGTTTACGCCAAGGGTGCATATCGGGAAGGTCCGGATATCTGGATCGATCTTGATACCGATGCATTTTTCGATTCGGTTTTTCATGTTGATCCGGCATCCTCATGACATCATTGAAGGCCGCTGTATCTATGCTCAATAACAAATTCCCGGTCGGGGCGCCGCGATGAGCTGCGCACTGAAGCTCTGACTGGTATATCAGGAGAACGTCATGTTTGCAACTGTACGCGCCAAATTGATAGGCTTAAGTTTCGTCTCGCTGTCGTTTATCTTGCTGGTGGGTGCGGCAGGTTACTACGAAAAATCAGAGTTAGGCGATGCCATTGCGTATACACAGCGCAATTCCGAGGCGACGAATAACCAAATGCAGTTGGATATGGCTCTTGAACAGGTGCATGCCGATGTGCTACAAATCTTGCGCGAGGCCAAAATCGGCGATACGGTGCCTTACAAAGAGGCTCTAAATAATCTGGATGAGCACCTGAAGATACTGAACAACAACACTGTTAAGACAAAGAGTTCTGCGCTACTTACGGAAAAGGCGCGGCAACCAGTCACTGTCTTTCGCGCCGATATGGTTGATTATATGAAGTCGGCACAGGGTATCGCCTTGAGAGCTCTAATTGATACAGCGGGCGCTGAAGTGCAGTTCAGTGAATTCAACGAAAAATTCAAAAAACTCAAAGCCGACCAATCTGTGGTGAACAATCTGATTGCAGCCCAGACGGAGAGTTCACGTCAGGCAGTTGACGACGGATCACTGGTTGCCAGTACTGCATATATCGCAGTCGTGGCGGCGGCAGTTGTGCTGACTGCGCTGTTTGCTTATTACATCAACCGGGGCATCATGAATCCGCTGAACCATTTATTGTCAGGGATCGGCAAAGTTGAAAGTGGTGTTTTTGAGGGGCGCTTGAATCTCCGTACACGCGATGAGTTTGCCGCGGTTGGGCGGGCATTTGACAAACTTCTGGATGACCGAATTGCGGCACTTAGAACAACGGAGAGTGAAAACGAACGCCTCAACAGTTCAGTGATCGGGCTGTTTTCCGCGATGGGCGCTTTGTCGCAAAAGGACCTGACGGTACGTGCGCCGGTGACCGAGGACATCATTGGCACGCTGGGTGACGCGATCAACCAGCTGACTGATGTCACTGCGACGGTGTTGCATCACGTGACCAAGGTGGCCGGTGTCGTGGAGGACGCTTCCGAGCGCATGAAGCAACAGTCGGACGTGGTCAACGAGATGGCGAAGGAGGAGGACGTCATCGTCGTGAGGCTGATTTCAAATCTGGAAACCGCGATGGCTTCGATAGGTGAGGTGGCCATATTTGCCCGGGATTCCAACCGGGCAGCGGCAGAAGCCACCAAGTCTACAGAGAGCGCGATGGAGACCGTGCAGGCGACTTTGAGCGGTATGAACGCGATCCGCGAAACCATTTCAGAAATGGAAAAACGCATCAAGCGCCTCGGTGAACGCTCCCAGGAGATTTCGCAGATCGTTAACCTGATCAACACCATTTCCGAGCGCACCCATGTGCTTTCGCTGAATGCGGCGATGCAGGCCGCCATGGCGGGAGAGGCGGGGCGAGGTTTTGCGGTGGTGGCGGAAGAGGTTCAGCGTCTTGCGGAAAATTCTCGCCAAGCGACCGGCCAGATCGCCAATCTGGTTCAGAATATTCAGGTCGAGACAAATGACACCATTGCAACGGTGAACAAGACCATCGAACAAGTGATCAAGGAATCAGAATTGGCGCATAACGCGGGTGAAAGAATGCGTGAAACGCATGAGGCTACGGCGCGGCTGGTGCGGCTGGTGGCTACGATTGCGGCCAGCTCCGCCGAACAAACCAAGATAGCCTCCGTTTTGCGGGCGGCAGCGGACGAGATTGCCCAATTTACCGAGAAAACCGCTGAACAGTTGGTTGCGCAAAACCAGAGCGCAGCCAGTCTTGTGTCTGCGTCGCAAAAATTGGTGAGTGCTATCTCGGTGTTCAAGTTGCCGGAGATAGAACCGACGACGGCAGGGGCAACATCAGAGAGTGAAAAGACACTGATTTTTGACTCGCTGAATCGATAAGCGATAAAAGAGCACATAATTCAATTCGTTATGTCTATAGAAGCGCTCACCCCGTTTTTCACCGAAATGCGCAAGGAGCTTGCGCAAACTGCTCCAGACTTTGAGCGGTGGATAGTCACGATGGCAACCGCTGCCAATGATGATCCGCAATTGATGGAGGCGCTTGAAAATTATGCCGCCCAGTTGGAGCGCATCGGTCTAACTGCAGAAATGATAGGTATGCCCGGTTTGAATGCATGGTGCAATTCGCTCAACGTAATTTTGCCTGGCATCATTTTCATGGAAGGCGATGCCCGGCTGCAGGCCTGCCAGCATCTGGCTGCTTGGCCGGCATTGGTGGACGGGTATTTGCAGGAACCAGCCAACTTCGATGCTTCGATGGCGCTTGCCGAATATTTATCGCACCCTTCGTTTGCACAGCCTTTCGATGAGAATGCCAGCCTGAGTCTGGTTGAGTCGCTGACCACTTCCCCGGTGGTGCCCGAAGAACTGATGGCGCAACTTGCTCAGGCAGAGGCGCCCGTTACCGTAAGCGTCGAGGATACATCGCTGGCTGTGCCGGAGAATGCCGACCGCGATGTTTACGATGCCTTTATCGACGAAGCACCGGGCAATGTGGAGCAGTTCTCTGCGCTGACTTCCAGGATCGCCGCAGGGTTGGCTGATGTCGAGGATATGCGCAGCGCCAAACGCATCGCGCATTCGTTTAAAGGCTCTGCCAATATCGTAGGGATCCGCGGCATCGCGACGCTCGGCCACCATACCGAGGATGTGCTTGAGTACTTTGAGAAGAATCCGGTCAAGCCTCCGCGCGCGCTTGGCAGGTCGCTGGTCACGGCAAGCGATTGTCTCGCGCAAATGGTGGGTTATTTGCGTGGTGACGAGAGTGCGCCGGAGAATGCATTCGAGGTCTTGAATGAGATCGTAGCCTGGGCCAACAAGGTCAAGTCGGGTGAGATCGCAAACATGGCGGATAATGAAAGTGTTGAGGTTGCTCCCGCCCCGGCTGACGTCGTGCGACCCAGTGCACCTGCCGCCCTTGTCACCGAAGGCGAACAGCAGGCAACATTGCGTGTGCCGGTCAATACTGTGGATGAAATATTCCGGCTGGTCGGCGAGATGACCACCAAGATAGCCCGGCTAGAATCGCAGGTGGCGAATGTAAACGCCCGCACCACAGCTTTGCTCTCGCACAATCTTGTGGTTCGGCAGCAAGTCACCGACATTGAGAAGATCGTGATGTTGCGCGGTCTATCGCTGACTCGGACGGATGCTGAGAAAGACTCGTCTTTCGATCCGCTCGAACTTGATCGTTATACCGAATTGCACGGTGTTACCCGCGCGCTCGTCGAGGTAACCGCCGATGCACGAGAGATGACGGACAATCTTGAAGCCAGCGTGGCGAGCTTGCGTAGCGAAGTGGCGCAGCAGTCCAACATCAACAAGGAACTCCAGTATCAGGTCGTTGCAACGCGTCTTGCGCCGGTCAGCGTACTGACTGCGCGCCTGATGCGCAACGTGCAACAGACGTGTCAGCAAACTGGCAAACTGGCGGACTTGGTCATTACCGGGGGAGAAATCCAGGTGGATGGGGACGTGATCAACAAACTGGCAGATCCGCTGCTGCATATATTGCGCAATGCAGTCGACCATGGCATCGAACTTCCCGAGGAAAGATCCGTTGCGGGCAAGCCGCCGGAAGGCAGTATCAAGCTGGATTTTTCGCGTCAGGGATCGGGGATCGTCGTCACGATTCGCGACGATGGCAAAGGCCTTGATTACGAGCGTATCCGCGCCAAGGCGATTGACCGCAATCTGATCCGTGCCGAACAGCGGCTCACCTATCCCGAGCTTGCCCGTCTGGTGTTACTGCCGGGATTTTCGACACGGGATCAGGTCAGCGAAATCTCCGGACGCGGCGTTGGGATGGATGTGGTGGCCACACGCTTGGCCAACATAAAAGGAACTGTCGAGCTCAGTTCCGAGCCTGGGCATGGTTGCGAAGTTGTGCTGCGTTTCCAGGCATCGCTGGTGACCCAGCACACCTTGCTGGTGGAAGCGGGGAAACAAATCTTTGCCATCCCCATTCACTACATCAAGGAAGCATTTCCTGCCAGACTGGGCCAGATTCATCACAAGCAATCCGTTGGAGAAACAGGTGGAGCTGACGATGGCGAGTGGCAATTCGTCATGCGGGATGAAAGTTTTCCTATCCATGATCTGACACCACTCACCGGTTATCCGTCCGCTCTGTCGAGTACGGAACGATATGCAGCGATGCCCAAAGTCTTGATCCGCACAATGGCTGGCACCAAAGCAATTCTGGTGGATAGCCTGATTGACAGCCGCAGTGTGATGGTAAAAAGCATGGGGAAATATTTGCCTCATGTTCATGGGATCTCGGGCGTGACCATATTGGGCGACGGTTCACTGGTGCCCTTGCTCAACGTGCCGGAGTTGCTGGCTTCGCCAATTGCTGTTACCGCCGCCGCCGCCGACCTGGCCGCTGCTGCGCGCCGCCATGTTCGCCGGATATTGGTCGTGGACGACTCGCTTTCTGTACGCAAGGGACTCATGCAGCTTCTTCAGGATGCCGCCTATGAAGTCAGGGGGGCGGGCGATGGTATGGAGGCGATTCGTGTGCTTAAATCTTTTGAGCCACACCTGGTGTGCACCGACATGGAAATGCCTAACATGAACGGCATGGAACTCGCCCAGCATCTGCGGTTGGAAGCGGCAACTCAACACCTGCCGATCATCATGATTACCTCCCGTTCAACGGAGAAGCATCGGGAACAGGCGATGCGTGCCGGGGTGAATGTCTATTTGACCAAACCTTATACCGATACTGATCTGCTCCAGCATGTACGCAGTGCCTTGCAAGTGGGCAACATGCATGAGGAGGCGGTGCCGATCTGAGTTTTGTGTGGATTATTTTGAGGGCTTGTTTGATTGTGCAAGGCTCAAACCATGCCGCTTGCGTGGAGCAGCAGCATTCGGTTGTGGCGCTATCTTAAACGCGGTAGTATTATTCGGCGCGATATACAAACGCCGTTGGGTTATGGATCTATACAAATTGATGTACGAGTAATTTTGAGGTTGCAAACTTATGATGAATTGTTCCCGCCTTGCATTGATTGGCGTATTGATTAGTGGCATTTTGCTGGGTGGGCACGCCCTGTATTTTCATAGCATGGACGT
The DNA here is from genome assembly GCA_963721755.1 of uncultured beta proteobacterium. Lineage (GTDB taxonomy): Bacteria > Pseudomonadota > Gammaproteobacteria > Burkholderiales > Gallionellaceae > Gallionella. The sequence continues at coordinate 861,584 of CAVRKV010000001.1, forward strand.
CTTTCTGGCCGATGCGCTGGTGTTTTTGATCATGGCGGCTTGTTGGGGATATTTGCTTAAACGAGCCGGCTCCGGCAACAAAACAGCTGATTCGCCAACATCGGGCGGACATGAGTTCCTTCAGGAAAGCAGTGCCTTCCATGTACAGTTGGGCAATGAGATATCCGAGCAGCTGAGCTCGGCCCACACCGAACTTGGTAACACACAAGCCATACTCAACGATGCCATAGCAAAACTTGTCAGCAATTTCATCGCGATTTCTGACGGGGTCCGCGACCTTTCTGAACATACCAATAGTTTCAGCAAACAGATACACGAACTGGTAGACAATGTCGGCAGTTCCTTATCTGCCTCCGAACGTTCCGCCAGCGAACTTGCGGCAACCAATATGGCAATTGTTAAGGAGTCCAATCAAAATGTTCAGGCTATGATGGCAGATCTCAACTCATTCAACGAAATCGTCGCTAAAAATGCTGTCGAACTGAACATGATCAGCACCAATGTGGAGCAGAATGTGCTGGTGGTCATATCCACTTTGCAGTTCCAGGACATGAGTTCGCAGTTGATCGAGCATGCCAAAATGCGCATGGCCGCTTTGCAGGAAGTTGCAAACGAGATGGGCAAGGGCAAGGCCGGCAGCCCGACGCACAAAGAATATATGGAACAGATCGCCGCTTACAATCGCTTGTTGGATAAACATGTCGTGTCGCTGGACAGGCAAAAAGCCAACCCGGTTGCGCAGAAAGATTTTGGCACGGGCGACATTGAATTATTCTAGTTCGGGAAGCTTGGCATTGGCCGATTGCATTTTTTTGGTAATTAATGCATCGAGTTCAGTAATATGAAATTACCAATTTAACTACTTTATTGAGCGGGATAAAAATGGCCAAAACTATTTTAGCTGTTGATGACTCTACCTCCATCCGTCAGATGGTGGCTTTTACTCTTAAATCTGCCGGCTATACCGTCATTGAAGCAGCGGATGGCCAGGAGGGATTGGACAAGGCCAAGGTCAATACAATCGACCTGATACTAACTGACCAGAACATGCCCAAGATGGATGGTCTGGCCTTGATTAAATCGTTGCGCGGCCTACCCCAGTTCGTATCTACCCCTATACTGATGCTGACCACTGAATCCAGTGATGCCATGAAGACTCAAGGCAAAGCGGCGGGTGCGACAGGCTGGCTGGTCAAGCCGTTCGATCCGCATAAATTGCTGGAGGTCGTCAAAAAAGTGATTGGTTAGTGCCGTCGTTGCAGCCTGCAAGTTGACGCTTACCCCAACCAAATTTCCCAATCCATAAACCTCAGGGAAAAAGCCAATGTCCATCGACATGAGCCAGTTTTATCAGGTGTTTTTTGATGAGACCACAGAACACCTCGCGAGTATGGAGAGCCTGTTGCTTGCGTTCGACCCGGATGCTCCTGACGCTGACCAGCTAAACGCCATTTTCCGCGCAGCCCATTCCATTAAAGGAGGTAGCGGCACTTTCGGTTTTACCGACATGGCCGATGTGACCCATATTTTGGAGACCCTGCTGGATGGCATACGCAAGAATGAGATTACTATCACACGCGAAATGGTGGATGCCTTCCTGCAAGCGGGTGATGTGCTGCGTGGGTTATTAGATGCTCACCAGAATGGAACGATCGCCGACGAGGCGGCTTCAATAGAAATCTGCGCTAAATTGAAACGTTTAACCGATAATTCAGCCGGAGGCATTGAACCCGCTGTCCACCCGGTTACCACAAAGACGCATACTTCTGTGCAACATGTTTACGAAATTCAGTTTGCCAATTCACAAGACATCTTCCCCAATCAGTTCTACCTCGAAAATTTGCTGGATGACTTGGGCAACCTTGGCAAGATTGAAAATAAAAGAATCACCGATAATGCGGTTACTCTATCTCTGACCACCTACGCATCCGAAGCGGATTTGCGCGAAATATTCTCGTTCTTTTTAAAGCCGGAGCAACTTACAATTTCAGTCCAGAAGACCATCACCGGCAATGTAACTGAAGCAGGACAGGAATACGGCTTCTTTGACGAACCCAAACCAGTCAAGTTTGAGGACGAGGGTTATGGTTTCTTCTTGGAGCCCGGGGCAATCAAGTCAGGTGTGGAAAATGCCCAGGGCTATGGCTTTTTCGGAGAGGTGGGTCATCTAGTACAGCGGCCAGAGCCGGCATTGAATGCTCGGCACGATGATGTTCCTGGTCGCCGTGCTACCGACAGGGTGTCGGCAGTAACCGGAGGCGACACCTCCATACGTGTAAGTGTGGGCAAAGTCGACACGATGGTCAACCTGGTGGGCGAACTGGTGATCACCCAAGCCATGCTGGCAGAGATCGTGTCAGGTATGGATCGGGTGTTGCACGAACGATTGGTCAATGGTTTGGCGCAGCTCGAGCGCAATACTCGCGACTTGCAGGATTCGGTCATGTCGGTGCGCATGATGCCGATCAACCTTGTGTTCAGTCGCTTCCAGCGTGTGGTGCGCGATAGCGCAGGCAAGCTCAACAAGAAAGTACAGCTCAAGATAATCGGCGAGGGCACTGAGCTGGACAAGGGCCTGATCGAAAAAATCAGCGATCCACTCACCCATCTGGTGCGCAACAGCCTGGATCATGGCATCGAGTTTCCCGATGATCGTGTCGCCTGTGGCAAAGACCCGCAAGGTACTATCACCCTGCGCGCTGCGCACCAAGGGGGCAATATCGTCATCGAGGTATCGGATGACGGAGCTGGATTGAATCGTGAACGGATACTCGCAACAGCCAGAGTAAAAGGCATGCCTGTCAGCGATGGTATGAGTGATTCCGAGGTCTGGCAATTGATTTATGCGCCCGGTTTTTCTACTGCCACCGTCATAACGGATGTTTCAGGGCGCGGTGTTGGCATGGACGTGGTCAAGAAAAATATCGAAAGCATCGGCGGTCGTGTCGAAGTGACTTCGCGTCATGGACTTGGTAGCACCGTCGTCATCCGTTTACCGTTGACACTGGCGATTCTGGATGGATTATCTGTGGCCGTTGGTGACCAGATCTACATCATTCCTCTCAGTTTCATTATCGAGTCCTTCCAGCCCAAAGCCGGTGATGTCAATGAAATCAGCGGGCAAGGCAAGGTGGCACATGTGCGCGGCGAATATCTGCCAATCATCACGCTGTATCAAGTGTTCAATATCAAGCCCAAAATTACCGATCCGACCGAAGGCATTTTGGTGCTGCTGGAAATGGAAGGCAAGAAAGTTGCTTTATTCGTGGACGAACTGGTAGGACAACATCAAGTGGTGATCAAAAGCCTGGAGACGAATTACCGCAAAGTGGTTGGAGTATCGGGAGCCACGATTATGGGCGATGGACGAGTCGCCATGATTATGGACGTGAGCTCGCTGGTTAAGTTGTCGCAACAGTTAAGAGAATAATTATGTGTAGTCCTCATCTTCAAGGGAAACCTTCTCTTTGTGGGGGTCGTAATCCAACTGACGATATTTAGCCTGGTTTTTAAATATCGAGAGAAGGACACCATGCAAACAAACCCGGAAAAACCCCAGGAAAAAGCCACGACTGGCGCAAGCCGCGAACTGCTGACCTTCACCCTGGGGAATGAAGAATACGGCATCGACATCCTCAAGGTACAGGAGATCCGCGGTTACGACGCCGTCACCGCGATCGCCAACGCACCCGAATTCATCAAAGGCGTGATCAACCTGCGCGGCATCATCGTGCCGATCGTGGACATGCGCATCAAATTCAAGCTGGGCAAGGCCAGTTATGACGAGACCACGGTGGTGATCATCCTGAATGTCGCGAACCGGGTGGTGGGCATGGTGGTGGACGGCGTCTCCGACGTCCTCACGCTCACACCTGAACAGATCAAAGCGGCGCCGGAGTTCGGTGCCAGCCTGGACACCCGCTATCTGCAGGGACTGGGCACGGTGGACGAACGCATGCTGATCCTGGTGGACATCGAGAAGCTGATGACCAGCCGGGAAATGGAGCTGGTCGAAACTGCAGCATAAAACATCACAAGTGGCCAGCACATCATGGTGATTCATGATGGATTCATATGAAGTAAATGCATCAGGATGTGTGGCCCATTGATTCTTCAAAGGTATCATCACCTGAGGACCAACTAAAATTTCCAAACATCAGCCAATTTGTCAAGGCCGAGCCAATAGGTGCTTCGCAATACGTAGTTCACTATCCCGATATTATGGCTGAAGCTTGCACGGATTTTGAAGAACAATAAAACAGGTCGGCGTTGGATAAGGATGGTTAAGAAGTGCTGCAAGTGCGGTGATCCTTGCTAGGTACTGATATAGGGGGCGCTGCTCGGGAAAACAAACAGCAGATCTGCCACATGTTCGCAGTAAACGGCCGCACTTGGACCGAAACGGCGGATGTGACTTAGCGTCTATCCTGTAAAGGCCAGCGATCATCAGAAGATGTAGGACGGAAGAATTGTCAAATCCAGCATAGAGGTAAACTTAACATGTTCAAAAATCTTAGTATCAAATCTCGACTGACATTCGTGGTCGGCATGCTGTCCGCGTTGTTACTCATGATTGGCATCATGGGGCTGGTCGGCATGAATAAGGCCAATGAAGGTTTGCGCACAGAAAATGATGACCTTGCTGTCGCTTCGATTCAGATCCATCAGATCGAAAGTCTGATACTGGACGAGCGGCTACAGCTTTCTTTGGCGCTGCTAGACCATACCCCGGCAGTAATCAAACGGGGAACGGGGTTGGCTGAAATGGATATCGAGCAATTCTCCAAAGCTTGGAAGGCATATATGGCCGGTAATTTGGCACCGCCAGTCAGGGAGGAGGCAGTTAAATTTGCGGAGGACTATGACCGATTTGTTAAAGAAGGATTACAGCCCTTAATCGCGCTGCTGCATGAAGGTAAGTTTCAAGAGGCCAGGATTTTTAACGCAGCGAAACTTGAACAGCATTTTGTGCCGTTGCGTAAAGGGATCGATGTTCTGGGTAATCTGCAATTCGATCAAGTCAAAACCGAGTATGCGAAAGCACAAATTCGTTACAGCTTCCTGAGTGAAGCTGCCGAAGTTGCTATCTGCATGGCTGTAGTAGGCCTTGTGCTGGCATTATGGCTTCGAATTTCCCTGATCCGTGCCATCGTGCGCCCACTGAACGACACCATCGGCCACTTTAACCGGATTGCTCAGGGTAATTACAACAACACTATCGAAATCGAACGCCAGGATGAGATCGGCAATGTGTTGGAAGCGCTCAAATCGATGCAATCCAAGCTCTGTCTCGATGTTTCCGAGACCGATCGTATGTTGAAAGAAGTTGCAGTGATCGTTGACGGTGCTATACAGGGAGACTTCAGCGTGCGTATTGACCTGCTGGGTAAGACCGGTTTCTTTTTGCAATTGAGTGAAGGCATGAACAAACTGATGCAAACCAGCGAAACCAGCCTCAACGAATTGGCGTATATGCTGCGAGCCCTCTCCCAGGGAGACTTGAACGAAAAGATCACCAGCGAATACTTTGGCACCTTCGGCCAGCTCAAGGACGATGTCAACAGCACCGCGGAACAACTGAAGGAAATCATCCTCAACGAAGTGGGGCGGGTGCTCGAGGCCCTGTCGCGCGGCGACCTGACCGAAAAGATCATCAACGACTATCCCGGTGCCTTCGGCCAACTCAAGGATGATGCCAACACCACCGTGGAGAAGCTGATGGAAATCATTGCCCAGGTCAAATACTCCACCGACATGATCACCACCGCCGCACAGGAAATCGCGCAGGGCAACAGCGACCTGTCGCAGCGCACCGAAGAACAGGCATCCAGCCTGGAAGAGACCGCCTCCAGCATGGAAGAACTGACCGCGACCGTCAAACAGAACGCCGAGAACGCCAGGCAGGCCAACCACTTGTCGATGAACGCCTCGGACATCGCGGTCAAGGGCGGAAAGGCGGTGAGCGATGTCGTGCAAACCATGGCGTCGATCAGCGCCAGTTCGGGAAAGATCATGGACATCATCGGCGTGATCGAAGGCATCGCCTTCCAGACCAACATATTGGCGTTGAACGCTGCTGTCGAAGCGGCGCGTGCCGGCGAGCAGGGCCGCGGCTTTGCGGTGGTGGCCGGGGAAGTGCGCAACCTGGCGCAACGCTCGGCCGGGGCAGCCAAGGAGATCAAGACCCTGATCAACGACTCGGTGGACAAAGTGCATGCCGGTTCCAAGCAAGTGGATCATGCCGGTGCCACCATGGACGAGATCGTCACCGCGGTGAAACGCGTCACCGACATCATGGCCGAGATCTCGGCCGCCTCGAACGAGCAGAGTGCGGGCATCGAAGAAGTCAATCGGGCGATCGTGCAGATGGACGCCGTGACGCAGCAGAATGCGGCACTGGTGGAGGAGGCCGCGGCGGCCGCCGACTCGATGCAGGAACAAGCGGCAGCGCTGAGTGCGGCGATGAGCACGTTCAATTTGGATGAGTCCAGGGGAGACGGATCAGTAGCCAGGCACGTATCCCTGAGAACGATAGCTGCCAGTAGAAAAGGGCGCAAACTGATTAAAGCCAAAGAGGACAAGGACGGCGACTGGAAAGTGTTTTAGTCGTGCTTGCTCAATTCTGCTGGTTTTATGGCTGCAGAAATCATATCCTAAGCCCTTTTGAAACAGGGGTTTTCAATTTTCGCGATCCTGTTTATGCGGTATATTATGCTTTGAGTTGGAGTTTACAGGCTCAAGTAATATGCTGTATTTCGCGGATGAATAAGTACTAAATGACGGGTATCGGCGCCTCGTTTTTTTGCCATCTGCTGCCTGATACACATTGTTGAGCAAACGAGTCGTTGATTGATGGTTGTTAAATACCAATAGGAGAATTCATGCAATTAATCTCAGAACAAACGACGACTGGCGCAAGCCGCGAACTGCTGACCTTCACCCTGGGGAATGAAGAATACGGCATCGACATCCTCAAGGTACAGGAGATCCGCGGTTACGACGCCGTCACCGCGATCGCCAACGCACCCGAATTCATCAAAGGCGTGATCAACCTGCGCGGCATCATCGTGCCGATCGTGGACATGCGCATCAAATTCAAGCTGGGCAAGGCCAGTTATGACGAGACCACGGTGGTGATCATCCTGAATGTCGCGAACCGGGTGGTGGGCATGGTGGTGGACGGCGTCTCCGACGTCCTCACGCTCACACCTGAACAGATCAAAGCGGCGCCGGAGTTCGGTGCCAGCCTGGACACCCGCTATCTGCAGGGACTGGGCACGGTGGACGAACGCATGCTGATCCTGGTGGACATCGAGAAGCTGATGACCAGCCGGGAAATGGAATTGGTTGAAGCAGCGGAAATGACCGCATGATGCCGGACCGGGCAGTTCACGTCAGGAACACGTATTGGAATATCGATAATAATTTTATTGCATGAAGATATTGCGTCGCCAAACATAATTTACAGTCTGATATTTTAGGAATTTTTAAATGCAATTAAAAATTGGTACAAAACTCTACCTGGGCTTTGGCGCCGGCATTCTTTTTCTTGCTTTGTGCGGCTTTGGCACATGGTTATACAGTTCAAACGTGACGGATCATTATCTAAGCCTGAACAACAATATGCGCGGTGCAGTTGAACTTGCCAATGTTGAGCGCGGGATGTGGAGTCTTCGCTTTGGCATCGCGAACTATCCCGGAGCAGACGAAAATGGGCGCGCGAAAATCATGGCCGATGAAGCCAAATTTTATGGAGATATGCAGCATGCATTAGAGGTGTTCGGTTCGCTGGGCAATCTTAGCGCGCAGGAAGCCAAGGCTATAGATTCGCTCAAGGAGACGATCTCAAATTACATGGGATCAAGACCTAAGTGGTTCGAGTTGTTTAATGCCGGAAAATTGGACGAAGCCAAGGAATGGCGCGCGGCAAACACCAACAAGTATGGCGCCGAAACAGTCAAGGAACTGAAGGACTTGATTGATCTTCAACAGGTGGAAAGCTCGGAAGGGAAACGGACTGTTGAGGAAAACACCAGAAAAGTAAGGATAGGGATGTTGTCTTTCGTTGCTTTTGCCACTCTTATAGCGACGGGACTCGGTTATTTGATAACCCGTTCCATAACCCACCCCTTGAAGGAGGCAGTAGAAGCGGCCGGCGCGATAGCCAACGGCGACCTGACCCAGCACATCGAAGTGAAATCCGGAGACGAAGTCGGACAATTGCTGCAGGCATTGAAGGACATGAATGAAAGTCTTGACTAACATCGTCGGCGAGCGTACGCGACACCACCGAATCGATCTCCACGGCCTCGAGGGAGATCGCCCAGGGCAACAGCGACCTGTCGCAGCGCACCGAACAACAGGCCTCCAGCCTGGAAGAGACCGCCTCCAGCATGGAAGAACTGACCACGACCGTCAAACAGAACGCCGAGAACGCCAAACAGGCCAACCAATTGTCGATGAGCGCCTCGGACATCGCGGTCAAGGGCGGGCAGGTGGTGGGCGAAGTGGTGCAGACCATGGCCTCGATCAACACCAGCTCGAAGAAGATCGCGGACATCATCAGCGTGATCGAAGGCATCGCGTTCCAGACCAACATATTGGCGTTGAACGCCGCGGTCGAAGCGGCGCGTGCCGGCGAGCAGGGCCGAGGTTTTGCGGTGGTGGCGAGCGAGGTGCGCAACCTGGCGCAGCGCTCGGCCGCAGCAGCCAAGGAAATCACCGCCCTGATCGCCGCCTCGGTGGACAAAGTGGACGCCGGCACCCGGCAAGTGGACCAGGCCGGTGCCACCATGCATGAAGTCGTCACCGCGGTGAGACGCGTCACCGACATCATGGCCGAGATCGCTGCCGCCTCCAACGAGCAGAGCACCGGCATCGAAGAAGTCAACCACGCGATCGTGCAGATGGACGACGTGACGCAGCAGAACGCCGCACTGGTGGAGGAGGCCGCGGCGGCCGCCGAAGCGATGCAAGGTCAAGCGGAGGCATTGAAAGAAGCAGTGGGCGTCTTCAAGCTGAAGACAGCAAGAGGAGATGCTCGGGCTGCCGCCGCTCATCCCGTCAAGTCAGCAGCCAAACCGGCTATGGCCCGTCACACCTCGACTGCGGTAGCTCCGGCCAGGAAAGAGCGCAGGAAAGAGCACGGGATGGTCGAAGCCAAACAGGACAAGGACGGCGAGTGGAAAGAGTTTTAGTCTCGCTAAATCCGGTTAGGCCGTGTAAACTTTAGCCTGTGTAAAGGCGAATAAGCCAGTCCTGAGTGTAGTCGAAAGTATCAGACGATACTGAGAGAATTGGGGATATAACCCAGCCCATCGAGTAAGGGAATCGAATCGCTGTGATTTCTGAGGGAATTTTGTTCAGCTTATACCCCGCGGCTTGTTGCGGGGTTGTTTTTTTGTGCATGCAATTTAGGGTGCTATGAGCAATAGTTTTCAATCCAGCGATGGTCGAGATCGTGAATTTGTATTCACCGAGGAAAATTTCGAGAAAGTACGCCAGCTGATTTATGAGCATGCGGGTATTTCGCTTAAGCCATCCAAACAGCACATGGTGTATAGTCGTTTGGCGCGTCGCCTGCGTGCGACAGGGGTCAATAATTTCAAGGATTATCTGGCGCTGCTGGAAGGAAATAATGAGGCCGAATGGGAGGCGTTTGTCAATGCGCTCACTACCAACCTTACCTCGTTCTTTCGTGAACCCCATCATTTCCCGATATTGGCGGAACATATTGCCATGCAAAAAGGGAAACATAACGTTGCCCTTTGGTGTTCGGCAGCTTCGACGGGTGAAGAACCATACTCGATGGCGATGACACTGGCGGAAACATTTGGCAATTTCACGCCAAACGTTTCCATCATTGCCACCGATGTCGACACCAATGTACTCGCGACAGCTGACGCCGGCATTTATCCTATCGAGCGGGTGGAGAAGCTTTCTGAATCAGTGGTGAAGCGTTTCTTTCTCAGGGGGACGGGAGGACAATCGGGTTTAGTCAGGGTGAGGCCGGAGTTGCGCGCTATGGTTACTTTCCGGCAGGTCAATTTGCTAAGCGATGTTTGGCCGATCCGCGGTCCTTTGGACGCGATTTTTTGTCGCAATGTGATGATTTATTTTGACAAGGAAACGCAGCTTAAGATACTGCAACGTTTCGCGCCCTTGCTACAACCGGATGGGCTGGTTTTCGCCGGACATTCGGAAAGCTTTTACAATGCCATGCACTTGTTCAAGTTGCGCGGCAAGACAGTGTATGAATTGGCAAACCCTAAAGCTCATGCATATCAGCAAGTTAGTAGATAATTGACCGCCTTGAGGGCAAGGCAGAGAGGGATGTTCCAGTATGGCTGAGCAAGGTTATGAAGAGGTTTTCTCGCCACACCTGTATTTTGACCGCGAGCATAATTCCGAAGCGGCCAAGATATTGCCGGGCGAATATTACGCAACAGGGAGGAATATGGTTTTGGTCACCGTGCTGGGTTCTTGCGTATGCGCCTGCATACGCGACAGGGATAGCGGAATCGGTGGAATGAATCACTTTATGTTGCCGGATAGCGGTCAGGATCGCTCCAATCCACTTGGTGAGTCGGCGCGCTATGGTACTTACGCGATGGAAATATTGATAAACCAGCTTCTCAAGATGGGCGCGAAGAGGGGTAACCTGGAAGCAAAAGTGTTTGGTGGTGCCTCGGTATTGCGCGGGTTTACCCTCAACAATGTTGGCGAGCGCAATGCCGAATTCGTGATGCAATTTCTAAAGACGGAAAAAATTCCTGTAATCGCCCAAGATATGCTGGATGTCCACCCGCGCAAAGTGTATTACTTTCCCACTAGCGGTTTGGTCAGGGTGAAAAATCTGAAACAGGTGCACAACGATACGATCATCAGTCGCGAAGCCGAATACAACACACGCCTGCAATATGCCAAGCTGGAAGGTGATGTGGAGTTGTTTGATTGATTTCATTTTTTGTCCAACTGTTGAGATGCCAGGATTATTAGAGCAAGAACGAACATGAAAAGTCGCAAGCTAAAAGTATTGGTGGTTGATGATTCGGCGCTGATTCGAAGCGTGATGAAGGAGATCATCAATCGTGAAAAGGATATGGAATGCGTGGGTGCGGCACCAGATCCCCTTGCGGCACGCGAGATGATCATAGCGCTCAATCCGGACGTGTTGACTCTGGACGTTGAGATGCCAAAGATGGATGGGCTGGACTTTCTTGAAAGGCTGATGCGTTCTCGCCCTATGCCGGTGCTGATGATTTCAACCCTGACGGAACAGAGCTCTGGCATAACTTTTCGTGCGCTGGAATTGGGCGCGATAGACTTTGTTTCCAAGCCGAAATTGGATATTTCGCGTGGCATGGAAGAGTCGGCAATCGAGATCACAGATAAGATACGCGCGGTCGCACAGGCGCGGATGCGCAGGACGACTGTCGCACCGGCAGTCCAGGAGAAATTTTCCGCAGATGCGATTTTGCCCAGTGTTGCGGGCCGGTATTCTTCCACGGAAAAGTTGATCGTCATCGGCGCGTCAACCGGCGGAACCGAGGCGATCAAAGAGATATTGACCAGACTGCCTGCTGATGCGCCGGGTGTTTTGGTGACTCAGCACATGCCGGAACATTTTACCAAGTCATTTGCAGATCGTTTGAACACTCTATGCAAGATTTCGGTCAAGGAAGCGGAGCATAACGAGAGAGTCCTGCCTGGGCATGCCTATATTGCACCAGGGAACTCGCATCTGCTGTTGAAGCGGAGCGGCGCGAACTATGTGATCAAGCTGGATCAGGGGCCATTGGTGAATCGTCACCGTCCTTCGGTTGATGTGCTGTTTCGTTCGGCGGCGAATGTTGCAGGAGCCAATGCGATCGGTATTATTCTCACCGGCATGGGAAAAGATGGCGTGCAAGGATTGTTGGAAATGAAACAAGCCGGTTCCCATACCATTGCGCAGGACGAGGCAACTTGTGTGGTTTTCGGCATGCCCAAAGAGGCGATTGCGGCGGGAAGTGTGTGCGAAGTGTTGCCGTTGCAGAATATAGCGCGCCGTACGATGGAAAACCTCGCCTTGACCGGCGTTAAGACCAGCCGGATCTAGGGCAGCGCTAAATATTCGTTGTACTTTTCATGGTGTGCCTGCTCGACCAGGGCCGCATTCTGCTGCGTCACCTCATTCATTTGTTGAACAGCGTCACTCACTTGGTGGATGCCCGCTTTTTGCTCTGCTGAAGCGCTTTGAATTTCAGTCATCATTCCGGTGACCCGACTTACCGCAGCGACGATATCCTGCATGGTGCTGCCGGCCTGTTTTACAAGCTTTGCCCCATCTCTCACCTTGTCGGTGGAATCCTCAATCATTGTCTTGATTTTCTTTGCAGCCGCCGCTGAGCGTTGCGCCAGGTTGCGCACCTCGGAGGCTACGACGGCGAACCCCCGCCCTTGCTCACCGGCTCGAGCCGCCTCGACAGCAGCATTCAAGGCCAGAATATTGGTTTGGAAAGCGATCTCTTCGATGACGGCAACAATTTCAACCACTTGACTGGAACTTCCTTCAACCAAAAGTTCCCGCCTGTCCGCTATTCATCACCCTTCGTCAGCCTCTTGTTTCCATTACTATAAAATTTGCTAATGTTCGCCCGCAACTGTATGGCAGGTGGAAGTTGTGCACTTTCCTAGATATAATTGCTCAGCACCAAGTTTGCAACAGTATAGAAATATCCGGGGGTTGTAGTAATTTTTTGTATTGCAAATTCTACTTACATAGGAGAAGCAAATGAATTTCATTAAATTGCTATATAAATTTGTTGCGATATTCGCGTTGTTTGCCGCTGCCACGGAAAGCCATGCGATTCCGGCATTCGCTCGGCAAGTTGGTGTGTCTTGTAGCGCTTGCCATTTCCAACATTTTCCAGTGCTTAACGAAGATGGCCGCGCGTTCAAGGCAGGCGGCTTCACTCTGATGAGAAAGAATCCGAAAATAGAAGATGAAGGACTCTCCCTCCCTGCTACACTCAACCTCGCGTTCGTGACCAACCTCGCTTACACCAAATCGAATGGGACGAGTGTTCCGACTTCTTCAGCCCTTTCCAAAGACGCCAACAACGGCCAATTCCAGATGACGCAATACAGTTTATTCATGGGGGGGCGAGTAGGCGAGAACATAGGCTTCGAAGGGGAAATCGGCCTCACTGGTACGAATGTTGGCGGCGTCGGGTTGGCTTCGGTCAAGTTTCCTTTCATCTATGAACTGGCCGACGTGAAAGCCGGTGTTGTTCCATTCACTACGAACGGTCTGGGTGCAGCTCAAGGTTTTGAATTGTTCAATACCGGTGCAGTTGCGGTACACCTGTTCAATCAGCAGGATATGAGCGCGATCTCCGCCCAGCAGTATATCAATACGGCAACACCGGCCAGCGGCGCGGCTTTTGTTGCGAGTAGCAAAACGTGGTTCGTAAACTTCAGCAAGTGGATGCCGGACACGATCAATGGCCATCAGAATAATCCAGGCGATCCCGGAGCGGGCAGCCCAACTTCCAATTATCTGCGTATTGCAACGACGCCTGGCGGATTTATCTCCGGATTCGACCTTGGTATCGGCGCCCAGTTCTGGAATGGCACGAGTTCCACGATGCAATCAGCCTATGCCAATGGCCCGCTGGCAGGAACCTATGAGACCAAGGCCGCGGCAATTGACGCACAACTTCTGGGCGACGTGGGAGAAGACGTGGGAGAACTTCCCCTGACGCTGATTGTTTCCTATGCAACAGCGCCGGCCAATGCGCCAGGTGCTATAACTAGTAACTTGTTTAATCAGGGTACGGACACGCGCAAGTCATTCAACATAGGTGCGGAACTGGGGGTCATCCCGAATAAGGCAACAATACAGCTCGGTATACGCAAGGCCCGCAGCGGCCAGGAGCAATTCGACGCAACCGGCGTTGCAATCGCGGGAACGAATGCAAGCGATAATGCAATAATGCTGGGTGCGACCTACTCTCTGGCACTTAACGTCAGGGCGGAGATCACCTTCTCCAAATACAGCGGTGATGCATACGGTGCGGGTGCACAAGCGGCGGCGGCGGCAACGCCCTATCCCTATGTTGGCGACAGATTGACCACAGTGAATGTGTGGATGGATTTTTGATATTGTCACGAGACAATTCGGATCGGTCGACTTAGGCCGGTTGTGAATGCAAAAGGGTAGCTTGGCTTCCCATCCTCTTTTCGCGATACGATTGCAGAGAGTATTTATTTAGAGGCAAATGGGTGCGCCAGCATAATCCGGCAGGTGGTTCAATTTTAATGAAGATGGATTCCACAACATAAGTTTGCACGTAATCAGCGGGGAAGAAGATGATAGCCATTTTGCATTCCGTAGGGTTAAATTGAATAAGGGCGCGTTCAAGACGCCAACTTTACACGATATAGAGTTGACGGCGCCCTACATGCAAAACGGGACTTATCACACGCTGGAGGAAGTGGTTGAACATTACAACAAGGGATGAGCCAGTCAGGAGAATCTGGATCCAAACATCAAGCCCTTAACCTTGACAGGTCAAGATGTAGGTGGATACTGTCGCCTTCTAGAAGAGCCTAACTGGCACGAAAACGGAAATAAAAATTCCGCTACTTCCCTATGCGTTGATATACAATATTTTCAATTAATTAAAAGATAGGATTCGACCATGAAAAAAACTCTGTATTGCGCAACATCGATCTTGATTCTGTTAACTTTCACTACTCTGGTTCAGGCCGCAACCTTAACAGTTTTGCAGAAAGACAAGCAATTCGTCCCGGTTACTCTAAAGATTAAAGTTGGCGACTCGGTAAATTTCCAGAATGAAGACCCATTCTACCACAACGTTTTTTCACTTTCCGATACTAAGAATTTTGATTTGGGTTCTTTTCCCAAAGGGCAGTTCAAAACTGTTGTGTTCGACAAGGCAGGCAAGGTCAATGTTGAATGTGCCATTCATCCGGATATGCACCTAGTGATAGACGTCACAAAATAACTTACGCAAGACTGCTTAACTGGTCTTGCCGGGGGCGGGGTGGAGCGCAAACTTAAAGCTCTTGTTGCTTGTTCTGGATGCATTCTGTGCTGCACGACTATTCCTGTATCAGCTGAATCCCTCCCGTCGCCGCTGGTTCAATTTAACGGATATGTGACAACCGAAAAAATCGGAGGGGATTTCGAGCTGCTTGGTTTCGATTCTGCGGGTGAGCACAAAGTATCATTACGGCAGTTTCGCGGAAAATATCTGCTGCTGCTATTTGGTTTTACTCATTGCCCCATTAGTTGTCCGACGATACTTGCTCGCGCAGCACAAATTGTAGACTCCATGGATCATAAAAATGACCTGGCAGTTATTTTTGTGACGCTTGATCCTGCACGGGATCGGCCAAATAATTTGGAGCAATTCCTTAAAGCCTTTAACGCTGATTTTATTGGATTAAGCGGAAGCGAAGAGCAGATACGAAAGGTTGCCGACGCGTATCGCGTTTCATATTCCAAACAGGTCACGGGAACGTCCTACACCATAGACCATAGTACTTACATGTATCTTTTGGACAAAGCGGGAAGGGTAGTCTTCCTATATCCCGAAAATGAATCCGCACTCAATATTGAACAGGATATAAAAAACCTGATGCGAATGGAGTCTCCCGAGTTGCGTTAATATTTGGCGGTGGAGAAGTTATTGGGTGACGGCTGTTCGAGAACGAAATGAGCGGATTCCGATTTTGTGGATATCATCAATCTGTGCGGCATCATCATCCCGATCGTGGATATGCGCATCAAATTTAAACTTGGAAACATAACTTATGACGCGACTAGAGTAGTGGTAGTATTTAACATCGTGAACCGCTTGGTGTGCATAATGCCAGATGGTGTCTCCGATGTGATCACGCTGAAACCCGATCAAATCAACTCGGCGCCCGAATTTGGCTCCAGTTCGGGTACCCAATATTAGTTGGGCTTGGGAGCGGTGGACGACCATATGATCATTTTCGTGGACATCGAACGGCTGATGCCGAGCAGGGATATGGAATTGATCGAAGCAGCGGAAATGTCCGCCTAGCATGTGTGTTCAGATTAGCAACAGAGTGTTCTAAAAGGGGGTAAACATGACATTCAATTTTACCATTCAGCGCAAACTGATCAGTTTCAGTTTGATTGCTTTGGTATTCACATCTGTTGTCGGCGGTTCTGGCTATTGGTTGGCGACGAAGCTGGGTAGTGCCAAAGATGAAATTATGCGCAACTCAAGTGACATCAAACTACAGCTCCAAGCCGACCAAGCACGTGGTCTTCTGTACGCCGATGTCCTCGCCGCAATATTGGCGGGAATCAAAAAAGATCAGCAACAGATATCGGATCTCAAACAAGATGTCGAAGAACGCAGCACTACATTTTTGGATTCAGTCAATAGTCTGGAAGCCTCCCAAGTTGATGACGACATCAAACAAGAAATGGCAAAGTCGCGACCTTACTTGGAGGTTTACCTACAAAGTGCCAAAACTATCATTGGTTTAGCATCTACCGACATTGATGCTGCCCTTGCACAATTTTCGGAGTTCTCCACGGCGTTCAAAAGTCTGGGACTTCGGAGTCGAAAATTGAGCAATATGATAGAAAACAGTTCCAATCAGACCCAATCCAGTGCCTCAACCGACCTTGCGCGGCGCGTTATGCTAATTGTGACATTGAGCGCGTGGATTATCTTGTTTGCGCTTGCTCTTTTCGTCGGTCGCTCAATTATCCGGCCGTTGAATAAAGCTATATATATTGCCAGGCATGTGGCTGACGGCGATCTCACCTCCAACATCGAAGTGAAAACCAACGATGAAACCGGGCTGTTGCTGCAAGCATTGAAGGACATGAACGAAAGCCTGGGCCGTATCGTCGTCGATGTACGCAACACCACCGAATCCATCACTGCTGCCTCGCGAGAGATTGCTCAGGGCAATAGCGACCTGTCGCAACGCACCGAAGAACAGGCATCCAGCCTGGAAGAGACCGCCTCCAGCATGGAAGAACTGACCACGACCGTCAAACAGAACGCCGAGAACGCCAAACAGGCCAACCAATTGTCGATGAGCGCCTCGGACACAGCGGTCAAAGGCGGAAAAGCGGTGAGCGATGTAGTGCAGACCATGGTCTCGATCAGCGCCAGCTCGAAGAAGATCGCGGACATCATCAGCGTGATCGAAGGCATCGCCTTCCAGACCAACATATTGGCGTTGAACGCCGCGGTGGAAGCGGCGCGTGCCGGCGAGCAGGGCCGGGGCTTTGCCGTGGTCGCGAGCGAAGTACGCAACCTGGCGCAACGCTCGGCTGCGGCCTCGAAGGAAATCAAGACCTTGATTGGAGACTCGGTAGACAAAGTGGACGCCGGCACCCGGCAAGTGGACCAGGCCGGGGAGACGATGAATGAGATCGTCCAGGCAGTCAAGCGCGTCACCGACATCATGGCCGAGATCGCCGCTGCTTCCAGCGAGCAGAGTGCGGGCATCGAGGAAGTCAATCGGGCGATCACCCAGATGGACGAAGTGACGCAGCAGAACGCCGCACTGGTGGAACAAGCGGCGGCCGCGGCCTTGTCGATGCAGGAACAGGCCACAGACCTGCATGAGGCGGTGAGCGTGTTCAAGCTGGAATCAGGCAAGGGAGGCGCCAAAATGGTTGCCGCCAGAACTGTAGCCCCAGACGTCACCCATCAGGCCCGGCCGCCGCTCGGAGACGAAAAACGTTTGTCCGGGCACCCGAAGGAACGCAAGATGATCAAAGTCAAAGAAGACACGGATAGCGATTGGAAGGAATTTTAGACTTGTTCAGCAACTGATGTCTAACCGATGTTCGCTTTCTGTAATCTCGATTTTCGAGGGACTGCAATGTGTCTATTGTGTTGAAAAACTCTTTCAGCACCCCTCCAAGAAGAATTTCTGGGGTCATCAAACCATCAATCGCAGGGCGTTCGTCGATTGTAGAGCGTTCTATGAGGCCTGTGTTTTTCAAGCGTCGATTTTCAAGCTCCACAATTGAGTTTTTCAACACAATATGTCGAAAGCTGATGGTTGCGAAGTTCCGGCTCCAGGAAGCAATTTAAGATGTTTGAATGTCATATACGGTACGGCCTTTATGTCAACATTAATCCCAACAATTTGAGTGAACGGCTAGCCAAATGACATAAGGGGATTTAACGCCGAACTACGAAATTCTTAGAGTTTTAGCTGATGAGCTTAGCAAATGGACAACCAAGCCGGGATAAAATTATACCAAGGTCGGTTTGAAAAGAATATTTAGTGGTTTGCTTCGCAAATTATATTCTTGAGGCCCTAGGTCTAGGTGCCTTATAGATATTAAATCGATTCTATGGGGCTTTAGATTGGTTTAATGGTGGTGAATCGTGTGCCGGTGGGAAGCCGGTGCCGGTCGTGGTAGTCCACTCTGTACGTATAAAACAGGAAAGTGGCAAAAAGCCCCTTTCCTGCATTAGCCGCTGAGCTCCAACCTATTCGACAGTGAAATGAATTTCTTCCGTAAAATAAGTCATGAGACCAGTTGGCGACATTTGGATAAGCTATCACACTCACTTGGCTGTTGAGCGCATATCCGACATCCATGAAACCGTGCATCGGCAATCCTGTGTCATTGCTGGACTGGTTGGCCAAGCCCGAGGTCAGCTGGTTAAGCTGATCCTGGAGAGCATTGATCTTGTTCTGCATCGTTTGCATCTGCACCGAATTGGCATCGGCAAATGTCGGTGCGGCATTGACGATCAGAAATACTCCAATAATTGACGCGCACAGCAAACCCGGCATCCTCGATTGCCCTGGATTTTTCATGCTCACATTTTTTGTATTTACCATTGCGGCCTCCCAAAATTAAGTATTATTAGAATGCTGTGACCTTCCCAAAGTTTTCTCGCCTTCCAAACGGTAGGTTTTACGCTATCAGTTTTTTATCCGGTTGAGTGCTGATTTTAAGTTTTGATCTCAAGTAGCGGCAGATAGCAGAGTGTGATCCAGTTCCGTGCCGGTGAAACCGTATGATTGCTGAATATGCATTATTCAAATTGTGCGGAGGCGCTTGGACGGCTACAATGCCGTCATGCCGGATTTAGATTTGACCCATCACTTTCTGATCGCCATGCCCGCCATGCAGGAGGGTGTGTTTGCCGGCACGTTGACTTACATTTGTGAACATAACGAGAACGGCGCGCTGGGCATCGTGGTGAACCGTCCGATCAGCCTCATGCTGGGTGAGATGTTTGATCAGGTAAACATTCCTTTAAAACAGTCCAATCTTGCGAAGATGCCGGTGCATTTCGGCGGCCCGGTACAAACCGAGCGCGGCTTCGTATTGCATGATACGCCGGGAAACTGGGAGTCTACTTTACGCATCAACGACAAACTTGCCTTGACTACATCCAGGGATATTCTCGAGGCGATCGCTGACGGGAAGGGGCCGCGTAACATTATCGTTACGCTGGGCTATGCAGGTTGGGACCAGGGCCAGCTGGAACATGAGATCACCGAGAACACCTGGCTGACCGTTCCTGCCTCCGAGCACATCCTGTTCGACTTGCCGCCGGAAGAGCGGCTCGCGGCGGCGATGGACTTGCTCGGAGTCAGCTACGCCACGCTGATGGAGGATGCCGGACATGCCTGATGTCAGAAGACAGAGGACTGAGGACAGAGGACAGAAAAAAACGCGTAGCGAAAACACTCAGTCCACAGTCCTCAGTCCACAGTCCTCAGGAACACTCCTCGCATTCGATTTTGGCACCAAACGCGTCGGTATTGCAGTCGGCAATACCCTGCTGCGACAGGCTAATCCTTTGACCACGATCAACGACGAAAAGAACGACACGCGCTTCGCCAGGATCGAGTCCTTGCTGAAAGAATGGCAGCCCAGCGCGTTGGTGGTGGGGCTCCCGAGCAACGACGACGGCACGCCGCATGAGCTGACTGCGTTGTGCCGCCGCTTTGCAAACCGCCTAAAGGGGCGGTTTAAATTGCCGACGATTTTGCTGGATGAGCGGTATACTTCCTTGGCCGCAAGCGCGCAGTTGAAAGAGGAGGGTATCCACGGAATGAAGCAAAAAAACCTGATCGACCAATATGCGGCGCAGCAGATCTTGCAGGCATATTTTGATGAACCCGCGGCGGGTACACTCGCATGAACAATCCACAACTCAACAAACACGGCGAACTTCAGCACCTGCTGACGACTGAGGGCTTGCCGGTGCAGATTCTGCGCGGCATCCTCGACAAAGCCGCCACCTTTGTTGATGTCAGCGATGGCCGCGAGATCAAGAAAGTGCCGCTGTTGCAGGGCAAGTCGGTGTTCAATGTGTTCTTCGAGAACAGCACGCGTACCCGCACCACGTTTGAGATTGCCGCCAAGCGGCTGTCGGCCGATGTGGTCAACCTGAATATTGGCTCATCTTCCACCAGCAAGGGCGAGACCCTGCTGGATACCGTGGACAACCTGTGCGCGATGCACGCCGATATGTTCGTGGTGCGCCACGCGCAAAGTGGCGCGGCACACTTCATTGCGCGCCATGTCGCGCCCGAGATCCATGTCATCAACGCCGGCGACGGGCGCCATGCACATCCCACGCAAGCGTTGCTGGACATGTTCACGATCCGCCACTACAAGAAGGAATTCCACAGCCTGCGCGTGGCCATCGTCGGCGACATGCTGCATTCGCGCGTGGCGCGCTCGCAGATACACGCGCTGACCACGCTGGGCGTGCCGGAAGTGCGCGTCATAGCGCCCAAGACACTGCTGCCGGCGATGGTTGAAAATCTCGGCGTACGTGTCTACCACGATATGGCACAAGGCTTGAAAGGTGTCGATGTGGTACTGATGCTGCGCCTGCAGAACGAGCGCATGCAGGGCGCGGCTTTGCCTTCCGCGCAGGAATATTTCAAATACTACGGCCTCACCGAAGAAAAGCTGGCATGTGCGAAACCGGATGCGATCGTGATGCATCCCGGACCGATGAATCGCGGTGTGGAAATCGACTCCAGCGTGGCCGACGGAACGCAATCGGTGATTCTGCCGCAGGTGACGTTCGGCATCGCGGTTCGCATGGCGGTGATGAGTGTCCTTGCGGGAGCAACATCATGAACATCCACATCAAGAACGGCCGCTTGGTCGACCCCAAAAGCAAGATTGATGCGCAGCAAGATGTATGCATCGCCGAGCGGCGCATCGCCGCCATCGGCAAGCCGCCTTCAGGTTTCGTCGCGGAGCAGGTGATCGACGCCAGCGGGCTAATTGTGATGCCTGGGCTGATGGATATCGCGGCGCGGCTACGCGAGCCGGGTTACGAGTACAAGGCCACGCTGGAATCCGAGATGACCGCTGCGGTGGCGGGTGGTGTGACTTCATTGGCATGTCCTCCCGATACCGATCCGCCGCTTGACGAGCCGGGGTTGGTGGAGATGCTCAAGCATCGCGCGCGCTCGCTGAATCAATGCCGCGTATTTCCGGTTGGCGCGCTGACCTATGGTTTAAAGGGTGCGGAACTCACCGAGATGAACGAGCTGACCGAGGCGGGCTGCAAGGCATTCAGCCAGGCCGATGCGCCGCTGACCGATACGCGCGTATTGATGCGCGCCATGCAATACGCGGCAACTTTCGGCTACCGCGTGTGGCTGCGCCCGCAGGACAGCTTCCTCGCCAAGGACGGCGTTGCGCATGACGGTGAAGTGGCGACGCGTCTCGGTTTGCCGTCTATCCCGGTGATAGCGGAAACCATCGCTCTGGCCACAGCCTTGCAACTGGCGCGCGAGACCGGCGTGGTTCTGCATATCTGCCGCGTGTCCAGCGCGGCTGCGGTAGACATGATCCGTGCCGCCAAACGCGAAGGATTGGAAGTGACCTGCGATGTATCGATGAACCATGTGCACCTCACCGAAATGGATATCGGCTTTTTCGACGCCAACTGCCATCTCGTGCCTCCGCTACGTAGCTTGCGCGACAAGGCAGGACTGCGTGCCGGTCTGCTCGACGGCACGATAGACGCGATCTGCTCCAATCATTCGCCGGTTGACGACGACGCCAAGCAATTGCCGTTCGCCGAAGCGGAAGACGGCGCGACCGGACTGGAGTTGTTGCTGTCGCTGGTGCTGAAATGGGCAGAACAGGAACGCGTTCCGTTGCTCAACGCGCTGGCGCATGTCACTATCAATCCGGCGCAACTACTCGGCGTGAAGATGGGACACCTGTCGGTCGGCGCACATGCGGATATTTGCGTGTTCGATCCGAAAGCGGCATGGAAGGTAGAACCCGCCGCGCTGAAAAGCCAGGGCAAGAACACGCCGTTCAATGGTTACGAGATGCAAGGCCGGGTGAGATATACGCTGCTCGACGGGCAAATTGTCTATCAATCTTGATGTGGCGCAGGTTGCCTTGGCGATTATGTTGACGTGCCGGAGGGGCAATTCACGAATCGCCCATTTTTCATTCGTAAAACCCATCTGGGCGATTTGTGAATCGCCCCTACGTGAAATATGAATCCATTATTAGATTTCACCGGATTGCCGCGCTTCGCGGAAATCAAACCCGAACATGTCGCTCCCGCGATCGAGCAGTTGCTGGCCGAGAACCGCGCTTTGATTGCAAGGCTGTTGAGTGACAGCGCGCCGCCCCGACACGATGGGGTGGAACCATCCGGTGAGGGAGGGGCGGCTGGGCGACAACTCCCGCAATCGGCTGGCTTCGCCAGTAACGTGTCGCAATCGCCACCCACATGGCAGAATTTCGTCGTGCCGATGGAAGATGCCAACGAGCGGCTGTCGCGCGCATGGGGGCCGGTCGGGCACTTGAACGCGGTGATGAACAATCCGGAATTGCGCGAGGTATACAACGCCACGCTGCCGAAGATCACCCAGTATTACGCCGAACTCGGGCAGAACCTCGGCCTGTTCGTCAAATTCAAGGCCTTGCGAAATGGCACTGAATTCCCCGGTTTGAGCGCGGCGCGCAAGAAGATCATCGAGAATGAGTTGCGCGATTTTCGCCTCGGCGGCGCGGAGTTGCCGGATGCGCAGAAGGCGCGCTACCTCCAGATACAGGAACGCCTGTCCGAATTGTCGTCGCGCTTTTCCGACAACCTGCTCGATGCCACCAACGACTACACGCTGGTCATCGAGAACCAGGATGAGTTGAGCGGCTTGCCGGACGATGTGCTGCAAGCCGCGCAGGAAGCCGCCCAGGCAATGGGCAAGAGCGGCTGGTTATTCACGCTGAAAGCGCCGTCCTATATGCCGGTGATGCAATACGCCGACAATCGTGCGCTGCGCGAAAAGATGTATCGAGCTTCGGGCACGCGCGCCAGCGAATTTGGCAAACCTGAATGGGACAATACCGCGCTGATGGATGAGATCGTCAAACTGCGCGGCGAGGAAGCAAAGTTGTTGGGGTTCGCCAATTACGGGGAATTGTCGCTGGCCAGCAAGATGGCGAATTCGCCGCAGCAGGTGGTCGAGTTCATGCGCGAGCTGGCGCGGCGCGCGCGGCCTTTTGCAGAAAAGGATCTGGCTGAACTGCGCGCCTTTGCAAGAGACCAGCTTGGTTTAACCGAATTGCTTTCGTGGGACCTGAGTTATGCCAGCGAAAAGCTGCGCGAACAACGCTATGCATTTTCCGAGCAGGAGGTGAAGCAGTATTTCCCCGAAGATGCCGTGCTGCCCGGCATGTTCAAACTGGTCGAGACGCTGTATGGCCTGCAAATCAAGGCAGCCAGCGCGCCTGTCTGGCATCAGGACGTGCGCTTCTTCGACATCCGCGATCAGCAGCACCAATTGGTCGGACAGTTCTATCTCGATCTGTATGCGCGCAACAGCAAGCGCGGCGGGGCATGGATGGACGACGTGATCGCGCGCCGCCGTCTGGCACCAGATGCGTTGAAAAATAGTGCCATTCAAACGCCGGTCGCTTATCTGAACTGCAATTTCTCTCCACCGGTGGGGAATAAGCCAGCGCTCTTTACCCACGACGAAGTCATCACACTTTTCCACGAATTCGGTCACGGCCTGCACCATCTGCTCACTGAAGTAGAAGACCTCGGCGTGTCCGGCATCAACGGTGTGGAATGGGACGCGGTTGAATTGCCCAGCCAGTTCATGGAGAATTTCTGCTGGGAGTGGGAGGTGGTGCGCGGCATGTCGCGGCATGTGGCGACTGCGAGCAGCGAGCAGGGATCCGCGCAGCGGGATGGGAGCGTCCGCGAGTCGGTCGCGGCGCCGTTGCAGCAAAATAAACCAACTACCCCGCAACATACAGGGAAAGATGCTGATTCAGGTGCTCTTGCGGGTGGCGCCAGTGGCGGTGCGGCATTGCCGCGGGGGCTGTTCGACAAGATGCTGGCCGCGAAGAATTTCCAGAGCGGTTTGCAAACCCTGCGCCAGATCGAGTTTGCGCTGTTCGATATGCTGATGCACAGCAGCTTCGAGGCAGGCGGAGGGAAATCCATACTCGACCTGCTCGACGAGGTGCGCGCAGAAGTTGCGGTGCTGATCCCGCCCGCGTTCCAGCGTTTCCCGCACGGCTTCTCGCACATTTTTTCCGGAGGCTATGCGGCGGGCTATTACAGCTACAAATGGGCGGAGGTGCTGTCTGCCGATGCGTACAGCTTGTTTGAAGAGAACGGTGTGCTCAATCCCGATGTGGGCGCGCGCTTTCGCAGCGAGATACTGGCAATGGGCGGCAGCCGCGGCGCGATGCAATCCTTCACCGCATTCAGGGGACGCGAACCCAGCCTGGATGCGCTGTTGCGGCACAATGGTTTGCTGGAGACCTCACAGGAGGAGAAATGAAACACATTGTTTTGTTGCTGGCTTGTCTGGCGATCACGCCGCCGGGTGTGCAAGCGGGTGAGTTTTTCCGCTGGGCGGATAAGGCCGGCAAGATGAATTACGGCGATGTTCCCCCTGCGGATGCCACCGATGTCGAGCGCATCAAATTTTCCAGCGAGCCGGGAGTGTATGATGATCTGCCTTATGAAACGCGCCGCGCACAGGAGAATTTCCCGGTCACTTTGTACGTCGGGAATGACTGTGGCGAGCCGTGTTCCCAAGGGCGCGACTTGTTGAACAAGCGCGGCATACCGTTCAGCGAAAAATTGCTGCGAACAAAAGAAGATATCGATGCATTCAAACAGCTTTCGGGTATCGGCGGCTTTGCTCCGGTACTGGCCGTAGGCAAGGATTTTTTGAAAGGATACTTGGAGTCACAATGGAACAGCGAACTCGATATCGCCGGCTATCCAAAGACGGCAAGCTATCGCCAGCGCATCGCATCGCCAAAAACTCCGGTATCAACCACATCTCCTACGCCTGAAACCCCGACTCCTGCAGGTCAAGCGAGCCCAACCGAACCCGGCGCGCAATGAAGCTGGCGACATGGAACGTCAATTCGCTGAAAGTGCGCCTGCCACATGTGCTGGATTGGCTCGCCGCGAACCCGGTCGACGTGCTGTGTTTGCAGGAAACCAAACAGCAGGACAGCGATTTCCCGCAGGCTGAGTTGCAAACAGTCGGCTACCATGCCGTATTCTGCGGGCAGAAAACCTATAACGGTGTGGCGATCCTGAGCCGCGCACCGGCCGGCGATGTGCAGTACGGCATTCCGAATTTTGATGATGAACAGAAGCGCGTCATCGCGGCTACTTTCAACGATGTGAGAATAATTTGCGTGTATGTGCCGAACGGACAGAGTGTGGACTCTGATAAATATTACTACAAGCTCGGCTGGCTCAATGCGTTGCGCAACTGGCTGAAGGAAGAGCTGACGCGCTATCCGAAGCTGGTAGTGCTGGGCGATTACAACATCGCGCCGGAAGACCGCGACGTGCATGACCCGGTGGTCTGGCAAGGCAACGTGCTGGTCAGCGAAGCCGAGCGCATCCACTTCCAGAACCTGATCAAACTCGGCCTGCACGACAGTTTTCGTCTGTTCGAACAGGCGGAGAAATCCTTCACCTGGTGGGACTACCGGATGATGGCATTCCGCCGCAACCACGGCTTGCGCATCGACCATATCCTGATCAGCGAGCCGCTGGTGGCGCAGTGCAAGAGCTGCGTGATCGACAGGGCGCCGAGGAAATTGGAGCGGCCTTCGGATCATGCGCCGGTTGTTGTCGAGATATAGTTTTCCGATTAGTCGGCTGGATTATTGATCCAGATTGAATTATATAGTCCGTTCGCCCTGAGCTATCGAAGGGTGAACACAACATCAAAATCAAAACCGCCGGTGGTAGACCGGCAGCTAGTCACTTTCTTTTGCTTCGCCAAAATAAAGTAACCAAAGAAAAGGCGACCCCGGTTTGCCGCCGCTTCGCGGTGCCCTGCGTTGCTCGACTGGTCAGGCGGCTGCGGAACTCGCACGATCCGCTACGCGTCCACGTGCTCAAACAGTCCTCGCCGAAATCCCCTGACCAGCCTGCGCTACTCGGCGGCGCACAGGGGAATGGGAAAGCAGGTTTTGTAGGGCGGATTAACGAAGCGTAATCCGCCGAATGTTTGTTACGCTTGCTTGCAGGCGCAGGTGCCGCCCCTTGTATTCATGTAATTGGCGGGTGTAGCATTTGCAGCGATGAAGAAGCGGTATGGCTTCGCCCTTTTGGTTTTGAGCGCCCTTCTTGGGCTGACATCGCTCTTAAAACTGAAAGGAATCGAGAAATGTACGAAATTTTCTATACTGATGTTCCCCTACAAAAGGGCATGTCCGAACCAAACTTTGATAGGTTGATGCCTCGTGCCGAAAACACAGAGGGTGAAGCATTGAATAACGCAATGCAGCTTCTTGATTATGGTGCGAGTGTTTGGCACATCAAAAAGCCAGAAGGTGGTGTTATCGGGCGTGGTGAAATTTTAGCGGAATACTACAGGCGAAATCTAAAGTGGCCGACTGAGTCTAGAACGCGCAATTCTGCTTAGCCTGAGTAGGGCGCATTAACCGCTAGGCGTAATGCGCCTAATACAAATCAAAACATCCGGCGGGTTACGCTTCGTTAATCCGCCCTACAAAACCTGCTTTTCCATTCCCCTGTGCGCCGCCTCGATCAGACGCAAGTGAGCGGAGGTTTAGGCGAGCACTGTTCGAGTCCCGCAGTGGGGCGCGGGGTGTGCGCCCCGCCAGGTCGAGTTGCGCAGCCCCGTTTGCTTGCGGCTGATCGAGGGTACCCCGCAGGGGCGGCAAACCGGGGGCGATTTCTTTTGGTTACTTTTCTTGGCAAGACAAGAAAAGTGACTAGCTGCCGGGCTACCCCCGGCGACTCATTTCAAACTTTCTCGTAAAGACATCTAACCATTCGCCCCAAACATCATCCGCTTCGCGACAAACTTCTTCACAAACGGCAAACAATCCAGCGCAGTGAGCGCAGCCGCGCGCCCCGCGCTGACCACCGGCAGGTCGTTGGAGAACAGCCGCACCAGGCCATCGGTAAAACGTATCCCCATTTCGCGGTCGGTGCGGCGCTGGCTACGGTAGGCGGTGAGCATCGCTTCGGTGCCTAAGGTTTCCAATGCGGCGTTGAGTATTTCTTGAGCCAGTTCCCACGCATCGCGCAGCCCCATGTTGAAACCTTGTCCGGCGACCGGATGCAGTGTTTGCGCGGCGTTGCCGAGCAGCACGGTGTGCGGCATCGGAGTTTGTTGCGGCGCGCGTCTCAGTCCGAGCGGGAAGCAAGTGCGTTTGCCGACGGTCAGAAATTCTCCGACGCGGTCACCGAAATGGCTGTGCAGTTCGCGCAGGAAGTGAGCGTTGTCCCATGCCAGCATTTCCTGCGCGGCTTGATGCGGCGCAGTCCATATCAGTTCGTAGCCTTCCTTGAACGGCAGCAGCGCCAGCGGCCCTTGCGGGGTGAAGCGCTCGAACGCGGTATCGGGTTGCGGGGTGCTGCATGTGATATGGGTGATCAGCGCGCTCTGCCCGTAGTCGCGCACTTCCGGCGGATATTTTTGAGCCAATAGTTTGCCGCCATCGGCCACGACCGCGAGACGTGCGTGCATGGTGTGTTCCGCGCCGTTTTGTTGATAGCTGATCACCGCCTGGTCGGCTGAGTTGCTTAACTGAGTGACGCTCGCCCCGTAGATGCTTGCAACATTGCTATGTTGCAGCGCATCGGTCAATGCGTCCTGCAGTGCCGGGTAGGGCAGCACGTAACCGAGCTCCGGCACATTCATCTCGGTGGCACGCAACACGGCGCGGCCAAAACTTTGCTTTTGCGAGATGTGGATCGTGCGTATGGCCGATACATCGTGCAGCGTGTCCCATATGCCGAGGCGAGCCAGCAACAGGCGGCTTCCGTAGGACAAAGCCAGCGCGCGAGCATCGCTGCTGGCAGCATTCGCCGGACGCGCTTCGAGCACGCAGACCTTCAGCTTGCTGCCACGCAACGCAAGTGCCAGCGCGGCGCCGACCGGGCCTCCGCCGATGATCGCGATGTCGTATTGCGATGTGCTCATGCTGTTCACCTAGAAAAGAACCGTTCGCCCTGAGGTATCGAAGGACATTTATCAAGTAGTTCGATATATCACCACGAACGGCCTTGGTTGTTTTGTGTTAGTTTTTCCTCATCAACTCTTCAATATCCGCCACCGTTTTAGGCGCCGCTTCCGTCAACACCTCGTTGCCCTTCGCGGTAATCACCACATCGTCCTCGATGCGGATGCCGATGTTCCACAACGCGAGCGGCACATCATCGGCCGGACGGATGTAGCAGCCCGGCTCGACGGTCAATACCATGCCGGGTTGCAGCGCGCGCCAGTCACTGCCTATCTTGTAGTCGCCGACATCGTGCACGTCCATGCCCAGCCAATGGCCGGTGCGGTGCATGTAGAATTTCTTGTAGCTCTCGCTTTGCAGCACCTCATCCACGCTGCCGTGGCACAGCTTGAGGTCGATGAAGCCTTGCGCCAGTACGCGCAGCGCGGCATCGTGCGGGGCGTTCCAGGCCTGTTTCGGTTTTGCGGCGGCGATCGCGGCGGCCTGCGCGGCGAGCACGAGCTCGTACACGTCCTTTTGCGCGGCGCTGAATTTTCCATTGACGGGGAAAGTGCGCGTGATGTCCGAGGCGTAGCTGTCCAGCTCGCAGCCCGCGTCGATTAGCAGCAGATCGCCGTCGCGGAGCTTGGCGTTATTCCCCACATAGTGGAGCACGCAGGCATGCGCGCCGCCTGCGACGATGGAGGTGTAAGCGGGATGGCGCGCGCCATGGCTGCAGAATTCATGCAGCAGTTCAGCTTCGACCTGATATTCGAACTGATCGGGGCGGGTGAATCGCATCGCTCGTCTATGCGCTGCCGTGGCTATCGCAGCCGCGCGGCGCATGATGTCCTGTTCGTGCGCGTCCTTGAAAAGGCGCATTTCGTTGAGCAGTGCGCGCACGTCGCGGATCTCGTTTGGCGCGCGGATGCCGCTGCGAATTTTTTCCTGTACTGCGCTGCGCAACTTGAGGATGCGCTGATCCCATGCGGCATCGCTGCCCAGCGGATAGAACAGCGCGGGCTGGTCGCCCATCAGCCCGGCAAGCTTTTCATCCAGTTGCGCGATCGAGTAAGCCGCATCGAAACCGAATTGTTCACGGGCGGCATCGGGGCCAAAACGGTGGCCATCCCAGATCTCGCGCTCCAGATTCTTTTCGCGGCAGAACAGGATGGATTGCGGCGGGCTAGCGTCATTTTGGCCGGCAACCAGCACCAGCACCGCTTCCGGCTCGGTGAAGCCGCTCAGGTAATAAAAGTTGCTGTCGTGGCGGTAGGAATAATGCGTGTCGGCATTGCGCGCCACTTCCGGCGCGGTGGGGATGATGGCGATGCCGTGCTGCATTTGCTTCAGCAAACGGGCGCGGCGTTGGGCGTAAATGGCAGGGTCAAAGGTCATGGTGCATTGTGCAGTGAACGGGACGCTTTTTGCAATGCACAAACCTGGCTGTCGAGTTCGGCCAGGCGTTGCGGTGTGCCGACGTCCGCCCACAAGCCCGGATGGTGTTCGCCGCTGACTTTGCCGAGTGCGATCTGCGCGCGCAGCAAAGGGGCGAGCGGGGCGATGCTGCCGCGCGGGATGTCCTTGAACAAAACGGGTTGGTAGAGGCCGATGCCGCTAAAGGTTAGTGCTGAGCGCTGAATGCTGAGTGCTGAGTCAATCACGCGGTCATCGTGCAGCCCGAAATCACCGTTTGGATGGTGGGTGGGATTGTTCACCAGCACCAGATGCGCGGCATCGCCGTTGGCTTTCAGCCCGGCAACCCGTTCGTGCAGCTTGGCAAAATCGTAATCGCAGAAAATATCACTGTTGATCACGGCGAAAGGCGTTCCCCCACCCTCTGCACCCTCGCAAGCTCTCCCCCCCCCGGAGGGAGAGGGAAGCAGAAGCGGCAAGGCGTTGGCGATGCCGCCTGCGGTTTCGAGTGCTTTGGCTTCGTGAGAATATTGAATGTGCGCGCCGAACTGCTTGCCGTCTCCCAGTGCCTTTTCGATCTGCGCGCCGAGATGGGCGTGGTTGATCACCAGTTCGCATATACCTGCGCGCACCAGATTTTCGATGTGCCAGACGATCAGCGGTTTGCCGGCGATTTCCAGCAACGGTTTGGGAGTGTGGTCGGTGAGCGGGCGCATGCGTTCGCCGCGCCCCGCCGCGAGGATCATCGCGCGCAACTTTGGCATTATGGTTCGCTCAGGAAGGTTATCTGTGGAAGGTTGGCATCGGGATTTTGCTGGCGCGCAGCAGTATGGTTCCTGTTGATGAACGCTCTTGCGCGCTCCAGATCGTCGACCCGGAACATGAATTGAACCTCATCGGGAACATCTGCGTTCTGCCAAATCTGTTGAAGGAACATGCCCTGCCCGGAATGGATAGGGGCATGATCTTTCAACATCGCTTTTACCGTCGCGTAATCAAAGCCCGTCAGTCTCGCCAATACGTAGTCCATAGTACTCTCCATTGAGATTGGTCAGAATGTGTGCCCAACTTGGACGTCGCGGGGCTCCAGTTCATCCAGCAGGTTGAGCAGCGGCTTGAGGTCGATGTAGCGCGCGCAAGCAGCGCGCAAATACGCCATGACCAGCGGCAGGTCTTTCAGATAACCGTCCTTGCCATCGCGGTGATACAACCGCGCGAAGATGCCCAGCACCTTGAGGTGACGCTGTACGGCCATCCATTCGTAATCCCGGTAAAACTCGGAGAAATCGGAAGCTAAAGGCAGGCCGGCCTTGCGTGCCTTTTCCCAATAGCGAATCAGCCAATCGATCACTTCGGCTTCTTCCCACCGGATGTAGGCATCCTTGAAAAGCGAGGCGAGATCATAGGTGATGGGACCATACACGGCATCCTGAAAGTCCAGGATGCCGGGGTTCGGATCGGTAGCGGCCATGACATGTTCCTCGCGTAGCGAGCCGATTGCGGGAATGGCCGCTTGGTCGATCCTCCCGCACTCGCGGGCTTCGCCCCACCGTGTCGGATCGACCACCATGAGGTTTCTGGAGTGATAGTCGCGATGCACGTACGCGCGCGGCTGGGAGAGGTTGTTGGCGATGATGCGCGCAAACATGGTTTCCAGCTTGGCGTTCTGCACCTCGCTGAGCGTGACATTGAGATGTTTGGCTATGTACCACTCCGGGAACAGGCGCATCTCGCGCAACAGCAGGGCTTCGTCATAAGGCGGCAATTCGTTGTCGCGCGAGGCGAGCTGGATCTTGATCAGCGCGTCGGTGGCAGCGCCGTAAAGTTCTCTCGCGGTATCAGTGTTCCCTTTGCTCAGTGCTTGGAGATAAGTTGTATTGCCGAGGTCGGACAGGAGCAGGAACCCTTGCTCCAGATCTTGTGCATACACATGCGGCACATGAGTCCCGGCGTCCTCGAACAATTCGGCCACGTGCAGGAAAGGGCGGCAATCCTCTTGCTGCGGCGGCGCGTCCATCACGATACGAGTTTGTCCGTTCGAAAATATAGCGCGGAAATAGCGGCGGAAGCTTGCATCGGCCGAGGCCGGCGCAAGCGTGAATTGTTCATTGGGATACAGGCTGTTCAGCCATTCTGCAAGTTGTTTCTGGCGCTGCATGCTGGGTTCTCAAATGCACTTGATGTTAAACTGCCGCGAGTTTATCACCTTACTATATTGCTGCGCGTTATGCGGTTTCATCTTAAATCTCTCGCCATAATTGTGTTATGTTTTTTTGCACATCACGCTAACGCCGGTGAGGACCCACCCAGCTTGCGCATTGATCAGAACTCTCCCGCCACGACCGGTGCAGTTAGCGGAGTACCGGCAGTTATCGATGCAGACAGTTTGGTGGGTCAGAAAGACAACCAAATTGAGGCGACCGGCAATGCGATGTTACGCCAAGGTGGCCAGTCCGTTAGTGCAGATCGGCTTCTTTATCAACAAAATACGCATGAAGTCGATGCACAGGGTTTGGTAGTGTTAAAGCAAAACGGCAGTTCCATGAGTGGCCCACACCTGCTTTTTAATATGGATAACGGCACCGGTACGATGGAGCAGCCACAATTCAATTTAAACGATAATGGCGCTCGCGGCTCGGCGGACATGCTGCACATCCAGGATCGCCAGCATTACAGCATGGATAATGCCACCTACACGACTTGTCCGGCGGGGAATCAGGATTGGTTTTTAAATGTGGACACATTGGAAATCGATCGTGAACGGCAAATTGGTACAGCCAAGGGTGCATCGCTCGATTTTAAAGGTGTTCCGATTTTGTATTCACCGTGGATGGATTTTGCACTCAATAACCAGCGCAAGTCCGGTTTTCTCTCCCCGATATATGGTGCTACTGTAACGGGCGGTAGCGAATTGACCCTGCCCTATTACTGGAATATCGCACCGAATTTTGATGCAACGATTGCCCCGCGGTATATGGCCAAGCGCGGTTTGATGCTCAACGATGAATTTCGTTACCTGGAGCCCGGTTATCACGGTGAACTGGAAGTGAATGTGCTACCCAACGACGCGATAGCACAACGTAGTCGTGAGCTTTTATCGTTAAATCACGGTCAAAAGCTGGCGGGCAGTTTGACTGGTTATGTGAATGCCACCCACGTTAGTGACGATGCCTATTTCGTCGACTTGGGCAATTCGGTGAATGACACATCTCAGGTTACCTTGTTGCAAGAGGCTGGACTGAACTATACCGCAGGCGGATGGGATTCCACCTTGCGCGTTCAACAATTCCAGACCTTGCAGGACCCTGCGGCACCCATCATTCCGCCTTATGCGCGCAAGCCGCAATTGACTGTTGGCACACAACAAAATTATTTCGGCGCGAACGTTGCCTTCGCCGGCGAATATGTGGATTTTACTCATCCCACAGAGGTGAACGGATCGCGGGTAGTACTGAACCCCAGCGTCAGTTATCCTTTGGTAAGCAATTCGGCGTTTTACATCACACCCAAAGCGGCATTGCACAGCACGTATTATGAGCTCGGCGCGAACAACGTCGGCGCATTGCCGAATGCATCGCGCACATTGCCGATTTTTAGTGTGGATAGCGGTATGGCTTTTGAACGTGAATCGAATTTGTTCAACGGCGATTATCTGCAAACTTTGGAGCCGCGTGCTTATTATGTTTATGTGCCATACCGGAATCAGTCGGCATTGCCAAACTTTGACTCTGCACTGGCAGATTTTAATTTTACCCAGATATTCACCGAAAATCGTTTCTCCGGCAGTGACAGGATAGGTGATGCCGATCAGATCACCCTGGCGGCAACATCGCGTTTGATGGAACAGAATAGCGGTGCCGAGCGCTTAAAATTGATGATGGGAGAGCGCTTTAGTTTTATAACGCCACAGGTAAATCTGGCCTCACCCACAACACCCACAACGAGTAACGAAAGGTCTGATATTTTACTGGCGGCTTCCGGGAAAATGTCGAGAGCCTGGTCGTTGGATAGTGAGTTGCAGTACGATCCAAATCAATCCCAGGCACAACTCTATAACGTATCAGCACATTACCATCCCGAAGCAGGCAAGGTGTTAAATTTTGGATATCGCTTTGAGCGCGACACCCTGCGTCAAGTCGATTTCTCCACGCAATGGCCGCTGTCCAGGCAGTGGCGTATGCTGGGACGCTGGAACTATTCGATACAGGATGGTCAAATTTTGGAGGCGATCGCCGGACTTGAGTATACTCAAAGCTGTTGGGCGTTGCGTCTTGTTGCACAACGTTTCGCCACCGCCACGCTACAGACCAATACTAGTTTCTTTGTACAGCTTGATTTAAGCGAGCTGATCAAGGTCGGTTCGGATCCTTTGGGTGTGCTAAAACAGAGCATCCCCGGCTATACCAATGTGAACGATGAACCTGCCAACAAACCTTCGCAGGTTTTGCAGTAATTATGGAAAGTAAAAGATGAGAATAAAGACTCTGCTGCTGTGCTGTGCATTTTTCGTTTCACAGACCGCTTATGGAGCCAATGCCCAGGCCGACAAGAACAATCAAAATGTGCCTCCGTCAAAAGCCGTATCGTCGTCTGTTGATTCTCAAAAAACTGATCCACAACAAGCTGCGATGATCGATTCGGTGGTTGCGTTGGTAAATGATGATGTGATTACCCGCCACGAACTGGATGAGCGGGTACGCGAGGTTGTGCGTCAGCTGCAGAAGCAAGATACGCCATTGCCCGCTGCCGATGTGCTGGAAAAACAAATTCTCGAGAGCATGATTATGGATATGCTGCAGTCGCAGTATGCCAAGGAAACCGGCGTGCGCGTGGATGACGCACAATTGAATCAGGCGTTGACACGGATCGCGCAGCAAAACAATTTCCAGTCGTTGGCGGAATTTCGCGCCAAGCTGGAAGCCGATGGCGTGGATTTCAATAAATTCCGTGAAGAGATACGCGGCGAGATCATTTCGACGCGGCTGCGAGAGCGTGAAATCGAGAGCAAGCTTGTTATCAGCGATGGCGAGGTCGACAATTATCTCGCCAACAAAGCCAGGATGGGCAATTCGGGAGAGGAGTTCCATCTCGCGCACATATTGGTGGTGGTGCCGGAACAAGCCAGTGCGGAAAAAATACAGGCTGCACGCGAACGTGCCGAAAAGGCGTTGAGCCAATTGAAGGGCGGCGCAGATTTTGCGCAAGTGGCAGCAGGCAGTTCCGATGCCAAAGACGCGCTCAAGGGCGGCGACTTGGGCTGGCTGCCTGGCGATCGGATTCCCCCGTTATTCGCTAACGAGTTGCAGAATCTCAAGGTCGGCCAAATTACCGCAGTTATGCGCAGCCCCAGTGGCTTCCATATTCTCAAGCTGATAGACAAGCGCAGCGGTAATACGCCGGTTTTGGTTAGCCAGACGCATGCGCGTCATATTTTGATCAAGACCAGCGAGATCGTTTCGGAAGCCGAGGCCAAAAGGCAAATCATGGAAATCAGGCAGCGCATTGAATCCGGTGCAGATTTCGCCGCGCAGGCGAAGCGATATTCACAGGACGGCAGCGCGCAACAAGGCGGTGATTTGGACTGGCTTTCCCCCGGGCAGACTGTGCCGGAATTTGAAGAGGCGATGAACAAGCTGAAGCCGGGGCAAATGGCAATAGTGCAAACGCAATTCGGCTGGCATCTGATCCAGGTTCTGGAACGGCGCAATGCCGATGTCAGCGAACAACAGAAGCGCCAGCAGGCCCGTATTGCGATAGGTACTTTCAAGTCGGATGAGCAGTTTCAGGACTGGCTGCGCCAGTTGCGCGATCGCGCGTTCGTTGAGTATCGCCTCGAAGAGAAAAAGTAGCCAGTGAACGCCTCTGTGCTTTCCGCACCCTTGGCCATTTCCTCCGGCGAGCCCGCAGGTATAGGCCCGGATCTGTGTGTGCAGCTTGCCGTTGCGCCACCCGATATTCCGTTCGTCATCGTCGCCGATAAAAATCTGCTGCAACAGCGTGCCGCGCAACTAGGCATTTCCCTGGAAGTGCAAGATTTTGCGGCAGGACAAGAACAAGTTGGCCAGCCCAATATTCTGCCGGTAATTCATGTGCCGATTGTTGCGGAATGTCGTCCCGGTGTGCTGAATGCGGCCAATAGTGCATACGTGTTGGCGATGTTGCGCCGCGCTGTGCAAGGTTGCCAAGCTGGCGAGTTTGCTGGCATCGTCACCGCACCGGTACACAAGGGCATCATCAACGATGCCGGCTTCCCATTTACCGGACATACAGAATTTTTTGCCGAACAAACCGGCACGAAGCGGGTTGTGATGATGCTGGTCGGCGGCGGGATGCGCGTGGCGCTGGCCACTACGCACCTAGCCTTGAAGGACGTGCCCGCTGCGATCACCGCACCCCTGCTTGAAAATGTGTTGCGCATCATCCAGAGCGATCTGCAACGCCGCTTCGGCATTGCGCAGCCGTGTATTCTGGTTGCCGGTTTGAATCCGCATGCGGGCGAGGGAGGTTATCTGGGGCGCGAGGAGATCGAGGTGATGATACCCGTGCTCGACAAGTTGCGTGCAGAGGGTATGAATGTCAGCACTCCGCTGCCTGCCGATACCTTGTTCACGCCCCACAAACTGGCGCAATGCGACTGCGTATTGTCCATGTATCACGATCAGGGACTGCCGGTGTTGAAACATGCCAGCTTCGGTCAGGGTGTGAATGTTACGCTCGGCCTGCCCATTATCCGCACTTCGGTGGATCATGGTACGGCACTCGATCTGGCGGGAACCGGCAAGGCCGACAGCGGCAGCCTGATCGAGGCGATCAAACTTGCTGCCCAGATGTCGAAATATGAGCTGGCGCAGAACGAACAACTGTATCGTGCATAAGGTCAAAGAAAGATTTGGCCAGAATTTTCTTGTCGATGAGCGGATCATCGCCGACATCATCAGCGCGATCCGCCCCGAGCCGGAAGAAAATATGGTCGAGATCGGGCCGGGCCTGGGCGCGCTGACCCGCCCTTTGCTGAAAAGATTAAATCATCTGCATGTGGTGGAGATCGACCGCGACATCATCGCGCGGCTGGAGAGCGATTACCCGCAGGATAATCCAAAATCGAAATTGACCGTCCATGCCGGCGACGCGCTGGAGTTTGACTTTGCGACCCTGGTGGCACCGCTGCGTATTGTCGGCAACCTGCCTTACAACATCTCTTCACCATTGTTGTTTCACTTTGCAACATATGCCGACCGCATTAAAGATATGCACTTCATGCTGCAAAACGAAGTGGTCGAACGCATGGTAGCCGAGCCTTCCACGCCGGAATACGGGCGGTTATCGGTGATGCTGCAATACCGCTTTCACATGGAGAAGCTGCTCGACGTGCCGCCTGAGTCTTTCCGTCCCGCGCCCAAGGTGGACTCCGCCATCGTGCGCATGATTCCGCTGCCTGCCAGCGAAATTGCGGTGCACAATAAAAAGTTGTTTGCCGCGATTGTCAAAACTGCTTTCGGACAACGCCGCAAGACATTGCGAAATACGCTGCGCGCTTATCTGGATGAGATGGATTTTGAAAAGCTGGGGATCAATCCTCAATTGCGCGCTGAGAATCTGGCGGTGGCAGACTTTATCAAGGTGGCGAATTACCTCGATGAAAAGAAGTAGAATCTTTTTCAGCTTACCAGGGTAAAGGCAACTTCGCCGGGTCGCCCCCGGCAAGCACAGTTAACACTCACCCCATCTTCTTCTGGATCAACTCAATCCTGTACCCATCCGGGTCTTCGACAAAAGCGATCACAGTGCTGCCGTGTTTCATGGCACCCGCTTCGCGCACCACCTTGCCTCCGCGCTGCTTGATCTTTTCACAGGCGGCGTAGGCATCTTCCACTTCAATGGCGATGTGGCCATAGGCATTGCCGAGCTCATATTTTTCCACACCCCAGTTGTGGGTGAGTTCGATCACCGCGCCGCTGGCTTCGTCGCTGAAGCCGACAAAAGCCAGCGTGAATTTTCCGTCCGGGTAGTCGTTGCGGCGCAGCAGCTTCATGCCGAGCACGCCGGTATAAAAGGCGAGTGATTTCTCCAGATCGACTACGCGCAACATGGTGTGAAGAATACGCATCAGATTCCCGCTAAATTCAAATTGTCTTACTGTTCGGTAGTCCTTGTGTTCGATAGACTGGGTTACATAGGGTAAAATGCAAACTCACCGCGCATTTTACAATTAGACACCATGACCGAACCGTTCCCATTAGTAATGAGTTTTGCCGCAACCGATCCCAGTGGCGGGGCGGGCTTGCAGGCTGATCTGTTGACCATTGCCAGTATGGGTTGTCACCCGTTGTCAGTTGTGACGGCCGTTACCGTGCAGGATACCAGCGGGGTGGATGATGTGTTGCCGATAGACCCGGAGTGGGTGGCGGATCAGGCACGCGCGATGCTGGAAGACGTTCCAGTGGCTGCATTCAAGATCGGTTTGCTGGGTAGCGTGGAAAACATTGCTGCGATTGCCGAAGTGTTGTCGGATTATCCTGATATTCCATTGGTGCTGGACCCGGTGCTGGCTTCGGGACGGGGTGACGAATTGGCGAATGAAGACATGCTGGATGCGATGCGCGAGTTGCTGATTCCACAGACCACGATTCTCACGCCGAACAGCATGGAGGCACGCCGCCTCGCGCTGAACGAGGACAATGAAGAGGACGATCCGACACTGGAAGAATGCGCAAAACGTATATTGCGCATGGGTTGCGAGTATGTGCTGATCACTGGAACGCATGAACAGACCCCCAAGGTCATCAATACGCTTTACAGCGAGCGCGGAGTAATCAGCAGCGATAGTTGGGTGCGGTTGCCGGGGATTTATCACGGCTCGGGCTGCACCTTGTCTGCGGCGATTGCCGCGTTGTTGGCGCAGGGCGTCGACGTTCCGGAGGCGGTAAAGGAGGCGCAGGAATACACCTGGCAAACCTTGAATGCGGGTTTCCGTCCGGGCATGGGGCAGCATATTCCTGATCGTCTGTTCTGGGCGCGCGGTGAAGAGGATGATGAGCCACAACCGGAACGGCCTAATTAGCGGCCTGTACGCAATCACGCCGGGCGAATCAGACACAGCGGAGTTGTTGCGCAAAGTGCGTCTGGCTTTGCTGGGCGGTGCGCAGGTTTTGCAGTATCGCAACAAGGCTGCCGATGCGGCATTGCGTT
The DNA here is from genome assembly GCA_963721755.1 of uncultured beta proteobacterium. Lineage (GTDB taxonomy): Bacteria > Pseudomonadota > Gammaproteobacteria > Burkholderiales > Gallionellaceae > Gallionella. The sequence continues at coordinate 900,696 of CAVRKV010000001.1, forward strand.
TGGCACAAGCCAAAGCATTGCGCGAACTGACGCATGAATTTTCTGTGCCGCTGATCATCAACGACGATGCCATATTGGCGCAGCAAGTAGATGCCGACGGCGTGCATTTGGGTGGTGAAGACGGCAGTGTGGCTGCCGCCCGCGCGGTGTTGGGCAGAGACAAACTCATCGGAGTATCTTGCTATAATCGGATGGATTTGGCGCACGGCGCTGTTCAGCAGGGTGCCGACTATGTGGCATTCGGCAGCTTTTTTGCCTCGACTGTGAAGCCCGATGCAGTGGAGGCCTCGCCTGATTTATTGCGGCAGGCGCGCCGCGAGATTGCTGTTCCGCTGGTGGCGATAGGAGGCATCACGGTATACAACGGGACGCAGTTGCTGGAAGCCGGTGCAGATGCGCTGGCGGTGATTTCGGCGGTGTTTGGCGTGACGGATATTCAGGATGCGGCACGGCAGTTTTCAAATTTAATAAATTTCCAAAATCATTTTCGACAGAAAGAAACAACATGATTTCGCACAACCAACAGCTATTCGAAGAATCCCAAAAAGTCATTCCGGGTGGGGTGAATTCGCCGGTGCGTGCGTTCCGTTCGGTGGGCGGCACACCGCTTTTTTTTCAACGCGGGCAAGGCGCTTATATGTGGGATGCCGATGGCAAACGTTACACTGATTATGTGGGCTCATGGGGGCCGATGATCGTCGGGCATTGCCATCCAGACGTGGTCAAGGCAGTGCAGGATGCCGCTGCCCAAGGCTTGGGGTTCGGCGCGCCGACAGCGGCCGAACTGGAAATGGCGAAGCTGTTGTGCAAGTTGTTGCCGAGTCTGGAGATGGTGCGTCTGGTAAGTTCCGGCACCGAGGCGACGATGACCGCGATACGCCTGGCGCGCGGCTTTACCGGTCGAAGCCGCATCATCAAATTCGAGGGCTGTTACCACGGCCATTCCGATGGTTTGCTAGTCAAGGCGGGTTCCGGTGCGCTGACTTTCGGGCAGCCGAGTTCGTCCGGCGTGCCTGCTGAGATTGCCGCGCTGACCACGGTGCTGGATTACAACGATGCAGCGGGACTGGAGCGTGCTTTCGCCGAAATGGGCAAGGAGATCGCGGCGGTGATCGTCGAACCGGTGGCGGGCAATATGAATCTGATCACGCCCAAGCCGGAGTTCCTGAATGCATTGCGCAGCCTGTGCACCAAGCATGGCGCGGTGTTGATTCTCGACGAAGTGATGACCGGCTTCCGCGTCAGCCTGCAAGGTGCGCAAGGCTATTACGGCATCAAGCCGGATCTGGTGACGTTGGGCAAGGTGATGGGTGGCGGTCTGCCTGCTGCGGCATTCGGCGGACGGCGCGACATCATGCAATGCCTGGCTCCGCTCGGCGCGGTGTATCAGGCAGGTACGCTGTCAGGCAATCCGGTGGCAGTGGCCGCAGGGATGGCAACGCTCAAGCTCATTCAGGCAAAGGGGTTTTACGAAAACCTGTCCAAGCTGGCAAAGCAGTTGACCGAAGGATTGACGGCTAGCGCCAAGAAACACGGCATTCAGTTTTGTGCGCAATCCGTCGGCGGCATGTTCGGCCTGTATTTCAGCAAGGCATTGCCAACCAGTTATGCCGAGGTAATGAGCTGCAACAAGGAAGCATTCAACCGCTTTTTCCATGCCATGCTCGAGGAGGGTGTATATCTCGCACCGTCAGCCTTCGAAGCGGGCTTCGTTTCCGCCGCCCATACCGAGGCGGATATCGCGGCGACCATCGCTGCAGCGGACAAGATTTTCGCGACTTGGAAGTAATGGGACTTTTTTCGCAAGCAGCCTTCTACACCACCGTCAATCACATCAAGGATTTGCCGCCGCATGGCGGCAAGGAAGTGGCGTTCGTCGGGCGTTCCAATGCGGGCAAGTCGAGCGCGATCAATACACTGGCGAACCATGTGCGTCTGGCCTATACCAGCAAGACGCCGGGGCGCACCCAGCACCTGAATTATTTTTCGCTGGGCAACAATAATTTTCTGGTGGATTTGCCCGGCTACGGCTATGCCAAGGTCCCGCCCGAAAGCAAGCGGCATTGGGAAGGTCTGCTCAGTGAGTATTTGCAAATGCGCGATGAGTTGTGCGGCTTGGTGGTGATCATGGATTCCCGTCATCCGCTGACCGAGCTCGATGAGAACATGCTGGACTGGTTTGCGCCGACCGGCAAGCCGGTGCATATCCTGTTGACCAAGTCAGACAAGCTCAGCAGGCAACAAGCAACATTGACGTTGAGTCGTGTAAAATCGCACCTTGCCGAGCATTTTCCGCAGTGCTCCGTGCAATTGTTTTCCAGTTTGAAAAAACTGGGCGTAGAAGAGGCCGAAGCGGTGATTGCAAGCTGGTTGGCTGATGGAAAATCCGATAGGCCAATAGGCAAAAAAATGCCCCCAGCCAAGGGGAGGTAGGCCGGGGGCAAAGTCTTAACAAGAGTTAAGACGCACGCTCAGGGAGGAGAAACGTGGAATGATTCGCATCATTCACAGCATCAGATAAGCAACTCCTAAAATAGTTCCAGGAAAATAATTTTTTGTAGGGAAAATCATGCAAACACTAGGACAATACCCCCAAACCCGCATGCGCCGGATGCGACGGGACGCGTTTTCACGCGACCTGATGCGAGAGCACATACTCACTCCGGCAGACTTCATCTACCCCATTTTTGTGCTGGAAGGCAGCAAAAAAGCCGAGGATGTGAAGTCCATGCCGGGCGTGCAGCGCAAGACTTTGGATTTACTGCTCAAGGATGCCGAGCAATGTGTGAAGCTGGGGGTGCCTGTGATGGCCATCTTCCCGGTGATCGATGCGCCGCTGAAAAGTCTGGACGCACGTGAGGCTTTTAACCCCAAAGGTCTGGTGCCGCGTGTGGTAGCTGAACTGAAAAAGAACTTCCCCGAACTCGGCGTGATGACCGACATCGCGCTCGATCCTTATACCAGCCACGGCCAGGACGGACTGCTGGACGATAGCGGCTACGTCCTCAACGATGAAACCATCGCAGTGCTGACCCGTCAGGCGCAGACCCATGCCGCCGCCGGAGCCGACATCGTCGCTCCTTCCGACATGATGGACGGCCGCATCGGCGCAGTGCGCGCGGCACTGGATGCCAACAAGCACATCCACACCCGCATCATGGCTTACTCAGCCAAATACGCCTCCAGCTTCTACGGCCCGTTCCGCGAGGCTGTCGGTTCCAGCGGCAATCTGGGATCGGGCAATAAATATACTTACCAGATGGATCCGGCCAATTCCGACGAAGCCTTGTGGGAAGTCGGCCTCGACCTGCAGGAGGGAGCAGACATGGTGATGGTCAAGCCGGGCATGCCCTACCTCGATATCGTGCGCCGCGTGAAGGACGAATTCAAGGCGCCCACCTTCGTCTACCAAGTCAGCGGCGAATACGCCATGCTCAAGGCAGCGGCGCAGAATGGCTGGCTGAACGAACAGGCTTGCGTGCTGGAAGCGTTGCTGGGATTCAAGCGCGCCGGTGCGGACGGGATACTGACTTATTTCGCACTTGATGCGGCGCGGTGGCTTAATAAGGACTGAGGACTAGTCCCCAGTCCTCGCAACTCAGTCCTATTTTCCTCGCTCTTCTATTATGTTGGCTACCGCCGCAATATCCGCATGCGTCTCCGGGTGGCGGCTGCCGCTGTGGCGGGCGTTCTCGGGCAGCGCGATGATGTGCGTCTGCGTGCCGGATTCGCCGGTCAGAGTATAGCTCGGCACGGTTTCTTCATGTCCGCCTATCCGAACTATCCATTCCCCATCTTCGAATTCGAGGTTGTGCTTGAGTAGGAATAGCAACACAGCTTTTGCGTCGTCGCTGAATAGCATCAGATTGATGTCCGACTGTTCGCCCGCCGTGCCGCTCAATACGGAACCCGTCAGGTAGGGATGAAACTCAGCCATCAGGCGCATGGTGTGCAGCGCCTCCTCGCGCAATTGGCGCAGGATGCCGGGATGGCTGCCCTGTTGGTAGAGCGCGCGATAGCTGTGCAGCGCATCATCCACTTCCTGATTGCTGGGCAGATGTTGCGTGTCCGCCGCGCCCAGTTGGCGCGCGGCTTTACGCTTGGCAAAGGCGTGATCAGTGATGCCATCCTCCGCCATCAGTTTGGCGGCTTGATGCGCCAGTTGCTCGCGCATCAAGTCGCGCCTGTTTACATATTCTCTGGGTATGCGTTCTTTGGCCATGCGTGTGATCAGAGCAACTGATCCTTGATGGTATCTGCCGGTTTTATTTCCTCGTTGGGTGCGGGCATGGCATGTTCGGGTGGAACGTTTTCCTGATAAAAATATTCGACCAGCGGACTATTGTCATCACGATAACCTTCCTCATTAATATGCACGGCAACCATGTTGTCCGGCATGTTGTAGGTGGCTTCCGGCACATCCTTGAGCGCCTTTTCCATATAACTCATCCAGATCGGCAAAGCTGCGCCCCCGCCGGTTTCCTTATCTCCTAGGCTGCGCGGTTGATCGTAGCCCATCCAGGCGATGCCAACCAGGGTTGGCTGGAAGCCACAAAACCATGCATCAATCGAATCATTGGTGGTGCCGGTTTTGCCAGCCAGATCCTGACGGCCAAGTTGCATGGCTCTAATGCCAGTGCCGTGCCTAACCACGTCTTGCAGCATGCTGACCATGGTGTAGGCATTACGCACATCGATGATTTGTTTTGCGCCATTCCCTGCAACCTCAGGTGTCGCTTTGTAAAGGACTGTACCACGGGCATCTTCGATGCGATTGATGAAGTAGGGCTCGACTGAAAAGCCGCCGTTTGCGAAAACCGAATAAGCAGCCAGCATTTGCATGGGGGTTACAGATCCAGCACCGAGGGCCATAGTGAGGTAGGGAGGGTACTTGGTGGGATCAAAACCAAACTTGGTAATGTAGTCGCGTGCATATTCCGGGCTGATGGACTGCAAAATACGGATCGAAACCATATTTTTTGATTTCATCAAGGCTTGGCGCATGCGCATCGGCCCTTCAAATTTTCCATCGTAATTCTTGGGCTCCCAAGGCTCATTGCCGGTTTGCTCCGCATCAAAGACAAGGGGCGCATCATTGATTACCGTGGCTGGAGTAAAGCCCTTTTCCAGAGCAGCGGAATACACGAAGGGCTTAAAACTTGATCCAGGCTGACGCCAAGCCTGAGCGATATGGTTAAATTGACTGCGATTGAAATCAAAACCTCCGATCAGTGAGTAGATAGCCCCGTCACGCGGATTTCCTGAAACAAAGGCAGCCTCGACTTGAGGAAGCTGGCTTATCTGCCAGATACCCTTCTCATCCTTTTGGACCCGGATCAGCGAGCCAACATTGATACGCTGGTTCAAGGGGAGCTTTTTAGTCAAGGCAGGCTGTGCGAAAAGCAAGGCGTCGCCGCCGATTTCTACTGTTTCTCCGCCCTTGCAATAAGCTCGAACCAGTTTGGGCGAGGCTGACAGAACGACGGCGGGTATTAAATCATCGCTTTCATCAACATCCTGCAAGGCTTCGTCAAGGGCTTCAGTATTGTTGGGATCGCCGTGCATGTCGATAAAGCCTTCCGGGCCACGGTAGCCATGGCGACGGTCATAATCCTGAACGCCTGTACGAACGGCTTGGTAAGCTGCGATCTGATCGTTTTGCCGGATAGTGGTGTAAACCTTGAAGCCTTGTGTATAGGTGTCGTCCTGATATTTCTCAAATACAGACTGCCTGACCATTTCCGAGAGGTAGTCTGCCTTGACAGCGAATTCCTGGTTGCCCTTCAAGGCCACAATAGGTTGTTGTTGCGCGATTTGGAACTGTTCATCGTTAATATAATTCAGTTCGTGCATGCGGCGTAGAACGTAAAGTTGCCGGAGCTTGGCTCGCTTCGGATTGACAATCGGGTTATAGGAAGAAGGGGCTTTAGGTAATCCGGCGAGCATGGCCGCCTCGGCTATGGTGACTTGGCTAAGCGGTTTGCCAAAGTAAACATGTGATGCGGCGGCAAAACCATATGCACGTTGACCAAGATAAATCTGGTTGATGTAAAGCTGCAGAATTTCATCTTTGCTCATACTGTGTTCGATTTTAAGGGTAAGCAGCACCTCATTGAACTTGCGTGTAAAGGTCTTTTCCTTGGTAAGGAAAAAGTTGCGCGCCACTTGCATGGTAATCGTGCTGGCCCCCTGCTTTACAGTGCCGGATGTGAAGTTGGAAAACGCCGCGCGTAGCACTCCCATGTAATCCACGCCGCCATGCTCATAGAACCGATCGTCTTCAGCGGCAAGAATGGCTTGTTTCATCACCTCGGGTACCTCAGAGATTTGGACCAATGCGCGGCGCTCCTCACCGAACTCACCAATCAGTGTGCCCTCTGCACTGTAAATGCGCAGCGGAATTTTGGGGCGATAGTCGGTAAGTGCTTCCAGCGAAGGCAGGGTTGGATAAGCGAGCAGAGCAGCCAAGCCAAGCAATATCGCAGGAAGCGAAAATAAGGATAACGTAACGAGAACAGGGAGAAGCCAGTGGCGGGAAGGCATTTGCGGTTGTCCAAAAATAAGTAACAATGGTATTGTGTATGAAATTATATAGGCTCTGTGGATATAAATAACCCCCAAAAATAGCTTTACAGAATTTATAGTTATTGCTAGGATTTAAACCACTTTGTACAAATAGAGCGCTAACCGGTCAATGGCTAAAGTAAATTTTGACATCCCGCTGGATTTTTTGTGGGCCAAGACACCACCCCTGATAGGCGTGGACATTAGCTCGTCATCAGTCAAGATGGTCGAATTGAGCGAGTCAAACAAAAAAGGCACTTATACCGTTGAGCGTTATGCAATTGAACTGTTGCCCAAGGATGCAATTACCGACGGAAACATCAATAATCTTGATGCTGTCTCGGAATGTATGCAACGTGCCTGGAAGCGACTGGGTACCCGTATCAAGAATGTAAGTATGGCGCTGCCCTCAGCGGCGGTGATCACCAAAAAGATACTTTTGCCGGCTGGCTTGAGTGACGAAGACCTGGAGTATCAAGTCGAATCAGAAGCTAACCAGTACATTCCTTTTGCTCTGGATGAAGTTAATCTTGATTTTCAGGTGATTGGCCCTGCGCCAAGTAATACCGAGGAGTTGGAAGTGCTGTTGGCAGCCTCTCGCAAAGCGAACGTCGAGGATCGTGTTGCGGCTGCACAGTCGGCCGGACTGAAGACCTTGGTCATGGATGTTGAACCCTATGCCGCCGAAACGGCTTTCGAACAGATTCGAGTTCAGCTGCCTGAAGGCGCGTTGGACAAGTGCGTGGCACTGATAGACATAGGTGCAGGCGTGATGAACGTCAATGTGTTGCGTAATGGGCAGTCGGTATATTCGAGGGATCAGCAAGTGGGCGGTAATCAGTTGACCCAGCAGATCCAGAGCGTATTCGGCCTGACTGCCGAAGAGGCTGAATCGGCCAAACGCAACGGCGGGTTGCCAGACAACTATGAGAGCGATGTATTGTCGCCTTTCCGTGAAAACGTAGTAACGGAAATTGCTCGTGCACTGCAGTTCTTCTTCACTTCGACCCAATATCATGAGGTTGATTACATTGTACTCTCGGGCGGGTGTGCAGCTCTGCCAGGATTGGATGATGCGGTGGCAACCAAGACTCAGGTGAGCACCATGGTGGCAAATCCATTCGCCTTGATGACTTTGTCGAGCCGTATCAAGCCGCGGCAATTGCAAGTCGATGCGCCATCATTGATTATCGCTTGTGGTTTGGCAATGCGGAGGTTTGACCCATCATGACACGGGTAAACCTGTTACCGCATCGTGCCGAAAAGCGTAAGGCTCGCCAAATCCAGTTTTTCGCGCTCAGTGTGATTTCTTTGGTATGCGGGGCGATGCTGGTGGGAGTCGTGGATGCCGCGATCAGCACTCAAATATCCTATCAGGAAAGGCGCAATACATACCTGAAACAAGAAACAGCGATTTTGGACAAGCAGATCGAGGAAATCAACAAACTCCGTGAGCAGACACAATCTTTGCTGGCACGCAAGAATGTTGTAGAGACTTTGCAAAGTACGCGTTCCGATGTGGTTCACTTGCTGGATCAGATGTTGCGCATTTTGCCTGATGGTGTGTACCTTAAGACGCTCAGGCAGGCAGGAAATAAAATCAATCTGGTTGGCTACGCCCAGTCAAATGCCAGAGTCTCGACCTTGATGCGGGCGATCGAGGATTCGCCCTGGCTCGATACTCCTACGTTGGTAGAAATCCATGCTTCCGGTTCGGGCGCAACCCGGATCAGCGAGTTTACTTTGAACTTCAACTTGACCAAGCCGCAGGTGCCAGTTAACGCTCCAGTTAAACCGGACGGCAAATCGGTTGGCGCAAAGAATTAGGTGTCACGATGAAATTAGCGGACCTGAAAAATCTAAACCCCAAAAAGCCCGGAGCGTGGCCCTGGCCGGCAAAAATCATTGCTTTTGCAGCGATGTTCATCATCGTAGTTGTGGCAGGTGCAATGTTAATCTGGCAGGGTCAATGGGACGAATTGAACAAAAGCAAAGCGGAGGAAGCGCAGCTGAAGGAAAATTTCCTGGTTAAGAAGAGGCAGGCGATCAACCTGGACTTGATCAAGAAACAGCTTACCGAAACCCAGGAATCCTTTGGAGCACTGCTCAAGCAGCTGCCAAACAAATCTGAAATGGATGCGTTGTTGACCGACATCAACCAGGCTGGGTTGGGACGTGGACTGCAATTCGATCTTTTCAGACCGGCTGTTGAAACGGTGAATGGTTCATTCGCCGTACAGCCGATCGCCATCAAAGTGACGGGAAATTACGATGACATTGGTAAATTTGCCAGTGACATCGCTATGTTGCCGCGCATCGTTACGCTTAACGATATAGCGATAAATCCCAATCCTGCCGGGCTGACTCTGGATGCAACAGCGAAGACCTTTCGTTATCTGGACGAAGCAGAAGCAGCTGCGCAGAAGAAATCGGCAGGAGTCAAGAAATGAGATTGATCTATCTTGTGCTTGTTTCTATACTGCTGCCGGGTTGTGGTGGCGAAGAGTATCAGGATCTGCGCGATTTCGTGAAAAATTCCGGTGCGGATATGCGCGGCAAAATCGAGCCTCCGCCGGAGGTGAAGCCATATGAGTATTTTGCTTACAGTAATGAGACAAATTTGCCCAACCCTTTCAAGCCACGCAAGCAGGATATGCGCGGCAGTGGAGGTGGCGGATTAAACCAGCCGGACCTGGATCGCCCCAAAGAAGCCTTGGAAGAATTCCCGCTTGAAAGTCTCAAAATGGTTGGTTATCTCTACCAGAACAAAGTGGGCTATGCAGTGATACGCGCTACTGACAACAAGCTGTATCGTGTTAAAGCCGGCAACCATCTCGGTTTGAACTTTGGCCTTATTAAAGAGGTGACCGAGACATCGGTGATAATTAAAGAATTAGTGCAAGATAGTAGTGGTGATTGGTCTGAACGCGATAGTAGCCTGCAATTAATGGAATGATTAGGAGTAGATAATGAGACAACTTGATATCATGGTCAGCAGCTCGGTTCGATGGTTAAGTATTTTTATCTTACTCGGCCTATTTGGCGGGCAGGCACAGGCTGACGCGCAGAACAGCATCAATGCTCTGAATGTCAGCGTCGGGAATGGGGCAACAATCATTAAGGTGCAGTTGGAACAACCGCTGGCAAGCCTGCCGGCAGGTTTTGCCATCAACACCCCCCCGCGTATCGTGTTTGATTTCCCCAATACTGTAAACGGCTTGGGCAAATCTACCCAGGATTTTACAGAAGGGGACTTGCGTAGTGCCAATATCGTTCAGGCTGGCAACCGCACACGCCTGGTAGTCAATCTTAATCAAATGATAGCCTATGACTCGAAAATCGAGGGCAATGACCTCATGATTATCTTGCATGACAAACTGGCAGATACGGTGACCTCCGCCAGTACTTCTCGTTTTGCCGAGGCAAAGCAGAGCGCACAAAAATTCGAGTTGCGCGATATAGACTTCCATCGCGGCAAGGATGGCGAAGGGCGCATTCAGGTCGACCTCTCCGATCCTGGTATCGGGATCGACATACATCAACAAGGCACTACGCTGATCGTTGATTTCCTTAAAACCAGTATGCCGCACAATTTGCAGCGCAAGCTGGATGTGGTCGATTTTGCGACGCCGGTACAGGGAGTGGATACCTTTGTGCAGGGTGACAATGTGCGTATGGTGATCGAGCCCCGCGGGCAGTGGGAATATGCAGCCTATCAAACTGACAACAAGTTTATCGTCGAAGTGAAGCCGGTTGTTGAAGACAAGCAGGCCAATGGCGGCAAGGCCGGCTATACCGGGGAAAAGCTGACGCTAAATTTCCAAAAGATCGATGTGCGTGAAGCTTTGAATGTGATTGCCGATTTCACCGGAATGAATATTGTCATCAGTGACACGGTGAAAGGTGATCTTACCTTGCGCCTGAAGGACGTGCCTTGGGATCAGGCCTTTGACATCATCTTGCAAAGTCGCGGTCTGGATATGCGAAAGAACGGCAATGTGATCCAGGTTGCGCCTCGCGAAGAGATAGCAGCCAAGGAAAAAATCGATCTGACCTCGCATCAGGAACTTGCCGAATTGGAGCCGCTGCGCACGGAAAGTTTTCAGTTAAGTTATCAAAAAGGCGATATAGTGGCTGCAATGCTGTCAAGTACTGCGCAGCGCATACTATCCAAGCGCGGCAGTGTGGTGGTTGACAAGCGTACCAACACCATGTTTGTCCAGGATACACCTACAACACTCGAAGCGGTGCGCAACTTGATCAAGCAAATAGATGTGCCGGTTCGCCAGGTGATGATCGAGGCGCGTGTGGTGGAGGCAACGGATAACTTCAGTAAAAATCTGGGTGTAAGGCTGGGATATAACTCTAATGACGCGTTTCAAGTCGGCAACACCGGCTTATACGGAAATGTAGGCGCCAATACTGTAACTGCAGGACCATTGGCCGGCGTTATCATGCCCGCCAACACACCGAATGTCAATCTGCCCTCCGCGGGTACCGCCGGCACATTCTCCATGCTGTTATTCAACAGCTCGGTGAGCAAAATACTATCCATAGAACTGACCGCACTTGAGACCGACAGCAAGGGCAAGGTTATTTCCAGTCCGCGCGTTGTGACATCGGACCAGACTGAAGCCGAGATTTCGACAGGAACTGAAATACCTTATCAGCAGGCCAGCAGTAGCGGAGCAACGAATGTGTCATTCAAGGATGCGGTTTTAAGTTTGTCAGTCAAGCCACAAATCACTCCGGATGACAATGTCATCATGGATATCAAGGTGAATAAAGACTCGGTCGGGGCACTGTATGCCGGCGTTCCCAGCATCGATACCAACAAGGTTGCCACCCAGGTGCTGGTGGAAAACGGCGGCACAGTGGTGATCGGCGGTGTGTATCTCCAGACCAATAGTGTCGCGGTCGATAAAGTGCCATTGCTTGGGGATATCCCGGTGCTGGGCTACCTGTTTAGAGACAATGCGACGATTGATAACAAGAGCGAGTTGCTGATCTTTATCACGCCCAAAATAATCAAGGATGCCTTGAGCCTGCGTTAAACCGCACAGTAAGGATTGATTCATGCTATTTGGAAGCCCCCCGGCCTTGAGAAATAACGTTTGAGCTTTTCATGGTAAAGAAAATGCGCAACGCCTAACCAGCATTGATGTGGCTCTGTTTTGAATTCGTCAGTTGAAAAGCCCGGGCTAGCCCGGGCTTTTGCTTATATCGTTTACAATATGCAGCATGCAGATCAATCAAGTGAATGATAGCGTCAATAAATGTCTGGACCATGGCCGCCCGGATAATAACCGCAAGCTGCAGTCCGGTAACCTGATCCTGGTGGGTATGATGGGCTCCGGCAAAACCACGATGGGCCGGGCACTGTCCAAACATCTCGGCAAGTTCTTCGTGGACAGCGATGAAGAAATCATCAAGCGCACCGGCGTGACGGTTCCGCACATATTCGATATTGAAGGTGAATCAGGATTTCGCCTGCGTGAAACCGCAGCCATACGCGACCTGGTCGGGCGCGATAACATGGTATTGGCAACCGGGGGAGGCGCGGTGCTGGAGGAACAAAACCGGGCGATGCTGCAACAGAACGGCATAGTCATCTACCTGAAGGCCAGCGTGCATGATTTGTGGCAACGCACCAGGCACGATCGAAATCGCCCCCTGCTGCAGACTAAAGATCCTCATGCCAAACTGACCGAATTGTTCCAGCAACGCGATCCGCTTTATCAGCAAGTGTCGGACATCGTCGCTCAGAGCGGCAAACAGAGCGTGCACGCCTTGATGTTGAACTTGATCGAGAAAATTGATGCATTCAGGAAAAGCTGACATTTAAGTTGACCGGAAGATTATGCAAACACTCACAGTAGAATTGGGCGAACGCAGTTATCCGATACACATCGGCAGCGGCCTGCTCGATCGCGCAGAATTGCTGCAAGCGCATGTGCCGCGCAAACGGGTCGCCATCGTTTCCAATACCACGGTAGCCCCGCTGTATCTGGAGAGGCTGCGGCATACATTGCAGACCATAGCTGTCAGCAGCGTGGCTATTATTCTGCCTGACGGTGAAGAGTATAAAAATTCCGGTACGCTGAATTCGATCTATGACGCGCTGCTCAAGGATCGCTGCGAGCGCAGCACGCCGTTGATCGCGCTGGGCGGCGGCGTGATCGGCGACATGACTGGCTATGCGGCCGCGACCTATCTGCGCGGCGTGCCGTTCATCCAGATACCGACCACGCTGCTGGCACAGGTGGATTCCTCGGTGGGCGGAAAAACCGGCATCAACCATCCGCTGGGCAAGAACATGATAGGCGCGTTCTACCAGCCACAATTGGTGCTGGCCGATACCGGCACGCTGAACACACTGCCTGATAACGAGTTGGCTGCGGGTCTTGCCGAAGTCATCAAGTACGGCTTGATCCGCGATCTGCCTTTCCTGGCATGGCTGGAACAGAACATTGACAAGCTGCTGGCGCGCGACACTGCTGCGCTGAAATATGCAATCGCGCGCAGTTGCCAGAACAAGGCCGAAGTCGTCGCGGCGGATGAGCGCGAAAGCGGTGAGCGCGCCCTGTTGAATCTGGGACACACTTTCGGGCATGCGATCGAATCCGGCATGGGCTATGGCAACTGGCTGCATGGCGAAGGTGTCGCGGCAGGCACCATGATGGTGGCAGATCTGTCGCAGCGTCTGGGCTGGATCAGCGCGCAGGATGTCGCGCGCATCCGCAAGCTGTATGAGCGCGCCAGGTTGCCGGTGGTCTCGCCCGATCTGGGTGCGGACAAATATCTCGAATTGATGGGGTTGGACAAGAAAGTCGAGGGCGGCAATATCCGCTTCGTGCTGCTCAAGCAAATCGGCCATGCCGTGGTGTATGGCGATGTTCCAGCGGGGTTGTTGAGGAAGACACTGGAGGCTTGCGTGCATGGCTGAACCTGCTTCTTACGCCGTCACCGAAAGCAATTCGCGTGGTAGAAAGATAGAGGAAGATGCGCCGCAAGGGCGCAGCGAATTCCAGCGCGACCGCGACCGCATAATCCATTCCGGCGCGTTCCGCCGTCTCGAATACAAGACCCAGGTATTCGTGAATCACGAGGGTGACCTGTTCCGTACCCGCCTTACCCACAGCATCGAAGTCGCGCAGATCGCGCGGTCGATTGCACGGCGTTTGCGCCTGAATGAAGACCTTGCCGAAGCGATCGCGCTGGCGCACGACCTCGGGCACACGCCATTCGGCCATGCCGGGCAGGACGCGCTGAATGCCTGCATGAAAGCGTATGGCGGATTCGAGCACAATCTGCAATCACTGCGCGTTGTGGACATGCTGGAAGAGCGCTACGCCGCGTTTGACGGATTGAACCTTTGCTTCGAAACACGCGAAGGCATCCTCAAGCATTGCTCGGCGGACAATGCCGCAAAACTCGGCGAGGTGGGCGAGCGCTTCCTGAACAATCGCCGCCCTTCGCTGGAAGCGCAGGTCGCCAATCTGGCCGACGAGATCGCCTACAACAATCACGATGTGGATGACGGTTTGCGATCCGGTTTGATCACTCTGGAACAACTCGAAGCTGTCCCGCTGGTCGCAAGGCAATTGAGCGAAGTGCGCCATGCCTATCCTGATCTGCCGGAGCGGCGCGTTGTGCATGAAACCGTGCGGCGCATGATCAATACGCTGGTCACCGACCTGATCCGGCAGAGCGAGTCCAATATCAGCTTACAAAACCCCGCCACGCTGGAGGATGTGCGCAACTCCCCCGCGCTGATCGCCTACAGCACCGGAATGAATGAGGAGCAGCGCACCCTGAAAAGTTTTTTGCGCAATAATTTGTATCGCCATTACCGTGTATTGCGCATGAGTGCCAAGGCGCAACGCATCATCACCGACTTGTTCGGCATATTCATGGCAGACAGCCGTTTGCTGCCGCCGCAATTCCAGCAGCGCGAAGGTAACGGCGCTAACAATTCCACAGGGGGCCTGTCCTCTGGTGGATTGCGTACCCTTGGTGAAGCCGTTGGGCACCCTGCGGCGTCCTTCTTGCGGGGGGGCCTGGCTGAACAGGACCGGGCACGAGCGGTTGCAGACTACATCGCCGGGATGACCGACCGCTACGCCATCCGCGAGCATCGCCGAATCTTCGCGGTAGAAGAGGCCGTGTAGTTACCAAAGCCGTGCAGCTCGCTGCGGTTGCCCATCATCCCCAGACAAGGTAGAATTTCCGCCCTTTCGCTTTTGAATTTTGATGTGGCGGCGTGTGTCGCCATTTTTTGGCTTTATTGATCTGACCGAGGAACGCCGTGAGTAACAGTTCTTTACCGATGCAGCAGGGATTGTACGATCCGCGCCAGGAGCGCGACGCTTGTGGGGTGGGCTTTGTGGCTCATATCAAGGGTAAGCAAAGCCATGACATGGTGCGCCAGGGCTTGCAGATTCTGGAGAACTTGACTCATCGTGGTGCTGTGGGTGCTGATCCTCT
The DNA here is from genome assembly GCA_963721755.1 of uncultured beta proteobacterium. GTDB lineage: Bacteria > Pseudomonadota > Gammaproteobacteria > Burkholderiales > Gallionellaceae > Gallionella. The sequence goes on from CAVRKV010000001.1 coordinate 915,747, forward strand.
GGCCGGTGACGGCGCGGGTATTCTGCTGCAGATACCAGACCGGTTCCTGCGTGATGAAATGGGCTGGGGCAATATTCACCTGCCATCCGTCGGCGAGTATGGTGTCGGGATGCTATTCCTGCCGCGCGATGCGGCTGCGCGTGCCGCGTGCGAGAAGATCGTGACAGAGAAGATCCTTGCTGAAGGCCAGCATTTGCTGGGTTGGCGCGATGTGCCGGTGGATAGCTCCGGTTTGGGTGACAGTGTCAAGAAAGTCGAACCCGTCGTACGTCAGGTGTTCATCGGGCGTGGAAAGAATTGCACCAAAGGTAGGCAATCCGCATCCAACCTTCGGTTGGGCGGAGCCGAAGAACTTTTGGCCGGGCACCCGATTGACACCGCTGATTCGGATGCGTTCGAGCGCAAGTTGTTCGTGATCCGCAAGACCATGGAACACACTGTGCACGCGCTGCCCGCGAATCAGGGCAAGGGCTTCTACATTCCCTCGTTGTCCGCACGCACCATCGTCTACAAGGGCATGTTGCTGGCCAATCAAGTCGGCAAGTATTATCTTGATCTGCAAGACCCCCGTGTCATTACCGCGTTGGCACTGGTACATCAACGTTTTTCCACCAACACTTTCCCGACTTGGGATCTGGCGCACCCGTTCCGCATGATCGCGCACAATGGCGAGATCAATACCGTGCGCGGCAACGTGAACTGGATGACGGCGCGCCATGCGGCGATGTCCTCCAAGCTGCTCGGCGAGGATCTGGAAAAACTCTGGCCGCTGATCACCGAAGGCCAGTCCGACTCGGCCTGTTTCGACAATGCGCTGGAATTGCTGGTGGCAGGCGGCTATTCGCTGCCGCATGCGATGATGCTGCTGATACCCGAAGCCTGGGCGGGCAATCCGCTGATGGATGAAGAGCGCCGTGCCTTCTATGAATACCATGCCGCACTCATGGAGCCGTGGGATGGCCCTGCCGCTGTGGCTTTCACCGATGGCCGCATGATAGGCGCGACGCTGGATCGCAACGGCCTGCGTCCGGCGCGCTACCTGATCACCGATGATGACATGGTGCTGATGGCTTCCGAGATGGGTGTGCTGGATATCCCGCAACACAAGATCGTCAAGAAGTGGCGTCTGCAGCCGGGCAAGATGTTCCTGATCGACATGCAGGCCGGACGCATCGTGGATGACGCCGAACTGAAACATCAACTCGCCACCGCCAAACCTTACCGGCAGTGGATCGAGAAATCACGTTACTACCTTGGCGACCTCCCTGAGGTGGCAACCAAGCCGAAACTGAACGCGTCGTTGCTGGATACCCAGCAAGCGTTCGGCTATTCCCAGGAGGACCTGAAATTCATCCTCGCACCGATGGTGAGCGCCGGCGAAGAGCCGACCGGTTCGATGGGCACGGACGCCGCCCTGCCGGTATTGTCGAACAAGAACCGCTCCTTCTACGATTACTTCAAGCAGTTGTTCGCGCAAGTGACCAACCCGCCGATCGACCCGATCCGCGAAGAGATCGTGATGTCGCTGACTTCATTCATCGGCCCGAAGCCCAACCTGCTCGGCATCGAAGAAACCAATCCGACGCTGCGTCTGGAAGTGCATCAGCCGGTGCTGTCGAACGACGACATCGCGAAATTGCGCAACATCGAACAACTCACGCAGGGGCGCTATTGCTCGCTGGTGCTGGATATCACTTATCCGGCAACACAAGGCGCGGCGGGTTGCGAAAAAGCGGTGCATGCATTGTGTGCCGCAGCCGACAAGGCCGCAGCCGATGGCTACAATGTGCTGATCCTGTCGGATCGCGCGATGTCGTCCAAGCGCGTGGCGATCCCCGCGCTGGCGGCATGCTCCAAAGTGCATCATCATCTGGTGCAGGCCGGGCTGCGCACCAGCACCGGATTGGTGGTGGACACCGGCTCTGCGCGCGAGGTGCATCACTTCGCCTTGCTGGCAGGATATGGCGCGGAAGCGGTGTGCCCGTGGCTGGCTTATGAAACCATCGCGGCGATGAATCTGCCGGCGAAAGTCGATGCGAAAGAAGCCAAGAAGCGTTACATCAAGGCGATCGACAAGGGGCTGATGAAGGTGATGTCCAAGATGGGCATCTCCACTTACCAATCCTATTGCGGCGCGCAGATCTTCGAAGCGATCGGACTGAATGCCGATTTCGTCGCCGAGTATTTCACCGGCACAGCGACCCAGATCGAAGGTATCGGTTTAAGCGTGGTGGCGGAAGAAGCGATGCGCACGCATCGCGCTGCATTCGGTGCCGATCCGGTGCTGGCCAATGCGCTAGAAGCCGGGGGCGAGTACGCATGGCGGGTGCGCGGCGAAGAGCACATGTGGACGCCCGAGTCCGTCGCGAAATTGCAGAACGCCACGCGCACCAACAATGCCGCAACCTACAAGGAATATGCGAAGCTCATCAACGAACAAGGCACCAGGCTGAAAACCTTGCGCGGTCTGTTCGAGATCAAGCCGGCGGGTACTGCCGTTCCACTGGCAGAAGTCGAGCCGGCCAAAGAGATCGTCAAGCGTTTCGTCACCGGCGCGATGTCGCTGGGCTCCATTTCTACCGAAGCGCATACCACGCTGGCGATCGCGATGAACCGCATCGGCGGCAAGTCGAACACCGGCGAAGGCGGTGAAGATGCCAACCGCTACAAGAAGATCAAGGGCGGCGAGAAGCTGTCCGACATCATCGGCAAAGGCCGCATCGAACGGGATTTGGTATTGAAAGAGGGAGACTCGCTGCGCTCCAGGATCAAGCAGTGCGCGTCCGGCCGCTTCGGTGTCACCGCCGAATACCTGAGCAGCGCCGACCAGATCCAGATCAAGATGGCGCAGGGCGCCAAGCCTGGCGAAGGCGGCCAGTTGCCCGGCCACAAGGTGTCCGAGTACATCGCCCATTTGCGCTTCTCGGTACCCGGCGTCGGGCTGATATCGCCACCGCCGCATCACGACATTTATTCCATCGAGGATCTGGCGCAACTGATCCACGACCTGAAGAACGCCAATCCGTCCGCGTCGATCTCGGTCAAGCTGGTTTCCGAAGTGGGAGTGGGCACGGTTGCAGCCGGCGTGTCCAAAGCCAAGGCCGATCACATCACGATATCCGGCCATGACGGCGGCACCGGTGCGTCGCCGATCTCCTCGATCAAGCACGCGGGTACCCCGTGGGAGCTTGGCTTGTCCGAAGCTCAGCAAACGCTGGTGCTGAACCAGTTGCGCGGACGCATCACCTTGCAGGTGGACGGCCAGATCAAGACCGGACGCGACGTGCTGATCGGCGCGCTGCTGGGCGCGGATGAATTCGGTTTTGCCACCGCGCCGCTGGTCGTGGAAGGCTGCATCATGATGCGCAAGTGCCACCTCAACACCTGCCCGGTCGGCGTGGCAACCCAGGATCCGGAATTGCGCAAGAAATTCACCGGCCAGCCTGAACATGTGGTGAACTATTTCTTCTTCGTCGCCGAAGAAGTCCGCGAATACATGGCGCAACTGGGCATACGCAAGTTCGACGAACTGATCGGCCGCAGCGATCTGCTCGACGTGAAGCACGGGATCACGCACTGGAAGGCACAGGGGCTGGACTTCTCCAGGGTGTTCCATCAGCCGGCAGTGGCAGCCAGCGTGTCGCGCCATCATACAGAACTGCAGGATCACGGGCTGGAAAAATCGCTGGATAACAAGTTGATCGCCCAGGCGCAAAACGCGCTGAACAACAAGCAGGCTGTGGTCATCGACAGCAGGATAGCCAACGTCAACCGCACCGTCGGGACCATGCTGTCGCATGAAGTCGCCAAGCGCTACGGTCAGGCCGGCTTGCCGGCCGACACGATAACCGTGAAATTCAACGGCACGGCCGGCCAGAGTTTTGGTGCATTTTTGGCGCAGGGCATTTCTCTCGAGTTGCGCGGCGAAGGCAACGACTACGTGGGAAAAGGGCTGTGCGGCGGACGCATCGCCATCATGCCGCCCGTGGATTCCAAACTTATCACGCATGAAAACATCATTGTCGGCAACACCGTGCTGTATGGCGCGACTTCCGGCGAATGTTATTTTTCGGGTGTGGCGGGCGAACGCTTCGCGGTGCGCAACTCCGGCGCGATCGCCGTCGTGGAAGGTCTGGGCGACCACGGCTGCGAATACATGACCGGCGGAATGGTGATCGTGCTGGGACAGACCGGGCGCAACTTCGCAGCGGGCATGTCCGGCGGAGTCGCCTATGTGCTGGATGAAGACGGCAACTTTGAAAAGCGCTGCAATCTGTCCATGGTGTCACTCGAGTCCGTTCCAGCAGAGGCCGAAGCCAGCGAGACCGGCGAAGTGGAATCACATGGTCGCGTGCATTTCAATCATCTCGACAAGGCTGATGAACAAGCTTTGCGCGAACATATCGAAAAACATCTGCGCTACACCAGCAGCCCTCGCGCCAAACACATCCTGGATAACTGGCCGATCTATCTGCACAAGTTCACCAAAGTGATGCCGACAGAATACCGGCGCGCGTTGCAGGAAATGGCGGCGCAACATGCAAAGGTTATAAACGGACCCAGGAAAACCGCAAATAGGGAGGCCGCATAATGGGCAAGCCAACCGGATTCATGGAATTCAAGCGCCTCAGCGAAGCCAGCTTGCCCGTGGCGGATCGCCGCAAGAACTACCACGAGTTCGTGCTGCATCTGAACGACGAGCAAGCCAAGATACAGGGCGCGCGCTGCATGGATTGCGGCATCCCGTTCTGCACCACGGGCTGCCCGGTCAACAACATCATCCCCGATTGGAACGATCTGGTGTATCGCGGCAACTGGCGCGAAGCGCTGGACGTGCTGCACTCCACCAACAATTTCCCCGAATTTACCGGGCGCATCTGCCCCGCTCCGTGCGAAGCAGCCTGCACGCTGAATATCAACAACGATGCGGTGGGCATCAAGTCCATCGAACACGCGATCATCGACAAGGGCGGCGAGAACGGCTGGGTCGTGCCGCAGCCGCCGGAGAAAAAATCCGGCAAGAAAGTCGCGATCGTCGGCTCTGGCCCCGCCGGACTGGCTGCCGCCCAGCAACTGGCGCGCGCCGGCCACAGCGTGACGGTGTTCGAAAAGAACAGCCGCATCGGCGGCTTGCTGCGCTATGGCATCCCCGACTTCAAGCTCGACAAGCGACTGATCGACTGGCGCATGGCGCAGATGCAAGCCGAAGGCGTGGCCTTTCAAACTTCCGTGTTCATCGGCAAGGATGCGCCCGCCAGTAGCACGGCCAATGATGCCGAAAAGACCATCAGCCCCGCCGAGTTGCTGAAAAAATTCGATGCGGTGATCCTGTCCGGCGGTGCTGAATCGGCGCGTGACTTGCCGGTGCCGGGCCGCGAATTGCAAGGCGTGCACTACGCGCTGGAATTCCTGATCCCGCAGAACAAGGAAAACGCGGGCGACGGGCGCAATCCTATCAGTGCCGCTGGCAAGCATGTGGTGGTGATCGGCGGCGGCGATACCGGCTCGGATTGCGTGGGCACTTCGAATCGCCACGGCGCGCTGTCCGTCACGCAGCTTGAAGTGATGCCGCGTCCGCCCGAGCACGAAAACAAGTCGCTGGTATGGCCGAACTGGCCGATGAAGTTGCGTACTTCAAGTTCTCACGAAGAGGGCGCGCAACGCGACTGGGCTATCGTCACCAAGGAATTCATCGGCAACAACGGCAAGATAGAGAAATTGCGCGCAGTGCGCGTGGAATGGAAGGACGGCAAGATGAGCGAGATTGCCGGCAGCGAATTCGAACTCAAGGCCGATCTGGTGTTGCTGGCGATGGGCTTCGTCAGCCCTGAGCAGAAGGTGCTGGATGCCTTCGGTGTGGAAAAGGACGCGCGCGGCAACATCAAGGCCGACACGGAAAATTATCGCACCAGCAAGGACAAGGTATTTGCTGCAGGTGACATGCGCCGCGGGCAATCGCTGGTGGTGTGGGCGATACGCGAAGGACGCCAGTGCGCACGCGCTGTAGACGAGTTTTTGATGGGATCATCAGTACTTCCTCGCTAACCCCGAATCTTCTTTCTGACTCGCCTGACAAGGGGAGGTGGAGAGAGTTTGGGTCGCGAGCCGCCTTCGAATTTAATTACAAAGAGAGAAACATGAATTTCAAACTGAAAAACGACACCTTCCTGCGCGCGCTGCTGCATCAACCTACCGAATACACCCCGATGTGGATGATGCGCCAGGCCGGTCGTTTTTTGCCCGAATACCGCGAGACGCGCAAGCGTGCCGGCAGCTTCCTCGGTCTGTGCAAGAACCCGGACTTCGCGACTGAAGTCACGATGCAGCCGATAGACCGTTACCCGCTCGATGCCGCGATCCTGTTCTCCGACATCCTGACCGTGCCGGATGCGATGGGCCTGGGTCTGTATTTCTCCGATGGCGAAGGCCCGAAGTTCGAGCGCCCGTTGCGCGACGAAGCTTCGATCAAGGCATTGCGCGTGCCGGACATCGGCAAGGACTTGCGTTACGTCACCGACGCCGTGTCGCAGATCCGCAAGGCGATCGATGGCCGCATCCCGTTGATTGGTTTTTCCGGCAGCCCGTTCACGCTGTCCTGCTACATGGTGGAAGGCGGCGGCAGCGATGATTACGCCAGGGTGAAGACCCTGATGTACAACGAGCCGAAGCTGATGCACCACATCCTCGAAGTGACCACCCAGGCGGTGATCGCTTACCTGAATGCGCAGATCGAAGCCGGCGCGCAAGCCGTGATGATCTTCGATTCATGGGGCGGCGTGTTGTCCCATGCGGCGTTCCACGAATTTTCGCTGGCTTACACGCACCGCATCGTGAATGGTCTGATCAAGGAAAAGGACGGCGTGAAGATCCCGTCCATTGTGTTCACCAAGGGCGGCGGCCTGTGGCTCGAGAGCATCGCCAATACCGGCTGCGATGCAGTCGGCCTGGACTGGACCATAGACATCGGTATCGCGCGCCAGCGCGTCGGCAACAAGGTCGCGCTGCAGGGCAACATGGATCCGGCCGTGCTGTTCGCCTCGCCCGATGCGATCCGCAAGGAAGTGGACCACATCCTCCGCAGCTACGGATTCGGCAGCGGCCATGTGTTCAATCTGGGCCACGGCATCTCGCAGCATACTGACCCGGAGCATGTGGCGGCATTGGTTGCGGCGGTCCACGAACTGAGCCGCAAATATCATTGAGCCAGTCGCGTCATTCGAATAAAAATCCGCAGGCATTCCCTGCGGTTTTTTTTTGGGCTGACAAACGAAGAACAGACCGTATGCTCGGGCCGTATCAATGGTGAATCAGCCGCTGCACCAGTTTGCGTACCTGCGGAGAGACTATCAACACGGAAGGGAATGCGACCGCCCATGCGACGAGAAAACTGCGCATCCAGCTCGGGATAAAACCATCGAAGCCGTGATTGAATGCGGTCAACACGCAGGTCACGATGAAAGTCAAAATCATCGACATGATCAGGGAGAACAACCAATGGGCGTGTCCGGGATGTCTCTTCATATCGTCAGTGTCATCGAATAAAGTTGGCGTCGCGTGTGTAACCTGAAGAGACTTTCAACCACAGTCATTGCACTCATAACGGAGCCTGTTTTGATGAATTGCTCTTTATGACGAATGGGTTTTGATCCTTAAATTCCCTGACGGCGGCCTCTGTTTCCTTTTCTGGAATTCTTCCCAACCTTTCTGATTTTGGATCAAGATAGAACGCCATGGCAATTGCATGCTTGCGTTCTACCGGATTATCCGAGAGATCGGCCTCCATCGCGTAAGCCCAAGCAAACCAGGGCTGGAATTTTTGGTTCGTCTTGGCCCAGTCAAGTGCTATTTCCTTGTATTTTGAATTTCCGGTAGCTTCATATAGCCACTCGCAAATTTCCGCATATTCATATTCAGTTTGTATGGGCCTGTTTTCAGTAAATGGACGGCGATAAAGTGCATTCTTGAGAAATTGCAGCGACTCATCTGTTTTTCCGCCGATTCCAGAGATTGCGGCTTTCGCAAGGAAGTAATCAAACCCTCTCTTTTCCAAACTGAAATCCGTCATGTATTTCTCAACCGCTGTTGCATCTCCTGCATTCGCTGCGGCAAATGCATAATAGGGGAGAAAATATCCTAGCTCATTAAGGGACAAATCATAAAGGGTTGATGCCTCTTGCAGCGAGGATCGTGCAGACGCAAATTCGCCGGTGCGGATCGCCCGGTAGGATTCTGCAAAATAGATGAGGCTGGATTTGACCTGGGACTTTTTGGAATTATCATAGACTCCTATGGGGAGGATTTCATTTCCTGTAGTTTTTGGCCCCTGAATTGCCCGAACACTCCCGTCATCAGATGACTGAATAACGAACCCGCTTGCGTAATCGATTTTCCACACAGGTTGTGCGACATCAGCCAAATAGGCTTCAAGATCTTTGGTAGGCATGCGGTCTGTTACACCTGCCCGCAAAAGATATTTGCCTGCAAGGTTGGAATTCCTGCCGGTGTTGTGCGCAACTTCCTGCTTTGCCCATGCCGCAATTTCTTGCTCTGATTTGCCTTCCCTATGATGGCCGACGAGCACCGACTCCCAAATATGGGGATCATCAGTTTGATTGGCCAAAACATTGAACGCTTCCCATGCATCCTTTGGTGAATCCATTGCAAAAAGCATTCCGAGGTAATCCCGATATGCATGAGTATCGTTGTAGCGCTGGGCGCGCTTAAATGAACCCATTAACGCCCCTCTGTAATCGCCCTGTAACAATTTTAGACGAAGCCGGCTGGTCATTTCGGCACCCGAACCGGTTTCTTGCCTGGAAGCTATTTCGTAATATGGCGTTGCCAGGGAAAATTCGCCCAACCAATAAAACCTTGAGCCCGCCTCATAAGCAGAGTTGGAAATTCCCACAGGGTCATCTTTGGAATCATTCTTGAAGCCCGGGTAATCCATGAAGACCTTGTCGGCTTTATCCAATTGGCCTTGCTCGATCAGCAGCGTGCCAAGATCCATATAGGCCTGCCATGACTCGGGCTGCACCTTGATACTTTCACGGTAGTATTTCTCTGCGGATTGATCATCGCCCTTTTTCTTGCTGTACTTGGCCAACATTTGATACAGCTCGGAATTCCCTGCAAAGCGGCCCTCGATCGACTTGAATAAAGCATCGCGTTTTTCGGATTCCTTGGATATTTCTGTAAAGTACCAGTCCAGGTATTTAAGCGGCTTAAGATTGGAAGTCGAGTTATTCAAAGCCGCCTCGGCATTGGGAACCTGCCTCTGATCTATTCTTTCCCATTGGTTATAGTAAGGACGAAATGGGTAGTCCGACGCATAAAAATTATCGTAGTAACCATAATCATTTCGACCGGTGTTGCCCAAATAACTGAAAGCCTGATCAGAATAGAATGTTTGCCCCTGCTCCCAGTAAAACGCATTAAAAAGATTGTTATAGGCAGACTTCAACAGCCCTTCCTTTGCAGCTCCATCCGCAGACTTTGAACTTTGCATTTGAGCAAAGCCAAGTGACAACGCAAATCGCGGATTTCCCTTGTATACACTTTCGATCCGGTTCAGATACTCCAGCGTCCGGTCTGGGACACGTTGCATATAAGTCAGAAAATATGCGCGGCGTATCAGGTCATCTTCGCCGATGGCCTCGATCAGATCAAGATAATCCAGATCGGAAGGATGATCTATGGTTGATTGACAGCACCATTTCGCGGCATCGATCTCCAACAACTTTCGGATATGGTTAACAACGGAAAGATCTGCCAAAGTTTGCAATTTCCCGACATCGCCCAGAGTCGCGGTACCGCGTATCATTCCTTCCGCCGTGTAATCCTTGATTGGAAAATCGGAGTCAAGCAGTTGCTTGAGATTCAGGTTGTCAAATTGTGCCCATGAATCCAAATCTGAAAATTCCCGCGCAAACAAAAATGGCCACGTCTTTCCCGGCAGATCCAAGGAATTTACCAAAGCAACAGACTTGTTCTTGTCAGCCACCCCGTATAGGTTTCCGAGATAATTGGCATCTCGAATTACCATCAGCTTTTTGACACCCGGCTCGATCTGTGAGCTGTATTGCTCGACATCAGGCAGATTGCCATTGAGCATCGCAAACAGCTCTTTCTCTTCTATTGTTTTCGGCTCGCCAAGCACCTGGAGTGCACCCGGGCGCAAGCCGAGCATCATTAATGTCCTGGCTTTCAGAACCCGGTAATCCGGTGAATCAGGCGCCATGCCGAGTATCGCCAAATATGACTTTTCCGCAAAACGTTCCTGTGTTCTTTCTGCAGCATCCGGTGTCAAGTCATCCAGCAATTGGAAATAGAGGGCGTCACGAGCAGGGTCTGCCTTTTCAGCCACCATAGCCAGTGGCGAAGACGGCAAAGTGGCAGCATCTAACCGGCTTTGTGTTTTGGGCGAAGACAGCACCGGGCTGTCGATACCGATCGCTGTCAATATTTCTGGCATCATCGACTGGTAGACTTCGATCGGTGGCCGCTCATCCGTAAAGGTAATGTTCTCGAACGATTTTGAAGTGGGTTTCGTCTGCAAGTCCAGAACACCTTTTGCGTCCCTTTCCTGTGAAAGAATCCTCAACGACATCTGATAATTGCGATTGTGGCCGACGTATCCCCAGACAATTCGTTTTACGCCCAGCTGGTTTGCAAATTCATACACTTCATTTTGATCAAGACGGCGTTCCCCTTCGCCCAACGCACGCTCTACGAGGAAGGGATCGGGCATGCGCATTTTCAGCCCCGACGAAACAGCCATCGCGAGCTCGGCAGCCATAAGGGAACGGGTCGGGCGGTCAAGCGCGTATTCCTGAACTTGGAACGGGACAACCAGAACGTCGAATTTTTCACCGGACAAAAGCTTTTGGTAAATTGATTTTTCGGTAACCTTCCATTCTGAAACCGGCCGGGGATATAGTTTCGGCACTGCCACGCTCATGGCCAAGTCAGTATCTTTCATCGGGAAAAGTGGGGGAGACGAGATCACCGGACTATTATTCAAAGCCTCTGCTTCTGCAGCATTATCCTTAAAAGTCGAAATATGGATACGAGGGGTTGAATCGGATCGCAATAGAAATCTTGGATCGGAAACTACTTCAGGTTTCCTGTTTTGATACTTCCAAACCATTCTTTGGATGTGACCACTACTGCTCTTCCTTGCTTTTCCGACGCCAACGGTTTCGATCCGAAAATGAAGAGATTCGAGAGCGTTCAGGCTGATGATTGCATCTTCGTAGGCAATGAATTTCGGGAAGAATTGTTTCAACACAATTTGATTGGGGAGGATGGGCTCTTTCTGAATGACCTTGTACGAAAAGACCAGGGTGTCACCTATCTCCACATTAGGGAATGAAACAATGGGCGCAACACCGCTGGAATTCCCCTCAATGCCGCTCTGTGCAACGGGTTGAATTGCGTCAATATGTTCGCCATCTTTTTTCAGCGTGTAGGCAGTCAGAATCTCCACATGCCTATTTCTGGTCATTCCGAGGCCGGAATTACGCATTCCAACTTGCCAATTCTTTGACTGCAAAACACCCTGATCCGTAAGGACAGACACGGCCAATTCATCAGATTCAGTGTAGGTGCCATCGGCATTCACATCATAATGCACGTGATATTGCTTATACCCTATGGGAATTCCTGCTTTTAATGTTGCACCTCCTTCTGCGCTTGCCTGCAAAGGTAATATCAACAGTGCAGATATGATCAGGGCGACGAGGCCGGGCGCAGTCCTGCAAATGTTTCGTTGATTCTGAAAATACATGCTTTGACCCCTGTGGTTTGCTATTGAAGCTTTGTATGGTTTTCCAATCGCGCCCAATCAGCAGCCCGAATCGATTGAACAGATTTCCTGACACTTTAACTGAACTGCTGGCTTATCGGGCGCCCATTTTATTGATCCATTTCTGGTTAGCCATTTTTAGTTACCCCGTTCTAGTTACTCGCCCTTTGCGGTAAGCTACGCTCTTTCCGAAACTTCAAAGCAAAATTCAAATGGCCCAATACGTAATGTCCATGCTCCGCGTGAGCAAGATCGTTCCCCCCAAGCGTCAGATCATCAAGGACATCTCTCTCAGCTTCTTCCCCGGCGCCAAGATCGGCCTGCTCGGCCTGAACGGCTCGGGCAAATCCACCGTGCTGCGCATCATGGCGGGCGCGGACAAGGAATACGACGGCGAAGTGCAACACCTGCCGAACATCCAGATCGGCTACCTGCCGCAAGAGCCGCAGCTCAACCCTGGGCACACCGTGCGCCAGGCCGTCGAAGAAGGTCTGGGCGAAGTATTCTCCGCGCAGAAAAAACTCGATGAAGTGTATGCAGCCTACGCCGAGCCGGATGCCGATTTCGATGCGCTGGCCGCCGAACAGGCGCGGCTGGAAGCGATCATCGCCGCAGCGGGCTCGGATGCCGAACACCAGCTCGAGATCGCCGCCGATGCGCTGCGCCTGCCGCCGTGGGATGCACTGATCAAGAATCTTTCCGGCGGCGAGAAGCGCCGCGTCGCGCTGTGCAAACTGCTGCTGGAAAAGCCGGACATGCTGCTGCTGGACGAGCCGACCAATCACCTCGACGCCGAATCGGTGGAATGGCTGGAACAATTCCTGGTGCGCTTCCCCGGCACCGTGGTCGCGGTCACGCACGATCGCTACTTCCTCGACAACGCCGCCGAATGGATACTCGAACTGGATCGCGGCCACGGCATCCCGTGGAAGGGCAATTACTCGAGCTGGCTGGAGCAGAAGGAAGCGCGGCTGGAGACAGAGAACAAGCAGATCGACGCGCACATGAAGTCGATGAAGCAGGAACTGGAATGGGTGCGGCAAAATCCGAAAGGACGCCAGGCGAAATCCAAGGCGCGTATCGCCCGCTTCGAAGAACTCAATTCGCAGGAACACCAGAAGCGCAACGAGACGCAGGAGATCTTCATCCCGGTCGGCGAACGGCTCGGCAACGAAGTCATCGAATTCAACAATGTTTCCAAAGCGTACGGCGACCGCCTGCTGATCGACAACCTCAGCTTCAAGGTGCCGCCCGGCGCGATCGTCGGCATCATCGGCCCGAACGGCGCGGGTAAATCCACGCTGTTCAAACTGATCACCGGAAAAGAAAAACCGGATTCAGGCGAAGTGAAGATCGGCTCCACCGTCAAGATCGCGCACGTCGATCAGGCGCGCGATTCGCTGCAGAACGACAAGACCGTGTTCGACGCGATCTCCGGCGGCAACGACATCCTCACCGTGGGCAAATACGAAACCCCGGCGCGCGCCTACATCGGCCGCTTCAATTTCAAGGGCGGCGACCAGGCCAAGATCGTCGGCCAACTTTCCGGCGGCGAGCGCGGCAGGCTGCATCTGGCGCAGGTGCTGATCTCCGGCGGCAACGTGTTGTTGCTCGACGAACCGTCGAACGATCTGGACGTGGAAACCCTGCGCGCGCTGGAAGATGCGCTGCTCGAATTCGCCGGCTGCGTGCTGGTGATCTCGCACGACCGCTGGTTCCTCGACCGCATCGCCACCCACATCCTCGCGGCGGAAGGCGATTCACACTGGACGTTCTTCGACGGCAACTACCAGGAATATGAGGCGGACAAGAGGAAGCGGCTGGGCGAAGAAGGCGCGAAGCCGAAGCGGATTCGGTATAAGCCGATTAGTCGGTGAACAAAGTTAAATCTTGGTTAGCAATAAATTGTCTGGCCCAGATTACTCGATTATCAATTGACGCCCCAGACAATAGCGCTAATAGTCGGTAGTATTTATAAAGTATTTCGCTTTTCTTGGTGCTCAGATCATGCCTAAAGTATTTATCAGCTACAGCCACGATTCAGATCAACACGACCAGAAAGTTTTGCAACTATCTGATCAATTGAACAAGAATCATATTGATTGCGAAATCGACCAGTATGTAAACGGCTCACCCGAGGAAGGCTGGCCGTTATGGATGGAGCAAAAGATAAGTGAAGCAGATTTCGTCTTGGTAGTCTGTACTAAAACATACCTAGATCGGGTTCAACGCAAGGAAGTGCCGGGTATAGGTAAAGGTGTCAAATGGGAATCTTTGCTGACTTATCAGGATATATATGAAAACGACAGTCTAAATCGGAAATTTGTTCCGATTATATTTAATACGACTGATGCAGAGTTTTTGCCCAAACCTCTGAAAGCTGTAACTCACTATGATCTGAGCAAGAATGACAAATATGAAATGTTATGCAGGTACCTCACAGGACAGCCGTTAGCTGTCAAACCAGCCCCAGCTAGAATGTTACACCTGCCGCCAAAAAATACACCTCTAGCAGAACCAGATCAAAATGTTAATGATGATTTCATAGATCGCTACCTGACCAAAAGGCTAGAAAATGCCTTGCAATCCTTTTCATCACAGCCGAAGGTGTGGGTTTCTCCAATCATTTGTGGTAAATCTGAAATTTCTCAGGGTGCCAAATCTGAACCAAAGGTGGATTTGTCTGATTTTGTCGCAAACCCAAAGTCAACAATAATTAAAGCCCCTCCTCAGTATGGTCAAACATGTTTAGCGCATTTTCTAGTAAGAGAAGCTTGGCGAACCCAAGGAAAATCTTTGTGGTTATATCTGGATTCAAAGGACTTAAAGCCACACGCTGCGTCTATAAATGAAGCAATATCAAATGGGTTAAAGGATCTTAAATTTACTGAAGAAGACATTAAATGCGTCATACTTGATTCATGGACAACGAATGAGAAAGATGCATTAAAGCTATTAAGAAACCTATGCGACCGCTTCAAGGACGTGCCAATAATCTGTATGCAACAGGTCGATATCGGTCCATCTAACCAGATTGACGACATAGATTTGGGTCGACAATTTGAAGTGCTGTACCTTTGGTCTCTTACTAGAGAAGATATACGCACAATTGTTGCAGCATACAACGAAGCAAAATATATTGGTGATGAAGATGTAGTAACCTCTAGGCTCGCATCAGATTTAGGGGTACTTAATCTTCATCGAACGGCCTTGAACTTATTAACTTTGCTAAAGGTATCAGAGGTCAGTTTTGATGAGAGTCCAGTCAATCGTTCTGAGATGATTCATCGAGTTCTGTTCCTTCTCTTTAATGTTGACGATATTCCAACATACAAATCGCACCCAGACCTAAAAGATTGTGAATATGTGCTTGGTTATTTTTGTGAGACTCTAATTAGAGAGGGTAATTATGAGTTTACAAGAGATAAATTTTTGATCGAAACACAAAGATGCTGCCAAGAAGGATATATCGACCTTGAGACACATGTTGTATTCGATGTGCTCTCTGCAAACAACATCCTGGTTAAGCGAGGGAGCTTTTTCTATTTCAAATTTTCTTACTGGATATTTTATTTTGCCGCCCAAAGAATGCATCATAATCAAGAATTTGCAAATTATATATTTGAAAATATGAGGTATGCTCAACACCCAGAATTTATTGAGTTTTACACTGGAATTGATCGGAAGCGGGAAGACGCCTTGAAAATTCTTATAAAAGACATCAAGGCATCTATCGAAAGTAGTAAAAGCAAATGCGGTCTTCCTGAAGGATTAAATCCATATGACTTTGCAACATGGAAACCTTCGCCTGAGTCGGAAGCACAAATGCATCAGGTTATTGCCAATGGTGTACGCGAATCTACTCTACCTGCCGCAATCAAAGATCAATTTGCCGACTGCACCTATGATAAAACAAAGCCATATAATCAAAAAATCGCCAACCTCTTAACCGAACATTCATTTGTGACAATGATGCACACAATGATAGCTGGGGCAAGAGCGTTAAGGAATAGTGATTATGTATCACCAGGAATTAAGCGTCAGTTACTTCAGGAAATTCTGAATTGTTGGGAACAGGCATCAAAAGTGCTGTTTGTTGTATTGCCGATTCTCGCGGAAAAGGGACACGCGCTATTTGACGGAGCTGGCTTTGTTCTAGCTGATGATTTTGGTGATACACCTCAGCAAAGATTCATACAAATATTATGTGAGATTCCACGCAATGTAGTTTCCTGGTGCCAGGATGATTTGTTTTCACGAAAAATGGGACCTTTGCTTATCGACCAGTTAGGCAATAAGGAAATTGGCGGCATTATTAGGCATGAACTGATATTACTTTTAATTCAACAAAGACCGCGTAACTGGAGTAAACAAGTCCAACACTACATAGCAACTAATAAGCAAAATTCTTATTATCTTTTTGATGTGTACAAAAATCTTCGAACTCAGTATCAATATAGTTATGCATCTCCACAAACATTGCGAGATATAGAACACCTAATAAAAATGTCAGCAACAAAACACGTAACTGGAGACAAAGAACCGGGTATAAAATCCATCAACAAAGTAATGAAGGTCAATAAGGATCTTATCCCCCCAAGAGAAGTGTGAGTATGTCAATCTATCTGGACACTTATCACCGCTGCCAAGACTGCTCACTTTAAAAAATTAAAGGGGCCATGCTCGGAAAGTTTCCGGATTGCCACGATGGAAATGAAGAAGATTATTTCGGGCAGGTTGCGCGCCATCGGCTACGATATGCTCAACCATCCCCTTGCAGGTAATAATTAATGAAGTTGCCCTCCTCGCCATGGAATAAATTCCACTTCAACTTCAAGTTGCCTGGCAGGGCGGTGCGCCTGGGCGCGCTGCTGCTTTTGCTGGGGCTGTCCGGCTACGTTTACTATCTTGACGTTACCATCCGCGAGGCTTTCGAAGGCCGCAAGTTCGCTTTGCCTGCGCGTGTCTATGGCCGTGCGCTGGAGGTGTATCCGGGGCTGAAGCTGACACGCGAGCAATTCGTCGACGAGTTCAAGTCTATCGGGTATCACGAGAACCCGCAGCCGGACGAGGCGGCGACCTACAAGAACACATTGAATGGCATCGAGTTCACGACCCGTGACTTTGTGTTCGGGGATGGCCCGCAGCCTTTGCAGCATCTGCGCATCGAATTCGCCGACGGCAAGGTGTCGTTGCTGCAGCAGCGCGGCAGCAAGGATGTCGATCTGCCTTTGTTGCGCATGGAGCCTCCCCTTATCGGCGGCATCTATCCCGGCCATAACGAGGACCGGGAGCTGGTGAGGCTCAGCCAGGTTCCCAAGCTGCTGGTCAACGCGCTGATTGCGACCGAAGACCGGAAATTCTATACACACTGGGGCATCGATCCGCGCGGTATCGCACGCGCGCTGTACAGGACCGTAACCGGACAGCGTATCGAAGGGGGCAGCACGCTCACCCAGCAGCTCGTGAAGAATTTTTTCCTGACTTCCGAACGCACGCTGTCGCGCAAGGCGAACGAGGTGCTGATGGCGCTGCTGCTCGAGATGCATTACAGCAAGGATGAGATTCTCGAAACCTATCTCAATGAGATATTTCTCGGGCAGGATGCCAGCCGCGCCATCCATGGCTTTGGCCTGGCCAGCTATTTCTATTTCGATCGTCCGCTCGACCGGCTGGAGCCGCAGGAGATCGCCACCCTGGTCGGTATGGTCAAAGGGCCGACGGTGTATGACCCGCGCAAACATCCGGAACTGGCACTCAAGCGGCGCAACGTGGTGTTGCAGCAAATGGTGAGCCAGAATGTCATCACGCAGGCACAATTCGTTGCAGCCCGCCAGAAACCGCTTGGTGTGGTTCAACGCGCACCCGCCGGCACTTCGCCGTATCCGGCTTTCCTGCAGTTCGTGCACCACCAGTTGGAGCGCGACTATCGTGAAGAGGATTTGCGCAGCGAGGGTTTGCGCATCTTCACCACCCTTGATCCGTTCGTCCAGCACCTGGCTGAGGAGGCTTTGGCGTCGCGCCTCGCGGCGATCGAGAAGGCGAGCAAGTTTGCCGCCAATACGCTGGAGGGGGCTGTGGTGGTCAGCAGCACGCAGACCGGCGAGATACAGGCGATGGTGGGTGGGCGCGATGCGCGTTACGCCGGATACAACCGCGCCATCGATGCACAGCGCCCGATCGGTTCGCTAGTGAAGCCCATTGTCTATTTGACCGCGCTTGAAAATCCGCAGCGCTATACGCTGATCACTCCGCTGGATGACAGTCCGCTGGTGTGGAGCCAGCCGGGCACCCCTGACTGGAAGCCGAAGAACTACGATCGCGAGTTCCACGGGCAGGTGCAGTTGCGCACCGCGCTGGCGCATTCCTATAATGTCGCGACCGCGCGTCTCGGCATCGAGCTCGGTGTCGAGCATATCCTCGACAAGCTGCCCCTGTACGGCATCGAACAGCGACCGTCGCCTTTCGCCTCGTCGCTGATTGGCGCCTTTGGGCTATCGCCGGTCGAAGTGTCGCAGCTTTACCAGACCTTTGCCGACGGCGGCTTCCGCACGCCCTTGCGCGCCATCCGCGCGATCGTCACGGCAGAGGGCAAGCCGCTGCAACGTTTTCCGCTGAACGTCGAACCCGTCGCCCCGCCTGCGCCGGTCTATCTGCTGACAGCGGCCTTGCAGGGTGTGGTGCGCGAGGGTACTGCGCAGTCGCTGATCAATTGGCTGCCTGCCGAAATGAATGTGGCGGGCAAGACCGGTACCACTGACGATCTGCGCGACAGCTGGTTTGCCGGATACACCGGCGACCGCGTCGCGGTGGTATGGGTCGGCCGCGATGACAACAACCCCACCGGTTTGACCGGCGCCTCGGGAGCCATGACCGTCTGGGGCGAGATGATGAAGAACATCCAGCCTGAGCCGCTGGAACCTGCCATGCCGGAGGACATCGAGATGGTGAATGTCGGTCCGGTCAGCGGGTTGCGTTATGATAATGGATGCAAGGCGGGCATATTGTTGCCATTCATCAAGGGTTCTGCACCGGCAGAGACGTCGCCCTGCAGCGCTTCGTCTGCAGACGCATCGGGCGCCAAGGCTGAAGCGACGCCCGGGGGCAAGCAGGATACAGGGAAGAAAAACTGGTTCCAGAGGTTATTCGATTGAAAAATAGATTCGCTTGGTTTTTTGTCTCGGCATGGCTGCTGTTGCTTGCCGGATGTGCAGGCTTGGCAACACATCCATCTACAACACACGCTCCCGAGACACAACCTCAGCAACCGGGTGAGGGCGCCATCCTCGAGCCGGTGCCGAGATCCGCCATGTCGGGCAACCTCGCCGTCATCGCGTTGCTGGACCGGGCGCAGACCGACAACGAGTCCGGGCAGCGTGAAGCGGCAGGGGCATCGCTGGAGCGCGCGCTGCGTATCGAACCGCGCAATCCCTGGTTGTGGCTTGGGCTTGCGCAAGTGCGCCTAGCTCAAGGACAATATGCGCAGGCAATCACGCTGGCCCGCAAATCGAACAGTTTCGCCGGACGTCAACATCGTGTGCAAGCCGAAAATTGGCAGGTGATCGGCCAGGCACGCGTTGCGCAGGGCGACTCGGCGGGCGCCGAGGAAGCGTTCAAGCTTGCCGCGGAGCTTGCGCAACAGGCAAAGGCAGAGGCGGTTCACGATTCTGGATTCAACTTCCAATGATCGCCATATGGAAATGAAGAAGATCAATTCCGGCAAGCTGCGCGCCATCGGCTACGATGCACGCGCCCGCTTGCTGCAGGTCCAGCTCGACGACGGCAGCACGCTGCAGTACAACGGCGTCGGCGAGGATATCTGGCGCCGGCTCAGCAGTTCGGGCGCGGCATGGAGTTTTTATCGCGACAACATCGAGGAGGAGTTCGCAGCGAAGCGCGTTTCCGGAAACGCCCCTGCAGCCAAGAACCCACTCGACGAGTTATTCCGGAAACCCTGACTGCGTCCATGCAGGTATGAGGTTAATGTGGACAGCTTCGCAATTGTTTTATCTGAAAGGAGTTCGCAATGACCAGTCTCCAATCCGACAAAATCTTCTCCGGCTCAATCCCGAAGCTTTACGAGGAATATCTCGTCCCGATGATCTTTGAGCCGTACGCTGAAGGTCTCGCAAAGCGTCTGGCTACTCGAAGGCTTGCCCGGGTACTTGAGATTGCCGCCGGGACTGGCGTTGTTACCCGCCACCTGGCATCTGTGCTGACGGACGAAGTTTCCATAATCGCCACAGACCTGAATCAGCCTATGCTGGATTTGGCCTCCGAAGTGGGGACAACGCGTCCTGTCGAGTGGCGGCAGGCAGACGCCTTGCAACTGCCCTTCGAAGATGAATCGTTTGACGCCGTGGTGTGTCAGTTCGGGGCGATGTTCTTTCCCGACAAGCCAAGAGCATTCTCGGAAGCACGCCGGGTGCTGAGGGCCGGCGGCGTACTGCTATTCAACGTATGGGACCGGATCGAGGAGAATGAATTTGCCGACGTAATCACGGCTGCCCTCGAATCGGTCTTTCCCGACGATCCGCCGCGCTTTCTGGCGCGTACGCCGCATGGCTACCATGACATTGCAACCATACAGCGAGATCTGCGCAGCGCTGGCTTTGTAACGACACCATTGGTGGATACCATAGCAGTGCGAAGTATCGCCGCGTCCGCAAGAATTCCCGCACTGGCTTACTGCCAGGGAACACCCCTCCGCAATGAGATCGAAGCGCGGGACAAGTCCCGGCTCGGCGAAGCGACCGACATCGCGGAGAACGCCATCGCCAGACGGTTCGGGCGCGGACAAGTCGCCGGCAAGATACAGGCTCACATTATCGCGGTGGAATGCTAAGAGGCATCAATTACTAAATCCAATGAAATCCAAAACTAAAGGAAACTAAAGGGGACAGGCTGAATTATTTCTCGGCTAGTGATAATCCTCTTCCCGCTGATGCTGCCGCACCGCAAGGATGGTCGCGGCATTCGTATCTTCGATATCAAACAGGGCGACATAGCCTGCGCTGCCAAAGGGGATGAGCAGTTCGCACGGGTATGGGCCGGCCGCGTTACCTGCTTAGCTTTTAATGGCACAGTTCCAACTATTTGACGATGCGCATCGGGCGCAATATGCTGTGCCACTGGTTACACTCGGTGATTTTATGGAGCTCCAATTAAAAACCCGTCAGGATTTGAAAGTGCGCGCATTGCTGCTGGGCGATCGGCTGGACTTGAAGCAGTTCAAGATCGCCGATTGTCTTGCCACCACGCCGTTGACGCTGGAAGTTGATCGCGACGGCGGCATCGCGGTGTTGTTCCGCTACGGCGTGGTGGTGCTTTTTGGGGTGAAGAGTCTGGACGAGGCCAAGTTCATCGATACACTCAAGCCGCTGCTGACCAATCCCTATTCGACGCCGGAAACCGAGGAGCTGAAAATCTACTCGGGCAAAGATAGCATCGGTGTGCAAAGCGGCGCGGTTTCGCTGGATAACATTTCGCTGGAAAAATTGCAGGTCATCGCCGATGCCTTGAGCAAGAATCTGGTGCTCACGCTCTATGAGAAAAAGGTCGCCGGCGAATTCGACAAGATCGAGCCGCTGGCCCAGGAATTGGCATTGCATGGCAGGGTCAGCGGCGGATCCAGAAATCTGCTGTCCAAGATTGGCTCCATGCTGCTGATCGAGCACCGCATGGTGGGGCGCGCCGAAATCGGCGACAAGCCGGAAACGCTGTGGGACTTTCCGCAACTGGGCGGGTTGTATGCCAGCATGGAGGACGAATTCGAGCTGAAGGAACGGCAATCGGCATTGGATCGCAAGCTGGGTTTGATTTCGGATACCGCGCAAACGCTGGCCGACGTGTGGGACAACAAGCAGTTGCACAAGCTGGAATGGTACGTGATCGGGCTGATCCTGTTTGAGATCGTTCTTAGTCTGTACGAGATGCTGAACAAGTTTATGCAATGAGGTAATTCACATTGCAACCGCGCCACGTTTAGCTTCCTGGAAAGCTTCATGAGCCAACCTTGCCAAGGCTGCTCCCGCTTAACGGACGAATCTTTTTGTAGTGATA
The DNA here is from genome assembly GCA_963721755.1 of uncultured beta proteobacterium. Classification (GTDB taxonomy): domain Bacteria; phylum Pseudomonadota; class Gammaproteobacteria; order Burkholderiales; family Gallionellaceae; genus Gallionella. Next base: position 937,615 of record CAVRKV010000001.1, read on the forward strand.
TGGGGGCGTAGCCCCAATCACCTCAATCGTCCCGCCGTTGTATAGAACGTCACTTGGTCGACTTTTCCATTTCGTCCGCCAGGCTCTGGTCGATCAGCATGATCTCGATCCGGCGGTTCTTCTGGCGTCCTTCCGGCGTGTCGTTCGTGGCTATGGGACCGTATTCTCCCCTCCCGGATGCCACCATGCGCTGCGGAGGTACGCCGACATCCTGCAGAAAGCGAACCACGGTGGTCGCCCGCGCGACGGAAAGCTCCCAGTTGGTCGGGAACTTATCTTGCAGGGCCTTGGTGATCTGCACGTTGTCCGTATAACCCACCACCCGGATGATCTTGTTCTCGTATCCTTTAAGCGCCTCGCCGACCTTTTTCAATACTTCCTTGCCGCCCGGCTTCAGCGTCGCCCGGCCGGAGTCGAAGAATATCTGTTCCGCCAGATCCACGGCCAGCATGTTCTGGTACTGCCGCACCTGGAGTTGGCCCTGCTCGACTTCCTTCGACAGACTATGTACCAGCGCATCGTATTGCTGTTGCCGCTGCTGGCTGGCTGCGAGCAATGCGGCCTTCTGCTCTTCCAGGGAACCGACCTGCTGCTGCATGGCCGCGTTCTGTTGCTGATGTGTCTCAATCTGCTGCTTCAATGCGGTGTTGTCCTGCTCCAGTCCGGCCTTCTGCTGCTGCAACGCCGCGATCTCGTCATTCTTCCCTGCCTGCATCTTGTCAAACTCGCCGGTGCTGACGCAACCGCTCGTGATGAATGCCGCCGCGAGAACGACAATACCGATGTGAATTTTCCTGATCATGTTCATGCCCTCCTTATGTCCTTGCAGTAGATTATCATGGATTGATCCATTAATAGCCGGTCAGTCTGTCCCGAATATTACGGGCGTGATACAAGCCCGGGTGAGCCATGTGAATCCCATTAATTTTCTCCGGTCATTTTCAACCTGCCCAAAAATCCGAACTCGCTCCTGTCCATTTTGTGCTGAGGAAGGTGTCGATTTCATGGAGTGGCGAAAAAACCGGTTTGATATTCAGCTTGGTTATGAATGCGAAGTGGTTCCGATCTGCAAAAGTGGCCGGGTCGGCTACCGCCAGGTATAACGACTTGTTATACACACCCACCGGGACCACCTTCTTTGCAGCTGCCTCCTGGGTTGGGATTCGATCCAGAATGTCGTAAGGGATATTGATAGCCAGCAGGTCTACCATCGGCATGCCAGACTGGATACACAGTGCTCTTGTCAATACCTCCGCTTCGATTATCCCCATGTGGACGAGCAATTGACCGATCGGTTTGCTGTTGTTTTTCTTTGTGTTGTGATGCTGCTCGACAGCCAGCAGAGTCTTGTCGTCAATCACACCCAGGGAATTGAGAATCTCCCCGATTTTTTTGCCTTGGAGCGCATATACAGAGCGACCGTTGTGATGCGCCTCGGCTGTTTGGGATAGCTCTTTCTGGGTTCGAATCATGGGCCAGGAAACATGCCTTGCCCCGACCGGAGGAGCAACTTTTTGCGTTGAGTTGCTTTCATCATCGTTACTCACAGGATCCCCCTTGGAAACGTGAAGAAACACCGCTTTGAAATCAATCTGACTTCCAAAGGCCATTTGTGCTATGGCCATACTATCAGGCTTGGCGCGACTGTGCTGCACCAAAATAACTTTTTGCGGAGAGCGGAAGTGGCACGGCGCAAGTTGCGTATGCTGCACAACGCGCAGAAGATAGAAAATTTGCGTATCCCGCCGAACAATCGGCTGGAGGCATTAAACGGTGTCCGCACAGGACAGTGGAGCGCACGCATCAACGACTAATGCCGGGTGTGCTCGCGCAGATACATCGCTTCGAGCCGCTGGAAGCCTGGCCAGAATAATCAGGGTTAGCTAGTCAATTGATCTGACAATCAGGGGAAGACCCTGGTTTCAAATCTTGGATTAATCCGGCACAGCAATCTTTTTCCAACTAAAATTACCCCCATTGAAAATCATGAGGACTGTTGTATGAATCTCTCAGAGTTGTTTCGCCACGAGACTAATCTATTGTCGCTGTCTGAGGGGCAAGCTTTGTTCAAGGAAGGTGACCGGGGCGATCTGATGTATGTCCTGATGTCCGGCACAGCCGATATCATCGTTCACAACAGGGTGGTGGAAACTGCGGAGGCGGGCGCCATCGTGGGCGAGGTGGCGATGATCGATGACAGCGCGCGTTCAGCGACGGTCGTGGCAAAGAGCGATTGCAAGTTTTTCCCTATCGAGCGCAAGCGGTTCAATTTTCTTGTTCAGCAGACGCCCAATTTCGCGCTGCATGTGATGCGTGTGATGGCGGATCGCCTGCGCAAGACCGATGCGATCTTGTGATTGAAACGTAATGGCTAAATGGGACAGGGCCAAGTAAAAGAGTACATGTTGCCTGGCTTGAATAATTAAATGGCGAGGCCTGTCTGGCTCAGTCAGCCACCGTTCAACGCATGAAACTATCGGGATGCTGATCAACCATGTCCGTCGCGCAAACCATCATCCCTATCTTCCTGCTGATCCTGCTGGGCGTGGCCATGCGCCGCTGGTTCGGCCTGCGCGAGGACTTCTGGCCGCAGATGGACCGGCTGATCTATTACGTGTTCTTCCCCGCGCTGCTGTTCAATACGCTCGCGCATTTCGAGATCGACCTGCGCGCCGCGACGCCGATGCTGATCGTCGCCACGCTGTTCATGTGTGCCGGTATCGCGCTGGGCTATGTCGCGAAATATTTCCTGCATGCCCCATCCAAGGTGTATTCGGCGACCTTCCAGACTTCGTTCCGCTTCAACAGTTATGTCGGCCTCGCGATTGCCGGGGGATTGCACGGGCAGGAGGGGCTAGCCGCCATCGGCTTGCTGATGGGCTTCATGGTACCGCTCGCCAACGTTGCTTCGGTGTCGATGCTGGCGCACCCATGTTAAATAGGAACTGTGATTAATCGGTTACCTCGGCCGCCTTGAGTCGCGTCCGGTTAAGTGCGGCCCGTCATTCAAACCCGCCGGCTTTGCAACCATGGGCGGGCTTTCACTTTACCGATCGGCTGCTGTCACTTAAGCTGCGACATTCCATCAGCCGAGCCTGCTCACACGGGAACAACCTTCATGCAAATCGATCCCTCCCTGCACCCAAACGCGGATAACTACAAGTTGTTGACCAATCTGGTGGTTCCGCGTCCAATCGCGTGGGTCACCAGCCTGAGCCAAAGCGGCGTTATCAATCTCGCGCCTTTCAGCTTTTTCAACGCGGTAGGCGCCAACCCGCTTTACGTAATCATCAGCATCAGTCTCAACGATGCCGGCGAACCCAAGGACACCGCGAATAATATTTTGGCCAGCGGCGAGCTTGTGGTGAATCTGGTTACCGAGGACTTGTTCGACGCGATGAATATTTCGGCGGCGGACTTTCCGGCCGGGCAGAGCGAGCTGGCAGCGGCACATTTGCACGCCGCACCCTCCGTTCGCATCAAAGCGCCTCGTGTGGCGGAGGCACGGGCCAGTCTCGAGTGCAAACTGTTCAGCGCGCAGTCGCTTGGCGCAAATACGCTGTTTATCGGCGAAGTGGTGATGTTCCATGTCGCCGATCATTTGATTGGCCCGCGTTTGCATATCGACAATTTTGCGCCAATATGACGACTCGGTTCGCCTTCTGTTTACTTTCGCACTACCGATCGGTTTGACGTTGCGCGCATCACATGCGCACAATGGCTGAAGGGCAACAATTAGACGGACACCTGTCACACAGTGCCTGACCCTTTGCCGAATCTTGTCCCCTTTGGTCTGTGGACGCTGCACAATTAAGTCGTGCGGCGTCGGTTGGCTGCACATCGAGGTCTGCTCTCTGAAAAGCTGACTGCCCGAGAGGGGTGGTTAAAGGAATATCGCATTCCCCGGCAACCGGCGCTCATTTCGATACAGCAATGACGGGTATTTTCTCTTGGACAATTGAGATAACAATAATGTACCGGACTTTAGTTGACCATTGGGTGACGCTACACGGCTTGATCGCGATGTTGGGCTTGGCCATTTATGTCGCCGCCTCGCATACTCTGCACCTGCGCCGCCATCCCTCGGCGGCTATCGCTTGGGTCGTTGCCCTCGTTTTGTTGCCCTATATAGCATTGCCGCTTTATCTGATATTCGGTATTCGCAAGGTGGGAAGCTACCGGCCGGCAGCCAGGAAATATGAATTTACAACGGGGTCTCCCAATTCAGATGCTCTCTCGGTTCGAACACAACAACTCGCAGCGATAATGTCACTTCCGGCTGCTACACCCTACCATCAACTGAACATACACGAAGATGGCACGCAGGCACTACAAGAACTGCGAAACATGATCGATGGTGCAGCGCGCACAATCGACCTGTGTACTTTTCGATTCGCAAGAGATGGATTAGGTGATGAAATCGCCCAAAGTCTGGAGCGACGAGCCAAGGACGGAATTCGGGTAAGATTATTGGTTGATGGTGTAGGTGCCTATCTTGGCGGTCATACCGATTTCAAGAATCTGTCAGCCGCAGGGGTTCAAGTGGCGTTGTTCGTGCCGCCTTTGCGCTCGTCTTTGCGAGGCCGCACCAACCTGAGGAATCACCGCAAGATGGTCATCACAGATGGCGAGTGGTTATGGTGCGGGGGCAGAAATCTTGCCACTGAATATTTCGAAGGTGACACTGCTCATACTTCCGGCATCCCCCCTTGGGTTGACCTGAGCTTCGACCTGCACGGCGCCTTGGCACAGCAGGCTCAGCAGCAGTTCGAGCAAGACTGGAGATTCGCAACACTGGGGACACTACCCGTACCCGCCCTTCCGATCAACCAGGATTTTCTGCCCGGGTCCGCCATCGGGCAACTGATTGCCAGTGGCCCCGATCAGATGGACGATACGCTCTATACGTTATTAGTCTCGGGATTCTTCACCTCCCGCAAATGCATCACTGCTGTCACTCCCTATTTTGTTCCCGACCCCACTCTTCTCATGTCATTAACACTGGCAGCCCGCCGTGGGGTCACGGTTGACCTCTTGTTGCCGAGGAAATCAAACCACCGCCTGGCGGACCTTGCCCGGCACCGCGCGCTAAGAGAGCTTACGTCGGCGGGTGCCCGCATCTGGTTTCTACCCCACATGATCCATGCCAAGGCTGTAGTGATTGATGACGAACTCGCCTTGGCAGGCTCAGCCAATCTGGATGAACGCAGTCTGTTCTTGAACTACGAACTGATGGTTTCATTCTATGAATCGACTGACGTTAGACGTTTCTCTCAATGGATCGAACGCCAGAAAAGCGCTGCTGTGCCATACCGCGCCCAGCCGCCCGGATTGTGGCGAGAGATCGGGGAAGGTCTACTGTTATGGCTGGCGTTTCAACTATGAATCGCCCCGCGTTTCTTCGACTCCCCAACGGCCATTCTGGAGACAATCGAACGCCCGTTTGTGGAGTTCAGTTCGACGGTACGGCTTGGCTCATACAGCGACCGCCGCCTATAAGGCTTTTCAACTGGAACAGGACTGCTGAGCGATTCCGCCCGGAAGTTTGCCCGCTGCTTCGATTCAGAATTTACATCCAGTCATGCTCTGCCGTATGATGCACTCGCGCTTTCATGCATTTGTACCAAATTGGCAGTAGTTGATATCGATCCTGCGCACTAATTTTGCCAGGTTTATTTTGGGTTAGTTGCGTTGATGGACAACATTACTCAAAACGTATTTGGAGGTCAAAAATTGAAAAACGTGCTTGTATTCCTGGTAGCGCTGGTAGTTTGTCATCCTGCGTATCCGGCAGAATTGTTTGGCTCCGTCGACGCCATCTCCGGCACTGCTTTCGTGTCAGAAAAATCGGGGAAATCCAGTGGCATCTCCATGGGCCAAAAGATATACGAAGGACAAACCATCAATACTGCATCGGACGGCGAGGTGCACCTCATTACGGAAGACGGTGGCGTGATTGCTTTGCGCCCCGATACAATATTCCGGGTAGATGAATACAAAGCCGAGGGCGATTCGACCGACAAGATATTCATGTCACTATTCAAAGGAGCGGTGCGTTCCATCACCGGCTGGATCGGCAAACATAACACTTCCGCCTATCGCATCACCACACCAACCGCCACTATAGGAATCCGGGGAACCGACCATGAGACTACCGTGATCGAGAACGCTGGTGGCGATGAACCCGGCACCTATGATACGGTCAATGAAGGCGCCACGTTATTGAAGACACCGCAAGGTCAAACCGAGGTGACTCCCGGGAAATTTGCCTTTGTTCCCAGAAACAGGGTGATAGCGCCGTATATCCTGACAAAACAACCAAATTATTGGGCGAAACGCAGACTAAAGATCGAGTCACGAATCCAGCAACGAAAGGATTTCTTCCATAACCGAATGGAGAGAATGCGCGAAGATCGCATCAAGCATATGGAGTCGATTCGAGGGAAACGTGCTAATGATCAGCGTGGCGGCCATTTAAGCAATCGTGAACACGGGCAGATGGCGGCGAGGAACAATAAGCTGCGCGAGCATCGGTCAGGACAGGCTATGCAGCATCGTGAGGCGCGCCGCATGGAGATTGAGCAACATCGTCATGAAATCCGTGAGAAGCCCGTTCACACCCAGAATGGCATGTAAAAATGAAACGAAGAGCTAATGATATGGGGACGCAGTGACCTGTCTCATGCAATCCTGCGGGAAATCAAAAGCAACAACTTAAATCCTTCAAACCTGCAAGAATCATTGCATGATTATCGCTGTTTCGGATACGGACAAATAATAATCTTCGAATTCCATCAGTTTTTATCATGTTGGCCATCTTGCGATTTCACCCTTTATGCTGCCGCTCTACATCAAGATCACATCGTATTGCTCTTGGCTATAAAGTGTTTCGACTTGCATCGAAATCGGCTTGTCGATGAAATCGGAAAGCATCGCAAGAGCTTGCGATTCCTCATCCAGGAATAAATCGATCACCTGCTGCGAACCAAGGATGCGGTACTCACGCGCGTTGAACTGTCGCGCTTCACGAACGATCTCGCGCAGAATCTCGTAGCACACCGTCTGTGCGGTTTTCACTTCCCCGCGTCCCTGACAGGTCGGGCATGGTTCGCACAGGAGATGAGCCAGGCTCTCGCGGGTGCGCTTGCGGGTCATTTCCAGCAAACCCAGAGCGGAAAAACCGTTCACACTGATGCGCGTGTGATCGCGCGCCAAGGCCTTTTTGAATTCTTCCAGCACGGCATCGCGATGTTCCTGGCTGTCCATATCGATAAAATCGCAGATGATGATACCGCCCAGATTGCGCAGTCGAAGTTGCCGTGCGATGACTTGGGTGGCTTCAAGATTGGTTTTGAAGATGGTGTCGTCGAAATTTCGCAATCCGACAAAACCGCCGGTATTCACGTCCACGGTGGTCATTGCTTCGGTCTGGTCGATGATGAGATAACCGCCCGATTTCAGGTCGACACGCTTGGACAAGGCCCTCTCGATCTCCTCTTCGACCCCGTGCAAATCGAATAGCGGGCGCTCGCCGGGATAGTGTTCGATTCGTTCAGCCGCGGCGGGATTGTAGGCTTGCGCGAAGACGGCCATGCGCTGATAGGTTTCCCGCGAATCCACCAGGATGCGCGTGGTAGCCTGGCCGACGAAATCACGCAGCACCCTCAGACTGATGTCGAGTTCCTGATATAGCAATTGTGGCGCGCTGGCCGTCTTGGCGACCGCCTGCAGATTAGCCCACAGTTTGTCCAGATAAGCGATATCGGCAGCAAAATCCAGTTCCGCCGAGGCTTCCGCCACGGTGCGAATGATATAGCCGCCCTTGTGCTCCGGCGGCAAAACGGCTTGCAGTCTGGCGCGCAACGCATCACGCTGCTCCTCACTCTCGATGCGCTGCGAAACGCCGATATGTGTCTCTTGCGGCAGATATACCAGCAAACGTCCTGCAATGCTCAGTTGTGTTGAGAGGCGCGCACCCTTGGTGCCAAGCGGTTCCTTGATGACTTGCACCAACTGCGTCTGCCCCTCGTACAATACCTTTTCAATCGGCTTTGCCGGATCATCGTTGTGGCTGTTCTCCCAAATGTCCGCCACATGAAGGAATGCAGATCGTTCCAGGCCGATGTCGATAAAAGCCGATTGCATCCCGGGCAACACGCGCATGACCTTGCCGAGATAGACGTTGCTGACGATGCCGCGATTGCTGCCGCGTTCGATATGCAGATCCTGCACCACGCCGAGTTGCATCACGGCAACGCGGGTCTCCTGCGGAGTGACGTTGATCAGGATTTCTTCGCTCATGATTTTCAGGAACCTTCCGGCTCAGCGCGATTTCACGGCGTGGGGTAACCAAAATGTTGCAGCAACAGCACGGTTTCAAACAGCGGCAAGCCCATTACGCCGGAGTAGCTGCCGGAAAGATGTTCGATGAACGCCCCGGCCTGCCCCTGTATGGCATAACCTCCGGCCTTGTCTGTGTATTCGCGGGTCAGCAGGTAGCGCCGGATACGCTCTTCGCTGAGCGCAACGAAGCGCACCGTTGAGGTGGAAACTGCAACTTCGATATGTTCGTCCATGACAATCGCAACCGCACTGAGCACCTGGTGTTCCCGCCCGGAAAGTTTGCGCAACATCTCGGCGGCTTGCCCGACGTTGTCCGGCTTACCAAAGATATTCCCATCCTGAGTAACAGTAGTGTCTGCCGCCAACACCGGAAAGGCGGGAAGATTGCGAAACCTGAGCGCGGCGTAGCCCGCTTCGGCTTTGGCCTGGGAGACCCGTCGAACATAGTTCTCCGGCTGCTCGCCGGCTTGCGGCTTCTCGTCAACGAATATGTTGCGGCGCGAGTCAGAGCGCAATAACAGCATCTCGAAATTGATACCGATCTGTTTGAGCAATTCGCGGCGGCGCGGACTCTGCGAGGCGAGGTAGATGCGTGGCTGGATGATGCGCATGGGTTTTCCTATTCCCGGTGATAGGGGTGATTGTGCATCAAGCTATACGCCCGATACAACTGTTCTGCAAGCAATACCCTTGCAACAGCGTGCGGCAGGGTGAGCAAGGACAGCGCCAGCAATTGCTGTGCAGCCTGTTTGACCGATTCATGCAAGCCATCTGCACCCCCGATGATGAATGCAACATCGCGCCCTTCACGCATCCAGTCCTGCATCTGTGCGGCAAGCTGTTTGGTAGTCGGCTGGACGCCGCGCTCATCCAGTGCGATGCGCAAACAGCTTTGCGGCAGCGCGGCGAGGATGCGCAGACCTTCGGCTTCCATGATCTGTGCCGCGGTCTTGCCGGTGGTGCGCGGCTCGGGTTTGATTTCCAGCAGTACAATCTGCGCCTCGCGCGGCATGCGCTTGGCATATTCGTTGAAGCCTGCCGTGATCCAACCCGGCATTTTGTGTCCGACCGAGGCGATGATCAGCTTCATATTGAAGATTATGATGGCACGATGCGCCGCGCCTCTACCGCGGCGCTTTAGCCAATTTGGGTCGTGCCGCCTGCGCCTTGCTCCACAATTCCTCGAGGTTGTAATAATCGCGGACGGCAGGCTGCATGATGTGTACCAGTACCTCGCCCAGATCTACCAGTATCCACTCGCCGCTGTCCTCGCCTTCGCGGCCAAAGATTTTTTCGCCGCGCTCCTTGAGCCTGACCACTACGTTGTCGGCCAGCGCCTTGGTTTGGCGTGTGGATTGCGCGCTGGCGATGACCATGCGCTCGAACATCGTGCTGAGCTTGCTGGTGTCGATTACGTTGATGTTGTTGGCTTTGACGTCTTCAAGTGCTGCGACGACGGCTTGGGTTTTTTCTTCGGTGGTTAGCATAAGGTGTATAAATGATATTGGTGGATGTAATCGGCCACTGCGTTGGGCAGCAGGTAGCGTATGGTGCGATTTTCCGCCACGCGGCTGCGGATCAGCGTGGCAGAAATTTCCAGCTCGGGGATGGCCAGTTCGGCAATCCCGCCAGCCGGCTGCCGCGATAAGGCATCGGCGGTACACAAGCGCTGTTGATAGTGTGACCGCAATGCCGGTGTGGCAGCGTGGATACGCTCTTCCAGCGTAAAACCGGGACGGGAGCCCACCACGATGTGCGCCAGCTCGAATAATCTTTCCCACTCGTGCCATGTATGCAATTGCAAAAACGCGTCGCCGCCCATCAGCAAACACAGCGGTTGTGCTGCGCCCAGCTCGGCACGCAGTTCGCGCAGGGTGTCCACCGTATAGCAGGGCGTGGTGCGCTCGACCTCACGGTCATCCAGCACGAAAGCAGGCTGATCGGCGATCGCCAGCTGCACCATTGCGCTGCGGTGCCGCGCGGATACTTGCGGCGGGTCGCGGTGCGGCGGCGTGCCGGTGGGGATGAAACGGATCTGCCAAAGATTCGCCAGCTCCAGCATTTCTTCGGCGAGACGCAAATGCCCGTAATGAATCGGGTCGAACGTCCCGCCCAGAATGCCGATCGCTTTTTTGTTCACTGATTGCAGGACCCGGGATGACAACGTCAGGGATTACAACGCCAGACGGCGGGTGTCCGCCAGCACTTGCGAGAGAAAAACAATGAATCGCGCCGCCGCCGCCCCATCGATCACGCGATGGTCATAGGACAACGACAGAGGCAACATCAGCCGCGCCACGAATGTGTCATCCTGATGCATCGGCTTGATGATGGCTCTGGATACACCCAGGATAGCCAATTCAGGTGCATTGATAATGGGTGTGAATGCCGTGCCGCCGATCCCGCCCAAGCTGGAGATCGTGAAGCAGCCGCCCTGCATCTCGGCCGCGGTGATCTTCTTCTCGCGCGCGCGCGCGCTGACCTCGCCGAGTTCCTTGGCAAGCTGCACGATGCCCTTCTTGTCCACGTCGCGCAGCACCGGCACCATCAGTCCGTCCGGCGTATCGACGGCCACACCGATGTGGAAGTATTGCTTGAGCACCAGATTTTCGCCGCTGGCATCCAGCGATGCGTTGAATTCCGGAAACTGTTGCAGCGCGACCACGACCGCCTTGAGCATGAAGGCCAGCGGCGTGATCTTGATGTTCTGCTTGGCATATTCCGTACCAAGCTCCTTGCGGAAGGCTTCCATTTCGGTGATGTCGGCCTCGTCGAATTGCGTGATATGCGGGATGGTCACCCAGTTGCGGTGCAGGTTCGCACCCGACATCTTCCTGATGCGCGGCAGCGGCCTGGTCTCGATCGCGCCGAACTTGGCGAAATCCACCACCGGCATCGCCAGCACCTGCAGGCCATTCCCGCCTGCGGCACCGCGCGGCTGCGCAAGCGCGGCCTTGACGAACAACTGCACGTCGTCTTTGGTGACCCGGCCTTTCTCGCCGCTGCCTTTGACTTGCGCGACCTGAACGCCGAGTTCGCGCGCGAAGCGGCGTATCGCGGGGCTGGCGTGGGCTTTTGAATATAGCGACGCGTCGCTGCTATTTACAGCAGGCTGGACTACGCCTGGAGCAAGAGCGCTGACCGTGGCGGCAGCAACGGGCGTTGCGGCTGCTTTTGCGGCAGCTGCCGGAGCTGCTTGCAGTTTGGAGTGCGCAGACGCGTCTGCGCTTTTTAAAGTGGACTGACCTGTGCCTTGTGAAAGCGCAGACGCGTCTGCGCACTCCAAAGTCAAGATCAGCGAACCTTGCGATACCTTGTCGCCGACCTTGACCTTCATTTCCCTGATCACACCGGCGTAGGGCGACGGCACGTCCATCGCAGCCTTGTCGGTTTCCAGCGTCACCAGATTGTCTTCGGCCTTGATCGTGTCGCCGGCTTTCACCATCACTTCGATGATGCTCACATCTTTGTAGTCGCCAATATCCGGCACCAATACTTGTTTGATCTCTGCCACTGTATGTCTCCCCTAACCTTAAACAGTCGTTGGGTTCGGTTTGTCCGGATTGATGTTGTAAAGCTTGATCGCCTTGCTGACTTCGCCGGCCTTGATCGTGCCTTCATCGGCCAAGGCCTTCAATGCGGCAACGGCGATGTAATGGCGATCCACCTCGAAGAAACGGCGCAATTTCTTGCGCGTGTCGGAACGACCGAAACCGTCCGTGCCCAGAACCGTGTAATGCCCGGGCAGAAAACCGCGTATCTGGTCGGCGAAAGAGCGTATGTAATCGGTCGCGGCGATCACCGGGCCGCTGCGTCCGGACAGGCATTGTTCGACATAGCTGGCGCGGGCCTTGGCTTCCGGATGCAGCATATTCCAGCGTTCGCAATCCAGTCCTTCGCGGCGCAATTCGGTGAAGCTGGTCACGCTCCAGATGTCCGCTGCGACGCCGAAATCCTTTTCCAGCAATTCCGCCGCCGCGATCACTTCGCGCAGGATAGTGCCGCTACCCATCAATTGGACGACCGGTTTTTTCTGTTCTCTGTCTTCTGTCTTCTGTCCTCTGAACAGGTACATACCCTTGATGATGCCGGCTTCCGCGCCCTCGGGCATGGCCGGGTGCGTGTAGTTTTCGTTCATCACCGTGAGGTAATAGAACACATCTTGTTGCTCGACATACATGCGGCGCATGCCGTCGTGAATGATGACAGCGAGTTCATACGCGAACGTCGGGTCGTAAGAGATGCAATTCGGAATGGTCGCCGACAGCAAATGGCTGTGGCCGTCTTCATGTTGCAAACCTTCGCCGTTCAGTGTGGTGCGCCCCGCCGTGCCGCCCAACAGGAAGCCTCTAGCGCGCAAATCACCGGCTGCCCAGGCCAGATCGCCGATGCGCTGAAAACCGAACATCGAATAGTAAATATAGAACGGCAACATCGCCTTGCCATGGTTCGCGTAGGAAGTGGCGGCGGCGATCCACGAAGACATCGCGCCGGCTTCGTTGATGCCTTCCTGCAAAATCTGCCCGCTCTGGTCTTCCTTGTAGAACATCAACTGATCCGCATCCTGCGGCGTATAAAGCTGACCCACCTGCGAAAAGATGCCGAGCTGGCGGAACATGCCTTCCATGCCGAAAGTGCGCGATTCGTCCGGCACGATAGGCACGACCTGCTTGCCGATATTTTTATCCTTGACCAGAATGCCGAGCATGCGCACGAATGCCATCGTGGTCGATATTTCGCGCTCTTCCGTGCCTTTCAGCAACGCTTCAAAAGCCTCCAGACCCGGTATCTGCAGCGGCTCACTGACCGGCTTGCGCTGCGGAACCACGCCCATCTCATGACCGCGTCCCTTGAGATATTTCATCTCCAGACTATCCTCGGGCGGACGATAGAAATTCAGGCTGGCGACTTGTTCGTCAGTCAACGGGATATTGAAACGGTCGCGGAATTTGAGCAGTACTTCACCGGCCATTTTCTTTTGCTGATGGGTGATGTTCTGGCCTTCGCCCGCCTCGCCCATGCCGTAACCCTTCACTGTCTTGGCGAGAATCACGGTCGGCTGGCCGGTGTGTTTGCTGGCCGCGGCATAGGCGGCAAATACCTTGCGCGGATCGTGGCCGCCGCGATTCAAGTGCCAGATTTCCTGATCGGACATATCGGCGACCATCTCCAGCAATTCAGGATATTTGCCGAAAAAGTGTTCGCGCACGTATGCTCCATCCTTCGATTTGTAAGTCTGGTATTCGCCGTCCACCGCTTCCTGCATGCGCTTTTGCAACAGGCCGTTTTTATCCTTGGCGAGCAGGCGATCCCACTGGTTGCCCCACACCACCTTGATGACGTTCCAGCCCGCACCGCGAAACACGCCTTCCAGTTCCTGGATGATCTTGCCGTTGCCGCGCACCGGACCGTCAAGGCGCTGCAGATTGCAGTTGATCACGAAGATCAGGTTATCGAGTTTCTCGCGCCCGGCCATCGAGACAGCGCCCAGCGATTCCGGCTCGTCGGTCTCGCCGTCGCCGAGGAATGCCCACACCTTGCGCCCGGCGGTCTGCGCCATGCCGCGAAGCTCCAGATAGCGCATGAAGCGCGCCTGATAAATCGCCATCAGCGGGCCGAGACCCATAGACACGGTGGGGAACTGCCAGAAGTCCGGCATCAACCACGGATGAGGATATGACGACAGCCCGCCGCCCTCGGCTTCCTGGCGGAACTTGTACATTTGCTCTTCGCTGATGCGTCCTTCGAGGAAGGCGCGCGCATACATGCCGGGCGACGAATGCCCCTGGAAATACACCAGATCGCCGCCATGCGTAGCGGTCTTGCCGTGAAAGAAATGATTGAATCCCACGTCATACAAAGTAGCTGCGGAAGCAAAGCTGGCGATATGCCCGCCCAGCTCGGACGAATCGCGGTTGGCATTCAACACCAGCACCATCGCGTTCCAGCGCATCCACGCGCGAATGCGGTGTTCCAGATCCTGATTGCCGGTGGAGCGTTGTTCCTCGTCCACCGGTATCGTGTTGCAATACGGAGTGGTCGCGCTGAACGGCATGCCCGCACCGGAGTTGCGCGCTTTGTCGAGCAATTCCCCGAGCAGAAAACGGACGCGTTCCGCGCCTTCGTTTTCCAGCACTGACTCGAGTGCATCGAGCCACTCCTGGGTTTCTTGCGGGTCGTAATCAGGTATTGATGCCATCTTTGCGTTCTCTCATTGTTGCAACGTTATTCTTAATGTGAACCTCTAATAATTCAGATTTCGTCATTCCGGCGTAAGCCGGAATCCAGTGGTTTTATTTAACATGCATTTTTGGGTTTATCCTTGCTATGCAAGGGAATTTTCCTTTAGCTGGATTCCGGCCTGGCCGAAGGCCAGTTTATCCTGAGCCTGTCGAAGGGCAGGTATGACGGATTATTAGAAGCTCCCTTATGCTGAACAATCTATTGTCCCTTGCTCGGTGATGATCCACTCGACTTTCACATCCGTCGTTTCCAGCGGAATTTGCTCCACGATTTGCAGCGCAAAAGCCGCTGCGGCCAACGCGGGCCGATGCGCGTCATTTCCGCCACCCCGGCGCGCAAGCAGCTTGTCGTAGAAACCACCGCCATAGCCCAGCCGCGCTCCATCCCGCGTAAATGCCACCCCGGGCAACAAGGCGAATTCTACCTCATTTAGCGTATCCAGCCTCTCGCAACGTTCGACGGCCGGTTCGCGTATTCCCCACAAACCCGGCTCCAGCTGGTTTTCCAGATTATCCACCCAATACAGATCAAGCTGGTTGGTGTGGTGGTTCACACGGGGCAAGGCTAATCTTTTGCTATCCGCCAACACCTGCTGTATCCAGAGTTCGCTGGCGAACTCCGCGCCGAAATTCATGTAGCCCAGCACCGCATCGGCCTGCCGGTAAACTTCCAGTTCGACGATGCGTGCGCTGATTGCTTTGCTGCTGGCGGCGCGCATATCGGGCGAGAGTTGCTCACGCAAAGCAAGAAGCTTCTTGCGGATGTCGAGCTTGGTCATATGTGACAAAGCCGGCACGGCCGTCTACCCCAAAAACAATCGATAAGCCGGATTGTCGCTCTCATCCCAATAGCGATAGCCGAGCGTGTCGAGGAAGGTCTTGAGCGCCTTCTTGTCGTGATGCGGCACTTGCATGCCTACCAGCACGCGGCCGTAATCCGCGCCGTGATTGCGGTAGTGGAACAGGCTGATGTTCCAGTTGTGGCTCATACTGTTCAGGAACAGCATCAGCGCACCGGGACGCTCGGGGAACTCGAAGCGGAACATGATTTCGTCCTTGACTTCCGGCGCGTGGCCGCCGACCAGATGACGCAGGTGCAGCTTGGCCATTTCGTTGTCGCTCAGGTCCAGCGTGGCTAATTTGTTGCGCCGCAGTTTGTCCGCCAACCCTGTGGTTTCCAGTTGATCGCGCACCTGGATGCCGACGAACACATGCGCCGCTTTCGGGTCGTCATAGCGGTAATTGAATTCGGTGATGTTGCGCTTGCCGAGCAGCGAGCAAAATTTGCGGAAGCTGCCCGGCGTTTCGGGAATCGTGACGGCCAATATCGCCTCGCGCTTTTCGCCGATTTCGGCGCGTTCCGCGACGAAACGCAGACGGTCGAAATTCATGTTCGCGCCACTGGCGATGGCGACCAGCGTTTCACCTTTGAGCTTTTCGCGCGCGGCATACAGCTTGGCTCCTGCGACGGCCAGTGCGCCGGCTGGCTCCAGGATTGAGCGCGTGTCTTCGAACACGTCCTTGAGCGCGGCACAGGCCGTGTCGGTGTCCACCAGGATGATCTCATCCACCAGTTTGCGGCACAGGCGGAAGGTTTCCGTACCGACCTGCTTTACCGCGACGCCGTCGGCGAACAGGCCGACATGATCGAGCGTGATGCGCTTCCTTGCTTTCAGGGAGCGATACATTGCATCGGAATCCACCGGCTGAACGCCGATGATCTTGATCTCGGGGCGCAGTTGCTTGACGTATGCCGCCACACCGGCAATCAACCCGCCGCCGCCGATAGGAACGAAAATCGCGTGTATTGCTTGCGTATGCTGGCGCAGGATTTCCATCGCGATGGTACCCTGTCCGGCGATCACATCCGGGTCGTCATAGGGATGCACGAATGTCATCTTGCTTTGCTGCTCCAGCTCCAGCGCATGCTGATACGCATCGGAATACGAGTCGCCGTGCAGCACGACTTTCGCGCCACGGTTGGCCACCGCATGGATCTTGATTTGCGGCGTGGTGGTGGGCATCACGATCACGGCTTTGCAGCCAAGCTTTTGCGCGGAAAGGGCCACACCCTGCGCGTGGTTCCCCGCCGAGGCGGCGATCACTCCTCGTTTCAATTGCTCTGGCGTGAGCTGCGCCATCTTGTTGTAAGCGCCGCGCAACTTGAACGAGAACACCGGCTGCATGTCTTCACGCTTGAGCAGGATCATATTTCCTGTGCGTGCTGAAAGATTTGGCGCCACTTCCAGCGGTGTCTCAATCGCCACATCATAGACGCGCGCGTTAAGGATGCGTTTCAAATAACCATTCATGATTTAACCAGACTGAAAAATACGCGCGCAGATTAGCATAAAAACACTGCGAAACCCTTGCGACATATGCGAAAATCGGTTCAAATGCCGCGCATGGAAGAAATCGATCAACATGGTGTCGTCGTGCAGACGCAGGTGAACTACCTGCCGGAGCAATCCGATGAGACGGGCAGCCGTTTCGTGTTTTCTTACACCATCAACATTACCAATCTCGGTACTGCGCCCGCCAAGCTCATCAGCCGCCATTGGATCATCACCGATGCCCACAATCACGTGCAGGAAGTGCGCGGGCAGGGCGTGGTGGGCGAGCAGCCATTGCTTAAGCCGAGCCAGAGCTTCGAATATACCAGCGGCACGGTGCTGACCACACAGGTCGGCACGATGCGTGGCAGTTACCAGATGCAGGCCGAGGACGGCACTGAGTTCGAGGTTGCGATTCCACAATTTGTATTGAGTGTGCCACGTGTTTTGCATTAGCGCCTTCTCCGCCTTTTGTAGGGTGGATAAAGGCACATCGTGCCGTATCCGCAATGCGGTTCGGTGGATACGCGCTACGCGCTTTATCCACCCTACAGCTACAGCCGCGCTGCTCCCGCTGCTCTTTCTTGCCGCTTGCGCCTCGCCCCATCCTCCTGTCGTATCACCTCCATTAGCTGTTACACCCTATGAGCCGTTTGCCGTAAGCAAGTGGGAGATGTTGCCTGACTGGCAGACGATAGATTTGCAGCCAACCTGGGGAGCCTTTTGGCAAAGCTGTAGCGCGCTGAAGAGCAAACCGGGCTGGCAAACTGTATGCTTGCGCGCCAACGAATTGACGCAGCCTGACAACAATTCCTTGCATGCATTTTTTGAGCAGGGTTTTACGCCCTATCAGGTTTACAACCCGGATGGAACTTCTCAGGGACTGATCACCGGCTACTACGAACCCAAGCTTTATGGCAGCAGGGTTAAAACAGCACGTTTTCGGTATCCGCTGTATGGCCCGCCGGATGATCTGCTGACTATCGATCTGGGCGAGGTATATCCCCAACTGAAAGACATGCATTTGCGCGGACGGCTGCAAGGAAATCGCGTCGTGCCCTACTACAATCGCGGCGAAATCGACAACGGCAAGGCTCCGTTGCAAGGGCGCGAATTATTCTGGGTGGACAACGCGGTAGATCTGTTCTTCTTGCAGATACAAGGCTCGGGACGCATCGAATTGCCGGACGGAAGTCTGGTAAAAGTCGGTTATGCCGAACAGAACGGACAACCCTACAACTCCATCGGCAAGAAACTGGTCGATATGGGCGCGTTCAAACTCGAAGAATCCTCGATGCAGAACATCAAGCTGTGGGCGGAACAACACCCCGATAAACTCACCAGCCTGCTGGAACAAAATCCCAGCTACGTGTTCTTCCGCGAATTACCCAATGATCTTCCGGCCCCGCTGGGTGCACTGGGTGTGCCGCTGACAAATGAATACAGCCTGGCGGTGGACACGCGCACCATCCCGCTCGGCGCACCGGTTTTTCTCTCCACCACTTATCCCAATACGACTGCACCGTTGAACCGCCTGATGCTGGCGCAGGATACCGGCGGGGCGATCAAGGGTGCGGTGCGCGGCGATTTCTTCTGGGGTTTTGGCGAACAGGCCGGAACACAAGCGGGACGCATGAAACAAGCCGGCCAGATGTGGGTGCTGTTTCCCAAAGGGGCAGAACCATCGCTGGTTCCGTAGAAACCCACTTTCCCATCAAAGCAACACCCACTACAAATCGTAGTAGTGAGTGACCTTGACCATCCGCTTTCGTGCAAACATTTAGCAAATGTAACGGGCTGTTTTCGCGATGCTGTCCTTCACGAATGACCGCTCGGAATTTAGCCTCGCGTATATAAAAACGGTTGGCAGTAAAGGTTGGCAAAGTAAAATGTAAAAAATGGGGTTGGGAAAGCCCCCTTCAGAAAAGTTTCGACTTGAATGGCTTAATATGGAAATGTATGGTTCTTAAACTCTCGATAATCAGCCGAAGCCTCATTCCTCTTGCACCCACATTAATGGTGCTCTAGCCCCTGTAATTGCGCCCATTTTAAACGTGACGCCGCCACGCTGTCATCTTCCGCTGAGCCACCCGCTTGTACTTTTCTGCGACGGTCTGACATTGCCCCATTGTTAGAAATAGCACCGGACGGAATCACATTCATCTGCCGACCTCCAGCGCCATTGCCGACGCCACCGCCATGACTACCACCACCATGACCAGCGCCAGCAGCGCCACCACCATGACCGCCTGCAGCAGCATAAGCAGGAGCGTTCGATATAATCGCAAGAATTGCGATAAATAATATCTTTTCCATGATAATACTCCTCGTCAATTTGTAACTTTTACAAGATCGTCCGCAAATGAAGTTGTTTCAACTTTTTATTAACCACAACACGCGCCGTATTCTGCTTTCAATCCCGGCTTGAATCTGACCATCTCAGTAAAGCAACGTTCTGTGGGACTGATCTATATTCAACTTTAAGTATGACTTTGTAGGGCAATTAATACTACGCCGGCCTCCCGACGTAGTCAACCAACCCAACACTTTGTCCAGTGCTGTTTTTTATTTGCCTGAATGACCTTCCCGGGAAATGTGAACTGCCGCACATTTCTGCTATTCACCAGAATCTGCTTTTAGGTAACAAACTATTTAATGATTATTCAATATTACACCCCTGTTCAAGTAACACGGGGGTTATAAATACATCAACTCTCAATCTAACAACTCATAGGTTAGGTTAGCGGCATCATCGCGTAACTCAACGAGCGCAATTAACCAGCGGCTTGCCATCGTTTTTTGACGGCCTAGTCGAATGGCTAGTTGTTTTACCTAGTCGAGTTTCCCCCTAGGGGGGCGAGACACAAAAAACGCTAACCCAACCTGCACTTCTAAAAATGTACTGGGCTTGGCTCGTACCCTGCCAGCTAGCCGATGACGTGCACGCGGTCGCGCCCGCCGCGCTTGGCTGAAAGCAATTCCCGCTCAGCCAGCTCAATGAGAAGTTGTTCCGTGGTATCCCGATTCGGCAGGCGATGGACGCCGCCGATACTGATGGTAACCACTCCATGCGGGGAATCGCTGTGCGGGATGCTGAGCATGCGCACCTGTTCGCATAGTTTGCGTGCGTGCTGGCGAAGCGCCTCTATACCTGAAGAGAACGATACGACGACGAATTCTTCGCCGCCATATCGCGCCACACAATCCGATGTGCGGTTGAATATTTTTGCGATGCAATCGCCCACCATACGCAGACACTCGTCTCCCGCCGATTGCCCGTAACGCTCGTTGAATTGCCGGAAGTGGTCCAGATCGATCATCATCAGCGACATGCCGCTGTGGATGCGCTGAGCGACGTGCAGCAAATTTGTAAATCGTTCTTCGAAATGGCGGCGATTGCTGATCCCGACCAGCGGGTCGGTGTAGATCAAGTCACTCAGATGATTTTCCAGCAACTTCCTGTCCGAGGCATCTTTCTGAATCCCGATAAAATGGGTAAGCGCACCTTGCGCATTATGTACCGGGGAGATGCTGAGTTGACTCCAGAACATCGTTCCGTCCTTGCGGTAATTGCGCAGTGTGACGACACAACCCTGGCCTTTGGCGATAGCTGCGCGTAACGAGGCTATTTCCGGCTGCCCGGTATCGGCTCCGAACAGGACCTGATAGTTCTTGCCGATAACTTCTTCAGAAGTATAGCCGGTCAATTTCTCAAAACCCTCGTTCACGTAGATCAGCGGGGTATCCTTACGCCGCGCATCGGCGATGGTGATGCCATCGCGCGATTCGTTCAGTGCCTTGACGAGCAGGTCTTGAGAAATAGTTACCACAAGGCTCATCATGCTCCCTAATTTTCCCTGGTCCCGTTCAAATTTCTTTCCAGTTCTTCCGCCGGTAAAAAGCCAGGGGATTGTATTCCATTGGCAAAAATCAGATTTGGCGTACCGTTGACATGGAGTTTTTTCCCCAATGCCATAACCTTGTCGGTTTGGGTTCTGCAAGATGCCTTCGCAGGAACGATATCGCTCAACATCCAATCGTCCCATGTTTTGATCGGATTCCTGGAACAAAGCACATTGCGCACGATTTCATCGGAACCCGGGAAGATCGGGTACATGAAAAAATACACGGTGACATCGCTGACCCGGCTTAATTCCTTTTCCAGTTTTCTGCAGAAGCTGCAGTTCGGGTCGGTAAAGATGGCCAGCTTGCGCTTGCCGTTGCCTTTCACCTTTTTTATGGCAAGTTCGAGCGGCAACTGGTTGAAATCGATCGCAAACAAAACACGCCGGCGCTCTTCGCTCAGATCACGGCGACTTTTTGTTTCGATCACATTGCCGTCGAACAAGTAGTCTCCCAGAGCATCAGTGTATAAAAGCTGATCGTCGATGACGACCTCGTACAACCCGGAATAGGGTGTTTTGACGATGTGTTCGATCTTGACGTTGGGGAATTTGCTTTGCAACGACTTGCGTATTTCGTTCTCTCCGGCATGCGCGGAAGACAGCAGGGTGAACAGCAACAACGTGATCAGTATTTTCATGGGTTATTCTCTTCGATTAATTTGAGTCGTTCAATTCGAGTCGTTCAATTCAGGGCGTGTTGCATCAACATCTTCTTCAGCGGGGTGAAGTTATTGGTGGCAGTCAGCCCGAAATTGCGCATCACACGCAACAGCGGATCGTCATTATTGAACAAATGCTTCAGGCCGTAAGTCATCGCCTGCATCGAATAAATGTCTTCCTTGCGCTTTCGTTCATATCGGCGCAGCAATTGTGCATCGCCGCAGTCGTTTTGTGCCCCGCGCTCCAGGAGTATCTGCGCCAGCTGGCGCGCGTCGCGAAAGCCGGTGTTCACACCCTGCCCCGCCAGCGGGTGCATATTGTGTGCCGCATCGCCGATCAGTGCCAAGCGTGGCGCGATGATTCGGGGCAACACCAGCAGGCGCAGCGGAAAAGCGGCGGGTGGCGTGATGACCCGCATTTCACCCAGCATGTGCTTCGCGGCAGCCGACACTTTCTTTGAGAGCTCTTCATGAGTGAGCGCCAGCAATTCAGCGGACTGCTCGGGGCTGACCGACCACACCATTGAAACCCGATTGCCGGGAAGCGGCAACAAGGCAAGTATGCCATCTGCTTGAAACCATTGATGGGCAATACCACGATGCGGCAATTCACACGCAAAGTTGGCGACCGCCCCGTATTGCCGGTAATCCACCGGCGCGGCGCTGATGCCCGCCTGATTGCGTACCCAAGAATCGCGCCCATCCGCGCCCACAATGAGTTTTGCGTCCAGGGTGCGCCCGTCTTCCAGTGTGAGCGTGGCGACATCGGCGGCAATTTTGAGCGCGGCACAATGCGCCGGGTGAAACAAGGTCAGATTTTCCTGTTGCTCCAGCACCTGCCACAAAGCATGCTGCAACGCGCTGTTTTCCAATATGTAAGCCAGTTCCGCCGCACCCATCTGATAGGCACTGAATTCAAGTTCCGCTCCCGTGTCGCCAAACACGCGCATCGCTTCGACGGGTGCAATACGGCTGCTGTCAAGCAAACCCCACGCACCGGATTGTTCGAGGAAACTGCGGCTGCCCGGGCTGATCGCGTAGATGCGGCTGTCCCATTTTTCCGGCAACACATGGCCATCAGCCAGAGCGGTTTCAGCTGCTGGAGACCTGTCCACAGGCTGCCTGGGCGCGGATTGGCTTTCCACCAATGCCAGCGACAGCCCGCTGTGCCTGAGAGCAGCGGCCAAACTGGCCCCCACCAATCCCCCGCCTATGATCACAACATCGAATTTCATGCACAGAATCATAGCATGACGCCAAGTTTCATTTATAATCGCCCCCCTCGCGGAAAAAAAACCAGCATGCGTATCGGCCCCTATCAACTGAAAAACAATCTCATCGTAGCCCCCATGGCGGGCGTGACGGACCGCCCTTTCCGCATGCTGTGCAAACGCATGGGTGCGGGCATGGCGGTGAGCGAGATGGTGTCTTCCAATTCGCTGCTGTACGGTTCGGAAAAGACCATGCGGCGCGCCAACCATGAAGGCGAAGTCGATCCGATCTCGGTACAGATCGTCGGCGCCGATCCTCATATGCTGGCACAAGCAGCGCGATACAACGTGGATCACGGCGCGCAGATCATCGACATCAACATGGGTTGCCCGGCAAAGAAGATCTGCAACGTAATGGCCGGCTCTGCACTGTTGCAAAATGAACCGCTGGTGGCGCAATTGCTGGAAGCGGTGGTCGGCGCGGTGAATGTGCCCGTCACACTGAAGATACGCACGGGTTGGGACAAGCAGAATCGCAATGCGATCCGCATCGCCAGGATCGCCGAAGCCAGCGGCATCCAAGCCCTCGCGATACACGGACGCACGCGCGCCTGCGCCTACACCGGCGACGCCGAATACGACACTATCGCTGCAGTCAAAGCCAGCGTGAACATACCCATCATCGCCAACGGCGACATCACCACTCCGGAAAAGGTCAAATATGTGCTGGAACGAACCGGCGCGGATGCGGTAATGATAGGCCGCGCCGCGCAAGGCCGTCCGTGGCTGTTCCGCGAGATCGGGCATTTTCTCCACACCGGCGAACATCTGCCCGCGCCGCAAGTCGGCGAAATCCATCGCGTGCTGCGGGATCATGTGCATGAGCTGTATGGCTTCTACGGCGAACATACCGGTTTGCGCGTGGCGCGCAAACACATCTCCTGGTACACCAAGGGGTTGTGCGGCTCGGCGCACTTCCGGCATGAAATGAATCAACTGGAAAACCCTGCCGAACAGTTGGCGGCAGTGGATGAATTTTTTTCGGAACAATCGCAGCGTGGAGCACGGCTGCATTACGTCGAGGAACTGGCAGCATGAGCGATAGTTTGATCAGCGAGAATGAAATGGCGCGCTATGTGCGCAAAGCCATCAAGGAATATTTCAAGGACCTCGACGGCGAAGAGCCCTGCTGCGGCATGTACAACATGGTAATCAACTGCGTCGAAAAGCCGTTGCTCGAAATGGTGCTGGAACAGGTTGGCGGCAATCAGACGCGCGCGGCGGAAATGCTGGGCATCAATCGCAACACCTTGCGTAAGAAGATGCAAGAGCACGGCATCGCCTGATCTTTTCGATCCGCAAATTTCACCGATTTTCGCCCGCCTCCGCATGCCGCGCGCCGACTGGATCGGTTAGGTTATCTGCATATATCTGCTCATCACGCAGACAAAGTTTTTTGATTTTTTAATTGGAATCATCATGGCAGCAATCAATCAAGCTCTCATCAGCGTGTCGGACAAGTCCGGCGTTCTCGAATTCGCGCAAGGGTTGGACCAGCTAGGCGTAAAAATCCTCTCCACCGGCGGCACCGCCAAGCTGCTTGCCGACAACGGCATCCCGGTCACCGAAGTGGCGGATTACACCGGCTTCCCCGAGATGCTCGACGGGCGCGTGAAGACGCTGCAGCCGAAAGTCCATGCAGGCATCCTGGCGCGGCGCGATCTGCCTGAACATGTCGCCACACTGAAGAAACATGCCATCCCGACCATAGACCTGGTGGTGGTGAACCTTTACCCGTTCAGCGCCACCGCCGCCAAACCCGACTGCACGCTGGAAGATGCCATCGAGAACATCGACATCGGCGGACCCACGATGGTGCGCGCGGCGGCCAAGAACCACGCGCATGTCGCCATAGTCACCGATCCGTCAGACTACGCCGATGTGCTGGCCGAGATGCAGACCAACAGCGGCGCGGTAAGCGGCGCAACGCGTTTCGATCTGGCGAAGAAGGCGTTCTCGCACACCGCTGCTTACGATTCAGCGATAAGCAACTATCTCACCGCGCTCGATGCGGACGGCACCAGGAGCGCGTTCCCGGCACAGATCAACTTCAATTTCGCCAAAGTGCAGGACATGCGCTACGGCGAAAACCCGCATCAACACGCGGCGTTCTACCGCGACCTCAATCCGGTGGCAGGCGGCATCGCCGGCTACACCCA
This sequence comes from uncultured beta proteobacterium, assembly GCA_963721755.1. GTDB lineage: Bacteria > Pseudomonadota > Gammaproteobacteria > Burkholderiales > Gallionellaceae > Gallionella. The sequence goes on from CAVRKV010000001.1 coordinate 962,527, forward strand.
GTTGCAGGGCAAGGAATTGTCCTACAACAACATCGGCGACGCCGATGCGGCTTGGGAACTGGCCAAGACTTTCGATCAACCGGCCTGCGTCATCGTCAAGCACGCCAACCCGTGCGGCGTGGCGATCGCCGACACACCTTTGAATGCCTACAAACTGGCCTACGCGACAGACACCACTTCCGCGTTCGGCGGCATCATCGCCTTCAACCGCGAGCTGGATGCCGATAGCGCGACGCAGATCACCGCCAACCAGTTCGTCGAACTCATCATCGCGCCCTCCGCCTCTGAGGCCGCACTCAAAGTCACTGCGGCGAAACAGAACGTGCGCGTGCTCACCGTGCCGCTGTCCTACGCGCACAACAAATACGATTTCAAGCGCGTCAGCGGCGGCCTGCTGGTGCAGACTCCGGACACGCTCAACGTGCAAGCATCGCAATTGAAAGTTGTGACCAAGGCTCAACCCAGCAAGGAACAACAGCAAGACCTGCTGTTCGCCTGGCGCGTGGCGAAGTATGTGAAATCCAATGCAATTGTTTTTTGCAAGAACGGCCAGACGCTGGGCGTGGGCGCGGGGCAGATGAGCCGCGTAGACAGCACGCGCATCGCCAGCATCAAGGCACAGAATGCGGGCCTGAGCCTGGAGGGTTCTGTCGTGGCATCGGATGCCTTCTTCCCGTTCCGCGATGGCATTGACGTGCTGGCCGCAGCCGGCGCGAAAGCCGTGATCCAGCCCGGCGGCTCGATGCGCGACGAAGAAGTGATCGCGGCGGCGAATGAACATGGGATTGCGATGGTGTTTACCGGCTTCCGGCATTTCCGCCATTGATGTTATAAAGGCACGGTGCGCCCACGCGAAAAATGGATAGGCAAAAGCGTCTAAGAAGGGTTGCTTTATTGTGCTGCCACTTCATGAGAAACCTTGCTTATTACAGAGCGGGTTGGAACGGTAATCACTTTAGTATTCCGGCATCTGAATTTAACAAAACCGTTAATAGTAACTTCATAGATATTTGCGTATTGGAGTGGTGCAAGTTATTTGGCGAACACCAAGAACCCCATCATTGGAAAAATATTGTCGCGAATAAAAAAGAATTCAAAAGCGGGCTTCTAAGTTGCCTTAAAACTGATAGCAAAGGGCTTGATGATTACTGAAATGCCGTGCGCAGATACAGAGACACATTTATTGCGCACCTTGATTCAGATGAAACAATGCAGATCCCTGAAATGGATTGGGCATATAAATCAGTTCTGTATTATTTTGAGAAAATAATTGGTGAGTTACAAACGGGAGCAATGCATCAAGGCATCCCGATTAATATTGAAACTTACTATCAAGCCAGACTAAACGAGGCCAAGGCGGCTTACAAGTAATTTAATGCAGGGTGGATAAAGGCCGCAGGCCGTATCCACCGTCAAAATTGGTGGATACGCGCGTTGCGCTTTATCCACCCTACGAGGGGTTTGAGGCAGTATGAAAATTTTAGTCATCGGTTCCGGCGGACGCGAGCACGCGCTGGCCTGGCGCCTGGCGCAAGGCGCCAAGGTGCAGAAGGTGTATGTCGCTCCGGGCAATGCGGGCACGGCGCTGGAAGACGGCGTGGAGAATGTCGACACCACCGCCATCCCGGACCTGATAGCATTCGCGCAACATGAAGATATCTATCTCACCGTAGTCGGCCCGGAAGCGCCGCTGGCTGCGGGTATCGTGGATGCATTCCGTGCCGCAGGGTTGAAGATATTCGGCCCGACCAAAGCGGCAGCTCAATTGGAATCCTCCAAGGATTTCGCCAAGCGTTTCATGGTTCGCCACAACATCCCCACCGCGTTCTTCGAGACTTTCAGCGACATCAAAGCAGCACGCGCCTATGTCGAGAAACACGGCGCACCCATCGTGATCAAGGCCGACGGTTTGGCGGCGGGCAAGGGCGTGGTGGTGGCGATGAGCAAGGACGAAGCGTTCGCTGCGATAGACATGATGCTGACCGGTAACAGGTTGGGAGATGCCTGTCCTGAGCATGATCGAAGAGCCGGAGCGCGCGTGGTGATTGAGGAATTTTTGACAGGCGAAGAAGCCAGCTTTATCGTCATGGTGGACGGCAAGAATGTACTGGCGATGGCGACCAGCCAGGATCACAAACGCTTACTGGATGGCGACAACGGCCCCAATACTGGCGGCATGGGCGCGTATTCTCCCGCGCCGGTAGTCACGCCCCAACTTCATGCGCGCGTGCTGCGCGAGGTGATTCAGCCGGTCGTGCGCGGCATGGAACAGGAAGGTATCACCTACACCGGTTTCCTGTATGCCGGGCTGATGATAGATGCGCAGGGCAATGCCAAGGTGCTGGAATTCAACTGCCGCATGGGCGACCCGGAAACCCAGCCCATCATGCTGCGCCTGAAGAGCGATTTCGCGGTGATCATCGAACACGCTATCAACGGCACGCTGGATAAAATCGAAGCAGAATGGGATCGACGCACCGCGCTCGGCGTAGTGATGGCCGCCGCCAATTATCCCGATGCGCCACGCAAGGGCGATGTCGTCACCGGCTTGCCGAAAAAACTGGAAGACGCGCACGTATTCCATGCCGGCACCGCGATGCAGGACGGGCAAGTGGTCACCAATGGCGGGCGTGTGCTGTGCGTCACCGCGCTGGGCACGATGGTGAAGGTGGCGCAGAAGCGCGCCTATGAGATCGCCGATGGCATCCACTTCGACGGCTGCCAGATGCGCCGCGATATAGGCTATCGCGCCATCGCCACAAGAAAATAATCCTCAATCCCTCTCCCGCAAGCGGGAGAGGGGCTGGGGGAGAGGGAAGTTAATTCGGAGAAGTGCGTTTGCATCGTTCTGCCATCCCCATTCATCGCATCGCCGCACACCTCAGACGCGGCGGGTTGATCGCCTATCCCACCGAATCCTGCTATGGCCTGGGCTGCGACCCGGACAATCACAGCGCGGTGCAACGCTTGCTCAAACTCAAGCGGCGCCCGCAGCACAAGGGGTTGATACTCATCGCGGCGAGTTACCGGCAAGTGGCGCGTTATCTGCAACCGGTCACGCCGGACCAACAACAGCAACTCAAAACAGCAGGGGCTCAGGCGATCACTTATCTGATGCCTGCCGTTCATTCCGCGCCGCGCTGGTTGCGTGGCGGCCACGATACCCTGGCTATACGATTGACTGCACACCAGCAAGCCGCACAACTCTGCCGGGGTGTTGACAGCGCGCTGGTTTCCACCAGCGCCAATCGCAGCGGGCAGCGTCCCGCCAGGACTTATACGCAATGCCTGCGTCTGTTCGGGCGCAAGGTGTGGGTGTTGCCGGGGCGTATTGGTAACCGCAAGAAGCCTTCAACCATCATCATGTGGGCTGATGGTAAAATCGTCCGCTGACTTGGAGCGCGCAGTCTCGGCTGCGCTTTTAATTTGGAGTACGCGGTCTCGACCGCGCTTTTAAGATAAGGATGCAGCGACGTATACACCCGCGAGGGGTACGCCGTGGTTGTAAGGGGCTAATAACAAAGTCAGGCGATTTGCTACTCAATAAATTGAGTGCAAAGTTGACACAGCCTCAACAACACACGCAGGCTGCACTCCATAAACAGGGGAAAAAAGCATGAGTGGTTTCAATTCCGCAGCCGTAAGAGAATATCTGATTGAACTGCAAGACCTTATCGTCACGAGGCTGGAGCAGGTGGACGGCAAGAAATTCCGCCGCGACAGCTGGGACAGACCGGAAGGCGGCGGTGGCAGAAGCTGTATCCTTGAGGAAGGCAACGTGCTGGAACGCGGCGGCGTGGCATTTTCGCATGTCATGGGCGACAAAATGCCGCCTTCCGCGACTGCGCATCGCCCGGAACTGGCGGGCCGCCGCTGGGAGGCTATGGGTGTGTCGCTGGTGTTTCATCCGCGCAACCCTTATGCGCCCACAGTACATATGAATGTGCGTATGTTCGTCGCGATGAAAGAGGGTACCGCCCCGGTATTCTGGTTCGGCGGCGGCATGGACCTGACGCCTTATTACGGTTTCGCGGAAGATGCGGTGCATTTTCATCAGGCCTGCAAGAATTCGCTCGCCCTGTTTGGCGCGGACCTGCATCCCAAGTATAAAAAATGGTGCGATGAATATTTCCATATCAAGCATCGCAACGAGCCGCGCGGCGTGGGCGGCATCTTCTTCGACGACCTGAGCGTGCCGGATTTCGACACCGCATTTGCCGTCCAGCAAAGCGTGGGCGACCACTTCCTGTCCGCCTATGTGCCGATCCTGGAACGCCGCAAAGACACGCCCTACGGCGAACGCGAACGCGATTTCCAACTGTACCGGCGCGGACGATACGTCGAATTCAATCTGGTGATCGATCGCGGCACCATCTTCGGTCTGCAAACCAACGGCCGCACCGAGTCCATCCTGTTGTCAATGCCGCCGCTGGTGAAATGGCGCTATGACTGGCATCCCGAAAAAGGCTCGGCTGAAGCGGAACTGTATGAAGAATTTTTGGTGCCGAAGGATTGGGTGTAGGAGGGTAGCAACATCCCTTCCGTAGGTAACGAAATCGGTTGCGTAATCAAAAACCCTCATCGGGCAGCTGGTGAGGGTTTTTGTTTATGGCTTAAAACAGCCAGTGACACTTCGGCCCGGAACGGCTGTCACATATGCAATGTGCTATGCTCAGCGCGATTTTTTCGTTAATGGTTTTTGATGAGATTCATACTTTACTTTTTGTTGTTGGTCGCCCCTCCTGTATTTGCTGGTCAGGCTACGGGAGTATCGCCGCAAGACGGCGGGGAGTACACCGGTGGACTCCTTGCTGGTGATACGGATTTTCTTGCAGCGCACGATGCCTATCTCGCCGGCAATGCGGCCAAGCTGGGACGCTATGCACGACGTTTGAAAAACACGCCTCTGGAGATATACGCCAGTTATTACCAGTTGCGCATGGGTCTTATAAAGGCCAAACCGGAGACAGTGAACAGCTTTCTTTCCCGGCCGGAAGATACACCGCTGATCGATCTGTTGCGCGTCGAGTGGCTAAAACTGCTCGGCAAAAGGCAGCAATGGGACTCGTTTGATGCCGAATATCCTCACCTGCTCAATGAAGATACCGACCTTACATGCTATGCCCTGCAATCACGCCGCCGCACCCAGGAACTGACCGCCCTTCGCAAAGCGCGCAAATTGTGGTTCATCGGCGATGCACAACCGGATAGTTGCGGTACACTGTTTGATGCGGCCCTGTCAGCCGGCATCATCACGGAACACGATATCGGTCAGCGCCTGCGCCTGTCTCTGGAAGCAAATAATGTGTCATTTGCCATCCAGCTGGCCAAACGTCTGGATGGCGAATACTCGGACTTACCTGCCATGTTGAAAAATGCCGCCGCTGATCCGGAGCGTTACCTGAAAAAACTGACCCCGAACGATTCCAAATCTTCGAATAGTCCGGAAATGGCGGCTTCGCAATCCAGCATAACTACGGCCATCGCAGCACAGGCTTCGGGCTACGATCAGCAGCCCGCTCCCGGGGTAATCCTGGAGAGTCTCATACCCTCTCCAAGTGCGGCCGCACCATCTCCGTCAACGAATTGGTTTGGGTGGGGAAATCTTGTGTCGCGGCTTGGCTTCAACAAAGCAGGCAATCCGGTACCCGCCTCAGTTAATGACGGGTTAACGCCTTTGACAGACACCCGCCCGTCAAGAATCATTGATCCGGCGTGCGAGCCTCCCTGTGTGGATATCGGTGATTCCGACGCAGTTCCGCCCATGGGATGGTATTCGAAATTAGCGGGCAAGAGCCAGCGCATGGTGGCGCTGTTTGCCTTGGAACGGTTGGCAAAACAATCCCCCGACATGGCCGCCACCCGCTGGGCAAAGATCGCAGAATATTTTCCCCTGAACGAACAGCATTATTTTTATGGCCGGCTGGCATATCAGGCGGCGCGAAATCTGGATCCCCGGGCGCTACTTTGGTACAAGGCCGCGGCTGACACGCCGCTAGACGATCATCAATCGGCATGGCGGGTGCGCGCGGCATTGCGCGCGCAGGGCTGGCCCGAGGTGCTGGCCAGCGTGAATGAGATGAGCGATCAACAGCAACACGATGGTGCCTGGCAATACTGGAAGGCGCGCGCGCTGCAGGCACTCGGCAAGCCCGTCGAGGCCAGAGCGATATTTGCTTCGTTGAGCGGTGATTTTAATTTCTATGGCCAGCTCGCAAGTGCCGAACTGGCTGACTTGCCGGTATTAAGCGAGGCAATGCCAATATACAAACCCGACCAGCAGGCCATCCAGGCAGTATCGGCATTGCCCGGTGTTCAGCGGACTGTGGCGTTGTATCGGGTAGGATTACGCAGTGAGGCGCTCGATGAATGGCGTTGGGTACTGCGTAATTTTAATGACAGGGAGTTGCTCACTGCGGCAGAAATCGCTCTACGCAACAAGATGTATGACCGCGCCATCGGTGCCGCGGAAAAGACGGTCAGCCAGCACGATCTCAGCCTGCGCTACCTCGCTCCCTACCGTGCCAACCTGCAGGTGCATATCCGCGAACATGGCCTGGACGAGGCCTGGGTATATGGTTTGATGCGTCAGGAAAGCCGCTTTACGACCAGCGCGAAGTCCGATGCGGGCGCGGCAGGACTGATGCAGATCATGCCAAGCACGGCGCGTTGGGCGGCCAATAAACTGGGTTTGAAAAGCTATCGCAAAGCGCTGATCCATCAACTCGATACCAATCTGCGCCTCGGTACCTATTATATGAAAGCGATACTGTCGCAGTCTGAAAACAGCCCGGTTCTGGCATCGGCGGCATACAATGCCGGACCGTTGCGGGCGCTTCAGTGGCGCGGAGATCACCCGATGGAAGGCGCGATCTATACGGAAACCATCCCATACGAAGAAACACGCGATTACGTAAAGAAAGTGATGAGCAATACCGTATATTACGCGGATCAATTCGGTGATCCACCGCGCTCTCTCAAGCAGCGTTTGGGCATCGTTCCTGGCAAGACATCGGATAACCAGAGAACAACTCCCGATGTCCCGTGAACCAAAAATCTATTGCGTGGGCGGCGCGGTGCGCGACCGCTTGCTCGGATTGACCGTTCAGGATCACGACTGGGTAGTGGTGGGGAGCACGCCGGAAGACATGATTGCGCAGGGATTTCAACCGGTCGGCAAGGATTTCCCGGTGTTCCTTCATCCAAAGACGCATGAGGAGTATGCGCTGGCGCGCACCGAACGCAAGACCTCGCGCGGATATCAGGGTTTCACCGTATATGCCGCACCGGATGTCACGCTGGAGCAGGATCTGCTGCGCCGCGACTTCACCATCAACGCCATCGCCGAAGATGCCGACGGCAATCTGACCGATCCGCATAACGGCGTCTCCGATCTTCGCGCAGGCATCCTGCGCCATGTCAGCGCGGCGTTCAGCGAGGACCCTGTGCGCATTTTGCGCGCGGCACGTTTTGCGGCACGCTTCGGTTTCACCATCGCCCCGGAGACTCTGGCACTGATGCGCGACATGGTGACCAGCGGCGAAGTGGATGCATTGGTTGCGGAACGCGTCTGGCAGGAACTGTCTCGCGGCTTGATGGAAAAAAAGCCGTCGCGTTTTTTCGAGACACTGCGCAATTGCGGCGCGCTGGCGAAAATCATCCCCGAAGTGGATGCGTTGTTCGGCGTTCCTCAACCTGAAAAATATCATCCCGAGATCGATTGCGGGATACACACCATGCTCGTGGTGGACGATGCCGCCAATCACAACTATCCGCTGGAAGTGCGCTTCGCCGCACTCACCCACGATCTGGGCAAGGGCAATACACCCAAAGACATCCTGCCGCGCCACATCGGGCACGAATTGCGCAGCGTGGGTTTGCTGCGTTCGCTGTGCGGGCGGCTGCGAGTTCCGGGCGAAAGCCGTGACCTCGGTTTGCTTGCAGCGCGCTACCACGGCGACGTGCATCGCGCCAAGGAATTGCGCGCCGAAACCATCATCAAGCTGTTTCAATCGGCGGACGCGTGGCGCAGGCCGGAGCGCTTCAACCTGCTGTTGCAGGCTTGCTCTTCCGATGCGCGCGGACGCACCGGACACGAGCACGACGACTATCCGCAGTCGGATTATCTGCTGCAATTGTTAAATGTTGCACGCGAAGTCGACACCGGCGAGATTGCCAAACATTTTGAAGGCCGCGAGATTGCTGTCGCGGTGCAACAGGCGCGCATAAAAGCAATCGAGCAATTAGTAGAAAAACAGCGGGGCTGAAGTTTGCCGCACAGCAATAATGCATCGGATGTCAGTGCCGGCTGTTTATGTCAAGCAGTGCGATGTGCTAGAGTCTACCGGTGCGCCATGCGAATTTCTGGATTGGATCTTCACATAAATTATTTCGGGGAATAATAATGAATAAAATTCTCATCGTAATTGCACTTTCGGGCACGCTCATTCCAGCAAACGCTTCGGCCGAGTTGAATTACAGTTCGGTAGACCTTGGTTATTCCGTTACAAACTACAGCCCTATTTTATCGGAATTGAATATAGCTATTTCAAAAAGCATTTCCGGCAATATTTACCTGGGCGCCTCGTATGCGACCGGCACCCAGCCAACCGATACCTACCTGGGTGATAACAATGTGAATTCAATTACGATAGGTGCGGGATACCATACTCCGCTGAAAGAAAATGCCGATGCCATTGTCAAGGGTGATGTCATTCTGGGTTCGGTCAAGACAGGCGGCAACAGCACAAGCGAGAATGGCTTTGATATTGGCGCGGGAATTCGCGCACAGCTAGGCAAAAAGTTCGAAGGCACGTTGGCAATAATTCACAGCAGCACCTCGGGTGGAATATTCGCGAGTACAAATACCTTTGTTAATGCTCAACTTGGATTTAACTTCACCACCAAGATACAGATGACCGCGGATGTGGATTTCACGCCTGACCGGACATCGAGTTTGAAGTTGCGTTACTTTTATTGATAGATGTGACACCGCATTTATCTGCGGCAACCATCCTCAGGCACCCTCTGGTTTGCCGCGGGTCATTTGATTCATAGCAAGCGCATCAAATCACCATGGGTGAATCCGCACAACGTGCTCGCCATCCCGTTGATTCCGCCACGCGGCTCTTGTCCTGATCTTGACGCCGGGCACAGGACAGGTTGCCTTCCCATGGCAATCACTTTGAACAGCTCCCCCATTTCAGCCGGACTGGTCAGTTTCTGCAATTGCGCCGAGAGCGGCAAATAGTCGCGCAGGTTTTCCGGTGAGGTGTCTTGCAACAATTCGGGGATGCCACAGTTGATCAGGAAAAACGCCTGCGTAGTGTAGCCCATCAACTCCATGCCAGCATCGACAGCGCATTCGGCGATGCCGGAAAAATTCACATGCGCAGTGATGTCCTGCAAGCCGGGCAGGAAGAACGGATCGTCGTGCGCATGGTGGCGGTAGTGGCACATCAGCGTGCCTCTGCTGCGCTGAGGGTGGTAGAACTCGCGCGCGCCGAAGCCGTAATCGATGAACAGCATCGCGCCATTCTCCAGCAAATGCGCAAGGCTGGTGATCAGTCCGCGCGCAGCGAGACATATCTCGCTGACATAATCATCCGGCACATTGATTTTTTGGGCGGCGCCCAACAGCTCAGCGTCACCGATGGGGCGCTCCCGCCAGACGAAACCATGTTCGCCCCATGCCACACCGCGTTCGGTGATTGCGCTGTCCCGCCAATCCACCAGATGCACAGGCAATGCGTCCAACACCTCGTTGGCGACGATCGCGCCGCTGAATTTTTCCGGCAGCTCATCAAGCCAGCGCACGCGATCCAGCAGATGAGGCAATCGTTCGAGCAGGAGTATTTTCTGGCGCGCGCGCAAGTCGGCACTTACCTCAAGGATCGAGTAGCTATCCGGCAGGCTGCCGATCTGTTCCAATCCGGCCAGCATGTCTGCCGCCAGTTTGCCGCTGCCCGCGCCCAGCTCCAGTATGTGCGGCGCGCTGAAAGCCATGATCTCCGCCACCTGACGCGCCACGGTGCGCCCGAACAGTGGAGAGAGTTCCGGCGCGGTGATGAAGTCGCCCGCCTCGCCAAGCTTGTGCGCGCCCGCCGTGTAATAGCCCAGCCCGGGTGCATACAGTGCCAGTTCCATGTAGCGCGCAAACGAAATCCATCCACCTTGCGCAGCGATGTCGCGCCGAATTAATTCAACCAGGCGCGCGCTGTGCTGTACTGCTTCAGCGCTGGGCATGGGTAAAGTGGCGATGGGTTGGCTAGGCATGGTCGGGTATAATTCGCGGGTGCGATTTTAGCAGTTTGATTAAATGCAAAGCGAGGAAAGTCAGATGCAAGGCAAGGTAGTGCTCGTTACAGGAGCGGCGAAGCGCGTCGGCGCGGCAATTTGCCGCCGCCTGCACGCGGCGGGGGCATTGCTCGCCGTGCATTACCGCAACTCAGATCAAGAGGCGCTGGCCCTGCAAAAGGAGTTGAACAAACTGCGCCCGAAAAGCGCCGCGGTGTTTCAGGCAGACCTGCTCGACCTGCACGCGTTGCCGCAACTGGTGCACAAGGTCGTCAAAAAATTCGGGCAACTGGACGCGCTGGTCAATAATGCTTCAAGTTTTTACGCCACCCCGTTGGCAAATATCAATGAACAACAATGGCTCGATTTGCTCGGCACCAATCTGAAAGCTCCACTGTTCCTGGCACAAGCGGCAGCGGCAGAATTGCGCCGCCGTCATGGCTGTATTGTGAACATAGCGGACATCCACGCCGAACGCCCGATGCATGGCCATCTGCTGTATAGCGTCGCCAAGGCCGGGTTGGTGGCACTGACCAAAGGGCTGGCTCAGGAAATGGCACCGCAGGTGCGTGTCAACGGCGTCTCACCCGGCGTCATCATATGGCCGGAAAACGAGGCGTGGATGGACGAGGAGCAGCGACGCAAGATCGTCGCTCATACCCTGCTCAAGCGGGAAGGCGAACCCGACGACATCGCCAGGACGGTCGCTTTCCTTATTCAGGATGCGCCTTACATTACCGGACAGATCATCTCTGTCGATGGCGGCCGCAGCGTCAACCTTTAAAAATCATGAACGACATCACTCAACCCATACACTTTGAACATCATTCGACCAACTTCAATCGCCTCAAAGGACGATTGGAACACATGGTGGGACAGGCGATCGCCAACTTCAACATGATAGAGGAAGGCGACTGTGTGATGGTGTGCCTGTCCGGCGGCAAGGACTCCTACACTTTGCTGGATATTCTGCTCACCTTGCGCAAGCGAGCGCCCATCGATTTTCGCATTGTCGCGATGAATCTCGACCAGAAGCAGCCGGGCTTCCCCGCCGAGGTGTTGCCGAATTACCTGAAGCAGCTGGGGGTGGAATACCACATCGAAACCCAGGACACTTATTCCATCGTCAAGGAAAAGATCCCCGAAGGCAAGACCACCTGTTCGCTGTGCTCGCGGCTGCGGCGCGGCATCATCTACCGCGTGGCGGGTGAACTGGGCGCGAACAAGATCGCGCTGGGACACCACCGCGACGACATGATAGAGACGCTGTTCCTGAACATGTTCTTCGGCGGCAAACTCAAGGCGATGCCGCCCAAGCTGGTCACCGACAAGGGCGACCACATCGTGATCCGCCCTTTGGCCTATTGTTCTGAAAAAGACATCGCCAGCTATGCGCGCGGCATGGAATTCCCTATCATCCCTTGCAACCTGTGCGGTTCCCAGGAAAACCTGCAGCGCCAGAACATCAAGGAGATGCTCGCCGCGTGGGAACGCGAGTATCCGGGGCGCAGCCAGACCATCTTCACCGCGATGCAGAACGTCGCGCCCTCACATCTTCTGGATGGCAAGCTGTTCGATTTCAAGAATATGCGGGTTGATGAAAATGTTGCGGAAGGCGATACAGCATTCGATCTTGGCCTGTAAACGCAAGATAAACGCTTGAGGGAACCTGCTGAAAGAAATGTGTCCAATCATTGACGCATGCCCGCGCAAAGCGAGCTGTATCCCGAATGGTCGGCCTTTTCGAGATATGAATCGTCTGTGATATGCTTGCGTGCGTTAAATCCAAAATTATCAAGGAGTGAAGTTATGTTACTGCGCCGTATTGTTGCACTTTTCCTATTAACCCTTTGCACCACCGCCATGGCGGACACCATTGATCTTAACCTGCGCAATAGCAGCGCCCAATTCCAGTACAGCGCAGCCATGGGCCGCAATAACCTTGGAAAAACCGAATTCCATATCGGCGCGCTGTATGCCGATGAAAATAATTCAAGCAATACGCTCGGCGATCTGGGTGTTATGGTGAAAGATGAAGTGGGCAGCCAAGCGCCCGGATTTTCTGTCGGCGTCGGCATAAAAGGCTTGGTGGCCCATACACAGGGCAGCAACGAGTCAGCCGTGGCATTGGGCGGAATGATACGTTATTCGCCGCCCGGTCTTTCCCGCCTAGGCATAGTCGGACAATTGTACTTTGCCCCGAACATCACCACCTTTGGCGATGCCAACCGATATGTTGAAACCGATGTAAGCCTGGAGTACGAGGTAATCCCAAATGCGGCCGCCTACCTCGGTTACCGCAACATCCAGTTCAACCTTAATGATGGACCTAACGCCACGCTGGATGAAGGTGCTTTTGTAGGTGTGAGGATGTCGTTCTAGGCTGCGAACAGCGCTTGAGGGCTGCGGCTATTCCCGTGAGAACGGGATAAGCAAAGCCCGCCTTCTTACTCTGACCTCAGCGCGATCTTGAAGACCGCCTTGCGGATGCTGCCGGTACTGACCAGCGGCGCGTGCGCATCTTCCGGAAAGAAAATGCAGAATAAGCCGGGCGGCGTGGCGATCCACGCAGCAGGCGCATCACAGAAAAACCGGATGTCTTTCTCCGCGCTGTAATCGCCCACCGGCTCGCGGCAATCCGCCAGCGGCTTCCAGCCCATCTCGTCCACCCCTTCCAACACCAGCTGGATGTCGATGTAACGGCGATGAACCTCTAATTTAGCCATTTTACGTGTGCGCCCCGGCACATGCTCAACGATGACGAACAGATATTCACCGAAAATGGGATAGTGGCCCGGTGAAAGTACGTGCAGGTCGGTGTTGCGGATGTATTCGAATGCGCGCGGGAACAGCGGATGCAGTGCGGCGTAGCGGTCGGATTGGGAGAGGGTGGAGAAGATCATAGTTGTTTGTTTTTAGAATTGGCACGCATAGAGCATAACGGAATTCGTGCCATCCAGAATACTGCGTTTCTCTATTATTCAGTCCAATCTAAGTGTGTTGGGATCAATCCGCTCGGCAAACCACTTATTGAGCCGATGAATATCCGGAACGGAAATTTGGCCTCCGCGCGCAAGTTCAATAGCTGGATAGCGAACGCCTCGCGGATAACTATCCCCTCGATCAGCGGAGATGATCAGTCGGAACAATGGCCATAGCGTAGTAACATAGGAAACCGGTTCGCCATCAAGGTGTGATCCATCGACATTTGAACAGACAATACCGCACAAGCTACCGGTTTCGTCAAACACTGGACCGCCGCTCATGCCGCCGTCGAATCGCGCGCTCACTTGATAACATGGGAATGGAAGCAAGGCACTATCCCGCTGCATCTCGTGAATTTCCTTCACGATGCCAATACTGAGCATCGGCTCATCATTCAGGTCTATATGGTTGCCACCGTCAACGTTTTTGGATATCTGCACCAATGATTTTCGATAGCCAAATGCGGCAACTCGCTTGCCAATTTCAGGAGCAAATGGATTGACCTGAGGGCACCTCCACTGATATGTGCTATCTGGGTGGCTTTTTCCGGGATTAGTCGCCAGTTGTAGAAGAGCGATATCTGACACCGGACACATGATGCCTCCAACGACTTCCCATACGACATATTCCGGTTCCGATTTTATTAATATCTGGATTGCGACAAGATGCGCCTCTATCTTGAATGCTTGGTCATTAGGGGAAGAGTGCTTGCTTAAAATGTCATTAAAAACGTGTTTTGCCGTTACCAAAAAATTCCCGGCCAGTACCGTCGCCGTTCCAATAACTTGAGGTGCTTCAGAATAGAAATTGACCACTAGCCTGAGTGCAACTTCGGAGAGCGGTGTTGTCGGCTCCTGTTTCTCAAAAGGCTTATTCATCGGAAAAGTCGAAATACGAGGCGGATTCATAGACATCTCAGTCGAGTAGCGATAGAAGACATATTTCGTTTTCTTATATCTAAGCTGGCCGAGAAACAGGTATTCATTAGCTTAACTACAGAAATCGCGCCACCATACCCTTCGCCAACTCACCCTGCAACGGTATCTGCACGCGATGTCCGCTGCCGGGTGCTGTGGTAAGCGATTCGCCTGCGAGGCTGCGTATCTCGTTCAATACGACGATGCGGTTGCCGGAAGGATGGATGATCTCGAGCTTGTCGCCGACCTGGAATTTGTTTTTCACGTCGATCACGGCGATGCCATTGGCGCACACGACGATGTCGCCGACGTATTGCTGGCGGGTGCTTTCGGAGTGGCCGCGCATATAGTTCTGCTGTTCGTGGGTGTGGTGGCGTTCGTAGAAGCCGTCGGTATAACCGCGGTTCGCCAAGGCGTCCAACGCGCCCAGCAGCGAATAGTTGAACGGCCTGCCCGCCACAGCATCGTCGATCGCCTGCCGATACACCTGCGCGGTGCGCGCCACATAGTAGATCGACTTGGTGCGGCCTTCGACCTTGAGCGAGTCGATGCCGATCTTTGCCAAACGCTCGACGTGTTCGACGGCGCGCAGGTCCTTGGAGTTCATGATGTAGGTGCCGTGCTCGTCTTCCAGCACCGGCATCAGTTCGCCCGGATGATCCTGGCGCGAGATGACGTACACTTTATCGGCCGCAGGATGGCGCGGTTGCAAGCCGCAATCGGACAGTGCGCTTTCACTTAAAGCTTTGTCGAAGTCGAAATCAATTTTCTCCGGGGATGACAGAAGCGGTTGAATATTGCCGGTGCCGTCTTCAATGGCGTTGTCGACCTTGTAATCCCAGCGGCAGGAGTTGGTGCAGGTGCCTTGATTCGCATCGCGGTGGTTGAAGTAGCCGGACAACAGGCAACGCCCCGAATAGGCGATGCACAGCGCGCCGTGCACGAACACTTCCAGTTCCATATCCGGGCATTGCTGGCGGGTCTCTTCGATCTCGTCCAGCGACAGTTCGCGCGACAGGATCACGCGCGACAGACCCAAGGATTTCCAGAATTTCACCGCCGCATAGTTCACCGTGTTGGCTTGCACGGAAAGATGAATCGATATTTCCGGCCAGCGCTCGCGCACCATAGCGATCAGGCCGGGATCGGCCATGATCAGCGCATCAGGCTGCATCGCGATGATTGGCTCCATGTCGGCCATATAGGTCTTCACCTTGGCGTTGTGGGGCATCAGATTGCTCGCGACAAAGAATTTCTTGCCGAGCTGATGAGCTTCGCGGATGCCAATATCCAGTTGTTCCAACTGAAATTCATTGTTGCGCGCGCGCAGGGAATAACGCGGCTGCCCGGCATACACCGCATCCGCGCCGAAGGCGAAAGCGGTGCGCATTTTGTCCAGCGTGCCCGCTGGCAAGAGCAATTCCGGCGCGCGCAGTGCGTTCATTTCGGCAAACCCAATCTTTGCCAGATCGCCAAGCTAGGTTCGGCATGGTTCAAGGTGTAGAAATGCAGGCCCGGCGCGCCGCCCTTTAACAAGCGTTCGCACAGTTGCGTGACGACATCAAGGCCGAAGGCCTGCACCGATTCGTTGTCATCGCCATAGCTTTCCAGTGACTTGCGCATCCAGCGCGGGATTTCCGCGCCGCAGGCATCGGAAAAACGCGCCAGTTGCGCGAACTTCACGATGGGCATGATACCCGGCACAATAGGGACGGTGACATCCAGCTTGTGGCACTCCTCAACGAAGCGGAAGTAGCCGTCAGCATTGTAGAAATATTGTGTGATGGCGGAATCCGCTCCTGAAGAGACTTTTCGTTTGAAGTTGAGAATGTCTTCCTGTGCAGACCTGGCTTGCGGATGAAACTCCGGATAGGCCGCAACTTCAATATGAAAGTGCTCGCCGGTCTGCGCACGGATGAACGACACCAGTTCGTTGGCGTACTGGAACTCGCCTATGCTGCCCATGCCGGACGGCAGATCTCCGCGCAGCGCCACGATGCGCCTGATGCCCATATCCTTGTAGGCATTCAGCATGATGCGAATGTTCTCGCGCGTCGAGCCGACACAGGACAAATGCGGCGCGGCGCTGTATCCCTCGGCCTTGATCTGCCGTATGGTTTCCAGCGTGCGGTCTTGCGTCGAGCCGCCCGCACCGAACGTCACGGAGAAGAATTCCGGCCTGAGCAGTGCCAGTTGCTTGCGCGTGGCCGCGAGTTTCTCCACGCCTTCCGGAGTTTGCGGCGGAAAGAATTCGAAACTGAAAAGTTGCCTGATCATAGGAGCATCATGCCGTTCTCATTTGTTGTGTGGCCTCATCAATTGTGCGGCAGCCGAGGACATCGCCCAGGAAAAAATACTGTAAAGCACCGCCCCCAATACGCCGTGCCAGAAACTGTCCACTATAAACCCCTTCAGCTCCGAGCCGACGAACCAGAACAGCAGCCCGTTGATGACAAAGATGAACAGCCCCAGCGTGAGCACCGTGACCGGCAGGGTGAGCAACAGCAGCAGCGGGCGTATCAAAGTATTGACCAGCCCCAGGAAAAACGCCGCTATCAGCGCGTCGGTAAAACTGGCCACGGTGATTCCCGGCACAAAGTTCGCCACCGCGAGCAATGCGAGGGCATTGAGCATCCAGATCAACAGTAACTTTAATTGCGGATTCATTTGCGTTTTCCTTTTGTGAATTTGCCCGTTTTGGCAGTTTGCGCACGCAGCGCCGGCCCATAAGCGGATCGGCACCACCCGACCATTTCAGCAGGCGAATCAAGACTAACTGCCGGCGCAGTTGCAATCAATAACGGTAATGGTTGGCCTTGTACGGACCTTCCTTGGGCACACTGATGTAAGCGGCCTGTTGGTCGGTCAAAGTGCTCAGCTGAGCGTTCAGTGTAGTCAGTTGCAAACGGGCGACCTTCTCGTCCAGATGCTTGGGCAAAGTGTACACGCCGACAGGATAGTCCTTGTTGCGCGTGAATAGTTCGATCTGCGCGATCGTCTGGTTAGCGAAAGAAGAGGACATCACATAGGACGGGTGGCCGGTACCGCAACCCAGATTCACCAAACGTCCCTCAGCCAACAGCAGGATGCGCTTTTCTGGCTTACCGTTCGCAGCAGGGAAAATCACGTGGTCGACTTGCGGCTTGATGTTCTCCCACCGGTATTGCTTGAGCGAGGCAACGTCGATCTCGTTGTCGAAGTGGCCGATGTTGCACACGATGGCCTGGTTCTTCATCTTCTTCATGTGCTCGTGGGTGATAACATGGAAATTGCCGGTGGCGGTGACAAAAATATCGCCGTGTTCACTGGCATAGTCCATCGTCACGACGCGGTAGCCTTCCATCGCGGCTTGCAGCGCGCAGATCGGATCAATCTCGGTCACCCATACCTGCGCGGACAGCGCGCGCAACGCCTGGGCAGAGCCTTTACCCACGTCACCGTAGCCCGCCACCACAGCGATCTTGCCGGCCACCATCACATCGGTCGCGCGCTTGATCGCGTCCACCAGAGATTCACGGCAACCGTACAGGTTATCGAATTTGGATTTGGTGACGGAGTCGTTGACGTTGATCGCCGGGAATTTCAGTTCGCCGCGCTCATGCATCCGGTACAGGCGATGCACACCTGTTGTGGTTTCCTCCGTGACGCCCTTGATCGCGGCAAGACGGGTGGAATACCATTTTTTATCTGCTGCCAGTTTGGCCTTGATCGACGCGAACAAACAGGTCTCTTCTTCTGAGTCAGGATTGTTTAACAGGGTAACATCTTTTTCTGCACGCGCCCCCAGATGCAGCAACAAGGTGGCGTCGCCTCCGTCGTCCAGAATCATGTTGGATAATACTTTTTCTCCCTTGGGACTATCCGCCCATTCAAAAATGCGGTGGGTGTAGTCCCAGTATTCGGCCAGCGTTTCACCCTTATAGGCGAACACCGGGGTGCCGGTGGCTGCGATCGCGGCGGCAGCGTGATCCTGGGTCGAGTAGATGTTGCAGGATGCCCAGCGCACTTCCGCACCAAGCGCTTTCAGCGTCTCGATCAGCACGCCGGTCTGGATGGTCATATGCAGCGAGCCGGTGATGCGCGCGCCGCGCAGCGGTTGCGAAGCGGTGAATTCCTTGCGGATCGCCATCAGGCCGGGCATTTCGATTTCAGCGATGGCAAGTTCCTTGCGTCCCCATGCGGCCAGGGACATATCGGCGACTTTGCAATCAGTGAATTGTTTTTCGGCGGCGATCATAATTTTCTCCATTCATAAAGTTAATGAATGGGTGCGGTTGCATCGTTGAACCACTGACTCCGAGCCTGACGGAGGACTGTGTCCAGCCCCGCTGCAGCACCCCTCGGAGAGTGTAAACCAAAAGGTGAAAACTACTTTCCCGCATCCTCGCGCAATGCGAGAGCACGATCCGTGGCTTCCCAGGTGAATCCCGGCTCTTCGCGGCCGAAGTGGCCATATGCGGCAGTGTTTTCATATATCGGGCGCAGCAGATCGAGCATCTGCACGATGCCTTTAGGGCGCAGATCGAAGTGACGCAACACCAGTTCGGTCAGTTTTTCATTGGAAATCTTGCCGGTTCCATAGGTGTCCACCATCACGCTGGTCGGCTTGGCCACACCAATCGCGTAGGATATCTGCACCAGGCACTTGGTCGCCAAACCCGCAGCAACGATATTCTTGGCGACATAACGGCCTGCATATGCAGCGGAACGATCCACCTTGGAAGGATCCTTGCCGGAAAACGCACCTCCCCCGTGCGGGGCTGCGCCGCCGTAGGTATCGACGATGATCTTGCGTCCTGTCAGCCCGCAATCTCCCTGCGGGCCGCCGATGACGAAGCGCCCGGTCGGGTTGACCAGAAAATTGATGCTGCCCTTGATCAGTTCTTTCGGCAGCATCGGTTTGATGATCTCCTCGATCGCGGCTTCGCGAATCTGGGGCGGCGTCATCTCCGGCGCATGCTGAGTCGAAAGTACCACGGTATCGATGGAATGCGGCTTGCCGTCCAGATAACGGATCGTCACTTGCGATTTGGCGTCCGGACGCAGCCATGGCAAACGTCCGTCGTGGCGCAATTCCGCCTGGCGCTCCACCACGCGGTGCGCCAGGTAAATCGCCAGCGGCATCAGCGTAGGCGTCTCATCGCAGGCATAGCCGAACATCAGCCCCTGGTCGCCCGCACCCTGATTAAGGAAATCGTCGGAAGCGCGATCGACGCCCTGCGCAATGTCCGGACTTTGCTTGTCATAAGCCACCAGCACCGCGCAACCCTTGTAGTCTATGCCGTACTCGGTGTTGTCGTAGCCGATGCGCTTGATAGTGTTGCGCGCCACGTGTATGTAGTCCACGTTCGCGGTAGTGGTGATCTCACCCGCCAAAACCACCAGCCCGGTATTGGTCAGCGTCTCGGCCGCCACACGCGCATACGGGTCTTGCGCTAGAATAGCGTCCAGTATGGCGTCAGAAATCTGATCGGCCACTTTATCCGGATGACCTTCGGATACCGATTCGGATGTAAACAGGAAATCGCTCATGACAACCCACTCAATCAAGTAAAAAATTAAAGGCGCGCATTGTATCAAATTGTACGCCTGACCGTAGATGACCTCCTTCCTGTTCAAATTGATATTTCGCCTGCTTTCATGCTTGCCGCTCCGTTGGCTGCACGGCTTGGGCGCACTGCTCGGTCGCATCATTTTTACCGCTTCCAGACAATATGCCGCACTCACCCGGGAGAATTTGCGCCAGGCGCATCTGGCCACGGATGAAAAGCACTATGCCACCCTGCTCGACCAGACCGTTGCCGAAGCGGGTAAAAGCATCATCGAGCTGCCCTGGGTATGGGGCAGACCGCTGGAACAAGTCTGTGCCAGGGTGAAATCCTGCCAAGGCTGGGAACATGCCGAAGCAGCCCATGCACTTGGCAAGGGGATTATTTTTCTTACACCACACTGGGGTTGCTTTGAGGTTACCGCCCTGTATATCGCGCAGTATCTGCCGCTGACAAGCTTGTATCGTTCACCCAAACAGGGCTGGCTGGAAGAAATCATGCGCAGGGGTCGTGAACGCGGGCTGGCACGATTGGCTACCGCAGATGTGAGTGGTGTACGTTTGCTATACAAAGCCCTCAAACGCGGTGAAGCGATCGGCTTGTTACCCGACCAGGTGCCCAGCCAGGGCGAAGGCGAATGGGTGGATTTTTTTTCTCGCCCCGCTTACACGATGACCTTGATAGGGCGTCTGGCTCAGAGCAGCGGTGCTACAGTACTGATGGTCTTTGCCGAACGTCTGCCACGCGGAGCCGGGTACAACCTGAGTTTCGAGCCGCTGCCATTGGACTTTTCCAAGTCCGTTCCGTTGCAGATCAATGCTGCGCTGGAACGCGTGATCGCGATCTCTCCCGCCCAATACCTCTGGAGTTATAACCGCTACAAGATTCCAAACGGCGTGCTGCCGCCTGCAGCAAAGGAACATACATGCTAGTGCGGTCAGGCGTGTTCATATTGTGGCTGATGCACTTTCTGCCTTTCCGCGTGCTGGTGTGGATCGGCAATACCCTGGGCTTTCTGTTTTACCTGCTCGCCGCCGAGCGCCGCAATGTGGGCACTATCAACTTGAAACTGTGCTTCCCTGACATGAGCGATACCCAACGCGCACGCTTGCTGCGCGATCACTTCAAGATGTTCGCACGCGGCCTTGTCGAGCGCGCCATCCTGTGGTGGTCGAGTGCCGAATACATTTCCAGCCTGATCCGGGTCGAGGGTGTGGAACACTTCGAGGCGCTGAAAGGCAAGCCAGTCATCCTGCTCACGCCGCATTTCGTCGGCATGGATGCCGGCGGCCAATGGATCGCACAGCGGGCCGATTCGGTTAGCATGTATGCGAACCAGAAGAACCGCTACCTGACTGAACTGCTGGTGAAGATGCGCACTCGCTTCGGCAAACAACATCTATTCTCTCGCCAACAAGGGCTGCGCGGCATCCTCAAATGCATGCGTGCAGGCATGCCGTTCTTCTATCTGCCGGATCAGGATCAGGGTGTCAAGGACGGCGCGTTCATCCCTTTCTTCGGTGTGTCGGCTGCAACGATGACCACGGTACCGCGTATCGCACAGATGACCGGCGCGAAAGTCGTGCCGTGCATCACGCGCTTGCTGCCCGGTGCGGCAGGTTATGTGCTCACCTTTTATCCGGCATGGGAGAATTATCCGAGCGGGGATGACATCGCCGATACACGCCGCATGAACGAGTTCATCGAACAGCGCGTGCGCGAGATACCGGAACAGTATTTCTGGCTGCACAAACGATTCAAAACGCGGCCCGAAGGCGAAGCCAAGTTTTATTGAGAACGCGGGGCATGGACACTCTCAGAAATTTATCTTTTGGGGATGGCAGGCTGGACACGGCGATGCGAAGCATTTGGGGCGGGGGCAGGCCTGCTGCTCCATGCTCCCGCACCGGAGGGCTGTGCCCCACCGTGTCGCTCGGGCAGCGCAAGGAGCCGCGCAACGAATGACGAGACATACCGCGAAAGGTAGGCGAGGAATGAATGACAACGGAGTTGCGGTGGAGGCTCATATCGGCGCAGCCAATGTGAAACTGCGAAGCAGTGGCCAGAACCAACACGCAACGCCGCGATTCGCCCTGACAAGTAAATTTATGAGGGTGTCCTAATGAAATATCACGACCTGCGCGACTTCATCGCACAACTGGAAAAACTCGGCGAACTCAAGCGAGTCACCGCGCCGGTTTCGCCTTATCTGGAAATGACCGAGATCTGCGACCGCGTGTTGCGCGCGCAAGGTCCGGCGATCCTGTTCGAGAATCCGGTTGGGATCAATTTGCCCCCAAACAAAATACCCGTCCTGGCGAATCTGTTCGGCACGCCGCGCCGCGTAGCGCTGGCTATGGGTGAGGGTGTCAACTCCACGCCCGGCTCGCCGGGCAGTGGATTGCCTACCTTTAGTGAATCCACCGCTGCGTTACGCGAGGTGGGCAAGCTGCTCGCCTATCTCAAGGAACCCGAACCGCCCAAAGGACTGAAGGATGCCTGGGAAAAGTGGCCGGTGTTGAAGCAGGTGCTGAACATGTCGCCCAAGGTCTTGTCCAGCGCGCCTTGCCAGGATG
Source organism: uncultured beta proteobacterium (assembly GCA_963721755.1). Lineage (GTDB taxonomy): Bacteria > Pseudomonadota > Gammaproteobacteria > Burkholderiales > Gallionellaceae > Gallionella. The sequence continues at coordinate 984,850 of CAVRKV010000001.1, forward strand.
TGGTGTGGGAAGGCGCGGAAGTGGATCTGGCCAAGCTGCCGATCCAGACCTGCTGGCCGGGTGATGTTGCACCGCTGATCACCTGGGGACTGGTGGTCACGCGCGGGCCGAACAAGCCGCGCCAGAATCTCGGCATCTACCGCCAGCAGGTGATCGCCCCGAACAAGGTCATCATGCGCTGGCTGGCGCAGCGCGGCGGCGCGCTGGATTTTCAGGACTGGCGCAAGTCACACCCCGGCGAGTCGTTCCCGGTTGCAGTGGTGATCGGGGCCGATCCGGCGACGATCCTCGGCGCGGTCACCCCGGTGCCGGACAGCCTTTCCGAATATCAATTTGCCGGGTTGTTGCGCGGCAGCAAGACCGAGTTGGTCAAATGTCTGGGCAGTGATCTGCAAGTGCCTGCCTCCGCCGAGATTGTGCTGGAAGGCGTGATCCATCCCGATGAAATGGCGCTGGAAGGGCCGTATGGCGACCACACCGGCTACTACAACGAGCAGGATAAATTCCCGGTGTTCACGATAGAACGCATCACGTTGCGCCGCGATGCTATCTACCACTCCACCTACACCGGCAAGCCGCCCGATGAACCGTCGATGCTGGGCGTGGCATTGAACGAAGTGTTCGTGCCGCTGCTGCAAAAACAGTTTCCCGAGATCGTGGATTTCTATCTGCCGCCGGAAGGCTGCTCGTATCGCATGGCGGTGGTGAGCATCAAAAAGCAGTATGCCGGGCACGCCAAGCGCGTGATGTTCGGCATCTGGTCTTACCTGCGCCAGTTCATGTACACCAAGTTCATCATCGTGGTGGATGACGACATCGATATCCGCAACTGGCAGGAAGTGATCTGGGCGGTCACCACGCGCGTCGACCCGGTGCGCGACACGCTGCTGGTGGACAACACGCCGATAGACTACCTAGACTTCGCCAGCCCGGTGTCCGGATTGGGCGGCAAAATGGGCTTGGATGCGACCAACAAATGGACGGGCGAGACACAACGCGAATGGGGTACGCCCATCGTGATGGATGGGGCTGTTAAGGCGAAGGTAGATGAGATGTGGAGCAAGTTGGGGTTGTAAAAAAACTCATCCATCGGCGTCGTGAGAGTTTACAGATCGGGCCGGATCAGAATCGCTGGCTGGCCTTCAGGCCGAATTCGACGGTGTCGTTTTTCGGCTCCACGAGGCCATACCCGGTCGGGATGCCATTCCGGATTTCAGGGACAACGTCAGATTCGCCGATATTCCAGTAGTACACATAGGGGCCGATCGCCCATTTGCTTCCCTCGTACATGATGCTTAGCTTCAGACCGTACCCGCTGCTCTGGTTGTTGGTCGCGTCACTGTACCCCGCTCCTACATCAGACAAGCTGGAAATTTGTTTGCCTTCCAGCAGCTGGTCATATTCCAGCGTGCTCTCCAGTCTTGCCCGATCATTGAGTTCCATGCGATGGATGATGCCGACGGGCAAATAGAAATAGTTGCTTTCGCGTCTATATCCCGCATAACCGGTGCTGGTAATGCCGCGCCCGTCGTTGGACAGGTAGCGGTAGCCGACTCCGGTGTAAGCCGCAAGCACCGCTTCGTTGATCGACCAGTCCTTACCAAACAGACCCATGGCTTCGATATACCAATCCGGTTCCCCGTTGGCACTGCCTGTTCCATTGCTGTTGTAGTCAACCGCGCCAAAGGCATAGCGCAATTCGCCGCGTATGAACTGGTCATTTTGCAACGCCTTGGTGGTACGCAGATCCAGCCCCATTTTTGCGCCCTGCAACGACATGATCCCCGGTTCATGGTACTGGTAAGCGGAAAGAGACAGGCCAATGTCGTTGCCCGTTTGAGTTGTCAGGATTAGGGATTCTGCGCGTACCATCGTTGCCATAGCCAACATCGTGATCGCAATCGGCACCGCAGTCATTTTCTTCACGATAATATTTCCGGGTTATTTATTCATTTCAATCTGCTTCTGCTTCCGTGTTGCAAATGAAAAAGCCGGGCGAACCCGGCTTGATCGATGCGGCGGAGCCGCAACCTTAGTAAAAATTGTAAACCATGCCCAGCGAGAAGGAAGTCATTTTCACAGGTGGGTCAAAATTATCGAACTTTCCATAGCTGTCATATAGCGCACGTAGGCTGACCTGTGGGTTGACGTGAAATTCCGCGCCTAAACCGAACAGCAAGTCGCTTTGCGAATAATTACCATATCCTCCAGTTGCGTCCGAATATTGCTCGGAGTTGCTGGCCAGCCCCAGTTTGCCGATCAGGTCGAACTGCCGAGTGAGCGGCAGGCTGGCCACGGCCGCAACCTGGAATGAATAGAGGGAGAGAGTGGCAGGAGTCAGTGGATGTGGCGGATATGGCGATGGGGCCGTACCATTGGAATCACCGAACGTGGAATAACCCAGTTCAACAGCCAATACCGGGCTCAAATGGTAGCCGCCCGCGATGCGGAAAACACTAGGATTGGACCAATCCGGCCAGCCGCTGTAATTTGGCAGGTTGCAGCACTTCGCCACACCAAAATCAGCGGCGAGATAAAATGTGCCCGTGTTATCAGCCAGCGCGGGGGTGGCAATGAAAGCAGTCAGTAAAGCAACAATCGCAAATTTCTTCATGATTTACTCCTTTTATCTTTATGATAAATATTTAGCATTGCGGGCATTTCGCAAGCAAGTGACACACACTAACCACCTCCTCCGAGTTAGTCAACGCCGAGATCACTATCGCAAAAGGCCGCTTTGATTTCAATGCCGCTATAACTCAATGCCGGGTTTCGTATGGAGCCGTCGCATACCCGATCAAAAACTGAAAATTATCCCTGCGGTCAAGCCGCCAAAAACGTTATAGTTCAGGTCAGCTGCCACTTTGGAATTCAAGTCATATCTGACCCCTCCGGTAAGATACAATCCACCGGCTACTCCGGTGTATAACCGTTCGGGACCTGTACCGTTCCAACTATGATGTACAGTCATCAGGCCTATGCCCCCATAAGGATGGATTTTTTTGTCCAGTTTGGCCACAGTATTAAAATCATATATCGCTGCAGCACCGATACCTGTCGTATCCCATGAATTACCGGGACCTATATTCTGTATATAATTCTTCAAAAACGCTTGCAGCGAGACAGGCGCATTATTGGTCATCGATGATATGTTGAATTCCCCCTGTATGCCCAATACCCCATACGTGCCCCAATTGATTCCGACACTCTCTGTAGCGTCCCCAGACGCTGGAGATGCGTAAGCCGCCCCGGCAGCAAAAGAATACAGCAGCCCTGCGATGACGATTTTCTTCATGGCTCATTCCCTTGGTTAATCAACATCTGGCGAATACCGCAAGCCGCGGCAATCATTCTACAGAACACGGCAATGTGAACCACGGCTTGCTGATTATGCGACCAGAGAGGGCAATGTTTGCTGATGCCCATAATTAGAGACGTCAATCAAAAATTCATGATTGCCCCGATGGTCAATCCGCCATAGTTGTTATAGCTCAGATCAGCTGAAAATATCGGCGTCACAACATATCGGACTCCGCCGATGATATATAACCCGCCTGAATCGGGAACCATAGGGGAGGCTGGGATCGTCCCGGTCAAACCTGCGCTTAGAGTAATCCAACCGAGACCTGCATATGGCTTGATTTTTTTATCCAGTTTAACTATGGAACTAAAGTCATAGATCGCCGCCGCGCCGAGGCCGATGTAACTGTATTTATAAGACCCTGTTCCAGGAACAAAATAGGATTGTGAATAATTCTTCCAAAACACCTGGATTGAAACAGGTGCCTTGTTGACCATATTGGAAATGTTGAATTCCCCCTGAATAGCTATTACCCCATTGTGATCCAGGCCATAATTTATTCCGATACTGCTTTTATTACTGCTTTTATCGTCCGCAGCTAACACAGGCGCAGCAACAAAAATAGTCAGCAATGCAGCAATAGCAATTCTTTTCATAACATGGAATTCCCTTGAGGTAAATGGTGATACTTATTGCATGTAACAATCCGCCGAGAACATCCTGATCAACGGGATGGGATGAATCAATAAATATTGTGACGGGTGTGATAAAACTGCAGTTATGAGCCCTTTTGCAGCCACTCGATCAGCGCGTCTTGCGCGGGTTGAGCCAGGGCAGCGTTGGGGTGATTGACGATGAACACCACGATCCACTGCTTTCCGCTATGCGATTGCACATATCCGGCGATGGATTTCACACCCTCGAGCGAGCCGGTTTTGAGGTGCGCATATCCCGCGATTTCGTTATCCTTGAAACGTTTCTTTACCGTGCCGTCCATGCCCAATATCGGTAGCGAAGCTTCCAGTTCGGCATAGAACGGGCTGTTCATGGCGCGTTGCAACAACTCGGAAAGATGCAGAGCACTGATGCGCTCCTTGCGTGACAGACCCGCGCCGTTTTCCAGCACCAGTTCGGGAAATTGCAGTTGTTGTGTCTTTAACCATTGCTGCATCGCCGCAGTGCTGCGCGCAATGTTGGCAGGGGGCATATTTACTATAGTAGAGTCGCTGCGCGCTCCGCTAACGAGGGCACCCGAGGGCAATCCACTTCCAGCCTCCGGTTGGGCGGAATTGATGCCGCCAACAGATGCTCGCCCTTGTTGCGATCCGGGCATGGGTAGCGAAGCTGGCAATTCCAAATCCACCGTATCCCCACCTTCTTGCCCGGCAAGTAAAGTGGATCCACTAAACTCTTGCGAGTTTGAAAAATTATCAGGCTTGCCCTTGCCGTCATTGAGCGGCGGTTCGCCCGCACCCTGCGGGGAATTCGCATCCCTTGCCGGTAATGCCGTTCCCAGCGTCAGGAAAAGTTGCCGCGCCATGGTGTTGTTGCTGAATTTGTTGATGTCGCGTATCACTTCCGACAGCGGCGGCGAGATATATTTGGCAAACGGAATCTGATCAACAGGAGCATTCCCCTCACGCAGCTTGCCTTGCAGCGTGCCGCCCAGCTCTTGCCACAACGCGCTGAACACCGCGAAGAAGTATTCGTCTTGCGGCAATAGCGAAAAGTAATCATCCGCCTCGCCGCAAGAGGCAGGAATGCTTCCTTCCAGCACGATGCTGTGTCCGTCCAAATGCGCCTTGTAGGCGTCCTCGCCGCCACAACGCAATTTGGTCGAAGTGGTGATGCGATTGAGCAGTGTGTATCCAGCCAACCCGGGTTCCAGCAGCGCAATAGTTGTGCGGTCATTCGGGATCAGATGCAAATGGAGCGCATTGAAGTTGAGCAGCAATGCGCTGGTGCCGACGTTGTAAGCGCGGGTCGGATCATTGTCGAACTCCGCGGGATCCTGGCTGACATCTTCAAAAAAACTGTGATCCAGCACGATGTCGCCGCGTATCTCGCGCAGCCCGCGCTGGCGCAACTCGCGCAACCACATCCAGAACTGTTCGACGGTCAGCTTCGGATCGCCATACCCCTTGAACACCAGATCGCCTTGCAACACGCCATTTTCCAGCTTGCCGTTGAGATAAGCCTCGGTCTTCCAGCGATACGCAGGGCCCAGCGTTTCGAGTGCAGCAAAGGTGGTGAGCAACTTCATTGTAGAAGCCGGGTTCATCGCCCGTTCAGCATTCAGACTGATGAGGGGCGCAGGCTCGTGCGCCTCCTGCACCAGGATGCTAACGCTGGACAGAGGAATATGCGCGTGTTTTAGCGCCTCGCTGACTGGCTCCGGCAAAGCAACGGCAACCGCCCGAGTTGTGATCAGGCAGAAAAAAAGCAGTTTGATGAAAAAAATTCTCAAATCGTTTAACTCAGTTGATTGAGGATGCGCAAGGTACGACTTACCAGCAAATCCATCTCTGATTCGTTAATTATATACGACGGCATGAAATAAATCGTGCTACCTATGGGGCGTAACAACAATTCATGTTCCAGCGCGAGCGCGAAACAGCGTTGGGCAAAATCAGCATGTGGGCTCTGCACCTCGAATGCCCAGATCATTCCGGTGTTGCGCCAGCTGCATACAGCGCTATGTTCGCGCAATGGCGTTGCCATTTCGTTCAGATACGCCGCCTTGTTGCGGTTCATCGCGAGCACATTATCCTGCGCAAAAATATCCAGCGTAGCCAGTGCCGCCCGGCAAGCCAGCGGATTGCCGGTATAGGAGTGTGAATGCAAAAAGCCGCTTGCCATATCATCGCCATAAAATGCCTGGTAGATCTCGTCACGCGTCATCACCACTGACAGTGGCAGATAACCGCCGGTAATGCCTTTCGATAGACATAAAAAGTCCGGAGTAATTCCCTTCTTTATTCCCTCACCTGCACTGTCATGCTCCCCTCTCCCGCTTGCAGGGAGAGCGTAGCGAGGGGAGCGAAGCCGGTTGGGGGAGAGGGTGGCTGGGGCTTGCTCGCAGGCAAACATCGTGCCGGTTCGGCCCATGCCGACGGCGATCTCGTCCGCAATCAAATGCACGTCATATTCAGTACAAAGCTGCCGCGCGCGCTGCAAATAAATCGGGTGATACATCACCATGCCTGCCGCGCCCTGTACCAGCGGCTCGACGATGAAAGCAGACAGTTGCGCATGATGCCGCTGCAAATGTTGCTCCAGCGCATCCGCACAACGTAATGCATAAACCTCGGCGCTTTCTCCAGCAGCGGCTTTGCGCCAGTCCGGACTGGGAACAGTGGCCTGCTGCCGGATCAGCGCACCGTATGCATCACGGAACAGCGCCACGTCTGTCACCGACAACGCGCCCAGGGTTTCGCCGTGGTAACTGTTTTCCAGGCTGATGAATTTCGTCTTGTCCCGTTTACCACTGTTGCGCCAGAAATGCGCACTCATCTTCAATGCGATTTCGGTCGCCGATGCGCCATCCGAAGCATAAAAGCAATGGCCCAACCCTTTCGGTGCGAGTTCGCGCAAACGTTCCGAAAGCTGCACCACCGGCTCGTGGGTAAATCCTGCCAGCATCACATGTTCCAGCTTCCCGAGCTGGTCGGTTATCGCGGCGTTGATGCGCGGATTACAATGCCCGAACAGGTTTACCCACCAGGAACTTACCGCATCCAGATAACGCTTGCCGCTAAAATCATACAACCACGCGCCCGATCCGCGAGCAACCGGCAGCGGCGGAAAATTCTCATAGTGCTTCATCTGTGAACAAGGATGCCATACGGCAGCCATGCTGCGGACAAGGAGATTGTTGTTTTGCGGGTTATTCGGCATGAGCAGAATCATAGCGGGTTTTGCTGCTTGCGCGCATGGCAAAGTTTGGATAGCCTGCAATACAAGCTGATTTCAGGCGGAGGAAATGTGCGTATTCTCATCACAGGTGGCACAGGGTTGATCGGCCGGCAGCTATGCAAGGCAATGCTGGTGGAAGGGCATGAGTTGACGGTATTGAGCCGCAATCCGGATTCTGTTCCGGCAAAATGTGGTGCAAGTGTGCATGCGATGGCCGGGCTTGACGATTGGCAAGCCGGCCAGACTTTTGATGCGGTCATCAATCTGGCTGGTGAGCCGATAGTCGATGCACGCTGGACGGCACAGCGCAAGCAAACCCTGTGGGATAGCCGTGTGTCGTTGACAGAACATCTGGTGCAGCGCATCGCCGCGGCACGGCACAAGCCAGGCGTATTGTTGAGCGGCTCGGCGGTAGGCTATTACGGCAATCGCGGCGACACCGTGCTGGATGAATCGGCTGTGGCCGGTGAAGATTTTGCTGGCCGACTATGCAAGGCATGGGAAGAGGCAGCGCTCGGTGCGGAAAGTGTTGGAGTGGAGCTGCGACACATTACTGATAAAACTACTAGCCATTCGACTAGGCGAGACGACTACACTCGCCAAGTCGCTGGTTATGGCGAAGCCAGCCGATTGCGGGAGCAGCCGCATCGCACCTCCTCTGGCACCGAAGGGCTTAGCCCCACCGTGTCGGAGGTGCGGGTGTGCCTGCTGCGTACCGGCTTGATACTAAGCAACGACGGCGGTCTGCTGGGGCGAATGCTGCTGCCGTTCAAACTGGGCTTGGGCGCGCGTCTGGGCGACGGGAAGCAATGGATGAGCTGGATACATATTGATGATTATGTGGCGATGTTGCTCAACTTGTTGAGCGATGCCCATGCCAGCGGACCATACAATATGACCGCTCCACAGCCGGTCACCAATGCGCAATTCACGGCGACTTTGGCGGCGGCCTTGCATCGCCCCGCCCCATTCTCTTTGCCCGCAATGATTTTGAAGTCTGGTATGGGTGAACGCGCCTGCCTGTTGCTGGAAGGACAAAGAGTATTGCCGAAGAAGATGGAAATAGCAGGCTATCGCTTTGCCTTTACCTATCTCGCTGATGCGCTCCATGACTTGCTTGGCCAGTAATTTTTGCAACTGATTTCCATTTCATGAATCTGGCTTTGCTTTCCGTATCATCCCGTTTGTGGCATCCTGTATTCCTTAAATGAATGTGCGCAGAGTTTATTTCTGTCCCTTTTGTTAAATGCGGGACGGTCGGAGGATAGTAGTAATGAAACGAGTTGATGATTTCCGCCTGCGCTTTGGCAAGCGCGAGCTGGTGCCGATTATAATTGGCGGAATGGGCGTGGATATTTCCAGTCGCGAATTGGCTCTGGAAGCAGCGCGGCTGGGTGGGATCGGGCATATTTCCGATGCGATGTTGCCTACCGTTACGGATCGCCACTACAAAACGAAATTCGTCAGCGACAAACAAAAACAATACAAACTTAACATCCTGAAAGCCGACAAATCGATCGTGAAATTCGATCTGGAACAAGTGGCCGAATCCACCCGCTTGCATGTCAGCAAGACGATGGATGCCAAACGCGGCGACGGCATGATCTTCGTCAACTGCATGGAAAAATTGACCATGAATTCGCCGCGCGAGACATTGCGCGTCAGGCTGTGCGGGGCACTGGATGCCGGGATTGACGGCATCACATTAAGCGCGGGGCTGCATCTCGGATCTTTCGCATTAATGGAAGACAACCCGCGCTTCCGCGATGCCAAGCTGGGCATTATCGTCTCCTCTTTGCGCGCCTTGCAGCTGTTTCTGCGCAAAAATGCCAAACTCAATCGCCTGCCCGATTACATCGTGGTGGAAGGCCCGCTGGCTGGCGGACATCTGGGCTTCGGGATGGATTGGGCAGATTATGATCTGCACACCATCGTGGCGGAAATCGTTGCTCATTTAAAGGCCGAACAGCTGGATATACCGGTGATTGCTGCGGGCGGTGTCTTTACAGGTAGCGATGCGGTCGATTTCCTGGAAAAGGGCTGCGTTGCCGTTCAAGTGGCTACGCGTTTTACTGTTGCCAAGGAATGCGGCATCCCGGAAAAAATCCAGCAGGAATATTTCAAGGCCAACGAAGAAGACATCGAGGTCAACATGATTTCACCGACCGGCTATCCGATGCGCATGATCAAGAATTGCCCTGCGATCGGCGCTGGCATACGTCCCAACTGTGAAGCTTACGGCTATCTTCTCGACGCTAACGGCCATTGTGCTTACATCGATGCATACAACCGCGAAGTCGCATTGCACCCCGATGCCAAGAAAATTTCCGTCATGGACAAGACTTGTCTGTGCACCCACATGCGCAACTATGATTGCTGGACCTGCGGGCAGTACACTTATCGTCTCAAAGACACTACACACCGCAATGCAGATGGCACTTACCAAATCCTGACTGCAGAACATATTTTCCACGACTATCAGTTCAGCACCGATAACAAGATCGCCCTTCCCCCCCGCCCCGCCCCTGATACAGGGACTCTAGTGTAATAAATCTCCGCCCAGCCCTTGAATTCGGCATGGGTCGCCCCGACTATTGGCACTCGCAGGCAGAGAGTGCTAAACTCCGCCTCCGCATTTTTTAACCCCTTGTTTTAGGAGACCTCAGTATGAAAATTCGTCCTTTGAACGATCGCGTGATCGTTAAACGTATGGAAGAAGAACGCAAGACCGCTTCTGGAATCGTGATTCCGGATGCCGCCACTGAAAAGCCGGATCAAGGCGAAATCATCGCCGTGGGCAAAGGCAAAGTCGGCGACGACGGCAAATTGCAGGCGATGAGTGTCAAGGTCGGTGACCGCGTGCTGTTCGGCAAATATGCCGGTCAAGCCTTCAAGATGGACGGCCAGGAATATATGACCATGCGCGAAGATGACATCATCGGCGTGGTTGAAGCGTAAGTACACCCAAGCAATATAAAGGTATTAAGGAGAAAAAAATGGCAGCTAAAGACGTAAAATTTCATGACGCCGCACGCAGCAAAATGGTGACTGGCGTGAATATTCTGGCCGATGCAGTCAAAGTGACCTTGGGCCCTAAAGGCCGCAATGTCGTGCTGGATCGCTCTTATGGCGCACCGACCATCACCAAGGACGGCGTATCGGTAGCCAAAGAAATCGAGTTGAAAGACAAGTTCGAGAACATGGGCGCACAAATGGTCAAGGAAGTCGCTTCCAAGACATCTGATGTGGCGGGTGACGGCACTACCACGGCGACCGTTCTGGCGCAATCCATCGTGCAGGAGGGAATGAAGTTCGTCGCAGCGGGCATGAACCCGATGGACCTGAAACGCGGCATCGACCAAGCGGTCATCGCAGCCGTTGCAGAACTGAAGAAACTTTCCAAACCATGCACTACAAGCAAGGAAATCGCCCAGGTCGGCAGCATATCCGCCAACTCCGACACCGTGATCGGCGAGAAGATCGCTGCCGCGATGGAAAAAGTCGGCAAGGAAGGCGTGATCACGATCGAAGACGGCACCGGTCTGGAAGATGAACTGGACATCGTTGAAGGGATGCAGTTCGATCGCGGCTACCTGTCGCCTTACTTCATCAACAACCATGATCGCCAACTGGCATTGATGGAAAACCCTTACATCCTGTTGCACGACAAAAAAGTCTCCAACATCCGCGACCTGCTTCCGGTACTGGAACAGGTCGCCAAGGCCGGCCGGCCGTTGCTGATCATCGCAGAAGACGTGGATGGTGAAGCACTGGCGACATTGGTAGTAAACAACATTCGCGGCATTCTTAAGACTGTTGCCGTGAAGGCACCCGGCTTTGGCGACCGTCGCAAAGCCATGCTGGAAGACATCGCCATTTTGACCGGTGGCACCGTGATCGCGGAAGAAGTCGGCCTGTCTCTGGAGAAAGCCACCCTGGCCGAAATGGGCCAGGCCAAGCGCATCGAAGTGGGCAAGGACAACACTATCATCATCGACGGCGCAGGCAAGGAAGATGCAATCAAGGGTCGTATCGGCCAAATCAACAAACAAGCCGAAGAATCCACCAGCGACTACGACAAGGAAAAACTGCAAGAACGCAAAGCTAAACTGGCTGGCGGTGTTGCCGTAATCAAGGTTGGTGCCGCAACAGAAGTGGAAATGAAGGAAAAGAAAGCGCGTGTGGAAGATGCATTGCACGCGACTCGCGCTGCCGTTGAAGAAGGCATCGTTCCCGGCGGCGGCGTGGCATTGTTGCGCGCCAAGGTTGCGGTAGCCAAGCTGAAAGGCGACAACCACGACCAGGACGCGGGCATCACCATCGTGTTGCGCGCAATGGAATCGCCGTTGCGCGCCATCGTGGCCAACGCGGGAGACGAGCCTTCAGTGGTGGTTAACAAAGTGACGGAAGGCAAGGGCAGTTTTGGTTACAACGCGGCCTCCAGCGAATATGGCGACATGCTGGCCATGGGTGTGGTTGACCCGACCAAAGTGACGCGCGTCGCATTGCAAAATGCGGCCTCGATCGCCGGTCTGATGCTGACCACCGCTTGCATGGTGGCCGAATTGCCGGAGGACAAGCCTGCTGCCGGCGGTATGGGTGGTGGCGGTGGTATGGGCGGCATGGAAGGCATGATGTAAATAATTGCTGTTTATTTTGCAGTGATTCTACAAACCCCGCTTCGGCGGGGTTTGTTATTTGGCGCGGGGCCGGTATAATGCGCGGCTTCCGAAGTTGCCTGATTTGCTTGGTTGACGGAGAAACGCAGCAACAATGGCCTGGTAGCTCAGTCGGTAGAGCAGAGGATTGAAAATCCTTGTGTCGGTGGTTCGATTCCGCCCCGGGCCACCAGATTTTTTGGTTGGTGAATTTTGAAATGGCTTGCCAAGAAAACCGGCAAGCCTTTTTTGTTTTGCAGTAATTAAGCCTACCCGAAAAAATGAATCAATCAATCAAAGAGAACATAACCCTCCCGGCAGGTTCCGGGGAAGTCGCGCGCGAAGGCGGTATTGCGCGTGAGGTCGGGCGCCGCCGCACCTTCGCGATCATTTCCCACCCCGATGCGGGCAAGACCACGCTCACCGAAAAGCTGTTGCTGTTCGGCGGCGCGATCCAGATGGCCGGCACAGTGAAGGCGCGCAAAAGCGGCCGCCATGCGACTTCCGACTGGCTGGAGATCGAGAAGCAGCGCGGAATTTCGGTTGCCAGCTCGGTGATGCAGTTCACCTACGACGATTGCGTGATCAACCTGCTCGACACGCCGGGCCACCAGGATTTTTCCGAGGACACTTACCGCGTGCTGACCGCAGTGGATGCGGCGGTGATGGTGGTTGATGCAGCCAAGGGCGTGGAAGAACAGACCATCAAGCTACTCGAAGTGTGCCGCTTGCGCAACACGCCCATCATCACCTTCATCAACAAGATGGACCGCGAAGTGCGCGATCCGCTGGAAGTGCTGGACGAGATCGAATCGGTGCTGAAAATAAAATGCGCGCCGGTGACCTGGCCGATCGGCATGGGCAAACGTTTTCAGGGTGTATATCATTTGCTGAACGATGAAGTGCTGCGCTTTTCGCCGGGCGAGGCAAAAGCCGGGCAGGAAGTTGAAGTATTGCGAGGCGCGCAAATCGAACAATTGGCAAAGTTGTGCCCGAACGAGATGAAGACCATGCGCGATGAGACTGAATTGGTCATGGGCGCGGGTGCGTCGTTCGATCTGCTCGAATTTCTCGGCGGACAACAATCGCCGGTGTTCTTCGGTTCCGGTATCAACAACTTCGGCGTGCGTGAAGTATTGCGCGCCTTGGTGGATTGGGCGCCTTCACCCTTGCCGCGCGCCACCGATGTGCGCATCGTGCAACCGACCGAGCCCGCAGTTCACCGGTTTCGTGTTCAAGATCCAGGCCAACATGGACCCGAATCACCGCGACCGCATCGCTTTCCTGCGCGTATGTTCCGGCCGCTACACCTCGGGCATGAAGGTCAAGCATAGACGCACCGGCAAGGAAATGAAGCTGGCCAACGCGGTGACTTTCATGGCCAACGAGCGCACCCGGATGGACGAGGCCTACGCCGGCGACATCATCGGCATCCACAATCACGGCCAGCTGCAGATCGGCGATGTGCTCACCGAAGGCGAGGCGCTGACTTTCAAAGGCATCCCCTACTTCGCGCCGGAACTTTTCAGCCGCGCACGATTGCGCGACCCGATGAAGGCCAAGCAATTGCAGAAGGGTCTGCGCCAACTGGGGGAAGAAGGTGCGGTGCAAGTTTTCGAGCCGCTGGTGGACAGCAACCCGCTGATCGGCGCGGTGGGGCAATTGCAATTCGAAGTGGTCGAGCACCGTTTAAAATCCGAATACGGCGTCGATGCGGTGTTCGAGCGCGCCGGCATACACACTGCACGCTGGGTGACTTGCCCGGACGCCGCGCATCTCAATGAGTTCGTCAAAGCCAACCAGGGCCGCTTGGCCAAAGACGTGGATGGCAACTACGCCTATCTCGCCGATACCGGCGTGAACCTGCGCCTGGCACAGGAACGCTGGCCGAAGGTACAATTCCACGCCACGCGGGAACATGGCCAGCAACTGGGTTGAGGGCTCTTATTCCATTTCGCTGTTCCGAGGCTACTGGACAAATCCAGCCGAAGTGATCATTTCTGCATAAAGAGTATGAAAAAGCCGTGGGAATCTTCTGCGGCTTTTGCATTTCTGCGACAATCGTTGCGTTATATTGTTTGAATGATCATGCCCATCGTCCGTGTAGCCATCGATGTTCCGCTGTCCACCTTGTTCGATTACACGGTGGTGGAGGGTATTGATGTCGCTGTAGGACAGCGCGTGATCGTGCCGTTCGGGCGCAGGCAGCTGGCCGGTGTGGTGATGGAATGCGTTGCCACGACGGATATGGCGCCGGAGCGCATCAAGCCGGTGACAAAGGTGTTGCACGACAGCGCACCACTGTCAAAGCAGTTGCTAAAACTTTTGCGCTTTTGCAGCGACTATTACCGCTATCCGATCGGGCAGACGGTATTGTCGGCATTACCCTCACGGCTGCGTTCCGACAAGCCGGTCACCAGCAAATCCATCCTGAGTTATCGCCTGAGTGCCAGCGGTGCGGCACTTGATCTCGATACTTTTCCGAAACGCAAAGTGGTGCAGCGGCGCATTCTGGCGAAGTTGGCGGGCCAGCCGTGCAATCTGGCGCAGCTCAAAGCGTTGTCGGCTACGGCAGGGGCGCAGCTTAAAACTCTTGTGCAGGAGGGGTGGGTTGAGCATTACGCTTCTACCCTCTCCCTAGCCCTCCCCCTGCAAGGGAGAGGGAATATCACGCAGCACACTTTCGACAACGCGCACATCCTCACCGGCGAACAGCAACTCGCGGTGACCAACATCACCCATACCAATGGCTATGCCTGCTTCCTGCTGCACGGCATCACCGGCAGCGGCAAGACAGAAGTGTATGTGCATCTCATGCACAATATATTGCAACGTGATGGTCAAGTGTTGTTGCTGGTACCTGAGATCAATCTCACGCCGCAACTGGAAAATTATTTTCGCAGCCGTTTCCCCGACGTGAGCCTGATCAGCCTGCACAGCGGCCTGTCCGATGGCGAGCGTTTGCATAACTGGCAGCAGGCTCAAGCCGGTATGGCGCAGATCGTGCTCGGCACGCGGCTTGCTGTGTTTGCCGAGTTACCCGGACTTGCGCTGATCATCGTGGACGAGGAGCACGACAGTTCCTTCAAGCAGCAAGATGGCTTGCGCTATTCGGCGCGCGACGTGGCGATCTTTCGCGCGAATCAGAGTGGCGTGCCTATCGTGCTGGGTTCGGCAACACCGTCGCTGGAGAGTTATCACAACGCGCAAAGTGGGCGTTACCGGATGCTCAAGCTGACCGGGCGGGCGCTAGCCGAGTCTCGGCTGCCTGCAGTACGCTGCGTCAACATCAACCAGACCGTGATGCACCACGGCATCAGCGAAAACCTGCTGCGCGAAATAGCGCTTCGCATCGAGCGCCATGAGCAGAGCCTGCTGTTCATCAACCGGCGCGGTTATGCGCCGGTGCTGATGTGCACCGGCTGCGGCTGGCTGTCCGGCTGCAAGCATTGCGCGGGCAAGATGGTGCTGCATCTCAACGAGCAACGCCTGCGCTGCCATCACTGCGGCTACCAGATACGCGTGCCGCAGGCCTGCCCGAGTTGCGGCAATGCGGATCTGCACCCGGTCGGCAGCGGCACGCAGCGCGTGGAAAATGTGTTGCAGGAACGTTTCCCGGAAGCACGGATTTTGCGGGTAGACCGCGACAGCACGCGCAGCAGGCGCGCCTGGCAGACGATGCGCGAGCAGATACACGCCAACGAGGTGGACATCCTGGTCGGCACGCAGATGCTCGCCAAGGGGCACGACTTTCCCGCGCTGACGCTGGTCGGCGTGCTCAATCCCGACAGCGCGCTGTACAGCAGCGATTTCCGCGCGCCGGAAAAACTTTTCGCGCAGCTGGTGCAGGTGGCCGGACGCGCCGGTCGCGCCGACAAGCCGGGCGAGGTGATCATACAGACAGAATTCCCCGATCACCCCTTGTTTCGCGCAATGCAGAGCCACGACTTCGAAGGCTGGGCTGCGTCGCAGCTGGCCGAGCGGCAGATGGCGGGATTCCCGCCGTTCGTGTTCCAGGCGATGCTGCGTGCAGAGGGAAAAATTGAAACCGAGGTATACGCATATCTCAATCAGGCCCGAACAGCCGCGCTTGAGTTGCAGCATCCGGTCGAAATCCTCGGCGTGGTTCCCGCCGCGCTGCCGCGCCGCGCGAATCACCTGCGCGCGCAATTGCTGATACAAGCAACATCACGGAAGATCCTGCAGCAATTTCTGCGCGCGTGGCAACCGTCGCTGGACGCTCTTGCCGCACAAAAGCTGCGCTGTTCACTGGATGTAGACCCGCTGGAGTTTTGATGGGACACATGAACAGGTCCGGCTATGCACCATTCCGATAAGCTTCATGGATATTGATGCCATTGGCAGGTTATCATCATAATTTAATTTTCAGGCATTCCATCAACTGGTTCCGGACTCGTATGGCCAAACATCAACTCAAGGAATTTTTCAGCTCGCCGCGGGGGGCGATGTACTTGATCGCGTTGTTGATAGCGGCCGCGGAGTTCCTGATCATGGTGCTGATCGAGATCGTTCTGAAGCCGAAATCCGGCGCGGATATTCCTGCGCTCTTCTGGGAATTGTTGGATCCGCTGTTGCTGATCCTGATCGTCACTCCCTGCATCTATGTGCTGGCTGTGCGACCCTTGAAAAGGCAAAAGGTCCTGCTCCAGCAGCAATTCAACGAGTTGAGCATCACCGCTGTCACTTTCGAATCCCAGGAAGGGGTGGTCGTGACCGATGCCAACAACAAGATACTCAGGGTCAATCATTCATTCACCGAAATAACCGGTTATACCAACGAGGAAGCGATCGGGAAGACACCCGGGATGCTCCATTCGGGGCGCCACGACAAGGAGTTCTACCGCAACATGTGGCAAGTCCTGGAACGTGACAGGTTCTGGAGCGGGGAAGTCTGGAACCGCAACAAGAAAGGCGATATATATCCGGAGTGGCTGACCATCACTGCCGTGCTCGGGACCGACGGGCAGGTCACCAACTATGTCGGCATCTTCTCCGATATTTCCGACCTCAAGGCCGGCGAAGAACAGTTGCGCAAACTCACCGCACATATCCAGACCGCGCGCGAGGAAGAGAAGACCCGAATCGCCCGCGAGATCCACGATGATCTGGGCGGCACATTGACCGCGCTCAAGATGGAGACCTATCGTCTGTCTGGCAAGCTGTCCGGTAATGAACTGACCGCGCCGTTGCTCGAGCAGGTCGAGTCGATAACGCAACTGATCGATAATGCGGTCGGCGTCACGCGGCGCGTGATCAGCGACCTGCATCCGGCCATCATCCACGATCTCGGCCTGGTGGCGGCGCTCGAATGGCAGTGCGGACAATTCCGCAAGCGCACCGGCATCGCATGCGAGGTAATCGGCGCGGAGGACAAGGACGACGAGCGCAAGCTGGACAAGACGACGGCGATCAACCTGTTCCGCATCTTTCAGGAGGCGCTGAACAATGTGGCGCGACATTCCGGCGCAACCAGGGTGAATGCGGAATTCCACCAAAGCGATGACGAGATTATCCTCTGCATCAGCGACAACGGCCGCGGCCTGCCCGAGAAGCACGTCATCGCCCAGACTTCCTATGGCATGCGCGGCATGCGCGAACGCGTCGCGCAACTGGACGGCCAGATCATTTTCGACACTCCGCCCGGCGGCGGTCTGCGCGTGACGGTGATATTGCCGGTCGTAAGCGAAAGCAACAGGGCAGGAAACAACAAGGACGGAACCAACAGAGAAGGAAACACATGATACGCATCCTGATCGCCGACGACCATGCCATCGTCCGTCACGGGCTGAAACAGATCATCGAGGAGAGCGGCGAAATGCGCGTGGTGGCCGAGGCCGGCAACGGAGCCGACGCACTGCGCAAGCTACGCGATATCGAATGCGATGTTGTGCTGCTCGACATTTCGCTGCCGGATATCAGCGGCATCGATGTGCTCAAGCAGATCCACGCGGAAAAGCCGCAATTGCCGATCCTGATCCTCAGCATCTACCCGGAAGACCAGTACGCAAGGCGCCTGATCAAAGCCGGCGCCGCAGGCTACATGACCAAGGAGAGCGCGCCTTCGGAAGTGGTCAAGGCGCTGCTGCACGTGGCCGGCGGCAAGAAATACATCAGCCCCGCCGTGGCCGAGATACTCGCCGACGAGATCGGCACGAACGAAGAAAAACTCCCGCACCAGACCCTTTCAGACCGCGAATACCAGATATTTTTGCTGCTCGCGTCGGCCAAAACCGTAACCGAGATCGCCGACGCGCTGGCCTTGAGCGTCAAGACCGTCAGCACTTACCGCAGCCGGATTCTGGAAAAGATGCGCCTGGACAACAACGCCGAACTGATGCGCTACGCCATCGATAACCATCTCGCGCAATGAAGCCGATCCCGATCGAGGGACGATCGGCTCAGCTGGAGTACTGCAAATTGGGCCGCTTCTCGGCCTAAGCGGACGCTGGCGATTTTCTGAAATGGCTGTCGGTTAAGCCTCCCGGGATGTCCGCTTTCAACTTTTTCGAACCGTTACAAACGACACATTTCAGCCAGTCGGCCTTCTCAAAAGTCGTCGTTCAAAATATTTTGTTTTGATGCTTTGCGCTAAAGAATCGCACGTCAAGTCCACATCTATGTCAAAACGGGACAAATCGCATTCTTATCCCACTTGTAGACATCGACAGGAAGTTTTTCTAATTCTTGGCGCTCGGCCAAGAGATATGCCGCCGCCGTGTTTTTTTCTACATACCTAGGTGATATGGCCATCTTGTTTGCCTCCCAATCCCTTAGTGACAATCCATTTCTCGCACCTCGCCGAGACATGCTAAAAAGTTGTTGATATTGGCGCGGAGCTACACCAGTAAACGCCAAGAAAGCGACTTTTTCGTTCGGTGCTACCCCGTCGATAATTTCTAGATCGATCTCTTCTCCGTGGAGTTCTTCAGCTCTACTCTTTGGGTACGGCTCTAAATAAATCACTTGTTTAAGCCCAGCAGCGATAATGTGCTTGGCGCAGTTGTGACACGGGAATGTCGTTACGTACATAGAAAGTCCATTAACGGGTACACCCCTACGTGCGCTGTCAATAAGAGCTGCCATTTCTGCATGTACCGTCCGCATGAATTCACCAATATTCATGAATTGTGTACCCTTAAGAGTTTTCAGTAATTCGCGAGCGAGTTGGTGAGGCGGCGCACTCACTTTTTCATTAAGTAGATTCTGTTTCTGAAGCTTCTCGATTAATTCGGTTAAAACGCCTATCTTAATTTTATCTGCACGTTCTATTCCCTCGCTATATTTTAGATGTTGATCTCTGCCATCAGGAGATTCATTCTGCCAGTAAAAACCACCGCCACGGCGAGGAACTTCATTCATCCCCGATGCAACAACATCCACGTCCCTAACTGATTTATATTGATTCTCAGTGAGTTTAACTATTACAGCACCCACCTGCCTGCTTTCATCGGATGACCTCAGTGATCCTGCGTGCGCCTGATACATCGCGTACTCGTCGGGTAGTGGTGTATGGAATGGGTGACCAAATAGTAAATCAATAAATCGAATGACGCTGTTTTCGCTGTGTGGCCTTCCGAAACTTGCAAAATAATCTGCTAGTGGATAGGTATCTCTTGTATTTTGTCCTAGGTCATTATCCTGCTTCTCGTCTTCAACGATTATATGTTCCGCCTTCTCATCGGCGTATCGGTCATTAGACTGATCTCGCTTAAATTTATCTGAAAGGCTCTTACGACGGATCCCTTTAGGCGCATGGCCGGCAAGCAAAATAAAAGATGAACCATAAACTTGTCGTAACAACTCCACCTCGGCTGGGTGTTTTAGTTGGTCAAGTATGAATGCAATTTCGGGTGCAGGTCGTTCTGTACTGCCGGTAATCCCTGCGCGTTTTTCACGGATTTCGACTATTGCTGCACGAGCTAAGGCTGCGCCATCAGCCAAATGGATACGAAAGTTGAGTCCCATCTTTTGAAAATGAGTAATTCTTGTTGCTTCGCTGGTGTCGGGTGCATCAGTCCAACCAGCATAATTCCGCAATAATTCAGACAACTTTATAACTATTACGTGATATCCAAATGTATTTAGGTGATTTTGCAAGACATGTGAGTAATTTTCTATACGTACTCCTGCTTGCCCAACGAGAGCGAAGATAAGTTCCGGTCGAATATTGGTATTTTCTGCTTTGGGTTGCACGCTGTACCTCCATTTGCTGTCGTACGCTTATTCGCTGCCGTCTAAAGTGAAACTTTAGAACATTTAGGGTGGCGAGCCTGTATTTTGACACCAATATACACGCCCATCCGCTACCCAAAAATGACTCATGCAGCCAACGTCACGCCATACTGATGGGTAAAGTGTTGGGCGGCTATCACGGCTATGTTTTAGCATCCAGTACGGGTCATGAGAATTTTGTAGTGGGAGGGTAACGATATCTTTACATCCACACGGGCAAAGAAATAGCGCCCACTTTGGCTTATTGTTGGAAAACACAAAGTAAAATATATTTTTCTCTACATCCTCGTTGCGTGGAGGCTTATCAACTCTATGTACGTCGAGATATATGATTGGAGGTAAAGGCTGGCTCTCAAACCATAGGCGCAATTTCCTTCGTCGAGTCGGGTCTGAAAGGCATTCTATGAGTTCATCAAAGAAAGACATTTTGCTTACCTAACATTGGGCGATTCAGCCGATACTTTTCATGTGTCAGAAGATACTGTTTTTGCCGACAATACACACATTTAACGTTGTTTTTTTCTGCGTTGCTACGTAGTTCCAACTTCACAAAGTCCACTTTGAAAAGATCATGACGTAATTCTCCCGGTAATTTACGAAATGGCTTAATCAAATCAAACAGTGTCGCAACGCCGTAATCTGCAATGGCGCTAGTGAATGGACCAACACCTGGGGCCTGTTCACCACCACCTTCCAAATACCGCTCCTTTGCTTCTGCTGCAGCCAACATGGGATTTTCTCTCAGGGCGTATTGGTGGCGAATCCAAACGTCTTTGATTACGTCCTGGCAAAATAGACATTCGCCATTCTCAGGCAGTATCGTACTTACTCTTCCGTAGTGATACCGCAAATACGGATGCCCTTCTGCGTCATCAGCGATTTGACCACCGAGGCCCATATCAATGTAGGGTTGAGCATAAATATAAAGTGAAGTATTTAGTACCTCTCTACCGATCTGGTCGTCAGTGCAGCCAAAGATTACATCGCAACTTGAGAGCGCATCGATGGAGGCAGCATCTTGGTCTATTAATGCATCGAAAGCTGCAATCTGGGTTGGTAGCTGTAGGGATTTGATAAAGTCTTGCATTATCCTAGCTTTGTTTTTGCCCACATCGGGCAGGCCAGCACCTCGTACTCGATTGAGATTACTTTTCTCTAATTTGTCGTTGTCTACAACCACTAATTCACCAACGCCAGCTCGCGCAAGAAGTATGATAGTTGGACTCCCAGTTCCACCTGCGCCGACAACGCCTACGCGTAATGATTGAAACTTATTAACAAATGGTTGCCCGAAGGCGGCAGCCTGACGTGCTAAAAGATCCTCGTTGCCCCCCATTTCTTCTTTATAGCCATACATCTTTATTGGTCGACCTGGTATTAAAATGTGCCTCACTGACTGGGCTATGGTGGGTGTTTCGCCATGCCGGACTCTGGCCTGCCAAATACCGTTCGTCAACAACAACGCAACAAAATGAATGTCCGATCCATTACGGTTTGTTAGTGCCTTAAGAAGCGTACATTCGTTATCCTCATCGATTTCTGAAAAATCTGGGAAGCCAGTCGGGTGGTTATGCACGAAACCAAAAACTAGAGATTCTTCCTCACAGCGACGAAATAGATCGCGCAAATAACCGAGTTCAAACTTCACGTGCGAAGGTGAGCTACTAGTTACCCAAGCTTCCTTGAATGGAATCACTTCAACCGCGAGATATCTATCCGAAGCTGCTAATCCATCAACCGGGCGATGTAGCCTTCGAAAGAGCACAACTGCAGCCCGTTCATGACCAGCCGAGTGTGATTCAAGGTAGTTACGTAAACTCTCATCATGAGAGCTGAGAAGTGTAATGCGCGGACTATTCATTGAGCATCTGGGTGTCGAAGTGCCCATTCGATGCGGCGATATATCGATATGATGTTGTCTTTACCTGGACGCCATATACCGGGGCCAAATTGCCAATGGCGTGACCACCTACAAAATTCCCTGTCATTCCATATACGACTATCGCCTCCCCCAGGATCAATAGTTGCAGGAATCGGTTTGCCGTCGGTGCGAATAAGACGCGGGTTGGTCCAGAACATATCATTACCGTCTTGGTTGTAGTTTGGTGGAATCACGACCAAGGCATCACAATTTGAGACTGTATATAGATTCAGCGGAAGTTGGAATTGGGTGAAAATGAAAAACCGCTGTTGTTCACTCTCATCATAGGTGAGGCCGCGTTCATTAAGATTGCTATAGTCTTCGTCAAATAACAGCGACATAAAAACTAACCAGCCTGTGACCCCGGCGATTGAGTCGAGAATTTAACCGGCCCATGATGTTTTTCCAAATCTACAACTGTGTCGTTCTTAATTTCAATATCAGGCTTACCTGGGATATGTTCAAAAATCTGGGCGCTGTCCGGTATTCCAGCTAACACACGTAGTTCCGCTCCAGTAATGGTATTTTTTTCCCATTCGTATTTTTCACCGTCGACAAACAATTCAAATTTTTTCGGCTTATTCATAGTGATATCCTAAGATGTTAGTTAATGTGCGTCTTCACGCCTTATTGTCACCCGCCGAGATATTGTGATGACAAGAAACACAAGACATCAGACAACCGCAGCAAATGAAATATACTCCACGCGAAACAAAACAACAAATAACAGAGGGCTAGGCAATCACGACATCACTTCCGCACGTGGCTAGATATGGATTGGGTTGCGCAACCACACAAGCTGCTCAAAAACAATCAACCTTCCGCTGCTGAAGTACAGCTTCTGGCCGATTAGTTTGCCTTTGTTACTGGCTCGCGAGAATGAGAGGTGTTCATGGCAAACTCCTTATGTGATTATAGGAATCTCTTTGACAAATATTCACGGGCAATTTCTTAGGTCAAGGCCCGGAACCAAACTTAAGCTGACGTTATATGGTAAATTCCACCAGCATCTGGATGCCCGCTTGTGGTGCATTGGCTAGTCGGTCACTTTGTGCTGATCCGGTCATTCGCACCCATGCCTCAATGAGCGATCAGTCTTATCGCGTTTCAATTTCACCGCTCATTTTGATGTATATCATGCCTTCACGGTAATCGATAAAAATTGCAAGTGGTGCATGATCTCGCGAAGGATCAGAAGCGTTGCGGCAAATGTGACGGTAGCTGGAATTTCTTCCCGAGAACCCGGCCTTCCGAAAATCACTTCTGTTAACCGCTCAAATGTCCGCTCAATCGCATCGCGGGTGAGGATGAACTCTGTCCCATCAGTTACTCCGGAGATGAACGCAATCTTGCGGATGGCCTCATCCATAGCGAAAAGCTTGGTGCCGCCCGAGATTATCGTACGCGCACTTGCCACGGCATCTTCGATTGCAACGATGGCATTTTCCATTTCTCCCGGTGTTGGCGGGTCGTGATGGAAATATTCGGCTGCCGTTTTTCCTGAACCGATAGGAAGCTTAAAAACCGCGCTGGGTTCTGCGCCCGTTCCTGCGGCAATAACGGATTGTTGTTCGCCGATGTGAAGCACTGTGATGGGAGTGCCTTCTGGAATGCCAAGTCTGATTGCTTCATACTGCATAAGAATTTCTGCCTCCATATCAATGAGCTGTTACAAGGCCGTGGAGCCATTCCAGAAAGTCTGATTGCATATCCACGCTGATCCCATGATCTATCGGGTATAGACGGGTCAGGTGAGACACACCCAGTTCGCTAAGCAATTGATCAGAGCTCTGAGCCCACATCACAGGCAGCCTTGTGTCGTACTCGCCATGACCGATAAAGCCGTGAAGTTTTGCCAAGCGCTCCTTATCTGCCAGATGAGGCGCGAGCTCGGGCAAAATGCGCCCTGACAAAACGGCAAAGGCAGCTACTCGCTCGGGTGCGCTCAAAGCTACGCTGGCACTGAGTATGCCGCCTTGGCTGAAACCGGCAACCACCGTGTTCTGAGGTGCGATGCCGTAAGCCACCTGCAACTGTTCTACAAACTGGATCAATGTCTGGCGACTTTGTTCGGCTTCCCTCTCCACGATACTGGGCCCGTTGGTTGTAAAGGTGACCCGAAACCAGCCAAACTGCCCCGGCGCGAGCTGAAGCGGCGCACGTGGCAAAACGACCAGGGTATCAGGGTCGATCGCTGATGCGAGGTCAGCAAGATTCATCTCGGAACCGCCGACACCATGCAGTAACAGCACGCATGCCTTCGGCTTGGCAGGTTGTGGTAGCCGCTGGCGAAAAGGCAATTCAAAGTCTTCGCTTTGATGCAGCGGACTGATAGAGTTTTGCAAACTGTTCATGATGATTTTGTTGAATTGCGTTCCAGATTAACCCTAAAAGATGCCATTCAGTAGTACAGTTGGTAGTCCTTGCAAACATTGGTTTTGGGCATAGAAATGGCAGCCGTGCTCAAGGGATAATTCATGTAAGCTGAACATCTCATGGCAAGAGGCGTGAGGGGGGCAGTAGAGTTTCAAGTTAAGAGATCGTGGCGTTAGATTTGCTTGAAACAGATTGCCGAGTTGTGACCGCCAAACCGAATAAAACTGCAATCGGTATCAGCAGACACCAGAAAGACGCATTGACAAAAGAGAATGCCCCCAGAATGGCACCGCTCGCAAAAGTAATGATGGCCGGAATCATTTTCCGAAGACGCTCTCGTGCGGAACTGCCGCTGGTCGGTGTGCCCTGCAAGATGTCCACCAAATCGATAATTGCCTGCGTCGTATTGCCTGTCATGATGGTGGTCGGCACACGATCTGGGTGAATAAGGCGAGACATGGCATTCTGAATGCCCATCCCCGCCACACCAAGCAGACCCGTGAGAATTGCCAAGGGAGCATCGCCCGATGTAATTGGCCGTGCAGCCAAGCCTGTAAACAGGAATAGCGCGAGCAGGCATGCCTGAGCTAACAGCAAAACACAATCCGGCGATTGGCCAATTCGCTGGAAAGCAGATACAACGACTTTGGTTCCAGCGACAGCAAGAATAAAGACTGGCAGAGCGAGAATCTTTGCAAGCACTCCCTGTGAGGAGCTGACTAGCTCAACACCAATCATTACAAAGTTACCGGTAACGTGGGCAGTGAACAGACCAAAAAGCGCGACGAACCCGACTACATCCACGAAGCCCGCGACAAAGGCAAGCAGAGCCGCATTCACAATGGCCCCGGTGGCAGCTGGTACCGATGATGAATCAGACGAAGTTGGCATTTTAGAACGCCCAGCAGGAACAGCCAAGCTCACCCCAGAACGCCTTCTGGTCGCTCTGTCCTACTGCCTCACTAAATGCGCGTCCATGCTTGTGACCATGAATGCCGCAACTATGGGTGCACCCACATAGGGATGCTGCCAAATTATGCTGTCCGATTGGAGCACGTTGGTAACCACCGAAGGCGCGAACCGGCGACCAATCAGGCATGGGGGGTACGAGTGAAGGTGCTAGATCGGAAAAGTCTCCCCTGCCATGCACGACCTTTCCGCCAAGTACCGTCAACACAGACTCGATATCCTGAATCTCGTCTTCGGATACTAAGAAGTAGTCCGAAGAGAGAACCGCAAGGTCGGCGTATTGCCCGACCTTGATCTGGCCTTTCCTGTCGTCCTCGGACGAAAACCAGGTGTTTGCAGAGGTCCAGAGGCGCAGTGCTTCTTCGCGGCTCATGCAGTTTTGCCGGCGATAGAGTTGCAAGCCGCCAAGTGTCTTGCCCGTGACTAGCCAGAAGAGTGAAACCCATGGGTTATAGGAGGCTACGCGGGTCGCATCAGTCCCGGCTCCGACAGGCAACCCAGCTTTCAGCATCTTGGTAATGGGAGGTGTATTTTCAGCCGCCCTGGCGCCATACCTTTGCACGAAGTACTCACCCTGATACGCCATGCGGTGCTGAACCGCAATGCCACCACCCAGCGCCGCAATTCGATCGATATTCCTGTCGGAGATGGTTTCGGCATGATCGAAAAACCAGTGCAGACCATTGAAAGGAATCTCCTGATCCACTTTCTCGAAAACATCTAGCGCCCTAGAAATGGTTTCGTCGTAGGTTGCGTGAAGTCGCCACGGCCAGCGATTCTGCACAAGCACTCGCACGACATCTTCGAGTTCGCCTTCCATATCCGGCGGCATATCCGGACGGGGCTGGCGAAAATCCTCGAAGTCGGCCGCCGTGTAGACGAGCATTTCGCCGGCACCGTTGTGCCGATAAAAACTGTCCCCATCTCCCGGGTTGCCCGATTTTACCCATTCCTTGAAATCGGCAAGCTCGCCGCCTTTGTGCTGCGTGAAAAGGTTGTACGCGATGCGCAACGTCAGCTCACCGTCGGCAGCAAGCTTCTCGATGATCTCGTAGTCTTCCGGGTAACTCTGGGAACCGCCACCTGCATCGACGATCCCTGTCAGTCCCAGCCGGTTCATTTCACGCATGAAATGTCGGGTTGAGTTGAGCTGGTATTCCGGAGGGAGCTTCGGGCCCTTTGCAAGAGTGGCGTAAAGGATAGTTGCATTCGGCTTCGCCAGTAACAAACCTGTTGGGTTGCCACTGGTATCGCGTTGAATCTCGCCTCCGGGTGGCTCAGGTGTGTCCTTGGTATACCCGACAGCACGAAGCGCGGCCCGGTTCAATAATGCCCGATCGTAAAGATGGAGAATGAATACCGGTGTATCGGGGGCAATGGCGTTGAGCTCGTCTAGAGTTGGCAGTCGTTTTTCGACGAATTGTTGCTCGGTAAACCCACCCACAACGCGCACCCACTGGGGTGCGGGTGTGATGTCAATCTGCCGCTTGAGCATAGCCATTCCGTCAGCCAGTGACCGCACCCCATCCCAGCGCAATTCAATGTTGTAGCTCAAACCGCCACGAATCAGATGGGTGTGGCTATCGATCAGTCCTGGAATAACCCTGCGACCCTTCAGATCGATGACTTTGGTATTCTGGCCGACGAGAGCAAGAATTGTTGCACTGCTACCAACAGCTGAGAAGATGCCGTCCTCGATTGCCACTGCCTGTGGTGATGGGTTGGTCTTATCGAGTGTAGTGAAGCGACCATTGAGAAGAATGAGATCTGAGGCCATTTGCATACCTCCAACAATTGTTAAACCGACGAGTTCAGTCAGGTGGAGTTCACTCCACCGACGGGTCAATATGAAACTCAACAAAACACAACAGATAGAACTATGTCACTTTGAGAGTGCCACTCTCGATATGACGTTGATCACGGTATTCCATACTGGCCACCTCGTTTCCTTTGGTGGCCGGCAAGAAAACCGAATTACTGTGCCAGCCCGATCTGTTTCATATAGGACTGGTTATCCCAGAACAGATACTCTTCATCCATGACCCCATCTTTCCAGTGCCCGACCGTACACATAATTAGCTTGAAGGATTTTCCCGTTGGTGCAATTGTCTTTCCGTCACCTATAGGCATAGGCTTAGTGAACGTTCCTTCCATTATTCCGATTACGCTCGTCCATTCGCCCTGTGCGACCTTGACCGGGTGTTCCTGAATGCGTGTGTCCGGCGCATAGACGAACATAGCCTTCAGATCTTCGATGTGCCTCTCTATGCCCCTGGTCTGATGCCCGTCCGGCCAGTGCACGATGACGTCCTTGGAGTGACTCTCGTGCAGACGATCCCACTTCTGGTTGGTGAAGACATCAAAATCAAGCGTGTCGAAAGCTGCGATCTGGGCTTTGGCAAGTTTTTCCGCCATCTGGTATCTGGCAAGTTCCGAATTATCGGCCATTGCGACGGTCGACAGCGCGGCAGTCGTCACGACGATGCACACTTGTGCTAACACCCGCAGATTGTTTGTCATATTGAATGTAATCATTTTTAATCTCCTGATTTGACTCAAAGGTAGGGTCGAGTCTTCCCGTAAAGTCTGGTGCGTGTATCTATGAGCTATAAATGCAGATATCAATAATGCATATCAAGCAGCAAGATCAAATACCAATACTTCTGCTTTATTGGCATTGGTAATTTGTATGTGACTTTCTTGCTCCAGCAAGACGGCATCGCCAGAGGTGATTTTTTGACCATTGACCACCAGATCTCCGCGAATCAAGTGCACATAGGCCTTACGGTGTGGATCTATATCAAGACCGGCGTTTTCATTTCCATCAAATAATCCGGCGTAGACCTTTGCATCTGCATGAATGACTACAGAGCCATTTTCACCATTGGGAGAGGCCACCAAACGCAATGCTCCCTGTTTCTCTGCTACCGGGATCGTCTTTTGCTCGTAGCCTGGCGGGATTCCCTGAACATTAGGCTCAATCCAGATTTGCAGAAAGTGCGTCACCTGATCCTTGGCGTGATTAAATTCGCTGTGTGTCACGCCGGTACCCGCACTCATGCGCTGAACATCTCCAGGCGGAATGCCCTTGATGTTTCCCATACTGTCTTGATGCGCAAGCTCACCCGAAAGAACGTAGCTGATGATTTCCATATTGCGGTGACTGTGCTTGCCAAAACCCGTTCCCGGTTCAATACGGTCCTCATTGATCACCCGCAAATTACCCCACCCCATATGATTGGGATCGTAGTAATTGGCAAATGAAAATGAGTGGTAGCTTTTGAGCCAACCATGATCGGCATAACCACGTTCTTCGGATTTTCTGAGCTTTAACATATCGATTCCATTTTTAAATGTATTAGAGAGCCGTCTGGCCACCATCTGCAAGATATACCTGCCCCGTGGCGAAGCTCGTACCCGTGATCACTGTTCCATCAACCAGCGTGCTTTTTCACCCAAGCGACATATTGATCCATCCAGTTCTGCAGGAACTTCTTGCTGCCTGTACCGATGTTGCCGTCCTCGTCAAATAACCCTTCCTTTGCCTGGATGAATGCTTCGGGCAGTGCTAGTGTCAGTACGCCGACGGCCACGAGAATATTGCGCAAATGCTGTTGTGCCATGGCTGTACCGGTGGCACCAGGCGAAGTACCCAGCACGCCGGCTGGCTTGCCTCCCCAAACGCTCTGACCATAAGGTCGCGAGGCATGGTCGATTGCGTTCTTGAGCAAGCCGGGGATCGAACGGTTGTATTCGGGCGTAACGAACAGAATGCCCTGCGCAGCGACGATTTCGCTTTTCATCCGCTTGACGGACTCAGCCTGGTTCGCGTCATCGTCCTGGTTGTAAAGCGGCAAGTCGCCGATTTGCACTTGCTTGAACGAGAACTCTGTGGGCGCCAGTTTTACAACGGCGTTTGCCAGCTTGCGGTTGAATGATTCTTTGCGAAGGCTGCCGACGATAACGGCAATCTGGTATTGACTCATGATGATCCTCCTAATATAAGCTTCTAATGAATTTAGAGCGATTCAGGGATATTAGTACATCAATATCAATCGCTCATTACCAGAGATTAATACACCACATTCCTAATCGCGCCAGACGTATGCATCCATGGACAGGGCGCCATAGGAAAAACGAGGA
Organism: uncultured beta proteobacterium; assembly: GCA_963721755.1. Lineage (GTDB taxonomy): Bacteria > Pseudomonadota > Gammaproteobacteria > Burkholderiales > Gallionellaceae > Gallionella. Next base: position 1,014,386 of record CAVRKV010000001.1, read on the forward strand.
CGATAGCGCTGTGGAATATTACTCTTTGCGGCACCCAAGGCAACAAAGAGCGGAAAGAAGTGCTCTTCGCTTGGGTGAGCTTCAGCGCCATAAGGAGCGGAACGATATTTGAGCAGTGCCAAAGTATCCTGCGCTGCCAACCGCTCGGCAACCCAATCAGTAAATACTTGCGCTTGTGGCATCGGCGCTTTATCTGCTCCTGCACGCCAATCCAGCCATGCGAAGTTGTGCGTGATCGCACCCGAACCGACGATAAGCACGCCTTCCTCTCTCAGCGGCGCCAGTGCTCTTCCCAGCTCAAAATGGGTCGCAGCGTCAGCGTTCCGTAACAAGGAGAGCTGTGTGACCGGGACATTGGCTTGTGGATACATTGCCGATAGCGGCACCCAGGCACCATGGTCCAGTCCACGGCTTGGGTGCAGTTCTGCTGCCAAGCCGGCTGCAGATAGCAATGTTGCGACGCGCTCGGCCAGAGCCGGTGCGCCCGGCGCGCGATACTGCATGCGGTACAACTCAGGAGAAAACCCCGAGAAGTCGTGTATGGTTTCAGGCGAAACGGACAGGCTGACTGTTGGCCGGAGAGCTTCCCAATGCGCCGACACCACAAGGATTGCTGCAGGTTGCGGAGCCAACTGGCCGATCCCGCCCCAGCATGCCACGGCATCCGGCGCCTTCAACAAGGCATCCGGCGCACCATGTGACACAAAAACAACGGGCATACGCTCAGACATATCAGGCTCCAATTCCATTTAAAAATACTTGATTGTTCATTTCAAATGCAAGTCAGCCCTTGAATTTGGCGACCACTTCGGCCACGCGCTTGCCGAACACCTTGGCAGTTTCGAGATCGCCGGGCAGCATCTCCGACGGGCTGCTGTCCGATGGCGATTGCGCCATCGCGCCGCTGAATGAACCAACGTAGTTCACATCGTTGCGCTGTGCCGCTTTCGAGTTGCTGGGCATCAAACCTGTGCCAACCCAGATGCCGCTGTGCTGCATCGAAAGTGTGAACAGGTAGTGCAAGGTGGATAGTTTGTCGCCGTTCATCGTGGCGCTGTTGGTGAAACCGGCGAACACCTTGTCCTTCCATTGCTGGGTGAACCAGGGCTTCGATGACGCATCGGCAAACTTCTTGAACTGCCAGCTCACGGTGCCCATGTAAGTCGGGCTGCCCATGATGATGGCATCGGCTGCGCTCAGCGTGTCCCAGCCACCGTCGGGCAAATTGCCTTCGGCATTGATGGGAACAAGGGTCGCACCGGCGCCTTCTGCAACAGCCTGAGCCATGCGCTGGGTGTGACCATAACCGGAGTGATAAACCACTGCTACTTTTGCCATTTTGATTCTCCCTGATGTAACCTGATTTTTTGTGATCAGGCTAGATTTGTGATTACCTCGTAGCTGTCTGCTCGATTGGATAGGGATAAGCGGCTCCATTCTTGGAAGACTGAGTCCGTGCTTCTCCGTCCAGGCTCAGACGACCCGCGCCAAATACAGTGAATGCCAGCAACCCGCCTGCCATGGCGAGATTTTTCATGAACATGATCTGCTGCATCTGGTCTGCGCCGGAGTGGAACAGCATGCCGGAAATTATGCAGAACCCAGCCAGCAGGAATGCCACCAAACGGGTTTGGAAGCCAAGCAGCAACGCAATCCCGCCACCGATTTCCAGCGTAATCACCAAGGGAAGCAGCGCACCGGGGGCGCCTGCAGATGCCATATAGGCTTGCGTTCCGGCGTATCCTGCCCCGAGTTTGCCGTACCCGGCAACAATGAAGATCGCCGAGGCCAATACTCTGGCGGCAATTACCAGCGTCGCGCTGATTGCGGGTTTGTTGACCAAGTTTGCGATGCTGCCGTTGAACTGTTTGAAAATATTTGTATTGCTCATGTCATGCTCCTTTATGGTTTGAAGTAAAGTGATTCAGGCAAAATGCCCATTGCGAAAGTCATTCAGTGCTTGATGTATTTCCTGTTGCGCATTCATCACGAACGGCCCGTATTGCACGATGGGTTCGTTGAGAGGTTTGCCTGCGATCAGGATCAGCCGTGCATCTTCCGTCGCTGCGAGTGTCACGCCATCGGCTCCTGGTGTGTTGCTCAAAATACCCATGCGGCGCGACTCCACTGGCAAGTCACCGACCGTTACCGATCCGCGATAGACATAGATAAAAGCGTTATGCGAAGCCGGTAGCGCAGTCGAGAATTCAGCATCGGCAGGCACATGGATGTCGAGATACAGCGGTTCAGTGATCTCGCGTGTAACGGCCCCGGCGACGCCGTTGCTGCTTCCGGCGATCACACGCACAGTCACACCCTGCGGCGTGACATATTCAGGGATGGCCTCGCTGGGAAAATCGCGATACCACGGCTCGGTCATCTTTCGCTGTGAGGGCAGGTTGAGCCACAGCTGGAAGCCTTCCATCACGCCATCTTCCTGCTCGGGAATCTCGGAGTGAATCACGCCGCGTCCCGCGGTCATCCACTGCACCCCACCGTTTTCCAGCAGTCCTTCGTGTCCTGCGCTGTCACGATGCCGCATGCGGCCTGACAGCATGTAGGTCACCGTCTCGAAGCCGCGATGCGGGTGATCCGGGAAGCCGGCGATGTAATCGTCAGGATCATCGCTGCCGAAGGCATCCAGCATCAGGAATGGATCCAGACGTTGTTGCAACTTACCGGACAGCACACGGGTCAGCCTCACACCTGCGCCGTCAGAGGTGGCGATACCTTCGATGATGCGGTCGATTCCGCGCGATTGGCGCAATGCAACTTGATTGATCGTGTTCATAATCTTGTCCTCCGAAGTGTGAGAAAGCGGGAGCATGATAGGAGGCTCACAAAGATAGATAAAGCCATCAAACTGGGATAGACTATCCCATAAGTGGAACAAATGAATATCTCTGCCGATGATTACATCCTGTTCGTCGCCATCGTCGAACAGGAGAGCATGGTTCGCGCAGCCGAACATCTCGGCATGCCCAAAACCACCGTTTCGCGCCGCTTGACGAATCTTGAAGCTGCCTTGGGACAGCGGCTGCTGCTACGCACCACGCGCCGTTTGACACTCACCGAATTCGGGCAGGAATTCCTCGAACATTGCCGTCGCGTGGCGGAAGAAGTCGCCTCCACACAGGATTTCGTGCGCAGCCAGGAAGAACGGCCACGAGGTCGCTTGCGTGTTTCCATGCCGGGTGAATACGCGATGCAGAATTTTTCGCGGGCCTTCGCCACATTCATCGAAGCCTATCCCGAGATACAGCTCGATCTCGATCTGACTTCACGGCGTGTCGATCTGATCGGCGAACGCTTCGATCTGGCGATACGCATGGGGACTTTGGATAATGATGCGACTCTGGTGGCACGCAAGATAGACGAACAAAGCTTCGGCCTTTACGCCAGCCCCATCTATCTCGCACTTCATCCTGCGCCGAAACGTCCGGACGACTTGGAGCATCATGCAGCGGTTCGCTTGCTGTCCGCACGCGGAAGCGCAATAGCTTGGAAACTGATACGCGGCAAGGCAGTTTGGGAAGGAATCCCGCCCGGCCGGATCACCCTGAATTCGCTCGATGTGATTCAGCAGCTTATGCTGGACGGTGCCGGTATCGGCGCATTGCCCGATCGCTTCGTGGCAGAAGATGTGCGCCTTAAACGTCTGGTGCGAGTATTGCCGGAATGGTGCTTGCCCCCCGTTCCTGCCTGGGCGGTCATGCCCATGCGCCGCTATTTACCTGCCAAGACACGCGCCTTCCTTGCGCATCTCGAGCAGTTCATCGAGAAGGGTTAGAAAATATTCGGGAGTAGATGCGCGATTCGCAAAGCAGAAACTGTCACAAACCTTCAAAGCACATCTAACTTTGAATGCCTGCTGATCGGAATGATGAATGACCGCCCTGTCGAAAGTACCTGTTCGGATTTCTGACTAGCAGACGTTCGTGGCCAGCTAAATCAGCCCCGATACTGATGTCTGCTTAGGCCGACAACCGGCCGTCGCAGCTGACATTCAGAACCATTCATCCCATCGGGATTCGCACCATTTATTGATGTTCCCATAATTGGCGACTGTCCTTCTCCCCATCCCTACCGCCCCCCTCGCAAGCTTTCCCCGGTGGGAGAAGGGCTTGTCTTCCCTCTGCTCCCCCAATATCCGTGGCCATGTCAGACAAACACTGACAACAAGTCCTCCGCGCCTCCTACAAAATTTTAAGACAAACCTCGATACCGCCTCCGGGTGCGGGGAAACATAATCCGTCCAATGATTTTGCAAACCGGCGTGCGTAACAGGGTGGAATGATGAACGTGTTCATTGTGGAGGATTCGGAGGTGATGCGCGAAAACCTGCGCACGATGCTGTCCGATTTTCACGATGTAAAGATAGTTGGTTATGCGGCAGATGAGAATGGTGCAGTCGAACAGATCGATGCCTTGTTGCCTGATGTTGTGGTCCTCGATCTCAACCTGCTGTCCGGTTCGGGAATCGCCGTGCTTAAGAACGTCAAGAAACACCATCCCGGTATAAAAGTCATGGTGTTGACCAACTGCACCGACGAGTTTTACGTGGACGCTTGCAAGCGCGCCAACGCGGACTACTTCTTCGACAAATCCTTTCAGTTCATGCAGGTTCGCGAGGTGTTCTCGAACTGGAGCCATGCCGGCGCGCCCGGCAACAAAACTGACCACAGGATATCCGATTAACCCGGGAGAATTTTGGAGGCTCGCATGCCCAAGCACATATCACGTTTGTTGGTCCTGGTTGCGGTTTTTGCAATCGTTGCCATTTCGGCAAAGAGATTCCTGACCCCGGACTCGTTCTATCAATACGGGCATTACCGCGGCAATGCCGTAGCGGAGATCGCTGCCAAGGTTCCGAAGCTTCAGGGTTCCGCGCATTGTCAGTCATGCCACGCGGCGGAATATACCGAATGGCGGGCCGGCATGCATGGAAGAGCGACCAAAAATGACGCGGTTCGCGGTCTGGTGATCAAATACGGTCCGGGCTGTGAAGTTTGCCACACCGGGCCGGCAGGCAATCACCCCTCCAGGGAAGCCATGCCGCTTTCGATCGAGGACAGGGTGACCACGATCACCCATAAACATGTCGATCATCCGGCCGATATGCCGGGCAGGAATCTGATGTTCCCCGCGAAGGAAATGCAGAGCCTGTGCCTCAACTGCCATGACAAACTGGAGGCCCGCCCCAAGGAGCAGCCCCAGATCGCGGCCGAAAGCCATAGCGGCACCGAGCTGTGCACCGATTGCCACGATCCGCATTCGCCCAAGATCGATTTCGCCGCGCTGCCCAGGCCGCCCTATGATCCGCTCACGGGCAAGCTGATGCCGGTGGCCGCGGTGAAAGCAGGCGATGCGGGTGCGGGCAGATCCGTGGCGGCGGCCTGCGAGGCATGCCATGGCAAAGCCGGGATGAGCGCCAATCCTGAATGGCCGAATCTGGCCGGGCAGCATGCCAACTATCTGTATGCCTCGCTCGAGGCATTCAAATCCGGAACGCGCAAGAACGACACGATGAGCGGCATGGCGGCGGGCCTGAGCGATGCTGATATGCGCAACGTGGCCGCGTATTTTGCCAAAGCAGGCTGCCATGTCACCGGAGGCGACAAGGCCAAAGCCGAACTCGGCAAAGCGAAGGTCGCAGAGGCGGGCTGTGCAGCCTGCCACAACGCCGGCGGCCTGCGCGGCAATGGTCCGGCCGGGATCAGCGCCAGCCAGTCATGGCCCAATCTGGCCGGGCAAAATGCGGCTTATCTGAGCGTGGCGCTCAAATCATTCAAGGATGACAGCCGCAATCACCCGGTGATGTCTAGCGTGGCCAAGACGCTGTCCGACTCGGATATGGACAACCTGTCGGCCTATTTCGCCAGCGTGAGCTGCAAGTGATCCCGGCAAGAAATGCAAGATTCAAATATTCCAAGCGAGGTTGATATGACAGACCAGAATAAAATAAACGAAAGCCAGGAAGTTCCTTTGTCCCGCAGGAGATTCCTGGAGTTTTTGGGCAAGGGCGCGGCCTGCGCCGGCGCGGTCGTCGGTGCGGTGGGTGCGGGCGGCGCGCTGGGCGCATCCCAGATCGGGAACGGCAAGCATGCCTATCAGCAAAATGACGAGCAATACGCCGAAGCGGTCAGCAATCCGCCCAAGATCCCCGATTACAACTGGAACGATCACAACTGGGCGATGGGTGTCGATACCACCCGCTGCATCGGCTGTCTGCGCTGCATGGAAGCATGCAAGATGGAGAACAGCGTGCAGATGGATGCCAACCATCATCGCACCTGGGTCGAGCGCTATGTGTATCTGGAGGGTTCGAACACCGCGCTGGTCGACAGCCAGACCGATCCGAAAAATATCCAGAATGCCGGGTCGGAGACCAGATTCCGGTTTGACGACCGCTACCGGAACGTCAAGGTCGACAAGGCGTTCTTCGTGGCCAAATTGTGCAATCAATGCGAGCATCCGTCCTGCGTGGAGGTCTGCCCGACCGGCGCGACCTTCAAGGCCAAGGACGGCGTGGTATTGATCGACACGACCTATTGCATCGGCTGCCAGTATTGCGTGCAGGCCTGCCCGTATGGCGCGCGCAGTTTCAACGAATCCAGGGGCACCGCCGAGAAATGCAACTGGTGCTACCACCGCATCACCAAGGGGCTCAATCCGGCATGCGTCGAGGTATGTCCGACCGGCACCCGCATCTTCGGCGACCGCAACGACCCGGAAAGCACAATCAGCCAGTTTATCCGCAACAACCACGTGCAGGTGCTGAAACCGGAAATGGGCAACGCGCCCAACGTGTTTTACAAAGGAACAGACAAGGAGGTAGTGTGATGGAACACGTATTCGAACACGTCACCCCATATATCGGATACGTTTATCCGAACGAGACCGATTTCGCCTGGAGCCAGCTCATCGTGATCTACCCCTACATCACCGGGCTGGTCGCCGGTGCGTTCGTGATCTCCAGTTTGCATCATGTGTTCAATATCAGGAGTTTCGCGCCGGTCTCCAGGTTCGCGCTGCTGACCGCGCTGTGCTTCATGATCTTCGCGCCGTCGCCGCTGCTGTTCCATCTCGGCCAGCCGACCCGCGCATTCAACGCGGTGATCACCCCGCACTGGAGCTCCGCAATGGCCGCGTTCGGCTATGTGGCCGGGTTCTACGTGTGCCTGCTGCTGCTGGAGACCTGGTTTGCGTTCCGCGCCGATATCGTCGCGATGTCCAAGTCCAGGACCGGCATCATGGGCAAGGTCTACGGCATTCTGACGCTGGGTTCGGATGATGTGTCGCCGCGCGCATTGGCTATCGATCACAAGTTTGCGCGCATCCTGGCGATGATCGGCATCCCCAGCGCATGCGGCTTGCACGGCTATGTCGGATTCGTGTTCGGGTCGCTGAAGACGCGCGAATGGTGGTCGTCCGACCTGATGCCGGTGATTTTCCTGCTGTCTGCAGTCGCTTCGGGGGTGGGGCTGCTGATCGTGCTGTACGTGATCGTATCGAAGTTCCGCAAGACGACTATCATCGACGAAACCATGCGCGGCCTGTTGTATGTATTGTTCACCGGCATCACCATCGTGATGGTGATCGAAGGGCTGGAGATCCTGGAAATATTCTACAAGGCGCGCGAGGGTGTCGAAACCGTCAGGCAGCTGATTGAAGGCCCGATCTGGGCCGGCATGGTGATTCAATGGGCGATGTCGGTATTTGTCCTGGCGGTCACATCGGTGTTGCTGATATTCGACGTTCACGGGAAGCGCCTGGTCAACTGGCTGTTCATGAGCGGGCTGGCCATCATGATAGGCGTGCTGGCGATGCGCTGGAATGTCGTGATTGGCGGGCAGGAATTGTCCAAGACCATGAAGGGACTGCTGACCTTCTATCCTGAGATGTTCGGGCGCGAAAGTCTGTTCGTTGTTGCCATTATATCCATCTGTCCTTATGTCACGCTGTGGCTGGTGACAAAACTGTTGCCTCCTTGGGAAGACGGCAAAAAAGCGGTCGCCTGAACACCAAATCTATCCCCAGGCCAGCATCATTCTGTTGTGATGCTGGCCTGCTGTACTCCAAGTGATATTGTCTTGACGGATGAAACTCACTTTATGAGGCATTGCATCAAAAACTGAATCTTGCCGGGAAGTATTGTTCCCGAAGCATAGAGTGGGCTATTATGTAACTGGATATCGGGACATTCTGATTTTGTTGCTTGGCATTGCGAAGAATCAAATTTGGTCAAGACTGCAAGCCTGATATTCCTTAAACAATCCGCCCAGATGCATTTGATGGCTTATCGCCACACTGAAATACATGCGTTCACTGTTCATTCCCTTGAACTGGTCAGCATGGTACTGCATTTGGTTTTCGAAGAAACCGGGTATGCTTGTTCGAATCAGAAAGTGGTTATATGGAAAAGCAATCGATCGCAATAGTCGGGCTGGGAAAAATGGGATCGGCATTTCTTGAAGAGTTGTTGGGGCAACCTAATGAGGCAGTCGAGATCGTCGCAGTAGTGGAAATAAAAAATACGGTCGGTTTGGCTCTGGCTAAATCGCGCGGCATCAAGAGTCTCAGCATAGACGGGCTTATCGGGATGGGTGACGACCTGGATATTCTTTTTGACCTGACCGGTGTGGATACGGTACGTCAAGAGCTTCGGGACAAGTTGCGAGCCGCGGGGAACCGGCACACCATTGTCGCCACAGAAAATATTGCCCGCATGGTCTGGGCTCTCATTGCAAGTGGTGCTGAAATGCCTATTACTCAAGCCAATGCAGGATACTGATCATTTTTCCGGGAATACACCGGATCATGCTCACGCTTGCCCCTGCTGCTGATAGCGATGTTGCAGATCGATCTTATATCCACCTTGGCATCCATTACCGGCAACGATGCCGTACTGGCAGGCGAAGCGGCTGCGCCCTATTACACCGACTGGCGCGGGCGATATTCCGGCCATGCGCTGGCGGTAGTGTTTCCATCCAATACGCAACAGGTCGCCGGGGTGGTGAAGTTGTGCGCCGCAAAGAATATCGCCATCGTACCGCAAGGCGGCAACACCAGTTTGTGCGGGGGCAGCGTGCCGCTGTCGGCGGGGAGCGTGCAAATCGTGTTGAACATGTCGCGCATGAAACAGGTGCGCGCCATCGATCCCACAAATTACACCATGACCGTCGAGGCAGGCTGCACGTTGGCCAGTGTGCGCGAAATGGCGGAGCAACATGATCGTTTGTTTCCGCTTGGGTTGACGGCCATCGCGTCGCATTGCGAGATCGGCGGAAATCTCTCAACCAATGCAGGTGGCATCGGTGTGCTGCGCTACGGCAATGCGCGCGATCTGGTGCTGGGTCTGGAAGTAGTGCTGCCGGACGGGCGCGTGTGGAACGGCTTGCGCAGTCTGCGCAAGGACAACACCGGCTACGACCTGAAACATCTGTTCATTGGCGCGGAAGGCACGCTCGGCATCATCACCGCCGCCGTGCTGAAATTGTTCCCGCGTCCGCAAGCGGAAGCGACCGCGTGCGTGGCAGTGCGCGATCCCGCGACTGCGGTCGCGCTTCTGTCGCACCTGCGCGCGAACTGCGGCGACAAGATCAACGCCTTCGAGATCGTCTCGCGCTCCTCTCTTGATCTGGTGTTCAAGCACATTTCCGACGCGCGCGAACCTCTCGGAGCAAGGCACGAATGGATCGTCATCACCCAATTGGCCGACGTGCTTCCTGCGCCGCTGGATGCAGCTCTGCACGAGGCACTGCGATCTTTCGGCGATGGCATCATCGAGTTCGATATCACGACCGACAAGGATCACGCTGAAGGCTGGTGGAAACTGCGCAAAAACATCAGCGAGGCGCAAAGGCGCGAAGGTGTCAGCATCAAACACGATGTGTCAGTGCCGATCAGCCGCGTCGCGGAATTCATCACGGGTGCCGATTCCGCATTGCACAAGGCTTATCCCGATATTCGCATCGTGGCTTTCGGGCATATGGGCGACGGCAACATCCATTACAATATCTCGATGCCGGATACTGCACAAAATAAAACTTTCGTCGCACAACAGGAAGGCGCGGTGAACAAGCTGGTATATGCGGTGGTGCGCGAACTCAATGGCAGCATCAGCGCCGAGCACGGCCTGGGGCAGCTGAAGCGCGATACCATCCGTGATTACAAAGACCCGCTGGATCTGACATTGATGCGCAACATCAAGGAGGTGCTCGACCCGCACGGGTTGATGAATCCCGGCAAGGTTCTATAGCCCATTTTTAGGCAAGGTAGAAATAATAGGAGACGCACATGGCAGCTCAACCCGAAATCACCAACATGGCATTGTTCTGCGATTTCGAGAACATCGCGCTGGGCGTGCGCGACGCCAAGTACGCGCAGTTTGATATCAAGAAGGTACTGGAACGCCTGCTGCTCAAGGGCAGCATCGTCGTCAAGAAGGCCTATTGTGATTGGGAGCGCTATAAGGAATTCAAGGCAACCATGCACGAAGCGGCATTCGAGCTGATCGAAATCCCGCACGTGCGGCAATCCGGCAAAAACTCAGCCGACATCCGCATGGTCGTGGATGCGCTCGACCTCTGCTACACCAAGGCGCATGTGGACACCTTCGTCATCATCAGCGGCGACTCGGATTTTTCTCCGCTGGTTTCCAAGCTGCGCGAGAACGACAAGTACGTCATCGGCATCGGTGTAAAGGATTCGACGTCGGACTTGCTGAGCGCCAATTGCGACGAGTTCATTTTCTACGACGATCTGGTACGCGCGCAGGAAGCAAAGCAAAAGCGCGCGGAAAAAAGGGCTCCTGCGAAGGCAGCAGCGGGCAAGTCCAAGCTGCCGACAGAAGACAAGCGTCAGGAAGCCCTCGATTTCATCGTCGAAACCGTCGAGGCATTAATCGCCGAACGTGGCTCTGACGAAAAGATCTGGGGGTCAATGGTAAAAACAACCATGCAACGACGCAAGCCCGGATTTACCGAATCGTCGTACGGCTATCGCTCATTCAAGGATCTGGTAGAGGACGCGCACAGCCGCAAACTGCTGATGGTGGTGCGCGACGAAAAGTCGGGGCAGTACACCATTCGTTTACCTGCGGCCGACTAACTTGCTGTTCTATTGACAAGCGTCCGCTATGTGCCAAGGAGGCATTCAGCGCGGTCCTGATAAAGTGAAAATGTTATCCTGAGAAACATAAAACGGGGCAATTTCAAATGCCCCACAATATTGACGGCATACATTGAAGCCGTAGTCAAACCACCCTAGTACCAATTACGCAGAGGATTCATGAGCGCCGTATTATTTTCACTCGCAACGTTTTTTTCGACCTGTATTGGCGGAATGTTTGCGCTCAAATTCCGTGATCGATTGCACTTTATTCTCAGTTTCACTGCTGGTGTGCTCTTGGGCGTCGTCAGTTTTGACCTACTGCCTGAGATTTTCAAACTGGCCCAAAATCAAGGAATCGATGCTATCTGGGCAATGGTCGCGCTTGTTGCCGGGTTCCTTGTCTTTCACAGTCTTGAGAAATTCGTATTGATCCATCATGTCCACGAAGCCGATTACCCCTTACATCATCACCCTCATGTAGGTGTCCTCTCGGCCTTTTCCCTGGCCGGGCATAGTTTTATGGATGGTGTCGGGATTGGCCTGGGATTTCAAGTCTCTGAATCCGTCGGGATTCTCGTTGCAATTGCCGTGATTTCTCACGATTTTTGTGATGGCCTCAACACGGTTAGCCTGATGCTGGTTAACCGCAATACAACTCGCCGTTCGATTACGATGCTTCTGTTAGATTCAATCGCCCCCGTTTTGGGTGCAGCTTCCACCTTGTTTATTCAGGTGCCTCCTTCCATCCTGATGCTCTATTTAGGATTCTTCGCCGGCTTCCTCCTATATATTGGCGCTTCTGATATTCTGCCCGAGGCACACTCCCAGAACCGCTCGGCCATTACCCTAAGTCTCATCGGGCTTACATGCCTGGGAGCGTTCATTATCTTCTTTGCCGCTCGACTAGCCTGATACCGTGCCTGAATTGAGCGAGCACGGCTAACCAACCGGCAAGTTGGACCGCCCGAAAACTGCAATCGGAGGTCCCCCTCCTTGCTGCATGCCCGGCGACTGGTTCCTTCTAATGTTGGATACCTTTCAAGTGAGGAGCAAACATGGGAGTGTTCGTTAACGAACGGGCAAAGTTGTGAACCGGTCCTTCGTCGCGCCAGATGAATTATAGCTTTTCATTCTATGGTATTGCCTGCGAGTGCATTTAGCGCTGTCGATATATGCTTTTAGATGCATAATTAATATTGCAACAAAATTCATTAACGCACCAGCTAACCCAAAGGAGGAGAACTATCATGTCATCGAAATCAGTCATGGTCATTGCCATTTTCTGCACCGCTTTGCTGGCTGCCGGCGAGAGCCGCTCTGAAGAGACGCAGAAGCCCAATCCGCTCGATACCGTTCCTGAAAAAATGCCATTCGATCTCCCCTACGGCGCGCCGATTGTGCTCGAGCGTGCTCAAAGTGTTATCGCGGCAGCTTTGGCTGAAGCCAAAAAACATGACTGGAAGATGAACATCGCAGTCGTCGACTCGGGCGGCAACCTGGTTGCATTCCAGCGCATGGACGGGGCCCAGCTTGCTTCGATTCAGATCTCCGAGCATAAGGCACGTGCGGCAGCGACTTTCCGCCGCGAAACGAAGGTATTCGAGAATGCGCTTCAGGTCGATAACCGGCCCTATGTCGCCACACTTGACGGAGTCATAGCTTCCCGCGGCGGGATACCCTTGGTCGACGGGGGCAAGATCATCGGCGCGATTGGCTGCTCAGGCGGCACCGGCTCGCAGGACGAGGTTTCATGCAAGGCAGGTGCTGCGACCGTCAAGTAGAGCCGCCCCCAGGCCAAGTGTGTTTTCTAACCCGGGTCGGTTCCGCAAAGGCCCAATGAGGATGCCATCCTCAAGGATGGCGTTTTCATTTGTATGAAAAAGGGTTTCTTTCCGCGAGGTCGCGTTGGTGCCAGCAGCGGACAGTCGCAAGGGGAATTCAGTTTTCGCAAAACCGCGCATCCGGTGGCACAAATCAATGCTTGTATTGAATGAGCATCGCCGACAAAATTCCCTGGAATTCTCTTAAAGTTGTAACCCTCTTGAAGTTGCAACATTGTCGCAACCTTATTTTAGTATTATCTCAATGCTTTTTAATTCAACGACAGAATGTACAGTGCTGCGACAATCCGGACAACTCAAAACTTTTACCGCACAGCAAGTTCTAATTGGATTGTTGTGTGGGCTTTATGGCTGCTTTACCCATCTCGCGCTAGCTGAATCGACAGGGGTACAAGGTACAACCTCTTCGAACAACGAATACCTTGCAACCGCTGCCGCGCCAGCCGCTCAAGAAGCATGGAACGTGCTTGGTCAATTCACCAACGTGACTCAGTGGCATCCGGCATTCACGTCGCCTTACCAAGGTCAAAACAGTTTGAATCCCGATAGCGACAGCAAAGAAACGACCGATCTGACCTTATTTGCCGGGATGCGTATCTCGGGTGGCGGCGAGCTTTGGGTCAATCCGGAAATCGACCAAGGGTTCGGCTTGAGTAATACCCTAGGCGTAGCTGGTTTTCCGAGTGGTGAAGCCTACAAGGTGGGTGCAAATGCGCCCTATCTCCGGTTGCCACGATTGTTTTACCGGCAAGTCATCAATTTGGGAGGAGATGAGCAAACCATCGCGTCGGCGGCCAACCAGATGGGACGCACCCAATCGGCCGACAACGTCATCCTGACAATTGGCAAGTTTTCAGTTGTCGATGTCTTCGATACCAATACCTACGCGCATGATCCCCGATCGGACTTCATGAACTGGTCAATTGTTGACTCAGGAGCATTCGACTATGCGGCTGATGCGTGGGGATTCACCAAGGGTGCATCCATCGAATGGACACAATCCTGGTGGACGTTGCGGGGCGGCTTTTTCGACCTTTCCACGATTCCGAATACTACAATATTGGATCCGACATTCAGCCAGCACGAATGGGTCGGGGAGCTGGAGGAGAGACATCAGTTGTGGAGGCATCCGGGCAAAGTAAAGCTATTGGGCTTCATCAACCAGGGCAAGATGGGAAGTTACGCGGATGCTTTGCAACTCGCTCAACAAACGGGCAATCCACCGGATACGGCACTCGTTCGGCGCGGCAGCTCGCGTCCGGGAATTGCCATCAACCTTGAACAGGAAGTGTCTTCAGATATGGGAGTTTTTGCCAGGGCTAGTGCGAACGACGGCAGCAAGGAGGCTTTTGAATTCACCGAGATCAACCAATCGGTATCCGCAGGGCTATCCCTGCGAGGCGATCGCTGGGGGCGTCACGATGACACATTCGGCTTTGCTGCCGTCGCCAACGGGTTGTCCAGCGATGCGCGCAATTATTTTGCAGCCGGGGGGATGGGTATCCTGATTGGCGACGGACAGCTCCCGCATTACGGCTCGGAGAAGATCATGGAAACCTATTATTCTTATTCCGTGCATGCGGTCGATCATCTGTCGCTTTCCCTGGACTATCAGTACGTCATCAATCCTGCATATAACCAGGACCGGGGGCCAGTCTCGATTTTTGGGGCTCGTGTGCATGCTGAGTTTTGAAGGCCTCGCTTCAGACTACCGCGCCAGGTCTGGGTTCACCAAGGGTTTGTGGATAACCGCTTTGTAGAACCCCGAATGACGGCTAGGTATCGATTTGATATTCGCATCGAATAATTTGCCACAAAACCCCCAGCACATTCCTATCGGATCGCGGCAGAACACGGCAAAGAATCTGCTGGTTTGGTGTGTCCCACGTGGTAACACACGCTGCCGTCGCCTATCTTCGGGCGAGAGGGTTGGGAGTAGGCTCCCCGATCTTTGTCAAGGTATTGCGATCCGTGTGATGAAATGGTTCTGTCTTGCCCCGGATCATCAGCACAGTGTCTTCGTCATATGACCATGTGCCGTCTGGATTGACGGTCACCTTGATCCGATATTCGATGGTCTTGAACGCATATTCAAGAAACGGTGTCGAGCAGATGCCATATGTCTCCGATCCCCGGGTAGCGACCAGCTCAAAGCTCTTGGCCTCCGCGCTTGCCCTGCCGACGGCCATCGCGGTCTGTGCGCGCGGGATCGTGAGCGTGTGGATCATCGTCCCGGTTGCCGGTTCCCATAGCCAGTAACCGACCTGGTCGTGGTAGGTCTTGACCTGATCCGGCTTCACTACATGCGTGTGGTAGCGCAGTCCATAAAACAGTTGCGGCCCGTTGGTCTGCGGATCGATAGGCTGGAGTTCGATGCGTTCGACAAAGACCTGCTTTTTCGGGCCTTCAGCCTTGGGCTTGACATCCAAACCACGGACTCCCTCCCATATCCCGGCCATGCCGTTGAGGGGGCCAAGATTTTTCAGCGTGTCGACATCCACATCTTTTGGCTCGGTGTATATGTCTTCTGGGTAAATGTCTTCCGGAAATTCGCTCAAGCTTATTCTCCTGAAAAAAGTCACTGGATATGGCGACCGCGGCGGTGTTACGCGCCCTGCTGAATCTGAAATTGCACTTTACCAGACCTGCGCGGCGATGTCCGTTTCCTGCAACGCTGAACGAATACAATGGGTCCGACAGCAGAAGCTCAACAAAACTCTGACCATGACGTGGAAACAAGTTCATAAACAAACCGATAGTCCCCAAGTGATATAATCCGCGCCTCTTTAAAACGGGCATGGCGATGATGTTACCCCTGATAATAAAACTTGCTGCCCGTTTCCCCCACCCTCCCCCGGAGGGAGTGCCAAAGGTAGGCAATCCACTGTCCGTCAAACCGGACGTGGAATTGACACAGGGGGCGAACGAATCGCTACGCGAGTTTCACGTTAATGGTGCCGTTTCATGTCTGTGGTATTGAATTTCAAATCCCATTTGTCCGAATTGTTCGCGCAGGCGATGCGCGAGATCGCTCCAGAATTGGCAAACAATGGTGCAACACAAACCGAGATACTCATCGAGCGTCCCAAGCTGGCAGTACATGGGGATTACGCCTGCAATCTGGCGATGCAACTGGCCAGGCGGCTGCGCAAATCGCCGCGCGACATCGCGCAGGCGTTGATCGCTGCGTTACCGGAATCCGATGTCATCGAGAAAATGGAGATCGCAGGGGCGGGCTTCATCAATATACACATCACCACCGCGGCCAAGCAGGGCGTGGTACACGGCGTGTTGCAGGCGGGCGCGGGCTACGGTCACATTCATCTCGGTGCGGGGCGCAAGTTAGGAGTGGAATTCGTTTCCGCGAATCCGACCGGACCGCTGCATGTGGGACATGGGCGCGGGGCGGCGGTGGGGGATTGTCTGTGCAGCGTGTTGCATGCGGCGGGCTGGAATGTGACGCGCGAGTTTTATTACAACGATGCGGGTGTGCAGATCGATAACCTGACGCGCTCAGTGCAATTGCGCTGCAAGGGCATTACACCGGACCACCCGTCCTGGCCGGAAGAAGGTTATCGGGGCGATTACATCGCTGATGTCGCCGAGGCTTATCTGGCGCAGGAAACGGTGGAAGCGGACGACCAGCATGTGAAAGCATCCGGCGATGTGAACGATGCCGAGGCGATCCGTCATTTCGCGGTGGCTTATCTGCGCCGCGAGCAGGACCTCGATCTGCGCGCCTTCGGAGTAAACTTCGATGTATTCTCGCTGGAGTCCGCGCTGTACACCGACGGCAAGGTGGAAGAAGCAGTCAACAGGCTGATCGCCAGCGGCCATACCTATGAGCAGGATGATGCGCTGTGGTTGCGCACCACCGATTTCGGCGACGACAAAGACCGGGTAATGCGCAAGAGCGACGGCACTTACACCTATTTCGTTCCTGATGTTGCTTATCATTTGGACAAGTGGCGGCGCGGGTTTACGCGCGTCATCAATGAGCAGGGAGCGGATCATCACAGCACGATCACTCGGGTGAGGGCAGGGTTGCAGGCGCTGGACGTCGGCATCCCCCAAGGCTGGCCGGATTATGTGTTGCACCAGATGGTGACGGTATTGCGCAACGGCGAAGAAGTGAAGATCTCCAAACGCGCGGGCAGCTACGTCACGTTGCGCGACCTGATCGACGAAGTGGGTTGCGATGCCACGCGCTATTTCCTTGCCGCGCGCCACCCGGATTCGCAACTGGTGTTCGACATCGATCTGGCGAAATCCAAGAGCAATGACAATCCGGTGTATTACATCCAGTATGCCCACGCCCGCATCAGCGCGGTGCTGGCGCAATGGGGCGGCGAGCGGAAAGCCTTGCTGCAGGCGGATGTCGGCCTGCTGGATAGCGAATACGAGACAACGTTGTTGCAGAAGCTGATCGACTATCCGCAGGTGATCGAGAATGCCGCGCAGGATTTGGCCCCGCACCTGATCGCTTTTTATCTGAAGGACTTGGCGGCCGATTTCCACAGCTACTATAATGCGTCGCGCTTTCTTGTTGAGGACGAGGCGGTTAAATTGGCTCGTCTGGCATTGATTGCCGCGGCAGCACAGGTAATACGTAACGGATTGGCCTTGCTGGGTGTGAGCGCACCCGAAAAAATGTGATGATTACGGAAAGATGTGATGAGGGAAGATTTGATATTCCTGGGAAAACCTGATGAGAGAGAACGGATATAACATGGGCAGAGACAACGGCAACAGATCCAACGCACCGCGCAGAGGTGGGAATTCGTTATGGGCCGGGATACTCGCTGGTACGATAATCGGTGTCTGCCTGGCTGCCGGAGTTGCGTGGTATTTGATGAAATCCCCCAGCCCTTTCACGAAAAAAGAGCAGCCCGCGTTGATGAAGCCTCAGCCGGATACGGCTAAGCCGGCAGTTCCTGCCGCGACAGATAAATCGGCGGCAACAACGAGTGATGGCAAGCCGCGTTTCGAGTTCTATAATGTGCTGACCAACAAACAGAATGCGAACGTCACCACTCCGACCAAGCCCGCCGAAACGTCCAAACCGGTCGAAAATCCCAAGGCAGCAAACAACAAAGCAGTTCCCGCTTATGAGCCGCAGATATTGCAGGCGGGGTCTTTCTCCAATGTCAGTGATGCCGAGAAACTCAAGGCCAAGCTCGCGCTTCTGGGGGTCGAAGCCAACATTCAAACCGCGACTATCCCCGATAAAGGCGTGTGGTATCGTGTGCGTCTGGGGCCATACAAAAGCGCGGACGATATGAATCGCGCGAGCAGTTTTTTGAAGCAAAACGGGGTGGATAGCACTCCGATGCATACACAGTAAGCGTTTTTGCAATCAACACGAGGAGCGTATATGAAGAATCTGTTAGAGCTGCCGGGCAATCCAAAACCTTTTGCCAAGTCGCTGGTAATAATCAAGAGCCTGGTTATTGCAATATCGCTGCTGGTTAGCGGCGCGGCATTTGCCTCAGCGGAAGTGGGCAAGGATTATTCCTTGTTGAATCCCCCTCAACCGACCGAAACCAAGAAGATCGAAGTGCTGGAGTTTTTCTTTTACGGCTGCTCGCACTGCTTCCATCTGCACCCGCTGTTAAGTACGTGGGAAAAGACCATGCCAAAAGATGTGGAGCTTACTTTCGTGCCTACGATCTTCCGTGATTCATGGGAACCGATGGCGCACACTTTTTTTGCGCTCGAAACTCTGGGGCAGCGGCAACAACTGCATGATGCGCTGTATCGTGCATGGAATGAAGAGAACATGACCTTGGTAGACGAAGACAAGATTGCAGATTTTGTCGCCCAACATGGCGTCGATCGCGCAAAGTTTATAGCTGCTTATGACTCCTTTTCAGTACAAAGCAGGGTTGCGCGGGCCAAACAGATGATTCGCAGTTATGGCATCAACGGCACACCCACCCTGATCGTGGACGGTAAATATGTGATTGAGGGCTTGCAGCCGGAGGACACGATCCGTGCGCTGAAAGAAGTGATCACTATCGCACGCAAGACACACCGTAGCTAGATAATTCACCGAGGCAACGGTCAGAAAGCCCGCAGCACATTGATCATGGCGAATGATGAAAGATGCCGCTGCGTTTGGTTAACTTTGCATGGCCATTCGACTGATGAAACGACTAGCCATCCCACTAAGCAACCAAAAAAACGGTTGCCAAGTGGTTGGTTATAATCATGCAAAAGACGCATGTTAAGTCGCTGGTCATCACCGGTGCGTCTAGCGGTTTAGGTCTGGCCCTCGCACGCCATTATCTTGAACGCGGTGCAACAGTCGCCGCATTCGCCAGACGCGGCGAGTTGCTGCGAGTTCTTGCCACAGAATTTCCAGATCAGGTTTTTTGTTACGCGCTTGACGTGCGTGATTCGCCTGCCCTGCAACACGCTGCCAACGATTTCATGGCGCGCGTTGGCCTCCCCGATATAGTCATCGCCAACGCAGGAGTAAGTGTCGGCACACTCACCGAATACGCCGAAGACATCGATGCTTTTCAACAGGTGATGGATATCAACGTGTTGGGCATCATGAAAACTTTTCAACCCTTTGTTGCAGCGATGCGCGCGGCGCAACAGGGTACGCTGGTCGGCATCGCCAGCGTGGCGGGTTTTCGCGGCCTTCCGGGGGCAAGTGCCTACTCCGCATCCAAGGCCGCCGCTATCTCGTACCTGGAATCTCTGCGGGTCGAATTGCATGGCAGCGGCGTGAAAGTCGTCACGATTTGTCCCGGCTACATCAAGACTCCGCTGACCGCAGCCAATCCCTACACGATGCCGTTCATACTGGATGTCGATGTGGCCGCAAGGCGCATGGCGCGTGCCATCGAGCGGAAAGCCTCGTTCACGGTGATTCCGTGGCAAATGGGGTTGGTCGGGCACTTGCTCAACTGGTTACCGCGCTGGTTATATGACAGCCTGTTTGCCAAAGCACCTCACAAACCGCGCGGACGCACCGGGAAAAACTCCTGATTCAATCTACCAGAGAAGTGTCGCTAAACCGCTGATTTAGACCAGGCGTAGATTCGGATGCGTGCAGGGAACATTCAAAGCACCCATTTGCAGTGGGCCTATAGCAAATTCCCCTTTGCCAATCGGGCAAGTATTCTGTATTCTGGACACTTGCAAGACTTAAATCAGCCCCAAGTCGGACATGCCTCCGGATCGTGAGGCTTTTTCTCAACCCGTATATTTTAAGGAAGTCATGATGAAAACCATTTTTACCCTGCTGGCTCTGCTTGTGTTTACCGGCACCGCCGTTGTAGCGCCCCAATCAAACGCCTTTGCAGCCGAATTCGCCAACAAAGGCAAAGTGCTGGAAACGATGGATGCCTCGATATACACATACATGCAAGTCACCAGTGACAAGGGCCCGGTATGGATCGCTGCTTCCAAAACTACTGTCCCAAAGGGTGCCACTATCAGCTATCCTAACGGCGCAGTGATGACCAACTTCACCAGCAAATCGCTGAACCGCACTTTTGACAAGATCATTTTCGTGGACAAAGTGTCAGTCATAAAGTAATAAACCAGCCCGCTGGTTAGGAACCCCGGTGCACATCCGGGGTTTTTTGTTTGCGGTGCAAACATTCACCCTATCAGGGAGACAAACTTGAAACTATATTATTCACCCGGTGCCTGCTCGCTGGCTTCGCACATCGCGCTGTACGAAACAGGACTGCCGTTCGAAATCGACAAGCTGATCAAGACCACCAAGATGACGGAAGGCGGGGAAGACTTCATGCAGATCAATCCCAAAGGTTACGTGCCGACCATCAGGCTGGATGACGGCAGCATCCTGACCGAAGGCGCTGCCGTGCTGCAATATATCGCCGACCAGAAGCCCGGCTCCGGCCTGGCCCCCAAAGCCGGCACGATGGAACGTTATCGCCTGCAGGAATGGCTCACTTTCATCAGCAGCGAGCTGCATAAATCCTTCAGCCCGATGTTCAACAAGGACACGACGGAAGAAGTCAAAACCAATGCGCGTAATTTGCTAGCCAGGCGTTTTGCTTACGTGGAAACACAGTTGGCGAACAAGCTGTATTTGATGGGCGATTATTTCACCGTGGCGGATGCGTATCTGTTCGTGGTGGCAAACTGGAGTGGTCACGCCGGTTTCGATCTTGGCCCGTTCCCAAAAATAAGGGAATACATGGCGCGGGTCGCCGCGCGTCCTGCCGTGCAAGCGGCGATGAAAGCAGAGGGTTTGCTGAAATAATTCCTGCTGAGTTATAAATAAAAAGCCGCATCACTGCGGCTTTTTAAAGACGTCGGCGAATCTAACCGGCCAATTTTTTCTTCAACACCTCGTTCAACTGCGCCGGATTGGCTTTGCCCTTGCTGGCCTTCATCGCCAGGCCGACAAAGAAGCCGAATACCTTCTCCTTGCCGCTGCGGTACTCGGCCACTTGCGCCGGGTTGGCGGCGATGATCTCGTCGACGATCTTCTCAATCGCGCCGCTGTCGGAAAGCTGCAGTAAGCCACGTTCTTTTATGATGGCATCTGGCTCACAATCAGCTAAAGTTATCAGTGGCTTACCTATAGGAAAAAACGTTATCAGTGATTTATCTTTAGTAATCAATGATAGTGGCTCACCTAAAATTCCGTGCCGTTTCCACATCACTTCAAAGACCTCTTTGGCAGATTTGGAAGTGATGGTCTTGTCTAACACGCGATTAAGAAGCAGAGCAAGAAATTGCGGTTTTATGGGGCACTCTTCAATTTGAAGATTTGCTTCATTTAATGCCGCACTAACTTCACCAATTATCCAATTAGCCACAAGCTTTTTGTCCAATACATCTTTTGCTACTTCTTCGAAATATTGTGAAATACTGCGCGATGTTGTGAGCATACTTGCGTCATAGGCCGATAGCGTGTATTCACCGATATATCGTTCCCGCTTGGCCTGCGGAAGTTCCGGCAACGTTGCACGCGCTTGTTCCAGCATCGCGGGCGTGATGTCCAGCGGCAACAGGTCGGGATCGGGGAAGTAGCGGTAGTCGTGCGCTTCTTCCTTGCTGCGCATCATGCGTGTTTCCCCGGTATCAGGATTGAACAGCACTGTCGCCTGGTGGATCTTGCCGCCGTTCTCCAGCGTGTCGATCTGCCATTGCACTTCGTAATCGATCGCCTGCTGCATGAACTTGAACGAGTTGAGGTTCTTGATCTCGCGGCGCGTGCCCAGCGGCCCGCCGGGCCGGCGCACCGACACGTTGACGTCGCAACGGAACGAGCCTTCCTGCATGTTGCCGTCGCAGATGCCGATCCAGCGCACCAGCGAATGCAGCTTCTTTGCATAGGCCACCGCCTCGGCGGCCGAGTTCATGTCCGGCTCGGAAACGATCTCCAGCAGCGGCGTCCCGGCGCGGTTCAAATCCACGCCGGTAACGCCCTGGGACTCGCCGTGTACCGATTTGCCTGCGTCTTCTTCCAGATGCGCGCGGGTGATGCGCACCACCTTTTCGTAGGGCTTGGCGTTGCCGGACAGCGGCTCGACCTGGATGGTCAGCGCGCCATGCCCGACCACCGGCAGATCGAACTGGCTGATCTGGTAGCCCTTGGGCAAATCCGGATAAAAATAATTCTTGCGCGCAAACACCGAGCGCGGCGCGATGTGCGCGCCGACGGCGAGGCCGAACTTGATCGCGCGTTCCACCGCGCCCTTGTTCAGCACCGGCAACACGCCCGGCAACGCGATGCTCACCGCGTCCGCCTGTGTGTTCGGCTCGGCGCCATAGGTGGTGGAGGCGCCCGAAAATATTTTGCTGCTGGTCGAGAGTTGAGTGTGAATTTCCAACCCGATAACGGTTTCCCATTGCATGTTTGTCACCTTGATCTATGTCCCTGTGGTGGATACGCCCTGACGGGCTTTATCCACCCTACAATAAAAACTTCGTCATAGTCGTAGGGTGGATAAAGGCGCATCGCGCCGTATCCACCATCGTAATTATTCAAACTTCATTCCAGCGATAGTTGCGGGTTCCCGCTCACCCCATGAAGCTTTGTACCAGCCCCGTTCCACTGCCTGCTTGAAAGAACTGTATGGCCAATCCGCGGGTCGATTGGAGTAACCATGCTTGACTGGGTTGTAGTGAATGTAATCCATGTGATGCCGCCAGTCTTCCTCGTTTCTAAGTAAATGTTCCCAGTAACGACGCTGCCATAAGGCTTTTTCTTCGCGTGCATTCAGCGGACTTTTCAATCCGATCGAAACGAATCGCTTGATCTGCCGCCACCGCTCCGGAAAATCATTGTCACCTTCAGGCAATTGCCAGATACAGTGCAGATGATCGGGTAAAACAACCACAGCATCCATGACAAACGGGCGGCTTTCCATGACGCGGCGAAAGGCTTGCCTCAATCGCTCTATTGCCGTTTCTTCGGTTAGCCACGGACGACGTTCGTGAGTAACCGCGGTGAAAAAATAACATCCGCCTGGCTGGAAAGCTCGTCTGTACTCGCTCATTTCTTTATTGGTGGATACGGCCTGCGGCCTTTATCCACCCTACCTTTAGTCGTCTTCATCATCTTCCGAAGAATTGGCAGCATCAGGTGCCACTTCCTGAACTGCCATCCGAACTGCTTCGTACCATCCGATGTAATCGCCAACCTTGTCTCCAACAAGCTTTATTTCATCATCCGTAAGTTTGCGGAATCCCTCCTCTTCCGCTACCCGACGTATATCCTCCACACTGATGGGAATAGATAACATAATCGTCAGGCCAAGGCATGGTGATCCTCAAATTCCATTTGGAGCATGCTGATGCCAGTCGGTCGTCAACTGGTATTGGTGCGCGACGTTCAGCATCTGCGCCTCGGCGAAATAATTGCCTATGATCTGCAGCCCGGCCGGGCGGCCGTTGCTGCCGAAGCCACAAGGAATGGACATGCCGGGCAATCCCGCCAGATTCACCGCGATCGTGTAGATGTCGGACAGATACATCTGCACCGGGTCGTCGCCCTTCTCGCCCAGATTGAATGCGGTGCTCGGGCTGGTCGGCCCCATGATGACATCGCATTGTTTGAACGCCTCGGTGAAATCCTGCGCGATCAGGCGGCGGATCTTCTGCGCTTGCAGGTAATACGCGTCGTAGTAGCCGTGCGACAGCACGTATGTGCCGATCATGATGCGGCGTTTTACTTCTGCGCCGAAGCCCTGTGCGCGGCTTTTTTCGTACATCTCGGTGAGGTCGCTGTATTCCGGCGCACGGTAGCCGTAGCGCACGCCGTCGTAGCGCGACAGGTTGCTGGAGGCTTCCGCCGGTGCGAGCACATAGTAAACTGGGACTGACAGACGTGAGTTGGGTAGAGAGATTGTAGTAATAATCTCCGCCCCCAATTCTTCGAATTTATCCAAGGCATCCCAAATAACTTTCCCCACGTCTGCTTGAAGACCACCGATGGACATATTGTCGTCGTGTCCACGAACCAATTCTGCATTTGGTAAAAATTCGGGAGGTATTCCGATGCGCAGGCCGGTCAATGGTTTGTGCAAATCGCATGGCTTGTTTAAATCGCGCGTGTAATCTTCCTTGTCGCGTGGCAGGCTGGTGGAATCGCGCTCGTCGAAGCCGGCCATGGTATTTAGTAATAAGGCCAGATCTTCCGCGCTGCGCGCCATAGGCCCGGCCTGATCCAGGCTGGAGGCGAACGCGATCATGCCGTAACGCGACACCGTGCCATAGGTCGGCTTGATGCCGGATATGCCGCACAGCGCGGCGGGCTGGCGGATCGAGCCGCCGGTGTCGGTGCCGGTCGCGGCGGCGCACAGCCGCGCGGCCACCGCGCAGGCCGCGCCGCCGGAGCTGCCGCCGGGCACGGCGTTGCTATCCCAGGGATTTTTCACCGCGCCGAAGTACGAAGTTTCGTTGCTTGAACCCATAGCGAATTCGTCCATGTTGGTCTTGCCCAGGTTCACCGCACCGGCGTTGTTGAATTGCGCGATGACGTGCGCATCATAGGGAGCGATGAAATTCTCCAGCATCTTTGACCCGCAGGTGGTGCGCCAGCCCTTGGCGCAGAAGATGTCCTTCTGCGCGATCGGTATGCCGGTGAGGGCTGCTGCCTTGCCGCCGGCCAGCAGCGCATCCGCCGCACGCGCCTGCGCCAGCGATACCTCCGGGTTAACCGTGATGTAGGCGTTCAGCGTGGGGTTGAGCTTCGCGATGCGGTCGAGGTAGAGCTGCGTCAACTCGACACTGGAAATTTTCCTGGCGCGCAGCGCGCTGCCGAGTTGTTGCAAACTTGAATTAAGCATGACCCGGACTATTCGATGACTTGCGGAACGAGATACAACCCCGCTTCGACCTGCCGTTCGCCATTAACTACCGGGACAATGGACTGGAACAGCTCGCGCTGATCGGCCTCCGTCACCTTATCCTCGCGCAGCCGCTGCGACAGATCCTGGGCATGGGACATCGGGGCTATGCCTCTGGTATCGACGGCCTGCATCTCGGCGATCAGGTCAAAAATACCGGACAGTTGCGCGCGGGCGGATTCGATTTCCGTTTCGCTCATCGCCAGTCTTGCCAGACGGGCGACTTTCCGGACATCTGCATTGCTCAGGGACATAGTAAAAACTTTATTGAAATAAGGCTAATAGGGTATCATACGAAGGTTTATTGGCAAGGGTTTACTGGCGCAATTCTTTAGGGTATGGGACACGACATGTTTGGAATTTTTAAAGGCTATTTTTCTAATGACCTGGCGATCGACCTTGGCACAGCCAACACACTGGTTTGGGTGCGCGGACAAGGTATCGTACTGAATGAACCTTCTGTGGTGGCGATACGCCAGGAGGGCGGGCCGAATGGCAAGAAAGTGGTCCAGCAGGTCGGGCTCGCTGCCAAGCAGATGATGGGACGCACGCCGGGCAGCATCACCGTAATCCGCCCGATGAAGGATGGCGTGATCGCCGACTTCACTGTCACCGAGCTGATGCTCAAGCATTTCATCCGCAAGGTTTACAAGGCCGGAATTTTCAGTCCCAGTCCGCGCATCGTGATCTGCGTGCCGTGCGGTTCCACGCAAGTGGAGCGGCGCGCGATCCGCGAATCGGCGGTTGGCGCTGGTGCACGTCGTGTAGAGTTGATTGAGGAGCCGATGGCCGCGGCGATCGGTGCAGGTTTGCCGGTGGAAGAGGCGACCGGCTCGATGGTGGTGGACATCGGCGGCGGTACCACGGAAGTGGGCGTGATGTCGCTGGGTGGAGCGGTGTATTCCGGCTCGGTGCGCGTCGGCGGCGACAAGTTCGACGAAGCGATCATCAATTACATCCGCCGCAATTACGGCATGCTGATCGGCGAGACCACCGCAGAAGAGATCAAGAAGACGATAGGCTCCGCCTTCCCCGGAAGTGAAGTGCGCGAGATGGAAGTGACCGGGCGCAATCTGGCCGAAGGCGTGCCGCGCAGCTTCACCATTTCCAGCAATGAAGTGCTCGAAGCCATGACCGACCCGCTCAACAATATCGTCAGCGCGGTGAAGACTGCATTGGAACAAACTCCGCCGGAACTCGGCGCGGATATCGCCAACAAGGGCATGGTGCTGACCGGTGGCGGCGCGCTGCTGCGCGATCTGGATCGGTTATTGATGGAAGAAACCGGCCTGCCGGTGCTGATCGCCGACGACCCGCTGACCTGCGTGGTGCGCGGTTCCGGCATGGCTCTCGAACACATGGACACATCGACCAGCATCTTCACCACCGAATAATTTTACTGACTCATAAACATCCAAAAGCCCCGATGGAACATCGTTGATAGACAGCACGCAATCCTTCCGTTTTTTCAATCGCGGCCCCAGTCCTGCGGTACGACTGGTGTTTTTTGCTGTACTTTCGTTGTTGCTGATGTTCGTAGATGCGCGCTATCGTTATCTGGAATCGACTCGCAGCGCGTTGTCGGTGCTGATCTCGCCGATTCAACGTTTGGCGACCGTGCCGGGTGAATTGTGGCAACAGGCCGGTGATTTCTTCATCACACAGAGCACGCAACACAGCATGATAGCGGAAAATACCGATCTGCATCAGCAGCATCAAAGTGATGCCGCACAACTACTGCAATTGCAGGCATTGCAATTGGAAAATCAACATTTGCGCAAATTGGTCGATCTGCCGATACGCAATGAATTTACCACCCAATTAGCCGAAATCATTTATGCCGAGCGCGACGTATTCAAGCGCAAAGTGCTCATCAACAAGGGGGCCGATGCCGATGTGCGGCTCGGACAAGTGGTGATGGACGACACCGGTATCGTCGGGCAAATCACACGTGTCTACCCCTGGCTTTCCGAAGTCACCCTGGTCACCGATAAGGATCACGCCGTACCGGTGCAAGTGGTGCGCAACGGATTGCGCACCATCCTGTTCGGCACCGGCGACACCAGCCAGTTGTCTCTGCGTTATATGCCTGTCAGTGCCGATATCCAGAACGACGATGTGCTGGTCACTTCAGGTATAGACGGGGTCTATCCGCCAGGCATCCCTGTCGCCCGGGTGATAAGGATCGAACGCGATGCCGCCTATCCATTCGCGCGTGTCACTTGCCTGCCGGTCGCCGGAGTGGACAAGCATCGTCATCTGTTGATCTTGTCCAGCTTGCCCAAGCTGCCTGACCGTCCGTCGGAAACTCCGGTGTCTGATACCGACAAGCGCACGAAGGTCAGGGGAAGCAACTGATGTCCTATCACAACATACAGGCCAAGCCGGAAATCCAGCGCCCGGTCAGCAACATCTTTATATATTTGAGCTTGCTAGCCGCGCTGTTTCTGAACTGGCTGCCGTGGGAGGGTGTTTGGCTGATGCTGCGCCCCGACTTTGTCGCGATGGTTTTGCTCTATTGGTGTATGAACAAACCCTGGCGTGTCGGCATCGGGATATCCTGGACAATGGGCATACTCGCCGACGTGTCGGATGCCAGTCTGTTTGGCCAGCATGCACTGGCGTACACATTGCTCGCGTTTGGAGGTGTGGTGCTGCATCGCCGCTTGCAAATGTTCGATTTGCGCCAGCAAACCATCCAGGTATTCGGTATGTTTGTGCTGACCTATGCGATGTATACATTGGTGCAATGGCAAGTGAGTGGCTATGTGGTATGGGCGTATTTCCTTGGTTGCCTGACTTCGACCTTGCTGTGGGCTCCGCTCAACCTCATGCTCCAGGCGATGCGGCAAAAACGCGTGGAACGTGAAGGCCACTCATGAAAAATCCCGTTGAGTTTAAAAACCACCAGCGCGAGATATATCATTTCCAATTGCGGCTGGTCGTCAGCATCGGTTTTGTACTGGTCTTGCTGGCGATCCTGCTGTTACGCTTCGTCTATCTGCAACTGGTGCGCCACAATTATTACCAGACCCTGGCGGAAAGCAACCGCATTGCCATCGTTCCCATCGTCCCCAATCGCGGCCTGATACTGGACCGCAACGGCGTGGTGCTGGCTCGCAACTATTCCGGTTACACACTGGAGATAAACCAGAACAAGACAACAGACATGGAGGCCACGATAAACGATCTGTCCAGGCTGGTAACGATCACCAACAAGGATCGCAAACGCTTCAAGAAACTTGTTGCCGAAAATCATAACTTCGAAACGCTGGTGATCCGCAATCGCCTCAGCGATGAAGAAGTCGCGCGCTTTGCCGCCCAGCAATACCGCTTTCCGGCTGTCGAGATCAAGGCGCGATTATTTCGCGATTATCCGTTCGGTGATAAAACCTCCCATTTGATCGGCTATATCGGGCGCATCAATGATGATGAAGTAAACCAGCTGGAAGCAAGCGACCTGGCGGCCAATTATCGCGGTTCCGATTACATCGGCAAGACTGGCCTGGAACAGAGCTACGAAAGCGATCTGCACGGCACCACCGGCATAGAGCAGGTTGAAGTGGATGCAAACGGCCGTGCGGTGCGCATGCTCTCCCTCACTGCGCCCGTCTCCGGCAACACGCTGGTATTGAGCATCGATGCAAAATTACAGAAGATCGCCGAGCAATCGTTCGGCAACTATCGCGGCGCGCTGATCGCGATAGACCCGAACAATGGCGAAGTGCTGGCCTTCATCAGCAAGCCTGGATATGACCCCAACCCATTCATCGACGGCATCGATCCGCAGAGTTGGGATGAGCTGAATAACTCACCCGATGTGCCGCTAAACAATCGTGCGCTGCGCGGCCAATATCCACCCGGCTCGACCATCAAGCCCTTCATGGCACTTGCCGGATTGAATTTCCACACTCGCACGCCCGAGCAAACCATCAACGATACCGGGGTATATTATTTACCGGGCAGCAGCCGCCAATACCGCGACTGGAAAGCAGGCGGTCACGGCATTGTGAACATGTTCAAGGCGATCCAGATGTCATGCGACACTTATTTCTATGGTTTAGCAACCGAGACGGGCATAGACAATATTTTTAACTTTTTATCGCGCTTTGGTTTTGGCCAGAAGACCGGTATCGACCTGGAAGGCGAAACATCCGGCCTGTTGCCATCGCAAGACTGGAAGATGAAGCGCTACCAGCAGATCTGGTATCCCGGCGACACGGTTTCGGTCGGTATCGGGCAGGGTTATACCTTGGTCACCCCGATGCAATTGGCGTTTGCCACTGCCACACTGGCCAACAACGGTGTGGCCTACAAGCCTCATCTGGTGAAGGAAGTGCGCAGCTCACGCAACAGTGAAAATCGCTTTATCGCCAAAGACCCTCTATACAATCTTAACATCCCCCCTGCACAACTCGATCTGGTGAGGCGTGCCATGGTAGCCGTCACACAGCCCGGCGGCACTGCGGTTTATGCCTCCCTGGGTGCGCCCTATCATATTGCAGGCAAGACCGGGACGGCACAAGTGGTCGCCATGAAGCAGGGTGAAAAATATGATGCAAAGAAAGTCGGTGAACGGCTTAGGGATCATGCCTGGTTCATCGCTTATGCCCCTGCCGAAAATCCCCAGATCGCGCTGGCCGTGCTGGTCGAAAACGGCGGGCACGGCGGCGGCACCGCAGCACCCATCGCGCGCAAGGTGATGGATTATTACCTGCTAGACAAGGTGCCGAAGCCATTGACCGATGCGGAAGTGAAGGAAGGCGGCGAACATGACTAGGCGGCAACTCTGGATGAGATTCATCGCTCATCTTGACCGGCAGCTGTTGCTGGGTATCGCCCTATTACTGTTGACCAGTCTGCTGGTGCTGTACAGCGCAGATAATGCCAGTCTGGACCGTCCCCTGAACCAGCTGCGCAATATCGTGGTGGCGCTCGCATGCATGTGGCTGGTTGCCAATCTGCCGCTGCATTATCTGATGCGCACCGCCGTGCCGATTTATTTGTTGGGCATGGTTTTGCTGATCGGCGTGGCATTGTTCGGTGAGATCAGCCACGGCGCGCGGCGCTGGCTGAATCTTGGCGTGATGACCATCCAGCCTTCCGAGCTGATGAAGATAGGCGTGCCGTTGATGATGGCCTGGTATTTCGAAAAACACGAGGCCACGCTGACACTGAAGAATTATTTCATTGCCGCGCTGCTGCTGCTGATGCCGATCGCGTTGATCGCGCGCCAGCCTGATCTGGGAACATCGCTGCTGATCTTCGCCAGCGGATTTTACGTTTTGTTCCTGGCCGGCCTGAGTTGGCGTTTGATAGCCGGGTTGTTCGTTGCCGGGCTCGCCAGCGCGCCGGTGCTGTGGTCGATGATGCACGATTACCAGCGCCACCGCATCCTGATGTTGCTCGACCCTTCGCAAGACGCGCTGGGCAACGGTTATCATACGATTCAGGCAACCATAGCTGTGGGCTCCGGCGGCATCCTAGGCAAAGGGTATCTGAACGGCACACAGACGCATCTCGATTTTCTGCCGGAACGCACCACCGATTTCATTTTTGCGGTCTATTCGGAAGAATTCGGCCTGCTTGGCAACCTGATCCTGTTGGCGCTGTATTCATTTGTGGTCTGGCGTGGCTTCATCATCACTTCACATGCATCCACTTACTTTACGCGCTTGATGGCCGGCTCCATCACGCTGACTTTCGCCACATACGCCTTCGTCAACATCGGCATGGTCAGCGGTATCCTGCCGGTGGTTGGCGTGCCGCTGCCGCTGATCAGTTATGGCGGCACATCCATGCTCACCCTGCTGCTGGGTTTTGGTATGCTGATGAGTATAGAGACGCACAAGAAACTGGTTAGAACTTGATAAAATAATTGGTGAAACAAATAGCCATTCCACCAGACCGCCAAAAGGCTTTGCATAGCCATCTGACTAAGCTGGCAAACGACGCCAACTAGATCATTGGTTAACGGTGACATAAGCCGCTGATCAACGGTGGCCAAATGGCTGGTTAACAGGAGATTGCATGAGTAATAAAGTAATAATTCTGATCGCGACTACACTGCTTATCGCCGCCTGTAGCAGCATTCCTCAGCGCAAGGCGGGAACACCGAGTGCAACCACAGCGCCGACAGCCGGTGGCTATCTGGAAGGTGACGGGCCCGGTGCAAACGCGCCGGCCAATATCGATGCGATCCCCGATGCCGTGCCGAAAAGCGAACCGCTGCATCGCTACGCCAATCGTCCTTATATTGCACTGGGCAAGACATACACTCCGCTGACTCTCACTGGAAATTTCAAACAGCGCGGTATCGCATCATGGTACGGCAAAAAATTCAATGGCGAACGCACATCCAGCGGCGAAATCTACGACATGTACGCCATGACTGCCGCCCACCCCACTTTGCCGCTTCCGAGCTATGCGCGCGTGACTAACCTCTCCAATCAAAAATCAGTCATCGTGCGTATCAACGATAGGGGCCCGTTCCTGAATGACCGCATCATCGATCTTTCGTACACCGCCGCTCACAAACTCGGCATCGTCGGCGACGGTAGCGCGGAAGTCGAAGTCGATAGCATCTCCCCCAATACAATTATCAATACCATAGCCGCCAGCTCTGTGCAAAACCGACCTCTGGAAAGCAGCGCGCCCGCGGCCATTGTTACCGCGCCTACTGCCGCAGCCTCCGCTGTTATTGCCGTTCCTGTAGCTGCATCTTCTGTAGCTGCTGTTCCCGTCGCTGCCACTTCCGTTACTGCTGCGCCCGCTGCTTCCCCCCCTATGGCTGTGCCATCTGTCGCAGCAACTACATTGGAAAACAGCAGCACCAGCGTATACCTGCAACTCGGCGCATTCAGTTCGCAAGCGGGGGCAGAAGCGTATCTGGCAAAAATGCGCAGTGAACTTGGTGACACGGGCAAGGAACTCAAGCTGATAACAAAAGATGGGCTGGTGCGTGTGCATATCGGACCATATGCCAATCAGAGCGAAGCACGAAGCAGCGCGGACTCAATGGAAAGCAAGCTGGGGTTCAAGCCGATGGTGAATCTGCCCTAACTGTTCCTGATAACCAGCGACTTGGCCGTCGTTAACCAGCGGCTTATGTCACCGTTAACCAATGACTTAGTTGGCGTTGTTTGCCAACTTATTCAATGGCTATGCACAGCCTTTAGGTGACTTAGCCGAATGGCTATGCAAAGCATTTTGACAGCCTAGTCGAATGGCTAATTGATTCCATAGTAGGCCGGAAGCCGTATCAAAATATGAATGGCCTTAGCTGCCGAGCTACCCGGCTAAGCAACCCGCAACACCAACCCCTTCAAATACGCCCCCTCCGGAAAACTCAGCAACACCGGATGATCCGCACTGGCATGCAGGTGATGCACGATCTGCGCATCCACGCCAGCATCGAGCGCGGCACCGGCGATGATCTTCTGGAACAAATCTTCGCTGATGCCGCCGGAGCAGGAATAAGTGCACAGCAGGCCGCCCGGCCGGAGCAGCTTGAAGCCAAGCAGGTTGATGTCCTTGTAGCCGCGTGCGGCCTTTTCGGCGAACGCGGCGGTGGGGGCAAACTTGGGCGGGTCGAGGATGATCAGGTCGAACTTGCGGCCCTGATCGCGCAACGCGCGTAGTGCCTGGAACACATCCGCTTCCATCCATTCGGCGCGCGATTTATCCAGCCCGTTGAGGGCCATATTTTCCTGCGCAATACTCAACGCGTCGCCCGATGCATCGATAGACAGCACTGATTTCGCTCCGCCGCGCAGCGCATACAGCGAGAAACCGCCTGTGTAGCAGAAACAATTCAACACATCTTTATCGCGTGCCAGCGTTTCGGTCAGCGCGCGGTTGTCGCGCTGGTCGAGATAGAAGCCGGTCTTTTGTCCTGATACCACATCCACGTTGAAGCTCAGGCCGTTCTCGATCACTTCCACGCTGCCCGGCAAGGTACCGCGCAGAACACCGTTGCGCAGCTCCAGTCCTTCCAATCCGCGCGAATCGGAATCGGAACGTTCATAGATACAAACAGGGTTGCAGAGTTCTTGCAGGATATCGGCGATGGTGTCGCGCCAGCTTTCCGCCCCCGCGCTGCCGATCTGCATCACCAGCACATCGCCGTAGCGATCGACGATCAGTCCCGGCAGGCCATCGGATTCGGCATGGATCAGGCGCGCTCCCCCTTCCCAACCGGCCCCCTCGCAAGCTCTCCCCCGGAGGGAGAAGGGCTTGCCTTCCCTCTCCCTGTGGGGGAGGGATTGAGGGAGGGGGTTTGCGGCAACATTGTCATTTATTTTGGAAAGCTCAATGGTGAGATTGAGTGCATTGCGCGTCGCCAACGCGTTAGCAATCCGCCTGCGGAAAAAATCGGCATCGATGATGTCCTCTTCACGCCATGACCAGACCCGCGCGGTGATTTGCGAATCCGGGTTGTAGGCTGCCCAGGCGAGAAAATTGCCTGCTTCATCGCGCACCGGCAGCGTGTCGCCTCTGACGGGTGCGCCATCCACGCGCTCGATCGCACCGGAAAAGATCCACGGATGGCGGCGCAGCAGGGACTTTTCACGGCCTGCTTTGAGGATGATGGCGGCAGGCCCGTCGTCATTCCCGCGCAGGCGGGAATCCAGGTGATTTGGCCGCTCTTTGGAACCCCGCCGCGCTTTGTTTTGTCCGCTACGCGTGGTATCTGTCTTGCTGGATTCCCGCCTGCGCGGGAATGACGAGCGTTTCGAATTTGGCTGGGTCACGGTTTTTTCTTGGCGCGCGGATGTGCCGCGTCGTAAATCTTGCTGAGATATTGAAAATCAAGATGGGTGTAAACCTGGGTGGTGGAGATGCTGGCGTGTCCGAGCATCTCCTGCACAGCGCGCAGATCGCCGGAAGATTGCAACACATGGGTGGCGAATGAGTGGCGCAGCAGATGCGGATGCACGTTGCTGGTGACGCCCTGTTTGATGCCCCATTGCTTCATGCGCAGTTGCACCACACGCGGCGAGATGCGCTGTCCGCGCTGGCCGACGAACAGCGCGGTCTCATCGGTCTTGGCAATCTGTTCGCGGACCACCAGCCAGGCTTTCAATGCGGTGATGGCGAACTGGCCGAGCGGCACGATGCGCGTCTTGCTGCCTTTGCCGGTCACGCGCACTTCGCCCGCATTCAAGTCGAGTTGCTCCGGATCGAGGTCAACCAGCTCCGCCAGCCGCAAACCGGAGGAATAAAACAATTCGAACATCGCCTTGTCGCGTATCGCTTCGGTTGTGTCGGCCGGCAGGTCGACCATGCGCGTTGCTTCGTCAGGCGAAAGGGCTTGCGGCAGGGTTTTGGGCGATTTGGGCGCGCGCAGCCCGACACAGGGATTGTCGGTCAGTCCATGATCGCGCATCAGATAGGTGAAGAAGCCGCGCCACGCCGACAGCATGCGCGCCAATGAGCGGCCGCCCAGACCCATGCTGTGCAGTTGCGCGATGAAGCGGCGGATGTGGTGGATCTTAAGATTGGCCAGCGGTGTATCGGCAGCCAGTTCGAACAGGTGCTTGAGGTCGCGCGCGTAATTTTCCGCGGTCAGCTCGGAATACTGTTTCTCATTGCACAGCCACGCCAGATAGCCATTCAGATATTGCTGGTTTGGCGACAAGGGGTCAGTCATTTGATATTTGGCATGACTAGCAGGGTGTTGAAAAACGTCACGAGCGAACGCAGGACAAGGCGCGAAAGGATAAAAAGGCGGAATTTACACAGGAGTAAATGAGCATTTTTTAATCCTTGAGCAACAAAGTCGCGCCGAGCGCATAACCAATGACTTGGCAGCCGTCTCTTGGTAGCCTAGTCAGATGGCTAGTCGTCATATCAGTAGTTTTGCAACACCCTGTCAATGGTCAAGGTAGGGATGCAGCGCGCTCGCTACAGCCTCGGCGATGCGTTGCAGAAACACCGTGCCCATCTCGGGATAGAAACGTTGTCTATCTTCGCTGGCGAGTACCAGCAAGCCTGCAGTCTCGCTGCCCGCATGGATGGGAAGATAAGCGTAAGAGTGCAATAATCCGGCATGCTCGCCGAACCAGGCGGCGGTGTCGTGTGCGGCATGATGCAGGCAGACCGGTTGGGCTTGTGCATCGGCGAATGCCAACACTTCCGCGCTGGGCGGGGCGATCTGCCACAGGCGCAACACAGCGTGCGGCATCGCAAAGATGTCGCGCAACAAATGCGGGATCATTTCCTGCAGCGTGGCCAGGTCGCGCGCGGCAAACAGCGCAACGACAAATTCGTGCACCTTGTGCTGCAAGGCGTCATTGTCCTCAGCGAACGTTATCAATTCGCGCAGTTTCTTTTCCAACTCCTTGTTTTTCTCGCGCAGCGCAAGAAGTTGCCGCTCGCTCAATGAGATCGTCCGCCCTCCGTGCGGATGCGGCAGGCTGATTTGCGTCAACATCTCGACATGTTCCTCAAAGAACTGCGGGTTGTTCTGCAAATACTGCGCTACTTCTTCAGCTCTCATCGTGACTCCCTATAAATTGATTTCGCCAGAAAAAACCGTGATTGCCGGGCCGGTCATCAGCACCGGTGTGCCGCCACCGTCCCAAGCGATAGACAATACACCGCCGCGCGTGGCCACATTCACCGGGCTGTCGAGCAATCCGCGACGGATGCCCGCCACCACTGCCGCGCAGGCCCCGGTTCCACAAGACAGGGTTTCCCCCGCGCCGCGCTCGTATACACGCAGACGCAAGTTATTGCGGTCCATCACCTGCATGAAACCTGCATTGACGCGCTTGGCAAAGCGCGGGTGATGTTCGATGAGCGGTCCGAATTTTTCCACCGGAGCATGTTCGATATCTTCCACCACTTGCACCGCGTGCGGATTACCCATCGACAGCGCGCTGATTTCCAGCGTTTCGCCCGCGACGTCCAGCGTTTCGCTGACCGCGCCGTTGCCACCTTCGAATGGAATGAGCGCCGGTTCAAAAATCGGCGCACCCATGTTGACCGTCACACGCCCGTCCTGCTCGAGACGCGGGCTGATCAAGCCACTGCGCGTCTCTACCATGATCTCGCGTTTGCTTGTGAGATTCTGGTCATGCACGAAACGCATGAAGCAGCGCGCGCCGTTGCCGCACTGCTCCACTTCGCCGCCGTCGGCATTGAAGATGCGGTAGCGGAAATCGGCCTCTTTATCCCCGGATTTTTCGACGATCAGAATCTGGTCGCAACCCACGCCAAAATGCCGGTCAGCAAGCAAACGCAACTGTTCCGGGCCGAGTTCTATATCCTGGCGTATGCCGTCCAGCATGACGAAGTCATTGCCTGCGCCGTGCATTTTGGTGAACTTCAATAGCATTCCTTATCTTTCATTTTAAGCAATTCGGCATGCCGGAAACAATCCGTCGTGTGGTCATTCACCATGCCGGTCGCCTGCATGTGCGCATAGCAAATCGTAGATCCGACAAATTTGAAACCGCGCCGCTTCAACTCCTTGCTCATCGCATCCGACTCCGTTGTGCTGGCGGGAACATCGGCCAGACTGCGCCACCTGTTCTGCCTGGTCTTGCCCTCGACGAACCGCCAGATGAATTTGTCAAAACTGCCGAATTCATCCTGCACATCGAGGAACTTCTGCGCATTGATGATCGCCGACTGAACTTTCAAGCGGTTACGAACGATACCCGCATCCTGCAGCAGCGATTCTATTTTATTTGTGCCATAAGCGGCAATGCGCGTCGCGTCGAAGCCGTCGAAGGCAGCACGATAATTTTCGCGTTTGCGCAGGATGGTGATCCAGCTCAAACCGGCCTGCGCGCCTTCCAGGATCAAGAACTCGAACAGGCGTCGATCGTCATGCAGCGGCACACCCCACTCGGTATCGTGATAACTTTGATACAACGTATCGCTGCTAGCCCAGGCACAACGGCGCCTATTCATGGCTTTGCCAATGTAGAGTGCACACCAAGCTGTATCGCGTCACGCCACATGCAGCGATTCATCACCACGTTGATGCCGGCTTGTTGTGCGCGCAGCGCGGCTTGCTCGTTGATGATGCCTTCCTGCAGCCAAAGGTTTTTGATGCCGAGCCTGATGCAGCTTTCCACGATGGCAGGAATGTGTTCGGCGGCGCGAAACACATCCACGATGTCCGGCAATTCGGTGAGACTTTCCAGGTCTGTGTATGCTTTCTCGCCCAATACTTCAGCAACCAAGGGTCGCACAGGCACGATGCGATAGCCCAGACCCTGCAAACCCTGTGCTACGCGGAAGCTGGGACGGGCAGGATTAGGCGATAGCCCCACTACCGCGATGCTGCGCGCCTTGTTCAGCAACTGGCGGATTTCATCGGAGGAAGGATTGGTGAATTGCATGGCGAAATCTTGGGATGTGGTGCGGCTATAATAAACCATCGCTGCACAAATAAAAGAGGATTTACCTTGAGTGCGATCCACGCTTCCCAGTTGTCATTCTTTTCCGCCCACGCGCCGTTCGACCGGATGGAACCGGCACATTTGCTGTGGATGCTGGAGCGCATGCGGCTCGCTTATTATGCCCAAGGCGAGGTGATCGTCTCGCCCGAGCAAGGTGTAGTGGAACGCTTTCTGGTCATCAAGCAGGGAATGGTGCAGGGCGAGCAAAATGTCGCCGATGCCAGCGAAGCGGACACCTGGCTGGAACTGTCGGAAGGCGAATGTTTTCCGCTCGGTGCGTTGTTGGCGCATCGTCTGGTGGTCAGCATATATCGGGCGGGCAAAGACACCTTTTGCTACGAATTGCCGGCTGCGGATTTTCATACCTTGCTCGGATTCAGCTCGCCGTTCCGGGATTTTTGTACGCGGCGTATCGCCAATCTGCTCGAACACTCCAAGCAAATCATCCAGGCCCAGTTCACACAATCGAGCGCCGGACAGCAATCGCTGACCAGCCCCTTGTCCGCCATCATCCGCCGCGCGCCCGTCACTTGCCCGCCTGAAACCACCGTGCGCGAGGCGCTGGAACAGATGCACGAGTCGCGCATCGGCTCGATGGTGGCGGTCGATGATGCCGGGCGGCCGCTAGGCATCCTGACACTGCCCGATGTGCTGGCGCGTATCGCGCTGCCGCGGATCGATCTTGATCAGCCTGTGATCAATGTGATGACCACGAAGCTGACGACTCTGTCTCCGCATGCAATGGCGCATGAGGCCGCGCTGGTCATGGCCAAACAGGGATTCCGGCATGTGCTGGTCGTCGATAACGAGCGACTGGTCGGGCTGGTGTCGGAAAAAGACCTGTTCGCCCTGCAGCGGGTGGGCTTGCGCCAGATCGGTTCGGCGATACGGCATTCGCAAACCGTTGAAGAGTTGCAGCAATCCGCTGCCGATATCCGCAGCATGGCGCACAACATGATGGCGCAAGGTGTTGCGGCGGAACAGCTGACCCAGTTCATCTCCACGTTCAACGACCTGCTGACGGTGCGCATTATCGAGCTGGAATTCGCCACCAGTCATACCGGGATCACGGCTGACCGGCTGTGCTGGCTTGCATTGGGTTCGGAAGGGCGATTCGAGCAGACCCTGAGCACCGACCAGGACAACGCGCTGATCTTCACCGTGCCGGAAGGCATGACGGCGGATCAGGTGCGCGCGCAAATGTTGCCGGTGGCCCGCCGCATCAACGAGACGCTGGCTCAGTGCGGCTTCCCGTTGTGCCGCGGCAATGTGATGGCGTCGAACCCGCAATGGTGTCTGTCGCTGGAAGAATGGAGAGGCATCTTTTTAAACTGGATCATGCACGGCACACCGGAAGCACTGTTGCATGCCTCGATCTTTTTCGACTTCCGGTCGGTGTATGGTGCGCATACACTCGCCGAGGAATTGCGGCTGTGGCTGACCAAAATTGCCGGCGACAACTCCCTGTTCCTGCGCCAGATGGCCGAAAACGCGATGCGCATCAGGCCGCCGCTCGGCCTGGTACGCGATTTCGTGCTGGGCAAGGAGAATACGCTCGATCTCAAGCTCAATGGCATTACCCCGTTCGTGGATGCGGCGCGCATCTTCAGTCTGGCGACCGGCGTGACCGGCACCGGCACCATCCAGCGCCTGCGCCAGAGTGCTGCTGCGCTGCATATCCCCGCGACCGAAGTGGATGGCTGGATTAACGCCTTGCTGTTCATCCAGATGTTGCGCTTGCGCCACCACTATGAGGTGAATGTGCAACAGGGAGAAGTTGACATACAGGCGCTGAATAACCTGATCGATCCCGCGTTGCTGAATGAACTGGATCGTCGCATCCTTAAAGAGGCTTTCCGTCAGGCGCGCAAGGTGCAAACCAGACTGGCGCTGAACTACCAGTTATGAAGAATCTGCTGCAGCACTGGTTCGCCCCCAAGCCGCGCTTGAGCCCGCAACAGGCGGAACGGCTGGCGTCCTGGGGCGTGTTGCCGGAGGTTGAGAGTACAGCGGCATTCGGCGATACACGTTTCGTGGTGGTGGATGTAGAGACCACAGGGCTGAACCTGTTGACCGATACCCTTATTTCCATCGGCGCAGTGGCAGTGGTGAACGGACGCATTGCTCTGGGTGACAGTTTCTCGGTGGTGTTGCAGCAGCGCGAGAGCAGCCGCAAAGAGAATATTCTGATTCACGGCATTTCCGGCTCAGAACAGCGCGAAGGGGTGCTGCCTGCCGATGCCTTGTTGACGTTCCTCGAATATCTCGGCAAATCTCCGCTGGTGGCTTTCCATGTCGCCTTTGACGAGACCATGATCCGGCGCGCCCTGCATCAATATCTGGGTATATCGTTCAAACGCCCCTGGCTGGACTTGGCCTATGTTCCTGCCTGCACTTTGGCCGGAGTTGATGCGCAGCCACCGCGCGCTGGATGACTGGTTGTTACGTTTCAGTATTCGCAATGATGATCGCCACAATGCAGTGGCTGATGCGCTGGCGACTGCCGAGTTGTTGCTGGTGGCGATTGCACAGGCACGGATTTCCCATGAAACGAGGAATTATGATGGCTTGCGCAAGCTGGAGCGTGCTTATCATTATTCACGGGCCAATGTCTGAATTTTTCGTTGTCACAAATCTGTCAAAACAGCACCGCACAGTTTGATAACAAACCTTGCGGGACAATCAGGCAGGTTGGGCGAAAAAAACCGCCGGGTTTTTCCCGGCGGTCTGTCTGATACAGCAATGCTTCAGACTCAGTGCGAAACACCCACCTCCGCGCCCAGTCCGGTTTCGGAGCGGACCATCTGTGCGTCGTACGCCGCTTGTTCTTTCTTGCCGCTCTCGCTGCTATCGGTCACCGACACGATATACGCGACGATCAGGACAGCCGGCAACACGACGAAGGTCGGGAAGTCATACGGGAAGATGGCCGGGCCCATGCCTAATACCTTGGTCCACACCGTCGGGCCGATCAGCAGCAGGCCGATGGAACCGAAGATGCCGGTATAACCGCCGACCACCGCTCCGCGCGTGGTCAGCCCGCGCCAGAATATGGACAGGGCCAGGATGGGGAAGTTGGTGCAGGCGGCGACCGAGAACGTCAGTGCCACGATGTACGCGACGTTCTGTTTTTCGAAGGCGATGCCGAGGAAGATGGCTAGGATGCCCAATCCGATCACACTCATCTTCGATACCCAAACTTCCTGTTTCTCGGTCGCATTGCCCTTCATGATCACCCTCGCATAAATGTCATGCGACAGCGCTGAGGCGCCTGCCAAAGTCAGGCCCGATACCACCGCAAGTATGGTGGCAAAGGCGACTGCAGCGATGAAGCCGAGGAACAGGTTACCACCCAAGGCATGAGACAGATAAACCGCCGGCATGCTGCCGCCACCCTTCAGGTTGAGGACGCTCTTGGTGAGGTCGGCCACATATTCAGGGTTGTTGGCGACAAGCACGATGGCGCCGAAACCGATGATGAAGGTCAGGAACATAGAAGAAGCCGATGAAGCAGGTTCCGTAGAGTACCGACTTGCGCGCCGCCTTGGAATCGGTGACGGTGAAGAAGCGCATCAGGATGTGCGGCAGTCCGGCGGTGCCCAGCATCAGCGTCAGCCCCAGCGAGATCGACTCGATCGGATTGGCCTTGGCCCCGATAGGCACCACGGATTTCATGATGTCCAGGTGCTTGGGATGGGCAGCTACCGCATCAGAAAACAGTTTCGCGAAGCTGAAACCTTCGTGCGACATCACGCCGATCGCCATCAGCGTTGCGCCACCCAATAGCAGGGTAGCCTTGATGATCTGCACCCAGGTCGTGGCCTTCATGCCGCCGAAGGTGACATAGGTGATGATCAGCGCGCCGACGATGACGATGGACAGCTGGTAGGACATCTGCGGCACCAGCGTATGCAGCAGCTGCCCGGCACCCACCGCCTGGCCGATCAGATACCAGATGACGACGATCAGCGAACCGATCGCCGCCATGGTGCGCACCGGACCCTGGCTGAGGCGGAACGAGACGACGTCGCCATAAGTGTATTTGCCCAGATTGCGCAACCGCTCTGCGATCAGGAACAGGATGATCGGCCAGCCTACCAGCCAACCCACCGAAAAGATCAGGCCATAGAAGCCGTTCATGTACACCAGCGCGGCGATGCCGAGAAACGAGGCTGCTGACATGTAGTCGCCGGCAATCGCCAAGCCGTTCTGCAAGCCGGTGATACCGCGTCCTGCGGCATAAAAGTCGGTCGCCGTCTTGGTCCGGGTCGCCGCCCAGTAGGTGATGACCAGCGTGACGGCGACAAAGATCAGGAACATCACGATGGCATGCCAGTTGAGGGGCGTTTCTGCCGGTGCGGCAGCGGCTGCCGGCACAACGGCTGCTACCGCGGCATCGGCGGCGTACGCCAGATTGGCTGTAAGCACCGAGGCGAGAACCAACATCGCAAAGAAAGCATTTTTAAATATTTTCATTTGGAAGCCTCCCGGACGATTTCTTGGACGATAGGGTCGAAGGTCTGGTTCGCCCGATAAACGTAAATCCCCGTCAGTATGCAGGAACACCACGATAACACCGACACCCATGAGCATGCCCAGCGGGATTACGCTGTCGGCAGCGATGGGTTGGGTAAGGATTTCAGGGGCAAACGCGATCATCAGGATGAATCCAAAGTACATCACACATACGATTGCTGAGAGTACCCAGGCAAATGTATCGCGCTGCCTGACGAGTTGAAGGTATTTCGGGTTTTTCAGTATCTTGCCGGCGATCAATTCAGACATGACTTCCTCCATTTTTGATGTTTTCGGAATTTCCTGGTGAATCGGCTCCAATCGCCGACGGATTGATACCTATATTATCCATAAGTGCCTCCTCTAATTATTGGCGTTCTATTGGCATTCTATTGGCATTTTTTTGGGATTGCCAAATTGAAGTGTATATTAATTTGGCGGCGTTCTGAAGAAACAATTTAATTGTCTAAATCCCTAACTTTGCTAGGGGATAGTTACCGCAAAAACCAGCGAAGGATCGATTGGCCTTCACGCTCATACATTTACCCTCAAAAGAAAAGCAGGGTTAGCATTGCGACGGAATTACAGATCAGCCGCATGCGTTCATCAAATCGTCTTAAGAACGATCTGGGGTAGAATGCATGTCCTCTACGTTTCTTTTATGCGCCCGTAGCTCAGCTGGATAGAGTATTGGTTTCCGAAGCCAAGGGTCACAGGTTCGACTCCTGTCGGGCGCGCCACAGCGAGAGCCACTGGCTCAAGGAGATATTGCTCAACCCGCTGATCATCTCCACTGCAGGCGGCATCGTATTCAGCCTTGCCGGAATTCCATTGCCAGCGATGCTCAATTCCACACTGGGTCTGTTGGCGGAAGCTTCGCTGCCGCTGGGCCTGGTCGCGGTCGGCGCGGGGCTGCGCATACAGGGACTGCACAGCCATCCCGGCACACTGTGGTATGGCGTGGCGGTGAAGCTTCTGGTGTTGCCGGCCATCGCATGGGGACTGGCTTCGGCGTTCGGGCTGGGCGGCGTGTATTTCCATATCCCGGTTTTGCTCGCTGCGCTACCGGTTTCCACAGTGGCTTATGTACTGGCGAAACGCATGGGAGGCGACGGCAACACGATCGCCGCGCAAGTGATGCTGAGCACGCTGCTTTCCGCGCTGACGCTACCGCTGTGGTTGCTGCTGATGGGGTTTTGAATCGACTCAAGCGGGCGAAATCGTTATTTTGCCGCCAGCCGCCATAATGAGGTGAGCTCGGCAGCACGAGCCGCATGCAGCGGGTCGCCCGTATCGGAGACGCGGGGGTGATGCGGCTTCACATCTATTTTCCCCAGGACCTTCAAGCCTGCCGCATCGATCGCGGCCAGCAATTCGTCGCGCGTGCGCAGACCCAGATGCTCGGCCAGATCAGAGAGTATCAACCAACCCTCGCCACCGATCTCCAGGTGTGCAACCAGCCCATTGAGGAATCCGCGCAACATGCGGCTCTCCGGGTCGAACACCGCATGTTCGAGCGGCGAGCTTGGCCGCGCCGGAATCCATGGCGGATTGCATACCGCCAGCGAGGCGCGTCCTTCCGGAAAGAGATCGGCTTGCACGACGTCAACCTGCGCGGCGAGACCCAGCCTCGTCAGGTTTTCGCGCGCACAGGCCAGCGCTCTCGGGTCCTGATCGGTGGCGATGATGCGCTTTATACCGCGGCGCGCCAGCACGGCAGCCAGCACGCCGGTGCCGGTGCCGATATCGAAAGCTAAAGATCGGGATTTGGTCAGCTCGGGGAACGGGGCATCATTCACCAGCCCGATGTATTCGCTGCGTATTGGCGCAAACACGCCGTAATGCGGATGGATGCGCGCGTCCAGCGCAGGTATCTCCACGCCGTTCCTGCGCCACTCGTATGCGCCTACCAATCCCTGCAGTCCGCGCAGCGATGCGATGAAGGGTACTGCGGACGTGTCTTTTGTTTCGGGTCCATAAGCTGCTATGCAAGC
This sequence comes from uncultured beta proteobacterium, assembly GCA_963721755.1. Classification (GTDB taxonomy): domain Bacteria; phylum Pseudomonadota; class Gammaproteobacteria; order Burkholderiales; family Gallionellaceae; genus Gallionella. The sequence goes on from CAVRKV010000001.1 coordinate 1,058,614, forward strand.
CTGGCGCACATCGGGTGCGCGGCGCAGCGGGATGCTGTAGTCATGATTGAACGGTATCAACAGCATGCCCAGGGTGCGGGCGCGTTGCGATTGGGCCTGGCGATGCAGGTGGAAGGATTCGGCGGGTGTGGCGGGGATCTTTTTATTCTTGCCTGCGCGGGGTTTTTCATGTGCGCGCCGCGTCATCGCCTGCAGTAATTGGCGCGCGTTTTGAAAATCACCGCGCCACAGCAGTGCGGTACCCTCGCAGGCCAGACGGTAGGCGGAATCGGCAGTCATGCGATCGTCGGCGATCACCACTCGCTTGGGCGGCGGGGTATCGCTTTCCGAACGCCAGCGGGCGGATTTTTCTTCACCCGCTTCGTTCCAGTGTATGACAGGCCAGCTGATCGCAGAGAGGTCGGTCATCGCGCCGATTTTACAGCACGCCTGCTATGCAGTTATATGACCAATTTGCGAAAGATCAAATGGCTTTCAATGCCGCCAGTGCCGCTTCGTAATTCGGTTCGTTCTTGATGTCGCTGACCAGCTCGGTGTAACGCACCACGTTGTTGCTATCCAGTACGACCACGGCGCGTGCGGTAAGTCCGGCAAGTACGCCGTCCGCGATCTTGACGCCATAGTCGCGCATGAACTCGCGGCCGCGCATGACGGAAAGATTATCTACATTGGCCAGTCCTTCGCTGCTGCAGAAGCGTGCCATCGCGAAAGGCAGGTCGGCGGAGATGTTGATCACGACGGCATTGTTCAGGCTGGATGCTTCCTTGTTGAAGCGGCGCGCGGAAGCCTGGCAGGTTGGCGTATCCAGGCTGGGCACGATGTTCAGCACCTTGCGCTTGGTACCGTAGCTGCCCAGCGTGATGTCCTGCAAGTCCTTGTTCACCAGCGAGAAGGAGGGTGCGGGTTTGCCCACCTGCGGGAAATCGCCGTACAACTTTACCGGTGTGCCGCCAAGGGCTGTGCTTAGTGAAGTGCTTTTGGTCATGTTGTTCTCCTTTGTTCAAGTGCGTGACGCTGCGTTGGTAAGGGTTCCGGGCGCGAATCGTTTCGCGGCTGGAGATAATACTCTTTCTGCCTGTGCCGCGCTGAAATCGGATTTAACTAACGGGGTTTATCCGAATCATTATCGCAATTGGAGATGATTCCCAGTTCGGTTTGGCTGCCTCAGGAGCAACGGGGCGGCCCAGTTCATCCATTTGGAGGGGTATGATGTTTGCACTTATTGCTATCCCCGTCCGGGCAACGCGGCTTTGCACGTGTGGTGAAATTCCAACGCGGCTATTTGCGGCGGCCTTTCTTCGAGCATGTGACGGAGACGATGTTGATGGTGTCCTTGTCAAAGGCGGCGCTGACGGGATTGATCGTGCATGCCTGTTTGGCCGGTGTTGTCTTGATGGCGACGTTGTAGTCGCTACCGTCTGGCAGGCGGACTCCGGGAAAAATAAATTTGCCGTTGCTTGCTATAGCCAAGTCGGCTGCCCCATTGAGCTGTATTACCAGCCCTTTGCCGGAAAGTCCGGAGACCGTGCCTCCGACGGCAAAGCTGTCAGTGGTGCAATTGACAGCGACGTTGTTGACGGCTGTACTGATGATACTGCCGCTGCCTTGGGCGACGGTACAGGTCTGTCTGACAGGTGAGGAAGGCGAGGCTTTGACAGTGACGGAGTAGGTGCTGCCTTTGGCTAACGCATTGGGGAAATTGAACCGGCCGTTGGCGCTGATTGCCAGGTCGTTTGCTCCGTTGAGCTGAAGTACCAGCCCACTACCAGGCAGCCCCGACACTGAACCGCCGACGGTGAGGGGTGCGGGGGGTGCAGCGGGGGGTGGAGGCGCCTTCTCGCTCTCGCCGCAGCCTACCAGTCCGACAATCAGGGCACCAATCCCAACCATATGTATGGTCTGTGTGAATTTTGTCATCATTCGCTCCTTAAACCGTTCGTTTCATTGAACATCGATCGAAGTTCCTTATCCAGCCGACCCTTCATGTCCAGAAATAGCACATATACAACTTATATGAGTGTGATTGTACACAATTTATGCAGGTGACTCCCTAAAGCCGGATTTAGGCAGCACTATTGCTCCTTGTTGCGCAGGTTAACCTGTCCCGCAGGTCGCCTTACCGAGCCAGTACGCGGTCTGAAATTAAATGTGCCGGGAATAATCAACTCACTCAGCATGTAAAGCGATTCTATTATTTCACACTGCCGCCTGTTGATTTTTGCGCGATGAGTAAAGCAAGGCGATGGCGTTGAAGCCGAGATAAACGAGATAGCTGACCAGATAAAGCAGCGCGGTCCGCTCCAGCGTCATGCCATCGGCGAACAGCCACAACAGCAGCGCATAAAGCGGAAGTGACAACACCTCTCCCGCCATAATCAATCCCGTGCGGTGCGCTGAAAAAAGGCCGAACAGGAACAGCCACGCGGAGATGCGGATCCAGCAGCCCAGCATGAACAGTGCGGCGGTTTCATCGCTCACCACGAAGCGCGCGTCATACAGCGTGGCGAGCATGGCGCGCTGGTTGAAAAAGATCAGCAACAGCAAAAACGCTGCCGGGCTCAGCACCATCATGCCGGCTCGTGTCATCTCCCTGTTGAACCTTGCCGAGCCATAAGTGCTGCTGAAACGCGGCAGAAAGATCAGCGACAGAACGCCCGCCGCGGTGGCGGTCACCCACTCGGTGGAACGCCACAAGGCCTGCAGGAATCCCACATCGCTCCAAGAGAGCGTGCTCGACAACATGCCGCGCACTAGCAGCATCGATACCGGACTCATGATGCCGATCGCCAGACCGACCGGCACGAATTTCACCAGCTTGCGGAAGTATTCCGCTTCGTCCTCATGGTTGTCGCGAGTCTGAAACAACCGGTGCATATATTGCCAGATCACGATGCCGATGATTGCCAGCACGAGACTTTGCACCCACATCAGCCCGCGCAGGGACAATCCGAGCCATGCACTCACCGCCACCAGCAGCAATACCATGCTGGTCAATAATGCCAGCCCCAACATGCGCTGTTGCTGATGTTTACCCAGCCAATATGCGTTGAGCGTGGCGGGGATGATGGCGATACAACCAGCCATCGCGGCCAGCAAAAACAAATCCGATTCGATTCTGCTCTGAGTGAGCCAAACTGCCAGCTCGGGTGAAGCCAGCGCCACGATGAGCGCCACCGCCAGCGAGGTCCCCACCCCCAGCTTGAGTGCATCTCGCAGCAGACTGTGCTCGTCGCGAGGATCGCTCACCTGGGTGATCAATACCGTCAGTCCCTGCAACACGCCTGCCGTTGTCACAGCGCCGACCAATTCCACTACCGACTGCAGTTGCGCCCACAACGCGACCATGGCAGGGCCGCCGGACAATGCCAGCACCTTGTCCAGCCCCGCTCTGCCCAGAAGATCGATCAGGATGATGGCAAACGAAGCCAGTACGCTTTGGATTGAAGTCAATGCTATCTCCCGTTATGTTTTGCCCGCTCCAAAGAAACATCCGAGGCAGGCCGTTATTATTATTTTTACAAAGACGACAAGGCCAGCTTAACGCTGGCCTTGTCGTTTGTCACTTCGGGAGCGGCTACATCGATTCCGTATTTGCTTTTCCGCTCGTATCGATCTTCTTGATACCATGCAACAATGACATTGCATCTAAGTATTCCTGGCGTGTCACCTTGCCGTCATGGTTGGTATCCACTTCATCGAAGTACTGGGACAGCATCGGCATTTGCTTTGCCTCTTCACGATCCAATCCACCGTCATGATTTGTGTCGGCAGCATTGAAGCGCTGATCAAGGTGTGTCGTGCCATCACCATGCATCATGCCGCCGTCACCATATCCCATCCCCTTTTTATACCCACTTTGCAATTCTTCCAGCGTGAGTTTCCCATCCTTGTTGGTATCCAGTTCATTAAAATGTTTGGCATTAAAAGCATTGAACTCGTCTATTGAAATCACGCCGTCACCGTTAGTATCCAGTTTCTTGAATGTCATCTCGTCCATTTGGCCATGATGCTGGTCGTGCATATTTTCATCGCATGTCTGGCTTTCGGCGTGAGTAAGGCCGACGCTCAATGCAAAACAGGAAACGGCAGCAAGACAAGCTATGGCCTTTTTCATAATTCAATCCTTTCAAAAAAACGGGTCAAAAAATCGGGGCGGCGTAAAGATGTTTGGACATGACTTTACCACGTTGATAGTTGCGTGCGAAGTGAAGCAATACCACTAGAAGGGGCAATGCAACCTGGTTTGGTGTATGCCTTATCCGAAATAAACCCGTGGTACTTCAACCCGGTTCAAGACGGGCTACACGCAGGGACGTTCCAACCCGGTGTCGCGCGTCCCGGGTATCTCCAGGCTGATGCGGCCCAGTTTGCCGCTGCGGTATTCCGTCAGCAAGATCATCGCCGCCTTTTCCAGATCCGGTTCACCGCCGCGGCCTTTAAGCAGGCAGCCGCGTTTTTTCGCGATGGCTTCAACCACGCCCACGCCATCCAGTCCTTCCTCTGCAAAGCCGTAGCGTGCGGCGAGCAGGCCGGGATAGCGTGCGAGCAGTGTGACAGCGAGATATTCGGCGACTTCCTCGTCGATGGTGGCATTGCGTCCGATCGCGTGGATCGTGGCGAGCTTGAGGCCATCGTCGGGGTTTTCGATCTTCGGCCACAGCAGGCCGGGGGAGTCGGTGAGTGTCATGTGGTCGTTGATGTTGTGGCTCTGCTGGGATTTGGTGACCGCGGGTTCGTCGCCCACATTTGCGACACGGCGCTTGAGCAACATGTTCATCAGCGTGGATTTGCCGACATTGGGAATGCCCATGATCATCATGCGCAGCGGCTTGTGGGTGCTGTCGCGATGCGGCGCGAGCGGCTGGCACAAGGCTGGCACCCTGGCGGCATCGCCCGCATTTTTGCAGCTCAGCGCCACCGCCTTGACACCCGCCTGCTTGTTGTAAAAATTCAGCCAGGCTTGCGTGACGACCGGATCGGCGAGATCGGCTTTGTTGAGGATCTTCAAGCAGGGACGCTGGCGGTGCAGGCGCAGCTCCGTGATCATCGGATTGCAGCTTGCTCCAGGCAGGCGCGCATCCAGCACTTCGATGACGACATCGATGAACTCCATCGCCTCGGCCGCTTTTCTGCGTGCCGAGGTCATATGACCGGGGAACCACTGTATGCTCATTTGGATACCTCTAAAAATCCAGATTTTAGTTCCGGCATAACCTGAAGGTTAGCCTTCACAGCAACTTCGTTGTATCCCAACTGCTGCGTTGCATAAAAAATTTCTTGCTTACATATACACCATATGCGGCGCGGCGAAATTTTTCCGCGCCTTGCATTTGGGCAAACTCTGAATTTTTAGAGGCACCCATTAGGCAATTGGAATGGGCAGGCTGTTCGAAAAAGGATTTTACCCTGCGCCGTTTGCCAAATCACGTTTGAATGCAATTGATTTCAGGCAAGGGGTTCAGCCATGGCCGGGAAATACCACTACAATATGGTCAGCAAGAATCGCATCGCCCCGGTTGAGATGAACTAAACAGGATGTTCACGCCCTAATGTTCGCCCGATCGGAATTAGAGCAGTGTTTTTTAAGCACACGTGCAAGTTTATGGTGCACGACCCCCAGGATAATCCCGTAGACCGAACAAATCAGGAGATGACCATGCTTCCATTGTCCAGAATCATCAGTGCATTTTCCTTTTTTTTTGTTCATTTGCAGTCTGAACGCTTTCGCTCAGGACGACGGCATGAATATGTCGGTCAGTCCCATGCGACTGAGCTACGCCGAGGGAGACGTCTCTTTCTGGCGCTATGGTGCAAAAGACTGGGTGGAAGCCCAGCTCAATACCGCGATTGCAGTCGGCGATTCCCTCTATGTCGGAAAGGACGGAGACCTTGAACTCCAAATGGGCAGCCGTTCCTTCGTCCGTGCTGACGATGATACTCAACTCACCCTCGTCAACCAGGCCTCAGATTTCTCCCAGTTCAAGATCACTTCGGGTCGCGTAACCTTTGACCTTCGCGCGCTATCCGCTGGCTATTCCGTGGAGGTGGACACTCCCAATGCGGTGTTCACCATCGACCACGTCGGTTATTACCGGGTAGATGTGGATGGCGATGTGCATTTCATCACTCGTCGCGGCGGCCGTGCCATGATGGTTCCGGCCGGCGGACAGGCAATGAGCATCAACCCTTCTGAGGAAATCGTGGTGCGGGGTACCGTCGTGGCACAGGCGGAGACCTATGTGGCACCGGAGATCGACCGGTGGGATCGGTGGAACTACGATCGCACCGAGGATATGCTTGATTCGGTCAGTGAGCGCTATCTTCCCTATGGCGTCGCTGGAGCTTCCGATCTGGATCAAAATGGCGCTTGGCGTGTCGTCCCGGAATACGGGCCAATCTGGGTACCCGATACAGTCCCGCCCGGTTGGGTACCCTACAGTGCCGGTAGCTGGAGCTGGGATCCCTATTATCAGTGGACATGGATCGACGACGCACCATGGGGATGGGCGCCATTCCATTATGGGCGCTGGGTTAACGTGAGCGGCTACTGGGCTTGGGCTCCGGGACCGGTGGTGAGACAACCGGTATATGCACCCGCTTTGGTGGCATTTTTTAATGTGGGTCCCAATGTTTCCATGGACATTGGCACTTCCGGGGTGGGGTGGGTGGCGCTCAGTTGGGGTGAACCCCTGATCCCATGGTGGGGCCGATCCAACTTCATCGGCAGACCCTGGTGGGGCGGATGGGGTGGGCCGCGTGTAGTAAATAATGTGGTCATCCGGAACAACACCGTTGTGAAGGTGAACAACATCAACTACAGAAATACTCTCGTGAACAACGCTGTCGTCGCCACGACACACGATCATTTCGGCAGTGGTCGTTCGTACGATGTGCATGTAACGCAAATTCGGGGCATGGCGCATGTCCATGGTGCTTTACCGGTAACGCCCGGTCCCGCAAGTCTGGAGGCTGGTGCGCGCATTGGTGCCCGTCCGCCTGAAAGCATGCTGACACGACCGGTAGTGGCCACGCGCCCGCCTTACGAGCCCAAACTGCCATGGCCTACCGAAGCATCCAGGCGTGAGACTCACGTCGCCCGGGAACGGAATTATTTACTGGTGCCCAAGCCAACAAACAAGAATTTGCCCCGTCCGGATTTTGGCGCCCAGACCGGGGCAGAGCGACCCAGAACGCCTCTTCCGCCACGCTTCGTCGAAAGACGTCGTGATGCAGGCCCTGCCAGCGTCATACAGGAACAGGCAAAGTCCGGCGGGAATGTATCCCAATCCAACCCAGGAGCGCCACGCACTGCTCCTCCGGCAACACCGCAAGGCTTGGTTCGTGAAGTTGTTCCGCAGCGTCCAGCCCAGCAGCCAGCCCAGCAGCCAGCCCAGCAGCCAGTCAGGCAACCAGAGCGCGTGACGCCGGACCGCAGAACTTCGACTGCTCCGGTTGCTCAGAGCACTGCTCCTGCGGAAGTCCGGCAGCATCAGCGTGCTGATCTGCCTGGCAAACCCGCCAATCGTGTATTCCGTCCAGCAGATAAAAATAACGAGAAAGGTGACCTGCGGCGTTCACAGTAGGACCTCGCTTGTCCCGAGCGTGATGAATGACTTGCTTGTATGGGGTAAGCTGAAACGCAGGTTGTGCGGCAAGTATAAACAATTGTTCGGCAAAAAAAGTTAGCCGGTTTGTTCAATGCGATATACACATGTACCCGTTATCTCACTTTTCGCCGCATACCTTGAACACGAACCCGTTGGTCTCGATAGCGGCACAGCTGTCGGTAATCGCCCCTCCGGTGATGCTCACTTCACCGGCGGAAATCAGTTCGCTTCATCCCACTTGCGCTTACCAAAGCCCTATGATTGCAGGCAAAGTCAATTCGTTCATGTTCGGGTTTTAGCAGAAGCCGTGCGCAAAGTTCAGCATGGATGGAAAGTTTGCACGCCAAAGTTGAGTGAGTCTAAGATGTGTCTATGAGCCATTTCCTTCCTCTTTCCCGTGTCACCAAGCTGGTTGGAATATCTCGCCATGCTTTGCAGGAAATGATACGCGGCGGCACGCTGGACACCTTTGATGGCATGGTCGAGCTGAATGAGCTGCTGCGCACCTTTCCCGGGGCGAAATGGGACGATGATGCGGAATTCCGCCGCATTACCGAGATCAAGGAGAAAGCTTTCGGCAAACGCGTGTTCGAGCGCGCATTGCCGGACAAGGAAGTGTTGGCGGCGCGCCTGTTCGAACTGGGAAACGAGTATGCCGCCACCAAAGCGTTATTGATGCATTACAGCCAGGTGTTGTCGTGGCTGGATGAGAAGATCGACGAGATCGAGGAAGACCAGAGCGCGGAGACACGCCATGCGCTGCATACGGTGCGTGCGTTTATCGTGCGCCATTTGGCCGAAACACCTCCCGATGCCGCAAAAGTACAGGCGGTGATCGCACAGGAAAGGATACTCAAAATCATGTCAGCCCATGTCACCATCCAACCCAGCGGCCACGAATTTTCTGTCGAAAGCAATGACACGCTTTTGGAGGCCGTGCTGCGCGCCGGGGTGTCGCTTAATTACGGGTGCAGCAACGGAAACTGCGGCGAATGCCGGGCGCGTTTGATCTCAGGCGAAATCAAGAAAGTCCATGCACACGATTATGTGTTGAGTCAGGCCGAAAAAGATGCAGGGGTGATCCTGATGTGTTCCTGCGCGGCGGTGAACGATGTGGTGATCGAGGCGAATGTGGCCGGGGCAAAGGACATCCAATTGCAGCAACTGACGGCCAAGGTCAAATCGGTAGAGGCGTTCAATCCGCAGGTTGCCGCACTGCATTTGCTGGCGCCGCGCAGCCAGCGGCTGCGTTTTCTCGCCGGGCAATCGGTCCGGTTATCTGTCCAGGGAGCGAGCGGACGATATGCCATTGCCAGTTGCCCCTGCGAGGAACGGCTTATCGAGATCCAGATATTGCGCAAGCCGGAAGATGCCTTTTCAGAACTGCTGTTCAGTGGTTTGAAAGCGCACGACAGTGTTGAGGTGCAAGGACCCTACGGCGAATTCGTGCTGGAAGACGCTTCCACGCGCCCCATCATCTTTGTCGCATTCGGCGCGGGTTTCGCGCCGATCAAAAGTCTGATCCAGCATGCGATGTCGCTGGATCTGGCCGAGTCTATCGATCTGCACTGGCTGGCGGACGGGACAGGGCACTACCAGAACAACCTGTGCCGGGCCTGGGCTGATGCGCTGGACAATTTCACCTACGTTCCCCATGCAAACTCTGATGATGTGGAAACGACCCTGGCCAACATCGTCAGCGATTATCCCGACCTGCATCGCTTCGATGTCTACGCGGCCGGCACTGCGCCACAACTGCAAATCGCCAGAGATTTATTCCTGAAACATGGTTTGCCGGAGCAACGCTGGCTGGCCAGTTCTTATTGAGCAGGACGAAAGCTGCCCTGCAATACTTTCAGCTCGATCTCAATCATTCCGGAATCGCTGGTCATCATGATATGTCCTTCTTGTATTGTGCATTGCAATTGCATCGTGCGACTGGCCAGCGCGGCCAACGCCAGCGTGGTTTCGCTAGCCAGCTTGAGCACGGTGAGGTTATTCAAGCGATGCAATTTGTCGCGAATCTCATTCCACCAGATGTCGGCAGCGCGGCCGTAGCAGATGACCACGACCTGACCGGCGCGTCCGCTGGCTTTGCGGATGGCGCGCTCGTCAGGCAGCCCCACCTCTATCCAGCGTTCGATCGCGCCGGTAAGGTCCTTGTGCCACAAGTCGGGTTCCTCATCGCTGCTCATGCCTTTGCCAAAGGTCAGCGCGTCGTCCGCGTATAGCGCAAAGGCGAGCAATCGCACCATCATTCGCTCGTCGGTTTCCGACGGATGTCGTGCCAGCGTCAGCGCATGGTCGGCGTAGTAGTGTCTATCCATGTAGGCGATCTGGAGCGCAGCTTTGAAGACGGTTGCTTTGATGGCCATAGTCGCGTTGATCGAGTATTTTGCAGCCGCGCATTCTATGCGAGTTGCGCAAATTGTGGCGGATGGTATTACGCCGCCGTTCCGACTATAATTCGCGTCAATTCCAGAACTCACTGTTCGATATACACTGAAGATGCAGCTATTTACCTTCGGCATCAACCATCAAACCGCGCCGCTTGCCGTGCGCGAGCAGGTCGCATTCAATGCGGACGGGATGGAGAATGCCCTGCGCGATCTGGTGGAAAACGGCGCGGCAAAAGAGGCGGCGATCCTGTCCACCTGCAACCGCATGGAGTTGTATTGCAACGCCGCGCACCCCGATCATGCCGTCGACTGGCTGGCGCAATATCATCACATGCCCCGCAAAGACATCGAGCCTTATCTCTACACGCTGCCGCGCGAACAGGCCGTGAAGCATTCGTTCCGCGTGGCGAGCGGACTGGATTCCATGGTGCTGGGCGAGCCGCAGATACTCGGGCAGATGAAGCAGGCGGTGCGCCAGGCCGAGCAGGCCGGCACGCTGGGTTTTTTGCTGCACAAATTGTTCCAGCGCACTTTTTCGGTGGCAAAGGATGTGCGCACCCAGACCGAGATTGGCGCGAACCTGGTTTCGATGGCCGCCGCTGCGGTCAGGCTTGCCGAGCGGATCTTTCCGAGCATCTCCGAACAGAACGTGCTGTTCATCGGCGCGGGCGAGATGATAGAACTCAATGCGGTGCATTTCGCGGCGCGCTCGCCCAAACACATCACCGTCGCGAACCGCACGCTGGAACGCGCGCAGACGCTGGCGCGGCGCATCAACGCTACGGCGATCACACTGACCGACCTGCCGGAACAATTGGCAAAACACGACATCATCGTCACCTGCACCGCCAGCCCGTTGCCCATCCTGGGCAAGGGCATGGTTGAAAGCGCGCTCAAGGCGCGCAAGCACCGGCCGTTGTTCATCGTGGACCTGGCCGTGCCGCGCGATGTGGAAGCCGAAGTCGCCGAGTTGAGCGATGTGTTCCTGTACAGCGTCGATGACATCGCCGAGGTGGTGAAAGACGGACTCGACGCGCGCCAGGGTGCGGTCAAGGAAGCCGAGGTCATTATCGATTCCAGCGTGTCCGATTTCCTCCACTGGATGGAATCGCGCGAAGCAGTCCCGACCATCCGCGCGCTGCGAGACCACGCCGAACGGGATCGCCGCCATGAACTCGAAAAAGCCCTGCGCTTGCTGGCCAAAGGAGATGCTCCTGAAAAGGTGCTGGAAGCCATGAGCAGCAGCCTGACCAACAAATTTTTGCACGCGCCCACCCACGCGCTGAATCAAGTGCATAGCGGTGACCGAGAGGCTTTTCTTGAAGTGATCCATCGTCTGTATCGCCTAAATACAGACGATTAACCAACCGCCGAATGAACCCCAGTATCGCTGCCAAACTCGCTCAATTGAGCGAGCGTCTGCTTGAAGTCAATCAACTGCTGAGTACCGAAGAGGCCACAAAAAGCATGGACACGTTCCGCAAGCTGAACCGCGAACGTGCCGAGCTTGAGCCGGTGGTGGAGCTGTATCACGCCTACCAAGGTTGTCTGGCTGATATAGCGACGGCGCAGGAAATGGCGGGCGACCCCCAATTACGCGACCCAGAGATGCGCGGGTATGCAGATGCGGAGATACAGCAGGGGCAAGATCGACTGGCGCTACTCGATGCCGAATTGCAAAAGCAGTTGCTGCCCAAAGACCCCAACGACGATCGCAGCGTATTTCTGGAAATACGCGCCGGAACCGGCGGCGATGAGGCGGCGCTGTTTGCGGGCGACCTGTTCAGGATGTATTCGCGTTTTGCCGAACGCAAGCGCTGGCAGGTCGAAATTATTTCGGAAAGTCCCGGCGAGATGGGTGGATACAAAGAGATCATCGTGCGCATTGTCGGACAGGGCGCATACTCGGTGCTGAAATTCGAATCCGGCGCGCATCGCGTGCAGCGTGTGCCGACTACTGAAACCCAAGGCCGCGTGCACACCTCGGCATGTACCGTGGCAGTGATGCCGGAAGTGGAAGAGGTCGACGACGTGGTGCTGAATCCCGCCGATCTGCGCATCGACACTTTTCGCGCTTCCGGCGCGGGCGGCCAGCACATCAACAAGACCGATTCCGCGGTGCGCATCACCCACCTGCCGACCGGTGTGGTGGTGGAATGCCAGGACGGACGCTCACAGCATCAGAACAAGGCCCAAGCGATGCGCGTGCTGGCGGCGCGTATCAAGGATGCGCAAGTGCGCGAGCAGAACGCCAAGACCGCCGCTACGCGCAAAAATCTGGTGGGCAGCGGCGACCGTTCGGAGCGCATCCGCACATACAATTTTCCGCAAGGCCGCGTAACTGATCACCGCATCAATCTCACCCTGTACAAAATGGATGCCATCATGGATGGTGACATCAGCGAGCTGACCGGCGCGCTGATGGCCGAGTATCAGGCCGAACAGCTTGCCGCGATGGCGGAAGACATCCTCTAATTCCAATTCCTGGTAGAAACTCACTGTGTTGGCTTCGTCTTCATCTCCTCGCCGTACTAAATTGTACTGTCTTCACCCGCAAGAGGTAGGCCGTGGTTGTAAAGCCGATAAATCGGCAACAACCACGCACTGTCGCTTCATCCTCGCCGCCTTGTGCTCCTTCCCATCAGAAATTGGGATACGGGGCTGTGGCGCTACAATTACTTCTGCATAAGGCTCGCATGAGCTCGTCCATCCAGGAAATCCTTCGCAATGACAGCAAACGACTGGAAGCCGCGCTGAACCTTGATCCCAGCAGCGCGCGCATCGAGGTGCAATGCCTATTGCATGCCATGCTGCAAGTCGATCGCGCCTTTTTGCTCTCACATCCGGAGCAGTTGCCAGCCGCAGAGCACCAGGAGCGATACATGGCATTGTTCAAGCGCCGCCTGGGCGGTGAACCGATCGCTTACCTTCTCGGCGAGCGCGAATTTTACGGGTTGACGTTCAAGGTCACGCCCGCCACATTGATCCCGCGTCCAGAAACCGAATTGCTGGTCGAAGAGGCATTGCGGCGAATTCCCCGGCAAGGCGAGTGCCACGTACTGGATCTGGGCACCGGCAGCGGCGCAATCGCCTTGAGCATCGCGCATGCACGGCCCGATGCCGAAGTGGTCGCGGTGGATGTGTCAGCCGCCGCGCTGGAAGTGGCCCGGTTGAATACGCAGCGGCTGGCCATCGGCAATGTGCGTCTGTTGCAAAGCGACTGGTTTTCCGTGTTACAAGGTGAACGTTTCGATATAATCGTTTCCAACCCGCCCTACATCGCCGTTGATGATGCACATCTGGCGCAGGGCGATGTGAGCTTCGAGCCGCGCACTGCCCTGGTTTCCGGTCCGGACGGTCTGGAGGACATCCGCCGCATCACCGTAAAGGCTAAAGACCATCTCAAAGTTGACGGCTGGCTGCTGCTCGAACATGGTTATGACCAGGCAGCACAGGTACGCGCGCTGTTGCAGCAAGCCGGGTTTGCCGGAGTATTCTCCGCGCGCGATCTGTCAGGTATCGAACGGGTGAGCGGAGGATCATGATTTACCATGGTAAAAAACTCGAGTATTAATTAATTTTCTTGCATGTTGTGATATCAACGTGAAGGCGTAGAATGAAATCCGCAGTTTTCTAACAAACCAAATCGGGAATGCATCATGGCACACATTGTAATCATGGGCGCGGGGATCGGCGGTATGCCGGCAGCATATGAAATGCAGGAAAAGATCGGCAAGGGCGACAAGGTGACGGTCATCTCGGACAGAGAGAATTTCCAGTTTACGCCTTCGAATCCGTGGATGGGGGTCAAGTGGCGCGAACGCAAGGATATCGAATTCCCGATGCGCACCTATCTGGAGCGCAAAGGCATCAACTTTATCTCTACCGGGGTAAAGCGCCTACATCCCGAGAAAAATCAGCTTGAACTCAACGATGGCAAGACTGTCGACTATGATTATCTGGTGATTGCCACCGGCCCTAAACTCGCCTTCGAGGAAGTCGAAGGGCTGGGGCCGAACTGCGGTTTTACCTATTCTGTTTGCAATGTGGATCACGCGATGAAGTCGCATGAAGCATGGGATGGTTTCACCAAGAATCCCGGCCCGATCGTCGTGGGTGCGGTACAAGGCGCATCCTGTTTTGGCCCGGCTTACGAATATGCGTTCATCATGGATACTGACTTGCGCCGCCGCAAGATACGCAACAAAGTGCCGATGACGTTCGTGACTTCCGAGCCGTATATCGGACATCTGGGATTGGGCGGCGTAGGAGATTCCAAGGGTATCCTCGAATCGGGCATGCGCGACCATGACATCAAGTGGATATGCAACGCCAAGACTACCAAGGTCGAAGCAGGCAAGATGTATGTCACCGAGCATGACGACATGGGCGTGGAGAAGAAAAAGCATGAATTGCTATTCGCCTACAGCATGATGCTGCCGGCCTTCAAGGGCGTGGATGCGGTATTCGGTATCGAGGGGCTGACCCAGGCGCGAGGCTTCATCCTGGTGGACAAACACCAGCGCAATCCAAAGTACAAAAACATCTTTGCGGTCGGCGTGTGTGTGGCGATCCCTCCAGTGGAAGCGACCCCGATACCGACCGGCACACCCAAGACCGGCTACATGATCGAATCCATGGTGACTGCGGCAGTGAATAACATCCATGCCGATTTGACCGGCACTCCGGCAGACACAGAGGCGACCTGGAACGCAGTCTGCCTAGCCGATTTCGGAGATACCGGTGTGGCATTCGTTGCATTGCCGCAAATTCCGCCGCGCAATGTTAACTGGTTCTCGGAAGGCAAGTGGGTACACGTCGCCAAGGTTGCGTTTGAAAAATATTTTATCCGCAAGATGAAGAAAGGTTCTTCCGAACCTTTCTATGAAAAGAGTATCCTTAAAATGCTGGGCATCGAGAAGCTGAAATAAGCAGGAGTCTTTCAAGCATAGCCAATTGTTGAACTTGCTACCTTCCTCTCCCTTTCACTGCGGAAAAATTTGGGAGAGGGTAGTGATTCGGTTTTGATCTGAGCGCATTGCTAATGCCCTGACACGCTTTCTCTGGCAGGAATCATTATCTTATCCCGATCTGATCGGTGCATTTGAATCGAAAAAACGGATTGAATTACCCCCGTCGTTTTTCGCTTGATACATTGCTATATCTGTCCACTTGATAATGTCTTCCGCGCTATATTCATGATCAATGAACAACGCCACGCCGATACTCGACGTGCAGTGATGATCCACGATGGTTTCCACTTTGCCATTCTGCTGAATTGTCAGTGAATAGGGTTTGGCCAGAGCCACGCGGATTTTTTCAGCGACGATGCCGGCTTCCACAATAGACTCGGCTTTACCAACATCCAGCTCGCTGAGCATCACCACGAACTCGTCGCCGCCGAAACGCGAGACGGTGTCTACCTCGCGCACACATTTGTTGATGCGGTACGCCACTTCCACCAGCAGCAGATCACCCACGCTATGGCCGTACGCATCGTTTAGCGGTTTGAAGTTATCCAGATCCAGGAACATCAGCGCGCTATAGCGGCCACTGCGTTTGCTGGCAGCCATGCATTGAACCAGCCGGTCATTTAGTAAACGACGGTTGGGCAACTTGGTAAGTTCATCATAGAACGCCAGATTGCGGATCTCCTCCTCGATCAGTTTGCGCGCGGTGACGTCACGGGACACGACGACGACACGCGACTCATGCCCCCGGCCGTTGCTGATCAGCCAGCCGCGCGATTCCATGTGGCGGATACTTCCATCCGCCAGCACGAAGCGGAAATCCGCCTGAAGTCCGATGCCGGAAAGCACGGTTTCCCTGAATATCCTTTTGATACGTTCCCGGTCTTCCGGATGTATCTCGGCAAAGGAGTCCGTGCCCTTCAGGCGTTCAGGGTCACCAAAAAATCTGGCGTATGACGGACTGTTGTAGAGCCGCCGTCCTTCCAGGTCGAGCACCGCGATAAAGTCGTCCGTGTTCTCGGCGATCATCCGAAAGAATTCTTCCTGTTCGCGCACGGCTGTATCCAACTGCTTGCGCTCGGTGATGTCGGTCAGCACGATGCGCACGACGGGCGTCTCTCTCAGCAAATATATGCAATCCAGCTGGGCATGGAAACCCGACCCATCCTCGCGCTTGAACTCCAGTTCGTATGTCTGCCTGTCGAGGTGGTTCATGTCCTGCAGAAGAAGGTGCAAGTATTCGTTGTCTTCAGGGGCGATGAATCGTGAGAGAGGCTGCCGCAACAATTTGTTGCGTTCCATGCCAAGCAGCGCGGCCCCGGTGAGGTTGATCTCGGAAATCAGGCCTTTGTCGGTCAAGGTGAGATAACCGACGGGAGCGAAGTCATAGAAGTCGATGTAGCGTAACAACTCCTGCCCGTACTCTGCGAGCATCTGCTCTTCCGGCTGATTGAGTTGTTTTTCTCTCATGACGCCTCGTTGCAAATTATTCAGCCGGGAGAGATTCATGAATCACCCTTGAACTGTCAAAGTCCGGCCAGACAGACCACATTCGGTAACATCCGCAGCTAACCGATATTAACCTGAGCACAGAATACCCTAGTTGGTTGCCGGGTGGAATGACTAAAATGCGATCTCGCAGCACGCGAATCGTGTTACGCAGCGGATCGTTGTGTTTGTCCCGCTTTCCAATGTGATGTCCGCCTGAAAGGGCGGTTCGACGGGGGAAGTTATGGCTTTAATTTGGCAATAACAGCAAGGATATATATCATAACTTCCTTATAGGGGTGATACATTGTAATCTTACAAGATTTAAGTATGACCTCTAAGATTCTTTTGGATAGTGTACTAAAGTACATGGATAATCTGTGGCGTTTTTTTCAGAGCCGCCAAGTGTGGGCCAGCCATTTATTCAGCGATTAGCCCGGGCACTTTAGCGGTGCGTTTGGCATACGGCCAACTCATCCCACTCCGTCGTGTAGCGTTTCGAGACATTCTGTCTGCGCATTGCCCAAGACTTGTCGATCCCTTCGCCCAGGAATCTGATCGTTCCGCTGCCCATGCTGCGGTTGATGCGATCCAGCGTCCTCATCAATGCATGGGATTTCTCCTGACCGGGCACATCATCGAACAAGGTATGCGGTCTGGAAGCAGCAGCGGGGATAATTCCGGTCAACATGACCCCGGCCTTTTGATAGGCATGGCCGGCCCGGTAGATCCGGCGTAGTCCATGCAAAGCCGCGCGGCAAAACTGGCGCGTATCATCGGTCGGCTCGGGCAACGGCATCAGGATGGCTTGCTGGTGCTGCGAGTCTTGCTCCCGGTGCGGGTTGGTTCGGATATGAGCCTGGATGGCGCTGGCCAACGATCGCTGCTGACGCAACTTCTCGGCGGCACGGGTGGCATAGGTGACCATTGCCTGTTCCAGGTCGGGCAGGCTGGAGGTCAATGTTCCGAATGAGCGGGAGCAGATGATCTGCTGTTTTGCCGGCGCAATTTGATCCAATTCCAGGCAGGCCACGCCGTTCAGTTCTTCGACGATGCGCTCGGACACCACGCCGAATTTTGCACGCAGGTGTTTCGCCGGGGCGCGTTGCAGGTCAAGCACGGTATCGATGCCCATCTCGCGCAAGCTGTCCGTGCTGCGCCTGCCCACGCCCCACACTTCGCCCACATCGATGGAGGCGAGCAGGATATCCCGTCCCGTTTCCGTCAGTTCATTGAAGTCGCATACCCCACCAAACCGCGGATTTTTCTTGGCCACATGATTGGCGAGTTTGGCCAAGGTCTTGCTGGATGCGATACCCACGCATACCGGGATGCCGACATGCTGCATGACGGTCCGGCGGATCTGCTGGCCATAATCGGTGTGATCGACCGGGATGCCGGTCAGGTCGAGAAAGGATTCATCTATCGAATATGTTTCCTGGCTCGGACTGAACCGTGACAGCAGCGACATCACGCGGTTGGAGATGTCCGCATACAGGCTGTAATTGGATGAGCGGGCGATGATGCCGTGCCGCCTGGCGATGTCCTTCAACTGAAACCACGGGACCGCCATCTTCAGCCCCAGGTCCTTCACCTCCTCCGAGCGCGATACCACGCAACCGTCGTTATTGGAGAGCACCACGACGGGCTTGCCTTCCAGCCCGGGCTGGAACAGCCGTTCGCAGGAGACGTAGAAATTGTTGCAATCCACCAGCGCGATGGCGCGTTGCATGATTCACACCTTGTGCACATTCCATTGCACCACGCCCCAAATGGTAAAGTCCTGCTCCGGTTTGATCACGACCTCAGGATAATCCGGATGGGCGGCGCGCAGCACTTTCCCCTGCGGGGTATACAGCAACTGCTTTACCGTGAATTCGCCGTCGATCACGGCGACCAGCACGCATCCGTGGGTGGCCGGTATGGAACGGTCCACAATCAGCAGGTCACCGTCAAAGATGCCCAAGCCGCGCATGGAATGTCCCGACACGCGCATGAAGAATGTGGATTCCTTGTTCCGGACCAAATGCTCGTCCAGGCTGAGGCGGCGCTCGATGTAATCATCGGCAGGTGAGGGGAAGCCCGCCGGCACGGCTTTGCGCAACAAGGCCCGCTGTCTTTCAAACATCGATTTGTTCGGGTGCGTCAGCGAAAGCACGGAGGAGGGGGCGGCGCGCCGTCCCGCGCGGGATGGATCAACGCTGATATTGGTCATGGCAATGTCACAGAGTACGGATGTTCTGCATCATAGAGAACGAACGTTCTGTTGTCAATCCGATGACCGAGCCGAATGAAATGGCTGAAATGAGCCGAGAAAAGTTGCCGGATTTATCACTTCTGGTGCGCCATAAGCGATAAATCTGGGCACTGGGAAACTGTTATTTCATTACCATGAACGTCCGCTACCGACACATTGCAGTCCTTCAAGATTCCGCAAAGCGGACGGTCAACGTGGAAGTGAGGGACAGCCGGAGTGCGAAGCACGGAGGAACCAACAAGCGCAGCTTGTTGGCTGTCACTCTCGACTGCAGTGTTAGGCACCTGCTTCTGGTACCTCACGGCACCAAGCCGTCCATGCGTGAGAGAAACTCCGCCTTGCGCGTCGTTTTCCGGTATGCCTCGAATCCTTTCGTTGCCCGTTGCCAGTGTCTGCTGTTTCATCTTTCTACTCCCTTGATTGACCTGTGCCTTTAACGCGCCAGACCATTATCGAGTGGACTTATTCAGTGTTTCCTTAAAACAGCGTCAATTTAAGTGATCGATGCGGTTATCCCGACACATAATTGGGTGAAAATTGAAATGACCATGATGAAATTCGGTAGCGTTGCATTGTTAATCGCGTTGTTGAACGCTTGTGGCGGTGGTTCTTCATCGGCGACCTATTATGGTTTTGCGACTACTCCGATAAATTCACAACGAATATATAGCAAAGCCATCATTGACAACTCAAACAACGCCATCAATTTAACGGTGAGCGACACCACGACAGCAGTTAACCCGGACGGATCATGGGTAGAATTAGAAAATGATCCAACCAATAGTTCGGTTACCGTCGACGGCACAACCTACTCGATAACCACAGAATCCACTACCCGCAATAATTCCGGGCAAGCGTTGTTCCTCACGTACACCCCGTCAGGTGGAAGCCTCACTACATGTACCTTCGCTCCGCATGGTGGCGGCCCAGATTATCCGCTCGTCGCCGGCAAGACCTGGTCAATCACCTATACAGAAACTTGCGGGGCTTCAGCGCCAATTAGCTACAGTCAAACGGGCTCCGTCATAGACATTGAGACCGTGACCGTTCCTGCGGGTACGTATTCAACGGCGAAATTGCAAAGCACATACATATGGACTGATAAAAATGGAACAACGCATACTGAAACGTTGACAAATTGGCGTGACCCGATCACAGGAATTTCCGTCAAAAGCGATGCATTCTTTACCTACAGCGGGACAGCACTAGCGAATGGTTACCCCGTGACTAATTCTGTTGTGCTTCAAAGTGGCGCGCTATAACTAATCAGACCACCAGCTATTCGCAGCAGAGCCGGGCGATTAATGGCGGCAGTGCGGTCACGCGGGACTTGATCAGCGTTTCCCTAATAATACGGACAGAAGCCGAAAAGGAAATTTAACACTAAATTCGCTCTTGGGGGCATTGTTGAAGGGCGGCTTGTGGCACTTAGCTGCCCATCATCACCGCATCGAGATCAATGACTGCTCGGGAAGCGCGAACGACAGCGCATGTTCAGTGCTGTGCAAGTATCCAAGCCACCAATTCCCTGGCCTCGGCATCGGACACATCAGGCCGTTCTCCTTCTATGGCGGGCATGGGGATGGAACCCCAGTGGCCCACGCCGCCATTTTTTATTTTTTGTACCAAATTCGCTTCGACATTGGCTTTGCCCTTATATTTCTCGGCAATCGCCCTAAAGGGAGGCGCTTTGCCCACTTGTATGTCTGCAGTGTGGCAAGAAAAGCACTGTTTTTCCACCGCCAGGCTTTTGGTATCGGCATGGGCGACGCAAACCATTGCCACAAATAATAGCGCAGAGATGGGAATTGCATATTTGGTCATGTTCTTCCCTCCGGTAAAATGAACGATATGGCACATAAAAATTTGTGCGATTTCAGTATATCGCCATTATCCCGGAGGTCGAAATAATTCTTTCGGATCGTGAATGATTTTTCTGATTTCCGCTATTGGCACTTTTTGACCGCCAACACCATATTGTTCATTCCATGTCGGCTGTACACACCAGTTGTAAACATTCAATTCCACTTTTTGTTATTGAATGCATGTCATGTAAAGATAAAGAATCTCAGTCGGCGGTTGGTGCCTTGATTTCATCCTGGATTTGCCGGTTTTGTTCTTCCATTACAAGCAGCGACAATTCTTTTTTTCAGATTATTAAATTTGGTTGAGCTGGGGTCGCGCGAGCGCAGCATGGAGACGCTGACATCCCTTTTTATTTTCCCGGGGCGATAGGTCATCACTACGATGCGGTCCGCCAGGTAGATGGATTCCTCGATACTGTGGGTGACGAAGATGATGGTCTTTTTGAACTCAGTCCAGATACGCGATAATTCGTCCTGAAGGTTGCGCCGTGTCAGAGAATCGAGCGCGCCGAAGGGTTCGTCCATCAGCATAATTGGGGAGTCGAGTGCCAGCACGCGGGCAATGGCCACTCGCTGGCGCATGCCGCCGGAAAGATCTTTAGGGTAACGGTCGCGGAAATCCTGCAAATTCAGCATTTCAAGTAATGATCCTACTTTTTCCTTGATCTGAGCCTTGGGTTGTTTTTTGATTTGAAGGCCGAAGGCGATGTTTCTGCCACAGTCATCCAGGGGAACAGGGCATATTCCTGAAACACCATGCCGCGATCCGGTCCGGGTGATATGACCTCCATGCCATCAATGAGAATGGCGCCGCTGGTCGGGGACGAGAAACCGGCAACAGCATTAAGCAAGGTAGACTTGCCGCAACCGGAAGGGCCGAGCAGGCAGATGAATTCTTCGCGCTGCACGTCGAGATTGATATTGTCTAAAGCCATTATTTCTCGGCCGGCAGTGCTGAATACTTTGTTTACTCTGCTGATCCGGATATGAGATTGCACGGTCAATTGCTCTCGATGCCGCGATGCCATTTGAGCAAATAATTATTAAGCCGACTCATTCCTGAGTCGATAGCCAACCCCAGGATACCAATGCTAAACATGTCGGCGATGATTTTGTCGGACCAGAAAAACTCGCGCGCTTCGAGTATGCGGTAGCCGAGGCCGTTGTTCACTGCGATCATCTCCGCGACGATCACGACTATAAAGGCTGTGCCCACACCGATGCGCGCACCGGTCAGAATGTAGGGAGTGGCAGCAGGGAGCATGATGCGAAGAAACATGGTTGTCTGGTTTGCACCTAGGCTGCGTGCGGCGCGGATATAAATCGCATCAACATGACGAACTCCGGCGACAGTGTTCATCAGGATAGGGAAAAACGCGCCGATTACAATGAGGAAAATTGCCGGTGGGTTGCCAAGGCCAAACCACAGGATAGACAGCGGGATAAAATCAATCGGTGGAATCGGCCGCAGTATCTGGATCAACGGATTGAATAATTTATAGATCCGATCGTTCGCACCCATCATCAGGCCCAACGGCAACGCCAGTGCAGCGCCTGCCAGAAAGCCCACCACAACGCGGGAAAGACTGGCGTAAGCATCATGGATTAGCTCGCCTGAAAATATTCATTCCAGAAAATTCGATTTTGCCGGGTCGTAAGCCTCCATCGGCGTCAGGTACTCCCACCACTTGGGCATTACCGCGGTGCGCTGATTCGCGAGTTTGCGCACTGGAAAGCTTCCCTCCGAACAGGCCACGACGATCTCGTCCTTGGCAACATCGGCGCCAATATTGAGTACTATGGTTGGGGTTTGCATGAAGTCTCTCCCATGACTAAGATAAAGGGTGCTGGGGTGGACACACCTGCGTGAGCTTGCGGTCAAATCGGCGGTCACAGCCGCTAGATTCCTCATCGACGCTGGGCGGTGTGGGTGGGGGGATTCTTTCGGAGTCTGTCGAGAGCAGATGCGGAACTTGACCCCTCCACCCCGGCTTCCTAACTATTGCAGAAGAAAGCCGATACCACCACCTTAACCATACAAACGGAACTTCAACGTTTGACTTGGGCGGCACTGTTCCAACGAAACTGATTCAGGTCAGTTCTTTCTCGGTTACGCCTTCTGGCTGAGGTGGTGTGTCTCCGGGAACGCGAAGACGGCTGCCCCCAAACGAATTGGCTGACCACAATTTTACCTGTTCGCTGCAAGGCTAAAAACAAAAACGACCGAACCATTTCTTGCACCAGCGGGTTGGTGTTGCGGTCACTTGTTACAAGCGTCAAAGCATTGCTCTTTAGTGCGATCAGTGTATTGCCTACACCTCGAAAAGCATTGGTCAAAGGAATTTGTGGTCGGTGCAGCTTGCACAGGGGACTTTTCCGTCGACTCAATCACGACATTAGGTTGCGGAACAAGATTGATGTGTTGCGCTTGAGAGTCAGATTTGTCAACAAAACCCAGAGAATCAAAGCAAAGATTAATCCTTCTTGTTATATCCACAATAACCTCCACCCCCAATTTATCCAAAACTTCGGCACGGAGGTTGTCTTTCATTTTATCTTTCAAGTCATAAGTTTCTGGGTCAAGTGTTTCGAAGTTATTTAGTTTGGCAGGCACTTCACCTGCAGCTATTACTTCCCCGTTTTTATTGATAATTTCAACACTCAGGTTTGCGCGAATAGACAACCGCCGGTTTCTGTCGAGGTGATTGTCCAGAAGTAATACATTGAGTCCTTCACGCATATTATTTTCCTCATCTGAAGAAGCTCTTACAGCTCTTACGACAAATATTGCATCAAGATTATTTCTGCGTGCCAAATCAGCAAACGCTTCCTTTGCGGGGTCGGCACGAAAGCCAATCACCGACTTCACTTTAGCCAATAGAGCAGTTCGATTATATTCGACACTTTTGACGACCCAGTTCGGGTGAGACTTTACGATCCTTTCTTGGGTCACTGAAAGGATGCTGTCAGTTACCTTGCTACCCATATCAAATTCAGTATAGTCATTGGCATATGAAATTATCCCGATTTTGCTGAAATTAACACTTTCTGGTACGAGAGAAATGATAGCAACGTTCTTTATTCCATTTTGATTCTCTTCAGTTAAATGCTGTGGAGTAGAGGCACAACCAGACAGCATGAGAGAAATTGCTATTATGCGAGTAATCCGATTTGATCCAAGGTTCATTTTATTATTCCAACTCTATCTGACTCGTTGCATTATTGTACTACTGACGAGTAGCTGTTTCGAAAGAAAGACGGGACGGCCGCTTTTGGCACAACCTTGCCCCTTTGTTAACGAATACTACAATGTCCGTTGTTCCACCATAACCGAACATCGTATCACCTTATGGCTTACAGTTGATAAGCGACCCACAGGGGTCATTCAGGGCTGCTGGATTCTATGGTTTAGGTCAAGCCTTTCATGAGGCGTCCAGGATCGAATTCGGTTTTGTAAGTGTACATCGACCAGGCGGTTCGGGCGATACGCCGAGCCAGGATGACGATAACCGCGGTACTGGATAATCCCTTTCCCCGCTAGTGTTCATGGATTGGCCTCCAAGTCTTGGTTTTGATGGCTGACAAGGCTGCCAGGTAGAGCAATCGCCGCAGTTCGGAGGGGCCGCGTTTGGACAGGCGCCGTTTGCCGCGATGCTGTCCCGAGTCATCCGGTCCTGGATCCAGGCCGGTGAATGCGACGAAGGCATCTGCGGTCTGCAAGGGCGTACGCTCCAGGGTGTTGACCAGCGCAGCGCTGACGACAGACCCGACACCGTAGATCGTACTCAAGTGCGTGACATGTTGTCTGCGCTCAGGGCTTGCCTCAATCAGTTCTGTTACCCGCTGGTCGATACGCGCAATGACCTGATCGAAGCGCACTTTCAGCGCCTTGAGATCGGTGGCAAATCCGTCCAGACCCTTGAGCGACATGCCCAGTGCCTGACGCAAGGAACTCAGCTTGGCCCGGCGTTTGAGCAGTCGAGCCATCTCGCGTTGCTCGGGTGTAGGCGGAACCCGTATGTGCAGCTTGCTGTGTTCGTGCGCAATCATTCGGGCGAGGAGTTCTGCATCCACACGATCGGTCTTGCCGCGCAGCCCGACGCCCTTGGCATAATGGCGGGCATCCTTTGGATTGAGCACAAAGACGATGAAGCCGAGCTGGCGGGCCAGGTTGGCCAACAATTCGTGATAGATGGGTGGATTCCATGCCGATGCGGCTGCCTGCAGGCAAGCTCTTGAGAAAGGCCAGCAATGCGGTGCGCTGGTTCGCGAGTTTGCGTACTGGAAAGCTTCCCTCCGAACAGGCCACGACGATCTCGTCCTTGGCGACATCGGCGCCAATATTGAGTACTATGGTTGGGGTTTGCATGAAGTCTCTCCCATGACTAAGATAAAGGGTGCTGGGGTGGACACACCTGCGTGAGCTTGCGGTCAAATCGGCGGTCAAAGCCGCTAGATTCCTCATCGACGCTGGGCGGTGTGGGTGGGGGGGATTCTTTCGGAGTCTGTCGAGAGCAGATGCGGAACTTGGCCCCTCCACCCCGGCTTCTATACTATTGCAGAAGAAAGCCGATACCACCACCGTAACCATACAAGTAGAACTTGGTGAAGTTCGACTTTCGACACTCTGCTGTTCTAGGAAGTTGGATATCTTACGGTCTGCTTTGTGCCTGGAAGCAGACACTGAATCGAAGGGAATTCAAGCAGCTTGACTGACTCTGATCGACCCGGAAGCGACATATGACCATCTAAATTCGCTGCCCTATAGCGGTCGTTCGTGACACGTAGCTTCGACATATACCGGATGATCGTTTTCACAATAGCAGAAGTTCAACGTTTGACATGTAATGCAGTGCAACGCGTAGCGTTTGCTGTCAACTCTTTGATGCGGCATATTAAAGGTTGCATTATGCTCTAACCGCCAGAATGCGACGGATTTCCGACACACATGAACCACAACCGGACCCAGCTTTCAGACTCAGGCCCACCGCTTCCACGCTATCCAATCCCTGTTCCCGGATAGCATTCAGGATGGTTTTTTCACCGACACTGAAACAGGCACACACGGTACGCCCGGTATTGGCCAATGCACCTTTAGGCGGACGCGCGGCCAGCAGACCAGCCAGGTCTGCAGGATCGATCACGTTCTGCTTGAACAGACTGGCGAGCCATTCGCGTTCTGGTAGGCGCTGGTCGGGCGCGATGAAGAACACTGCTTCCAAGCGGCCATCTTGAATACATGCGGCACGGTAGCGTCCCATCGCGGCATCGCGGTATTCGATCAAATCGCCTGAACAACCCAGCGTTGCTTCTACCCAACCACGCCAGTTTTCCGGGACTACCTCACCGGCGATCTCATGCCGCCAATATCCTGCACCCTGCGTACAGGCGCAATAACCTGCTTCCGGCAATGCAAGGCGCTTGCGGCTCAGTACAAATCCCTGCCAGGTCGAAAGGTAAGGCTCGGCATACACCGGCGTGTGCTTCAATTCCGGCTGGCCGGAGATCGGGTCGGTGATAGCCGCGGCCAGTGCATTCACGCGCGCCGATCTTGCATACGCGTCGTTCCAGTGCATTGGCACGAATACTGAACCGATGCGCTGCTCGTCACTGACCTGCACGCGCGCCAGCATGGTGCCTTGGCGGCTGCTCAACCGGGCCAGCCCGCCGTCCTGCAACTGGAAGCATTGCGCATCACGCGCATGCATCTGCACGTAAGGCTCATACGAATGCGCGTTCAG
Organism: uncultured beta proteobacterium; assembly: GCA_963721755.1. Lineage (GTDB taxonomy): Bacteria > Pseudomonadota > Gammaproteobacteria > Burkholderiales > Gallionellaceae > Gallionella. The sequence continues at coordinate 1,084,941 of CAVRKV010000001.1, forward strand.
GCGCGGGACTTTTCCGGTGCGCGTCATCGTGTGCCACTGGTCGCGCAGGCGTCCGGTATTCAGCACCAGCGGAAATTCAACATCTGTTGCCACGGCGGGCAACTGCGCCGCAACGGCGATCATGCGCGCCTTGCCGCTGGGCGTATAAAACTTTCCGTCGGCAAACAGGCGCTGCGTGCCTTGGGCTGATTGAATATTCACCGGCCATTGCACCGGTTGCAGCGCGTCGTATTGCGCATCGTCGATTTCAGTTAACGCGCTGATGTCGAAGGCACGTGTTCCATCATTTTCAAAACCGGACAACCACACATGTTCACGAAATATCTGCGATGGTTGCGTGTAGGGAAACGCCTCGGCAAAACCCATGCGCTGCGCCACCTGCGTGACGATCCACCAATCCGGCTTGGCCTCGCCCGATGCAGGCAGGAATGCGCGCTGCCGTGAGATGCGCCGCTCGGAGTTGGTCACCGTGCCGTCCTTCTCGCCCCAGCCTGCGGCGGGCAACAGGATGTCTGCGCAGGACGTGGTGTCGGTGTGCTGTACGCAATCGGACACCACCACCAGCTCACAAGCCATCAACGCATCGCGCACCTTGTCCGCGTCCGGCATGCTAACCGCCGGATTGGTGCCCATGATCCACACTGCCTTGATCTTGCCCGACGCGATGGCATGGAACATGTCCACGGCTTTCAGCCCCGATGCTTGCGCGATATGTTTTGCATTCCAGAAACGCGCCACCCGGTCGACGCTCGCCGCATCGGAAAAATCCATGTGCGCCGCCAGTTGATTGGCCAGCCCGCCGACTTCGCGCCCTCCCATCGCGTTAGGTTGCCCGGTCACCGAGAAAGGCCCCATGCCTGCTTTCCCGATCCGCCCGGTAGCCAGATGCACATTGATGATCGCGTTGCCCTTGTCCACGCCGCTGGAAGACTGGTTGATGCCCTGCGAGAACACCGTCACGGTGCGCCCGGTTTTGGCGAACTTGCGGAAGAATTCGCTGACCTCGGTCTCTGGAATGCCGCACACCTGCGCTACTTTTGGAATCGAGCTGACCACGCGTGCCGCCTCGAAGGCGCCGGCAAACCCTTCCACATGCGCCTCGACGAAATTCAGATCAAGCGCATCCTCGCGGCGCAGATGATGCAGCAGGCCGTTGAACAAAAATGCATCCGCTCCCGGCGCGATCGCCAGATGCAGATCGGCGATGTCGCAGGTGGCGGTGCGCCGCGGGTCGATCACCACCACCTGCATCTCGGGGCGCGCCTTCTTCGCCGCCGCGAGGCGCTGGTACAAGACCGGATGCGCCCAGGCATAGTTGGAGCCGACCAGCACGACGAGGTCAGCCAGCTCGACATCCTCGTAACAGACCGGCACCGCATCCGCGCCGAACGCGCGCTTGTGCGCGGCCACCGCCGATGACATGCACAGCCGCGAATTGGTATCGATGTTCGCGCTGCCGATGAATCCCTTCATCAGCTTGTTGGCGACGTAATAATCCTCGGTCAGCAGTTGCCCGGAGACATAGAATGCCACCGCATCCGGACCGTGCTGCGCGATGATGTTGCTGAAACCCTTGGCGACACGATCCAGCGCCTCGTCCCAACTTGCTCGCTGACCAGCGACGATCGGGTAGAGCAGCCGCCCTTCGTTATCCAGCGTTTCAGCCAGCGCCGTTCCCTTGGAACACAGCCGCCCGAGATTGGCCGGATGTTGCCGATCACCTGTCACAGCCACATCCGCAGCCGCAACATTCACCTCTACTCCACATCCGACGCCGCAATACGGGCAGGTGGTGCGAACAGAATCCGGCATGGCTATGCTGCTTTGCATGCTCCGGCCTTGACCTCGAGGAACACCATGCCATGTGCAACGCGCACTTCATGACGATGTGCGCAGCCTTGATCGGGTGCGACCGCAACGCCGGATTCCAGTTCGATCACCCAGCTGTGCAGCGGACAGGTGACGCGCTTGCCGTGCACGATGCCCTGCGACAACGGCCCGCCCTTGTGCGGGCATTTGTTATTCAGTGCGAACACCTGATCGTCGACGCTACGGAACAGCGCGATCTCGCCCGTTGATGTTTGCACCACCCGTGAACCCTGGCGCGGGATGTCTTCCAAGTTTCCGATTTGCATCCAGTCCATTTCATCGCTCCTCATACTATAGCCGCCAGCGATTCATACTCATGCGCATCCTTGCCTTGCGCGCGCTCCTTCCACGGGTCGTCCTGAGAATATTTTTGCGACTCCAGGAAGCGCGCATACAGCGCGGCGCGGCTCGCCGCATCCTCGACCACGTGTTGTTTCACGTAGGCTAGCCCGACGCGCTCGATCCACGGCGCGGTGCGCTCCATGTAGTGCGCGCCCTCGCGGTACAGTTGCATGTAAGCGCCGCAGTATTCCAGCACCTCTTCCTCAGTCGCGACCTTGCACAGGAAATCGGTGACGCGCACCTTGATGCCACCGTTGCCGCCGACGTGTATTTCGTAGCCAGAGTCCACGCACACCACGCCGAAATCCTTGATCGTGGCCTCGGCGCAATTGCGCGGGCAGCCGGACACCGCGATCTTGAACTTGTGCGGCGTCCACGAACCCCAGGTCATCTTCTCGATACTGATGCCCATCGTCGTGGAATCCTGCGTGCCGAAGCGGCACCACTCCGAACCGACGCAGGTCTTCACGGTGCGCAATGCCTTGCCGTAGGCATGGCCGGAAACGAATCCCGCGTCGACCAGCTCGCCCCACATCTTCGGCAGGTTCTCCTTGGTGATGCCGTACAAGCCGATGCGCTGTCCGCCGGTGATGTGCACGGTGCGCACTTCATGGCGCTCCGCGATCTCGGCGATCGCGCGCAATTCCGACGGCGAGGTGACGCCGCCCCAGATGCGCGGGATCACAGAATACGTGCCGTCCTTCTGGATGTTCGCATGCACGCGTTCGTTGATGAAGCGCGAGCGGCTGTCGTCCCGGTATTCGTTCGGCCATGCGGCCAATAAATAATAGTTAAGCGCGGGGCGGCACACATGGCAGCCGTCCGGTGTCTTCCAATTCAACGCCCGCATCAGCTCGGGAATGGTTTTCAGCTCGAGCTCGGTGATCGCCTGCTGCACGTCCTGGTGCGCGTGCTCGGTGCAGGCGCACAGCGCCTTCTTGCTCGGCTTGGCCGAATAATCACCCAGCGTGTTCGCCAGCAATGCCTCGCACAGTCCGGTGCACGATCCGCACGAGCTGGAAGCCTTGGTATGCGCGCGCACCTCTTCCAGCGTGAACAGCTTCTTGTCCAGGATGGTCTTGACGATGGTGCCCTTGCTCACACCGTTGCAGCCGCAGATCTCCGCCGAGTCGGCCATGGCCGCGACGTTGGATGCGCCGCTGCGGCCCGAGTCGCCGATATGCATCTGGCCGAACAGGATGTGCTCGCGCATTTCCGACACATCGGTCTCGTCGCGCATCATCTGGAAATACCACGGGCCGTCCAGCGTGTCGCCATACATCACCGCACCGCGCAGCTTGTTGTCGCGCAACACCAGCTTCTTGTACACGCCGCGCGCCGAATCCTGCAGCAGCAACTCTTCATCGCCCGGCTTGAGGTTAAAGTCGCCCGCCGAGAACAGATCGATGCCGGTCACCTTGAGCTTGGTGGAAACCGCCGAACCCTCGTAGCGCATCCGCCCGTATTCGGCCAGATGGTTCGCCGCCACCTTGGCCTGCTCGAACAGCGGCGCAACCAGCCCGTAACATTGTCCGCGATGCTGCACGCATTCGCCTACCGCATAGATCTTTGGATCGAAAGTCTGCATCGTGTCGTTCACGACGATACCGCGCTCGCAATGTATCCTGGCTGCCTTGGCCAATGCGATGTTGGGCCGTATGCCCGCCGCCATGATCACCAGGTCGGCTGGAATCTCTTCACCGCCCTTGAAGCGCAAGCCGGTGACCTGGTCTACACCGAGTATCGCTTCAGTCTGGCGCGACAGATAGAACTTCAGCCCGCGCTTTTCCAGTTCGTTCTTCAGCAGGCCGCCGCCCACCTGGTCGAGCTGGCGTTCCATCGGCCAGTCGCACAGGTGCACCACCGACACCTCCATGCCCTGCAGCGACAAACCATTCGCCGCTTCCAGCCCGAGTAGCCCGCCGCCTATCACCACGGCGTGCTTGGACGTTTTGGCGGCCACCAGCATCTTCTCGACATCGTCTATGCTGCGATACGCCAGCACGCCGGGCAGGTTGATGCCGGGTATCGGCAGCATGATCGGGTTGGAACCGGTCGCGATCAGCAACCGATCATAGGGAATCGCCAAATCATCTTCGGCATATACCACGCAATTTTTGCGGTCTATCTTGGTGACCAGCTTGCCGGCATGCAGCGTGATCTTGTGTTCCTCGTACCAACTCCAGTCGTTGAGCACGGTGTCCTGGAACTTCATCTCGCCGGACAACACAGGCGACAGCAGGATGCGGTTGTAGTTGGGCTGCGGTTCGGCGCCAAATACCGTGATCTCGAATTCGTCCGGCGACATCTTCAGCAATTCCTCGATGGTGCGCATCCCAGCCATGCCGTTGCCGATCACGACCAATCTGGTTTTTACGTTTGTCTTCATATCATCCTCGCAATAAAAAAAGCGTCGCCCGGCTCTCAATGCCGGAACGACGCCTTTGTCGGTATTCATCATTACTCTTCCGCCCGCCATTGGGTCAGAAGAATTTCTCAGTGATTACACTGCAAGTCTTGTGCCATTACGGTTTTACTGGGTTTCCACGTGGCACTGACTCATTAATCGCATCTATTTGGTGCGCAATGGGGCGCTGCGGTATTAACTTTGGTGCGCGATTTAATAGTAGACTAACCATCTGCCAGAGATATTGCGATGCTGACCCTTTTAATTGCAAGACATTCCCTGACAACTTCATCATCAAAGGCGCTTGGGGCGAAGCGATGCGCCAGATAGGGAATGCCGCTCCCGTATTGCTTGGCGAAATGATAGGCCTTCAACTGGCGAGCAAGTTGGCGGCACATAGAGTTTTACTTGATGCGAGACAGGCGCATCGGGTAAGGATGTAGTGAGGGGGCGGAGTGGTTAAAATTTCTTGTGTTGATTTGTTCTGTGGTGCGGGTGGGCTAACGCATGGATTCGTATTGGAAGGGTTGCCTGTAGTGGCGGGCATTGATATGGATCCCGCATGCCGCTTCCCCTATGAGACCAACAACCAAGCACAGTTTGTTGAAAGAGACATCAGCACAGTCACAAAAGAAGAGCTAGAGTCTCTCTTCGGCGATGCTGATGTGAAGGTTTTAGCTGGTTGTGCGCCATGCCAACCCTTTTCAACTTACGCCCAAAGATACTCTCTTGAGGGTGATGGGAAGTGGGGACTTTTATATGAGTTCGCCAGGCTTGCCAAGTCTACAAACCCCGACATCATCACCATGGAAAACGTCCCGACTGTTGCGAAGCATGTAGTTTTCCATGACTTTGTCGATACGCTAAAAAGGCTCGGTTATCACGTCTGGTATGGTGTGGTTAACAGTTCACTTTATGGAGTACCGCAAGCGCGGCGACGCATGGTTCTTTTGGCTTCCAGGCTAGGCAAGATTGAAATCGTCCCGCCCACACATGACAAACCTAGAACCGTGCGTGAAGCCATAGGAAGTTTGCCGGCCCTAAAGGCCGGTGAATCCGCGCCTCAAGACAATTTACATGTATCGTCAACTTTATCTGAAAGAAATCTTAAGCGCATCAGAATGTCGTTGCCGGGAGGAACTTGGCGAGACTGGCCAAAACACCTCGTGGCTGATTGCCATCGTGAAAGCAGCGGCAAAACTTATCCTAGTGTTTATGGGCGAATGGAATGGGATAAACCTGCGCCGACGATGACAACCCAATGCTTTGGTTTTGGTAATGGGCGCTTTGGTCATCCAGAACAAGATCGCGCAATTTCGTTGCGAGAGGCGGCTATTCTGCAAAGCTTTCCGCCCAACTATGCATTCCTTCCAGAAGGAGGCGAAGTGCAGTTAAAAGTATTAGGTCGTTTAATCGGCAATGCAGTACCTGTAGACTTAGGCAGGGCCATTGCTCGCAGCATCAAATCTCACTTATCTGCCATAGTGGATGATTGTATTATTGATGTCGGCGGTGCAGCCCCATCAGGGCTTTCGGAAATAAGAGGCTAGTCATTTCTTCGTCACCTGAAAGATCACTATGAGCGATCAAGATAGCAAATCTTTTAGCTTCAATATTTCATTAAGCGTTTTAAACCACCTTGGAAGAAATCTTTACCGAAGTTTCATTACAGTCTTGGGCGAAGCCATATCAAACTCTTGGGATGCCGACGCCGACAATGTATGGATTTATATTGATAGAGATAACCGTCACTTTTTAATAAAGGATGACGGCATTGGGATGTCGGATAACGATTTCCAGAATAAATTTTTAAAAATAGGCTACTCGAAAAGGAAAGGAGGAATCTCCTCATCCGATAAGAAGAGGCCTTTTATCGGCAGAAAAGGCATCGGCAAACTCGCCTTATTATCTTGCGCATCAGAGATCAGCATTATTTCGAAAACAAAAGATACCGACTATGTCGGCGGCATTATCGTCAATTCGGATTTGGACAAGGCAATCATTGACGATTTAAGCACACATGATTACACGCTGAAGGTGCCACAACTTGATGCTTATGGCGATCTAACTAACGATCACCATAAGGGCACAATTATCCTCTTTGACGAGATCCATGGAGGCATCACAAATACCGTTGAGTACCTAAAAACGGTAATTGCACTGTACTTCCGTTTTTCACTTATCGACAAGCAATTTAACGTTTATCTGAATGGGGAAAAAATTACCCTGGAGCACCTAAAGCCTCTTGCAGAAAAAACCGAGTTCTTGTGGAAGCTGAACTTAATCGACGATCCATATGTGGATAAGCAGCTGACTGCACTTAAGGAAAGCAAGACTATCGATTTTCAACCCAAGACGATCAAGGGTTTCATTGCATCCGTGAACAAGCCAAGCGATCTTAAGATTCGAACCACCGATGAAAAAGTTAGCATTGATCTATTCGTAAATGGCAGGTTGAGAGAAAAAGATATTTTGAAACACATACCCACAGCTCGAATTGTCGAAAGCTATCTTTATGGGCAAATCCATTTCGACGCACTGGATGGAGAAAAGGACAGCTTTACCAGCAGCCGTGAAGGTATTGTTGCTGACGACCCAAATTTCAAAAACCTATTAAATATACTGAAAACAAACATCATCCCAGTCGTACTTTCTGACTGGGATATATGGCGAGACAAATATAATCAGGATGGCGACCCCGATAATCCACGCATGAATAGGAAACAAAGAAAGTCAAAAGAACTTTACTCGGCCGTAAGTGAAAGCTACAACTTCGACAAAGGCTCGAAAAATAAAACCTTGGTTGACCGATGGGTAAGAGAATTGAGCGATGACGCACAATATAACTTTGGCTCCTATGCGGAGTATTTCATCTCTGAAAATCTCATTCGAAAATACATCGAAGAAAAAAAGTTGACACTATCAAAGGAAGCAAACGATGAGATCATCACACATAAAACCAATGAAACGGGCAGCAAGAACAGAGGAAACATTAGCATCGACATAAGGCAATCAAGTTCGGATTTAACTTATTTATCTATGGATGGGCTGGCAAATTTAGTAGACAAAAAACCGGATGGCCAAGCATGCCTTGCAAAAGATGGAAAAGAGTATAAGCCTATGCGCGACGCCGTCGCCCATACGGCACTGCTATCAAGTCAAGCAAAGGGTAGATTGACGGCCGTATATGAAAACATCAAGGGAAGAATAATAAATATCTTGCAGAATGGTTAAGGGTAATAAAAAGGGCAATGGATGATAAGCGCACCGGACGCGATACAACGCGTCGCCACAAGACCCCTAATATGCCCTCTCCAAAATATCCTTCCGCCGTCTGGGACGTCGCCGCAGCCCTGAAAACACGCTACCGCGATTTCAACCACTACAACCTCAAAAACCCACTCGACGAACTGCTGTACATCATCTGTAGCACCAGGACGGGTGAGGCGGGCTACCGCAGCTCTTACCGCGCGTTGAAGGAAACTTTCCCCACTCATTACCAAATCGCCGAAGCTCCAGCAGAATATATCGCGCGGCCTATCGCCAGCGGCGGCCTGTCGAACCTGAAGGCAAAGGCGATCCGTGATCTTCTCGACGTGATCGTGGCAAAGTTCGGCGAGCCGACGCTGAACCCATTGCGCAAGATGGGCGATGACGATGCGGAGGCATTTTTGTTGTCGCTGCCGGGTGTCGGCAAAAAAATTGCGCGATGCGTCATGATGTATTCGTTGGGGCGACAAGTCTTTCCTGTGGACACGCATTGCTGGCGCATCGCGCGCCGCCTCGGCTGGGTAAGGCCGACGCAAAAAGACAAGCATTGCGCCCCGCGGGATATGGATCGCCTTCAATCCAAAATCCCGCTCGAGCTACGCTATTCGCTACATGTAAATATGATTTCTCTCGGGCGTGAAATTTGCACTCCGACCTCACCACGCTGCGATGAATGTCCTATAACAGTTTTTTGCCCCAAGATTGGCATACCTCGCAGTCGCAAATTGAACAATCAGTGACAGACCACGGATTCTAAACTTCAAACCGCCAATTGCTCCTGCGCAACTCCCAATGCTATACACCAAGCATTCTGCGCGTCAGTAGTGTCTGCATGTCGCGCCGCCCATCTGCAATGATGTAGATGATCACTTGCTTGCCACTAACCCGGTAGATGAGCCGGTAGGGTTTGAAATGCGCCTGACGATATTCGCGGATGCCGAGGGCGAGCAGCTCTTTGGGATAGGCGCCGCGCTCGGGATAACCAATGGCTTGCCCAGCGTTTTTTGCTGGGTTAGCCAGATGGCTAGTAGTTTCATCAAAGGCCGCCAATGACTCGGCCACTCTCATCAGTTTGTCCAGTACGTAATTTGCGCTGGTCTGCATGTCGTTTTCGGCGATGTAATCATAGATCGCTTCAAGATCACGCTCAGCGCTATGCGTGAGCAATACTTTGTAGCTCATTTTACCGGTATCACTTTGCTGGTATCACTCTTCTGGGATCTTTTTGGAGCGAAGGCGGCGAGCGACATTTGCGATGGGCGTGATCTTGCCATCCGAGATTTCCTGATTACCCAGTGCCAGTATCTTCAGGAGAGCCAATGTTTCCTGTGTGTTCTCATAGGTGGCAATGTCTTGCATCACCGCTCTGGCTTCCCCGTTCTGCGTGATCAGAAAGGGTTCGCGGTTTTCGGAAAGGTTTTGGAGCACCTCGGCAGCATTGGCCTTGAGATAGCTTATGGGTTTGATGTTCGCTGGGCGCATGCTTGGCTCCTTGAAATAACCAAGACCGAATATAGTCTTTTAATGGTCTTATGGCAAGTCTGCGCCATTCGTGCAAAGGCTGTGTAGTGTCCAAGAAATAACCGGCAGATAGAGTGTTGCCGAGAAGTGATGCAGCCGTATTCTTTTCATCAAGCGTACACCTCGAACCTGGCCGCATACCCCTGCGGGTCTTTGCCATTCCACACCGTGCCATCCATCAACTCTGAACTACGCATCACATCGGCGGGCACGGTTACGTTGAGCTGCGCTGCGGCCTGCCGATACAGCTCGATGCGGTTGATCTGTTTGGCGACGGCGAGATAGTCCGGGTCTTCCTTGAGCAGACCCCAGCGCTTGAACTGGGTGAGGAACCACATGCCATCCGAGAGATAAGGGAAGGGCACTTTGCCGTCGTTGAAAAACTTCATGTGGTTAGTGTCATGCCAGGTCTTGCCCAGGCCGTCTTCATAGTTCCCCAGGAAACGCCCCGCGATGACTTCGACGGGCGCATCGACGTAATCCGGACTGGCGATGAGTTCCGCGACCTTGGCGCGGTTGGCCTCCGTGTCGATGAACTTCGCCGCATCGAGCATCGCCATCACGAGTGCGCGCGCGGTGTTGGGATGTTGCTCGACGAATTCCGCGGTGGCGCCCAATACTTTTTCGGGATGGTCGGGCCAGATGTCCTGCGACGAGGCCACCGAGAAGCTGACCTTGTCGTAGATGCCGCGCGCATTCCACGGCTCGCCCACGCAAAAACCATCCATGCTGCCGAGCCGCGCATTCATTACCATCTGCGCGGGCGGCACGGTGATGGTCTTGATGTCGGTGATCGGGTCGATGCCGTAACTGGCCAGCCAGTAATACAGCCACATCGCATGGGTGCCAGTGGGGAAGGTATGCGCGAAAATATATTCCCTGTCGCGCGATTTGATCAGCTTCGCCAGCGACGGCCCGTCGGTGACGCCCTTGTCCTTGAGCTGGCTGGCGAGCGAGATGCCCTGGCCATTGTTGTTGATTGTCATCAGCACGGCCATGTCTTTCTTGAGTCCGCCAATGCCGAGGTGCACACCGTACACCAAACCGTAGAGCGCCTGCGCGGCATGCAGCTCGCCGCTGACGACCTTGTCGCGCACGGCCGCCCACGAGGGTTGTTTGCAGGGGATGATCTTGATGCCGTATTTCTCGTCGAACTTCATCAGCGACGCGATCACCACCGACGCGCAATCGGTCAGCGGGATGAAGCCGACCTTGACCTCCTTGAGTTCGGGTGCATCGCTGCCAGAAACGAAATGACCAGATACGAAATGATCTGCTGCGGGATATTTTTTGGGTTGTGCCATTTCGAATTGCTCCTGTGTTATTTCGTTTGCGATTATTTTCTGGAGTGCGTGATTGCGGTGCAGCTATGAAGCCACCAGCTTGTAGAGCATCGCCAGATTGGCCAACAAGGAAATGATCGCGATCCATCGCCATATCAGCAGCGGGTCTCGCCCCAGCAGCGGCGTGGGCGGCGGCGGGAGGATGGGCCTGTGTTCGCCGACTTCCAGTTCATGCAGCATTTCCTCGGCGGTCTCGAAGCGCGTCGCGGGGTCGTGCGCGACGGCCTTGAGCACGATGTTCTCCAGCCACTGCGGGATGTCGGGGCGATAGCGCGTCGGCGGCACCGGCTCGCCGAAGCGCGGGCGCTGGAATGGTTCCACTTCGCCATAGGGATAGCGCCGCGTCAGCAGGTGATAGAGTGTAACGCCCGCGGCGTAGAGGTCGCTCCGGGAGTTGGCGGTTTCACCGGTAAATAATTCGGGAGCCATAAAGCTGGGCGTGCCGGGATTGCCGGTGGTCTGCGCGCCGGTCAGCGCGCTGGTGGCGACGCCGAGATCGAGGATGCGCAGCTTGCCGTCGTCGCCCTGGTGCAGGTTGGCCGGCTTGATGTCGCGGTGCACGATGTTCAGGCGGTGCAATGCACACAGGCCTTTCGCCAGACGCAGGCCGATGCCGGCGACTTCGGCGATGCTGAAGTGCTGGCCGCTGTCCAGCTTTTGTTGCAGCGTGGCGCCGGGATGCCAGCTCATCACGTAATACAGGCAGCTGCGCCGCTCTGCCGGGATGGGCAGCACTTGCGGAAAATAATGGGCGACCACGCGCTTGCCGAGCCACTCTTCATTGAGCAGCCCATTGTAACTTTCGATATCATTGGCGAGCAGCGGTTGCAGGGTCTTGAGCACGCACACCTGCCCATTGAGCAGATTCTTGACGCGATAGATCAGGCTGGCGCGCGATTCATACAGCAGCTCGATCACCTCGAAATCATCGAGCTGCTCGCCGGGCTTGAGGCGCGGCGGCAACCCGAGGCGTTTTGCTTCTTCCAGCAGGTCGATAAAGTTTTCTTCTCCGGGCTGCTCGATGCGCACCACCAGTGCGGTGGCGTTATCCTGGCTGCCTTCAGCCAATGCGCGCTTGACGAGGTTATCCGCGGCCAGCTGCGGTGCTTGATAGAGCAGGATGATCTCGTGTATCTGTTTTTGTCCGAGACGATCCCATACCCCGTCGCTCATCAGCGCGAACACGTCGCCGGCTTGCAGCTCGCCCTCGGCATAATCCACCAGCAGTTGCTGGTCGAGGCCGATCGCGCGCTTGAGCACGTGGCGCATGTCCGGCCTATCCCACACATGGTCGGTGGTAAGTTGTTTCATTTCACCATTGCGCAAGCGATAGATGCGGGTGTCGCCTATATGCGCCAGCGTGTAATGCCTGCCGCGCAACACCAGCAGCGAAAGCGTGGTGGCCATGCCGGACATCGCATGATGGCTGCTCGCCTGCGAGATGACCCAGCGGTTCAGCGCCGCCAACACCTTGTCCAGCGCGGTGGCGACTCCCAGGGTTTCCGGCGTCGCATAGTAGTCCGACAGCACGCCGCGCACAGTCATCTCCGCCGCCTCGCGTCCGCCGGCATTTCCACCGACACCGTCCGCCACGGCGAGCAGCACGCCCTTGGTGGCGAGCTGCTCGCCGGTGGGCGTGGTCACGCCGAAGAAATCCTCGTTGCGCTCGCGCAGTCCGGTTTCGCTGGTTTGGCCCAGGGTGATCTTGAGTGACATGTTCGCAGTCTAACTTACAGCGTGAACTTATACCTTTGCCAAAGTCAGCGCGGATGAACCCCAAGTGGTGCGCCAGCGGGTCTTGACACCCAGCAAGCCGAGCAAGGCGAGTATCGCCAGTCCGGCAAAGATCAGGAAGCCGTATTGATAGTTGCCGGTCAGCTGCTTCACATAACCCAGACTCGATGCCAGATAGAATCCGCCGATGCCTCCTGCCATACCGACCAGGCCGGTCATCACGCCGATCTCCTTGCGGAAGCGCTGCGGCACCAGCTGGAACACCGCGCCGTTGCCCATGCCGAGCGCGAGCATCGCGGCGATGAACACCACCAATGCCATCCATGCCTGCGGCAAGCCCACGCTCACGATCGCCAGAAAGACTGCCGCAAGCAGATACATCACTGATAAGGAGCGGATGCCGCCGACCTGGTCTGCCACCATGCCGCCGATCGGACGCACCATGGAACCGGCGAACACGCAGGCTGCGGTGAAATAACCCGCGATTACCGGACTCAACCCATATTGTGAATTGAAATAGATCGTCAGCGAAGCCGCCAATCCAACGAAGCCGCCGAATGTCACGCTATAGAAGAACATGAACCACCATGCGTCCTTGTCCTTCAGGATCTTGAAGTAATCACCGAGCGATTTTGTCGGCGGACATTCCGGGCTGTTCTTTGCCATCACTAGATAGGCGATGAAAACCACGGTCAAGGGTAACGCGGCCATGCCGAGCACATTCTGCCAACCGTAAAATGATGCCAGCAACGGTGCGAACAACGCCGCCAGCACGGTGCCCGAATTGCCGGCCCCCGCGATGCCGAGTGCGGTGCCTTGATGCTCGGGCGGATACCAGCGCGATGCCAGCGGCAGCGCCACCGCGAATGATGCGCCCGCCACGCCCAGCATCGCGCCCAACACCAGCACTTGCTCAAAAGTATGGATGCCCAAGCCCCAGGACAGAGCCAGTGCCGCGATCACGATCACCTGGCCGATGGCCCCGGCCAGCTTGGGTTTCAAGTGATCGACCAGTATGCCCATGACGATGCGCAGCAGCGCGCCGGACAAAACCGGTGTCGCCACCATCAGGCCTTTTTGCGCCGGGCTGAGCCCAAGGTCGTTGGCGATCTGCACGCCGAGCGGACCCAGTATCACCCACACCATGAAGCTCAAATCGAAATACAAGAATGCCGCGAACAAAGTCGGCCTGTGTCCCGCCTGCCAGAATCCTGATGTCATATTGATTGCTCCTTTAAAATAGTTTGCTGCCCAAACAACAACCCGAAATAAAAAGGCGCCCAGCTGCGCGTTTGCGCAGCGGGACGCCTTTGTCCTTTCAAACCTGTGCCGGACCGCCATTGATCCGGTTTACAGCAAACTACTTTGCAATACCTGTGCCAAAATTCAGATGACGGCTGAAAAGCCCTAGTATCAAAGGGCTTGGCTGATTATTAGGGTTGGTGTGTCCATGAGCCGTTGCTGCCCCAACCGCAACGCTTTGGTGCATTTCACTTCGGCTGTGCACCCGGATGTAGCATTTGGGTACTCTGAGCTGGAAACTCCTCGCGATTGTGTAGGAGAGGGCCATGCCCGCGATCATCATGTTGTTCGCGGGCATGGCCTTCTCCTACAGAGCTTCTATGGCTTTTTCCAGGTTCAGGAACCCAGCTCCTTGGCCATGATGATGGCCTCGGCGATCTCTGACAGCCGTTTCCCCTTGTTCATCGCCATGTTGCGCATGCGCTTGTAAGCGTCCGGTTCGCTGTAGCCGTGATCCTCCATCAGGATGGCCTTGGCGCGTTCCACCAGCTTGCGTTCTGCCAGCTGGCTCTTTGCCTCCTTCAATTCGTCACGCAGTTTTTTGTGTTCGGCAAAGCGGGCCGCAGCCACATGGATGATGCCGCTCAGGTCCTCGCCCTGTACGGTATGCGCCACATAAGCGCTGACGCCGGCGCGCATCGCCTCCTGGATACTGCGCTGGTCTTTCTGGGCACCCAGCACCACCACCGGTTTTTCCAGCGTGGTGGACATCAGGCTGATCTGCTCCAGCGTATCGCGCCCGGGCGCATTGGCATCCACGATGATCACGTCGGCCGACGCCGCCTGGATCGAATGCTCATCCACCTGCTCCCAGGCCAACAGCCCGACGACATCGAACCCGGCCAGTTCGAGGCTGGCCTTCAACCACGCCGCGCGGTCTCTTGCATCATCAATGATCAGGATTCGTTTCAATCTAAGCTTCCGCACATATTCACTGAATGCGCAGCAATAAACGAGCCAATTTCAATTCAACTAGAACTTATGGTGTGTTTATGGAATCGAGAAGTCCACGGCAGTAGAACAGTGCGCTGCGCTTAAGGGATTGGCAACCTAATGGAATAGTTTTAGGTGGGAATGCTATTCATAATTTGAATATACTTTATTAAAACGAAGCAGATATAGTATTCTAGAATTGTTTTGCCAGAAAAAAAGACCGTCATTAACGACCGCTGTTCACTTGCAAGCGGTCGTTCAATCTTAGATATATGAATTGCTGCTCCTGGCACAAACCAGCATGTCATGTTGCCATATTTGCCGCCATACAAGCAGCCATTCGTAGTCTATAGTCCACGACATCGGAAGTTCAGTCTTCCCGAAGCGGATGCTCAGGGATTACGTTACGCTGGCAGAATAGTCCCTTACGGATGTCAGTGAGATAGTTTTTAATCGTATGGTAGTAATCTGTGGAGACTTTTTAATAGTGTTACCGTTAAGGCCATGTGAATCATTGGTTGGCGTGTTCCATCACTATTCCTAACCTGGTTCTTTTTGCGCATTTGCAGTTTTATCATTATTTTTTTCGAAATTTTTTACAGATATTGTAGATCGCCCGGGATATCGATGTCGGCAAAGATTCCGGCATCGTCGATCTTGATATCCACGACATTGGATATATCGCGCTCCAGCAAACGCCGGGCACCATTATCTCCCTGCAACAGCAGCAATTCTTCGCGGTAATGAGAGGCAAACCCGACCGGATGGCCGCGCCTGCCATCGAGGGAGGGAGCAGCCAGGGCTGCCCCGGCTGACAGCGCATTTCGCACGCCCGCGATAGCTGCCATTGGTACAGCAGGCATATCGGCCAGCCCGATCAGCCAGCCGGCTGCGTCATGGTTGGCGCGCACGCCGCAGACGAGGCTGGATGCCATACCCTGCGTGGCATCCGCACATTCTATCCAGCGTATCGGCGCTGATTTGACCTCGCCCAGCACGGTTTCGATCGCGCTGCAAAATGTTTCTGCCCCAGGCCTGATGACTACTGTGATATGCCCGAAAGTCTCCAGCCAGGGCAGCAGGCTGTGCACGGCGAGCGGCCATGTCACACCACGCAACGTAACCGGATGCAGCAACTTGTCCGAACCGAAGCGGCGCGAGGCGCCTGCCGCCAGCACGACGGCAGAGATGTCACCCGGATCAGGCCGCGATTTCACTGGGATCATGCCCCGGCTCAGACAAAGCTTTCCCGGTCGAACGGCATGCGCCGCATGCGCTTGCCGGTCAGCGTGAACAGCGCGTTGGCAACCGCCGGTGCGATCGGCGGCGTGCCCGGTTCACCGATGCCGGTGGGTGGCTCGCTGCTTGCCACGATATGCACCTCGACCTGCGGCATTTCGGAAAAGCGCAGCGGCGCGTAGTCGTGGAAATTGGATTGCATCACGCGGCCGTTTTCCAGCGTGATCGCACCATGCAAGGCGGCGGAGAGTCCGTAGACGATGCCGCCTTCGATTTGTTGACGCACGCCGTCAGGGTTGATGACCATGCCGCAATCTACTGCGGCTATCACGCGATGCACGCGGATCTTGCCGTTTTCCAGCGACACTTCGGCGATCTCTGCCACGTAGCTGTCGAATGATTTGTGTACCGCCAAACCGTATGCATGATCTGCAGGCAACTTCTTTTTGCCCCAGCCGGCTTTTTCCGCGGCCAGTTGCAACACGCCTCTGTAACGGGAAGCGGCAGGCAGGATGTCGAGCCGGTAGGCTACCGGGTCTGTGCCGGCAAGATGCGCCAGTTCGTCGATCATGGTTTCGACCACGAACGCCGTATGTGAGTGGCCGACCGACCGCCACCACTGGACAGGCACCACATTCTTCGGGCTGTGCAGCTCGACCTGCAGGTTGGGAATCATGTAGGGCAGTGTAGCCGCGCCCTCCACCGAGGTGGCATCGACGCCGTTCTTGGTCAGAAAGCCTTCGAAAAAAGTATCGGCAACGATGGACTGGCCGACGATGGTGTGTTTCCACGCCAGCGGTTTGCCGTCTTTCGCGATTGCCGCCTCGATATGGTCGGCCCACATCGGCCGGTAGTTGCCGCCGCGCATGTCGTCCTCGCGCGCCCACACCACCTTGACCGGTTTGCCGACCGCCATCGCCACCTGCACCGCCTCAATGACGAAATCCGATCGCGGATTGGCACGCCGACCGAAACCGCCGCCGAGGAATGTGGTATGTATCTCCACCTGTTCGGGTTTAAGACCTGCGGTCTTTGCCGCCATCGCACAGTCCACGGTCTGCATCTGGGTGCCGGTCCAGATGACGCAGTGGCCGGGCTTGAGGTCTACCACCACGTTGAGCGGCTCCATCGCGGCGTGTGCCAGATAAGGTATCTCATACTCGGCACTGACGGACTTGTGCGCGTCCTTGAAACCCTGCAGGATATCGCCATCCTTGCGCGCCACGGCACCAGGTGCTTTCGCCAATTCGAGAAATTCCGCGCGCATCCTGGTCGTGGAAAGTGCCGCACCCAGCCCTTCATCCCATTCGATTTCCAGCAGGTCGCGCGCAGTCTTGGCGGTCCAGAAACCGGCTGCGGCAACCGCAATTCCGGTAGGCACCTGATAGACGCCCTGCACGCCCGCCAGCTTGCGCGCCTCGGTCGCATCGAAGCTCTTCACCTTGCCGCCGAACACCGGGCTGCGCGCGATCAACACCGTCAGCACGCCGGGCTGATATACGTCGAGGCCGAACTGGGCGCTGCCGTTGATCTTTGCCGGCGTATCGAGACGTTTTGTTGGCTTGCCGATCAGTTTGAAATCCTTGGGCGGCTTGAGTGCGGCGTTGTCCGGCAGCGGCAGCTTGGCCGCGGCATCGGCCAGTTTGCCGTAACTTGATTTCTTGCCGCTGCCGGCATGAATCACCTGGCTGTTCTCGGCATGGCATTCGCTTTCCGGCACGCCCCATTGTTGGGCCGCAGCGCGGATCAGCAATATCCTGGCACTGGCACCGACTCGCCGCAGTTGCTCCCACGACGACGGAATGCTGGAACTGCCCCCGGTCATTTGCATGCCGAAACCCGTGTGGTTATACACCGCGGCCACCGGTGCGGACTCGACGCGGATGCGGCTCCAGTCGGCTTCCAGTTCCTCCGCGATCAGCATCGGCAGCGAGGTGTAGACACCCTGCCCCATCTCGGACTTGTTGACGACGATCGTGATGCTGTCGTCATTCGCGATGCGGATGAAAGCGTTGGGCGGATAAACCGGCTTCGGCTTGGGCGGCGCATCGGCGGCATAAGCACGGCCGCCTTTCATCGGCAGATAAAAACCGATCACCAATCCACCCATCAATGCGGCGGAATCCTTGAGGAACTGACGGCGGGAAGGATTTTGCCAGGCCATGTTTTTCATTTGGGTTTTCATTTGGCGCCTCCGCTTTGTTCGGCCATCATCTGGTGTTCCGCCGCCATCTGGATCGCAGAGCGGATGCGGTTGTAGGTGCCGCAACGGCACAGGTTGCCATCCATCGCGGCGGTGATCTGTGATTCGCTGGGGTGCGGATTTTCCATGAGCAGCGCGGTTGCCGCCATGATCTGGCCGGACTGGCAGTATCCGCACTGCGGCACGTCCACTTCCTGCCAGGCCGCCTGCACCGTTTTACCCAGCGTGGTTTCGGCAAGTCCTTCGATGGTGGTGACTTGCTTTCCGCTTGCCATGGACACCGGCGTAACGCAGGAACGGACAGCGCGGCCATCCAGGTGCACGGTGCATGCGCCACACTGCGCTATGCCGCAGCCGTATTTGGTACCCGTCAGTTGCAGGTTGTCGCGCAGCACCCATAACAAGGGGGTATTGGGGTCGGCATCGACCTTGGTCTTATTTCCGTTGATAGATAAAGTGATCATGAGCACACCTCCTGATTGTTGGATTGAGCCTGATGGATGGATTGAACCTGATTGACAGTTTGAGTAGCGCTAGCTGCTTCAGCCGGCTGGCTTCGACCAGCCGCTTGATTTCGAACCGAGATCAAATGAGCGAGGATGGCCACTGCGATCTCCGGTGGTGTACGGCTGCCTATGCTCAAGCCTACCGGCCCGTGCAGCCGGGCAATTTCCTGAGGGGTGAGATCGAACATTGCCAGCCGCTCGCGGCGCTTTGCATTGTTGGCCAGTGAGCCTAGCGCACCCACATAGAACGCCGGCGATTTGAGCGCCTCCAGCAGAGCCATGTCATCCAGCTTGGGATCATGCGTGAGCGCGATGATGACGGTTGAGCTATCGACTTGCAGTGCCAGCACCGCATCGTCAGGCATCTCGCTCGTCAGAGTTGTGTCCGGCACGTCCCAGGTCTGGCGCATCTCTTCGCGCGGATCGCAGACGAACACCTGGTAATCGAGCGCTTGCGCCATGCGTGCGAGATAACCGGAAGTCTGGCCGGCGCCGATGATCAGCATGCGCCAGCGCGGGCCGTGCACGGTGGACAGCACTTCGCCGTCAAATGAAATGCTTTCTGTGCGGCTGGCGTCGACCAGCTCAACTTGCAATGAATTGAAGTGCAACGTGCGCCTGACCAGTCGATGTGCCTGGATCAGTTGCAGGACTCGCTCCACCCAATCCTTGTTTCGTACCGGCTCTATGACTAGGCGTATGACACCGCCGCACGGCAGCCTGAAACGCTTGGCTTCTTCGCGTGTGACACCGTACGTCAGCACCTCGCAGCGATCGACCGGCAATTCGCCGCGCTTGGCGCGCAGCACCAGGTCATCCTCGATGCAGCCGCCCGACACCGAGCCCACCGCCAGACCGTCACCGCGCAGCGCGAGCATCGCACCCGGCGGACGCGGGCTGGAGCCGAAGGTTTCCACCACCGACACTAGCCACAGCGGCAAGGCTCGCGCTTGCCACTCCTGCAGGGTCTTGAGTACAGAAAGATCGACGCTATCCATACGTGCCTCCTTGTGCCGGTATTCTCCCAGAAATTTGAGATGGTTGCCTATGTTAGTACCTGCAATAAATTTTTCATCTATTTTGAGAACATTCCCGAACATCCCTTTTGGCACAAAGCTGACGACCGCGACCGGCAGTAGCAGATCCAATGCTGGCAACGATGGGCCAATAGATTATGTGTTGTCTCTTCTCTTTGCGCCAACCTTGGCATTGAATCTCTCTTTGTTGATTATGAACCGCTCATGCCGCCCTTTGGAAATAAGGTCCACTCCATCATGGGCTTCCACAGCAAACACAAGCTTTCTTCCCTCGACCTCTACCAATTCAACGGTTGCTGTCACTTCGAGACCAGGTGGTGTTGCTGCTTCGTGGCTGATGTTGATGTGAGTTCCAACCGTTTGTTCTTGCGGCCAGTCAAGATGGGGCTTGATCGCCTTGATGCAGGACCATTCGAGAAAGCCCACCAGAAATCCCGTTGCAAAGACTTCCGGCATTGACGCGAACTCTTCCGATTCCGGATAGAGCGCGGGAACAGTTTTTGATTGAGGCACTACGAACTTGTGCTCGTATCTGATACCAGGTTTTAATGTTTCCTTCATCCGGCTCTCCCGTTACACTTAAAATTATTAGCCGCCTGTACCCGGAACCTATTTATATGGAACTGGCGTGCATGATGCCATCGTGATTTCTTGATATGCCAAGCGTCTAGGTTTGTCCTGTCAGCAGACTTTCCGGCTCGACTTTGCTGCCGATAACCGCCACCACTTTGTGCCGCGATTGTCCGCCCTGCTTGAGTTCGACTTTGCGCAGCGGAACCGCAAACAAGTCAGCGATAAATTTCAACAGCGCATCGTTGGCACGTCCTTCGATCGGCGGGGAAACCAACTTTATCTTGAGAGCGTCACCGTGCAGTCCGACTATTTCGCTTCGCTTAGCGCCCGGTTGGACGTGCAGCGTAAGCATGATGACTTCTCCGTTGCGGCGATACCAATTCTGTTGCATGAGGGTGCTTCAAAAATTCAGAGTTCGCCCAAATGCCAGGCGTGGAAGTGGGGTAAGCAGGCAAGCCGCGTAGCGGATGCTCGCAAAAAATTTAGCCGCGCCGCATATGTTCGATATGTAAGCAAGAAATTTTTTGCACAACGCCGCATAACCAGACACTTGGTTGCCGTTTTTTGGCGGCTTAGTGGAATGGCTAGTAGTTCCAGCAGTTGGGATGAAATGTGAATTTTGGAGGTTCCCTTCAGAGTAATCGCACAGCCAGGCTTTCCAGCATCGCCAGTGGCACAAGCAGGATGATCTGACAGATTACCAAAAGAATTAGCGATGACAAATCCACGTTGCCTATCAGCGGCAAGATGCGTTGCAGCGGTCGCAGGAAGCGTTGCGTGATGGCCGCAAGCAGGGGAGCAAGCGGGGTGTAGGGATTGACCCAGGACAAGATCGCCTGTGCTACCACCGCACTCATCAACAGGTAAACGCATATTTTAATGAGCCTGACCGCGCTCCATGCCAATAGTCCAAACAGCGGGAAATGCGCGAACGGATAGCCCTGCAGCAACAGCGTCAAGCCGAGATAGATCAGCTCCGCGCCCAATGCAAGCAGCAAACTCGAGCTGTCCAGCCGCCGTACCGGGGGGATGAAGCGGCGCGCGCGCAATACGACAAAATCGCTGATCGCCATGATGAATTCTCCGACTGGGTTGCGCATCGGGGCGCGCAGCCATTGCAACAGAAAGCGGAACAGCAGCACACCTGCGAAACCCTGCACGAATACATCCAGCAATAATTGCATTGCGTCGTTTAGCATCATTTCTCCGGGGGCATCATGCTTTGCCCAATTCTTCACCCATTTCGCGCGAGCGCACGGCGGCAGCCTTTACCGCTGTGATGATGTGCTGCTTTACGTGGTCGGTTTCCATACTCAGCAGGGCGCGTTCGGTGGTGCCGTTCTTCGAAGTGACGCGCGCGCGCAGCGTGGCGGGGTCTTCCGTGCTTTCATGTGCGAGCTTGGCCGCCCCAAGGGCAGTTTCCAGAGCAAGCTTGCGAGCCGTTTGCTCTGGCAGGCCAAGTTCTTTGCCAGCCTGTTCAAGCGCCTCGATGAAGTAAAAAAAGTACGCAGGGCCGCTGCCTGAAACCGCAGTTACCGCGTCCATGTCTTCTTCGCTATCCATCCAGGCAAACGAACCCACTGCCCCAACGATTTGCTCAATGCACTCACGTTGTTCAGGCCGTAGCAAATGCCCAGGTGGGAAACTGCTATAACAAAGCCCCGTCATTCCAGCTCCGACCATAGCAGGTGTGTTCGGCATGGCGCGCACATAGGCACTAACGTTCCTCTGATTATTCACCCAGCGCATCAAATCCTTAAGCTGAATTCCAGCCGCAACCGACAGCACTATTTGCCCTGACAGCAGCGGGGACAACTGGACTGCAACATCGCGCAGTTGCTGCGGCTTGACTGCCAAAACCACGACATCGCTCTTTTGGATGGTCTGTTGATCTTGTTCCGCAAGTACGAGGACGCCATACTCTGATTTCAGTCGCTCACGGTAGGCGGCATCAATTTCAACCACACTTAATTGATCTGCCGTAAAGCCACGCTTGAGTAAGCCGCCGATTATGGCTCTTGCCATGTTTCCGCCGCCGATAAAACAAATATTCATAACTGCATTCCCTGTAATAAATTAGGCCTTCTGATAAATCCGGTTACCAAAAATTGCATTGCCGATGCGTACTATAGTCGCACTTTCTGATATCGCCGCGGCAAAATCATGCGACATGCCCATCGACAATGTATCCAACTGCAAGCCTTGCCGGTTCAATAGATCGCGCAACTCTCGCAACTGCGCAAAGGATAGGCGCTGTGCTGCGATATTGTCGCTGGACGCGGGAACTGCCATCAAACCGCGCAATTTCAGGTTGGGCAACTTCGCGATGGCGTGAGCCAATGCGCCCGCTTCATTTGGCGCTACGCCGCTCTTGCTGCCTTCGCCGCTGATGTTGACCTGCAAGCATATTTGCAAAGGCGGCAAATGCGCGGGCCGCTGTTCGGACAAACGCTCGGCGATTTTCAGTCTGTCCACGCTGTGCACCCAGCTAAAATTCTCTGCGATGGCGCGGGTCTTGTTGCTTTGGATCGGCCCGATGTAATGCCACTCGATAGTCAAATCCCGCAGCGCGGCGATTTTGTCCAATGCCTCTTGCACATAGCTTTCTGCGAAACACCGCTGTCCGGCCTGATAGGCTTCACGCAGCGCGTTCGGCGCGAAACTCTTGCTGACCGCCAGCAGCTTGATTTCGCTTGAGTCGCGGCCGCTCCCGGCAGCCGCTGCCGCAATCGCATCGCGCACTGCTTGCAAGTTGGAAGCGATTGTTGTCATAATCTCACGCGCCAAATGATACTAATCCGCGCGGCTCCGTGTCAGTCTGCCCTAATTCAGTCTGCTTGGCGCCGCACCATCAAACCGGGACGATTATAATGGATATCACTGAACTGCTTGCTTTCAGCGTCAAGAACAAAGCATCCGACTTGCATCTTTCCGCCGGCCTGCCGCCGATGATACGGGTCCATGGCGACATACGCCGGATTAACCTGCCCGCGATGGAACACAAGGAAGTGCATGGCCTGGTGTATGACATCATGAACGATGCGCAGCGCAAGTTCTACGAGGAGAACAAGGAGGTCGATTTTTCATTTGAAGTTCCCGGGCTTGCCCGGTTCCGCGTGAATGCATTCATACAGAATCGCGGCGCGGGCGCGGTAATGCGCACCATTCCTTCGAAGATTCTGTCTCTGGAAGAACTCAAGGCTCCCAAAAGTTTTGAATCCATTTCAGATTTTCCGCGCGGCATGGTGCTGGTCACCGGGCCTACCGGTTCCGGGAAATCCACGACGCTGGCCGCGATGATCAACCATCGCAATGAACAAGAGCTGGGGCACATCCTGACCGTGGAAGACCCGATCGAATTTGTCCATGAAAGCAAAAAATGTTTGATCAACCAGCGCGAGGTCGGGCGGGATACGCTATCCTTTCAGAATGCCTTGCGTTCGGCCCTGCGTGAAGACCCCGACATCATTCTGGTGGGTGAGATGCGCGATCTTGAAACCATACGCCTGGCCATGACTGCGGCTGAGACCGGCCACCTGGTGTTCGGTACGCTGCACACCAGTTCGGCGGCCAAGACCATCGACCGTATCATCGACGTGTTTCCTGCGGACGAGAAAGAAATGGTGCGCGCGATGCTCTCCGAATCGCTGCGCGCGGTGATCTCGCAAGCCCTGCTCAAAACCAAAGACGGGACTGGGCGGGTGGCGGCGCACGAAATCATGGTTTGCACCCCGGCTATCCGCAACCTGATCCGAGAAGCCAAAGTGCCTCAAATGTATTCGGCGATACAAACCGGCTCCGCAATGGGTATGCAGACCTTGGATCAATGCTTGACCAACCTGATCAAGGAAAACAAGATCACGTCTGCGGAAGCGCGCTCCAAAGCCGCGAACAAGGACATGTTCCCCGGATAATTTTAGCTATATATCAGAACTAGGAGTTTTATCATGGAAAGAGATCAAGCCACCGATCTGATACACAATTTGCTGCGCGGTATGATCAGCAAAAATGCCTCTGACCTGTTTATCACGACCGGTTTTCCGCCCGCATTCAAGGTGGACGGAAAGATGACTCCGGTGTCCAACCAGATTCTTACCGTAGTGCACACCCAGGAACTCGCGCGCAGCATCATGAATGATCGTCAGGCGGCGGAGTTTGAGTCGACTCACGAGTGCAATTTTGCGATCAGCCCGCATGGCATCGGCAGGTTCCGCGTCAATGTGTTCATGCAGCAGCAGCGCGTCGGCATGGTGCTGCGCACCATCACGACCAAGATTCCCGATCTCGACGAGATGGGTATGCCGCCGGTGCTTAAGGATATCGTGATGACCAAGCGCGGCCTGGTGATTCTGGTCGGGGGAACCGGTTCGGGCAAGTCGACCACGCTGGCCGCGATGCTCGGTCATCGCAACAAGAACAGTTACGGGCACATCATCACGATCGAAGACCCGGTAGAGTATGTGCATGAGCATATCAACTGTCTTATTACGCACCGCGAAGTTGGAGTGGACACCGATTCCTGGCAGGCCGCGCTGAAAAACACACTGCGCCAAGCCCCGGATGTGATCCTGATCGGCAAGATACGTGATCGCGAAACTATGGAATATGCCGTTGCCTTCGCCGAAACCGGGCATTTGTGCCTGGCTACGCTGCATGCCAACAGTGCCAACCAGGCACTGGATCGTATCATCAACTTCTTCCCGGAAGAGCGCCGTATACAACTGTTGATGGATTTGTCGCTGAATACCAAAGCGCTTATTTCACAACGCCTGATCCCGAGGGCCGATGGCACAGGACGTGCCGCCGCGATCGAGATATTGCTCAACTCACCGCTGATCGCCGATCTGATCTTCAAGGGCGAGGTTAACTCGATCAAGGGCGTGATGGCACGGTCTCGCGAACTGGGCATGGAGACTTTTGACGGCGCATTATTCAAACTGTACGAATCCGGCACCATCTCCTACGGGGAAGCCCTGAAGAACGCTGATTCGGTCAATGATTTGCGTCTGCGCATCAAACTGGAAAGCAAGCTGGTGACGAATCGAGATCTGATGAGCGGCACTGAAAACATGAAAATGACCGAATAGGGAAATTAAATTTCCTGCGCTAGCCGGCGAAATGTTTTCTGGCCTGTTACCGGCGATTGCTTCCCGACACAATCTTGTATTCAAGCAGACGGCATTCAATCGCACCATTGAACAACGGTGTGCGTTTCGATGGAGACAGGCGCATCAACTTCAGGATGGCCTTGTCGGCAGTGAATAGATAAGCCGTCCACCCGCCGAATTTCTTTTTCAGCGCATCGCCCAGCTTGGGATAAAGCTCCGCCAGTTCGTCGAGTTCGCCCATGCGTTCGCCGTAGGGCAGATTAGCCACCAGCATGCCATGATCTGCGGGAGCAGAAATTTCCAGCACGTTGGCTTGCTTCAGTTCAACACATTCCGACAGCCCCGCCTCGTTCAGGTTGCGCCACGCGGCTTTTAGCGCGTCGCCGTATAGATCGCTGCCGTATAGTTCCAGCGGTTTGGCCGGCAGCTGTGCGGCAATCGCCTGCTCGCGCATCTCGTTCCACATCGCGGCATCAAAATTCTTCAGCTTCTCGAACGCGAAGCCGCGTGCGATGCCCGGCCGAATGTTGAGCGACATCTGCGCCGCCTCGATCAGGAACGTGCCGCTGCCGCACATCGGGTCGAGCAGCGGCGTGCCGGGCTGCCAGTTCATCAAGCGCAGAATGCCCGCCGCCAGATTTTCGCGCAGCGGGGCGATGTTGGTGTGCTGGCGCACGCCGCGCTTGAACAGCGCATCGCCGGAGGTGTCCAGATAAAGCATCAGCTTGTTGTCTTCGATGAACACATGGATACGAATATCCGGCTCCAGCGTGTCCACGCTGGGACGTTCGTCGCAGTGCGCGCGGAAGCGGTCGCATGCGGCATCCTTGACCAGCAGTGTGATGAACTCCAGGCTTTTCAGCGGACAGCGGATCGCGGTGGTATTCACGCGGATGGTGCGGGTGACGTCGAACCAGCGTTGCCATTGCAATTCAAACACCGCCTGATAAATATCCTGCTCGTTGCGGTATGTCGTTTCCTTGACTCGCCACAGGATGCGGCTGGCGATGCGGCTTTCCAGATTGGCGCGATAACACAATGCCCAGTCTCCGGAAAAATGCACGCCGCCCTCGGTGCTGCGCGCATTCTGCGCGCCCAGTGTTTCAAGATCGGCAAGTAATATGGTTTCCAGGCCGCGCGGGCAAGGGGCGAAAAAATCAGGCATAAATACATATCAAGTAATACGTTCGCCCTGAGGTATCGAAGGGCAGACATCGGTTAAAGGACTTTGATACATCCGTTATGGTTCAATATCTCACCACGAACGGATGTACCCTGTGCTTAAGTAATGACTTAGCACGGGGTTATCGTGCTAAGTCATTACTTAGTTGTTCTATCAGAGCCTGTCCTGTTGAAGCATCAGCCCGAACGGTAATATGGCTAGGTTAAAAGGGTTTTACGGTGACGAGGATGACCACCGCGATCAGCACGAGTACCGGGATCTCGTTGAACCAGCGGTAAAAAACATGGCCGCGGGTGTTCCGGTCGGCGGTGAATTGTTTGACCAGCTTGCCGCAGTAGTAGTGATAGACGATCAGCACCAGCACTAGGAAAAGTTTGGCATACAGCCAGCCTCCTGTAATGCCGTAACCCAGCCACAACCACATGCCGAAGCCCAAAGCCAACCAGGCGATCGGGGTGACGAAGCGATACAGCCTGCCCTCCATCAGCTTCAGCCGAGCGATCTCGGCAGGCTCGGTCGCCATCGCGTGATTCACAAAAATACGCGGCAAATAGAACAAGCCGGCGAACCAGCTCACGACGAAGATGATGTGAAACGCTTTTACCCACAACATACGAAATCCTCATTGGGAAAGTCTTCTTCTAAACAACACCAGCGACACATAAAATCCGGCCAGCGCATAGCCCAGCAGCACTGCGATATGCAACAGAAAATGCGCCGGGATCGCGTCATTCAGCAGCGGCCGTGTGAGATCGATCGCATGTGTCAGAGGCAGGATGGACGACACATTCTGCAACAAAGGCGGCAACTGCTCGACCGGAAAAAACACGCCGCATAATAGCACCATCGGGGTGATGAGCAGCGTGAAGTAGTACATGAAAAAATCATAGCCCGGTGCAAGCGCGGTGACGATCAGTCCCAGTGCCGCGAAGCACAGCCCCACCAGCAAAGCGAGAGGAATGATCCACAACGACAGCAGCGAGTGCGACATCCCCAGCAGCCAGATCACCAGCAGCACCGCCAGGCCGGAGAGCAGGCTTTTGCTCCCCGCCCAGACAACTTCAGAGAATACGATGTCATCCAGCGTGATGGGCGTGTTGAGTATCGCATCCCAGGTGCGTTGCTCGTGCATGCGCGAGAAGCCGGAATACAAGGCCTCGAAGCTGGCACTGTTCATGGTGCTGTAGCACACTATGTCCGCCGAAAGAAAGGCCATGTAAGACATTCCGCCAATTTTCGGCAGCATGCCTCCCAGCCCGTAGCCCATACCCAGCATATAAATCACCGGGTCGGCTAGGTTGCCGAGTATTGCGGAACCGGCCATTTTCTTCCACACCAAATAGTTGCGCCGCCAGATCGGGATGAAACGGCGGCTGAATTGCGGCGGTGCGAAGTCCCGGTTATTCATTTCAACTTGTCCAGTTCTACGGCGGCAATGGCATCAGCCGGGCTGATCACGCCGACCTCGCGCGCATAGACGCAACCCTTCGATGTCCCTTCCGCAACGATGCGCTCATCCTTGCTGAAGGTGTGCTTCATGTAGAAATATTTTTCATCCCAATGTGTCACTTCAAGTTTTACGTCGAAGTGTTCGAATATCCCCCAAGGTTTTTTATAGGCCATCGTGTGCTCGGCGATGACCGGTATCCAGTTGCGCTTGAACATCGCCTTCAGCAAACCGCTGCGCGCGAACAGATCCACCCGGTTGAGATCGCTGATGGTCAGATAGCGGCCATTGTTCATGTGGAAGTTGATGTCCAGATCGTTCGGCAACACGCGCAAGCTGAGTCGGCTCACAAAATTTCCGGCATCGAGCCGCTCTCGAAACAGCGACAGGATGAGCACATAGAGCATGCGGAAGATCAGGTTCATTCGCGCATCTCCCTGCCGGTTAATTTGAGAAATACATCTTCCAGATTGGCCGGCCTGTGCACATAGCGCAGATCGGGATGTTGATGCAATTCCCGCAACAGCGGCTGCGCATCGGCCACATAGCAGAACACCGACTCGCCGCTCACCTCGAAGCGCTGCGCATGACGCGCCGCATGGCTTTGCGCCCAGGCCGCAGCGTGTTCGCCGAACACTTCGACCACTTGCAGCTCGATGTGCTGCGCGATCAAGGCTTGCGGCGTGTCTTGCGCGATCATGCGCCCCTGGTCGAGGATGGCGAGGCGATGGCATAGCCGCTCCGCCTCGTCCATGAAGTGCGTGGTGAGCAGCAGGGTCTTGCCGCTTGCGGTCAGTTCGCGCAGGCGTTGCCAGATCAGGTGGCGCGCTTGGGGATCAAGCCCGGTGGTCGGCTCATCGAGAAAGATGACTTCGGGGTCGTTAACCAGCGCGCGCGCCAGCGTCAGGCGCCGCTTCATCCCGCCGGACAGTGCCGGCACTTTCACATCGCGCTTGTGGGTCAGATTGGCGAACTCCAGCAACTCCGGCATACGCGCTTCGATCGCCGCGTTGCTTATGCCGAAGTAGCGGCCATACACCAGCAGGTTTTCCGCCACGGTGAAATCCGGGTCGAGATTGTCTATCTGAGGCACGACGCCGACGCGCACCCGGGCGGCGCGCGCCTGCTGCGGCACGGCGTGATCGAGCAGCTGCAACTCGCCCGCGTCCGGCGTGATCAAGCCGAGCATCAAACGCAGCGTGGTGGTCTTGCCCGCGCCATTCGGCCCCAGCAAACCGAAACATTCGCCGCGCTGAATGGACAGATTCAGCCCGTCCACCACCACTTGATCGCCGTAGCATTTGCGCAGATTGCGCGCACTCAACACGGCGCTCATACAGGATGCCCGTTGAATGCATGCAGCACGACCTGCTTGATCTGGTTCAGCCGTCCGTGGAAAAAATGCCCCGCCTCAGGCAACACCACGATGGGCAGATGCAACGGGCGAGCCCATTGCAGCACATCGGCGAGAGGCACGACCTCGTCCAGCTCGCCATGCACCAGCAGCGTATCGTGCCGCACAGGCGGCATGCCTGTACTATTCTTAAATGAAGGAACGGAACGCCCCACCGCAGGCGCGATCAGCACCAGCCGGTGCGGATGCGGGTGCAAATGTTCTGCCGCGCGCGCCTGCACATAGCCGCCAAAGGAAAAGCCGGACAGGATCAGCGGCAAGTCGCCGTACTCCTGTTGCCCATGGCGCACGATAGACAGCACATCTTCGACTTCGCCTTCGCCGCTGTCGAATTCGCCTTCACTGTTGCCAACACCGCGAAAATTGAAACGCAGCGCGGCAAAACCCAGTTCAACAAAAGTCTTCGCCAAGGTCGTGACGACCTTGTTGTCCATCGTGCCACCCATCGTCGGCAGCGGATGCGCGACCACTGCGATCGCGCGCGGCGATTCGTCAGGCAGGTGCGCGATGCCTTCGAGATTGCCGGCTGTGCCGGTGATGGAGAATTTTTTCAGGATTGGCATTTAATTCGCAACACTTCACGATCCAGCGACATGTTTTTTCCTCCTATCGATTCGATATCGGCGTTCATTTCGATGAGATTTTTGAAATACAACACGTTTTTAATATCTTCATCGAGGCGGTTTTTCAGGCGCTTATATCGAAACAGGAACAATGGCGGGTTGGAGCAATTACATTTTTCATTGATTAGGTCGAGTTTTTTACAAAGATGATCGTCGAGAGAGTCACGGAATATCCTGAGGTAAAGTTGCTTGCGGACCTTAAGGTAATTTAAGGCAGTCGTTTGATTCAAGGCGTAAGGAAAAGATCAAGGATTAATAAACCGTTGCACGTAACGGCTTTGATTAAAAACTGTTTCCTCTCTCTAGCACACTCGAACTTTTTGCCGTGCGCAAAATCATTACCAGCTACAGCTTTTGCATCATCGAACCAAAAAAATGAGGATGGAGCGGTATCTGGGTTGTAAAAGTAGTTCTTGTTTTCACCGAACAGCGGCGCCTCTGAGAGCATGACAACTTTTGGCACGGTATTTTGCAATTGTGCGAGCCAACGCTCCTCGGTAAACCGATAAGCCATACCCAAGTATTTTAGGTCAGCCTGAATTCTGCTGCCTTTATTTTCTTCCTGGTAGATAACGTTGAGTTTTTCTGCGAGGTTGTCCCATCGGCTTTTAATATTGCTATTCATAAGGCAAACATTTTGGGAATGAAGGATATACAATTAACAGTCAGTTGTCGGGAATGATTCTGTGGGCACAAACAGCTCCGTAGGTCGGGTTTCAACCCGACAAAGCCTCTTCCAGCCAGACCGCATCCCATAACGAATAATCGCCAATTCGTCCGACCAGATTCGCCCGCAACGGATTGGCCACAATGTACCGCGCCATTTTACGCAAATCTTCATCTTGCCGCACCGCATGGTCGTAATAATTCTCCTGCCAGACCGCATGTCCAATCGCGTGTGCAGAACGGCCTTTCAACAAATGCACTGCCTCGGATAGCTTGCCTTCATGCAATACCATCAGCCAATGCAAATGATCCGGCATCAGTACATAGCAAAGCGTCTCTGCCCTGCCTTCCGCTTGCAACGCCATCAACTGCCGGACTACCTTGCGACCATTATCGAGCGATGCAAAACAAGGTATCCGGTTCTGCGTCACCGTCGTAATGTGGTATGCCATGCCCGATTCCGAAACACGGCCTGTGCGTAGATTGTTGTAAGTCATTGCACCCCCGCAGGTCTGGTTTTAACCCGTCGAATCAGGTCGGGATGAATCCCGACCTACGCAGGCATCAGATTTTCAGCCGTTCCACCACCCTGCCATTCTTCAAATGCTCTTCGATGATCTCGTCGAGGTCTTTTTCATCCACATAGGTGTACCAGGTGCCTTCGGGATAAACCACGATGACCGGCCCTTCATCGCAGCGATCCATGCATCCGGCGGAGTTGATGCGGATTTTGTTTTGCTGGCTGGAAATGCCGAGTTCCTTGACCTTGTTCTTCATGTAGTCACGCGCATGTTGCGCCCGGTGGTCGTTGCAGCTAGCGCTGCCGTCTTCACGTTGATTGGTACAGAAAAAAACATGTTTGTCGTAAAAGCTCATGGCAGACATCGGATAATCAAAAGATGCGTGAATGGAAGAAGCGGGATTATACTTTCCAGGTGCGCCACAGGTGAAACAGCAGCAGCAACGGAAAGACCAAAGTGATGGTCTGCGCCAAGCCATTGTAGTTGAGCAGATGCCCGTAATGCCAATGGTAAATGGACATCGCGGCGGATGGAGCGCTGCTGTCCAGCACAAAATTTACAATGACAAAGTAGGCCAGTGATACAACAGCGCCCAAGCCAATCGCCCCCGCGCGCGGTAACCATAGTATCGTCATCAAGAGCAACACGCCCAGCAGCATCCCCAGCATTGCCTCGCTGTTTATCCATAATAATAATGCCCAGGATTTCAGCAATAGCGCGGCAGCGATGAATTTCGCCAAAGCCACCATGGACAGTACTACCAACATCGCCGTCACGACCTTTTGCGGCACGCGCAGCAAGGTCAGCATCAGCGTCCCCAGCATCAACAGATTCAGCGTGACAGCGCTGCTTTCCCACGCTTCAAACGTGGCGGATGGCGGCGTCACAAAAGGTTGGTGCGCCACCTCGGTGATGAACACATTGCCCAGCATCGGCAAGGAAGGGTTGACCTGACCGAATATCCACAACGCGAGCAGAGCCAGGCCGAAATCCATCTCATGTCCATGCCGGAACAACTCGCTGCGCCAGCGTGTCAGGCGCGAGAAGAACCATGTCCACGAAGTGATGGTCACCGCCAACAATGAGCCTATCAATGCACCCGCACTATTGTTCAGCAAATCCATATTGGAGCTGGTGCGCGAGGGTAAATACATTTGCAGATACTCCATGCTTGCCGACAACAGTATGCCGATACACAAGCTGATGATCACACTGACCATTGCGCCGAAGCGCGCACGCAGCGTCAAGCCAACCAGAAATCCGAATGGAAGATAGGCCAGAAAATTGATGACCGCGTCGAACCCGGTGTAAGTTAACTGAAAAGGCGCCTGCAGCACTTCGACAAAATCCAGTCCCTGCCCGCGCCACCCGGAGAATGGCGACAGGCTTCCATACACGATGAACAGCGTATAGCCGATCGCCAGCCAAGTGCGCAGCCGCGCGCGGGATTCAGTGTGAAATTGTTCTTTCATGCCTTATACCGGTTGCACATTTTTGCAATTAGTCATGCAAGTTTAACCTATTCGACAGGGCAGCTTTGCATCACCTAAAATGTCACGCCCATAAGCCACAATTACAAACTATGAAACCAACGCTGTTTGATGCAGTTGGCGGCTTGACCGCTTTGCAAAAGGCACACAAGATTTTCTATGACAAAGTTTATGCCCATCCTTGGATCGGTCAATATTTCATTGGCCATAGTCAAGAGGCGATCGAGAATCGCCAGACTTCTTTCATGGCCGAAAAAATGGGCGGACCGATTGAGTATATGGGCAAGGATATTGAGATGGCGCATGAGGCGATGTACATAACCGATGAGTTGTTTGATCTGCGTAAAAAGTTGCTGGAAGAGTCGTTGCGGGAAGCCGGACTGGAGGAGGTGTTGCGCGAACGCTGGCTGAAGATCGATAGCGCTTTCATGAAAAAGATCGTCAAAGGTTCTCTCGAATCTTTCATGGATACAAGATGGCTGTACAAGAAACATATCATCATCCCCAAGCCATAGTCAGGAAGATGGACTGAGCGCTCCGATGCGATGTTGGTCAGTGGCGTGGGTCGTGCCAACAACCGATGGCCAAAGTGCCATCGTGCTAAACTCCTCATCGAAGCTGGCCAGACAGTCGCCGCGCACGCAAGTGCGGGGAGGAAAGTCCGGGCTCCACAGAGCAGGATGCCGGTTAACGACCGGACACCGTGAGGTGATGAACAGTGCCACAGAAAACAAACTGCCCAAGTACCGCAAGGTAACGGCGAGGGTGAAACGGCGGGGTAAGAGCCCACCGCGTCAGTGGTAACACGGACGGCACGGTAAACTCCATCCGGAGCAAGACCAAATAAGCAGGCTATGACGTTGCTCGCGTCGCCTGCGGGTAGGTTGCTTGAGCGTCCGGTAACGAAACGCCTAGAGGAATGACTGTCCACGACAGAACCCGGCTTATCGGCTGGCTTCACCTTATTTGAAGGATCGATTGCGATAACCCCGGTTTGGAGTCGCCCGCTTTTATCGTGCAAAGGGCGCAAACGAGCAGGTGATTTTGAATGCCGATCACTTGGTGCGAATCTGCGCGCGCGATCTGCTTTACCCAAGCTTCGCAAATTCGGATTATTTGAGTTGTTTTGTCTTATCCTCCCTTGGCACATCATTTTTCCTTCATTTGCTTCTTTTGTCCGCAATACCCAGCTATTCATAACAAATTACATCAGCTTATTTACGTAACCTATTATTTTTTAATCATATTTATTTTATTTTAACTTTCCGTGCTAACTCTTTGTCCTGTAAAGGTAAATCCTGTTTATTCGCTTGACCATTGGTTTTTTTTTCAATATAGTGGGTTCAAGTGGTAAAAAGTGGGTAAAAGTGGGGGTTAAGCGATGTTTCAGGGGGCAACACAACTCAATCTGGATAGCAAAGGCAGGCTGGTAATACCGGCGCGTCATCGTGACATGCTGCTCAGTGGTTGCGCAGGCAACTTGGTGCTGACTGCAGATGCTGATGGTTGTCTGTTGATGTATCCGCAACCCGAGTGGCACCCGATACGCGAAAAACTGCTCAAGCTTTCCGCGCTCAATCCAAAAATACGTGCCTTGCAACGCCGCCTGATCGGATACGCCGAAGATGTGGTAATGGATGGTGCCGGGCGAGTATTAATCTCTCCGACCTTGCGCAACTACGCCGTGCTGGACAAGCGCGTGATGCTGGTTGGCCAAGGAAATAAATTCGAATTATGGGACGAAGCGAAGTGGCAGGCACAGCAAGAAGCCGCACTGTCGTTCATGGATGGTGAATTGCCGACCGAACTGGACGGCTTTTCCTTGTGAGCGAGGGCTGGTTCCACATCACTGTTCTATTACATGAAGCAGTTGAAGCGCTCGCAATCAAGCCGGATGGCATTTATGTGGATGGCACGTTCGGACGGGGCGGGCACAGTGCAGAAATCCTGAAGCGTCTGGGCACAAGCGGAAAGTTGATTGCAATGGACAAGGATCCGGCGGCGGTAGCGGCAGGCAGGGAATGGCGGGATGTGCGCTTTCAGATCGCGCATCGCGGATTTGCGCAATTGGCGGATGTGCTGCGCGAACAGGGAGTGCAGAAAGTGGACGGGATTCTGCTGGACTTGGGCGTGTCATCGCCGCAACTGGATGAGGCGGCGCGCGGATTCAGTTTTCGTTTTAACGCGCCGCTGGATATGCGCATGGATACCAGCAGCGGGATGACCGCGGCGCAGTGGTTGGAGACGGTAGATGAAAGTTTATTGACGGAGGTGATACGTGATTACGGCGAAGAACGGTTTGCTAAGCAGATTGCAAGAGCGATTGTTGCGGCGCGCGCAATCGAGCCCATTCATACAACGCGGCAACTCGTCGAGTTGGTTGGTAAAACGGTACGTACCCGTGAGGCAGGGCAGAACCCGGCGACACGCACCTTTCAGGCTATACGGATTTATCTCAACCAGGAGCTCGAGGAGCTTGCGCGGGTCTTGCCAGAGTGCGTGACTTATCTCAAGACTGGTGGACGATTGGTGGTGATCAGTTTTCATTCTCTGGAAGACCGCATCGTGAAGCATTTCCTGCGTGACATGGCGGAAGGCGATAAGTTGCCGCGCAATGTGCCTATCCGTGCCAGCGAAGTGCCGCAGGGAAAATTGAATTTGATCGGCAGGGCAGTGCGCGTTAGCGGGCCAGAACTGCAGGCAAATCCCCGAGCGCGCAGCGCTGTGATGCGCGTTGCGGAGCGCAGCGATGTTGCATAGCAATGTGCTCCGGATTGTATGTGTATGAAGACCGATATTGCCGGCATTCGCAAGCAAGTCGTGGACAAAGTTGCCGGCGTCAGCCCGGCCTGTCAGGGTTTGTTGCTGGTGGCAGTGGTGATGTGCGCATTGAGCGTGGTCACCTCGCAGCATAAGGCGCGCAAATTGTTCATCGAGTTGCAAAAGGAAAAGGAGCAGGCTCAGCAGATGGATGTGGAGTGGGGACAGTTGCAACTGGAACAAAGCACTTGGGCCACACCGGCACGGGTAGAAGGAGTTGCAGTGCAAAAATTGCAAATGCATTTGCCCAAAAACGGGCAGGTTCAATTTATACGGGCAAAGCCTAACGGCGGGACAAATCCATAACAATGAATTACGCGGCCAGCGCAAATCCGGGTATTGCGGCGAAATTGCCGGGATGGCGCGCCTCCGCACTATTTGTAACGTTGCTGGCAGGGCTGGCCGGGTTGCTTGGACGGGGCGTGTATTTGCAAGGGATACACAATGAATTTCTTCAGGAAAAAGGCAATGCACGCTACAGCCGCGTGATCGAAGTCAGCGCCCACCGTGGCATGATATCCGACCGCAATGGCGAGCCGCTCGCGGTCAGCACGCCGGTTGAATCAGTGTGGGCGAGCCCGCCGGACGTGGAAGCTGATAGACGTCAAGTAAAGAAGCTGGCGCAAATACTCGGTTTGGGCGCTGAAGAAGTTAAGAACCGTCTGTTCGATACTTCACGCGACTTTGTCTATCTCAAACGATTGCTGCCACCGGATCAGGTCGAGAAAGTAGTGAGCCTGAATCTTCCCGGTGTTTCATTGCAGCGCGAATATCGCCGTTATTATCCCGCGGGTGAGGAGGCTGCCCAGACGCTCGGCTTTACAGGGCAGGACGACAACGGGCAAGAAGGGATGGAGTTGGCCCTGCAGGACCAGCTTGCAGGGAAACCCGGCAGTCAGCGTGTAATCAAGGATAACCACGGGTACATTGTTGAAGATGCCGGAAGCCTGCACCCATCCAAGCCGGGCAGCGATATCGTGCTTAGTCTGGACAACAATTTGCAACACATCGCTTATCGCGAGCTGGAGAGTGCGGTCAAACAGCATCGGGCCAAATCCGGTGCGGTAGTGGTTATGGATGCGCGCAGCGGCGAGGTGTTGGCTCTCGCCAACTATCCAGGCTATAACCCGAACAACCGCAATAACACCGGCAGTAAAGAGATGCGCAACCGCGCCATTACTGATCTTTTCGAGCCAGGTTCGACGATGAAACCGTTCACGGTGGCGATGGCGATCGAGACAGGCAAGGTGCGCCCCAACACCGTCATCAATACCGAACACGGCGTATACATGCTGGCCAACAGAAAGATTCACGATGCCGATCCGGAGGCAAGATTGACTGTGGCTCAAGTAATCCAAAAATCCAGCAATATCGGTGCAGCCAAGATAGCCTTGTCAATGAAGCCTGAAACGATGTGGCAGGGACTGTCGGACAGCGGCTTCGGTGCCCTGACAGGAAGTAATTTTCCGGGTGAGGCGCCGGGTAAATTGTATGACCCCAAAAAATGGCGACCCATCGAGCAGGCCACCATGGCTTATGGACACGGGATATCTGTGAACCTGCTGCAACTGGCTCGGGCTTACACCATTTTCGCCAATGACGGCGAATTGAAACCGGTTTCGCTGCTCAAGCTGAATGCCCCTGCTTCAGGGAAAAAGGTGTTTTCAGAACGCACCACTCGTGAAATCCGTGACATGCTGGAAATGGTGGTGCTGCCAGGCGGTACGGCTCCGCTAGCTCAAGTGGCCGGCTATCGCGTGGCTGGCAAGACAGGAACTGCGCATAAACTGGAGGACGGTCATTACGTCAATCACTATATCGCATCGTTCGTCGGTTTCGCGCCGGTA
Organism: uncultured beta proteobacterium; assembly: GCA_963721755.1. Classification (GTDB taxonomy): domain Bacteria; phylum Pseudomonadota; class Gammaproteobacteria; order Burkholderiales; family Gallionellaceae; genus Gallionella. The sequence continues at coordinate 1,122,339 of CAVRKV010000001.1, forward strand.
ACGAATCCACGCCTGGTGGTTGCGGTGATGATAGATGACCCGGAAGGTGACGAGTATTACGGGGGAGAGGTTGCCGCACCGGTGTTCAGCAAAGTGACGAGTGCCGCGTTGCATGCGCTCAGTGTTCCGAACGATGCGCCGCTGAACAACGTTATCGCCCCCCCTGCGGATATTGTGAAGGAGGAGGTATGAATCCTTCGAACACGCTCAGGGCAGGCTTCCCTCTCAAACAATTGGCTGCTTTGAACGCGACTATCACACGCCTGGTGACGGACAGCCGGGAAATTAATCGTGGAGATACATTTGTCGCCTATCCCGGTGAAAAGATTGACGGCAGGCAGTTCATTGCCGAAGCAATTGCAAAGGGTGCAAACGCAGTGATCTGGGAAGCGCGGAATTTTTCCTGGGTTGATGATTGGCAAGTGCCTAATCTCGGTGTAACCGATTTGCGCCACAAGGCAGGCTGGCTGGCAGATGCGGTGTACGGCTCACCTTCGGAAAATATGTGGGTTGTGGGCGTCACCGGAACCAATGGCAAAACCTCCACCAGCCATTGGATAGCCCATGCCATGAATGATGCCGGGAAAGATTGCGCATTGATCGGGACACTGGGTAACGGTTTTGTCGGTGCGTTGCAAGCCACGTCAAATACCACGCCAGATGCCATTCGCGTGCATGGCTTGCTGGCCGGCTATTTGCGAGAAGGGGCGCAGGCCGTTGCGATGGAGGTGTCTTCGCACGCGCTGTCCCAGGGGCGGGTCAATGGTGTGCATTTTGATGTCGCGATGCTCACCAATCTGAGCCGTGATCATCTCGATTACCACGGCGATATGCAAAGTTATACAGCAGCCAAACGCAAGTTGTTCGATTGGCAGCACCTTAAATATGCCGTGCTGAATTTTGATGATGAATACGGCGCTGAATTGGCTGAGCAATTACAGGATGCGGCGGCTTTGACACGGGATGCCGATTTGGAAGTGATCGGCTACGGCCTGAGCGACTCCGCACTGCAACTCGCCGAGCAACTTGGATTGCGCATGGTCTATGGAAATCTGCTGGAAATGTCAGGGCAGGGTATGCGAATAGCCGTGCATTCCAGTTGGGGTGCAAAGCAAATAAATAGTGCGCTGGTTGGACGGTTCAATGCGGCAAACCTGTTGGGTGCTTTGGCGGTTTTGCTGGTGAGCGGGATGGACTTGAATGATGCCGTGCAATCATTGAGCAGGGTACAGCCGGTACCGGGACGCATGCAGCGCTTGGGAGAGACTTGGCAGCCGACGGTGATCGTCGATTACGCACACACTCCGGATGCGCTGGAAAAAGTATTGCAGGCTTTACGCGAAGTCAACATGGCGACGTGTGGGAAACTGATTTGCGTTTTCGGCTGCGGCGGAGATCGTGATCGGGGCAAGCGCGCCATGATGGGCATCGTTGCGGAGAAGTTTTCAGATCACTGTATTGTCACTTCCGATAACCCGCGTAGCGAAAATCCACGCGACATCATCGCCGAGATTGTCAGCGGTATGAGCGAAGACAATCACGAGATCGTATCAGAGCGTGCCGCCGCGATTAAGGGTGCCATCAGCCATGCCAGACAGGGCGATACCGTGCTGATAGCGGGCAAGGGGCATGAGGATTACCAGGAAATCAATGGTGTGAAACATCCGTTCAGCGACGTGCTGATTGCGCAGCAGGCGCTGAACGCAAGTCATGGTGAGGTGCGCGCATGATGTCGCTGTCACAGGCCGCGCAGGTGTTGAATGGCCGGGTCGTCGGTGATGACGTGCGCTTCACCGCCGTGTCCAGCGACAGCCGGAAACTGACGCAGGGCGATTTGTTCGTTGCGTTGCGCGGGGAAAAATTCGACGGATACGAATTCGTTCCGCAAGCCGCTCAGGCAGGAGCTGCGGCTTCCTTGGTGAATGCAGACAGTTATAAAGCGCATCCCTCAGTCATCAGTCCCCAGTCATCGATACTGGTTGTAGCAGACACCCGCATCGCATTGGGGCAACTGGCTGCTCATTGGCGCAGGCAATTTGATATCCCCCTGGTGGCGATCACCGGCAGCAACGGCAAGACTACGGTCAAGGAGATGCTTGCATGCATCTTGCGCGAAGCGGCAGGCAGTCCGGATGCGGTACTGGCCACCCTGGGCAATCTGAATAATGACATCGGCATGCCGCTCATGCTGCTGAAACTGAACTCGGTACACCGCTATGCCGTGCTCGAGATGGGGATGAACCATCTGGGCGAGATCGATTACCTGACACGTATCGCGGCACCCGATGTCGCGCTGATCAACAACGCCAGCGGCGCACATCTGGAGGGACTCGGATCAGTGGCGGCCGTTGCCCGGGCCAAAGGAGAGATATTTGCCGGACTGAAACCTCACGGTACGGCAGTGATCAACGCCGACGATGAATTCGCGCCGCTATGGCGCGAGATGGCCGGTGTGAAACAGTTGCTCGAATTCGGCATGGACAGTCAAGCTGATGTATGCGGCACATGGCACCAGCATGGTTACGGTCTGCAGCTGGACGTGACCGCACCAGAGGGAAAATTCACGGTCAATCTGCAGGTTCCCGGCATCCATAACGCCCGCAACGCATTGGCAGCCTCGGCTGCGGCCAGTGCGCTTAATGTGCCGCTGGAAAAGGTCGCGGCCGGCCTGGAAAAATTCGGCGGAGTCGCCGGACGATTGCAGCGCAAAGCGACGTCGAGCGGGGCCAGCCTGATAGATGACACTTATAACGCCAACCCGGCTTCGATGAGGGCTGCGATCAGCGTTCTTGCAGAGCTTGGCGGCAAGCGCGTGCTGGTGATCGGCGATATGGGCGAATTGGGGGGCGATGCGGCGGCTTTGCATGCCGGGATCGGCAGCGAAGCGCGCCGGGCGGGCATCGACAAGCTCTATGCATTGGGGGATCTGAGCCGATACGCGGTGAACGAATTCGGCAGCGGCGCGCGGCACTTTGATCGGGTCGAGGATCTGCAGCATGCGCTGGAAAAGGAAATGGACAAGAACACCACCATTCTGGTCAAGGGATCCCGCTTCATGAAAATGGAGCGTGTGGTGGATCATTTTGCAGCAGTGGAAACCGGCGGATCGCCAGACCGCAAAGGCGATTCATGAACGACATCTGCAAGGGGAAAAGATGCTGCTAGCACTGGCACAATGGTTGGCACCGGATATAAGGTTCTTCAGCGTGTTCAATTACATCACGCTGCGCGCCGTGCTGGCAGCGATGACCGCACTGGGGATTTCATTTATGGTCGGCCCGGCCATGATACGCAAATTGACTGCGTACAAGATCGGCCAGTCGGTGCGCAACGATGGTCCCCAGACGCATCTGGTAAAAGCCGGGACGCCGACCATGGGCGGTGCGCTGATCCTGACATCGATCGCGATCACCACGTTGCTGTGGGGAGACCTGCATAATCATTATGTGTGGGTGGTATTGTTCACCACTTTGGGTTTCGGCGTGATCGGCTGGGTGGATGATTACCGCAAGGTGGTGCACCGCAACCCCAAGGGCTTGTCGGCAAGGGCCAAGATGGGGTGGCAGTCCGTCATCGCTCTGCTGGTCGGCTTTTATCTGTGGAGTGCCGCGAGCCTGCCCGCGAACACCGAACTCATCCTGCCGTTCCTGAAATTCTTCGTGTTCCCGCTCGGCGCTTTCCTGTTCATCGCGCTGACATATCTGGTCATAGTCGGCACCAGCAACGCGGTGAATCTGACCGACGGCCTGGATGGGCTGGCCATCATGCCGACGGTGATGGTGAGCAGCGCGCTGTCGATATTCGCCTACGTGGCGGGCAATGCGGTGTTCTCGAAATATCTCGGCATACCTTATATCCCCGGTGCGGGTGAACTGGCGGTGTTCTGCGGCGCCATCGCCGGAGCCGGTTTGGCATTCCTGTGGTTCAACGCGTATCCGGCCGAGGTGTTCATGGGCGATGTGGGTGCGCTGGCTCTCGGTGCGGCGCTGGGCACGGTCGCGGTGATCGTGCGCCAGGAGCTGGTGTTGTTCATCATGGGCGGCGTGTTCGTGGTCGAAGCGGTGTCGGTGATGATCCAGGTGGCCTCGTTCAAACTCACGGGCAAGCGCGTGTTCCGCATGGCGCCGTTGCATCATCACTACGAATTGAAAGGCTGGAAGGAAACGCAGGTGGTGGTGCGCTTCTGGATCATAACGATGTTGCTTGTCTTGTTGGGCTTGGCAACGCTCAAGTTGAGGTGATCGTGGATACACAAATGAAGAAGTGCGGCACGCAGGCGTTGGGGGAGACTCATGTTCGCGCAGCAAACGTTATGGCGACACCAAACGCTAACGTGCGCTTCTGGATCATAACGATGTTGCTTGTCTTGTTGGGCTTGGCAACGCTCAAGTTGAGGTAAGGGAGAAAAACATGATAAAGCACAGCACGACAGCATCGAGGAAAGCCAATGTGAGCATGGCGAATGTCATGCAGTCTCCTGACATCGCGGCGGGCTTGATGGATCATCACCACGAGGCTGAAATGTCCCGGCACAAGAACAAATCGGTGCTGGTGCTGGGTCTCGGTGAGACAGGGTTATCCATGGTGCGCTGGCTGAGCGACCAGAGCGCGCATCTGCGCGTGGCGGACACCCGCAGTGCCCCGCCCGGCCTGGCGGAAGTGCGCCAGTATGTCGCCAGCGACCAGATCTTTTGCGGAAATTTCAACGATGCGCTGTTCGACGGCATCGAGATGATCGCGATCAGCCCGGGCGTGCCGTTGCGCGACCCGGTTGTTGCACGCGCTGTCGCAAGAGGCATCGAGGTGGTGGGCGACATCGAGTTGTTCGCGCAATCGCTGCCGAGCGACGACAGGCCGCGTATCCTTGCCATCACCGGATCGAACGGTAAGACCACCGTCACCAGCATGGTGGAGCATCTATGCAAGGCGGCGGGCAAGGACGCTGTTGCGGCAGGCAACATCTCTCCGGCAGTACTGGATGTCGTGCTGGAACGCGGCGTGAATCAGCCTGAAGTTTGGGTGTTGGAGTTGTCCAGTTTCCAGCTGGAAACCACCTCAAGTCTGAATGCCGATGCCGCGACTGTACTGAATATCAGCGAGGACCATCTCGATCGTTATGCCGACGTGGCCGAATACAGCGCCGCGAAGGCGCGTATTTTTTCGGGTTGTGACGTACAGGTGCTTAATCGCGACGATGAGCGCTGCATGAGTATGGCACGCGCGGAATGCAAAACCATCACGTTCGGTTTGAGTAAGCCTGGTAAGGCGAGCGATTTTGGAATAGTACCAGACGAAGGGGATGTCTGGTTGGTGCAGGGGACGCAGCGTTTGCTCAAGGCCAGCGAATTGCAGGTAGTGGGACTGCATAACGTGGCGAATGCATTGGCCGCGTTGGCGCTGAGTCGCGCGATCGATTTCCCGATGCCGGTGTTGCTCGATGCGCTGCGCAACTTCAAGGGGCTGCCGCATCGCGTTGAACGTGTCGCAGAGATTGGCGGCATCACTTATTACGACGATTCGAAGGGCACCAATGTCGGTGCGACCATAGCTGCGCTGCAAGGGCTGGGATGCAAAGCAGTGCTGATCGCGGGTGGCGAAGGCAAGGGACAGGACTTCTCGCCTCTCAATCCGGTTGTGTCCCAGCATGCCCGGGCGGTAGTTCTGATCGGGCGTGATGCGTCTCTGATCGAGAATGCCTTGAGTGGCAGCGGTGTGAAGGTGGTGCGTGCCGAAGACATGAGTGATGCAGTGCGACAAGCCTCGATGTTGGCGCAAAACGGCGATGCAGTATTGCTGTCACCAGCCTGTGCCAGTTTCGACATGTTTCGCAACTATGAGCATCGTGCCGAAGTATTCGTTGAGGCCGTGAGCGAATTAAAACCGGAGGGTGCATGGCATCACTAGTAAAGACACGCGCCCGTCTACCTCAGGCGCAATTTGACGAATTGTTGGTTTGGGTTTTGATAGGCCTGCTGGCGCTTGGTCTGGTAATGGTGTACTCCGCCTCGATCGCAACTGCGGAGGCCAACAAATTCACCGGATATCAGCCGGCCTATTATTTGCTGCGACATGGGGTATACATTGCTGCGGGTTTGCTGCTCGGACTGTTCGCCTTTCAGGTGCCGGTGCAATTGTGGCAGACCTATGCGCCATATTTGTTTTTGATCGGGGCTGCGCTGCTGGTGTTGGTGCTGGTTCCGGGAATCGGACGGGAAGTGAATGGCAGCCGTCGCTGGCTATCCCTGTTCGTCATCAATTTGCAACCCTCCGAATTCATGAAGCTGTCTGCCGTGCTGTATGCCTCTGATTACACGGTACGCAAGGGCAAGGTAGGCCACCTGTTCAGCAAAGCTTTTTTGCCTATGCTGGTAGTGATGGTGCTGATTGGCGGCTTGTTGCTTCAAGAGCCTGACATGGGCGCGTTCGTGGTCATTCTGTCTATCGCCTTCTGCACTTTGTGGTTGGGCGGCTTCAACCTAAAAGTGTTCGCCGCGCTGTTGGTGGCTTTGCCGCTGGCGTTTGCCGCACTGATACTTTCTTCGCCCTACCGGATGCAGCGCGTCATCGGCTTTATGGACCCGTGGTCTGACCCATATGGCAAAGGCTATCAATTGAGCCACGCGCTGATTGCGTTCGGGAGGGGCGAATGGCTGGGTGTGGGGCTGGGCGGCAGCGTGGAAAAGTTATTTTATCTGCCGGAAGCTCACACCGATTTCCTGATGGCAGTGATCGCCGAAGAATTGGGTTTGGTAGGTGTGGCTGCAGTAATCGCGTTGTTCGCTCTGCTGGTTGTGCGCGCGTTCCAGATCGGCCGCCATGCCTCATTTCTCGAGCGCAATTTTTCCGCGCTGGTCGCCCAGGGAGTTGGCGTGTGGGTAGGCGTACAGGCGATGATCAATATAGGCGTGAACATGGGCATGCTGCCGACCAAGGGATTGACCTTGCCGTTCCTGAGTTTTGGCGGCAGCGGCATCGTGGTGAATTGCGTTGCGGCGGCTTTGCTGTTGAGAGTGGATTATGAAAATAGACGGATTGCGCGAGGGCTTCCAGTATGAGTGCACAATTTATCAATCCGTCTATTTCGGCGAAGACTAACTTGCGCAAGCAAGTTAAGCCCTATCGGGGCGGTCGTAGCCAAAACCGTCGGATTGCGCGAGGACTGCCAGTATGAGCCGCTCAATACTGATCATGGCAGGCGGAACCGGAGGACATATTTTTGGTTACGCCATAACGCGTGCTGTGCACGCATTAGTCTCCGCCGAAAACGTGTCCGATATTGAGGTGCTTCGTGTCTAGGTCGATTTTAATTATGGCCGGAGGGACTGGGGGCCACATTTTTCCCGCACTCGCCGTGGCCGACATTCTGCGTACGCAGGGTTGGCAGGTGACCTGGCTGGGTGCGCCAAACAGCATGGAAGCCGACCTGGTTCCCAGGCATGGGTATGAGATGGCATGGGTACGTTTTTCCGGGGTGCGCGGCAAGGGATTGCTGCGTCTGTTGCAGTTGCCGTTCGATCTGCTGCTTGCAATGTGGCAAAGCGCGGCCGCGATATTCCGCCATCGCCCGGATGTGGTGCTGGGTATGGGCGGCTACATCACCTTTCCGGGCGGGGTGATGGCGTCGTTGCTGCGTCGTCCGTTGCTGATACATGAACAAAACTCCGTCGCCGGATTGAGCAACAGGGTGCTGGCTCGTATCGCAAAAAAAGTGTTGAGCGGATTCCCTGATGTGTTGCCGCATGCAATATGGTGCGGCAATCCGGTGCGCAGCGATATTGCCGGGTTACCCGATCCGCAGCAACGCTATGCTGCACGCAACGGCAAGCTGAATGTGCTGGTGGTGGGCGGGAGTCTGGGAGCCAAGGCGATCAATGAAGCATTGCCGCAAGCGCTCTTGCTGCTGCCCAAAGATGTGCGTCCTAATGTGCTGCATCAAACCGGCAAACAACATTTTGAAGCGGTGAAGCGGGCATATCAACAGGCGGGAGTGCAGGCCGATATCAAACCGTTCATGGACGAAATGGCCAAGCACTACGGCAATGCCGATCTGGTGATCTGCCGCGCCGGCGCGTTGACTGTCGCGGAACTTGCCGCAGCGGGTGTGGCGAGCATATTGATACCGTTCCCATTTGCGGTGGACGACCACCAGACCCGCAACGCGCAGTTTTTGAGCAAGCATGGCGCGGCAGTGTTGTTGCCGCAGATCGATTTGAGCGCGGAAAAATTGGCACAATTGTTACGAGGCATGATGGATGGGGAGCAAGGCCGCCAAAAATTATTGACGATAGCGCAGAAGGCGCGCAGTTTGGCCAAGGCTGATGCGGCAGTTGCAGTTGCAAGAATATGCGAGGAGTTGGTGGCATGAAACACAAAGTCAAACACCTCCATTTCGTCGGCATCGGAGGTTCCGGCATGAACGGAATCGCCGAAGTGTTGCTCAATCTTGGCTTTCAGGTGAGCGGCTCCGATCTGAGTGAAAGTGCAGCTACGAAACGCCTTAAAAAACTCGGTGCCACAGTGTATCTCGGCCATGCCGAGCAGCATTTGACCGATGCCGACGTGGTGGTGGTCTCGACCGCGGTGGGTCAGGACAATCCGGAAGTGCTGGCAGCTCGTGCACGTCGCATTCCGGTGGTGCCGCGCGCGATGATGCTGACGGAGCTGATGCGTTTGCGCCAGGGTATCGCGGTAGCGGGCACGCACGGCAAGACCACCACCACTTCGCTGACCGCCAGTGTGCTGGCCAAGGGCGGACTCGATCCGACTTTCGTGATAGGCGGAAAACTCAATAGCAGCGGCACCAATGCGAAGCTGGGGACAGGCGAATTCATCGTGGTCGAGGCAGACGAGTCGGATGCCTCGTTTTTGTATCTGCAACCGATACTCGCGGTGATCACAAATATTGATGCCGACCATATGGAAACTTACGGGCACGATTTCGAAAAACTCAAACAGGCATTCGTGGATTTCGTCGAGCATCTGCCGTTTTACGGCAGGGCGATGCTGTGTGTGGACGATGCCAACGTGCGCGAGATTCTGCCGCGCATCAGCAAGCCGGTGACGACTTACGGCTTCAGCGGAGGTGCGCAAATCCGTGCCGTGAACGTGCGCCATCAGGGCGGCCAGATGAACTTTACCGCTCAATGCCGCCAGAACGGAACGCCCAAGGATATGGACATCACGCTGAATCTGGCGGGCATGCACAACGTGTTGAATGCTCTCGCCGCTATCGCGATCGCGCTGGAAGTTGGCGTGGCGGATGGCGCGATCATTGCGGCACTCGCTGAATTCCAGGGTGTCGGCAGACGTTTTCAGCGTTACGGAAACATTGCATTGCCGAGCGGCGGAAGCTTCGCGCTAATCGACGATTACGGTCATCATCCTGTGGAAATGCGGGCCACGCTGGAGGCGGTGCGCGGTGCGTTCCCCGGCCGGCGTCTAGTGCTGGCATTTCAGCCGCATCGTTATACGCGGACTCGTGACCTGTTCGAGGATTTTATTAAAGTGCTGTGCAGCGTGGACGTGCTGGTGTTGGCGGAAGTCTATGCGGCAGGTGAGCCGCCCATCGTTGCGGCAGATGGACGCGCACTGATGCATGCGTTGCGCGTGGCGGGTCAGAGCGAAGCGGTGTTTGTCGAGGATATCCAGCAGATGCCGCAAGCGATCATGCAGATGGCGCGCGATGGGGATGTGGTCATCACGATGGGCGCGGGTTCGATCGGCAGTACGCCGAACAGACTGCTGGGAAATAGCGACGCTGATGCTACCGGAAAGATGCCGGCCATGCAGGTGCAACGTTTGGATGAACCATGAATATGACCGAGTTGCAACACTTTGTTAATACACCATTGCGCGGCAAATTGAGTCGCGATGTGCCGATGCGCAAGTACACCAGCTGGCGCGCAGGCGGTACGGCCGAACATATGTACCAGCCCGCCGATGTGGATGATCTGCTGGTATTTCTGCGTGGACTGCCGGCAGATGAGCCGCTATATGCGGTGGGCTTGGGCAGCAACCTGCTGGTGCGCGACGGTGGTTTGCGCGGCACGGTATTGATGTTGCACGGAACATTGAGCGGGTTGCATCTCGAATTGGACGGCAGTGTCTATGCCGAAGCCGGCGTGCCCGGTGCCAAACTGGCGCGCTTCGCCGCACTGCACGATCTGCAGGGCGCGGAATTCTTTGCCGGCATCCCCGGCACACTGGGCGGCATGCTGGCGATGAACGCCGGTTGCTATGGCAGCGAGACATGGGAAAAAGTGTTGCGCGTACAGACCGTGGACCGGCATGGTGAAGTGCATATACGTACGCCAGCAGATTATGAAATCGGATATCGGCATGTTGTCAGGACTGAGGAAAAAGGGCTGAGGACTCAGGAAAACCCTCACGATCTTCAGTCCTCAATCTTCAATACTCAGTCCTCAGAATGGTTCGTCGCCGCATGGCTCCAATTCTCCAGGGGCGACGGTGAATCCGCGCGACATGGAATCAAGGCTTTGCTGGGCAAGCGCATCGAGAGTCAACCGTTGAATCTGCCGAATGCAGGCTCGGTGTTTCGCAACCCTCAGGGTGACCATGCGGCGCGGTTGATCGAGCAGAGCGGTTTGAAAGGCAAACAGATCGGCGGAGCGCAGGTGTCGGAAAAGCATGCCAACTTTATCGTGAATACCGGTGCGGCGACTGCGGCGGATATCGAGGATTTGATCAACGAAGTGCAGGCCGTGGTGGAACAACAGACCGGCATCAAGTTGCATCCGGAAGTGCGCATTGTTGGTGAAAAGAACCTATGAACCCGCGTCTCAGTCCTGATGGAACTATTAGCCAATCGACTAGCCTGTCAAACAACGCCAGCCAAGTCGCTGGTTATCAGCCCTCAGTCCTCAGTCCTGCTGCCTTTGGCAAGGTGGCGGTGTTGTTCGGCGGTCGTTCCGCCGAGCGCGAGGTATCGCTGAAAAGCGGCGAGGCAGTGCTTGCAGCGCTGCTGCGCAGCGGCGTGGATGCCCATGCATTTGATCCTGCTGTGCAGAATTTGCAAGCGCTGGTTGATGACGGTTTTGACCGTGCATTCATCGCGCTGCACGGACGCTACGGCGAAGACGGCACGGTACAGGGCGCTCTGGAATTGCTGGGAATACCGTATACCGGCAGCGGGGTGATGGCTTCTGCTCTCGGAATGGACAAATGGCGCACCAAAATGGTGTGGCAGGCAGCCGGGTTGCCGATACCCGACTACGCGCTGCTCGATGAACATAGCGACTGGAAGGCGGTCGCGCAACAACTGGGTTTGCCGCTGTTCGTAAAACCCGCCAATGAAGGGTCCAGCGTGGGCATCAGCAAAGTGAAAGAGGTCGGTGAATTGCAGTCTGCATATCGTGAAGCCGCCAGACATGACCCGTTGGTGCTTGCTGAAAGCTTCATTGGCGGCGGTGAATATACCGTTGCGATTCTGGGCGAACAGGCATTGCCGGTGATCAAGATCGAGCCGGCCAAAGAGTTTTACGACTATGAGGCGAAATATTTGCGCAACGACACCCGCTATCTGTGCCCGAGCGATCTGGATGCCGAACAGGAAGCCGGGATGCAGCAGCTGTCCAAACAAGCATTTGCGTTGATAGGCGGGCAGGGCTGGGGGCGTGTAGATTTTCTGAAGGACAAGTCGGGCAAGCAGTATTTGCTGGAAGCGAACACATCACCCGGCATGACCGACCATAGCCTGGTACCGATGGCGGCGCGACAGGCTGGGATTGGCTTCGAGCAACTGGTGCTGCGAATTCTGGAGTTGGCACATGTGGGATAACGCGCCACTGCTGCGCGGTATCGCCAACGCGCTGATCTTCTTCAGTGTGTGCATGGTGTTGTGCGGCTCGGTCTATTACGCAACACATCTGCCGGGATTGTTCCCGTTGCAGAGCGTGCGCTTGAGTGCCGCGCCCCAACGGGTCGAGGCAGCGGAGGTGTTGCAGGTGGTGCGCGACGAAGTGCATGGAAATTTTTTTACCGTGGATATCGAACGCTTGAGGCAGTCATTGGAAAAGCTGCCTTGGGTGCGCAACGTCAGCATACGCCGGGAATTCCCGCACAGTTTGGCGGTGAGGCTGGAAGAGCATCAGGCATTTGCGCGCTGGAACAATTCCGCGCTGGTGAATCAGCAGGGCGAGGTTTTTATGGCGTATAGCGAGCAAATGTTGCCCGGATTTATCGGGCAAGATGGAACGGCAGCCGAGGTTATGCAGCATTACGCGCAATTCAGCCAGCAACTTGCCGCTCTGGATTTGCAAGTGAAGCAGCTTGTCCTGTCGCCCCGCCATGCATGGCAGTTGCGCTTGAGCAACGGAATGGTATTGGAGTTGGGACGCGAGGAAATGCAGCAGCGCCTGGCAAGATTCGTGGAGGTTTATCCCTATAGTCTTGCATCAATACAAAGCAGGGTAAAACATGTGGACTTGCGCTACCGCAACGGATTTGCGGTAAGCGGATTGACCAAGCAAAGTTGATAAGCGGCAGCGGAGAGCAAGCGATGAGCAGAAACAAGGAAACCAAGAACCTGGTAGTCGGACTCGACATAGGCACGTCCAAGATCGTGGTGATCGTCAGTGAAGTGAAGCCGGACGGAATGCTTGAAGTGATCGGCATGGGCATGCATGAATCATCCGGGATGAAGAAGGGCATGGTGGTCAATATCGAAGCAACGGTGGGCGCGATCCAGCGTGCTTTGGAGGAAGCCGAGTTGATGGCCGACTGCAAGATACACGAGGTCTATACCGGCATCGCGGGCAGCCATATTCGCAGCATCAATTCTCGCGGCATGGTGAAAATCAAGGAAAAAGAGGTCGCCGCACCTGACATCGAGCGCGTTATCGAAACGGCCAGCTCGATCAGCTTGCCTGGCGATCAGCAGATTTTGCACATCCTTGAGCAGGAATTCAGTATCGACGGGCAGGACGGCATCAAGAAGCCGCTGGGTATGAGCGGGATGCGTCTGGATGTTGAAGTGCACATCATCAGCGGTGCGGTATCTGCGGTGCAGAACATCATGAAGTGCATCCATCGCTGCGGTCTGGAAGTCAACGAACTGATCCTACAGCCCTTGGCATCCAGCAAGGCCGTGCTCGCAGATGATGAAAAAGAATTGGGCGTGTGTCTGGTGGATATAGGCGGGGGCACCACTGACATCGCGGTGTTTACCGGAGGCGCGATCCGCCACACTGCGGTGATACCGATTGCCGGCGACCAGATCACCAATGACATCGCCATGGCGTTGCGGACGCCGACGCAGGATGCAGAGGACATCAAGATCAAGTATGGCTGCGCGCTGCGCCAACTGGCTGATGGCGCAGCGATCGAAGTGCCCGGCGTGGGTGAGCGGGGGCCGCGCATGTTGTCCAGACAAACCTTGGCGGAAGTGATTGAGCCGCGCGTCGAGGAGCTGTATTCGCTGGTGCAGCAGGAATTGCGCCGTAGCGGCCTCGAGGAGTTGTTGTCATCCGGCATCGTGATTACCGGCGGCAGCAGTGCCATGCAGGGCATGGTCGAACTGGGTGAGGAGATATTCCATCTGCCGGTGCGCGTGGGTATCCCGAAATATATAGGTGGGCTGTCCGATGTGGTGAAAACACCGCGCATGGCGACCGGTGTGGGACTGCTGTTGTATGGTTTGGAACATCATCAACGCAATGCGGAGACGCGCATGCAATCGAATTCATTTGGCGACGTGCTGGCAAGGATGAAAACCTGGTTACAGGTCAATTTTTAGCGGTTTCAGGAGTTGGTTGTTCGGTTACTACAGGGTTGGATTTTTGTAATTATTTTAAGGAGACGGCGATGTTTGAAATCATGGAAACACAAGCTCAGGATGCGGTGATCAAAGTGATCGGTGTGGGTGGCTGCGGCGGGAACGCCGTGGATCATATGATCGAACAAGGGGTGCAGGGGGTCGAGTTCATTGTCATCAACACTGATGCGCAGGCGCTCAAACGCAGCAAGGCACAAACACAGTTGCAGATCGGTGCGAACATCACCAAGGGTCTGGGTGCGGGTGCCAAACCATCGGTTGGCCAAGCGGCGGCAGAAGAAGACCGCGAGCGCATCAAGGAGATGCTCAGCGGAGCACACATGATATTCATCACGGCCGGCATGGGGGGTGGCACCGGAACGGGCGCAGCGCCTATCGTCGCGCAAATCGCAAAGGAATTGGATATCTTGACTGTGGCGGTGGTCACCAAGCCGTTCGCTTACGAAGGCAACCGGATGCGATTCGCCAAAGCCGGGATCGAGGTATTGACCGAGTATGTCGATTCGCTGATCATTGTGCCGAACTCCAAACTGATGGAAGTGCTGGGCAAAGATGTCACCGTGCCGGAAGCCTTCAAGGCGGCTAATGGAGTGTTGCAAGGAGCTGTGGCGGGTATCGCCGAGGTGATTAATGTGCCCGGACTCATAAACGTGGACTTCGCCGACGTGCGCACCGTGATGTCGGAAAACGGTATGGCGATGATGGGTTCGGCGATTGCATCAGGCCAGGATAGGGCGCGGGTCGCGGCCGAACGTGCGATCGCCAGTCCGTTGCTGGAAGATGTGGATATGTCCGGAGCGCGTGGCGTGCTGGTGAACATCACCTCGAGCAGCAGCCTGAAACTGAAGGAGATCGACGACGTGATGGAGTGCGTGCAGTTTGCCGCCGAAGAGGCGACTGTGATCGTCGGCTCTGTGTTCGATGAGACCATGGGTGACGAAATGCGAGTGACGGTCGTGGCCACGGGCCTTGGCACACCGCTTCCGCGCAAGCAAGCCAAGCCGGAAATCGTCTATCAGAATCAGGACTTCCAGAGGACCGGCACACATGATGAACCGACGACCAACGTGAATTACGGGGAATTGGAAACTCCAACCATCATGAGGAGCGGACGCAGGGCGGCGGTCGATGCGATGGAAAAATCCGGGGTGGATACTTATGACATCCCGTCATTTTTGCGTAAACAGGCGGACTGATTCAGGACAGCGCATGAGTCTTGCTTAAGGAATGTGATAAAATGAATCGTAATTTCAGTGGATAGAGTAAGGATGGTCAAGCAACGCACCTTAAAAAACTCCGTCAGTGTGACGGGAGTCGGCTTGCACAGCGGCGAAAAAGTCACGCTCGGCTTGCGCCCGGCTCCGGTCAATACCGGTATTGTGTTTCGCCGCACGGACGTGAAACCGGTCGAGGAAATTCATGTGTGCGCCGAATTGGTGCATGACACACGTTTGTCGACCTGCATGGAACAGAACGGTGTGCGCGTCGCCACTATCGAGCATTTGATGTCGGCATTGGCAGGATTGGGTGTGGACAACGCCTATGTCGATCTGGACAGCGCGGAAGTACCGATCATGGACGGCAGCGCGGGCACGTTCGTCTTCCTGCTGCAATCGGCGGGTATCATCGAGCAGTCCGCTGCCAAAAAGTTTATCCGCATTAAAAAGGCCGTGGAAGTGAAGCAGGGCGACAAATGGGTTCGTTTTGAGCCATATCACGGTTATAAATTAACTTTTACCATCGATTTTCCCCACCCGGTGTTTGCCAATACCAGACAGAATGTCACAATCGATCTGGATAATGAATCTTACGTGCGCGACATCAGCCGTGCACGCACCTTCGGTTTCATGCAGGATGTCGAACACATGCGCGCACAGGGCCTGGCGCTGGGCGGCAGCCTGGACAACGCTATCGTGATGGACGACTATCGGGTACTGAATGCGGATGGATTGCGCTTCGATGACGAATTCGTCAAGCATAAGGTCCTCGATGCGATAGGCGATCTCTACTTGCTTGGACACCCTTTGATCGGCGCGTTTTCCGGATATAAATCAGGCCATGCCTTGAATAACGCATTGCTGCGGGAATTGCATGCCGATGCGCAAGCGTGGGAATTCGTCACCTTCAATAGCATGGAAGAGGCACCCGCATTTCTTCGCCTGCAATTACAGGCTGCCTGATCAAAGCAAGGGCGACGCGGGTTTATGTTGATCCTGCGGTTATTCATCGTGCTGGTGCCCATGCTGCTGGTATTGAACGGCGGAATGTACATCTTTACGCGCAATCGGCGCTATCTTGAATTCGCTTGGCAAACACTACGTTTTGCCGTGCTGGTGTTATTGGTCTTCGCCTTGTTGTTCGTGTTGGAACGCTACGTATTAGCGGGATGGCGAGTACTCGTTTAGTTTTTTTTGATTATCTTGTCCAGTGCGTGCTTGAGGGGAGAGTCGTTCAGGCTGAGGCTGAGTTCCTTCAATGCATTTTGTGCTGTGTTGCTGAGTTTGTGCGGAGCAGGTTTGGGTTGCAGGCGATCGAAGGAAACTTGCACCTTGACGCGGATTCCGCTAACCTCGCACCCCCTGTTTTGTAACAGGGCGACCAGCTCCGGTGCAAGTTGGCGCAGTTTCGCGGCGATCGCGGCGTTGGCTACCGCAATGCTGAGGGTACCCGTTTGCAGGCTCAATATCTGGACGGACTGAGTAAGATGGGGCGGCGCGACCGCTGTAAAGTGGAGTTGCAAGGCCGCCAAGACCTTGACTTTTGTCAGCAGTGGACGCAGTTCCTGATTGTCTTTTAGCAGTGTTTTCAGATGTTGTGACACAAATTTTGATTACTTGAGAAGGGGGAGGCATGAATATTATTCTAGTTTCCAATCGCATGGCAAAATCTCGCAGCTTCTCGCTGAGTGGCTTGCAGATAACATTTTTGCTGATGTTAGTGTCCTGCTTGATGCTGGGGGCGGCGTTTACGCTGCAATACTTGCTGGTGCGCTTTGCTCCCGATGATTTGAGCGATGAGATACGCATCCTGTTATCCCAAGTGCAGAACGACGAGCAACAAAAACAGCAGTTCTACCTGCACAGCAGCCTGGATGCCATGGCGATCAGGGTTGGGCAGATGCAGGCGCAGGTACAGCGCCTGGATGCGCTTGGCGCGCGTCTGGCCAAGCTGACCGGCATGAAACCGGAAGAATTCCAGTTCTCGAAACCACCCGCACAGGGCGGGCCACTGGTGGTTATCCCCGGGCAGAAGATGTCGGAGAACGGTCTGGATCAGCAACTGGACAGATTGGGCCATGTGGTCAATGATCGCAGCGACAAGTTGCTGGCCCTGGAAACCATGCTGTTGCAGAACCAACTGAGCCGCAAGATGCTGCCCTCCATTCCTCCAGTCCGCACGGGCTATTATTCCTCGAATTTTGGCTGGCGTATAGATCCGTTCACCGGTGAAAACGCCATGCACGAAGGCGTGGACTTTGTGGCGGATGTGGGCACTCCGATTTATGCTTCTGCAGGGGGAGTGGTGGCATACGCGAGCATGAATCCTTCATATGGTAATATGGTCGAGATCGATCACGGCAATGAGATCGTCACACGTTATGGACATTGCTCGAAGTTGTTGGTGAGAGTCGGTCAGGTGGTACGGCGGGGCGAGAAGATAGCTGAGGTGGGAAGTACCGGACGTTCAACTGGTAACCACCTGCATTTTGAAGTTCGTTATAAAGGCATTGCTCA
The DNA here is from genome assembly GCA_963721755.1 of uncultured beta proteobacterium. Lineage (GTDB taxonomy): Bacteria > Pseudomonadota > Gammaproteobacteria > Burkholderiales > Gallionellaceae > Gallionella. The sequence goes on from CAVRKV010000001.1 coordinate 1,139,865, forward strand.
GAATCCCGTGCGTTTTTTAGAAAAATCCGCCAGTTAACAATGGTTTTATTGGTGAGGGTGGGGTGATGGTTTACCTCACCCTTTATTATTTTTAAGGCACCCCTGTAGTTGAGAATATAAAAATATGATTTCCAGTGTGCTGAAAAGTATCTTCGGTAGCCGCAATGACCGTTTGCTCAAGCAATATCGCGCTACAGTCCAGTCCATCAATAAGCTGGAAGCTGACATCGTCAAATTAAGCGATGAAGCATTGCGTCAGAAAACAGACAGTTTCAAGGAACGATTTGTGCAGGGTGAATCACTTGACGCTCTGCTGCCTGAAGCCTTTGCCGTGGTGCGCGAGGCAGGTTCCCGATCGTTGGGGATGCGTCATTATGATGAACAGCTGATCGGCGGGATGGTTCTGCATTATGGCAAGATCGCCGAGATGCGCACCGGCGAAGGGAAAACCCTGATGGCCACGCTACCGGTATATCTGAATGCGATTTCCGGCAAGGGCGTGCATGTTGTTACCGTGAATGATTATCTGGCGGGGCGTGATGCCGAGTGGATGGGCAAGCTGTATCGTTTTCTTGGCTTGTCGGTGGGCGTGATCCTGTCGCAGATGGAGTCGGCTGACAAGCAAACCGCTTATGCCGCGGATGTCACGTATGGAACCAACAACGAATTCGGCTTCGATTATTTGCGCGACAACATGGCGACACAGGTCGGCGAACGTTTTCAGCGCTCATTGAACTACGCCATCGTGGACGAGGTGGACTCGATCCTGATCGACGAGGCGCGCACCCCGCTGATCATCTCCGGCCAAGCCGAAGACAACGTGGATATTTATGTGCACATCAATCAACTGGTGCCGCAGCTGGTGCGCAAGGCCGGCGAAGCCGATGCAGAAGGCCCCGGCGACTACAGCGTGGACGAGAAAAACAACCAGATTCTGCTGACTGAATCGGGCCACGAGAATGCAGAAAATATACTGGCCAAAGCCGGGCTGTTGCCTGAGGGTGGAAGTCTGTATGACCCAGCCAACATAACCCTGATCCATCATCTGTATGCCGCCTTGCGCGCGCACAATTTGTATCATCGGGATCAGCATTATGTGGTTCAGGACGGCGAAGTGGTGATCGTGGATGAATTTACCGGCCGCCTGATGGCCGGGCGGCGCTGGTCGGATGGCTTGCATCAGGCAGTGGAGGCGAAGGAGGGCGTGACCATCCAGAAAGAGAATCAGACGCTGGCCTCGATCACTTTCCAGAATTATTTCCGCCTGTACAGCAAGCTGGCCGGCATGACCGGAACTGCGGATACCGAAGCCTATGAGTTCCAGCAGATATACAATCTGGAAACGGTGATTATTCCGCCGCACCGTCCGACCATACGCAAGGATATGATGGACAAGGTGTATCTCACCGCCAGGGAAAAATATCTCGCGGTGATAGAAGACATCAAGGATTGCTACGAGCGAAGCCAACCGGTTTTGGTGGGTACAACCTCCATCGAGAATTCGGAATTGCTATCGGGCTATCTGGAGCGGGACAAACTGCCGCATCAGGTGCTGAATGCAAAGCAGCATGCGCGTGAAGCCGAGATCATCGCACAGGCCGGACGGCCGAAAATGATCACCATCGCCACCAACATGGCGGGGCGCGGCACGGATATCGTGCTGGGCGGCAATGTGGAGAAGCAGATCGAGCTGCTGCATGAAGATGCCGGCTTGAACGAGACAGCCAAAGAACAGCGTATCGCCAAATTAAAAACCGAATGGGAACATCTGCACCAGCAGGTATTGGACAGCGGCGGGCTGCATATCATCGGCACCGAACGACACGAATCGCGCCGCGTGGACAACCAGCTGCGCGGCCGTTCCGGCCGTCAGGGTGACCCTGGCTCGAGCCGATTCTTCCTGTCGCTGGAAGATCCGCTGTTGCGCATTTTTGCCTCGGATCGAGTCACGGCGATCATGAATAAATTCAAGCTGCCGGAAGGCGAGGCGATCGAACACAGCTGGGTGACGCGCGCGATCGAAAATGCGCAACGCAAGGTGGAGGCGCGCAACTTTGACATGCGCAAGCAAATCCTTGAGTATGACGATGTCGCCAATGATCAGCGCAAGGTGATCTATCAGCAGCGCAGTGAATTGCTGGAAAGCGCGGATATCACTGAAACCATACAGGCGATGCGCGAGGATGTGCTGGATAGCACCGCCAGCCTCTACATTGCGCCTCATTCGATGGAAGAACAATGGGACGTGCCCGGGCTGGAAAAATATCTGGCTGGCGAGTTCCGGCTTGAATTGCCTTTGGTGCGCTGGCTGGAAGAGGATAAACAGCTGAACGAAGCGGGTCTGCGCGCGCGCATTGTGGAGCATGCCCTGCGGCAATATCAGGAAAAGGTAAAAGCGGTGAGCGCTGAAGTCATGCACCATTACGAACGCATGATCATGCTGCAAAGCCTGGACGTGCATTGGCGTGAACACCTGTCTGCATTGGACCATCTGCGCCAGGGCATCCATTTGCGAGGTTATGCGCAAAAAAATCCGAAACAGGAATATAAACGCGAGGCATTCGAATTATTTTCGACGATGCTGGACGCGATCAAGCGTGAAGTGACACAAGTGTTGATGACTGTGCAAGTGCGCAGTGAGCAGGATGTCGAAACAGTAGAGGCTGCGCCTGCGCCGGAAAACGTGCAGTATCATCATGCCGATTACGATGAAGCTTTGGCGCAATCCGCCGAGGACCAGCCAACCAAGGAAGAGCGTAAACCGTTCGTGCGCGACGAACAGAAGATTGGTCGAAACGATCCGTGTCCGTGCGGATCGGGCAAGAAATACAAGCAGTGTCACGGCAGGCTGAGTTAATCCTCGAAGGAGAGTGATATGTCATTAGTGATTGATACACTGCGTACCTCAACGATCACCGAAGAGTTGAGTGATGCCGAAGTGGGAATTATCGAGGGACTGTTCAAGGTACAGGATTACAAACCCGGTGAGATCATCGTCCAGCCCGGAGACGAACTTCCGGACAACCTCTACATTCTTGCGCACGGCGATATCGAGGTGAAGATCGAAAGTGAAGGCAAGGAATCCACCATTCACGTGCTCAAACCGGGCGATCTGGCCGGCATCATCACATTCGTCGGAGGCGCAGCCTCTGATATAAGCGCGACACTATGCTCGGTAGGCAATACCAAGGTTCTGAGCATGGCAAGAGCAGAGTTTGAGAAACTGATCAATTCTCATCCGATGATCGTTTACAAAGTGATGCGTGGGGTCGTGCGCAACGTGCATGGCATCGTGCGGCGCGTGAATAGTCAATCCGCAGAGCTTAGCAATTACATCTACCGTACTAATGGCCGTTATTAGGGATTAATCATGCCAGTCAATCTGACCCCGCCCGTCGCGGCACAACTGTTGCCCGTTGCGGGCGTTTCTTTGGGCATCGCGGAAGCGAACATCAAACGGTCTAACCGAAAAGACCTGCTGGTGATGCAGTTGTGCGATGGAGCACGGGTCGCGGGCGTGTTCACAAAAAATCGTTTCTGCGCTGCGCCCGTGATCGTCGCGCGCGAACACCTTGCCCAAGCAACGGTTATAGGCGCGCGCGGTATCCGCGCTCTATTGGTCAACACCGGCAATGCCAATGCCGGAACCGGCGAACAGGGCATGCAGGATGCGCGCACCACCTGCGCGGCACTGGCCGGTTTGCTGGGCTGCAAGGCATCGCAGATATTGCCGTTCTCCACCGGTGTCATCATGGAGCCGCTGCCGGTGGCCAGGATCGCCGCCGGCTTGCCCGGTGCGGTGGCGAACATGCGCGCGGACAACTGGCTGGCTGCCGCGCAGGCGATCATGACCACCGACATCGTCGCCAAGGCGATCTCCAGACAAGTCACGATAGACGGCGTGACCATCACCATCACCGGCATCGCCAAAGGGTCCGGCATGATCCATCCGAACATGGCGACCATGCTGGGCTACATCGCCACCGATGCGGCAATCGCGCAACCGTTGCTGCAAACGATGGTCAGCGAGGCCGCCAACCGTTCGTTCAACTGCATCACCGTGGACGGCGACACCTCCACCAATGATGCATTGATGCTGATCGCCACCGGAAAATCCGCTTTGCCTGAAGTGAAAGCTGCCGACAGCAAAGCCGGCAAGGCATTGCAATCAGCCATCAGCGAAGTCGCGATATGGCTGGCGCAAGCCATCGTGCGCGATGGCGAAGGCGCGACCAAGTTCATCACCGTGTGTATCGAGGGCGGCAAGAGCGAGGACGAGTGTAAACAGATCGGCTACGCGATCGCTCATTCGCCGCTGGTCAAGACCGCGTTCTTCGCTTCCGACCCGAACCTCGGGCGCATACTCGCCGCGATCGGTTATGCGGGCGTCGCCGACCTGGATGTCGCCGCGCTCAAGCTGTATCTGGATGAGGTGCTGGTCGCAGAGCACGGCGGACGCGCTGCCAGTTACCGCGAAGAAGACGGCCAGCGCGTGATGCAGCAGAGCGACATCACGATACGCGTGGTGCTGGATCGCGGTGCGGCGAACGCCACGCTGTGGACGTGCGACTTCTCGTATGACTATGTCAAGATCAACGCCAGCTACCGAAGCTGAAAATCCTGCTGCGCGATCAATCTGCGGTGTTGCAGCGTCGCGCGCATCCTTGCCTACCTGGTAGGTATGTCTACGTCGCGCGCTCCACTGCGCCTTGCATCTTGACCTGCTCGCGACGGATTTGAGAGTGGAGCATTAATGGACAAACTCGACCGCTTTCTCGACCGCGCCGAACGACTGATGGAAAAGCTGGAGCGCACGCTGCCCAAGTCCGCCATCGGCAGCGCGCCGGACTGGAGCGCCGCCCACGCGTTCCGCTGGGAACAGGGCAGGCTGGTTCCGGTGCCGCACCCGCATCGTATCGGCCTTGCCGATCTGCTAGTCATCGATGAACAGAAGAGACTGATCGAACAGAACACTCGCCAGTTCGTGCAAGGCCGTCCGGCCAACAATGTGCTGCTCACCGGCTCGCGCGGCACCGGCAAATCCTCGCTGGTCAAGGCGCTGCTCAACGAATATTCAAAGGATGGGCTGCGCCTGATCGAAGTCGGCAAACTGGCGCTGGCTGATCTGCCGCACATCATCGCGCTGGTCGCGGGCAGGCCGGAGCGTTTCATCCTGTATTGCGACGACCTGTCGTTCAACGCCGATGAACCGGGCTACCAGGCGCTCAAGGCCGCGCTCGACGGTTCGCTGGTGGCCTTCTCCGACAACCTGCTGATCTACGCCACCTCCAACCGCCGCCACCTGATGCCGGAATCCATGCAGGATAATCTCGCGACGAAATACGTCGGTGATGAGATCCATCCGGGGGAAAGTATCGAGGAAAAAATTTCTCTCTCTGAGCGCTTCGGTCTGTGGGTGTCGTTCTATCCATTTACGCAGGATGAATATCTGAACATCGTCGCGCACTGGTTGCGCCACTTCGGTTTGTCCGGTGAGCTGGATGAGGTTGCGCGGCAGGCGGCGTTGCAATGGGCGATACAGAGAGGGTCGAGGAGCGGGAGGGTGGGGTGGCAGTTTGCGAGGGATTGGGCAGGAAAACAATAGCTCCCTCTCCCCCTGTGGGATAACCAGCGACTTGGGCATCGCTTTTTGATGACCTAGTCGAAGGGCTAGTAGTTTCACCAGAGGGTTGGGGAGAAGGGGTAAATCAAAACCGCGGGGTGCGGCCCCGCACGCCGATTACTTTCTTTGTGCGGCCAAAGAAAGTAATCAAAGAAAATCTGCCCCGGTTTGCCGCCGCTTCGCGGTGCCCTGCGTTGCTCGACTGGTCAGGCGGCTGTGGAACTCGCGCTACGCGCTCAGACAGTCCTCGCCGAAATCCCCTGACCAGCCTGCGCGACTCGGCGGCGCACAGGGGAGGTAAAGCGAAAACCAAAACCAAAATCGTAAAATCGGGTGGGCAACGAGTTGCCCACTATACTGTGGTAGATAGGCAAAACAATTCGACTCCGGTACATTATGACCAATATAAGGAAAGCAATGTCACCATTTCGGTTAGCCAAATACAAACGAAAGAAACAAGAGGCCGACTCAGAACTTAACCTGGTTTTGAGGTTAAAGGAATATAGGCTTTCTAGAGTTATTGCAATAATTACCCTTTTCGGAGTTTTTGGGGCTTACTTCGCTGGATATTTTGCCTACAGACAATTGAGTGTTATGAAAGGGCAACTTGATCAAATGGTTTTTGACAAAAGACCATGGCTTGGAGTAACGCCAGAAATCTACCGTAGGATTCATTTCTCAACTTGGTTTGATCGCCCCCATATTTTTATACCCTTAAAATGTAATATTGTTAATTACGGAGAATCTCCAGCTAGAAATGCTCTTTGTAATATTAGGATTGATTCTGTTCCGTATGTCATGGACAACAAAGCCAGAGCTGAGAATGATTCCAGACTGAATGCTCTTTGCAAAGATACTACAGAGCTCTCAAAAAATAATACTCAATCCGGCATTCCGATATTTCAAAAAATGGATCCAGTTCCTATTTTTCAGGGTGCTGAAAATATCGATGAAAGGTACTTTTCAAAAGGGTCCACCATTTATATGGTTCAAGGATGTATTGACTACACTTATTCTGCGAATGAACATGGGCAAACTACTTTTAGATACCTTGTCGGGAAATTCGGCGCGGATAAAACACTGCACGGCATTCCTTTTATCAATGGAAATCGAGTAGACAATGTAGCTGGTAATTTATATCGTGCTTTTTTGGATGCGAAAAGCGTTGATTTTGTAAAAACCGATGGTGGCAACTACGTAAAATGAACCCGTGTAATTAGTAGGGTAGGCACTATGTGCCTACCCTACGAACTTAAGGTTTGGGTTTTCGCTTTTCTTCCCCTGTGCGCCGCCTCGATCAGCCGCAAGTGAGCGGAGGTTTAGGCGAGCACTGTTCGAGTCCCGCAGTGGGGCGCGGGGTGTGCGCCCCGCCAGGTCGAGTTGCACAGCCCCGCTCACTTGCGGCTGATCGAGGGAACCCCGCAGGGGCGGCAAACCGGGGGCGATTTCTTTTGGTTACTTTTCTTGGCAAGACAAGAAAAGTAACTTGCTGCCGGGCTACCCCCGGCGGTTTTGTTTCTGATGTTTACATGCCATGCTCTTCGACAAGCTCAGGGCGAACGGTCTAATTGAATATGAGATTTAATTGAACAACCCGATTGAAAAAACCAAAATCGTTGAAGTCGCCGCCGCTGTCCTCCAACGCCCCGACAACTCCTTCCTTCTAGCCCAACGCCCCCCCGGCAAAATCTGGGCCGGCTATTGGGAATTCCCCGGCGGCAAGATCGAAGCCGGCGAAACACCCCGCCATGCGCTGGTGCGCGAGCTGAGCGAGGAGCTGGGCATCACCGTGACAACCGCCTACCCGTGGGTAACGCGCGTGTTCGCTTATCCGCATGCGACGGTGCGGCTGCATTTCTTTCGCGTGACGGCGTGGACCGGCGAGCTGCATCCGCATGAGGGACAGCAGTTTTCCTGGCAATTACCTGCTGCCCTTCGATACCTCAGGGCGAACGGGGGAGATTCAGCAACAGTGTCTCCTATGCTGCCCGCCAACGCGCCGATACTGCGCGCGCTGTCTTTGCCGACTCTGTATGCGATCAGCAATGTGAAAGAGTTGGGCGAGGCGGAATTCATCCGGCAACTGGAAGCCGCATTAAGCAAGGGTTTGCGGCTGGTGCAGCTGCGCGAGAAGAATTATTCGCGCGAGGCGCTGCGCGCGCTGGCGCTGAAGATGTTGCCATTGATACGGGAACATGATGCGCGATTGCTCATCAACTCCGATGTCGAGTTATGCAGAGAGATCGGTGCGGACGGGGTGCAGCTTACCGGCGTGCAGTTGGCCGGGTTAGGCGAGCGTCCCGATGTGGATTGGTGTGCTGCTTCCTGTCATAACGCTGCGGAGTTGCGCCGCGCCGAGGCATTGGGCTGCGATTTCGCGTTGTTGAGTCCGGTGCTGGCTACCAAGTCGCATCCGGGTGCGCCGCATCTGGGTTGGGAAAACTTCGCGGCGATCACGATAGGGTCATCCATCCCGGTGTATGCGCTGGGTGGTTTGACTCACGATGATATGCAGACCTCATGGCAACATGGTGCGCACGGGATTTCTTTGCTACGTCAGGCTTGGTGAGGCGGCTTGGTGTAATCCTGTTCGTCCTTGTCCGCCGGTTGAGCTACGCGATATTCTTCGCTGGCCCACCTCCCGAGATCGATCAATTTGCAGCGTTCGCTGCAAAAAGGACGGAAGCGGTTGCCGGTGTCCCACTGATGCTCCTTGCCGCATTGCGGACAGGTTACGATCGGCGAAGATTTTGATTGGTTTCTAAGGTCTGGCATCATGTTGAAATGCTGCAGAAGGTCAGCTCGAACGGGACATCCTGTTCGAACAGCGTGGACTTGGCCGCATAGTTGGCGGAGATGAAGCGGATGTTGATCGCGTATTTGTTGGCGCCCACTTCGGGTATGCACGGCAGCCCCCTGCTCAAACGGATACGCAGCATTTGCGCCACGCGGCCGCCCTGCATTTGCTGAAAGGTGCCTTGGTGCGCGGTGAAGCGAAAGACCTTGCCGTTTTCGCGCAATAGCCTCAGGATGATCTTTAACCCGGTATGCAAGGGCAACAAAGGAGACAGCCAGGAGCGCAGGTTCTCGCGCCGCAAATTCACGTCCTGTTCCTGCCAATGGTGATAGGAAGGCAGGTCGAATTCGCAGGTGCCTCCCGGCATCACGGCGCGTTGCTTGATGCCCATCAGCCACTCGTTCTCACGCAGGTGCTGGCCGAGCTTTCCGCTCATCGCGAGCAGGTCTGCAGAGGCATGTTCGATCTCGGTCAATATCGCGTCCAGGGCTTGTTCGGAGATCGCCGGGTTATTGTGCAGCGCTGAAAGACTGCGTTTCTGGCGTTCCAGTTCCTGCAGCAGATCGGATTTCAAATCGGCGCGGCTGACCACTTCAAGAATTTCAAACAGCGTGGATATGGCCGCATGATGAGCCATGCTGTCGTCTTGTTCGGTGAAGCGCTTGAAGCGCGCGAACAAATCCTCCAGGCGCAACAAGGTGCGCACTTTTTCGTTAAGGGGATACTCGTAGCTGATCACGCCGTTATTGCCCGATGTGCTGTTCCGTTATTGCCCATGTGCTTTTGAGGAAAATCCGTTGCGAACGATATATTGAATATCCCGCTATCGTCAATTGCTGTTTTACTTTGCCGAGTAGTGTTCATGCAGGACGGCAACCTGTTCGGCCAAGTTGTCCAAACCGGCATCATTGTGTATGACATCGTCGGCCAGTTGAAGCCTTGTGTCGCGTGAAGATTGCTGTGCGATGATCGCACGAACTTCCGGGGCTGTCATTCGGCTGCGTCGGATGACCCGCTCAACCTGGGTAATTTCGTCGCAATCCACCACCAGTACACGTTCTACCAATTGCCTAAACGCAGGGCTTTCCGGCAGCAACGGGACGACGATGATGATGTAGGGCTTGTTTTGCATTTGATGCAATTGCATTTTGGCCTGTTCGAGTATCAGCGGGTGAAGAATCTTTTCCAACCGCTGTCTGGCAACCGCATCCGAAAAGATCAAGTTGCGCATTTTTGCTCGATCCAGTGCGCCGTCAGCCGTGATGTAATCTTTGTCAAAGGCAGCACGGATCGCGGTAATGGCTGCACCACCGGCTTGGGTCAGACTGTGGGCGATCATATCCGTGTCGATGACGCCCGCACCGTGTTGCGCGAACAAGGCTGTTACTGTGCTTTTGCCGCAGCCTATCCCGCCGGTGAGTCCAACGCAGAGAGTCATGGCTGGCCTAGCAGTTGCAGATATTCATGTGTCAGAGTTTGTCCCCAAAACAGCGCAATCAGCCCTCCGCCGGCCAGATAGGGGCCAAAGGGGATGGGAATATTTCGGCCGTGCTTGCGTGCCACGATCATGGTGATGCCGACCAATGCGCCGACAAGTGAAGAAGACAGAATAATCAGCGGCAACATTTGCCAGCCCAGCCAGGCACCCAGTGCCGCAAGAAGTTTGAAGTCGCCGTAGCCCATACCTTCTTTGCCGGTGGCGAGTTTGAACAGCCAGTACACGCTCCACAGCGCAAGATAACCGATCACCGCGCCCAGCACCGCGCTGGGCAAATTGGTAAAGACTCTGAACAGGTTGAACAGTAATCCAGCCCAGAGCAGCGGTAGCGTGATGTCGTCCGGCAGTAGCTGCGTGTCGAAGTCGATGGCCGTTAGTGCCAACAACGCCCATATCAGCAGCAGAGCGCCGACTGCAGGCAGCCCGAAACCGAAATGCCAGCCAGCATACGCGCACATAACACCGCTGATCGCCTCAATGACGGGATAGCGAGGCGAAATAGGTGCGCCGCAACCCTTGCACTTACCCCGCAACAGCAGATAGCTGACGATGGGGATGTTCTCCCACGCGCTGATGGCATGATTGCAATGCGGGCAAGCCGAGCGGGGAACCACAAGGTTGTATGGTGTGTGTGGGGTGAACTGTTCCCCGCGCAGTTCGGCGCATTGCTGCTCCCAGCCCAGTTCCATCATTTTCGGCAAACGATGGATCACCACGTTGAGAAAACTGCCAACCATCAGGCCCAACACGGCACACGTGCCGATTAACGCGAGCGGTGAGGATTGCAGAAGCTGAAACAATGCAGTCATGTCGGCCGTTTCAGTGGAGACTAATCCGCTTGCGGGTTATGTCGGAACTAAAACTGCCGACCATCAGGCCCAATACGGCACACATGCTGGTGAACGCAAGTGGTGAAGATTGCAGAAGCTGAAACAATGCAGTCATGTCGGCCGTTTCAGTGGAAACTATTTCGCGTGCGATTTATTTCGGGGCGGACCTGCCGACCATCAATCCAAGGATCAGACAAGCGCCAACAAATGCGGCGGGGGACTGCTTGCAGTAGCTCCGGCAAACTCATTGCGTCGCAACAAGGACTGAGGGTTGGGGCCTGACGAAGGAGTTTGTATCTTGTGCCTTGAGTCTTGCGTCTCTTCCCTGATTTCTCATCAAATGACTTCGCCCATCTTGAAGATCGGCAGATACATCGCGACCACCATACCACCGATCAGCGTGCCGAGAACTACCATGATGACAGGTTCCATCAGGCTGGAGATGGCTGTCACAGCATCATCCACTTCGGCCTCATAGAAGTCGGCCACCTTGCTGAGCATCGCGTCCAGCGAGCCGGCCTCTTCACCGATGGCGCACATTTGCAATACCATGCTCGGGAACAACTCGGTGTTCTGCATGGAAACAGTCAAGCCGCTGCCGGTGCTGACTTCGCGCTGAATGGCTTTGGTTGCATTGTAATACACCGCATTACCCGCTGCACCGGCGACCGAATCGAGGGATTCGACCAAAGGAACGCCGGCTGCGAACATGGTGGAAAGTGTTCGGGTCCAGCGGGCGATGGTGGCTTTGCGGATCAGATCGCCGAAAATGGGCAGTTTGAGCACAAGTTTGTCCATGATGTCCTGCATCTTCTTGCTGCGTTTCCAGAAGTAAAAGAAAGTGTAAAGGCCACCGCCGATCCCGCCAAAAATCAGATACCAATATTTCACGAAAGCATCGGAGATGTTCATGAGCATCACAGTCGGAGCCGGTAATTTCGCTCCAAATCCTTCGAACAGCTCCTTGAACGCGGGTATCACGAAAATCATGATAACGGCGGTGATGAGGAACGCCACCACGATGATGGAAACCGGATAGAACAGGGCTGATTTGATCTTGCTCTTGAGGGCCTGGGTTTTTTCCATGTAGGTCGCCAGACGCTCCAGCAGGGCGTCCAGAATACCCGCTGCCTCGCCCGCGCCGATCAGATTGCAATATAACGCGTCGAAATACAGCGGGAATTTCAGGAAGGCTTGCTGCAGACTGCTGCCGGTTTCAACGTCGGTTTTGATATCCAGCAGCAGTCGTGCCACGGATGGATTGCTGTGCCCCTTGCCAACGATGTCAAACGCCTGCAACAAAGGTACGCCGGATTTCATCATGACGGCAAGTTGGCGTGTGAACAGCGTGATGTCTTTGGCGGTGATGGATTTGCCGCTTTGCCTCTGCTTCTTGATCTTGGTGACATTGACGCCTTGGCGGCGCAGATTGGCTGAAACGCTGGCTTCGCCGGCTGATCGCATCTCGCCTTTGACAGGTTTTCCGGATTTGTCCTTTCCTTCCCATGCGAAGGTATATTCTTTCGGTTTTATTTTTTGGGCTTTTGCTGCGACAGCCATAGCGTCTCCCTGGGGAATGTTTAAAGGCTAATGTTAACGGGTATCATGCCGAGCTTTATGCATCTTGTAAAGTCATGTTTTTTATTGCTGATTATTTGAAGTTGCAGGAAAAATGCGCGCCACCTTTACGATGCGATCCTGCGTTTGAATGACTTCTATCGGATAACCTGCGATTTTCAGGCTGGTGCCGGTTTCAGGGATGTCTCCGAGGTGATCAAGGATCAGGCCGTTCAAGGTTTTCGCGCCATCCAGCGGCAGATGCATTCCCAGTTTACGATTCAGCTCGCGCAAGCTGCTGCTGCCTTCCAGCAAAAAGCTGCCATCTTCCTGGCGCAGGAATTTGCCGGTTTGCGAGGGTGATTGAGTAGTGAACTCGCCGACGATTTCCTCCAGGATGTTTTCCAGTGTCACCAGGCCGAGCAGTTCGCCATATTCATCCACTACCAGCCCCAGCCGGGAGTGGCGCTCCTGAAACTGTTGCAACTGCTTGAGCAGCGGCGTGTCTGAGGGGATGAAGTAAGGTTCGTTGAGTATCTCGCGCAGCCGGGTCAAGTCCAGCGCGGTCTCTTGCAGCAAGGCGGGCGCGCGTTTGATATGCAGGATGCCGATGATGTTGCTGGGCGTGTCGGCATAAACCGGCAGCAGCGTGTGGTGGCAGGTGATGATTTGTTGTCGCAATTCGCCTGCTTCGGCGTTGATATCCAGCGCTTCGATCTGGTTGCGCGGGACCATCACGTCGTTTACGGTGATGCGCTCAAGATCGACCAGATTGAGCAGCATCTTCTGGTGCTTGCGTGGCAAAAAATGCTCGGCATCCAATACCAGCCCGCGCAATTCCTCCATCGTCATCTTTTGTTTGCGTTGGTCGGTTTCTATCCTGATGCGCAACAGCCACAGCACCCCTTTAACCAGACCGCCTGCTACCGCAACCACAGGATGGAATAGCGTGATCAGAGGCGTGAGCAAATAGCTGGCCGGCAGAGCGATGCGCTCAGGGTAACTCGCCGCGATGATCTTGGGCATGATTTCGCTGAACACCAGAAGAATGAAAGTGAGTGCCAGCGTGCCCAGCAGTATTGCCAGATCGTTTTGCCCGAACAGACGCAGGATGATGATATTGGTCAGTGCAGCGGCAAGGACGTTGAGCAGGGTATTTCCGAGCAGGATAGAGCTGAGCAATTTGTCCACTTTGCCGAGCAGGCGGTTGACCCGCTTGGCGCTGCGATTGCCCCTGCGCACCAGGCTGTTCAGGCGATAGCGGTTGATCGCCATCATGCTGGTCTCAGAGCCGGAAAAGAACGCGCTGCAAACCAGCAGCAACAGCAAGATGACAAACAGCGCGCCTAAAGAGATGTCGTCCAAAATGAAGCCCTAATTATTGTGATACTGGGTGATTTCGACGGTGAGAATAGTGTGCGAGAGGCTTGCGAGTGTCAAGCAGGCCGGCGGGTACTCGAAAGCATCAACAGCACACCGGCGATCACCATCGGCAGGCTCAGCCATTGCCCCATGCTCATGCCCAACGATAGCAGGCCGAGAAAATCGTCCGGCTCGCGGGTAAATTCGACGAGAAAACGGAAGCTGCCGTAGCCGATCAGGAATAAGCCTGATACAGCGCCGACAGGTCGCGGCTTTTGTGCATATAGCCAGAGCAGCGTGAACAGCAACACGCCCTCCAGTGCGAATTCATAAAGCTGGGAGGGGTGGCGCGGCAGATTATCCACTTTGGGGAAGATCATCGCCCACGGCACGTCACTGGGCCGTCCCCACAGTTCGCCGTTGATGAAATTGCCGAGGCGGCCAAAAGCCAGGCCGGGGGGTACCAGCGGGGCGATGAAATCGGTCAGCTGCAGCCAGCGTAGTTGCTGTTTGCGGGCGAGCCACGCCATCGCCACCAGTACGCCGAGAAAGCCGCCGTGAAAAGACATGCCGCCTTGCCAGACCGCTAAAACCTCCAGCGGATGGGCGAAGTAATATGCGGGTTTGTAAAACAGTACATAGCCCAAACGCCCGCCCAGGATCACTCCCAGCACGCCATAGAACAGCAGGTCATCGAGCAGTTTGGTATTGATCTGCGGATTATTTAATATGGCGATGCGTTTGCGCCCCAGCCACAGAAAAGTCATGAAGCCGGCGAGATACATCAGACCATACCAGTGAATGCCGAAGGAACCGATATGGATGGCGATGGGATCGAATTGCGGATGAACAAGCATGGGTTAATCGGGTAAAATCAAAACGTCGATTATACGGACATCTTTGAAGGCCGTCGCGAGTGACCACCAAGCGGCAAATAACAGTCGCGGTTGAAACCGCTCCCGCACACGTGATATTTCAAAAAATGGAAAGAGCATAAACATGACAACAGCACAACAATTGAATGCGCAATTCGGCATCAGCGGACAACTTGAGTTTCGTGAAGATGCCAGCGGCCTGAACATCGCAGAAATCAGCAACAGGCAAGCGAGCGCATCGATCTGTTTGCAGGGCGCTCATCTGATGACCTGGAAGCCAAGGAGCCAAACCGTGCCCGTGATATGGCTATCGCGCGACGCCAAACCGGCAGCGGGCAAATCCATACGCGGCGGCGCGCCGGTGTGCTGGCCGTGGTTCGGTGCGCATGCATCCGAATCAGGTTTCCCCGGCCACGGCTATGCGCGCACCGTGCCTTGGCAGGTGATGGAGTCTGGCAGTGAGCCGGGCGGTGCAACACGCTTGACGCTGCGCCTGGTGGAAAGCGACAAAACGCGCGCGCAGTGGCCGCATGCCTGCACATTGCATCTGACCGTGATCGTCGGAGAGACGCTGCGCATGGAGTTGGCTACCGAGAATACCGGGACAAGCGATTTCGTCATCGGCGAAGCGTTGCACACATATTTCCGGATCGGCGACATCGGCGCGGTGCGTATTGCCGGTTTGGCAGGTTGCAATTACTGGGACAAAGTCGGCGGCTCGACGCTCAGGAAACAGGATGGCGCAATCAGCTTCTCGGGAGAGACAGATCGCGTTTACATCAACACCGCAGCAGAGTGTGTGATTGAAGACGGCAAGCTCAAGCGTCGTATCCATGTTGCCAAGTCCGGCAGTCTTTCCACTGTGGTGTGGACACCATGGACCGAAAAGGCCAACAAGATGGGTGACATGGGGCAGCCGGACGGCTGGCGCGAAATGGTGTGTGTGGAATCGGTGAATGCGATCGAAAATGTGGTGAAAGTCGCGGCGGGAACCCGGCATACCTTGATCGTCGAGTATAGGGCCGAACAGGTTTAGCTTTTTTTCAGAATTGCCATGAGCTGATTATTTGAAAAGTGAATACGGCTTTGCTAGAACCTTGGTATTCAGGCATCGATTCCTCGCGGATTTCACACGACATTTCGGCAATATGAACATCATGATTTCAATCAAGTTTGCAGTGCCCAAGTGCCATGGGTGTCAACTTTAGCCGTTGGAATAGCGTTATTGGCGTGCCGTGCCAGAGAAGCTTGTTGGCAAAATGGACGGAGTTGTTTAGAATTAGGGGTGGAGGCAAAGGCCTTCGCATCGTTTCAGACACTTTAAATTAAAAAACGGAGAGAACATGAAGTCTATTATCGTAAGCATGATCGCAGCAGCAGGTTTGGTGGTTGCAGGCAGCGCAATGGCAACAGACATGCCAGACCTGGCAAAGAAGAGTGGTTGCACGGCTTGCCACACTGTCGACAAGAAATTGGTTGGCCCGGCATGGAGAGATGTTTCCAAGGCTTACAACAAAGTTGGCGCAACTGGTACTGCTGTTGATCCGGCAGCTTACAAGGTCACCCAAAAGGTTGCTGACATCCTGAAGGAACATGGCGCTGCGTCTAAGGAGGCATGGCTGGAAGAAAAAGTTGCCAAGGGCGGCAAGGGCAACTGGTTCGACAACACTGCCATGATCCCTAATGCACCCAAGGTTAGCGCAGCGGATATCAAGATACTGGTTGATTTCATTCTTGGTTTGGAAAAATAAGCAAGCCTGTCCTGATGAAGCTCTACTAGCCATTCGACTTGGCTATCAAAAGACGATAGCCTAGTCGCTGGTTATGAGCCTGTCGAAGGATAAGGAGCAATCCTCGAAAAAGCCGGCGCAAGCCGGCTTTTTTGTTGCCGCCGGTCGCCAAATTTGCACCACGCAAAAATTCATGGTTTGCGTGCGGCGGCGATTCAGCTTCTTTCGGTTTATCAACTTGAGTCAAGTGGGCGGCATCACTGACACCAGGCCTGAGAATGGAAGTTATCAGGGAAGTTGGTTGGCAATGCCGACAGCACGGACTGGTCAGGTGACTATGCAAAGCAGATGAGGTTGTATAGAATCGTTCCAAGAGATAAAACTTTGCGATCGGTTCAGAAATTTTAATTATAAATTGGAGACAAGTATGAAATCTATTATTGTAAGTGTGGTTGCAACAGCAGGTTTATTGGCCGCAGGGGGCGCAATGGCAATCGAGACGCCTGATTCGACCAAGAAAATCGAGATGCCTGGTTTGGCGAAGAAGTTGAATTGCACTATTTGTCATTCAATCGACAAAAAGGTTGTTGGTCCTGCCTGGAAAGATGTGGCCAAAAAATATCATGGCCAAACCAAATATACCTATAACGGCAAGGAATATCCTTTGATCGAGGGTTTGGTGATGAAAGTATCCAAGGGCGGTTCGGGTAACTGGGGTTCTATGCCCATGCCGGCCAACGATCCTTCCGGCACCAAGCAAGCCGAGATCACCGAATTGATCAATTTCGAACAAAGCCTGTGGGACAAATAATCCGTGTGGCGTTATTGAGAAAGCCGGCGCGAGCCGGCTTTTTTATTGTCTGCGCATTTTTTGAGGTAAATTGACAAGCATCGCGTCTGCTCCGCATAATCCATGCACATTCATCAAGGGATTAATCATGACATCTTGTTTTCCCCGTTCGCTATTGCTGGCCGCTATATCCCTTGCACTGTATGGGTGCGGAAAACCGTCCACAACCGGCCAGAACACGTCCGGTGATCTGATAGTGCGCATCGGTGCGTCGGCGCCTTTGACCGGCCCGCAGGCGCACCTGGGCAAGGACAATGAAAACGGCACACGCATGGCGATAGATGATGCCAACGCCAAAGGCATCGTGATCGGCGGGCGCAAGGTTCATTTCGAGTTGATCAGTGAAGACGATCAAGCCGACCCCAAGACTGCGACTATCGTGGCGCAGAAGCTGGTGGATAACAAAGTGAGCGGCGTGATCGGCCATCTTAATTCCGGCACCAGCATACCCGCAGCGAAAATCTACAGCGATAACGGCATTCCACAGATTTCGCCTTCCTCCACGGCGGTTGCCTACACCGCGCAGGGTTTCAAGACGGCGTTCCGGGTAATGGCGAATGATGCTCAGCAAGGCCGTGTGCTGGGCGAGTACGCGGCAAAAAATCTGGCGGCGAAGAAAATCGCTGTGATCGATGATCGCACCGCTTACGGACAGGGCTTGGCAGACGAGTTCATTAAAGCCGCGCAGGCCGATGGCGCACAAATCGTGGCGCATGAATACACCAACGACAAGGCAATGGACTTTACTGCAGTGCTAACCGCGGTAAAAGGCAGGAAACCGGATTTGTTGTTCTATGGCGGTATGGATGCGCAAGGCGGGCCGATGGCAAAACAGTTAAAGGCACTCGCACTCGATTTGAAATTCATGACGGGTGACGGCGGCGAGACGCCGGAACTCATCAAACTGGCCGGCGATGCGGCGGAAGGGGTTTATGCTTCTTTGCCTGGCGTGCCGCTGGACAAGATGCCCGGTGGCAAGGTGTTCTCCGATCGTTTCGTTGCCAAGTATCAGCCCATCCAGTTGTATGCTCCATACTGTTACGACGCGGTGAATGTGATGATCGCCGCGATGCAGAAAGCCGGGTCGGCGGAGCCGGAAAAATACCTGCCTGCACTCGCGAACATTTCCTACGATGGGGTGACTGCAAAGATACAGTTCGATGAAAAGGGTGACTTAAAGGGAGGCGCCATTACTGTGTATCAAGTGCAACACGGCAAGTGGCAGTCGCTGGAAACGCTGGGAGGTGGGGCAGGACTGAGGCGTGAGTAAAACCATTCACGTCCTCAACCCTCACGCCTGCCTCTTTCACTCAGTCCTTGCACTTAGCACTCAGTCCTTGTTTTGAGTGCCAACTATGGAAATTTTCCTTCAACAGGTTATCAATGGTTTAGTGCAGGGCAGCGTCTATGCGCTGATCGCGCTGGGCTACACCATGGTCTACGGCATACTCGGCCTGATCAACTTTGCTCATGGCGAAGTGGTGATGATAGGTGCGATGCTGGTGCTTTCTTCGCTGACTGCGATGTTGGGTTGGGGTGTGCCGCCGTTGCTGGCATTGCTGCTCAGCATCGTGTTGGCTATGGCGGGTTGCATGGCCTTGGGCTACAGTATCGAACGCATCGCCTATCGCCCGTTGCGCCATGCCCCGCGCCTTGCTCCATTGATCACCGCGATCGGCGTATCCATCGTGTTGCAAAATCTGGCCATGATGATCTGGGGGCGGGAGTACCACTCTTTCCCGCAGCTGATCGCCAACCATCCGCATACTTTCGGCGGTGCGATCATCAACGATATCCAGATCATCATTTTCATTCTGGCATTGGCGATCATGGCGGGCTTGATGGTGGTCGTGCATCGCACCCGCCTGGGGCGCGCGATGCGCGCGGTGGCCGAAAACCAGCACGCTGCGCAATTGATGGGAGTGGACATTAACCGTGTGATCTCCATCACCTTCATGCTCGGCTCGGCGCTTGCTGCCGTAGCGGGATTGATGGTCAGCGCCAACTACGGACTGGCGCACTATTACATGGGATTCATACTTGGCCTGAAAGCCTTTACCGCTGCGGTGTTGGGCGGGATCGGCAACTTGCGCGGAGCGATGTTGGGCGGCCTTTTGCTGGGTTTGATCGAGAGTCTGGGTGCGGGTTACATCGGCGACCTGACCGGCGGATTCTTTGGCAGCAACTATCAGGACGTGTTTGCTTTCTTTGTGTTGATCGCCGTGCTGGTGCTTCGTCCCTCCGGCCTGATGGGAGAACGCATTGCAGAACGCGCCTGAAAAACCTCGCATAAGCTACTGCGCGTCCGAATCGCGGTGTCGCGTGCTCGCTTACTCCTCGCCTACCCATACGGTATGTCTCGTCGCTCGCTGTGCGGCTCCTTGCGCTTCGGGCTGCTCGCGACGCTTCTGCGGGGATTTTTCATGATGCGATTTTTCGATAAACGCAATGAACGCCTGATGTTCTGGCTGATGCTGGCCGTCCTGCTGCTGTTGCCCTTCATCACCGATGCACTGCTCGGGCGCGGCTGGGTGCGCATCGTCGATTTCGCGATGCTCTACATCATGCTGGCACTCGGGCTGAACATCGTGGTCGGCTATGCAGGTTTGCTGGACCTGGGGTACATCGCGTTCTTCGCGGTGGGCGCATATTGCTACGCGTTGACCGGCTCACCGCATCTGGCGCTCGCATTTCCGATGCTGTTCCCCGATGGAGTGCATCTGCCATTCTGGATCGTGCTGCCTATGGCAGCTCTGCTTGCGGGAGGTTTCGGTGTGTTGCTAGGTGCGCCCACGCTGCGCTTGCGCGGCGACTACCTTGCTATCGTCACGCTCGGCTTCGGCGAGATCATCCGCATCTTTTTGAACAACCTCAATGCGCCGGTCAACCTGACCAACGGCCCGCAAGGCATCAGCCGCATCGATCCAATCAGCGTGGTGAGCATGTCGCTTAATACCACCCAAAACTTTTTCGGTATCGCGTTCCCTTCGGTGCACCTGTATTTTTATCTGTTCCTGGCATTCACCACTCTGGTGATATTCGTTTCACAACGGCTGGAAAGATCGCGCATAGGAAGAGCGTGGATGGCGATACGCGAAGACGAGATCGCCGCATCGGCGATGGGCATCAACACACGCAACCTCAAGCTGCTGGCGTTCGCGATGGGCGCGATGTTCGGCGGTGCGTCCGGCGCCCTGTTCGCGGGATTCCAGGGCTTCGTCAGTCCGGAAAGTTTCAGCCTGATGGAATCCATCATGGTGTTGTGCATGGTCGTGCTGGGCGGCATGGGCAATATCTCGGGTGTGATCCTCGGCGGCGTGTTGCTGGCGCTTTTGCCCGAGGCGTTGCGCCACAGCGTCGTGCCCCTGCAACAGGCATTGTTCGGCAGGACACTGGTCGATCCGGAAAGCCTGCGCATGCTGTTGTTCGGCGGCGCGCTGATCGTGATGATGCTGTATCGCCCGGCCGGACTGTTGCCGTCGCGGGTGCGTCGCCGCGAACTGGATACCGATGAAACGGCGGAGACGGTATGACTATTGAGCTTTCAAAAATTCCCTCCCTCAATCTGCCCCCTCGCAAGCTCTCCCCCACGGGGAGAGGGAAGGCAAGCCCTTCTCCCTCCGGGGGAAGGGCGGAGAAGGGGGAGGTTGTAAATGAATAACACTGCATCCCTGTTGCAACTCTCCTCGATCAGCAAACAGTTCGGCGGACTGAGCGCGCTGTCTGATGTGTCGCTGCACATCCGGCGCGGAGAGATCTACGGCTTGATCGGCCCGAACGGTGCTGGCAAGACCACGCTGTTCAACGTCATCACCGGGCTGTATCAGCCGAGCGCGGGCGAATTCCAGTTCAATGGCAACAGTTATCAAGCCTGCAAACCCTATGTCCTGGCACAAGCAGGTATTGCACGTACTTTTCAAAACATCCGCTTGTTCGCCAACCTGACCGCGCTGGAGAACGTGATGATAGGCTGCCATGTGCGCACCCGCGCGAGCGTGTTCGGGGCGTTGTTGCGCAACCGGGCAACGCGCAACGAAGAACGCGCCATCACCGAACGCGCGCGCGAGCTGCTGCATTACGTGGGCATCAGCAAACCTGCGCAGACGATCGCCAAACACCTGTCCTATGGGGAACAACGGCGTTTGGAGATCGCCCGCGCGTTGGCCACCGATCCGCTGCTGCTGGCGCTCGATGAACCCGCCGCCGGGATGAACGCCACTGAAACTGCAAGCCTGAAAACGCTGTTGCAGACCATACGCAGCAGCGGTATCACCGTGCTGCTGATCGAGCACGACGTGAAACTCATCATGGGATTGTGCGACCGTGTCGCGGTGCTGGACTATGGCAAAAAGATCGCCGAAGGCGCGCCGGATGAAGTGCGCAAAGACCCCGCCGTGATCACCGCGTATCTCGGAAGTGAGCCGGAAACACAAATCTCTCCTCGCCCGCAGGCGGGAGAGGGGCCGGGAGAGAGGGTCGCTGGCGATGCATGAAAATAATCTGATAACTCTGCTCGAAGTCCGCGACCTGCAAGTCGCCTACGGCGGAATTCATGCACTGAAGGGCATAGACCTCCATGTCGCACAAGGTGAACTGGTCGCGCTGATCGGCAGCAACGGCGCGGGCAAGACCACCACACTGAAAACTCTGGCGGGACTGCTGCATCCGGCCAGCGGACAAATTCACTACGATGGCAAGAATTTGAAAAGTATCGCGGTCCACCAACGCGCCGCGATGGGCATCGCGCTCGTGCCGGAAGGGCGCGGCGTATTCGCGCGCATGACGGTGGCCGAAAATCTGCTGATGGGCGCATACAGCCGCAGCGACAAAAATGAAATCGCAAGCGATCTTGCGCGCATGTACGAACTCTTCCCGCGCCTCGCCGAACGCAAGGACCAGTTGGCCGGAACCCTCTCCGGCGGCGAACAGCAGATGGTCGCGATGGCGCGCGCGCTGATGAGCCGTCCGCGCCTGCTGATGCTGGACGAACCCAGCATGGGGCTCGCGCCGCTGATGGTGCAAAAAATATTCGAGACTATCCGCGACATCGCCGCACTCGGCATGAGCATCCTGCTGGTCGAACAAAACGCCAGGCTCGCCCTGCAAGTCGCCCAGCGCGGCTACGTGATGGAAAGCGGCGTAATCACGTTGTCGGGCGCGGCCAGTGAACTGCTGGGTAGCGATGCGGTGCAGCGCGCGTATTTGGGAGGATGACCCGGATAGCCCCGGCGTTGTTATGACTTAGTTGTTAACGCCACATGACCGCTGTCGACACAAACCGGATGGTGAGATTTCGCTGAAGCGGGCGTTCAACGTCAGGGTGTTTGACCTGCTGCTGGTTCAACGTCGCTTCAATCCCTTGTTGGGCTTATCGTCAATCCATGACGATAACTCCATCACCTTGCGCAACAAGTCTGTCTCAGCAAATTAGAATTTCTCTAGTAGTTGCTGTTTCTTTTTTTGGAACTCACCTTCAGTAATTACTCCATCTTTCCGAAGACTTTCAAGCTCTCGTAATTTTTGAGACACGGATTCATTCATGGGTGTCGATGTTTCCGGTGATGGTTTAGCTGGTGCATCCGAAGTAGTCAGTTCATTGTCAGAGACCGACGATGCGATTAGCTTCGACTCGGTTACGCCTGCGCGCCCTTTGCTTTCATCAACTTGTTGCAAGAGGCTTCCAGCCGACCACATCCCCATTTTTACTTCTTGCCACACGTAATAATTCATTCCAGCGTCAACAGTCAAGTCAAGATTAGAAACATTTTCAGCGTTAGATGTAATTGTGTACTTCCCGGGATTTAAATTCAGCCTGAAATAAGTTCGGGCCGCAGTTTGCCCCAATGTTTTGCCGTTCACCGACACGGTCATTGGGAATGCTCCCCCAAAATTCTCGTTTCGATAGATATATAACGATGCCTTGCCCAAGAGGGGGGAGAAATCTTTTGCTTTAGTATCTTGATCTAATGATGCCATAGGAACAGAGGCACAGCCTGATAACAAAACAATCAAAGCACCCGCCAATAGCACTAAGAAATTTTTCATATCGTGTTTCCCTCTTCACAGAAAAAACCCGCCAGCAGCGGGTTTTTAAAACGGTGCGAAAAGCCTGCTGTATTAGAACTTGTAGCCAATACCAACCGTCCAGACACCGCCACGACTAGAAGAAGAAGAATCGCCGACATTGTAGCTATCCCAATCCAACCGTACTAAAACCGCATTGGTAAAGTCATACTCTGCGCCAAGACCATAGGTGGCGTCGGTTTTTGTACCGTCAACGGAAGCGGAGCCACCAGGACCCGATACGGTAGCTGAGTCTTTAATACCAGCAACACCCAATTTGCCCAATAAACTGAATTGATTAGGCAGAGGCAATATCCCAACCGCAGCCAAAGTCCAACCTTTGATATTGGCTGTTGCACTAACTGGGCCAACAAGGTTTCCACCAGAGGCAGTGTAGGTCTCATTAGTCGAACCAATGTAACCGCCTTCAATTGCAAAATTTTTGTTAACTTGGTAACCAACATCCAAATTGTATACAGTGGGTTTGCTCAAGCTGGATGAAAACCCCGCTGCTCCCACAGAAGTCAATGCATTATCCAATGTTGACTGATCATTATTACCTGTGGTTTGCCCAGCCGCACCAAACACATACCAACCATTCTCACCCGCAAATGCGGTTGTTGCGCCAGCCAATCCAGCGATTGCCATTATAGCCAAAGTAATTGATTTCATTTTTGTCCCCTTTAGTTGAAAGTTGAGGTTGTGTTGTTAGCAAAACTTGCCAACATAATTTTATGCTACTCCCCGCCCCTCCAATTAGCAACGGCTTTCCCTGCGAAAATGCTCAATGTGTAGTATGGAGAAAATACTCGACTGTCCGGTCTTGGCACATAGCGGACGCCCATTAGCCGTCCGGAGTCTCCGGAGTCAAGGGCGAAACGAAAGCCACCGCAAAGCTGCTTGATGGTGCTTCTTTTTATTCGCAATCTGAGGACGACGAATTAGTCAGCTGGTTTGACCACGACATAAAACCCTCCGTCACGCAACGCTTGGGCTTTTTTCATATTCGCAACAATGGTGTACCGCAGCACACCGTGATAATAGACACATAACTTAAACATGATAACCTCCCATCTGTCATCGTGCATATTGCGCATCTTCCTCGCCTATCCACACCGTCCAACATGAAGCTAGCGCTGGAAGGAATACATCTTTCTCAAAAATAGTTCCGCTACTTTCGTCTTAGGTGCAACTGACATGTCCCGCTGTTCTGTAGTTGGCTCAAGCTGTAGTTGCTGACTCACCGAGTCAACTTCAGGATTCCAGCCAGCGTACAAGATATCATCGCCGTACTCGGCCTCCATCGAATCGTGTTCGATTTCGCAGCTGCTCAGGCTTATCGTAATACTCATGTCACAACTCCTTCTAGTTGTTTATTATTACGGCCCATTGTCACAAAATTTGAATCGTTGCCGATGATGGTAGACCAGCATATTACATGCCACTATCATCTGATTTAGCCAGATAAGTAATCGAGAATGGCTCACCTATTGACTTGGGAAGATATTGTGCAAGAATGTTGATGTACCGGCAAATCTTACAAAATAGCCAAAATTCGCGTAGAAGTCTTAGCAATGGGAAATAGGAAATTTAAATCTAGAAAATGAGAAACTTTCTAAGTTGGCGGCTCAATAACAGAAGCAACATACGATGATCCAAATTAACTGCCCAATAACAGCCATTCGTGACGCGCAGCAAGAGGTAGCTGTAAGTTATATGCAACCTAACGTGGAGCTAATGGTTAGGCTTTTGGCAAAGGATATAATGCTACAACTCAATACTTGACCAAAAGTTATTTCAGCCCCTTGGAATGCTGTAAAGATCGACCGATTAGATTTTTCTTACTGTCAACTCGATTCGATATTCAGAGGCTATATTATTCTTCTCACGAAGCATCACATCCAGGTCTGTTTGAGAGATTTGTCCACTGGAATACATTTGGCTGTATGGCTCAGCCAACATAGTGATTGCTTTGGTTACTGCAAAGTCGACACTTAAGTAATGTGCAAGTGGTGAGTTTGCTCCGCCCTTTCTCTTCCACTCGTCATTTAAACGCTTATCAAATAAAGTCAATAACTGCGGAGTAATCACCCTGACATGAGTTGGATCACCAATAAAGTTGTCATGCCTTGGATGCGGTACGTTAACTTCAACTATCGCATTGTTTTTACATACCCGGTACAACTCCTTCATCATTCCAAGAAATACCCTCGATTGCTGCCCTAAATGCTCTAATGAATGGTTGAAACGTACTGCATCAACTGAGTTATCCAACCATACCCAAGGCAACACTTCCAAATCACATACCAAATCAGGCTGGCATTCCGGCGACATATCTACATTAAGATATCCGTCTATTTTATTGTGACCACAACCCAGATTTAGCTTCATTGGAAATCTCCTCATGCTTTATTCATTAATATACGGACAGGACTTATTGTCTTAGAGAAGTCTAACGTAAAGAAGACCCAAAAACAAAAGACCTAATCTTTTATCAGGGGAGATGGATAAAAACTATTTATTTGTAGTGTTATTTTCATTTCAAGTAAAAAAATATCTATGCATTTTTCAAGGTGATCCGACAGGAGAGTCTATTTAGGCGGGTCAATCAGAGCTCGATGCTGCTATCCGCATGTGGCACGATCCGGCAGTTCATGTTGCCGTATTAACAGCCTGAAAGCCGCCATTGGAGCTTTGCAATCAAGCCAATTATTCAGATCACCCGTTAGCGGATAAAGGTGACACGCTGCACCCGACACATAGAGAAGTTCAATCTTCTCCGAAGCGGACGTTCATCGTCCTTTCTGAGTGTCATCTGTCCCACTTTGTTGAGTACCGACCGGTTAATGTTCAGTGTGCGGCAACAGTGGGCAGGCCAAAACGCTTCTGCAACAAGCTCAAGCGGCGTTCCATTTCCGTACTGCCAAATCCTAGCTCATGGATGATTTCCAGGCGTTGCCGGGCCGAGGCACCAGTATAGAAGGATGAAAAGGATCCAAGCCGTTCAAACTCCTCCAGGACGGCAGCTAGAATCCAGTTACCGAAGGCTTCTCCGGGGGGAATTGAATCGAATCGTTCTCCCGGTGCGAGGAATGGCTCACCCGGATTCACTTGAAAATTATGCTGGAGGATGGCGTTGCTGAGTTTATAGAGAGCGTTTACGGCAAGCAACCGCGCGCCGTAATCTCGCGCTACTCGCGCCAGGCTTGCCAAGCGCAGATATGAAGGCTGGTGCTCGCACAAGATATTGAGTATGCTGAAACTGGCTTCTAATGCATCGAAGCGCTCACTTGAAGATAGAGACGAATCTCGGCTAAGGGCGTAGAAGAATAGCGCTTCATCCACCTCAGCGCTGTCTCCTTCAGTCATCGTCTGTTCCCAAAGATTGGCAAGTTGAACCCCATATGGCAATTTTGCAATGGTTTGGCGCCAGTCGTATGCATTGTGATTATTGATCTTTTTCAAGATGTCCTTGAGCCGTTCCGTCCTTGTGGTCGGCTGGTGGGTCGCAGAATCCAGCAAGAAACCTTGGGCGGCAAGCAATTTGGCGCGTTCCGGCTTACAGCAAAATAAATTGAGCAAGTATCCATCTGCTGGTGACTGGGCATCGAAGGGAATCAGCAGATCGAGTCCATGTGCTAACCGGTAGGAGTTGTAGCCAAGTGCGGCAAAATTTTGCACCAGTTCCAAATGCAGGTCATCACCAGCTTTTATCTCATACTGAACCAGAGGTGACAGTTCTGCGAAAAATTTTTTTGCTCCATTCAGTATGTTGGCTTCCTCTCCTTCCGCATCGATTTTCATGAATTCGATATCCCGCCAACCATAGTTTTCCATGCGTTCGTCAAGGGTCACCAAGGGCACAGTTTCACTTGTGCTCATTGACGGTTTGCCATGAACCAGCGCATTGAGTTCGGAATGTTCGCTCAGAGATAATTGCGCCGTGCCACAGGTGCTGGATAGGGCGCTTTGTTCAAGGACGATATGGGTAAAATCATTGGCGGCAATTCCCTTGGCAAGCAGTTTTGCAGTGCTTGATGCTGGCTCGAAGGCCCACACGTGCCCTGTTGGTCCCACCGTCTGCGCCATGGATAGGGTGTAAACACCATAATTGGCGCCGATATCAATGACTTTCTGCCCTGGTTGTAGCAGGCGGCGCAGGAATTTTATTTCATCTTCAAACCAGTCCTGCTGCTCGATCAGCACATAAGGCGTAATCAGATTCAGTGAGTCCGGAACGACGATCCGAACCCCGTCGACGAGAGTGAGTGTGGTGGTAGTCATGGACTAAGCGGCCTCTTCAAGATTTGTTCTGCGAAACTGATCTTCCATCAGTATTTCGTCTTTCAACGGGTAATTTTCATGCTACCAGCTTTTCGCGTTGTTAAGTGAAGAGCCAGTCAATCAGAGGGCGGCGCTGAGTATCTGCTAATGGCACCGAGCCGAACTTCAATTCTTGTAATAGCCTACCTGAACGCCACCTCTGGCGCTTTGCAATCAAGTCAGTTAATCAGATCACCTGTTAGCAGTCAGTCGTGAAGTGGAGTAATCGCTCCCAACCAGTCACACAGCGTTGCGAAAAGCGGGCATTCAGAACGGGCTATAAATTCTAGCCGATTCGGCCTAATGTCTTGGCTGAGTGATGAGGTGGATGCGATTCAATAATAGCGGTGCTGGCACTGCGTCACTTACTCTGCATGTCATTCTTGACGGATTGAACTCCCTTGACGCCGCGTGCAACTTCGACTGCCTTGCTTATGTCGGATTTGGAACTGACGAGGCCGCTCAATTCAACCACACCCTTGACAGTTTTAACATTGATTTCGGCAGACTTCAAAGTGGGCTCGTTGAAAATCGCCGCCTTGACCTTAGTGGTGATAACGCTGTCGTCAAAATATTCACCGGTACTCTCCTGTGTTGAGGTAGATGCACAACCTAGCGAAAACAGCAACGCGAGGGCCATAAAGAATGAGGAAAAACATCTAAATTGTTTCATGACCAATCTCCTTGAACAAAATTAAAATTAAAACCCAATGTTACCCATCATTAAGTGCTGTTGCTTAAATTAATGTGCTCCGGCGAATTTATCGGGCACGTCAGAATTTCCCCAGAAGCAAGGAAACGATTACGATGATCAAGCCAGAAGGCATAATATATTCGCTTTCCATTGCGAGCTGTAATTAATCTACTGAAGCGTTGATTGCGAATGGCGGTTTTTGGCAGCACATAACAGTCGTTGGCTATCTTTGTTACTCGCCCCACTGTGCCGTCAGCTTGCGGTCGCGTCGGCTCTCAGTCATGCGCAACATGAACGCGCAGTCTTCGCGGTGTATCGTAATGCCCCGGTCGCGCGTGACGTAGCCGACGATGTCATCGGGCGGTGCAGGGTTGCAGCATTTGGCGATGCGGGTCATCAGGTTGCTCACGCCGCCGACCGTGATGTCTGCTGTTGAGGCGTGCTCGGTCGCTGGTCTGAAGACTTTTGGTTTGGTTGTTTTTATCACCCTGATGGGCAGTTCTTCCTGGATAGCGGCTGCAATACGACGTTGGGTGATTTCGTTGCGCCCGATGGCGGCGAGGAAATCGTCCAGTTTGTTGAAGTGCAATCGCTGCGCGAGCTTTTCCTGATTGATAGAGGCAATACCGAGCCGGTGCAATTCGCGATCCAGTTGCGCTCTGCCCTGCGCGGTGCTTTCATCGAAGTTCTGATCCTTGAACCAGGCGCGCACCTTGGCGCGGGCGCGCGGGTTTTGCAGAAAGCCGAGTGACGGATTGATCCAGTCGCGGCTCGGCGCGCCTTGTTTGATGGTCAGGATTTCCACGCGCTGGCCGTTCTGCAACTTGTAGTTGAGAGGCACGATGCTGCCATTGACCTTGGCTCCACGGGTGCGGTGTCCCAGGTTGGTGTGCAGGGTGTAGGCGAAGTCCACCGGGGTTGCACCTTTGGGCAGGGCTATCACTTTGCCTTGCGGTGTGAGCACGTAAACCTGGTCGCGGAACAATTCATTCTTGAATTGCTCCTGCAGGTCCCCTTGGTCGGCCAGCTCTTCCTTCCATTCCAGTATCTGGCGCAACCAGGCAATCTTTTCATCGAAGCTGGCATTGGATTTTCCGCCTTCCTTGTAACGCCAGTGTGCGGCAACGCCGAGTTCGGAATGCCGGTGCATCTCATGGGTGCGTATCTGCACCTCAAGCGCGAGGCCGCACGGGCCGACCACGGCGGTATGCAGCGAGCGGTAGTTGTTGCTCTTGGGGTGTGCGATGTAGTCGTCGAATTCACCGTCAATGGGCGGCCACAATTCATGCACCAGCCCGAGCGCGGTGTAGCAGCCCTTTATGTCATCAACCAGAATCCGCACTGCGCGTACATCGTAAAGCTCGCTGAAATCCAGTTGCTTGCGCTTCATCTTGTTGATGATGCTGTAGATGTGTTTGGGGCGGCCGGTCACTTCGGCGGTTATGCCAGCTTGGCTCAACTTCTGCTTTAGCTGTGACACCACTGCCGCGATGTATTGCTCGCGATCCACCCTGCGTTCATCCAGCAGCTTGGCGACTTTCTTATATAGCTCCGGTTCCAGATAGCGCACCGAGAGGTCTTCCAGCTCCCACTTGAGTTGCCATACGCCGAGACGGTTGGCCAGGGGCGCGAAGAGGCTGTGCGTCTGCTGCGCGACCAGTTTTTGGTCTTCGGTGCTGGCACCAGACAAGTGGCGCAAGGTCTGGGTACGCTCGGCCAGCTTGATCAACACCACGCGGATGTCCTCCACCATCGCCAGCAGCATCTTGCGCAGGCTTTCGATTTGCTGCGCGGCCTCTTCCTTTTTCTTTTTACCCTGGCCGGGCATCTCGCTGAATTGTTCGATCTGTCTCAGCCCCGATACGGTGGGACGCAGCCCTTTGGTGCGAGAGGGGCTGCCTTGCGGCTGCTCCCGCAAGCGGCTGGCTTTGCCAGTAACGTGTCGCAGCCGCATCCGCGAGATACCTTCGACCAGCATCTTCACGTTGCTGCCAAAATCTTTTTCGATTTTTTCTGGCCAGTCATCCAAAAATTCGGGCACCGCATGCAGGATGGTGGCGGCGACCGTTTCATAATCCATGTTCATGCCAACCAGGATAGCCGCCGCGCCCAGCGCGTGCTGCAACAGCGGTGAGCCGGTCAGTTCGACTTGTCCGTCGTAGAGCGGCCCGGCAAATTCGCAGGCGTTGCGTATCACCTCGACTTCTGCGGGAGCAAAAATTTTCGATACGGCATCAAGCCATGATTGGGTGTTATCGGAGCCCCTGCCGGATGATGCAGATGATTTTTGAGGAGTAGAAACCATGGCGCATTATTGCATTGATGCGCGAGCTACATAAGATGCATGGGATAAGAATGGCAAGCAGATCACTCCTTCAACATCATGAAAAATTATTCACAACGCTAGTGCGAGGGTGGTGATGAAATATCTCTCATTCTGCTTTCAATATCGGCCAGTGTTTCTTGTGCAATTTGTGCAAACGCACCACCCAGACTGACCGCCTGATGTGCAGCCGCTAGCGCTTCTTCATAACGCGCTTGGTCGGCCAAGGTTTGCGCCAGGTTATTAAATGCAGCGCCAGAATCGGGGTGGTCGTGCGCGGCCTGACGAAAGGCGGTCTCGGCCCGGGCCAGGTCATGCAATCTATAGGCGGTATTGCCGACACCTATCTGTGCAGCCAGATTCCCGGGCCAGCGGTTCAATGCGGCAAGGTATGCTTTTTGTGCGAGTTCAGGACCATTGATTTTTTCAAATGCGCTGACTGAGGCAATGAAAGAATTTTCCTCTGCGGTTTCCGGGATTTTGCCAGGCGGCAAGGTGACCATTGCCCAATAGCCACTGCGTGCCCACGTGTATTCGAATGTCGTCATGGGCAATATTTGCCGTTGCTCGGGCCCAGAGCGCAGGATGATTTCTGCGTTGTCGAGATCGTAGCCGATCGCAACAGAGTAATGCCAGACCGGATACCAGCCAAAGCCCAGATTCTGCAATACGACAACGGGCGTTCCGGCTGCAATTTCGCGCAGCACATCGTTTAGTTCAGGCGCCAATTGATAGGCGACTGCGCCTTGTCGGCGCGTGGCAGCCAGCATTTCGACCTGGAGACTGCCGTGCCGGTCGGGCAGATAGAGTTCAGGCTTGAGCGTTTCGGGCGTCACTGCAATACCGGCAGCATTCAAAGACATGGCCAGCGAAGCCGGCCCGCATTGGAAAGCCTCTTGCGCAAAATAGGGCACGTCTGCGAGTTCGCCATGCCTTGGCAAAGAGGCGGGCGGAGAGCCCAGCACAAGGCGCGTCTGCGGCGGAGTTGCGCATGCGACCAGGCACAAAAGAAAAACGCCCACTAAAAAGCGGGCGTTCCGGATCAACATAAGTTAACGATTAATTGGATGGGTGAATGGGAAAACTTTGGTGAATCCGAGAATATCGGTTATCAGCAAAACGATGAAAACAAATAGCAGCGCGCCCAAGACATCGCCGCCGGCAGGCAACTGGTCCAATTTGCCGGCGATGTTGTGCGCTTCTTCGTCGGTCAGTGCATAGACGCGGGCTTTCGCTTCGCTGGCTGTCACTCCCTGCATTTGTAACTGCGCGAGTACGTCTTTGCGGTCGATGAAGGCGTTGATCCTGGCGCGATCTTGCCCCGCCAACTCATGGGAAACAGCCTGGTCTGTCTCCACCATTCCAGCAAAAGCGAATTGCAGCGGCAGACCCATGGACAGCATGCATAAAATAACTACACGACTGGTCCAGCGCATGAATTGGGTGTGTTGCTGTGTCATTTTATTTCTCCTCAGATTAGGTGAAAATTAAATATTAACGTTTAAAGATTCGAGTTGATTCCAAGTGTCGGCTAAAAATTAAACTTCTCGATGACATGGAGTTTTCATTATAGCGAGACATTAAACAAAATGTATTAAATTCGTGGCGGCATGCTTTGATTTTCGGTCAGGCAAGCACTTTGAGCAACAGCTTGGTCGCCAGCACCAGTAACAGCAATGCGAACAGTTTGCGCAATATTCCAATCCTTAGTTGATGTGTGGCTTTTGCGCCAAGCGGTGCCGTGATGACGCTGGCAAGCGCGACCCAGGATAATGCAGGCAGATAGACAAAACCAAGGCTGTGGGCAGGCAGAGAGTGAATGTTCATGCCGGTTACCACATAACCGATCGTGCCGCCGACCGCAACCGGAAAGCCGATCGCGGCGGAAGTGCCGATAGCATTGCGTAGAGAAACATTGCACCAGACGAGGAATGGTACGACGATGGATCCGCCGCCGATGGAGACCATGCTGCTCAACCAGCCGGTGAGTATGCCAGTCAGCGTCATTCCGGCAGCGCCGGGCAATTGGCGCGAAGCGTGCGGGCGCATGTCGAGCAGTATCTGTGCTGCCACGAAATACACGAACAGCGCAAAGAATATCCCCAGAAAGCGCGGTGAGATGCTGGTGGCAAACACAGCACCTATGCCGGTGCCAAGCAGGATGCCGGGAGTGATGTAGCGCACCACGCGCCAGTTGACCGCACCGTGCCGATGGTGTTCGAGCAGGCTGGACAGCGAAGTGAACAGAATGGCTGCCATCGAAGTGCCCAGCGCAAGATGCAGCAAGTGTTCGGCAGGAAAGCGCTGTGCATCGAACAGGAACATCAGCACCGGCATAAGTATGATTCCGCCACCGATGCCGAACATTCCGGCCAGATATCCTGCGATTGCGCCTAGCGCCAGATAGGCCGCGTACCATTCCATTATTCAAACACCAGCTTGGTGGTGATGAATTTCCACTCGGCAGGATCGAGCGGAGTGATGGATAGCCGATTGCCGCGCTGCAGCGTGCGCATACGTTCCAGTTCCGGGTGTAGGCGCAGTTCATCGATGGGGATGAGCGAAATTTTCTTTACCAGTTGCACATCCACATTGAACCAGCGCGGTGTTTCTGGCGTGGCCTTGGGGTCGAAATATTTGCTGTTGCGCTTGAATTGCGTGGCGTCGGGATAGGCGGTGCTGCTGACTTTGGCAATACCGGCAATGCCCGGCTCTTTGCAATTGGAATGATAGAACAGCACGCCGTCGCCGACCTTCATCTGGTCGCGCATGAAGTTGCGCGCCTGATAGTTGCGTACGCCATACCAAGCTACGGTCTGATCGGGATATTTGGCAAGGTCATCGATACTGACATCAGAGGGTTCAGATTTCATCAGCCAGAATCGCATGGTACACGTCCGAAAACAAAAAGTGCGACCCTATTTGATGAAGGCCGCACTGAGATGGAGCCCCCCGCCTGTGCCGTTGACCCAGCATCTTGAACCTGGGTTCAAGAGGGCCGCATCCAAGTCACATCAGGTACATCCGCCAGATGGGGATGCGCACAACAGTAACATCAAAGGTTGCGGCCTTAAGCAAAGCTTATTGGTTCAAAGAATTATAGGCCTGTCGAACACCGCAGGGGACAAACTAGAACAGCGTGTCTTGTTCGGCTAACGCCTGATCGATCGCTGCCTGCATGGAGTTCATTCTACGCTTAAAGTCGGAGAGGTCAATGCCGCGTCCGACTTTCATGCCGAGCAACTCGTGGGTGATGTTAAGGGCTGCCATCAGCGCGATCCGCTCGACGCTGGCGATCTTGCCGGCATCGCGTATTTCGCGCATTCTTTTGTCCAGATATGCCACGGCATCCAGCAGTTCACTGCGCTCCTCTTCGGGGCACGCGATACGCAAATCCCTGTCGAGGATCTTGATTTCCAATGTTTTTGTGGTGTTGCTCATGGCTTATCTTCAGGGAGGGTATTCAGCAACTTTTCCAGGCGTGCCTTAGCGATTTCCACTTTGTCGTTGCACTGTCGATTGCTACTGAGAGCGTGCGCTAACTCCTGGCGCAGTTGGTGATTTTCCGCACGCAACTTGCCACTGACTTGTATCAGCTGCGCGAGTTTGCCCTCCAGCGCGTTCAATTCGTTTTCCATGCGCTGACTATAGATTGAAAAGTGCTGATAAGTCAAACGGTAAGGCAGGCTTATGCAAGCAGATTGTAGGTTTTCAGTAATTCTTGTTTCGGTAAGGGGCGATATGTTTGTGGTAAAGTGCGCACCGCTTTGAGGTGCTCGCCTGCATGCAGGTGAGTTAAACGGGAAGCAGGTGCGGGAACATGGTTTCCCTATGCCTGAGCTGCCCCCGCAACGGTAAGCGAGTGTGGATTCGTCAATAGGCCACTGTGAGCGATCATGGGAAGGAGGCGAATCAAGACTTGTGAGCCCGGATACCGGCCTGAAAGTAAATGGGAGATGCTGCGGGCGGCGCGTCGGAACAATAGCTGGCGGCATCGCCGTTAGTGTTCTGATTTCCTGCCTGCCGTATTTCCTGAATCATTTATTTTCCAACGGGGACGCTTGGAACTTGCTCAGGAAACGGCAATGAAACAAAAACTGGTGAAACTCCTAGCCAATCCACCAGGTCGCCAAAAGGCCTTGCATAGCCATTCGGCTAAGTCACCAAAAGACGGTGACATAAGCCGCTGGTTAACGGCGACCAAGTGGCTGGTTATAATCACGGCCGCACTGTTCGGTGCGACCACACTTCCCTTTGCAGCATACGCCGAAACACCGATGGAGTTGTTGATCGTGACACCCACGCGGATGCCGCAATCGCTGGATCAAACCATCGCTGATACGACCGTGCTGGATGAGCAGGATATTCGCGATTCCGGCGTGCCGGATGTGCCGACTTTGCTGCGCTCGCTGGCAGGCGTCGAAGTGGTGCAGTCTGGCGGGTTGGGGAATGTAAGCAGCACCTTCATGCGCGGCACCAACTCCGATCAAGTCCTGGTGCTGCTGGATGGCGTGCGCATCAATTCCGCAACTACTGGCACAACCGCGCTCGAACACATCATGCTGGACAGCATAGAACGCATTGAAGTGGTGCGCGGCAACGTCAGCAGCCTGTATGGTTCCGAGGCCATCGGCGGCGTGATCCAGTTGTTCACCAAGCAAGGTCACGGCGCGCCGACTTTCAATGCCAGTGCCGGTTTGGGTAGCCACGGCACACAGCGTTTAGCGGCGGGCTTTTCCGGCGAAGTGAATGACAATTCATTCAACGTGAATGCCGGCAGAGTCAAAACCGATGGCGTGTCGGCAATCAACCCTCTGCTCGCGCCGTTGGCCAATCCCAACGACAACGGTTACGACAACGACACGCTGAATGCGCAAGTCAAACATGTATTCAACGCCGATCATGCATTGTCAGCCTCGTTGTTCGACACGCGCGGCAACATCTCTTATGACAACCCGTATGGCTCGCCGACAGACCTCAATAACACAGTGGAAACCATCGACAAATTATCGTTGGCCTCGGATGATCAGTTCAACGGGACGTGGCACAGTTCTGTGCGTTTGGCGCAAGGCACCGATGACAGCCACAGTTATACCAACGGTGTGCAGTCCTCGCGTTTTCAAACACAAAGCAATCAGTTGACCTGGCAAAATAACCTCAAGATCGCGGACAACCAGCATGTCGATCTGGCCGCGGAATATTTGGATCAGGCGGTATCTTCGGACACGCTCTATACGCAAACAACGCGCAACGTAAAGAGCCTGTTGGGAGGCTATGTGGGTGGATACGGCGCCCAGCAAGTACAGCTCAATCTGCGCCAGGACAACTATTCCGATTTTGGCGTAGCGAACACCGGCTTGCTCGGGTATGGCGCGCAATTCACCGAAGCATTGCGCTTTACCGCGACCATCAGTAATGCTTTCAAGGCTCCGACCTTCAACGACATGTATTACCCGCCAATCCCCGGTTATCAGGGCAACCCGAACTTGAAGCCGGAACGCTCAAAGAATACAGAAGCCGGGTTGCACTATGCGGCAAACGGACAGCGCGCGGATGCGGTGTATTTCAATAACCGCATCAGCGATTTGATCGCCTGCAACGCCGGCTGCACCACAGTCGTCAACATCGACCAGGCACAAATCGACGGTGGGGAATTCGGTTATGCGGGAGAGTTCGGCAATACCCGCCTGAAAGCCAACGCGACTTTCCAGAATCCGCGCGATGCCGTTACCGGCCAGGTGCTGCTGCGCCGCGCAAAGGAATTTGCGAACATGGCGGCATCGCATGACTCGGGAGCCTGGGAAATGGGTGCCGAGGTGCGCTACAGCGGAGCACGCCAGGATTATGATCTCAACGGCAACCCGGTCACCTTGACCGGTTACACACTGCTCAATCTGACTGCACGCTACAGCATAGACAAGAACCTGAGCGTCTCGGCGCACCTGGATAATTTGTTCGATCGCGATTATGAGGAGGTATATGCCTACAATACCCTGGGGCGGACGCTGTTCATCGGATTGAACTATCAACAATAAACTTTATATTTATCGAAAGGCGGTTTGCCCGCTTTTGCATTTTCTTGGCTTTGCAATTTGTCCGGCTTCGTGTACTGTTGTAACCATTGATACGAGCTTAATTCAGGAGATGCAATGAATAACATTCAAACCAGAACCATCGCCATTTTCGCATTGCTGGCCGCGCTGATGGCAGCTACCCGATTCAACCATTTCGGCTCGGCAGTTTCCCTGCCGGATGCTTCGTATGCGGTATTTTTCCTGGGCGGTCTGTATCTGGCCCGGTCTGCGCGTGTATCAATGGCGGCATTTATCGCGCTGATCCTGGAAGCGGGTTGGATTGATTATTATGCGACTTCCGTTCAAGGCATCAGCGACTGGTGCATGAGCCCCGCTTATTGGTTCCTTATCCCGACTTATGGCAGCTTGTGGCTGGTTGGCCGCTGGTTGGCGCCGCGAAATGCGATGAAAGGACACACCCTGGAAGGAAAAGGGTTGATCGGCATGGCCGTGGCTGCATGGGCGGCCAGCAGTTTCGCTTTCGTGTTTTCCAACGCCACCTTTTATCTGTTCTCCGGGCGTTATGCGGATATGAGCGCGGTGGAATACACATCGCGTGTTGCCCAGTATTATGTTTCGTATGTTTCAATGGCACTGCTGTATATCGCTTGTGCGGTGGCCATGCACATGGTCGTCGAAATCATCAGCAGGCAAAGGGCGCGTTCACACTGACGGATTGCTCTCGATCGGTTTGCTTCGGGGCTGCACTTAATTTGCCGGGACTTAGGCTGAACAATCCTGCTCATCCGATGCAAATCAAAACCCACAACCGGCAGATGGTTGACTCGGCGGTGGCAAAAGTCTAAATTGCGCAGCTCAAAAATAATTAACACTGAAGGAGAAACACATGGCTGTACTCGTCGGCAAAGCCGCCCCTGATTTCAACGCTGTTGCCGTGATGGGCAACAACGAGTTCAACGAAACCTTTAATCTGAAAAAATACACCTCCGGCAAATACGCCGTGGTGTTTTTCTGGCCGCTGGATTTCACTTTTGTCTGTCCCTCCGAGCTGATCGCTTTCGATCACCGGCTGGACGAGTTCAAGAAGCGCAACGTTGAAGTCATCGGCGTTTCCATCGACTCGCAATTTTCCCATTTCGCATGGAAGAACACGCCGATCAACAATGGCGGCATAGGCCAGGTTCGTTATCCGATGGTCGCCGATGTCAAACACGAAATCTGCAAGGCCTACGATGTGGAGGCAGACGGAGGTGTGGCTTACCGCGGCTCTTTCCTGATAGACCGCGCCGGTGTGGTGCGCCATCAGGTGGTGAACGATCTGCCGCTGGGCCGCAACATCGACGAAATGTTGCGCATGGTGGACGCACTGCAATTCACCGAAGAACACGGTGAAGTCTGCCCGGCAGGCTGGAGCAAGGGCAAGGCCGGCATGAATGCGTCGACGGAAGGTGTGGCAAAATATCTGGCTACACACGCCAAAGAACTGTAACCGGTTTGCGTTTGTGTCAAAGAGCCACCTTTAAGAGGTGGCTTTTTTGTGTTCTTGACGGCAAGGGCTGATACAATTTCAGCCATTTTGTCATTGTCTCGCAAGGGAATATCGCATGCTGCTGTGGTTTGTCATCGCCTACTGGATCATTTCTGTCGGGATCGGTCTTTACGCCGCTACCCGCGTGCATAACACCCGGGACTTTGCCATTGCCGGGCGCGGCCTGCCTTTCTATATGGTCACGGCGACCGTGTTCGCCACCTGGTTCGGCTCGGAAACGGTGCTGGGCATTCCCGCAACCTTCCTGAAGGAGGGCTTGCATGGCGTGGTGGCCGATCCGTTCGGCGCTTCGATGTGCCTGATCCTGGTCGGGCTGTTCTTCGCCGCGCCGTTGTACCGCATGAACCTGCTGACCATAGGCGATTTCTACAAGAAAAAATTCGGCCGCAGTGTCGAGGTGCTGACCACCATCGCCATCGTGATTTCCTACCTCGGCTGGGTCGGCGCACAGATCACGGCGCTAGGTCTGGTGTTCAACGTGGTATCCGAGGGGGAGATCAGCAAGCTTGCCGGGATGTGGATAGGCTCCGGCACCATCCTGATCTACACCTTTTTCGGCGGCATGTGGGCGGTGGCCATCACCGACTTCCTGCAGATGATCATCATCGTCATCGGAATGCTGTATATCGGCGGTTCGGTAAGCAACATGGTTGGCGGCGTGGGCGTGGTGGTCGAACATGCGGCGCAGGCGGGCAAATTCGACTTCTGGCCGGCGCTAGACCTGAAGGAGATCATCGCCTTCGCTGCCGCGTGGATGACCATGATGTTCGGCTCGATCCCGCAGCAGGACGTATTCCAGCGGGTGCAGTCATCCAAGACCGAGAACATCGCCATCTGGGGAGCGGTGTTCGGCGGCAGCCTGTATTTCGTGTTCGCCTTCGTGCCGATGTTCCTGGCTTATTCGGCTACGATGATCGATCCGAAGATGGTGGGCGATCTGATCGATACCGACCCGCAGTTGATCCTGCCCACTTTGGTGATGCAACATGCGCCGTTGTTCGCGCAGGTGATGTTCTTCGGCGCGCTGCTTTCTGCGATCAAGAGCTGCGCCTCGGCGACGCTGCTGGCCCCCTCGGTCACCTTCACCGAAAACATCCTCAAGCCTATGCTCGGACATAAACTGTCCGACCGCAAGATGCTGCAC
The DNA here is from genome assembly GCA_963721755.1 of uncultured beta proteobacterium. Taxonomy (GTDB): domain Bacteria; phylum Pseudomonadota; class Gammaproteobacteria; order Burkholderiales; family Gallionellaceae; genus Gallionella. Next base: position 1,179,118 of record CAVRKV010000001.1, read on the forward strand.
GCGATGCGCGGCGTGACGGTGGTATTCACGATACTGGTCACCCTTTACGCGATGAACTCCAAGGCCAGCATCTTCAAGATGGTCGAGAACGCCTACCAGATCACGCTGGTCATGGCCTTCATCCCGCTGCTTGCCGGTATCTTCTGGAAACGTTCCACCACCCAGGGCGCGTTGACGGCGATCTTCTGCGGTCTGTCTGTATGGCTCGCCATTCTTGTTTTCGGATCAGATGATCCATTTATCCCGGCGCAGTTTGCCGGCCTCTTTGCAAGTGCATTCGGGATGATAGCCGGTTCGCTATTGCCTAACATGGTCGGCGGACAACTGCCGGAAGAACCCGAGCACGCCCACCTTCATCACCTTGCCGCAAGCCATACCGGGCATGTGGCGGAGCAGCCGCACCATCATCCATCTCATACACAGACATAACGCGTGTCATCTTCCTGTCATAATTTGTTCATATTCTCGCAATCCGGGATCAATTGCGGGATATGAAGAAGAGGGATAAATGATGAATGCGAAGATTTTGATTGTGGAAGATGAGCCGGCGATTCAGGAGTTGCTGGCGTTCAATGTGATGCAGGCGGGCTTTCATGCGTTGCGCGCTGAAGACGCGGATGGCGCTTGGCAGCAGATACGCAGCAATTCGCCGGATTTGATCTTGCTGGACTGGATGTTGCCGAATACCAGTGGCGTGATCCTGGCAAAACAGTTTCGCGCGGATGTGCGAACAAAAGACATCCCGATCATCATGCTGACCGCTCGCGGAGAAGAGCGCGACAAGATATTGGGATTGGAATCCGGAGCGGATGATTACATCACCAAGCCGTTTTCGCCGCGCGAATTGATGGCGCGGATACGCGCGGTGCTGCGCCGCCATATTCCGGCTATGCCGGATGAGACGGTGGCGGCAGGCGGGCTGGAGTTGTCGCCGACCACGCATCGCGTGACCGCAAACGGCAAGGGTATAGAACTTGGTCCGACGGAGTTTCGCCTGTTGCATTTTTTCATGACCCACGCTGAACGCGTGTATAGCCGCACGCAATTGCTCGACCAGGTATGGGGCACGCAAGTGTTCGTCGAGGAACGCACGGTGGATGTGCATATCCGCCGGCTGCGCGCCGCGCTGGAGCCGGTCGAAATGGATAATGTGATTCAAACCGTGCGCGGCAGCGGTTATCGTTTTTCAAATAGCTAAGGAAGATTTTGCGAGATTTCTGGTTCCGGGTAAGCCTGCCCGTGGTGTTAAGCGCCTTGGCGGCGTTGTTGATATGGGGCATATTTTCGGCCACCATCGCGTTATCGTTCATGCTGATCGTTTTGCTGATCGTGATGGCATACCGCGCGCGTCAGCTTTACAGGCTTGGGCAATGGTTGAATGATGCGCGCATCGAAACCATTCCTGAAGCGGGCGGAATCTGGGATGAGGTTTTTTCGCAGCTATATAAAATGGTCAAGCAGCATAACCAGACCAAACAGGAACTGGCTGCCGAATTGCATCACATCGAACAGGCTACCGCCGCGCTGCCGGAAGGAGTGGCGATCCTGAATATGGCGAATCGCATCGAGTGGTGCAATCTGCTTGCTCAACAGCTTTTCAACCTCGATCCTGAACGGGACATCATGCAGGACATCACCTACCTGGTGCGCCAGCCGGAATTCGTCGAATATCTGCATGAGTCCAATTTCAACGAACCATTGATCATGCGTCCTGCGCGCCATGACGATATGGTTCTGTCCATCAAGCTCATCCCTTACGGCGGTGATAAACGATTATTGATCATTCGCGATATCACTCAATTCGAGCGGGTCGAAGCCATGCGCCGGGATTTTGTCGCCAATGTGTCGCATGAAATGCGCACACCGCTGACAGTGGTGAGCGGGTTTGTCGAAAACATGCAGGATATGCCTGACCTCAACAAGGACAGCTCGCGTCGTGCTTTGCACCTGATGGCCGAACAAACACGGCGAATGGACAACCTGGTGGCGGATCTGTTGACCCTGTCGCGGCTGGAAAACGAACAAAGTCCTTTGCGCGAAGAAACGGTGGAAATTAAAAGGTTGCTCAATGAAGTTTATCAAGACGGGAAATTACTGAGCGGTGGACATCACACGTTGAGTCTGGAGATTGCATGTGCAGCCAATTTGCTCGGCAACCGTGATGAACTGCATAGCGCGTTCGGCAACCTGCTCAGCAACGCGATCCGCTATACCACCGAGGGTGGCACAATCTTGTTGCGCTGGTTCGAGCGAGACGGCCAGCTGGTGTTCTCGGTGCAAGACAGCGGTATTGGCATCGCCGCTCAGCACATTCCACGCCTGACCGAACGTTTCTACCGCGTGGATCGCAGCCGCTCGCGCGAAACGGGAGGGACAGGTTTGGGTCTTGCGATCGTCAAGCATATCGCGATGCGTCATCAGGCCAAGCTGGAAATTTCGAGTGAGGAAGGGAAGGGCAGTACCTTTGCGCTGGTGTTTCCAATCAAGCGAGTACTAAACTAACGGGCACGGCAAAGATGCCACCCATAGTGATAAAACTCACCAAGCCCGTTTCCCTCATCCCAACCTTCCCCCGCTTGCGGGGGAAGGGGCAAGCGATCGCTACGCGAGTATCAAACTAACGTGAAGCTGACGCGCTCGTAATCGATTCCCCGCTCCACGCTGAAACCCAATCTGGTATTCTGCATTTCGCCGTTATGATGCCGGATAGCGATCTCGCGCCCGGGCTTGAACCGGTCGCGGGGAATGATCAGGCTGGGCGGTATGTTAAGCGCAGGCACGGCTTGCAATAAAAATGCAGGGATAGTGTTTCCGGATACAGGCAAGTCAACATCGGTTGCGTGAAACCCGACCGCAATGGCAGTTCCCGGCAGATAACGCACACCAATATGCAATTTTCCTGTGCGTGTCACGTTTGCCCATGCTGTAGCTCCCAGTATGAAAATCCCGGCATCGTCGAAACGCAAGCCAACCAGCTGGTTGTGGCGCAGCCTTTCATCTGTAGTGTCTTCGCATATGAGTTGCGCTCCCATGAGGCTCTCGTTTTGAACAAGCCATGTTTCAACCGGAATCCCCATGTCCTTATGCTCATTATCGGATGATTTGCCGGACAGATGTGCATGGATGTTTTCCGGTTTAAAGCAAAGCCGCACATGTTTTCGAAACCGGGTTCCGCTCTTCAATACGCGTGTTGCGGTTTTCGCACCAGCACTGATGCAGATAAGTGAGTAACCCGATGCAATCATCACGACTGTAGTCGCCCAGTTCCAGCTGCTGCGGGGTTTTGCCTTGTTGCAGCAGTATGGTCTTGACGCGCAGCAATTTGCTCAGAGGCACCATCGCCAGATAGCGCATGTTTTCGCTATGCGTAACCGTTTTGACCGGCCGCAGTCCGTGCGTGCTGCCGAGATCCAGCGCGAGAGGCTGAGCATCGCCTTTGCTTGTGGTGTAGCCGTGATCCAGAGACAATGCGCTGCTCCATTGCGCCAGCCAGTATTCCAGCCGTTGCAGTTGTGAGCGGGATAGTTCCGCGGGGCGCGCATAGCAGGCAAGCAGTGTTTTGATGTAAATGCCCCGGCAACTGCCGCGCGCTTGCTGGCCATTCAACAAGTCGGGTACCTCTTGCAGTTGCAGCCCTTTTTTTTCGGCAAACGCATACAAATTGTGCAATTGCTGCCAGAGTTTTGCGTCGAATTCGTAGCCGGTGCGCAGGTGTTCAAAGATCGTCCGTCCGCAATAAAGCAGGCAGCGCTGGCACAACAGAGCACCGTGCTGAGCTAACTGGCTATCTCCGGCTGTATACGCCTGCAGGCAACGCTGATAACCCGACACCACCGCCTGCCAAAGTTGCACGATGGCAAAGAACACCAGCAACTCGCTTTCATTCAGCGGCAACGGTTTGGCAACGAGTTTTTTGGCATGATCATTTTGCACATGGTCGATGGTTTCGCGCAGCTGTTCCAGCGTGTTCAGCCGTTCCAGGCCGCGCATCGGGTAGCGGTTGAGTTCGCTCAGCTGGGTGAGCAGCAGGCTGTGCGCCCGTTGCAGGTTGGTCAGTTGCAGCTGTTTCAGCCATGCCGCGCAACCGGCGGCATCCTTGAACAGCGGATCGGCGCGGTCGTCGGTCGGTTCGAGTGGCAGGGTCAGCATGTTCCGTCAGGGAGTCTGGAACGCACACTCTCGATCAGCCGCTTTTGCCAGCCGGGCGGCAGTGAGGATGTCCCTTCGCGCTGTGCCGTGCCCCAGACCGGTTGCGGGAAATGCTTGTCGTGCAAGTAGCGCGGGATGACATGCCAATGCAGGTGCGGGGTAAGGTTGCCGAGGCTGGCGAGATTTATTTTATCCGGCCCCATCACTTCGCGTATCGCCGCTTCGACGGCGAATACGGTTGCCATCAGATGCGCTCTTTCGGCAGCGGAAAGATCGGTCATTTCCTTGACGTGCTGCTGCCAGATCACGCGGCAGAAACCGGGATAGTCGGCATCCTCAACCAGCACTGCCCGGCAACGGTCATCCTGCCAGAGCAATGCGCCGCCAACCTGATCGCACAGCTCACAAACCGGGTTACTTTTCACGTCTCATCTTTCATCCGGCAAGAGCAATACATCGAACAGCCTCACAACAGTACCCGCTCGATGCCGCCGTTATTCGCCTTGGCGACATAGTCCTGCAACCAGTTCTCCCCGAGCAGGTGTTTGGCCATTTCCACGACGATATAATCCGCCGTGGTGCCGCTGTCGTCGTTGTAGCGCGACAGTCCCTGCTGGCAGGACGGACAGGAAGTCAGTATCTTGATCTCGCCATCGAAACCATCGGCACGCAATGCGCCCGCACCCTTGCGTATCTCCTCTTCCTTGCGGAAGCGCACCTGCGTCGCGATATGCGGCAGGGTCACGCCGAAGGTGCCCGCTTCGCCGCAGCAGCGTTCATTCAGAGCTACATCAGTACCCATCAAGGTGTTCACCACCTGTTGTGGCTGATAGGTCTTCATCGGCGAGTGGCACGGGTCGTGGTACATATAGCGAATGCCGCTTGCACCTTGTATCTTGATATTTTTCTCTAACAGGTATTCGTGGATGTCGAGCAACCGGCAACCGGGAAAGATCCTGTCGAACTGGTATTTCTGCAACTGATCCATGCAGGTCCCGCATGACACGATCACCGTCTTGATATCGAGATAGTTCAGTGTGTTCGCGACGCGATGAAACAGCACGCGATTATCGGTGGTGATCCGGGTGGCTTTGTCGGTTTGCCCGGAAGCGTTCTGCGGATAGCCGCAGCACAAGTAGCCCGGCGGCAGCACGGTGATCGCGCCGGTCTCATACAGCATCGCCTGTGTCGCCAACCCGACCTGCCCGAACAGGCGTTCCGAGCCGCAACCGGGGAAGTAGAACACCGCTTCGCTATCCTCGCCGGCTTTATGCGGGTTGCGAATGATGGGCACGACGCTGTTGTCCTCAATGTCCAGCAGCGCGCGCGAAGTCTTCTTCGGCAGATTGCCCGGCATCGGCTTGTTGATGAAGTGGATCACCTGGGATTTCAACGGGGCGCCGCCTACCGTGGCAGGTGGTCGTGCAGTCTGGCCTTTCAGCAGGCCGAGACGCCTGGCTATTTGATAGCCGATGCGCTGCGCACGGTATCCCCACTCTATCATCACCTTGCGCACCAGCTTGATGGTGGCCGGATCGGTGGCGTTGAGGAACAGCATCGAAGTCGCGGTGATCGGGCTGAATTTTTTCTTGCCCTGCTTGCGCAGGAAGTTGCGCATCGAGATTGATACATCGCCGAAGTCGATGTCCACCGGGCAGGGGTTCAGGCACTTGTGGCACACCGTGCAATGATCGGCGACATCGCCGAATTCGTCGAAGTGCCGGATCGAAACGCCGCGCCGCGTCTGTTCCTCGTACAGGAAGGCCTCGATCAGCAGCGAAGTGGCGAGGATCTTGTTGCGCGGGGAGTAGAGCAGATTGGCTCGCGGCACATGCGTGCTGCACACCGGTTTGCACTTGCCGCAACGCAGGCAGTCCTTGATCGAATCGGAGATCTCGCCCAGCTCGCTTTTCTCCAAGATCAGGCTCTCCAGTTCCATCAGGTTGAAGCTGGGTGTGTAGGCGCGCTCCAGATTACCGCCTGTGAGCAGCTTGCCTTTGTTGAAGCGGCCTTCCGGGTCGATTCGCCGCTTGTAGTCAGTGAACGCTGCGATTTCATCGGCCTCGAGAAAATCGAACTTGGTGATGCCGATGCCGTGCTCGCCCGAGATCACCCCGCCCAGATCTTTCGCCAGCCGCATGATGCGGTCGACCGCAGCATAGGCTTGCTGCAGCATCAGGTAATCGTCGGAGTTGACCGGTATGTTGGTATGCACGTTGCCATCCCCCGCGTGCATGTGCAGCGCGATGAACACGCGGCTCTTCAGCACGCCCTGATGGAGCGCATTGCACTGCTCGAGAATGGGCTGATAAGTGCTGCCGCTGAAGATGTGGCGCAATGGCTCGCGCAGTTCGAGCTTCCAAGAGGCGCGGATTGAGTGGTTTTGCACTGCATCGAAGACCCTCTCCCCCAGCACTTCTCCCGCCTGCGGGAGAAAGGCGAACGGGCAGGCGCTCAATGGCGCATCCAGATTATCGTTCAACCACTGCCAGCGCTTCCGCACATCAGCCAGAAGCTGCTTTGTTTCTTGCGTGCGATTGCCCAGCAATTCGGTATCGCCGAGTTGCTTGTCGTCCTGGTAATACAGCGGCAGTTCGCCGGCGAAAAATTCATCCAGCGCATCCAGCAGTTTGAGCTTGTTGTGCAGCGACAACTCGATGTTGATGCGCTCCACGCCGTCACAGTAGTTGCCCATGCGCGGCAGCGGGATCACCACGTCCTCGTTGATCTTGAACGCGTTGGTATGCTTCGCGATCGCGGCGGTGCGCGCGCGGTCCAGCCAGAATTTCTTGCGCGCCTCGGCGGACACGGCGATAAAGCCCTCGCCGCTGCGCAGATTGGCGAGGCGCACCATTTCCGAAGCGGCCAGCGCCGCCGCGTCCGCGTCGTCGCTCACCACGTCCGCGACCAGCACCATCTTCGGGCGCGTGCCGCGCTTGGATTTGGTGGCATAACCCACAGCCTTGAGATACCGCTCGTCCAAATGCTCCAGCCCCGCAAGCAGCGCATTGGGATGCGCATCCATATAGGATTTTATTTCCACTATCGCGGGCACGGCCACACTTACCTGGCCGAAGAATTCCAGGCACACGGTGCGCGTGTGAGCGTGCGCGCGATGCAGTATGAAGCGCGCCGAAGTGATGATGCCGTCGCAGCCTTCCTTCTGGATGCCGGGGAGGCCGGACAGGAATTTGTCGGTGACGTCCTTGCCCAGTCCGGCCTTGCGGAATGCGCGGCCGGGTATGGTCAGGATTTCAGGTGATCCGTGCGCGGTCTTGCCATCCGCTTCGAAACGGATGATGCGGAAAGTTGCATTCGCCGCATCATGTATCTTGCCGAGGTTGTGATCAAGCCGCTCGACGTTCATCCAAAAACCGTCCGGCGTGACCATGCGCCATGATGCCAGGTTGTCCAGCGCGGTGCCCCACAGCACGGCCTTCTTGCCGCCCGCGTTCATCGCCACATTGCCGCCTATGCATGAGGCGTCCGCCGACGTCGGGTCTACCGCGAACACCAGATTGCTGTTGTCCGCGGCTTCCATCACGCGGCGTGTGACCACGCCTGCACCGCAATGAATGGTGGCATACGGCTCGCTCAGGCCGGGCAGGACAAGATGCTCCACCGCCGACAGAGCATCGAGTTTTTCGGTGTTGATCACCGCCGAAAACTTGTCCAGCGGCACTGCTCCGCCGGTGTAGCCGGTGCCGCCGCCGCGCGGGATGATGGTCAGCTTGAGTGCAATGCAGGCGCGCACCAGTGCGGCGATTTCTTCCTCGGTATCGGGATTCAGCACCACGAACGGATATTCCACCCGCCAGTCGGTCGCGTCCGTGACATGAGAGACGCGCGCCAGGCCGTCGAACTGGATGTTGTCGCGGCGCGTGATGCGGCTCAACACGCGCAGTGCACGTTTGCGCAATTGCAAGGTCTGCTCGAATTCATTCGCGAATTGATCGACCGCCGATCTGGCCAGTTCAAGCAAGCGTTTGACGACCTCATTATCCTGTCGGCGTTGATCGATCGCATTCAGCCGGTGGTGCAACGCGCCGACCAACGCCGCGCGCCTTTTGCGATTGCCCAGCAGGTCATCCTGCAGGTACGGGTTGCGGGTTACCACCCAGATATCGCCAAGCACTTCATACAGCATTTGCGCGGAACGCCCGGTGCGGCGTTCTTCGCGCAGCGTGTTGATGATGTCCCACGCCTCGCCGCCGAGTATGCGCAACACGATCTCGCGGTCGGAAAATGAGGTGTAGTTATAGGGGATTTCGCGTAAACGTGCGGTCATGACTTTCTCTGGGCGTTCTCTGGCTCGGCAAGACGCGCATTTTACCTGAATGCAGTGAGGTACTCGACCATCTTGAAGATGCGGATAAAATGCCGGCCATGAGCCATCCATCCGGCAACTCGAATGCAAAGGTGTTCTTCGCGCTGTGGCCGTCCGCCGCAGAGCGCGAACATCTTGCTGCCTGGCAGAAACCGCTGAAACATCTGTGCGGCGGGCGCGCCATGCGCGGCGAGACGCTGCATAACACGCTGGTATTCATCGGCAATATCGAGCAGTCCAGGCTTGAGGCATTGCAATTGGCGGCGCGGGAGGCGCGCGGGAAAATCTTCGAGTTGTGTTTCGATGCGGCCCGATACTGGGAACATAACCACATCGTGTACGCCGCGCCCGGCCATGTTCCGCAGCATCTGGCGCAACTGGTCGGCGTGCTGGAACAAGGCCTGGCGGCGCATGGTTTCAAATTCGATCAGCGCGAATATAAACCGCACGTCACACTGTTGCGCAACGCCCACTGGTACGATGCGCCGTTGCCCGACATGCATCCGGTGCACTGGCAGATCAAGGATTTCGCGCTGGTGCAATCCGCGCAACAGGACGGGCAGTCGAATTATCGGGTGCTGGCGAGGTTTCCGCTGGGGGTAGGGTAAAATCGGCGGCCTTCAACTAAAGAAACGGCGCGGCCCCATCTGCCGTTCAGCATCGGCGCAGCCGAGCGTGGCGAGTGGCTGCTGTGCATGAATCAGGCGTTAGATGAAATGGTGGAAGATGCGGCGTTGCGCCGGAAGCTATTCGCCGCATTCGCCAAGCTGGCGGAGCACATGCGCAACCAGGCGGAATAAGCTGCGCAGTTCGGTGGATTGCTTATGGTGTCATCGTGTCGGTCATCGTCAGAATGATTTTTCCCAACACGCTGCCTTTTTCGACCAGGCGATGCGCTTCGGCGGCATCCTTCAGCGGCAGCGCATAAGAGACCAGCACGCCGAGCTTGCCGGCTTCGACGAGCTTGGCGCCTTGTTCGAGTATCTTGCGCTGACGTATGCGTTCGTCGTGCTGCTTCATCACCTGCGGCGTGAGCATCATCTCGTAACATATCGACAGGTTGCGCAGCCGCGCCAATTGCGTGTCGTCCAGCGATAACGGGGTGGAGAGCAACGTGACCACTTTTCCGCCGATGCGCGCCGCTTCGAATGAGCGCAAAAACGTATCTCCGCCTACCGTGTCGAGCACCACGTCCACACCCTTGCCGCCTGTCCAATCCACCGTGTCCACCACGAAATCCATCTCCTTGTAGCGGATGATCTTTTCCGCTTCGAGACCTTGTGCCAGCCCTTCCTTTTTGTCGTCGCTGACCGTGACGGCCACGCGCGCGCCGAGAAGGTTGGCAAGCTGCAAGGCAATATGACCCACGCCGCCGGTTCCGCCATGAATCAATAAAGTCTGCCCGGCTTGCAGATTGGCGCGCTCGATCAGTGCTTCCCACGCCGTGATCAACACCAGCGGCAGCGCGGCGCTGTCCTGCAGGCCAAGATTGGCAGGCTTGGCAGCGCAGTACTCTTCATGCAGCGTGGTGAATTCGGCATAACAGCCCGGCTCGTCCCCGATGCCGCCATTGTTGAAAAACACCTCATCGCCGGCTTTGAAGCGCGTCACGGCGCTGCCTGTTTTCTCGACGATGCCCGCGCCATCGCAGCCGAGTATCGCGGGCAACTTGTCTGGGTGGTAAATCGGTTTGGCGCGCAGTTTGGCATCCAGCGGATTGACGGCCGCAGCGGAGAGCTTCACGCGCACATGGTGCGGCGAGGGCAGTTCGGGTTTCTCGACGTCGTACTGCGCCAGTACGTCAGGTCCGCCTGCGGTGGTCATCAAAACGGCTTTCATTGGGATGCTCGCTTATCAATGAGTACGGGCTGCTATGTTAAACTGTGTATCATTGTTTTGGCGAGAGCTATTGTTTATAAGGGATTGTGTTATGTCTGGAAACACACTCGGCACTTTGTTCACGGTGACATCGTTCGGCGAATCGCACGGCCCGGCGCTCGGCTGCGTGGTGGACGGCTGTCCGCCGGGACTGGCCTTGTGCGAAGCCGATATCCAGCATGATCTGGACCGGCGCAAGCCCGGCACCTCGCGCCATGTCACTCAGCGGCGCGAATCAGACACGGTCGAGATCCTGTCCGGCGTGTTCGAAGGCAAGACCACCGGCACGCCGATCGCACTGCTGATCCGAAACGAAGACCAGCGCAGCAAGGATTATGGCAACATCGCCAATACCTTCCGCCCCGGCCACGCCGACTATACTTACTTGCAGAAATACGGCATACGCGATCATCGCGGCGCGGGACGCGCCTCGGCGCGCGAGACCGCGGTGCGCGTCGCGGCCGGTGCGATTGCCAGGAAATGGCTGAACGAACGCTACGGCGTGGTGGTGCGCGGCCACTTGACGCAGATTGGCGAGATCGAGATCCCGTTCAAGAGCTGGGATGTGGTCAACGACAATCCGTTCTTTGCGCCGGATGCCAGTGTGGTGCCGGCGCTGGAAGACTACATGGATGCGTTGCGCAAGTCCGGCGACTCCATCGGCGCGAAGCTCACCGTGGTGGCCGAGAACGTGCCGGTGGGCTGGGGCGAGCCGGTATATGACCGACTCGATGCCGAGATCGCCTACGCGCTGATGAGCATCAACGCGGTGAAGGGTGTCGAGATCGGCGCGGGCTTCGGCAGTGTGACGCAACATGGCAGCGAACACGGCGACGAGATGACCCCGCAGGGATTCCTGTCCAACAACGCCGGCGGCATACTCGGCGGCATTTCCACCGGACAGCACATCGTCGCGCATCTCGCGGTCAAGCCCACCTCCAGCATCCGCATCCCGCGCCGCTCGATCAATTTGCAAGGCGAACCGGTGATGGTGGAAACGCACGGCCGCCACGACCCCTGCGTCGGCATCCGCGCAACACCGATCGCCGAGGCGATGCTGGCGCTGGTGCTGATGGATCATGCATTGCGGCATCGGGCGCAGAATGCGGATGTGGTGTGCGCTACTCCTAAATTACGTTAGGCACGAGGAGGAAGCGATTGAGCCTTCTATTGATCGTCGTTGTAGTTGTTGGTGCATTAGCCTGGAGAGGCGGTGCAGGGGTAGTCGAGATGGACAAAGGGCTGGAGACGATGCGGCCTCTGATTCTTATGCGGCATCAAGGCATCGCTTTGTTTGCCTATCTATATCTCTATTTTGCGATCATTTCGGGCGTCGCCAATGGCTATGCCCTATTGGGTTTCAAGGGACTCATAGTTCTGCCAATCGCTACTTGGGTTGCTTTTCAAGGAATTGACATTTTGATCTCTCGGCATAGAGGTCTCGTTGAATCGTTCCTGTTTAATCCGATAGTCAATCTCATTGTGTTCGGCTCCACCTATTTCATACTCACCGTTTGGCTAATATGGTCACTAATTGCCGCAGCCTAACATGGCGCTCAACCGTGCTCCCTTCGGTCGCTAGACGCTGCGCGATAAAGCCGCGCAGCGCAGATTAGCTTTACGTTAGGAATTCACTTACTCTGGATGAATACGGCTACGATAGCTTCGTGACCCAATTGGTGGGTTTACACTTAACTTCAAGGAGCATGAATCATGCATAACGAAAACATCACCATCCATACGCTTAGAACTAGCAACGGGGCGCTCGTCAAATATGCGCGACGAATTTCTTCTCAAAAAAGTAGGGGGATTATAGTTGGCGAGAGCGTCATGCTCTGGCACCTTACGCCAGAGCAGTTACAAGTGGCATTCACTGCTAAAGTTACTGATAGAGTTCAACATGACTGACCTCGAAAAAAATCTTCAAGAAAAGCCGACAAGCAAATTACAAAATTCGCTTAAGTACAACCATCTTACTGAAGGAGCTGTTGTAATTGCACGCGCAATTCTTGAAAAACGTGGCGCTGCTATTCCTGAACCTATTCCCGAAGAAGCGATAGGGGAAAATTACAAAAAAGCGAGGAGTAATTCAAACAGAAACTTTTTAATAACGATAATCCTGATCTGTTTGTGGGCAGGCTATGGATACATAACAGGTGAATTTGAGCCTGGACAAGAGAAGCGACTAAATCAAAGTATGCTAATTACTTTTTTGCTTATAGCCTCGGTTTGGGGGTGGGACGTGTTAGGAAGAAAGAAGTAACCCGCGAAAGGCTAAATGCAAGAACCGCCGGGGGTTGCACCCGTAAAGGGTATGCCGTGGTTGTAAGGGGCTGAAGCCCCGACAACCACGCTGCCCGGCAGCAAGTTATTTTTGGCTCCGACTAACCTAAAGGTAAGTCTACGCCGCAACTTCGTTGTCTTGTCTTGCCAAGAAAGCCGGGTAGGGTGGGCACAACGTGCCCACGCGGAAGTTTACCGTTCTCAAAAATCCTCCGGCCATTTGCGTGAGCTGTGGACAATGCCGAGTATCTGTATCTCGTTGTTCTTCACGCGGTAAGCGATGATGTATGGGTAGCGCGCATGCACTTGTTCGCGGGTTCCTTCAACTTGCCCCGGTTTGCCGATGTGCGGATGTTCTGTGAATATTTGTGCTTCTCTGCGTATTGCTGTGATGACGCGGCGTGCCGCAGCAGGATTTTCGCGGGCGATGTATTCGTAGATGAGGCTCAGGTCGTGGTAGGCGCTGGTGAGGTAGCGCAGGCGCATCAGTCCGGTTCGCTGTGTGTGAGGAAGAATTTCTCCATCTCTTCGTCCGTGACGAATTGTCCGGCGTCTGCCTCGGCGACGCGCTGTTTCAATCGGGTGATATAAAGCTGGGTGCGTTGCAGGTAGGATTCCAGTGCTTCATTAACCAGTTCCGATTCGCTACGGTGCGTTTCCATTACGAGGCTGTCCAGTCGGGCTTGCAGTTCCGGGCGGATTTCCAGCGTTGTGGTCATTTATGTCTCCGTTCGTCAGGATTGATGGCAATATATTACACCAACCCACCTAAGGCGCACAGGGCGGAACGCTATTGCGGGTGCTTCCACCCTAGTGTTTATCACCTAAACAACCTTCGCTGCTTTTTTACCCCGTTTGCCTATGTGCGCTTCACCACGCTGCTTGGCCAACTCAACCTGCTTCTGCCGCTCCAGCGCGGCGGCGCGTTTTTCTGGCGTGAGGGCATCAAAACAATGCGGGCATGAAACTCCCGCCTGATATTCGGGCGAGGCTTTTTCTTCCGCGGTGATTGGGCGCGAGCAGCCGTAGCACAGTTCGTAGTGCCCCGGCGCCAGGCCTTGCCCCACCGCGACGCGCTGGTCGAACACGAAGCACTCGCCTTGCCACAGGCTCTGTTCCGCCGGAACGTTTTCCAGATATTTGAGTATCCCGCCCTGCAGGTGATAGACCTCGGAAAATCCCTGCTGCAGCATGTAGGCCGAGGCTTTTTCGCAGCGTATGCCGCCGGTGCAGAACATCGCGACGCGCGGCTGTTTTTCCGGATCGAAATTGTTTTTGACGTACTCGGGGAATTCGCGGAAGGTGGTGATGCGCGGGTCGACCGCGCCCTTGAACGTGCCCACATCCACTTCGTAATCGTTGCGCGTGTCTATCAGCAGCACATCGGGATCGCTGATCAGCGCGTTCCAGTCTTCCGGCTTGACGTACTGGCCGGCCAACTCGGTGGGGTCGATGCCCGGCACGCCCATCGTGACGATCTCTTTTTTCAGCTTGACCTTCATGCGGGAGAACGGCGGAAGGTCGGCGGCGGATTCCTTGTGTTCCAGATCCGCCAAACGCGGGTCGCTGCGCAGATATGCCAAAATATTATCAATGCCGGAACGCGTGCCGGCGATCGTGCCGTTGATGCCCTCTTCCGCGAGCAGCAGCGTGCCGTTGATGCCCAGCGCATCGCACTGCGCCAGCAACGGTACACGCAACGCCGCGCAATCGGCCAGCTTCACGAATTTATAGACTGCTGCGACAACCAAAGGATTGTGCTTTACCTTTATTTTTTGGACCATTTCTATCGGGTCATTCCTTTTTGGACGATGGTTAGCGAGAGGAGTAGACTAGTTTAAATCAATCTAGGAGTAAAACCATGCAACTCGACGATCGCAGTCTTGATATCATCTTCCGCGAGGCGCGCACCCACAACGTTTGGCTGGACAAACCTGTCAGCGATGCATTGCTGCAGCAGATATACGACTTGATGAAATGGGCGCCGACCAGCGCCAATTGCAGTCCGGCGCGCATCGTGTTCGTGCGCAGCGCGTCAGCGAAGCAGCGCTTGCTGCCGGCCATGGCGCCGGGCAATGTGGACAAGACCCGCACCGCGCCGGTCACCGCGATCATCGCGCACGATACGGAATTTTACGAGAAGCTGCCGAAGCTGTTCCCGCAAGCCGACGCGCGTTCGTGGTTCGCCGGCAATCAGGCCTTGATCGACACCACGGCGTTCCGCAACGGCACGCTGCAGGGCGCCTATCTGATTCTCGCCGCGCGCGCGCTGGGACTGGACGCCGGGCCGATGTCCGGCTTTGACAACGCAAAATTGGACAAGGAGTTTTTCCCCGACGGAAAGATCAAGTCCAATTTCCTAATCAACCTCGGTTATGGTGACCACGCAAAATTGTTCCCGCGAAATCCGCGCCTGCCGTTCGCAGAAGCAGTGCAGATTTTGTAAGGGTATAGTGCAAGCGTTGTCGATTTTCTAACTCTTGATTTTGGGGGGCTGATGATGCCCAAACTGATTGATGCTTCAAAAAGATTCCTGCCAGCGCCTTTCGCTATAACGCTGCTTGCATTAACTATCCAGGGATGCATGCAGAAGAATATTGTACAAAATGTGCCTGTGCCGCAAAGCGTGAATTCAACCCAATATACTCCCGCACCGCAAGATATGGATGCGGCGCAATATTGGAATACGCCGCATATGTGGTATGCGCAACAGAATAGGCATGCACAAAGTGACGATTGCCGTTCCTGCCATGCCACCAATGGAGCTATGGGAGCCAAGGACTTCAGCGCTATCTATGCCAACCCCGGGTCTCATCATCCGGTCGGTGTCAAGTATCCTCTGGCGGCGCAGGCTGACCCGAACTTCCAAATTCCGGACAGCTGGAATGGCGTTGTTGCATTCTTTGACAGGAACGGCAACGGTCAGCCGGATAGCGATGAAGTTGTTTTGTTCGGCACGAAAGGTGCTGTGACGGTTGAATGTGCATCATGCCACAGAGAGCATGGAAGTCCACATTCGCCGGGCGGCACCCCCACAGATTCTTATTTGCGTGTCGCCAATACAGGCAGTGAATTATGTATAACTTGCCATCGCCTATAACGATTATCAAATAAGACGATTCAGCTCGCTGCGATTATTCCTTTCGATTCATGCAGCAAAAATTCCTTGAATGCCAGGGCCGCGCTGGAAAGCCGTTTGTTGCTCCGATGAGCGACATACCAGTGGCGCAGCAGCGGGAAATGCTCCACGTTGAGCATCGCGAGCCGTTTTGTTTCCAGTTCCAGTTCAATGCTGTGCAGCGACAGGATGCCCAGTCCCATGCCGGCCTGAACCGCTTGCTTGATGGCTTCATTGGTTTCCATTTCCATGCTGATATGCGGCTGTATCTTGTGTTGCGCGAACACGCGCTCCATCGCACTGCGGGTGCCGGAACCGGGTTCCCGCGACAAAAAGGTTTCCTCTGCGAGCCGGGCGAATTTGACGCGCTTGAGTTTGGCGAGCGGATGGTCGGGCGCGGCGATCACCACCAGAGGGTTGTCCAGGAATGACTCCGCGCTGATGTCAAGGCCATCGGGAGGCTGTCCCAGTATGGCCAAGTCGGTGCTGTTATCGGCGAGTTGTTTTAGCACTGCATCGCGGTTGGCGACTTGCAGGATCACATTGATGTTGGGATGGCGCCGGCAAAATCTGGCGAGCAATTTCGGGGTGAAATAGTTGGCGGTATTGACTACCGAAAGCGTGAGCTTGCCTTGCTCCAGTCCTTTCATTTCGCCAAACACCGCTTCCATTTCGGCAAGCTGTTGCGCGATGCTTCTGGCATAGTGAAACAGCTCGCGTCCGGCCTCGGTGAGAAAAATCTTCTTGCCCATCTGCTCGAACAGCGGCAGGCCGATATGTCCTTCCAGCTGCTTGATCTGCATGGACACTGCCGGTTGAGAAAGGTATAGTTCCTCGGCGGCGCGCGAGTAGTTCAGGTGGCTGGCCACTTTTTCAAATACTTGCAGCTGGCGTAAAGTAAAATGCAGCATGAGGGCAATGCAACTGATGGGTTGTTATCAGTATATCAAAGTATAAGCATTTCTTATGGTTTTAATAAAAACAATTGACTGTTATTTATGGAGCCGTGGCCATATAGTTCGCTCCACAGTACTTATCGAATTTCATTTTAATCGTTAACACAGGAGGAGGAAGTCATGGATCAATCAAATCGTTATGCGGATCTGAGTCTGAAAGAAGCGGATCTGATCAAGGGAGGCAAGCACATTCTGGTGGCTTACCATATGACGCCGGCGGATGGCCACGGTTATCTGGAAACTGCTGCGCATTTTGCCGCAGAATCTTCCACCGGCACCAACGTGGAAGTGAGCACCACCGATGATTTCACCAAGGGCGTGGACGCGCTGGTGTATTACATTGATGAAGCCAAGGGCGTGATGAAGATCGCTTACCCGTCGGTATTGTTCGATCGCAACATCACTGACGGTCGCACGATGATCGTATCTTTCCTGACTTGTGCGATTGGTAACAATCAGGGCATGGGCGACGTGAAGTGCGCGCAAATGCAAGACTTTTACGTTCCGCCTGAAATGCTCAAGCAATTCGACGGTCCTGCCATGGACATTTCCGATATGTGGCGCATTCTGGGTCGTCCGATCAAGAACGGCGGCTACATCTCAGGCACCATCATCAAGCCCAAGCTGGGTTTGCGCCCCGAGCCGTTTGCCAAGGCAGCCTACCAGTTCTGGCTGGGCGGCGACTTCATCAAGAACGACGAGCCGCAAGGCAACCAGGTGTTCTGCCCGATGAGGAAAGTCATCCCGATGGTGTACGATTCGATGAAGCGCGCCATGGATGAAACCGGCGATGCAAAACTGTTCTCCGCCAACATCACGGCAGATGACCACTACGAAAATGTGTGCGCGAGCTGACTTCATTCTGGAAACGTTCGGCCCGGATGCCAACAAGGTGGCGTTCCTGGTGGACGGCTTCGTCGGCGGCCCCGGCATGATCACCACCGCACGTCGTCAGTATCCGCAACAATATCTGCACTATCACCGCGCGGGTCACGGCATGATTACTTCGCCGTCGGCAGTGCGTGGCTACACCGCGTTCGTGCTGGCGAAAATCTCCCGTCTGCAAGGTGCTTCCGGTATTCACGTCGGCACCATGGGCTACGGCAAGATGGAAGGTGGTCACGATGACCGCAACATCGCTTATATGATCGAGCGCGATTCTGCTGATGGTCCTTACTACCATCAAGAGTGGTTGGGCATGAAGCCGACTACCCCGATCATCTCCGGCGGTATGAACGCGCTGCGATTGCCGGGCTTCTTTGAAAATCTCGGGCACGGCAACGTGATCAACACCGCAGGTGGCGGCTCTTACGGCCACATCGACTCCCCGGCAGCTGGCGCGATTTCTCTGCGTCAGGCATATGAATGCTGGAAGGCTGGCGAGGATCCGATCAAATACGCGAAGCAGCACAAGGAGTTCGCGCGTGCATTCGAATCCTTCCCGAAGGATGCGGACATGTTGTATCCGGGCTGGCGCGAAAAGCTGGGTGTGCACAAGTAGCCCCAGCGGAGGGCAGAGCAGGTTCCGTCGGCGCTTTGCGCCGATGGATGCGACCCCGATGCGGGGCACCGATGTCCTTATTTGACAACAAAACGCGCCCCCACATGTTGGGGGCGTTTTTTTCCAGAATCAAAGACCGTTTCGACCGCGCGGATACGTGGTGAATATTGGGGAATAACATGACCGATAAAGATCAGTACAAGATTCACAAAGAGCCGTACTATCAGGCGCAAGGTGACGAAATCGCCCTGTATGAGGCGGCCTACGCGGCACGTTTGCCGGTGATGGTGAAAGGCCCGACCGGATGCGGCAAATCGCGCTTCATCGAATACATGGCGTGGAAGCTGAACAAGCCGCTGATCACTGTGGCGTGCAACGAAGACATGACCGCCAGTGATCTGGTCGGGCGTTATCTGTTGGATGCCAACGGCACGCGCTGGCTGGATGGCCCGCTGACCACCGCCGCGCGCATCGGCGCGATCTGTTATCTCGATGAAATCGTCGAGGCGCGCCAGGACACCACGGTGGTGATCCATCCGCTGACCGACCACAGGCGCACTCTGCCATTGGATAAAAAGGGCGAATTGATTTCAGCGCATCCCGATTTCCAGTTGGTTATTTCCTATAATCCCGGCTACCAGAGTCTGCTGAAGGAATTGAAGCAATCCACCAAGCAACGCTTCACTGCGTTTGATTTTGATTATCCGGTGGCCAGCGTTGAGACGGAGATTCTCAGCAAGGAAACCGGGATGGATAAAGATATTTCGGCCAAGCTGGTGAAGATCGGCGCGGCGGCGCGCAACCTGAAAGGGCATGGTCTGGACGAAGGGATTTCCACGCGTCTGCTGGTGTATGCAGCCACCTTGATTAAAGGCGGTGTTGCGCCTCGTGCCGCCTGCCGCATGGCTTTGGTGCGCCCGATCACCGACGATGCGGATATTCGCGAAACGCTGGATCACGCGATTGATGCAGTATTTGCGTAAAGCTATCAGGAAATAAATCATGGAAACGGTGGCGATACCCGAGGAGTTTAAAACTTATTGGGCGCAGCTTGACTGCGGCTTTCCGCGCGTCGAGCCGGTGTTCGCCGATTGTATGCGCGAAGCATTGGCGACGCTTTCCAAAGAGGGCGTGGATGCCTTTATCGAGAATGCGCGCTTTCTCGGCAAGATGGGGCGAGGCGCCGAGCCCATCCTGATCTTCCTGGAGGAATGGCCGGCGGTGGCCAGGACTCTGGGCGAAGATGCGCTGCCCGCCGTCATGGAGTGCATACTCAGGATGTCGAAGTCGCCCAACAGCAAGGCCATCACGCCGTTCCTGCAATCGTTGCCGACTGCCGCACGCAGGTTGCAGTCGCAACAGCAGATGCGCGACTATCTGGACATCGTGCTGGATTTCATGGAGCGTACCACCGGTTCGATCCACGGCATCCATCAGACCTTCCCCAGCCCGGGATTGCCGGAATTTTTCAAACAGATTCCGGTGTTGCTCAGCCAGCTTTCCCTGGCGGGACTGAAAAGCTGGGTGGATTATGGGGTGCGTTATTACAACGACCATCCCGACCGGCAAATCGATTACTTCAATCTGCAATCGGCGGACAGTCGAGCGGTGCTGCAGCGCGAGCGGCATGGCACGTTGCTGGTGGATAACGAGCGCAAGCTGGATATGTATTTGCGCGGTTTGTGGCAAGACGAAGATCAGCTGATACCTTACTCCAGCGCGTTCGACGAATTGCGCCAGCCCATCCCCTACTATGACAAGCTCGGTATACGTCTGCCGGATGTGTACGGTGATGCGCATGGCATAGCCGGAATAGACCGCTACCGCGCCGCACTGGCGCATATCGTCGGGCATCGCCGCTGGACCACGGCGATTTTTGCCGATAACTTCAGCCCGTTCCAGCGTATGGCAGCGGAGTTTTTGGAGGATAGCCGCGTGGAATATCTGGCGATGCGCGAGTATCCCGGGCTGCGCCGCATTTTCATGGCATTGCATCCGATTCCGGCGGAAGACGCTTGCGATCCCGAGCAGGAATCCGGTGTGCGCCATCGCCTGACCATGCTGTCGCGCGCGATACTTGACCCGCATCATCCCTATTTGAATCCGCATGTCATTGAATTCGCACAACGCTTCCACGAGTTGATGTTGCAGAGTGATTCGAATACTCAGGAGATGGCCGATTTGGCGATTTCCTTCGTTGCCAGGACACGTCGCCAAAGCGATCAACTCGCCAAGACTCATTTCAAAGACACCGTGGTGGATTACCGTGACGACAATCGCCAGATGTGGAAATTCATCGAACAGGGCGATGAGGAAGAGGCATTCGACGAGCAACGCAAAATCGAGCCGGGCGAGGAACTCAAAGGCCTGCCGCCGCGCCATTATCATGAGTGGGATTACAACACCCACAGCTATCGTCCGGACTGGGTGAGCGTGTATGAGGCTTTGCATCCGCGTGGAAATCCGGCGGACATCGACAAGCTGTTGGCCAAGCACGCCGCTCTGGCCAAGCGATTGAAGAAGATGCTGGACCTGCTCAAGCCGCAGGACAAGGTGCGCATCCGCTATCAGGAAGATGGCAGCGAGCTGGATCTGGATGTCGCGTTGCGTTCCCTGATCGATTACAAGAGCGGCGCGACGCCCGACCCGCGCATCAACATGAGCCATCGCAATGACGGGCGCAACATCGCGGTGATGATATTGCTGGATTTGTCCGAGTCACTCAACGAGAAAGCGGCCGGCTGTGACCAGACCATTCTGGAGTTGAGCCAGGAAGCGGTGTCGCTGCTGGCGTGGGCGATAGAAAAACTGGGTGACCCGTTTGCCATTGCCGGTTTTCATTCCAACACGCGCCACGATGTGCGTTTTCTGCATATCAAGGGCTACAGCGAACATTGGGATGATGAGGTGAAAGGCCGGTTGGCGGCTATGGAGGCCAGTTTTTCCACGCGGATGGGTGCGGCGATGCGGCATGCCGCGCATTATCTGGATAAGCAGCAGGCTGACAAAAAGCTGATGCTGGTACTCACCGATGGCGAACCCGCCGACATAGACAGCAAGGACGGGCGCATCCTGATCGAGGATGCGCGCCAGGCGGTAAAGGAACTGGATCAGCAATGCATTTACTCTTACTGCATCAACCTCGATCCCAAGGCTGATGAGTACGTTGCGGACATTTTTGGCAAGCAGTACACCATCATTGATCATATTGAATCGCTGCCGGAACGGTTGCCGCAGCTATTCATTTCCTTGACCAAATAAAACCTTAACAGTAGTTGCGCGTGCCGGTGGAGCACTTCGGGCTGGCTGTTATCCGCCGCCGCGATATTTGCCTATGCAGAATCGTCAGGCCGGACGAGGCTGGTGAATCAGCGATTCCCAAGGTGAAAACCACTTAATCACTCAAATTTTTGTAATGGTTGAGACTCTACAAGCTAATTCAGTTTGACATCCAAGTCGCTGATTGGCATAATTGCGGGTTCTGTTTGGAGGGGTTCCCGAGCGGTCAAAGGGATCAGACTGTAAATCTGACGGTTCTGCCTTCGAAGGTTCGAATCCTTCCCCCTCCACCAAAAGAGTTTTGGCGAGTTTTGGGTTATGGCTTTGAAGTTTATGGGCAGTTGGTTGGGCGTTGTGGCAGCGGCTGTTTGGCTGTTGCGTTGAAGGCCTGTGGTTGGTTTGGGCACTGCGGGTGTAGCTCAATGGTAGAGCAGAAGTTTTCCAAACTTACGACGAGGGTTCGATTCCCTTCACCCGCTCCAGTTTGCATGTCTGCCCATGTGGCTCAGTGGTAGAGCACTCCCTTGGTAAGGGAGAGGTCGCGAGTCCGATTCTCGCCATGGGCACCAAAAGAATTTGGCGCAACATTATGTATTTATTATTAACGTTTGACATTGATAGGGATAAATCATGGCAAAGAGCAAATTTGAACGGACCAAGCCGCACGTCAACGTAGGCACGATCGGCCACGTGGATCACGGCAAGACCACGCTGACCGCAGCGATCACCACCGTGCTGGCCAAGAAATTTGGCGGCGAAGCCAAGGCCTACGACCAGATCGACGCGGCGCCGGAAGAAAAGGCGCGCGGCATCACCATCAACACCGCGCACGTCGAATATGAAACCGCCAAGCGCCACTACGCCCACGTAGACTGCCCGGGCCACGCCGACTACATCAAGAACATGATCACCGGTGCGGCGCAAATGGACGGCGCGATCCTGGTGGTATCCGCCGCCGACGGCCCGATGCCGCAAACCCGCGAACACATCCTGCTGGCGCGCCAGGTGGGCGTGCCCTACATCGTCGTATTCCTCAACAAATGCGACATGGTCGACGACGAAGAACTGCTCGAACTGGTCGAGATGGAAGTGCGCGAACTGCTCACCAAATACGACTTCCCCGGCGACGACATCCCCATCATCAAAGGCTCCGCACTCAAGGCACTGCAAGGCGACCAGGGTGACCTGGGCGAACCCGCCATCTTCCGTCTGGCTGACGCACTCGACAGCTACATCCCGCTGCCCAAGCGCGCGCTGGAAGGCGCGTTCCTGATGCCGGTCGAAGACGTGTTCTCGATCTCCGGCCGCGGCACCGTGGTGACCGGCCGTGTCGAACGCGGCATCGTCAAGGTCGGCGAAGAACTCGAGATCGTCGGCATCAAGCCCACCCTCAAGACCACCTGCACCGGCGTGGAAATGTTCCGCAAACTGCTCGATCAGGGCCAGGCGGGCGACAACGTCGGCGTATTGCTGCGCGGCACCAAGCGCGAAGAAGTCGAGCGCGGCCAGGTATTGGCCAAGCCCGGCAGCATCACCCCGCACACCAAGTTCACCGCCGAGATCTACGTGCTGGGCAAGGACGAAGGCGGGCGTCACACCCCGTTCTTCCAGGGCTACCGTCCGCAGTTCTACTTTCGTACCACCGACGTGACCGGGGCGGTCGAACTGCCGACGGGCACCGAGATGGTGATGCCGGGCGACAATGTGAGCATCACGGTCAACCTGATCAACCCGATCGCGATGGAGGAGGGCTTGCGCTTCGCGATCCGCGAAGGCGGCCGCACCGTCGGTGCCGGGGTGGTTGCAAAGATTATCGAGTAACGGGGTGGGGGGGATGGACCTGGGGGAGATTTCTGTCCTCTGTCCTCTGTCTTCCGTCCTCTGAATTAGGCCAGTAGCTCAATTGGTAGAGTATCGGTCTCCAAAACCGAGGGTTGGGGGTTCGAGACCCTCCTGGCCTGCCAGAATGGCAAGTAACAGTTAACCGGAATGATTGCGCATGGCAGACAAAATTAAGTTGTTCGTTGCCTTATTGCTGGTGGCGGCAGGTATCGCAGGCTATTACTACTTGCAAGACAGTGCGCCCGCGCTGAGGTTGGTGTCGGTGCTGGCTGGTTTGCTGTTGGCCACAGGTATGGCATGGACCAGCGAGTCGGGCAAGCGTTTTTTTTCCTTTGGCAAGGATTCTGTTGCCGAAGCAAAGCGTGTGGTTTGGCCTACCCGCAAAGAAACACTGCAAACGACCGGTGTCGTGATTGCATTTGCTGTAATCATGGCGATGTTCTTGTGGGCGGTGGATGCCAGTTTGCTGATGCTGGTGAACAAACTGATGGGACGGGGTGAGTGATGGCCATGCAATGGTATGTTGTTCATACGTACTCGCAGTTTGAGAAAAGCGTTCAGCGCGCCTTGCTGGAGCGTATACAGCGTGATGGAATGCAAGACAAATTCGGTCAGATTCTGGTTCCCGTCGAAGAGGTGGTAGAGCTGAAGTCCGGGCAGAAGAGCATCACAGAGCGCAAGTTTTTTCCGGGCTATGTATTGGTCGAGATGGAGATGACCGACGAAAGTTGGCACCTGGTGAAGAATACGCCAAAGGTGACCGGTTTCCTGGGCGGTTCGGCGATGAAGCCCACCCCGATCAGTGCAAAGGAAGTGCAGAACATCATGCAACAGATGCAGGCAGGGGTTGAAAAGCCGAGGCCTAAAGTGTTGTTCGAAAGTGGGTGAGTTGGTGCGCGTCAAGGAAGGCCCGTTCACCGATTTCAATGGTTCGGTCGAAGATGTCAATTATGACAAGAATAAAATCCGCGTGGCGGTGACTATTTTTGGTCGTTCGACACCGGTAGAGTTGGATTTCGGCCAGGTAGAAAAGGCCTGAAGAATACAGGACTGATGACTCTGGATTTAGAATTGGGGACTCAGGACTGAGTAGTAGAGCAGTAATTGTTTTTAACGGGGAGCGTACCGGAGCAATGGCGGTAGGATACTTCTAAAAACATCAGAGTTCGCCCAAATGCAAGGCGTGGGAAAATTTTCGCAGCGCACATATGAGTTATATGTAAGCAAGAAAATTTTTCCGCAACGCAGCAGTTGGGATGAAATCTGAGTTTTGAGATGTATCCGGTATGCGTTTAACCCACTGAAAAGGAGTATTAACGTGGCAAAAAAAGTCGTCGGCTACATCAAGCTGCAAGTGCCTGCTGGCAAGGCAAATCCGAGTCCACCGATAGGTCCCGCATTGGGCCAGCGCGGTCTGAACATTATGGAATTCTGCAAGGCGTTCAACGCGCAAACCCAGGGCATTGAACCTGGCCTGCCGATTCCGGTGGTGATCACCGCTTTTGCGGACAAGAGCTTCACCTTCATCATGAAGACACCGCCCGCGAGCATTCTGATCAAGAAGGCCGCCGGTGTTCAAAAAGGCAGTAAAACCCCCCATACCGACAAGGTGGGCAAGCTGACCCGCAAGCAAGCGGAACAGATCGCTACAACCAAGATGCCGGATCTGACCGCAGCCGATATGGACGCAGCGGTGCGCACTATTGCCGGAAGCGCGCGCAGCATGGGCATTACTGTGGAGGGCATATAACATGATGTCCAAACGCTATAAAGCGATTTCGGCCAAGGTTGATCGCGACAAACTGTATCCCCTGAGTGATGCGCTGAATCTGGTTAAGGAAAATTCTGTGGCCAAGTTTGATGAGTCCATCGACGTCGCGATCAACCTCGGCATCGATGCGAAGAAATCAGACCAATTGGTACGCGGATCGGTAGTGTTGCCCAAGGGGACGGGCAAGAAAGTCCGCGTCGCGGTGTTCGCGCAAGGTGCCAAGGCTGAAGAAGCCAAGGCCGCCGGTGCTGACATCGTGGGTTTCGAGGATCTAGCCGAGTCCATCAAGGGTGGCAATCTGAATTTTGACGTGCTGATCGCCAGTCCGGATGCGATGCGCCTGGTCGGGCAATTGGGGCAGATTCTGGGTCCGCGCGGTTTGATGCCTAACCCCAAGGTCGGCACCGTGTCCGCAGATGTGGCAGGCGCAGTGAAAAACTCCAAGGCAGGTCAAGTCCAATATCGCACTGACAAGAACGGTATCGTGCAGTGCACCATCGGGCGCGCTTCATTCGCTCCGGAAGCATTGCGGGAGAATCTGCTGGCCTTGGTTGATGCGCTGAACAAGGCCAAGCCAGCCGCTTCCAAGGGGATGTATCTGAAGAAGGTGTCGATCTCCAGCACCATGGGTGCGGGGATACGCATTGAACAGGCTAGTTTGACTGCATAGCCTGATTGTTTAGTATTCGCTGACAAGTTTATTGTTGGCATAAGTTTTGGAGCGCTGGCGTGCTTGCAGCATCCGAGACCGTAGGCGTTGAAGGCGCGGTTGGCCCGAGACTTAATCGACGGAGTGTCCTGTATATCGGACTTCCGGCGGCCCACGTAGATGGTGTGCCCGCGAGCAGGAAAAGTTGTTCTCCTGACTCAAGGTCGCTGTTGTAAACGATGGGATGTGCGAGAGTGCATTCTGGAAACTGGAGGAAAACTTGAGTCTCAATCTGCAAGAAAAACAGGCTGTGGTAGCGGAAGTCAGTGCCCAGGTGGCTCAGGCTCAAACTATCGTCTTGGCAGAATACCGCGGCATCCAGGTCGCCGATATCACCAGGTTGCGCGCGGCCGCGCGCAAATCTGGTGTGTATTTCCATGTGTTGAAAAATACCTTGGCAAGACGCGCGGTGCAGGGAACGCCTTTTGAAGCACTGGCTGAAAAAATGGTTGGCCCTCTTGTGTATAGCATGAGTGCTGATGCAGTCGCTGCGGCAAAAGTGGTGTTCGATTTTGCCAAAACCAATGACAAGCTGGTGATCAAGGCCGGTGCAATGAGTGGTTCCGTGATGTCTGCGGAACAGGTCGGAGTGCTGGCTGCCACACCAAGCCGCGATGAGCTGATTGCTCGGTTGATGGCAACCATGAATGCCACGACTGCAAAGTTCGTGCGCACGCTGGCTGCGATCCGCGACCAGAAGCAAACTGCGACTGTTGCTTAATATTTCTGAATTAACTGAACAAGGAGAACAATATGGCTGCAACTAATGCTGACGTGATGGATGTAATCGCCAAGATGACGGTGCTGGAAATTTCCGACCTGATCAAGCAAATGGAAGAGAAATTTGGGGTATCCGCTGCGGCAGTTGCCGTGGCCGGACCTGCTGCCGGTGCGGCTGCCGGTGGTGCCGCTGCCGCGGAACAAACCGAATTCGCTGTGCTGCTCAAAGGTGTCGGTGATAACAAGGTTAACGTGATCAAGGCAGTTCGCACCATTACCGGACTGGGTTTGAAGGAAGCCAAGGACCTGGTTGATGGCGCACCAAAGAACGTCAAGGAAGGTGTTTCCAAAGCTGATGCCGACGCTGCACTGAAGCAGCTGCTGGAAGCTGGCGCAGCCGCTGAAATCAAGTAAGTTTTTATGTTGTAGAAAGGCTGGCGGCAAGCCGCCAGCCTTTTGCCGCTTAAGAAGTTAGCGGCCAGGAAGTCCTGAAATATTTCCTGTCCACTGATTTTTTAGTCGTGGCATTTCGCCGCAAGGCGAAAGCCCGCAAATTTTGTGTTCCTCAATCGTGGAGATTATATGAGCTACTCTTTTACCGAAAAAAAACGTATCCGTAAAAGTTTTGCCAAACGAGTCGGTGCGTTGCCGGTTCCCTTTCTGTTATCCACTCAACTGGAATCTTTCGCTGCATTTCTTCAGGCTTATACCCCGCCTGAACAACGCAAGAATGATGGCCTGCAGGCCGCTTTTAACGGAATCTTTCCGATCCACAGCCATTCCAAGAATGCGCGTCTCGATTTCGTCAGCTACCAGTTGGGCATGCCTCCGTTCGACGTGAAGGAATGCCGCCAGCGCGGCTTGACTTACGCATCTCCGCTGCGCGCCCGTGTGCGCCTGACCATCATGGACAAGGAAGCGTCCAAGCCCACGGTCAAGGAAGTGAAAGAGCAGGAAGTATACATGGGGGAAATCCCGCTGATGACCCATACCGGCTCGTTCGTGATCAACGGTACCGAGCGCGTGATCGTTTCCCAGTTGCACCGGTCGCCCGGCGTTTTCTTCGAGCATGATCGCGGCAAGACACATTCTTCGGGCAAGCTGCTGTTCTCGGCGCGTATCATCCCTTATCGCGGTTCCTGGCTGGACTTCGAATTTGACGCGAAGGACTACGTGTATTTCCGTATCGACCGCCGCCGCAAGATGCCGGTCACGATCTTGTTGCGTTCGCTGGGGTACAGCAACGAAGACATGCTCAAGATGTTCTTCGAGTTTGATACGTTTCATCTGGGCAAGAAAGGTATCCAGTTCGAAGTGGTGCCGGAGCGCTTGCGCGGCGATGTTGCACGTTTTGATATTCTGGGCAAGTCCGGCAAGGTCATCGTCGCCAAGGACAAGCGCATCACTGTGCGCCATATCCGCGAAATGCAGGAAGCCGGTATCGACAAGCTGGATGTGACAGAAGAATTCCTGATTGGCCGCGTGATTGCCAGCAACATTGTGGACAAGGACAGCGGCGAAATCATCGCGAACGCCAATGATGAGATCACCGAAGCGTTGCTGCATAAATTACAGGCCGCCGGTATTAAGAAGATCAATACCTTGTACACCAACGATCTGGATCATGGCGCGTTCATCTCGCAAACCTTGCGCACCGATGAAACAGTCGACCAATGGACGGCGCGTGTGGCGATATACCGCATGATGCGCCCTGGCGAGCCGCCCACTGAAGATGCGGTGGAAAACCTGTTCAACGGCCTGTTCTTCAACGACGAACGCTACGATTTGTCTGCTGTCGGCCGCATGAAGTTCAATCGCCGTGTCGGGCGCGAAGAACTGACCGGTTCATCGATTTTGTCAAATGAAGACATCGTCGCAGTGGTGAAGATCCTGGTCGAGTTGCGCAACGGTCATGGCGAAATTGACGATATTGATCACTTGGGAAATCGTCGCGTGCGTGCTGTGGGCGAGTTGGCCGAGAACCAGTTCCGCGCCGGCTTGGCTCGCGTGGAGCGCGCCGTCAAGGAGCGTCTCGGCCAAGCCGAGACCGATAATCTGATGCCGCATGACCTGATCAATGCCAAGCCGATCTCGGCGGCGGTCAAGGAATTCTTCGGTTCCAGCCAGTTGTCGCAGTTCATGGACCAAACCAATCCCTTGTCCGAAATCACCCACAAGCGCCGTATCTCCGCGCTTGGGCCTGGCGGTCTGACGCGCGAACGCGCCGGCTTTGAGGTGCGCGACGTGCATCCGACCCACTATGGCCGCGTGTGCCCGATCGAGACACCGGAAGGTCCGAACATCGGCCTGATCAACTCGCTGGCGTTGTATGCGCGCACCAACGAGTATGGGTTCATCGAGACACCGTATCGCAAGGTGACCAAGGGCAAGGTGGCTGACGAAGTCGATTATTTGTCCGCGATCGAAGAAGGCAAATTTACCATTGCTCAGGCGAATGCCGAGCTGGACAAGAAGGGACACTTCACCAACGACATCGTGTCCGCGCGCCATCACAATGAATTCGTGCTGGCTGCCCCGGATCAGATGGAATACATGGACGTGTCGCCTTCGCAGGTGGTGTCGGTCGCGGCTTCGTTGATTCCGTTCCTGGAACATGACGATGCCAACCGCGCCCTGATGGGTGCCAACATGCAACGCCAGGCCGTGCCGTGCCTGCGCGCTGAAAAGCCCTTGGTGGGAACCGGTCTTGAGCGCACCGTGGCGGTGGACTCCGGCACGACCGTGCAGGCCTGGCGCGGCGGACGTATCGATTACGTTGATGCAGCCCGTATTGTGGTGCGAGTCAACGACGACGAAACGACTGCCGGTGAAGTCGGTGTGGATATCTACAACCTGACCAAATATACCCGCTCCAACCAGAACACCAATATCAACCAGCGACCGCTGGTCAAGGTGGGCGATGTGATCGCGCGCGGCGACGTGGTAGCGGACGGTGCTTCCACAGACATGGGCGAACTGGCATTGGGTCAGAACATGCTGGTCGCGTTCATGCCGTGGAACGGTTACAACTATGAGGATTCGATTCTGATCTCTGAGCGCGTTTCGGCACAGGATAGATTCACTTCCATCCATATCGAAGAATTGACTGTTGCAGCACGGGACACCAAGCTCGGCCCGGAAGAAATCACCCGTGATATCCCGAACCTGGCCGAAGCACAACTGGCGCGTCTGGACGACTGCGGCATCGTGCATATCGGCGCGGAGGTTGCGGTCGGCGACGTGCTGGTCGGCAAGGTCACGCCCAAGGGCGAGACCCAGCTGACGCCGGAAGAGAAACTGCTGCGCGCGATCTTCGGCGAGAAGGCTTCGGACGTAAAGGACACCAGCCTGCGGGTGCCGACCGGCAGCTCGGGTACGGTGATCGATGTGCAGGTGTTCACCCGCGAGGGCCTGCAGCGCGACAAGCGCGCCCAGCAGATCATCGACGACGAGCTGAACCGCTACAAGAAGGATCTGGTCGATCAGATGCGCATTGTCGAAGCCGACGTGTTCGCGCGCATGGAAAAGCTGCTGCACGGCAAAGTGGCCAATGGCGGACCGAAAAAACTGGCGAAAGGCACCAAGCTCAGTAAGGAATACCTGCACAGCGTCGAGCCGCATCAGTGGTTCGATATCCGCATCGCCAATGACGAGGTGGCCGCGCAGATGGAGCAGGTCAAGGAAGGCCTGGCGCAGAAACGGGCCGAATTCGATGCCGCTTTCGAATTGAAGAAGAAGAAGCTGACCCAGGGCGACGAACTGCAGGCCGGCGTGCAGAAGATGGTCAAGGTGTATGTCGCGGTGAAGCGCCGTCTGCAGCCTGGCGACAAGATGGCCGGCCGCCACGGCAACAAAGGTGTGGTGTCGCGCATCGTGCCGGTGGAAGACATGCCGTACATGGCGGATGGCACGCCGGTCGATGTGGTGCTGAACCCGCTCGGTGTGCCGTCGCGGATGAACATCGGCCAGATTCTCGAAACCCACCTGGGCTGGGCTGCCAAGGGGCTGGGCAAGAAGATCGACGAGATGCTGCAAACCAACGCCAGAATCACCGAGGTGCGCCGTTTCCTCGGCAAGATATACAACCATCACAATGGTCAAACCGTTGACCTGGAAGCATTCAGCGACGATGAGATCATCGAATTGTGCCGCAACCTGAAGCATGGAGTGCCATTTGCGACGCCGGTGTTCGACGGAGCCAGCGAAGAAGAGATCAAGTACATGCTGGAATTGGCCGATCTGCCGTTGTCAGGCCAGACCACGCTGTACGACGGGCGCACCGGCGAGGCATTCGACCGCAAGGTGACAGTCGGCTACAAGCACATCCTGAAATTGCACCACCTCGTGGACGACAAGATGCACGCGCGTTCCACCGGACCATACAGCCTGGTGACGCAGCAGCCGTTGGGCGGCAAGGCGCAGTTCGGCGGCCAGCGCTTCGGCGAGATGGAGGTGTGGGCGCTGGAAGCTTACGGCGCGGCTTACACCCTGCAGGAAATGCTCACGGTCAAGTCGGATGACGTGGCCGGGCGCACCAAGGTCTATGAGAGCATCGTCAAGGGCGAACACAAGATCGATGCCGGCATGCCGGAATCGTTCAACGTGGTCATCAAGGAAATCCGTTCCCTGGCGATCGATATGGATCTGGTAAGACATTAGTTGCTAGTCGTAAGTAGGTAGTCGCTAGTTGGTGTTGTCGCTGCGCGGACTTAACTAACAACTAACGACCGCCTTTAACTACTTGGAGTCTCAAATGAAATCATTGCTGGATTTGTTCAAACAGGTCACACAAAAGGAAGAATTCGACGCGATCAAGATCGGTCTTGCATCGCCGGAAAAGATCCGCTCGTGGTCCTACGGCGAGGTCAAGAAGCCGGAGACCATCAATTACCGCACCTTCAAGCCGGAGCGCGACGGGCTGTTCTGCGCGAAGATCTTCGGGCCGGTAAAGGACTATGAATGCTTGTGCGGCAAGTACAAGCGCCTGAAGCATCGCGGCGTGATCTGCGAGAAATGCGGCGTTGAGGTCACCCTGTCCAAGGTGCGCCGTGAACGCATGGGCCACATCGAACTGGCCAGCCCGGTTGCGCACATCTGGTTTCTGAAATCCTTGCCCTCGCGTCTCGGCATGGTTCTGGACATGACCTTGCGCGACATTGAGCGCGTGCTGTACTTCGAAGCCTATGTGGTGACCGAACCGGGCATGACTCCGTTGAATCGCGGCCAGCTGCTGTCCGAAGATGATTATCTCGCCAAGACCGAAGAATACGGCGATGAATTCACCGCGACCATGGGTGCGGAAGGAATACGCGCGCTGCTGGGCAGTTTGGACGTGGCCGGCGAAATCGAAACCATACGCGCCGAATTGGCCGCTACCGGCTCGGAAACCAAGATCAAGAAATACGCCAAGCGGCTGAAAATCCTGGAAGCATTCAACGCGTCCGGCATCAAGCCGCAATGGATGGTGATGACCGTATTGCCGGTATTGCCGCCGGAACTGCGTCCGCTGGTGCCGCTGGACGGCGGCCGTTTTGCAACTTCCGACCTGAACGATCTGTATCGTCGCGTGATCAACCGCAATAACCGCCTGCGCCGCCTGCTGGAATTGAAAGCGCCGGACATCATCGTGCGCAACGAGAAACGCATGCTGCAGGAGGCAGTGGATTCGCTGCTGGATAACGGCCGCCGCGGCAAGGCGATGACCGGCGCGAACAAGCGCCAGTTGAAATCCCTGGCCGACATGATCAAGGGCAAGAGCGGGCGCTTCCGTCAAAACCTGCTGGGCAAACGCGTCGACTATTCAGGTCGTTCCGTGATCGTGGTTGGGCCGCAACTCAAGCTGCATCAGTGCGGTCTGCCCAAGAAGATGGCATTGGAATTATTCAAGCCGTTCATCTTCAGCCGCCTCGAGGCAATGGGGTTGGCAACCACCATCAAGGCCAGCAAGCGCATGGTGGAATCGGAAGAGCCTATCGTGTGGGACATCCTCGAGGAGGTGATACGCGAGCATCCTGTGATGTTGAACCGTGCGCCGACCCTGCACCGTTTGGGCATCCAGGCGTTCGAACCTATCCTGATCGAGGGCAAGGCGATCCAGCTGCATCCGCTGGTCTGTTCGGCATTCAACGCCGACTTCGACGGTGACCAGATGGCGGTGCACGTGCCGTTGTCGCTGGAAGCGCAGATGGAGTGCCGTACGCTGATGCTCGCCTCGAACAATGTGCTTTCTCCGGCGAACGGTGAACCCATCATCGTTCCGTCGCAGGATATTGTGCTGGGTTTGTACTACATGACCCGCGAAAAGGTCGGCGCCTTGGGCGAAGGCTCGATGTTCGCCAACATTGCCGAAGTGTCGCGTGCCTACGAGACCCGCGAGGTCGAGTTACAAGCCAAGGTGATCGTGCGTCTCAAGGAAATTCAAAAGGATGAAGCGGGTCAGCCGGTAGAAAAACTGGTTCGCTATGAAACGACAGTGGGCCGCGCCTTGCTGTCTGAAGTGTTGCCTGCCGGCCTGCCGTTCGCGCTGATCAACAAATCGCTCAAGAAGAAAGAGATTTCGCGTCTGATCAACGCCAGCTTCCGTCAATGCGGTCTGCGTGACACGGTGATCATGGCAGACAAGCTGATGTATACAGGCTTCACTTACGCGACACGTGCCGGCATTTCGATCGCAGTGGATGACATGCTGATGCCGTTGCAGAAGAATGAGCTGATCGGTGCGGCTGAAAAAGAGGTCAAGGAGATCTACACCCAGTACACCTCCGGTCTGGTCACGGACGGTGAACGTTATAACAAGGTGGTCGATATTTGGGGGCGCACCGGCGACGTGGTAGCCAAGGCTATGATGGAGCAGCTGGGTAGCGAGCCTGTTATCGACCGAGCTACCGGCCAGCCGCGCATGGTAAAGGGCAAACCGGTGATGCAAGAGTCGTTCAATTCCATCTACATGATGGCAGACTCCGGTGCGCGCGGTTCGGCGGCGCAGATACGACAGCTGGCCGGGATGCGCGGCCTGATGGCCAAGCCGGACGGCTCCATTATCGAAACCCCGATCACCGCGAACTTCCGCGAGGGGTTGAACATGTTGCAGTACTTCATCTCCACGCACGGTGCGCGTAAGGGTCTGGCGGATACGGCTTTGAAGACTGCGAATTCCGGTTATCTGACCCGCCGTCTGGTGGATGTGACGCAGGATCTGGTGGTGATTGAGGACGACTGCGGCACGTCCAACGGCACTTCCATGAAAGCCATGGTTGAAGGTGGTGAAGTCATCGAGGCGCTGAGTGAGCGTATCCTCGGGCGTGTGGTCAGCGCGGATGTGGTCAATCCGGAAAGCGGCGGGATACTTTACGAGGCAGGCACTTTGCTGGATGAAACGGCGGTGGAGCGCATAGAGACACTCGGTGTTGATGAAGTGCGCGTACGTACCCCG
Source organism: uncultured beta proteobacterium (assembly GCA_963721755.1). Classification (GTDB taxonomy): domain Bacteria; phylum Pseudomonadota; class Gammaproteobacteria; order Burkholderiales; family Gallionellaceae; genus Gallionella. The sequence goes on from CAVRKV010000001.1 coordinate 1,213,083, forward strand.
TTGAGTTGTGAAACGCGTTTTGGTTTGTGTGCCAAGTGTTATGGCCGCGATCTGGGTCGTGGCGGCATGGTGAACGTGGGTGAGGCAGTCGGCGTGATCGCGGCGCAGTCCATCGGCGAGCCGGGCACCCAGTTGACCATGCGTACCTTCCATATCGGCGGTGCAGCTTCGCGTACCGTAGTGGCTAGCCAGGTGGAAAGCAAATCGAACGGCGTGCTGAAATACAGTGCCAACATGCGTGTTGTAACAACTGTTCGTGGCGAGGTGATCGTGGTAGCTCGCAGCGCCGAAGTGATCATTACCGACGATCACGGTCGTGAGCGCGAGCGTCACAAGGTTCCTTATGGTGCGACTTTGGCGGCCAAACAAGGCGATACGTTGCGAGCAGGGGTGGTGCTGGCAACTTGGGATCCACATACCCGTCCTATCATCACGGAATATGCGGGTACTGTAAGTTTCCAGAATGTTGAGGAAGGCACAACCGTCGCCAAGCAGATCGACGAGGTAACCGGCTTGTCCACGCTGGTGGTGATTGACCCGAAGCGTTCTACAGCGCAAAGCAAAGGCGTGCGGCCTATGGTGCGCTTGTACAACAAGGCAGGCAAGGAAGTTAAATTGGCCGGCACCGAGACTGCAGTCAGCGTGACTTTCCAAACCGGTTCCATCATTACCGTGGAGGATGATCAGCAGGTTGGGGTGGGTGATGTGTTGGCGCGTATCCCGCAGGAAAGCAGCAAGACCCGTGACATCACTGGTGGTCTGCCACGTGTTGCCGAATTGTTTGAGGCGCGTGTTCCCAAGGATGCGGGCATGCTGGCTGAGTGTACCGGCACGGTTTCGTTCGGCAAGGACACCAAGGGCAAGCAGCGTCTGGTAATCACTGATGTGGATGGCGTCGCGAATGAATTCCTTATCCCCAAGGAAAAGCATGTGCTGGCGCACGATGGCCAGGTGGTCAACCAGGGTGAGATGATTGTGGACGGCCCGGCCGATCCGCATGACATCCTGCGCTTGCTGGGTGTCGAGGCGCTGGCACGCTACATCACCGATGAAGTCCAGGAAGTGTATCGCTTGCAGGGGGTGAAGATCAGCGACAAGCACATTGAAGTGATCGTGCGGCAGATGTTGCGTCGCGTGCAAATCAAAGAGGTGGGTGATACACGTTTCATTACTGGTGAACAAGTCGAGCGTGCCGACCTGTTGGCGGAAAACGAACGCGTGATTGCGGAAGGCAAAAATCCTGCGTCATTTGAATATGTGCTGCTCGGTATTACCAAGGCGTCGTTGTCTACCGATTCGTTTATTTCGGCGGCATCGTTCCAGGAGACTACGCGCGTGTTGACCGAAGCGGCGATCATGGGCAAACGCGACGATCTTCGCGGCTTGAAGGAGAACGTTATTGTCGGCCGCCTGATACCGGCTGGTACCGGGTTGGCTTATCACGTCACCCGGCGGAAACAGCGTTTGGGAATAGATATTGCCGAAGGGCGTGAGTTGCAGGAAGCGGATACGGTTGATTCGGGCGAATTGCTTGACACGTCTGGGGTTTCTCTCTAGAATTCGCAACCTTTTTTCCCGTCGCAGCGGATGCATTTAATGGTCTGGCTGCGACGCTGTTTTTTATTTGTTGGTTTGTTGAGTTTTTTAACGAAATTTTAAGGTGTGTAGATATGCCAACCATTAACCAGTTGATCCGCAAGCCTCGTGCTGCAATCGTAGAAAAGAGCAAGGTGCCGGCTCTGGCGGGCTCCCCGCAAAAGCGCGGTGTGTGTACGCGTGTTTATACCACGACTCCGAAAAAGCCTAACTCTGCGTTGCGTAAAGTGGCCAAGGTCAGGTTGACCAATGGTTTCGAGGTGATCAGTTATATCGGCGGTGAAGGCCATAATTTGCAGGAACACTCGGTGGTGTTGCTGCGCGGCGGCCGTGTGAAAGATCTGCCGGGTGTGCGTTACCACATGGTGCGCGGCAGTCTGGATACGGCTGGCGTGAAAGACCGCAAGCAAGCCCGCTCCAAGTACGGTGCGAAGCGTGCAAAAAAAGCATAATTTCAAGCATTAGTAATTATTCGAGCCAAAAATAAACTGAGGTAGCTATGCCAAGACGTAGAGAAGTCCCCAAACGCGAAATTCTGCCGGACCCGAAATTCGGTAATCAGGATTTATCCAAGTTCGTAAACGTATTGATGACGGCGGGCAAGAAGTCGGTTGCAGAGCGCATTCTGTATGGAGCGCTGGAGCAGATCGTCAAGAAGACCAGCAAAGACGCGATTGAGGTGTTCAATCTGGCCTTGACCAATGCCAAACCGCAAGTTGAAGTTAAAAGCCGTCGTGTCGGTGGTGCAAACTATCAGGTGCCGGTTGAAGTGCGCCCTTCCCGTCGCATGGCTTTGGCGATGCGCTGGTTGCGCGAAGCGGCGCGCAAGCGCGGTGAAAAGTCCATGGGCATGCGTTTGGCCGGTGAACTGATCGATGCGTCCGAAGGCCGCGGTGGAGCGGTCAAAAAGCGTGAGGAAGTGCACCGTATGGCAGAAGCGAACAAGGCGTTCTCGCATTTCCGTTTCTAGATCGGGGCTAGGGTTGTTAAACCAGAAGTTATTAACCAAAAACAATATAGTTAGGCATCTACCGTGGCACGTAAAACCCCCATTGAGCGTTATCGCAATATCGGCATCAGCGCGCATATAGACGCAGGCAAGACTACGACCACAGAGCGTGTTCTGTTTTACACCGGAGTGAGTCATAAAATCGGCGAGGTGCATGACGGCGCTGCCATCATGGACTGGATGGAGCAAGAGCAGGAGCGTGGCATCACCATTACCTCTGCTGCGACCACTTGCTTCTGGAAGGGAATGGACAAAACTCTCCCCGAACATCGTATCAACATCATTGATACCCCTGGCCACGTGGACTTCACCATTGAAGTTGAACGTTCGATGCGTGTCCTTGACGGTGCTTGCATGGTCTATTGCGCTGTGGGCGGGGTGCAGCCTCAGTCTGAAACCGTGTGGCGCCAGGCCAACAAATACCGCGTGCCGCGTTTGGCGTTCGTCAACAAGATGGATCGCCAGGGTGCGAACTTCTTCAAGGTTTACGAGCAAATGCGTACCCGCTTGCATGCCAACCCGGTTCCCATTCAAATCCCCATTGGTGCTGAAGAAAAATTCGAGGGCGTGATCGACCTGGTGCGGATGAAAGCGATCTATTGGGACGAAGCCTCGCAGGGCATGAAATTCGAGCTGCGTGACATCCCGGCTGGTCTGCTGGCGAAGGCCAGGGAATGGCGCGAAAAGATGGTGGAAAGCGCTGCCGAAGCGTCTGAAGAAATGATGAACAAGTACCTCGAAGAAGGTGAATTGTCCGAAGCGGAAATCAAGCAGTGCCTGCGTATTCGCACCATCGCCAGTGAAATCGTGCCGATGCTGTGTGGCTCCGCGTTCAAGAACAAAGGTGTGCAGGCCATGTTGGATGCGGTGATCGACTATTTGCCGGCGCCAACCGACATTCCTCCGGTGAAAGGTGAATTGCCGGATGGTTCCATCGGTGAGCGAAAAGCTTCGGATAACGAGCCTTTTTCCGGCCTGGCGTTCAAGATCATGACCGACCCTTTCGTCGGCCAGCTGATTTTCTTTCGCGTCTATTCGGGCATGCTCAAATCGGGTGACACCATTTACAATCCGATCAAGGGGCGCAAAGAGCGAGTTGGTCGTATCTTGCTGATGCATGCCAATGAGCGCGAAGAAATCAAGGAGGTGTTCGCCGGCGACATCGCCGCTGCGGTGGGCCTGAAAGAAGCCACCACCGGAGATACCTTGTGTGATCCCGCCAAGGAAATCATCCTCGAGCGCATGATATTCCCGGAGCCGGTAATCCACGTGGCGGTTGAACCCAAGACCAAGGTCGACCAGGAAAAGATGGGACTTGCGCTGAATCGTCTGGCGCAGGAAGATCCGTCGTTCCGCGTGCGTACCGATGAAGAATCCGGTCAAACGATTATTTCCGGTATGGGCGAATTGCATCTGGAAATTCTGGTTGATCGCATGAAGCGTGAATTCGGCGTGGAAGCCAATGTGGGTGCACCACAAGTGGCGTACCGAGAAGCGATCAGGAAGCCGGTCGAAATCGAAGGCAAGTTCGTCAAACAATCCGGCGGTCGCGGGCAATATGGCCATGTCTGGATCAAGATGGAGCCGAATGCTGCGGGCAAGGGCTTCGAATTTGTCGATGCGATCAAAGGCGGTACGGTTCCCCGTGAATACATCCCGGCTGTCGAGAAGGGTTTGCGCGAAACATTGCCAAACGGCGTGTTGGCGGGCTTCCCGGTGGTCGATGTGAAATGCACCTTGTTTGACGGCTCCTACCACGATGTGGACTCCAATGAAAATGCCTTCAAGATGGCGGCTTCGATGGCGTTCAAGGATGGTATGCGCAAAGCCAGTCCGGTTCTGCTCGAGCCGATGATGTCGGTCGAAGTGGAAACACCGGAAGACTACACCGGCACGGTGATGGGCGATTTGTCCTCACGTCGCGGCATGGTGCAGGGTATGGACGATATGGCAGGCGGCAGCAAAGTGGTCAAGGCGGAGGTCCCGTTGGCGGAAATGTTCGGATACTCCACCGCGTTGCGTTCGGCAACACAAGGCCGCGCGACCTACACCATGGAATTCAAGCATTATTCCGAAGCACCGAAGAATGTCGCTGAAGCGATTATGAACAAGAAATAACTTTTAGATTTGATTGGGGGCAATAATCATGGCAAAGAGCAAATTTGAACGGACCAAACCGCACGTCAACGTAGGCACGATCGGCCACGTGGATCACGGCAAGACCACGCTGACCGCAGCGATCACCACCGTGCTGGCCAAGAAATTTGGCGGCGAAGCCAAGGCATACGACCAGATCGACGCGGCGCCGGAAGAAAAGGCGCGCGGCATCACCATCAACACCGCGCACGTCGAATATGAAACCGCCAAGCGCCACTACGCCCACGTAGACTGCCCGGGCCACGCCGACTACATCAAGAACATGATCACCGGTGCGGCGCAAATGGACGGCGCGATCCTGGTGGTATCCGCCGCCGACGGCCCGATGCCGCAAACCCGCGAACACATCCTGCTGGCGCGCCAGGTGGGCGTGCCCTACATCGTCGTATTCCTCAACAAATGCGACATGGTCGACGACGAAGAACTGCTCGAACTGGTCGAGATGGAAGTGCGCGAACTGCTCACCAAATACGACTTCCCCGGCGACGACATCCCCATCATCAAAGGCTCCGCACTCAAGGCACTGCAAGGCGACCAGGGTGACCTGGGCGAACCCGCCATCTTCCGTCTGGCTGACGCACTCGACAGCTACATCCCGCTGCCCAAGCGCGCGCTGGAAGGCGCGTTCCTGATGCCGGTCGAAGACGTGTTCTCGATCTCCGGCCGCGGCACCGTGGTGACCGGCCGTGTCGAACGCGGCATCGTCAAGGTCGGCGAAGAACTCGAGATCGTCGGCATCAAGCCCACCCTCAAGACCACCTGCACCGGCGTGGAAATGTTCCGCAAACTGCTCGATCAGGGCCAGGCGGGCGACAACGTCGGCGTATTGCTGCGCGGCACCAAGCGCGAAGAAGTCGAGCGCGGCCAGGTATTGGCCAAGCCCGGCAGCATCACCCCGCACACCAAGTTCACCGCCGAGATCTACGTGCTGGGCAAGGACGAAGGCGGGCGTCACACCCCGTTCTTCCAGGGCTACCGTCCGCAGTTCTACTTTCGTACCACCGACGTGACCGGGGCGGTCGAACTGCCGACGGGCACCGAGATGGTGATGCCGGGCGACAATGTGAGCATCACGGTCAACCTGATCAACCCGATCGCGATGGAGGAGGGCTTGCGCTTCGCGATCCGCGAAGGCGGCCGCACCGTCGGTGCCGGGGTGGTTGCAAAGATTATCGAGTAGGGCTACAATGCGCGCCCTCGCGTGAGCTGGGTCGCAGATCCGGGCCACGCGATTTCGTTCTTTAATTAGCGGCATCGCCGCGTAAATGCAAGAGAAGATTATGCAAAGTCAAAAAATCCGCATTCGCCTGAAGGCGTTTGATTATCGCCTGATCGACCAGTCGGCCGCGCGTATCGTTGAAACAGCAAAACGCACCGGTGCGGTGGTGAATGGCCCGGTGCCGTTGCCAACCAAGATCGAGCGTTTCGATGTGCTGCGTTCACCGCACGTCAACAAGACTTCGCGCGATCAGTTTGAGATTCGTACCCACCTGCGCTTGATGGACATCGTCGATCCTACCGACAAGACAGTGGATGCACTGATGAAGCTGGATCTGCCAGCCGGTGTGGATGTGGAAATCAAGTTACAGTAATCGTAGTGCAAAAAGGCGTAGGGGCGTAAGGCCTTACGCCCGTACTGATGTAGAAAATCGGTTGACCAATTGTAGTCAACCCCTTAACAAGAGGAAATTAAAATGAGTTTAGGACTTGTCGGTCGCAAGATTGGCATGACCCGCGTATTTACCGATGACGGCTCTTCATTGCCGGTAACTGTGCTGGAAGTGTCCAACAATCGTGTCACTCAGGTTAAATCCGCAGGTAGCGATGGCTACACCGCCGTGCAATTGGCACACGGGGTGCGCCGTCCTGGCCGCGTCAGCAAGGCTGCCGCCGGACATTACGCCAAGGCGGGTGTGGAAGCCGGGAGTGCGCTTAAAGAATTCACCGTATCCCCTGCACAACTGGACGGACTGCAAGCAGGTTCCGTGGTCAGCGTGGAGATATTCAAGGTTGGTCAGCTCGTCGATGTGACGGGTATAACCAAAGGCAAGGGCTACGCCGGCACCATCAAGCGTCACCATTTCAAATCGGGTCGTGCGTCGCACGGCAACTCCAAGTCGCACAACGTGCCGGGTTCCATCGGTATGGCGCAGGATCCCGGCCGCGTGTTCCCGGGTAAGCGCATGACCGGCCATCTGGGTGACGTGCAAAGGACCGTGCAAAATCTGCAGGTCGTGCGTGTCGATGCAGCTCGCCAGTTGTTGCTGGTAAAAGGCGCTGTGCCGGGCTGCATAAACAGCAGCATCGTTGTGCGTCCCGCAGTGAAGGCAGGTGTGTAATGGAACTTAAAGTCATTAACGATAAGGGTCAGCCGACCGCGAATTTGAAAGCCTCCGACGAACTGTTCGGTCGCGAGTATAACGAGGATCTGGTCCATCAGCTGGTTACCGCCTATCAGGCCAATGCTCGTGCAGGTAACAGCAAGCAAAAAGGCCGCAGCGAAATCGCCAAGAGTACCCGCAAACCGTATGCGCAAAAAGGCACCGGCCGTGCGCGTGCCGGTATGGCATCCAGCCCGTTGTGGCGCGGTGGCGGCAAGATTTTCCCGAATACCGCCGAAGAAAATTACACTCAAAAGGTTAATCGCAAGATGTATCGCGCCGGTTTTGCTTCGATTCTGTCAAAACTGGTCAGCGAAAACCGCTTGATGGTTATTGACAGCCTGACGGTCGATTCGCCAAAGACAAAGTTGCTGGCGCAGAAGATCAAGGGCATGGGCGTAGATACGAATCGCTTCCGCTTGTTGATCATTACCGACAACATCGATGAAAATCTTTATCTTTCTTCGCGCAATCTGGCTAACGTTCTGGTATTGGAAGCCAATCAAGCCGACCCGATCAGCCTGGTGCGTTTCCCAAACGTGCTGGTGACGCGCAATGCGGTGGCTAAAATCGAGGAGATGTTCGCATGAGTATCCAACAATTAAGCCCTGGGCAATTCAGCCAGGAACGGTTGATGAAAGTGCTGCTCGCACCGCAGATTTCCGAAAAGGCGACTTACGTGGCCGAAAATAACGAGCAAGTGATCTTCCGTGTCGCAACCGACGCGACCAAACCCGAGATCAAAGCTGCTGTGGAAATGATGTTCAAGGTGAACGTGAACAGCGTGCAAGTGGCATGCGTCAAGGGCAAGGTCAAACGCAGTGGTCGTGTCATCGGTCATCGCAACGACTGGAAGAAGGCCTATGTGTGTCTGGCTCCGGGACAGGAAATCAATTTTGCAGCAAGTGAGCAAGGATAATCATCATGGCATTGATTAAACTAAAACCAACAACTCCGGGACAGCGCGCTGTCGTGCGTCTTGTCAATCCTGACCTGCATAAGGGAAAGCCAGTTGCAGCGTTGCTGGAAAAGCAAAACAGGACTGCGGGCCGCAACAATAACGGGCATATCACCACGCGTCATATGGGCGGTGGTCATAAGCAGCATTACCGCCTGGTTGATTTCAAGCGTGACAAGGATGGCATTCCTGCGACCGTTGAGCGTCTGGAATATGATCCAAACCGCAGTGCTAATTTGGCATTATTGTGTTATGCCGATGGCGAGCGCCGCTACATCATTGCTCCCAAGGGTGTTGCAACCGGCGCCACCCTGGTGAGCGGTTCGGAAGCGCCGATCAAGCCGGGGAATGCATTGCCGCTGCGCAACGTCCCGGTCGGTTCGACCATACACTGCATAGAAATGTTGCCGGGCAAAGGCGCGCAGTTGGCGCGTTCCGCAGGTACTTCCGTGCAACTGCTGGCTCGCGAAGGCAGCTACGCGCAATTGCGTTTGCGCTCCGGCGAAATTCGCAAAGTTCATATCGATTGCAAGGCGACCTTGGGCGAAGTGGGTAATTCCGAACACAGCCTCCGTTCTATCGGCAAGGCCGGCGCGATGCGTTGGCGCGGTGTCCGCCCGACCGTTCGCGGAGTGGTCATGAATCCGGTCGATCACCCGCATGGCGGTGGTGAAGGAAAGACTGCTGCCGGCCGTCACCCGGTCAGTCCATGGGGTGTGCCGGCCAAGGGTTTCCGTACACGTCGCAACAAACGCACCAGCGGCATGATCGTGCGTCGTCGCTTTCAGGTTTAAGGGGTAGATATATATGGCACGTTCGATTAAAAAAGGTCCATTTGTTGATGCTCACTTGCTCAAGAAAATTGAGGCAGTGCGCGCGACCAATGATAAGCGCCCGGTGAAAACCTGGTCGCGCCGTTCCACGGTGTTGCCCGAGTTCGTCGGTCTGACCATTGCGGTGCACAACGGCAAACAGCATATTCCGGTATACGTATCCGAAAACATGGTGGGCCATAAGTTGGGTGAGTTTTCCCTGACGCGCACCTTCAAGGGCCATTCTGCTGATAAAAAAGCAGTGGTCAAGAAACCGGGGGCATGATGACAACGACTACTGCAGTTGCAAAAAGAATCCATCTCTCGGCACAAAAGGGACGTTTGGTGGCTGATCAGATTCGCGGCTTGCCGGTTGCGCAGGCGCTCAACATCTTGACCTTCAGCCCGAAAAAGGCCGCCACTACCATCAAGAAGGCTCTCGAGTCGGCGATTGCGAACGCCGAGCATAACGATGGTGCCGACATCGACGAATTGAAAGTAAAAGTTATTTACGTCGACAAGGCGGCATCGGGGAGAGGTTTTATCGCCAAAGCCAAGGGTCAGGGCAATCGCCTTGAAAAGCAGACTTGCCACATTACGATCAGCGTCGGGAGCTAAGGTAGATTATGGGACAGAAAATTCATCCAACCGGTTTCCGGTTGTGCGTTCGTAAGAACTGGGATTCCAAGTGGTACGCCAACAGCAAGAATTTTGCTGACTTGTTGCTCAAGGATATTGATGTGCGCGCTTACCTGAAAAAGAAACTGGCTTCTGCAGGAGTTTCAAAGGTAATCATCGAGCGTCCGGCCAAGAACGCCAAAGTGACTATTTACACCGCGCGTCCTGGCATGGTGATCGGCAAGAAGGGCGAGGATATCGAAACCCTGCGCGCAGAACTGCGCAAGCGTATGGGCCTGCAATCTGTCGATGTTGCGATCGAAGAAGTGCGCAAGCCGGAAATTGATGCGCAACTGATCGCCGAGAGCATCACTGCGCAACTGGAAAAGCGCATCATGTTCCGTCGCGCGATGAAACGCGCGATGCAAAACGCGATGCGCCTCGGCGCCCAAGGCATCAAGATCATGAGCGCGGGTCGTTTGAACGGCATTGAGATCGCCCGCACCGAGTGGTATCGCGAAGGCCGTGTGCCATTGCATACCTTGCGCGCCGATATCGACTACGGCACATCCGAAGCTAAAACCACATATGGCGTCATTGGCGTTAAGGTTTGGGTGTTCAAGGGCGAAACTTCGGATCAGGAAGTTGTTGCGCCGGTCGCCGCTGAGGCGGAGAAGAAAGTAAGAAAGTCGGGAGCTAAGCATGCTACAGCCAGCTAGAAGAAAATATCGCAAGGAGCAAAAGGGCCGTAATACTGGCATTGCCACCCGTGGCAACAAGGTAAGTTTCGGTGAATTCGGCCTGAAGGCGATTGTGCGTGGCCGCTTGACGGCACGTCAGATCGAAGCCGCGCGCCGTGCCATGACCCGTCACATCAAGCGCGGTGGCCGTATCTGGATCCGTATTTTCCCGGACAAGCCTATCTCCAAAAAACCGGCCGAAGTCCGCATGGGTAATGGCAAGGGCAACCCCGAGTACTACGTCGCGGAGATTCAGCCGGGCAAGATGCTGTATGAAATGGACGGGGTGAGTGAAACCCTGGCCCGTGAAGCTTTTCTTCTGGCTTCGGCGAAGCTGCCGTTGGCCACCACTTTTGTAGTTAGACAGGTAGGGACATAACATGAAGGCCAGTGAACTTAAAGCCAAGTCCGAAGCTGATCTGCATAAGGAATTGCTGTCTTTGAGCAAAGCTCAGTTCGGTTTACGTATGCAAGTTGCAACACAACAAATGACCAATACCAGCGAAATGCGCAAGGTGCGTCGTGATATAGCACGCGTGAAGACTGTATTGACAGAAAAGGGTGGCCGGAAATGAGCGAAGTTAAAGACACAAACGACTCCAGGCTGAAACGTACCCTGACCGGTACTGTAACCAGCGACAAGATGGACAAGACCGTGACGGTTCTGGTCGAGCGTAAAGTAAAGCACCCCTTGTTGGGCAAGATCATACGCGTTTCAAAAAAATATCATGCACATGACGAAGCCAACGAGTTTCATACCGGTGACGTGGTAACGATCGAAGAGTGCCGCCCTATCGCAAAAACCAAGAGCTGGCGTGTGGCAAAGCTGCTTGAGAAGGCGGCGGCAAATTAATTGTAATTTCTGCTTGCGTCTTTTCTGAATTTGCATATAATGCGCGGCTTCGTTTCATCGCCGCTTGCGGCGCCCTAACCCAAACGGGTTCCAAAACTGGCCGCTGTGAGCGGAAAAAGTTGGAGAGTAAATAATGATACAAATGCAGTCTGTTTTAGATGTGGCTGACAATACCGGTGCGCGCTCTGTTATGTGCATCAAGGTGTTGGGTGGTTCCAAGCGCCGTTATGCTTCCGTTGGTGATGTCATCAAGGTCAGCATCAGGGATGCAGCTCCGCGTGGCCGCGTAAAGAAGGGCGAGGTATACAACGCCGTGGTGGTTCGCACTGCCAAGGGTGTGCGCCGTACTGATGGTTCCTTGGTCAGGTTCGATGGCAATGCGGCCGTTTTGCTGAATGCCAAACTGGAGCCTATCGGCACGCGTATCTTCGGGCCGGTGACACGCGAGTTGCGTACCGAGAAGTTTATGAAGATCGTTTCGCTGGCACCTGAAGTGCTGTAAGCCCTGAAGTTATAAAAGCAGAGACGTATCGAGTCGAGGAAAATCATGCGCAAGATCAAGAAAAACGATGACGTTATCGTAATTACCGGCAAAGACAAGGGCAATCGCGGCAACGTGTTGCGCGTACTGGGTGAATACCTGCTGGTAGGCGGCATCAATAAAGTCAAGAAACATCAGAAGCCCAACCCTGTAAAAGGGCTGACCGGCGGAATTGTGGAGAAAGAATTGCCCATTCATGTTTCGAATGTGGCGATCTACAACGCGGCTGCCAAAAAGGGTGATCGAGTCGGTATTAAAACGCTGGAAGACGGGCGCAAGGTTCGCGTGTTCAAGTCCAACGGCGAAATGATTGACGCTTAAGGAGTATAAAGTATGTCTCGTTTGTATGGGTTTTACAAGGATAAGGTCGCAAAAGACCTGATGAAGCAGTTCGGCTACAAGTCCATCATGGAAGTGCCGCGCATCGAAAAGATCACCCTGAACATGGGTGTCGGTGAAGCGGTAGCTGACAAGAAGGTGATGGAATTTGCGGTCGGTGATATGCAAAAGATCGCCGGGCAGAAGCCTGTCGTTACGATGTCCAAGAAGTCCATTGCGGGTTTCAAGATTCGTGAGGGCTATCCTGTCGGTTGCAAGGTGACCTTGCGCAAGGAACGCATGTATGAGTTTCTGGATCGTTTGATTTCTGTAGCAATCCCGCGTATTCGCGATTTCCGCGGGATCTCCGGCAAGTCCTTTGACGGCCGCGGCAACTACAACATGGGCGTTAAAGAGCAGATCATTTTTCCGGAGATCGAGTATGAAAAGATCGATGCGTTGCGCGGTATGAACATCACCATCACCACTTCCGCGAAGACCGACGAGGAAGCCAAAGCTCTTCTGATGGCGTTCAAACTCCCATTAAAGAAATGAGGGAATATTAATGGCTAAGATGGCAGTAATTAATCGCGAACAAAAGCGTCGCGAAATGGTAGCGAAATTTGCAGCCAAGCGCGCGTTGCTGATCGCGACAATCGAAAACACCAGGGTGAGCGATGAAGAGCGTGCGGTTGCGCGTTTGAAGCTGCAAGCGTTGCCGCGTGACTCAAGTCCGGTGCGCCTGCGCAATCGTTGCGCATTAACGGGCCGTCCGCGCGGTACTTTCAAAAAGTTTGGTTTGGGGCGTATCAAGTTGCGTGAATTCGCGATGCGCGGTGAAATTCCCGGTATCGTTAAGGCAAGCTGGTAGGAGAAATTATATGAGCATGAGTGACCCGATCTCCGACATGTTGACGCGCATTCGCAATGCGCAGCTTGCGGAAAAAACCTCGGTTGTTATGCCTTCTTCGAAGTTGAAGGTGGCGATTGCAGAGGTGTTGAAAGACGAAGGTTATGTGGACGGTTTCAGTGTTATTGCCGACGGTGGCAAGGCCACGCTTGAAATCGGCCTGAAGTACTACAGCGGACGTCCGGTGATTGAAAAGATACAGCGTATCAGTCGTCCCGGCCTGCGTATTTACAAGGGTTCCGAGGATATACCCAAGGTGATGAACGGGCTTGGTATCGCCATCGTTTCCACTTCCAAAGGTTTGATGACCGACCGCAAAGCGCGCGCCAATGGCATTGGTGGTGAAGTGCTGTGCGTAGTCGCCTAGTGAGGTAAACATGTCCAGAGTTGCCAAGAATCCTGTCGTAGTGCCTGGCGGTGTAGAAATCGCTTTGGCGGAAAATGAAATATCGGTAAAGGGCCCGTTGGGCACCCTTAAGCAAGCCTTGTCGGGCGAAGTGAGTGTGGTGCGCGAGGGCAGCAGTTTGATTTTTAAGGCGCAGAATGAGTCCGCACAAGCCAATGCGATGTCCGGCACGATACGCGCGTTGCTGGCGAACATGGTGCTGGGTGTCAGCAAGGGTTTCGAGCGCAAGCTCACCCTGGTGGGCGTGGGTTATCGCGCTCAAGCAGCCGGTGATACCCTGAACCTGACTTTGGGCTATTCGCATCCGGTTTCTTACAAGATGCCTGCCGGTGTAAAAGTTGAAACACCCACACAGACTGACATTGTGTTGAAGGGTGCCAACAGGCAGCAGGTCGGGCAAGTCGCTGCTGAAATTCGCGCCTTCCGCGAACCTGAGCCTTACAAAGGCAAGGGTGTGCGCTATAGCGATGAAGTGGTGATTTTGAAAGAAACCAAGAAGAAATAATTAAGACAGAAATAATTGAGGCGTATATGTTGATCAAAAAGGAAGCGCGTCAGCGCAGAGCACGCAAAACCCGTGCACGCATTGCTGAAAAAAAATCGGTTCGTTTGGCAATAAATCGCACAAATTTTCACATTTATGCGCAAGTGCTCTCTGCTTGCGGCAGTAAAGTGCTGGCAAGCGCATCCAGCGCTGAAGCGGATGTGCGCAAGTCGATCGCGAATGGCGGCAACAAGGCAGCTGCGGCAGTGGTGGGCAAGCGCATCGCTGAAAAGGCAAAGAGCGCGGGCATTACCAAAGTTGCGTTTGACCGTTCCGGTAACCGATATCATGGCCGTGTCAAGGCGTTGGCAGAAGCCGCGCGCGAACACGGTCTGCAGTTCTAATTGGAGTTGAGCGATGGCTAAGCCGCAAGGAAAAATGCAACAACAGGAAAAGCGCGATGACGGCATGATCGAAAAGATGATCTCCGTTAACCGTGTGACCAAGGTGGTAAAGGGTGGTCGTATCATGGGCTTCGCCGCTCTCACCGTGGTCGGCGATGGCGATGGCCGCGTGGCGATGGGCAAAGGAAAATCCAAGGAAGTTCCGGTTGCCGTGCAAAAGGCGATGGATGAAGCACGCCGCAATCTGGCCAAGGTCAGCTTGAAGAACGGCACCTTGCATCACACGGTGATCGGCAAGCATGGCGCGGCAAAAGTCTTGATGCAACCCGCATCCGAAGGTACCGGGATTATTGCCGGCGGCGCGATGCGTGCCGTATTTGAAGCGGTTGGGGTGCGTGATGTGCTGGCCAAATGTATCGGCTCGAGCAACCCTTACAATGTGGTGCGTGCCACACTGAACGGACTGAAAGCGATGAATTCGCCATCCGAAATTGCTGCCAAGCGCGGCAAGAATATTGAAGAGATTTTGGGGTAAGTCATGACAAAAGCCAAAACAAAAGCCAAGACGATAAAAGTAACGCAGACCAGAAGTCTGATCGGCACCAAACAATCACATCGCGACACGATTCGTGGTTTGGGCCTGCGCCGTATCAACCACACCGTGCAACTGGAGGATACTCCTTGCGTGCGCGGTATGATCAACAAAGTGTATTACATGGTTAAGTGCGAGGCATAACAGATGCAACTCAATAAAATTCAACCTGCACAAGGTGCCAAGCATGCCAAGCGTCGTGTTGGACGCGGTATCGGTTCCGGTTTGGGCAAGACTGCGGGTCGCGGTCACAAAGGACAGAAGTCCCGTTCCGGCGGCTTTCACAAGGTCGGTTTTGAAGGCGGCCAGATGCCGCTACAGCGTCGTTTGCCCAAGCGCGGTTTTATTTCCCTGACGCGCAACGACACCGCCGAGGTGCGTCTGTCCGATCTGCAAAAGATTCCGGTCGACAGTATCGATTTATTGGCGCTCAAGCAGGCCGGTGTTGTTCATGCCGGAGCGATGACCGCGAAGGTTATCCTGTGCGGTGAAATCACCCGTGTGGTCAAGTTGCAAGGGTTGCTGGTAACCAAGGGCGCACGTACAGCGATAGAAACCGCTGGCGGTAGCATCACTGAATAAGGTTAATACGTGAGCACAGTTGCCAAGGGCGTGACCAAGGGTAAATACGGCGATCTGAGCAGCCGGCTCTGGTTTTTGCTGGGCGCGCTGGTGGTGTACCGCATTGGTACGTATATTCCGGTGCCGGGTATTGACCCGTCTGTTTTGGCGGATTTGTTCAAGTCGCAGAAGAGCGGCATTTTGGGCATGTTCAACATGTTCTCGGGCGGCGCGTTGCAGCGTGTCAGTATTTTTGCCTTGGGAATCATGCCTTACATTTCTGCATCGATCATCATGCAACTGGGTGCGATAGCCGTGCCGCATCTTGAGCAATTGAAGAAAGAAGGCGAGGCTGGGCGCCGCAAGATTACCCAGTACACCCGCTATGGCACCTTGGCTTTGGCGATGTTCCAGTCATTTGGTATAGCGGTGATGCTGCAATCGCAGAAAGATCTGGTGCCGAATCCAGGCGCATTGTTCCAGATGACCACTGTGATTACACTGGTGACTGGAACGATGTTCCTGATGTGGTTGGGTGAACAAATTACCGAACGCGGATTGGGTAACGGGATTTCGCTGATAATTTTCGCGGGTATCGCGGCAGGCTTGCCGCGTGCGATAGGCAGTACTCTGGAATTGGTTCGTACCGGGGCCTTTTCAATTCCGCTGGTGTTGTTGTTGTTCTTTGGCGCGATTGCAGTGACGGCATTGGTGGTATTCGTCGAACGGGGTCAACGCAAGATATTGGTGAACTACGCCAAGCGTCAAGTGGGCAACAAAGTTTATGGCGGGCAGAGCTCGCATCTGCCGCTGAAGCTGAATATGTCCGGGGTGATCCCGCCCATCTTTGCTTCAAGCATCATTCTGTTCCCGGCTACAATGGCAGGATGGTTCGGTAGCGGGCAAAGCATGACGTGGCTAAAGGATATCAGCGAAAAGCTGTCTCCCGGCCAGCCGATTTATGTTTTGTTTTATGCCGGCGCGATAGTGTTCTTCTGTTTTTTCTACACGGCGCTGGTATTCAGTCCGAAAGAGACTGCGGAAAACCTGAAGAAAAGCGGTGCGTTTTTGCCCGGCATTCGCCCGGGTGAACAAACTGCGCAGTACGTTGAAAAAATAATGTTGCGCCTGACTATGGTCGGAGCGGTTTATATTTCCCTGGTCTGCCTGCTGCCTGAATTTTTGGTTGTGAAGTGGAATGTGCCGTTTTATTTTGGCGGTACTTCGCTTTTGATTCTGGTGGTTGTTACCATGGACTTCATGGCGCAGGTGCAGTCATACCTGATGACGCACCAGTATGAAAACTTGCTGAAGAAAGCCAATTTCAAAGGCGGGTTGACACGCTAATGTCTAAAGAAGATGTGATTCAGATGCAGGGTGAAGTAGAGGAGTCGCTGCCCAACGCAACATTTAGAATCAAGCTGGAAAATGGTCATGTGGTATTGGGTCATATTTCGGGAAAGATGCGCATGCACTACATTCGTATCCTGCCCGGTGACAAGGTGACGGTGGAATTGACACCTTATGATTTGAGCAAGGCGCGCATAGTGTTCCGCGCCAAGTAGTTTAGCCAGTAAGGAGAAAAAAATGAGAGTTCAAGCATCAGTTAAAAAAATCTGCCGCAATTGCAAAATTGTCATTCGCAAGCGCGTAGTGCGTGTGATTTGCACCGAGCCACGCCACAAGCAACGCCAGGGTTAATTGGGAAATGCCGGCTTTGGGTGTTATAATTTTCGACTTTCAAAAGATAGGGTAGCTGCATGGCACGTATAGCAGGGGTCAATATCCCCAACCATCAACACGCTGTGATTGCTTTGACGGCAATCTACGGTATCGGACGCACGCGTTCGCAAGCCATTTGTGCGGCAGCTGGCGTGAACGCCGCCGCCAAGATGAAAGACTTGACCGACGCGGAAGTGGAAAAACTGCGCGAGCAGGTCGCCAAAATCACCGTGGAGGGTGATCTGCGCCGGGAAACGACCATGAACATCAAACGCCTGATGGACTTGGGTTGTTACCGCGGCGTGCGTCATCGTCGCGGTCTGCCATGTCGCGGGCAGCGTACCCGCACCAATGCACGCACCCGTAAGGGTCCGCGCAAGGCGATTGCCGGCGCCAAGAAGTAAATTGCCATAACGCATTAGAGGACTAGATAAATGGTTAAGCCAAGCACGAAAGTGCGTAAGAAAGTCAAGAAGAACGTAGCGGAAGGTATCGCACACGTTCACGCATCTTTTAACAATACCATCGTTACAATCACGGATCGTCAAGGTAATGCTTTGGCATGGTCTACCAGTGGGGCAAATGGCTTCAAGGGTTCGCGCAAGAGCACCCCGTTTGCCGCCCAGGTTGCGGCTGAGACGGTGGGCAAGTCCGCTGCAGAATGCGGAGTAAAAAATCTTGAAGTGCGCATCAAGGGACCCGGCCCGGGCCGTGAATCGGCAGTGCGCGCATTGAACGCCGCTGGTTTTAAGATTACCAGCATTTCCGATATTACCCCGGTGCCGCACAACGGTTGCCGTCCGCCTAAAAAGCGCCGTATCTAACTATTGGGAGTCGATCTTGGCTAGAAATCTTGATGCAAAATGCCGCCAGTGCCGCCGCGAAGGCGAAAAGCTGTTTCTGAAGGGCGAAAAATGTTTCACCAATAAATGTGCGGTTGAGCGCAGGGCCTATCCGCCCGGCCAGCACGGTCAAAAGAAAAACACCCGTCTGTCCGAATACGGCGGTCAGCTGCGCGAAAAGCAGAAGGTGCGTCGTATCTACGGCGTGCTGGAAGGACAGTTCCGTCTGACCTACAAACAAGCTGAAAGCCAGCGTGGCATCACCGGTGAAAGCTTGCTGCAGATCCTGGAATCCCGTCTGGACAATGTCTCCTACCGCATGGGTTTCGGCGCATCGCGTTCGGAAGCCCGTCAAGTTGTGCGTCATAACGGTCTGCTGGTGAACGGCAAGCGCGTGAACATTCCTTCCTATCAAGTGCGTCCCGGCGACGTAGTTGAAGTGGTCGAAAAATCCAAAGCGCAACTGCGTATCAAGGCGGCGATCGCTGCGGCCGAACAGCGCGGTTTTCCTGAATGGATCGAAATGGACACCAAGGCCTTTAAGGGAACATTTAAAGCCAAACCACAACGTGCCGAACTGCCTGCAACCATCAACGAGCATCTCGTAGTTGAGTTGTATTCCAAGTAATCCACGCGGAGTAGCGTATGCCTAAGAATGATTTTTTGAAACCCCGCATCATCGATGTACAAAAAATTTCCGACACCCAAGCCAAAGTGGTGATGGAGCCTTTTGAGCGTGGCTATGGCCACACATTGGGTAATGCATTGCGTCGTATCCTGTTGTCTTCGATGCAGGGTGCCGCGCCGACCGAAGTCAAAATGGCCGGGGTGCTGCACGAGTACGCCACCATTGATGGCGTGCAGGAAGACGTCGTGGATATTCTGCTGAACCTCAAGGGTGTGGTACTGCGCTTGCATAACACCCCTGAAGTCGTGCTGACGCTTAAAAAGGAAGGTCAGGGCGTGGTGACAGCGGCTGACATCAGCGGCAATGCCGATGTCGAAGTGATCAACCCGGACCATGTGATCGCGCATCTGACCGCCGGCGGCAAGCTGGACATGCAGATCAAGGTCGAGCAGGGCCGCGGTTATGTGTCTGCGATCTCCAGACTGGCACCGAACGAAACCCGCGCAGTCGGCCATATCGCACTGGACGCATCGTTCAGCCCGGTCAATCGTGTGAGTTATGCTGTGGAAAGCGCGCGTGTGGAACAGCGCACCGACCTCGACAAGCTGGTGATGCATATCGAAACCAACGGTGCCGTCGATCCTGAGGAAGCGATACGCAATGCAGCGCGCATTCTGGTGGACCAATTCTCGGTGTTCGCTGCACTGGAAGGCACCGAGCCGATTGTTGAGAAGGTGCAAACACCCAAGGTCGATCCTATTTTGTTGCGTCCGGTTGACGATCTGGAACTGACTCCGCGTTCTTCCAACTGTCTCAAGGCGCAAAGCATCCATTACATCGGTGATTTGATTCAGTACACCGAAAATGATCTGCTGCGTACCCCGAATCTGGGCCGCAAGTCGCTGAACGAAATAAAGCAGGTACTTGCCGAGCACAATCTGTCGCTGGGTATGAAGCTGGAAAACTGGCCGGCCACTACCGCTTCTTAAAGCGGCGAATCAATACCGAAGTCCAAGAAAATCAGAAGCCAAAAAATCAGAAGTAAGAGAGGCAATCATGCGTCACCGTTTAGGTTTAAGAAAGCTCAATCGTACCAGCAGTCACCGTCTGGCAATGTTCCGTAACATGACAGTGTCGCTGTTGCGTCACGAACTCATCAAAACCACATTGCCCAAAGCCAAGGAACTGCGCCGTGTTGCAGAACCTATCCTTACCCTGGGCAAGAACCCGAGTCTGGCAAACCGCCGCCTGGCGTTTGCCCGCTTGCGCGATCGCGAAATGGTAACCAAACTGTTCGATGAACTCGGCCCTCGCTACGCGGCACGCAACGGCGGCTACTCGCGTATCCTCAAGTTCGGCTTCCGCAAGGGCGACAACGCACCGATGGCGTTGGTCGAACTGATGGATCGTCCGGCAGACGTTACAGCGGTAGATGTCGAGTAAAAGCTGAATTGTTCAAGTATTAAAAAAGCCGGATTTGCCCTAACCGTTCAGTGAAAGTGTTGTGAATTGAGTAGTTCTGCGTTAAATCCCCTTATGCCAAATGACATAAGGGGATTTTATTTGAGTATCCGGAATTTAGTGTTGGAATATTGCTCACAGGCATTTCAACCGACTTGCCGTTCAGTGTTTGAAAGATATCGCGCTTTAATTGAATCGCAGCCAATAAACCGGGTGATCAACCTACCCGGAACTTCATGACCATCAGGTTTCGACATATTCTGTTGAAAAACTCAAATTTTTAGAAACGCTGAAATCCTGCCAAAAGCCGTTGCATTGGGAAACGCAATTTATTTTCATCGTATAGGCTAAGCAGAGGTTACACAACGAACCATCAGACAAAATGGGACTCCCCTACATCCTTCGAAATATAATTTACCTAAGACGCTTAAATTATTTTATTTCAAAAGGTGTCCGGTGGTTCAGGGGCGACTAGGATTTCATTTTTGATGGCAACAATTCAGCGCATGCCAGCTACATGGCGTGTCTCATTCAATAGCGCCAGCTTGGCTTTTAACTCTGGCAAAATTGCCGCGACGGCCTTTTCTCCCTCAAGTACGGCTTTATTGCGGCCACTCATATCAGTAGCGGGGATGCCGTATGTGACGGGCCGGATAATTACATCCGCTTTGGGAAGCTCATAGCGATTGATCGTCTGCCCAAAGATGGTAAAGGTCTGCCACAATATGTCAACGATCCCTGCTGTTGTTCTATCCTGAGGGCGGTCTGAAATGTCGACGGCGATGACGAAATCTGCACCAAGTGTGCGAGCCACGCTTACCGGAACAGGAGTTACCAGTCCGCCATCCACGTAATCTTGAGCGTTGATCGTAACGGGCTGGAAAAACACCGGTACGGAAGAAGATGCTCGCACTGCCATGCCAGTATTGCCGGTTTGGAATACCATCATTTCACCACTGCTCAGATTGGTTGCTACTGCAGCAAAATGTTTATCGAGTTTTTCTATCGGGCGGTATTTGACGTTTTTGTTGATAAATTCCTGCAGTGCTTCCCCCTTGATGCAACCCCGCTTATCCGAGATCACAGTCTCGGCAATACATTGGTATATACCAGAACCGTCGATAAGCTGGCCTTCCTCCATATTCATGGACAATTCCTGTATTTGAAAACCGTTATATCCGGCCGCATAGAGCGCACCGACTACAGAGCCGGCGCTGGTGCCAACGATGATATCGGGAGAGATACCCTGTGCCTCCAGAGCCTTGATCACACCAATATGGGCAAAGCCGCGTGCAGCACCACCACCCAATGCGAGCGCAATCTTTGCTGTTGGCCGCTCCACCATAGGTGGCGTTACTTTGGTGCCTGTGCAAGCTGTTACGCTGAGCAGCAGAATGAATATGATTGCAATTTTCTTCATGGCTTCACTTTAAATATTTATGTCGAGTACACCGTTTCTTTACTTATGTGCGCGTTATGAATATACGCCAGAATATTCAGGCCACCAAATTATTGAAATTAAAGGATTCGGCGTCGAATTATTTTCATAAATTCCTTGCATTTCAAACTCCTCAAAATGATTATTCGGAGCTGGCCTCTTTAGTTCAGACGAAATGAATCGCAGCGAGGATGGACAGGATCAGCCGGTTCTCCATGTGTTCTCTTAGGGGTTGTGTTCGATTGAAATGATGATGCGGCCGTATTGTACGGACTGGATGATGCCATGGGAAGCATCAGGCATTTCGCCAGTATCTGCTAATGGCACCCAGCGGATATACTAACTGGCTTCCCGATAGCGGTCATTCGTAATGTACAAACAGCGACACGTTGCAGTCCTTCGGCTTACTCAAAAGCGGCCATTGAAGAAGGCTCTGGAAAGCTCACTCAGGCCCATCTGCTGAGCCTAGTCTAGTATACTATTTGCGGTTATGTACGACAGTTTTTCACTTGATCAGAACACCTCGAGGTTATTTCAACTTGATGTGGCTCATGGCGGCATAACTGACAGATTACCCGGCAGATAGCCTAGTGTTGTTAAGGAGGAGGTATGCGCGTAGAAATTCTCGGTTGCAGCAGTGGCATCAGCGGCGACTTACGCACTACGTGTTTACTGGTGGATCAGGACATTTTGGTTGACGCCGGTTCTGGCGCAGGAGGTTTGAGCTTGGAACAGGTCATCGGCATCAACACTCTGTTTCTCACCCATTCCCACATCGACCATTGCGGATTCCTGCCTTTGCTGGCCGATTCCGCCGGCAATTTTCGCGACACTCCGCTCAACGTCTACGCCCTACCTGAGACAATTTCCGCGATCAAATGCAACATTCTTAACGGCGTAATTTGGCCTGACTACACCATACTACCCTCTCCCGAACGTCCCTACATCACCTTCACCCCGATCATGCAGGGCGAGACGGTGGAAATGAATGGAAGAAAGTTCACTACACTGCCCACGCGGCATTCCGTCCCATGCGTCGGTTACCGGCTTGACAGCTGTGCGGCTAGCCTGGTGTATAGCGGCGACACCACCTTCTGCGAAGATTTCTGGCAAACACTCAACCACATCCCCAACCTGGAATACCTGCTGATAGAAACCACTTTCCTTAACCGCAACGCCGCAGGCGCACAGCGTTCCGGCCACATGACTGCCGAATTGCTGGCACAGGGGCTGCGCCTGTTGCAAAGGCCGGTACAATTGTTCATTGTGCATATGGAAGCGGGACGCGAGAATGACACCATGCATGAAGTGCTGCAAGCCGCCGGAGAATTTAGCCCGCAGATGCTGCTACGCGGCAGGGTATTCAATTTCTGAATAGTATTAATCCAGGCTTGATCTGATAGGCGGTTGACCCAGCTTCCGCTTCACATAAGAGTCAGTCATATGCAAATTTCACTAACCCGTTACAAAAAATCTGGGATTGGGTTTGAAAATGAACTAGGAAAGCTGTTCACTCTTATGGATATAACGTCGAACTCAACCAAAGACTGGCGATGGCGGCGTTGACATCTTATTGCGTAAAAACAGCAGGCTGATAGGCTCGGGGGATCTTTATTTGATACGACGAGAAACGGCAAAGGGCGGTTTTGCCGCCCCTTGTTTTCAACTTGCTACTGAATGCAATCTTTATGAAATGGTTGCCAATGCCGCAGTAGCAATCATGACAGACAATGCCGTAAGCCAGCCGAACGCAATATGGAACTCAGCTTCAGCATCGTGCTTAGTGGCATTATCGTGTGGGATGGTGTTTCTGTTGTTTTCAACGTTCATTTTTAATCTCCTTGATAAATCATAAATCGGAAAAATCATAACGGCCAGTTATACCCAAACAAAGTGGGCATCCGTTAGGCAAAATGACCTGGCTTCCGTTGCATTAAGTTTTTGTGAAATTAATTTTGCTGTTTAGTGGCGTTATGTCATTCAATGCCACCCGAGCGTTATGGAACCAAATCCAAATCCTTCAGTCCGATATTTGTTAAGATATTTTTTATCCGCAGTGGCAATCATGTCGTGATTTGTCATTGCTGCTCCCTAGCAGTTGTTCTTACTTGATTGCTTCCTTGTGTTCAGTAATTGTAAGAAAAAACTGAATAAGAAACGCTGCTGCGATTAGGATAAACCCAATTTCACCACAATGGCTCCAAAACCATGTACTGTGATTTTGTCCGAATGCAAATTTCACCCCATCCAATGTAGAACGTGAGGATGTATGCCAACTGTCAAGATACGCTAGGGAAGCGCCGACAAGACCAAGAATTTGAGTAGAACCAAGGGATATTTTCCGCACATTTTTCTCCTAAAGACAAGCATGAATGCCATCCCCAATGTAGTTCCTTATGATGACATTTCTGTTACCGAATGCTTGTAAATACGATTACTGTGCAAAGGATAGCTTGATGGGACAATGCGACAAAATGAAGTATTGAAATCGATAATGTTGTTTTCTACCTCAGGCATTTTCATCTTCGCAGTCATATGCATCAGTAATTTCTTCAGCGTCAGCATTTGGGTCGCCAAGAAGAACGGAGCACCGCACTAGAGCAATCTACTTTGCTCTAGGAGAAAAATTTCCACTCCAACCGCTTGTCGCTATTTGCAGCTGTCCTGCCCCGATCCTTGTCAGTATGAATTTGCCACCGTTTCTTAGTGCAAGGCGCAAAAACCAGTTGGCCGCCGGCCCCAAGCGAATCTGCTCCCCGGTAAACCGGGTTTCTATATCCGTGCCTGCTTTGCAAATGACACCAGCGCTCTCTGCCCAAAGGCCGTCTCTGGTTTTGATGAATTCCAGAAAGAGATATCCGTGGTTTTCAAGAATTGACACCACCAACGGTTTCCCATCATTCATCGTGGTTTCTTCCCATTTCATGGGGAAAGTCTGATCGCCAAGCATAACTTTCAATTCGCTGATCGTTGCGGCGCATGTTTGTGACTCCTGAGCTTCGCTATTCAAAGACAGCAGCAGGGAAAAGAAAAGGAAAATATATTTTCGGCTCATGGCGAGACTCATATTTTTCAGGTAAGCGAAAACGGAAAGGCATTCTAACCAAATGACCCAACATATGGCTCGATATCTTCAGTGTTGGGTGCCCATTTTCCGAACCGGTCTACTTCCGTTCTGGGTCGGTAGCTCCTCAGCCTAAAAGCCGACGCTCAAAACCATGGTGGCAATCGGCGCAAACCACAATGCACAACCCGATATTAACGTAGTCAGCTCACCCGAAAGCAGCCCTTCGGCAAGTGCCGCTAACGACGACACATAGCAGATGAGTTATCTCGTACTTACACCGACCAACATGTGAATTTCACGCCCCCGCTTTATGGCAGCGGAATTACATGATGGCCTTGTAACCATTTCCATTTCTCAAAGAATGGACAATGTGTTATGTTTACAAGCGACTTAATAATTAGCAAGTATTGTGTCAGATATGATGTTTCAAAGTCATTCTCAACTATAAGGATAGGAGAGTGAAAATGTTCGATATGTCAGAAATTGAACAGCAACATCGCGAATTCAGTAACCTGCTTAAGACAATGAACGAAGCTGTGAAAAGTCACGAGTCGCGGAAAAAAATTTACCGGATCTTTGATGACGTCATCTCATATTCCGAGTTACATTTTGCAACCGAAGAGCGACTTATGGTTCAGTCCAGGTTCCCGGAGACTGAGGCGCACAAGAATCATCACAAGCAGCTGTTAACCGAAGCGCGTCTTTTCAGAGAGAAATTAGATGATATCGGAGAAGACATGTTCAGAGAATGGTTCAACCACTGGTATTACGCCAATGTAGTCACGCATTTTCTTTATGCAGACAAACAGATAGAGGACCACATTAGACAGAGTGACATACAAGAATAGCGTCTTTAATGCTACTTTTTGCTGAGACATTATTCATGGGAATGCCGCCACTTCAATATCAGATAACAAAATTATTTCATAACTGGATGTCTAGTTCCACTTTTGGCAAACCAGCTGCTGGCGAAGTGCCGCTTTCTGGCAGTCAAAATTAAAATTGGCGAATATCCGCTTTGTGGCAATCATTTTACACCTCTGACCTGCGGCTCCCGACACACAAAGGACGGTCAGGATTTCAGAAAGCAGCCATTGGTAAAGGAGGTAAAGGATTTGCTACCCATGACCGATTGTTACTAATTTGAAATCCGACAATGATCAGGATTGTCAATAAAATGCCAACTGACAATTACTTGGTTACCTTTATCAACAACCATCACATAGCAGCTCTTGCTTGCCGAAAGAACAAAATACCCTTGAGTTGTGTATTCATAAAAATATTCAACTTTTCCATCTGCTCTTTCTTCACTCCGAATAAAATCCACGGCATAAATTTTTTGGTAATGCTCTATATTCCAATTGATATGCGCATCCAAGTTGTTTTTAAAGCCTTGCTCAGGTGAAATGCAACCCGTAATCGACAAGGTTATGAAGGCAAGAGAACACCAAGGCGTTAAAGCAAATTCCGCAGTTTTCATTATTGAACCTCCTTGAATGTCCCTTAATGCAACAAAACAAAAATTCGCCAACTTCCGCTTGTATGGTTACGGTGGCGGTATCGGCTTTCTTGTGTAACAGTTAAGAAGCCGGGGTGGAGGGGCCAAGTTCCGCATCTGCTCTCGACAGACTCCGAAAGAATCCCCCCACCCACACCGCCCAGCGTCGATGAGGAATCTAGCGGCTTTGACCGCCGATTTGACCGCAAGCTCACGCAGGTGTGTCCACCCCAGCACCCTTTATCTTAGTCATGGGAGAGACTTCATGCAAACCCCAACCATAGTACTCAATATTGGCGCCGATGTCGCCAAGGACGAGATCGTCGTGGCCTGTTCGGAGGGAAGCTTTCCAGTACGCAAACTCGCGAACCAGCGCACCGCGTTGCTGGCCTTTCTCAAGAGCTTGCCTGCAGGCAGCCGCATCGGCATGGAATCCACCGGCATCTATCACGAATTGTTGGCCAGCCTGGCCCGCCAGCTCGGCTTCATCGTCTTTGTGCTCAATCCAAAGGATGCCCGCCATTATGCCAAGGGCGTCGGGCTGCGCGGCAAGACCGATCGTGTGGATGCAGAACTCCTCGCCCGAATGATTGCGCACGAACACAGCAAGCTGCACATACGGGTTCCGCCTACACCCGAGCAACGCGAGATGGCTCGACTGCTCAAACGCCGGGCCAAGCTGAGTTCCTTGCGTCAGGCACTGGGCATGTCGCTCAAGGGTCTGGACGGATTTGCCACCGATCTCAAGGCGCTGAAAGTGCGCTTCGATCAGGTCATTGCGCGTATCGACCAGCGGGTAACAGAACTGATTGAGGCAAGCCCTGAGCGCAGACAACATGTCACGCACTTGAGTACGATCTACGGTGTCGGGCCTGTCGTCAGCGCTGCGCTGGTCAACACCCTGGAGCGTACGCCCTTGCAGACCGCAGATGCCTTCGTCGCATTCACCGGCCTGGATCCAGGACCGGATGACTCGGGACAGCATCGCGGCAAACGGCGCCTGTCCAAACGCGGCCCCTCCGAACTGCGGCGATTGCTCTACCTGGCAGCCTTGTCAGCCATCAAAACCAAGACTTGGAGGCCAATCCATGAACACTAGCGGGGAAAGGGATTATCCAGTACCGCGGTTATCGTCATCCTGGCTCGGCGTATCGCCCGAACCGCCTGGTCGATGTACACTTACAAAACCGAATTCGATCCTGGACGCCTCATGAAAGGCTTGATTTGAACCATAGAATCTTTTGGCACATAGCGGCATTCCGTCTTTCCATTCTGGCTTCCTACCAGCGGCCATTCGTAACGCATAGCCCCAGACAAAACCTGAAGTTCAACGTTCGCGTTAACCGGCTTGGCCGCTTGGGATTGCGTCCGGGTTGAATGAGAGGTTAGGCCGCTGGTTTAGCGCGCAGTTTACTAAGCGCAAAGGTTCCCCTGATTGACACGATGTAACAGAAAATCAGCACGACGACGAGAATGACCCCCGGCAAGTTACCCGTCTCCACGACCTGAAAAATCTTCTCCCCAACAAAGATTATCAGCCCCGCCACAGCAGCAAAGCGACTTTCCTTATAGATGCCGAAAGCGACGGCAGCAAAAATCACAGCGTCCACAAACGCCGATGCATTGACGATACCAAATGCGGTTCTTCCAGCACCCAGCGCCCAAGACGCAGCAAGGGCCGTGACAATGGCACTAAAAGCGGCGGCCCACACACCATACATTACCGCCGAACGTGCTTCTGAGACGGTCGATACTTCAGGCCATAGAAAGTTTTTCTTTGCCTTATCCGTCATGGTTCCTCCTAGATCGAAGCTGATTAAAAGAGTGCAAAGGAAATCTGTACAAAACCGCCCAACAATTATTAGACGGAACCGTCGGTCCGTACTATTAGAAATAATGAAGCGTGAATATTTTTGATAAGTAATTAATTCATTGAAAATCTCTTATTTTTGCCTCCCCACATATGCATAATAGTACGGGCAGGAGCGAATGTCTCCTTTTGGCACCGAGTTGCCCACAGTATATGCTGACTGCCTTCCAAAAAGCGGTCGTTGAATCTTTATGCTGCACCAATTTATTAATCTAACCAGATAGCAGTTTATTGTGACATGGAGCTATCGAAGCGAAGCGGATGTTCAAACAAGAAATAAGCTGACTCTTCTGTCTGGACTCAAACCAGTTATTTTCATTACTGGCAGAATGTGATTTTTGCTGATAGATTGTTGCCAATTGTATTCGTGGTCGCGCGTGTTACTTGAACGGATGTCAGTTGACCTCTTAATTAAGGGATAGAAGTATGCTTTGGCGATTGGTTTTAGTTGTAACGGAAATTTTATTGATCACCTTTTTGGATTATAAGTTGTCTGGGTCATATTATTCCCTGGACGTACTATATTGCTTGCCGATTATTCAAGCTGCGCGTATAGGCGCAATTCGTTCCCAACGCCACTCTGACACACAGATGTCTGCATTGGTGGGAGTCATATCTGCTGTTGCCTGGAGCATTGCTGAGGCATCTGTCGTTTGGCCGAATTATCCTCTATACGCATTGATAATGAACATTTTTACTCGTAGCGTCACTTTTACAGTTCTTGGCCGGGTGTTGATCAAACTTTGGAAGGAAAGAGATTATTTCCGTAAGGATGTGTTGACAGGTTTGTCCAATCGTGTGGAATTTGCAGAGAGATTTGCAGCGGAGAAATCACGCAGCGAATGGTCCAACAGGCCTTACTCCTTGCTATTTATCGACATTGACCAATTCAAAATACTGAATGAAAACCTTGGTCATCGTGTCGGCGAGGCAGTCCTAAGAACCGTGTCCGATATATTAATGGGTAATTCGAGGGTCGTTGATACTGTTGCACGAATTGGCGAAAATGAGTTCGTGTTATTGTTTCCTGAAACAGATGAATATATCTGTGGAGTATTGGGAATGAGGATCAAGTCGGCATCAGAAAAGAAATTTCAAACCGAAGGTTGGCCAATATCTTTATCATCAGGTTTTGTAACCGTGACCGGCAGCGCGAGGAGTTTTGACGAGATAAGGCAAGAAGCCTATGAAAACATGAATTCGATCAACATGCAAAACAATACTCAGTCGGGTGGTCATAACGCCGCGGTTCTTTCACAAGGTTGACCCGAAAATAATTCATCAATTTTGGCACTTCATTTAAGAAATGAGAGTCGACGAACTCCAGTAGGCAGTTCACACAAATCTGGTGAAACGAATGCAACCTCTCTAAATTAGAACCAGCTAAGGCCGGTTACCATAAGTCCGGACCAGCCAGCCAACCTAACTCGAATGTTGACCGTCCGCTTGGCACCGAGCTGCACATCGAGCCTTGTAATGGCTTACCTGAAAGCCGCCATTGGAGCTTTGCAATCAAGCCGATTATTCAAATCGCAGCATAGCGGATAGTCGTGACATGGAGCTTTCAATACTTACATCAGAGTTGCAAATTTACCAACACTTTAACTGAACGTCTAGGGATTTATCCGGTTTTTTTATTTTGTAAGCTGTCAGGATATAGCCTGCCCGGGAACGATCTTGCCCCTCAGGGTTTTCAATTTTCCGCGCTGAGTCTTTTTCTCCATGCGTCTTTGTACCGAGCCCCTCGTGGGCTTGGTGGCCGTTCGCCTTTTGGGCTTGACGGCCGCGCATTTTATCAAATCCAGAAGGCGGGCCATGGCATCATCCCGGTTCTTGTCCTGGCTGCGATAGCGTTGTGCTTTGATGATGATTATGCCGTCGCAAGAAATTCGCCTATCCTTTAGCTGCCCGAGCTGCTCCTTATATTCTTCTGGCAACGACGATGCGTTGATATCAAAGCGCAGATGAATCGCTGTTGAGACCTTGTTGACATTCTGCCCACCCGCACCCTGGGCACGGATTGCATGCAATTCGATCTCAGTGTCCGGGATCGAGATGTGATTTGATATTTTCAGCATCATTAGGGCAGGGTGATAGTGCGTCTCGATATTATCGTCCTGCGGTTTCTGCACCCTGTTGAATCAGGAGTTGCATCGATAGACCTGATTCCTCCCGCGTTCCTTGGCGACATGAAAAGCCTGGTCAGCCGCGTTAACCAGTTCCCGGGCCGTGGATGCATGCTCCGGGACGGCAACCACCCCTATGCTGATGGTGATGGTTTGATCCGGACCTTCATTAATTTTGAACAAATGTTCCTCTATGGTGGAACGCATACGTTCAGCTGCTACCATCGCGCCGGCAGAATTCGTTTCAGGAAGAATAACCGCGATTTCCTCGCCACCGTAACGGCAAACCTTGTCGATAGCGCGGGCCTGCCGATGGATAACTTTTCCAAACTCCTTAAGAACAAGGTCTCCCGCGACGTGCCCCAATGCAGTATTGATTCGCTCGAAATGATCGAGATCAAGCATAAGCAGTGAAACTGGCGTTCCGGAACGTTGCGACCGGGCGACCTCATCCTCCAGCATGGTATGAAAAGTGATATGGTTGAACAGTCCGGTCAAGCCATCGCGGGTCGCAAGATGCTGGAGGGCTGCCTGATGCTGTTCAATCAATTGGCCTATCCTGCCCGTCAACAGCCAGAAAAAGGCAAACAGCAAACCGCCGCCTGCTGTTCCCAGAACCAGCGCGAGATAAACCATGTTCCGTGTATCGAATATTTGTGAGGTCATATCGGCAAGCGGGACGACATTTGCCGGGTAATATGCTGAAGTAATCAATATGCCTATCATGATCAAAATGACAGTCATGGCTGGCCCAAGAACCAGCCATCGGAGCTGCGCGGTTTTGATGCCAACCATTGCTCCATGCGCAGGTAGCATGCTTGTAGACATTAAAGTATTGGGGTTGGATGTCGTTAACAGGGACTTCAATGAAGTGCGCATACCCTACCTCTTCAGTGTTCAAAACAAATTTAACGATGTGGAGAAAACCCAGCTCGTTTCATAAATATTTTTTACAAGCGCAGGGACAGCGGTGTTCTTCGATAAACCTATTGGATAAATATTGACTGGTGAAGCCGGCGTTGTGTGATTGCTTGCCGGCTGTCGCATGCTGCGGAAAATACAGCAGGCCACATCACCGAATGTTTATCTCCTGAGCGGGGTCAACTATAACATGGCATTTGGCCGTTTCCGGCGAAAAAATTCCTACCTTTTGAGTGTATGTTTCAAATATTTCCCGGTTGCGCTATGCGGGTTGTCGGCGATATCTTTGGGCGAGCCTTCAGCAATGATGCGTCCG
Source organism: uncultured beta proteobacterium (assembly GCA_963721755.1). Lineage (GTDB taxonomy): Bacteria > Pseudomonadota > Gammaproteobacteria > Burkholderiales > Gallionellaceae > Gallionella. The sequence continues at coordinate 1,244,312 of CAVRKV010000001.1, forward strand.
CCGCCGTCTCCGCCTTCCGGGCCGAGGTCGATCAACCAATCCGCAGTCTTGATCACGTCGAGGTTGTGCTCAATCACTACCACAGTATTGCCTTGGTCGCGGAGTTTGTGGATCACTTTAAGCAGCATCGCAATGTCATGGAAATGCAGGCCGGTGGTCGGTTCGTCGAGTATGTACAGCGTGCGTCCGGTATCGCGTTTGGAAAGCTCCAGCGAAAGCTTGACGCGCTGTGCCTCGCCGCCGGATAGTGTGGTGGCGGATTGCCCCAGTGTGATGTAACCCAGGCCGACATCCAGCAGAGTTTGCAGTTTGCGCGCGATTATGGGAACGGGCTTGAAGAATTCATGCGCCTGCTCGACGGTCATCTGCAATATCTGGTGTACGTTCCTGCTTTTGTACTGGATTTCAAGTGTCTCGCGATTGTATCGTTGGCTATGGCAAACGTCGCAGGGAACATATACATCCGGCAAAAAATGCATCTCTACCTTGATCACCCCGTCGCCCTGGCAGGATTCACAGCGTCCGCCCTTGACGTTGAAAGAGAACCGTCCCGGCCCGTAGCCGCGTTCGCGGGAAGATGGCACCCCGGCAAAAAGCTCGCGGATCGGCGTGAACAGACCGGTGTAGGTTGCCGGGTTCGAACGCGGCGTGCGGCCGATCGGGCTCTGGTCGACATTGATCACCTTGTCGAAGAATTCCAGCCCGCTGATCTCGGCATAGGGTGCGGGTTCGGTGTTGCTGCCGTACAGATGTTGCGCCACGGCGGGATACAGCGTGTCGTTGATCAGCGTGGATTTGCCGGAGCCGGATACGCCGGTCACGCATACCATCAGTCCGACTGGCAGATTCAGCGTAACCCCTTTCAAATTGTTGCCGCTGGCATTGACGATTTGCAGCATACGTTCCGGGTCGGGCTTGAGATGCCTTTTCGGCATCGCGATACTGCGGCGGCCGGTCATGTAATCGCCGGTGAGCGATTCCTTGCACTGGCAGATTTCATCAGGTGTGCCTTGCGCCACGATCAGCCCGCCGTGTTCGCCCGCGCCCGGTCCCATATCCACCACATGATCGGCGGCACGGATCGCCTCTTCATCGTGCTCGACTACAATAACGCTGTTGCCCATGTCGCGCAGCTTTTTCAGCGTGGTCAACAGGCGGTCGTTGTCGCGCTGATGCAGGCCGATGGACGGCTCATCCAGCACATACATCACGCCGGTCAGTCCGGAGCCGATCTGCGAGGCGAGCCGGATGCGCTGCGCCTCGCCGCCGGACAAGGTTTCGGCGGAGCGCTCCAGCGACAGGTAATCCAGCCCGACGTTGTTCAGAAAGGTCAGGCGGCTGGCGATTTCCAGCACGATCTTTTCCGCAATAGCCTGCTTGTGACCCTGCAGCTTCAGTGTTTGAAAAAAAGCCAGCGCCTGCTTTAAAGGCAGCGCGCTGATCTCGTACAGATTCTTGTCTGCGACGCGCACATGGCGGGCTTCCAGACGCAGGCGCGTGCCCTTGCATTCCGGGCAGGCGCAGCTGTTCAGGTATTTCGCCAGCTCTTCGCGCACGGTGGGCGAGTCGGTCTCCTTGTAGCGCCGTTCCAAATTTGGAACGACGCCCTCGAAAGCATGCTCGCGCAGCGTCGGCTTTCCGCGCTCGTTCAGATATTGAAATGCGATCTGGGTCTTGCCGCTCCCATACAGGATCACTTGCTGAATCTTTTCCGGCAGGCTCTCGAAGGATTGCTCTATATCGAAGCTGTAGTGCTTGGCGAGTCCGGCAAGCAGCTGGTGATAGAACTGGTTGCGCCTGTCCCAGCCCTTGATCGCGCCGGAGCTCAAGCTGAGTGTAGGGAATGCGACAATGCGCTTGGGATCGAAAAAACTGATGTTGCCGAGTCCGTCACATCTGGGGCACGCGCCCATCGGATTGTTGAACGAGAAAAGGCGAGGCTCCAGTTCCGGCAGCGAGTAGTTGCAGATCGGGCAGGCGAATTTTGCCGAGAACATGTGCTCCTTCGGGTGCCCGGACAAAAGTTTTGCGTCGTCGGTATCCATCTCGACTGCAACAGCGCGGCCGTCCGCATGGCGCAATGCCGTCTCGAAAGATTCGGCCAGCCGCTGCTTGGCTTCTGCATTGACCTTGAGCCGGTCCACCACGATCTCGACGGTATGCTTCCTGGTCTTCTGCAAGGTCGGCAAGGCGTCCATCTCATACACCTTGCCATTGATGCGCAAGCGCGTGAAACCCTGCGCGCGCAACTCGTCGAACAGATCCAGTTGCTCGCCCTTGCGATCGACCACCAATGGCGAAAGGATCATGATGCGCGTGTCCTGCGGCAGTTGCAGCACATGGTCCACCATCTGCCCGACGCTCTGCGCCTGCAATACCAGGTCGTGTTGCGGGCAATAAGGGTCGCCCGCGCGCGCGAACAGCAGGCGCAGATAATCGTGTATCTCGGTGACCGTGCCGACCGTAGAGCGCGGGTTGTGCGAAGTGGCCTTCTGCTCGATCGCGATGGCAGGCGACAAACCCTCGATCAAATCCACATCCGGCTTTTCCATCAGCTGCAAAAACTGCCGCGCGTAGGCGGAGAGCGATTCCACATAGCGCCGCTGCCCCTCGGCATACAAGGTATCGAAGGCAAGTGAGGACTTGCCGGAACCCGACAGGCCGGTGATCACCACCAGTTTGTGGCGCGGCAGATCGAGGCTGATGTTCTTTAAATTGTGGGTGCGTGCACCGCGTATCCGTATCTGTTCCATGCAAACCAACCTGGGTGAAGCCAGCCTGCCAATATACGCGATTTTTTATGCTTTCCCAACCCGCTTCAGCAGGGGGATAGTCAATGTTCCCACGGAAAGCGGGGCAGATTGTCGAGTGCCTGGATCAGGCCCTGATTCCACGCTTCGGAAAGCTGTTTTGCAAAGGGGTCGTTTTCGGTCATGGTCATGCGCTGGCCGAAATCCAGGCGATCCCTTTTATAGATCAGCAGATCGATAGGCGGTCCTACCGTCAGGTTGCTGCGCACGGTCGAGTTCATGGATACCAGCGCGCAGCGCGCGGCCAGTTCCAGCGGTGTCGTGCGCTTGATGACGCGATCGAGGATAGGTTTGCCGTATTTGACCTCGCCGATCTGCAGGAAAGGATGCTCTTCGGATTCGTGGATGTAGTTGCCTTGCGGATAGATCAGCATAGTCTCCGGACGACCCGTGCCGATCTGGCCGCCAAATATGAACGTGGCCTCAAAATTGGTGCCTGAGGAGTCGCGGTCGGTATGTTGCTTCTGCACGCTGGCGCTGACGCTGGCAATATAGTCGGACGCCGTCAGCATGTTGGGTGTGGTGCGCAGATTCACCGGCGCGGCATTCTCGATATCGCTCCATAATCGCTTTACCACGGACTGGGTAGTGGCGAGGTTGCCCCCGGAAAGCAGTGTGAATGTGCGTTCGCCCGGCCAGACGAACGTGTGCATCTTTGAATACACCGAGATATTATCAAATCCGCCGTTGGTGCGCGAGTCCGAGCAGAATATCAGTCCTTGGTCAGTGTTGATGGCAACGCAGTAAGTCATGTCAATACTGTAAGAAAAATTGGATTGGGTGGTTCGTCATTTATGAACCAACCGTGTAACACTAACATGCTGGATGTTACTCGGCAAATTCGCTTTCGGTCCGAACTGGCTCTGCCGGCGGCTGCCCGTCGCGGTAGACGTGGAAGTAGTGATGCCTTAAAACGTCATGGATCTCGCCCAGCTCGGCTTGCAACAGGTCCAGATATTCGTGCAGTGCGATAGAGCTGAGTCCGCCGGTATGACGTTGAGCGATTCTGTGCCGCAGCTGGGCGATGATATTCTGCGGATGCTGCGATCTTGGCATCAGCTTGAGGCAGGATTCCATTTCCGATAGGCAGTGTTCGACGCTGCGCGGGAAGCGGATGTCTCCGAGCAGAAAGTTGATCACTTCTCTGCTGCGCACATGCATGCTGATCAGGCGGCGATAGGTCTGGTATCCGGACAATGAATTCAGCGTGCTCATCCAGATCCTTTCCATGATGGCCTCATGCAACACGCGATCCTGCGGAAGTTGTACCGCCGAATTCAAATCGAGGATGCGGGTGGTCATGTCGGCGCGTTCGATATTGCGCCCCAGTTTGATGATCTGGTAGGCGAGGTCGTGAGCCATCGTGCCGGAAAACAGGCCAACGATGGCGTGGCGCTGTTCGATGACATTGTTCAGCACCATGTACCGGTCGCGCCTGCTGCGGCAGGCAATCGCGGCATTCTTCCGGACATACAGATACAGGCTGTTGATGCGTTCCCACATTTCGGCAGGAAGCACCTCGCGCAATGTGCGGGTGTTTTCACGGGCATACTGCACGCAGGTCAGGATCGAACTCGGGTTTCGTTCATCCTCGATCAGGAAGCGCATGATCGCCTCTTCATTGGCATCCGGGTAATGCTGCCGGAACAGGTTATCCAGACCGGCGATCTCGATCAGGTTGGCCCAGCCGAATGAAGCGCCGTGGGGCAGGTCGAGCAGCACGTGAGTGGTGCTGTTGATCAGGCGCGCGGTATTCTCGGCCCGTTCCAGATAACGCGCCATCCAGTACAGATTTTCCGCTACACGGGCCAGCATCATTGCCTCCCTTCTTCGACAATCCAGGTGTCCTTGCTGCCGCCGCCCTGCGACGAATTGACCACCAGCGAGCCTTTGCGCATGGCCACCCGGGTCAACCCGCCGGTCGTGGCGTAGAGCTTGTCCGATTGCAATACGAAAGGGCGCAAGTCCAGATGGCGCGGCGCCAGCTTGCCATCCACCAAGGTGGGGGCGGTGGAGATATCGAGCGTCGGCTGCGCCATATAGTTGCGCGGGTTGGCGCATATCAATTCGGCGAATTTTGCGCGTTCCTTGGGCGTGGCGCGCGGGCCGATCAGCATGCCGTATCCGCCCGATTCGTTGGCCGGCTTGACGACCAGCTTGTCCAGATTGTTCAGCACGTGATCGCGCTGGTCTTTATACATGCACAGATAACTGGGCACGTTGGCGAGGATGGGATCCTGGCCCAGATAGTAGCGAATGATCTGCGGCACAAAGGCATACACCACCTTGTCGTCCGCAACACCGGCGCCAGGCGCGTTGGCGATGCCCACCTTGCCGTTGCGCCAGGCACGCATCAGGCCGCGCACACCCAGGACCGATTCCGGATTGAACACTTCCGGATCGATAAAGCCATCGTCTATGCGCCTATAGATCACATCCACCCGCTGCAAGCCCTCTATGCTTTTCATGTAGACCACATCTTCGCTGTCCACCACCAGATCCGATCCTTCCACCAGATACGCGCCCATCTGCTGGGCCAGATAACTGTGTTCGAAATATGCCGAGTTATAGATGCCCGGAGTCAGCACCGCAATCACAGGCTGGTCGCCGGGGCGGGGCGACAGCGCGGCCAGTGTATGGTAGAGCTGTGTGGGGTAGTCGTCCACGGGAAGGATGTTGGTGGTGCGAAACACCTCGGGGAAAATACGTTTCATGATCTGGCGGTTCTCCAGCATATAGGACACGCCGGAGGGCACGCGCAGATTATCTTCCAGCACATACATCGTGCCGTCGCGGTCGCGCACCAGATCGGTGCCGCAAATATGCGCCCATACGCCAAAGCGGGGCGTGATGCCGACACATTGCTGACGGAAGTTGCCAGACCCGGCCAGCACTTCAGCAGGGAACACCCCGTCCTTGATAATTTTCTGTGCGTTGTACAGGTCATCAATGAACAGATTCAGTGCGGTCAGCCGCTGTTTGAGCCCGGCCTGTATCCGATCCCATTCACTGCGTGACATCACCCGCGGGATAGGGTCGAACGGCCATGCGCGGTCAATATTCCCCGACTCGCTGTATATCGTGAAAGTGATGCCCATCGCCATGATCGTGGCATCCACCGCCTGATGGCGCGCCGCCAGTTCGTTCTCGTCCAGCGAATTCAGGTAGTCGAATAATGGCCGTGAAGCCGGCCGCGGCAGCAGGTCGCGATCCAGCAGCTCATCGTAGGCGGTGTTGCGGGCATATTCGGAAGAAGCGAGTTCCATGATGGAGGTTAGTAGTTTTTCTGCATAAATGCAAAGCGAATACTATGCCAGTGCGGGATGAATACCGAAGCATGGGCTCAAATGCCGGAGCGATTTGTTTGATCCAGGCGATACAGTCAACGATTGCAGTTAACCGGAACGGTGCGATACCTGTGCTTTCTATTGGTGCACCAGGCATTGCCCGCATGTCTGGATTCCCGGATATCCAAGCAATTGAAACAATAAAAATTCCTGTTTTTAGCCGAATCACGGGTTATTGGCTCAATATTTGCTGATGGTTGGGTGGAGTTTTTGGACATCACTGGATACATGGCAAGATGAATGCGCAAAACGTATTTGACGAGATGTACCGCGGCGACGGGGAAATCGGTCCGGCCTATCAGGGTTACCACGCCTGGCTGGAACGCATACCTGCGGATCAGCTCGAGCAGAAGCGTAATGAAGCCGAAGCGCTGTTCAAGCGCCTTGGCATCACCTTTGCCGTTTATGGGGAGGATGCAGGAAGCGAGAGGCTGATTCCGTTCGACATCATTCCGCGCATCATCAGCGCATCGGAATGGCGCCTGCTTTCAGCAGGATCCTGCCAGCGCATCCGGGCGCTGAACGCGTTTCTTCACGACATATATCACGACCAGGAGATCATCCGTGCCGGACGCATTCCTGCCCAGCAAGTGCTGGGCAATCGCCTTTATCGTGCCGAAATGCAGGGGCTGGACTTGACAGGCGAGATTTACGCGCATATTGCCGGGATCGACATCGTGCGCGTGGCGGAAAACCAGTTTTACGTGCTCGAGGACAATCTGCGCACCCCTTCGGGCGTGTCCTACATGCTGGAAAACAGGCGCATGATGATGCGCCTGTTTCCCGAATTGTTCGCTTCCCAGTCTATTGCGCCGATCTATCATTATCCCCAGGTCTTGCTGGACAATTTGCGCGCAGTGGCACCGCGCGGCATGATTGATCCGGTCGTGGTTCTTCTTTCTCCGGGTTCATACAACAGCGCTTATTTTGAGCATGCTTTCCTTGCCCAGCAGATGGGCGTCGAGCTGGTCGAAGGCCAGGACCTTTTCGTGGAAAACAATATGGTGTACATGCGCACCACGCAGGGACCCAAGCGGGTCGAAGTGATCTATCGGCGCATTGATGACGAATATCTCGATCCACAGACCTTCCAGCCCGATTCGGTCATCGGAGTGAGCGGACTTTTTTCGGCCTACCGCGCAGGCAACGTTACGTTGGCAAACGCGATCGGCACAGGCGTTGCGGATGACAAATCGACCTACGTCTACGTTCCTGAAATGATCCGTTTTTACCTGGGCGAGGAGCCGATCCTCTCCAATGTGCTCACTTACCAGCTGGGCAAAAAGGACGACCTGAACTACGTTCTCGAACATCTTGATGAACTCGTGGTCAAGGAGGTGCAAGGTTCGGGCGGTTACGGCATGCTGGTTGGTCCAACCAGCACGAAGCAGCAGATTGCCGACTACCGTGCACGCATACTCGACACCCCCGAAAATTTCATCGCCCAGCCGACGTTGGCGCTGTCCACCTGCCCGACCTTCGTTGAAGAAGGAGTCGCGCCGCGCCACGTCGACCTGCGTCCTTATGTGCTGAGCGGCAGGACGGTCTCGCTGGTGCCCGGCGGCCTCACGCGAGTGGCACTGCGCGAAGGTTCACTGGTCGTCAACTCCTCCCAGGGTGGAGGAACCAAAGATACCTGGATACTGGAGGAATAATGTCATGTTAAGTCGCACAGCTTCACATGTTTACTGGATGGCGCGCTATATGGAGCGCGCCGAAAACAGCGCCCGCATTCTCGATGTCACCCACCACATGTCGCTGCTCCCGCAGGACAACGAGGAAACACAGCAGGAATGGTATGCGCCGCTCAATATTACCGGCACGCTGGATGCGTTCAGGCAGCGCTACGATACGGTGAACGCAGCCAACGTGCTTCAGCATATGGCGCTTGACCCGGCCAATCCCACCAGCATCTATTCCAGCATTTACTCGGCACGCGAAAATGCGCGGGCGACGCGCGGCACCATCACTTCGGAAATGTGGGAAAGTCTCAACTCCACCTGGCTGGAATTGCAAGGCATGAAAGCACGCCAGCTCCAATCGATGGGGGTCAGCCGGTTGTTCGAGTGGGTCAAGGAGCGCTCTCACCTGTTCCGCGGCGTGACACATGGCACGATGCTGCGCGACGACGGGTTCCATTTCATCCGCCTGGGCACTTTTCTGGAGCGGGCGGATAGCACCGCGCGGATTCTCGACGTGAAATATCACATCCTGCTGCCCAGCCTCAAAGACGTGGGCGGCGCAGTGGATTACTATCAATGGGGCGCGTTGCTGCGCTCGGTAAGCGCCTTCGAATCCTACCGCAAGGTCTATCGCGACGTCATTACGCCGCTCAGGGTGGCGGAACTCCTGATCCTGCGCGAGGACATGCCGCGTCCCTTGCACGGCTGCCTCAACGAAATTTCCGGAATTCTGTCCAGGATCGACGGCATCTCCGGAGCCGAAGCGAGGCGGCGCGCCGGGGAACTGCATGCCCGTCTGCACTACACCCGCATATCGGATGTTTTCCAGTTTGGCCTGCATGAGTATCTGACCGATTTTCTGCTGCGCATCAATGCGCTCGCTGACGAAATCGACCGTGGATTCTGGGCTTACCGCGGTGTCGAGAATGTCGCAGAGAATGCAGTTCTGGAGATACCGCGTGCTGCGTAATCTCTTAGCCTGTTGCTGCTTCGACAAGGTTCCATCATGACCTACTGTGTTGGGATATTGCTTGATGCGGGAATGGTTTTCGCATCCGATTCCCGCACCAATGCCGGCGTGGACAATGTCTCCTCGTTCCGGAAAATGACGGTGTACGAGCGCGCCGGAGAGCGGGTGCTGGTGTTGCTGAGCGCGGGCAACCTTTCCATCACCCAGATAACACTCAATCTGCTGGAAAAGAACGCCCATGCCACCGATGGCAGGGAAACCATATGGACTGCGCCCACGCTGTTCGACGTGGCGAATCTGGTCGGTGAAGCGCTGCGCCAGACCCATCAGCACGAAGGCACTTACCTCGCCCAAAGCAATATCGATTTCAGCGCCTCGTTTCTGCTGGGTGGACAAATCAGCGGAGAAAACCAGCGCCTGTTCCATATCTATGCCCAGGGCAATTTCATCGAGGCCTCGCAGGAGACCTCATTTTTCCAGATCGGCGAGACCAAATATGGCAAACCCATCCTGGACCGGGTGATCAAGCCCGAGACGGCGATGGTGGACGCAGTCAAATCCGTGCTGGTGTCCTTCGACTCGACCATGCGCAGCAACATCTCCGTCGGACCGCCCATCGATCTGTTGTGTTACAAGCGCGACACTTACAAGGTACTGCTGCAGAGCCATATCAAGGAAGACGATCCCTATTTCAATCTGATACGCCGTCAATGGGGTGATGGCGTGCGGCAAGTATTCAGCGGACTGCCGAATCCGCCCGACCTCGAATCAATAGGAAACTGACATGACAAATCCATCCGATGCAAAGCTGAAATCCACTGGTTTACCGCGAAACGGCGACAAGCTGAATTCGGACTTCTTCGAAACCTATTTGCCGAGACTGCTTGAGGAGCGCGATCGTTGCGGTCTCACCGGCATGATAGGCGGAATCGAAGCGCTGATGATCACTGTCGAGCCCGGCAACTCGATCGAGTACATCGCCGAACTCGCGCTGATGACTCCTTACCATTATCTGGTGACACTCGACAGTCCCCGGCATTTGACGCATATCCTGCGCATCGACATGAATTCGCCGGACATCCTGCTGCGCGAAGTGAAGGACCCCGATTACCACGACATTTTCCGCAATCTCAATGATCTGCATCCGTCCGGCGCACAGCGTCCGCACAGCCGCTACCTTGGTGAGATACTCTGGGTCAGCAACCGGGAACAGGTGCTGGAGCTGCAGCAGGCGCGGGAGTTCCGTTTCTTCTCTCCCGATGCGCTGGCAGAACTCGACCTGCCCACGAATGTGAGCATCAGCAAACCCTCGCCTTATACGCAGAATGTCGTCGGTTACATGGAGCGCCATCCCAATACGGTTCGCGTCTACCATCCGCTGGGGAATTGCAGCATCCTGCCGCAAGCGCAGGACACCTATGAAAAGGCCAAGGAGCTCCAGAAAAAACTCGACATAGGCGATCTGATCGGGCCGATCGACCATCTGGCGACCCGCGGCTACAGCCAGAATCGCGAAGCAGCTTTGCTCGAATATCTTGCCTTGTCCAGTTATTACTACTGGGGAAGTTACAACATCCCCGATCAGAACTCTTCGACCAACGTGTGCAAGAGCGTGAGACCGGTGCCGGAGTCCGTCAGTCCGGCCAAGGTATTTACCGCGAATAATCTGCCATACTGTGTGAACCATCTGGACGGACTGCCTTCTCCCACAGAAACCTTCGTGAGTAATTTTGGACCGCGCCTGCATCACATCGCATTGACGGTGAAAGACGGCGAGCGCGGCGGCAAGGAGAACATCGACTTCGTGGTCGACGCCATCGCCAGCCAGGGCAAGGGATTCCTGCTGGAAGTGGTCGGTTCGCGCGATGCCGGGTTGAAGCAGATTTTTTCTGCCGCTTCCCCCATCTCGGCCTTGATCATCGAATATGTGCAGCGCTTTGGAAATTTTCAGGGCTTCTTTACAAAAGACAACGTGGCCAGGCTGACTGCCGCAGCCGGCGTTGAGGAATCACTTGTAAAAATTAAACGGTAAGACTCAATGACCATACGTGTAGCACTCAGCCACAAAACCCGCTATCAGTTCGATCGCCCGGTTGGGATATCCCCGCATGAGGTGCGTCTGCGCCCCGCTGCCCACTGCCGCACGCCGATCCTGAGTTATTCGATGAAAGTCCTGCCCGCCAGGCACTTCATCAACTGGCAGCAGGACCCATACGGCAATCACATCGCAAGACTGGTGTTTCCAGAACCTTCGACGGAGTTGGAAGTGGTGGTGGACCTGGTTGCAGACATGACGGTGATCAACCCTTTCGATTTTTTCGTCGAAAAATATGCCGAGCACTTTCCTTTTTCTTATTCTGACCAGTTACGCAAGGAGCTCGTGCCTTTCCTCGAAACGGATGAGGCGGGCCCGCAATTTCTTGCGCTGTTCGACGAGATCAGCAAAGCACTGCCGAAGAAACTGACCACGACGGATTTCCTGGTTGAAGTGAACCGGCGCCTGCACGACAAGGTCGCCTATACGGTGCGCCTGGATGCGGGCGTGCAGAGTTGCGAAGAGACACTGAATCTCAAGAGCGGTTCATGCCGAGACTCGGCCTGGCTGCTGGTGCACCTGCTGCGGCACTTCGGCATCGCGGCTCGCTTCGCTTCAGGCTATCTGATTCAGCTTGTTGCAGACATGAAATCGCTCGACGGTCCTTCCGGGACGGAACATGATTTCACCGACCTGCATGCATGGGCCGAAGCGTATGTGCCGGGGGCGGGCTGGATTGGCCTCGATCCGACTTCTGGATTGCTGGCGGGCGAAGGACATATTCCGCTCGCCTGCACTGCGGCGCCGATCAGCGCAGCACCGATCACCGGACTCGTGGATGTCTGCCAGGCGACGCTGGATTTTTCGATGACTGTGACCCGCATCCATGAAGACCCTCGTGTTACCAAGCCCTACACCGATGAAGCGTGGAAAGACATCGATGCGCTGGGCAAGAAGGTGGACAAGGAACTGGTCGCCGCTGACGTGCGCTTCACGATGGGCGGCGAGCCGACCTTCGTGTCCATCGACGACATGGAAGGCGCGGAATGGAATCTGACCGCGCTGGGCAAGGACAAGCGCAAACTTGCGGGCATGTTGCTGCAAAAACTCAAACTGCGTTTCGCCCCTAACGGCCTGCTGCATTTCGGGCAGGGCAAATGGTATCCTGGCGAACCGCTGCCGCGCTGGGCGCTCGGGTGCTACTGGCGCCTCGATGGCAAACCCATGTGGCGTAATCCGGAACTGATCGCCGAAGAGAACAAGGATTATGGATACACGGCAGCAGATGCCAAACGCTTCATGGAAGCACTGGCCGGCAAGCTCGGGCTCGACAAGTCATTCGCTCTACCCGCATACGAAGATGTCTGGCATTACCTGATGGCAGAGCAACGCCTGCCGCTGAACATCCAGCCGCTGCATCACGACCTCGACAGCCCGGAAGCGCGCGCGCGGCTCGCGGCGCTGCTGGTGCAGGGACTGGGCAAGGAGGTCGGCTTCGTGTTGCCGCTGAAGGCAGTTGAAAAACGCAAGGACAAATGGCTCAGCAGTTCATGGCCGCTCAAGCGCGAGCAGATTTTTCTGTTGCCGGGTGATTCGCCGATGGGATACCGCCTGCCGCTAGCCGAATTGCCCTGGGTTGCGCCGGAGGAGCGGGAAGTGGACTATCCGCGCGACCCGTTCGACGAACATTCGCCATTGGATAGTGATGCAGAGCCACTGGATAACAATGAAAAGAAGGTGACGCCGAAAAAATTGCGCAAGGGTAAATCGCCCAAGGAGATCATCCACACCGCGCTGTGCGTCGAGACGAGGGGCGGGCGCTTGCATGTGTTCATGCCGCCGCTGCCTTACATCGAAGATTATCTGGCGCTGCTGAATACTGTCGAGAGCACCGCCGAGATGCTGTCCATGCCGCTGTGGCTGGAAGGCTATCCGCCGCCGCGCGATCCGCGCGTGCAGAGCTTCCAGGTCACCCCCGACCCCGGCGTGATCGAAGTCAACATCCATCCCGCGCAGAGCTGGAAGGAACTGGTCTCGAACACCACCATCCTTTATGAAGAAGCGCGCCTGACACGGCTGGGCACCGAAAAATTCATGCTGGACGGGCGGCACACCGGCACAGGCGGCGGCAACCACATCACACTCGGCGGACCCACCGCGGCAGACAGCCCGATGCTGCGTCGCCCCGATCTGCTCAAAAGCCTGATCGCCTACTGGCAGAATCATCCCGCGCTGTCCTATCTGTTCTCCGGATTGTTCATCGGGCCGACCAGCCAGTCGCCGCGCGTGGACGAGGCGCGCAATGACAGCCTGTACGAACTCGAGATCGCTTTCGAGCAGATGGATGAAAAGCTCAAGGCCGGGGAAGAGTCGCTGACACCCTGGCTGGTCGATCGCCTGCTGCGCAATCTGCTGGTCGATCTCACAGGCAATACCCACCGCGCAGAATTTTCCATCGACAAACTCTATTCGCCCGACAGTCCGACCGGACGCCTGGGGCTGGTGGAATTCCGCGCCTTCGAAATGCCGCCGCATGCGCGCATGAGCCTGGTGCAGATGCTGCTGCTGCGCACGCTCGTCGCACGCTTCTGGAAGAAACCTTTTGGAGGCAGGCTGGTGCGCTGGGATACGGAATTGCACGACCGATTCCTGCTGCCCCATTTCGCCGCTCAGGATATTCAGGATGTCGTGCGCGATCTGCAGACGGCAGGTTATAAATTCGAATTTGAATGGCTGGCGCCGTTCCTCGAATTCCGCTTTCCGCGCCATGGCACGGTTGTCTACGAAGGCATCGAGCTGGAATTGCGCCCCGCGATCGAACCCTGGAACGTGCTGGGCGAAGAGGTTCAGGCTGGCGCCACCGCGCGTTACGTGGACTCATCGCTGGAGCGGCTGCAAGTCAAGGTGAACAACATGATTGACGCCCGGCATGCCGTCACCTGCAACGGCAGGCCAGTGCCGCTGCACCCCACCGGCGTAAAAGGCGAATTCGTCGCCGGCGTGCGCTATCGCGCCTGGGCGCCACCCTCGGCGCTGCACCCCACCATCGCGGTGCATTCGCCGCTGGTGTTCGACATCGTCGATACCTGGTCGGGCCGCTCCATCGGCGGTTGCACTTATCATGTGGTTCATCCCGGCGGACGGAGTTATGAAACATTCCCGGTCAATGCGAACGAAGCCGAAGCGCGCCGCGTCGCGCGCTTCTGGAATCATGGCCACACGCCCGGGCCGATGAACGTGCAGCCGGAAAGCCTCAATCGCGATTTCCCTTTCACGCTCGACTTGCGCCGCAAGCCCGAAATTCCATCCGGCCGCAAACCCAAATAGGCCACAGATCGCGCATGAACTACGACATCCTCATCATCGGTTCCGGCCCGGCAGGGCAGCACGCAGCGTGGCAGGCGGCGCGCATGGGCAAGCGCGCTGCGATCATCGAACGCAAGCCGAAGATCGGCGGAGCAGGGCTGCAAACCGGCACCATACCCAGCAAGGCGATGCGCGAAGTGGCTTACCTGATGTCGCGCTCCGGTTACGGCGGCATGCGCCAGGCGCTCGCGCCCGATGGCGTGAATCGTCATGGCTTATTGGCTGATGCGGTGCGGCGCAAGGAAATGGTGATCGCGCAACAGGAGTCGGTCATCCTGCAGCGCCTGATGCGTTCGGGCGTGGCGTTGATTCCGGGCGAGGCAGCATTTGCCGATGCGCACACCATGCATGTCACCGACGCGGCCGGCAATGCGCGCCGCATCTCTGCGGCGGCCATCGTGCTGGCCACCGGCTCACGGCCGCGCCGTCCGTCCGATGTCCCGTTCGACAAAAAGACCGTGCTGGATTCGACCTCCATCCTCAATCTGCGCCACCTGCCCGAAAGCCTGACCGTCGTGGGCGGCGGCGTGATCGCGTGCGAATTCGTCTCGATATTCGCGGCGCTGGGCGTGAAGATCAGCTTGGTGGACAGCCACGCGCAATTGCTGACCTATTTGAGCGAAGACGTGGTGGGCGTGCTGGCCGACAGTTTTCTCGGCATGGGCGTCGCCTTCCACATGCAGGAACGCGTAGCGGAAATCCGCCGCGAAGGAAACGCCACGCTCACCGTGCTGGAAAGCGGCAAACAAATACGCGCCGACACGGTGCTCTACGCGCAGGGCAGACAACCCAACAGCGAAAAGCTGCATGTCGAGCAAGCGGGCATCGTAGCTGAAGACGGCTGGATCGAAGTCAACCAGCATTTCCAGACCAGCGTGCCGCACATCTTCGCCGTGGGCGACCTGATCGGCCGCCCGGCACTCGCCTCGACCGGCATGGAGCAGGGACGCGCCGCAGTGCTGTATGCCTTCGGCGGCGAGCAACATGTCACGGCGGAAAACTTGCCGATGGCGGTCTACACCATCCCGGAAATCTCCTACGTCGGCAAAACCGAAAAAGAAGTGCAGCAGGAAAATATCCCCTATCTGGTCGGACGCGCCTTGTTCAAGGACAGCGCACGCGGACAGATCATAGGCGACGCACAGGGACTGCTCAAGTTGATCGTGGATACGCGCAATGAAAAACTGCTGGGCGTGCATATTGTCGGCGAGCAGGCCAGCGAACTAGTCCACATCGGGCAACTAGTGATGAACTTGCATGGCACCGTGCGCGACCTGGTCACCAATGTGTTCAACTATCCGACACTCGCCGAGTGCTACAAGATCGCCGCGCTGGATTGCATGCACCGGCTGAAACAAAGCAGTCTTCAGTCCAAATAGATTGCGACTGTGTGTACTTGTCATGACCTTTCACCACTTTGATGCATGGATGATGATGTTCTCAATTTTAATCCTGACCAGTGAGTGAATGTCCGGCTTGTGCCAAGCAGACGGACGAAAATTCACTCCGAATTAGACGCTCGCAATGTCTACAATGATGTAAAATTTCAAATGGCGAATTTCGAGAATCGACATCAACTCTTTTACTCTGATTTCTATCCTACACCAGCTAAAAGTTTCCGTTTGTCAGCAAATTATTACCCTTCGTCAGTCACTCAATAAATTTCAATAAATTGCTATAAGACAATTGGTATTGTGCGTCAGCGATAGTGAAGCAAATTCGTTTTCATGACATTCTCGCTGGATATATCAAGGAACCTGTTTTGAGCTTGTCGAAATGACACGTTCGGAATAATTGAGCAAAATTGGTGGAAGATGTTCCTCGCTGTTCTGGCTGGTGCGTCAGTGCAGTGGTATATTGAATTTCCCTTCCCTTGGAAGTAGTCAACATGACGTCATTTGAATTACATCCTTAAATATCAAAGGCAGATACCATGCAAGCAAACCCGGAAAAAACCCAGGAAAAAGCCACGACTGGCGCAAGCCGCGAACTGCTGACCTTCACCCTGGGGAATGAAGAATACGGCATCGACATCCTCAAGGTACAGGAGATCCGCGGTTACGACGCCGTCACCGCGATCGCCAACGCACCCGAATTCATCAAAGGCGTGATCAACCTGCGCGGCATCATCGTGCCGATCGTGGACATGCGCATCAAATTCAAGCTGGGCAAGGCCAGTTATGACGAGACCACGGTGGTGATCATCCTGAATGTCGCGAACCGGGTGGTGGGCATGGTGGTGGACGGCGTCTCCGACGTCCTCACGCTCACACCTGAACAGATCAAAGCGGCGCCGGAGTTCGGTGCCAGCCTGGACACCCGCTATCTGCAGGGACTGGGCACGGTGGACGAACGCATGCTGATCCTGGTGGACATCGAGAAGCTGATGACCAGCCGGGAAATGGAATTGGTTGAAGCAGCGGAAGACAATACCGTCTAAAAATTGGTTAAGTGCTCTTTAAGGGGTATCGAAATGTTATTTGCAAATATGAAGATAAGTGCAAAACTGGCTGCCGGCTTCGGGGCGGTAATCGTATTGCTGGCGATCATCACCACGATCAGCTCTAGGGAGATGAGCACCCTGAACCATGATGTTGATGATCTGGTCAATGACAAATTCGCCAAGACGACCTTGGCCAACAACGTCATACTCAACAACAATGTAATTGCCCGCGCCATGCGCAATAGCCTGCTGGTAAAAGACAAGGCGGACATTGCCAGGGAACTCGACCTGATTGCCGAGTCGACCAGGACGATCAAGGAGGACCTGGACAAACTCGAGGCCAGGATCCATTCCGAAAGCAACAAAGCGCTGTTCAAGGAAGTGGTAGATGCGCGCACCAAATATTCAATTGCAAAGGCGCAGTTTATCAAGCTGGTCTCCGATGACAAACGCGATGAGGCGATCGATTATATGCTGAGCGATGTGAGCCCATTGCAAGAAGCCTACATTGGCACCGTCAGCAAACTGATTGAATTTGAGACCCGGTCTATGGAGGATACCGGAAAAAGTGTAAGCGAACAGGTCAGCAGCTCGATGACCCTGATTGTCACCATGGGTTTGATCGCGTTGCTGGCGAGCGTTGAAATTGGCTTACTGATTACCCGTTCCATCACCCGCCCCTTGCAGAAAGCAGTGGAAGTGGCTGGTGCTGTTGCGAGCGGAGACCTGACGCGGCGCATCGAAGTAACCTCTAGGGATGAAACAGGACAATTGCTGCAAGCATTGAAGGACATGAATAATAGCTTGAGTGACACCAAGGCCGAAACAGACCTGATGGTAAAAGAAGTTGCAGTGATCGTTGACGGTGCTATACAGGGAGACTTCAGCGTGCGTATTGACCTGCTGGGTAAGACCGGTTTCTTTTTGCAATTGAGTGAAGGCATGAACAAACTGATGCAAACCAGCGAAACCAGCCTCAACGAATTGGCGTATATGCTGCGAGCCCTCTCCCAGGGAGACTTGAACGAAAAGATCACCAGCGAATACTTTGGCACCTTCGGCCAGCTCAAGGACGATGTCAACAGCACCGCGGAACAACTGAAGGAAATCATCCTCAACGAAGTGGGGCGGGTGCTCGAGGCCCTGTCGCGCGGCGACCTGACCGAAAAGATCATCAACGACTATCCCGGTGCCTTCGGCCAACTCAAGGATGATGCCAACACCACCGTGGAGAAGCTGATGGAAATCATTGCCCAGGTCAAATACTCCACCGACATGATCACCACCGCCGCACAGGAAATCGCGCAGGGCAACAGCGACCTGTCGCAGCGCACCGAAGAACAGGCATCCAGCCTGGAAGAGACCGCCTCCAGCATGGAAGAACTGACCGCGACCGTCAAACAGAACGCCGAGAACGCCAGGCAGGCCAACCACTTGTCGATGAACGCCTCGGACATCGCGGTCAAGGGCGGAAAGGCGGTGAGCGATGTCGTGCAAACCATGGCGTCGATCAGCGCCAGTTCGGGAAAGATCATGGACATCATCGGCGTGATCGAAGGCATCGCCTTCCAGACCAACATATTGGCGTTGAACGCTGCTGTCGAAGCGGCGCGTGCCGGCGAGCAGGGCCGCGGCTTTGCGGTGGTGGCCGGGGAAGTGCGCAACCTGGCGCAACGCTCGGCCGGGGCAGCCAAGGAGATCAAGACCCTGATCAACGACTCGGTGGACAAAGTGCATGCCGGTTCCAAGCAAGTGGATCATGCCGGTGCCACCATGGACGAGATCGTCACCGCGGTGAAACGCGTCACCGACATCATGGCCGAGATCTCGGCCGCCTCGAACGAGCAGAGTGCGGGCATCGAAGAAGTCAATCGGGCGATCGTGCAGATGGACGCCGTGACGCAGCAGAATGCGGCACTGGTGGAGGAGGCCGCGGCGGCCGCCGACTCGATGCAGGAACAAGCGGCAGCGCTGAGTGCGGCGATGAGCACGTTCAATTTGGATGAGTCCAGGGGAGACGGATCAGTAGCCAGGAACTTCGCGCAACCCCGCAAGACAATAGCTGCCCCCGGCAAAGACCGCAAGCTGGCCAAAACCAGAACGAGCAAGGACGGTGATTGGAAAGTGTTTTAGTCGTGTTGGTTTGGTAGACGCGCAAATATCAAACTGAACCCACTCGGCTTTCATAGACACTTCTGAATGGCTTGACTTGAACCATAGATCATTCTGGGATCTCGTCCGTTCGCATCGCGCCCTGAGGCACTCAGTCAAGTCATTTTTGAGATTCCGACAGGTTAGCCTGCGGTGGCTACATCACTGGGCACGTAAGCTTCAATTGCAGGGTTTACCGGGTCAAGTTAATCGCACCACAGTTCGTTAAACTTTGCGTGAAGAGAAACAAGAACGACGCCAATGATGCGGAAGCGATCTGTGAGGGGATGAGCCGGCCCAACATGCGCTTCGTATCGGTCAAGACCGTTGAACAGCAGGATGTTCAGGCTGTCCACCGTATTCGTGCCATTGGTTTGTTTACATTCAAGACAACAGGAAATGGAAGAGTGTAGGCTATTTAAGATGTCATAATGTACTTCGTAAAAACATATTTCATACTCGGTCTGGCAATGCTCTTTGTCATCCTTTGGGATTATAAGTATTTACCAAAGACTGCAAATCGACTGGTGAAACAACCGGGTGATAAAACCGGCTTTTCCCTTATTGTGTTGGCAGTGCGGAATTTGATGCTGATGGCATTGTTTTCATTTTTTTTCTGGCCACTGGTTGTGGTAATAGAGTTATCCGGAAATAGGGAAAAGTGAACAATAGGGGGCAGACTGAGCTGACCCCATTAAGATACGCCGGTTGGCTGCCAAGTGGCACAGGGAATAGCCAATCTTGACGTGCGTAGCTAATGCGCGTAAATTATGCGCATTACAAATGTTAAGGAATCGCCGTGAGCAATATTATTTTCAACCAGGCTGCGCCCAAGAAATCGGCCAACCTCAGCATCAATGCCGATCTATTGCAGCAGGCAAAGCAGCTCAACATCAATCTTTCGCAGACGCTGGAGCAGCATCTGGCCGAAATCATCCGGCAAGCGCAGCGCAGCCAGTGGCTGGAAGAAAACAAGAACGCGTTGGATGAATACAACCGCCGTATAGAAAAGCGCGGCACGTTCAGTGACGGCTTGCGGCGGTTTTGATGGCACAGTTTGATATTTACCTGAATCCGAATTCGACTACGCGCAAGGCCATCCCATACTTGTTGGATGTGCAGGCCGATTTGCTGGATACGTTGGCAACCCGCGTGGTAGTGCCGCTCATTCTGGCGGAAGAAATGGGGCTGGCAGCCAAACACCTCAATCCGCAATTCAAGATCAAGGGCGTGGCTGTCGTAATGTCCACAGCCGAACTGGCTGGAGTACCCAACCGTTCGCTGGGCGATAAAGTCACTTCGCTGAAAAACAAACGCGATGAGATTATTGCTGCATTGGACTTGCTGTTTACAGGGATTTGATACGAGGCCTGTAGCTAGGTTGATGTCGTTGAATCGAAGAAATGACGGCTTACACGCGATGCTGCCCCTTTAATTCTGAAAACTAACAATATAAATCCAAGTTAGGGATATACCTATGTTCTCACTGTTTAAATCTAAAGTCAGGGACCCATTGACTAATAAACATAATGTCGAATATATAGATTCAATATCGAAATTGGCAGCAAGAAACTCGGTAAAACGTGTAGTAACTATTGAGGAAGGTTTGCTCTGTTTTGATGAAAACTATACAGAGATAATGATTTCTTACGATGACAGTGAGAAACGAATGAGGCTCCGAAATGCGGCGTTTGAATATTGGTTTTATAGTTTGCGTGTTCTTTTTTACTGCCTGGAAGAGATAGCAAATGAATATGACAATGGAGATCAAGAAATCTTTCTAATTCCGGTTTTTAAAAAAATAATTCAGATAAGTAAAGAGTATCTTAAAGCCGAGACGGCTAACAAACTATGGGATACAGATAATTATAATTATGGTGAAGAATTTGATTGTTTAACGAGAAATAAATTGTCAGAGCTATTATCAAGATCTGTATTTCCAACTACATTAGACGTTAAGCCATTAAGTGAAAAGAATTCAGCCTTAGATTTAACTATTTACAATGCTATTAATGCGCTAGGTGCTGAAGTAAATGACCCGACACTTCAACTAAGGCTGATAACCAACCAGATGGATGCTACTAAAGACTTTTACGATCTTTGCAAAGATATATTTAAGGATATGCGAAGATTAATGAAACAATAATTTTGAGGTAAGCTGTTCTCGATCACGCCACGAAATGGAAATGGTTAGACTCGTTTAATAGTTGTTATGTGTAGAAGGAGGCGTTATGGATAGCGAGCAAAAAGAAAGATATGTGCGCTGGCAAAATTACCGTATTAATCAGCTTTCATTTTCAATAAACCTTTTTCTAGGTTTTGGTGTGGCATCGCTAGCGTACGTAATTAATCAGAAAATCACACATGCATGTGGCGTTAGCCAGCCTGCGATTGTTATTTCAATTTATTGGTGGTCAGCCAGTACCGTGCTGGGCACTATTGCAACTTTATCCCGTCTGCTCGATTTTCGATTTACAGCTAGAAAAATTAAAGACTCAAGTGAAAGTGATAAATGCAAAGCAAAAATGCTAGGTAAAGTAACATGGGGTACGTTTTGGGCGCAGGTTATCACCTATGTCATCGGTGGGTACCAGTTTATAGCGAATGTGGCGTTGTCGTGAAATCAAATAACAAATAATAATCGGGGACACGATATTGCTCATAGCAAGCGTAGCTTGGGTTAGCCGCTTGCGGCGAAACCCGGAGAATGACCGAAATTGAAAAAACCAATGCAACACAAATTCCTTTCTTAACTATTCCTACAATATTTCCATCCCTGATCCGTCTACACGGGTATGGATACGACGCTCACTCCCAACGCGCTGATGGCTGAACAAGATAAACGCATCGCTGAAACGGTCTCGCGTGAGCGTGGGCGGCTCGGGAATTTCATCCGGCGGCGCGTGCCCGATGCGAGCGAGGCCGAGGACATCCTGCAGGACGTGTTCTATGAGTTCGTGGCGGCGTACCGTCTGCCGGAACCCATCGAGCAGGTTGGTGCGTGGCTGTTCCGTGTGGCGCGCAACCGCATCATCGATCGCTTCCGCAAAAAGAAAGAGGAGCCGCTTTCTGAAGTGTCGGGCGATGCTGATGAGGGAATTTGGCTGGATGAGGTTCTGCCATCGGCGGATGCAGGGCCGGAAGCGGCCTATGCGCGGGCGGTGTTGCTGGAGGAGTTGTATGCCGCGCTGGCTGAGCTGCCGAAGGATCAGCGCGCCGTATTCATCGCCCACGAACTGGATGGGCGCAGCTTCAAGGAATTGGCGGCGGAAAGCGGTGTGGGTGTGAACACCTTGCTGGCGCGCAAGCGTTATGCGGTGCTGCACTTACGCGCGCGACTGCAAACGATCTACGATGAATTTAATCTGTAAAGGAGAATGGAGATGGGAATGAACTGCTGTAAATCTAAATGCTGGAAGATCGGGCTGTTGGTGCTGGTTGGCATCGCGGCATTGGGCTGGGTAGTGATGGCGCTGTGGAACTGGCTGATCCCGGCATTGTTCGCCGGCGGCAAGGAGATCGGCTACGTGCAGGCGATAGGGCTGCTGCTGTTGAGCAAGATATTGTTTGGCGGTTTCCGTGGACACGGCTGTCATGGACGCTGGCATCGCCATCGTCTGGAACAGATGACGCCGGAAGAGCGCGATAAATTCCAGACGGGCATGCGTGGCTGGTGCTGCAAGGGCAAGGGCAAGGGCGAAGCGGTTGATACGCCGAAAGAGTAACGCGACCAGGCGAATGATCTCTGCATACCATTAACTCAGAAAATCCATTAGGCGAGATCGGGCGTAAAAGACCGTTCGTGGTGAGGTATCGAACCATTACAGATGTATCGAAGGGCTTGTTCAAGTGGTTCGATACCTCACCACGAACGGATGTACCCTGTGCTGAGCCTGTCGAAGCAACAGTGCAAACGGATTTTTGGCTAATGATCTATCGGGGATTAACTTGACGATATTCTAAGGAGTCTGATATGAACGGAAAAATCGCAATCGTGACCGGTGGCAGTCGCGGCCTTGGAAAGAGTATGGCCTTGAGTCTTGCGCAGAAAGGCATAGAGGTGATCCTTACCTACAACAGCAAGAAGGCCGAGGCCGATGAAGTGGTCAAGCAGATCGAAGCGAGCGGGCATAAGGCTTGCGCTCTCCAGTTGGACGTTTCCAATTGCAAGTCATTTGCGGTTTTCACCCAGCAGGTGAAGAACGTGCTTAAGGAGAAATGGCATAGCGACAGCTTTGATTTTCTCGTCAACAACGCTGGCAGCGGTGTCCACGCCTCTTTCGCCGAAACGACAGAAGAGCAGTTCGACCAGATGATGAATATTCATTTGAAGGGCGCGTTCTTTCTCACCCAGAAACTGCTCCCCTTGATGGCCGACAAAGGCCGCATCATCAACATCTCCTCCGGACTCACGCGCTTTGCGCTGCCCGGTTATGCGGCTTACGCTTCCATGAAAGGCGCTGTCGAGACGCTCACCAAGTATCTGGCGAAGGAACTTGGCGCACGCGGTATTGCTGTAAACGTTGTCGCCCCCGGTGCCATCGAAACCGATTTCGGCGGCGGCTTGGTGCGTGACAATCAGCAGATCAACAGTTTTATCGCGGGCCAGACAGCGCTGGGGCGCGTAGGACTGCCCGATGACATCGGTGGCGTCATCGCATCGCTGCTTTCTGAAGACAATCGCTGGGTCAATGCTCAACGGATCGAGGCATCCGGCGGCATGTTCATCTAAGCAGGGAAATTGACTGCGTGGCTGATGATTCGGTTACGCAGTCAGTTCAGGCCGCGATACCTTCATGGGGTGCGGCTCCGGTTTTCATCAAGCCCGATGCCCCGCCAATCCTCACGCTCGTATAACTCTGTCGGCGGGCACGCTGACCTGCTAAAATGCGCGAGTTATTCAGTCAACTAAAACTTCCATGCAAGACAACAAAGATTCCATGACCGCGGCGGAACGCCGCGCCAGTACTGGCTTGGCCAGCATCTACGGGCTGCGCATGCTGGGGCTGTTCATCATCCTGCCGGTTTTCGCGCTGTATGCGGAACATCTGCCCGGCGGCCAGAGCCATCTGCTGATGGGCATCGCGCTGGGGGCTTACGGCCTGACCCAGGCGATTCTGCAGATCCCGGCGGGTTGGATGTCCGACCGTTACGGGCGCAAGCCGGTGATTTACGTCAGTCTGATCCTGTTCGCGCTGGGCAGCTTCATCGCGGCTTCTGCGGACAATATCTACTGGGTGATCATCGGGCGCGTGGTGCAGGGCGCGGGCGCGCTGAACGCGGCGGTGATGGCGCTCACTGCCGACCTGACCCGCGAGGAAGTGCGCACCCGGGCGATGGCGATGATAGGCATCACCATCGGCATCACGTTTTCGATTTCAATGGTACTGTCGCCGCTGCTCAACAGCGTGATCGGCGTGCCCGGCATCTTCGCGCTGACCGGGGTGCTGGCGCTGCTGGCGATTGGGGTGGTGAAATGGGGGATCCCCGATCCGGCGATCACCCGCTTCCACAGCGACACCGAAGCGAGCTGGGGACATTTCGCCGAGGTGCTGCGCAACAAGGAATTATTGCGTCTCGACTTCGGCATCTTCTCGCTGCACGCGATCCTGATGTCGGTGTTCATGCAGGTGCCGTTCGTGCTCAAGCGCGACGGGCTGGATGTGTCGCACCATTGGTATATCTATCTGCCGGTTATGCTGGTCGCGTTCGGGCTGATGGTTCCGCCCATCATCATCGCGGAGAAGAAGGCCAGGATGAAACAGATTTTCATGTTGGCGGTTTTTCTGGCGATGGCCGCGCAAGCGTTGCTGATGTTCGCGCAGAGCAGTTTGTGGGGCGTGGCCGCCGCGCTGCTGGTGTTCTTCACTTCGTTCAACGTGCTGGAAGCCACGCTGCCCTCGATGATCAGCAAGATCGCGCCGCTGGCTTCCAAGGGCACCGCGATGGGCGTATACAGCAGTGTGCAGTTCCTCGGTGCTTTTTCCGGCGCGGCGATCGGCGGCGCGTTGCTGCAATTCGTCGGCGGCGATTCGGTGTTCATGTTCGCGATCGCGCTGCTGCTGGTGTGGCTGGTGGTCGCATCCGGCATGAATCCTCCAGCGGCGGTGAGCACCAAGCTGTATCATTTGTCCG
Source organism: uncultured beta proteobacterium (assembly GCA_963721755.1). GTDB lineage: Bacteria > Pseudomonadota > Gammaproteobacteria > Burkholderiales > Gallionellaceae > Gallionella. The sequence continues at coordinate 1,269,251 of CAVRKV010000001.1, forward strand.
AAATGAATGAGGCGGCTGCGGTAGAATTGCAAAAACGGCTCGCGCAACTGCAAGGCGTGCGCGAGGCGATGGTGATCGCGGCGGAGAACATCGCCTGCCTGAAAGTGGACATGCGGGGATTTGATAAAGACGCAGTGGAGCAACTCGTTATGAAAGGAGCATGACATGTCGGTGAACAAAGTGATTCTGATAGGCCGTCTGGGCAAAGACCCGGAAACCCGTTACATGACCAGCGGCGAAGCGGTGACCAACTGCACGCTGGCGACTTCCGAAAACTGGAAGGACAAGAGCGGCGAGAAGCAGGAAAAAACCGAGTGGCATAACCTGGTGTTCTATCGCCGTCTTGCCGAGATCGCCGGGGAATATCTGAAGAAGGGCTCGCAGATCTATGTTGAAGGCAAACTGCAAACGCGCAAGTGGCAGGACAAGGAAGGCAAGGACCGCTACACCACCGAGATCGTGGTCAACGAAATGACCATGCTGGGCGGCAAGTCGTCCGGCAGCGGCAGCTTCGAAGTGGTGGAAAACAAACCCGCTGCTGCAACCGGCGGCGCGGCGCCTGCCAAGGCTGCACCGGCAGCGAAGGGCAGCTTCGATAATTTCGACGACGATATTCCGTTCTAGATAGAAGCCTGAAATATGTAAATAAAGGGCCGTCTTGTTGACGGCCTTTTATTTTAAAATGCTCAAACCTTTGCCAGATAGTCGGCGAGCTGATCCATCGTCCCGCCCCAGCCCTTCTGCATCGATTCGAATCCGCCCTCGAAGGTTTTGCGCTCTTCCTCTGTCGCGTTCAGCGGTATCCACCGCACGGTGATAGTCGTTTTGCCTGCATGCCAGGTGAAGGTGATCGTGCTCAGCATTTCCAGCGGCCAGATCGGGCTCATCGGGTGGCGGGTCACGCCTCCCTTATCATCGGAAAAGGAATTGACGAAGACGATACGCTCGGGCTTCACGATTTCTCGATAGACAAACTTGCCCCACATATCGTGGCCGTCCGGGGAGCGGATGCAGTAATGATAGCTGCCGCCCGGTCGGAGATCCATCTTGCTGTAAACCCCCTTGAAGTCTTTAGGTCCCCACCAGCGCTGCATGTGCTCCGGGTCGGTCCATACCTTGAACATGAAGTCGCGAGGCACATCGAACTCGCGCGAGATGACGAACTCAATATTTTTTTCATTCATGTTTCTGCTCCTTTTGTTTTTACCATAAGCATTTTTGGACGACGAGCGATACCTATTGAGCATTCCATAATTCATTACACCGTTCGCCCTTCAGGTATCGAAGGGTGAAACCTTCTGTCAACCTTAGGCTTCGATACCTCAGCCCGAACGGAGGTATTGTCGCAAATTATGGAATGCTCAATAGTCGGTCATCAAGACATCACGATGATCATCCACGATACGCCGAAGCGGTCGGCGACCATGCCGAAGCGCGAGGAAAAGAAGGTCTTGGTCAACGGCATCTGTACTTGCCCGCCTTCGCCCAGGGCGGTGAACAGCCGCTCGGCCTCGTTATCGTTGGGCACCGTGATCGATAGCGTAAAGCCCTTGAAGTCGGGCTTTCCAGAACATAGACCGTCGGACGCCAGTACTGTGGTCTCGCCGATCCGGAAGCTCGAGTGCATCACCTTGTTCCCGGCGCCGGGCGGAAGCATGCCGGGCCGAGGAGGCTCGGGGCTATCCTTGTAGCGCATCAGCATCGTCATCTCTGCGCAGAGTGTTTTGCGGTAGAACTCGATTGCCTCCTCGCAGCGGCCTTCGAAATACAGGTAGGGTTGGATTAGCATAGTGTTTCCTCCTCTGAAATCCCCTTCATAGCTCGAGATACTTTTTATAATGAGGGTAATTTTCTATTGCAAGAGTGCATCAAGGCGTTCCAGGCTCTGGCTCCAGCCCTGCTCCATGCCTGAGATTGCACCAGCCGCGGCAGGCATGGCTTTGACGACCTTCGCATTCAAGGTGAGCCGGGTTTTGCCGTTGTATTCCTCGAACGTGATGGTGTTGAGCGTTTCGAGCTGCGGATTGCCTGCCGCATCTTCCAGGGCAGTGCTGGTGAAGACCAGTCGCTTGGGCGCTGTGACTTCATGGAACATGCCTTTCATCGGCATCACCATATCGAACGCCGAACCTGCAGGGCCGCGCATGTGAACCAGAATCGCGCCGCCGGGTCGCGCATCCCACTCGCACAGCGGATTGGTAAAGCCATGCGGCCCCCACCATTGCGCGACTTGTTTCGGGTCAGTCCATGCCTTCCACATCAAGGCACGCGGCGCGTCGAAAATGCGGGTGATCACGAGATCGGCTTTGATGAAGGCCATTTTGGGCAGGAAGTCCGCAAGACGAGCCAGAGTCTGTTTGCCGCCCTCGATCGCGCCATATGTTTTGACCACCGTATCGCGATCAGCCGCGGTAGGAAAAAGCATGTGTATCGTCACTTTGGTCTGTTTTCCCAGCGCCTCGAATGTCCACGTCGCATCGAATTGGGCGGCTGGGTCGCCCTTCCTGCCGCCGCCATGAGAATACTCGATACGCTCCGGTTTGACGATATCGGTAAACACGCTCTTGTTGGGATAATCGCTGCCGTCGGGCCCGTGCATCACATGCTTCCACACGCCGCCCACTCTCAAGTCCATTTTTTCGATGGTGGTGGAAAAGCCGTTCGGCCCCCACCAGTTAACCACGTGTTCCGGATTGGTCATCGCTTCCCATATAAGTTCGCGCGGCGCATCAAAGGTGCGAGTGATGACGATTTCCCGTCCCGCAGTGCTCGCTGCGTCATTATTTTTTCTTGCGGACATTTTTCTTCTCCTTTATTTTCATGGTTTGCAGGTAAACACCCAGGCGGTCGAAGCTCTGTTCCCAGAACTGGCGGTACTGCTCAATAAAATCGGCAACTTCATGCAGCGGTGCTGCATTGAGTTGGCAGGGCCGCCACTGAGCCTGACGGCTGCGCGTGATCAGTCCGGCGCGCTCCAGCACCTTGAGATGTTTGGTGATCGCGGGAGTGGTCATTTCGAATGGCGCGGCGAGTTCCGTGACCCACGTCTCGCCCGACGCGAGGCGCGCAAGGATCGCGCGGCGGGTCGGATCGGCGAGTGCGGCGAAGGTGGCGGTAAGGTGGTCAGAGGACATCGCTACAACCATCAGTTAATTAACCGAATGGTAAAATACAACGATACGCAATCGCCTGTCAAGTTTTCTTAAATTCGCAGCCAACACTAGAGAGGTGTGCGCCCGAAGCGATAAATATGGGCACTGGGAAACGGTTATTTCATTACCATGAACGTCCGCTACCGGCATATTCTGTTGAAAAAAGAGTTTTTCAAAAGAATAGGCACAAACCTGCCATTCATTAGTCGATTTTTTTTGCAGATAGCGGGCGCGTTAGCCCCATACTCCGTACGCAAGCTGCGCAACGTTATCGTAGTGTGCTATCTTTCGCATTATCCGACCGTTGGTGCTGTCTATTTTCCATGAGCCTGTTTGCTTTGATCACCGCGCTGCTGCTTGAGCAGCTCCACCCGCTCTCTTCGCGTAAATATCTGTATGGTTGGTTGTCCGGCTACGTCAATTTTTTCCAGCAAAACTTTAACGCGGGCGAACACCGGCACGGCAAGATCGCCTGGCTGGTCGCAGTACTGCCGCTGGTGGCCGGCGTCATGGCGGCATACTGGCTGCTGTATCGCGTGCATCCGGTCTTTGCCTGGGCATTCAACGTGCTGGTGTTGTATCTCACCATGGGCTTCCGCCAGTTCAGCCATTATTTCACCGGCATCCATCTGGCGTTGCGAGCGGACAGGCTGGACGAGGCGCGCGGCCTGCTGTCCCGTTGGCGCGGTATACCCTCACATGAATTGAATGCCGAAGAAGTCGCGCGCGTGACCATCGAGCAGGCGCTGATCGCATCGCATCGCAATGTGTTCGGCGTGATCGTGTGGTTCGTGTTGTTCAGTGCGCTGGGCTTGGGTGGGGCAGCAGGCGCATTGCTGTATCGCATGGGGCAATTCCTGCGCACGCATTGGGGCGGCGATGATGACAGGGTGTGGCGCAGCCCTCTGATTAAGCCACTATCCATTCGACTAGGACATCAAAATACACTGGCCAAGTCGCCGGTTATGGTGAAGGCATCCTCGCCTCATCTCCGTTTCCGCAATCGGCTGGTTTCACCAGTGACATGTCACGGGAAGAGTGACCTGGATAGATCGGAACTCGGTGAATTCGGGGGATTTGCGCGCCAAGCGTTCTATGTGCTGGAATGGTTGCCGATCCGCATGACCGCGATAACCTTTGCCATCGTCGGCGATTTCGAAGACGCCATTTATTGCTGGCGCACCCAGGCGGCAAGCTGGCCCGATCCTGAAGCGGGAATCCTGCTGGCGAGCGGCGCGGGTGCATTGGGCGTGCGCTTGGGCATGCCGTTACCGCAAGGAGGCGTGCTGGAGGACAGGGCGGAATTGGGTATCGGTGATGATGCCGATGCCGACTTCATGCAAAGCGCAATCGGCCTGGTATGGCGCTCGGTGGTATTCTGGCTGATCCTGTTGCTGCTGCTGACGCTGGCGAATTGGCCGGGTTAGGCGATTTATGACTTATATTATCGGGCATGGAAAAATTAGATCATGATCCACAGCGATAACCTTTCCGCCGAGCCGCGCCCCGAGCTCGGCCGGATAGTCTCGGCCGCGCCTGCCTCTGCACATGAAGAGGCGCTGGAGCGCGCGCTGCGCCCCAAGCAACTCGATGAGTATGTCGGCCAGGAAAAAATCCGCGGGCAGCTGGAGATATTCATCGAAGCGGCAAAGCGGCGCAAGGAGCCGCTCGATCACGTGCTGCTGTTCGGCCCGCCCGGTTTGGGCAAGACCACTTTGGCGCAGATCATCGCGCGCGAGATGGGCGTGAACCTGCGCCATACCTCCGGCCCGGTGCTCGAGCGAGCCGGAGACCTTGCCGCGCTGCTGACCAATCTCGAACCCAACGATGTGCTGTTCATCGACGAGATACACCGCTTGTCTCCGGTGGTGGAAGAGATACTGTATCCCGCGCTGGAGGATTACCAGATCGATATCATGATAGGCGAAGGTCCGGCGGCGCGCTCGGTGAAGCTGGACCTGCCGCCGTTCACGCTGGTGGGCGCGACCACGCGCGCGGGGATGCTTACCAATCCGTTGCGCGACCGTTTCGGGATCGTGGCGCGGCTGGAGTTCTACACGCCGGAAGAATTGCAGCGCATCGTGATGCGCTCGTCGAATCTGCTGAAGATGAACCTGACCGGCGACGGCGCGCTGGAAATCGCCAAGCGTTCGCGCGGCACGCCGCGCATCGCCAACCGCTTGCTGCGCCGTGTGCGCGACTTTGCCGATGTGAAGGCGGATGGCGACGCGACCCGCGAGGTGGCGGATGCCGCGTTGACCATGCTGGATGTGGATGCGCGCGGGCTGGATGTCATGGACAGAAAATTATTGCTGACGGTTATCGAAAAATTTCTCGGTGGCCCGGTCGGCCTGGACAACCTGGCCGCCGCCATCGGCGAGGAAAGCGATACCATCGAGGATGTGCTGGAGCCTTATCTGATCCAGCAGGGCTATCTGCAGCGCACGCCGCGCGGGCGCATGGCTACCGCGATCGCCTATCGCCATTTCGGTCTGACAGTTGCGAATAATCCGATCAACTTCAACCCGGTCAACCGGGATTTGCTGGATGAAAATCCATAGCCTGTGAACGGCAGGCGGGAAGCCCCGTGCGAATTGGATGGAATGCTGTGTTACAATGCAACACATCTGAATCTGGAGGCTTAATCTATGAGTACGACTTTGACAATACGCATTGACGACGCGTTGGAGCGCGAGCTCAAGCGCGTTGCTGCAGCCACGCATCGCCCCAAAGGCGACATTGTGCGTGAGGCGCTGCGCCGCCAATTGGCGTTGGCGCGCTTCCGCGCCGTGCGCGAGGAAGTAATGCCGCTGGCCGAGCGGCGCGGTTTGCTGACTGACGAGGATGTATTCAAGGCGATCTCGTGAGGGTGTTCCTCGACACCAATGTGCTGGTCAGCGCATTGGCTACGCGGGGACTTTGCGCCGAGTTATACGAACGGCTGCTGACGGAACATGAAGTGGTCATCGGGGAGCCGGTAGTCGTCGAAGTGCTGGACGTCATGCGCCGCAAATTCCGGGCGGGTAAGGAGTTGCTGGCGAAAGTGGAAGCGGAATTGCGCCTGCTGGAAATTATTCCCGCCCAGCCTGCCGCCCCCAAGCTGCCGATTAAAGACCGCGAAGACCCCTGGATCATCGCCTGCGCGCTGGCGGGGAAAGCGGATTGCTTCGTTACGGGCGATGCAGAGTTGCTGGAGCTGGGCAAAGTGAAAAACCTGCCCATATTTTCACCGCGAGTTTGCTGGGAAAAACTGCTGGCTTATTCTTCGGCCAAATAATCGGGAGTTGCTGGATGAGTGATAGCGAACACATGAATGCGCAACAACAATCAAAATAAACCATCACCGGCCAAGCAAAACGCATGAACACTAAAGAACTCATCGACCGCATCTTCAAAGAGCCGGGCGTCAAATTTGAGCTTACCGAATTTGAAAATCTCGGCAAACCCATCCACGAAATCATTTCGATCTATCCCAAGTCGGCAACAGTTGGTAAGGATGCTGGCAAGACCAGGTTTTACTTGAAGAGCTTCATTCCGTTCTCCTCTGGTAACGAGGAAGTTCAAGTCTATGCGGAGGGTGGCAAATCGGCACCCGAAGAGATTGTCCGGCAGCTAGGCTTCTTCATGCTGAACGCACTACCGCACCTTGCTGCGCGTGGAGGATGAGCAGGCTCGCCGTTGGTACATGGATGAAACGGCTGCACAGAACTGGAGTTCGCGGGCGTTGGACTGGCAGGCAGCTAAATGTGTATTCGTGAGTGGCTGACGGAGATTTAATGGGAACTGATAAAATGAGAACTCAATCGCAGAATGGCGAGGGGTGCATGTAATGAGTAAACACCCTCATATATTCAGCTTGCCGCTTCGCGTGTATTTTCAGGACACCGATGCTGGCGGTGTGGTTTATCACGCCAACTATTTGAACTTTATGGAGCGCGCGCGGACTGAGTGGCTGCGCACTCATGGTTATAGCAACGCCGGATTGATGAAGGAATTCGGCATGGTGTTCGTGGTGCGTTCGTTCAAACTGGATTATCTCAAGCCCGCTCTGCTGGACGATTTGCTTGACGTGACGGCGCAGATCAAGGACATCGGCCGCAGCCGCATTTCGCTATTGCAGACTGTGCGGCGCGGCACTGAGGTATTGACTGAAGCCGAAGTACATCTGGTATGCGTCTCGTTGGCGAGTTTCAAGCCGGCCTCGGTGCCGGAAGTTTTGCGCATGCAGTTGGAGAAGTGAACATGAAAGGACCGCAATGGATGTGACACAGGATTTGTCGTTCGTGCAGCTTGTCAGCCATGCCAGCGTGCTGGTGCAACTGGTGATGGGTTTGCTGCTGGTGGTTTCGCTGATGTCGTGGTGGTACATCTTTCTCAAGATGTTCGCCATCCGCGATGAAGTCAGGTTGACGGAAGAATTCGAGGATGCTTTCTGGCACAACCAGAACTTGAATGAACTTTACAAATATGCGAACAGAAGTTCTTTGCGTGACCAAGGTGCAATGGAGCGTATTTTTGCCGCCGGTTTTGTTGAGTTCGTCAAATTGAAAAAGCAGCATGGGGTCGATGCCAGCGCGGTGATGGAAGGTACCCGGCGCGCGATGCGTGCGACGTATCAGCGTGAGATGGATAGACTTGAGTCACATCTGGCATTCCTCGCATCGGTCGGTTCGGTCAGCCCTTATGTGGGATTGTTCGGCACGGTGTGGGGGATCATGAACGCGTTTCGCGGTTTGGCGAACGTGGGTCAGGCTACCCTGGCCCATGTCGCGCCAGGCATCGCTGAAGCGCTGGTGGCGACCGCGATGGGGTTGTTCGCTGCGATCCCGGCGGTTGTTGCCTATAACCGCTATGCGCATGAGATCAATCGCCTTTCCACGCGCTTCGACAGTTTTACCGAAGAATTCTCCAACGTGCTACAGCGCCAGCCATGAAAAGCCATCGCCCCACCAACCGGCTGATGAACGAGATCAACGTCGTGCCCTATATCGACGTGATGCTGGTGCTGCTGGTGATCTTCATGGTGACCGCGCCGCTGATGAATCCCGGCCAGATCGATCTGCCCAGCGTGGCCAAGTCGCTGGCACCGCCGCTCGCCCCGCTGGAAGTCATCATCAAAAAAGACAACACCCTGGCATTGCGCGATCACTCCAACGGCGGCGGGGTGGAGATCAGCGTGTCGCGCGACGAGTTGATCGCGACATTGAAAGCCAGGCAGGGCAAACAGGCGCAACAGGCGGTGGTGATCTCGGCGGACAAGAACGTGCGTTATGAAGAAGTCATCAATGTGATGGACATGCTGCAACAGCAAAACATACAGAAGGTCGGTCTTCTGACACAAGCCAGGAAATGAACGCGGCGGCTTATCACGAACCACACAAGGTGCCCGCGGGCGTTCTAGCCCTGGTGGTGCACAGCCTGTTTTTCGCATTGCTGTATTTCGGTTTTAACTGGAACAGGCAGGCCTATTCCAATCCGACGATGAGCGTGGAATTATGGCCCGGTTTGCCTGAAGAAGCGGCTGCGCCGCCTGCCAATCCGAAGATTGCGCAGGTTGTGCAGCCCATGCCTCAGCCTCAGCCAGAAAAAATTGCCAAGCCTGACATCGCAATGCCTGAGAAAAAGACCGAAACCAAGCCGGTCGAAACCAAGCTGGAGAAAAAGGAATCGGCGCAGCGTGCCATCGAGGCGGCCAGAATCAAGGCTGCGGCACAAAAAGCTGCCGAGCAGAAACAGGAAGCCCAACGTATCGCAGATGCACAAGCCGCGCAGCAAAAGGCGGAGCTGGCCAAGCAAGCGGAACAGGCCGCGGCTACTGGTCGGATAGTGGATGAATATAAGGCGAAAATCCAGGAAGCGATCCGCCGCAATATTGTGGCGCTGCCGGGTGTTCCGCAAAATGCAAACACCACGTTTATGGTGACGCTATTGCCGGGCGGATGGTTGCTGAAGTCGGAACTGGAAAAGTCAAGCGGCTACGAAGCGTATGATCAAGCGGTGGAGCGCGCGATCCGGAAATCCGATCCGTTACCTGTGCCCCCGGATCCGTCATTGTTCAGTAAATTTCGTGAACTACATATGAAATTCCAGCTAGGAAATGACAAGTAGCGTGAAGAGATATTTATGACATTGCGGTTGATTCGGATTTTGACGGGATTGCTGTTGCTGGCACAGGCATCAGTGTCTAGCGCGGCAATGGAAATCGAGATTATCGGAGCAGGAGAACACCAGATACCGGTGGCCATCGTGCCGTTCGGCGGGGACAGCGATCTGGCGCAAACCATCAACAGCGTGGTAACGGGTGATCTGCAGCGCACCGGATTGTTCCGGCTGGTTGACCCTGCGGGAAAATCGCCGCACGAATTGGCCGAGGTGAGTTATCCGGATTGGCAGTCACGCGGCGCGGATGCGCTGGTGATAGGAAGTGCAACCAAACAGGCCAATGGCCGCATCGAAGCGCGCTTTCGCCTGCTCGATGTGGTCAAGCAGGCAGAGCTGGTCGGCCAGGTAGTCTCGGCCAATGGCGGCGAGGTACGCGCTGTCGGACATCGCATCTCGGACCTGATCTATGAGAAATTGACCGGGGACAAGGGTGTATTCAGCACGCGCATCGCTTACGTGAACAAGCAGGGAAAGAAATTCAGCCTGATCGTGGCTGACAGCGACGGCTACAACGAGCAGATCGTGCTGGCGCAGAACGAGCCGATCATGTCGCCGGCGTGGTCGCCGGACGGCAGCCATCTTGTCTACGTGAGTTTCGAAACCGGACATGCGACTGTCTATGTGCAATCGTTATACACCAATCAGCGCATGGTGCTGGCGGATTTTCGCGGCAGCAACAGTGCGCCGGCATGGTCGCCGGACGGCAAGCAATTGGCTATCGTGTTGACACGTGACGGCGGATCGGAAATCTACCTGATACGGCCGGACGGGACCGGGATTCGGCGCATCACCTTCAACGGCTCGATCACAACCGAGCCGATTTTTTCGCCTGACGGCCAAACTCTGCTGTTCACCTCGGATCAAGGCGGCAGTCCGCAGATATACAGCATGCCGGTGGTGGGCGGGACTGAGCAGCGCTTGACATTTGGTGAAGGTAACAACTTTTCGCCGCGTTTTAGTCCGGATGGCAAAGGCTTTGTTTACACGCATTTTATTAATGGCAAGTTTTATATCGCAACACAGGATTTTCAGACCGGCCAGGTGGAAATCCTCACCACGGGCGGGTGGGAGAAAAAGCCCAGTTTTGCACCCAACGGGAAGCTTATCCTATTTGCCAGCGAGGCGCGCGGACGTGGTATATTAGCGACCGTATCGAGCGATGGTCGTGTGCAGCAGCATATGTTCACAGATAGCGGCGATGCCCGTGAACCGGTGTGGGGGCCACATCAATGACAAACCTAACATAAGGAGTAGCACCATGAAAAAACTCGTTATCAGTATTGTGTTGCTGAATTTGCTGGTGGCCTGCGCCAGCGAGAAACCAAAGGAAGCTGCTGCGCCGGCGCCGGCTCCTGTGGCAGCAGCACCTGCGCCTGAAGCGGCTCCTGCACCTGCACCCGTGGTCGCGGTTGATCCTTTGAATGATCCAGCCAGTATTCTGGCCAAGCGCAGTGTTTATTTCCCGTTTGATGTCTCTGCCGTGCAGGACGCCGATAAGCCGGTCGTGGAAGCACATGCAAAATACTTGAGCGAGCACCCGGATCGCAAGGTTCGCGTGGAAGGCAATTGCGATGAACGCGGTAGCAAAGAATACAACCTGGGTCTTGGTCAGCGTCGTGCAGACAGCGTGAAGAAGATGCTTGTGTTGGGCGGTGCGAATGCCAGCCAGATCGAAACCGTCAGCTATGGCGAAGAAAAGCCGCGCTGCACAGAGCACAATGAGGCGTGCTGGATGCAAAATCGCCGGAGCGATATAAAGTACCAATAAAGTACTTAAGCAGTAACCATGCTGAAGCAACGCGCGCTCTTATTGTTGGCACTGTGTTTCGTCATTCCCGCACAAGCAGGATTGTTGGAGGACGACGAGGCTCGTAAACAAATCCAGCAACTAGAGACGCGTGTGCTGAAGTTGGAGGATGCAGTCAAGCAGCAAACCAAGTCCATGCTGGATCTGCAAAGTCAGATCGATGCTCTGAATACTGAAATCCGCAATTTGCGCGGACAGAATGAGGAAACAAATCACGGCTTGCAAGATGCCGAAAAGCGTCAAAAAGATTTTTACGTGGATTTGGATACGCGCTTGCGCCATTTCGAGTCTGCAGAAGAAGCCGCAAAAGAGGCCACTGCTGCTGCCGCCAAAGCACCTGTGGCACCTGTTTCGATCGATTCTTCCGACCCTGTTCCGGAAGATCGCGCCTTCGAGGCCGCCTACGGCCTGTACAAGTCCGGCAGCAGTGCGAATGCGGCCAAGGCTTTCCAGGACTTCATCAAGAAATTTCCCGATTCGGTACATGCTCCCAATGCGAATTATTGGCTGGGCAACGCACAATTTGCGATGAAGGATTACAAGGGCGCGCTGGCTACCTATCAGGGCTTGCTCAGGGATTTTCCAGAAATGCCTAAATCAGCCGATGTGTTGTATGGGATTGCGGTCTGCCAGCAAGGGTTGAAGCGACCCATTGCAGCAAAGAAAACGTTCAAACAGCTCATTGCCAAATATCCTTCCAGCGAAGCCGCCTCAAAAGCCAAGAAGAAGCTCGCCGCCGCCAGGTAGTCCAAATGTCCCGCGCCAATACAGATGCGCAACTGCGCATCACTGAAATTTTTTATTCGCTGCAAGGTGAAACCAGCCGCATTGGTCTGCCCACAGTGTTCATACGTTTGACCGGTTGCCCGTTGCGTTGTACCTACTGCGACACAGCTTATGCATTTACCGGCGGTCAAAACATCAGCATGTCGGACATTCTCAGGAAGGTAGCCGAATATACCCCGCGTTATGTTACTGTCACCGGCGGTGAACCGCTTGCGCAAAAAAATTGCCTGCCGTTGTTGCATGCCTTGTGTGATGCGGGTTACGAAGTATCTCTGGAAACCGGCGGAGCGTTGGACATCAGCGCAGTGGATGCGCGTGTGATGCGCGTGGTGGACGTCAAAACTCCGGCATCCGGCGAAGTGGACAAAAATCTTTGGCGAAATCTGGAATGGCTGACTCCGCATGACGAAATCAAATTCGTGTTGTGCGACGAGAACGATTACCAATGGGCAAAGCAAATCCTGCAGCAGCATCATCTGATCGAGAAATGCGCGGTGTTATTTTCACCGGCGCACGGTACGCTGGATGCCACGCAACTGGCTGATTGGATACTGCGGGATCAACTGCCGGTCAGGATGCAAGTTCAACTGCACAAGATCCTGTGGAATAACGAGCCGGGACATTGAGGATGAAAAAGGCTGTGGTTCTCTTGTCCGGAGGGATGGACTCCGCAACTGTGCTGGCGATGGCGCGCGCACAGGGCTTCGTCTGTTACGCGTTGAGCGTGGATTACGGGCAGCGCCATCACGCCGAGCTCGCCGCCGCGCAGCGTGTGGCACAAACGTTGGGTGCGCATGAGCATCGTGTGGTGAATATCGACCTTACCGGTTTTGGCGGTTCGTCGCTCACGGATAACAAGATCGCAGTGTCGCAACAACCCACCGAAGGTATCCCGCTGACTTACGTCCCCGCGCGCAACACCATCATGCTGTCGCTGGCGCTGGCCTGGGCCGAGGTGCTGCAGGCGCAGGACATATTCATTGGCGTGAATGCAGTCGATTATTCCGGCTATCCCGATTGCCGCCCCGCCTACATCGAAGCTTTCGAACGCATGGCGAACCTCGCTACCAAGGCTGCGGTGGAAGGGCACCCGCTCTCCGTGCATGCGCCGTTGCTGCGTTTGTCCAAAGCGGAGATCATCCGGCAAGGCCTCGCGCTGGGCGTGGATTTCGCACAAACCGTTTCATGCTATCAAGCCGATGAATCAGGGCGCGCTTGTGGTGTATGCGACTCTTGCCGTTTGCGTCGCGCCGGATTTATGGCTGCTGGTATTGATGACCCGACACCATATCGCGCGTTATGATCGCGCAAACCTTGTTGCAAGGTGTATTGCGTTGACAGGGTGGGCTAAATCCGTATAATTCGCGCTCCTTTGCGAGGGGTCGTTAGCTCAGCCGGTAGAGCAGCGGACTTTTAATCCGTTGGTCGCCAGTTCGAATCTGGCACGACCCACCAACAAACTAAATGGGTGCAGCGATGCATCCTTTTTATTTTTTGGCAACCGTAGCCAAAACGTAACCATGTTAAAAATGATCCTCACTATCCATGCGCTTTTCGTCGCTGCCTAAAAATCATTGTGGATGATGCAAGGCATTGATAGAATGCGCGCCTCTTGTGAAGCGGCTCATCTTTGCTTTAATTCGTCTATTTAGACGGAACTAGAAACTTGCCTTCTTGCTTTAACATTCAGGTACAGCGCAGTTAATAATCGAAAATCAAATATCAAAATTAATCCATGGAAGCTCTGAAAATTGAGCTAGGAAACTTTACCCTTGCTGCAGATTTATTGAATGTACATATTCGTTGCCCAAAAGCAGACTCTGGCGAATAGCAGGAATGTGCGGAAGTTGGCTTGTAGCAGTCATAAAAAATCCCCCAAACCGCGTTGGTCTGGGGGATAACTAAGTTCCGAAAGGGCTACGGAACACATGCTCACTGGGAGGAGAAGAGCACGGGCAACAATTGCTTCATCGCCAGTCCAGATTCTTCTATAAAACTTCTACGGAATAAAGACACATTCGACGGACGGCAGAGGGATGGCGACAAATGGCAGTTTCTATAGCAGCCATATAAAACGTTCCAGGAACAGGCAGTGCTGCATGCCGCCGTTGACCGCTTTCAAGATAGCTATACAATGCTCGAAGATCGGCTCCATGCCAGAAGCGGCTGGTCAATATGGATAGCCATGATGCATTCGAAGAAGATTCTGCTGTCATGAATGCTGTTCAATCAGGGAAAAATAAGGGTCATTGCCGGCATATGATCGGTGAATCCCAGACCGGAGATTTGGTGTTCGTGCAAGAATTGTCCCGTACTCGATAAAGATTGTTTGATGAGATATAAACGAACTAACCTGCGAAAGCGAGAAGCCTTCGAAGTATGGCTGCCTATTGCAATGGCAACCTGTGGTGATAATTTGACTGATTGGGAACGCTACCTTATTCGGGTAAGTTTCAAGCTGGGGTGGGATGCTCGTGCCTTGGATGAAAAAGCCCCAAAAGGTTACAAGTATAAAAAGTAAGGGGCTGAAGTAGATTAGCACTAAACATCAGCCCACTCTCTGAGTATTTTCAGTTGTTGTTTTGGCGTTCCATAGTTGAAGCTGAACTCACATTCCTTGAGGAATAGTGGGAATGATTCTTTAGGAATACCGTTGTACTTTCTTAATACACGCTTGGCCTGATTCCAGAAGTTCTCAATGCCATTGATGTGGTTCCTGCCTCTGGCAAATAGCGCTGAGTGCCAAAACCGAAATCAGGCCTCCGGTAAGCTTTAGATAATTCGGCTTATTGGCTGTTTTGCGGCTAACCAAAAGAAAAAAGCCACATAGGGAATTACCCCTCTGTGGCTTCGTATGACCTGCTGATTATGCTGCCCTGGGCATGTTTGAAGAATCGCTCTTGCGGCGATATGCCATGAAACCTATCAGACCTAAACCTGCCAACAGCATGGCGTAGGTTTCGGGTTCAGGTACAGCGGAGACATTGCCCGTAACGGCGAACTGCACTGTGCCAGGATTAAAGGAGATGCTCTGCCAGTTAACCGAGAGGTTGTCGCCAGCAAAGGACAGGACAGGGGTTCCACTTAGGGCTGAATTATAAATCATGGAGAATGAAGTAAAGTTCACGCTAGGATCGTAAATCTCGAAACCGTTGAACGATGAAGCGGTGAACGTAGATGAAGCATCAGGAATAGTTACAGTGAGGTCATTACCCTGAATGTTCATCGACATGACGCCATCTACTAAATTCACAATGTTAGCTCCCCCGGCCCCGACAAAATACGATCCACTATCAGAATTAGCATAAGGACTAGACAGATCAGGATAATAGTACTGAAAGTTTACGGTTGTACCATCAAAGACACCCGCATGCGCACTACACGCAAGCGCGGCTAACATTACGGCGGAAATAATTCGGTTTATTTTTTTCATGACACCCCCCTTTTGATAGTTACGATGCAAATATACTTTACAGATGTATTTTCTGTTTGCATTGTTCTCCCATTTCGGTGAACTGCATATCGTACTTTAGTACAATGGGCAGATGCTTCAATTCACACAGAAAAATATGTGGGGTGTAACCTTAAACGCCAGTTTACTTATTACGCGCCCAAGGTAAATTCTGAGAACGGTCATTCGTGAAGTTCTGTGTCGAAAGCGGATGGACATGCATCGAATTACAATGTTCGAAAACCGACATTCGCTAATATCCGCTATGTGACGGTGGCAGTCCTATTCCAATTGGGCTAACGCATGAGCTAAGTTATCGAAACGACAGCCAGAGTTATCACCAGTTTATTTTTAATTTCTGTGGCAAATCAGCCATTCACAATCCAGTTGCCTTGTGCATCGTGGTTCTGAGATCCAGGATAACTCCGGAAAAGAGGCGGTATTGACAGCCGGCATTGATGCGGCAAGTGGTAATGCTGTTATGCCTTCAAAATTGCCATGGGATGTTTTTCGTTTGGCGAGATATAAGCCGACAAGCTACTAAGCTTTCTAACTTGTCGAGCACCAATAATTGTGGAAGCACTCAACTTACACCCCTATACCCGATTTGGATACGGCAAATATAACATCAGCAATAAAAAAGTCCGCTGTGAACAGCGGGGTTGTGTCACGCCGGGTGACACTTTAGTAGCCCATGCACACCAGGTAAGGTTTGTCATCGATTATGGCTATTGCTCCCGTGGTCGGGATTGATGTTCCACCAGCAACAGTGCCGGCAGCAGTAACCATTAGCGAGCCGGTTTGAGTATTGCCGTCATCCAGCGTGGTATCCAGTTGCTTGGCAAATTTTCCGGGTATGCCATCGGAACACACGACGTAGGTTCCTTGTAACGGGGTGGGCAAGGTAATTGGGTTATTAGCCAAGGAGTTGGTTACCCCGATCCTTCCCCCAACAGTGTTCGTGGGTAGGTAACTGGGGTCGGTTATAGTTGTTGACCCCGGGCCAAAACCCGCCAAACGGATGTGTTGCCAGAACAAAAAGCTTTCGTCGGTGTTGGTTGTACTGTTCCAGGCGCCTTCAATGACACCGTTACCTACCGTCCCTGGGGTGGTGGCTAGAATGGCGGTGGCACCCAGGTGTAATACGACATTTGCATCATCCCCAGGCAAGGCCTTGTACTTGTCCTGATAGCCGTTGATGTACACCGGGATGTTCCTGAAATCGGTGGCGAGGTTCTTGACCTTGGTGCTGTTGATCAGCTCCTGGCCTTTCAGCACGCCGCCGAGCAGCAGGCCGATGATCACCAGCACGATGGCGATTTCGATCAAGGTAAAGCCGGATTGATTGCGTTTAATTATGGTATTCTTTTTAATTGGATGCCTGAAAGCAGAACGTCGAGGCACTAAGATGACCTCTTGCCAGTTCCCAGATTCGTCCGAACCGGCGAGTCAACCAGAACTCGAATACTTAATAAATATATTGTACACCTTGAGGCCTCTACCGTAGCCAAAACGTAACCATGTTAAAAATGATCCCCAGTATCCATGCGCTTTTCGTCGCTGCCTAAAAATCATTGCGGATGATGCAAGGCATTGATAGAATGCGCGCCTCTTGTGAAGCGGCTCGTCTTTTAATCCGTTGGTCGCCAGTTCGAATCTGGCACGACCCACCACCTTGCAAATGAGCTTTTAGTTTCCTCGTTTTTTCATGCCGCTTTAGCTCAGTTGGTAGAGCAACCGCCTTGTAAGCGGTAGGTCGACAGTTCGAGTCCGTCAAGCGGCACCAATACACAAAAGGCTTGCAGAGATGCAGGCTTTTTTACGGCTAATTGATTTTGGGGCTGAAGTAGATTGGCTTAACATTTAAGCCAATCTACTTCAGCCCCTATATTTTTATGAAATACATGTTGGCCTTTTTGATTCAAGAAAAGATAGACTGCAAGAGATTCTCTTTCAGGGCGTGCTGATCGAACATTTGAACTGATCATGCCCTGAAAGGTAGCAGCAGCCGCCGAGAGTAGAAGCAGCTAATAACAGTAATGCAAGAAGCACGATTCGGTTTATGCAGCTCTTCATCATCGGAGATTCCACTATCTATGGCTGACCTATCGACGTTAAAACAATACTACAAACCATCCGACCCGCTCATGGAAAAAGTGAGCAAGGATGACATTGCAAAATGTCCAACGTTGTTGGCGCTCAATGTGGCTCATTATCAATCAAGGTTCGGTGAACTATACCAATGTCGGTATAACTGAAGGCCCGATGCGCAATTCAACACTGTTGAGTCAAAGGCAAAGCATGCTCCAAAACATTATTTGATGAAGGACTTGCAATTCCCAACCGGCGCCAACATGTCTTTACAGTAAAAGTCCTGCCAACTGAATGCCGCTTAAGGTTGCGCCAGTGTTTGTCGTGATACCTGAGCGTACACCTTGCTTCACTTTATCTGATCAAGTCTTTTCCAGCCTGATCCGGGGTTGAATGTCGTAATCGCTGCTGAGACAGTTTTCGTATTTTTACCCAGATCATTCTCGTAGATCACACCATCGTGGTTGACAAGAAAGCTCATCACCCCCGATGCGCCATGACGTGCCGGATACGCGAAGATAGCAAATCCGCCAATCATTTTTCCTTTTATCAAGTAATCTCGTGCGCCATTTGGTGCGTCTTCTCCTTGACTGGTCAAAATTCGGTAGTAGTAACCGTGATAGGGATTGCGCCGGAACACGCCCGGGCGCGCATATCCCTCATCGGCAGCAGTCGCGATCAGTGCACCAAGCGGACTCGGCGCTCCGTTTGCCTGCACCGGCCAAAACAATCCGTCACGTTTGTCCGGACTGCTGGTGAACCGGGACGCATAGACCGGGACACCATCGCTGTCGAGGTGTCGGGCCGCATACTCGCGTTCGGCATCAACGATCGCCAAACACACTTGGATCGTCTCGAGTTCGTTGCGTCCTATTCGCCGCTTGAGTATTTCATCCTTGCCCTTGACCGTGTCGAACCGCCATCCGTCTGGATACTTGACCAACGGGATCGGCATTGGCCATTCGTCCTTTCCGATGACGAGGGTCGCTTGCGTTTCGCCTTCCAGCACCACTTTGTTGGACTCGTCATAAGATTTACTGAACGCCATTCGGCTGCGCACATCGGCAACCGCGTCGCCCGAGCTGAGGAGCTTGCTTCCTTCACGTCCGAAAATTGCGCGCAAGGCGGATTTGTCGTTTGCCTTCACGGCCTTTATCAAAGCGGTGACGCCTGCCTGCGGGGATTCAAAGGATTGCTGCGCCGCCGCCGCGAAGGACTCCATCGGCGCGATGAATGCCAGTCCCAATGCGCAAATGACCGATGCACAAATGATGATTCGCGCGATGCGCCGGCAATTGCTCATGCGCGAAAATATTGTCTGCAAAATATTCACTACCTATTCCTCCCGTTTGCACTGCATATTGAGGTTTTTAAACGCCGTCTTTTCAAATTCCATCTGCCACGTATGTAGGGGAGTCTGGCTGCCAATAGCACCGGGCTTCAACGGCGCCCCGAACCGGATGAGCCGCGCGAAGGCGCAGACGCAGAAGACCTGCCTGACAAGCTGGCATTTCCGCGCGCGCTGAAACTGCGCACATCGGGACCGCGCCCGACATTCTCAAAAGCATGCGCCCTCGGTTCAACATACGGTTGACTTGGCGGCATCCTTTCCCGAGTTTCGGTCGCAGAAGTTCTTCCGGCGGATTCTGCCGGTAAGCGGTTACCGGGTTCGCCCGGACGAGCGTTTACTGAAGAATCATATCCGCGGAAGTCCGCGCGCGAAGGTGTTGCGGCAATGCGACCGAATTGCCGATTCAGCGACGCTTCGCGATAGGGAACGCCGAGACGATGGCCGGGATCGTGCTGCCATGGATGGCCACCCGGATATCCGTGGTTGTGAATGTAGACGCCGTGGTTGCGCCAATCCCACGACCCGAAAAAGAAATTTGCGCCGATGTTGATCCCGATGCCCCATGCGAATCCGCCATTCCAGCCGTAGCCATACCATGGCGCCCAGTACACAGGCGGATAATCCGGCCACCACCAGGGGCCATAGACCGCATCAGGGTCGTAATAAGGCACATATGCCACGTCGGGATTTGCCTCTGCGACCTCGATGCCATTGTCTGACTGGGTTACCTGGATTTGCGGGTTGGAACTCAGATTGCCGGCCTGCTGCGCTTTTTGGCGCAGCTTTTGGACCGTGTCCATCAGTTGCGATTGTTGCGAGAGGAACGCATCACCCAAGCGCTCGGTCCATTCGATATATTGATCCATTGTTTGCAGCACCTGCGGGAATGCGACCAGCGATTTGATGCTCGGATCCCAATTCTGGCTGTCTACAGCCTGAACCGCCGCATTGCCATTTAGCCCAGGATTGGTCTTCGACCAGCGTGCCGCTTCGACGACCTCCAACGGATAGGTCGCCGCCATCAAAATCTGCGATAGCAGGGGATCCGGATACAGAGCGATTGGCGCCAACATTTGATCCAGTTCCTGTTGCGAGAATGCCGGATTGCCCTCTGGGGGAGGTACGTTCTGAGCCAACGCACCTACCAAAACCAACAGCAGTGAGAAGATAAAATATCTTGCGTATTTTTTCATGAATAGCCTATGTCGATTGGGCAGTTACCCAGAAAATTAAATGTGTGTCACGCTACAGCCCGCCCGCAGGAACCATATGAAACCTGAAGGCTGTTTGATAACTATACGCCGGTTGAGCTGCTCCTGTAAATTCGTTACAACATACAACACATAGAGACCCGTCCCGGGTCAAGCACCAGCAATAAACCTCTGCATTGGGGATACATATTCGACTGAAACGGCTGTGAGTTCGCGTTTCTTCTCGAGAATTTCGGTAGTAAGATCAGCAACAACAACGGCGATTTTGTCGGTTATTTCTTGTGACGGTGTGGTGCGGAGCTTGACGTTCAGATATGGCATATGAATTTCCATTTGTTGGGCAAACAGTTACTTGGCTGAAACACAGACCCGGACTATTGGAAATAGCTGGGCATCTGGATTCAATATATGCGCTTGAACCATTTACCGCCCCCAAAATTTGCTTGGCGGTATAAGCATAATAGTGCAGGCATCCCTATTTTGCTTCTTTCGCCCGAACCATGCAGCGATATTAAACCTTGATTGTCTGTTAATGGGCGGCAATTTGAGACTAGACATGGGTTGACCGTTGGGCGATAGCGGGATAGTTTGAGACAATGTAGCATCAGCAGCGGATACCTGGGATGTCTGTCCTGGTTCGGGAGATTCAGACTAAAATCTGCAGCTGCTACCGTGAGTTAAATTTTAGGGGAAGGTTATGAAAAGAAGTAATGTGTTGATGCTTGCATTCGTCCTTGGCGCGTGTTCGTCCTTGTTAATCTACATGCCACCGCGTTACAGCATTTCCGAGGACAACGCCAAGTCGATTAAAAGGTTCGGGGGCGGCAATATCAATGTAGGCCTGTTTAAGATGGCCGCCGAGTTTGACAATAGTTGCGACATTACTGCCGGCTCTGTAAGGATGCCCGATAACTTGAGTTTTGAGGGTTACATACAGAAGGGGCTTGTCGACGAATTGAAGAATGCGGGTATGTTTGACGATGCAACTCCGAAAATAACGCTCTCGGGGACCGTTGAAGAACTATCGGTTTTTTCAAGGCGCAACATCTATACCAGCACTTGGAAAATCGGGTTGCGCGTCGATTCCTCGAATGGGAAATCAGTTTCTGTTACCGATCAGTTTAATTTTGATGCCGGGCCTGGTTCCCAGGCAGATTGCCAAAAAATCGCAGACGCCTACATGCCCGCTGTCCAGAATATCCTGGGCAAGTTCATCAATGCCCCAGAATTCAAGTCACTTATAACCCCCTGATCATATACATCTGAACCAGGGAATCATGGAAAGATGAGCAGCTCATTGCACGAGCGGCGAAATATGTGAACAGGGCTCTGGGTTTTTGGCAAACTGGTTGAATGTGTGGCCACTATTTTGATACATCCTGCGATGTCGCGGACATATTCAAAATTAAAGTGCATGAATCACGCATTGGTACGGGGAATCGCAATCTGTGTGAATCATGCTTGCTCGCGAAATTCTCCTGGCTATGCGTTTCTAAACTGTATCTTTGCGTTCATCAACCCACCTTGTCAGAGCTTGGGATACCTCGCTGATGGTCTTTGACCAATCACTTGGTTCGGTTTGCCGGAACAGTCTCATTACGCCCGGATACCAAGGCGAGTCAGTTCGTTTTTGAAGCCATCTCCAATCAACACCGATGAAGGGTAACAGTACCCAGCAGGGCTTGTTCAATGCCCCCGCCAAGTGGGCGATGGCCGTATCGATGCAGATCACCAGGTCCAGCTGGGCCACGATGGCTGCGGTATCGGCAAAGTCCGTGATGTGCGAGCCAAGATGGAGAATCGGCTGTCCTGCCGGCGGTGTTGCGGCTTCTTCCTCGCCCGGCCCTTTCTGCAGGCTGATGAATATCACGTCAGAAGTAGACCACAACGGCGCAAGCGTGGAAAGTCCCGGCAATGAGCGATGGGGATTGGGGGCAGTATTCCCCTTCCAGACCAGTCCTACTTTAAAACCATCTTTGGGCAATCGGTTGCGCCATTGATTAAATCTTTCCGGCGGAGCCTCCAGATAAGGCAGCCTGGCCGGAATGGTCTCGACCGTGGTGGCAAAGTGCAAGGGCAGGCTCATGGGAAAGGTCCAGTAGTTGTGAACTGGCAACGATGATGCTTCCGAGGGGAGAACCACCGCATCCACGCCCTCGATTTTTTCCAGCAATGCTTTAAGAGGCAGTTTGCTTACCAACGTGAGTCGGGAGAGGTTCCGAGCCTTGAGCAAAGGAAAATAACGGGCAAACTGAATTTCATCACCAAAGCCTTGCTCTGGCCAGACTACAAGTGACTTGCCGACTAGAGACTCTCCCCGCCACCTGGGAAAAGGGAGAGCGGGGGGAATGGACTGCCGCCCTGAATAGTTTGGATCGTAGCGAACTTCATACTCGGGCCACGCCTCGATGTATCGTCCTTGGGAAAGAAGCAGCGAACCAATATTCAAGTGCGCCTCTGCCAGATTCGGGTTAATCTTCAGCGCTGTCTGGAAACTTGCGATTGCGTTATCAAGCTGTCCAAGCTCTTTCAGAGCAACGCCCATGCTGCAATGCACCTCGGCATAATCGGGCTGGATCTCCAGCGCCCGGCGGTAGTTCGCCACCGCCTCGTCAAGCTGCCCATTGCCCAGCAGGGCATTGCCGATGTTGTAATAAGCCCCGGCGTAATCCGGTTTGTGTTTGATCGCCGTCCTGAAGGCATCCAGCGCACCCTTCAAGTCGCCCTTCAACAACAGGACATTGCCGTGATTGAGGTGAGCGCGCGCCGGGTCCGGTGCCACCCGGATGGCATCCAGATAGCATTGCATCGCCTCGTCGAGCCGGCCTTCCGCCTCCAGGGCATGTCCTGCGTCAATCAAACGCGCAGCATCCTGCCCGGATGTGTCCGCATTATGCTCACCGCTGTTCGCAACAGCTTGCCCGGCAGAACGGAATCGGTCAAATAGGCCCATCTAACAACCTTTCCAGGGGCAAACGGTTTTGTTTGCGCAAGAAATCGCCCCAGGCGATGTCAATGTTCTTGGCGGAACCATGATTGGAAGAAGGTTGGGTCATGCAAGTTTTCATTGTTGAGCTTGGTGACTTTGCCACATTCCCCACAGCGCTGCTTCGAAATGCCGGGCAAAGCGGGGCGCATCGAACAGCGGGGAAGCCAGCACCTGCTGGCGCAAGCCGGCGCGCAGCGCGGCCAGGCGCTCCAGATCGGACGCGAATGCCACGGCCTTGGCCACATAGTCGTCTTCATCAGCGGCGCTCCAGTCGGGCAGTCCGGCATTATGGGCGATGCTTGCCGCCGTGCAAGACAGGAACCGGTCGCCTTGCAGGCTCAACACCGGCACACCCATCCACAACGCTTCGACGCTGGTGGTGACCCCGGGATAAGGGAAGGTGTCCAAAGCGATATCGACTTTGTTGTATGCCGCTAGATGATCATCGTCGGAGACAACTCTCCCACCCAGCAGCAACCGCTCGGGTGCGATGCCGCAGGCAGCAAAACGCTGGCGGGTCTGCGCGCAGACAGACAGCTCACTCAACTGTTTCGTCTTGAGCAGCAACCGCGAGCCGGGCACAGCCTTGAGGATGCGCGCCCACACCGCCACCACGGCATCGGTCATCTTGGTCAGGTTGTTGAAACTGCCGAAAGTCACAGCTCCCGCTGAGAGTGCCGGGGGCGGGACGACCTCCACGGCATGGCCGGGAACGGTCAGACACAGGTAACTTTCCGGCAGCCGCCACACCGCTTCCGAAAACTGATTTGCGTACTCCGCGGGGATGGCATGGGGATCACCCAGCACATAATCCATTTCCGCCACCCCGGTGGTGGTCGGCAATCCCAGCCAGGTGACCTGCACCGGGGCAGGCTTCCAGGCGAACACCGGCAGGCGGTTGTGTTCGGTATGGCCGGCAAGGTCGATCAGGACATGCACGCCGTCGGCGTGGATCAGGCGGGCAGCGGCTGCGTCGCTCAGACCGGACAACGGCTTCCACGCAGAGAAATAGGGGCGGATGCGCGCGGTGAGTTCGTCTTCCCTGTGGTGCGTCGGATAGGCGATCAGTTCGATGCGGGCCGGATCAATCCGGGCTAACAGCCCCTCCAGGAAATGCCCCACGGAATGCTTGCGCAAGTCGCCGGACACCAGCCCGACGCGCAGGCGTTCTGGATGAGCCGCACATTGCCAGGCAGAAAATCGCACGCCCACCTGTTCTGCCACGATCCGGCCAAACTGGCGTGCCTGTTCAAGATAAGACGCAGGGGTGTGGCTGGCAGTGTAGTTCAGGACAAGCAGCAGATTATCAAGCGCATCGATAAAGCCCGGTTTGATTTCCAGCGCCCGGCGGTAGCTCACCATTGCGCTATCAAGCTGCCCAAGTTCTTGCAGGGCAAGGCCTAAATTATTATGCGCCTCGACCAAATCGGGTTTGATTTCCAGCGCCCGGCGGTAACTCGCCACTGCGTTATCAAGTTGTCCGAGGTCTTTCATGGCATTGCCCAGATTGAAATGCGCCTCGGCATAATCCGGTTTGATCTTAATTGCCCGCTGGTAGCTTGCCACCGCGTTTTCATGTTGCCCGAGTTCTTGCAGTGCAACGCCCAGATTGCTATGTGCCTCTGCCAGATTTGGTTCGATCTCCAGCGCGCGGCGGAAACTCTCCACCGCCTCGTCTGGTTTTCCATTATTCAGCAGAACGTTTCCGGTGTTGTAGATGTCTGCCAGGATGTTGCCCAGGTTGGTATGTGCCTCTGCCAGATTCGGGTTAATCTTCAGCGCTGTCTGGAAACTTGCGATTGCGTTATCAAGCTGTCCAAGCTCTTTCAGAGCAACGCCCATGCTGCAATGCACCTCGGCATAATCGGGCTGGATCTCCAGCGCCCGGCGGTAGTTCGCCACCGCCTCGTCAAGCTGCCCATTGCCCAGCAGGGCATTGCCGATGTTGTAATAAGCCCCGGCGTAATCCGGTTTGTGTTTGATCGCCGTCCTGAAGGCATCCAGCGCACCCTTCAAGTCGCCCTTCAACAACAGGACATTGCCGTGATTGAGGTGAGCGCGCGCCGGGTCCGGTGCCACCCGGATGGCATCCAGATAGCATTGCATCGCCTCGTCGAGCCGGCCTTCCGCCTCCAGGGCATGTCCTGCGTCAATCAAACGCGCAGCATCCTGCCCGGATGTGTCCGCATTATGCTCACCGCTGTTCGCAACAGCTTGCCCGGCAGAACGGAATCGGTCAAATAGGCCCATCTAACAACCTTTCCAGGGGCAAACGGTTTTGTTTGCGCAAGAAATCGCCCCAGGCGATGTCAATGTTCTTGGCGGAACCATGATTGGAAGAAGGTTGGGTCATGCAAGTTTTCATTGTTGAGCTTGGTGACTTTGCCACATTCCCCACAGCGCTGCTTCGAAATGCCGGGCAAAGCGGGGCGCATCGAACAGCGGGGAAGCCAGCAGGTGCTGGCGCAAGCCGGCGCGCAGCGCGGCCAGGTTGGGCAAGTCCGAGGCCAGCATGATCGCCCTGGCGATATATTCTTCCTGGCTGGTCGCCACCCATTCCGCCAGCCCCGCCGCCGTGAGCAGGCTGGCACCTTGTCTGGCCAGCAGGCTGTCGCCCGCCAGGGTCAGGGTCGGCACCCCCATCCACAGCGCTTCACAAGTGGTGGTGCCTCCCGGATAGGGGAAGGTATCCAGTATCATATCCACTTCCGCATGGGCCGCCAGATAGGCCTCGCGTTGAGCGAATCCGTGCGTCTCCACCCGCGCAGGATCAATGCCGTAACGCTGCAAACGCAGCAGCAGTTGTTCTGCCTGTGCCGGTTCGACCAGTTGCTTGCACTGTAAACGCAGCCTGGCCTCCGGCACAGCGGCAAGAATCTCCCCCCATGCCGCCAGTACCCCGTCATTTAACTTGGCCAGATTCTGGAAACAGCCGAAAGTGATCCTGCCGTTCGCCAGCGCGGGCAAAGGTACGATGGGCAAGTCGGCCCCGGGCGCGGTGAAACACAGCCGGGTGTCAGGCAGGTACCAGACGGACTCGGTGAAGTATTGCCGCTGAGCCTCGGGCACCCCCACCTCATCCGCCAGCAGATAATCCATTTCCGCCACGCCGGTGGTGGCGAAATAGCCCAGCCAGCTCACCTGCACCGGGGCAGGTTTCCAGGCGAACACCGGCAGGCGGTTATGCGCGGTATGGCCGGAAAGATCGATCAGGACATGCACGCCATCGGCGTGGATCAGGCGCGCAGCGGCTGCATCGCTCAGACCGGACAACAGCTTCCATGCAGAGAAATACCGGCGGATGCGCGCGGTGAGTTCGTCCTGCTCGTGGTGTGTCGGGTAGGCGATCAGTTCGATGCGGGCCGGGTCGATATGAGCCAGCAGACCTTCCAGAAAATATCCCACCACATGCTTGCGCAGATCGCCCGACACCAGCCCGACGCGCAGGCGTTCTGGATGAGTGGCACATTGCCAAGTGGAAAAACGCGCGCCCACCTTGTCTGCCACGATCCGGCCAAACTGGCGCGCCTGTTCAAGGCAGTATGAGGAAGCATGGTTTGCGGTGTAGTTCAGGGCAAGCAACAGATTGCTATGTGCATCCGAATAACCGGGATTTATTTCCAGCGCCAGGCGGTAACTTGCCACCGCATTATCAAGTTGTCCGAGGTCTTTCAGGGTATTGCCAAGATTCAAGATTGCCTCGGCGAAATCGGGTTTTATTTCCAGCGCCCGGCGGTAACTTTCCACTGCGTTATCAAGTTTTCCAAGAGATTGTAAGGCAAGACCCAGATTATAATGCGCCTCGGCAAAATCGGACTTGTTTGCCAGAGCACGCCGGTAGCTTGCCACCGCGTCCTCAAATTGCCCAAGTGATTGCAAGGCAAGACCCATATTACAATGTGCTTCTGTAAAATCAGGATTGATCTCCAGCACTCGTCGGTAGTTTGCCACCGCGCCGTTGAGTTGCCCGTTATCCATCAGAACATTGCACATGTTAAAGATATCTCGAATGGCAACATCCAGGTTGGTATGTGCCTCTGCCAGATTCGGGTTAATCTTCAGCGCTGTCTGGAAACTTGCGATTGCGTTATCAAGCTGTCCAAGCTCTTTCAGAGCAACGCCCATGCTGCAATGCACCTCGGCATAATCGGGCTGGATCTCCAGCGCCCGGCGGTAGTTCGCCACCGCCTCGTCAAGCTGCCCATTGCCCAGCAGGGCATTGCCGATGTTGTAATAAGCCCCGGCGTAATCCGGTTTGTGTTTGATCGCCGTCCTGAAGGCATCCAGCGCACCCTTCAAGTCGCCCTTCAACAACAGGACATTGCCGTGATTGAGGTGAGCGCGCGCCGGGTCCGGTGCCACCCGGATGGCATCCAGATAGCATTGCATCGCCTCGTCGAGCCGGCCTTCCGCCTCCAGGGCATGTCCTGCGTCAATCAAACGCGCAGCATCCTGCCCGGATGTGTCCGCATTATGCTCACCGCTGTTCGCAACAGCTTGCCCGGCAGAACGGAATCGGTCAAATAGGCCCATCTAACAACCTTTTAAAGATAATTTTTGCTAAACTGACCTCGTTCGCACTGTTTTGGAATTGTTGTACTAAGGGCTTGATGCTTAGTCCGGCAATTACCAGGTGCATCCCATTTCATTACAGAAATATGCTTGGAGCTACAACATGATACTTGATTGGTTCAACGCTGGAGAAGCGGTTTTGTTTGCACATGAAATAGTCCGCGAAGTAAATCGACTATTTCCCCCTGAAGAGCAAAAAGGGAAGGCAATTCCAGCAAAAACATATCAAAAAAAGTTCGATAGCCTGATCATTGGCATACGCACATTTTCGTCGAAGCATAAGCTGAATATTTATAAAAAGGCAAAACTTCTTAATACGATCAAATGGGAGATGCGAGACGCTGGGCATGAGAAAATTATTATTGATGAATTCATCTCCTTTCTTGCCCCGCTTCTGGTCAATTAGTGCGCATATATTTTTTAAGTGCCAGAATCTTTTTGCTGATCGATGTGACCGATATTTAATTCCGGGTTGGATCAGTAACTATTTATACTGATGTTGTTCAACCACTTCTATGCCGCTTTAGCCGTTACAAATTCATTAAGATTGCATTTGCGCCATTTTCAAGGTGCGTGCTTCATTCGGGCGATTATCCATTATGAAAATTCACGAATACCAGGGTAAAGAAATTCTGCGTCAATTCAACGTGCCTACCCCGCGCGGCGCGGCATGCTTCAATGTCGATGACGCAGTGGCGGCGGCGCAACAGTTAGGCGGCGCGGTGTGGGTAGTGAAGGCGCAGATCCACGCGGGCGGACGCGGCAAGGGTGGGGGCGTGAAGGTAGTACATTCGCTGGAAGAGGTGCGCAGTGCAGCGCAGCAGATTCTCGGCATGCATCTGGTAACGCACCAAACCGGCAAGGAAGGCCAAGTCGTGCGGCGTTTGTTGATCGAAGAAGGGGCGCAGATCGTCAAGGAATATTATCTAGGCATGGTGATAGACCGTAGCAAGCAACGCGTAGTGTTATTGGCAAGCAGTGAAGGCGGGATGGAGATCGAGGAGGTCGCCGCGCACAGGCCGGAAAAGATACACAAGGTATGGATAGACCCTGCAGCAGGATTGCGAGATAGTGAAGCGGACACAATTGCAAGAGACATCGGCATCCCATCCGCGGCACTCCCCCAAGCGCGCACCTGTTTGCAGGGATTGTATCGCGCCTTCGTGGATAAGGATGCGATGCTCGCCGAAATCAATCCACTGGTGCTGTTGGCCGACGGGCATGTGCTGGCACTGGATGCAAAATTCAATTTCGATAGCAATGCGTTGTACCGGCATCCAGAGATCGTCGCGTATCGCGACCTGGATGAAGAAGACCCGGCTGAGATCGAGGCATCTAAATTCGACCTCAGCTATATCTCGCTGGATGGTGATATCGGCTGTCTGGTGAATGGTGCGGGGCTGGCGATGGCGACCATGGATATTATCAAGTTGTATGGCGGCAATCCTGCGAATTTCCTCGATGTAGGTGGTGGAGCGAGCGCTGAAAAAGTCACCGAAGCTTTCAAATTAATGTTAAAGAATCCAAAACTGACAGCGATACTGGTGAACATCTTCGGCGGCATCATGAGGTGTGATGTGATCGCCGAAGGTGTTGTGGCAGCAGCGCGCGATGTGCATCTGGCCGTGCCATTGGTGGTGCGTCTGGAAGGGACCAATGTCGAGCTGGGCAAGAAGATTCTGGCGGAGTCCGGCTTGCCCATCATTTCCGGCAACGATATGGCGGATGCCGCTCAAAAAGTAGTTGCTGCTGCGAGGGCTGCATAATGTCCATCCTGATCGATAAAAGCACCAGAGTGATGACGCAGGGCATGACCGGCAAGGTCGGCCAGTTTCACACCGTCAATTGCAAAGTCTATGCGAACGGGGTGAACTGCTTCGTCGCCGGAGTGAATCCGAAAAAAGCCGGCGAATTGTTCGAAGGTATCCCGGTGTTTGCCTCGGTCAGCGATGCAAAAGCGGCGACTGGGGCTACGGTGTCGGTGATCTACGTGCCGCCATCGGGAGCTGCAGCGGCAATAGACGAGGCTGTGGAAGCTGATCTGGATCTGGTGATCTGCATCACCGAAGGCATCCCGGTGCACGATATGTTGCGCACGCGTTACAAGATGCAGGGCAAGCGCACCCTGTTGATCGGGCCAAATTGTCCCGGTTTGATCACGCCGGACGAGATCAAGATCGGCATCATGCCCGGGCACATTCACCGCAAGGGACGCATCGGCGTGGTGTCTCGCTCCGGTACGCTGACCTACGAGGCGGTCGGGCAACTGACCGCGCTGGGCTTGGGGCAATCGTCCTGTGTCGGCATAGGCGGTGATCCGATCAACGGCCTGAAGCACCTGGATGTGATGAAGCTGTTCAACGATGACCCGGAAACCGATGCGGTGATCATGGTCGGCGAGATCGGCGGCAGCGACGAGGAAGAGTGCGCGCGCTGGATCAAGGACAATATGAAGAAACCGGTAGTCGGTTTCATCGCGGGTATCACCGCGCCGCCCGGCAAGCGCATGGGGCATGCGGGTGCGATCATTTCCGGCGGGCAAGGCGGCGCCGAAGACAAGCTGGCAGTGATGGAAGAGTGCGGGATTCATATCACCCGTAATCCTGCCGAGATGGGGCATGTGATGCAAAAAGTGCTGAAGGGATAGCCGATGCTGGAAATATTGGGCTCCGCCCAGTTCTGGGTGGATGTGCTCAAGATCATTGTAATCGACCTGCTGCTGAGTGGCGATAACGCGGTGGTGATCGCGCTGGCCTGTCGCAACCTGCCTTCAGAGCAGCGCAAAAAAGGGATTTTGTTGGGTGTGGTAGGCGCGATAGTTTTGCGTATCGTGCTGACATTTTTTGCGGTGGGCATGCTGTCGCTGCCTTATCTCAAGCTGGTGGGCTCAATGCTGTTGATCTGGATCGGTATCAAACTGATCCTGCCCGAAGACGAGCTCGGTGAAAATAACATACAGGCGGTTACGCGTTTGTTTGGTGCGGTCAAGACCATCATCATCGCGGACTTCATCATGAGTCTGGATAATGTGTTGGGTGTCGCAGCTGCGGCCCAAGGAAATGCCACGCTGCTGGTGTTCGGTTTGCTGGTGAGCATACCGCTGATCGCGTGGAGCAGCCAGTTGGTGTTGAAGCTGATCGATCGTTTCCCGTTCATCATTTATGCGGGCGGTACGCTGTTGGGTTACGTCGCGGGTGAAATGCTGGTCAGCGAGGCCTTGTTCAGTTCGCTGGTGGAAGAGCAGCATTACTTGCATAGTCTGATTCCGGCGTTCTGCGCCTTGTTGGTGTTGGTAGCGGGAAAATGGTTGGCGATACGCAGAGCCGTTAAAGGAGACGTTATCGATCTGGTGGACGAAGAAGTGATTGCCGTTCCAGAAAAAAATCATAAGAGGAAGTGATGAAAATATTGATACCAGTCGACGGATCGGACTATGCGTTACATGCGGTTGACTACGTGGCCAAGAATGTCGCTGCATTTAAGGAAACTCCACAAGTGTTGTTGCTGAACGTGCAGTGGAATGTGGCGGCGGGTAACGTCAAGCTTTTCATCAGTCAGGAAACCATCAACGATTATTACCGCGAGCAAGGCATGGCTGCGTTACAGTCGGCGCGTGCTGCTCTGGATGCTGCTGTCTTTCCTTATCAATACCACATCAGTGTGGGTACTCCGGCGGAAGCGATCGCACAATATGCCCATCAGCAGAACGTGGATCAAATCGTGATGGGCAGGCATGGGCAGGGTGGATTGCAATCATTGTTGCTGGGTTCAGTGGTGAACAAGGTTTTGCATTTGGCAAATTGCCCGGTGTTATTGGTTAAGTAAAAAGGGCTTGTCGACCTTTCGTGACAAATCGATTTTTGGGTAATTCGTAATCGATCTAAAGGATTGTGGTGTGTTGTCGGGAAATATATTAGTATCTGCGCCATGTCTGGCATGACAACCCACATCATGTTTGTCAGAAAGCTTCAGGGGGAAGTATGAATAAGTGGTCGTTTTGGCAGAAGGACTGGTTCGTGGGTTTGCTTGTCGCCTTGGTCTTTCTGGTGGGTGCAAAAAGCGACTTGATCCAGAGTCTGGAACGCAAGGCTTACGACTTGGGCGTTTTGGCAACTTCGCGCGCACCGAGCGACAAGATCGCGGTGATTGCGATTGACGATCAGAGTATCGCCAATCTTGGGCGCTGGCCCTGGCCGCGCGAGATACATGCCAAGATGATAGATGTCTTGGCGGCGGGCCATGCCAAGGTGGTGGGTTATACCGCTTTTTTCTTTGAGCCTCAGGTGGATGCCGGGCTGGACTATATATATAAAATTGCCGAATTGATCGGCAACTCCACACTTAAAAATACCACTGACCCTGTGCATCAGGCCGAACTGGCGCAGCTTAATGCATTGCTGCAGGAGGCCGCGACGAATCTCGATAACGACCAGAAGCTCAGCGACAGCATAGCCAAGGCAAACGATGTTTTGCTGCCGATGTTTTTCGAGTTGGGTGAGCCACAAGGCAAACCTGACCAGGCTTTGCCGGACTATGTTTTGCGCAATAACCTTTCAAACGTCAAAGATCCCGGCGGTTCGGGTGAGTTGCCGTTGCCGTCAAAAAGCGTGTTGTCCCCGATCCCGTTATTGGGCAGCAAGGCATTGGCGATAGGGCACCTGAACAGTGACCCGGATGTTGACGGGGGGGTGCGTACCGAACCGCTGGTGGTGAGTTATTACGATCAATATTATCCTTCGCTATCACTGATGCTTGCAGCCAAAAGCCTCAATCTCGAGGCCAAAGATATACACGTCAATCTGGGCGAAAGTGTGCAATTGGGAAAGCAGACTATTACCACAGACCCGCAATTGAAAATGCATACCTATTTTTACAAGGACAAGGATGGGCGGCCAGCGTTTCCGGTAGATTCCTTTTATGACGTTTTGACCGGCAAGATCCCGGCCGAAAAGTACCGCGACAAGATTGTGCTGATCGGGGCATCGGCAGCGGGTGTAGGGTCGCTGCAGGTTACACCCATTTCATCCGGCATGCCCCCCGCTGAGATATTGGCGCATTCCGTATCCAGTATCCTCAAGGGTGATTTCTTCGTTTCGCCGAGCTGGGCAGGATGGGCGCAAATTGGAGTATTCCTGCTGATCGCGCTTTATCTGATCCTGTTGCTGCCGCGCTTGAACGCGGCCATTGGAGCATTGGTAACAGCGGTGTTGTTCGTGGCATTATTGGTTACGCATTTCGTTTTGATGACCACGCAGGCACTGTGGTTGCAATTGATGTTGCCCGCCGCACTGTTATTGGTCGGGCATTTGCTCCTTACCACCAAGCGCTTCCTGATGACCGAGAAAGGCAAGCAGAAATCCGATGCCGAATCTGCGGAAAGCAATCGTATGCTCGGCCTGGCTTTCCAGGGACAGGGGCAATTGGATATCGCCTTCGATAAATTCCGCAAGGTGCAGGTGGACGATAGCCTGATGGAGGTACTGTACAACCTGGGACTGGACTTCGAGCGCAAGCGACAGTTCAATAAGGCAGAGTCGGTATTCAAATATATGGCCGAATATAACCCCAAATTCCGTGATCTGGATGCGCGTCTGGCCCAGACCAAAGCGATGTCGGAAACTGTGATGCTCGGCGGTTCATCCGGAAAAAGTAACGCCAGCACGTTGGTATTGGACAAGGCCGGCGTGTCCAAGCCGATGCTGGGGCGTTATGAAATAGAGAAGGAGCTCGGCAAGGGTGCGATGGGTGTGGTGTATCTCGGCAAAGATCCGAAAATCGGCCGAGTTGTGGCGATCAAAACGATGGCGCTGGCGCAGGAGTTCGCGGCCGATGAACTGGAAGATGTGAAAGCCCGTTTCTTCCGCGAGGCGGAAACAGCGGGCCGTCTGAATCACCCGAACATCGTGACCATGTATGATGCCGGAGAAGAGCATGACCTTGCCTACATCGCAATGGAATTCCTCAAAGGCAGGGACTTGGTACCCCACACCAAACCGGACAACTTGCTGCCCTTGCCCAAGGTGATGAATATCATTGCACGCGTCGCAGATGCCTTGGATTATGCGCATAAACAGAACGTAGTGCATCGTGATATCAAGCCGGCCAACATCATGTACGACCCGGGAACCGATACGCCCAAAGTGACCGACTTCGGTATCGCGCGAATTACCGATTCGAGCAAAACCAAAACCGGCATGGTATTGGGCACGCCTTCTTTCATGTCACCTGAACAATTGGCCGGTAAGAAGATCGACGGTGCTTCAGACCTTTTCTCTTTGGGCGTGAGCTTGTATCAAATGGCTTGTGGTAAGCTTCCGTTCGAAGGGGATTCTATGGCGCAACTGATGTACCGTATTGCCAATGAGCCTCATACAGATATCCTGAGCATCAAGCCGGATTTGCCGCAATGCCTGGTGGCGATCATAAACCGCTCATTGGCCAAGGCGATTGCGGATCGCTACTCCAATGGTGCTGAAATGGCCTACGCTCTGCGGCAATGTGCCGCGAGCCTACAGGGGTAAGAGATGAAGATCACGGAGGCTTTGGAAATATTCAGCCAGACTCATCCCGGTATGGTGCGTTCGCACAATGAAGATAGCATTGCTTGCGAGCCCGCTTATGGTCTGGTAGTGCTGGCTGACGGAATGGGCGGTTACAATGCCGGCGAGGTGGCGAGCGGCATAGCCGTTTCGGTAGTTGTAACGGAAGTCAGCCACCGTTTGCAGGATGCCAGCCCGATAGATCGAGATGAAGAAAGTGGCGAGGAGTTGGGTGTGATGTTGTTGCGCGACAACATTCAGAAGGCGAACGCCTCGATTTTTCATGCTGCGGAAAGCCAGCCACAGTATTCGGGTATGGGAACGACCATAGTTTCCGGATTGTTCTATGACAACCGCGTGGCGACCGGGCATGTCGGCGATTCGCGCATGTACAGGTTGCGCGGCGAGGTGCTGGAAACGATCACCCGGGATCATTCATTGCTCCAGGAGCAGATTGATGGGGGGATAATCAGTATCGAGGATGCACGTTTGTCAAAGAACAAGAATCTGGTGACACGTGCTGTCGGAATCGATGCCGAAGTGGTGCCGGAGATTCATGTTCATGATGTGTTGGTCGGTGATGTTTACCTGCTGTGTTCGGACGGCTTGAACGACATGGTGGAGGACGATGATATTCAGGCTACGCTTCATGCATTGCAGAGCAATTTGCCGCTTGCGGCAAATCAGTTGATACAAATGGCGAACGATAATGGCGGCCGCGATAATATTTCGGTGATTTTGGTGAAGGTAAAGGGTAAATTTTCTGTGCCGCGAGGTTGGCTGGGAAAGCTGCTTGCCTGGTTTGAAAGATAATTAGTAAGAGGATTACGACTATGGCTGCAAAATTGATACTTAGTATGGACGGGGCGGTAATCAAAGAATACCCCCTTAATAAAGAGCGCATGACCATAGGTCGCAAGGAACATAATGACATTGCCATAGACAATCTGGCGGTGAGCGGAGAACATGCCGCTATTGTTACCATCCTGCACGATTCCTTCCTGGAGGACCTGGATAGTACAAATGGTCTGGAAGTGAATGGGGTGCCAACAAAAAAACATTTCCTGCAAAACAACGATGTAATCGGGATCGGTAAATACAGGCTGAAATATATCAGTGATCAGGTCACCCAGACCACTCCTGCCGATTTTGAAAAAACCATGGTGATGCGCACACCGCCCAAACAGGTTGTTCAGAACGAAATCAAACCTGCGGTACCGCCCGGTGTTGTGCAGGCTCAAGCCAGCAGTAAACCGGCACAGGCTGAAGTGATAGAAAAAACCGGCAAATTCGAAGCCCAAAAGCCGGCGGCTCCAGTAGCTCCCAAGCCTGTTACAGAAGCGACAGCTCCACAAGCGGTTGCTCCCAAGCCGGTGACAGAAGGGGCAGCACCTCAAGCGGTCGCTTCCATGCCTGCTGCACAAGCGACAGATCCGCAAAAGGTCGCTGTTGTGCAAGTCTTGACCGGGCCGAACGCAGGTAAAGAGCTTGAGCTAGTGAAAAATCTCACTACCTTGGGTAAACCGGGTTTACAGGTGGCGGTATTGACGAAACGTCCGCAAGGCTTTTTTATCACCCATGTCGAAGGGGAGAAATTTCCGTTGGTGAATGGCCAGGCACTGACAAATCAGGCACATCAATTGAAGGAACACGACGTGATCGAGTTGGCCGGGGTAAAGATGGAATTCTATTTCAAAGGATAAGCGTGGGCAGAGGACACAATCCAGAAGCCACAATAAAGAATTGTTGTCGCGGCTGCGCAAAGTGTTTAATGAACGTTCCGCTTAGCGGCCAATAGAATCTGAATTCTGTTAAATGCCGTGAAAAAAAACGCCATCTTGATTGGACTGGGACTGCTGGTAGTCCTGGTTTTCGTCGGCAACGCCGCCCGGTTTTACAGACTGGATTTTGTCGATCAGCTGTCATCCATCATCTACGATTACCGTTTGCGTTTGACCATGCCGGGAACGCTGGATGACCGTATTGTTATTCTCGATATCGACGAAAAAAGCCTTAAGGAAGAAGGGCGCTGGCCGTGGGGGCGGGACCGCTTGGCATTGTTGATGGACAAACTGTTCGACAAATACGGTGTCACGGAGGTGGGCTTTGACGTGGTATTTGCCGAGAAGGACGAGAGTTCGGGGCTTAAGGAGTTGCAAAAGCTTGGGCAGAATCAACTCAAAGGCGATGTTTCGTTTCAATCGGTGCTTAGCCAAGTCCAACCGCAACTTGAATATGACAAACTGTTTGCTGACAAGATCAGGAATCGCAATGTAGTACTGGGATATTACCTGACCAATCAGCAAAATATCAACGTGTCAGGGAGTCTGCCCGAACCGGTTTTCCCGGCCGGGACATTCAAGGGGCATCCGGTTGGGTTCACGACCTGGAATGGCTATGGAGCCAATCTTCCCGAATTGCAGCAAGCTGCAGCGAGTGGACACTTTAATCCTTTGGTGGACTTTGATGGCAGGGTGCGCCGTGTGCCTATGCTTGTCGAATATGGCGGTGCATATTATGAGTCCTTATCCCTTGCCATGGTGCGCACACTGCTGGGACACCCAAAATTGCTACCCGGCTTTGCCGATGGCAAGAGCGGCGGTTATGCGGGTCTGGAGTGGCTGGAATTGGATGTTGCCGGGGGAGGGTTGAAAATTCCGGTCGACCGGGAGGTGGCCACCTTTGTTCCTTTCCGCGGCAAACAAGGGAGTTTTCATTATATTTCGGTTGCGGACGTGCTTCATGACCGGGTTGATACTGCGCAACTGAAAGGCAAGATCATTCTGGTTGGCACTACGGCTCCCGGGTTGATGGATATGCGCGCCACCCCGGTGGAGGAGGTTTATCCGGGTGTGGAAGTCCACGCCAACATGATTGCCGGGATTCTTGATCAGAATTTGAAAGAGCAGCCCGCCTATATGCTGGGCGCTGAAGTGGTTTGGTTGTTGCTTATCGGCATTGCCTTGAGTTTTTTGTTGCCTCTATTCAGCCCTGCCAAGGCTATTCTGGCTTCGGCTTTTGTGCTCGGCACAACCACTGGGCTGAGTATATTCATGTGGAACTACGAAGATATACTGATGCCTGTGGCAAATAGTGTAGTGATGATCGCATTGTTATTCGCCCTGAATATGTCTTATGGCTATTTCGTGGAGTCCCGCACAAAGCGCCAGATTACAGGACTATTCGGGCAATATGTGCCGAGTGAATTGGTCGAGGAGATGGCGAAGCATCCGGAAAGCGTGTCGATGGAAGGTGAGAGTCGCGAAATGACCATCCTGTTTTCGGATGTGCGCGGCTTTACCACTATCTCGGAAGGTTTGAATCCCAAGGAATTGACGTTGCTGATGCATGAATTCCTGACGCCATTGTCCCGTGTTATCTATAAACATCGTGGCACCATAGACAAGTACATGGGTGATTGCATCATGGCTTTTTGGGGAGCTCCATTGCCTGATCCGATTCATGCACGTAATGCCATGCTGGCAGCTATCGAGATGCAGGCGTCCTTGAAGGCCTTGCAGCCACATTTCAAACAACGCGGATGGCCGGAGATTCATGCCGGTATAGGCATCAATACAGGGCGAGTAAGCGTGGGTAACATGGGTTCCGAAGTGCGAGTTGCCTATACCGTGATGGGCGATGAAGTGAATTTGGCATCACGTTTGGAGGGGATCACCAAACAATACGGTGTGGGGGTCATAGTCGGCGAGAATACCAGAAATGCCGTAACAGACTTTATCTATCGTGAGCTTGACCATGTGCGGGTAAAGGGTAAAGATAAGCCTGTTGCAATTTACGAACCTTTGGGATTGGTCAGCGAGGCGAGCAAAGCGCTGCATGATGAAGTCAGGTTGTTCCATGAAGTCCGGCGCTTCTATCGCAAGCAGAGTTGGGACCAGGCGGAATTACAACTGATGAATTTGCAACGCATGTCCCCGGATACAGAGCTTTATAGAGTCTACGCGAAGCGCATTGCATACTTCCGCAACAACTCGCCGGCTGCTGACTGGGATGGCGTGTTCGTGTTCGAGACCAAGTAATCAGGCAAATTTCAGGAACACTGGACATTATGAAGCTTAGGGTATTGGGATGCAGCGGTGGAATCGGTGGTAATCTGCGCACCACCTCGTTTCTGCTTGATCATGATGTATTGATTGATGCCGGCACAGGTGTGACAGAACTCAGCCTCACAGAACTCACTTTGATCGATCATGTTTTTGTCACCCATTCCCATCTCGACCATATCGCCTGCATTCCGTTCATGGTCGACAGTGTGGGGTTCATGCGAGATCGTCCCTTAACCATTTATGCCAGCAAGGACACGCTGGATATCCTCAGGCAACATATTTTTAACTGGAAAATATGGCCGGATTTCAGCGAGATTCCCAGTGCTCAGTATCCTTACATGCGTTACCAGTCCATAGAGCTGGGGGAGACCATGGACTTCAATGGGCGCAAGATAACGCCCATTCCAGCCAATCATGTTGTTCCGGCGGTTGGCTACCAGTTGGACAGTGGAAAAGCCAGCCTGGTGTTTAGCGGGGATACTACCTCTAATGACGCACTGTGGATTGTGGTTAACAAAATTAATAATTTGCGTTACCTTATCATTGAGACAGCATTTTCGAACAGCGAAAAGGAATTGGCGATTGTTTCCAAGCATCTCTGTCCCAGCATGCTTGCCGATGAGTTGGCCAAATTTCGGCTCGAAGCTGAGGTCTTCATTTCCCACCTTAAACCCGGTGAGCTGGAACTGACAATGCAGGAGATTGAGGACTGTGTAATTGAGTTGCGTCCCAAGATGTTGTTGAACAATCAGGAGTTCGAATTTTGATGAATGTCGATGATTTGCGACTTTTAAATTCAGGTCAAGCCGTTTTTTTTGGAAGATGTTATGTAAACCGGAACGGCATGGGTATTGATCGCGTGACGTGTTCATCATGGTGCAAGCCGGATGTGAAGTATAACTTACAGGCGATGATTATGGTTGGTGCCGAGGTCGGCACCACAGCGGCCTAATGAGATAGGCAAGGGAGCAGGAATGAGCACAGTAATGGCGGCTAATACCGTAGCAAACAATGCCGGTGATATCAGAATCAAGCTTGAGTTCACCAAGAACCTCAACCAGGTCAGCAACAAGATACACGCCACCGGCAATGTTGACGAAATCATGCTGGATGTCAGCAAGGACATCTGTGCGCTGTTCAATGCGGATAGGCTAACCATCTATGTGGTGGGGGAAGACAATATTTCGCTTGTTTCCAAGGTCAAGACGGGACTCAACTCTTTCAAGGATCTCAAGTTGCCTATTGCGGAGCAGAGCCTCGCCGGATATGCGGCGATGCATAAAAAATTGCTTAATGTAAAAGATGTCTATGATGAGAAAGAGTTGGCGAAATACAGCCCTCATCTGCGCTTTTTGCAGGAGGTGGACAAACGCACCGGATACCGCACCAAGCAGATGTTGGTCGCGCCTATACTGGATGCATCGAGTGGTGATCTCGTCGGCGTAATCCAGGTCATCAACAACAAGGCTGGCGTGCCTTTTACTGCCCTGATTGAAGAGGGTGTGCAGGAGCTGGCGCAGACCATGGCAGTGGCACTTCGCCAGCATCTGCGTCAGCAAGAAAGTTCGATTAAAACGAAATACGATTATCTGGTTGCCGACGGAGTTCTTTCCGCGGCAGAGTTTGAGCTTGCAACACGCACGGCACGGCGCAAGGGTATAGATGTCGAAGAAGTGCTCATTGACGAATTCCAAGTCAGCATCCCCGCCTTGGGTAAGGCACTTTCAAGTTTCTTTGGGGTTCCCTATGAGGCACATCGGGGAGATCGCCTCAAACCTACCGAATTATTGAAAAACCTGAGGCGCGAGTATGTCGAAAGCAGCCACTGGATTCCGATCGAGGAGACCCAGGAAGGTTTGATGATATTGACCACAGATCCCGAGCGGATTCAGGCTTCGCGGGTGGTCAATAATATTTTCCCAAAAAACCGGCTGGTCTATAAGGTCTGTTCGCAACGCGAATTCAAGCAAACCCTGGATCTGTTCTATGGCGGCGGCGCTGTTTCGGATGGTAGCGGTGGTATGGCTGTCGATGAATCGTCCATGGACGATTTGTTGTCCAGCATGGGCGGCGATGAAGATGAGGGTGTCGTTTCTCAGGATGATGTCAGCGCCGCCGCCGACAACGAACTGGTCAAGCTGGTCAACAAGGTCATCGTAGATGCCTACCGTATGGGCGCTTCCGACATACACATCGAACCTGGACCGGGCAAAGCCAAGACCCAGATACGGGTGCGCAAGGACGGCTCGCTGCTCAATTACATTGAAGTGCCATCCACTTATCGTAACGCGCTGGTGACACGCCTCAAGATCATGTGTGACCTGGATATTTCAGAGAAACGCCGACCACAGGACGGCAAGATCAAGTTCAAGAAATTCGGTCCGCTGGATATCGAGTTGCGCGTCGCGACCATTCCTTCCCAAGGGGGTGTCGAGGATGTGGTGATGCGTATCCTGGCTTCCGGTGAGCCGTTACCACTGGAAAAAATGGGCTTTTCGGCACGTAATAATGAACTGATCAGGACAACGGTGAGCAAGCCTTATGGTTTGTTCTTCGTGTGCGGCCCGACAGGTTCCGGTAAAACCACCACGCTGCATTCCATCCTAAAATACATCAACAAGCCTGACACCAAGATATGGACCGTCGAAGATCCGGTGGAAATTACCCAGAAGGGGCTGCGCCAGGTTCAGATCAACAAAAAGGCCGGACTGGATTTTCCCACCATCATGCGCGCTTTTCTGCGTGCTGATCCGGACGTGATCATGGTAGGTGAAATGCGCGACAAGGAAACCGTGTCCATTGGCATCGAAGCCTCGCTGACCGGCCACTTGGTGTTTGCCACCCTGCACACCAACAGTGCGCCGGAATCCATCATCCGTCTGCTGGATATGGGTATGGACCCGTTCAATTTTGCCGATGCGCTGTTGGGTATTCTCGCGCAACGTTTGGCAAAACGCCTTTGTGGCGATTGCAAAAAACCGCATATTGCGACTGCCGATGAAATAAAAGCGATGCTCACCGAGTTCAGCTCGGAACTGACTAATACTGCTAGCTGGAAGAGGGATCCGGCTGCTGGGATGAAGAACTTGTATAATGAATGGGTAAAATTATTTGCCGATCCCAAGGGGCAATTCACCCTTTATTCTCCGGTGGGCTGTGAAAAATGTACCGGCACCGGCTATCGCGGGCGCGTCGGTTTACATGAGTTGCTGATCGGTACCGATCCCGTGAAGAAAGCCATTCAGGAACATGCGCGAGTCGCCGAGTTGTTTGCGATCGCGCTGGACGAGGGAATGCGCACCTTGAAACAGGATGGTATCGAAAAAGTATTGCAGGGTATTACCGACATGCACCAGGTACGCGCAGTTTGTATCAAGTAGGGAAGACTCATGAATTCTCATTATGATCCAGTCTGCAAATTTTCCCGGTTCCTCAGGCGCAGCAGTTATGAATTCCACGGATAACCTCCTGCACCGACTCAAGGATCTCAACGAGATCGGTATCGCGCTTTCTAGGCAGCGCGATACCAACAGCCTGCTGGAAACCATTCTGGAAGCGGCAAAACGAATTACGAATGCAGATGCAGGCACGCTCTATCTGCACGAACAGGAACAACAGATACTGCGATTCGAGATTCTGCGCAACGATTCCCTGAAAACTGCGATGGGCGGAACCAGTGGAGCACCGATCAGCTTTTATCCGGTTCAGCTTTATGATGAGGATGGCAATCCCAATCACGCCATGGTGGTGAGCCACTCGGCGCTCAGCGGCGAAACGGTGAACATCCCCGATGCTTATATGGCTAAAGGCTACGATTTTTCAGGAACCAAGAAATTTGACGCCAAGACTGGCTATCGTTCACAGTCATTTCTGACCGTGCCGATGCGCAACCATGAGAATGAGATCATCGGTGTGTTGCAACTGATCAATGCGCAAGACCGTGAAAGCAGCGCGATCGTTCCGTTTTCGACTGACGATCAGCAGTTGCTGGAATCGCTTGCTTCTCAGGCGGCCATAGCACTGACGAATCGTCATCTCATCAATCAGTTGGAGGAATTATTCGAAGCCTTCATTCAGCTCATCAATACCGCGATCGACGATAAGTCGCCTTACACCGGCGGCCACTGTTCGCGCGTCCCGGAACTTACCATGATGCTGGCTGAAGCGGTCAACCGTTCTGAAACAGGACCGCTCAAAGGATTTGTGATGACTGATAAAGACCGGCGCGAACTAAAGATCGCCGGCTTGCTGCATGATTGCGGCAAGATCACCACCCCGGTGCACGTGGTGGACAAGGCGACCAAGCTGCACACCCTGTTTGACCGGATTCAATTGGTAGACACGCGCTTTGAGGTGCTCAAGCGCGATGCCGAGATCGCCATGTTGCGCGAAATTGAGGCAGCGAGTGCCGATGCCCAGCGTGTTGAGGCCGCCCGTCAGAAGTACGCAATGCGGGCAAAGCAGCTTGATCAGGATCGTGAATTCTTGCGTCACTGCAATGTCGGCAGCGAGGCAATGTCTGCCGAGGCACAGCAACGTGTACACCAGATCGCCGCATACCAATGGCGAGATGCCGATGGCAAATCGAGCAACTTTCTCACTGAGGATGAGGTTGAGAATCTCACTATACATGCCGGCACATTGACCGTAGCAGAACGCGAGATCATCAACCACCACATCGAAGTCACCATCAAAATGCTGGAATCGCTGCCTTGGCCGAGACACCTGAAAAATGTCGCAGAATATGCCGGCGGACATCACGAACGCATGGACGGCAAAGGCTATCCGCGCGGCCTGACACGCGAACAGATGTCGGTTCAGGCCAGAATCATGGGCATCGCGGATATTTTCGAGGCGCTTACCGCCAAGGACAGACCTTACAAAAAAGGCAAAACCCTCACCGAATCGCTGACCATCCTCGGCAAGTTCAAGTTGGGCGGGCATATTGACCCTGACTTGTTCGATGTGTTCATTCGCGAAAAAGTCTATCTTGACTATGCGAGACAGTTTCTGGCGCCAGAGCAGATGGATGAAGTCGATCTGAGCAGGATTCCCGGCGTTGATTTGCAATCATAAGGATGAGTTTCAGCACAAAACTGCCGAAAATTGTCAGTCAGTGACGATATTAAGTTGGCTATATCCGGACGGCGGCTGTCACTGAAAGATATTAATTAATGGAAACAATAAATTGTGCTATTGGCACGGCTATTGCGTTATTCCTTAGCGACACATGTCGTCCGGTGTGTTCAATATCTTACTTACAAGGAGCTTTAACATGTTAAAAAGCATACAAAAGGGTTTTACCCTGATCGAACTGATGATCGTGGTTGCGATTATCGGCATTTTGGCTGCTGTGGCGATTCCTGCATATGGCGATTACACCGCCCGTGCGCAAGCCGCTGAAGCCTTCACTTTGATGGACGGCCTGAAGACTCCATTGACCGAGCTGTATACATCGTCAGGTGAATTTGCAATCGACCCGGCCGGTATTTCCGGTGTCACCGGCATCACCACGGGTAAATATGCTGCGAACATTATCGCAGGTGGATCTACGCCCGCTGCGGGCACTGCCGCCCTTACGGGCAACGCTGGCACTTTCAGCGTCGTGGCACTCTTCAAGACCGCGGGTGTGAGCAGCCGCTTGCTTGCCTCTCCAGGACCGGCTGCCGTGCATATGTATTACAACCCGACCGATGGTTCATGGTCTTGCGCCAACGGTGATGGTACAAATGATAACGCAACATCGGTTGCTGCATATCAAGCGAATACTACGACCATAGCTGCCAACACAGTACGTGCTGTTGTCGGTGCGAACACGATCCCGTCAAACGTGATACCCAAGGCTTGCACTTAATCTTGCCTGGGCTTTACCTGAGAGGGTAGTACGCTAATTCAAAGCCCCTCGCAAGAGGGGCTTTTTGATTGCAAGCCAAATTGATTATTCATGCCGCGATTTGCAACATAAGAATATAGATTCATATGGCTGGTTTGTTGCTGCGGTACTAAATCTAACAAATTTGGTTTGATAACTGTTGAGTCTTTAGATTCGAATCAAGGTAAGTTTAAATGAGAAGGAGTATTCCGTGAAAAAACTTCAACAGGGCTTTACCCTGATCGAATTGATGATCGTGGTAGCGATCATCGGCATATTGGCTGCAATAGCGATCCCGGCATACGGTGATTATACGGCTCGCGGACAGGCTTCAGAAGCCTTCGATTTGATGGACGGCTTGAAGACCCCGCTGTCAGAATTGATCACCACGACCAGGATGTTCGCGATAGATCAAACCGGCGTTTCCGGCGTTCCCGGCATTACATCAGGCAAATATGTGCAGAGTGTCGCAACTTCGAACCTCAGTCTTGTCGCGACATTCAAAACATCGGGCATCAGCGCTCGGCTGATATCATCTGGTGGTGCAACGGGCACCAGTGTGCACTTTTTCTTTAACCCGAACAGTGGGGCCTGGACTTGCGCCAACGGCGATGACAGCAATGACGACCATACTCCGGCCAGCAGTTTTACGG
Source organism: uncultured beta proteobacterium (assembly GCA_963721755.1). GTDB lineage: Bacteria > Pseudomonadota > Gammaproteobacteria > Burkholderiales > Gallionellaceae > Gallionella. The sequence continues at coordinate 1,313,954 of CAVRKV010000001.1, forward strand.
ACAGTGCTCCACCGGCAACAGCTGTCGCAATGGTAGGCAATAATACAATCCCGACCAATGTCATTCCAAAGTCTTGTTCCTGAGCAACTTACTTTTTGCCCTGTGCATCCCGCAACTCGCGCAGCTCGCGCAAATCGCTTTCTATGGCGGAAAGCTGGTAAAAACTGCCCCCGGCCTGTTTCGCCATCTCAAGCTGTTCCATCGCGGCGTACAGGTTGCCCTGCCACGCGTAGCTGTAGGCCAGTGCCTGGTGTTCTTCCAGTGCCTTGCCTTGCATCGCGTAAGCCCGGGCTTGCAGATCATATAATGTCGTGTCGCTGGGGTGGAGACCTACCTGATCGGAGAGCAATTTGACAGCTTTTTCCGGCTGGTTGTCCTGCAGCAACAGGTCGGCATAGTCGTAGATCAGGGCGCGATGTTGCGGAAAATTCTGTACCGCGGTGCGGTAGAACGCCAGCGTGGCGGCATCATTTTTTTCGGCGCGTATTACTTGTCCGGCGAGAGTTTCTATCATCGGATTGTTCCTGTTTATCGGGTCAACCTGCGCCTGTTTGCGCAAGGTCGCCAGTTCCTGTACGGCGCGTTGTATCTCATTGTTGCGCAGCAGCGCGCTAACAAGTCCATAGCGTTGAGCAATCGGATTGCCATAATTTTGTGAGCCTAACGCTTCGCTGAAAAAAGAGATGGCTTCCGGTGCGGTCTTTTGCGCGGCGATAAGCTTGATGCGAACCAGTTGAAAACTCAGGCTGTCTGGTATCAGGCGATAGGGATCTTTCTGCACGCGGTTTTCGATCTCTGCAATACGGTCGCTGGTGATCGGGTGGGTACGCATATAATTGGGAGCATTTCCTTCCAGCAAGCGTGTGGAATTTTGCAGACGCTCCAGAAACTCCGGCATGGCGTGGGTGTCAAATCCGGACTTTCGTAAAAGCTGCAGGCCGATGCGATCGGCCTCTTCTTCGTAAGAGCGGGTAAAGTTGAGTTGTTTCTGTATCGAATGCGCCTGTGTGCCGACGATGGCGGCCTCAGAGGCTTGCGGGTTGGTTCGTGCGGCGAGTATCGCGAGGGCGATGGTGGCCATCGATATCAGACTGTCTCCTTGCTGCCCTTCTATCATGCGAGCCAGATGATGTTGCGTGACGTGAGAAATTTCGTGGCTTAACACGGAAGCCAGTTCCGATTCACTGTGTGTGGTAAGCAACAACCCGGCATTTACGCCGACGAAGCCTCCGGGCATCGCAAAAGCATTGATGCTGTAATCGTTCACGGCAAAGAACTCAAACCCCAATCCGGGCTCGGGGCTGTTCTCAACCAGTCTGTAGCCAATCTGGTTGAGATAATCGTTGACCTCTGGATCGTCGAGATATTGTTTGCTGGCGCGAATCTGCAGCATGCTTTGCTGGCCGATCTCGCGTTCCTGCAACGGGGTAAGCGCGGCCTGTGAGACATCACCCAAGTCGGGCAGGCCGTCGCCCGAGACATAGGGAGAAAAGCACAGCAACAGCAATAGGAGTAGTTTTTTCATGACCCCTATGATAGTTCCTTTTGCATTCAGTTCACACCGCCTGCTGCGCCAGAATTGTTTCAAATCGAATATTATGTGGACAGCAAACTGCAAAGTGCGCAAAACTAACACTTTTTTAATTTGGCAAAAGGAAAATGGACAAGATCGGCAAATATGAGATCGTGCGTGAGCTTGGTGCCGGGGCGACGAGTACCGTATACCTCGCGGTCGATCCTTTCAACAAGCAAGAGGTCGCTGTCAAGCTGTTTGATCTCGGTGTTTTGCGTGATACCAATCGCGCCAAGATATATCGCAAGTTATTGATGACGGAGGCATCACTGGCAGGAAAGTTGTCACATCCTCATATCGCAAAGATTCTCGACGCGGTGATGGAGGGCGACACTAACTATGTGGTGATGGAATATGTCGAAGGCAGTACGCTTGAGCAGTACGCCGAAGTGGATAAGTTGCTGCCGGTGAGCACCATAGCCGAAATCGCCTATAAATGCTGCAAGGCGCTTGAATACGCGGAGCATCAGGGCGTGATCCACCGTGACATCAAGCCGGCCAATATTCTGTTGCAAGGTGATACCAATATCAAGATTTCCGATTTCGGTTCAGCTGCGCTGCAAAACGACCAATCCACGCAAGTATCAGGAGTAGGATCGCCGGCCTATATGTCACCCGAGCAGGTCAAGGAACATAAGCTGACTCATCAAACGGATATATATTCGCTCGGCGTGGTGATGTACAAGCTGCTTACCGGGAAATTGCCGTTTGATGCGACCAATAACCACAGCATGATTTACCATATCATCAATATCGAGCCCCCGCCTCCGAGCGCGTTCCGCCCCGAAATAGGACCGGAACTGGATGCCATTGTGCGGCGTGCGATGGAAAAGGACACTGCAAAGCGCTACCAGACCTGGGATGAATTCGCCAACGATCTGGTTGGATTTTCCAGTCGCGTGGCACCGACCCAGAATGAGATTCTGGATACGGAAAAATTCGATACTTTGCGCAGCCTGGTGTTCTTCAAGAATTTCAGTGATGTCGAGCTTTGGGAGGTGTTGCGCATAAGCCAATGGCGCAAGGTTCCGGACTCCGAGTACATACTTCATGATGGCGAAAGCGGGCGTTCCTTCTTTGTTCTGGCGCAGGGCACGGTGCGTGTGACCAAGCAGGGCAGGCTATTAAGCCTGTTGCATCGCGGCGATTGTTTTGGTGAAATGGCGCACCTTATAGAACGCGATTTCAAGCGCAGTTCGGACGTGATTGCCAAGAACGACGTGGTGCTGATCGAAATCAACCCGGATGTGCTGATGCATGCGACGATCGGATGCCGGTTGCAGTTCGGCGATGCTTTTTTGCGCATGCTGGTGAAGCGTTTGTCGGTGGCGAATACCCGTGTTTCGCATTTGTTGGCGGACCATAATCTTGCAGGAGATGAATAGGAATATGCAGGTGGCAAAGAATATCAACGGTTTTAGCAACATTACAGTTGAACAGTTGCAGTCGATGCTGCAGCAGGGCGGTTTGCGCCTCGTCGATGTGCGTACCGATGCGGAAGTGGCGCGCGGCAAAATTCCCCAAGGTGAGTCGCTGCCCCTGCACCTGTTGCCGCTGCGTCTGAACGGGATGGACAAGAACGCAGCTACCGTTTTCTATTGCCAGATGGGTGGACGCTCCGCGCAGGCTGCGGCATTCGCAGCAGCGAATGGCTTCACCGACGCATATAACCTGCAGGGCGGAATCTCGGCATGGGCGCAGGCCGGGCTGCCGGTAGAGCCATGAAGTTCGATGTCGAACTGGATGCGCGCCAACTGGCCTGTCCGCTGCCCATACTGCGCGCCAAGAAAGCGCTTTCGCAGATGACCAGCGGCCAGATTATCCGGGTAATTGCAACCGACAAGGGCGCGCCCAAAGACTTCGAGGAATTCTGCCGGCAGACCGGCAATGTGCTGTTGTCTTCGGCGGCGATAGACGGCGAATTTGTCTTTTTCCTGCGCCGCCGTTGATTGTTACTAACGCAGTATGTTGCGTTGAGTCTCTAGTTTCTCCAGCTTCATGACAAATTCTCCCATGCGCTGACGTTCTTGTTCCACCACGGCTGCGGGAGCGCGATCCACAAAGCTGGCATTGCCCAGCTTGGCCTGCGTCTTGGCGACTTCACCTTGCAGGCGGGTGATTTCCTTATCCAGCCGCTCGCGTTCGGCGGCCACGTCGATTTCGACATTCAGCATCAGTTGGATATTTCCAATAGGTATGATTGGCGCAGGTGAGTTGACGGGAAGGTGACCAGTAATGAGCGCTCCCGATACTTTGACGTTATCCGATCTTGCAAGCACTTTGATATAGGGCAGCATCTCGCTAAACCTATCTGGATCTTGCGTTCCTACCCACATATCGACACGCGTACCAGGCGAAATATTCATTTCGCTACGAAGGCGTCGCACAGCGTCAATTATGGATTTAAGTTCCTCCACCCATGCTTCGGCAGTCTTATCGATTTTCTCTGGCTGCGACTGTGGGTAGGGTTGCAGCATGATGCTGTCGCCTGTTCTTCCGGCGAGCGGAGCAATGGATTGCCACAACTCTTCGGTGATGAACGGAATGATCGGGTGCGCCAGCCGCAGGATAGTCTCCAGTACGCGCACCAAGGTGCGCCGTGTGGTGCGCTGCTGTGCTGGATCGCCGGTGGCGATCTGTACTTTGGCGAGTTCCACATACCAGTCGCAATAGGTGTTCCACACCAGTTCATACACCGCGCGCGCGGCCATGTCGAAACGGTAGTCGGCAAAATGTGTCGCCATCTCGGCTTCGGCCTGCTGAAGGACGCTGACTACCCACTTGTCCGCCGCGGAGAATTCCAGCGGCAGTGATTCGTCCAGCCCTACGTCATGACCGTCACAATTCATCAGCACGAAACGCGTGGCGTTCCATAGCTTGTTGCAGAAGTTGCGGTAACCCTCGCACCGCTGCATGTCGAATTTGATGTCGCGTCCCGGCGAGGCCAGCGATGCAAAGGTAAAGCGCAGCGCATCGGTGCCGAAGGCGGGAATGCCTTCCGGGAATTCCTTGCGTGTGCGCTTCTCGATCTGCTCGGCCTGCTTGGGATTCATCAGGCCGCTGGTGCGCTTCTTCACCAGTTCATCGAGGGCTATGCCGTCGATCAAGTCGATCGGGTCGAGCACGTTGCCTTTGGACTTGGACATCTTCTGGCCTTCCGCATCGCGGATCAGGCCGTGCACGTACACATCTTTGAACGGGATCTTGCCGGTGATGTGTTTGGTCATCATCACCATGCGCGCCACCCAAAAGAAGATGATGTCGAAGCCAGTGACCAGCACGGAGGATGGCAGATATTTCTGTACAAAGTCGTTCTGCTGTTCAAACGGCTTGCCTTCGTCCCAGTCCAGCGTAGAGAAGGGCCACAGCGCGGAAGAGAACCAGGTGTCAAGCACATCGTTGTCGCGTGTGAGTACCACGAAGGACTCGTCACCATGAAGTCGTTGAGCTTGTTGTTGGGCTTCATCTTCGTTATGGGCAACAAAGAAATTTTCTTCGTGATCGAACCAAGCAGGAATCTGATGCCCCCACCACAATTGGCGCGAGATGCACCAGTCCTGGATGTTGTTCAGCCACTGGTTGTAGGTGTTCACCCAGTTTTCTGGGTGGAACTTGATCTCGCCGGAGGCGACGCATTCCAGCGCCTGCGCAGTAATAGATTTGCCACTGTTGTTTGGTTCGCTCATTGCGACGAACCATTGGTCAGTCAGCATCGGCTCGATCACCACATGGGTACGATCACCACGCGGTACCTTGAGTTTGTGTTTCTCGATTTTTTCGAGCAGCCCTGCTGCTTCGAGATCGGTGACGATCTGTTTACGCGCATCGAAGCGGTCTAGGCCTTGGTATTTTTGCGGGACATATTTCGTAAGCAGACCGGGAATGCTTAGATTGTAATCACTAGCATTTTCAAGTTGCTGACTCAATGAAGTTGGAGAGCCGCTTTCATCGTGAGCAATAAGATTGGTGATATCACTTGTTCGCGAAACCGAGTCGCGCGAATGAATTCGGCCATCGAGAGCTATGATTGATAGCAATCTAAATCCGTGTCTTTTGGCAACTGCATAGTCGTTAAAGTCATGTGCAGACGTGACCTTCACCACGCCGGTACCGAACTCACGATCCACATATTCGTCGGCGATGATAGGAATCGGTCGATTGCATAAAGGCAGCATGACCTGTTTGCCAACAAGATGTTTGTAGCGCTCGTCTTCCGGATGCACCATCACCGCGACGTCGCCGAGCATGGTCTCGGGGCGGGTGGTGGCGACGGTGAGGTGGGTCAATCCACGCACGCTATCCTTCTCTACGAGCGGATAACGGATATGCCACATGAAGCCGTCTTCCTCTTCCTGCACCACTTCCAGATCGGAGACGGCGGTGTGCAGCTTCGGGTCCCAGTTCACCAAACGTTTGCCGCGATAGATCAGGCCTTCGTTGTACAGGCGCACAAAAGTATCGGTAACAGTTTTCGATAGCTCCGGGTCCATCGTGAAGCGCTCGCGGGACCAGTCCGGAGAAGTGCCGAGGCGGCGCATCTGGCGCGTGATGGTATCGCCGGAATATTTTTTCCACTCCCAGACTTTCTCGATGAATTTTTCGCGGCCAAGGTCGTGGCGCGAGATGCCTTGTGCGTCGAGCTGGCGTTCCACGACGATCTGCGTCGCGATGCCCGCGTGGTCGGTGCCCGGCTGCCACAGCGTGTTGTCGCCCTTCATGCGGTGATAGCGAGTCAGCGCATCCATCAGGGTCTGGTTGAAGCCATGGCCCATGTGCAGCGTGCCGGTCACATTGGGCGGCGGCAGCAGGATGCAGAATGCTTCGGATTTGTTCGGGTCTAGTCCGGCTTTGAAATAACCGGATTCTTCCCATCTGGGATACCAGCGCGCTTCGATGTCTTTCGGTTCAAAACTTTTTGCGAGTTCCATGGTGTGCTTTAGGGATGTGCTTTAGGTGCTGCGAGAAAGGGCGCGATTATAGCAAAGTCGGGCGCGACGAGAACCTGCAGATGGCGGATTGGCGGCGGAATTCGCTGTTTACTTCTGATGGATGTCAGGAGACTTTTGTGCTCGCTAAATCAATGTGGCGGAGCTCGTAGCCGCGATCGCGGTAAAACTTGAAGCGTTCCCGTCCCTTGCGGCTGTCTTCCGCATCGTTGCTGACGATCTCGACGACGCGTTCGAAGCGGCTGAAGAACGGCACGCATTCGTCGTGCAGGCTGATCAGCAGATCGTGGTGAGGGAATTTATCGCTGCTGTGGTTCAGCACTACCGGCATCTGATCGGCGTCTTTCGCATCGCCAAGGCAATGGGGAATAAAAGCGGTGGCAGGATAATGCCAGAGCAATTTATCCAGCGCTTCGCTGGTCGCCGCATCGGGCAAGCTGATTGCGGTGCGCACGCCGTTTTGCATGGCCTTGTGGCTCAACTGGCAAGCGGTGCGCAGCTTGTCGGTGCTACCAGTGTAGAAATCCACTTTGGTCACAGACACCCCTGTAAATCTACTGCGCAGTCCAATTGCTGCGTCGCATGCTCGTTCAATTCTCGCCTACCTTTCATGGTATGTCTCGACTTTCACTGCGCGGCTCCTTGCACTTGGACTTGCTCGTGACGATTTCCAAAGGTGTCTCCAACTCGCACTTATTTCTTTTCGGCTCTATTGACTAGATATTGGGTCAGCAGCGGCACCGGACGCCCCGTCGCGCCTTTTTCCTTGCCGGATTTCCATGCGGTTCCTGCGATATCCAGATGCGCCCAGCGGTATTCCTTGGTAAAGCGCGCCAGGAAGCAGGCGGCGGTGATGGTGCCGCCCGCCCGCCCGCCGATGTTCTGCATATCGGCGAAGTTGCTGTCAAGCAGAGGCTGGTAGTCATCCCACAGAGGCAGCTGCCATACACGGTCATGCGCCTGTTCGCCCGCTTCCAGCAATTCCTTGGCGAGCTTGTCCTCATTGCTGAACATGCCGCTGGCGACGTGACCCAAGGCGATTACGCACGCGCCGGTAAGCGTGGCGATATCAATCACTGTGTCGGGATCAAACTTCTTTGAATAGGTGAGCGCATCACACAAGATGAGGCGGCCTTCGGCGTCGGTGTTGAGTATCTCGATGGTCTGACCGGACATCGAGGTGACGATGTCGCCGGGCTTGGTAGCGCGGCCAGAAGGCAGGTTCTCGCAGGTCGGGATGACGCCGACTACGTTAAGCTTCAAGCCCATTTCGGCGATGGCCTGTATCGTACCGAGCACGCTGGCTGCTCCGCACATGTCGTATTTCATCTCATCCATTTCGGCGCCGGGCTTGAGCGAGATACCGCCTGAATCGAAGGTGATGCCCTTGCCGACCAGCACGATGGGTTTATGTTTCTTGTCTGTGCCGTGATATTCCAGGGCGATGAGCTTGGCGGGTTGCTCGCTCCCTTGTGTGACAGACAGGAAGGAGCCCATGCCCAGCTTTTGCAAGTCCTTCTCTTCCAGCACGGTGGTCTTGATCGACTTGTGTGCCTTGCCCAGTCCCAACGCTTTGGTGGCGAGATAGGTCGGGGTGCAGACGTTGCCCGGCAGGTTGCCCAGCGTTTTGGCGAGGTCCATGCCATGCGCTGTCGCAGCGGCCTGGTCGAGGGTATGCCTCAATGCAGCAGACGGCTTATCCGGCGTGGCGAAGGCGATGCTCTTCAGCGTCGCTGCCTTGGCGGGTTTGCTCTTCAGGCTGTCGGCGCGATAGACGCTTTCGGCTGCGGCGAACACCGCCTGTTTGGTGACCCAGGCGGCGTCTTTCCAGATACCCTCATCAATGAAATACAGTGTGGCATCCTTGGCAGGCGTGCTGTTCAATGCGCTGAAGGTCGCGCGCAGGATGTCTACGCTGGTCTTGTTGGTTAACTCGCTTGCCTTGCCCAAGCCGACCAGCAGCACGCGTTCGGCAGTGACGCCGGGAAGTTTGTGCAGCAGCAGGGTGGCTGCAGATTTCCCGTTCATGTCACCGTGCGCGATCAGGTCGCTGAGGGCATGTTTGGCAGCTTTGTCGAGTAATTGTGCGGCTGGAGATAGTTTGCCGCCTTCGAATATGCCAACAACCACGCAGTTGCTGCGTTGTTTGTCCGGACTGCTTTGTTTTATGCTAAATTCCATACGATACTCCTTGAAGTTTTAAAACCTGCGATTCTATGCCTGATTATCCGCAAACTTACCGTATAAAGTCAAAGCCAATGCGCGCGGGTATTTTTCAGCGCGCTTTGGTGAACGAATTCGCCAGCAATGGATTGCTGGTGTTCGCGGTGCTGTTTGCCATTGTAGTGGTCAGCCAGTTGATACGACTGTTAGGTGAAGCGGTCAGCGGCTTGGTTGCAGTGGATGGAGTGTTGGCGTTGTTAGGTTTCAGCGCCATGAATTATCTTCCTGTATTGCTTTCCATCAGTTTGTTCATATCAATTCTGCTTACCATGTCGCGTTGTTATCGAGACAGTGAGATGGTGGTTTGGTTTTGTTCTGGAATCGGGTTGACGCGCTGGATACGTCCGGTCTTATGGTATGCCGTGCCTTTGATTGGGTTGATTGCGCTGCTCAGCCTGGTGCTGTCGCCATGGTCACTGCGTAAGGCCGAAGAGTTCAAGAACAAGCTGGAAAGTCGTGATGATGTCACTGCTTCGACTCCAGGCATGTTCCGCGAATCGAAACAGACCGGCAGAGTGTATTTTATCGAGAACGTCAATCCAGGTTCCAATCGCGTAGGCAATATTTTTGTGCAGTCCGAACTAAACGGCAAGATCGGTACGATGGCAGCTCAGCAGGGCATGCAGGAAACATTGCCAAATGGCGACAGATTCCTGGTGCTGCTGAATGGTACACGTTACGAAGGTACACCAGGACAACGCGATTATCGTATTGTGGAATTCGAACGCTATGCGATGCGCATCGATGATCCACCTATCAGGCAAGCCGAGCCTCAAGTGCGCAGCATGTCGACCCTGGAATTATGGCGTAGCCACACAACATGGGACATATCCGAGCTGGAATGGCGGATCGGACTGCCCATTAGCGCGGCGATCCTTGCCTTATTGGCGATTCCGTTGGGCTATGTCAATCCTCGTGCCGGTCGCTCGCTGAATTTGATCCTGGCGATCGTGCTGTATATGCTCTACAACAACATGATCAGTGTCACCAATACATGGGTAGGTCAAGGGAAGCTGTCGGCCGGCATAGGGCTATGGGGAATACATGCGGCGATGCTGACGGTCACCGGGATGATGTACTTCCGTCGCATGACTTTGTTCTCGTTGCGCAGGAAGGTCAGGAAATGAACTTGCTGACACGCTATCTTGGCCGTGAAATTTATTTCAGTATCGGCCTGGTCTTTCTTGCGCTCATCATGCTGTTTTCCTTTTTGGATTTGATTCATGAACTGAACGCGATGGGGCAGGGGCAGTATCACCTGGGTTATGTGTTGCTTTTTGTGATGCTGACGATTCCCGGCCATATCTATGAACTGTTTCCGGTGGCGGTTCTTATCGGTACTATCACAGCACTGGTGCAGATGGCTGGCAGTTCCGAGTTGACCGTTATCCGATCTTCCGGCGCATCTCTCTGGCAGATGGTCGGCGCGCTATTCAAGATCGCTTTACCGTTGGTAATATTAAGTTTTGTGTGTGGTGAACTGCTTGCGCCACCAAGCGAGCGGATGGCGCAGCAATTACGATTAAAGGCGCAAAACGCAAAAGTTTCGCTGAAGGAATTTCGTTCGGGCGTCTGGGTGAAGGACGAGAGCAGTTTCGTAAATGTGAAAAACGTGATGCCGGACACCAGTTTGTCGGATATAGACATTTACCGGTTCGATGAAACCTATCACTTGCGGGCTATCACCAATGCCAGGCGGGCGAATTTTATCGAACCGGGAGTTTGGCAACTTGAAGAGGTGCGTGAGACGAGCTTCAGCAAAGAAAATATTAATGTCAATGTTGAACCACAACAGGAATGGCATTCGACACTGACCCCGGCCATTTTGAGCGTATTGCTGGTGGTACCGGAGCAAATGTCCGCCTACGATTTGTATCTGTACACATTACACTTAAAGGAGAACCGCCAAAAGAGTACGCGCTATGAAATCGCGATGTGGGATAAGTTCGTCAACCCATTGGCGTTGCTGGTGATGCTTTTGCTGGCATTGCCGTTTGCAACTTACCATCGGCGTGCTGGGGGTATCGGAGCGATGATATTCCTGGGTATCGTGCTGGGCTTAGTGTTCCACTTTGTCGGGCGCTTATTTGCCAGTTTGGGTGCTCTCAATGACTGGCAGCCATTCGTCAGTGCCACAGCGATGACTGGTTTGTTCATGTTACTGGGTATGTTGATGCTATGGTGGACCGAACGACGCTGAAGTGGGGTAAGCAGGGATGGGTTGTTTCACCGCCCAACTCGCACCATTTTCATGCGGGCATGCCACATCATGCCACATAGTAAATTGCGTACACCCTTCGGGTGCGATAACTTATGACTTATTCGCCGTCTTCTGATGAATTAGTCATTTGGCTATGTAAAGCTAACCTCTTTGAGGCCCTTGGTGCTGAAAATACCATAACACGCTCTTGATGTCGCCATGAAAGTCGCCCGCTTGGTGACTATTTAAGCTCAAGTATGCCCATGGCATCGCTTGTATGCGGGTGAAATCAGTGCACTTGAGATGCTGGCGGTACACTGCTGGCTGCAGCAGCTTTGCGGGCTTCCTGTTCACGTGCCTTCTGCTTAAACTTTTCGCGCTCTTTTGCCGGTAGTTTGTTAAATGCGCGATATCTCTCACGAGCAGCTTCGCGTTGCTCAGGGGTGAGTTTGCTCCATTTTACAAGGCGTTTGTGGTAGCGTTCTTGTTGTTCGTGAGTAAGGTGAGAATAGCGTTTGGCGGTTTCGAGCAGGCGGTTCCGCTGAATTTCCGGCAACGTGTCCCATTGTTGAACCAAGGGAGAAAGGGCTTCTCGTTGTGCAGGGGTGAGCGCACGCCAGGATATCGATTCGGCATTGGCAACTGTGCTGGAAAAACACAGTAGCAAAAACAGTCCAATTACAGAATCTCGCATCAACTGATGTACATCAACAATTAATTAACGAAAACTTCGATGGGTAAGTCATCAGTTAATATCGCCACATCAGTTTCGTCAATTTGTTGTTCCTGGATATGATGCCAAAAACCTGTTCCGAAGATGAGCATAACCACAAGCAGACCCGCGACCGCCCATATCCGGGGCGTATTTGGTATCAGGCGGAGTATCCCGTGACCTGCGTTGAGTGCGAAAACAGGCGATCTTACCGCTTGCCTTTTCAGTGCATTCTGGCGTGCGCTGCTCAATGCAGATAGAGTGCTTTGGTCCAGTTGCCGGGCGCTTACAGTCAGCAGCCGAGTGATTTCCCCGGGGTCTAAGTTTGTAATCATGGTAATCCTACTCCTTTTGCTTTTAAAGACACGGAAAGCGCATGCACAGCACGCGAACAGTGGGTTTTTACGCTGCCCTCGGTACAGCCCATCGCTGTGGCGGTCTCGGTTGTGTCCAGTCCTTCCCAATAACGCAGCAGGAAGGCTTCGCGTTGACGTGCAGGCAGATTGCCAAGTGCTTCTTCGATTAGCGAAATAATTTGGCTTTGTTGCAAGGACGCCTCAGGTGCAGCTGGTGTACTCTGGTTTTCACTGTCTTCAAGCACATCCAGCGGGTCAAATTCTTCATCATCGTGCCGGGATTGCAAGCCGGAAAATAGCGATACCCAAGTGGATCGAACTTTTTGTCTGCGGTAATAGTCACGAATTGTGTTTTGCAAAATGCGTTGGAACAACATCGGCAGTTCCTCGGCAGGTTTACCGCCATATTTTTCCGCCAGCTTTATCATCGCGTCCTGGACGATGTCCAGCGCGGCGTGGTCATCGCGCACAGCATAGAGCGCGTGTTTATATGCGCGGCGCTCGACACTGATGAGAAATTGGCTTAATTCGGCTGGGCTGCTCAGTTTGACCACCTCTTGCTAAGTCGGCACATGGTAACAAATTGCGGCAAATATCGCTTGAAACCATTCTCATAACACTGCAAAGGTTGACCAAAACGTTGCCAACCTTTATCTTACACGGTCTTTTTCGGCTTAAATTTAGGGTGTTTGTGATGGAGTTGACCGGCGCGGAGATCGCTATCCGCTGTTTGCAGGAGGAGGGGGTTGAATACATATTCGGCTACCCTGGCGGCGCGGTGCTGCATATTTATGACGCACTGTTTCAGCAAGACAAGGTCAAGCATATCCTGGTGCGCCATGAACAGGCGGCGGTGCATGCTGCTGACGGCTACGCGCGCTCTTCGGAAAAGGTGGGCGTGGCATTGGTCACTTCGGGTCCGGGAATCACCAATGCGGTGACAGGAATCGCTACGGCGTATATGGACTCGATACCGATGGTGATCGTCAGCGGTCAAGTGCCCAGCTATGCCATTGGTGAAGACGCATTCCAGGAGGTCGATGCTGTCGGTATCACCCGGCCCTGCGTGAAGCACAATTTTTTGATTAAGAATGTGAAAGATATAGGGCCTACGATCAAGAAGGCGTTTTATCTGGCTAAATCAGGTCGCCCGGGTCCGGTGCTGGTGGATATCCCGAAAGATATCTCCAATCAAAAAACCGAATACGTCTATCCGGAAACCGTCAATATCCGCTCCTATAATCCAGTAGGGAAAGGGGATATCGCGCAAATCCGGAAAGCAGCACAATTGTTGCTGGAGGCCAAGCGCCCGATGATATATAGCGGCGGAGGTGTAGTGCTGTCCGGCGCGTCGGCGCAATTGACCGATCTGGTTCGCCTGCTCGGCTTTCCATGTACCAACACTTTGATGGGCTTGGGCGCATATCCCGCTACTGACAAACAGTTCGTTGGGATGCCGGGGATGCATGGCACATATGAAGCATGCATGGCAATGCAATATTGCGACGTGCTGATAGCCATCGGCGCGCGCTTTGACGATCGTGTGGTCGGCAACGTCGAACATTTCGCCCAAGTGCCGCGCAAGATCATCCATCTTGATATCGATCCTTCTTCGATCGCCAAGCGCGTCAAGGTGGATGTGCCGGTGATCGGCGATCTTAAATTGGTGCTGGATCAATTGTTGAGCGAATTACGCGGCAGCAAGCAAAAGCAAGACGCGGTTTCTTTGGCAGCATGGTGGAAGCAAATAAATGAATGGCGTGTAAAAGGCGGTGGTTTGCGCTACAAAAATTCCACTGAGATCATCAAGCCGCAATACGTGATCGAGAAACTTTACGAGATCACCGGTGGAGATGCCTTCGTCACCTCGGATGTGGGCCAGCATCAGATGTGGGCGGCGCAGTATTACAAGTTCAACAAGCCGCGTCGCTGGATCAACTCCGGCGGGCTGGGTACGATGGGTTTTGGTTTGCCCGCTGCAATGGGCGTGCAACTGATCAATCCGGGTGCAACAGTGGCCTGTGTCACCGGCGAGGGCAGTATCCAGATGAACATTCAGGAGCTGTCCACCTGCAAGCAGTTCCACCTGCCGATCAAGATAGTGTCGCTTAACAATCGTTATCTGGGCATGGTGCGGCAATGGCAGGAATTCTTCCACGGCAACCGCTACTCGGAGTCCTACATGGATGCTTTGCCGGATTTTGTGAAATTGGCGGAGGCTTATGGGCATATTGGTGTGCGCATAGATAAACCTTCCGATGTGGAGCCGGCGTTGAAAGATGCCTTTGCACGCAAGAACGATCTGGTGTTCATGGATTTTCAAACCGACCCGACGGAAAACGTGTTTCCTATGGTTCCGGGCGGCAAGGGTTTGTCTGAAGTGATTTTGTCGGAGGACCTGTGATGAGGCACATCATTTCTCTGCTGATGGAAAACGAAGCGGGTGCTTTGTCGCGTGTGGCGGGGTTATTTTCTGCGCGAGGCTATAACATCGAGTCGCTGGCGGTCGCACCGACGGAAGACCCTACATTGTCGCGCATGACTATCGTCACCAGCGGCTCGGATGCGGTCATCGAGCAGATCAACAAGCAGCTCAACAAGCTGATCGACGTGGCGGCGGTGATGGATCTGAGTGAAGGCGAACATCTGGAGCGCGAGTTGATGCTGGTCAAGGTGCGTGCTGAAGGTGCGGCGCGCGAGGAGCTGAAACACATCGCGGAAACTTCTCACGGGCGCATCATAGACGTTTCGGATCGTACACTCACCATTGAACTGACCGATACTTGTGCCAAGCTGGATGGATTCCTGCAGGCGATCGGGCGCGACGTGATTCTGGAAACTGTGCGTACCGGTGCTTCCGGTATCGGGCGCGGTGAAAGAATTTTGAAACTTTAATTTTTATATTTTTAAGAGGGCAGCATGAAAGTTTATTACGACAAAGACGCAGATTTATCCCTGATCAAAGGCAAAAAAGTCACCATCGTGGGCTATGGTTCACAAGGCCATGCACATGCTCAAAATTTGCGTGACTCCGGCGTGAAAGTGACAGTGGCGTTGCGCAAAAGCGGCGCATCATGGAAAAAGGCCGAAGGTGCCGGCCTGCATGTGGCGGAAGTCGCGGCTGCGGTCAAGGACGCAGACGTCGTAATGATACTGTTGCCGGATGAAAACATTCCGCAGGTCTATCACGAAGATATCGCGCCTAACATGAAGGCGGGTGCGGCACTGGCGTTTGCACACGGCTTCAACGTGCATTACAACCAGGTTGTGCCGCGTGCCGATGTGGACGTGATCATGATCGCCCCGAAGGGCCCCGGCCATACTGTGCGTTCCGAATATCTCAAGGGCGGCGGCGTACCAAGCTTGATCGCGGTATATCAGGACAAGTCCGGCAAGGCGCGTGAAATCGCATTGTCCTATGCGGCAGCCAATGGTGGCACCAAGGGTGGCGTGATCGAAACCAATTTCCGCGAAGAGACCGAGACCGATTTGTTCGGCGAACAAGCCGTGCTGTGCGGCGGTGCGGTGGAACTGGTCAAGGCCGGATTTGAAACCTTGACCGAGGCCGGTTACGCTCCGGAAATGGCTTATTTCGAGTGCCTGCATGAATTGAAGTTGATCGTTGATTTGATGTATGAGGGCGGCATCGCCAACATGAATTACTCGATATCCAACAACGCGGAATACGGTGAATACGTGACCGGTCAGCGCGTGATCGGCGACGAAGCGCGTGCCGCAATGAAAGAATGCCTGAAAAACATCCAGAACGGTTCCTACGCCAAACAATTCATTCTGGAAGGCCGCACCAACTACCCGGAAATGACCGCGCGCCGGCGCTTGAATGCAGAACATCCGATCGAACAAGTCGGCGGACAACTGCGTGCTATGATGCCATGGATAAACAAGAACAAGCTGGTCGATCAATCCAAAAACTAGGTGCAAGGATAAGGGGAAGGGAGAGGGCTAAAATCAAAGCCCATACCTTCCCCCTTTTCCTTTTGCCACTCACCCCTTAGCCTTCATATTCTTATTGCCCATGAAAAATTATCCTCATCCCATCATCGCCCGTGAAGGTTGGCCGTTTCTGGCCATCTCGGTAATTCTGGCGATTGCAGCCACCGTTTGGTGTGCGGCTTGGTCGATCCCCTTGTGGATCATCGCGCTGTTCATTCTGCAATTTTTCCGTGATCCCGGTCGCGAAATTCCGCAAGTTGCCGGTGCGGTATTGTCTCCCGCCGACGGGCGCATCGTCGCTGTAGAGCGCATCAACGACCCTTATGTGCAGCGCGAGGCGATCAAGGTCAGCGTGTTCATGAATGTTTTCAACGTGCATTCCAACCGCAGTCCGGTGGATGGTACGGTGCAACAGGTCTGGTATTTCCCCGGCAAGTTCGTGAACGCCGATCTGGACAAAGCCTCCACTGAGAACGAACGCAACGCGGTTTGGCTGAAAACAGCCGACGGCACCGACATCACTTCGGTGCAAGTGGCGGGTTTGATCGCGCGGCGTATTTTGTGCTATGTCAAGGCGGGAGACGAGCTGACACGCGGCCAGCGCTACGGCTTTATACGCTTTGGCTCGCGCGTGGACGTGTATCTGCCGCTGGATGCCAGCGTGAAAGTCAGCATCGGTGACAAGGTGTCGGCGACCACGACTATCTTGGCAGTGTTGCCGTAAAAAGGTTAATCTATACGAATGGATAACGGGCACATGGACGAATTCAATACACGCAAACCGATGAATCTGCGCAAGCGAGGGATTTATCTGCTGCCCAACCTGTTCACTACAGGGGCCTTGTTTGCCGGCTTTTATGCCATTGTGCAGTCGATGAACGACAGGTTTGAAAATGCGGCTGTGGCGATATTTATCGCCATGGTGCTGGACGGTTTGGATGGTCGCGTGGCGCGTCTGACGCACACGCAAAGCGAATTTGGTGCCGAGTACGACAGCCTGTCCGACATGGTTTCTTTCGGTGTCGCGCCCTCTTTGGTGGTGTATGAATGGGCATTGAAAGGTATGGGCAAGCTGGGTTGGTTCGCAGCATTCATTTATTGTGCAGCAACCGCATTGCGCCTGGCGCGCTTCAACACCAATATCGATGTGGTGGACAAGCGTTACTTTCAGGGGTTACCCAGCCCGGCAGCTGCGGCACTCATCGCAGGATTTGTCTGGGTAATGCGCGACTATGACTTCAGCGGAGATTCAGTTCGTTGGTATGCGGCTGCACTGGCCGTGTTTGCCGGGTTGAGCATGGTAAGCAACCTGCCGTTCTACAGTTTCAAAGACTTCAACATGCGTAAGAGCGTGCCGTTTCTGGTGATTTTCCTGGCGGCTTTGTTTCTGATCTTTATCTCCAGCTACCCGCCCGGCGTGCTGTTTGGATTGTTCCTGTGCTACTCCTTGTCCGGCTATGTATTGTGGCTCTGGCGGCGGCGCCAGAAATAACAGCATGGAAATTCAACCCATTGCATGTAGCGGTAAAACTGGTAATATTAGTCCCATGCATTTCTCAACTCACATCGCAAGACTCCACTCCACGTTCAGCCTGATGGCTGCGCTGCTGCTGCGCGGCGCGCGCTAATCATACCCACACAAGTTTGAAACTAGCGCGGTAACCGTATCGGTTCCGCAGGTTAAACCTATTTGCAATGGAGTTCAGCATGCCAAATAATATGATAGATAAATTGATAATTTTTGACACAACTTTGCGCGACGGCGAACAGAGTCCGGGCGCGGCGATGACCAGGGAAATGAAAATCCGTATCGCGCGCCAACTGGAAAAGTTGGGCGTTGATATCATCGAAGCGGGCTTTGCAGCAGCCAGCCCGGGGGATTTTGGAGCGGTAAGAGCTGTTGCCGAAATCATTAAGGATTCCACGGTGTGTTCGTTGGCGCGTGCGACAGAGAATGACGTGCGCCGTGCCGGTGAAGCAATCCAGCCGGCCAAGTCCGGCCGCATCCACACTTTTATCGCCACAAGTCCGATCCACATGCAGCACAAGTTGCGCATGAATGAGGATCAGGTGGTCGAGCGTGCTGTGAGCGCGGTAAAGTGGGCGCTTGAATATACCGATGATGTGGAATTTTCCGCCGAGGATGCGGTGCGCTCCGACATGGATTTTCTGGTGCGGGTGTTCGATGCGGTGATTCAGGCCGGAGCCAGGACGCTGAATGTGCCGGACACAGTGGGTTACTCCATTCCAGCGGCATGGGGCGAGCGCATCAGGCAATTGATCGAACGTGTGCCGAATTCAGGCAAGATAATGTGGTCCACGCATTGCCATAACGATCTGGGTCTTGCGGTTGCCAACTCGTTGGCTGCGGTGATGAACGGTGCGCGCCAGGTCGAGTGCACGATCAACGGTTTGGGCGAACGTGCCGGCAATGCTTCGCTGGAAGAAGTCGTAATGGCGGTGAAAACCCGCCGCGATATATTCAATCTCGATACGCGTATCGACACCACGCAGATCGTGCCGACTTCCAAACTGGTTTCCAGCATCACCGGTTATCCGGTGCAGCCGAACAAGGCGATCGTCGGCGCGAATGCGTTCGCGCATGAGTCCGGCATCCATCAGGACGGCGTGATCAAGCATCGCGAGACCTACGAGATCATGCGTGCCGAAGACGTGGGCTGGAATGCCAACAAGTTGACTTTGGGCAAGCTCTCCGGACGCAATGCATTGCGCCAGCGTTTCACCGCGCTGAATATCGAGTTTCCTTCGGAAGAGGCCTTCAATGCGGCGTTCCAGCGCTTCAAGGAATTGGCTGACCGCAAGCACGAGATTTTCGACGAGGATTTGCAGGCCCTGGTCAGCGATGAAGCGGTGGCGCAGGTCAGCGAACATTACCGCCTGGTGGCGATGGGCGCTCATTCCGAAACCGGCGTGTTGCCGGTGGCGCGCGTTGTGATGAGCATAGACGGCAAGGAATGTCATGCCGATGCGCAGGGCGGCGGGCCGGTGGATGCCACCTTCAAGGCGATAGAACACATCGTCAACAGCGGCACCGAACTGCAATTGTATTCGGTGAACAACATCACCAGCGGCACCGATGCACAGGGCGAAGTGACGGTCCGCCTGTCCAAAGGAGGACGTATCGTGAATGGTCAGGGCGCGGATACCGACATCGTGGTGGCTTCAGCAAAGGCCTATCTCAATGCGCTTAACAAACTGCACAGCAAACTGGTGCGTGCGCACCCACAGTTGTGATTTGTTGTTCGCAGGGTGTGATCCATCGCACCAGGTTTTAAAAAACGGCGTATCTTTGATACGCCGTTTCTAATGGATAGCCGGTTGGAAAGCCATATTCTGGCACTTTCCTGATTCACGGTCGTGTTTCAGCAGTTAATGCCAATGTGGAAATTAGACCGCACAACCCGGCTTTGTCATTGCCTGGGGGATATGGTTTAATCAAGTTATTATTTTCCGGAGTCCATGTCATGTTACCCAATCGAACCGGCATTACAGCCTGCCTGACAGCAATCGCTCTGCTCGCGACCACGTTTGCATATGCCGATGATACCCCTGAGGTGATCAAGCTGCGCATTGGCACCGGCAACCCGGTCGAGGGCAAGACCCGGTCGGAATTGTGCCAGGGCTGTCACGGCGAGTACGGCCTCAGTCTAGAAGATTTGATACCCAATCTTGCCGGGCAATATGCACCCTACATTGCAAAGCAGCTCCGCAATTTCCAGACCGGTGCACGCACTCATCAGATCATGAGTGCCATGGCGACGACCATCAACGACGCCGAGTTGCTTGACATCGCGGCTTATTTCGCCAGCCAGAAGAAGATGCATGGCAACGCTACAGGAGATAATCCGGTAGCGAGGACTCTGTTCCTGAAAGGCGATGCGAGCAGAAATATTCCCCCATGCGTGAGTTGCCACGGGGTGAACGGCAAGGGCAAGGCACCTGATATTTCGACATATCCGGTTATCGGCGGCCAGCACAAGGGGTATTTGCGTGCCCAGCTTATCCATTGGAGAAGCGGCGAACGCAGCAATAGCCCGGACGGAGTGATGAACAAGGTCGCAAAATCCTTGACTGATCCGGAGATCGAGGATTTGACCGATTATATTTCCGGCTTGTAGGCGGTCCTGGGCGCCGTGCACCCAGGCAGTCTTGTCCGGCATTCCTTGTCTTTGTCATTGATTGGGCGATGTGGTTTAATCACGCCCATGAAATTCCCATTCCAAATCGTCGCGCTCATCGGCAAACACAATACTCCGGAAATCGCCGAGCCGCTGTTGCGTTTGGCCGCTTTTTTGACATCCAGAGGATTGACCGTGGTGGTGGACGGCCTGACTGCAGAGCATCTCAAGGACAGTCCCTATCAGCCCATGAGCTTGGATGATATAGGCCGCGCGGTGGATCTGGCGATCGTGCTGGGCGGCGATGGCACCATGCTGAACATCGCGCGCACCCTGTCGTTGAGTCATGTACCTATGGTCGGCGTGAATCAGGGGCGGCTAGGCTTTCTCACCGACCTTACATTGGACAACATGCAGGACACCATTGCGGCGATGCTGGACGGCAAGTTTGTCACCGAGCAACGTCTGCTGCTTGCAGGGCGCGTGCTGCGCAACGATGTCGAAGTGTACAGCGGCCGGGCATTCAACGAAGTGGTGGTGCATCGTAACAATACCAGCAGCATGATCGAGTTCGAGGTGCGCATTGATGGCGAGTATCTCTACAACCAGCGCGCCGACGGGCTGATCGTTTCGACACCCACCGGTTCCACGGCTTATGCGATGTCTTCCGGCGGCCCGATACTGCATCCCAGCCTCGACGTGATCGAGCTGGTTCCGATAAGTCCGCACACTCTGAGCAATCGGCCCATCGTGGTGAAGAGTTCTTCGGAAATTGAAATCCTGGTGCACCGCACAGGCGATATACAATTGCGGTTCGACAGCCATACCAGCTACGATTTGCAGCTGCACGACAAGATCATCGTCACGCGCCATCCCGAGACAGCCTGTCTGCTGCATCCGGCGGGGCACAGCTATTATCATACCCTGCGCGAGAAATTGCTCTGGAATCAGATGCTCTGATGGCAACCAACTGTGCGGTCAATCTCCGGTGTTGCATGCTCACTCCCCCCTCAGCTACCGGCGTAGGAATGCTTCGTCTCGCGTTGTGCGGCACCTGTAATCTCGACCAGATCGCAAAAATTGCCGGGGGCGGGTAGATGCTCAAATTTCTCAGCATCCGGGATTTCGTCATCGTCTCCTCGCTTGATCTGGATTTCTCCGACGGTTTCACTGCGCTGACCGGCGAGACTGGCGCAGGAAAATCGATCCTTATAGATGCCTTATCACTGGCGCTTGGGGAGCGCGGCGATGCGACCATGGTGCGCAGCGGTAGCGAGCGTGCCGAGATCGCTGCCGAGTTTGACATCACGGCGTTGCCGCATATGCAGGCGTGGTTATGCGAACAGGATATGGAAGGTGATGCAGGAGTATGCCTGTTGCGACGTGTGCTGGATGCCGGCGGACGTTCGCGCGGCTTCATCAACGGGCGTGGTGCGACGCTGCAACAGATGCGCAATGTGGGAGACCAGTTGCTGGATGTCCACGGACAGCATGCGCATCAATCGCTGGTGCGCCCCGATGCGCAGCGCATGTTGCTGGATGGCTATGCGGGCATGGCGGCCAGCGCGGAAAAAGTCGCGGAATCGTATCGCGATTGGCAATCATTGCGCCGCCGCCGCATCAACCTCAGCGAGAATGCCGATGCGGTGGCCGCAGAGCGCGAGTTATTGCAGTTCCAGCGCAATGAGATCGAGGGATTAAACTTCAACCTTCAGGAGTGGCAAATCCTGCAGGACGATTATTCGCGTCTTTCCCATGCGGCGAGCCTGCTGGAGACTGCAGGCTTCGGGCTGGAGACCTTGAGCGAAGCGGACAATTCTTGTCTGGTGCAGTTGAATGCGCTGGCGGCACGTATCCGCGACGGCATGCAGTACGATGCGAGCATGGGCGAGACGCTGCGCATGCTGGAAAGCGCGCAGGCCGAGATACAGGAAACAGTGTATGCGCTGCGCCATTATCAACAGCGTCTGGAAACAGACCCGCAACGCTTGCGCGAACAGGAGCAGCGCATCCAGAGCGTGATGGATGCGGCGCGAAAATACCGCGTTGCGCCGGAACATCTGGATGAGGCGTTGCAGCGCATCGTGTCGCGCCTGGCAGAGTTGGGCGGCGATGCCGATCTGGCCGAATTGGAGCAACAGGAAAAATCAGCGCAGCAAAGCTATCTGTCTGCGGCGCACAAGTTGACTGCCGCGCGCAAAAAATCCGCAGACAAGTTGTCGCGGGAAATCACAGCGGCGATGCAGACCTTGGCGATGCAGGGAGGAAGCTTCGCCGTGGCGCTGCTGCCGCTGGACCAAAATGATGGCGATAGCGGCAATGCATACGGACTGGAAACCATAGAGTTCCGGGTGACCACCAACCCCGGCATGGCATTGCGCAGCCTGGCCAAGGTCGCGTCGGGCGGAGAATTGTCGCGCATCAGCCTGGCGATACAAGTCGCCACCTCTCAGGTTGCCGGTGTGCCCACGCTGATCTTCGACGAGGTGGATAGCGGCATCGGCGGGCGAGTAGCGGAAATCGTCGGGCATTTGCTGAAAAAGCTGGGCAAGTCCTATCAGGTGTTGTGCGTCACGCATCTGCCGCAGGTCGCGGCGGCGGCTGACCAGCAGTGGCGGGTGAGCAAAACGGTGGAAAATGGCGACACGCTGAGCCACATCACCGTGCTGGATGGCGAGCAACGCGTCGAGGAAATCGCGCGCATGCTGGGCGGTGTAAAGATCACCGAGACTACGCGCAAGCATGCGGCCGAAATGTTGGGCGGCTCTGTTTGAAGTGACATGCGTCCGGCTTGAGGTATCATGCGGCGGCTTTGACACGGTGTTGCACTAAAAGTAGGCAATCCGCTATCCAGCAAGCTGGATGTGGAATTGTCACCGAAGCATCCGGTGCGGGAGAAGCCGCCTCGCACCCACTCCCGCAATCGGCTGGCTGCGCCATAACCAGCGACTTGGCGAGTGTAGTTTGCTCGCCTGGTCGAATGGCTAGTGGTTTTATCAGTAACGTGTCATGGGAAGCGCCGGTTTTCCGGTGTGTCGCGGTATGCGGCGGCTTTGAATTTGAATATCGATCAGGAATATCATGCGTATCAAGATTATTTTGCTTTCCGTGCTGCTGGCTTCGTGCAGCAGCTTTTACATCCCCTTTATATCGCCCTACAAGACGGACATTCGTCAGGGGAATTTCGTGACACCGGATATGCACGAAAAGCTGAAACTCGGCATGACCAGGCCACAGGTGCGATATGTGCTGGGCACGCCCTTGATAAATGACGTCTATCACAATAACCGCTGGGATTACGTGTATTGTTTGGAACACAACGGGAAGGTGATCGAGAAACAAAAGCTGACGCTTTATTTCGAGGGCGATAATCTGGTGCGCATTGATGACGGCAGCCAGCCTGTTGAAACTGCGCCGGCAAAAGCTGAAGCGCAAGGAAAGGGATAGGAAATGAACAAAATCAAAATCGCCATCGCAGGCAGCGGCGGACGCATGGGGCGCACCTTGCTGGAGGGCGTGGCACAAGCCGGTGATCTGGCATTGCACGCCGCGCTGGAACACAGCGGCAGCGCGCTGCTTGGCAAGGATGCCGGAGAATTGCTGGGCGCGCCCTGCGGCGTGAAGATCAGTGCGGATGTGGCAGCTGCTTTGCAGGGCGCGGACGTGCTGATCGATTTCACCCGCCCCGAAGGCACGCTGCATCACCTCGACATCTGCCGCAAGCTCGGCGTGAGCATGGTGATCGGCACCACCGGCTTCAGCGCGCAGCAAAAAGCGCAGTTAAGCAGCGCGGCGCAGCACATCGGCATCGTGTTCGCGCCCAACATGAGCGTGGGCGTGAACCTGGTGTTCAAGTTATTGGAGACCGCGTCGCGCGTGCTTTCGCAAGGCTACGACATCGAGATCATCGAGGCGCATCACCGCCACAAGGTGGATGCGCCGTCCGGCACCGCGCTGGGCATGGGCGAAGTGATCGCGAAGACGCTGGGGCGCGATCTCGCGCAGTGTGCCGTTTATGGCCGCGAGGGCGTCACCGGCGAGCGCGATCCTTCCACGATCGGCTTCGCCACGGTGCGCGGCGGCGACATCGTCGGCGATCATACTGTCATGTTCGCGGGCACCGGCGAGCGCATCGAGATCACCCACAAAGCCAGCAGCCGCGCCACTTTTGCAATGGGCGCGCTAAGAGCCGCGCGTTTCCTGAAACAGCATCCTGCGGGGATGTATGACATGCAGGATGTGCTGGGGCTGAAGTAGGGAATATCAATCCGGCAACTTTACTTCGGCGTTGTGATGTTCGATCAGCTTGTCGATGAAGCTGCGCAGGAAGTGCATAGGTTGCGCGCTGTGAAACCGACCGGTCTCCTGTCCGCGGCTGTAAGCGATCACCGTCGGAAAGCCGCGCACCTTGTGCCGCCCGGCGATGCGCATGTTCTCGTCGGCATCCACCTTCGCCAGCACGAACTTGCCGGCGTATTCATTCGCCAGTTTTTCCAGCATCGGCCCCAACACCAGGCACGGGCTGCACCACTCCGCACCGATATCCAGCAACACCGGCACTTCGTGCGAGCGAGCCACAACCAGTTCGTCGAAATTTGCTTCTTTTACATCGTAAGAATATTTCATCATTCTCGGATTGTGGATTACGTTTTAATTTAGTCGCTCGTGATTATAAAACCGACTTTGCAGAATTGATGCAAGGCAGCTATTCGAAATCGGTCAACGTTTGAATTAGGCGTCGCTGTTAGATTTGCGGCCATCATGATCTACAGCCAAACGTTCAAGGGCAACTCCTTTCGGAGCTCCTCGCAACGACGTTCAATTTCGGCATCAAGCTTCTCAATCATGCGATGTAGTGCACGGAGCTCGATTCGACGGAGAGGATGGCGTGCTACCCGACATATGCCACCATCACCGTTCGGAAACAGCTCAAGCGAAATCTCAAGTACATCAGCATCCGAGTGCGCGACTTCTCGGTTCCTCATGTCAACGAGCGCATCGTGAAGCGCTCGCTCTGAAGATGTGAGCACACGAAGCAACGACCCCGGGACGGTTTTTTCGGCGACCGCCGATTGACCACGCGAATTGACGAAGGGTCTCGCGTATGACACTACCAACGCGGTTGTGAAAGCGATGAGTAAAGCGCTGGGCTCTTTGCGGCGAGGGAAAGGCAGGTTTGCCTTGATGATCTCTTCGATGGTTGCCTTAGCCTCTTGCAGATCGATGCGGGACAGCCAAAGCCGGCGATAGAGGCGCAACCGCGGCTCCAGTTCTGCTTTCACGGCCACACGTTCAAACGGTGCGCTTGCGGCTACAGGCATGCGCGACGCCTAACGTAAAAATAAGTGGCTGCGCGCTTTTGCGCAGTCCCGCTTGACTGCCGGATTGGGCTTAAGCGACCGCGGATACATAACCAAATGCAACGAGAATTAGGGCCGCAATAACTGCGATACCCGCAGTCGCCCGTGAAAGAATGAAAAGCCATCTCGCACTCGAAGAGAGTGGTGGAACCGGCACCCAAGGAAGCAAATATTTGAATTTGAGTGATTGAACCTTACCGCCGCGAACGTAGCCCCAAGCAAAAAGCTCAGTCTGCAACGATGCCTCTACTCTAGGTCGGAGTAGTCCGGCTAAGACAAGGTGCGCTGCGACTGCAGCTAGCGCAACCGACAATAACAAAGCGATCATTCCTTCGTTCACGATGCCCAACAGTTATTAGACGAACCCACCGGTACGTACTATTAAAAATAATGAAGCATACAGATTTTCGTTAAACGCTTGATTCATTGTCCCCTCGCTAATTTGTCTGTCCACTTAAACATGATAATACGGGCAGGGGCGAATGTCTCCTATTGGCGCAGCTGTGCTGGTGTAATGGCTGCATGTGTTGCATTTGATACCCCCCCTCCAATCGGCTATAATGCACGGCAATCCAAAGCGGGATGAACACACGGTTCGTCCCGCTTCTTTATGTAACTGTCTTGGGAGTCATCCGGTGTCGCAAACTAGCCCTGCCATTCTTGTATTAGCCGATGGTACGGTGTTTCACGGCATTTCCATCGGGGCTTCCGGCAGCAGTGCCGGCGAGGTGGTGTTCAATACCGCGATGACCGGCTATCAGGAAATCCTCACCGACCCCTCCTACTGCAAGCAGATCGTCACGCTGACCTGTCCGCACATCGGCAACGTCGGGGTGAATGCCGAGGACGTGGAATCGCGCCAGGTATTTGCCAGCGGCTTGGTGATACGCGATCTTTCGATGACGGTGAGCAACTTCCGCAGCACGCAATCGTTGCCTGATTACCTCAAGGCCAACAATGTCGTGGCGATCGCCGGGATCGACACGCGCAAGCTGACGCGCATCCTGCGCGAGAAGGGCGCGCAGAACGGCTGCATCGCCACCGGCACGGATGAGGCGGCGGCGCTGAAGGCGGCGCGAGGTTTTGCCGGTCTGGTGGGGATGGATCTGGCCAGGGAAGTCAGCTGCACAAAATCCTATACATGGACGCAGCGCGAGTGGGAACTGGGCGTCGGCTATCCGGAGGCAGAACATACGAAATTCCATGTGGTAGCTTACGACTTCGGCGTGAAGCGCAATATTCTGCGCATGCTGGCCGAGCGCGGCTGCCGCATCACCGTGGTGCCCGCGCAGACCACCGCGAAGGAAGTGCTGGCGATGGAACCGGACGGCGTGTTCCTATCCAACGGACCCGGCGATCCAGAGCCATGCGATTACGCGATTGCGGCGACGCAAAAATTTTTGCAGGCAGGTGTGCCGCTGTTCGGCATCTGTCTCGGCCTCCAGATCATGGGTCTGGCGGTGGGAGCGAAGACCATGAAGATGAAGTTCGGCCATCGCGGCGCGAACCATCCGGTGCAGGACATACAGACCAAGCGCGTGATGATCACCAGCCAGAACCACGGTTTTTCGGTGGATACGGCGACGCTGCCGAAGAATGCGCGCGTCACCCACGTGTCGCTGTTTGACGGCACGCTGCAGGGTTTCGAGCTGACCGACAAGCCGGCGTTCTGCTTCCAGGGGCATCCCGAAGCGAGTCCGGGGCCGCATGATGTGGATGGGTTGTTCGACAAATTTGTCAGCATGATGGAAGAAAGGAAACCAAGCTAGATAGATTGCTTCCGGAAAGCGTGGCGAGCGGCCAGAGTGCAAGGCCGCAGCGAGTGAGCGACGAGACAGTACAAAGAAGTACGGCGCAGGAGCGAACGAGCGAGAACGCAGCAATCTGGACGCGCAGTAGCTTTACGAATATGGCAAAACGTACTGACATAAAAAGCATCCTGATCATCGGCGCAGGCCCCATCGTCATCGGGCAGGCGTGCGAGTTCGATTATTCCGGCGCGCAGGCCTGCAAGGCGCTGCGCGAGGAAGGCTATCGCGTGATCCTGGTGAATTCGAACCCGGCCACGATCATGACCGATCCGGACATGGCGGATGCGACCTACATTGAGCCGATCACCTGGAGGATCGTGGAGAAGATCATCGCCAGGGAAAAGCCGGATGCGATCCTGCCGACCATGGGCGGACAGACTGCGCTGAACTGCGCGCTGGACCTGGCCAGGCACGGCGTGCTGGAAAAATACGGCGTCGAGATGATAGGCGCGTCGCGCGACGCGATCGACAAGGCCGAAGACCGCGAGAAATTCAAGCAGGCGATGACCAGCATCGGTCTGGCCTCCGCCCGCTCGGCGATTGCGCACAGCATGGAAGAAGCGTTGCAGGTGCAGCAGGTGTTGGGCTTTCCCACGGTCATTCGCCCGTCCTTCACGATGGGCGGCAGTGGCGGCGGCATCGCCTACAACCGCGAAGAGTTCGTCGAGATCTGCGAGCGCGGGCTGGAAGCCTCGCCGACGCGCGAGTTGCTGATCGAGGAATCGCTGCTCGGCTGGAAAGAATACGAGATGGAAGTGGTGCGCGATCACGCCGACAATTGCATCATCATCTGCTCGATCGAAAACCTCGATGCGATGGGCGTGCATACCGGCGACTCGATCACGGTCGCTCCGGCGCAGACGCTGACCGACAAGGAATACCAGATCATGCGCGATGCCTCGATCGCGGTGCTGCGTGAGATCGGCGTGGATACCGGCGGCTCCAACGTGCAGTTCGCGATCAACCCGGTCGACGGCCGTATGGTGGTGATCGAGATGAACCCGCGCGTGTCGAGATCAAGTGCGCTGGCCTCCAAGGCGACCGGCTTCCCGATCGCCAAGGTGGCGGCCAAGCTGGCGGTGGGCTACACGCTGGACGAACTGAAGAACGACATCACCGGCGGCGCGACTCCGGCATCGTTCGAGCCGACGATAGATTACGTGGTGACCAAGATACCGCGCTTCGCGTTCGAGAAATTCCCGCAGGCCAACGACCGCCTGACCACTCAGATGAAATCGGTGGGCGAGGTGATGGCGATCGGCCGCACCTTCCAGGAGTCGTTCCAGAAAGCGTTGCGCGGGCTGGAAGTGGGCGTGCACGGGCTGGATGAAAAATACAGCAAGATCGAAGCGATCGCTGCCGAGCTCGGCAGCCCCGGGCCGTACCGAATCTGGGCGGTGGGCGATGCTTTCCGCCTCGGCATGAGCGTGGAAGAGGTGTTCAACAACAGCAAGATCGACCCTTGGTTTCTGGTGCAAATCGAGGATCTGATTCATCAGGAAAAATCATTGGCGGGCCGCACTCTGGAAAGTCTGGGCGCGGATGAGTTGCGCGCCCTGAAACGCAGCGGTTTTGCCGATGCGCGTCTGGCAAAGTTGCTGGGTACCGATGCCGGTGCAATGCGCGCTTACCGCCATGCCCTGGGCGTGCGTCCGGTGTTCAAGCGCGTGGATACCTGTGCTGCCGAGTTCGCCACCAACACCGCCTATATGTATTCCACCTACGAGGAGGAATGCGAAGCGCAGCCGACCAGCAACAAGAAGATCATGGTGCTGGGCGGCGGGCCGAATCGTATCGGGCAAGGCATCGAGTTCGATTACTGCTGCGTGCATGCCGCGCTGGCGATGCGCGAAGACGGTTATGAAACCATCATGGTCAACTGCAATCCTGAAACAGTATCCACGGATTACGACACGTCGGATCGTCTGTATTTCGAGCCGCTGACGCTGGAGGACGTTCTGGAAGTGGTGGCGGTGGAAAAGCCCATCGGCGTGATCGTTCAGTACGGCGGCCAGACCCCGCTCGGTCTGGCGCACGGGCTGGAGAAGAACGGCGTGCCCATCATCGGCACTACACCGGACATGATCGACTGCGCGGAAGATCGCTCGCGCTTCCAGAAGATGCTGCACCAGCTGGATTTGAAGCAGCCACCCAACCGAACCGCATGCAGCGTCGAAGAAGGCCTCGCGGGAGTGGCAGAAATCGGTTATCCGCTGGTGATGCGCCCTTCCAATGTGCTGGGCGGGCGGGCGATGGAAATCATTCATGCGCAGGAAGACCTCGAACGTTATATGCGTGACGCCGAGGCGATGTCCAGGACCTATCCCGAGCGCATGCCTATCCTGCTGGATCGCTTTTTGGACGATGCGATCGAGGTGGACGTGGATGCGATATCCGACGGCAAAGACGTGATCATCGGCGGCATCATGGAGCATATCGAGCAAGCCGGTGTGCATTCCGGCGACTCGGCGTGTTCGCTGCCGCCGTTCAGCCTGTCGCAGGTATTGCAGGACGAACTGCGCCGCCAGACCGTGGCAATGGTCAAGGCGCTCAACGTGGTCGGATTGATGAATGTACAATTCGCCATTCAGCGCGACACTGTGTATGTGCTGGAGGTGAACCCGCGCGCTTCGCGCACCGTGCCATTCGTGTCCAAGGCAACAGGTGTGCCGCTGGCGAAAATCGCCGCGCGTTGTATGGCCGGACAAAGCCTGGCGCAGCAAGGCATCACCAGGGAAGTGATCCCGCCGTATTACTCGGTGAAAGAAGCGGTGTTTCCGTTCATCAAGTTTCCCGGCGTGGATACGATACTCGGGCCGGAAATGAAATCCACCGGCGAAGTGATGGGCATGGGCGATACCTTCGCCGAAGCCTTCGTCAAGTCGCAACTGGCTGCCAGCGTGAGGCTGCCGAAAGAGGGCAAGGTATTTATCAGCGTGCGGGAAGAAGACAAGCCGGGCGCTGTGGAAATCGCCGGCTCGCTGGCGCAACTGGGCTTTACTATCCTGGCCACGCGCGGCACTGCGGCGGTGATCGGCGCGGCGAGTGTTGCCGTGTCTGTGGTGAACAAGGTTGCGGAAGGCCGCCCGCACATCGTGGACATGATCAAGAATGGCGAAGTCAGTCTCATCATTAACACCGTGGACAGCAAGCCTTCCGTGATGCGCGATTCTTATTCCATCCGCCATGCCGCATTGCAGGGACGGGTCACCTATTACACAACGCTGGCAGGAGCACGCGCTGCCTGTGTCGGGATGCGGCATCTGACCGAGTTGCGTGTTTATGATATTCAGGGGCAGCACCAACGTCTGGCTAAATAAAGAGAGTAATCGATATGAGCAAGATTCCATTGACCGTAGTGGGTGCAGAAAAATTGCGCCTGGAGTTGCATAACCTCAAGACGGTAGAGCGCCCGAAGGTGATCAATGCCATCGCTGAGGCGCGCGCGCAGGGCGACCTGTCGGAAAACGCCGAATACGATGCGGCCAAGGAACGTCAGGGTTTCATCGAGGGCCGCATCGTCGAGCTGGAAAGCAAGCTGGGCAGAGCGCAGATCATTGATCCCAGGAAACTCAATGCCGATGGGCGTTGTGTGTTCGGTTCGACCGTGATACTGGAAGATGTAAAAAACGGCGATGTGGTCACTTACCAGATCGTCGGTGATGACGAGGCGGACATCAGGCACCGCAAGATTTCCATCAGTTCCCCGGTTGCCCGCGCGCTGATCGGCAAATACAGCGGCGACATCGCCGAGGTGCAGGCGCCGGGCGGGGTACGGGAATACGAAGTGGTGGAAGTTCAGTACATCTAAAAGACCCCTGCACAACTACTGCGCTTGCTGATACTGCGTTAAAAATCGGCTCAAAATCCTCATGTACCAAAATGTACATTCCGGTTTTTCACCAATTTTTGCCTTGTCTAAGCTTCGCTCGCTACGTTGTGCAGAGGTCTTTCAAGGATGGTTGATTAAGGTTAACCGCGATTTCCCAGCTGTTTCTTGGTCAGCGGCTTCTTGCCCTTGTGGCGGGGCATTTTCTTGATCTCGATCAAGTGCGCTTCCGGGTTGGGTTTGTAGACCACCAGAATCTTGCCGATGTGTTGTACCGGCGCGGCGTCTAATTGAGTGCAGATGGTTGCCAGGATTTCTTCGCGTTGCGGACGTTCTGCCATGACACGAATTTTGATGAGTTCGTGAATTTTCAAGGTCTGCGCGATTTCTTTCAACACCGCTTCGGTCAAGCCCGCGTTGCCTATCATCACCGTCGGACTTAAAGCGTGCGCGCGGCCCTTGAGGGCGAGGCGTTCGGATACGGTAAGAGATAACATAATGTCTTTTCAAATTTAAGGCGCGAATTGTAAACGATGAAGCCTTCCCCCATCAAAAAAAACAAGTTCAGCAAACAATGGATGCGTGAGCATGTCAACGACCCTTTTGTGCAGCTTGCGCAGAAGGAGGGCTACCGCTCCCGCGCAGCTTATAAGTTGCTGGAGATCGATGCCAAAGACCGCTTGCTCAAGCCCGGCACGGTGGTGGTGGACCTGGGTGCGACCCCGGGTGGCTGGTCGCAGGTCGCGGCAGCCAGGGTGGGGCGTGGTGGAAAAGTGGTCGCGCTGGATCTATTGCCGCTTGATCCGCTGGCAGGTGTGGATTTCATTCAGGGCGATTTCCGCGAGGAAGCCGTGCTCAAGCAATTGGAAGATTTATTGCATGGCAAACCGGTGGGGCTTGTAATTTCCGATATGGCGCCCAATATGTCCGGTGTGGCCTCGGCGGATCAGGCGCGTGCCATGCATCTTGCGGAACTGGCGATGGAATTCGCGCTCGAACATCTGAAGCCGGACGGAAGTTTCCTGGTCAAGGTATTTCAGGGCGCGGGATTCGAGGATTTTCTCAAGCTGATGCGCAGCCGCTTCGCCAGAGTGGTGACACGCAAGCCCAAGGCTTCGCGTGACCGCAGCAGTGAGGTGTATTTATTGGGTAGCGGAAAGCTTGAGTAATAGGGAAATACATAGTCTAATGAACAACTCGGCACTCAGTCGCCATGCCTGCCGTTATCGCCTCAATTGTGGAGAGCGTCGTTTGTCGTTTAAGGAGTCATTTTGAACAACTTTAAAAGCATTGCAATTTGGATGGTTGTCGCCTTGGTGCTGATGACCGTGTTCAATCAATTCAATTCCCACCAGCAGCTGGCCACCCAGTCGCAGCTCGATTATTCACAATTCCTCGACGAAGTGAAGCAGGGGCATATCTCCAAGGTGGTTATCGAAGGCCGCGCCCTGAAGGCGACGACTACCGATGGCAAGCATATCACCAGCTATGCGCCGAGCGATTTGTGGATGGTTTCCGACCTGTTGAAAAACGGCGTGAGCATCGAGGCCAAGCCGGAAGAAGAGCAGTCTTTCCTGATGAGCATTTTTGTGTCCTGGTTCCCGATGATCCTGCTTATCCTCGTGTGGGTGTACTTCATGCGGCAGATGCAGGGCGGTGGCAAGGGCGGCGCGTTCTCGTTCGGCAAGTCGCGCGCGCGTATGCTTGATGAGAACAAGGAGCGCTTCACGTTTGCCGATGTCGCGGGCTGTGACGAAGCCAAGGAAGAAGTGTCCGAATTGGTGGATTTCCTGCGCGATCCTTCAAAATTCCAGAATCTGGGCGGTCGCATACCGCGCGGCGTGCTGCTGGTTGGCAATCCCGGAACCGGCAAGACACTGCTGGCGAAAGCGATTGCCGGCGAAGCCAAAGTGCCGTTCTTCTCGATCTCCGGTTCTGACTTTGTGGAAATGTTCGTCGGCGTGGGGGCCGCGCGCGTGCGCGATATGTTCGAGCAAGCCAAGAAACAGGCACCGTGCATCGTGTTCATCGATGAAATCGATGCGGTGGGTAGGCAGCGCGGAGCCGGACTTGGCGGCGGCAATGACGAGCGCGAGCAGACGCTGAATGCGTTGCTGGTGGAAATGGATGGCTTCGAGGGCGCCAGCGGGGTGATCGTGATCGCCGCAACCAACCGTCCCGATGTGCTGGATTCTGCCCTGTTGCGTCCGGGTCGCTTCGATCGTCAGGTGGTCGTGCCGTTGCCAGACATTCGCGGCCGAGAGCAGATACTGATGGTGCATATGCGCAAGGTGCCGGTAGCACCGGATGTTAAGGCCGATATTCTGGCGCGCGGCACCCCGGGCATGTCCGGAGCGGATCTGGCGAACCTGGTCAACGAAGCCGCCCTGTTTGCGGCACGGCGCAACAAGCGTTTCGTCGAAATGGATGATTTCGAGTCAGCCAAAGATAAAATCTTTATGGGAGCGGAACGCAGGTCCATGGTGATCACGCCTGAGGACAAAAAGAAAACTGCGTACCATGAATCCGGCCATGCAATCGTCGGAATGACGCTGGAAGGCTGCGACCCGGTACACAAAGTTTCGGTGATTCCACGAGGCCGCGCGCTTGGTGTGACATGGTCGTTGCCAGAGTTGGATCGCTTCAGTTTGTATCGCGATCAAATGCTGGCCAATATCAGTATGTTGTTCGGCGGGCGTGTGGCGGAAGAAATTTTCGTTGGCAATATTTCTACTGGCGCTTCAAACGATTTTGAGCGCGCCACGCAAATCGCCCGCGATATGGTGACACGTTATGGCATGTCTGAAGCTTTGGGGCCTATGGTGTATGGCGAAAACGAGGGCGAGGTGTTTTTGGGTCGCTCGGTGACGACCCATAAAAATATCTCCGAGACCACTATGCAAAAAGTCGATGCTGAGATTCGCCGTATTCTTGACCAACAGTATGCCGTGGCGACCAAAATTTTGACTGAAGGCCGCGATAAAGTTGAGGCGATGACCGCAGCATTGCTGGAGTGGGAAACGATAGACGCCGATCAAATTGCCGACATCATGGCCGGAATTCCAGCGCGTCCACCCAAGCCAAGCCAAAGCAGTCAGGCTCCGCAGCCGCCAAAGGATCAGGCGCCGACAGCCCCGGCTACAACACCTACGCAACCTGCGCAGGAAACCTGAAACAGATGCAAGGTTCAAGGTGCAAGGTGCAAAAGTACCTTGGTTATCCTTGTATCTTGCGTCTTGTGCCTTG
Source organism: uncultured beta proteobacterium (assembly GCA_963721755.1). GTDB lineage: Bacteria > Pseudomonadota > Gammaproteobacteria > Burkholderiales > Gallionellaceae > Gallionella. The sequence continues at coordinate 1,348,303 of CAVRKV010000001.1, forward strand.
CACCTGCTTTGAATGTTTCTCCACTGCGGCCACTTCCAACTCGATTTGTCCCGACCGCTGGTCATGGGCATCGTCAATGTCACACCCGATTCGTTCTCTGATGGCGGGCTTCATTTGCAGCGCGATGCCGCGCTGGCACATGCGCAACAACTGATAGCAGAGGGTGCGGACATCCTCGATATCGGCGGCGAGTCCACCCGTCCCGGCGCACTGCCGGTCGGCATTCAAGAGGAACTGGACCGCGTGTTACCTGTAATCGAAGGCTTGTGCAGCGTGTCTGCGCCGATCTCTCCCGTGCCAATTTCCATCGATACCTTCAAACCCGAGGTGATGCGGGCGGCAATCGCTGCCGGTGCGCAGATGGTTAACGACATCAGCGCGCTGCAAGATCCCGCGGCGATGAATGAGGTTGCCGCCAGCAATGTTGCTGTATGCCTGATGCACAAACAAGGCAATCCTCAAACGATGCAGGAACAGCCCCATTATCAAAATGTAATCGCAGAGGTCAGTGCATTTCTAAGTGAGCGCATTGCGGCGGCCGAAGCTGCCGGCATCCAGCGCAAGCGCATCGTAATCGACCCGGGCTTTGGATTTGGCAAAACATTGGCGCATAATCTCACCTTGCTGCGCGAGTTGAAAAAGCTGGCTGATCTGGGTGTGCCGGTATTGGCGGGTTTTTCACGCAAGTCCATGCTGGGCGCGCTGACCGGCCGAGATGTCGGGCAGCGTCTGCCGGCCAGCGTGGCTGCCGCATTGATTGCGGTGCAGCGCGGAGCAAGCATTGTGCGCGTGCATGATGTGCGTGCGACGGTGGATGCATTGAAAATCTGGAATGCAGTGAAGACACCTCTGTAAATCCATTTTTGCGAGCATCCGCGATGCGGATTGCCTGCTTGAACCATTTCGGGCGCATCGCGGCGTTGCACCAAGGGTACGCAATTCGTTATCCGACTTGTCGGATACGAAATTGTCAGCGCGGTGCTCGAACCCGCGCCGTACTATTTGTACTGTCTTGGGTTCTGTGCTCCGTGTGCCTTGCGCTGCATCCCAGAATTCTGAATTTTCAGAGGTGTCCGATGGGGGGAATTGAATGAGCAGAAAATATTTCGGTACCGATGGTGTGCGCGGGCGGGTCGGAGAACATCCGATCACGCCTCAATTCGTCATGCATCTGGGTTATGCAGCAGGCAAGGTGCTGGCGAGTATGGGAGAGACGCGCGGCGAACGCACGGGTGTGTTGATTGGCAAGGACACCCGCATCTCCGGTTACATGCTGGAATCGGCTCTGGAAGCCGGTTTGATCGCGGCGGGTATCGATGTGTATCTGGCCGGGCCGGTGCCGACCCCGGCGGTGGCTTATCTGACCCGCGCATTGCGCTTGCAGGCCGGTATCGTGATCTCCGCATCGCACAACCCATTCGACGATAACGGCATCAAGTTTTTCTCGGCTCAGGGCACCAAGTTGCCGGACGAAACAGAACGCGCCATTGAAGCAGCATTGGATGAGGAGATGCAAACCAACGCCTCGGATGGGCTGGGCAAAGCCAAGCGCATCGACGATGCGGTCGGCCGCTATATCGAATTCTGCAAAAGCACCTTCCCCGCCGAGCTGGATTTACGCGGCCTGAAGATCGTGGTGGACAGCGCGCACGGCGCGACTTACCACATCGCGCGCCATGTGTTCCACGAACTCGGTGCGGATGTCGTCGCCATCGGCGCGCAACCGGACGGCAAGAATATCAACGACGGGTATGGCGCTACTGCGCCGGAAAATTTGCGCAAGGCTGTGGTCGAGCACAAGGCGGACATCGGCATCGCGCTGGATGGCGACGGCGACCGTCTGGTGATGGCGGACAGCGCCGGTAAACTCTACGACGGCGACCAGTTGCTGTACGTGATCGCCAAGCATCGCCAGGCACAGGGCTTGTTGCATGGCGGTGTGGTCGGCACGCTGATGACCAACCTGGCATTCGAGCACGCGATGCAGAAGCTTGGCATCCCCTTCAAGCGCGCCAAGGTCGGCGACCGCTACGTGATGGAATTATTGCAGCAACAACACTGGCAACTCGGCGGAGAAAATTCCGGCCACATCATTTGTCTGGACAAGCATAGTACCGGCGATGGCATTATCTCCGCACTGCAAGTGCTGCAAGCGTTGCGAATGAATAATCAAACTCTGGAAGAGGCGACGCGCGAACTGCAGATGTATCCTCAAGTGCTCATCAATGTCAGGGTAGCCAAGGGTGTTGATTGCCTCGGTCACAGTCAAGTAAAAACCGCAGTGTCTGATGCCGAGCAAGATTTGAACGGAAAGGGCCGAGTGCTGTTGCGTCCGTCCGGCACAGAACCATTGTTGCGCGTGATGGTTGAAGGAGAAGACCGGCAATTGGTGGAGCAATCCGCGCAACGCATCGCTGATGTGGTGCGCAAGCTGTCAATGAACTAGCCTATATTGGCTGGGAGTGAATGTCACAAGAATTTGCCAGGAGCCGACGGTCGCCTATGCTTTTCAAATACGGCCATTCGATCTTTTTACTGGTTGACTGACATCAACAGCTATTGCCGGGAGTCGTCATAAGTGCTGTGCTGAAAGGACTCATATCATTTCGAAAGGGGAGAGCGTAGCCATTCACGCCCGACAACGACCTGTGCCGCCACTGCAAGAGTGCCATTGATCAGCAGCGCGTGGTTTACGCCCAACAGACTTACGGAAACGCCTGTCAACAAGCTGCCTATCGAGAGGCCGCCTCGCATGGCAAGCATGTACAGGCTGACGGCCTGCCCCCGCAGTTGCGACGGCGTATTGGCTTGAAGGATAGTGTTCGCAGAAATGTTGCTGACGCTCATCGCCATGCCCCCGACAACCAGGAGGACCGCCAGCCCCCAGAACCATGGGTTAAGCGCCACAAGCACGAGGGCTACCCCGTATGCAGCAGCGAACCATGAGCTCAAATATCGCCGATCATGGGCGGTATCAACGAAAAGAAGCATGAGGGCACCGAACAGACCGCCGACACCGAATGCCCCGACGGCAATACTGAAATGTCCTGCATCGCCATGGAATGCTTCTTTGACGAGCACCGGACTAAAGGTGACAAGCGGAGCGCACAATAAGCTGGTAACAAATACTGTGAGGAGTGCGCCGCGCAAGTAAGGTATTCGAACAATTTCCAGCACATTGGAAAATATTTGGCGGCGTTCGAACGCACCGCCGGCAGCCGGCATGGCCACCCGGTGTGGCAGTATCCACACCGCGACTACAATGAACGGTACATACGATGCCGCGCTCACTGTGAAGCATCCCACTGCGCCTACACTGACCAACAAAACTCCTGCGATGGCCGGCCCCAAAATGCGGGAGAGATTGAACTGGGTCGAGTTCAATGCGAGGCCGGACGCAATCTGCTTGCGTTCGACAATGGTTGGCACAATCGATTGAAACGAAGGCATGGAGAGCGCATCAGTGATACCTATTACCAGAGAAAGCATAATGACCATCCATGGCTTCACCATTCCAAGCAGCAGAAGCACTACCAGCAATACTGGACACAACATCTGGATAGACTGAAACTTCGCAATCACGCGCCGGCGATCAGCGCGGTCCGCCAATACGCCCCCCACCAGTGTCAATAACCATACAGGCGCACCCAAGGCAAACGCATCAAGTCCTATCAGGAATGGAGATGCACCGAGGCTGAGAAGCAGCCACGGCTGGGCAATTTGCTGAGCCCAGGTGCCGATGTTGGACAACAGACTGGCAAACCAGAACGTACCGAAGCGCCGGGTCCATAAAAGGCTGATTGATTCACCAAAGGTAGTGTTTAATCTTTTCCCTGTTTTTCTAATGGCGGGCATAGGTTTTATGCTGCCAGCTTTTGCCAGCCAAGCCAAGCGACATGGTTGAATACTTCGATGACGGACAACTTGCTGCGAAACAGGCAGTCATAATTCGAACACCTCGTTCCGGGCGGGCATTTCTACCCGAGTCCCCTGTAAGAGCGTGGCAAATTGACTCATGGTTTGTTCCTCGCCATGCACGAGAAAGGTGCGCGCGGGACCGCCCGTCCGGCCGTGCCAGGCTAAAAGCTCTGCCTGATCGGCATGGGCCGAAAAACCGTTGATGGTATGAATGCGGGCATGTACGGGTATCTCTTCGCCGTGGATACGGACTTTTTTCGCGCCGTCGATGAGTTGGCGGGCCAGAGTGCCTGTGGCTGCATAGCCCACAAATATCACACTGCACTCTTCGCGTCCCAGATTGTGTTTGAGGTGGTCCCTGATTCGCCCCCCGGTGCACATGCCGGATCCCGCCATGATGATGGCACCGCCTCCGATGTGGTTGATTGCCATTGATTCGGCGGTCTCTCGCGTAAAATGAAGCCCCGGCAGGTGAAAAGGATCCCGGCCCTCGCGAAACAGCTCGGCCGTTTCCGGTTCATAGCATTCCGGGTGGCGCTCGAAGATTTCCGTAGCCGAGATCGCCATCGGAGAATCCAGAAAAACCTGGGTTGCGCGCGATAAGGTACCTTTTTCCATGCCTTCCCGGAGGAAAAACAGGATTTCCTGGGCTCTTTCCAGAGCGAAGGTCGGGATGATGACATTGCCGCCACGCTTGAAGGTGTCCGCGACTGCATGGTAAAGCTCATCCACCGACGGGGCGAAGGGTTTGTGCAGCCGGTCACCGTAAGTGGTTTCCATCACGACGACATCCGCTTTCGGTGAAGTGACGGGACTGCGCAATATTGGCCGGCCAACATTGCCGAGATCCCCGGAGAACAGCACGCTGCGGTGGAGCTCCTGTTCCTCGAGTTCCAGGAAGATACTGGCCGATCCGAGGATGTGCCCGGCGTCGAAGAAGGTCGCGCGTATTCCAGGGGCGAGCTCTATAAGCTGGTTGTAGACCGCGGTGCGTCCGAAATAGTCCAGCACGGTGAAAGCATCCAGTATTGAATACAAGGGAGCGGCGAGGCGCGAGTGCTTGCGATGATGCACGGACCTATGCTCCAGTCTGCGTGCTTCCTCTTCCTGGAGATGGGCTGCGTCCAGCATCACCAATCGCGACAGTTCACGCGTGGCGGCTGTGGTCACGATTTCGCCGCGAAATCCCCGCTTGACGAGCAACGGCAGCCGGCCGCAGTGATCCAGGTGGGCATGGGTGAGCAGCACATAATCAATCCCGGCGGGATCGAAACCGAATGGTTCGGCGTTCTCCTCCTCCAATTCTCGCCCGCCCTGAAACAGGCCGCAGTCAATCAGGATACGGCGGCCCGCGCATTCGACTAAATGGCAAGATCCGGTTACGCCTCGATCGGCGCCATGAAAAGACAGATTCAAGCTGGCCTCCTGATGGGCTTGTTTGGCTGTGCTGTTCTTTAAGAACAGCCATATAAACCGCTTCACTACATGCGGATAAACAAATCAATAATATTATTGCACATATGTGGTTTATTGAGATTAACTCTGGCGGGTTTCTTATGCTTGATAATTGTGGTTAGTTGGGTTCGACGCGATGTTGGAGATTTTTCGTATCGTAATCGGTACGGCATTAGAATTGATTGAATTATTTTCTCGGGAGATTCCATCGCTCGTAGTTTGTTACTATGTTAGCCTTTGCACCCAATAGGAGAGATCCATGAATGAACGAAGCTTGCAACATTCCGATAAGAGCATATTAAAAGCCATCTATTCCAGGCGTTCTGTCCGCGCCTATGCGCCAACGCCTCTCGATAGCGCTACCGTTCAAACATTGTTGGAAGCCGCCGTGCGTGCGCCTACGGCCATGCACGAGGAACCCTGGGCATTCGTCGTCGTGCAAGACCATGCGCTATTGCAGCGCTTGTCCGATCTGGCCAAGCCGATCTTCGTCGAAGAGGTGCGCCACCGCAATTCGCAAGGAGCCAGCCACTCGTTCGATCATTTCACCAAGCCGGATTTCAATATCTTCCATGGCGCCGATACCTTGATCGTCATCTGCGCAAAGCCGTCTGGCCAATTCGTGGCCGCCGACTGCTGGCTGGCGGCGGAGAACCTGATGCTCGCGGCGAGCGCCATCGGTCTGGGCAGTTGCGTCATCGGCTCGGCAGTTGCCGCGCTGAATATTCACAAGGTGAAAACAGAGCTCGGCATCCCTGACGAATACTCCGCCATCGCGCCTATCGTAGTCGGTGTTCCCAGCGGCGAAACCCAGGCTACATCGAAAAAAGAGCCGCTCATACTTTCCTGGAAGAAATAGCAAATGAAAAGCTGTTGAATCCAACTCTTCCCCTGATCTGAAAAGCGTTGGGGATGTTTGACATTCCTGGTGTGGCATTTCACATGTGGCGTCTCTACATAAGCTATACATACCCGGAAGTTCCGATCAATTATGTGTCTAAGCTTTATGGCAGCATCTCATCATGTGCTTTATGGCAGCATCTCATCATGTGTTATGATGATTTTCAATGTGCTTGTATTCTGAAATATTGACTCAAAGATTTGTGGCATTCAAAGGGTGATGAGAAGGAAGGGCAATGAAGGGGATCTTGAGAATTGCATTCAAGCTGCTGGTGAATGACAAGGGCAAGTTCGTTGCATTGCTGGTTGGGATTACTTTTGCGGTCTTCTTGATGGTCATGATGACATCCATGTTTGCCGGGATTCTGGCAAGATCATCTTCTACCGTTACCAACATAGGCGCGAAAATTTGGGTAATGGATCCGGCAGTCACTACTGTCGCCAGCAGCATTCCCATGCCGGATTATGTTTTGGACGCAGTCAGGAGCATAAACGGCGTCAAATATGCAGTACCTCTTTTTTCGGGCTCGGCATTGGTCAAGCTTCGCGATGGTACCTATCAACCAGCGAATGTCATTGGGCTGGATGATTCCACCTTATTTGGCAGACCCGAACTTTATGCAGGGAAAATCGAGGATATCTTTGCGGAAAACGGCTTTATCGTCGTGAATGACTCAGAATTCAGGAAATTCGAAAATCCGACAATCGGCACCGAATTTGAACTCAATGATAACCGAGGCGTCGTTGTCGGTTTGGCAAAAGTCAACGCTTCCGGGCTGTTCGGAATTCCCACGCTGTACACGACCTACAACAGGGCAATCACCTACATCCCTTCAACCCGGTTCACGACCTCTTATATTCTGATCGAACCGAAAAAGCACAATGACATTCCTTACATCAAACAGCAGGTGCAGAAACTGGGTTATCTGGCACTCACCGATGATGAATTCGTTCAGAAGATTTCGGATTTCTATATGTATCAGACCGGGCTGGGAATCAATATGTTCATCATGACGGCCATCAGTTTTATCGTCGGTTTATCCATATCCGGTCAAACGTTTTATACCTTCATTCTTGAAAATCTCGATAAATTCGGCGCATTGAAGGCGATCGGCGCGAAAGGGCGCGAACTTGTATTCATGATCCTGTTTCAGGCCACATTTACCGCTTTTGTCGGCTATGGCTTGGGAGTCGGGCTGGCTTCGTTGATCATCATGTCTGCAAAACTGAGGCTGCCGGATTATGCGGCCCAGATAGCCTATATGAATCTCGGATTCGCTTTTGTCATGGTCGTCATCATCGCGGGCATTTCAAGTTATGTAGGCGTCAGGAAAGTGCTCAGGATAGAACCTTTCGATATCTTCAGGGGCTGACGTGGCAAATCTGGCAGTCAAGGCAAGCAGCCTGGCCAAGTGGTTCGGCGAGGGGGAAGCAAAAACCATTGCGGTGAGGGATGTGAGTTTTGACGCCTATTTCGGGGAAATGCTGTACATCGTGGGACCCTCCGGAAGCGGCAAGACGACATTGCTGAGCATGATCTCCGGAATTCTCAGGCCCAACTCGGGAACAGTGACGGTTGAGGATAAAGAGATTTGGAACCTGCCCAATGATGAGATCGCCGATTTCAGATTGAACAAGTTGGGGTTTGTATTTCAGGACTATCATCTCTTTCCCCGTCTGACCACGGTCGAGAATGTCGCGATTCCGCTGATTTTGAAAAAGCTCGATTGGGATGAATCAATGAAAGTAGCGATGCAAAATCTGGAGATAGTCGGACTCAAGGAAAGAGCTCAGCTTCCGCCGGTCAAATTGAGCGGCGGCGAACAGCAAAGAGTCGCGATTGCAAGGGCGATCTCCAGTCGCCCCGACCTTCTGATATTTGATGAGCCGACAGCCTCTCTGGATGGCGATACGGGTAGAAAAATCGTGGAGTTTGTAAAGGATAATATCCTGAATGAAAAGCGCTGTATCATCATTGTCACTCATGACAGCAGAATATATGAGTTTGCGGATCGGATATTGAAAATGGAAGATGGCAGGATAACTGGGGTTGAAAAGGGGGAATTCAATGAGAAATAAGCTGTTAGTTACGCTTGCAATCATGGGAATTCTTGCCGGCTTCGTTAGCGCCTATATATACGGGATGAAAAACAAGCCGCAGCCCCCGGCGTTCACTCCGGCTTCGAATCCATATGAAAAGGGGATCTACGCAAATGGAATTATCGAAAGCTACCAGACGAGCGGCGAGAATATCAACATATATCCTGAAGTTCCGGGGGTAGTCGCCAAGATCATGATTTCGGAAGGACAGCATGTGAATGCCGGGACACCTATTCTTATGCTGGACGATTCCGTGCAACGTACGACCGCCGAGCAACTGAAAGCCCAGGCCGAATCTGCCAGGGAGCAGATCGAGCTCGCAAAGGCAAGCCTGAAAAGTTTGCAGGATACGCTGGACAAACAGAAGAAATCCTACGAGCTGGACCCAAGATCGGTGAGCAAAGATACCCTGGATACCGCACAAAATGCGGTTGAAGTCCAAAAAGAGAATTTGGCCGTCGCCCAGAAGCAGTATGAGGCCTCATTGAAGGCTTATCTGGCATCAAACGCATTGCTGCTCAAGTATGTAATCCATGCGCCATCCGACGGCGCGGCGCTGGCAATCAATACAGCTGTCGGCAGCTATATCTCTTCCCAGGGTTCGTATGACAGCTATACCGGGAGTTTTGAACCACCCATAGTGATGGGAATGGCAAATTCGCAAGACTACATCGGGCTCAGGTGTTATATAGACGAGATACTCATTTCCAGGCTTCCCCATCTATCGCAAATGCATGCGCGTATGTCTATCAGAGGTACAAACATCAACATCCCACTCGAATATGTCAGGGAGCAGCCTTATGTTTCGCCCAAAATCGAATTGTCAGATCAAAGGACCGAGAGGGTGGACGTGAGGGTTTTGCCGATCATTTTCAGATTTGCCAAGCCTAAAGATTTCACGCTTTACCCCGGTCAACTGGTGGATGTTTACATCGGGGATGAATAGTCGCACCAGAAAGAAAGCATCATGACCCGTCTGTTACTCCAAAGAAAGTGCTATCGCAAAAGCGCAGGGATCCTATATGGGATTTCACTGCTGCTTCTTTCCGGTTGCAGCGTGGGGCCGGATTTTGTTCGTCCAAAAGCACCTTCAGCCGATCATTACAATCACGGGCAGGATCCTGCAGAAACCGCCCATGTAGATGGACTATCCCAGCGTTTCGAACAGGGCATCGGACCTGTTGCCAACTGGTGGACCTTGTTCAATTCAAAGCAGCTCGATGCTGCTGTTGCAGAGGGAATCGCCAACAACCCGAGTCTGGAGGCCGCTCAGGCGAGCCTGCGTCAAAGTAATGATAACCTCCAAGCAGGTTATGGGATTTTCTACCCGCAGATCAACGCTGGTTTCGGTGCTTCAAGACAAAGAAATTCTCCGGCAAGCATCGGCATCTCCGCGCCTAGCAGCATTTTCAATCTGGTCACACTTTCAGCATCCGTCAGCTACTCGCTTGATATATTTGGCGGGGAACATCGTGCCATCGAGAATCTGCAGTCCCAGGTTGATCTGCAACGCTCCACGGTTTTGGGTACCTACCTTGCTTTGTCGGGAAACATCGTCAATACCGCCATTGCAATGGCTGCCTACCGGGAGGAAATAAAATATACCGAACAGTTGATTGCATTGCAGAAGGAACAGATCGCCATTACCGAGAAGCAGGTTCAAGCCGGTACGGTGTCCTATGAGACCGTGCTCAGTCTGCGCAGTCAGTTGGCTTCCCTCGAAGCCACTTTGCCGCCATTGCGGCAAGTGCTCAGTCAGTCTGAACACCTGCTTGCCACCCTTGCAGGCCATGCCCCTTCAGAATGGACGCCTGCGCAAATTTCAATGTCCGAACTTTCCCTGCCCAGTGAACTGCCGCTATCGCTGCCTTCAGATTTGGTACGCCAGCGTCCGGACATTCTCGTGGCCGAGGCTCAACTGCATGGCGCAAGCGCCAACATAGGTGTTGCCACAGCGGCACAGTTCCCAAGTTTTACCTTGAATGGATCGTTTGGACAGAGCGCCACATCAATGAGCAGGCTTTTCGGCAGCAATGCCAATTTCTGGAGTTTGGGGGCAGATATTGCCGCGCCCCTGTTTAATGGCGGCACTCTGTCTGCCAAGAAACAGGCAGCAATTGACGCATATCAACAAAGCCTGGCCCTTTATCGGCAGACTGTACTCGGCGCTTTCGCCCAGGTAGCAGATACCGTGAGGGCACTGGAGCATGATGCTGAAACCATGCAAGCCGAATCCCAATCTGTGTCGTCGGCAGAAGGATCGTTGCATCTCACACAGATAAACTACCAGGCTGGATTGATCAACTATCTGCAGGTGCTTACTGCAGACATCCAGTATCACCAGGCAAAACTCGGTTATCTGCAGGCACAGGCTCAGCGCCTTCAGGATACTACCGCCCTTTTTGTCGCACTAGGCGGTGGATGGTGGGGTGCGGCTGATGTTTTGAGTGTTGGCAAACATTGAAAATTGGCAATATGTGCGTGTTACAAGCAAAGAGAATGTTTTTCCTGTTGTAAAATTCAAGTATTTCTCCACGCCAATAATAAATTGTGTGTAAAGCACGGGGCTGTATCACAATCATACCAGCCACAAGAAAACCGCAACGATGGTGTACGGCGAAACTGCTTGATGCGAACAAAGAAGCGCTCGATGAGGTTGTGATATTTGTACTGATGCGGCACATCAATAACTTCTGCAGGAAGTGTTGGCAATTCTGCTCGGGAACCAACAGGTTGAACGGCTAGATAGCTGAGCCGCCAATCGACGAAAAAAATACCAATATTTTTTTAAAGGCTTATAATGACCTTGGGTTTCTTAAGGTTATGTTGCCTGCGTGCCATCTTGATGTATCAATAACATTGAGTTTGGTCAGTTAGGGAGAACATCTCTCTAAACAAGGGAGGGTGGCATAACGTTGCGTTCCCGTTTCTTCTTATCAATTACCGAGGAGAGTTAAAATGACCACAGCAGCGTTAATTTTTATTGGTATGTTTGTCCTTACAGGAATTATCATAATTACAGACGATGGACAATGGGATAGGAAAAAATAATCGACTTGGCGTAAGCCCATGAAATTCATGGGACGCAGAGATTACTCTACCAGTACACCAAACATCCGGAGTTCCTGGGTTAATTTCGCGATGTCTGGCTAATCTCTGGTCTGTCGGGCCGGTGATCCGGCATTTCTAAGGGTCGGCAATTTTTGCCGGCCCTTTTTCATTATGGTAACCGATCATAATGTTTGGCAGTTTCAAGACTCAGGTGCAAAAAGTACAGTAGTTGTGCCAAGGCCTTTTCTTGTAAGATGCGCAGCATTATGAATCAAGAAACCACAAAGCGTATCGTGCCAGTGAACCGAATAATCCTGGGCATCACCGGCGGTATCGCGGCCTATAAAGCGGCAGAGTTGCTGCGGCTGCTGATGAAACAGGGTACAGAAGTGCAGGTCGCGATGACAGAAGCGGCTTGTCATTTCATCACGCCGACCACGATGCAGGGACTGTCCGGCAAGCATGTGTTCACCGACCAGTGGGATGCAAGTGTGCCGAATAACATGGCGCATATCGAACTGAGCCGCGCCGCTGATGCGATCGTGATCGCACCGGCGAGCGCCGATTTCATCGCAAAGCTGGCACATGGTTTGGCGGATGATTTGCTCTCAGCTTTATGCCTGGCGCGCAATTGCCCATTGATCATTGCGCCCGCGATGAACCGCGAGATGTGGTTGAATGCTGCGACGCAACGCAACGTCAGGCAACTGCTTGCTGATGGCGTGCTGGTGTTTGGCCCGGAAAGCGGTGTGCAGGCATGCGGGGAAGAGGGCATGGGGCGGATGCAGGAGGCGGCTCAATTGGCGCAGGATATCGTGGCATTTTTGCAGACCGGTAAAAAATCAAATGGAAATTCTCCCATGCCAACTCTTCCTTTGCAGGAAAAGGACAGGGAACCGGGGCAGTCATTACCCAAGAAACTATCAGGCAAAAATGTCCTGATCACTGCCGGACCCACCTACGAGGCGATTGATACGGTGCGCGGCATCACCAATCGAAGTTCCGGCAAGATGGGCTATGCGATCGCACAAGCCGCACTGGAACTGGGTGCGAAAGTGGTGCTGATATCCGGGCCTACCGCGCTTGCCAAGCCGCAAGGCGTGCAACAAGTGGATGTGCAGAGCGCCGAGCAGATGTTCGAGGCTGTAAAACAGCACGTCGGCAATTGCGATATCTTTATCGGCGTGGCAGCGGTGGCCGATTACCGTGTGGCGCAACCCAGCGCGCAAAAGATCAAGAAAAGTACGAACAATTTCACCTTGGAACTGGTTCCCAACCCGGATATCCTGGCGTATGTCGCCAACCTGACCGATCCCCCATACTGTGTGGGTTTTGCCGCCGAGAGCGAGAATCTCGCCGAATACGCCGAGCAAAAGCGCCGCGCGAAAAAACTGCCTTTGCTGGTGGGTAATCTGGTGCAGCAGGCTGTCGGCAGCGACGACAATGAACTGGTTTTATTCGATGACAGCGGCAGACAAACTCTGCCGCGCACAGACAAACTGACGCTGGCGCGTCAATTGATGCAACGCATTGCACAACGTATTAAGTGAGGAGCATTGAAATGAAACACATTGCCCCAACGGAACACATTCCCGTCGATGTCAAAATTCTCGACCATCGCTTGCATGAAAACATGCCAGGCTATGCGACTGCCGGTTCGGCTGGTATAGATTTGCGCGCCTGCATCGAACACAACATGGTGATCCAGCCCAAGCAGAGCGAGCTTATTCCCAGCGGCATCGCCATTCATTTGAGCAACCCGGGCTATGCAGCGATGATTTTGCCGCGTTCCGGTCTGGGGCACAAGCACGGTATCGTTCTGGGCAACCTCGTCGGTTTGATCGACTCGGATTATCAGGGACAGATATTCGTATCATTATGGAACCGCAGCCAGATTCCCTTTACGCTGATGCCGATGGAGCGCATGGCGCAGTTGGTGATCGTGCCGGTGATGCAGGCGAAATTCAATATCGTGGAAGAATTTCCGTTAAGCGAACGCGGCAGCGGCGGATTCGGCAGCACCGGTAAGCACTGAGGGTGCTTCTAAAAATTCAGAGCTCCTCCAAATTCAAGGCGCACAAGCGGGACTTGGCGAAGGGCCGGAAGATGCCAAAAGGGGGCACTGAAGAAGTTTCCGCAAAGCGGATACTCAAGTCTCAAAGTTCGGATTAGGGACTCTATAAAGAGGAGTTGTTAACCATGCGATATCGATTATTAGGGAATACCGGTCTCTATGTTTCCGAGCTTTGCTTAGGAACAATGACTTTCGGCGGCAAAGGACACTGGGAACTTATGGGTGGCCTCCATCAAACTGAAGTCGATCTTTTTGTGCGCGAATCCTTCGACCAAGGTGTCAATTTCTTTGATACTGCCAATGTCTATTCTCGTGGTGAATCGGAAACATTACTTGGTCAAGCTATCAAAAATATCGGTCTGCCAAGAGATGAGATCGTGGTCGCCACGAAATCGACAGGTATCATGAATGAATCGCCCAATGGTCGTGGGCAATCGCGCTTTCATATCTTCAACGAGGTCGATGCAAGCCTCAAGCGCCTGCAGTTGGACCACATCGACCTCTATCAGCTTCATGGCTTTGACCCATTAACCCCATTCGAAGAATCACTATCCGCTCTCAATGATCTCATTAAGTCCGGGAAGATCCGGTACATCGGCCTATGCAATATGGCAGCCTGGCAGATCATGAAGGCCTTGGGGATTTCCAGACTCAACAATTGGAGCAAGTTTGTGAGCGTGCAGGCCCATTATTCTATTGCTGGGCGAGATCTGGAACGTGAAATTATCCCCTTGGTTCAGGACCAGAAATTGGGGCTGATGATCTGGAGCCCACTCGCCGGCGGGTTTTTATCTGGGAAATATAAACGTAATCAAGCTCCCCCTGCCGGTTCTCGTCGTACAACTTCTGATTTCCCGCCATTGAATAAGGACAAGGCATTTAATTGCATTGATGCGATGGAGCCTATTGCAAAAGCACATGGCGTATCGGTTGCTCAAGTGGCTTTGGCATGGATATTAAGCAAACGACAAGTGTCCAGCATCATCATCGGCGCTCGACGTATTGAGCAGTTAAAAGATAATCTTGCGGCTATTAAGTTGGTTCTGTCAGAAGCGGAATTAAAGATACTCGACGAGGCTAGCGCCCTGTCTCAGGAATATCCTGGCTGGATGCTCGCATTCCAAGGGGAATACCGCGCTACACCTCCAGTGACGGAATAACATCTGTTGGGATAATACTGAACCTTGATATGGACGTTTACTGGCTACTTTCCGAAACCCTGAATGACCGCCACTACCAGACTTTCAAGGAGTAACCCAAAATGACTCCCCGAATTCTTATGAAAAATGCAAGGTCTTCTGCTTCGTTTGATTTTGCATTTAGTGCTTATAGCGGCTAAGCGTGCTTTAAAGCTATTGCGGAGGATTTATTATGAGGGGTGAAACGTAAAACTGCAGATGATTTTGATCCTGAAGTTTTGAAACTATTCGACAAGTATGTGCATGGTGATATTTCCCGCCGAGGTTTTTTGCAATCGGCCACCCAGTTCGCCGTTGGAGTCACTGCCTTGGGCTTGCTTGATGCGCTGAATCCACGCTTCGCCGAGGCGCAGCAAGTTGCAAGCAATGATCCACGCATTACGGCAAGTTATGTGGAGTATCTGTCGCCGCAGGGTTACGGTAAATTGCGTGGTTATTTGGTGCAGCCAGTCAAAGCAAACGGTAAACTCCCGACCGTGTTGGTGGTGCATGAGAATCGCGGACTTAATCCGCATATCGAAGATATCGCTCGCCGCCTGGCGCTAGATAATTTTATCGCTTTTGCACCGGATGCGCTGTTTCCATTAGGTGGCTACCCGGGGGATGAAGACGACACTGATCGATGCACTTTTGAAGTGAATCCCGGATGAGTTTCAGGGTCTTGTCGAGTTCCGCCTGCGTCTGAATGGGGCGACTGAAGAATTCTGAAACACGAATTTTTCGTACGGGCGCTTGCTTCTCGCCGCCAATCGACAGTTCTTGCAGCTTGACCAGGACTGACGACTTCAACCCGTCCACAGCACAGAGATCGGACTCCATCTCAGTCAGACTGGCTTTGCCCAGTGACGTTCCCTTGGAAACCGCATCCATGTCCTCGTCAGCGCCAACCCGTCCCAACAGCGACGACAACAGCGAAGACGCTGTTCCTGGCTTCGTTGCTTCAAGCGGCCCCCACTCACTGCGATTCTTGATCTCCTCAATCGCCGATTGGTACGCATTCTTGCGGCGTTCAAACAAAGTGATGTAGGCGTGCTTGTAGGCATCCAGTACAGCATCGGTACGTTGAACAATGTCATCCCATGAATCGAGGAACTGTTCGGAACCGAGCAGGTTTTTCAGTTCATCGACGCTGGTGGCGATCTCAGGCGAAGGGCAATGTGATGCAAGCCGCTGCCAGATTTGTTCCGTCGCCATTCTGGATTTCCGCAAGAGGGCAATGGCGTCGGAGTTCAGCGATTCTCGCATTTTTCGCACTTTGTCTTTAGCATCGGCAAATTGCGGTCCGTTCTCGGTAAGGAAGCGTACGCAATCCTCTGAGGCAGATGACTGTATGCCCATGAGGGTTTGTTGGAATTCCAACAACAACGGCAGAATCGGAAGACGGTATGCTTCTGCGGTGGCTTTCAGCGGATACAGCTTTTCCAGTTCTTCCGCAGCCACCTTCTTGAACGCTGCTGCAATCGCGCCTTCTTCAACATCCACTTCCTCGCCGGTGAGGTCTTCAAGTTGCTTCACCGCTTGGGTGAGCGTTTTCAGACCAACCGATTGCCGTGGAGAAAACAGCGACGAACGGAAGGCCGGATTGCTCGTAAAGGGGGTAGCAATACGTTATGTTGTGGCGTGCCTGGTTC
>CAVRKV010000002.1:0-295632 GCA_963721755.1 uncultured beta proteobacterium
TTCCACCACTAGGCGCCAACTGACCAAAGATTGAGCCTGAAGGCCTATCAAATACTCGTCCAATTGATTTTAGAGATTCTCCACGTTGCCAGCGATTCCACATCACTGCTTTTTGTTCTTCAGTGTAATAAATTCGAGTTTTGTATTTCATTTTCGACACTCCATCTTTTAATCTAATGATAGAGTGTTGCGTCGACCAGTTGAACTCGCCGTCGTTAGCGGCCATTCTCGCTAGCCCGAGTAGGGCGCAATAACCAACGGCATACCGCCGCATGTGCTAATCCCCATGCGAGGCATGGGCCACCATTACGCTGGACTACACCGACTGCAACACCCCATCCACCAAATGCAAGCGGCGTTGCATCCGTCCAGCCAGATCGAGGTCATGCGTCACCACGATAAAGCTGGTGTTAAGCTTCTCATTGAGCTGTTGCATCAGGTCGAATAGCGCTTGCGCGCTGCTGCGGTCGAGGTTGCCGGTGGGCTCGTCGGCCAGCACGCAAGCCGGCTCCGTCACCAGGGCGCGCGCCACCGCGGTGCGCTGGCGTTCTCCGCCGGACAGTTCGGAAGGGTGATGTTCGAGGCGTTGCGCAAGCCCCACTTGTTCCAGCATCGCTGCAGCGCGCGGCGCGGCTTCCGCGCGTTTCATGCCGCGTATCAGCAGCGGCATCATGACATTTTCCAGCGCAGTGAATTCCGGCAGCAGATGATGGAACTGGTACACGAAGCCGAGCGAGCGGTTGCGCATTTCGCCGCGCTGTGTCTCGTCCATGCTCTGCATATCCTGCCCGAGTATTTGCACGCTGCCGCCACTGGCGTTGTCCAGCCCGCCGAGCAGATGCAATAGCGTGCTCTTGCCAGAACCCGACGCGCCGACGATGGCGACGCGCTCACCGCGCTGCACGTCGAGGTTGATGCCTTTGAGCACCGGCACATCCATCTTGCCGATGGTGAAGGTCTTGCGCAGATCGCGGCAGGACAGGATCGTCTCAGTCCTTAGGTTATTCATAGCGAAGTGCCTCCGCCGGTTGCGTTTGCGACGCACGGTAACTGGGGTAAAGAGTGGCCAGCAGGCTGATCAAAAAGGATATGCCCGTCACCAGCATCACCTCGTGGTAGCGCAGGTCGGACGGCAGTTCGCTGATGTAATATACATCCTTGGCGAGGAACTGCACGCCGAACAGGTGTTCGATGAACGGCACGACCACATCGAGGTTGAGCGCCAGCGCGATGCCGCCGACGGCGCCGAGCAGCGTGCCGATCAGGCCGATCACCACGCCCTGCACGATGAATATCTTCATGATGCTGCGCGGCGATGCGCCCAGCGTGCGCAGGATCGCGATGTCGGCCTGCTTGTCGGTGACGGCCATCACCAGCGTGGAGACGATGTTGAACGCGGCCACCGCGACGATCAGCGACAGAATGATGAACATCATTTTCTTTTCCATCTGCACCGCGCGAAAGTAGTTGCTGTTCTGGTGAGTCCAGTCGTTGGCGTAAAGGTCATCAGGCAGCTGGCGTTGTATCTCGCGCGACACCTGCGGTGCGAGGTCGATGTCGCGCAATTTGGCGCTGATGCCGGTCACCGCATCGCCGAGCTGGAAAAGTTTTTGCGCGTCGCTGATGTTGATCAGCGCGAGGTTGTTGTCGTAGGGAGCCATGCCGATCTCGAAGATGCCCACCACGCGGAATTGTTTGAGGCGCGGCATCATGCCGGCAGGTGTGATCTGCCCTTGCGGAGCGATCAGCATGACTTTTTCGCCGAGACGCACACCGAGCGCACGCGCCAGATCGACGCCGAGCACGATGCCGAATTCGCCGCTGCGCAAATCCTCCAAAGAGCCGGCCTTGATCTTGTTGGCGAGTTCGGTGATGGCGGTTTCTTTTGCCGGATCGATGCCGCGCACCATTACGCCTTGCACGCTCTGCCCGAACGACAACATGCCTTGCCCGCCCACATAGGGCGCTGCAGCCGAGACTTGCGGGTGTTGCATGACCTTGTCCAGTACGGCTTGCCAGTCATTCAGCCGGCCGCCATCCGCGACTACCTCCAGATGCGGCGACGCGCCCAGCATGCGCGCGCGTATCTCTTTCTGGAAACCATTCATCACCGACAACACGACGATCAATGCCATCACGCCCAGCGCCATGCCCAGCATGGAGATCAGCGAGATGAAGGAGATGAAATGGTTGCGCCGCTTGGCACGGGTGTAGCGCAGGCCGATGAATAATTCGTAAGGTTGCAAGGCGTATGAATGGGTGTTTTTGAACGGGCGCTAGTTTGCCACAAAAAAGTACCGGTCGCAGTGATGCTTCATCTTTCGATACCTCGGGAGCCTCAGCACAGGGCGAACGGGGGTTGTACATTTTTGTGCTAGGTCAATAATGCCGATTATTTTTAGAGCGGCTTTGTATGCGGCATTTTTTTAAGATGTATACTTAAACTGACTGGTTTGGCTGTTCGCGTTCATGACCTGATGCCGGGACGGCACCCTTATCCGGCATGCATCATCCAGTATTTAGCGGCTTCTATTTGTCTGTCCACTCAAGGAGGAATTTAATATGAACATATTCGATCAGAATCGGCGCCGTCTCCTGAAGGCAACGGCAGCGGCTGTTCCGCTGGCACTGTTTGGCAGCAGGGCGTTTGCGCAAACAGCAAGCACGCTGAAAATCTCCCACCAGTTCCCTGCCGGCACTCTCACCGAAGGCGACTTCCGCGACCGCTTGTGCCGTAAATTCGCAGCCGAGGTGGAGAAGCACACGCAGGGCGCGCTCAAGTTTGAGATCTATGCAGGCTCTTCGCTGATGAAGACCAACGCCCAGTTTTCATCGATGCGCAAAGGCGCGCTGGATCTGAGCCTGGTGCCGCTTTCCTACGCCGGCGGCGAAGTTGCCGAGACCAACATCGGCCTGATGCCGGGGCTGGTTCCTTCCTATGCCCAGGGCGCGGAATGGAAAAATGCCGAGGTGGGCAAGTTGCTCACCCAGGTGCTGAACGATAAAGGTATCGTCATGGTGAGCTGGATCTGGCAGGCAGGCGGCATCGCCAGCCGCACCACACCGCTGGTTGCTCCCGAAGATGCCAAGGGCATGAAGGTGCGCGGCGGGAGCCGCGAGATGGACATGGTGCTCAAGGAGGCGGGCGCTTCCGTGATCACGCTGCCTTCCAACGAGATCTATGCGGCGATGCAGACCGGCGCGATGGATGCCGCGATGACATCGTCCACCAGCCTGATCTCGTTCCATCTCGAAGAAGTCTCCAAGCACCTGACCTCAGGGCGAGGGAAATCCTACTGGTTCATGCTGGAGCCGCTGATGATGTCCAAAGCGATTTTCGATCAGCTTCCCAAGGCGCAGCAGGATGCCATCATGGAAGTCGGTGCGGAGCTTGAAAAATTCGCTGTCGAAGCCGCAAAGGCGGACGATAACGCAGTGGCGGACATCTATGCCAAGGCAGGTGCCAAGGTTTACGACCTTGATGAAGCGATGGTCAAACGGTGGCAGGCTATTGCCCGTGTCACGGCATGGAAGGATTTCGCGGACAGGAGCGAGTCCTGTGCAAAACTGCTCAAGGCTGCAGAGAAGTTTGCATGAGTCTGGGCTTCAACGCCAATACGCCACCGCAGGAGGGTAGGCCGGCTGTTGGCGTATTGGGATTGCTGGAGCGCCTGGTCGCCGCTCTCAATCGCTGGATCATGCGTCTCGGCATGCTGGCACTGCTGGCGGCTTCGGCGATCCTTACCTACAGCGTGTTCTCGCGGTATTTTTTCAAGGCCTCGACCAACTGGCAGGACGAGGCCGCCGTGTTCTGTCTGGTGGGCGCCACGTTTCTGTGTGGCGGCTATGTGCAGTCTTTCCGCGGCCATATCAGCATTGAGGCAGTGGCCGGCATTCTTCCGCCGCAAGTGAATCGTATCCGGCTGTTGTTCATCGACATCCTGTCCGCGCTGTTCTGCACTTTCTTCGGCTGGAAATCCTGGACGCTCTGGCATGAGGCGTGGGCCGAAGGTCAGACCACATCCTCCTCGTGGGCGCCGCCGCTGTGGGTTCCCTATTTCCTGATGGCAGCGGGCGTCACGCTGCTCGCGTTGCAGATCGTCTTGCAAGTTGCCGCGCGGATCAAGCCTGCGAAGATAATCCTATGAGCCTGCTTGCCATCGGTCTGTTGTTTGGCGGCGCGACCCTGGTCGTACTGTTTTCGGGTATGCCGATCGCCTTTGCCCTGGGCGGAGTCGCAGTGACGTTCATGTATTTTTTCATGCCTGCGGCGTCGCTTGATACTGTCACGCAGAACGTGTACGAAGAGTTGGCCAGCATCACGCTGCTGTCGATCCCGCTGTTCATCCTGAAGGGAGCTGCCATCGGAAAATCGCCCGCCGGCCAGGATCTGTATGCGGCGATGCATGCGTGGATGAGCAGTATCCCGGGCGGCTTGGGTATCGCCAATGTATTTGCCTGCGCGCTGTTCGCGGCGATGGCCGGGTCCAGTCCCGCGACCTGTTCGGCGATCGGCAGCGCCGGGATACCGGAGATGCGCAAACGCGGGTATTCGCCGGGATTCGCGGCGGGCATCATTGCGGCAGGCGGCACGCTCGGCATTTTGTTGCCGCCTTCGATCACGATGATCCTGTATGCGGTTGCCGCAGAGCAGTCGCTGGGCCGATTGTTCCTCGCGGGCATCGGCCCCGGCATTCTGCTCGTCGCGCTATTTTCCGGCTACGCGATGTGGCGCTTCCGCCGTGAATATCGCGATGCCAAGGAAAGTTACGCGCACGACGGCACGCGCTCCGCCTATCTGGAACAGGAACAACTCACGCTGAAACAGAAGGTCGAGATGCTGCCGCGCGTGGTTCCGTTCGTGACACTGCTGATCGGCGTGATGATCGCGCTCTACGGCGGATTCGCTACGCCGTCGGAAACCGCCGGGTTGGGCGCAGTGCTTGCACTGGTGCTGATCGCCGTGGTGTACAAGGTTTGGCGTCCCCGCGATATGGCGCCCATCCTCAGCTCCACGCTGAAAGAATCGACCATGCTGATGTTCATCATCGGCATGTCGCTGCTCTATTCCTACGTGATGAGCTACCTGCATATCAGCCAGGGTGCGGCGGAATGGATCGTCGCACTGTCGCTGTCGAAGTGGATGCTGCTCGCGACCATCATCGCGATGGTGATCGTGCTGGGATTCTTCCTGCCGCCGGTGAGCATCATCCTGATGACTGCGCCCATTATCCTGACTCCGCTCAGGGCGGCCGGATTTGACCTGATCTGGTTCGGCGTGCTGATGACCATCGTGATGGAGATGGGGCTCATCCATCCGCCGGTCGGACTCAACATCTTCGTCATCAAGAACATCGCGCCCGATATTCCGCTCAAGGATGTGATCTGGGGTGTCGTGCCATTCCTGCTGCTGATGTTCCTGGCCGTGTTCCTGATCTGCCTGGTTCCCGGCATTTCCACATGGTTCCCCGACATGGTCATGGGGAAGGGCAAGTGAAGCAAATTTCCTTTTCCTTTACTGCAATTCATTATGTAAGGAAGCGCTGAATAAGTCTGTTCGCCCTGATAACCGGTGACTTGGCTGGTGTTTTCTAGCAGTCTAGTCGAATGGCTATAACCAATGACTAACCCAGCGTATTGCGCTGGGTTAGTCAGATGGCTAGTAGTTCTACCAGTAGTTACATCGGCCTGTCGAAGGGCAGACTGTTTAGCTACTTCCCTTCGCCCAGCTCTAACCGCCTGATGTAGTGGCAGGTATAACCGCCGCGATTCTTGACCAAGTACTTCTGGTGATATTCCTCGGCGCGGTAGAACTCTTTGAACGGCACAACTTCGGTGACGACTTTGGCTCCCCATTCGCCGGAGGCATCCACGGTTTTGATAACTTCTTCGGCGGTGTGCTTTTGTTCTTCGCCGAGGTAAAAAATCGCCGAGCGGTATTGCGTGCCGATGTCGTTGCCTTGTTGGTTGCGCGTGGTCGGGTCGTGCATGCGAAAGAATTCGAACAGCAGGTGGCGGTAGCTGAGTTGTTGCGGGTCGAACACGATCTTCAGCGATTCGGCATGGCCGGTTTTTCCGGTCTTTACCTGCTCGTAGCGCGCATCCGGCGTATCGCCGCCAGTGTAGCCGACTTCGGTTGCCAGCACACCGGGGATTTGGCGCACCAGCTCTTCCATGCCCCAGAAGCAGCCGCCGGCGAGGTAGGCGGTTTGTTGTTTGAGGTGGTCAGTTGTGGTCATGATCAGCCACGCTTCAGTTTTTTCATCGCCTGCTGCGCCTCCATCTTGCCTTCGCGTTCCTTTTCAGTAGCGCGCTTGTCGTGTTGCTTCTTGCCTTTGGCGAGGCCGATCTCAAGTTTGACGCGGCCATTTTTGTAGTGCATGTCCAGCGGCATCAGGGTGTAGCCGGCGCGTTGCACTTTGCCGATGAGCCTGTCGATTTCCAGTTTGTGCAGCAGCAGCTTGCGGGTGCGCACCGGATCGGGATGGACGTGCGTGGAAGCGTTGAGCAACGGACTGATGTGCGAGCCGAACAGATACAGCGCGCCGTCCTTTACCGTGACGTAGGCTTCCTTGAGTTGCGCCCGTCCGGCGCGGATGGCCTTGACTTCCCAGCCTTCCAGCATAATGCCGGCTTCATATTTATCCTCGATGAAGTATTCGTGATAGGCCTTTTTATTCTGGATGATGCTCATAGCAGGTGAGTTTTGCGGTGTGTTCGGCTATTCTACCAGCCTTTGGAATCGCATCCCTTTGGAATCACATCTTGGACAAGCAATGGCGTTAGTTGAAAAATCGGTGCTGGTTCCGCACAGCGCAGAGCAGATGTTTGATCTGGTGGATCGGGTGGAGGAATACCCGCAGTTCCTGCCCTGGTGCGGCGGGGCGAGTGTGAACGAGTTGGGGGGTGACACGGTGCACGCCACGGTGCACATTGATTACCACCATATCAAGCAGAGTTTCACCACCGAGAATGTGCGCACGCCGCCGCATCAAATCGACATCACGCTGCAGCATGGTCCGTTTCAACATCTGGACGGGTGTTGGCGATTTATCCCTTTGAGTCCATCTGCCTGTAAAATAGAGTTTCGTCTGCATTATGAATTTTCCAGCAAGCTGTTGGAAAAAATGGTCGGGCCGGTGTTTCACTACATAGCCGGCAATTTCGTGGATGCTTTCATCCACCGTGCAGAAAAGGTATATACGAATACATGAGGAGCGACAATATCAATATCGAGGTGGTGTACGCCCTGCCTGACGAGCAAATCCTGCTCAAAAAGTCTGTGCCGGCCGGAACGACGGTTGCCGAGGCCATACAAGCCAGCGGCGTGCTCGGCAAGCATCCCGAGATAGACCTGGCCACGAGCAAGCTGGGCATATTCGGCAAACTGACCAAAGCCGATGCCGTGGTGCGCGACAAGGATCGCATCGAGATTTATCGGCCCCTGATCGCCGACCCCAAGGAGGTGCGCCGCAAGCGTGCCGAAGAGGGGAAGGTTATGAAGAAGGGCGGCGGCGACGCATGAAAGTGCCCCGAATAACCTGCTGCGCAGTTCGATTGTGGTGTTGCGCGGTGCTCACTCCCTCGCCTACCCATGGGGTATGTCTCGGTCGTTGCGCTCCGTGCGCCTTGCACTCGAACTGCTCGCGACGGTTCTTCGAGGAACTTGAAGACTTCCGGTATTGCCAGGGGTACTCAGGTGATTGATTACGATTTACATTGCCACTCCAATATTTCCGACGGTACGCTGACTCCCAGCGAATTGGTGGATCGCGCTGCCGGGCGCGGTGTGAAAGTGATGGCATTGACCGATCACGATGACGTGGATGGTCTGGACGAGGCGCGTTCAGCGGCTGCACCGCACAGCATGACTTTCATCAACGGCGTGGAGATTTCCGTTTCGTGGCGCAGCCACACCTTGCATATAGTCGGTTTGAACATAGCGCCCGATTACCCGCCTTTGGTGTCGGGATTGCGCAGTGTGCGCAGCGGACGCGGCGAACGCGCAAAAAAGATGGCCGACGAGCTGGCCAAGGCCGGCATCGGTGGTGTGCTCGAAGGCGCATATCATTACGCCGGAAATCCTAACATGATAGGCCGCACCCACTTTGCGCGTTATCTGGTGGAATCCGGACATTGCAAGGACGTGAAGAGCGTGTTCAACCGCTATCTGGTGAAGGGCAAGCCCGGCTACGTTCCCCATCAATGGGCGGTACTGGCGGATGCGATCGGCTGGATACGCGGCAGCGGCGGTGTGGCGGTGCTGGCGCACCCCGGCCGCTATATGAGCGGGCGCGTAGGCATGGGCAGGAAAACCATGCAGGAATTGCTGACCGAGTTCGCCGAACTGGGCGGGCAGGCGATAGAAGTGGTGACCGGCAGCCACACGCCGGAACAGTATGCCGAGTTTGCGCGCTATGCCGAGGAATTCAATTTGCTGGCTTCATGCGGCTCGGATTTTCACGGCCCGGGCGAGAGCTATCGGGATATGGGACGGCTGCCTGATTTTCCGCTGGGCTGTCGTCCGGTTTGGGAAGCATGGGAAGCAGCAACATGAAAAATAGAGCTTTTGAAAATGAGTGTCCAAAAATCCAGAGTTCGCCCAAATGCAAGGCGCGGAAAAAATTTCGCTGCACCGAATATGGTTTATATGTAAGCAAGAAATTTTTTTCGCAACACAGCATAACCAGCCACTTGGTTGCCGTTTTTTGGCAACTTAGTGGAATGGCTAGTAGTTATATCAGTTGGGATGAAATCTGAATCTTATGTCCCAATTTTTTGCTATACACCCTGACAACCCCAACCCGCGCCTGATCCGCCAAGCAGCCGAATTGCTTCGTAACGGCGGTATCGTCGTTTACCCGACTGATTCCTGCTATGCACTGGGCTGCCATCTCGATGACAAGGATGCCGTGACACGCATACGCCAGATACGCAATCTGGACGAGCAGCATTATCTGACCTTGATGTGCCGCGATCTGTCGGAGATCTCGCGCTATGCAAGGGTGGACAACACGAAATTCCGCTTGCTGAAAAGCAATACACCGGGCAGCTACACTTTCATCCTTGAAGCCACCAAGGAAGTGCCTAGACGCCTGCAGCATCCCAAGCGCAGCACCATCGGTATCCGCATCCCGGACCATCCGGTGGCGTTGGCGCTGCTCGAAGAGCTGGGCGAGCCGATGTCCAGTTCAACGCTGATTCTGCCGGAAGAGGAGGGACTGTTGAACGATGCAGGGCGCATACGCGAATTGCTGGAAAAGAAAGTTGACCTGGTGATCGACGGCGGCGCAGTGGGCGCGGATTTCACCACAGTGATCGATCTGACCGGCGATGTGCCGGTGTTGCTGCGGCGCGGCAAGGGCGATGTTGCCCCGTTTGGAATTTAAAATTAATGACAACTTGATGGAAACCCAATGCAACTCGACCAGCTGATACAAACTATTGCCCTCGCAGCCATTCCTGTGCTATTCGCCATTACCCTGCACGAAGCGGCTCATGGCTATGTGGCCCGCCATTTTGGCGATATGACCGCTGATCAGGCGGGGCGCATCAGCCTCAATCCGCTGCATCATATCGATCCGTTTGGTACGGTAGTATTGCCGCTGCTTACGCTTTGGATGGGTGGTATCCTGTTTGGTTGGGCCAAGCCAGTGCCGGTCAATTTCGCCGCGCTGCGCCGCCCCAAGAAGGATATGCTATGGGTTGCGATCGCCGGACCGGCTTCGAATCTGGTCATGGCGCTGGGTTGGGCATTTCTTTATAAGATGGGGTTGATGTTCCCGGAAAATTATTTTGCCGATCCGCTGTTGGGTATGGCCATGTGGGGGATTAGAATAAACGTCGTGCTGATGGTGCTGAACCTGTTGCCGTTGCCGCCATTGGATGGCGGACGCGTCGCGGTCAGCTTGTTGCCGCATCGCCAGGCGTTTCAACTGGCGAAGATCGAGCCTTACGGCATGTTCATTTTGATATTTCTGGCGATCACGCCTGTGTTAAGTTGGATACTCTCGCCGTTGATCGGGTTGGCGTTCAAAATGCTTTCGTTGTTATTTGGAATTTAATCATGTTTGCTGATCGGGTGTTATCGGGTATGCGCCCCACCGGAAGTTTGCATCTGGGGCACTATCACGGGGTACTGAAAAATTGGGTTCAGATGCAGAACGAATACGAATGCCTGTTCTTCGTGGCCGACTGGCACGCGCTGACTACGCATTACGACACGCCGCAAGTCATCGAACAAAGCGTGTGGGACATGGTGGTGGACTGGCTTGCTGCCGGGGTCAATCCTGCACGCGCCACGCTGTTCATTCAATCCAGAGTGCCGGAACACGCCGAGTTGCATCTGTTGTTGTCGATGATCACGCCGCTGGGCTGGCTGGAGCGTGTGCCGACCTACAAGGACCAACAGGAAAAGATGACCGAGAAAGACTTGAGCACTTACGGCTTCCTCGGCTATCCGCTGCTGCAAAGCGCGGATATTTTGATCTACCGGGCCACGCAGGTGCCGGTGGGCGAGGACCAGGTGCCGCATATCGAATTCACCCGCGAGATCGCGCGCCGCTTCAATCACATCTATGGCCGCGAAGCGGGTTTTGAAGAGAAAGCCGAGGCCGCGGCAAAAAAACTCGGCAGCAAAAAAGCCAAGCTGTATCATGAACTGCGCACCCGCTTTCAGCAGCAGGGCGACGATGAGGCACTGGAATCGGCCAAATCACTGCTGGATGAGCAACAGAGCCTGAGTCACGGCGACCGCGAACGGTTATTCGGTTATCTGGAAGGCGGCGGCAAGATGATCCTGTCCGAGCCGCAGGCCATGCTCACCGCGGCTTCGAAGATGCCCGGGCTGGACGGGCAGAAGATGTCCAAGTCTTACAACAACACCATCACTTTGCGTGAAGACGAAGCCAGCGTGAGCAAGAAGATCCGTACCATGCCGACCGACCCGGCGCGCATCCGCCGCAGCGATCCCGGCAATCCCGACAAATGCCCGGTGTGGCAGTTGCATCAGGTATATTCCGGGGAAATAACCAAACAGTGGGTAATGAAGGGCTGCAAGAGCGCAGGCATCGGTTGTATCGAATGCAAGCAGCCGGTGATCGACGCGGTGCTGGCCGAGCTACGCCCGATGCGCGAACGCGCGCAACTGTATCTTGACGACCCGGCGCTGGTGCGCAACATTATCGCCGACGGCTGCGAAAAGGCGCGCAAACTGGCTTCCGAGACCATGCGCGATGTGCGCGAGGCGATGGGAATAAGTTACAGCTAAACGACATGGCCGACATTATTTATTACACGATCAAGGTTTTGGCGACAGCGGGCCTGATCGTGCTTGCGGGAGAAATAATCAAGCGCGAACATCTGGTTGGCGGAGCCTTGCTGGCCTCGCTGCCGCTGGCATCCCTGTTGATCATGGTGTGGCTGTATCTTGAAACCGGAGACCCTCTCAAGATAGCTGCGCTGTCCACGGGGATATTCTGGCTGATCCTGCCTTCGCTGGTATTGTTCCTGCTGCTGCCAGTGTTGATCAAGGCGGGCTGGGGATTCTGGTTCAGCCTGCTGACCGCAGTGCTGGCCATGACACTTTGCTACGGCGTGATGCTGGCCATACTGAAACAGTTCGGAGTGAAATCCTAGATGAACGATATCGTCCAGCCCTTTGCGCACATCCACGGCGAGCCGCTGCTGGTGCTGCCGCAGGATTTGTACATCCCGCCGGATGCGCTGGAGCTGGTGCTGGAGACCTTTCAGGGGCCGTTGGACCTGTTGCTGTACCTGATCCGCAAGCACAACCTCGATGTGCTGGACATCCCGATGGCGGAGCTGACCCGCCAGTACATGGGCTACATCGAGATGATGCAGAAGCATCGCCTGGAGCTGGCAGCGGACTATCTGCTGATGGCGGCGGTGCTGATCGAGATCAAATCGCGCATGTTGCTGCCGCGCCCGCCCAAGGCCAGCGAAGAAGGCGGCGAAGACCCGCGCGCAGAACTGATGCGCCGCTTGCTGGAATACGAGCAGATGAAACTTGCCGCACAAAAACTCAACGAACTTCCGCAAGCCGGGCGTGATTTCGAGATCGTGCAAGTGCTGATCGAAAACACCGTGCGTGAACGCCTGCCCGAAGTCAGCGTGGACGATTTGCGGCAGGCCTGGCTGGGCCTGTTGGCGCGGGCCAAACTCAACACGCATCACAAAGTGCGCCGCGAGCAACTTTCGGTACGCGAGCAGATGACCCACATCCTGCGCTGCTTGCAGGGCGGAGAGTTCGTCGAATTCGGCAAGTTGTTCGATGTGGAAAGCGGCGTGCCGAAACTGGTCGTCACCTTCATCGCCATCCTCGAACTGGCCAAGGAATATCTGGTTGAAATCCAACAAAGCGAAACATTGGGGAATATCTATGTCCGGACATGCCGAGCCATTAACGCAGAGTGAAGTGCCATTGCCGAGTGAAGCACCATTGCCCGTTCGTGCTGAGCTCGTCGAAGCATCCCCCGCAGGGAATACGCCGTTAGATTTGCCGCTGCTTTGCAGCGATTCTTCGACAGGCTCAGGGCGAACGGAATCAGTTGGGGAACCAATCGACACCCAGAAACTCAAGCGCGTTCTGGAAACCGCGCTGCTGACCGCCACCGAACCATTATCCATATCAGAGCTAAAAAAACTCGGCGATGCATCGCTGGATAATCGCCAACTCGAATCGTTATTGGAAGAACTTGTGCAGGATTGGCATGGTCGCGGCGTGGAGTTATGCCGCGTGGCAAGCGGCTGGCGGTTCCGCGCCAGACCGGAAATGCAGCCATATCTGGACCGGCTCAACCCGCAAAAACCGCCGCGCTACTCGCGTGCCGTGCTCGAAACGCTCGCCATCATCGCCTACCACCAACCCGTCACACGCGGCGACATCGAGGAAATACGCGGCGTCGCCGTTTCCGCGCAAATCCTGAAGACATTGGAAGCGCGCGGCTGGGTTGAAGTGGTCGGCGCACGAGATGCTCCGGGCAAACCTGAATTGTTCGCCACCACCAAACAAATGCTGGACGACCTCAATCTGCGCGCCCTGCAGGAATTGCCATCGCTGCAAGAGATAGGCGCGTTGCTGGAACAAGAAGCAAACGTAGGGGCGTGATGGATCGCTCCCCTGCATCAACCTAAAAATTACAAATAAAATTTGTAGGAGCGGGATGCCTGTCCTACACATGGCTCCCCCAATAGGTTCGAAAGACATCAAGGCATGAAATTAATTCAGTCCCGAGAAAATCCTTTCTTCAAGGAACTCGTCAAACTCACCGCTTCGGCGCGACAGCGCAGCAAATCCAATCAGACTTTGCTGGATGGGGCGCATCTGCTTGCGGCGTATCTGGATGCCGGAATGATGCCGCAACATGTATTGCTGAACGCAATGGCGTTGCATGACGGCGAAATAGCAGGGTTGCTGGAACGCATAACAGACGTGCCCGTCACGCAACTTGATGACAAATTGTTTGCGGAACTCAGCGATCTGAAGACACCCACCGGCATACTCGCGTTAATTGGACTTCCGCAACCGGCAGGAACGATAGCCGATAGCCGCTTCGCGTTATTGTTGGAAGACATACAAGACCCGGGCAATCTCGGTTCGATGCTGCGTTCGGCAGCAGCAGCGGGATGCGATGCGGTGTTTTTGTCCCCGGGTTGTGCCGATGCATGGTCCCCGAAAGTGCTGCGCGCCGCGATGGGCGGGCATTTTGCGTTGCGCATCTACGAGCGGCAGGATTTGCCGGTCGTGGCCAAAGCATTTTCGGGCACGCTGTTGGCAACCAGCTTGCAAGCCACTCGCAGCCTGTATGACTGCGACCTGCGCGGCAATGTTGCATTTCTGATCGGCAATGAAGGGGCGGGGCTGCCAGCCGGTTTACTGAAACTCGCCACACAAAGGATCGCCATTCCAATGCACGGCCAGGTCGAATCGCTGAATGCCGCAGCGGCGGCGGCGATTTGTCTATTTGAAGCGGTACGGCAACGTGAAGGGCCGTGACTGGCTGTACGATGGCACGCATTAAACTCCTTGACCTGTAAGCCTGTTTCGCTATAATGCGCGCCCCTGTGAGGCTGCCTGTAAAATTGATGGGCAGTTCACATACCTTGCTCCACCGCACCGCAAGCGGGGGGCTTAACCATAAGGAGATGTAATGCGACATTACGAAATCGTGTTTATCGTGCATCCCGATCAAAGCGAACAAGTGCCCGCGATGATCGAGCGTTATCGCACACTGGTCACTTCCAAGGGTGGCCGTATCCACCGTCTGGAAGACTGGGGCCGCCGCCAGTTGGCTTACCCGATCCAAAAGATCCACAAGGCGCATTACGTGCTGATGAATATCGAATGCAACCAGGAAACGCTGGACGAACTGGAACACGCATTCCGCTTCAATGATGCGGTATTGCGCCACCTGACCGTCAAGACCAGGGCTGCCGTCGTTGAGCCGTCCGCCATGATGAAGGAAGAAAAATCCCGCTCCATGCCGACTGAAGGTGGTTTTAGTGGTGCTGCGGTTCCGGCTGAAGAAGGCGCAGCAGCAGCTTGAATTGGCGCGTAACCAGGTTGTCATCAGCGGCGAGTTGATCGCACTGGAAAGTTTGCGGTAGGACAGAACGTGAAAGTGCGCGGGTTTTTAGCCCAGCAAAGCATCCGCAGCCGGCAACTGGTTTTGCATATAAACGACATAATTTTGGAATAAGGAAACATCATGGCCCGTCCATCAGACAAAAAGAAAGATGACAAGAACAAGCGTTCTTCCCGCAACAATCTGTTCAAGCGCCGCAAGTTCTGCCGCTTCACAGTCGAGAAGATCCCCTTTGTGGATTACAAGGATATCAACATCCTGAAGGAATTCATCGCCGAAAACGGCAAGCTGATCCCGGCACGCATCACCGGCACCAAGACACGCTATCAGCGCCAATTGAGCACCGCCGTGAAACGCGCGCGCTTCCTGGCTTTGATGCCATACACTGATCTGCACTAAGGAGTCCGGACATGCAAATAATTTTGATGGAAAAAGTGACCAACCTCGGCCAATTGGGTGAAGTGGTCAAGGTCAAGAACGGCTTCGCGCGAAATTTTCTGATCCCGCAAGGCAAGGCCAAGCGCGCAACTGCCGCCAATATGGCCGAGTTTGAAGTGCGCCGCGCCGAGCTCGAAGCGGCCGACAAGGCCAAGCTGGCCGAAGCGCAAGGGCGCGGCGAAAAGCTGGCGGGCTTGACCGTGCAGATCGTGCAAAAAGCCGGCGTGGATGGCAAGCTGTTCGGCTCCGTCACTAATGCCGACATCGTGGCCGCGCTGGCTGCGCAAGGCTTTGCAGTTGAAAAATCGCAAGTGCGCATGCCCGAAGGCCATCTCAAGCAGATCGGCGATTATCCCCTCAACATCGCGCTACATACCGATGTGGTGGTGGGGATAACGGTTTCGGTTCTCGGCGAACAATAATTCATAGCTAACCAGCGTCTTGGATGATGTTTTTATCATCCTAGTCGAATGGCTATGCAACGCAACACAAATAAGGACTGGCAACAGTCCTTTTTTGTTTTTAGGCTTTTGCCCGTTAGCAAGGTAAAATAGCTTCCGCATAAAAGCCCCTGTGATTTAATTCCATGCAAAACTTTTCCAACCTGGATACACAACTCGACCAGATCAAATTGCCGCCCCATTCAGTGGAAGCCGAGCAATCGGTGCTGGGCGGTTTGCTGCTGGAAGCGAGTGCGCTGGACAAGATCACCGATTTGGTGCACCCCGATGATTTCTACCGTCAGGAGCATCGCCTGATCTACCGCCAGATCGTGCGCCTGAGCGAGCAGGCGAAACCGGTTGACGTGATCACCGTGGCAGAAGCATTGGAGATCGCCGGTGAACTGGACAAGGTGGGCGGCTTGCCTTATCTGGGCGGTCTGGCGCAGAACGTTCCGTCTGCCGCCAACATTCGACGCTACGGCGAAATCGTGCGCGAGCGTTCCATCATGCGCAAGCTGGCCGAAGTCGGCAGCGATATCGCCAGCAGCGCCTACAACCCGACCGGACGCGATGCCGCGCAATTGCTCGACGAGGCGGAAAGCAAAGTGTTCGAGATCGCCGAAGCGGGCTCGAAAGGCAAGCAGGGTTTCATTTCCATGCCGCCGTTGTTATCGCAAGTGGTCGAGCGCATCGAGACGCTGTATGCGCGCGACAACCCCAGCGACATCACCGGCACCGCGACCGGCTTCACCGATCTGGACCGCATGACCTCCGGCTTGCAGCCCGGCGATCTGGTCATTGTCGCGGGACGCCCCAGCATGGGCAAGACCGCGCTTGCCATCAACATCGCCGAGAACGTCGCGATGGACAGCAAGCTGCCGGTGGCGATCTTCAGCATGGAAATGGGTGCCAGCCAATTGGCGATGCGCATGCTCGGCTCGGTCGGCAAACTCAACCAGCACGACCTGCGCACCGGACGATTGCAGGACGACGATTGGGGGCGGCTGACTCATGCGCTCGGCAAGCTGAATGACGCGCCCATACATATCGACGAAAGCGCCGCGCTGTCCGCGCTGGACCTGCGCGCTCGGTCGCGCCGCCTGCATCGCCAGAACAATGGACTGGGCCTGATCGTCGTCGATTATTTGCAATTGATGAGCTCAAACGCAGGCAAGGCCAGCGAGAACCGCGCCACGGAAATATCGGAAATGTCGCGCTCGTTAAAGGCGCTGGCGAAGGAACTGCACGTCCCGGTGATGGCACTTTCGCAGTTGAACCGCAGCCTCGAACAACGCCCCAACAAACGTCCGGTGATGTCCAACTTGCGTGAATCCGGGGCGATCGAACAGGATGCTGACCTGATCCTGTTCATCTATCGTGATGAAGTCTATAACAGCGACTCGCCCGACAAAGGCAAAGCCGAAATCATTATTGGCAAACAGCGTAACGGCCCGATCGGCAAGATCGAGCTGGCGTTCCGAGGCGAATATACGCGTTTCGACAATCTGGCATCGGGCAGTTATTGACCCGAGTTTGTTGGATACTAAAAGGGTACGTCAGTCTATGGCACGTGATTACCATCTTTCCGCAATCTGTTATCAGCCTAAGCAGGTTCGAGTGCTTTTCCTAGCGGAGTCGCCACCCGCGTTTTCGTCGGACTCAAAGCAAGCATATTTTTTCTTTGACGAAAATCCCGGTGGTGACCTCTTGTTTGCCACCATTGCTCAAGCTGTGCTTGGCATAACGTATCGGAAGCGCGGTAGTGTGCCAAAGGGAAAGGTGCTGCAGGAGTTTCAATTAAAAGGGTATTGGCTCATGGATGCTGTCGAGTACCCAATCAAAAAGATTAACGGTAGAAAAACATCTGACAGTGAGCGCAAGAGATTCATCGACACGAATCGTAACAAGCTACTTGAACGAGTTGCCTCGCTAAGAGTGGGAAATCAGGCCACTGACATGTCGATCATTCTGATTAAGAATCTCGTGTATGAGTGTCTTGCTGAGCCGTTACGGCAAGGCGGCTATAGCGTGCCGTAGGCCGGACCAATTGGGTTTCCGAGGTATCACCGCGATCCAGCAACAATTGAAGGGATTAAAAGTGCTCTTGCAAATTGTCATTGCGTCTAACTAGGCAGCTTGCGTAAGGCACAATAACCAACGGGCTTTGTGCCGTATGTGTATTTCGTGGACCAATCGCCGTTTTAATCTAACCCAACCATGGGACGTCCTAATCACTACCACGTCTATGTGATCGAGCTGTCGAAAGACGTTCTTTACAAAGGACGATTCAAGAAAGCCAATCCTGATTACGTCACGGGCAAGCCGTGTGTTTACGTCGGCATGACGGGATTGGATCCCGACGTGCGCTTCGACAAACACAAGGCAGGTATCCAGTCCAACCGCTACGTACAACAATTCGGATTGAGGCTATTGCCTGAGCTCTACGAGGTTTATAACCCGATGCCTTATGACGGCGCGCGCGACATGGAAGTAGAGCTGGCGATCGGTCTGCGCGAGGCGGGCTATGGGGTTTGGCAGGCGTGAGCAGGGCGGCGCCTGGATCAAGCCGACAGGCTATAGCCCGGAAATATAATCCGTCAAAGCTTCGATTTCCGGATCGGTCAAAGACTTGGCAATCTTGTTCATCTCGCCGTCCGGACTGTTGGTTCGCTGGCCATCACGCCAATTGATGAGTTGCGCACGCAGGTAAGCCTTGTGCTGGCCTCCGATCACTGGGGAAATCCCAATATTGGAAGCTTTGCCCTCGCCGCTCACGCCATGGCAATTCACGCAGGGCAGGATATTTCTGGACTCATCGCCTTTCAGAAACAGCCTCTTCGCGACCGGGTTGACTCCCCAGCCGCCGCCTTGCATTTTGTCCTGGCTGGCGAAATATGCGGCAATATCGGCCAGATCGGTATCGCTGATGGTTTTCGCCATGACGCTCATGATCGGATGTTTGCGCGCGCCGGACTGAAAATTCCGGAGTTCCTTTGCAATGTATGTGGCATATTGTCCGGCAAGATGGGGAATCAAATTCTCCACACTCAAGCCGTCCTCGCCGTGGCAGCCCTGACATAGGGTAGATTTGGATTTGCCAGCGACCGGGTTGCCGCTTCCAATGCGTTGCTTGATGGCATCGGAAGATTCATCGGCGTAAGCCGCCGCGTCGGCAAACAGGGCGGTTGCAACCAAACCAATGGCGATTTTGTTTTGAATGCAGATCATTTAGGAATGCACTCCCGTTAAGAAATAGCCCAATTAAACCACATCATCCATACAACGATAAAGTCGGCAATGGAAAAGAGGGGGAGCTTTATCTTTTTGTATTGCAGCGTACGGAAGTGGCTCTGGGCTTTCGAAACCGGATTCTGATCGCCGATTATAATTGCACCCGGTTTTCGTTTGAAGCACGGAAGCCTTTCGGATACAATACTAACCCT
Source organism: uncultured beta proteobacterium (assembly GCA_963721755.1). Lineage (GTDB taxonomy): Bacteria > Pseudomonadota > Gammaproteobacteria > Burkholderiales > Gallionellaceae > Gallionella. Next base: position 18,931 of record CAVRKV010000002.1, read on the forward strand.
GTAATAGGCGCGTAGCTCAGCTGGTTAGAGCACTTGGTCGACATCCAAGGGGTCGTTGGTTCGAGTCCAATCGTGCCTACCAAAATTCAATGGGTTAGATCAAAAACGGTCTAGCTCATTTTTCTTGTGAAGGAACTTTGAAGGGACTCTGCTTTTTCCCTGAACAGCATTTCCAGGCTCGCATTCGTCCGGTTGCTCTCATCGGTGATCAGATTCAAGGCATCCAGCAACTCACGCACCTGTGCCACACTGTAGTGTGCCGTCATCGTTCCCCGGCTGTGCCACAGAATGTCCGAGATCGTTTCCTCGCGCACCCCTGCCTCACGCAGCCGCATGCCCACCGTATGCCGCAGATCATGCACGCGGACATCCTGCAGGCCCACCGCTTTTCTGGCTTTCTGCCACCCGTTGTTGTTGATCGTCTCCACGGCATGCGGTTGATGCTTCTTGCCGCGTTGATAGGTGAACACGAATTCCGGATGTTTGCCGCGTCGCTCCTCAAGGATCGATTGCGCAACACGGTTGCATACCAGCGGTCGCCAGCCTTTACGGCCTTTGACGTAGCGGGGTGGAACAATGAATACACTGCACCCAAGTTCCTTCAAGAACACTTCCCATTCCCAGCGCAGGTTGCACACCACATCGTCGCGCACGCCGGTGTTCAAGCTGAACAATGCCATGCGCTGCAGATGAGGCGGCAACAACGGCAGCAACTTGCGCTGCTCGGCCCAACTGATCGGTCGAGGTTTCCGCGCATCGTCCAGCGGCAACATCGAGATCAGCGGGGCCGTTTCCAGTAGCGTCCGGCCCTGATCGTCGCGCCATTTTCGGGCACAAAGGTTCAGGATATGCCGCACCACCCCCAACGACGCATTGACCGTCTTGTTCTTCCGGCCTTGCTCCTTGCGTGCCTTGATAAAAGGCTGCAGGGTATCGTCGTGGATCTGCTCCAGGTTCAGATGCCCGATGAAGGGCATGATCGCTTCGAGCAGGGTGGCTTCCGTTTGAATGGAAAGCTTCTCCTCAAACTCCAGCAGATATTTGGCTGCAATCGGCTCGAACAGATAACAAGGCCGTTGGTACTTGGCCTGGCGCTGCAGTTCGATCTCTTTCAACAACCATTCTTCCGCTGCTTGATACGTTGCAAAACGTCCCTGAAGTCGATTTCCCTGGTAGGTCTTGTCGATCCTCCAGCGTCCGTCTTTTGTTTCGATGATTCCTGGGGTTCTCTTGGCCATTGTGCTGCTCCTTTCACGGTCGGCCCCACATCCCCAGTGCCTAGCTTAATCCGCTCGAAGACAATGTCAAGGTCGTGGCGGTCGAATACCACGGAAGTCCCCATGCGCATGGCGGTGCGCCTGGGACGGATCTCCTTATCGAAATAGCTGGATTTCACGCCTAGATAGTCGATGGCATGTTGGCGATTGAGGCCGCGCCTCTCATGCAGTGAAAGCTTGTTCATTGTCATGTCACCCATGATGAAGCTCGACAGGTGAGGGCCATTACATAGGCATGCCTGACCGGGTAGGGCAAAATGTTTTGATGTGTGCGCATTCCAAATCTCCTATCGGACGGAGAGGGAATGGCAAAGTGAGGAGCGCGTACCCTTTCCGTCATTAAATACATGACCAGAATAAAGTAGGAGCACACCCCGTAGATTGCCCTGAAAGACCGGGCGATTTTTGAAATCGCAGTGTCTAGGACCATTACACCGCAAACTACCGTGGGACTGCTGTGCCGTTGACCCCATGTTGGAAGGGATTATACACCTTGATAATGGATGTCAACAGGGAAAGTGTGTACAAGTTTGAGGAAATATTTTGAGAAAATAAAATAATGGCACAAACAAATCGTGATCGAAGAAAAAGTTTCGATGAAAAAATGTGATGAGATAAATTTTATGAAATCCGATTCATGAAGTCGGGGGAATTTTGAACGTAATAGTGAACGTAGTTTGTAGGAAAGTTTGTAGGAAAGTTTCTAGGAAGCTTATAGGAAGTTTGTAGATAGTTTGTAGGTTATTTGTAGATTTATTTAGGACTTACTGAGGTTGTGGAGCGGTCTTCATTGAAGGTTTCATTCCTCTGAACAGGTATCGAATAAGGAATGGATCACAAATAAATGACGTTTGCTACATCGCATCTAATGTCGCAAGAATTACTCGAACAGAGCCGCCTAAACAAATTCATCAAAAGAAGAGCCATAAGATGCAAGAAACCACTAATTGAATGATTACCTCGGAGCAAGTCGTGTGTAGTCTTTGTGTCGCGGCCTGCACATTACGAATGGCAGCTTTTCGGCATCAAGTTTGATACCATGAGATTCTGAATAGTGCCAATAGCTGACAGTCGCGCAGCGATTGTAGTGATGTATTGGTTAGCGTCAGCGGATTTGTATAAGTACCGGACTTGGGGAAGGCGTATATCTTGCGCGGACGAATATGGCTGTCGCTACTAACGATGTATCTTTTACTCACCTGCCCAAATGCGAGTGCCGCCGGCGGACCGCTTGGGATAGACCACCGCTTGAGTTATGACGATAGTGGAATCTGGAAACGCTCCAACCAACTCGCCTTGCTGCACATTATGGTTATTGGGGAGTTTGCAGGTGGAATCTGGGAGGGCGGCGAGACGCGTCTGGGCAAGACGTTCTGGCAGTCCATTGATTCTTCCGTGCTCGCCGACATCTCGGCTCAAGGGCTGAAATATGTGTTTACCCGCGCCAGACCCGGTCAAACCGATGATCCAAACAAGTGGTTTCAGGGTGGCTCGCAATATAATAGTTTCCCGAGCGGTGAGGTGGCTGTTGTCAGTGCGATTGTGACACCTTTCGTGCTGGAATACCGCCACGATGACCCAGCCGTATATGCTTTGGAATTACTTCCGGTCTATGATGGCATCGCGCGGATGAAAGTGTGGGGCCACTGGCAAACGGATGTGCTGGCTGGCTTTGCGCTAGGGGGACTAACAGGGTATTACGCTCAAAACAGGGATAATCCCTTTATCCTGGGCATCCTGTCTCACGGCTTCACGATCGGTCTGCACAAACAATTCTAGTTTCGTGATCAGGGTATCTCTGAATGGCCACTTTCAGGTAAGCTATTGCAAGGCTCGAAGGGCAGCTCCATGCCACAAGCAGCCAGTCCGGAATATTTTGCAAAGTTCATTCGTATGTCACTCAGAAATCCGCCAGCTTAACCTTAAGCTGCAAAGCCATTACTATCGAGGGAACCCAAAATAAATTAATTCCCACTCGTCTATATTCATAACTTGCCATCGGTATCAGTGGCGTTGTCAACCGTGCAGATGTGTAACCACTGAAGAACCCACCCAAGACCCCAAGATGGACACCAAAGAAATCCACCGGCTGATAAATTGCACCTAAATAATTAGTACGGTTATTATCGCTGTTCATGTATGTGCCTGCCACGATGTTTATTTCGTGGGGCATTTCGTAGGATAAACCGATCCCGTCATTGTTCTGCCTATAATGCCAGTAACCCTCGTTAGTATGCCAAGAGCGCAATCCGCTTGTTACCCATAAAGAATCTTCGGCAGCCAATGCTGGCTTACACAAGAATATAATCAATAATGCCATGACTAATGACGCGAATAATCCAACCAATTTGGACATCTCTGTAGACATCTTTGCTTTCCTTGCAGATGTATTGCGACCCGTAATTGCAGAGATGTTCCATCCCCTACAAAACAACGTGGGCAATATATACTTGATTTCCATAAAGTACATTCAACAGTACGCTTTCTTCAGCCCTGACCGTCGATAATGGGTCGGGTTTCATTAAGCTACGATTTGGCTATGCTAAATCCCCTCCCTATTCTGATCGCCGGAGCAACGATGAAAAATCTATTCATGCTGATGTTCCTCTCCTTGATGACAACACGGGCAAGCGCCGTGGATGGCGTTTTCATTGAATACGGACGGGGAAACGCCTCAGTAATATCCTCCGCGTCAATGGTAAAGATGTACCGTGTTGGGGCGCTGTGGAATTGGCATAAAAGTTGGCTGAATGATGGTGCTTGGCATGTGACCGGTTCCTGGGAGGCGTCGCTGGGCAGCTGGCGCGGCTTTAAACCTGATGCCAACAACCAGACCGTTACCGATATTGGCATTACGCCTGTGTTCCGCTTAGAACAAAAGGAGGGGTCAGGCATGACGCCATACCTAGAGGCGGGGGTTCTTGGTATACATCTGATCTCGCCGACCACTATTTACTCAGGACGCAATTTCAGCACTGCTCTCCAGTTCGGGGACGCTCTGGGTTTCGGGGTTAGCCTGGGTGAGCGTCGCCAGTTTGATCTGGGTTATCATTTCCAGCATCTGTCAAACGGCAACATCAAGAGGCCGAATAATGGTGTTGATTTTAACCAGATTCATCTAGCATATCGATTCTGATCTGGAACTATTCTAGTCACGTTATCGAGCGCACAACAAATCTAGGGCAGGAGCTTAAGGTGCAGTTCGGATTGCACGTTACGAATAACTGCTTTCGGGCTGTTAATATGGCATCATGAAAGGCAGCTCCGTGCCAATAACGGACATCGGTGAATGGCAGCTACTTTGATTCGATACTCTGTGATCGCGATGCGTGTTAATTGGAGTATGCCTACATACCAACGCCGGATCATTCAAACTAACTCTAAGTTTACGATGAAGCGACTATTGTCATCCAGTATTGTTCTTTGCGTTGTCTTCGTTGCAGGCTGCGCAGCTGTTGTTGCAACCGACCAAACGAAGGCAACGTCTCCAAGTGACGGTGCTGTAATCCGGGGCCAATGGTCCGGCCCCCTCTCCCTGTATAAGCCCTATGTGACGATCCGGCAAGTGGACGGCAGACAACGATTGCAGAAAGGAATGGGCGTGAGTCCAATCATAGTCGATCCGGGGTTAAGAACGTTAACAGTCATAGGTCACGAATATCATGGGACCCAGGGAATATATGGGCAAGTTGATCTCAAAGTTGAGTTAAAGGCTGGATACTCTTATCTAGTTCGTTTTGAGTACAGGGAAAACGTCATGACATTTTGGGTTGAAGATGTTGCAACCCATAATCACATTGGAAGTCCACAATCCACCAAAGAAATTGCTCAGCAAACAGGGGGAAGCCTGAACCTACCAATTTTTCCTCCATGAATATTGTGATCTAGCGTACTGTGTTATACCCTTTCTTGTGTCGACAAGAAACCCGTTGTCGCAAGGTACATTAGGAATGACCGAAATGGGCACGTTGGGGAAATCAACGAGAGTCTGCTTTGGGGAAGAAAAGTTACAGGGCTGTTTGTCCGATATGTGTCGGGAGCGGATAGTCGCGAAGTGCAGCTTTGTGGAAGCGAATAATCTGTGACCGGAAATAATTTGAGTTGCCCGAAAGTGGAAGTTGGCGAAGGGCAGCTCACGACCCCTAGCGACCCGTCAGGAGAACAGCCATGAAGGGCCGCTCCTCGGCCATTCTGTTGAAAAACTCGTTGTTAAAACCGTCGTGGTGTTCTGAAATTTCGTGAGGTGGGAACGTTATCACCCTTTCGGTGCTGCAACTGGGTTCTGATACCCAGTTTGTTGGTTGATCGGATGGTTTTTGCCTCAAGCGGGCGCACCTATCCTGTCGATTGGCGGTCCCTGCGCGAGCAACTTGGCCATGCGGCGTAAATTCTGAACGGTAGCGGCAAGCGTGAATTCGTCAGCGGCGCCACTCAGTCCGCGTAGTCGCAGCCGATCCAGTTTAAGAATGGACTTGAGGTGGGCGAAGAGCATTTCGATCTTTTTGCGTTCACAGCATGATCTTTGGTACTCCGATGTCGTCGCAATTTACCGGGCAACGTCACGAGCGCTCTCATGGATGCTGCGCTTTATCTTGCGAACCGGTGTATTCGGGCAGCACTGAGCTTTCATCGGGCATGTAGCACAATCACGCTGACTAGAACGATAGATGATGGTGTCATCTTTGGTGACGTGCGTACGCGGGTCCTTGAACGGGCGCCATTCACTACGCAGTGCGTTGCCAGCAGGACAGCGATATTCGTCAGCCTCTTCGTTCCATTGGAAGTCACCGTTCGCGAAGGTCCCATCCTTGCGTTCTGTCTTATCCCACACAGGAATATGTGGCTCGATGGATTTCTCCTCGACCATCCAGCCCAACATAGGTGCTGTGCCATAAGCAGTATCTGCAATGAGACGTTCAGCCACTCGCAGCAAGCACGGTGACCATCTCCAAAGTGTGGTAGTGGTTCAGTTTGAAATTATTTAATGTATGTTAATTTCGCAATCGAAATTTATGCGGTTTATTAGGGTGTAACAATTTGTTACGCACTATAAAGACAAAGGCCGCAACCTTTCGGAAGCGGCCTTTGCTGACTTTTACATCTGAGGCTTCGGGAGCTTGTCATCGCTTTCCACAAAGCCTGCTACCTTTCGGTAGTCTCACAAGCCCGACGAGCGGGAATCGAATTCAATATATTGCTATTCTGCCGTTACGTCAACCCCTAAACTTATAGCTGCGCATATTCTTATTTTTCTAACTTGCTCCATAGACACATAAAAAACTTCATAGTTCCCACGTGATATTTTGATTCTGTCTAATCTTTCAATACTTACTGATGCGACAAGATCACATTTAGCCCAAACCTCTGATTTATCATGGGGGAAAGGGCTGCCTATTAACTTATAATGATATGGTTGAACTGGGTCTGGTGGTGTTGTACTTAATGGAACAACAGTATAAAGGCCAGGTCTAGACAAGTGCGTAGGCGAAATAATAACTACCGGACGAACTTTTATGATTTCTGGTGCCTTATATCCAACAAAATCACATGCAACTACCATTCCTGCTTTTGGATGAATTGTAAGTGCCATAATTTATTTACCTTTATTTTTTCTTATAGTTTCCGCGCTTCTTCGGAGCTTCTTCTGGAATCAACGCCACAATATCAGCAATCTCCCATAGCTTATCAGTAACGCCTGCCATCATTGCCGGAGTTGAGCGGTGTGCTTTGTGAATTTTCACAAAGTTATAAAACATGAAATACAGACTGATCGCGTGCATGTGATTTTCAAGCTTCTTGCTGAATGCATTAGTCAGGCGCGTAAATCGGCGCATGTGCATTCTCATGGTTAAGTTCTGACGTTCAACGTAACTGGTCGAAACATCCTTGAAATTCGGATTGCCTGTTACGTGGCGCTTCTCTATTCCGGTGCATTCTGCCGGACTATAACGGTGGCTTTCCTCTTTAGAATGACCTTGATTACCGTACATCTTAATCAGTTGAGCAAAGTCTATATCAGCTCCAAAAGCGTCCTCTACAGCATCCAGATAGGCTTTATGGCCGTCCGTTGTCAGTTGGATACGGTTAGCCAAGCGAGAGGCTAGATCATGGATAAACTCATAGGCTGATTCTGCGCCGCGTGTGCCAACATGCCAGCAAGGGACTAGCTTTGTTTCCGCGTCTATCGCTGTCCATGTGTAAACATCGCCAAGACCGAAAATACCTTGCAGTTCTTCCGGAACGTTCTTTTGCTTCATGCCAACGAACGACCATACCTCGTCACATTCGACTCGTTTTATTTTTAGGTCGTACATAACTTCATCTTGATACTTGGCACATGCTTCGCCAGCATCCGCAAGCAGCTTTAGAACTGTGTTCTTGCTTGCTCCGGTAATGCGAGTTGCAGCATTGATTCCCATGCCTTCACAAAGCACCGAGAGGATTTGAGCGCGTTTTTCGTTAGATAACTTATTCATGGAGACACCTCAAGCAATAATTCATAATGCATATTATGCTTGAGTAAAATGGAAATGTCAATAGAAAATTATGGAATAAAGACAAAATCATCCCGTTCGAGCAAAAATCTCGAAAAAATGTTGCTAATCAAGGGAATTTAAGGCATAATTTGACGTGGGCTGACTTTATGCCAACCCCGCCGAATTAGTGGCTTAATCCTAATGAATAGGTGTTACTGCCAAGAATTCAACCAACCCAAAGTTAATTGGGGATTGTTCTAGCTCGATTGCCAATCGCGTGCTCATGAATCGTCCTTAAGTTAAGTGCCCACCAGGACACGGGTTGATAACTGAAAGCCCTTCACTACTGCTAATAGTGTTGGGCTTTCGCCTTTTGTGATCATGCTTTCGACCACCGTCCATTAATATTGGCGTACTTACGTAGCTTTAATCCACGCTGTAAATTTGCATAGAGAGTGGAAGTGCCATATTCAATGCCAGTTTTCTTGCTGATATTAGCTTGCAAGTCTTTAACAGTAGTTGGTTGCGCTGTAAGTGATACATCTATATCAAACATGCAACTTCCTTTTGTAGGCTTTATTGCAGACGTATTGTCTACAGTTGAACCATTCGATTCTGCTCCCGCAATCATGGCTTCGTAATAACTGATCTTAGTAGCAATCCTTTGAATCTCTGTTGTAAGTCTCATTCGCTCTGCTTCAAGTTCTGGCAACATAGCGGCAGCAGCTTTCGCAGCTTGCAAGAAAATGTCTTCTGCGTTGTTCATCTTTTTTCTTTCAATAACAAAGAAGCCCGCATTCTATACCTCATGTTTCCATATTACAACTGGAAATACATAATTTTCTTTCATAATCTCCATAAACAAAAAAACCAGCCTCGGCTGGTTTTAGGGGTAGTTACTCAGTTTGAGGCTATTCTTTCCAACGAGCCTTTGCTGCCCTTTTTGCAATCTCTGATCGCTGCTCTGGGGTAAGTTTATCGGCTCTGGCCTTGCCGCCCTTTTTGCCACCCTTTGAGCTATCAGCCTTCTTGCCTGTCAGTTTGCTTGATGGTGCTTCGCCAGTAGCTTCCTGCACTATGGCAAAGGCAACCTGTGTAAAATCTCTGCGGTGGTTTGTTCGTTTGGTCATGCGGACTAAGATAGCACAGCCTTTGCATGATTACTACTTAGCTAGATTTCAAACTGAACCACTACCCAAAGTGTCGGTTCTCGACGAATGATGAAGCTGAAATCGAATGGCAGGAATAGAATTGCACAACGCCAGTCGAATTTACGATCATGAACTGTCGCTGACCCCCCCGGCCAAAAACTGCCTGGCGCCTTTGTCCTTCAATATTGGCAGTTTGGGTTAGAATATCCACACCCCTATTATGGAAGTAAAGCTTTGGCCCACACCAAGCCATAGAACATGAACAAATCTCAACAGCACAATCTATTCAGCATCATCATCGATCTGTGCCTGCTTGCCAACCCCCTTCGGGCCGGGGTGGCCTTGTCGCTTTTGTTTTTAGCAATTTAACCGTTGGGATATTATCGATACACTCCTAATTTGAATGTAGGAATTGATATACACTCTGAGTTCTCTGAGTGCGGGGATTTCCCGAGTAGATTTTCGCAGGATGATCTTCATCGTTAGCGTTGGGGTTCTTCAATGGATTTTTATAATAGGAGAATGATCACATGAAAAAGACTCTTTTTACGACGCTGCTTTTGGGTATGTTCACTGCATCAGCGTTCGCTGCAGATAACATCAAGATTGCAATTACCGGCCCGTTCAGCGGCGGTTCAGCCCCGATGGGGACATCTATGAGAGACGGTGCCAAGCTGGCTATCACGGAGATCAATGCGGCGGGCGGCATCAGTGTCGCTGGCAAGAAAAAGAAAATCGAGATTATCGAGCGCGACGATGAAGGCAAGAACGAACGTGGCGCATTGATTGCGCAGGAACTGGCCTCGATGGATGATCTATCCGGTGTGATTGGCTCAGTGAACACCGGAGTTGTGATGGCAGGCGACAAACACCTACAGGAAAAAGGCATCACCAAGATCATCACGCCTGCGGCCGGATCCTCTTCGATGACCCAATGGAGCAAGGCGGGTGTCAAGGATCTGTCGATCTTCCGCTTTTCCGCGCATGACGGTATCCAGTCCGCAATGGTGGTGGAAGAAGCGATCAAACAGAAGTTCACCAAGGTGGCGATCCTGTACGATTCGACCAACTACGGCGTGTCCGGGCATGACGACCTGGTCGACCAGATCAAGAAACAGGGCAGCAAGCTGGAAGTGGTCGCCTCCGAAAAATTCAACATCGGCGACAAAGACATGACCGCTCAGCTGTTGAGCGCGAAATCCAAAGGTGCGCAGGCGATCCTGATCTGGGGCATCGGTCCGGAAGAAGCTGCAGTGTCCAACGATATGGCCAAACTGGGTATGAAGATTCCACTGATCGGCGGCTGGACGCTTTCCATGTCCAACTACATCGACAATGCGGGCAAGAACGGCAATGGCACGTTGATGCCGGAGACCTTTATCGAGGAAGCAATTACTCCTAAGGCCAAGAGTTTCATCGAGGGTTATCATAAGGCTTACAACGTGACGCGTATCCCTTCGCCGGTTTCCGCCGCGCAGGGCTACGATGCCGTGTACATATTTGCGGCAGCGGTCAAGCAGGCGCAAAGCGACGACACTCACAAGATCAAGGAAGCGCTTGAGGATCTGCGCGAACCGGTGCGGGGCGTTATCGCCACATGGAATCATCCGTTCAGCAAATGGGATCCCGCCAACGAGCAGACTCATGAAGCCTTCCGCCGTGAAAACGCGGTGATGGGCAAGGTCGAAGACGGACGTGTGGTGTTCACCAATGAAGCCGACCGCCAGCGCCTGATCAACAACGCATCAAAATAGCATCCGGCAAGATCGTGGGGGAGGCGTTGCATCCCCCACGTTTCTGTTTCAATAAATCCAGCTTATGAATTTAATCATACTCTGCCAATTGGCTGTGAGCGGGGCCTTGATGGGCCTAGTCTATGCGCTGATCGCTTACGGCTTTCAGTTGACCTATGCCACCAGCAAAAGCATCAACTTCGGCCAAGGCGAACTTGTCATGCTGTCGGCTTTTTTCAGCTTAACCTTGCTTAATCTGGGCGTGCCGTACTGGCTGATGGTGCCGGGCGGATTGCTGTTCGGCGTGGCAATGGGACTGGTGGTAGAACGTGCCTGCGTGCGTTTGACGCTGGAGCAGAAAAGCGAAGGCTGGATACTGCTCACCATTATTTTCGGATTGCTGGGTGTTTCTGCCGCAGAGAACATCTGGGGGCGCGATGATCGCCCATTCCCCTCGCCGATTTCTTCCGATGCGTTACATTTCTTCGGCATCGACATCACACCCTTGGAGATTTCCGTGGCCATAGGGGTATTCACGGTGATGGGCGCGATAGAATTGTTCAAGCGTAAGACGTTAATTGGAAAGGCTTTCGAAGCCGTATCGGCAGACCGCGATGCGGCGGAGTTGATGGGTGTCTCGGCCACGCATACCATCATGCTTTCGTATGGCTTGTCGGGGATGGTGGCGGCGATGGCCGGGATACTCGTTTCGCCGATCACCACCGTCGGTCCGACCATGGCGTCTGCACTCATTCTGAAGGCCTTTTCGGTAGCCGTGGTAGCCGGTCTGGAGTCCGGCTTCGGCGTGGTGGTGATCGGCATTATTCTTGGCGCACTGGAAAGTCTGACCAGTTTTTATGTAGGCAGCGGCTGGCGTGAAGCGCCTGGGCTGGTGCTGTTGATCCTTGCGCTGGCGGTACGTCCCAACGGCGTGTTCGGCAAAGCCAGCATCCGCAGGGTTTAGAGGCTGGCCATGCTGAAGCGATTGTTAATGTTGCGCGGTGCCGAACTCATCGTACTGGCGCTGCTCGCCATGATCCCGCTGACGGTGAACAATTCCTACGCCCTGGGTTTGCTCACGCTGCTAGCGATCTACGGGATACTGCTGATCGGCCTGGATGTGACGGTAGGCTACCTCGGCCAAGTGAATCTCGCCCAAGCCGCATTCCTCGGACTCGGCGCTTATGCAGCGGGGTTGAGCGTCACACTGCTTGGCTTCGGTATGTTGGCGGCTCTCACGATGAGCATGCTGATCGGCTTGGCCTTGGGTGGCCTGCTGGCTTTCCCAGCGTTACGCCTGGAAGGACCCCAGTTCGCGCTGGCGACGCTGAGCTTCACTGCGCTCAGCACTACAATGCTCAACGAATGGGACAAACTGACCCATGGCGCGCAGGGTCTGTCTCTGAGCCGCCCTGCTTTGTTTGGTCATTCGCTCAATGCGCAGGGCTTTTATTGGTTGTGCCTAATCTTGCTCGCACTGGTGTGGATGGCAATGCGCAATCTGCTCGATTCTCAATGGGGGCGCGCTTTCGAAGCCTTGCGTGACAGCCCGATCGCTACCGATGCAATGGGTGTCGGCACCTACCGCCACAAGATCGCGGGCTTTGCGCTGGGCTCGTCGCTCGGCGGTTTGGCGGGTGGACTGTATGCGTTCAATTTCCAGTATCTGCAACCACAAAGTTTTACTTACGACCTGATGGTCATCCTGCTGCTGGGCGTAGTGCTGGGCGGACGCAAGAGCCTGTGGGGTGCGTTCTTCGGCGCGTCGCTGATCGTTTTGTTACCTAACCTGTTGTCCAATCGCCTGCTGTTCGAGATCATTTCCGCACTCGGCTTGTTGGTGGCAATAATCGCAGGCGTGCGTGGCCGGATGAAAAAAACCACTCAGCCATTTCAGGCGCTCGCGCCTGTCATTGCGATGGGTATCTTGGTAGTGGGCGGCTATCTGGTGGAAAACACCGAGAACTGGCGCAAGGCGATTTTCGCGTTGATGCTGTTCTCGATAGTGGTGGGCTTGCCCGATGGCATCATGGGATTCGCCGCACGTTACCTGACCCGCTTGCTCCGTATCGATCCGCCCTTATTGCCGCCCGCCGCAGAGCTGGATGATGTGCTGCCGACCAAGCACTCCGATGGCAGCGTACTGCTTGAATTACAAAATTTGAAACGCTACTTTGGCGGCGTCAAAGCTGTCGATGGAATCAGCATGACGGTACGCTCCGGTCAGGTCCACGGCCTGATCGGCCCGAACGGATCGGGCAAAAGCACCTTGGTGAATGTCGTCTCCGGTCTGTATGAGCCGACCGTGGGCGAATCCTTGCTGCAAGGCAAAGTTTTGCCCAAGGGCAGTCTGTACAAAGTGGCACAAACCGGTGTGGCGCGCACCTTCCAGAATTTGCAGTTGTTCGGCGAATTATCTGCGCTGGATAACGTCATGCTGGCGATGAAGGGGGCATACGGCAGCCCGCTACTGCTGGTATTGCTGGGCTTGGCCAAAGCCGAAGAAAAACGCGCGCAGGCCGATGCTCTGGCCTTGCTGGAATTGGTTGGTCTGAAGGAACAAGGTCGAACTCGCGCCAAAGATCTGACCTATGGTTCGCAGCATCTCCTGGAAATTGCCCGGGCACTGGCCCGCAAGCCAGAACTTTTGATCCTCGATGAACCAGCAGCCGGTCTGGCTCATCCGGATGTGAATAATCTGATAGCTATCATCAAGACCATCAGCCAGCGCGGCATCACCATCATTCTGATCGAGCACCATATGGATGTGGTCAGTGAAGTATGCGATGTGGTGACAGCGATCGATGGTGGACGGGTGATCGCCGCAGGCACGCCTGATGAAGTGAAGCGTGACCCCAAAGTGATCAAGGCCTATCTCGGGGTCGCAAGTGAGACGGATATGCCGAACCCGACCCACCTTCCTGTGTAAAGAAAGGAATCGGGCGGAGATGCTCCAGGTCGAAAATCTGCATGCGGGCTATGGCGCCAGCGAAGTGCTGGTTGGTACTTCACTGCATGTGAAACAAGGCACTGTGGTAGCGCTTATCGGCGCCAACGGCGCCGGCAAGACCACCTTGATGCGCGCCATCTCGGGCCTGATCAGGCCGACTGAAGGTCGTGTCCTGCTTGATGGGAAACCGGTGCAGGGCTTGGGTGCATCGCGTATCGCTAGGCTTGGCCTCGCCCATGCGCCGGAAGGCAGAAAAGTATTTGGCCCCCTGTCGGTCGAGGACAACCTGTTGCTCGGCGCCTACAATCACTTGCCGATGTTCTTTGGTTTTCGCAGCAAGGCCGCGCCTGACCTGGAACGGATCTACGAGCTGTTCCCGCGTCTGCGCGAACGCAGGCTACAAGCCGCTGGCACGCTGTCAGGCGGTGAGCAACAGATGCTGGCCATCGGACGTGCGTTGATGGCCAATCCTAAAGTTATCCTGCTGGACGAGCCATCCATGGGTCTTGCACCGGTTATTATTCAGGAAGTGTTCAGCACCATCCGTCACCTCAAAGAAACGGGCATTACCTTGCTATTGGTCGAGCAATTCGCCAAGAGCGCATTGGAAGTGGCGGACTATGCCTATGTGATGGAGCATGGCTGCATCGCTGTGGAGGGAACGCCAGCCGAATTGCATCAGAACGAACGTGTGATCGCCGCTTATTTGGGATAATTCTGTTAGTGCTTCGCTGATATTATTAACGGTGTTCGTTTTTTTGTCCGAATCTGCGAGTTATCCAAAACTCAAGTGCGATGTCCGTTATGTGGAACCTCGAATGATCATTAGGGATGAGAGTCAGTCAGGCTGATTAATTAACACACGTTTCTATGACTGCTTTCAGTAGCAAAGCAGACTGTCAAATACAACGATTGTTATGACCGCTTTGCGAAAGCCGATTGTTGCGAGCGACTGGGAAGTGAGAAAATTTCTGTGGGTGGCCTGGGCGACGGCGGCTCATGCTAGAATAAAAAGACTCATCCAAAGTGGCTTCATTGAAGGAACTTTGAAGGAACTGGGGTGTAAAACACATTGAAAAACAGTGGTTGAAGGGGATGTGGGGTAATTAATAAAAGAAATATAAACAATGTATTATGAAACAGTCGACGAATCGACATTCAAGGGGTCGTTGGTTCGAGTCCAATCGTGCCTACCAAAAAATCAAGGGGTTAGGCTGAATGCCTAGCCTCTTTTTCTTTTTCATTTTCTTCAATTTAATTTTTTTCGCTAGTTATGAATTTTCAGAAGCATCTCCAATGGGCTGCATTCATCACGGTGTTGATCAATGCCGCAGCGATGTTTTCACCCATCATCAATAGCGGAGACGCGATCACCTACGCGTCGATTGCGCAACATATTGTTTTGAGCCATGACTGGGCTAGCCTGGTGCTGGATGGCCATGATTGGCTGGACAAACCCCATCTGCCGTTTTGGATCACCGCAATATTTTTCAAATTTGGCGGGATTAGCGCGTTAACTTACATCTTGCCGGGCTTCATCTTCCACATTATCGGTGCATATTACACGTATCGCCTGGCCAGGATGTTTTACGGCAAGCAGACTGCAGTGCTGGCTGTATTGATTTACGTATCCATTTTCAATCTGATGGATGCGAGTATCGAAGTCAAAGCGGAAACTTATCTGATCGGGCAAATCATGCCGGCCTGCTATTACTGGTTGCGATATGACGCACAATTTCGTGTCAAATACCTGGTGCTGGGCGCTTTGTTTACCGCCATGGCGATCATGACCAAAGGAATTTTTACCCTGATCACGATTTCCAGCGGCCTGGTCTTTTTGTGGTTGTACCAAAAGCATTGGTCGAAACTTGTCAGCATCAAGTGGTTGACCGCACTGGTTTTGTCTTTGTTGTTAATCGCGCCGGAGCTGATTGCATTGCACTTGCAGTTCAATCAACATGCGGAAAGTGCAGGGGCAGGACACCCGATTTCCAGTTTCAGATTCTTTTTCTGGGACAGTCAATTCGGACGCTTTTTCAATACCGGGCCAATACAAAACCACAATGGCCATCCGTTTTATTTTGTCCTGGTATTTCTATGGGCATTTTTACCGTGGACTATAGTTTTTTTCGCGGCAATCAAAGCTCGTTTCAAAGCGTTTGCTAATGCCGCTGCATCCGAACGCGAAGCTTTCATTTTCTTGAGTGGGGCGTTTTCTTGTACATTTTTAATGTTCAGTGCTACCAGTTTCCAGTTTGATTACTACATAGATATAATCTTTCCTTTTGCGGCCATTCTCTGTGCAGGGTATTTAAATAAATCGAACATCAGCCGTCCTTTGTTTATTGCACAGATGGGTTTGATATTCCTGCTCTCTCTGATAACGATCTCACTGGGTATCTATGTGATGAATTTCACACTGCTAGTGACGATAGTCTTGATATTGATCGGGATGATGTATTATTTCTACTCAACGAGAGCAGCGCCGCTGAATTTCCGCATCCTCATTTACTCTGTCTTCACAATCAATCTGTTGTACATATTTCTGACGTTGTTAACTGCTTTAACCTTTATGCAATACAGCGTTGCTTATAATGCTGCCAAATTATTTGGTAAGCAATCTGCTATGCCGATCTATGTATATCAAATGCCCGAAGTGGCGAGAGAGCTGGCCCTATATAGCGAAGCACCCTGCCATTCGGTAGACAGTGTTGAATCACTTATGCAGGTCAAGGGAAATTATTATTTGCTTGTTAAACACGATCAGGAACAGCAACTTCATGCTGAATCATCACGTTTCAATCAAATTGCCACGATGGAACTGGTTGTTCACAAGACGGGGACTTTCAACAAATTATTGCAATTGGCCAGAGGCACTAGGACATTGGAAGGTGTAGATTTTCTGAAAGCATCGTCCCCGTGATTTACTCGGTCAGGTTGTCATAATTGCAAGAAAGCTATCGTTGTAAATGTAAAAGGCCGCATCAAGCGGCATTTCTGGAACAATATTTGTGGCAATTTCAACGAGCCAGACAGACCAATACTGTCAGTCCAGGCCAAGATGGAGATTTGTTTTAGCTGATGGCCGCGGCTTTAGCGCCGCTCTACCTTTCTTCGCTGCTTTGCGTCTGTTGTTCGACGGTAAACAGCACCGCGGCTTTCACCCTTGAAGACAAGTTGAGTTTGGTCAGTATATGGCGCACGTGCTGCTTTACAGTGTCATAGCTGATCGAAAGTGTTTGAGCGATAGCTTTGTTGCTTTCTCCGCGCGATAGCAGTTGCAGTATTTCGCGCTCACGGTCTGTGAGCAGTTTGAGGGAATGTTTGGGTTCTTCATCCGGTTGGTCGCCGCGCAGCATCTCGATCATTTTGATCGTCATGGTGGGAGCGACCACTAGTTCGCCTGCGGCTACTCGCCTGATGGCATCGACTACATCTTCGGGCGCCATATCTTTCAGCAGATAGCCGCGCACGCCGGCGCGTATGGCATTTGATAGATCTGTTTCAGAATCGCTCATGGTCAATACGACCGCGGGTGTAGTACAGCCTTCCTTACGAATTTGCTCGAGCATGGACAAGCCATCCATCGGTTTCATGCGCAAATCCATTATCAAAAGATCGGGTTGATGGCCCAATAATTCGCGCAAACCCTCGACACTTCCGGTTGCACCCAAGACTGAAAAGCCGTAACAGTTGGCGAGCAGTTCACTTAATCCGCTCCTGCACAGGCTTTGGTCGTCTACCAAAACAACTTTCAATTTTTCACTCATTAACTGCTCTCCAATCCGACCCCGGCTCAGGGAAAAACAATTGAACGCGCGTGCCAAATCCATTTGAACTTTCAACTTTTATTTCGCCGCCGATGCGTTGTGCGCGCTCACGCATGATCATCATCCCATAGTGTCCTTCTACCGGCGTAAAAGTACATCCGCCGCTACCGTTATCCTCGATGGTAAAGACATAATAATTGCCGGAATACTCCACACACAGACGGGCATGGCTTGCCCCAGAATGGACGGCAATATTGGCCAGTGCTTCCTGCACGATGTGGAACACCTGTATTTCGTACTCAAGCGGCAATTCCAGATTGGCTATCCGGTTGATGTATTCTAATGTTATCTCGTTGCGATGACAAAATTGATTGGTCAAGGTTTTCAGGGCATGCAAAAGACCGGCCGGGTCCATCGCGCAACGAAAATTCGTGATCAGTTCTCGAACGGTCTTTTGGCTGCTTTCCAAAGCTTCATCAACATCGTGAGCATATTTGGTGACCATGATTTCATTTCCCGTTCGTATGGATTCTAGTAACAAACTTGTACGCATCCGTGTATATACCAAAGTTTGTGCCAATGAGTCATGGATCTCGTTGGCGATAGCCTGCCGTTCGGCGAGCAAATCGACGCGTTTGGCATCTCGATTTGATTTGGTATGCTCGATGATCGCGCTAAGCATGCGGGAGAAGGCCAAAACAGTTTTGGAAATGCGCTCAAATGGATCTTGTGCTTCGTTAAAAAAAAGCGTGACTGCTCCGGTGGGATTTTTCGGTGTTGCATGGCTTTCGATTGTGGCGGTCATCAAAGATTGAATCTTGCAGCCGGCATAGCAGCAATCCAGCGGTGACTTGCATGAGCGAAGGTTGGCCGAATGAATACCACGCACGTTGAATGCTTTGCAACATGTGTCGCAATTTGAATCGACGGCACTTACGGCTTCCAGCAGTTCTGCAGACAAACCGACTGAACTGATCAGTTGCAGGGTTGTGCCATGCGGGGAAAGTAACCTGATAATCCCGGCGTTTGCGTTTACAGCATCAATGAGATTCCCGAGCAACTCCTCGAAGAGGGGTTTAAAATGACCTGCTTGAGAGACAGGTGGCACGATTATTTTGTGCATCGCAATACCACCATCCATCACTGGTGGGGTAAAGCCAGAACCTTTCTCCCATGAATAGTCCGCCGGGGGTGGATTCTTAACGAAACTTGTTTTCTTGCTCATAATTAATGCTCAACAAGAGTTATGTTTTGAATAACACCGACTTGGATTGAAGGCTCATCCAAACGGGCTCTGGCCGTCAATTAATCCATCAGGGGATTGAACATACTTGCTTATAAATAAAGCAGGCAGTCGGTGCTCTTCCTCAAACTGACATAATTTGGGATTATACCCCTCATTCGGGTTATATATACCCTCCCCACAATAGTTATAGACACTAAAACTGCCCAATGGGTTTAATGAAACCGTTAAAAGCATTGGTGAAATATTATAAATTGATCATGATGATCAGAACTCAGTGTTCCTGGAACGCGACGGCCCGGCAATGAGAATCTGCATTGTTTCCGACAGTCATGATCGTGCAGAGCCGCTCTCCGCCGCTGTACGGCAAGCACAGGAGACTGGCGCACAAGCTGTCATTCATTGCGGCGATCTGATTGGTGCGAACACGCTGCGCGCAGCCATGAAACTCGGTGTGCCACTACACATAGTACATGGAAACAATCTCGGCGATGCGATGGCTATGCATAAAATGATGGCGAAATCCGGTGGTTTGCTCACTTACCACGGGCAGGATGCCGAATTGAAACTCGGCGGCCGGCGCATCTTCGCAACCCACTTCCCCCACTATGGCCGAGGCATGGCTTGCACCGGGGATTATGACCTGGTTTGTTGCGGCCACAGCCATATCGCCGAGATCATCCGTCAACCCAACATCAAGGGCGGACAGACTTTGCTGGTCAACCCGGGTTCGGTTTCCGGCATAGGCGCGCCCAACGCGGATGAGGCATACACCTGGATATTGGGCGATCTGGCCGATATGACTTTTGAGATTCACACACTGAAATATTGATGGTGTACTGAAGCTGTACAATTCAGTTTCATCGGCACAGCACATTCCAAAGGAGGTTCGCGTGACGACTTCAATTGCAACCAACCAGACCATACTGGTCGTGGGAGGCGGGATAGGCGGTATGACAGCGGCGCTGGAAGCCGCCGAATGCGGCAAACAGGTGATCCTCGTCGAGCGTAATGCCACGCTGGGCGGACGCACCGCGTTGCTTTACCGCTACTTTCCCAAGATGTGTCATCCCACCTGCGGGCTGGAGATCAATCTCCGCCGCCTGAAGGGCAACCGCAATGTCCGTGTGATGACGATGACAGAAGTGGTTAGCGTGACCGGGCAGCGTGGTGACTATACGGTGCAATTGAAACTCTCCCCTCGCTATGTCAACACCAACTGCACCGCCTGCGGCGACTGTGCCACTGCTGTCGAGGCGGAGATAGACAACCCCTACGAATATGGCTTGGCCAAGACCAAGGCTGCTTACCTGCCACATAACATGGCGTACCCCATGCACTATGTGCTTGACCCTTCCATCATCGGTACTGCGGATGCGGATAAAGCCAAAGCTGCTTGCAAATATGATGCTGTCGACCTCGACATGCAGGAGGAAAACGTCGAGATCAGGGCGGGTGCAATCGTCTGGGCGACCGGTTGGAAGCCTTACGATGCGGCCAAGATACAGCCGTATGGATACGACCGTTTTGCCAACGTGATCACCAGCGTGGAATTCGAGAGATTTGCCAACCCCCATGGTCCGACCGGGGGCAAGTTGCTGCGTCCTTCCGACGGCAAAGAAGCGAAGAACATCGCCTTCATCCAGTGTGCCGGTTCGCGTGACGAGAACCATCTGCGCCATTGCTCGCGCATCTGCTGCATGGCCTCGCTCAAGCAGACGCATTATGTGCGCGAAGCTTACGGCGAATCCGCAAAATCGACGATTTACTACATCGATATCCGCGTGATAGACCGCCTCGAAGATTTTTATCTGAAAGTGCAGCAGGACCCGACGGTCAGCTTCGTCAAATCCAAGGTCGCCAACATCGTCGAGGACAAGGATGGTAACCCGGTGTTGCATGGCGTGGACACCGAGGGCTATCACCGCTATGCCACGACTCATGATCTGGTGGTGCTGGCTATCGGCATGGAGCCCGAGACCAACGGCATCAGGTTGCCGGACGATATGCTGCTCGATTCGTCTGGATTCATCGAAGGTTCAAATCTCCCGATGGGGGACGAGGGCATCTTCGGTGCGGGTGCCGCGACCAGTCCACTCGACGTGAACCGCTCGGTCCAGAGCGCCACAGCGGCGGCATTGCGCGCGATACAGGTGGTGCACAAGACTGCTGCTGCCGAGGGGAGGCGAACATGAGCGAAATGAAAACAGCCGCGTATATCTGCTCGGGCTGCGGCTTGGGCGACAAGCTGGATATTGCGCAGTTGAGCAAGATCGCGCAGAAGGAAGGTAAGATGGCGCTGGTGCGGGAGCACGACTTCCTGTGTAACAACGAAGGCGTGCAGATGATCCGTGACGACATCGAGAAGGAAGCTGTCACGCATATCTGCATCGCGGCCTGTTCGCGCCGCGCCAAGACCGAAGCCTTTCATTTTCCGATGGTGGCAATGACCCGCGCCAATCTGCGCGAAGGTGTCGTCTGGGTGGTTGCAGAAGGCAGCGAGCATGACGAAGTGCGCCAGGAGATGGCCGACGATTACGTGCGCATGGGCTGTGCCGAACTGAAAAAGGTCAAGATGCCCGAGGGCAATCCGAATCACACGCAACTGAAAAACATCCTGGTTGTCGGTGGCGGCATGTCCGGGCTGACCGCCGCATACGAGGCCGCGGAGACCGGTTACGAAGTGATCCTGGTCGAGAAACAGACGCAGCTTGGCGGTTGGGCAAACAAGCTGTGGAAGCGGGTGCCGTTCAAAACGCCTTATGCGGAACCGCAGGACACCGGCATTGCCGGGCTGGCCGCCAAAGTGAGTTCGCATCCGCTGATCAAGATACATCTGAATTCGACTGTCGCTGAAACATCCGGCGCGCCGGGGCGCTTCGCGGTCAAGCTGGCGCAGGAGTCGGGCGCGATCACTGAAGTGGCGGTCGGTGCGATCGTTCAGGCGACCGGCTTCACCACTTACGACATCGCCAAATTGCCCGAGCTGGGCGGTGGCCAGGCCAATGTCGTGGACCAAGCCGGTCTTGAGGCATTGGCGCAAGCTGCGAACGGCGGTGTGCTCAAGCGCGCCGACGGCAAGGAGATCAAATCCGTGGTGTTCCTGCAATGTGCGGGTCAGCGCGACGACAGCGGCAAGCATCTCGCCTATTGTTCCGGCCACTGCTGCGCCACCAGCATCAAGCAGGCGATGTATTTCAAGGATGCCAATCCCGAGGTGAATGCCGAGGTGTTGTACGACGATCTGCGCGTGCCGGGCATGGGCGAGGACTTTTACCGCAGCGCGCAGCACAAGGGCGTCATCTTCACCAAGGGCAAGGCCAGCGGAGTTGAGTCATCAGGTGGCGGTTGCAAGGTGAACTACAAGGATCTGATACTCGATGCAGATGCCATTCTCGAAGCCGATCTGGTCGTGCTGGCAACCGGGCAAGTGCCGAGTGCCGGAGTGGATGTCGTGACATGGGACAAGCTCAGCAAAGAAGCCGATGGCGGATCGGAAGTTGCGAAGCAGCAGAAATCCGAGCTGAAAAATATTTCCATTTTGAATCTGACATACCGGCAGGGGCCGGATGTGCCCAAGCTCAAATACGGTTTTGCCGATTCGCATTTCATCTGCTTTCCCTATGAGACGCAGCGCACCGGCGTTTATACCGCTGGGCCGGTACGCCGCCCGATGGACATGCTGCAGGCGACAGAGGATGCCACCGGCGCCGCGCTCAAGGCGATACAGGCAGTCGAGAATGCCAGCCTCGGGCGTGCTGCCCATCCGCGTTCCGGCGATCTTTCATTTCCTATCGTGCGCATGGAAGGCTGCACCCAGTGCAAACGCTGCACGGTGGAATGCCCATTCGGTGCGATCGACGAGGACGAGCGGCGTTTCCCGGTGTTCAACGAACAGCGTTGCCGCCGCTGCGGCACCTGCATGGGTGCCTGCCCGGTTCGGGTGATTTCGTTCGAGAATTATTCGGTGGACACGGTCGGCAACCAGCTCAAGGCAGTGGAGATACCGGATGAGTTCTCGGAGAAACCGCGCGTTCTGATTCTGGCCTGCGAGAACGATGCCTATCCGGCACTCGACATGGCGGGCTTGTCGCGCATTGTCTATTCGGCCTTCGTGCGGGTCATTCCGGTACGCTGCCTCGGATCGGTGAACACCATCTGGATCACCGATGCGCTCAACTCGGGTTATGACGGCGTAATGATGATGGGCTGCAAGAAGGGAGACGACTACCAGTGCCATTTCGTCAAGGGATCGGAGCTGGCCCACTATCGGATGAGCAAGATCGGCGATACGCTGACCCAATTGGGATTGGAACCCGAGCGTGTCGCCACCTATGAAGTGGCCATCACCGACAATGCCCGTGTCGCCGGTTTCATCAACGACTATGTCGCGCAACTGGTTAAGATGGGGCCGTCACCAATGAAAGGCTTTGGCTAAGGAGTAGGTGCTATGAGCGAACTGAATCAAAAAGCCGTCGCGCATTACGGAAAGAATTTCCTCATGGAAGTCGAGGATCGCGTCGAGGATGGCGAGTGGGTCAAGATGTGCATGCAATGCGGCGTGTGTGCCGGTTCCTGTCCGCTCGGACCGCACTGGGAGCATTCGCCGCAGAAGATATTCAGGATGATCATGGCCGGCAAACGCGATGAAGTGCTGAGTTCCGATTCCGTGTGGATGTGCACCTCCTGCTATAACTGCATCGTCCGCTGCCCGAGGAAACTGCCGATCACTCACATCATGCACGGTCTGGCGCATTACGCCCACAGACTGGACATCGCGCCTAAAGGCCAGCCGACCCGCGAGCTGAACGTATTGTTCTGGAAGAATCTGGTCAAGACCGGGCGGGTCAACGAACTCAAGTTCTCGTTGGCAGTGTATTTCAAGGACGGTTTTGTGCAGGGCATCAAGAACGCGCTGGGCATGCAGGGAATCGCGATCAGACTGTTGAAGGCAAAACGGCTGAACCCGATGGAAATGATTGGCGGACACAAATGCAAGGACACCGACGGCATCAAGAAAATGCTTGCCAAGGCGAAGAAAATCGAAGACCGCAGGCAGGGTTTCAGTTCCTGATAGAAGGAGATTAACAAAATGGCCAAAAAGAATTATGCGTTCTACCCCGGTTGTTCCTCACAGAAAGGTGCATCGGCGTCCAACTTTGTCACCTCCATCAACATGATGTGCGACAAGCTGGACATCCAGCTCAACGAGATTCCCGACTGGAACTGTTGCAGTGCTTCCATCGGTTACGGCGAGGGCGGCCAGTTGTCGCGTCTGGTGCTCAATGCACGTAATCTGGCGCTGGCCGAGCAGCATCTGCCGGGACAGGATCTGGTTTCCGGTTGTCCGGCCTGCTGGCTGTCCACCCGCGAAACCACCGAAAAACTGCATGAGTTCGATAGCCTGATGGCCGAGACCAACGAAGCGCTCAAGGAAGCGGGACTCAATTTCAAGGGTACGGTCAAGGCGCGCCACATGGTCGAGGTGCTGGTTGAAGATATCGGCTTCGAGGGTATGAAAGAACCTGTCGTTAAACCGCTGGAAGGCATGAAGATTGCGGGATATGTCGGCTGCCAGACCAATCGTCCGTTCGGCATAGACGGAGAATCCTTCGAGAACCCGCAGTATCTGGACAAGATGATTGAAATAGTCGGTGCAGAGCCGGCCACCGGCTATGAACAGAAAGTGACCTGTTGCGGAGGCGCGCTGGCTTTTTCCGAGCCGGAAAAGTCGCAGAAGCAGATCCGCGACATCGTCGAATCGGCCTATGACCACGACGCCGAGATGATCGTCACGCCTTGCCAGTTGTGCCAGGCCAATGTCGAGATTTACCAGTCCGAGATCAATAAAAAGAAGGGCACCAAGCTGGCCATGCCGGTGGTGTACTACTCGCAACTGATGACGGTGGCCTACGGCGGCAGTCTGAAAGAAGCCGGCTTGGACGGCCACGTCATTCAGCCGGAAAGGTTGCAGAAAATCGCCGAACAGAAAAAGTAGTCAACTCGTTTCGAGCACTTCATAGTGCGAGCGAAGGGTTGTCCCCAGCGTCTATTCTCCGCTAGACTGGTACATGTGTCCGGTACTATCATCACACCTTGCCTGATCCAGATAAATCCGGTTTTAGGAGCACACCATGCAACACATGACACCCAAGCAGACTTATGAATTTCTGCAAGCCAATCCCGAGGCGGTATTCATCGACGTGCGTAGCGAGATGGAACATATGTTTGTCGGTCACCCCAAAGGTTCTATCCTGATCCCTTGGGTCGACGGTCCGGAATGGGACATCAACCCCCATTTCGTTTCACACGTAAAAAAAGCAGCCAGTGCGAACCGCCCCGTGGTGCTGATCTGCCGCTCCGGCCGCCGCTCGATTGATGCCGGATTGGCTCTGGAAAAAGCCGGACTTACTGAAGTGTACAATGTGCTGCACGGTTTTGAGGGTGACCTGGATGAAGGACATCACCGAAATTCCCACAACGGATGGCGCTTTGAAGGCCTGCCTTGGGCACAAACATAAACTTGAATTTCCCCTTCCTCTGGAGGGAGAAGGACTTGCCTTCCCTCTCCCCGTGGGGGAGGAATTGAGGGAGGGGGAGGAATGTCGCCAATTACGGCAACGTCAGTAGCCAGCCTATTCGGCTTGGAAGCCGTCCCATGAACACTACCATCCCTGATTTCACCGAAGCCGAACAAAAGCTTGTCTCCGCCTCTTTGTTCGAACGTTATGGCAAGCTGGTACCCATGCAATTGGCAGACAGCGAACTGCAGCTCGATGTAGGTTCTGATGAGCTAACCTTATGCCCTACGATTTACTGGGCTGAGCGCGGTGCGCAATTCGTGGTGTGTAAAGTGGCTGTCGATCATTACCGTTGTCAATTCTTCTATTCCGAGACCGAGCAATTTGGCACCGGCCATGAAGAATATAATAGCCTCGGGGACTGCGTTCTGACTTTGCTGCAAGTTCAATCAGACCATGAGCGGCAACTGGCGAATATTTCTTCCAGCGCCACACTGGGCAATGTCGATGATGATTACCATGGCCCAGTTATAATTTGACCTGGGTGACCTGATTGATTGAGAGTACAAGCGGATTCCCCATTGGGAAAGCGAAAGTAGCATTTATCCTGCGAAAGTAGCGTGTTTCAATTCGGTCTCAGGCCGGTTGGTCGCATTGAAGTCGAACAACCCTGACAGGATAGTCCCGAATGTCTGGTTGGCACGGACGGCGAAAGCATCAAAGCCGACTTGGTGCTGGTAGGTCAACCTTTCGTGAGGCACATCACCGATGGCGCGCAATTCACCCCGGTAACCATAACGCTCGCGCAACAGGCGGGCAGTCGAGTAGCTCTTGCCATCGGTGAATTTATCAAATTCCACGGCGATCACGGTGAAGTCCTCAATGTCCTGCTTGATTGCATCGGCATCTTCTTCGGCGGCCAGCCAGATGCCGAGAGGCCAACCATGTTCATATTCGCGGTTTATCAGTTCGGCGCGGCGTGCTTGCCATACCGATAACGGCACCAGTACCGGCCCGACCGGAAGTCTGACTTCATGCGGGGTTTCGCCCTCTGCGAGAGCAAGTGTCTTCCATTCATCAGCCACGATGTGTCCATTCTTGATCAGCTTAAACATAGACCGCCTTCCTTTCTGTATCACAAACATCAGGTCAATAAAGTCGTTTCATCCAACTTGTTGAAGCGCAGTCTAGAGGTATTGTTTATGCCTGTGAAATACTTATTCGTTACAATAATATAACTATTAGCTATATGTTAACCGGCGGATTTCCCATAAATCCGGCCGAAAGCTCAGACTTGTCTTGATTGGCAGTGCGCAACTACCGAAAAATTGAGGGGGTGTTATTGGATTACTTTTTGTACTTGCGGATCAAACCAACTAATACACCGAAAATCTCCAGGGTGCCCTGCGGACGGATGATCGGATAAGCCTGGTTGGCGGGACGCAGGATGTACTTGCCGCGTTCCTTATCCAAAGTCTTCAGCGTGAACTCGTTGTCCACGATGGCCACCACGATGTCACCCACATTGGCAAGATTGCGTTTTTCCACCACAGCGACATCACCATCATAGATACCTGCCTCGATCATCGAATCACCTTTGATCGGAATAAGTGTGGTCTCCGAGGGTGTGTCGATCAGCATCTCGTCGATGATGAAATACTCGCCCTGGGTCGCAGTTACTGAAACCGGCATACCTGCCTGAACGGAGGATTCGGCCAATGGGCGTGCGAAGAATTGGCGGGATGGAATCCAGGCGCCATCAGGGGTGCGCTCGATGAAGCCGGCTGCACTCAAGCGGGTCAGGATGGCTTTTACCCAGGATTTGGAAGCGATGCCGAACACCTCGCAGAGCTTCGCGTAAGAGGGGATGCTCTTCCAGTCTGCGTAATAATCCTGGAGTTTGACAAGATACTCCGTGTCTTTTGGTTTGAAGTCATGAGAATTGGAATCGGTCATATCAGCCTTGGTACAGAACGAACGTGCTGCACTGTAAAGAACGAGCGTTCTTTTGTCAACCGGGATGATTTGTTTGCTATCTATCGCCAAGGGAAAGAGCGTCGATCAGTAATCCGAATATTTCTTTGCGCTGCCTCGAACCTGTTCCGCCGGATATTTCACGGCGTTTTTCTCCAGCTTGTGCAGGGCTGCTTCCAGCAGATCCACTCCCAACTTGTCCGTGAGTCTAACCAGATACAACAGGATGTCGGCCAACTCTTCGGCAACGACAGCTTTCTTTTCAGCATCAAGATTGCCCGATTCCTTTTC
Source organism: uncultured beta proteobacterium (assembly GCA_963721755.1). Lineage (GTDB taxonomy): Bacteria > Pseudomonadota > Gammaproteobacteria > Burkholderiales > Gallionellaceae > Gallionella. Next base: position 46,317 of record CAVRKV010000002.1, read on the forward strand.
GGTGAGCCACTGAAAATGCTCCATCAACTCTGCGGCTTCCACCATCAAAGCCATGCTCAGATTCTTGGGAGAGTGAAACTGATCCCAGTCGCGAGCTTTTGCAAAATCGCGCAACTTGTCGCGCAACATCATCAGGTCGGATTGGCTGGACATGGTGTGGCTCCGGTGAGTAGTGAGAAATCGGCGTCTATTGTAATACGAGCCGGAGCGGGGCATCATGACCGGCAGCAGTCTCTGATTGATCAATGAACACAAGGGAGACCTTTGCTAAAGGGAACTGATGCCATGAACGAATATATATTTTTTGATGCCGGTCTGCGCGACCGTTTTGTGGAGTATGTCAAGGGGCAGGGAGTGGTGTGCGAGTTGCGGGATGACAATATGGGTCTGGTAGTCGCAGTGCCGGAAGACCTGCCAGATGATCTGGTGGACGCCATGGAGGCGCGTTACGAGCAACTGCAGGATGAGCAATCGGAACTGATGTCCAAAATGGAAGGCGGGCTGGGAAGACTGGCCGGATTCAAGCTTGTCCTGCCGGATGGGCAAACCTGCATGGTGCCGTTGCGGGCTGATATGGCCAACCGCCTGCTTTCATGTTTCAGTTTTGAAGAAATACAGGAGCTGTTCGATACTGTTGCACGCAGCGTGCTGGATCCCAAGGACAGTCACTTGTGCGAGATATTGCGGGCAGAAACAACTGCGAAGAGATCATAAACATCCGGGGTAATGTACATTGCGGGACTGCCCGGATATATGGTGATATCCCGAGAAACGACCGATTATCATGTCAGTCATGATGGTCACTTTATGAGTCGAAATGAAATCCCGTGAATATAGAACCTGCATTTTGCCGGTGCTGTGATCGGCCCGGGGCAACCCAGGAAATCGGACAAAAGGTGGAGCATATGCAGCATCCGCAATATCACTGGAAAAGAAGAGCAGTACAAATCGCGACAATCATCCTGATCATTCTTATCCCTGCATCCGGGCTTTTCAGGATTGATCTGACAAGCGCCAGTTTCATGATTCTTGGCCGTCAGTTGTGGTGGTCGAATATCTTTTTCGTGTTCGGCCTCGGAATCATGATCGCCACCGCTCCGATCATCACTTACATGACCATAGGCACGGTCTGGTGCGGCTGGTCATGCCCGCAGAACACCGTCTCTGAATGGGCGAATAATCTGACCCACAAACTGCTGGGCAAGCGCGCCAACGTCGACATAGACAGCGAAGGGCTGAAGGTGGCGGAGGCAAAGAACAAGGCCGTCAACTGGATCGTCCTTGCGCTCAGCTTCATTGCCGTGTCGCTGCTGCTGGGTATAGTGCCATTCCTGTTCTTCTACCCGCCCGGCGAAGTCTGGTCTTTCTTCACTTTCAGCTCGGCTTCCAAGATATCAAGGTTCATGCAGCAACTGTATATCGTAGTTGTGATACTCATCCTGATGGACATCGCGGTGATCCGCTATTTCTGGTGCGACTATATCTGCCTGTACAGGATAGGACAGCGGATATTCAGGACCAAGGATGCGCTGCACGTAAAATACGATGCCGAACGCTCCGGCGATTGCGCCAAGTGCAATTATTGCGCTACCTCATGCATCACCGGCATTGACCCGACTGATGTAAAGATCGACGACAGTTGCATCAACTGCGGCGAATGCATAGACGCATGCAACAGGCTGCACGAAAAGAAGGGCGGCCACGGGCTGCTGCAATTCCGCCTCAGCGAAGAACAACATTCAGACAACTTGCGCGGCTATCTTGTCAGGATGGCCTCCCGGTTCAACTGGTGGGTCGGGACTATCTTCCTGATTGGATGTTTGATGTTCCTCTGGGGCATATACAAATCAGGCTGACCGGCTCCAGGCGGCAGGATAAATTCACAGCGGCAGTTGCATCGCACAACCGCTTGAATATAGACTGCGCGGTTTTTCCACTGGCCATGCGGCTGCCGCTGGGGATTGAAAACGATTTACCCGTGCGGGATGGACCCAAGGTAGAATTTTCATTTGTAATTCACCTCAACTTAAGGAAGAGATATGTCAGAAGAATTCCATGTCCACGGTGCACACGACCACGCAGTGGAACACCACGCCCAGGAAGGAGATAGTCTTGCGGGATATGTCGCGATCTTCACCGCGATCCTGGCTTCAGTAGGCGCAATCGTCAGTTATCAGGGGGGAGACACCCAGAATCAAGCCATGCTGTTCAAAAACGAGGCGGTGCTGAAGAAAACCCAGGCTTCCGACCAATGGAATTTTTATGAGGCCAAAAGTAACAAGGGGCATTTGATGGAGCTCGCCGCAGATTTGGCGCCTGCCAATAAGCGGGATTATTACAAGACGCAGATCGAAAAATACGAAAATGACAAGAAGGACATCAAGTTAAAAGCCGAGGCACTGGAATCCGAATCTGAAAAGGCCAATGAGAAAAGCGAGCATGCGATGCACCCTCACCATAAACTGGCACAGGCAATGACGCTGATACAAATCGCGATTTCTCTGGCTTCCATCACTGTTTTGACACGCAAGAAATGGTTGTTTGTCGTGGCGGGCGTGGCGGCTGCGGGCGGCCTCGCCATGTGGGGATTTGCCCTTAGCGCTTAGGCTCGAAGCTTGCCATGAAAGAGATATTCTATGACTGGGGTGGCGCTAACGTCTGGCTTTTTCACGTCATCAATGACATCCGGTTTGCATGGCTTGATAAGGCCATGCTGCTTGGCACTGGTCTGGGAGACCATACCCTGTTCCCGTTCTATCTTGCTTTGTTGATATTATTTGCGCTGGTTGTGGTGAACATGCCCGGGCAGGATGCCGCGCATTACCGTGCTCAGGTGAACCGCTGGATGGCGGTGATCGCGGTGTTCAGTTTCGCTTACCTGTTCGATGGTTTGTTGCTGGCTGTGTTAAAGCCGTATTTGGATTTCCCGCGCCCGCTGCTTGCGTTGCCGTTGGGCACCGTGCAGATTGTTGGCACACCGGAATATCATCATAGCCTGCCGAGCGGTCATTCATCGTTTGCGATGCTGGTTACGGCCAGTCTCTGGCCTGTCCTGAACCGCAGATGGCGCGTGGCAGGTGTGTTCTTTGTGTTATGGGTCGGAATTTCCAGAATGAGTCTGGGCGCGCATTTCCCTGCGGATGTGGTGGCGGGATTTCTATCGAGTCTGGTTGTGGTGTTGCTGGTTTATGTCGCGATACAGAAGTTGACCCGGTTGATTGCTAACCGAAAAATCCGCTTTCGTAGTGCCACTTAAACACGTGTTGATAGTACACCGGAAAATTAGCCCACAGCACGATGGGTCACTGTTATTAAGGTGAATATGCTTTAAGTGCAGATTCAGTGGCCAATTGGCCTGCTATGGCATGCATTTCTTCAGGTAATTCGCTGCGTAAATATAAAGCTGCGGTCGTTCCCGAATCCGGCAACAGAGTAACTCTCCAAAAATTCTTGCGGACAGAATAAAAACGCCTATAGTTGCGGTTATGGATCGGTATTCCATCATGCGCGTTTTATTGTTCGGCCTGTTCTTGCTGGTCTGGCAGGGCGGTGCGACAGCGTCTGTGCCCACAGTGGTCGTGCTTGACGTCGATGGGGCGATCAGCCCGGGGACCGCGGACTATGTGGTACGCAGCCTGAAATTGGCTGCCGCAGAACAGGCCCGATTGGTGGTGTTAAAGATGGACACGCCGGGTGGCTTGGACACATCCATGCGGCAGGTCATCAAGCAGATCATTGCTTCGCCGGTCCCCGTTGCCGCTTTCGTCGCACCTGAAGGCGCACGGGCCGCGAGTGCGGGCACCTATATCCTCTACGCCAGCCACATCGCCGCGATGGCCCCGGCTACCAATCTGGGTGCCGCAACCCCGATATCTATCGGCATTGGAGGCATTGGAGGTCAGCCGGAGTCTGGCGATAAGACACAAAAGGGCAAGAAGGAAGGCGGGCAGGACAAGAGTGGAGCAGCAGGTCCGACTGACGGCGAGCAGCCCATACCCGGTTCCGCGATGGAGCACAAACAGATCAATGATGCCGCCGCGTATATCCGCAGTTTGGCGCAGATGCGCGGCCGCAATATCGAATGGGCGGAGCAGGCAGTACGTCAGGCGGTGAGCCTGAGTGCTGACGAGGCGTTGAAGCTCAAGGTCATTGATGTGATCGCCCGTGACGTGCCCGACCTGCTCCGGCAAATCGACAGGCGCAAGGTGAATGTGCTGGGGATGGATCGTACGCTGGAACTGGCGGGCGTTCAGATCGTTACTTTGGAGCCGGATTGGCGGAGCCGGTTATTGGCCGTCATTGCCGACCCGAGTATCGCCTATCTGCTGATGCTGGCGGGTATATTCGGCCTGTTCTTCGAATTTTCCAACCCAGGATTTGTGTTGCCGGGGGTAGTCGGTGCGATCTCGTTGTTGCTCGCGCTGTTCGCGCTGCAGATGTTGCCCGTCAACTATGCCGGATTGGCACTCATCGTGCTGGGACTCTCGTTCATGATCGCCGAGCTGTTCCTGCCCAGCTTCGGGATGGTGGGCATAGGCGGTGTCATTGCCTTCATCATAGGGTCGGTGATGCTGATCGATACCGGCATACCCGGATACGGCATTTCGTGGTCGGAGATCGTGCCGGTTGTCATCGTCAGCGCCTTGTTCATCTTTTTCGTGGGCGGCATGGCCCTCAAGGCGAGGTTGCGGCCTGTGGTCAGCGGCCGCGAGGAATTGCTCGGCAGCACCGGTGAGATGTTGGAAGACTTCGATGGCAAGGATGGTTTGGCACGGGTGCATGGCGAGATCTGGCGCATCCGCTGCGAGCAATCCTTGGCCAAGGGACAAAAAGTCAGGATCACCGGCATCGAAGGTTTGACCCTGGATGTCGCGCCGAAAGAGGCGCACAATGATTGAACATTTATTTCCGCAGGCAACAGCGAACAGGAGGCAAGTATGACTTGGGATTTTAGTTTCGGTTTTTTTGTGCTGGTGGTTGTACTGCTGGCATTTTCCAGTTTGCGGATCTTCCGCGAGTACGAGCGCGGCGTCGTATTTACGCTGGGGCGCTTCTGGAAGGTAAAAGGGCCCGGGCTGGTCATCATCATCCCCGGCATCCAGCAGGTGGTGCGGGTGGATCTTCGCACCGTGGTGCTGGAGGTGCCGACCCAGGATGTGATCTCGCGCGACAATGTTTCAGTGAAAGTCAGCGCCGTGGTGTATTTCCGTGTGATAGACGCGCAAAAAGCGATCATCCAGGTGGTGAGTTTCCTCAATGCCACCAGCCAATTGGCGCAAACCATGTTGAGGTCGGTGCTTGGCAAGCATCAATTGGACGATATGCTGTCTGAACGGGAAAAGCTCAACAATGACATCCGGGAAGCGCTGGATGCACAAACCGATGCTTGGGGAATCAAGGTCGCCAACGTCGAGATCAAACAGGTCGACTTGACCGAATCCATGATACGGGCCATCGCGCGTCAGGCTGAGGCGGAACGCGAACGGCGCGCAAAAGTCATCCATGCCGAAGGGGAGCTGCAGGCGTCGGAAAAATTATTCCAGGCAGCACGGATACTTGCACAGGAACCGCAGGCGATCCAGCTGCGCTACCTGGAAACGCTGACGGTGATCGGCGCGGACAAAAACACGACCATCGTGTTCCCGATGCCGATTGATCTGATCAGACTATTTACGGATAAAGCCATGGGCAATCCTTCAAAAGTGGAGAAGCAGTGAACATCACGATCGCACATCCCAAAAAGATCCGCATTGGATCGGTGGCGCTGGAGTGATGGTCGGAGCGATCGCCGGTGAGTGGCGATCAGCCGACTGACGCAGTTTGGCGCGAACCAAGTTCAGCTGGATACTCCCTGTTAACAGAGAACTTATCAGGGACCTGGGCATGTAACCATTTGGTTAAACCCGGTGTGGCTTGGTATGGAAAGCTCACCCGCCCACAATCTGAAATGCAACCTTATATCCAGCTTGGCAAGCCAAACATCGAAAGCGTTGTTTGCTGTTGGCAAAAGTGAACTTCTGTTGGGGGGCAGTCTTTCACCGTAGGTCAGAATATGATCAATTGGACGTTTTTTGCACGAAGCTGCCATTCAAATGCAATCTCTATAATGAAGCTCGGACCAGGTCGTTTAGTTAAAATTGCGAATTACCGAGAACGGAAACAGGAATACAATCCTGGAATATTAACCGTCCTGTAAAAAGATCAAGCATGATAAAAGCCTTTGCTGCATTGGAACCTAAAGGGGAGCTTCGCCCATTCGAGCGTCGCCTGCGCAATATTCTGGACAACACCCAAGACATGATCTTCATCTTTGCGCCAGATACGCTGCGTTTTGTGTATGTGAACAAGGGTGCGATCAGCAGCATCGGTTATAGCCGGGAAGAACTGCTCCAGATGTCAGCTCTTGATGCCCTGCCGCTGATACCCGAGCCTGAGTGCAGGGCTTTCATTGCCCCTCTGATCAGCGGTAATAAGAAGATGCGGCGCTTTGAAACAATGGCAAGGCGCAAAGGGGGATCGGAATTTCCGGTGGAGGCACAATTGCAGCTCGTGCAGGAGGAAGGCGAAAGTGGGCTGTTCGTGGCGGTTGTGAGGAACATCACCAAACGCAAATTGGCAGAGAAGGAATTACGGCGGCAAAAAAACTTGATGTGGCAGGTTATCGATATGGATCCCAACATGATTTTCGTCAAGGATAAACAAGGGAGATTCATATTGGCCAACCGGGCGATAGCGGATTATTACGGTGTGGCGATACAAAAAATGATCGGGAGGAAAAATAGCGATTTCAATCCGAATCCGCAGGAAGTTGAAGGGTTTCATGCGTCGGACCATGAAGTGATCAAAAGCATGCACGAATTGGTCTTGACCGAAATGCTGATGAAGAATGGCGAGCAATATTGGTATCACACGGTAAAGCGGCCATTGTCGCAGGACGATGGATCGCTCAACGTGCTGGGTATTGCGGCGGATGTCACCGAGCTGAAGCTTTCCGAAAACAAACTTGCCGAGTCCTATAAGGAACTGCAACGGCTTGCACTTTACCTGGAAAATGTCAGGGCGGAGGAGCGGGCGCAGATTGCGCGCAATCTGCACGACGAGATGGGTGCCACACTCGCCGCGCTGAAAATGCGGATCGCCTGGCTCAAGTCCAAATTGCCAGAAGGGATGCCGCAACTTGCAGCCGAGATTGATCATATGTCCGACCTGGTGTCGGCCGGGATACTTACAGTGCGCCAGGTTGTCACCGATTTGCGCCCAGATCTGCTGGAAGATGTTGGGCTGGCTGCGGCAGTCAAGGATTACGTAAAAAGATTTCAGCGCGACACTGAGATCGAATGCACGCTTGTTTTGCAGGAAGAGGATGTCCATCTCAATGTAGAACAATCTGTCACCGTGTTCCGGATCATTCAGGAATCCCTGAACAATGTGGCGAAACACGCTCAGGCAAGCAGGGTGGAAATCAATTTTGCGCGGCAAGGTGATTTGCTGGAGTTGCAAATAAGTGACAATGGCATCGGGTTTGACCCGACGTCCAAAGAACGATCTTTCGGTCTGCTCGGTATCAAGGAACGCGCGCTGATGATAGGCGGGACAGCCACGATAGCAAGCACGCCAGGCAAGGGTAGCCAAGTGTCGCTGAGTATTCCTCTTTCCCCATAACAGGCCATACGCGCTGAATGATTCATGACCTGTGTCATTTCTGCGAACGTCATTTTACAGGAGGAGATGAACTGTGATCCGGGTATTTATCGTTGATGACCATGCCATCGTGCGCCAGGGACTGCGCAGGATTCTGGAAGAGGCGGAAGGCATCGAGGTTGTGGGCGAGGCTAGCAACGGAGTCGAGGCGTTGAAATCAATCCCCACAATTGAGTGGGATGTCATGCTGCTCGATATTTCGATGCCAGAGAAAGGCGGGATTGACACACTGAAGCAAATCCTGGGGGAAAACAAGCGGGCCAAGGTTTTGATACTGAGCATGCACGCAGAAGACCAATATGCCGTGCGCCTGATGAAGGCGGGCGCTTCTGGCTACCTGACAAAAGATGTCGCACCGGAACAATTGGTCGACGCGGTCCGGAAAGTGGTTAATGGAAAAAAATATTTCAGCCGCGCAGTTGCCGAATTACTGCTGATGGAGATCAATACCGACACGGACAAACCATTGCATGCGACCTTGAGCGACAGGGAATATCAGGTATTGAAGCTGATCGGTTCAGGTAAAAAAGTGTCCGAAATCGCCGCAACCTTGTCATTGAGCGTCAAAACGATCAGCACCTACCGTGCGCATATCCTCGAAAAAATGAAAATGAAGAATAACGCCGATCTTACTTTTTACGTGATCCAGCATGGCTTGTTGCAGTAATAACAGTGCAGTGTTGTATTGGTCTGCAAGACGGCAAATCTTCGTGCCGCGCAGCCACTTTCCCACTCTGAATTCCCATTCCGACCGCCGACTTCCGGTGCCATGAGCCCTGCATTGGCAAACACGATATTTATTTGCACGATGTCCCTGCTTGAACCCTCAAGCGGATTGGCATTTCGGACACGTGCCTGACGCTTCCTCGCCAATCAACTGGCTTGCATGAACAGCATCAAGGCCGGTTCTGATGGCATAGGACAAACACCGATAAGAAAATTCATCAAACCATGATGGTTGATTGGGCGCAGCGCCTATATTGCAACAGAGGCAGCGTTGCGATAATGACCGCCCTGAGTGGCTTTTTTCATACACGAACAAGGGGGTGGTTATGTCGGAATCCATCAAATCTGCAGTGGAAGTTTTTCCTGAAGGCCGCCTGCGCGCTCTGAATCCTGCGGAGCGCCTGCTATTTTAACGAAGCCACGTCTGACGAAAACAGGGCATAGCATGCGCCGCGCAGACATCGCAGAAGCTACTATCGCGGAAGCGCATGGGGAAGCACGGCAAGCTGGTTGTATTCGCAATCACCGTGGCCACAATTCCAGCAGATAAATTGCAGTTTTCAGGGTTGAGCGATTCACATAAGGGGACTTAACAATCAGATTGCCGGAGTCAAACTTTGAACCAGGAGAACATCATGAAAATGGAAGAGGTACGCAGCATAGCCAAGTCACACAGCATCAAACCCGAGCACCTTTCAAAAACCGAGCTGATCAGAACGATACAAGCCGAGGAGGGCAATTTCGACTGCTTCGCTACCGCCTACGACGGCGAATGCGATCAAGTGAATTGTATCTGGCGTGAAGACTGTTTTGAATCCGCTCATAAAGGAGAATTGTCATGAACTTGGTTAGATGGGATCCATTCAGGGAGCTGGAAGATGTTTCCAATCGATTGAATCGTATCTTCAGCCGTTCACCGTCCCGCGCCGAATCAAGCCAGGAATCATTGACAGTGGCAGATTGGTCGCCTTCTGCAGACATCACCGAGACCGATGAGGCATATGTGATCAAAGCCGAAATTCCCGGTGTGAAGAAAGAGGATGTCAAGGTTGCCATCCAGGACGGCATGCTCACGACGCAGGGCGAACGCAAGATGGAAAAGGAAGAGAAGGGCAAGAAGTTCCACCGAGTCGAGTGTTCCTATGGCAGCTTCATGCGCAGCTTCAGGATGCCGGAGGATGCCGATGAAAACTCCGTGAAAGCTGAATTCAAGGACGGCATACTCAACGTCACACTGGCCAAGTCCGCAAAGGCCAAGCCCAAGTCGGTCAATGTCGCGGTGACGTAAGAACTTGTATTACCGTCCATCCGCGACGATGAATACTTGGAAACAAAGGATAAATAATTTCAAGTATAACAAGACACGCGGGAGCTTTTCCCGTCTTTTCATTAAAGGAAGGTGATCATGGCAACCGGTATAGTCAAATGGTTTAACGATGCGAAGGGATTCGGTTTCATTACTCCCGATGATGGCAGCGAGGATTTGTTCGCGCATTATACCGCTATCAATATGAACGGCTTCAAATCCCTCAAAGAGGGCCAGAAGATCAGCTTTGAAGTGGTGCAGGGCCCCAAGGGCAAGCAAGCATCCAACATCAAACTATCACCATAACTGTTTTTCGGGTTGCCGGGCTTCTTGCCGGGCATCAGGTTTTCGGGGGAAACTATTTTTACAAGGTCGGATTACCCATTTTTGGCATTGGTCAACAATCGCAAAAATTGATATTTGCCGGCATATTTCCATTTATCCATACTACCTAAGGAGAAATAAAATGAACAACATTACTCGTTTTAACCCATTCAACGAACTTGCCCGTTTCGACCCTTTACTCACGCGTTTCGACCCGTTTTGGGACATGGACGATGTTCTTGACAAATTCATGAAGCGCCCTGTTTTGCGAGAAGGGCTGGAGATCGAACCGCAGATCAGGATGGATGTGAAGGAAGCGGATGGCCAGTATCTGATCAAGGCAGAGATACCCGGTGTCAAACGTGATGACATCCATGTGACTGTGGAGGGTAACCGGGTCTCCATCAGCGCCGAGGTCAAGAAAGAAAAGGAAGAAAAAGAAGGCGAGCGCGTGATTCGCAGCGAGCGCAGCTACGGCATGGCCTCACGCAGTTTCAGTTTGGCTGACGAGGTCGATCAAAGCAAGGTTCAGGCTAAATATTCCGACGGCGTACTCGAACTGACCTTGCCCAAGAAACCCGGATCGTCGCGCAAAGAGATCCCGATTTCATAAAATGCCCATTCTACAAAATATGGGGTTATTGCGTACGGGCACTACATCATGGGAACAAACATCAAGCGCCTTCGCCGCTTGCATGATCGCGTACTGGTGAGGCGACAGGAAAGCGCACATAAAACCGCATCCGGAATCCTGATTCCGGATGCCGCGTCGGGAAAGCCCGAGCGGGATGAAGTCGTCGCGGCAAGGGTGGGAGAAATATTGAAAGACGGAAAAGTGCGCCCGCTTGATGTCAAGGTTGGCGACAAGGTGCTGTTCGGCAAGTATGCCGGACAGACCGTGAAAGTCGGGGGCGAGGAAATAATCGTGATGCTGGAAGAAGACATCATAGCCGTGCTGTAAATCCGGGCCAAACCGCACGGCATTCATTCTGGAGGATCTCATGTCGGCCAAACAGGTTTTGTTCCATGACGCCGCCCGCGCCAAGATCATTGAGGGTGTGAATGTGCTGGCGGATGCGGTCAAGGTGACGCTCGGCCCGAGAGGTCGCAATGTGATTCTGGACCGCACTTACGGCCCTCCGCTGGTGGCCAACTCAGGTGTCATCGTCGCGAAAGAGATCGAGCTCAAGGACAAGTTCGAGAACATGGGCGCGCAGATGGTGAAGGAGGTCGCAAGCAAAACTTCCGATGTGGCGGGTGACGGCACGACCACTGCCACGGTGCTGGCACAGGCGATCGTCCTCGAAGGCATGAAGTTCGTTGCCGCCGGCATGAACCCGATGGACTTGAAGCGCGGCATAGACCAGGCGGTTGCCGCGATCATCGAACAGTTGCGCAAGATTTCCAGGCCGTGCACGACGAACAAGGAAATATCCCAGGTCGGAGCGATCTCCGCCAATGCCGATAACGCTGTCGGCGAGATCATCGCACAGGCCATGGAAAAGGTCGGCAAGGAAGGCGTGATCACGATCGAAGATGGCAAGAGTTTGCAGAATGAACTGGAAGTCGTGGAAGGGATGCAGTTCGACCGCGGCTATCTGTCGCCTTACTTCATCAACACACCTGACAAGCAGATCGTGGCGCTGGATGAGCCGTACATCCTTATGCACGACAAGAAGATCAGCAACATCCATGATCTGCTGCCGCTGCTCGAACAGATCACCAAGGCCGGACGGCCGCTGCTGATCATCGCCGAGGATGTCGAGGGCGAAGCGCTGGCGACGCTGGTGATCAACAATATCCGCGGCGTGTTGAAAACGGTCGCCATTAAATCCCCAGGTTTTGGCGATCGCCGCCGCGCCATGCTGGAGGACATCGCTATTTTGACCGGCGGCACGGTGGTCGCCGAAGAAGTCGGCCTCACGCTGGAAAAGATCACGCTGAAGGATCTCGGCCAAGCCAAGCGCGTGGAAGTGGGCAAGGAAGACACGACGCTGATCAGCGGCGCCGGAGATGCCGCGATGATCCAGAGCCGCATCAGGCAGATCCGCCAGCAGGCGGAAGAAGCGACCAGCAGTTACGACAAGGAAAAATTGCAGGAGCGCGCCGCCAAGCTCGCCGGCGGGGTCGCGGTGATCAAGGTCGGTGCTGCCACCGAAACCGGGATGAAAGAAAAAAAAACCCGCATCGAAGACGCGATGCATGCGACCCGCGCTGCGGTTGAAGAGGGCATCCTGCCGGGCGGCGGAGTGGCATTGTTGCGAGCGAGGGCGGAGATCAGCGCGCTGAAAGGCGACAACAGCGAACAAGACGCCGGCATCAAGATCGTGCTGCGCGCGCTGGAAGAACCGCTGCGCCAGATCGTCACCAACGCCGGCGGCGAGCCCTCGGTGGTGCTGAACAAGGTGCTGGAGGGCAAGGGCAGCTTCGGCTACAACGCCGCCACAGAGGCATACGGCGATCTCATCGAGATGGGCATTCTCGACCCGACCAAAGTGACGCGCAGTGCATTGCAGAATGCTGCTTCGATAGCCAGCCTTATTCTCACCACGGACGCGATGATCGCGGAGCTGCCCAAGGAAGATGAGAATGTCGAGGCGATGGGCGGGATGGGGATGTAACGAGTGTGGCCATTAAATGTAATCGTGAAATGCAAGTGAAAGATTCAAACGGCCATACGATTATTCAAAGGAGTAAACATCATGAATCAGGCAACTATTTTTGAAGGGTTCCGCAAAGTTTCCCGGCACGACGGGATTTTCCAGGAGCGCGTGCACGATGCCTACAAGGCCAAGGGAAAGTTAAAGGAGCCGTCAGTCTGTTCGCAATGCGGTGCGGTATATCATCAAGGACGCTGGCAGTGGCTGCAAGCTCCGGCAGACGCTCATAGGGCGATCTGCCCCGCCTGCCATCGCATCCATGACCACTACCCGGCTGGTTTTTTGACGATGAAGGGCGAGTTTTTCCGCTCGCATCACGACGAGATCATGCGCCTGGTGCACAACCACGAAAAATACGAACGGACAGAACATCCGCTCAAACGCATCATGGCGGTAGAAAAAACAGATGACACGACACTGGTGACCACCACGGATATCCATCTCGCCCGCGGCATAGGCGAAGCGCTGCATCATGCCTATCAAGGCAAGCTGGAGTTTCACTATAACCCTGAGCAGAATCTGTTGCGCGTGAGCTGGACGCACTGAAGGAATGGCGATGTTCCGTATAAACACGCCTTCATTCGGATTATTTCTGACGATTGTTGCATTGACGATCGCCGTAATATTTGTCAGTTGCCATCAACAATCAAGCGTATTAACGGCAATTGCACATCCCGGCGCGGCTGTCAGCGCCTCTTTCGGAAACGAACCGGCAACGATCGCGCTGCCCAATTTCACGGCCATGGTCAAAAAGGAAGGACCCGCCGTGATCAATATCAGCACGATCAGGAAAGTTCGCGGAGTGCTTCCATTCCCCGGATTCCCGGGACTTGCACCGGATGACCCTTTCTACGAATTCTTCCGCCGTTTTGCGCCTGGGGACCAATTCCCGCGTGAATTTATCAGCCAGTCGCTAGGCTCGGGTTTCATCATCAGCACGGACGGCTATATCCTCACTAACGCTCATGTCGTCGAGGATGCGGACGAGGTGACTGTGCGTCTGACCGACCAGCGCGAGTTCAAGGCCAAGGTGATCGGCTCGGACAGGCGCAACGATATTGCGCTGCTGAAGATTTCCGCCAAGGATCTGCCGGTTGTAAGCATCGGCGATTCATCGAAACTGGAGGTGGGGGAATGGGTTGCCGCGATCGGTTCTCCGTTCGGCTTCACCAATTCCATCTCCCAGGGCATCGTCAGGGCCAAGGAGCGCAGCCTGCCGGGGGAGAGTATCGTTCCGTTCATCCAGACCGATGTCCCGATCAATCCGGGCAATTCCGGCGGACCGCTGTTTAACATGAAAGGCGAAGTGGTCGGAGTCAACTCGCAGATCTACAGCCGCAGCGGCGGTTACATGGGCTTGTCCTTCGCAATCCCGATCGACCCTGCGATGAAGGTCAAGGATGAATTGTTGAAGCATGGCAAGATCAGGCACGGCAGGCTTGGAGTCACGATACAGAGTGTGAGTCCGGAGCACGCCAGAGCTTTCGAACTGAAAAAGCCGGGCGGTGCGCTGATTTCTTCGGTTGAAAAAGATGGACCGGCAGACCGTGCCGGACTTCATATCGGTGACATCGTCCTGAAATTCGATGGCAAGGACTTGGCCAGCGCGGATGATCTGGCGCGCGCAGTCGCCGAAGCCGTGCCGGGATCGAGTGCAAAACTCCAGTTATGGCGTAACGGTGCCGCACGGGAAATGACGGTCAAGCTGGGCGAGGCGGATAGCAAACAAACGGCGCAGAAAAAGGAACCGGATAAGCCAGCCAAGCCTGGGGATATTGGTTTCACCCTGCGCGAGCTTGGCCGCGTTGAGCAGAGCGCGTTGCATACCGATGGGTCTGTGCTGGTCGAAGCGGTTTCCGGCGTCGCTGCGGAGTCTGGTATCCAGCCGGGCGACATCATCATCGCGATCAATAGCCAGCGCGTCTCCAGCATCAGGCAACTTCGTGCAGAGTTGAACAAGGTCGGCAAGCGCGCTGCGGTGCTGGTGCAGCGCGAGGGCAATATGATTTTCATTCCGTTGAAGTTTCAGGATGAGTGATTACTGTAATTTCAATATGTGCTGCAGGATAAAAGACAGAAGGGTTTGATAGCAGCAGCATGACATGATTGAAAGGAGAAAAGCATGAGAGAGGAAATGACCGAGCCATCAAGCAAATCTATAAGCGGCGGAATCAACTACCCGGCTCAGGCCAGAGAACACCGCCGAACTTTAGGCAATATGTTCTTTGCGACGGAAAAGCTGCTAGTGTCGAGAGCGATGCGCGCTTTCGGCAATCCGCCTGTAGAGGTTGAGTTGTGGAACGGACAGGTAATTTCAAATCATACCGGGAGCGCGGCTGCGCGGGTACTAATTCGCGACCGTGGCGCGCTATTGCAACTGGTTGTCGACCCTGAGCTTTACTTCGGCGAATTGTACTCGGCCCAGCGCATAGAAGTGCAGGGAGACCTGCTGGAATTTCTCGAAGCGGTCTATCGGGTATGGCCGCTGGCCAGCCAGAGCAGGATTGGAATGCTGTTGTCCCCGTTCTACGACGCACGGCGCAACACCCTGAGCGGATCGCGCAGCAATATCCACCACCACTATGATATCGGCAACGATTTTTACAAGCTCTGGCTCGATGAACGCATGTTGTACACCTGCGCGTATTTTCCCAGCCCGGACATCAGCCTTGAAGATGCCCAGCTTGCCAAGATGGATCATGTATGCCGCAAACTGCGCCTGCAGCCGGGCGAGAAAGTGGTGGAGGCCGGCTGCGGCTGGGGAGCTTCGGCGTTGCATATGGCCAGACACTATGGCGTGACGGTGACAGCCTACAACATATCGAGAGAGCAGATTGCCCTTGCCCGGCAACGCGCGCGTGAAGAAGGGCTGGACGGCCAGGTCGAATTCGTCGAGGACGATTACCGCAACGTGCGCGGCGAGTTCGATGTATTCGTTTCCGTCGGCATGCTCGAACATGTGGGCACGGATCATTACCGGGAGCTGGGCGAGGTCATCGACCGCAGCCTCAAGGATGACGGGCGCGGCTTGATCCATAGCATAGGCCTGAATTACCCCCGGCCTATGGACCCATGGACCGAGCGCCACATCTTCCCCGGAGCCTGCCCGCCGAGCCTGGGGCAAATGATGCAAATCTTCGAGCCTTTCGATTTTTCGGTTCTGGATGTGGAAAATCTGCGGCTGCACTACGCCAAGACGCTGGAGCACTGGTTGCAGCGGTATGAGGCTCATATCGAACGGGTGACGGAAATGTTCGATCCGGCATTTGTGCGGGCATGGCGCTTGTACCTCGCCGGATCGCTCACTGCCTTCAAGACCGGAGGCATGCAATTATTTCAGGTGAGCTTCAGCCGCGCTGGCCTGAACCAGATCCCATGGACCCGGCAATACCTGTACGAACCGCAGCACACACCTTTGAGAGAATCCGATGGAAGCCTGTGACATACTCATCGTCGGAGGTGGCCCCGCAGGCTCGAGCTGTGCTTGGAAGCTACGCCGGCACGGCTTGGATGTGATGGTGATGGACAAGGCTAACTTTCCGCGCGACAAGGTCTGCGCCGGATGGATCACGCCTGCCGTGATACAAGCACTGCAACTGGATACCGAGGATTATGCCAGCCAACATGTGCTGCAGCCGATCACGGCTTTCCGCACCGGCTTGATAGATGGGAAAGAGGTGGAAACACGTTACCCAAACACGATCAGCTATGGCATACGCCGGTGCGAGCTGGACGACTATCTGCTGCGACGCTCGGGTGCGCGTTTGCGTCTTGGCCAGCCGGTGAAATCTTTGCAAAGAAGCGGAAAGTGGTGGGTCGTCAATGACGCCATCTCGACTTCGCTGGTCATCGGTGCGGGAGGTCATTTCTGTCCGGTGGCGCGTTTCATGGGGGCGAAACTCGGGGCGGATGAACCGGCCATTGCAGCAAAAGAAATAGAGTTCGAGATGAATAAACTGCAGGGCCATGAATGCCAGGTACGGGGAGACACCCCGGAACTTTACTTTTGCCGGGATCTCAAGGGATACGGCTGGTGTTTCCGCAAAGGCGATTTTTTGAACATCGGGCTGGGCCGGGAGGACAACCATCTGCTTACGGAACATCTCAAGCATTTTTGCGACTTTCTCAAACAGCGCGGCAGGATTCCTCGGGACATGCCGGATCATTTCCATGGACATGCCTATCTTCTCTACGGACACTCGGTGCGCAAACAGGTCGATGACGGCATGCTGCTGACCGGCGATGCTGCAGGGCTGGCCTACCCGCAAAGCGGCGAAGGGATACGGCCGGCGGTCGAGTCCGGCCTGATGGCTGCCGCCACCGTCATGGAAGCGAAGAGGGACTATCGCCGCCAGCAGTTGTTGCCTTATGCCAATCGACTGGTTGCGCGCTTTGGCCATGAGGCTTCATCAGTCAGCGCCGGACCGGCATTCCTGCGCAACCTGCTTGCCGAAAAATTGCTGGGCAACAAATGGTTTACACGCCATGTGGTACTGGATCGCTGGTTCCTCCACACCCATCAGGCAGCCTTGCAAACCCTTGAGACATTGGATGCATAATGCCTGGCCAATAAAGGAGACCATCATGCCTGTCAGTGAAATCTGTAACCGCGAAGTCATTATTGTGCAGCGCGACAACACCATTCTGGAAGCGGCCCAGCTGATGCGCCAACATCACGTCGGCGATGTGGTGGTCGTCGAAGATCGCGGCGGCGTGCGTGTTCCGGTCGGTCTCGTCACGGACCGTGATCTGGTGGTGGAAATCATGGCTCCGGAAATCGATCAAACGGTCATCACGGTGGGCGACATCATGGTGACAGAGCTTGCCACGGTCAGGGAAAATGCAGGCATGTCCGAGACGATCGAGTATATGCGCGCCAAAGGAGTGAGGCGCGTGCCGGTGGTGGATAAGGGCGGAGGGCTGGTTGGCATCCTCACGCTGGACGACCTGCTGGAACTGCTTGCAGAAGAACTGCTGGCGCTTGCCAAACTGGTGAGGCACGAGCAGAAAAAGGAAACGATGAGCCGCCGTTAGCGCGGCCTGATACCAGGAGAAAGTCATGCAAATCCCATTACAGATCACCATCCGGGACATGGAACATTCAGACGCGCTGGAAAAGCACATCCGGGACAAGGCGAACAAACTCGACGAATTCTTCGATCGCATCATGTCCTGCAGGGTGGTAGTCGAGATGCCGCACAAGCACCGTCATCAGGGCAAGCAGTTCAACGTGCGCATCGATATCGGCGTGCCGGGCAGCGAGATTGCGGTCAACCGCGACCATGCAGAAGATGTGTATGTGGCCCTGCGCGATGCGTTCGATGCCGCCAAACGCCAGCTTGAAGACTACGCGCGCAAGATGCGCGGCAGTGTCAAGATGCACCAGCCCAAGAGGCGCCCGGAAGCAGGCGATGAGGACCCGCCTATACCTGTCGTCGACGATCGATGATGCCGGGGGCAACAAGGGCGGAAGCAAACTACAAAGATGGCGTGTTGAGCATACGCCTGCCCAAGGTGGATGGCAAAAATGGCAGGACCGTCAGAGTGACCTGATGCGTGTTGCACAAGTTCAGGCGCAAGCGCCGGGTAGAGGCTATGGTTTTGGGGATCGTCCCCATCCGTATCTCGTTAGTTGCGGCCAGGGCCTGTATGCTGCCCGGCGAATAAGGAGAAGATCATCATGCCACTGAATATCATGTCGCCATCGTTCATGCATAACGGCGCAATTCCCGCACGCCATACCTGCGATGGCACGAATGTATCCCCTCCGCTTGAATGGACAGGCGTGCCGGCCGGCACCAAAAGCATGGCCTTGATCGTCGATGATCCGGATGCACCGGATCCTGAAGCGCCTAGAACAACATGGGTGCACTGGGTGTTATATAACATCCCGCCCGACACCAAAGGTTTGCACGAAAGTGTCGCAGCCGAAGGACTGCCGCCGGGAACCTTGCAGGGAATTAACGACTGGCACCGCAACGGCTACGGAGGACCTTGCCCCCCGATAGGCAAACACCGATATTTTTTCAAACTATATGCGCTGGATGTATTGCTGACAGACTTGATAAACCCCGCCAAGCCGGTTCTGGTAAAAGCGATGCGCGGCCATATCATCGGTCAAGCCGAGTTGGTGGGGCTTTATCAGCGCAGCCGATAAGCAGCTTTATTTGGCCCTGTGCTCCAGCGCGATGCCGACCAGCTCCAGAGCAACGCCCAAGGCGAGCAACAGAGCGCCCTGCCACACCTCTGGGGCGAGGAACATCAGAATAGCGCCCAGTAACATCATGATCACTGCAATGGCGCGCCGGGTACGTGGATTTTTTAACATGTGTTTTTGAACGCCGCTAATGATTCGGGATTCAAGTATAGTCCAGGCAATAAATTCCGGTCGACAAGATTTTAACTGGAGGCCTCATTCATAAAGCTATTTGGGTTGGGCACATGGTTCCATTCAGCAACCGCCGACAACAATCAGAGTAATTGGGGACATCATGCGCGCAATGGTTCTGGACTCACCCGGATCGGCACTGCGACAAGCCGAAGTGCCGCTGCCCGAATTCGGCGCTGACGAAATCCTGCTCAAGGTGCATGCCTGCGGGGTGTGCCGCACCGACCTGCACATATTGGACGGCGAATTATCCGAACCTAATCTGCCCCTGATACCCGGCCATGAAATCGTTGGCACCGTGGCGGCCAAGGGTGAACAGGTCCAGCGGTTTGGCATAGGACAAAGGCTGGGCGTGCCGTGGCTCGGCCACACATGCGGACATTGCCGCTACTGCATCAGCGGGCGCGAGAACCTCTGCAATGACGCGCGCTTCACCGGATACACATTGAACGGAGGTTATGCGGAATACGCAGCAGCCGACCAGCGCTATTGCTTCGCTTTGCCGGATGGCTATACCGATGCCCAAGCCGCACCCCTGCTTTGCGCGGGGTTGATCGGTTATAGGGCGCTGGTTGCCGCCGGTGATGCGGAGCGTATCGGTATATACGGTTTTGGTGCCGCCGCTCATATTATTGCCCAAGTCGCCCGCTGGCAGGGACGCAAGGTCTTTGCATTCACCAAACCCGGCGACTTGGCCGGGCAGCGCTTTGCCAGAGAGCTTGGCGCGGCATGGGCAGGTGACTCCACAGCAGCGCCGCCCGAAGAGATGGATGCGGCCATTTTATTTGCGCCGGTCGGCGCGCTGATACCCGAGGCGCTTCGTCACACCGCCAAAGGCGGCACTGTCGTGTGTGCAGGCATCCACATGAGCTATGTTCCCGGATTTCCCTATTCCATCCTGTGGGGGGAGCGCACCGTTCGATCCATCGCCAATCTCACCCGCCGCGACGGCGAGGAATTTCTTGAGATCGCCCCCAGGGCAGGCATCAGAACAGAGGTTGAAACGTTCCGGCTGGAGGAGGCCAACGAGGCTCTTGCCCGCCTGCGCGATGGCCGCATACGCGGCGCAGCCGTGCTGGTCATGAAATAGGAAAATATGGGAACACTGAAAACCCCCATTGGAACCCATACACAATGGTAGACATGACTTAGCAATAGAACTTATGGAGAGAATGCACAAATGAGCCGAATATTTTTGCTGCTGCTACTGGCTGGTGTAAGCAGTAGTGCGATGGCGGAGTGGATGATAATTCACATTGATGACGCATATATCGTCTACATTGATTCATCTACAATTCGCAAGAAAGGTCACAAGGTGAAATTGTGGGATTTGGTTGATTTCAAAGAAAGTCAGAAAATCCCGGAAAACAATTCGCTTGCTGCGCCTGTTCTTTATTCGTCAACTAAACATCAAATTGAATTTGACTGTAAAGAAGAGTTATCACAAGACCATTACTTGGAATTCCTGTCGGGAAGTATGGGAAGCGGTGAAAGTGTCCTTCTCGATAATAAAACTGGACCGTGGCAGCCAATACCACCAGATACCGCCAATTGGACATTATTTAATTACGCCTGTGGCAAGAAATAGGTGCAACAGTTAGTGAGCATTGGAATACGATACTTCTAACGGAGAAAAAACATGATTACAAAGGCGCATCAAGTTTCGAAGTCCCCCATTGCGGTAGCGGCAGTATCGCATTCGTAGCAAATGACTTAATCGCAGCAAGTCATAAGAAGGAAAGAACAGTTTGGAAATGCCAAGCTGAAGGTTGTGGCAAGACATTTACAAGCGATGCGGTAGCGCAATCTGAACGAGAAAAACGCTTACTCGATTAAAGAGAATTTTGTCCTGACTGATGGGGCACTGGCGGGACACTCAGGGAAATAATTTATTTAAAGGCATTGAAATTACTGAACGGTTACGGACATTTTCAGGGAGACAGGAATGGATCAAAGTCGTCGTGATTTTATCAAGATGAGTGCAACCGTGGTGGGTGGTGCCTCGCTAGGGATCCAGATTAATGCTAACGCACAAGACGGACAGGCCGGATCGAAAGTATCCGTCAAATCCATGAAGCCCTTGGCAGGAACAGTTCGGGCATCGGTTTGCGACATGTATATTCGAGGAAAATAGTGCCCCATGCATCGGCATTATTCTGGACGACGGGAGAGTGATTGATCTCGTCGCAGAAGCAAAGCGGCAAGGAATGACACTGGGCTTTTCCGGCAATTCGATGATCTCTCTGATCGCCAGTGGTGATATTGGCATGGCGCAGGTGAATGCGCTCACAAAAATGCCGATGCCAAGACTTCCGGACTGATGACGGTCAACCAGGTAAAACTGCTGTCGCCTGTGCCGAAACCGGAGCGAAACATCTTCTGTGTGGGATGGAACTACCTCGAGCATTTTGAAGAAGGCAAGGATGTGCGTGCCGACAAAGGCGTATCCACTATGCCTGACCACCCGGTTTTTTTTCAGCAAGGCAACCCACGTGATGAATGGACCATTCGATGCCATTCCCTACGAACCATCCTATACCGGCAACGCGGATTGGGAGGCTGAACTGGCTGTTGTGATCGGCAAAAAGGGACGCAACATCCCTGAAGAAAGGGCGATGGAACATGTTTTCGGACACTCGGCCTTCAACGACACGACCGTGCGGGAAGTGCAACAAAAGTGGCATGGCGGCCAATGGTTCAAAGGCAAAAGTCTGGACGGATATGGTCCGATGGCCCCCTGGATCGTTACAGCAGCCGGAGTGAATCTCGATGATGTACGCATAATCTGCCGGGTGGATGGGGTCGAGAAACAGAATGCAAGCTACAAGCAGATGTTCTTCAAGATTCCCCGCATCATTGCCGAGCTGTCTCGCGGCCTGACGCTTGAACCCGGCGATATCATCGCCACAGGAACTCCTCCCGGCGTGGGTTACAGCCGCAAGCCGTCGGAATTCCTCAAACCCGGCGATGTGATGGAGACTGAGATTGCAGGCGTTGGTGTGCTGCGCAACACCATTGAGAGCGAAGCTTGAGAACTGATGGGGTTAGCTCAGGCTGACCCTTATTAATAATATCGCCACCGACTCAACTGCTTACTGCACGGAAATATACTCGGCCAATGCCTCAAGGTCCTCATCGCTCAGCGATCGCACTATCCTGTTCATGATGATGTTCGGGCTGTTGACGCGATCATCTTCCCTGAAATCGATGAGTTGTTTCAACAGATAAGCCTTGTGCTGACCGCCTATCACCGGATACATCGGTGTGTCGGCATTCAGGCCTTTTCCCCCTGCACCGTGACAATTGACGCAAGTCATCACCATCTCCAATATGTTGCCCTTTAAAAATATGTTTTTGCCCTGTTCGTTGGACGTCGATCCGTTCCCCTTCATTTTTGGCTGATTGGCGAAGTAAGCCGAGATGTCGGCCAGATCCTGATCGCTGAGCGGCGCCGCCATGCCGTTCATGATTTCGTGGGAGCGTGTGCCGGCCTGGTAATTGCGCAGCTGTTTTGAGATGTATATTTCGTATTGTCCGGCGAGCTTGGGAATCAGCTCATCGGTGCTGTTGCCGTCCGCTCCATGGCATCCCTGGCAGATCTGCGATTTCGTTTTGCCGGCGACCGGGTCGCCGCCGGTACGCTGCTTGACCGTATCCGTGTTGTCGCTGCTTGCAAACGCTGACGATGCGGCAAACAGAACGGCCAGTGCCAGGCAGATGGCCGTGTCGTTTTTGCTGTGGATCATGTCATTCTCCTCAAGTCATTGGCTACGCGAATACGCTTTGTCGAGGCGTTCAAAATAAAACAGGCTCATGGTGTCAGGCTGGTGACAGTAGACAGATACGCGGCGATATCCGCGATGTTCTCGTCGCTGAGCTTCTTAGCGATTCCGCGCATGATCCCGGTTTTGTCGACCGACCTGTCATTTGTCCTGCTGCTGTCGCGGTAGCTGTTCAGCTGATTGACCAGATATACATATTTCTGCTGGTGGATGGCCGGTATGTTGGGCGCGCGCCCGCTGAACCCGTGACAATCCTGGCATGCCGGAACCAGCGGTTTGATCCCTTTGGTCACGATGATCTTTCCCGCTTTCGGGTTGCCGACTTTGCCTCCGTCGGCAGCGAGGGCTTTAAGGTCGGACGGCTCCGTTTCATATTCAAACGAGTCCAGATATGCAGCCACATCGCGGCGATCCTGCTCGTTTAGCGCCTTGGCAATGTCATTCATTGCCGCGCCTCCGCCAGATGCGGTGCGCTTGCCTGAGGCAAATTCATCGAGTTGCTTGAGGACATAGATCTGGCCGATATTGGCCAGACGCGGCGCAGCCATGGCGTCCATGCCCAATGCTTTTTCTCCGTGGCAACCGCCGCAGGCAGTCGCGTCACCTTTGCCTTCGTTGTATATCGTTTGACCATTGGCGACATCCGCACGCAGGTTCGCAGGCGCATCAGCCGCAAAAACCACCCGGGATTTTAGCGTGACGGCGGACAGTGTCAGCCATGACAAAAGCAGGAATGTTGATTTGCGCATTTTATCTCCCTGTGTTCTTCCGAAATTATGTGTTCTTCTAAAATCCAAGGCCGCAGTCACGCTCAAGGCGCGACTTCAGCATGCCCGGTTAAAGTGCCTGCTCATAGTCCGGAAACTTAATCCGCCAATGCCTCGAGTTCGGCATCGCTCAATCTGTGCACAGTGATATTCATCACGCCGCCGGGGCTGTTGTTGCGTGCGCCTTTTCTGAAATTGATCAGCTGACCGAGCAGGTATTCCTTGTGTTGTCCGCCTATCACCGGGTACACCGGGTTGCCGGGGTTCAGTCCCTTTCCGGTGGCGCCGTGGCAATTGCTGCAGCGCACCATCATCCTGGACAGATCGTCATTTTCAAACAGGTTCTTGCCAATCTTGTTGCCGGACGGGTGATCACCTTTCATCATGGGCTGGCTGGCATAATAGGCGGAGATATCAGCCAGATCGTCGTCGCTGATGGATGCTGCCATACCGCTCATGATCTGGTGAGTGCAGGTAGTGGCCTGGAAATTACGGATCTGTTTTGCGATATATATCCCGTATTGGCCGGCAAGCTTGGGAGCCATAGGATCTGTGCTGTTGCCGTCTTCACCGTGGCATCCGAAGCACAACTCGGCCTTGCTCTTGCCGGCGACCGGGTCACCGGGGCCGATGCGCAATTTGGTTTCATCGCCCGGTGTTTCATTACCGGGTTGCTTCTGGGCGGACATCTGGGATGAAGGCTGTTGCGTTGCCGGCTTGTCATTTTCGGCGAGCACCGCTGTGGACGAAAGCAGGGCGACCAATGCGAGGCAGGCGGAAATGCTGCCGTTACTGTTAAACATGTCATTCTCCTCAAGTCATTGTTGTATTATTTGACCGGTTGCGGTTCGCACGGGTGCATGAGCATCTGACTGTGCTGGCTATTTTCTCACAACTCGCAAACTCTTGAGCGTTCTGTAGCTATCGTACCCGGGAAAACTTTCGATGTCCTATCCGCGACTGATCCTCCTCACCACGCTGGCGATGATCGCCTTTGCGGGCAACTCGCTGCTGTGCCGCGCCGCGCTCAAACACACCGCCATCGATGCCGCCAGCTTCACCACGATACGCCTGATCTCCGGCGCGCTGATGTTGTGGCTGGTCGTGAGCATCAGTCGCAGATCACACACCGGCAGCGGCAACTGGCCATCTGCATTCGCGTTGTTTGTCTACGCGGCCTTTCTTTCCTATTCATATGGCAGCCTGTCTGCGGCAACCGGTGCGATACTGCTTTTTGGCGCAGTCCAGGCAACGATGATCGGCCATGGCATCTGGTCGGGAGAGCGGATGCAGAGACTGCAACTGGTCGGTCTGGTGATCGCACTCGCAGGACTGGTCGGTCTGTTGCTGCCGGGGCTGTCTGCCCCGCCGCTGTTCGGCTCGCTGTTAATGTTGGGTTCGGGCGTTGCATGGGGCGTCTATTCCTTGCGCGGCAGGGGAGCGGGTGATCCCACCCGGGTGACAGCGGGGAATTTCCTGCGCGCTGTTCCGATCGCGGCAGCATTGAGCGTATTGATGGTTGACCGCACCTCTTTGGATAGCACCGGAATTGGGTACGCGGTCGCGTCGGGCGCGCTGGCTTCCGGGATCGGCTACGCCATCTGGTACACCGCATTGCCGGCATTGAAAGCCGCCAAGGCTGCGACAGTGCAACTCAGTGTCCCGGTCATTACGGCCCTGGGTGGCATCGTCTTCCTCGGTGAGCCCCTGACACTGCGCCTGGTCTTGTCGTCCGTAGCCATACTTGGCGGTATCGCGCTGGTGATACTGGAGAAGCGGCCATGATTGTGTAGAGTGCCGCAGGACGGGGGAGGTGATGGCTGCAAGAAGTTGATTGCGTCGGACGAATTCGCTCACTTGAGGTGCCAATCTGGCACATCAAGTTTAAGGTCACAAATTGACACCTTATGCTTGCATTTGAAATTGCCTGGGGCGATACTGCATCGCATCTGCAATGCAAAAGGATGGCTTCATGAAAACCACTGCAAAGACTACCGCAAAAACCTCCACCTTCCCACCGCTGCGGGTGAATGACGAAGTACGTTCCGCAGCCGAGGCTGCGCTGGTGGAAGGGGAGACGCTATCCGGTTTTGTGCTGGAATCTATCCAATACAACATCCAGCGCCGCGCGATGCAGCAGGAATTTGTTGCGCGCGGGCTGGCAGCGCGGGATGAAGCGCGCCGGACAGGCAAATACGTTACGGCGGAAGCAGTGCTGGCCGGTCTCGACAAGACGCTGGCGCGCACACGCAAGGCGGCTGCCCGCAAGTGAGCTACACGGTACGGTTTACGCCTGCCGCCGCGAAAGACCTGCAACGCCTGTTCGATTTTCTCGCGGAGCAGGATGTACGAGCAGCCAAACGTGCCCGCGCAGCGATTGCCAAAGGCATCGATTTCCTGCGCACTTTCCCATTCAGTTGCCGCAAGGCATCGCCGGAACACCCCTTGTTGCGCGAGTTGATCATCAGCTTTGGCGCAAACGGTTATGTTGCGCTATTTGAAATCGAGGATAGCCAGACTGTGACCGTGCTGGCCGTACGTCATCAGCGCGAAGAGGATTTCTTTTGAAGGCGATACTTGGTTGGCATCGCGCTGGTGATACTGGAGAAGCGAGCATGATTGTGTAGAATGCAGTAGAAGGGGGAGGGGTGATGCCAAGCCAAAAGATAACTGATAAGAAGTTGCTTGCGTCTGTAGAGCAGATCGAATCTCGGATGTTTCTTATTCGTGGACAGAAGGTCATGCTCAGTATGCACTTGGCAGAATTGTACGAAGTTGAACCACGGGTTCTGGTTCAAGCAGTCAAACGCAACATAGAACGCTTCCCGGAAGACTTCATGTTCCAGTTGAATCCAGAGGAGTTTGCCAACTTGAAATCACAAATTGGGATTTCAAGTTGGGGCGGTATACGAACGGCGCCTTACGCCTTTACCGAGCGGGGTGTTGCTATGCTCTCCAGCGTTTTGCACAGTACTCGAGCCATCCAGGTCAACATCGAAATCATGCGCGCCTTCGTGCGTTTGCGGCAGATGCTTTCCTCCAACGTCGAACTATCCCGCAAGCTGGCTGCTCTCGAAAAGAAATACGATATCCAGTTCAAGGCTGTTTTTGTAGCCATCCGCGAACTCATGACGCCTTTGGAACCGAGGAAGAAGCGCCCCATCGGCTTTGCGCCGTGGGAGAAAAAATGAATCAACCCTCTCGCACTTTGCATGGCTAATCTCCCTTACCGTGGCGCCCCTAAGATTGGTCGCAACGATCCATGCTTTTGTGGCAGCGGCCGTAAGTTCAAATTCTGCCACGGTGGAGTGCAGCATACCCTCCCAGTCCTGCTTACTCACGATAAGATAGAAAAGGAAATCGTTGAGCAGGGACGACGGCATTTCGAGAAGCATAAGGCCCAAGAACTACAACGCCAGAAACAACAAGGGTTGGGGCGAGCGATTATTTCGATTGAACACAAGGGTTACCGCTTCGTCGCTGTCGGGAACAAGTTGCACTATGGAAAATGGAAGACTTTTTCCGATTTTCTGGGCAATTACATCAAGCAAACGTTAGGCGGAGAATGGGGTAATGCCGAAATTGCAAAACCTCTGGCAGAGCGTCACCCCTTAATGCAGTGGTACGACAAGATTTGCCGCCTTCAAGCTGCGCATGCTAAAGAGCCAGGAGCCTTATTCTCCATGCCCATGACTGGCGCAGTATCTGCCTATAACCGGCTTGCTTATAACTTGTATCTCATCGCCCACAACGGCAAGGACATCCAAACCCGGCTTATCGCGCGGCTGAAAAACAAAGAAAATTTCCAAGGGGCATTCTTTGAAACCCAAGTCGCGGCATGGCTGATTAAAGCGGGCTTCGAGTTGGAATATGAAAATGAAACTGACGGTTTGACAACACACTGCGAATTTACGGCTACTTATATTGCAACGGGCGAAAAATATTCCGTCGAGGCTAAGTCGCGGGCTACGAAACCAGGTGGTTCAGTGCGCACACCTGTTGGCAGACAACTAGGTCAGGCTCTAACAAAGAAAGCAGAACACCGAAGACTCGTATTCCTTGACCTGAACAAAGCGTTACATACGCGCGAACAGGCAGACAGAGCCTTCGACCGTGCTGATCAAATTATTGGCTCTTCCGAGACAATGGAGATTGATGGTGCGCCGGCACCACCGGCTTACGTTTGCATAACGAACATGAATGACCAGTACGCACTTGATACATCTGCCCTTGCGACGATGATCTTGTTTCGAGGCTTCAAAATACATGACTTCATGGGGGTAGAGTTTCCGTCGCTGAGGGATGCGGCGCGAGCACGGGAACGCCACTGGCCTATGTTTCAGCTTTTCAAATCAATAGAGGCGCATCGCGAAATTCCTCAAACATTCGGCGGTGAGCTACCCTCGGAAGTTTTCGCACCCAACCCACAGCCAAGATTACAGGTTGGTCAGTTCTATGCTGTACCCGGACCCGATGGGGTTGAAGTCAATGCGAAGCTTACGCAAGCAACGGTTGTAAATAATAAAGCCTTTTGCGCTCTTCATGATCCAGCGACCGACAAGTCATTCCTCGTCACATTCGACATGACACCTGCAGAGCTAGACGATTATGCCAAGTACCCTGATACCTATTTCGGAGTGTATCAACAGCAAACTCGGAAGAGCGAGACCGCGATGGATTTGTTTGATTTCTTCGTCGACGGTTATCGGGATACCCCGAAGGAACGACTTATAGAGCTGTTGGCACATTATGCCAATCAAGAAGGTCTCCATGCTATGTCTCAGAAGGAGTTGGTAGAACTTCTTGCCGAGAGCTATACAATGAGTGCTATTGCAAATGGTTTTGCTGTTAAGCCGTTACGAAAAACAAAAGGAAACAACTTCAAATAATAACTATGCCCAAGCCCACCGAAAAAATCTGGGATCACGAACGCCAGAGACGCAACCGCAAGCTGGATCGCGCCGCGTCGGCGCTGGGCGCTTCGCTGCGCGACAAGGTGGTGAGCGCTGATCTGGCGGTGCGCCTGCTCGAAGCCGTGATCGAGCCGGGCGACCGCGTATGCCTGGAGGGCAACAACCAGAAGCAGGCGGATTTTCTGGCGCAATCGCTGGCGCGCGTCGATCCAGCGCGAGTGAATAAACTGCATATGCTGCAATCAGTGCTGGCGCTGCCCGAGCATCTCGACTTGTACGAGTCCGGCATCGCGGAACAAGTCGACTTCTCGTTCTCCGGCCCGCAGGCCGCGCGGCTCGCGCGCATGGTGGGCAAGGGCCAAATCCGCATCGGCGCGATCCACACTTATCTCGAATTGTTCAGCCGCTATTTCGTCGACCTGACGCCGCATGTCGCGCTGGTGGCCGCGCAATCCGCCGATGCGCAGGGCAATTTGTACACCGGCCCGAACACCGAGGACACGCCCGTGATCGTCGAGGCCACCGCGTTCAAGAACGGCATCGTGATCGCGCAGGTCAACGAGCTGGTGGACAAGGTGCCGCGCGTGGATATCCCCGGCGACTGGGTGAACTTCGTGATCCCCAGCCCGCGCCCGCATTTCATCGAACCGCTGTTCACCCGCGATCCGGCGCAGATCTCCGAGATACAAGTGCTGATGGCGATGATGGCGATCAAGGGCATCTACGCCGAGTATGGCGTGCAGCGCCTGAACCACGGCATCGGTTTCGACACCGCCGCGATCGAATTGCTGTTGCCCACTTACGCGGCGAGCCTCGGACTGAAGGGCAAGATCTGCAGCCACTGGGCGCTCAATCCGCATCCGGCGATGATCCCCGCGATCGAGGCCGGTTTCGTGAAGTCGATACACTCGTTCGGTTCCGAACTCGGCATGGAGGATTACATCGCCGCGCGCCCCGACGTGTTTTTCACCGGGCCGGACGGGACGATGCGCTCGAACCGCGCATTTTCACAGGCGGCAGGCCACTATGCCTGCGACATGTTCATCGGCTCGACGCTGCAAATCGATATGGCAGGCAACAGCTCGACCGCGACGCTGGATCGCATCTCGGGCTTCGGCGGTGCGCCGAACATGGGCGCGGATGCCGCAGGGCGGCGCCATGCCAGCCCGGCCTGGCTGCGTGCCGGTGAGCAGCGGCGCAGTCAACATCCCGGAATTCCGCGCGGCCGCAAGCTGGTGGTGCAGATGGTCGAGACTTTCCGCGAGCATATGCAACCTGCGTTCGTCGCCGAACTGGATGCCTGGAAACTCGCCGAATTCGCCAACATGCCGATTCCGCCGGTGATGATCTACGGCGACGATGTCACCCATATCCTCACCGAGGAGGGCATCGCCAATCTGCTGTTGTGCGCCAATGCCGAAGAACGCGAACAGGCGATACGAGGCGTCGCGGGATACACGGAGATGGGCCTGGGCCGCGACTTGCGCATCGTGGAAAATTTGCGCGACCGCGGCGTGATCCTGCGTCCTGAGGACTTGGGTATCAACAAGCGCGATGCGACGCGCGACCTGCTCGCCGCGCGCTCGATCAAGGATCTGGTGCGCGCTTCGGGGGGGCTGTATCAGCCACCGGTCAGGTTCAGGAATTGGTGATTTGTTGGTGGCTGGATAATTAGAAATATTGTTCCCTCCCCCTTGCAGGGGGAGGGCTAGGGTGGGGATAGAACTCTGGTGAGTGCGCAGTCAAAATTTCTACCCCCACATCCCGCGACACGTTACTGGCGAAGCCAGCCGATTGCGGGAGCGGGTGTGAGGCGGCCATTCCCGCACCGGATGCTTCGCAACGCCGTGTTATGGCCGCCATCCCCACCTTCCCCATGCAAGGGGGAAGGAGTTGAATGGCAACTGCGTTCTAGATTAATAAAGGCTGGCACAACATGACCATGGAAAATCTCAAGTATCGTTTTGACGGTGGCAAGCCGACCAAGGGATCGACCGCCATCGTCGGCGTGCTGGGCTCGGGCAATCTGGAAGTGCTGGTCGAACCGGCTGCGCTTGGCGGCGCGTGCGAGATCGAGGTGAAGACCGCGGCGCGCGGATTCGGGAAAGTCTGGCAAGCAGTGATGATGGATTTTTTCGCGCGCCATCACGCCGGCGACATCCGCATCTCTGTGAACGACGCGGGCGCGACGCCGGCCATCGTCAGCCTGCGCCTCGATCAGGCGATCGAGACCTACAAAGGTAAAAACAAAACATGATACGCAGCTACTACGAGAGCAACGCCCGCGCGCGCATCGCCGGTTTGCTGGATGCGGACAGTTTCCATGAATGGCTGTCTGCCGAAGCCAGGGTGACCAGTCCGCATCTGGCGACACTGGAGCTGCCTGCCGCTTTCGATGATGGTGTGATCATCGGTCAGGGCAGCATCGCAGGAAAACAAGTATTCATCGCCGCACAGGAAGGCGGTTTCATGGGCGGGGCGGTGGGTGAGGTGCACGGCGCGAAGATCGTCGGCATGCTGGAACGCGCGGTGCGCGATCACCCGGCGGCGGTGCTGCTGCTGCTTGAAACCGGCGGGGTGCGCCTGCAGGAAGCCAATGCCGGGCTGATCGCCGTGTCGGAAGTGATGCGCGCGATCCTGGCTGCGCGTGCGGCAGGCGTGCCGGTCATCGTCGCGATCGGCGGGCAGTACGGCTGCTTCGGCGGCATGGGCATCGCCGCGCGTTGCGCGAGCAGTATCGTGATGAGCGAAGAAGGCCGGCTCGGCCTGTCCGGCCCGGAAGTGATCGAGACTGCGCGCGGTGTGGAAGAATACGATTCGCGCGACCGCGCGCTGGTGTGGCGCACAGTGGGCGGCAAACACCGCTATCTGCTCGGCGAATGCGACACTATCGTGCCGGACAGCATAGAGGCATTTCAGCACGCAATCACGGCATGCATCGCCAACGGCGACAGCTGGACACTCGCTGCGCTGGAACAGGAACATCAACTGCTTGCCGACCGGGTGCAGCGGTTCGGTGAATACAAGGATGGCCGCGACATCTGGCGCGAGTTAGGCTGGCCCGATCCGGATGCGCTGGCGATGCTGGAAAATGACGAGTTCGTCACGTCTGCGCAGGGGCGCAGGGCAAAATGATTTATGGAGGCACACTCAAGGATGCCTCTGAAAATTCAGAGTTCGCCCAAATGCAAGGCGCGGGAAAAATTTAGCCGCGCCGCATATGGTTTATATGTAAGCAAGAAATTTTTTACGCAACGTAGCATAACCAGCCGCTTGGTTACCGTTTTTTGGCTGCCTAGTGGAATGGCTAGTAGTTCCATCAGTTGGGATGAAATGTGAATTTTCAGAGGTGTCCTTAGCATGGAATGGAAAAAAGTCGTCGAGAAGATGTTCCCTTCCGGTCATGAGGTGCGGCAGGAAGGCGATCTTCTGTTGGGTCAGGGCCTCTGCGGAAAGCACACGGTGGCGGTGATCGGCACGACCAACCACACCGAAGTCGGCGTTGAGCTCGCACTTGCGATGGCGGCTGAGGTACTCGCCGTGATACGCAACCATCCCTCACGCCCCATTGTGTTTCTGGTGGATACCAGCGGGCAGCGCCTGCGCCATCGCGATGAGATGCTCGGCCTGAATGGTTACATGGCGCATCTGGCGAAGTGCGTCGAGATGGCGCGCCGGTGGGACCACCCCATCATCAGCCTGGTGTACGAACAGGCGCTTTCCGGCGGATTTCTCGCCAACGGCATGATGGCGGACGTGTGCGCCGCGCTGTCCGAGGCCGAGATACGCGTCATGGGCCTCGCGGCGATGGCACGGGTGACACGCATCAGCGAGGAAAGGCTGACCCAGCTCAGCATATCCTCGCCGGTGTTCGCGCCGGGTGCGAAAAATTATCTGCTGATGGGCGGCCTCGACGCATTGTGGGAAGGCGATCTGTCGGCCTGCCTGTTGGATGCGTTGAACCATGTCGATACAACAGATCATCGCCGCAAATGCGGCTATGAGCGCGGCGGGCGCATGCTGGCCGATGTTGTCGTAAAGCGTGTGTTAGCCAGTGCCTGAGTCCGTGCAATTATGTAGTTCTAAACCGGGGCGACACACCCTGGTGTGGATACGACCGGAATGCCGCGCGGCTGTGGCCGCGCAAGTTGCCGATGAAGCGATGCATGCGCAAGTCGTCGCATGGCTGGCGGCGGATAGGCCCCTGGTGGTCGCACGTCAGCCCGTGACTGACAAAGGTTTCCCCGACACAATCGCACCAGATACCATCTCAGTCGGATTGGCGCTGCCGCCCGCGCTAGGCAAGCGCCGCATCGCGTTCAGCGTAGCTGTGAAGGACATCGTTCGATACACACCGCCATTGCGGCTCGCCGATGCGATAGACCATGCACATGCCGAGTGGCAGCCCGCGCTGGCCGAACTGGACGCTGCGGCAAGCCACATCGATATTGAGCTGCGCGTGTTCGGCTCGCTGGCTTGGCAGGCGCTGAGCGGCCTGCATTACCTGACCCCGCATTCGGATATAGACCTGCTCTGGCATCCGCTGTCGAACACGCAGTTGCAGCAGGGCATCGAGCTGCTGGCGCGCTGGGAACAGGCCAGCGGTTTGCGCGCCGATGGTGAAGTGCTGTTCGGCGGGAGCAGCGCCGTGTCCTGGCGCGAATGGGCTGCATTGAAGTCCGGTGACGACCAGCGCGTATTGGTGAAGCGCGCATCCAGCGCGGAACTGGTCGATGCCCTCGAACTGCTGGAGCTGCTGGCATGAACCAGCTGCATCACAAAATCGCCGCTGTAGTTGAGCCGGATGCACGGCGCGGCGCGCACCGCATCGCGCGCCTGGTGGTGCGCAGCCTGTATCAGGAATTGGCGCTGTACCCCAAGCCGGGGCTGGTCAGTTTTCGCGACAACGGCGCGCACCTCGACATGGACGCCGCAACCTTTGTGCGCAGCCTGTTTTCGCTGCGTGGCTACTTCGTCGCCATCGCGGTAGCAGGGATGCGCGATGCAGGATTCGCCGAGTTGCAGCAACTCGGTGTAGCTGCCGAGTCGCAGATGCTGCGTGCCACGCGCGGCATCAACACGCACCGGGGAGCGATCTTCACGCACGGCATACTCGCTGCCGCTGCGGGCTGCGCAAGTGCGCGCAACATGGTGCCGTCCGATGAAAACCTGCGCGCTATCGTGACGGCCAACTGGAGCAGCGATCTGCGCGCCATCGCCGTTGCGTGCACAGCGACACCCTCGCACGGACAACTGATGGCGGCACGCCACGCCGTCACCGGCGCGCGCGGCGAAGCGCTGCTCGGATTCCCATCAATCTTCGAGATCGCACTGCCCGGCTTGCGCGGCGCGCTGGCTCGCGGTGCCGATACCCGAAAAGCGCTGCTGCATACCTTCTTTGTGTTGCTGGCCGTGACTCTAGATACTAACGTGCTGTTTCGCGGCGGAGCCGAAGGACTGCAGTTCATCCAGACACAGGCCAAAGATTTTCTCGAGCGCGGCAGCGTGTTCGAGCCGGGCTGGCAGCAGCGCGCGGAATCCTTGCATCGCCAGTGCTCGGAAAAAAATCTGTCACCGGGCGGCAGCGCCGATCTGCTTGCCGCGGCGTGGTTCATTCACCAGTTGCAGACCACTCAGCCATGAGAGTTCAGTCATGAACCTGGCTATCCTGTGTTCCGGTCAGGGTGCGCAGCATCCGGCAATGCTGGACATGATCGCGGGTCATCCGGCTGCCAAGGAAGTCATCAAGGCAGGCGAGGCTGCACTTGGGATGAACCTGAGCGGAGTGCTCGCACAACGCGACGAGATTTTCCGCAACGCGATCGCGCAACCGTTGATCTGCCTCACCCAGTTGGCGCTCTGGACTGCGCTGCGACAAGATGCACCCAAGCCGGCGGCATTCTGCGGATACAGTGTCGGCGAGCTGGCTGCTTATGCCTGCGCAGGTGCGCTTGATGCCGCCGAGCTGGCACGCATCGCCAGTGCGCGCGCCGCGCTGATGGATCAGGCGGCAGCCGCAACGCAGGGCGGGCTACTGGCGTTGCAGGGTCTGCGCCGCGACGAGGTGGATCGGCTGTGTGCCGGCCATCGCGCGTGGATCGCGATCGCGATCGGCGAGGAGGAATTCGTCATCGGCGGTGAGGACGGTGCTCTGGCAAAATTGGGCACTGCGTTCGCGGAACGCGGCGCCAAGCTGATAAAGCTCAAGGTGGGTTTGGCATCGCACACGCTGCTGCTCAGCGCTGCGGTGCAACCGTTCCGCGCGCTGCTAATCGCTTCATCGTTGACTGCACCCGCCACACCTGTAGTCGCCGGCATCGATGCCGCATGGGTAGTGCGCCCCGAGACCGCGATCGAGAAGCTGGCGCTGCAATTGGACCACACGATCGAATGGGCGAGCTGCCTGGATATGTTGTACGAGCGCGGATGCCGCGTGTTTCTGGAACTTGGGCCGGGGCGCGCGCTCGCTCGCATGACGCAGGCGCGATTTGACGATGTCGATGCCAGGGCGGCGGACGATTTTCGCTCGCTGGATGGTGTATCATCGTGGTTGTCGAAACACACCCATTGAATTTCGCCAGTTGAATTTCAGACTCGTAGCGTGGATAAAAGGCGCAACGTGCCGTATCCACCGTTCAGATTGGTGGATACGCGCTCCGCGCTTTATCCACCCCACGCGGACTGGCGCTTCATTATAAAATCGAAGGTGATAAACTCGCTGCATGAATAGCGTCCATCTGGTCATCCCCGGTCTGTTCCTGCCGAGAGATTTTGCTGCCGAGGTTTGTGCGGGTTTATCTGTGCCTGCTTTGCAAAAGCTGCTGGGACGCGGTCACAGCGAAATGCTCGAACCTGTTCCAATGGAAGATCTGTTGTGCGAGTTGTTTGATATACCTTCCCAAGGCAACGCGCCTATCGCGCCTATCTCTGCCGCTTTTGACGGGCTCGCTGCGGGATGCTGGCTGCGCGCCGATCCGGTGCATTTGAATTTGCAGCGCGACCAATTGCTGCTGGCCGGGGTGCATGCCAGCAGCGAGGAAGCGGCAGCGTTGTGCGCGAGCTTGAATGATCATTTTGCCGAACAAGGCATGGAATTCTTTACGCCGCATCCGCAGCGCTGGTATGTGCGGCTCAACGCTTTGCCATTGATGCGCACCACGCCGCTCTCACATGTGATCGGCGGCGATGTGCGCAGGGTCTTGCCGACTGGTGAAGAGTCGGCGCGCTGGCATCAGCTGTTCAACGAGATCCAGATGTTGTTGTATACGCATCCACTCAATGAAGCCCGCGAAGCGCGCGGCGAGTCGATTATCAACAGCGTGTGGTTTTGGGGTGGCGGCTGCGGCAAGAATGCATCGCCACAACAAAACTATGACATCGTGAGTTCAGACGATGTGCTGGCAGAGATGTTCGCTGCGGCAGAGGATGCTCCGTTTTCGGCATGGGCAAGCCAATGGCGCGCTGAGGATTGCTCAGGCAATCAGTTGCTGGTGTGGACTGGTTTGCGCGCGGCTTTGCAGCGCGGCGATCTTGCCGCCTGGCGCCCCGCTTTGCAGAACTTTGAAAGCAGTTATGCGCAGCCGTTATGGCAGGCGTTGCGCTCCGGAAAGATTTCACAGTTGCAACTGGATATTTTGGGCGGGGACAGCATGCGCCGAGTGCGGTTGACTCGCGGCGATACATGGGCATGCTGGCGTCGAATCAGGCGCTTGGCCGAATATTCGTTAACGTGAACATCGCGTAGCGATTCCTTGCCACTCTCTCCCTTCGGGGGAGAGGTAGGAGAGGGGGAACGGACAAGGTGGCGACAACATTCATCATTCGGCGTGACGCTAGACGCCATGTCCGTTGGTGTAGAATGCCACACCGGAACTTGGGGGATGAACGTGTCATTTTGGGATGCCGTAATTCAATTCTTCTGGCGCGACGAATCGTCACTCGTGCTGATAATGACTTTGTCTCTGGCGTTCCTGCTCTTCCATTTTCACAGGGAAGAACGCCGCAGTATCATTAATACACTGGGATTCTTCTTTGCCTGCCTGTTGGGACAATTCATCAGCGGCTTGATCCACGCCCTGCAATTTGACACGGCTGCCGCCGTGTTGCGCGAGGTTTTTGTGATCGGCGGCGGGATTGCGCTGATACGCCTGTGGGGCCTGCTGATATTCCGCATCATATTGCCGTTTGCACGATTAACCCTGCCGCGCATCACCGAAGATATTTTCGTGATTATCGCCTACATCGCATGGGGCCTGGTGCGGTTGCGCTACGCCGGTTTGGATCTGGGCAGCATCGTGGCGACTTCGGCGATGATCACCGCGGTGGTCGCTTTCGCGATGCAGGATACCCTGGGCAATATCCTCGGCGGCCTGGCCCTGCAATTGGATAACTCCATCCAGATCGGTGATTGGATCAAGGTGGACGATATCGCCGGGCGCGTGGTGGATATACGATGGCGTTCCACACTGGTCGAGACGCGCAATTGGGAAACGGTGGTGTTTCCGAACAGCCAGCTGATGAAGAACAAATTCATTGTGCTGGGACGGCGCAGTGACCAGCGAGTGCAATGGCGGCGCTGGATATGGTTTGGCGTAAAACTGGATGTCACTCAGGCCAAGGTGGTCAGGTCTGTCGAAGGTGCCATACTGCAGGCAGAGATCAACAATGTCGCCAAGACCCCCGTTCCCAATTGTGTGCTGATGGATATCGACAAAGGTTATGCGCATTATGCGCTGCGTTATTGGCTTACCGATCTGGCAGCGGACGATCTGACCGATGGAGCTGTGCGCTGGCATGTCTACACGGCACTGGAACGCGCCGGGATCAAGCTGGCGGTGGAAGAGCAAAATGTCCATTACATCAGGGAAAACGAGAAGTATGAGGAAGCTGCACATCAGCGAGATTTGACACGTCGTGTCAAAACGCTCAAGCGTGTCGAACTGTTCAAACAGATGACCGATGAGGAGCTTCACAAGCTGGCGGCACGTCTGAAGTACGCGCCATTTGCCAAAGGCAATGTGATCACCAAACAAGGCGCGCCCGCGCAGCACTGGTTGTTCGTCATCATCAACGGCGAGACCGAGGTGTATATCGAAGCGCCAAATGGCGAGAAGCGCAGGCTGAATGTGCTGACCAAGGGCGACTTCTTCGGCGAGATGAGTCTGATGACCGGCGCACCTCGCAT
Source organism: uncultured beta proteobacterium (assembly GCA_963721755.1). Lineage (GTDB taxonomy): Bacteria > Pseudomonadota > Gammaproteobacteria > Burkholderiales > Gallionellaceae > Gallionella. The sequence continues at coordinate 84,068 of CAVRKV010000002.1, forward strand.
GGCTTCGGTGATTGCCAGCACGGATGTAGAATGCTATCGCCTCGACAAGGAAGCTTTCGAAGAGATCATGGTGGCACGCCCGAGCATCGCGGATGAGGTGTCGCACATTCTGGTCGAGCGCCGGGCACAACTGGACAGTGCGATGCAGAATCTGGGTGAGAGATCGCTGAACAAAGTAATCAATCATCAGCAAAACGAAGTGCTGGCGACCATTAAACGATTCTTCGGTTTGTAGTATCATCGCGGCGCATTTTTATAACCAATGACTTGCCCAGCGTTTTTTGCTGGGTTATAACCAGCCACTTGGCTGTAATCTTTTGACAGCCTAGTGGATTGGCTAGTATTTTCATCAGTCAGATGGCTATAAGTAGTGGCTTAGACGCAGCTTCTTCGCGTGTTGGTCCAATACTTGGTAGTTCCATCAGTAGTCACATCAACGGGGAATTGAACATGAAAGTATCTTTTCTGGATTTTGAAAGTTCCATAGCCGAACTTGAAGACAAGATCGAGCAACTGCGTTACATGCAGGACGATTCCGCGCTGGACATCGCGGATGAGATCTCGCGCTTGTCCAAGAAAAGCGAGGCGTTGACCAAGGACGTGTATAGCAAGCTTTCGCCCTGGCAGATATCGCAGGTGTCGCGCCATCCGCAGCGCCCTTATACGCTGGATTACATCGAGGCGCTGTTTACCGATTTCGAGGAATTGCACGGCGACCGCGTATATGCCGACGACAAGGCGATCGTTGCCGGGCTGGCGCGTTTCAACGGGCAGAGCGTGATGGTGATCGGGCATCAAAAAGGCCGCGACACCAAGGAAAAAATCATACGCAATTTCGGCATGCCGCGCCCGGAAGGCTATCGCAAGGCGATGCGATTGATGCGCATGGCGGAGAAATTCAATATCCCCATCATGACCTTCATCGACACGCCGGGAGCGTATCCAGGTGTGGGGGCGGAAGAGCGCGGGCAGTCCGAGGCGATCGGGCGCAACCTTTACGAAATGAGCGAGTTGCGCGTGCCTATCATCTGCACCGTGATCGGCGAGGGCGGTTCGGGCGGCGCGCTGGCGATCGCCGTCGGCGATGCGCTGCTGATGCTGCAATACAGCACCTACTCGGTGATTTCGCCTGAAGGCTGCGCTTCAATCCTGTGGAAGAGTGCGGAAAAAGCACCCGATGCCGCTGAGACCCTGGGCATCACCGCGACGCGTCTGAAGGCGCTGGGCTTGGTGGACAAGATCATCAGCGAACCGCTGGGCGGCGCGCATCGCGATTATCCGTCGACCATGCAGAGCGTGAAAAAGGCGCTGCAGGACGCGCTGAAAATGGCGCAAAACAAACCGGTTGCAAACCTGATGCAGGATCGCTTCAACCGCCTGATGAGTTATGGCAAGTTCAAGGAAGTCGCGCTTAGTTAACCTGACCGAACGTGTGGCAGCGCAGGTCGCGCCGCTGCTTCCTGCCCATAGCTCCATTCTGATCGGTTTGAGTGGCGGCGTGGACTCGGTGGTACTGCTGCATCTGCTGCATAAACTCTCCGCACGTTTTTCCTGGCAAATTTCCGCATTGCATGTCCATCACGGCATCAGCCCGAATGCCGATGCGTGGTCTGATTTCTGCGCCAACCTATGCGCCGGCCTGCATATTTCACTGCACATCGAGCGCGTGGATATAACACCATTGCGTGCTCATGGCATCGAAGCGGCGGCGCGAAAGTTGCGCCATGCGGCGTTTGCCGAGCAGTCTTGCGATTTTGTGGCGGTGGCACACCATGCCGACGACCAGGCGGAAACGATGCTGCTGCAAATCCTGCGCGGGGCAGGGGTTCGCGGTGCGAGCGCCATGCCACAATTTGCAGGGCGCACCGATTCAGTCCCGCTGGTCAGGCCTCTGCTGTATTGTTCACGCCAGGAGATACTCGACTATGCCGCAGCACACCAGTTGCACTGGATTGAGGATGAGAGCAATGCCAACGAAAGCTATCCGCGCAACTTCCTGCGTCATCGTGTGCTGCCATTGTTGAACGAAAGATTCCCCGCCTATCGCGACACCCTGATGCGCAGCGCGCAACATTTTGCAGAGGCGAGCAAGTTGTTGGATGATTTGGCGCAACAGGATGGCGTACAGACGATAGTGGGCGAAACACTTGCCGTTGCGGCCTTGCAGGCATTGAGTCCGCCGCGAGCGAAAAACCTGCTGCGCTATTTTTTGCACAGCCGCAGCGCGCCGATGCCGCAAGCCGTGCAACTGGAAGACATGTTGCAGCAACTGTGCCGCGCGCGGGAAGATGCGGCTGTGTGCATCGCCTACGGCGACTGGCAGGTGCGCCGCTATCAGGGCAAGGTGTATGTGCTGCGCGCATTGGCCGAATTCGACCGGGGCATTGTACTGCCATGGCACGGCGAAAACGAACTGGATTGGCCCGCATTGAATTCACGGCTGTGTTTCAAGCACACTAAGAGTTCGGGCATCAGCTTGGCGAAATTGCAGCGCGCGCCGGCGACCTTGGGTTTGCGGCGGGGCGGAGAGTCTCTGCGCCCGCACCCTGATGGTGCGACACGCTCCTTGAAAAACCTGCTGCAGGAACACCATGTTCCGCCCTGGCAACGCGACCGCTTGCCGCTGCTGTATTGCGGCGAAGAACTGGTGTGCGTGCCCGGTGTGGCAGTTGCGGCGGAATATCAGGCTGATGGGCGCGAAGCAGCCATCCATGTTGAATTGCGGGGCACGCGGATAGGCAAATCCTGATAGAATGCCAAGCCGTTTTTTATTAACTATTCAAGTTTGGAGAAAGTAGCATGGCTGTTGAACGTACCCTGTCGATTATCAAACCCGATGCAGTAGCCAAGAATGTCATCGGACAGATTTATACCCGTTTCGAGAATGCCGGCCTGAAGATTGTCGCTGCGCAGATGCGCCACCTGACCCGTGCCGAGGCGGAAGGCTTCTATGCCGTGCATCGCGCCCGCCCGTTCTTCAAGGACCTGGTGGATTTCATGATCTCCGGCCCGGTGATGATACAGGCGCTGGAAGGTGAGAGCGCCGTTCTGAAGAACCGCGACCTGATGGGCGCGACCGACCCGAAGAAAGCCGACAAAGGCACGATCCGCGCCGACTTCGCGGACAGCATCGATGCCAACGCGGTGCACGGTTCGGATTCTGCGGAAAATGCGGCTGCCGAGATCGCCTATTTCTTTTCCACGAAGAATATCCATTCCCGCTAAGAGTTAAAGATGCAACAAAACCTCCTCGACTTTGATGCGCATGCACTGGCGGCTTATCTCACCGAAATGGGCGAGAAGCCGTTTCGTGCGCGCCAGCTGATGCGCTGGATCTATAAAGTCGGGGAGCCTGATTTCGCAGCAATGACCGATATCGCGGCAGCTATGCGCGTCAAGCTCGCGCAAAGCGCCTGCATCACCGCGCCGAACGTGATGCGCGAAGAATTGTCCGACGACGGCACGCGCAAGTGGCTGCTGAACGTCGGCACCGGCAATGCTGTCGAGGCGGTGTTTATACCCGAGACTGACAGAGGTACTTTGTGCATTTCCACCCAGGCCGGATGCGCGCTGAATTGCTCGTTCTGCTCGACCGGCAAGCAGGGTTTCAACCGCAACCTCAGCGTCGCGGAGATCATCGGCCAGTTGTGGTGGGCGAATCATCAGCTCGGCAAGGATGCAGATGGCAACTGGCAGATCAGCAATGTAGTGATGATGGGCATGGGCGAGCCATTGCTGAATTTCGACAACACCGTGAGCGCGTTGCGTCTGATGCTGGACGATCAAGCTTATGGCTTGTCGCGCCGCCGCGTGACGGTGTCCACTTCAGGCATCGTGCCGGCGATGGACAGGTTGCGCGACGAGTGTCCTGTTGCGCTGGCGGTGTCGCTGCATGCGCCGAACGACAAGTTGCGCGATGAGCTGGTGCCGATCAACCAGAAGTATCCGCTCAAGGTACTGCTGGCCGCCTGCCAGCGTTATCTGGAGCGCGCGCCGCGCGATTTCATCACTTTCGAGTATGTGATGCTGGAAGGGGTGAATGATTCGGTGCAGCAGGCCCGCGAGCTGGTGAATCTGGTGCGCGACGTGCCTTGCAAATTCAACCTGATCCCGTTCAACCCGTTCCCTCAAACGCATTATCAGCGCTCAAGCCCGGATGCCATACAGCGTTTCCGCGATGTGCTGATGCGGGCGGACATCGTGACCACCACGCGCAAGACGCGCGGCGACGACATCGCTGCGGCCTGCGGACAGTTGGCCGGTCAGGTGCAGGATAGAACCAAACGAACCCAGCAGCGCTCCGTTGGAGTTGTATAGATGAATAGCCGAGGTGCACTGTGAACAGATTGAATGCTCGATTTTTTTCTTCGGCATTTTCTTTGATGCTTGCCATATTTGTTCTGGCAGCGTGCAGCACGACTTCGGGCAAATCTCAAGCTCTAAAGAGTGCCAAGATACATACGGAGTTGGCAGGTCTGTACTATCAGCGTGCGCAACTAGGGATCGCGCTGGACGAGTTAAATAAAGCCTTGCAGGCCGATCCGGATTATGCGCCGGCATACGGCGTGCGCGGTTTGGTGCATATGGCGTTGCGTGAGGACAAAGAGGCAGAGGAGGATTTCAAGAGAAGTTTGCGCCTAAATGATACGGATTCCGACATTCATAACAACTATGGCTGGTTTTTGTGCCAGCGCGGCCGGGAAAATGAATCCATTGAACAGTTCATGGCGGCAATCAAGAATCCTTTATATGCGACGCCCGGCCTTGCATATCTGAATGCCGGCCTGTGTTCCAGAAAAGCGGGCAACAACAAGGATGCCGAGGATTTTCTGCAAAGGGCGCTGCTTGTGCAGCCTGATTTGCCGCAAGCAATGTATGCTCTGGCGGAGTTGAACTTTGCCAATGCCGATTTTTTTGCAGCCAAGAAATATTTCGCGAATTTTTCGCAAAAGACCGACAATTTGACTGCGGAGCAGCTCTGGCTTGGTGTGCGTATCAATCGCAAGGTCGGCGATCGCAGTTCAGAGGCCAGCTATGCTACACAGTTGCGCAATCGTTTTCCTGATTCGCGCGAAGCTCAATCATTGATACATGGTGAATAATGGATAATCTTTCTGAAAATAATTCCGGGCAAGGTAACAATCCTGCCGCGAAACAGCCGGCTTCGACAGGAAGCATGCTGCGCGAAGCGCGTGAGAATCTCGGTTTGACCGTGGCGGATGTGGCTGGTCAGATCAAGTTCGCGCCGCGCCAGATAGAGGCATTGGAAGCCGATGATTTCAAGAATTTGCCCGAGGCGGCATTTTTGCGCGGCTTTGTGCGCAGTTATGCCAAGATTTTACGGCTGGATGCGGAATTGTTATTGGCGAGCATGCCGTCAACAAAAGCGGCTGCCGCAGAGCTGATTCCCGCTTCGGTTGATGTTCCGTTCCCGAACGAGCAATCAAATCGCCAGCAAAATTTGCTCTGGTTGGGCGCTGCTTTGTTGCTGGCCGTGATTGTCGCGGGATTCGCCGTTTGGCATTTCATGACGCCGCTCAAGGAAACAAAAGAACAAGCCAAAGTCACGAAGATTGAAACACCCGTGGCTTTGCCCGCCGATGCCAAAATCATCTCTGAACCGCTGGTTCTGAAATCGAGCACGATCGTGCCATCCGTTCATGATGTATCGAAAGCGCGATCTTCGGCGGCGCAATCCTCGGTTCGGGAAGCAAAAACCATGGCTAAGGTGAAGGCGGCACAATCCTCGGTTCAGGAAGCAAAAACCATGGCTAAGGTGAAGGCAGCGAAAACGTCGGTTTCAAAAGCCGCGTCACAAGTTCCGGCTACGAGTTCTGAGACTCTTCTTGCCGCGACGCCACAAACTTCAGAACTTCGCCTGGTGTTCGGCGAGGAGTCATGGACAGAAATCAAGGACAAGGACGGCAAAGTCATATCTTCGCAGATCAATCCGGCCGGCAGCGAATTGCGTGTGGAAGGTAATGCACCCTTCTCGATGCTGATCGGACATGCTGCTTCGGCGAGCCTGTATTACCGGGGCAAGCAAGTGGATTTGAAGCCATACATCAATCAGTATAGCGAAGTTGCGCATTTGAAATTGAAGTGAGCATGAGCGCGGCTATCATCAAACGTCGCCCGTCGCAACGGGTGTTGGTAGGCAAGGTTCTGCTGGGCGGCGGTGCGCCGATCGTGGTGCAGTCCATGACCAATACCGATACTGCCGATGCCGAGGCGACCACCAGACAGGTGTTCGAGCTGGCCAAGGCCGGTTCCGAGCTGGTGCGCATCACGGTCAATACTCCCGAGGCTGCAGCACAGGTGGCGAACATACGCTCACGTTTGGACAACATGGGTTGCGATGTGCCGCTGGTAGGCGACTTCCACTACAACGGCCATCGCCTGCTCACCGATTACCCCGATTGCGCGCGGGCCTTGGCGAAATACCGCATCAATCCGGGCAACGTCGGGCGCAACCGCAAGGAAGATGACCCGTTCACGATGATGATAGAAGCCGCGATCCGCTATGACAAGCCGGTGCGCATCGGCGTGAATTGGGGCAGTCTGGACCAGAGCCTGGTGGTGCGCATGATGGATGAGAATTCGCGACTGGCGCAGCCCAAGGAAGCAAATGAAGTGACCCGTGCCGCGCTGATCGCATCCGCGCTGGAAAGTGCGCAGCGTGCCGAGCGATTGGGCATGGCGCATAACCGCATCGTGCTGTCCTGCAAGGTCAGCGAAGTGCAGGATTTGATTGCAGTGTATCGCGCCCTGTCACTGCAATGCGACTATGCGCTGCATCTGGGTTTGACCGAGGCGGGCATGGGTTCCAAGGGTATCGTGGCTTCGACCGCCGCGCTGGCGGTGCTGTTGCAGGAAGGCATAGGCGACACGATACGTATCTCGCTGACCCCGGAACCGGGCGGCGATCGCACGCAGGAAGTGCTGGTGGGGCAGGAGATTTTGCAGACCATGGGCTTGCGCGCTTTTGCGCCCATGGTGACGGCTTGCCCCGGATGCGGGCGCACCACCAGCAGCTTCTTCCAAGAATTGGCGCAAAGCATCCAGACGCATCTGCGCGAGCACATGCCGTTGTGGCGGGAGCGATATGAAGGTGTGGAGAACATGACCGTGGCGGTGATGGGCTGTGTGGTGAACGGACCGGGCGAAAGCAAGCTGGCTAACATCGGCATCAGCCTGCCAGGAACCGGTGAAAGTCCGGCCGCACCGGTATATATCGATGGCGAAAAGGCTGTGACCCTGCGTGGTGATAACATCGCCAGGGAATTTACGGAAATCGTTGATAGCTACGTGGCGCGCAAATATGCGGCGCGCGAAAGTGCTGCGACGAAACAGCCGCTCAGCATCCCGCATCAACCTGCGTAGAGAATCGTTCATAAAAGATGAGTGGCAACGAAATCCTGCAAGCCGTGCGCGGCATGAACGATATCCTGCCGGACGAGGCCGAGCTGTGGTTATGGTTCGAGGCAGTGGTGCGCGGCTGGCTGCATAGCTATGGCTACCGCAACATCCGTATGCCGCTGGTCGAGCCGACCGATTTGTTCAAGCGCGCCATCGGCGAAGTGACCGACATCGTCGAAAAGGAGATGTATAGTTTTTCCGACGCGCTGAATGGCGATCAACTGACATTGCGTCCCGAGGGTACGGCATCCTGCGTGCGTGCCGTGCTGCAGCACAATTTGCTGTATAACGCGCCGCAGCGCCTGTATTACAGCGGGCAGATGTTTCGCCACGAGCGTCCGCAGAAGGGACGTTACCGCCAGTTCCATCAATTCGGCGTGGAAGCGCTGGGCTTCGCCGGGCCGGACATCGATGCCGAACATATTTTGATGTGCGCTCGGTTGTGGAAAAAGCTTGGCCTGCGTGATGTTGCGCTGCAACTGAATACTTTGGGTGATGCCGCATCCCGCCATCGCCATCGCACCAAGCTGATCAATTATTTCGAGCAGCATGCAGGACTGCTGGATGCCGAGGCACAGCGACGTTTGCACAGCAATCCGCTGCGCATACTGGATAGCAAGAATCCGGCGATGCAGGACTTGATAGACTCAGCTCCGAAGCTGATGGACGAGTTGGAAGAAGATGCGTTGCAGCATTTTGACCAGGTGAAAGCGATACTCAAACAGCATGACTTGGCGTTCGAGATCAATCCGCGTCTGGTGCGCGGACTGGATTACTACAATCGCACCGTGTTCGAATGGGTGACCACGCAACTCGGCGCGCAAGGCACCATTTGCGCCGGCGGCCGCTATGACGGGCTGGTCGAACAGGTCGGCGGCAAGCCCACTCCCGCTATCGGTTTCGCGATGGGTGTGGAGCGATTGCTGGCGTTGTTGCAGCACGATGGCATGGCTTTGCCCAAGGCCGAGGTGGATGTATATGTGGTGCATCAGGGGGAGCTGGCCAGCCAGTTAGCCAGCCGGGCGGCGGAGCAGTTGCGCGATGGCGATCTGCGCGTGTTGTTGCATTGCGGCGGCGGCAGTTTCAAGTCGCAGATGAAGAAGGCCGACAGCTGCGGCGCGAGCGTGGCAGTGGTGATCGGCGAAGACGAAGCACAGGCGAATGAAATCAGCGTAAAGCCGATGCAGGGCGGCGAGCAGGTGCGGGTGAGCGTGCAGAGCCTCGTCGCGACAATCAAAGAACTTATCAAGTAGGAGTACAACATGGCAGCATTGGATTTGCAGGAACAGGAACAAGTCGAAGCCCTCAAGGCGTGGTGGAAGGACAACGTCAACTGGATACTCGGTACGGTGCTTACCGTCGTGATTGCGATGGGCGGCTGGCGGGGTTGGCAGTATTACCAGCACCAGCAGGAGAGCGAAGCGGCTACCTTATACCAGCAAGTCGTCGAACAGGTCGCCAGCAAAGATCCCAAGCGCGTCAGTGATGCTGCTGCTGCGGTGATGGATAAGTTTGCTTCCACTGGCTATGCTTCTCGTGCCGCGTTGTTGGCGGCCCAGGTGAATGAACAGGGCAATGATGCGGCGCGTGCCAAGACGCAATTGCAATGGGTGATTGATCATGCCAGTGAAGCAACCCTGAAAGATGTGGCGCGATTGGATCTCGTGGCCGTGTTGCTGGACGAAAAAAATTACAAGGACGCGCTGAATCAGCTGGATGCCAAACATCCGGAATCGTTTGACGGCTTGTATGCCGATCTGAGAGGCGATGTGTTGAGCGCGCAAGGCAAGGCAGATGAAGCAAGGAGCGCATACAAACTGGCTTATGAAAAATTCGATGCACAAAACATGTATCGCAATCTGATTCAGATAAAACTTGATGCATTGGGCGCGGCTGAATGAAATTAGCGTTTTTGCCGGTTCGCTTTATCTCGGGACAGGTCTTTAGACGCAGCGCCGGGCAAATTTTGCTGCTGGCATTGATTGCGCTTGGAGGCTGCGCATCCACGGATGAATCCGCACCGGACTGGGCCGGCGAGAAGGGTGAATCTGACCCGACCGCACTTGTAGAATTTGCCCAGACCGCGAAGTTTGAAGTGCGTTGGCACAGCAATGTCGGCAATTCTGGTGCGAATCCGCAGCAACCTGCAGTGACCAAAGATGCGGTTTATGGTGTGTCCGGCAATGGCATCCTGACGCGTATGGATCGCGCCACCGGCAAGCAGATATGGCGTATCGAGACAGGTATCATCGTGAGCGGGGGAGGCGTGGCCAGCGGTGAAGGCTTGGTGCTGATAGGCGGCGACAAGGGCGATGTCCTGGCCTATGGAGAAGACGGCAAACTGCGTTGGAAGAGCCTCGTGTCCAGCGAGGTACTGAACGTGTCATCGGCCGTTGATGGCGTGGTGCTGGTGCGCACGGGTGACGGGCGTATCGCAGGATTGAACTCGGCCGACGGCAAACGCATATGGTTGTATGAACGCAGCACACCGGCCCTGGTGGTGCGTAGCCATGCCGGAGTGTACATACGGCACGGAGTGGCATATGCCGGATTCGCCGGCGGAAAATTGGCGGCGATCAACATCAAGGATGGCGAGGCGCTTTGGGAAACCTTCGTGTCACAGCCAAGCGGTAATACCGAGTTGGAGCGCATCAGTGACATCACCAGCGATCCGGTGGTGGATGATGAACAAGTTTGCGCCGTTGCATTCCAGGGTCGTGTGGCGTGTTTTGACACCGCGCAAGGCGGCCCGCTTTGGAACCGCGAGATCTCCGGCGACAAGGGCATGATGGTGTTGCGCAAATATATCTACCTTATCGATGTAAAAGGATCGGTCATCGCGTTGGATAAAACCAGCGGGAGTACGGTGTGGAAGAACGATCAGTTGCTCATGCGCGGCGTCACCGCTCCTTATGCATTGGGAAATTTTGTCGTGGTCGGCGATTTGGAAGGATATCTGCATGGTTTGAATCGTGAGGATGGGGGCTTTGTCGCGCGCATCCAGCTTGAAGGCGGTGCGATCAAGGCGGCACCGCTCGAACTGGACGACGGACTTCTGGTGCAGACACAAGGCGGCGAGCTGTATTCGCTGTCTATAAAATGAACCAGGGGAAATATTAGCCACGGAATACACGGAACACACCGAAAGAACATATGGATTGTTAATTGTTTTTCCTTCACTCATCGGGGTGAAGGAAAAATATTCACTGATCCATCGACTGAGCCAAGCACAGATTTTCGTCTTTTTCAGTGTGTTCCGTGTATTCCGTGGTTGACTTGTGTTTTCAGGATTAAAGGTTTCCATATGTTGCCCACAGTAGTCTTGGTTGGTCGTCCGAACGTGGGCAAGTCCACCTTGTTCAACCGTCTCACGCGCAGCCGCGACGCGCTGGTCGCAGATCTGCCGGGGCTGACACGCGACCGTCATTACGGGCGCGGCAGGGTGGGAGATAGATCCTATCTGGTGGTGGATACCGGCGGGCTGGAGCCGGTCGCCAAGGACGGCATCATGTTCGAGATGGCCAAACAAAGCCGCCAGGCGGTGGACGAGGCCGATGTGGTATTGTTCCTGGTCGATGGCCGTGCCGGCTGCACGCCGCAGGACGCCATCATCGCCGAACAATTGCGCAAGACCGGCAAGCCGATTCTGTTGCTGGTCAACAAGGCCGAGGGCATGGCGCGCGCCAAAGTGACTGCTGATTTTTTTGAGTTGGGATTGGGCGAACCGCTGCCGATCTCCTCGGCGCATGGCGACAACGTCACCGAAGTGGTCGAGATCGCGCTGGAGAATTTTCCGCCTGAAAATGAAAAATCAGCTGAGGAAGATGCCAGCCACGAACATCCGCCCAAGCTTGCTATCGTCGGCCGCCCCAATGTCGGCAAATCCACGCTGGTGAATGCCATCCTCGGCGAGCAGCGCGTGATCGCGTTCGACCAGCCGGGCACCACGCGCGACAGCATCTACATCGACTTCGAGCGCGACGGCAAGCAATACACCATCATCGACACTGCGGGTGTCCGCCGTCGCGGCAAGGTCGAAGAGGCGGTGGAGAAATTTTCCGTGATCAAGACCATGCAGGCGATCGAAGACGCAAATGTGGTGGTGCTGGTGGTGGATGCGCGAGACCAGATCATCGAGCAGGACGCGCACGTCGCCGATTATGTGCTGCAAGCGGGGCGCGCCCTGGTGCTGGCGGTCAACAAATGGGACGGGCTGGACGAACACCACAGGGATCAGGTCAAGCGCGACATCGAACGCAAGCTGCATTTCCTGAGTTTCGCCAAGCTGCATTTCATTTCAGCGTTGCACGGCAATGGCATACCGGGCGTGTTGAAATCTGTGGACGAGGCTTATGCGGCGGCGATGGCGAAACTGTCCACGCCGAAACTCACCCGCGCCCTGATAGGCGCACTGGAAAAGCAACAGCCTCCAAAAGGAGGGCGATTCATACCGAAGATGCGCTATGCCCATCAAGGCGGCAGCAACCCGCCGCTGATCGTGATCCACGGCAGCGGGTTGGACGATGTGCCGGCCAGTTATACCCGTTATCTGGAACGCACCTTCTGCGAGATATTCAAGCTGAAAGGCACGCCACTCAAGATCCAATACAATTCCAGCAAGAATCCGTTCGAGGGGGCCAAGCCCAAGCCGCTCACCGAGGGCGAACAACGCAGGGCACATCGCGCGCGTATCCGCGGGCGGAAACTGTATGGGTAATTTGACCTTGCATTAAGCATGGGGAGAACATCGTGAGTACTTTCGCTTTCTACCAAAAAGTCGTCGCACTCAATTCCGATGTGCACCGCAATCTGAGATTCGCCGCCAATGAGGCCAACTTCAGTTTCGCGCGCGATACCACTGCGGTGCTGTTGGCCGGAGTGGAGTTTGCAGAGGCGGCGCATGAATATCCGATCGTATTCATACGCGGGCAGGATAAGCAGATGCGGCCGGTCGCCTTGCTGGGTGTGCGCAATGGCGAAAACCTGTTCGTGGACGAGCGGGGCAAGTGGGATGCGCGCTACATCCCGGCATTCGTGCGTCGCTATCCGTTCGTGATGGCGGATGGCGGTGCAAACGGCCAACTCGTGGTTTGCATAGACGAGAGTTGTCCCGCATTGAACGCGGAGCACGGAAAATTGTTGATCAATGCCGAAGGCAAGCTGGAGCCGCGCATGAATGAGGTGATGCAGTTCCTGCAAAACTTCCAGCGCGAATTTGCGCGCACCGAATTGATCACCAGACAAATTGATGAACTGGGGCTGTTCATCCGGCAAGGCGCGCGCTTTGATACCAACACCGGCGAGACTTTCCAGCTCAACGACTTCTACCTGATCGACGAAGCGAAATTCGGCCAGATCGCTGATGCAAAACTTCCTGAGTTATTTCGCAGCGGCGCGCTGGGTCTGGGCTATCTGCATCTGGCTTCGCTGGGCAATATGCGCAAGTTGCTGGATCGTGTGGCGGCACGTTCAGCGGAAAAGATACAAGCAGAACCGTCTGCAAATACCGCGCTGCATTGACTCGGGAGAAGTCCCGCATAAGCCGGTGGCGCAAAGTTGGGCATTGATTAGGGATAACGGGCATGAAGCTGGCAAGAAACGCCCCGTGCAGTTGCGGGAGCGGGAAGACCTTCGAGCATTGTTGCGGGCAGGCCGTGTCCCTGCCCCAGGCACCCTCGTCCGCTGAAATCAATTCGCTTGTTGCGCTGTATAACGCTCGCCGCTATGGGGAGCTGGAAAGCCGTGCGCGTATGCTGACCGGACGGTTCCCGCAGTTTGGATTCGGCTGGCAACTGTTGGGCGGCGCACTCCAGATGCAGGGCAAAGACGCGCTGCAGGCGTTTCAAAAGACGGCTGAACTGATGCCTGATGATGCCGGGGCGCATTACAACCTGGGTGTTGCCCTGAAGAGTCTCGGGCAACTCGACGCTGCCGTGGCCAGCTATCGCCGGGCGCTGAAGATCAAGCCGGACTATGCCGAGGCGCATACCAACCTGGGTAATATTTTAAGAGGCGTCTTCAACACTGGAAATGTTTTGCTGAAAAGTGGAAAGCCGGGCGATGCGGCGAAGAATTTCCGTCTGGTGTTGGAGATCGAACCCGAGTTGGCTGAGGCGCATGCCAGCCTAGGACTTGCCCTGCAAGAGCTGGGGCAGCTTGATAATGCGATGGCGAGTTACCATCGGGCACTGGAGATCAAACCCGATTACGCTGAGGCGCATTACGATTTGGGCAATGCCTTCAAAGACCTTGGGCAATTTGATAATGCGGTGGCGAGTTACCGCCGGGCACTGGGAATAAAACCCGATCTGGTCGAAGCACATAATAATCTGGGCCTCGCACTGCAAGAACTCGGGCAATTTGATGGTCCCGAGGCAAGCTACCGCCGGGCGCTGAAGATCAAGCCGGACTATGCCGAGGCGCATTACAATCTGGGCAATATATTGAATCTGCTTGGGCAGTTTGATGGTGCAGCGGAGAGCTATCGCCGGGCGTTGCAGATCAAACCTGATTTCGCCATAGCGCATAACAATTTGGGCTGCGTGCTGAAAGATCTTGGGCAACTGGAAGATGCAGCGGCAAGTTTCCGCCGTGCACTGGAAATCAAACCCGATTACACAGAAGCGCAAAGTAACGTTCTATTCACCTTGAACTTCTCAGCCAGTTATTCCCCTCTATATTATCTGACTGAAGCACGCCAATATGGCCGAATGGCGGCCAAGAAAGTTACATCGCGTTTTTCCACCTGGCAGTGTGCCGCTCATCCAGAACGCCTGCGCGTCGGGCTGGTGTCGGGCGATCTGCGCAAGCATGTGGTGGGATATTTTCTGGAAGGTCTGCTGGCTCATATCGACCCGGCCCGCATCGAACTGATCGCCTACCCGACACACCACGAGCAGGACGAACTCACCGCGCGCATCCGCCGGTATTTCTCTGCATGGAAGCTGTTGTCCGGTCTGAGCGATGCAGCCGCTGCGCGCCTGATCCACGCCGATGGCGTGCATGTCCTGATCGATCTTTCCGGCCATACCGCGCATAACCGCCTGCCGGTGTTCGCCTGGAAACCTGCCCCGGTGCAGGTGAGCTGGCTGGGCTATTTCGCCACCACCGGCGTGGCGGAAATGGATTATCTGCTGGCGGATGAGGTGGGGGTGCCCGAGGCTCAGCGGCAATACTTCACCGAGTCCGTCTGGTACCTGCCTGACACCCGGCTGTGTTTCACCGCGCCCGGGGCCGACTTGCCCATCGTACCTTTGCCCGCGCTGGCGAACGGCAGGATCACTTTCGGCTGTTTCCAGAATCTGGCCAAGTTAAATGACGGGGTACTGGCGGCATGGGGGGAGATTCTTGCCGCTGTGCCGGAGGCCAGGCTGCGTTTACAGTGCAAGCAACTGGTCGAACCGGCACAGGCAGAACAACTGCTGCTGCGTTTGCAGCGTTACGGCATTGATCCTGCGCGGGTGGAGACGCACGGATTCGCTCAACGCGAGGCCTATCTGGCGGCCCATGCGGAAGTGGATATGATACTGGATACCTTCCCCTATCCGGGAGGCACCACCACTTGTGAAGCGCTGTGGATGGGGGTGCCGACCCTGACCCTGGCGGGCGACAGCCTGCTGGCCAGACAAGGTGCCAGCCTGCTCACGGCGGCGGGGCTGGCGGAATGGGTGGCGACCAGCCAGGAAGAATATATCGCCAGGGCGATCATGCTGGCCTCGGACTTGCCCAACCTGGCCGCGCTGCGCGCCGGCTTGCGCCAGCACCTGCTGGCTTCCCCGCTGTTCGATGCGCCCCGCTTTGCCCGGCATTTCGAGGATGCGCTGTGGGGGATGTGGCAGGCCTGGAACGATAAGCAGTAAAAGGGTGAAGCAAAAAATCAACAACGTTGATCGCAGCTCGAGCAGGTTTACCAAGTGACCTTCTCGATGGTGCTGATACCGGTGGTGATTCCGGTGCTGAATACTCTGGTCGAGATGAGCGAGATTGAATAGCTGCGAAGGGGTAAAATGCAAAACCACTTTACCATCTCAATATTTTATTCAAGCTGCGCTTAGAAGTTGAATCGGCGCAGCTCGGGAAGAAACAATCATGCTCGACGAATTTATCCACGCACCGCGCGTTGCGTATTTCTCGATGGAGATCGCGCTGCGCAGCGAGATGCCGACTTATGCCGGTGGGCTGGGCGTGCTCGCCGGCGATACCGTGCGTTCGTCCACTGACCTCAATCTGCCGATGGTGGCAGTCAGTCTGATCAGCCGCGCCGGCTACTTCAGGCAAGAGATCGACGCTCAAGGCCGGCAACTGGAACATGCGGCGACATGGGATCCAAAGCGCTGGGCGCAACCGCTCGATGCCAAGATCGCCGTGCCGATCGAGGGCCGCACGGTCTGGATAGGCGCATGGTTGTATGTGCTGGAAGGTAGCATGGGCGGACGCCAGCCGGTATTGCTGCTCGATACCGACCTGAATGAGAACAGCAGCGACGATCGCGAGATCACCCACTATCTTTACGGCGGCGACAATGTCTACCGGCTCAAACAGGAGATTGTGCTGGGCATCGGCGGCGTGCGCCTTCTGCAGGCACTCGGCTTCACGATCCGGCATTTCCATATGAACGAGGGGCACTCCGCGCTGCTCGGGCTGGAGCTGATGCGGCGCTATGTTTATCCCTCCGAGGATGTGCGCCCCGGCGAATCGTCCTACGACCTCCCGCGCGTTCGCGACCTGTGCAGCTTTACCACCCACACTCCGGTCGAAGCCGGCCTTGACCGCTTTCCCTACGAAATGGTGCAGCGTATCCTCGACAACGACTTTGATATCCAAGTCATCAAAGGCTTGGCCGGTGAGGACAGCCTGAACATGACGCGGCTGGCACTAAACCTGAGCGAGTATGTGAACGGTGTCGCCAAGAAACACGCCGAAGTATCGAACGCAATGTTCCCCGGCTACAAGGTTCATGCGATCACCAACGGCGTTCACCCGTTCGTCTGGGCGGCAGAAAACTTTCGCCAGCTTTACGATCATTACCTGCCGGGCTGGTGCCACGAGCCGCAGTTGCTGATGCGCGCCGACTGCTGCATTCCGGATGCCGTGATCTGGGAAGCGCACGTTCAGGCGAAACAACATCTGATCGAAAAAGTGCAAACACTCACCGGGGTGACGCTGAAGCCGGATATACCTGTCTTCGGCTTTGCGCGGCGCATGACTGCCTATAAGCGCCCTGATCTTTTGTTCACCGACCTCGAACGGTTGAAAGCTATCGCGCGCAACCAGCCGTTCCAGATCGTGCTCGCCGGCAAGGCGCATCCGCACGATGAAAACGGCAAGCACCTGATCGAGCAGCTGTGCGCGCATGCGCGCGACCTTGCAGGCACGATCACGGTTGTCTATCTGCCTGAATACGACATGGCGCTGGCACAGACGCTGACCGCCGGAGTGGACGTGTGGCTCAACACGCCGTTGCCGCCGCTCGAGGCTTCGGGCACCAGCGGCATGAAAGCCGCATTCAACGGCGTGCCCAACCTGTCGGTGCTCGACGGCTGGTGGATCGAGGGCTGCATCGAGGGCGTCACCGGCTGGGCGATCGGCGAACCGGCCGGAATGCCCGATGGGAACGCGCGCGTGCTTTACGACAAACTCGAACAGGTGGTGTTGCCGCTTTATTACAGCAGCGATCACGGCGGATGGATCAGGGTGATGAAGGGCGCAATCAGCAAGAACGCGTCCTACTTCAACAGCCACCGCATGATGCGCCGCTATGCGACCGAGGCATACGCGCGCTGATTTCCTGATGCTGTTTTTGCAAGGAGATAAATTATGAGCACAGCCATCGATCTCGCAGCGGATACGGGCGCAAACCCAAACCAAAACCAAAACTCAGACATAGACCCGGTGTGCGGCATGACGGTGTCGCCCGACACCAAACTGCGCCACGTGTACGAGGGCAAGACCTATTTGTTCTGCAATCCGAAGTGTCTGGCCAAGTTTTCTGCCGACCCCGATAAATACCTCAATCCCGCACTGCCGACTGCTGCAACGACTGCGCCGTCTCCCGGCGGCTACACCTGTCCGATGGATCCCGAAGTCCATCAGGCCACACCCGGCGCATGTCCGAAGTGCGGCATGGCGCTGGAGCCGGTGAATGCTTTGCCCAAGCCCGATATCACTGAATATGTTTGCCCTATGCATCCCGAAGTGGTGCGTAGCGAGCCGGGCGATTGCCCGAAATGCGGCATGGCGCTGCAACCCAGAACGGTGGCGGCCAGGGAAGAGAATCCCGAACTGGATGACATGACGCTGCGTTTCTGGATCAGCGTGGCTTTGGCTGTTCCGGTGTTCGTGCTGGCGATGGCCGCCGATATGTGGATGGGATTTGCGCCGCAGATGATCTCGTTCTCTCATCTGCAACTCATCGAGTTTCTGTTGGCTACCCCAGTCGTGTTGTGGTGCGGCTGGCCGTTTTTCCAGCGCGGCTGGGCATCTCTGGTCAACCGGCATCTGAACATGTTCACACTGATCTCGCTGGGAGTCGGCGTGGCCTGGACGTACAGCGTGATCGGCACTTTTTTGCCGGATATTTTTCCGGCAATGCTGCGCCGCGCGGACGGTACGCTGCCGATCTATTTCGAGGCGGCGGCGATGATCACCGTGCTGGTGTTGTTGGGGCAAGTGCTGGAACTGAAAGCGCGCAGCCGCACCAACACCGCGATCAAATTGTTGCTGGGACTCGCGCCCAAGATCGCGCGCATCGTGCGCGCTAACGGCATCGAAGAAGACATTCCACTGGAGCAGGTGCAGGCCGGGGATGTGCTGCGCGTGCGTCCCGGCGAAAAGATTCCGGTGGATGGACAGGTCGTAGAGGGCAGCAGTTCTGTCGATGAATCCATGGTGACCGGCGAACCGATACCGGTCGAGAAGCAACAGGGAGAGCGGCTGATCGGCGCGACGATGAACGGCACCGGTGGTTTATTGATGCGCGCGGAAAAAGTCGGAGCGGCAACCTTGCTCGCGCAGATTATCCACATGGTCAGCGAAGCGCAGCGCAGCCGCGCGCCGATACAGCGGCTCGCCGATGTCGTGTCCGGCTATTTCGTGCCTATCGTTGTGCTCGTCGCGCTGCTGGCATTCGGCATCTGGATGACATGGGGACCCGAACCGAGATTCGCCCACGCCATCGTCGCGGCGGTGTCGGTGCTGATCATCGCCTGTCCTTGTGCGCTGGGGCTGGCGACGCCGATCGCTATCATGGTCGGAACCGGGCGGGGCGCAACCGCAGGCGTACTGATCAAGAACGCCGAGGCGCTGGAGATCATGGAAAAAGTGGACACACTGGTGACCGACAAGACCGGCACGCTGACCGAAGGCAAACCGAAACTGGCTTCGGTCGTGGCGCTACCCAATTTTCAGGGCCACAGTTTTCAGGACAACGACATTCTGCAAATGGGCGCCAGCCTGGAGCGCGCCAGCGAACACCCGCTGGCAGACGCTATCGTCAAGGGTGCCGCAGCACGCAGCCTGGCATTGGCCGAGGTCAAGGATTTTCAATCCGTCAGCGGCAAAGGCATCAGCGGTCTGGTGGCTGGCCGCAAAGTGGCGATCGGCAACCGGAATTTATTCGTCGAGATCGGCATTGAGATCGGTGAGCTGTTGCAACGCGCCGATGCGCTGCGCGCGGAGGGGCAGACCGTGATGTTCGTCGCCGTGGATGGCAAGCCAGCAGGGCTGATCGGCGTGGCCGATCCGATCAAGCAATCCACACTGGAAGCGGTGCGCGCCTTGCAGGCCGCCGGACTGGAGCTGGTGATGCTCACCGGCGACAGCCGCACCACCGCAGATGTGGTTGCGCGCAAGTTGGGGATCAAGCGCGTGGTGGCCGAAGTGTTGCCGGAACAAAAGGCCGGGATCGTCAAACAATTGCAAGCCGAAGGGCGCATCGTCGCGATGGCGGGCGACGGCATCAACGACGCGCCGGCACTGGCGCAGGCGCAGGTGGGCATCGCGATGGGAACGGGCACCGATGTGGCGATGCAAAGCGCCGGGGTGACACTGATAAAGGGCGACCTGAACGGCATCGTCCGCGCGCGCCGCCTGAGTCAGGCCACGATGCGCAACATTCGGCAAAACCTGTTCTTCGCCTTCGTCTACAACATGCTGGGCGTGCCGGTCGCGGCGGGGTTGCTGTATCCGTTCTTCGGTTTATTGCTCTCGCCGATCATCGCGGCTGCTGCGATGAGTTTTAGTTCGGTATCTGTAATAACAAATGCGTTGAGGTTGAGTCGGGTAGAACTATGAGGCTGAGTTCTTGTTTATCCCTGTTCTTTGATAACCGGGCTATGGAACAAGCACATTTGCAGCTCCACGCAAAATTGAAACGGAGTTTTGCATAACGCTGGAGTTGTTCCATTGGTGAGCATATAAAAATCGGCCTGGCGTAATACCTTTCCGCTGACCTGGTGTTAGAGAAAACGGAGCAGATGTTGCTAGTGAGATGAAACTATCCCATGCCTTGTCTGATCTATGGGCAATGGCATTTCTGATTCGCTTCAGCTTTACGATGTCCTCACCTTGAGGCAGTGGGCTTACGAAACGATGGTTTGCCCCAAGAAATTCTTCGGCTCTTTTGACCACAAGGTTGTAATCGGACCACTCCACAAGCTTTTCAGGATGATCTGGGTGGGTAAGAATGAAATCTGCTAAATGAAAAGGAGCATTCTTGGTTCTAAACTTGGATACTTTAGACCGGAGAATACCATTCACATCGGTTCCAAGATCTTCCAATAATAAATCGAAAAGAAAACCTTCCCAGTACGTCCACGCACTCAAGAAAAGTCCTTCGGTAAGCTTGTGAACGTCTGGAAAAGCAAATGGCCGACCACGACCAACTTGTGCAGTCAATTTCGCGTATACAGACTCGATATGTGTCAGAGTTTCCAAGTATCCATCACGAATGTCAGTAGGCATGGTTGCGTCCTTCTCTATCAGTTGAAATCGCTGTTCGGAGCGTATTTATACAAGGAAGATGGAATGATTGGTTTGCTGTGGTGCACCTAATGCTTCTTCGCCAAATCAGGCTTTTCAGCTTCGTTCTGTGAACTAGAAAACTTTGCATATTCTTCATCAGTCAACAACCGTTCCGTGACCCAGGCATCAAGCTCGCCTTGGGCATTTTAATACTCGAAATGCGGTAAGCAACAACTTTCCCGGTTACTGTATCCAAAACCCAGAGAAAGTTACCATATGTATTTTCGCCAGCTGGTGGGGGTTGCAGTGCCACAAACCGACCTGAGGACTTTCCAGAGGCCGTAATGTTTTCGGCAAATGCCAAATTTGATGGAGCTACAATTATTGTTGCTAGAAGCAGGGCTGCTGTGAGGTTACTGCGGATATAGACAACCATGATTTTCTCCTTGTTTAGGTAACCAATGAAAAACTTGCGTAGGTTTATTAGTTAGGTGGCGAAACTGTAACCTAAATTACATACTAATCACATCCGCGCATTTCAAGCCGCTGATCACCGCGCCTTCCAGCGTGGCGGGATAACCGCCCGCCGTGTAGTCGCCGGCCAGCAGCAAACGGGGCAGGGGCGTCAGTTGCGAGGGGCGTTGCAGATTGGGTGCGCAGCAGAACGTGGCGCGTTTTTCGGCGATGACCTTGAACCATGCCGACTGTTCGGCGATGCCGAATTCCTCGCGCAGTTCCGCGATCACTCTTTGCGCCAGTTCATCCTGCGACAATTCCTGATGGATGCCTTCCGCGCTGATCACGGCGGCGAGCAGGCCGTGCTGGCCTGCGATCCGTCCCTTGTCGAACAGCCACTGGCTGTAGCGCTGGTGCAGGCCGAGCATGGGATGGGGCAGCGTGACGTGGGTGGGATATTGCAGGTACACGGTGTAGATCGGCTGGTGTTCAAGGCCGTCTATCAGCGCGATGGTCTCTGCAAGCGCGGCAATCGGCCGCAGCAGTTTGGCGGCGACTACAGGCGGTGCGGCACAGATAACGTGGCTGAATTTTTCGGTACCTCGTGCGCTGGTGATTTCGATGCCATCTTCCAGCGGGCGCAACGCTTCGACGCCGCACGCGATGCGCACCTTGCCGTCTCTTTGTTCGACATAGTCTGCGGCGCGTTGCGGGAACAGCGCGGTGAAGTTGATACGCGGAAGCAACATGTCGCTGTATTCACGCGACTGGTTCAGCGCGTCGCGCAGCACATTGAGCAGCACTTGCGCGGAAGCCTTGTGTATCGGCGTATTCAGCGCGGCGATGCACAGCGGTTCCCAGAGTTTTTGCGCCAGCGCTGCATCTTGTTTATGTTGCGCGAGCAGTTCGGTGACGGTGATGTCATTGGACAAACTGAATTTCATATGTCGCATCGTGAGCATGAAGCGCACAGCATTCAATCTTTCACCGATCGTCAGGCCTTGTGCACCGAGCAGCGCGACCAGCAGATGGAGAGGGGCGGGCAGGCGCGGCGATTTGAGCGAGAATTCGCCGTGCAGATCGAGTTGTAGCGGCAGTCTCAGGAAATCCTGTTCGATATCGCCGCCGACTTTTTCAATCATGTTCAGAGTCTGGACATAGCAGCCAAGCATCAGGTGCTGGCCGTTATCGATCTGCGTGTCGTTGTACATCACGCCGCGCGCCCGCCCGCCGAGTTGCTGGGCGCTTTCGAACACGGTGACGGGAATATTGCAATCGGCCAGCGCGACTGCCGCGGCCATGCCGGCGTAGCCGCCGCCGATTACAGCGACGTTTTTGTGTTGAGGGTTGTTCATTGTTTCATTATGTGAAGTTTTGTAGGGTGGATAAAGGCACATCGTGCCGTATCCACCGTTCCGCTTGGTGGATACGGGCTTCGCACTTTATCCACCCTACTGCATTACTCTTTTTACGATTTCAGCCAAGTTTTGAAAGCCAACCACAACTTGAAGGTCGGCGTCAGCGAGACGCGCTCTTTCAGCACATGGCAGCCGCTGGCGACCACCTCTTTCAATGTGGCTTGGTAGATCGCCGCCATGATCAGGCCGGTGCGCTGTGATTTGCGATCCACCGCGGGAAGCTGATCCAGTGCCTGCTGGTAATAGCGTTGCGCGCGTTTGACCTGGAACGCCATCAGTTTCTGGAAATTCTCGGTTTCCTTCGCATTGAGGATATCCGTCGCCGTCACGCCGAATTGCTGCATTTCGTCCATCGGCAGATAGATGCGATTGCGCCGCGCGTCTTCGCCGACATCGCGGATGATGTTGGTGAGCTGGAAGGCGATGCCGAGATCATGCGCGTATTTCAATGTCTTGCGGTCGGTGTAGCCGAATATCTCCGCGGCGAGCAGGCCGACTACCGAGGCGACCCGGTAGCAATACAGTTGCAGCGATTTGAAATCGGCATAGCGCGGCAGGTCAAGGTCCATCTCCATGCCGTCGATGATCTCAAGCAGATGTTCCTGGGACATATTGAATTGCTTCACCACCGGTACCAGTGCCTGCGCAACCGGATGCTGGGGCTTGCCGCCGTATATTTCTGCGACCTGAGTGCGCCACCAGTTGAGCGTGGTGCGCGCCACGTTTTCGTCCGAGCATTCGTCCACGACGTCGTCCACCTCGCGGCAAAAGGCATACAGCGCAGTGATCGCTCGGCGCTTGCCCGGCGGCAGGAACAGAAAACTGTAGTAGAAGCTGGAGCCGCTGGCGGCGGCTTTGTCCTGGCAGTATTGGTCGGGAGTCATTTCAATTCAAATGCAAACGATAACTGTGTTGGCTGCGTCCTCGGCTCCTGGCCGTACTGTATTGTACTGTCTGCGTCGCCTCATCCTTGCCGCCTTGTTCTCGCTCGATTTGAATTGAAATCTATTTTCAATCAGAAGGGGGCACTCTTGGCCAGCATGATAACCCAGTCGAACGGCTTCAATACAGGACGATGGCGGAACATGTCGTATTGCACGTTTTCAAGTTGGGAGAGTATGCGCAATCCGCCCGCGATGATCATGCGCATCTCCAGCCCGATGCGTCCGGTGAGTATGCTGCCCAATGGTTTTCCCGAGATCATCATCGTACGCGCGCGATCCACCTGGAATTTCATCAATGCGCGCCATGCATCGTCGCAGATACCTTGCGCGATCTGTTGTTCGCTCACGCTGTATTGCGCGAGTTCATCCAGCGGCAGGTAGATGCGCCCGATGGCGTAATCCCTGGCAATATCCTGCCAGAAGTTGATGATCTGCAAGCTCGTGCAGATCGCATCCGAGTAGGCGATGTTGACCGGCGTGGCTTCTTCATAAAGATGCAGCAACAGGTTGCCGACCGGATTGGCGGAACGGCGGCAGTAGTCCAGCACCTCGTCGAAACTGGCGTAGCGTTTCTTCACCACGTCCTGTGAGAATGCATCGAGCAGATCATTGAACGGCTGCATCGGCAGCGCGTGCTGCTGGACTTCTGCGGCGAGGTTCTGAAACAGCGGGGTGAGGGGTGTTTCATTGTTGGTGATGCGCGCCAACTCCGCGCGGAATTCGTCGAGTTGTTTCAGGCGTTCTGCGTTGGGCAAATCGCCTTCATCGGCGATGTCGTCCGCCGCACGCGCAAAATGGTAGATCGCCGCGACCGGCTTGCGCAGCCGCCTGGGCAATAAGATGGAAGCTACCGGGAAATTTTCGTAATGGTCTACGGACATGAATCAAAGAAGGTCATTGCGGTGCAGCATGAACACGAATTGGTCTCCAGCACTCACATCCAGCCAGGTGAACGGCAGGTCCGGGTAAGCGGCTTCCAGCACATCGCGGTTGTGGCCGATCTCGACGATCAGCACGCCGTTTTCTTTGAGGTGTTGCGCGGCCTGCTTGAGAATGATGCGCGTGGCATCCAGACCGTCATGGCCGCTGCCGAGTGCCATTTCCGGTTCGTGCAGATATTCCTGGGGCAGCGCGGAGACTGATTCGGCATCCACATAGGGCGGGTTGCTGATGATCAAATCGTATTTTTTTCCGCCGAGTTTGGCGAACAGATCCGATTCGATCAGGCCCACGCGGTCTTGCAGGTGGTAGTCGGCGACGTTGCGTTCGGCGACGGCCAGCGCGGCCTGCGACAAGTCCACCGCGTCTATGCTGGAAAAGGGGAAGGCATGGGCGGCAAGGATGGCGAGGCAGCCGCTGCCGGTACACAGGTCGAGCACGCTATTGATTTCTTCCGGCTCGGCGATCCACGGGCTAAGCTGTTCAAGCAGCAATTCTGCGATGAACGAGCGCGGCACGATGACCCGTTCATCCACGTAAAAACTGAAATCTCCCAGGAAAGCCTGATGGGTCAGGTAGGCCGCAGGAATGCGTTTTTCGACGCGCTGCTGGATGATGTCCAACACTTCGGTGCGCTCGCCGTCGGTCATGCGCGCATCGAGAAACGGCTCCAGTCTGTCCAGCGGCAAATGCAGCGTATGCAGGATCAGATAAACAGCTTCATCGTAGGCATCGCTGCTGCCATGTCCGAAAAACAGTTTTGCCTGATTGAAGCGGCTCACCGCGAAGCGCAAAAAGTCGCGCACGGTGTACAGGTTTTGTGCCGCTTCTGAAAAATAACCGATCATGTGGCCAACAAAATTTCAAGGGTGCGCCGGTAAGTGAGCTTGAGCGGTTCGATGTCGGCGATGCCGACGCATTCGTTGAGTTTGTGTATCGTGGCGTTCAATGGACCGAACTCGATCACCTGCGGGCAGATGTCGGCGATGAAGCGTCCATCAGATGTACCGCCGCTGGTGGAAAGCACCGGTTTGATTCCGTAACACTGTTCGATCGCGCGGCTGATCGCGGCGACCAGGCTGCCCTTGGCGGTGAGATAAGGCTTGCCGGACAGTTCCCAGTGCAGGTCATAGGTCACACCGTGCTTGTCCAGTATCGCGTGGACTTTGTCTTTCAGGCTCTGCTCGGTGCTGGCGGTTGAGAAACGGAAATTGAACCATATCTCGACCGTGCCGGGCACGACGTTGGTTGCGCCGGTGCCGCCATTCATGTTGGAGATCTGCCAGGAGGTCGGCGGAAAATATTCGTTGCCATTATCCCATGTGGTGACGGCGAGTTCGGCGATCGCCGGCGCGACAATATGAATCGGATTCTTTACCAGATGCGGGTATGCGATGTGCCCCTGGATACCTTTGACGATCAGCGTGCCGGACAGCGAACCGCGCCGTCCATTTTTTATCATGTCGCCGACCAGTTTGTTCGACGTGGGTTCGCCGACGATGCAAAAATCTATCAGCTCGCTGCGTGCCCGCAGCGCTTCCACCACCCGCACCGTGCCATCCACCGCCACGCCTTCTTCGTCGGAAGTGATCAGCAGCGCGATCGAGCCATCATGTTTCGGGTGCTGCTCAAGAAATGCCTCGATGGCGGTGATAAATGCTGCGATCGAAGTTTTCATGTCTGCCGCACCGCGTCCGTACAACATGCCATCACGGATGGTCGGCTCGAACGGCGGGCTGAACCAGTTCTCCACCGGCCCAGTAGGCACGACATCGGTGTGCCCGGCAAAAACGACGACGGGACCGGCCGTGCCACGCCGTGCCCAGAAATTGTCCACATTGCCGAAACGCATGCGCTCTATTTTGAAGCCGAGCTTCTCAAGGCGTTCGACAAGGATGTCCTGACAGCCAGCATCATCAGGTGTAAGCGAGCGGCGCGCGATCAGGGCTTTGGCAAGTTGCAGTGTGTCAGACATGGTGTGAATCAGTCATGGTTGAGTGTTATGAGTGAAAATTGAAAATTTTGGAATAAGCCGCTTCATCGAAACCGACATGCAGCAGCTTGCCGTTTTGCTCAAGCACGGGGCGCTTGATCACGCTGGTCTTTTCCAGCATCAGCGTTAGCGCGGAAGCAGCGTCTTGAATGCCTTGTTTGCGCTGTTCCGGCAAGCCGCGCCAAGTAAGGCCGCTGCGATTGATCAGCCTGGTCCAGTCGGCTTGTTGCAGCCAGTTTTGCGCAATGGCGGCATCCAGTCCGAGTTTTTTGAAATCGTGAAATTCGACTGCGATGTGATGTTGCGCCAGCCATTCGCGCGCCTTCTTTACCGTGTTGCAGTTTGAAATACCGTACAACTTCATTCGTTCAAGTTAAGCTTGATACTGCTGAGATCGGAGCCTGAAGAAGGATTATCGGGAGCTTGACTGGGGTCAAATACCGGAACTTTTTGGGTGTTGGTGCGTTCCGAGAAATCCACAAGTGAAGCCAGATTGCTCGCAGAATCGGCGTTGCGCAACGCCTCTTCCTTGGTGATCTGACCTTTCTTCAACAGTTTGTACAGGGCTTGTTCGAAGGTTTGCGAACCGGCGGACACGCTCTTTTCGATCGACTCGCGTATCTTGTCGAGTTCATCGTTCTTGATCTGATCGGCTATCAGCGTCGTGTTCAGCAGGATTTCCACTGCGGGGACCTGTTTGCCGTTCACGTTACGCACCAGGCGCTGCGAGATTACCGCGCGCAAACACATCGAAAGATCGGCCAGAACACCCCTGCGCGAGTCGTAAGGGAAAAAATTAACGATACGGTTCAATGCATGGTAGCTGTTGTTTGCATGCAGGGTAGCCAGGCACAAATGCCCGGTCTGGGCGAAGATCAGCGCGTGCTTGAGGGTCTCGCGTTCGCGCACTTCGCCTATCATCAGCACATCGGGTGCCTCGCGCATCCCGCTGGACAAGGCATTTTCGTACGAGCGGGTATCGGTGCCGATCTCGCGCTGGTTGACGATGGATTTGCGGTGGTGGAATATGTATTCGATGGGTTCTTCGATGGTCAGAATGTGGCCGCCAGTGGTATTGCTGCGATGCTCGATCATGGAGGCGAGCGTGGTGGATTTCCCCGAGCCGGTTGCGCCGACGACCAGCACCAGGCCGCGCTTTTCCATGATCAGGTCTTTCAGAATTTCAGGCAGATGCAGTTCCTCAGCGGTTCCGATCCTGGCTTTGATGAAACGGGCCACGACGGCCATATCGCCGCGCTGGCGGAATACGTTGATGCGGAAAGTACCGATCCCGGACGCCTGAAATGAAAAATTCAATTCCATCTCGGATTCAAATTCGGCGATCTGTTTCTGAGACATCATCTCATAGGCGATGCGTTTGACGACATCGCCATCCAGAACCTGCGCGTTGACCGGCATGGTGATGCCTTCTATCTTGATGTTGACCGGCGCACCGACAGAAAAGAACAAGTCGGAAGCCTGCTTGCTGGCGGCAAGTTGCAGTAATGGTGTGATGATCATGTGTTCTCCTTTTTGTAACGGCGTAGGGGGCGTATGGCAATACGCCTTAACGTCACGGCGGTAATGGCAAGGGCGTAATGCCTTACGCCCCTACGATATTAAATGCCCCGCAGCAATTCGTTGATGCCAACCTTGGACAGGGTCTTGGCATCCACCTTCTTCACGATCACTGCGCAATACAAGCTGTAACTGCCATCCCTGGAAGGCAGGCTGCCACTGACAACCACCGAGCCGGATGGAACCCGTCCATAGCTGACCTCACCAGTTTCGCGGTCGTATATTTTGGTGCTTTGTCCGATGAAAACGCCCATCGAGATCACGACGTTGTCTTCAAGGATCACGCCTTCCACGATTTCGGAGCGCGCCCCGACGAAGCAATTGTCTCCGATGATGGTCGGGTTGGCCTGCACCGGTTCCAGCACGCCGCCTATGCCGACGCCGCCGCTCAGGTGCACGTTCTTGCCGATCTGTGCACAGGAACCGACCGTCGCCCAAGTGTCCACCATCGTGCCTTCATCGACATACGCGCCGATGTTCACATATGAGGGCATCAGCACCACGTTCTTCGCGATGAACGCGCCTCTGCGCGCCGCGGCCGGAGGAACGACGCGGAAGCCGCCTTCGCGGAAATCGCGGCTGTTGTAGTCGGCGAACTTGGAAGGGACCTTGTCGTAGTAGTTGGTAAAACCGCCCTTGATGAAAACATTGTCTTCCAGACGGAACGAAAGCAGCACGGCCTTTTTCAGCCATTGATGTGTGACCCACTGGCCGTCGATCTGTTCTGCCACGCGCAGCTTGCCCTGGTCCAATTGGGTTATGACGCTATCGACTGCTTCCTTGAGCTGCGCATCGGCATTGCGCGGGGTAATCTCGGCTCGCCGTTCAAAATTTTGTTCGATGATTTGTTGCAATTGATCCATGATAACTTTCGGTTGGTTTAAATATTCAGTCAAGCGTTGTAACGAATTTTGCGATGCGTTGCGCGGCTTCTACGGCCTCTTCAGAGCTTGCGACCAGAGCCAGGCGCACAAAATTCTTGCCGGGGTTCACTCCATCCGCACTTCGTGCAAGATAGCTGCCCGGCAACACGGCGACATTATAGTCTCGATACAAGGCTTGCGCGAAAGAGGTGTCGGTGAACGGTGGGCGTAGCCCCGCTTCTGACAGATTAAGCCAAAGGTAGAAACCGGCATCCGGCATCTCGACCGGTAATACCGGCTTGAGAATTTCAACCACTTTGGCGAATTTCTCTGCATACAAGCGGCGATTTTCCTCAACATGCGTTTCATCATTCCACGCAGCGATGCTGGCGGCCTGTATCGCCGGATTCATCGCCGAGCCATGGTAGGTGCGGTACAACGCGAATTTTTCAATGACCCTGGCATCGCCCGCAACAAAGCCGGAACGCATTCCCGGTACGTTGGAGCGTTTCGACAAACTGGAGAACACGACCAGATTTTTATAGTCTCTGCGGCCAAGGCGTAGAGCGGCTTGCAACGCGCCCAACGGTTTCTCGGAAAAATAAATCTCGGAATAACATTCATCCGATGCGATCACAAAACCGTGGCGGTCGGACATCTCGAACAACGTTTTCCATTCAGCCATGGGCATTACGCGTCCGGTCGGATTACCCGGTGAGCACACGTAGATCAATTGGGTGCGTTGCCAGACATCTTCGGGCAGTTGCGCAAAGTTCAGCGCGTAGTTGTCTTCCGGCAGATTATTGAGGAAGCGGGGAGTGGCTCCCGCCAAAAATGCCGCCCCTTCGTAGATCTGGTAGAACGGATTTGGGCAGATCACGGCGGGATCATTCTGCGTGCGATCGATGACCGCTTGAGCAAAGGCGAATAGCGCCTCACGGCTGCCGTTCACCGGCAAGACTTCTGTCTTGCTATTCATTACTGGAATGTCATAGCGTGCGGTCAGCCAGTTGGCTATCGTATTGCGCAGCGTATCGCCGCCGGCAGTTGTGGGATAATTCGCCAGTCCGTCAAGGTTGGCGCTCAGCGCGTCGCGGATGAATTGCGGCGTGGCGTGTTTCGGTTCGCCGATGGACAGGCTGATGGCACGATAGTCTTGGTTGGGCTGAACCTCGCTAAATAGCGCGGCGAGTTTCTGGAACGGGTAGGGCTGCAGCTTCTGTAAATCTGGGTTCATTTGGGTAAATCCGGGTTCATTTGCTGTCTCATTGGCGAGAGAAAATCAGCGCGCATTATACGGGCGCATTGCATTATTAGGGACTGGCCAGTGCCATCAAAACAAAATGTATTGCCGATTGCCGGAATCCTGAGCGGTGCTCTGGTGTGGGGGCTGATCTGGTATCCCTACCGGGCATTGCAGGAATCCGGTGTGGCCGGCCCGCTGGCGACGCTGATCACCTATATGCTGGCGATGCTGTGCGGCGCATTCATGCTGCCGCGCGTTTGGCGCGAATTGCGCCAGTATTATAAAGTCAGGGCCGGCTGGTGGGCAGTCGTTCTGGTGTTAAGTGCGGGCTGGGCGAATCTGGGATACGTGCTGGCGATGCTGCACGGCGAAGTGATGCGCGTGTTGCTGTTGTTCTACCTTGCGCCGTTGTGGACGATCCTGTTTTCATATTGGTTGCTGGGTGAGAGGCTCGATCGCTACGGCTATCTGGTCATGGCGCTGTCCTTCGGCGGTGCAGCCATCATGTTGTGGGAGCCGCAGCGCGGTTTGCCGTTGCCACAGAATCTTTCCGAATGGATAGGACTATCGGCGGGAATGGGTTTTGCCCTTTCCAACGTGGTATCGCGCCGCGCCGCGCACTTGAGCGTAGAAGCGAAGACATACAGCGTATTGCTGGGCACCACGTTATTGACGGCGCTGTTGTCGTGGTGGCAAGGCGGAGTGGCAGTTCATCTGCTGGCAGTGGATATGCAAACCTGGTCGATACTCGGCATGCTTGGAATCGCGCTATGCGCCACCGGCTATGCCGTGCAATACGGTGTCACCCATTTGCTTTCCAACCGTGCCATGCTGCTGTTTTTGTTCGAGCTGGTGGCCGCTGCGATTTCGTCGTATTTGCTTGCCAATGAAGTGATGCATCTGCGCGATTGGATAGGCGCGTCGCTCATCGTATCTGCCAGTCTGTTATCCGGAAAATCATTTGCATCATCAAAAACATAAAGGCGTCTGTCGCGGTGCGTCTGCTGGGAATACTGCCAGATAATTTTTTATCCAAAAGCTGGCGCTATCCTGTAATATAGCCAGCAAATGGAATGCAGTGAAATTACGGGGAACTTCACGCGCTGATTATTTGAACATGAAATGAAAAACATTCCGACATCCGCCGAGATCAACAGCCTGTTCGCCAACAGTGACTCGGGAACGGTTTGGGCCAAGGCAGCCTCAATTCTCCGCCGCATCAACCCCGGTTACGACACGTCCCTGATCAAAACCGTTTTTTATGACGTCATGAGCCTGTTCCGCGGCGAATATCCCGGCTACAGCTCCATCAAGACTCTCTACCACGACAAGCCCCATACGCTGGATGTTTTTATGTGCGCTGTCAGACTGATGCACGGCGTGCAGATTTCCGGCTCGCGCCTGACCGACGAAGAAATGACGCTGGTCATGATGGCCACTCTGATGCATGACATAGGTTATTCACAATTGGATGGCGAGGAAGGCGGTACCGGCGCCCAATACACGCAGACCCATGTGAAACGCGGCATAGCATTCATGAAGAAATATGTCGCCGAACATCATCTTCCAGGGAATTATGCGATCGCGCTGGAGCCCATGCTCGGCGGTACCGATCCCGCGCTGAATTTTTCCAGGATCGACTTTCCCGATGAACGCACCCGCATGCTTGGGCAGATCGTTGCCACCGCAGACCTGACCGGGCAGATGGCTGACCGCGCCTATCTGGAAAAACTGCTGTTCCTGTATCTGGAATTCAAGGAGGCACATTTCGGGAATTACCAGAATATGTTCGATCTGCTGCGCCAGACCAAATCTTTTTACGGGGCCACGCGGGGAAAACTCGATGGCCCGCTCGGCAGATTGTATGTCAAGCTGGCTTACCACTTCAAGGAAATGCTGGGCGTCGAGAATAACTACTATCTGGAGTCTATAGAGAAGAACATCGCCTATCTGGAGAAAGTAATCGCTCAGGACGAGGCTGAATATCTTTCCATGCTCAAGCGCGGCGGCATCGCTGAAAGATCCCAAACCATCGTTGTGCCGCACTGAACTGTTCCGGATTCCTGCGGCGAACCCGCCGCTACAGATTTTCCAATTACGCCACCGTTACTTCTTTCGACGCATACACATCCTGAATCGCATTGAGCAGCGCAACGCCGTCCTGCATCGGTTTCTGGAATGCCTTGCGTCCGGAGATCAGCCCCATGCCTCCGGCGCGCTTGTTGATCACCGCGGTACGCACCGCCTGGTGCAAGTCATCCTTGCCCGATTCGCCCCCGGAATTGATCATGCCCACGCGCCCCATGTAGCAGTTCGCCACCTGATAGCGCACCAGGTCGATCGGGTGGTCGGTGGTCAGCTCGCTGTACACCTTGGGGCTGGTCTTGCCGAATTTGATCGCGTTGTAGCCGCCGTTGTTCTCGGCCATTTTCTGCTTCACGATGTCGGCGTTGATGGTCACCGCGAGGTGATTGGCCTGCCCGGTCAGATCAGCGGCAACGTGGTAATCCCTGTCGGCAGTCTTGAACGCCGGGTTGCGCAGATAAGCCCACAAGACAGTAGCCATGCCCAGTTCATGCGCATGTTCAAAAGCTTCCGAGACTTCCTGAATCTGTCTGCGTGAATGCTCGGAGCCGTAGAACACCGTCGCGCCTACTGCCACCGCACCCATATCGAAGGCCTGATCCACGCTGGCAAACAGCGTCTGGTCGTAGATGTTGGGATAGGTCAGCATTTCGTTGTGGTTGATCTTCACGATGAACGGGATCTTGTGCGCGTAGCGGCGCGCCACCGAACCCAGCACGCCGAGCGTGGAAGCCACGCCGTTGCAGCCGCCTTCGATCGCCAGCTTGACGATGTTGTCCGGATCGAAATAGATCGGGTTGGGCGCGAACGATGCGCCGCCGGAATGTTCCACGCCCTGATCCACCGGCAGCAGCGAAAGATAGCCAGTGTTCGCCAATCGCCCATGCCCGTATAAGGCTTGCAGATTGCGCAACACGCCGGTCTTGCGGTCTTTGATCGCCACCACGCGATCCACATAATCCGCGCCCGGCAAATGCAGCGATTCTTTGCTGATGCCGGTACAGCGATACTTCAACAGATGCTCGGCTTCATCTCCCAGCAATTGCACGATGTTCGTCATGATTTCGCTCCTTGTGATTGAAATGGATAGCTCATATTACTCCTCATTGTTGTGCAAGAAAAACCCAACCTCAGCGTGTATAATTTTGCACAGTCCCAAGACCCGCCACCACACAGCATGACAACTCAAATGAAACAGCTCTCCATCGGTACGCCGCTCACTCCTTCCGCCATCCGCGTCATGCTGCTGGGTAGCGGCGAGCTGGGCAAGGAAGTCATCATCGCATTGCAGCGCTTCGGCGTGGAAACCATCGCGGTAGATCGCTACGCCAACGCGCCCGGACACCAGGTTGCACATCGCGCCCACGTCATCAACATGGCAGACGGTGCTGCGCTGCGCGCGCTGATCGAACAGGAGAAGCCACATATCATTGTGCCGGAGATCGAGGCCATCGCCACCGACATGCTGGTCGAGATCGAGAAGGAAGGCTTGGCGCGCGTGGTTCCCACCGCACGAGCCGCGCAACTCACGATGAACCGCGAGGGCATACGCCGCCTCGCTGCCGAGAAGTTGTGGCTGCCGACCTCTCCATACAAGTTCGCTGACAGCCTGGCCGAAATGCGTGCCGCGATAGACAGCGGCATCGGCTATCCGTGCATCATCAAGCCGGTGATGTCGTCTTCCGGAAAAGGCCAGTCGAAAGTGGACAATGCAGCAGAAGTGCAAGCTGCGTGGGATTATGCCGCCAGCGGCAGCCGCGTGAATCAGGGCAGGGTGATCGTCGAAGGCTTCATCGCATTCGATTACGAAATCACCCAGCTCACCGTGCGCGCGATCGGCGCGGACGGCAAAATAGAAACGCATTTCTGCGAACCCATCGGCCATGTCCAGGTGCACGGCGATTACGTCGAAAGCTGGCAGCCGCAAGCCATGTCGCCACTGGCCTTGCAGCGCACCCGCGAGATCGCGAAAAAGATCACGGATGATTTGGGTGGCCTGGGCATCTTCGGTGTGGAACTATTCGTCAAAGGCGATCAGGTATGGTTCAGCGAAGTCAGCCCGCGCCCGCACGACACCGGCATGGTGACGATGTGCTCGCAAGTGCAGAACGAATTCGAACTGCACGCCCGCGCCATCCTCGGCCTGCCGGTCGATGTCAGCTTGAGAGTACCCGGCGCAAGCGCGGTGATCTACGGGCAGCATGAAGCAAAGGGCATCGCCTTTGCAGGTGTGGCAGAAGCGCTGCGCGTGCCGCAGTCGGACATTCGACTGTTCGGCAAACCGGAATCCTTCAAGAAACGCCGCATGGGCGTGGCACTGGCTGCCGGCAGGGATACCGATGAAGCGCGTGGCCGAGCCAAGCTGGCGGCCAGCAAGGTGGTCCCGGTTAAAGTGTGATGATCACCGGAATACTTCACGCCACTTTCCTGACCAGCGACTTGGCCAAATCGCGCGCCTTTTACGAAGGCGTGCTCGGCTTGCGACCCGACCCCAACCGTCCGGCGATGGGTTATAACGGCGTGTGGTACGACGTGGCGGATAAGCAGCAAATTCATCTGATGTTGCTGCCCAATCCGGAAGCCGGCTTGCAGCGCCCCGCGCACGGCGGACGCGACCGGCATGTCGCGCTGGCGGTGTCTGATATTGCGAAGCTGATAGCGCGGCTGGACCAAGCGGGGATTGCTTACACGCTCAGCCAGTCCGGCCGCCGCGCCGTGTTCTGCCGCGATCCGGATGGCAATGCGTTGGAGTTTATTGAGCGAGCTTAGGCGGCGCGGATGATCACCGATTCTTTCAGACATTGCCGCACAGGTCTGATAAAGTGCAACTTCAGATTCAGCAGGGCGCATAGTTTCGTAGGGTGGATAAAGGCACATCGTGCCGTATCCACCGCTCCACATGATGGATACGCGCTTCGCACTTTATCCACCCTACCGGACTTGAGTATGCGTTCAAGACCGTCGAATTCCGGATCAAGGTGACCATCAATCCAGACGGCACCTGGTCATACGAAGAGGACACCGTGCTGATGATCAAGGGCAAGAACGAACCCTTTCATCACACCGATCGCAACACCTTGACCAGAATTGCGGAGCCTACGCCCAACCCGCTCGCCAGATAGATAACGTTTTGTGTAACAGGCGCAATGTTAGGAGTGTCATGGGTTACCTGATTGTTAGTTGTTTCTACCCAATTTTTTGTTAAGGAAGCCGTACAACGTACCTTCGCCTGAGATCACTTTTTGGCATGTACTTTCGATTTCTAAAATCACCGCCTCTAGCTTCGGATTAATTGGGTCATCTTTGTCCATGCTGTCCCAGAATATAGCCTCATGCTTTCGAATTTGCTCCCACTGCTTTTTTCTTTGCTCCTCACTTGTTCCATAAAAGTCACTAGCCCACAGGCGAGCGAGTATTCTCGCGGCTATCACTATTTCGTTTGTGATACCTCTAATGTCATCAAATGGTTTCGCTTTGTCCTTTCCAATTTGTGCCATAAACCTATAGCGCATAGCATGTAATTTGTTAAAGAGTTCTTGATGATCGTTATAACGTTTAAATACTACTGATGCATTTTTTCTTGCTTGGAATTCTTCATCAGATTCATGCTCACCGCGTTCTACTTTATCTGTCTCATTAGAATAACTTGCAGGATGTCTGATATGTTTAATTGCGTCGGAGGCCTCATAAAATAATGCCAATGAATCTTCAGCTAACTCAATTTGTCTTTTTCCGGTGTGTTCACGCCTCCATGAATCAATTCCATAGATAGCAACCCATATACCGATCAATATGGATAATTTATTTATTAATTCGATCCAGTCCATATCTTATGCAGCTAACGTAAAGTGGATGGCAAAAACGCCTGATATTCTGGAGCTGCTTGCTGTACAAGCTCGAACATTGCTTTTACCCGTATGATTTCAAATATGGCGCGCATCCTAACACTGCATCACGGTGCCGGATTCGGATACAGCTTATGCACCGCCTCGATTTGTTCCAGCACCTCTGCCGATAACACCACCTCGGCGCTGTCCAGATTTTCTTTCAACTGATTCAGATTTGTTGCGCCGAGTATCACGCTGCTGTTGAACCAGCGGGTGCGCGTGAAAGCCAAGGCCATCGTCGCCGGAGTCAGTCCGGCTTCCTGTGCGATGCGCACATATTTCTTGCTTGCCGCGGGCACGTTGGGTTTGGCATAGCGCTGCCCGAAGTTTGGAAACAGCGTGATGCGTCCTTTCGCGTTTGGGTCTTTGAGATATTTTCCGGTGAGGTGCCCGAACGCCAGCGGGCTATACGCCAGCAGCCCGACTTGCAGGTGATGGCAGACTTCCGCCAGCCCGGATTCAAATGTGCGGTTCATCAGGTGGTAGGCATTCTGCACGGTGATGATCTTTGGCAAACCAAGTTGTTCAGCACATCTTGCGAATTCGCTGACGCCCCACGGTGTCTCGTTGGAGAGGCCGATATGGCGCACCTTGCCGGCCTTGACCAGATCCGCCAGCGCTTGCAGTTGCTCGGCGATCGGGGTGCTGTCGTGCTCCTGCGTCACGTCATAGCCGGTCGCGCCGAACATCGGCACATAACGATCCGGCCAATGGATCTGATAGAGGTCGACGTAGTCGGTCTGCAACCGTTTCAGGCTGCCGTCTATCGCGGCATTGAGGTGTTCGCGGTTGATGCGCGGGTTGTTGCGTATCCACGCGAATCCTCGCGACGGGCCGGTGATCTTGGTGGCAACGATCAGCGCATCACGCCGCTGATGTTTCAGCCACGAGCCGATATAACTCTCGGTGCGCCCCTGGGTTTCGGCGCGCGGCGGAACCGGATACATCTCGGCAGCATCGATGAAATTCACCCCGCGCGATATCGCCAGATCAAGCTGCGCATGGGCATCCGCCTCGCTGTTCTGTTCGCCGAAGGTCATCGTGCCGAGGCTTAACGCCGACACCTGCAGATCGCTTTCGCCCAATCGCCTGAGTTCCATATTTACCTCGCCTGGATTTTCACCGCTATTTTAGTCCAGATGCATTATTTAGTTCTCAGCTTCACCGTGATAGCATAGTCCACATGAAAATGCCCGTCCTGTTCGTTTCGCATGGTGCACCCACGCTGCCGCTGGAGCCGGGCGATACCGGTGCGGCGTGGCGGAAGCTTGGCGAGCAACTGCCCAAGCCATCCGCCATCCTGATGATCTCGGCTCACTGGGAATCGCGCATACCGACCGTCAGCCGTGCCGTGCAGCCGGAAACCATCCACGACTTCTATGGCTTTCCCGCGGAGCTATACAAGCTGCGATATCCCGCACCCGGCGCACCGGAGATGGCGCAAGCCGCTGCGCTCGCTTTGCGGCAGGCGGAGATTCCGGTGCGACTGGACGATACACATGGTCTCGATCATGGTGCGTGGGTTCCGCTGAGTTTGATGTATCCCCAAGCCGATATTCCGGTCGCGCAACTTTCGCTGCAGCCGGATAAGGATCCGGCATGGCACATCGCGTTGGGTCGCGCGTTGCGTCCGTTGCGGGAACAGGGCGTGCTGATCATCGGCAGCGGTTCGATCACGCACAATCTGCGCGCGTTGTTCAAACATCCGCCCGGTGCTCCCGCACCGGAGTGGGTGACAGAATTCTGCGACTGGATGGCGGAGCGGATCGATGCAGGCGATCTTGAAGCACTCAGCGCCTATCGTACCGGTGCGCCGCATGCCGTGCAGAATCATCCCACCGATGAACATCTGCTGCCGCTGTTCGTCGTGCTCGGCGCGGCTGATAAAATTGACAACGCGCAACGCCTGAACCGTGTGATGACCTATGGAATGCTGGCGATGGATGCGTGGCTGTTCGATGCCGGGACGTAGACAACATTAAAGGCTCTTCGCGATTTCTTTCAATGCATCCGGTGACAAGCTGACCAGCGGGACGCGCTGTGCCCTGCCGAGATTCGCGTAGTGTTTCGATGTTGCACGGAAATAACTGGGGTCGTAATGCAGCGTGAGCAGTTCCGCGACCAGTGCGGAAAAATCTCCGGCGCGAATCAGCGCAGTCCAGTTTTCCAATTGTTTGGCTCCGTGAAATCGGTAAAGCGATTGCAAGTGCGCGATCAATAATTCAGGGTTTTCAATATAGTGCCGGTAGTCATCGAGCAGCCCGGCGACGCGTGTGGCCAGCGGCGTTTCCACCAGCAGGCATGCGCTGGCATGCATCGCGGCGATGAGGGCAGGGGGCAGCGTGATAAGGCCGATCTTGTTGCTCTCTGCTTCCACGAAAACCGGTCTGGCCGGATCGAATCTTTGCAGGGTTTGCAGCAGCACACTGCCGAAGAATTTTTGCGAAGGTTGTGCTTGTTCGGGCAATCTGCCCAACACCGAGCCGCGATGTTTCGCCAGCATTTCCAGATCGAGAACCTGCTTACCGCAGTCTGCAACGGCGGCAAGCAATCTGCTCTTGCCCGATCCTGTGGGTCCGCAGACCACTTTGAATGTAAGACTCTGCGGCAGTGCCTCAAGTTTATCCAGCACATCGCGCCGGTAAGTTTTGTAGCCCCCTTCCAGCTTGTGCGCCGCCCAGCCCACCTGTGCCAGGATGATGCACATCGCGCCGCTGCGCTGCCCGCCGCGCCAGCAGTAGACCAGCGGACGCCATGACTTGGGATGGTCACGGAAGCGTGTTTCCAGATGCGTCGCAATGTTCCGGGCGATCAGAGCAGCGCCGACCTTGCGTGCCTCGAAAGGCGACACTTGTGTGTATAAAGTGCCGACTGCGGCGCGCTCCTCGTCTGAGAGCACCGGGCAATTGATCGCGCCGGGAATGTGATCCTCGGCGAATTCCGCCGGCGTGCGCACGTCGATAATTTCGTCAAACTGGCCAAGCTGTGATAGGTTCGCGGTCCTGAAAAGCATTTTTGCCTGAAAAGTATTTGGAAAGAGGAGTGATTCGTGTTTGAAGTGAAGTTGACCCAATTGTCGCACGGCGGCGGCTGCGGCTGCAAAATCGCGCCCGCGCTGTTGCAGGAGATTCTGGGGGCAGCAAAAGAAAAACTGCCGTTTGCCAACCTGCTGGTCGGCACGGAGACCAGCGATGATGCGGCAGTATACCGCCTGAACGATCAGCAGGCGGTCATTGCGACCACCGATTTTTTCATGCCCATCGTCGATGATCCGTTCGACTTTGGCCGCATCGCCGCCACCAACGCATTGTCAGATGTGTATGCGATGGGCGGCACGCCTATCATGGCGCTGGCGATAGTCGGCATGCCGATCGACAAGCTGCCGGTCGAAACGATACGCGCCATTCTGCAAGGCGGTGAATCGGTATGCATGGCTGCCGGGATTCCACTGGCCGGAGGGCATTCGATCGATTCCGTCGAGCCGATCTACGGGCTGGTGGCGATCGGTATCGTGCATCCCGACAGGCTCAAGAGGAACAGTGAAGCACTGGCAGGCGATGTGCTGATACTTGGCAAAGGTTTGGGTGTCGGCGTGCTGGCGGCGGCGCTGAAGAAGGATGTGTTGTCTGCAGAGGGTTATGCACAGATGATCGCCACTACCACCAAGCTCAACACGGTGGGCAGCGAATTGTCCGGCCTGAAAACCGTGCATGCGCTGACCGATGTGACAGGGTTCGGCCTGCTCGGCCATTTGCTGGAAATGTGTCGCGGCTCAGGGTTGGGGGCTGAGCTACAGTTTGACCAAGTGCCGGTCTTGTCCGAGGCATTGCCGCTGGTGCGGCAGGGTTACGGCCCCGGTGCGATCGATCGCAATCTGGCCAGCTACGGCCATGAGGTTGATTTCGCCGCGCATCTGGAGAACTGGCAGCGCCGCGTGCTGGCCGATGCACAGACCAGCGGAGGATTGCTGGTGGCTGTTGCGCCCGAAGCCGTGAATGAAGTGTTGTCCGCTTTTAGCAAAGCCGGATTCGAGCAGGCTGCGGTGATCGGCACGATGAAAAGCGGCGCGGCGCGCGTGTCGGTGGGCTAGGAATTACCAAATAAGGGCGATTACGCACTACTTGACAGGTATAGCCAATCACGGCATAGTGCACAGCGACAGGCCGGATATTCAACCAGTATATTCACTTGGTTTTTTCATGCATTCGTTATCTGCACCATTGTATTTTTTATGCAATTTGAAACGAGGAATAATTTGACTGTCTTTAGTCATGTAAAGAATAACATCGGAACAGAATTCAGTACGATGTCTAGGAGTTTTTTCAAAAATATCACTATATTCAGCCCAACCCCAAACATAGATATGACCATTACCGTTAATGACTTTTCTAACATCACTTTCCGAAAAGCCCAGTGGAGAAGCTCCCATAGTCTGTTTTGGCCCAATAAGGAGTCGCACTATTTCTTCTCCTTCATAATCTGGAAAAGTAAAATCTTCATCGAGTACGGAATCAAACCATTTTCCGTTTACATGACTAATCATATTTTTAGTAGGAGTATCTCCACTGTTTTCCCATACAGGAACAACAGTTACTTTCAAAGTGTTTTCAATTTGATTAAGTTCAAAGAGCTTTATAAATATGAAAGCTCTTTGGGTGGAAATCAAGGCAGTTTGAGAATCACTAACCAACTTTTTAGTGGAACTCCACAGCAGTCCAGTATAGATAGCCAGAGCAAGAGTGATGATAGCCAAAGCACTAGTGATATAAACAGCCCACCATTCAGCAGACGTATACCCATGTCTGTCCTCCTCTTTTTTGGAGGATTCTATTTGCAGGGGAGAGGCTGGGATTATTTTTATAGTGGGAATCTCGGATACGGAAGATTGATTGTTAGTTTGGGAGTTATTATTAGTCTTGCTGGAGTTACTTTGTGGCTTTGCAATGGGTTTAGATGGAGTTGGGGCTGGTGGTTCTGATGCATATACAGAACCACATAGAAAAAATATTGAGAATGCAAAAACTTTTAGCATGCCCTGATTGCTGCACCGAAAATATCAGGGTTCATGCGGTTGTTATAGCGGAACTCGAACTCATTAACATATAGCGGAAGATACTTGCGAGAAACTTTATGGAACGTACCCACAATGCCGCGCTTCACGATAGACCAGAACCCTTCGATGGTATTGGTATGAATCGCGCCATTAACATATTCGTCCTTGCTGTGGCGAACAATGCCATGCGGGAAATCAAGTCCGAGCTTGCGGTATGCCTTCCATTCGTCTGTAGAGATCAGGCTGACCTTGGTGGATACAGTTTCACGGACAAAGGCATCAAGGGTTTCTGTGCTGGTGTTGTCGATTACACGGGCAATGACGTTACCCTTGCGGCGCACAGCACCGACTACGATAGCCTTGCCTGTGCCGCCCGTGCCGCCCATATCCCCGCGTCCGCCTTTCCCTTTATGTTTGTTCTTGGCTTTGCCGCCCACAAAAGTTTCGTCCACTTCAACGTAGCCGATGAGCTTCTTGAACTCAACATTGCCCAAGGCTGCGCGTATTTTGTTGCACATCAACAATGCCGTGTTGTAAGAGCCGAATCCCATGTAGCGCATAACCTGCAACGAGCTAATGCCCTTCTTGCTGGTCAGCATCAAGTGCATGACGCGGAACCAGTCGCGCAAAGGCTTGTTGGTATTCTGAAAGATCGTGCCGACCAGCACAGAGAAACGGTAACCAACGCTATCAGGAGAGCATTTGTAGCAGTTCCAGTGATATGGCTTAGTTCCGTTTACATGTGCCTCCATGCCGCAGCGAGGGCAGCGTAC
Source organism: uncultured beta proteobacterium (assembly GCA_963721755.1). Classification (GTDB taxonomy): domain Bacteria; phylum Pseudomonadota; class Gammaproteobacteria; order Burkholderiales; family Gallionellaceae; genus Gallionella. Next base: position 125,682 of record CAVRKV010000002.1, read on the forward strand.
AACGCCATCAGGCCAACGATTGGCAACAAGATAATCTTTGCAGGCTTCTTCATTCTGAAACAGTTTCTCGAATTGAGCAACCGTCATTTGATGAATCTGCATTTGCTTCTGTCTAGTGGTTTGCATGATGCCTCCTGTGAATGTGGAGGCATTAAAGCATGAAAAAGACTACCTGTCAAGTAGTGCGTAATCGCCTTTGCAATATATGATTCACGTACTACTAAGTCCGAAAGAGCATTTGCAAAATACTCTTTTGTGTCTTTTAGTTGTAACACTATGTTTATTAATCCAAGGGAAACAAACACAGCAGCAAAGCTCGATAAGAAAACTGCGAACGACTTGTTGCTTATATGTTCTTCTCCAAAGACCGAAAAAAACAAGAGTGATGTGCCAAGGAGAACCCATGAAATAGATGCTTTAAAAATGGATGGTTCTTCTCTCGCATATATCAGTAACAATATTGCTAGAAGTATAGGGACGCTTACTAATACTGGTGTAAGAAGGGATTCAAGTGGAACAATGAAGCCTGTTATCAAAAGCGTTCCCACTAAAATAAATAACAAACAGTCCTCTTTTCGAACGCGGGACACAAATGCAAAATTGATCCTTTTTTTCATTAGATTCTCCAGAAATCACCCCTGATGCGAAGCTCATGAATCCTCCTTACATACCCCCGTCCAAGTACGGGGGCAAAAATTTACGATATGAATTATAGCTATTCCTTCGCAAGCATGGCTACAAAATTTACAGCCTTGTCGCGCAGTATCATTCCTCAGTATCACGATACATGTCATCCTGTTCCGCCGCGCGTTTTTCTCTGGCTTCACGCTCGATTTTTTCCGTTATTTTCTGAACATGCTCCCGGCGTTTTTCGGCGCCTTCCTTCTTTAAGGAAATACTGTTTTCGCCGAATAGCACCTGCTTGAGGAAGCGGAAGCCGAACAGCATCAGCGCGGTGTCGTCGGCGAGGATTTTCTCATTTTCTTCCGCGGGCAGATCGTAGAGTTCGGTGAATCCCTCGCTGGTCACGAAGCTGCGGAAGGTGTCGATGTCGTAGCAAACCATGAAGAACAGTTGCAGGCTGCGCTTGGATGGTTTGCCGATGCTGGGGCCGGAGGATTTTTTCTTGAGGATGAGTTGCCGCCAGCCGCGCGCCAGTTCGTCGTACTCTTCCAGCCCTTGCTCTTTGCGGTACGCGTCTATCGTGAGCTTTCTGGGTTCGTTGTGGCCCAGGCAATGTTCCTCTTTGACCAGTGCGTAGGATTGGGTGTCGGTGTATTCATCCTGTCTGCGCATCGACAGCAACGCCACCGGGTAGTAGCGGCAGGCCGTCGGTCTGTCCCCATATACCCCGCAGCCTTCGGTGGTCATGAACTGGCAGGCTGTGCCGTTTTCCACCGGGCGCAGTTTTACACCTGCGATGCCGCTTTGTTCCATTTCGTAGGGCAGGGTGTATTGCAACAGAAAGTCGCTGGAGCTGATTCCAAGGCGGTGTTTCAGACGCAGGATGTCGTAGGGTGTCAGGGAGATGTCGATGTTGCTGCAACAGGCGTTCCAGCAAGCGATGCCTTTGCGGCATTGGAATTGTATCGTCTTGTTGCCGTCGCACATCTGCGGTACGACCGGGCTTCCGGCGAACGGCAGGTCTGCTGCCATGTAAGTGTCGTTCATTTAAACCTCTATATCGATTACGCCCGGAATGTTGGACAGTTTAATCCGGAAAAGCAGATAATAATTGTAGGAGCGGGCCATGCCCGCGATCAAGCGGCTCGCGGGCATGGCCCGCTCCTACAAACGACTGAAAATATATTAGCGTTGAAAAAACTGGGCACCTAGCGGTGCCCAGTCATGCCACACGATTTCCGCAAACGGTTTAATGCACTGCGGGTTTGAACAGCTTGGACTTGTTTACCAAGTCCACATGCTTGCGCTTGAAGTAGCTGCACTTTCTGGATTGCCTGTCGCAAACCAAGTTCACAAAGCAGCGCCAGTTCTGCTCGCCGACAAACTTTCCGTCAGCCATTATCCGTCGCAGGCTCAATGTGGACATGCGGCTTGAACAACTTGGACTTGTCCACCAGATCCACGTGCTTGCGCTTGAAGCAGTTCCACTTTTTGGATTTTCTGTCATACACCGAGTTCACGAAGCAGTGCCAGTTCTTCTCGTCGACGAAGTTCTTGTCGGTGCGGTAGTAGAAGCCCGGATAACGGGATTCTTCGCGGAACTGGATGTGTTTCATGTGCGCTTCCGCAGTCAGGATGCGATGGTAGTTTTCCCATGCGCGCAGCAATTCGTGCAGGTCTTTTGCGCGCATTTTCAGCGCATCTTCCTTGAGCATCTCCAGTTTCTCTTCGGCCACCGCCAGCATCTTGTCGTTGGTGTTGTAGTAGGTGGAAACGCCGGCGACGTACTCGTCCATGATCTTCTGCAGGCGCATTTGCAGCATCTTCGGCACGATGTAGTGCGGGTTGATGTCGATGGCCGTGGTGTAGTCCTTGTGCTCGAGGAAGTTGCGCACCGGTTTGTAGATCTCTTCGGCCAGCTGTTCAGGAGTGGTATCCAGTTCGACTTTCCAGTCCTTGTTGTCGAGCGCGTACTTCACCATCGCCTTCGAAGCAAGGCGCCCCTCGGTGTGCGAACCGGAAGAGAACTTGTGGCCGGAGGCGCCGACGCCGTCGCCTGCGGTGAACAAGCCCTTGACGGTGGTCATCGAGCGGTAGCCCCAGTGCCAGCCCTTGGGCAGGTGCGCGGGGATCTTGCCCTTGTCTTCGTGCTCTTCGTCAGTCGGCGCGCCGAGGTCGGTCGGGCCCGAGACCCAGATTCCGCAGCAACCGGAATGAGAACCGAGCAGATAGGGTTCGGTCGGCATCAGCTCGGACATCTTCTTTTCCGGTTCGACGTTCTCGCCGACCCAGATGCCGCATTGGCCGATGCACATGTCGAGGAAATCTTCCCAGGCTTCCGCTTCCAGATGCTTCACTTCCTTTGGCGACAGGGTTTCCTTCAGCTTGGCCATCGCAGTCACGGTGTCCATGTAGATCGGGCCGCGACCCTGTTTCATTTCTTCGAGCATCAGGTGGTTGCGCAGGCAGGAGGCAGGCACGGCGGCTTGGCCGTAAGGCGGGTAGTCGTTGAGCATCTCCTTGTTCTTGGTCATGTAGTCTTCGCCATAGGCATTCACCGCCTTGGCCTTGAACAGCAGGAACCATGCACCGACCGGACCGTAGCCGTCCTTGAAGCGTGCCGGCACGAAACGGTTTTCCATCATGGTCATTTCGGCGCCGGCTTCGGCGGCCATCGCGTAGGTCGAACCCGCGTTCCATACCGGATACCAGGCGCGGCCCTGACCTTCACCCACCGAACGGGGACGGAACAGGTTCACGCAGCCGCCTGCAGCGAGCAGCACGGCTTTGGCCTTGTAGATGTGGATGGTGTTGTCGCGCACCGAGAAGCCGACTGCACCGGCGATGCGGTTGGGGTCGTTCTTGTCGTTGACCAGCTTGACGATGAAGATGCGTTCTTCGATACGGTTCAAACCCAAAGCCTTCTTGGCTGCTTCGGCGACGATCCATTTGTAGGATTCTCCGTTGATCATGATCTGCCATTTTCCGGAGCGCACCGGTTTGCCGCCGTCCTTCAGCAGAGGGAGGCCTTCCTTGATGGACTCGGCGCCGTCGTGGCGCACACCTTCCGCGTCGGTCTTCCAGATCGGCAAGCCCCATTCCTCGAACAGGTGTACCGAATCGTCGACGTTGCGGCCCAGGTCGTAGGCCAGGTCGTCGCGGGTAATGCCCATCAGGTCGTTGGAGACCATGCGCGTGTAGTCGGCCGGATCAAGTTCCGGGCCTATGTAGGTGTTGATCGCGGACAGACCTTGCGCGACAGCACCGGAGCGATCCATTGCGGCCTTGTCCACCAGTTTGATCTTGAGTTCGGTGCCGGTCTCGGCCTTGACCGCATCGGCCCAGCGCACGATTTCGTAGCCGGCACCGCAACAAGCCATGCCGCCGCCGATCAGCAGAATATCCAGATATTCCTGGATGATTTTTGGATTACCGAAAGTTCCTTCAGACATTTTGTTTACCCCACTAAGCTGGTTGATCGTCTATTTGCGGCGGATGAGTTCTTCCGGCTTGCCGGCGCGATAGCCGCCCATGACTGCCTTGGTGAACACGCCGGGAGCGGTGAGCTCGGCTATCTTGGGCATCGGCTTGCCGCCGTAGGGATCGATAGAACCTTCGGAGGTGGTGCGGGTCGGAAATTTGAAACGCTTCATCGTTCCGTTGCGGAACTTGATCGTCCACATGATGGAGTCGGAACCGCGCATCGGTTGCACCGAGCCGCCCAGCGGCACGATGTCGGCGTAATGGCGCACTTCGATTGCGCCCTGCGGACATATCTTCACGCAGGAATAACATTCCCAGCATTGCTCCGGTTCCTGGTTCCATGCCTTCATGGCGTGACCGGTTTCCGAGCCGTCCTTGTCCAGTTTCATCAGGTCGTGCGGGCAGATATACATGCAGGCGGTTTTATCCTGCCCCTTGCAGCCATCGCATTTTTCGGTACGTACAAAAGTTGGCATGCTTATTACTCCTCTGAAAAATAAATCACATCACACGTTAAAAACTACTTCACATTACACATTCCATTGCATGTGAAACCTCATGTCAGCGTCCCGAGTGACCGCTGAGCTTCACTTCCACTTTTTCATTTTCAGCCAAACTTGCGTAATAGGCGCGCAGTATCTCCAGCACTTCGGGCCGGCTGAATTCAGCCGGCACATCAGCGCCTTCGGATAGCCATTTGCGCAGTTTGGTGCCGGAAACCAGCAAGCGATCCGTTTCTCCATGCGGGCAGGTGCGCGCCGACGCCATGCCGCCGCACTTGTAGCACCAGAAGGTCCAATCGATCTTGAGCGGCTGCGTTTCCAGCGAGCCCTTGGGTATCTCGTCGAAAATGTGGTGGGCATCGAACGGCCCGTAGTAGTTGCCGACCCCGGCATGGTCGCGTCCGACGATCAAATGCGAACAGCCGTAGTTCTGGCGGAACAGCGCGTGCAGCAGCGCTTCGCGCGGGCCGGCGTAACGCATATCGAGGGGGTAACCGGCCTGCACCACAGTTTTCTTCACAAAATATTTGTCTATCAATACCGAGATCGCTTCAGACCGCACGTCCGCTGGAATATCGCCGGGTTTGAGGTGGCCCAGCAGCGAGTGAACCAGCACACCGTCGCAGGTCTCGATGGCGATCTTGGCCAGGTATTCATGCGAACGGTGCATCGGGTTGCGCGTCTGGAACGCGGCCACTCTTGACCAGCCATAGGACTCGAACAACTCGCGTGTCTGGGCGGGCGTCATGAACAGATCGCCGTATTTCTCGATGAAATCGCTCTGCGAAAGCACCTTGACCGGGCCGGCCAGATTGATCTCGCTTTGTTCCATCACCATTTTCACGCCGGGGTGCTCGGGATCGGTAGTCTTGAATACCATGGCACATTCGTGCGCCTTGTCGATGGTGTATTTCTCGGTGACCTTCATCGTGGCGAGAATCTCGCCGTTGTCAGCATCGACCAGCGCGACATCGGCACCCGTCTTGAGAGTATCGGCGGTAGCTTTGTCGGTGGAAAGCGTGATGGGAATCGGCCAGAACAGGCCGTTGGACATCTTCATGCCGTCGCACACGCCTTCCCAGTCGGCACGGGTCATGAAGCCGTCGAGCGGGGTGAAGCCGCCGATGCCGAGCATGATGAGATCGCCTTTTTCGCGCGAACTGACCCTGATTTTCGGCAATGAACGCGCACGTTGCAACTCTTCCGCGAGTGCTCTGCCTTTGAGCAACAACGGATTAAGATCGCGCCCGCCGTGCGGTCTTACCAGTGCCATGTTAATCTCCCATTTATCAGCTATTGTTTTTTAAGAGAGTCTCATTAGATTCAATTTCTATTTCAACAAATGTGTAGCGAAAAAATCGCCTGCTTGCATATAATCCATATACGCAGCAGCAAAATATTCCATAAGCATTTGCATTTGTGCGAAATCCTGAATGGCCAGAATAACCCTTTGAACGTATGGCAATGCTAAGGCTTTCGCCGCCAAACCACGATAACCCTTACGGGCTATAAGCCAATAGCTCATCACGGCTATGGATGATGGGCTTGTCAGTTGCGCATACTAGCGCCCCTATCGCAGATGGATTTTGTTGCGTCAGAATGACTTTCAAATTACCAACAGGCCGTTGATGACAAACCATAATTTTGGCGATTCGCAGAGCACGATATCCCCGCTGCACGACCCGCTGGCATCGCCTGCGCCGGATGCCAAGAATGAGGTGCGCAACACGACTTGCTATATGTGTGCGTGCCGTTGCGGGATACGCGTCCATCTGCGCGACGGCAAAGTGCGCTATATAGACGGCAACCCGGATCATCCGCTCAACAACGGCGTGATCTGCGCCAAGGGCAGTTCCGGCATCATGAAGCAATATTCTCCCGCGCGCCTGACCAAGCCGCTGCGGCGCAAGCCCGGGACGGATCGCGGTGCGGGAGAGTTTGAGGAGATCAGTTGGGAAGAGACCTTCAATATTCTCGCCGAGCGGCTGGGAAAGATACGCGCCACCGATCCGAAGAAATTCGCGCTGTTCACCGGACGCGACCAGATGCAGGCGCTGACCGGATTGTTTGCGCGCCAGTTCGGCACGCCCAACTATGCTGCACACGGCGGGTTCTGCTCGGTGAACATGGCCGCCGGAATGATCTACACCATCGGAGGCTCGTTCTGGGAATTCGGCGGACCTGACCTGGAGCGCGCCAAGCTGTTCGTGATGATAGGCACGGCCGAAGACCATCACTCCAATCCGATGAAGATCGCGATCTCGAAATTCAAGCGCGAGGGCGGCCGCTTCATTTCCATCAATCCGATACGCACCGGCTACTCGGCGATTGCCGACGAATGGGTGGGGATACGTCCCGGCACCGACGGCGCGCTGCTGCTCGCGCTGATTCACGAAATAATTGCCCTCGGTTTGTACGACCGCGACTTTCTGGTGCGCTATACCAACTCCGGTCAATTGGTGAATCTCGACGACAAGCATGACGAATTCGGCATGTTCGTGCGCACCGAGGTTCCAGAAGAGGAAGGCTGTTATGACCCGCAGAACAAATTGTGGTGGGACCGCAACACTGACAAGCCGGTGGTCACGCACTCGGAGGGGACAGATCCATTCCTGTTCGGCGAATTCAATCTGTCCGACGGTACCCCGGTCAAACCGGCGTTCCAGTTGCTGCAGGAACGGGTAAAGGATTACACCCCGGAATGGGCGAGCCAGATCACCGGCATCCCGGTCGAGACCATCCGCCGACTCGCCTATGAGATGGGCATCACGGCACGCGACCAGAAGATCGAATTACCGATCGCCTGGACAGATTCATGGGGCAAGGAACACGACAGCGTCACCGGCAATCCGGTGGCCTTTCATGCGATGCGCGGATTGGCCGCGCATTCCAACGGCTTCCAGACGATACGCTCGCTGGCTATCCTGATGACGCTGCTCGGCACCATCGATCGTCCCGGCGGCTTTCGCCACAAGACACCGTTCCCCCGTCCTATCCCGCCGTGCGCACGCACGCCGAATACACCGCTGGCAGTCAAGCCGAACAGCCCGCTGGATGGCATGGCGCTCGGCTGGCCATCCGATCCGGACGATCTGTTCGTCAATCCGGACGGCAGTCCGGTGCGTATCGACAAGGCATTCTCGTGGGAATATCCGCTGTCGGTGCATGGCATGATGCATAACGTCATCACCAATGCCTGGCGCGGCGACCCGTACAAGATAGACACGCTGCTGATCTTCATGGCCAACATGGGCTGGAACTCGACGATGAACACCATCGAAGTCAGAAAGATGCTCAACGACAAGGAAGAGAGCGGCGAGTACAAGATCCCGTTCATTGTGGTCTGCGATGCGTTCCATTCCGAGACGACCGCCTATGCCGATTTGATTTTGCCTGACACGACTTATCTGGAGCGTCATGATGTGATGTCGATGCTGGACAGGCCGATCTCCGAGTTCGATGGGCCGGTGGATTCGGTGCGCATTCCGGTGCTGCCGCCGACAGGTCAATGCAAGCCATTCCAGGAGGTGCTGATCGAGCTGGGCTCGCGCCTGAAGCTGCCTACCTTCGTCACCAGGGAAGGCAAGCGCAAGTATCGCGACTATCCGGATTTCATCGTGAACTGGGAGAGCGAACCCGGTTCCGGCATCGGATTTCTGGCAGGCTGGCGCGGCAAGGGCGGCGAGAAATCGCTGGTCGGCGAACCGAATCCGAACCAGTGGGAGATGTACGAAAAGAACAATTGCGTGTTCCATTACGAGCTGCCGCGCTCCTACCAATACATGCGCAACTGGAACAAGGGCTATCTGGAATGGTCGCAGCGCAACCGCATCACGCGCTATGGCGAACCCATCCTGATCCACCTGTATTCCGAAGTGTTGCAGAAATTCCGCCTGGCCGCCCAAGGCCGGGGCATCACACGCAAGCCTCCTGCGCATCTGGCCAAGCGTATCGAAAACTATTTCGATCCGTTACCGTTTTTCTACGAGCCGCTGGAAACCCAATCCAGCGACAAGCACAAATATCCGCTTGCGGCCGTGACCCAGCGGCCGATGGCGATGTACCATTCCTGGGATTCGCAAAATGCCTGGTTGCGCCAGATCCATGCGCACAATTATCTGTACGTGAATCCGCTCGCCGCGCAGGACGCAGGCATCGCCGACGGTGGCTGGATGTGGGTGGAATCACAGTGGGGCAAGGTGCGCTGCATGGCGAGATATTCCGAGGCGGTCGAGCCTGGCACGGTGTGGACCTGGAACGCGATCGGAAAGGCGGCGGGTGCATGGAATCTGTCGCCAGACGCGAACGAATCGCAGAAGGGTTTCCTGCTCAATCACCTGATCTCCGAGGAGCTGCCCGCCAATCCTGACGGCTCGCGCTATTCCAATTCCGATCCGATCACCGGACAGGCAGCATGGTATGACGTGCGGGTGCGCATCTATCCTGCGGGAGCCGATGAACCGCAGCAGACTTCGCCGCAGTTCAAGCCGATGGAGCGCGTGCCGGGTATGAAGAAACGCCCCGGTTGGCTGGCTTACTTTGGCGGCAAGAAATGATGAGCACCTCGAAGAACCGTCGCGAGCGGCTTGAGTGCAAGGCGCACGGAGCACAGCGAACGAGACATACCAGATGGGTAGGCGAGGAGCGAGTACCGCGCAACGCAGCAATTGAGCCGCGCAGCAGGTTATTCGAGGTGATCAAATGACCCAGCTCGCTCTCGTCATCGACCTTAACGTTTGCGTGGGTTGTCATGCCTGCGTGACCAGTTGCAAGGAATGGAATACTTCCGGATCGGCCGGGCCGTTGTGTGACGAGAATCCTTATGGCGCCGATCCGACCGGCACTTTTTTCAATCGCGTGCAGACGTTCGAGGTCGGACAATATCCCAACACCGAGACGGTGCATTTCCCCAAATCCTGTTTGCATTGCGAGGATCCCCCCTGCGTGCCGGTCTGCCCGACGGGCGCTTCCTACAAGCGCAAGCAGGACGGCATCGTGCTGGTGGATTACGGCAAGTGCATCGGCTGCAAATATTGTTCTTGGGCCTGCCCTTACGGTGCTCGCGAGATAGACGAAAAGCAGAAGGTGATGAAGAAATGCACGCTGTGCGTGGACCGCATTTACGACACCTCACTGCCTGAGGCTGACCGCAAGCCGGCATGCGTCATGGCCTGCCCGACCAGTGCGCGGCTGTTCGGCGATGTGCATGATGCCGAATCGGTGGTGTCGAAGGCGATACGCGAAAACGCGGGTTACGCTTTGATGCCGGAATGGGGGACCCATCCGTCCAACCATTATCTCCCGCGTCGCAAGACCAATCTCAAGATACACAAGGACGAACTCGAACGTATCGATAACCCGCTCAAGGTCGACGGCAAACTGCCCAAACCGAAAAAGGGCGATCCTACGCTCGACGATGTCACGTCCTGGTAATCAACTACGCGAACACTATGAATCCAGCCTTCTCAGTCATCTTGCTTACCACCTTGATCGGCGTCGGTCAGGGCCTGTTTCTGGCGCTGTTCACCCAGCAGTCTTACGCGCTGTTTGATCTGCTGCCTCACCAGGACGCGCATTTTTATGGATGGGGCAGCCTGTTGGCACTGGTTTTTACGATGGCAGGGTTGATCGCCTCATTCTTCCACTTGGGTCACCCGGAACGTGCCTGGCGCTCGGCGGCCCAGTGGCGCACCTCGTGGCTTTCCCGCGAGGTCATCGTCCTGCCCGCGTTCATGGGGATATTGTTTCTCTATGGGGTATCCCATTTGAGCAGATTCGATCCGGTGCTGGTGATACTGCCCAGCGGGCTGAACATCCATGCCACGATCATATTGGGTTGGGCGGGCACGATAGTGGCCTTCGCACTATTCGTGAGTACCGGCATGGTCTATGCCTGTTTGCGATTTTTGCAGGAATGGCATTCTCCGCTGACGGTGATCAATTTCATTCTGCTCGGCGGTGCATCCGGCTTTACGTTGGCAACGCTTTACGCCGCCGTGTTCGCGCCGTCGCAGACCGGATTCTTCGGCGGTTGGGCGCTCATCATCATTTTGCTGGGATTGCTGGGACGCAGCGCATCATTGTGGCGCAACGCGCGCCTCAGGCCGGAATCGACAACGCAAACGGCTGTCGGTATCAAGCATCCGCGTATCGTGCAGAAGGCGCAGGGCGCGATGGGCGGATCGTTCAATACGCGTGAGTTTTTCCACGGCAAGAGCGTATCGTTTGTAAGCAGGATGAAAGTCGGTTTTCTGCTATTTGCGTTTGCTCTTCCACTGATGTTGTTGGCCGTTAATCTGACTTATCCTTCCGTGCCGTTGCTGGCGATCGCATTCGTTTCACAATACGCAGGTTTGCTGGTGGAACGCTGGTATTTCTTCGCCGAGGCGAGACATCCGCAGAATCTCTATTACCAAGGGGTTTCCTGATGCATATGGAGGCTGCATAGCGATGTTCAAATCAGCCACAGCCTGATTATGGCAAGGATGGCATAATGAACCTGCGCGTTTATTGGCACAATTTCACCCGACGATTCGACATGCGAATCGGCACAGTGAAGGCGGATCTGATCGCCGGCCTCACAGTCTCGCTGGTCGCCATTCCACAGTCCCTGGCTTATGCACAACTCGCGGGAGTTCCGGCCTATTACGGTTTGTATGCGGCCTTGATTCCCACGGTGGTTGGAGCCTTGTTCGGTTCTTCCAACCAATTATCCACCGGCCCTGTCGCAATGACATCCTTGTTGACAGCAGCCAGCATTGCACCATTGGCGGCCCATGGCAGCGAATTGTTTTACTCATACGCAATTTTGCTGGCGTTGGTGTCAGGGTTGTTTCAAATTGCTTTCGGGTTATTGCGTGTAGGCGTCCTGCTTAATTTTTTGTCCAACCCGGTGCTGATGGGATTTATCAACGCCGCTGCGATAATCATCGGTCTGTCGCAATTACCGACGTTGCTGGGAATTCCTGCAGCGCAGTCGCAACATTTTCTGGTCGACATCACGCGGGTGATTATGCACATCGACACCGCGCATGAACTTTCCCTGGGTTTTGGCCTGACCGCCTTTGTTCTGCTGGTCGGCTTCAAGAAATTTGCGCCGAAGCTGCCCGGCGTATTGATGACGGTGGCACTTTTGACCTGGATCAGCTATGAGATGGGTTATGCCAATTTGGGCGGCAGGGTGGTCGGGGTCGTGCCGCAAGGGCTGCCAACCCTGAGCCTTCCCCCGCTGGATTGGCACGCGACCGTTGCGCTCTTGCCGGCCAGCTTTGTGATCGCCCTGATCAGCTTCATGGAAGCCATGTCGAGCTGCAAGGTGATTGCGATCAAGACCCGTCAACCATGGGATGAAAACAGGGAACTGATAGGGCAGGGGCTCGCCAAGGTTGCGGCGGCTTTCAGCCAATCCATGCCGGTGAGCGGTTCATTCTCACGGTCGGCGCTGAACCTCGCATCCGATGCCAGGACACCGCTGTCGTCGATCATTTCGGCGATTTTTGTGCTGTTCACACTGCTCTTTTTTACTTCGTTGCTCTACCATCTGCCCAAACCGGTTCTTGCCGCTATCATCATGATGGCTGTGATGAACCGCATTAACTTTCAGTCCATCAGGAACGCCTGGCGGGCGAACAGGGATGATGGCGTTGCCGCGATCGTTACCTTTTTGGCAACTCTCGCTTTCGCGCCAAATATTCAAAACGGTATACTTACAGGTATTATCCTGTCCCTCTCCCTCTTGCTCTATCGTATGATGCGTCCGAGGGTGGCGGTACTGGGTTTGCATAGCGACACCACTTTGCGCGATGCCGTACGCCATAACCTGCCTCCATTGCACCCCAGGTTGGGGGCAATCCGTTTTGACGGTGCTTTGCGCTTTGTGAATGTCTCGTATTTTGAAGATGCGCTGCTTAAACTGGAGCGGGAGAATCCGGAAATTGCCTGCATTCTGGTTCAGTCCAGCGGCATCAATGAGATCGATGCATCGGGCATCGAGATGCTGCGCAATCTGCTTGATCGCTTCAAGAACAGCGGAATCAAGCTTGCTTTTAGCGGGGTCAAGAAACAGGTATCAGATGTGATGGACCGGACCGGTCTGACAGACAAGATCGGAGAGCAAAACATTTTTGCCACAGACAGGGACGCTGTCGACGAAATATGCCGTCGTCTGGATAAACAGACAACGGCCATCTGACCGCCAATAATTTTTGAACCTCTCGCAATATTTCCTGCCCCGTTTGATCGACGCGTTGCGGGGCTACAACAAAACGCGTTTGTCCACCGACATCACCGCCTTGCCGCTCGTAATTGCCTTTGCGATCGCTTCCGGCTGGCAATCAGGGATGCGCATCAAATAACTCCAATCCGAAAGGTGGGGGCGTGATTGATTGCGCCCCAACGATTTGAAATCGAAATAATGGTCATTTCTTCGCACTGATCGCAGTGAGAATGCCCTGCAATATTGCTGTGGGTGTGGGCGGGCAGCCGCTCACCACCACGTCGACAGGAATCACATTGGCGACGCGCCCGCAGCTCGCATAACTTTCGCCGAATATGCCGCCATCGCAGGCGCAGTCGCCTATCGCCACGACCAGCTTGGGCTCAGGGGTAGCGTCAAAGGTGCGCTGGAGCGCGGTCACCATGTGGCGCGACACCGGGCCGGTGACCAGCAGCATGTCCGCGTGGCGCGGACTGGCAACGAATTTGATGCCCAGGCCTTCGATGTTGTAATAGGCATTGTTGACCGAGTGGATCTCCAATTCGCATCCGTTGCATGATCCGGCATCGACATGGCGTATGTTCAGCGCGCTGCCAAACACGCGCAGAATATCCTCGTGCAACCGCTGCGTTTCGACACGCATTGCCTCGTCCGGCTGCGGTGGACTTTCGGTTTTAATACCTGTCTTGATGATCTGTTTGATGAGCTGATACATATGGGAGCGCCTAAAGGTCCTGCCCTGAATAAGTGAGATTAAACGATTTGTTGATGAGAGGGAAATCCGGCACGATGTTGCCTATGACGGCATGTTCCAGCACCGGCCAGTTTTGCCAGGATGGGTCATGCGGATGTACGCGTGTGAGGTTGCCGTCTGCATCGGTGTGTATCGCCACCAGCACCTCTCCGCGCCAGCCTTCCACCATACCCACACCGAAGCCATGCGCGGGAAGTTTTTCAAATGGCACCGACAAGGTATCGTCATGTACGAGATTGGTCAGAATCTCGCGCTGCAAACGCAGAGATTCGAATAGCTCGTCGAAGCGCACGATGACACGCGCCGCGACATCGCCGTTGCGATAGGTCGCCATCTGCACGTCCAGCTTGTCATAGGGAAAGCAGGGAAACTGCACGCGCGCATCCCAGGACTGTGAGCTGGCGCGCCCGGCCAAGCCGCATAGCCCAAGTCGGGCAGCCAGCTTTGGCTCGATGCGTCCGGCACCGATAAAGCGATCCTGCACCCCGGCATGTTCTTCGTAGATGCCGCGCAGCAAACGCACCTCGTGCTCCAGCATGGCGCATTCTTCGAGCAGCGTTTGTTTGCCTGATTCCGCCAAGTCCGCCGCAACGCCGCCCGGAACGATTTTATCCATCAGGTAGCGGTGCCCGAACAGCGCGGCATTATTGCGCAGCATTTGCTCCTTCAAAATCCAGAATTGCGCAAAGCCGAACGACAGCGCGACATCGTTGCCGAGATAGCCGAGATCGCCCAGGTGATTGGCGATGCGTTCGCGTTCCAGAAACAGCGCGCGCAGCCACAGCGCCCGGTCCGGCGGCGTGACTGCGGCGATGCATTCCGCTGCCATCGCATAAGCCCAGGCATAAGCGACCGTGCTGTCGCCGCTCACCCGTCCGGCAAGCTTGGCGGCTTGCTGAACATTTAAACTCTCAAAGCGTTTTTCGATGCCCTTGTGGGTGTAGCCGAAACGCTCCTCAAGGCGCAGCGTTTTTTCGCCGACCACGGAAAAGCGGAAGTGTCCCGGCTCAATGATGCCAGCATGTACCGGCCCCACCGCAATCTCATGCACACCCTGCCCTTCCACTTGCACGAAGGGGTAGGCATCTGGCTCAACATCATGGCTTTTTATCCCTCGCTCCGTAGGTGCGGGGACGTTTGCTTCCTCTCCCTCCGGGGGATAACCAGCGTCTTTTGCTGGGTTAGTCAGATGGCTAGTAGTCTTATCAGTAGTTGCATCAGGATTGATGAGGGGGTGGTCGTTCACAAAATCCTTGCGCAGCGGAAAGCTGCCGCTGTGCCATGCACCGTGGCGCAACCATTTGCGATGGTCTTGGCCCTCGTGTGCGTAAATGCCGAGCAGATCATAAGCCGCGCGTTGCATGCGGTTGGCCACCGGAAAAATCCGGCTGATATCGGGATAGCCGGGTTGCCCGGCAGGCAAGGGCACGCTCAAACAGATCAAGCCCGCCTCATTGACCAGCGCGATATGCAAAGCGTATCCATTGTCCTGTTTGCGCACATCTCCGCGAACATCGCTGCCCCACAATGCCACCAGCCTCCCGCCGCCGTCCTGCACGTTCTGGCAAATCGGCAGCAGATCGTCGGGCATGATCTCGCCCGACCATGCGGGAATCGCGCCGGCCAGTTGAGTCAGTTTCAAGTTCGGGTAGGTGATTGGCATCGTTTTATCCGCCTAATAAAGCCGCCGCCTGTCTATACCAGTCGGCCAGATAGCGCGGCATATACAGCCCCAGGATCAACACCAGCAACAAATGAGCGAACACCGGAATCAGTGCCGGTTGGTGCGGCAGACGGCGTGCCGTGGTTTCGCCGAACACGATGGGCTGCACCTTGCCGAAAACAGCGGCGAACGCGATGCCCAGCGCGATCAGCAGAATCGGCGTCGTCCAAGGATAGTCGTGCATCGCCGTGGTGATGATCAAGAATTCACTGGCGAATATCCCGAACGGCGGCATACCCAGAATCGCCAGTGTGCCGAGCATCAGTCCCCAGCCCACCGTGGGGCTGACTTGCATCATGCCGCGTATGTTTTCCATCTGCTGTGTGCCGGCTTTTTGCACCGCATGTCCAACCGCGAAGAAGATCGCCGACTTGGTCAGCGAGTGCACGGTCATATGCAACATCGCTGCGAAGGTGGCTACCGGCCCGCCCATGCCAAAGGCAAATGTGATCAGCCCCATGTGCTCGATGGAGGAATAGGCGAACATGCGCTTGATGTCTTTTTGCCGCGACAAAAACAATGCGGCGACCACCACCGACAACAGGCCGAAACCCATCATCAAGTTGCCGGCGAAGTGCGTGCCCAATGAGCCGTCCACCAATACCTTGCTGCGCATCACTGCACATAACGCGACATTCAGCAGCAGTCCGGAGAGCACCGCAGAAACCGGCGTGGGTCCTTCCGCGTGGGCATCCGGCAACCAGCTATGCAGCGGCACCAGGCCGATCTTGGTGCCATAGCCGACCAGCAGAAATACGAACGCCAGTTTGAGAACCGTTGGTTCAAGCCCGGCCTTGACCTGGTTCAAATGCGTCCACAGCAAGGCGGTGCCGCCTTCGCCGAGCACGCGCTCGGCGGCGAAATACAACAGGATGGTGCCGAACAGGGCGAGCGCGATGCCCACTCCGCACAGGATGAAATACTTCCATGCCGCCTCGATGCTGGCGGGCGTGCGATACAAACTGACCAGCAAAACGGTCGTCAGCGTGGCCGCCTCCATGGACACCCAGATGATGCCCATGTTGTTGGTGGTCAACGCCATCAACATGGATAAAGTGAACAGTTGGTACATGCTGTAATAGAGATGCAACATCTGCGTGCTGAGCTTGCCGTGATGCTGCTCGATGCGCATATAGGGGCGTGAGAACAGCGAGGTGGTAAACGCCACGAATGCGGTCAGGGCAACTAGGAATACGTTGAACTGGTCGATGAAAAACTGCTCGTTGAACGCTACTTGCGGCCCCGAGTCGATCACGCGCATGGTCAACACCACAGCCGCGATGAAGGTGCAGAAACTCATCAGCGAATTCAGCTCTGCCGCCCAGCTGCGCGAGCCGAATACGGCCAGCAGCAGACCGCCCGTCAACGGGGTGAGCAACAATGCCATGAGTTGTAAATCAATCATCCTTGAGTTTTTCCATATGCGAGATATCGAGGCTGTCGAAGGTCTCGCGTATCTGGAAGAAAAAGATGCCGAAAATGAAAGTGGCCACCAGCACGTCCAGCGCGATGCCCAGTTCCACCACCAGCGGCATCCCGTGTGTGGCGCTGGTCGCGGCAAAGAACAGCCCGTTTTCCATCGCCAGGAAACCGACCACCTGCGGGACCGCCTTGCGCCGCGTCAGCATCATCAGCAGCGACAACAGCACACTGGCCAGCGCGATACCGATCAGGCCGCGCGTGATGCTTTCGGAGAGTTGCGAGATCGGCGCAGCCAGGTTGAAGGCAAAGATAACCAGCACGATGCCGACCAGCATGGTGGTGGGAATGTTGATGAGCGTTTCCACATCCCACTTTACGTTCAGCTTGCGTATCAGGCGATGCAGCAGCCACGGCAACACCAGTACCTTGAGCAACAAAGTCAACCCGGCTGAATAATACAAATGGTGCTGATCCGTCGAGTACGCTACCACGAAGGTGCTGAGCGACAACACCAGCCCCTGCCATGCAAACAAATTGATCAGGGACAGGATGCGGCGTTGCGTCAGCATCGCAAACGCGATCAGCAGTAGCATCGATGCAAGCAGGTTGATGATCTGTATCGTGTAAGTCATTGTCATGCACCCAGCAGGAAATGGATCAACAGCCCCAGCACTGCCAGCAGGAAGGCGGTACCCAAAAACTCCGGCGCGCGGAAGATGCGCATCTTGGCGAGCAGTGCTTCCAGCAGAGCCAATGCTGCGCCGGCAAGTATCAGTTTCACCAACAGCGCAATGATGGCAATGGGCAAGGCTCCCCAATTGCCCACCTCGGCAATGCCGTAGGGAACGAACAGCGCGATGCCTATGGAAATATAGGCGAACAGCTTGAGGCTGCTTGCCCACTCCACCAGCGCCAGGTGGCGCGCCGAATACTCCAGGATCATCGCCTCGTGGATCATGGTCAGTTCCAGATGCGTGGTGGGATTGTCCACCGGAATGCGCGCATTCTCGGCCAGCAGCACGATCACGAAAGCCAGTCCGGCAAAGGCGAGGCTGGGATACAAAACAAACTGGTGATGCGCAAGGGCTTCCACGATGCGCGGCAGCTGCGTTGAATGACTGATCAGCGAAGCGGTGAAGAACACCATCAACAATGCCGGTTCGGCGAGAAACGACACCAGCATCTCGCGCCGTGCACCGAGCGTGCCGAATGCGGTGCCGATATCCATCGCAGCGAGTGCGATGAACACCCGCGCCAGGGCAAACACGCCGACCAGCGCGATCACATCGGCGGCGGGCGAAAACGGCAAATCCACCGCGATAATCGGAATGATGGCGGCCGCCAGCCACATGCAGCCGAACAAAATATAGGGTGTGATGCGAAATAACAGAGAGGCGTTATAGGCCATCACCGCATCCTTGTGAAACAACTTGCGCAGTGTACGATAGGGTTGCATCACACCGGGACCGGAGCGGTTTTGCAACCATGCGCGGCACTGGTTCACCCAACCCGTCAGCAGCGGCGCTAGCAGCACCACCAGCAGCGACTGGTAAATTTGAAACAGTATGCCGAGGGTTTGTTCCGTGGTCATCATACGAAAGCAAGCAACACGATCAGCGTGACAAAGGTATACGTCAGATACAAATGGATGCGCCCATGCTGCAACAACGATGCCCAGGACGAGAGTTTTTCGGTGATGTGTTTGATCGGCAGATACAACGCGAACCAGAGGCGGTCATCGCTGCGGCCGTGATAGCGCGGGTGCGTATCGAATGCACTCGGCAACTCGCTTTCGATGCGGAAGAATGGCTCGAATATGCGCCGGATCGGCTGCCCGAATCCTTCGGCTGTATCCTGCATACGCGAAGTTTGCGCCGGAAAGCCGCAGTCCCAGGCCGGGCCACGGCGCAACCGCCCGTGATAGAAATAATGCACCACCAATGCGGTCACCAGCATCACGCCCAACACCGCCAACAGGAAGTAAACCGGGCTGTAGCTGGCACGCTCGATGTCAACCGGCGCAAGGAACAGCCAACCGGCGGCGGCATTGCCCAGCCCGCGTCCAACCAGCATTTGCGTCACCTGATCAAGTTGCCGCACCACATAAACCGGCGCCAAGCCCAGCGCCACACAACCGAACGCCAACCAGCTCAGTCCGATGCGCTCCCAAATACCGGCGTCGTGCGGCTGCTGCCGCGCCTCCCCGCGCGGCTGGCCGAGAAAAATAATCCCGTAGAATTTCACCATCACATAGGCCGCCAACGCGGCGGCCAGCGCGATCACCGCAGCCGCCACCGGTATCAGCATATTGATGTAGCTGTTGGGCAAACCGGGCGACAGCAGGAACGCCTGCAGCAACAGCCATTCCGAAACAAATCCATTGAAGGGCGGCAGGCCGGATATGGACAGCATGCCGACCAGCATCAGCACCGCGACCCACGGCATGTGATGAATCAGGCCGCCCATGCGTCCCATGTTGCGCTCGCCTGTGGCGTGCAGGATCGAACCGGTCCCGACAAACAGCAAGGACTTGAAAAAAGCGTGATTCA
This sequence comes from uncultured beta proteobacterium, assembly GCA_963721755.1. GTDB lineage: Bacteria > Pseudomonadota > Gammaproteobacteria > Burkholderiales > Gallionellaceae > Gallionella. The sequence goes on from CAVRKV010000002.1 coordinate 144,955, forward strand.
GGCTGTGGTACAGCGTTGCGGTGAGCGACAAAGCCGCCAGCGCGTCCTTGCCGTAGACGTGGAAAATAATGGTCAAGCCGATACCCACCAGCAGCAGCCCGATATTTTCGATCGAGGAATAAGCCAGCAGCCGCTTCATGTCGCCCTGCACGGCGGCGAACATCACGCCGAAAATCGCGGTGATCAAACCCAGCGCCAGCGCCAGCACACCCCACCACCATTGCTGCGCGCCCAGCAAATCGAAAGTCACTCGCAAGATTCCGTAGATCGCCGTTTTCAGCATGATGCCGCTCATCAATGCGGAAACCGGCGAGGGTGCGGCCGGATGAGCTTCGGGCAACCAGACATGCAGCGGCAGCAATCCTGCTTTCGCGCCAAAGCCGAACAATGCCAGCAAAAACGCCACCGACGACCAGAACACCGACAGATGCGCCTCCCGCATCGCCGCAAATGTGTAAGCTCCGATTCCATGCCCGCCCTGCATCACGCCAAAGCTGAGCAAAATCGCGATCGCTCCGACGTGGGCAATCAGCAGATATAAATAGCCCGCCTTGCGGATGTCGGGAACATTGTGGTCGGTGGTGACCAGGAAATAGGAAGACAACGCCATCGTCTCCCACGCCACCATGAACATATAGGCATCGTCAGCCAGCAACACCAAGGCCATGCTAGCAAGAAACAGGTGATACTCCAGACACAGCAAGCCTAGCGTATTACCCTGCATCGATTTGAAATAACCGGCACTGAACAGCGACACACCGAACGATGCGCCGCCCAACAGAATCAGGAAAAACGCGGAGAGCGGATCGAGACGAAGATGCAGCGGCAGATCCGGCAGTCCCATAGGCAAGATGGCATAGCTGCCAACCTCTCCAAGCGCCCACAAACCGGTTGCGGCAAGCGCCAGCGAAACAATCGCGCCGATGGGGAAAATGACATTGATGATGAAGTGCGGGCTGCGCTGTAGTGTCAACCCCAGCAGCCCCAGTACCAGCCACAGCACGATGGCTGTGCCCGCCACATCCAACGGCAACACACCGACAATGTCCATCCCGATTGTTTTTCCTCTGCCTTGCTGATTGGCCAAACTGCGCAAGTGGGCGATTCTACTCCCTCTGCCGCACCTTCCTCAATACTGGTTGTGGTGCAGCCCTGTTCAACCGTGAATCACCTTTTCGACCTCGCCTATGTCAGGGTCGCAGACCAAGTTGGATCGCTTGCGGATTATCGCATTGGGAGTATTTGAGCCGCTGTTATAAATAAACAGATAATTTAAAAAGAATTAGAATAAGCAGCGGGAAAGACTAAAATAACTCTAACGGGCTATCCATTTTACCCATAGTGGGTATGGACGCTGTTAAGCTGCTTATTCCTATAATGCGCAACGTATCGTTACTTTCCGTGTGATACAGAATCTGGTTTTGGCGGTAATTTTAATAACCTGCAGGAGATGAACATGAATTTTGACAAGGAATTTGATGCAAGCGGTCTATCCTGCCCTTTGCCCATCCTGAAAACCAAAAAGGCACTCGCCGATATGGCTTCCGGGCAGGTGCTCAAGCTGGTTGCAACTGATAGTGGTTCAATCAAGGATATGCAGGCCTTCGCCGATCAAACCGGCAACACCTTGCTTTCCACTGAAGAGGCGAGTGGCTCATACACGTTTTACATGAAGAAAAAATAAGTTATCCGCTTCAGACCAAAATAATATTGAAGGGAATAAAATGACTACCAAGAAAATGGCGATCATTGCCACCAAGGGCACGCTGGATATGGCCTATCCGCCATTCATACTCGCCTCGACCGCTGCCGCTCTGGGTTATGAGGTGCAGGTGTTCTTCACCTTTTACGGATTGCAGTTGCTGCGCAAGGACCTGTCCGGTGTGATGATCAGCCCGCTGGCCAACCCGGCGATGCCTATGCCGATACCGATGCCGGTAATGGTGCAGATGCTGCCCGGCATGGAGTCCATGGCGACGATGATGATGAAACAGAAACTCAAGAAACACGGCGTAGCTTCGCTGCAGGAGTTGCGCGACTTGTGTCTTGAAGCCGAAGTGAAATTCATCGCTTGCCAGATGACCGTCGATCTTTTCGAGTTTGACAAGAGCGAATTTATCGATAATATTGAGTTCGGCGGTGCTGCAACGTTTATGGGGTTCGCAGGAGATACCGATATCTGTTTGTTTGTTTAAGTTGTTATAGCTGGGCAGTAACGAGAGTTTGTTTTATAAATCAACCAGGGAGTGTTGTCATGAAAATGAATAAGATAGTTGTTTCGTTGTTGGCTGCCGGCATCATCGCATCACCACTGGCGCATGCCACCGACGGTTACTTTCCGATCGGCTATGGCGTAAAGAACGAAGCGATGGGCGGGGCCAGTATCGCGCTGCCGCTGGATTCCCTCGCCGCTGCCAACAACCCGGCCGGCATGGTAATGGTCGGCGACCGCATCGATTTCGCGCTGACCCTGTTCAGGCCCAACCGCAGCGCTGACATCACCGGCAACTGTCTAAATCCTGTAGCTTGTACAGCTAATATGAATGGTACTTATGACGGCAACGGCAGGAGCAACTTCTTCGTTCCCGACTTCGGCTACAACAAGATGATCAATGCGAACACCTCGCTGGGTGTCTCTGTCTATGGCAACGGCGGCATGAACACCCAGTACAACACCAACCCGTTCGCCACCGTAGGTGCCCAAGGAAACCTCGGCATCAACCTCGAACAGCTCACTGTTGCGCCGACCTGGGCGATGAAGCTCAACCCGACCAATGCGGTCGGCGTCTCGCTGAACCTGGCCTACCAGATGTTCAGTGCCACTGGTATAAACGGGCCATTCTCTGCTTTGTCAAGCAACCCCAGTGCCCTTTCCGACAATGGCACCGATACCTCGACGGGCTACGGCATCAAGCTGGGCTGGACCGGCGAAGTCACGCCGACCGTGACGCTGGGCGCCACCTACCAGAGCAAGACCAAGATGGGCAAGTTCAGCAATTACAGCGGCCTGTTTGCAGACCAGGGCAGCTTCGACATCCCGTCCAATTATGGACTGGGCATCGCGTTCAAGGCGATGCCGGAAACCACGATCGCGTTCGATGTGGTGCGCACCAATTATTCGGACGTTTCCGCGGTCGGCAATCCATTTCAAGGATTGCCCCCGGCGTACCCGCAATTGGGAGCTACTGGTGGTCCGGGCTTCGGCTGGCAAAACATCAATACTTACAAGCTCGGCATCAGCCACGCCTACAGTTCGGCGTTCACGGTGCGCGCCGGCCTGAATCATTGCGACCAGCCGATACCGGACAGCCAGACACTGCTGAACATCGTCGCTCCGGCGGTGGTGCAGAATCACTTGTCGCTGGGCGGAACCTGGACATTGGCGGACAAGTCTGAAATCACGGTAGCCTATATCCACGCATTCACCAATACAGTGAATGGTTCCGGGTCAATCCCGGTTGGCTTGGGAGGCGGCAATGCCAACCTGACGATGCACGAAGACTCGATCGGCATTGCCTACGGCTGGTAACAGTTTAACAATCCGGCTGTTGCAATCCTGAAACCCGCCGTCGCAAGACGGCGGGTTTTTTGTCGTCAATGTTTAAGTTCCAACTTGCGGCAATCAGCTTGCCGCGATCCGCTCGTGATAGCGCGCACGGTACAGCAGACGCGGGCAGTCGGGTGTATCGCTGAACGCAGCCCGATCATGCAGCACGTTGTTGCACAGCAGCCCCATGCCGGGTTCCAGCCGTGTGTTGTGGATGTGCGGCAAATCAGATGCGAGCAGTTTTTCCAGCGCGGCGACTGCCGCCAATGTGGCCGCGTCCTGCTTCCAGACTATGCTACGGGTGCGCGCGGTGTAACGCATGTGCAGCGTCCCGTTTGCCGGATCGACCGAAAATACCGGGCCGGTCTGCACGGCGCGCGCCACACCGTATTTGTCGGTGCGTTCCGGTATCGTCATCGCATCCGGCGCGGACAGCGCACGGATGAAGTCGGGATTCTCGTCGCGCAGCATCAGGTAGGCGATCTCGTGATCCAGCAATCGATTCCCGCCGCCTTGTCCAGCACTGTGCACGCAATGCAATATCATGCCGCGCACCTGCCGTTCGGGCGGATTGTAATAGCCGTCGGTATGCCATTTGATGGCGCGGTCGGTATACGGGATGTAAGCCTGCCGCTGTTGATCTTCAGTGCTCACGGTGACGCGTGTGATGCCTTGTTCGCCGGCCAACCAGTTCGCATCCAGGCTGTCCAGTCCGAACTGCAACCCGAACTGGCGCACGGTCTCTTCATTAGCAGGGTCTTCATCAGCCGCTTCGGTGCGGGTGGCGTAAATCACCATGTTGCTACGTTGGCAACGATCCATGAGTGCAGTGTGCTCAGCTTTGCTCAGTGAGCGCGGATCGCTGATTTCGACGATCAGTTCGCCGGTATTGGTGGTGGCTTGCGTCAGCTTGTGATCGCGCCAATTGAGGTAAGCATTGGCGCTTTCAAGATCAAATGGGCTGGCGAGATCGTAAGGGTTCTGCATCTTGGTTGTTGCCAACATGAGCGGCTCAATCGCCGCTGGTGACTTTGCGGATGCGTGTCTGCCTGGGTTCCGTTTCGAACAGGTTCTTCATGGTTTTCTCCACCATATCCACGGCTTCCGGCGCTGCTATACTCATCATCTGGTCTATCACCCATTCGACATCCTTTTCATCCATGACTTCGCGCATGCAGAAAGCGAGGTAACGGGTGAAGGCGAATTCGGGGCCGTCGCTGCCATAATTGAAGTCGGCATACTCTCCCGCGCGCTGGTTGAGTTTGTCGATGAACTGCTGCTTGTGGTCAGTGATGCTGTCATCCATCAAGCGGCTTTGATTTTCGGCCAAGGTTTCCGCGACGCGATTGGCCAATGTGCTGGTGAATGCAAAGCGAGCCTCGGCGGATAATTGGCGATGGGCGATGCGGTCCGCGACTTGGATCAGAAATACCAGGAATTCGGTGAGAAATGAAAAGTATTGCGGACCGATGGCGATTTCGAAATTTGCCCTGCGGGTATTCTTCAGCGCGTTGTCGGCGATACGCCAGATGGTGAACGCCATTGCTCCCGCAATCTCTTGCGGCGTTTTTTCGCGGTCACTTTTGAACCATTGGCTTTTGATGCGCATGTCAGTTTAGAAGAGAGCTGGTGTCAGCCCTTTTGCAGGAAAAATTCAAACTCCCCGGCGGCCGCTTCAACTGTACTAATGATTTTCACTCCGGTCGTGTCCGCCCAGCCAACGATGTCGGAACGGATACCGGGACAGTTGCTGATGAGTTTGAGGATTTCACCCGACTTCATGCCGTTCAACAACTTCTTGGCTTCCACGATGGGGCCGGGACAATGCACCCCGCGGATATCGAGTATGACATTCGCCTTACGTTCTGCTCCTTTGCCCTTCATGACGTAGTAGCCGGTGCCGCCATCCGGCATCGCTTCTGTTTTCAATACCTTGTTATGGGTCTGTTCCGCCCATGAAAAAAGATCGTCCTTGGTGCCCGGACAGTCCGAGATCAGCAACAGGATCTGCTCGTTTTTCAGATCGTCGACCACGCGCTTGGCGCCGAGCAGCGGTGCGGGACAGGTCAGGCCGCGCATATCCAGCTTTACATTGGCGTGCAATTCTTGAGTTTTCATATTAGTTGTCCTGTTGGTTTTGAACCGCCGGCATTTGGGAGCCTTTTTATGTCCGTATTTCAGTAGCCGCCCTTGCCATACGGTTGCGGCAGGCCGGCGACTTTTGCGCCCTGTTTCGCCGGTCCGGTCGGAAACAGATCGTACAGTGCCTTGCTGTCTGCCTCCGGCCAGAATTCATTGACGTCCTTGAGCATATTGCGAAAATTGGGCGTATGGCCGTGTTCGCGGTACTGACTGCGCATGTATTTGATGATTTCCCAATGCCTGGGCGTCAACTCTATGCCTTCCGCCGCCGCAATGATGTTTACTATTTCATCACCAAAGTCCGGTTCCAACAAGTAACCATCATCATCGGTTTCGACTTCCTTGCCTGCAACTGTATAGCTCATGGCTGACCTCCATCAATAAAAGGTAACAAAAATCCTAATCTTCGCTTAAGCCGGTAATAACCTTGTAGGGTACAAAAATGCCGCAACCGAATTGGCGGTCATCACCCAGGCCTGCATATTGCAAATGCAGCGATGCCTCAGGTTTAAGGTCATGCAGGACCAGGCTGTAACCTTCAATTGTCCGTTGACCGCCGCTCAAAGAGACGCGCTTGCCGCAGATCAGTTTTCCCGTGACGCCCAGATTTTCCATCTGATTCCTGATGTCTTCCACGAACTGCACTTCGTCGCTGGAGCCCGTCACCAGCTGCGCGTGTATCGTCGGGTAGGGCTGGATAGTGCGTTCCTTCGCCGCCCCCACCCTCATGGCACTCCCGGCTATGTCGAGTTGCTGCCCTGCCACACCGGATACGGTTTCCCCGGCAAGTATTGTTGGCATCCGCATCACCAGCTTGGCACGTTTGGCAAGCAGCATACCCTGGCTATTTACAGCTGAGCGTAACGGCAGTACTCCGACCAGCTTTTCTTCAGCGAGCCGAGGGACATGGCGCAACAGAGCGGCCCAAAGCAAGAAGCGATATGCGGCGGGCAGTGTCCCGCCATCAAGATCGAACACCACATCGATCATATCGGGAAGATTATTATCAGTCATTTGCCGCCAGTTTCTGGGCATCTGCCCAGCGTTGCATAGCCTCCGCCCAATGTTGAGCCGTATCAGGGTCAATGTCGAAAATAGTAAAACGTTTGCCCTCTCGAATACGAATACGTAGCAAACTCATTCCGCCTTCGACGTGATCTATCTGTTGCAATTCGATTTCCTGATTTCCTAAAGGAACCTTGAATTTCGCTAATTCGCTGATTTGTGTCATTGCAGCTGCCCCCGATCAGGATAAATGACAACGCTCCTTCCGAACATTCTGAACGAGATTTTATACACGTCCAAGTTTATCGTTAATATACTTCAGATTGGAATACTACCAGGGGAAGGCGACACACTACCCATAAGGGTTATTGAAGATAGCCGCTAAGGGTGATGGAATGCATAAGGTAATACATCGTAGTATTCTAATAGATCAATAAACATGGACATACCGCGGCAACACGGCGGATGAGTTCAGACGGATCACCAATTCCCGCCTCTGCCGGGTCGTTAATCGTTTGCCAGCAGCAAGCTACGGGCAACGCGACTGAAAGGAAGATTATTATGGCTAAGAAGATGCATGATACCCCGAACCTCGATCAACTCGAGGATGGCCCGTGGCCCAGTTTTGTGACCGGCTTGAAGGAGTTGGCCAAGAATAAGGATTACGTCGTCGATCTGCTGGGGCAACTCGAGACCTCATACCGGACCAAAAAGGGCTACTGGAAGGGCGGGACTGTTGGCGTATTCGGCTATGGCGGAGGCATCATCCCGCGCTTTACCGAACTCAAGGACGAAAAGGGCCAGCCTGTCTACAAAGATTGCGCGGAGTTCCATACGCTGCGCGTGATGCCGCCTCCCGGTATGCACTACGATACCGATACTTTGCGCAAGTTTTGCGACATCTGGGAGAAACATGGCTCCGGCCTGATTGCATTCCATGGCCAGTCCGGCGACATCATGTTCCAGGGCGCGACTACCGAGAACGTGCAAAAGGCATTCGACGAGATCAACGAGATGGGCTTTGACCTCGGCGGCGCGGGCCCGGCAGTGCGCACCTCGATGTCTTGCGTGGGCGCGGCGCGTTGCGAACAGTCTTGTTACGACGAAGCCAGCACACAACGCAGCGTGCTTAACACTTTTCTCGATGATATACACCGGCCTTCCTTGCCGTACAAATTCAAATTCAAATTCTCCGGCTGCCCGAATGACTGCATGAATTCCGTGCAGCGTGCCGACATGGCAGTGATCGGAACATGGCGCGACAATATCCGCACCGATGAGGAGTTGGCCAAGAAATGGTTCGCCAAGCACGGCATGGACGAGTTGGTGAACGACGTTGTGGCTCGTTGCCCGACCAAGACCTTTCAATTCAAGCAGATCAAGAATGTCAAGAAAGGTCCCAGTATCACCAGCGTTGCGATCAATGACACTCACGCGATCGAGATCGACAACCACGATTGCGTGCGTTGCATGCACTGTATCAATGTGATGACAGGTGCATTGGCTCCCGGTGAAGACAAGGGTGCAAGCGTGCTGGTCGGGGGCAAGAGCACGCTGAAGATCGGCGGCTTGATGGGCACGGTCATTATTCCGTTCATGAAACTTGAAACTGAAGAAGAGGTGCAGAAACTGGTCGACCTGGCGCAGCGCACGATAGACTTTTTCGCGGAAAACGCGCTCGAACACGAGCGTACCGGCGAGATGATCGAGCGCATCGGATTGATCAACTTCCTGGAAGGTGTGGAAGTCGAGGTCGATCCGAACATGGTTTCCACCCCCCGCACCAATCCTTATGTCCGCACCGACGGCTGGGATGAGGAAGTCGCCAGGATCAATGCCCAGAAAATCAAAAAGCAACAAGCCGCCTGAGGAGATATAAAATGAACCAAGCCGTTCAAGAGAAGCCAGCCCAAAAGCGCAAGCCAAAAGAAACCGGGGTGCCGGACAACAAGAAATATCTGCATCCGCTGATGATAAAGAACTACGGCAAATGGAGATATCATGACCGTCCACGCCCCGGAGTTCTGCGTCACGTGGCACATAGTGGCGACCAGATCTGGACGGTGCGTGCCGGCACGCAGCGGCAAATGGACGTGGGCACGATACGCTTGCTATGTGATATCGCCGACAAGTACGCAGAAGGCCACGTGCGCTTCACTATCCGCTCCAATATCGAGTTCATGGTCTCCAAGGCTTCGATGGTCGATCCTCTGATCGCCGAATTGGAAAAGCACGGCTTCCCGGTGGGTGGCACCGGCAACTCGATTTCGATGATCGCCCATACCCAGGGCTGGTTGCACTGCGATATTCCGGGCACGGATGCATCAGGAGTGGTCAAGGCATTGATGGATGAGCTGATCGTTGAATTCAAGCGCGAGGAAATGCCAAATCGTGTGCATCTGTCCACGTCGTGCTGTGAGATAAACTGCGGCGGTCAGGCTGATCTTGCGATTATTGTGCAACATACCAAACCACCGGTAATCAATCACGATCTGGTCGCCAACGTGTGCGAGCGTCCGACGGTGGTAGCGCGTTGCCCGGTTGCGGCGATACGCCCGGCCATGGTGAATGGCAAGCCATCTCTGGAAATCGATGAGACCAAGTGCATGTGCTGCGGTGCATGCTATCCACCTTGCCCGCCGATGCAGATCAATGACCCGGAGTACTCCAAGCTGGCGATCTGGGTGGGCGGCAAAAATTCCAACGCGCGCGGCAAACCGACTTTCATGAAGATGGTCGCGTCCGGCCTGCCCAACAATCCGCCAAGATGGCCTGAAGTCAACGAGGTGGTTAAGAGGATATTGCATGTGTACAAGGATGATGCCCGTCCCTGGGAGCGTATGGCTGACTGGATTGAGCGTATCGGCTGGCCGCGCTTCTTTGAAAAGACCGAATTGCCATTCACCAAATATCTGATTGACGATTGGCGCGGTTCACGTTCCACGTTCAATGCCTCTACACATATTCGCTTTTAACCGGGAGCGGCCGCATGAAATTTGGGATCGTTGTCAACGAAGGGCCTTACCAGCATCAAGCCAGTGATACGGCCTATTTGTTCTGTAAGGCCGCGATAGAAAAAGGCCACGAAGTCTGGCGCGTGTTTTTTTATCACGATGGCGTGAATAACGCCTCGAAGTTGACCGAGCCGCCGCAGGATGACCGGAATATCGTGAATCGCTGGGGCAAGCTCAACGAGGAGCATGGCGTGGATCTGGTGGTTTGCGTTGCGGCAGCTTTGCGACGCGGCATCAGGGAGGAAAATCTGGCGAAAGGCTTCAGGATTTCCGGTCTGGGGCAGATGGTGGAAGCTGGCGTCAAAACAGATCGTTTGATCGTGTTCGGCGATTAAGGGGAACTGGATGAGTGATATCAAGAAATTCATGTTCGTTAACCGTAAGGCGCCGCACGGCACGATCTACGCGCTGGAGTCGCTCGAGGTTGTTCTGATTACCGCCGCCTTCGATCAGGATGTATCTTTGGTTTTTTTGGATGACGGCGTGTATCAGCTTAAAAAAGGACAGCAAACCAAGGGCATCGCAACCAAAAACTTTTCTCCCGCCTATCGCGCACTGGAAGGCTATGACATCGAGAAATTGTATGTCGAAAAAGAGTCTATGGAAGCACGCGGCCTCAGCGAGGAAGATTTGCTGGTGGATGTGACCGTGCTGGGACGCGCAGAAATGGGCGAGTTGATGGATCAGCAAGACGTGGTCTTGAGCTTCTAAGGGAGAATCGTTACATGTTGCATATCATCAACAAATCCCCTCTGACGAATTGCGCGCTCGACAGTTGCTTACGCGTGGCTCAATCCGGGGATATTCTGCTTATCGAAGATGCGGTCTACGCTGCCACATCCGGTAATACATTTGAGGGTAAAATACGCGAGGCGATGGGGCGTTTCAAGGTTTATGTTTTGCAGCCGGACCTTGAGGCGCGCGGACTTGCCGATCGTATCATCGAGGGTGTTTCACCAGTTGATTACGGCGGCTTCATTGATCTTACCACGACCAATAAAAACTGCCAATCCTGGCTCTAACATTAATATAAGGAGTATTACCATGGCCAATATCGAAGTTGACGGCAAAACCTACGAAACCGATGAAGAAGGTTACCTCGTCAACCTGGCTGACTGGAATAGCGATGTCGCTAATTACATCGCAAAGACTGAAAACGTCGACATGACCCAGCAGCACTGGGAAGTCATCAATTTCCTGCGTGAGTATTTTGAAGAATATCAAATTGCGCCAGCTGTCCGTGTTTTGACCAAGGCGATCGGCAAGAAGCTTGGAGCGGACAAGGGCAACAGCGAATATTTGTATGGTCTGTTCCCATACGGGCCAGGCAAGCAGGCTTGCAAGATCGCCGGGTTACCGAAACCAACCGGTTGCGTTTGATCCGGATATTTTAGTGGACCTTCTGCAACAGACCCACGATGAGCACCTTGTCCGCAATCCTGTTTTACTTTGCCACTCTGGTGTTTGTCGTGGGTTCGTTTTACCGTATCGGCATTTATACCCGCACTCCCGCCCCGCTTAAAATACCTACCACGCCGGCACCCATTACCACCGGCGGGGTGGTGTTGCGCATGATGCGCGAAGTGTTCCTGTTTGAAAGCCTGTTCAAGGCGAATTTATGGACGTGGGGCTTGGGGTGGTTGTTTCATGCCAGCCTGGCGCTCGTTCTGTTGCGTCACTTGCGTTACTTCACCGAGCCGGTCTGGGCCTGGGTGGCGTTTATTCAACCGTTTGGTACTTACGCAGGTATCACGATGCTGCTCGGCGTCGCAGGATTATGGGCGCGGCGCATATTTGTCGAGCGCATCCGCTATATCTCCACGCCATCTGACCACTTGATGCTGGCGCTTTTCATGGCGATCGCGGCATCCGGTCTGACGATGAGGTTTGCTGCACATACCGATGTGATCGCAGTGAAGGAATTCATGCTCGGACTGATGCATTTTGCCCCGTTGTTTTCAGATGGCCGGGCTTTGCCTTCCAGCATCGTCCTTTATGTGCATCTGTTCCTGGTCGCGGTGCTGTTGATGATCTTCCCGATCAGCAAGTTGTTGCATGCCCCAGGTTTGTTTTTCTCACCCAGCCGCAACCAGACAGATAACCCACGCGATAAACGGCATATATCCGGCTGGGCCAAACAACTGGAGTCAAGAAAATGAGCGCTACGGTTACTGCACCCGCCTATCGCGTCATTCCAATTATTCCGGCTTTAAAACCGGGAGCCATGGAAGGCAGCGGACCTTATGTGGCAAACGAAAAGATTCAGGGCGCGCTCGGTTTTCCGGATCAGTTGGTTGACGACTGGCATGATCAGGCGATCGCCAAGATGGGTGAATTACTGGGCAAATACCGCTCGCTCGCGGTATATATGGATAGCTGCGTGCATTGCGGAGCCTGCTCGGATAAATGCCATTACTTTATAGGCACACAAGATCCGAAAAACATGCCCGTTGCGCGGCAAGATTTGATGCGCAGTGTTTACCGCCGCTACTTCACGTTGCCAGGCAAGATATTCCCGAAATTGGTTGGTGCGCGTGATTTGACCCGCGAAGTGCTCGATGAGTGGCACAACTATTTCCATCAGTGTTCCGAGTGCCGACGCTGCTCGGTATTCTGCCCGTATGGCATAGATACTGCCGAAGTCACCATGGCGGCTCGCGAAATTCTTGATTCCGTGGGCTACGGTCAAAAATATTCCAACGAGATCATCGGCAAGGTACACAAGATTGGCAACAACCTCGGCCTGCCCGGGCCCGCACTAAAGGACACGCTGGAAGGTCTGGAGGAGGATATCAAAGAAGACACCGGTATTGATGTGCGCTTCCCGATGGATGTGAAGGGCGCGGAAGTTCTGTTCATCACTCCTTCAGCCGATTTCTTTGCCGAGCCGCATATCGACAGCCTGATCGGCTATGCCAAGGTTTTCCACGCCACCGGCACCAGCTGGACGCTGTCCTCGATGTCTTCCGAGGCGGCCAACTTCGGCATGTTCATCGGCAATTACGAGCAACTCCGTACCATCGCGATGCGTATCCGCGAAGTCGCGCTGGAATTGGGCGTGAAGCGCATCGTGGTCGGCGAGTGCGGCCATGCATGGCGGGTTGCTTACAGTTTCTGGAACACTCTGACCGGTGTCGGAGACGGCGCGGACCAGAATGACCGGTTCGCGATGATGTTGCAAAAGCAGCTCGACCATCGCTACAAACAGCCGATGCACGTTTGTGAATTCACCTGGGACATGATCGAACAAGGCGCACTGTCCTTCGACAAGGAAGCCAATGACAAGCACATTATCACTTTCCACGATTCATGCAATGTGGCACGCGGCTCGCGCATGGGCGATTATGCCGGTGGTCAGTTCGATATTCCGCGCAATATCATCCATGCGGTGGCGAACCATTTCGTGGAAATGTCACCCTCCACTACACATGAGCGGACTTTTTGTTGCGGCGGCGGCGGGGGGCTGTTGACCGACGACTTGCTGGATCTGCGCGTAAAAGGCGCATTGCCGCGCATGGAGGTGTTGCAGCAAGTAGTCGACGAGCACGGGGTCAATTTCATGGCGTGTATATGCGCCATTTGCAAGGCGCAATTCACCAAGGTCATGCCCATTTATGGATTCGATAGAAGAATGATAGGCGGAGTTCACCAGCTAGTCAGCAACGCGATCAAGCTGGGTCCAAAATAACAATTTATTGGAGGCAGGCAATGTCATCAACAACTGAAACGACCCAACAAATAACTTTCCGCCGCTATAAAGATGGTGACAACAAGATTGGCCGTTTGAGCGAAAAGATCATGCAGTCGAGTTATACGCACAAGTGCCCGACTTACATTCAGTCCACGCCGCCTTGCCAGGGAAGTTGCCCGGCGGGTGAGGATATCCGCGGCTATCTGGCCATAGCTCGCGGCACGGAAAAACCGCCGGTTGGGGCCGACGGCAAGCCGGCCATGCCCTGGCAGGAATATGCGTGGCGCCGTTTGACCGAGGCCAATCCTTTTCCTTCGGTGATGGGCCGTGTTTGTCCGGCACCGTGCGAAACCGGATGCAATCGCAATGCCCTCGAAGACCACGTCGGTATCAATTCGGTGGAACATTTCCTGGGTGAATATGCGATAAGCAACAACCTTGGCTATCAGACGAGCGCAAAGCCAACCGGCAAAAAAGTCGCAGTAATCGGCGGTGGCCCGGCCAGTTTGTCCTGTGCCTATCAGCTCACACTGAAAGGGCATGAAGTGACCGTATTCGATGAACACGAACATCTGGGCGGCATGATGCGCTATGGTATTCCGGGATTCCGTACCCCGCGCGAGGTGCTGGATGCGGAAATCAAACGCATCATCGATCTGGGCGTAAAGACACGGATGAAATGCCGCGTGGGCAAAGACATTACCATGGAACAGATCCGCAAGGACTTCGATGCGGTTTTCCTCGGCATGGGCGCGCAGGCCGGCCGTGCATTGCCCCTAGCGGACAGTTCAGCACCCAACGTCGTGACAGCCACTGCCTTCCTCAAGGCTTTCAATGACGGTCGTCTCCAGCATGTAGGCAAGCGCGTGGTGGTGGTCGGTGGCGGCGATACCTCGATCGACGTGGCCACAGTCGCACGCCGTCTCGGCCATCTTGAACAATCCAAACCGACGGATTTCGAGTTGGCCATCGCAGGCCAGATCGCGCATGATGTGGCCGAAATATCGGTTAAGCAGGGTGCCGAAGTGACTCTGACCTCGATCTTCGCCATCGATAAGATGCAGGCGAATAAACATGAGATCGAGCAAGCGCTCGCAGAAGGCATAGCGATACGCGGCAGCCTGGCGCCGATCGGCATCGTGCGCGGTGTGGATGGGCGTGCCACTGCATTGCGCGTCAGCGAGTGCGAAGCAAAAATGGCCGGCGGAAAACTGGAGGTCAAGAACATCCCGGGCACGGAGCAGGATATTCCGGCCGACCTGATCGTGTCTGCGATCGGTCAGGCAGTGGACTTTACCGGGCTTGAAGAATTCAACAACGGCAAGGGTGCGGTCTCGACGGATCGCAACTATCTGGTCGCCGGACAGAAGGGCATATTCGCCGGCGGTGACATCATACGTCCGCATTTGTTGACCACCGCTATCGGTCACGGATCTATCGCGGCGGACGGCATTCACAATTATCTGAACGGTCTGGATCTGGAAAAGCGCCCCAAGATTGATGCGCACCAATTCGACCTGATGCGCAAGATGATGGAGAAAGGTCTGGAAATCAAGGAGACGCACGAACCTTTGCGCGGCACTGACAGTTCCAACGTGGCAGTACACAACTTCGATAATCGTTCGGATCGATATGTGATCCCGCACGACAAACTATTCCTGGGGCACTTTTCCATCGTCGCGCGCAATAGACGCAACGTCATTACCCTGAGCAAAGAATCCGCGCTGGGTAATTTTGAAGATCGTCTGGGCGTACTCAGCCAGGAAAACGCGGTAGCGGAAGCCAAACGTTGCATGAGCTGCGGCATGTGTTTCGAGTGCGACAATTGCGTGGTGTACTGCCCGCAAACCGCCGTGTTCCGTGTGCCCAAGGCCAAGGCCACGCTTGGCCGCTATGTGGACACCGATTACAACAAGTGCATCGGCTGCCATATTTGCGCGGATGTGTGCCCGACGGGGTACATCCAGATGGGCCTGGGCGAGTAATTATGGGAGCCTCTCAAAATCCATATTTCATCCCAACTGATGGAACTACTAGCCATTCCACTAAGTTGCCAAAAAACGGCAACCGAGTGGCTGGTTATGCTGTGTTGCGGAATAAATTTCTTGCTTACATATTACACATATGCAGCGCGGCGAAATTTTTTCCACGCCTTGCATTTGGGCGAACTCTGAATTTTTAGAGGCCCCATATGTTCAAACTGATCGCATTGCTGTTTGTTCTCTGTTGTAGTGCATCTGCGGGAGCAACGGAAAGCTACGGCATGCCCAAGCTCGATATAGGCAAGGGTGGACAATGTGTCGCAGACCCGCAGTGGATGCGCAAGAACCACATGCGGGTGCTTTTTCAGCAGCGCGATGAAACCGTGCACCAGGGCATACGCGACGGAAAATACAGTCTGAAGAATTGCATCGAGTGCCATGCCAGTCTGCGCGATAACAGCGTGATCGGACGTGCTGACAGTTTCTGTGAAGGCTGTCACCGTTATGAAGCAGTCAAGATCGATTGTTTCGAATGTCACTCCAGCAAGCGAAGCTCCGCTTTGGTTCAGAAGGAGTCTAGATGAGCGATACGAATGTGCAGCGCAGGCAATTCCTGAAGACCTCGGTAGGGGCGGCAGCGGTCGCGATTGCCCCGGGGATGTTGCTGTTCGATATGGCTCACGGTAAATCTGATCCTGTATCGAGCAAAGTGCGTTGGGGCATGTTGATCGACACGGCGAACTGTGCGGACGGCTGCAACGATTGCGTGAATGCATGCAACAAGGAAAACGGTTTGTCCGGCGGGTTGAGTCCGACCGACTCGCAGTGGATGCGCAAGGTCGAGCTCAAGGATATGCGCGGCGGAAGGACACTATCGTTACCGATGATGTGCCAGCATTGCGAGGAGCCTCCCTGTGTGGATGTCTGTCCTACCGGCGCTTCATTCAAGCGCGCTGACGGTATCGTGCTGGTCGACAAGCATCTCTGCATCGGTTGCCGTTACTGCATGATGGCCTGTCCTTACAAGGCGCGTTCCTTCGTCCACGAACCGCTGCATGACCAGAAGCCCGACGTGCCGCGCGGCAAGGGCACGGTGGAAAGCTGCACGATGTGCGTGCATCGCGTGGACAAGGGCCTGCAACCCGCCTGTGCCGAAGCCTGCCCGAACAAGTCCATCCTGTTCGGCAATCTCAATGACCCCGAAAGCGAGATCTCCAAAAAGATCCGCACTGTCCAATCGACGCAGATTCGCGCCGATCTTGGGCTGAATACCGGGATCCGTTACCAGGGTATATAAACAAATGGCAAGACACTCTCCGCTACAGTTCAAAAACAAGCTTTACTATCTGCTGGTCTCCGCAGGTGGTCTGGTGGTGTTGGCTGGACTTTATGCGGCGCACATGATGGAGGAACACGGACATATCATCACCGGCATGAACAACCAGATCGTCTGGGGATTGCCACATGTGTTCGCGATTTTCATGATCGTCGCGGCTTCAGGGGTGCTCAATGTCGCGTCGATCGGTTCGGTGTTCGGCAAGACCATCTACAAGGCCAGAGCCCCGCTTGCCAGCCTGCTGTCCATCGCGCTGCTGGCCGGAGGATTGACGGTGTTGATGCTCGACCTGGGGCGCCCGGACCGCATCATCGTCGCCGCTACCCACTACAACCTGACTTCGGTTTTCGCATGGAATGTGCTGTTGTATTCGGGTATGTTCGCCGCTGTGGCCATCTATCTCTGGACCATGATGGAACAGCGCATGAATCCCTGGACCAAACCGGTTGGCATCGTGGTTTTCGCCTGGCGGTTCATACTCACTACCGGAACCGGGCTGATCTTCGCCTTCCTGGTGGCAAGACAGGCTTATCACTCAGCCTTGCTGGCACCGATGTTCATCATCCTGTCGTTCGCATGGGGATTGGCGGTTTTTCACGTCGTCCAATCGGCCATATACGCCTGGAACGGAAACACACACACTCCCGAAATCGTCAAGCGCATGAAAAACCTGCTCGGCATCTTCATCATAGGCTCGCTGTATCTGGTCGCTGTTTATCACCTGACCAACCTGTATTTCGCGCATGAATCGGGTTTCGAGCATTTCATTCTGGCAAGTGGCGGGATCTATCCGCAACTGTTCTGGTGGGGTTATGTTCTGCTCGGTAATATCCTGCCGCTGCTGCTGATCGTTTTTCCCGCTTTAGGTATGACCAGGAGTGTGATCACGGCTTCGCTGCTGGTGATACTGGGCGGCTTCGCGCTGTTGTATGTGTTCATTATCGGCGGGCAGGCTTACCCGCTGGAGATATTCCCCGGCTATGAAGTGAAGAGCAGTTTCGGCGATGGACAGATAGGTTTGTACCAACCCTCCGTTCCTGAATTCATGCTGGGTTGCGGCGGACTAGGCATTGCTTTTCTGATCACCACAGTCAGTATCAGGGTGCTTAATTTCATTCCTCATGACAAGCCATACATCGCCGGCCAGAGATCCTCTGATTGATTCCGCCATGAACCGAATGCTGATTTCCGCAGCGCACAAGTCGTCCGGAAAAACAATGGTCAGCATAGGCTTGTGCGCCGCGTTGAGAAAACGCGGATACGCAGTCCAGCCATACAAAAAAGGTCCCGATTACATCGATCCGATGTGGCTCAGCCAAGCATCGGGGCGCGCCTGTCGCAACCTCGATCTGTACCTGATGGAACGCGACGACATCGTCGCCACCTTCGCGCGCCACAGCGCGGAAGTGAATCTGGTCGAGGGCAACAAGGGTTTGTACGACGGCCTCGCGCTGGATGGCAGCAACAGCAACGCCGCCTTGGCGAAACTGCTCGATCTTCCGGTGTTCCTGGTGATCGATGCGCGCGGTATGACACGCGGCATCGCGCCGCTGATACTCGGCTATCAGGCATTCGACCGCGACATCGATATCGCCGGTGTGATCCTCAATAACCTCGGTGGATCGCGGCACGAAACCAAGTTGCGCAGTGTTATCGAGCACTATACGGATGTGCCTGTAGTCGGCGCGATCCATCACGACGAGCGGCTCAGCATCGTTGAGCGCCATCTGGGCCTGATGCCCAGCAACGAGTCCCATGTCGCTACGGCAAAGATCAAACAGATAGGCGATGCTATCGCTGAACAGGTCGATTTGAATAAGCTGCTTGAACTGTCTCGAAAAGCACCTTTAAACGTTCCGCACAAAGCCAGTGTGAGTCCGCTACCTTGTGGTGACAGGGTGCGCATAGGGATCGCGCGCGACCGCGCCTTCGGCTTTTATTACGCCGACGACCTTGATGCGCTGGAGGCAGCAGGAGCGAAGTTGGTGCCATTCGATGCGTTACGTGATGCCTGCCTGCCGGAAGTCGATGCACTCTATATCGGCGGCGGTTTCCCGGAGACCTGCGCAACCGAACTTGAAGCCAACAGCACGCTGCGTGCCCACATCAAACTGTCCATCGAAAACGGCATGCCGGCCTATGCAGAATGCGGCGGGCTGATGTATCTGTCGCGCGGCATCAACTATCAAGGACATACCTACCAGATGGTCGGGGTAATCCCCGGCGACGTAAAAATGCACGACAAACCCGTCGGACGCGGCTACGTTCATCTCAAGGAAGATGAAACACATCCGTGGCCGCGTCAAAACGCGCCAGCGAAACAAATCAAGGCGCATGAATTTCACTATTCCAGTCTGGAAAATCTTCCGCCGGATATCCGCTTCGCATACCATGTCGAGCGTGGTTACGGTATAAACGGCGAACGGGATGGCCTTGTCCTTCATAACCTGCTGGCATCCTATACCCATTTGCGCACCATAGGCAGCTGCTACTGGGCGACCCGGTTCGTCGCATTCATACGGCAGCAATTGGAACAACACAAACATTTCGAATCAACATATTCCAGCCAAAAAGTAATATGACACATAAAATTTATCAAGCAGCAATCGCTGCCTTTGATCAGGCCAACGCGGAAGACCCGAACAAGGAGATAGCCGATGGCAAGGCGTATCCCAAGGAGCTGCTCTATGCACAGCGCATGAGCGAGATGCGGGAGCACTACGTCCCAGAAGCCTCGGAGGCTGTGAAACTCGCGGTGCGCGCCCAGCATATCCAGCGCTGGAAGGTTCCGCGCAACAGTTATCCGATGGACAGAAATGGCTATCTGCTATGGCGCACCGGGTTGTACAAGTTTCATGCAGAGACTGCCGGGCGAATCATGCAAGAAGCAGGTTATGACGATGCGATGATAGCTCGCGTCAAGACCATCTTGAGCAAGAAAGGCTTGAAGGTCAACCCGGAGACCCAGTTGATGGAAGACGTGGTCGATCTGGTATTCATCGAACATTACATGATGGGATTTGCCAGCAAGCACCCGGAATATGACGAAGCGAAATGGATACAGATCATCCGCAAGACCTGGCATAAGATGTCGCCGCGCGCGCATGAATTTGCACTTGCAGGAAATATCAAATTGCCGGAAGCGCTGGTGCCGCTGATCCTGAAAGCGGTTCAGCAATAATGGACTATCTACCCATCTTCACCGATGTCAGGGGCAAGCTGTGCCTGGTGGTCGGCGGCGGCGAGGTTGGCAAGCGCAAGACAGGCGTGTTGCTGGAGGCAGGGGCGAATGTGCGCGTGGTCGCACCGCAGATAGAACCTGCGCTTGCGGAACAGAGAGGCGTCAATGCGATCTTCGCGCGTTTCGAGGCGCGGCACCTTGATGATGTGACCCTGGTCATCGCGGCGACCAATGATCGCGGCGTCAACCGGCAAGTCTCCGAATTGGCTCATGCACGCAACATCCCGGTGAATGTGGTGGACGATCCGGAGTTGTGCAGTTTCATCATGCCCGCCATCCTCGACCGTTCCCCGCTGATGGTGGCGTTCTCCAGCGGCGGTGCGTCGCCGGTGCTGACTCGAATGATGCGCAGCAAGCTGGAGACCATGATCCCTCAGAACTACAGTCGTCTTGCGGCATTCGCGGAACATTTCCGTGAACTGGTCAAGCTGCGTGTCACCAATCCGGCAAAGCGTCGCATCTTCTGGGAGAGCGCACTGGAAGGTGTGGTTGCCGAAAAAGTGTTGGCCGGCGATGAAGGCAGTGCGGAAAAGATGTTGAAACAGATGCTGGTAAATGAGGACAACATTCTGCGCGGCGAAGTCTATCTGGTCGGCGCCGGCCCCGGCGATCCAGATCTGCTGACCTTTCGTGCCTTGCGCCTGATGCAGAAGGCCGATGTGGTGGTTTATGACAATCTGGTATCCAAGCCGATACTCGAGATGACGCGGCGCGATGCGACGCGCATTTACGCGGGCAAAAAGCGCGATGACCACGTCATGCCGCAAGAAGAGATCAATGAATTACTGGTAAGACTTGCCAAAGAAGGAAAGCGGGTGTTGCGCCTCAAGGGCGGTGACCCGTTCATTTTCGGGCGTGGTGGCGAAGAGATCGAGACTCTCGCGGAACATGGCATCCTTTTCCAGGTCGTGCCGGGCATCACCGCCGCATCGGGGGTTGCCGCTTATGCCGGCATTCCGCTGACGCACCGCGATCACGCACAAGCCTGCACATTCGTGACCGGCCACCTGAAGGACGGCAGCATGAATCTCGATTGGGATGCGCTGGCCCGTCCTAAACAAACCATCGTGGTTTATATGGGGCTGCACGGTTTGGCAACTCTATGCACCGAACTCATCGCACATGGTTTGCCAGACAACACTCCGGCCGCAATCGTGCAACAGGGCACCACACAAAATCAACGGGTCATCACTGGAACGCTTGCGACCTTGCCAGGAACCGCTCAAGCCGAAAAGCTGCATGCTCCGACTTTGATCATCGTCGGCGGGGTGGTCACGCTCAGGGAAAAATTGGCATGGTTCAAACCTGAGAAACTTGAAAGCCTTGAAAATTGATATCCATACTTAAACGACCTGTGAGGAGATGCATGATGAACAAATTGGCACTCAAAAATATATTGTTGTCGGCGCTGTTGTTGTTCGGCATCAGCAACGCGATGGCCGATGAAGTTAATTTGAAACCATTCATACTTGCTTCAAAAGGTGCGGGTACAGTTGCCGAGAAAACCGAGCAGGCCAAAGCGGCCTTGCTCGCGGGCGGCTTTACCGTGGTCGGAGATTTCTTCCCTTACCCCGATGCCGACATATTGATCGTGACCAATGACGACTTGAAAAAGATTGCGGCGGGCTCTGAGTATGGCGGATTCGGTGCGGTACAAAGGGTGTCCATCACCAAAGCATATGACGGGGTGCAAGTGAGTTATACCAACCCGGTTTACATGGCGAATGCATACCGCATGCAGGGCGACTTGAGCAACGTTGCGGCAGCATTGGCCGCCGCGCTGGGTAGGGTGGAAGAGTTTGGGTCCAAACAGGGCATGACCGCCAAGCAGGCGCGCAAATATCACTATATGATAGGTATGGAATATTTTACCGATCTGGATGTGTTGGCCGAATATCCCAGCTACGAAGAAGCGGTTCAGTCGGTTGATGCAAAACTGACAGCCAATAAAAATGGCGTCAACAAGGTTTATCGTATCGACATTCCCGGGAAGCAGGAGAGTGTTTTCGGTGTTGCCATGAAAGGCCCAACCGAAGCAGAAAAATACATGGACGACAGATTCATCATGAGCGAGATCGACTTCCGTGAGCTTAAATCCACTGCCCACTTGCCTTATGAAGTATTGATTTCCGGCAATAAGGTTTATGCGATGCATGCGCGTTTCCGGATCGCGATCAATTTTCCCGATTTGAGCATGATGGGAAAAAACAGCTTCATGAATATCATGAAAACGCCTGACGCGATTCGTGACGCTCTGCAGAAAACTGTACAGAAATAGTAGACATGCGGGTTTTATTAATATCAATCGGGAGTTTGTAATGTCTGAAAGCGAAACTTTGGGCGATTCCAATCGCCGCAATTTCTTGATCAAAGTGACCTCTGTAGTGGGTGGTGCAGGCGCGGCGGCTGCGTGCCTGCCTTTTGTGGCCAGCATGAATCCGAGCTCGGACGTGCTGGCCAAGGCCACGACTGAAGTAGATTTATCCGTGATACCGGAAGATGGAGTGCATACAGTCGCCTGGCAGGGCAAGCCGGTATTTATCTTTCATCGCACCCAGGAAGAGATCAAGGCGATGGAGGCGTCCGATGGAGGATCTGATCCTGAGCCTGATCAAAAGCGGGTCCAACGGCCAGAATGGCTGGTGGTGGTGGGTATCTGCACACATTTGGGTTGCGTGCCGAACAAGGAGGGTCCGGGTTGGACATGCCATTGTCATGGCAGCCAGTATGACGATAGTGGCCGCATCACCCGTGGTCCCGCACCGAAAAATCTGGCAGTGCCGCCCTATCGATTTATTGCTGCGGACAAAATCATCATCGGCGAAGCATAGGAGGCGACCATGAATAACAGAATCATTAAATGGATAGATCAACGCTTTCCGCTCAGCAGTTTCGTCAAACACGAATTGACCGGATATCCTACGCCGCGCAATCTCAGTTATTGGTGGAATTTCGGTTTTCTGGCGGGCTTCGTGCTGATGCTGCAGGTGGCCACGGGCATCTTTTTGGCCATGCACTACAAGGCGGATGTCACGCTGTCATTTGACTCCGTCCAGCACATCATGCGCGACGTGAATTACGGCTGGCTGTTGCGATTCATGCACGCCACCGGTGCATCGGCATTCTTTCTGGTTATCTATATCCATATGGCGCGCACGCTCTATTATGGCTCCTACCGGGCGCCGCGCGAGCTGATGTGGTGGACTGGACAGGGACTGCTGCTGATGTTGATGGCAACCGCTTTCATGGGCTATTTGTTACCGTGGGGGCAAATGTCATTCTGGGGCGCGACCGTGATCACCAATCTGTTCCGTGCCACGCCATACTTTGGCGATCAGGTGGTGGTCTGGCTGCGCGGGGACTTCGGCGTCGGCGATGCAACACTGACGCGTTTCTTCTCACTGCACTATTTGTTACCGTTCCTGATCATCGGTGGGGTGGTGGTGCATCTGGTCGCATTGCATACCGTCAAGAGCAGCAATCCCAGCGGTATCGATCTGGCAGCAAAGGACAACATCCCGTTCCATCCCTATTTTACTATCAAGGATTTATACGGGTTGGGCATATTTTTGATCGTGTATTGCATCTTCGTGTTCTTTTTGCCCAATAGTCTGATGGAGCCTGCCAACAACATTCCGGCCAATCCGATGCAAACCCCGACACACATTGTTCCGGAATGGTATTTCCTGCCCTTCTATGCGATCTTGCGCTCGGTGCCGAACCTGGTCGGGGGCGTGGTGGCGATGGGGCTGTCGGTGATGGTGTTTTCATTCATGCCTTACCTGGATCGTTCGCGTATCCCCGGTGGAGCGCATTTCCGTCCATGGTATCGCGTGACGTTCTATCTGTTTGTGCTCGACATGGTGATTCTGGGATATGTCGGTTACACACCGCCTACCGATCAGTCCATCATGATGGGAAAAATTGCGACGATTTTTTACTTCGCTCTGTTCGCGCTTCTTCCATTCATCTCCAAGAAGGAAGAGCGTTGGCTGATCCAACGTGGCCTTCCCCCTGAAGTGGAAGAATTGATAGCAAGCGAGGCCAAAGAAAGAAGCAAATTACCGCAGCGCCGTCGCAGTGGAGATATCAAATGAAAAAACTCATAGCTTCATTGATGCTGTGCTGCTCTACGTCATTGCTCTGGGCTGCAGAAGCAACGCTGGAGAATATCCAGGCAGATACCAGCCTGCCCGCTGTCGAGCGCGGTATGGACGATTTGATGAATAACTGCCATAGCTGCCACAGTCTGAAATACATCAGATATCTCGATCTTGCCAAATTTGGCATCGACAAGAAAAAAATTGATGCTTTGCGTGGCGATCAACCGCTTGATGCACCGCTCGCCGGCCTGATGTCCGACGAGGCAGCCATGCAATCATTCGGAAGAATACCGCCGGACTTGAGCCTGATGACCAAGGCGCGGGAAGGTGGTGCAAGTTACGTATATTCCTACCTGCTGGGTTATTACAACACGCCGGAAGGGATGACCAGCAATCACATTTTTCCGGAAACAAAAATGCCGGATGCACTTGGAATTAGTAGTGCGACTGAACCCGCTCAACGAGATGAATTAAAGAAAACGGCGCACGATATCGTGTCATTTCTGGCATGGGCTGCCGACCCGCATGAGCAGGAACGCCACAGGCTGGGCTTTTTTGTAATTGGATATTTGGTCATTCTGACTTTGTTGCTTTACTCGGTAAAGAATCAAATCTGGTCAAGGCTGAAATAGAGAATTTTACGCATTGGTATTGCCGTTTCGTTGCGCGAAGCAAGCCAATAAACATACAGTAATATTATTTCATGCGGTTATACTTTAAAGGAGTAATTTGTGAAAAACATAACTTTACTGGCCAGTGCTGTTTTGGCGATGCTTTCATTTCAGGCTCTGGGAACTCCTATGCAGGAGAAAACTGAAATCAGCTACAAAAATGATGTCTTCCCGATCATCCACGACTATTGTTTGAATTGTCACCAGCCTGGAGGTAAGGGCTACGAGAAAAGCGGGTTGGATATGCGTACCTACGAGAGTCTGATGAAAGGTACCAAGTTCGGGACTGTCATCAAGCCGGGCGACAGCTTCACCAGCATCTTGATTGAACTGGTCGAGGGACGTGCCCATGCCTCTATCAAAATGCCGTTTGGCATGAACGGAGGTTTGGCCAAGGAAAAAATAGAGACATTGAAAAAATGGGTGGATCAGGGGGCCAAGAACAATTGAGAAGAACAACTGACAGCCAGAAACGACCGGAAATTGGAAATCAAAGCAAGAAGGAAGATTTTATGTCTGCAGAATTACTAGAGGCAGTCAGATCTGGCGACGTCGATTCTGTACGGCGGATGCTGGTAACCGGGGCTGATGTCAACTCACGCAACGATGGAGGCGCCACGCTTTTGATGATGGCTTCCCATTCCGGAAATCTAAAAATGGTGAAGGCATTGATCGAAGCCGGGGCGGACGTCAATGCCTGCGATGAACGCGGTTGGACTGCGCTGATGAAGGCGGCATATAACCCGGAGCTGGATCGGGGATTTGCAGATGTCGTGCAAGTCCTGATCGACGCGGGGGCTAACGTTGAAATGCCCATCAGCTACGGGATCCGCCCCTTGATGCTGGCGGCAGGTTACGGTGAGACGGCAGTGGTCGAGACGCTGCTGAGGGCGGGTGCCGATGTCATGGCGCGCAACGATGGCGGCCTTACCGCGCTGATGATGGTGAAACAAAAGCACTATGTGGATGTGATCAATGTGTTGCACGAAGCTGAGCGGGATGCCGGGGTTGGGGAGGGCAGTTGTGCGAGCAAGAACGCGCCCGGATCGAATGTGGTGACTTTTCTGAAACCCGCCGGAAAGCCCTGAGCGTTCCGTAATACAAGCTGATCTTGTATCACCCCACAGAAAGATAGCAATCAATGCCTTACTTTGTTTACAAGATATTCGAAACACCGATCCGCCGCCTGGAAAAACTGGAACAGCATGATGCGTTTCGCGACGCATCCAACCGGGCCAAGCAATTGCGCAGCGAGCTTTCAGGTGATTCCGCCTGCGTGATCAAAGTGATCTTTGCCGAAACGGAATTTAACGCCGAGGATCTGCTCAACCAGGTCCGTGCGCCGGCGCCCAATCCCCAGGATGATTGACAGCATGATTGACGAGCATGATTGAACAGCCATGATTAGTCGCAAGCGTGATGGATGAAACAGCATACCGGCAGATATTGTCCGCAACCATCCCCGGCACCTGTCCGTTTGAAAAATCCATCCTGACCAATTGTGCAGCCTGCTCGAAGGCGGAAAAACGCAATATCGCCGAGCGTGAGATAGTGGCCTGCAACACTCCGGAAGCACTCGAGCGTTGCATTGCATTGCGCAATTTATTGCGGCTCAACTTCACTTTCGCGCTGGGCAAGTCACATATTGACGGTCCGTTGCCGCATGCGCAAGAAATGCGTATGCAATGCGGCGGCTTGAGGGGACTGCAGTTCTCACTCGATGACAATGATCAGGTGCACGATGTAGCCACGCTGCTGGAGATGTCTCAGCAGAAGTTTGGAAGCTTGACGGACTTTCCTTATGCGCAGATCGTCCGCTTGGCAAATTCGCTTTACAAAACGCGATAGATTTTATTAGCAGCAGCGAATCTGCTGCACACCACAGGAGCAACACTGGAATCATGTCAGAGCAACCCACGGAAATTAAGTTACACCAGCAATCCCGCTTGCTCGAGATCACCTTCAGCGACGATGTCTGTTATCAGCTACCTTATGAGTTCCTGCGGGTATATTCGCCATCTGCCGATGTCAGCGGTCACGGCCCCGGGCAGGAGGTGCTACAAGTAGGAAAAAGGAATGTGGGGATAATCTCAGTCACACCAGTAGGCAGCTATGCCGTGCAAATCGAATTTGACGACGGCCATGACACTGGTCTTTACACTTGGGAATATCTCTATAAATTGGGAAAAAATCAGTCAGTGCTTTGGCAGGATTATCTGGACAGGCTGGCTGTCGCCGGAGCTAGCCGCGAACCGCGTCCCTGAGCAAATATTACCGGGTAAAATATACCCGATAAAAATAGTCAACATAGTTTAAAATCCTAACCTAAGTCTTTAATCTGAACCAGGAGCGAGTGATGAGTTTTAATGAAACAGATGTGCAGGGCGCGTTGAAGAATCTGGTCGACCCGAACACCAAAAAGGATTTCGTCAGCGGAAAGTCAGTGAAGAACATCAAGATCAGCGGCAACGATGTGGCGCTGGAAATCATGCTTGGCTATCCTGCCAAGAGTGTGTGGGACGAAATACGCGCGATGGTCGAAACGAATCTTAAAGCGGCGTTGCCGGGTGCGGGCAAGATCAGCGTCAGCGTGTCCAGCAAAGTTGTGCCGCACGCAGTACAGCGCGGTGTGAAGCTGGTCGAAGGCGTGAAGAATATCATTGCGATCGCGAGCGGCAAGGGTGGGGTGGGTAAATCCACCACCGCGGTGAATCTTGCTCTGGCCCTGTCTGCCGAGGGCGCGCGCGTCGGCGTGCTGGATGCCGATATTTATGGCCCCTCGCAACCGACCATGCTGGGCATTTCCGGCCAACCCAAATCGGTTGATGGCAAGTCCCTCGAACCAATGATCAATCACGGCCTGCAAGCAATGTCCATAGGTTTCATGATCGATGGCGATGATACACCCATGGTCTGGCGCGGCCCGATGGTGACACAGGCGCTCGACCAGTTGCTGCACCAGACGCGCTGGGATAATCTGGATTATTTGGTGGTGGATCTGCCGCCGGGCACCGGTGACATCCAGCTGACGCTGGCGCAAAAAGTGCCGGTCACCGGCGCGGTGATCGTCACCACGCCGCAGGACATCGCGCTGATGGACGCGCGCAAGGGGCTCAAGATGTTCGAGAAGGTTGGCATCAAAATCGTCGGCATCGTGGAAAACATGAGCACGCACATCTGCTCGAAATGCGGCCATGAAGAGCATATCTTCGGCGCGGGCGGCGGGGAGAAGATGTGCGCCGATTACAACGTGGAATTTCTGGGCGGGTTGCCGCTCGACATCCGCATCCGCGAACAGGCGGATTCAGGCAACCCGACCGTGGTGGCCGACCCGGATGGCAACATCGCGAAGGTGTACAAACAGATCGCGCGCCGTATCGCGGTCAAGGTCGCGGACATGGCGCAGGATCACAGCGCGGCCTTCCCAAAGATCGTGGTGCAGAATACCTGAGGAATGTGCGGCATCGCCGCATCTGATTCAGAGTCTATGAAAAAGCGCGGTAAGTCCGCGCTTTTCAATTTTCCCTAACGTTTGAATTTACCGGCATGCGCGGCTTTTCGCGTAGGCCTGGTGCAATGATGAGTTGGGCACTCACGTTGCCCGAAGTACACGATGTCTCCACGCACGCCTGAACCCACGACGCTCAGCCTCTTTGACCGTAGCCACATAACACTCACCAGGTTGCGACACCTGCGTGCGATCATACTGCTGATCAAACGGAAGGTGATATATCTTCTCGTGCGTCGACGGGTTGATGTTGCACTTGATCATTGGATAGGAGGACGGCAATGGAATGGTATCGACCCGAATACCGAGGACTTGCGCAACCTCAATAGCCACCTCGGAAAGAGACGTTGTTGTCGCTAATACGGGCGTTACGTGGGCGCTGGTGTTCGCAAGCCTGAAGTGTATGGTTGTCCCAAACAGTTGAAAAAGATGCTTCTCGTGGATTACCTTGGATTTGCTCCAGCACTTTGCTTGAACGATCTCGACCGTGCCATCTTTGGTGCAAATGAGGTCACGCCCAAGATCCTCGAATCCACGCAGGGCACCGTGGTATATCACTGTCCAGCCGTCCTTCTCGCGAAGGGAGCCGAGATATCGCTCGTAATACCGTCCAATCTCCCAGTCAGATTTTTGCCGACCAACGTATCGATCAAGGGCAAGCTGGTTTCTCTCGGAGACGGGAAGGCGCTCCCATTCTTCGCGGGACATGTATCGCTCTGACGGGTCTGCACTTTCAAGCTCTTCGAGATTTTCCGCGCCTGTGGATAGGGGCACGCGCTCATCGAGTATTAGATCGCGGTACTCTTCCAGTTGTGGGAAGTACTCTTCGTAGGCCTTTAGCTGGAACTCTAGAAACTTTATCCGCTCGGAGAGTGCCCTCTTTTCTTGTTTGACCTCCTTCACGATATCAGCGGATTTCCGCGCGGGGTGCGACTTGGACCTGAGGTAGTCGTCACGGTGATCACGCGCCTGCTCGGCTTCTGCGATGAACGCTGCCAGCCATCGACGTCCTGTCAGAAACCCAGTCTTAAACGCCGCGTCTCTGCTGTCCAAGTAGGTACGCAGAGTTGCATTGTAAGCGTTTTCCCGCAGACGAACGACACGGCCACGAGCAATCCCAAAGGCAATGCCGAAACCAACTAAACCCAAGAAGATGATGGCTCCCATAGATGTCCGTCACTGATTTGGTTTAGCTAGAAATTCTTTCCAAAGCGACCCCCGCAAATTGATCCCGGCTGTACCCAATGTAAATTGGACGGCAAAATCGCCGTATATTCTGGAACAGCAATTGTTTGCATGAAACACGGCATCATTTGCGCTTCGCGTCCTGGGGCAAATCGACCCGCTTGATCATGCCGCCTTCCGAAAGCAATACATGGTCGCGTTGCACTTCCTTGACCGTGACACCGGGCACCACTTCCGCATTGGTCCTGATCGCTTGCGCCGGTTTGCCGTTGGCAGCCAATATCGCAACACTTTCTTCCGGATTGCTCGCCATCACCACGCCTTTCAACTGAAAATTGCTCGCGACGACGGCAGTCGAATGTCCGCCAAACAAGCTTGCTGCCGACTCCGGATTTGGAGCAGGTAAATCCGCCATGGGCAGGGCTGCGACTGGACGTGCTGCGGGCTTGTATAGTTGCATCGCCCAGTATGCAGCCGATATGCACAAGGCGATGAACAGCACAAAACTCGTAATCATGGGCAAGCGTTTCATTGTTTTCATAATGCCAAAATATATTACTTTCTAACAGGGTGTTGAAAAACGTAGCGAGCGCAGCCAAGACAAGGCGAAAAGGTGCGAAAAACCGGAGTGTACATGCGAGTACATGAGGATTTTGAGCACATTTTTAACGCAGTATTGGCAAGCACAGTAGTTTTTCGGCACCTTGTTAGCGTACCAGTTGGTTGATCTCGATAATCGGCATCAGCACGGCCAGCACGATCAGCAGCACCACCACGCCCATCGCAAGTATCAGTGCCGGTTCCAGCAATCCTGCCATGGTCATCGCGCGTCGTTCCAAATCCTGCTCCTGCGCGTTGGCGGCGCGCTCCAGCATCGCCGGCAATTCCCCGGTGACTTCGCCGGCGCGGATCATGTGAATCAGCATCGGTGGGAAATGTTTGTGCACCGACAGCGCTCGCGCCAGGCCGACACCTTCGCGCACGCTGTTTGCGGCTTCCTCGACTTGCGCGCGCATCGCGACATTGGTCAAGGTATCCCGGCTGGTTTGCAGCGCGCGCAATATCGGCACGCCGGAACCAGTGGTGATCGCCAGTGTGCTGGCGAAACGCGCGGTGTTGAGGCTGCGCTCGAATCTTCCATACAGCGGCGCGTTCAGCAACCAGGTATGCCAGCGCATCTTTATAACAGGGTCCTTCAATGCGCGGCGCCAGGCGAAAGCCAGCGCGATGACAACCAGCAAAACGATCCAGCCGTAATGCCGCACAAAATCCGAAACGCCCAACATCACCGTGGTCAGGAAAGGTAGTTTTTGTTTTGTGTTGGCGAAAACCGACACGATTTGCGGCACCACATAGGTCAGCAAAAAAATCACGATCGCAAATGCCACCACGGTGACGATCGCCGGATAAGTGAACGCCAGCCTGACCTTTTGCACCAGCGCATTGCGCCGCTCGATATAGTCGGCCAGCCGTGACAGCACCCGCGCCAATTGGCCGATCTGCTCGCCTGAAGCGACCAGCGCGCGATAGATGTCTGCAAAGTCGCGCGGATGCCGCGCCAGTGCATCGGACAGCGACGCGCCGCCCATCACTTCAGAACGGATAGAGGCGATCA
Organism: uncultured beta proteobacterium; assembly: GCA_963721755.1. Lineage (GTDB taxonomy): Bacteria > Pseudomonadota > Gammaproteobacteria > Burkholderiales > Gallionellaceae > Gallionella. Next base: position 175,995 of record CAVRKV010000002.1, read on the forward strand.
GGTCTCGCACATAGGTTCGTTCGGCTTGTTCCAGCAGCGCGGAAAATGCCTGCTCCAGTGGCAGGCTCGCTTCCAGCAGACTCGCCAGCTGGCGCGTGAACAGGGCCAGCTCGATTGTGGACAGCCGGTCGCCGAATGCGCTGCGTTTGGTTAGCCCCGCCTCGTCGAGCTGGGTCGTAATCGCGTCGACCGTGATCGGTACCAGACCCTGCGCGCGCAACTCGGCACGTGCAGCACGCGCACTGTCGGCGTTGACCACGCCTTTTTTGGTGGCGCCTGTCGCATCGGCGGCTTCATAACTGAAAGCAGGCACGATGTGTCCTTAACAGTTAGTCTTTAGTGACGCGCAGCAACTCTGCCTGCGTCGTTGTACCGTCTACCAACCAGCGCTCGCCGTCCTCGCGCATGGTGTGCATCCCGTCATGCTGCGCAGTAGCGCGGATGTCGGCTTCCGATGCGCGGTCATGGATTTGCGCGCGGATCTGGTCGGTGGTCAGCAATAATTCATACACGCCAACCCGGCCCTGATAGCCGGTGTGGCCGCATCTGTCGCAGCCGACATCATGCCAGAATTGGCCATCCTGCCGTTTGCAATGATCACATAATTTGCGCACTAGGCGTTGCGCGACCAGACCGAGCAGCGAAGACGACAACAGGAATGGTTCGATGCCCATGTCGAGCAAGCGCGTGACAGCTGCCGCCGAATCATTGGTGTGCAGCGTCGCCAGAACCAGGTGGCCGGTCAATGATGCCTGCACAGCGATCTGCGCGGTTTCCAGATCGCGGATCTCGCCGATCATGATGATGTCCGGATCCTGCCGCAGGATCGCGCGCAGCGCCTTGGCGAACGTCATGTCGATGCGCGGATTGACCTGGGTCTGGCCGATGCCGTTCAGTTCGTATTCGATCGGATCTTCGACGGTCAGGATATTGGTAGTGGTCGTATTCAACCGCGATAGCGCGGCATAAAGCGTGGTGGTCTTGCCCGAGCCGGTCGGGCCGGTGACCAGCACGATGCCGTGCGGTTGCGCGATCAGCTTGTCGAATTGGGCCAGCACTTCCGCGCTCATGCCCAAGTGCCGCAAGTCGAGGCGGCCTGCTTCCTTGTCGAGCAGGCGCAACACTGCACGCTCGCCATGTCCGGTGGGCAAAGTGGAAACCCGCACATCGACCGGCTTGCCGCCGACACGCAGCGTGATGCGGCCATCCTGCGGCAAACGTTTTTCGGCGATGTCGAGCTGCGCCATGATCTTGATGCGCGAGATCAGCGAGGCATGGATCGCTTTCTTGGGTTTCACTATGTCGCGCAGGCTGCCGTCGATGCGGAAACGCACCACCGAGATCTGCTCGAACGGTTCGATGTGAATATCCGATGCGCCCTCGCGCAATGCCTGGGTCAGCAGCGCATTGATCATTCGTATCACCGGTGCATCGTCGGCGGATTCCAGCAAGTCTTCGATGGCGGGCATGTCCTGCATCAGTTTAGCCAGGTCGAGATCGGATTCGTATTCGTCGATCACCTGTGCAGCGTCGCCGCCGGAACCGGCATAGGCTTTCGCTATTGCGGTTTCGAGTTCCACACGCGGGATCGATTTTAGCTTGACACGCCCGAAACAGCGGCTGACTTCGGCAATTGCGCTTGGTTTGGTCGCATCCGATATCCAGACCTCGACAGGACCATCAGCAGTGCTGTTGCGATGCGCCAACAGCGCATAGTCCCGGGCGAATGCGTAGGGAAGAAGACGAGCATCCATCACATAATTACCATTTGCGAATTTCTACTGTGACGCTGCCGGTGCTTGCGGAGCGGGATTTTGTGGGGGCGCCGGTTGCGTGCTCGCTGAAGGCGCAGGTTCTGCCTGTTTGAACAACTTACCGCCGACTATCCGACCATCCTGTAACGGCGGCAACTGCGGCCCGTCCAGATTCGGCAACAGGGGATTCAGGTTCGGCTGCTCGGTTATTTCTTCATTGCGGATAAAATCGTAGCGATCTCCGGCCAGATCCACACTCTGCTCATTGTTGCGTATGATGGTCGGCCGCAGGAACACCATCAAGTTGGTTTTGACGCGGCTGCGTGTCCTGTACTTGAACAAATTACCGATGATGGGAATATCGCCCAGGCCCGGAACTTTCTCAATGCTGTCCTGCATGTTGTCATCGATCAAACCGCCCAGCACGATGATCTGTCCGTCATCGACCAGCACGTTGGTATCGAGCGAACGCTTGCTGGTGATCAGCCCGGCTGGATTGGTGCTATCCGTGACCGCCGAGGTTTCCTGATAGATCGACATCTTGACCGTGCCGCCTTGTGAAATCTGCGGCTTCACGCGCAACGTCAGACCGATATCCTGGCGCTCGACCGTCTGGAACGGGCTCACCCCCGCACTGCCAGCCGAGGCAACGGTCGTGTACTGGCCGGTAATAAAAGGCACATTGGAACCGACGACAATCTTGGCTTCTTCATTGTCGAGCGTGATCAGGTTGGGCATCGACAGGATATTTGCACTGGTGTCGGTCTCGAGCGCGTGAATCACAGCGCCCAAGCCCGAAGCGTTGAGAATACCCAAGGTCAAGCCGTTGCCAGGCGCCGCCGGAGCGGTTCCCGACGCTTTTGCGGCTGCCATGCTGATCAGATTGTTGCCGCTTGTCGACGGGGTGAATCCGGTCAGTATACCGACCCGGGCACTGCTGTTGCCATTCCCGGACAAGCCGGCCCATTGCATGCCGAATTCGCTCGATTTGCTTGCATCCACTTCAACGATCAGCGACTCGATATAGACTTGGGCGCGGCGCGCATCAAGCTGGTCGATGACCGTGCGCAAATCGCGGTAGACCGATTCGCTGGCGCTGATGATCAGTGTGTTGGTGGTTGGATCGGCCTGGATAAATCCGGCCGGCCCGCCGCTAGGCAGAGACGTTTGGCTTGTTGCGGAAGATGCCGTTGAAGAAGATTGGCTTGACAAGGATGATGGACTCGGTACGGTTGATGAAGTCGGAGATGACGATCGGGTTGACTGGGACGGTGCCGATGTCGCCGCGGAAGTGTCCGATGTCACGACTGCACGCAGCGTCTGTGCAAGCTTGGTCGCTTCTGCATTCTTCAGATAGACCACGTGCACGTTGCCCGGCTGTGCAGTCGGCTGATCGAGTTTTTCGATCAGCGTCCTCGCCAGATTGACGCGCCCTTCGGAGGGCGCGCGTACCAAAACCGAATTGGTGCGCGGATATGCCAACACCGTGGTGTGCCCCGCATCACCTGCTCCCGTCCCGCCCGGTTCCAGCAGTCGATTGACCATCACCGCAATATCGGTGGCGACCGCATAACGTATAGGCACCACGTCCAGATCGTTGCCGGCTGGCCCGTCCAGCGTCGCGATTATCTTGCCCAGACGCAACAGGTTGTCGGCGTAATCGGTGACGATCAGCGTGTTATTGCCCGGGTCGGCATTGATGGTGTTGTTGGGGGAAATCAACGGCCGCAACACCGTCACCAGATTGGCTGCGGACTCGAAATTTAAATGGAAGATTTGAGTCGCGATCTGGTCGCCGCGTACCGCACCGGCCTGGATAGGGGTCGCCTGCAGCTTGCCTTCCGCTTCCGGCACCACTTTGGTATATCCGTTTCCGGTCACCACCGTGTAGCCTCGCAAGCGCAACACCGAGGTCAAAAGCTCAAATGCCTGAGACTTGGTGAGCGGCTTCTCGGACACAAGCGTGATCGTGCCTTTGACACGGGGATCGATGATGAATGTCGTATTGGTGTAATCGCCGACAGCCGCGATTACCGATTCGATATCTGCATCGACGAAATTGAGAGTGCCTTTGTTCGATCCTATATCCTTATTTGTAGTTGCGGCCTCTTTCGTGATCGTGGCATCTTGCGTGCCGGGGATTCTATTCGGGCCAGTGATTTCATCAGTGCCCCGAGGCTCCTCCAGGTTCGAGTCCTGTGCCTGCGCTAGTTGTATACCCGTCATTAAGCACATTAGCACCAGCAGCATTGCGCCCCGCTGTTGCCAACATGCAGGTTTTTGCATTGTTTTATGCATTCTATTCTTAAGTAAATTGTTTTTTATCATTTGAATTCTAGCGCGATAACGTCCTTGTCGCCTTCCTTATGGCTTTGTCCCAGCAAATTCAGAAAATTCGCCAGCTTCTCTTCTTGTCCTGCCTCGGCTTGCGCCGTTCCGGAGAACTGCAAACGTCCGTCGATAAATATCCCTGAACCATTCAGCAACAACGGCCCATTGACCGTCTTAAGAGTCACGGACGCCTGTGTTCCGTGCCAGTCAAGCGCAAGATCATAGCTGCCCAACGGTTTGACCGGCGACAGTCGCGACCCTAGATTATTCATTGCCAGATTCATCGATCCGATCATCTCAATCTTTCCATTTTGCTGCGACAATCGCAGCGGTTCCCATGATAAGCGCATCTGACCGGACGGTTGCACTGTGTTCAATGGTGCGCCCAGAGCGACCAGGCGTTCCGCCGGTAGTAAAATCGCTCCAGGACTCACCTGCAATCGATGCCAGCTGCCCGTCACTGATATCGGTTGAGACAGTGCCTCAACATTTTCCAGTTCGGCATCGACACTACCCAACAACACCATCGGAGACAAGCGCCATGAAAAGCGTCCACGCAACAGCGGTGTTACCGGATCACTGCCACTCGCTGCGCCGCCGATGAAAGCCGATCCGCGCCACAATGTGCCATGCGCATCTCCGAGCGTCAAGCGGCCCGCGGTCTGCTTTTCTACCATAGATGCCATCCAGGTAGCCGGAAAAAACACCATCGTGGTGAGCGCGACACTGGCAATTCCGGCCAGCAGCCATATCACGGCGCGGCGCAACACACCCCCTCTTCAAGCCCGTTCCTGACCGGGCATAAACTTGGCAATAAGGCTGAATGAGCAAGCGGATTATTGCATGTTGCGGAGAGAATCCACGGCAATATTCCGGATTTCAGATCATTCATGCGGGGGTAATCCCAACGTGAATGTCGCATTGACCATATCGGGTTGAGCCAGCGCAACAATATTGGCATCGACCACGGAAAGCAGCGCGGTCTTTTGCATATTGTCCAACCAATTCAGCGTGCCGGCAAAAGAGGCTGCAGTGAGTTGCACCTTGGCAAAGTCGCCTGTCAGCATCACGCTTTGCGGCTTCAAGTCGTTGCGCGCAAGCGCTGCATCGATATTTTCTTTGGACATCGCTATCGAAGGGGCAGCGGTTTTTCCGGAAAGAGCTGCAGCTTCCTTGGACAATGCCTGCATCTGCGCGACTTGTTGGCGCAGCATTGGCAGACTCTTATTCAATCGGTCGCGGCCGGAAAGCGCAGGATCGATCAGCAAGGCGTAGATCAAGCCAAATGTCACGACCAGCCCGGCCACAGCAAGCATCGCGCGCTCGCGCGCATCGCGCACCGCCCAGAATTCCGATAACGATAGCCTGGATTTATCCAGCAGGCCGGTCAGATTCATTTCACGCTCCTGATTTGCCAGACGGATGCACCGGATTGTTCGGGCGCAAGTTCAAGCGCCAGTTCGCGTTTGGCCAGAGCGGCTTTCATCTGTTGGGTCGGCGTTTCACCACCCGGTTTCAAGCGCACGAACAGACTATGATCGTGATATTCGAGTGTGGCAATTGCGGTTGTTTTGCCCGTTGCTGCAACGGCACTGGACCAAGCTTCGCCAAAGGCAGCTGTGATCGTTGTAAAATCATCCGGCGCGGGCAAACCGGAGTTGTGTTTGGCGATAGCAATCTTCTGCTGCATCTGCGCGATAGGATCGATGATCACGGATTCTTTCGGATAGGCCGACTTGTATATTTGGATCATGACCGCGCGCAGAGAATTGGTTTCGTCCTTCATGTGCCACCAATCGATATTCAATGCGGTGACATTGATGATTAGAATCGCGGCGGCCAGCGTCAGCGGCCAGCGCCACGGACGCCAGTCCCACTTGGGGCTGGTCCCCGCACCAAGTCCCGCCATCAGATCGAGTGTCATGATGTTGGCACCGGCAATCCAGCGCGACCAGTTGTCGGCGAATACACTGATGCGTTTATTCAACGAGACAGTATCGTTGACTATTTCCTGATAAGCACGTACCAACGATTGCGGCACATACAGCGTGATTGGGGATTCGGGCACCACCGCGCATAATGTCCGCATCGCTACACTTGCCGCGGACTCATCCTTTTCATGCGCGATCGCCAAGCCGATGCCGTCCTGTTCCGACAGGCGCAGCGTTATGTCGATATCGGCATTCTGGCCGCTGTCATTCCGGTCCTCGATGGCGGCGGTTACACTACCCGGTTGATCGGACTGATAGGGTAGGCACAATTGTGCAGGCAATGCCGAGATATGACGCGCACCGAATGCGATCAATGTCTTGGCCAATATGTCGATCCAGGCGCGCTGCACCACCGCGATGGTGCGCAATCCATCGGATAAGCCGCCCGCAACCACCACGCAGTCGGACGGATCGGCGATCAATCGGTCTTCCACCAGGTTGGGCAATGCGGCCTTCAGTCTGGCTGACGAAAGCGGCGGCACTTGCAAACGCAACACGGTAACATCGCTGGCGGCCAGCAGCAGCACCACGCTCTGCACCTTTGCTACTGTGTCAGACAAGTCAGACAATGGTGCCGTGCCCTGACGCTCGATTGAGCTGCCATGCGATACCAGGGCGAACGGGCAAGGCATGGCAAGCCTGTTCGGCGTGCTGTCAGCAGCCGCTCTGGAAGGTAAACGGATATAAAGTGTGCTCAAGGTGCCTCGTAATTTGCGCTAATATTCTCGAACCCAGATGAGTCTGGTGTTGGTTCCATTGCGTTCGATCAACGCTTGAACCTCCAGCTCGGCTCGATTCATGCGTACTTTACCATTGACTAGAAAGTAATTGGTTGAGACCGACGCCTCGAGGTTCGACACGGATAAGGAATTGTCTGGCAATCGTTCCGTAAAGTCGGAGATGTAGCGGAAGCTGGCTGTGTTACGGCTTGCCACTAGCGCGGCCGCATCTGCAAGCGAAAGCCCTTCGATTCTGGCTGCCAATACTTCTGCCGGTGCGGTGTTCACATTGACCGGCGTGGCACGCGGCAAAAAGATCACGAAATCCTTTATCTTGCCCAGCATCTCCGGAGTGAAGCCTGGTACAGCGAGTAAATCATCCTCTTGAGTAAGATTCATCGGCAGCGGGCCGGATTGATTATCGGGATTTGCAGGATTTGCTACGGGCTTTTTTTGCGCAGCCGCCATCTCATCGGCAGTTGCCTGAGCCAATGCCGGATTAAGGTGTGCATTGCTGAGCAATTGCTCGAAAGCGGCGACCTCAGCAGGATTGATCGTTCCATCGGGACACAGGTTGGTCAGATTATAGCGCGCTTGTGCATCGCTGATGCCGCCCGATAAGGTTGCACTGGCAGTATCGGTATCGGTCTGGCCGTTATCAACATATTGATCGAGTCGCGTTTCCGCGAGCGGCACCGCCCACGGTTCATCCAGGGTATCGACGCTTGAATACTTCGCATCCTCGCGCAGGATCAGGCCGGCCCAATCGAGCGCGCCGCGCAATATCCATTGCTTTTGCAACTGAAGGCGCTGGTTTTCGATCGAGCGTACTTGCACTTGCTGCTGCCAGAAAAGACTGGCAACGATGGTGATCGCCAGCGTCGTCAACAACAGCGCAATGATCACCGCGACACCACGCTGCCGGTGGAATGGAGCAGGGTTCTTCACACTGCCCCCAGCAAAAATATCTTCAGCATGCCGCTATCGCTTCCGCGCAGTAACATCGTGATTTCCAGGCCGGTCGGTGTAGGAGGGTTTGCGGTAGAGCCTGGATTAAGTGAAGGCGTCAGCATGCCGATATCTGTGAGCCAGCTGTTGCCGCCGTTAACCCATAAGCGCATCGTCATCGCAGCCACATCCGATTGCAGTACCACCGCCGGACTGGTATCTGTGTCGTTCATTGCAGCCAGCCACATTGCATCCAGCAGCCGCAGGTCACGCGTCGCTATCGATTCGCGTCGAGTCAGCACTCCGTCATTGACCCGATAGGCGATAACTTGCAGACGTGTCGGCTGGTTGTCGGCAAACACCGTGCGTACCAGGGTGAGGCGGCTTGGTCCGGTGGCGAGCGGTACCCTGTTTGGCAAGATGTAGGTGCTGGCCAGATGCGCACAATCGCTTTGCAACTGGGCGAAGGCGAGCTGCATTCCGCGCGTCTGCTCGAGGTCACTGGTCAGTGCGATGCGGGCGCGCACGATGCTGTCCAGTCCGCGCCAACCCAGCACCGCGACGAATCCGAGCACGCTGATGGCGACCAGCAGTTCGATCAGGGTCAAGCCTTTGTGCCTGCCTGCTCGCATGCCGCTATTTACGATAGACCTATTGCGCATTGGGCACCACTTGGGCCAGCTTGATGATGCGCCGCCCGGTATTTTGTGAATCGAAGACGCCGACCTCGACGCGGCGAAAAAACGGGTTCGGTGTCGTGTATACGTTTTCTTCACACACCAGATGCAATTCACCTTGCGGGCAATCGAATCTGCTTTGCCCCAGTGCCGGCCATTCATGGGCAAGACGGATCTGCGACAGCCGGTTTTCGGCCGACCAGGTTGCCATCATCGAGGCGCGCAAATCGCTGCTGTTTTGAGTCAAACTGCCGACCGCACGCAGACTGGCGCCCAATGCAGTACCGACAATGACCAGCGCCACCAGCACTTCGAGCAAGGTGAAGCCTGTGCTGCGATGCATCGATTGGATCAAGGGCAGGTGGTGTTTCCGGCGCATGTCATTCCACGACGAAATGTCCGATCCCGTCGGCATGGATTGCGACTTGAGTATCGCCGACAGCCAGCGTCAGGACAAAGGGTATGCCGACCGGTTCGCGGCCGAAGATGATGCGCAACGGAGCCGATTGATCGGCCGCGGGCGGGATGATGGATAGCGAGACCGGCGAGCGCTTGAATTGACGCTCACGCAACAATTCATCCCCAACGAATGTTTGCCAGATATTATTTTCGAGCAACAGGAAACGGTAACTATTGGCATCCGCTTCGAATGCGACCGGGCGGTTGCGCACGATCGCCTCATCGCGTGCCGATTGCAGCAATAGCGCGATTCTTTGCGCATCGTTTTGCAGTACCTGCCGTTCGCTCGGCATCGCATTGAATGACACCGCGCCGAGCGTGATGCCAACGATCACCATTACCACCAGCAACTCGAGCAGCGTGAACCCGCGCGGCGGTCGCCGATATTGTGCGCCCTGCTGAGAGCGACTCGATCCGGGCGAAGAGAACGTGATTACAGATCCCACGAGCCGATATCGGCATCGTTACCGGTACCCCCCGGCTGGCCATCCGCGCCAAACGAGAAAACATCGATTTCACCCTTGATGCCGGGAGACAGATATTGATAGGGATTGCCCCACGGATCCTTAGGCAGCTTGTCCAGATAACCGCCGGTTTTCCAGCCATCGGCGGCGGGGCCGGAAGTCGGCTTGACAATCAGCGCCTGCAAGCCCTGTTCGGTGGTCGGATAATGCTGGTTGTCGAGCTTGTACAGCTTGAGCGCTTGCATCATGGTGGCGATATCCTGCTTGGCTGCGATGATGCGCGCATCGTCGGTCCGGCCCATCAGCTTGGGAACGATCAACGCAGCCAGGATGCCCATGATGACCACCACCACCATGATCTCGATAAGGGTGAAACCGCGCGTCCTGGCACCAGTCAATACAAGGCGGCCAGAAGAGAAAATAGCATTGCTCATAGGGAATGGTCTTAAATGTAATGAATGAATCGCAAGTATAAGGCCGAAGCCGGGATTCCATACAGTCATTGAGACGAATTAATTTCAATCCGGTTCCATCCGGTCATATTGTGTAAAAACAATAAGGAGCAATGGAGAGGCGCAGAGACAATAGAGCGGGCAAAGGGGATTGAACCGTCGTATGCAGCTTGGGAAGCTGCCGTTCTACCATTGAACTACACCCGCGATGATTCAGATTTTACGTGGGATACCATTAATATTCAATTTAACAGTTCTTCTACAGTGGGGCGAGGAATGTGGCAACTATTTTAATATTGTCGGGATGGTTAATGACGGTGAAGACAAGCCTCCATTCGACTTCGTTACCTGACTCTTTCGGGCAATGGTGGAAGCAAAGAATAACGTTGTGAAAAATCATAAAGAGATGAATAGCAATGATGAATCCCCAGAGCAATGCTCATAATATCTTCTGCTTTTTCAGACTTAACATTATTGCTTTTCCTACTTCGACTGTTCACTTGAGCATGCCCTGTTGGCCCATCAGTGATAGTAGGCATATTCATTACTTGTGACAAAGTATACATTCGTTGCCATTGACCATGAATCACTGTATTTCTACGTGGGATTATCTTTTTTATAATTTGATAGATAAGATTAAATTCTTCCTTATTAATCGTAGAATTTTTATCATTAATAACGCGATGAAGAAGATCAAGTTTTCCAGATATGGTCGGAATGTTGTCCGTAATGATTCGGCCCATGCTTTCTTCTAAAGAAAGAATGCTCCAAATCATGACCATAATAAGATGTTCAAGACGAGACGATTCAACGGCAACACACCCAATTGCCGCTTGTTGCTCTATTGTTAGCACCTCATTTGCATGGAGTGGGTCAACCCGTTTGATTCGCATAATGGGAATGCTCACTTTTTTCATCGCGATTACCTAATGTCGCTATTTAAGCCTATACAGATTCCGACCAAACATCATGTATCAGTTAAGTAAATTAGAATTATGGTCTGATAGATACAGGGAGCGAAGTAAATCCAAAAGCAACGGATGTGTAGTAACGATGATAGCCGCTTAGAACCTCGTAATATTCCTTTCTGTCAGGCAACTCGTTGACTATAACAGGAGGGAGTTGGGTGTCATTCAAGTATGCACCTAGCAATGAGATCGTTCGTTCCTTATGCAAACCAGTGGTACCGAAATCTCTTATGGGCGCCTGAATCTGTTGAATCGAGATATTAACGGTAGGCCATTCAGGGTCAGCAGTTGCCAAGTATGCTAGCCGCAACGGCTTAGAAAGAATACAACCGGCTTCCCTGAAGCCAAGAATCAGGAATCTCAAATTCGACTGGGTTGAAAAAGAGCATATGGAAGTTCTTATTTATTTTTCACTTCGATTTCTAGATCAGAAATTTTTTCTTGAAGTTCATCTGTAAGATGTGACACCCTAACAAGCTCCGCATCTGCGATCTCGAATTTGCTGTCGTTGTATGCCACCTTGTCGCCGAGTACCGCAATCAACGATGTCAAGACTAGGCACCAAGTAAGCATACCCGCCAAAGTCAGGCGAATGGAGAAGGTCAAATCTACCACCATGAAACTCAGCGCGAAGATGAGTGCAAACCATATGGCGATGGTTAGCCATTCCCTGCCAGAAATTAATCGAACAACTGCAACAATACCGCCGAATGACTTGATGAAACCCATATTGGATAGCCCTCCGATTCATTTACAACTAGAACACGTTGACTGAATAAATTGAACTAAGCAAGCATTAAAATTCGAGGCTCCTTACGTCGTTATCATTTCTCCAAAGGATTTTAAACTGAAAACCGTCATTAACCATCCCGACAATATTAAAATAGTTGCCACATTCCTCGCCCCACTGTAGAAGAACTGTTAAATTGAATATTAATGGTATCCCACGTAAAATCTGAATCATCGCGGGTGTAGTTCAATGGTAGAACGGCAGCTTCCCAAGCTGCATACGAGGGTTCGATCTCCTTCACCCGCTCCGCTTTTAATGAATCCATTTTACGGGTGAAATCTCCTGGGAAGGCGGGGGTTGCCCAGACGCATACGCATCGACCCTTTCGCTCGCGCCGTCGTATAATGCATGCAGTGAAAAGGAATATGCTGAATGTCGATAGAGTTTCAATGGGACAAAGAAAAAGCCCTCCAAAATCTCAAGAAGCATGGCGTTACTTTTGAAGAAGCGGCAACTGCTTTCTACGATACACTGTCGATCACCATTTCAGACAATGATCACTCAGAAGGCGAAGCTAGATTTCTTCTTCTCGGGTTATCGAACAAGAACCGCCTTTTCGTTGTCTCACATACCGACAAAGGAAACTTAATCAGGATAATCAGCGCACGTACCGCAACCAGCAAGGAGCGTAAATGTTATGAAACCAAAGAATGACGATCTCAAACCCGAATATGATTTTTCTCATGGAGTTAGAGGGAAATATGTTTCACGGCTTGCCGAAGGCGCAAATATTGCCGTATTGGACAGCGATGTGGCATCAATATTCCCGGATTCGGCCTCGGTTAACGAAGCCTTGCGCGCACTGGCGCAAATCATTCATGCCCGTTCCGGCAAACGCTCTCCCAAGCGCGTAAAACACATGTAAATTATTCGATAGAAACCGCCAATACCCAGTGCCCGGATTCGTCCGAACCGGCGAGCCAATCAGAACTCGATTAAACATTCAATATTTAAACAGTATCCTCACAGCTCAACAGAGCTCGTAAGGAATTGTCATCTTCTACTGCGGCACAGTAAAGCAACAGTCGTCACAGTACTCGCCCCACTGTCGAAGAACTGTTTTTGAATATTGGCGGCAACCCACGTAAAATCGCCACTCACGCGGGTGTAGTTCAATGGTAGAACGGCAGCTTCCTAAGGAACCGCTGATTAAGTCCCACATGGCCGCACACTCGGCTTTGCGGGATGGGATGCAAGGCGTGCGACGCAGCGAATGGTTGATGCCCTTCGTAAGGAGCGCAACACAGCAGACCGCCCGCAAAGTCAGTGCCCATCCGGGTTGCAACAAAATCGCGCGCTCGCGGTGTCGCGCTCCTCGGCATCGTAGTCTCGGCTACGACCTTCGTCGCGCTTCTTGCGACCATCGCGATTTTGTCAGCAACGAGGCTCATGGAGGACTTAATCAGCGGTTCCCTACTGCATACGACGGTTCGATCCCTTTCACCCTCTCCATCGTTTCTGCGGTTCTCCACGGCTCCTTATGGTTTTTTCCGCAACTGTTTTATGATGGTTCGAATGTATTGATCTCATGCAATGAATTGTAAATTCTTCTAGCGGCACTATAATGCGCGGTCTTTAGTGCGGCATCGCCGCACTTTGTGTTTCCGGAAAAGTAAAGAAACAGAAAATAAGATATGCCAGTCATTATCACTTTGCCGGACGGTTCGCAGCGCAGCTTTGCGCAAGCCGTGACCGTTGCCGATGTAGCGCTCAGCATAGGCGCGGGTCTGGCGCGCGCCGCACTGGCCGGGAAAGTGGATGGACGTCTGGTGGACACCTCGCATTTGATCGAGCAGGATGCCGCGGTGGCCATCATCACCGACAAGGATGCCGACGGTCTCGAGATCATCCGCCATTCCACGGCGCACCTGATGGCTTACGCAGTGAAGGAGCTGTTTCCAGATGCGCAAGTGACGATAGGGCCTGTCATCGAAAACGGTTTCTACTATGATTTTTCCTACCAACGCCCGTTTACACCTGATGATTTGGCTGCGATCGAGAAGCGCATGACAGAACTTGCCAAGCAGGACATTCCGGTGACGCGCAAGGTATTGCCGCGGGACGAAGCGGTGGGCTATTTCAAGGGCATCAACGAACATTACAAGGCAGAGATCATAGCGTCCATTCCTGCAGATCAGGACGTGTCGCTGTACACCGAGGGAAAATTCACCGATCTGTGCCGCGGGCCGCATGTGCCATCCACAGGCAAGCTGAAGGCGTTCAAGCTGATGAAACTGGCCGGCGCATACTGGCGCGGCGATTCGAAGAACGAGATGCTGCAGCGCATCTACGGCACGGCCTGGGCGAAGAAAGAAGAGCTGGATGCCTATCTGCATCAGATCGAGGAAGCCGAGAAGCGCGATCACCGCAAGCTGGGCAAGCAACTTGAGCTGTTTCATATGCAGGATTCATCGCCCGGCATGGTGTTCTGGCATCCCAAGGGCTGGACGCTGTGGCAGGAAGTCGAACAATACATGCGGCGCAAGTTCATCGAGCACGGTTATCAGGAAGTGCGCACGCCGACCATCATGGATAGAGCCTTGTGGGAGAAATCCGGGCACTGGGAAAACTATCACGACAACATGTTCACCACTGCGTCGGAGAATCGCGATTACGCAGTGAAACCGATGAATTGCCCGGGCCACGTGCAGATATTCAACCACGGCCTGCACAGTTACCGCGATCTGCCGTTGCGACTGGCGGAGTTCGGCTCCTGTCATCGCAACGAGACATCCGGTTCGCTGCACGGCCTGATGCGGGTGCGCGGCTTCACCCAGGATGACGCGCATATCTTCTGCACCGAAGATCAGGTGCAGTCGGAGGTGTCGAAGTTCATCGTGATGCTGAACGAGGTGTATCGCGATTTTGGTTTCAATGAAGTGCTGGTGAAGCTGTCCACGCGCCCGGACAAGCGGGTCGGTTCCGACGAGACTTGGGACAAGGCCGAGGCCGGGTTGGCTTCGGCGTTGCGGCAAAATGGCTTGGCATATGATGTCCAGCCGGGCGAAGGCGCGTTCTACGGCCCCAAGGTCGAATTCACGTTGAAAGACAGCTTGGGCCGCTTGTGGCAGTGCGGAACGATACAACTGGATTTAAATTTGCCGGTGCGTCTGGGCGCGGAGTTCGTCGATGAAGACAACAGCCGCAAGCCCCCGGTGATGCTGCATCGCGCTATCCTGGGTTCGATGGAACGCTTCATCGGCATTCTGATCGAGCACCATGCCGGCGCGTTCCCGTTGTGGCTGTCGCCGATCCAGGCCGTACTGATGAATATCTCTCGGGCACAAGAGGAATATACAACCCAGGTAGCACAAAAGTTGCGGGCTGCCGGGATGCGTATACAACTGGATTTGCGCAATGAGAAGATTACCTATAAAATACGCGAACATAGCTTGCAGAAATTACCTTATCAGTTGATCATGGGTGATAAGGAAGTAGCAGCAAGTTTGGTGGCCGTGCGTTCCCGCAGTGGCGAAGATCTCGGGCAGATGACTTTGGAAGCACTGCTTCAACGTTTGCAGACCGAAATCAAGAACGGGTAGCACGGCTTAGTATTGTTCAAGTGGAGATATTGCAATAGCACAAGATAAATCGCAGCGCATCAATGAGATGATCACGGCACCGCAAGTGCGGCTCATAGGTGTAGAAAAAGAGCCCCTCGGGATTGTGGCCGTCGCAGAAGCCTTGCGTATGGCGGATGAAGCGGAGTTGGATTTGGTGGAGATTTCGCCTTTGGCGGATCCACCGGTATGTCGCATTATGGACATCGGCAAATTCAAATATGCCGAGAGCAAGAAGTTGCATGAAGCGAAGCTCAAACAGAAACAGATACAGATCAAGGAAATCAAGTTTCGTCCGGGTACGGATGAAGGCGATTACAACATCAAATTGCGCAACTTGATCAAGTTTCTTGGGGAAGGCGACAAGACCAAGGTCACGTTGCGTTTTCGCGGTCGTGAAATGGCCCATCAGGAAATCGGCATGCGCCTGATCGAGCGTGTCAGGGCTGACCTGGAAGAATATGGCGTGGTCGAGCAATTTCCGAAAATGGAAGGCCGCCAGATGGTGATGGTGTTGTCACCCAAGACCAAGAAAAAAGCAGGCTGAATAAGTGTAGGTTGGGTTAGCAGTTTTATCGCATAACCCAACAGCTAACTTTTGATTTAGTAATTGTCATTTTGATAGCAGGGGCTGATCAAAATGATGTAGTACGCAGATCCCCAATAAAAAGTGGTGTATGGGTTAAAAAGTTTTTCCGTTGGAAAACACCTCGCACCATAACTTAAGGAGCAGTTATGCCCAAAATGAAAACCAAAAGCGGGGCGGCCAAGCGTTTCAAGGTCCGCGCCGGTGGCAGTGTCAAGCGCTCGCAAGCATTCAAGCGTCATATCCTGACCAAGAAGACCACCAAAAACAAACGCCAATTACGCGGTACGGCTGAAGTCCACGCAACCAACACAGCATCGGTTCGCGCCATGATGCCTTACGCTTAAGGAGCAGACCATGGCAAGAGTAAAACGTGGAGTAGTAGCACGCGCCAGTCATAAGAAGGTTCTTGACCTGGCCAAGGGCTATCGCGGTCGCCGCAAGAATGTCTACCGCATTGCCAAACAAGCGGTGATGAAAGCCGGGCAATATGCCTACCGCGATCGCCGCCAGAAGAAGCGTCAGTTCCGCACTTTGTGGATCGCGCGTATCAATGCGGCAGCGCGTGAACAAGGCCTGAGCTACAGCGTGTTCATGAATGGCCTGAAGAAAGCGGACATTCAAGTCGACCGCAAGGTGCTGTCGGACATCGCGGTGTTCGATAAGCCGGCGTTTGCGCAATTCGTCGCGCAAGCCAAAGCCAGCCTCGGCGTTTAAGTCAGGGCGTTGAAAAACAAAGGAGGCGATTCGCCTCCTTTTTTGTTTCTAAGCTTTCCCAATGCCCCTTGCACACGCAAGTGGGTGCGCAGAAAGGTAACCCGCTGCTTGGCAGCGATCTTCCCGCAATATAATGAACGGGAGCCATAGAATAAATGCAAGAACTTCAAAAAATACTCGAACAGGCTCTGCAACAGTTTGCGGTGACCAGCGACGAAGCTGAATTAGAACAGGTCAAAGCGCGCTACCTGGGCAAAGAGGGCAGCCTGACTGTATTGCTCAAAGGATTGGGCAAGCTGTCTGCGGAGGAACGTCCCGCCGCGGGCGCGCGTATCAATCAAGTCAAGCAAAGCATCGAGGCGGCGTTGCAACAGCGCCGCGATGCACTTCAACAAAACAAACTGGCGCAAAAGCTGGCGGCGGAATCGCTGGATGTGACTTTGCCGGGACGCGGCCTGGGCACGGGCGGTTTGCATCCGGTCACACGTACCTTGGAACGCATCGAGACGCTGTTTCACTCCATCGGTTATGCCGTGGCGGAAGGTCCTGAGATCGAGAGCGATTTTTATAACTTCACCGCCCTGAAC
The DNA here is from genome assembly GCA_963721755.1 of uncultured beta proteobacterium. Taxonomy (GTDB): domain Bacteria; phylum Pseudomonadota; class Gammaproteobacteria; order Burkholderiales; family Gallionellaceae; genus Gallionella. Next base: position 192,998 of record CAVRKV010000002.1, read on the forward strand.
ATCCCTGAAGACCATCCGGCGCGTGCGATGCACGATACCTTCTACATCGACGAGCAGCATGTGCTGCGCACCCACACGTCGCCGATCCAGATCCGCTATATGCAGGCGCATGTGGCGGAACACAAGCATCTGGAGACGATGCCGGACATCCGCATCATCGCGCCGGGGCGGGTCTATCGTGTGGATTCCGATGCTACCCATTCGCCGATGTTCCATCAGATCGAAGGCCTGTGGGTAGGCGAGCGAGTGAGTTTTGCCGATCTGAAAGGCGTGATCGCCGATTTCCTCAAGTGCTATTTCGAGACCGGAGATATAAGAGTGCGCTTCCGTCCCTCATTCTTCCCGTTCACCGAACCGTCGGCTGAAGTGGATATGAGCTGGAAGAGCGGATGGCTGGAGATAGGCGGCTGCGGCATGGTGCATCCTAACGTGCTCAAACATGTCGGGATAGACAGCGAGAAATATATCGGATTTGCTTTCGGCATGGGCGTGGAACGCCTTGCCATGCTGCGCTACGGCGTGAACGATCTCAGGCTGTTCTTCGAGAATGACCTGCAATTTCTGAAGCAATTCGCCTGACCTGAATATGCAATTTTCCGAATCCTGGTTGCGCAGCCTAGTAGACCCATCGCTCTCCAGCGAGGAACTTGCACATCTGTTGACCATGGCTGGGCTGGAAGTGGAAGATGTGTCTGCGGTCGCGCCGGCGTTCGACAATGTTGTCGTCGCGCAGGTGCTGACCATGGACAAGCATCCCGATGCCGACCGGCTGAACGTGCTGACGGTGGATGTTGGGCAGTCCGAACCGCTGAGCATCGTGTGCGGCGCTCAAAACGTGGAGGTCGGCATGAAAGCTCCGTGTGCGCTGGTCGGCGCGAAACTGCCGGGTATGGAGATCAAACAGGCCAAGGTGCGCGGCGTAGCTTCATTCGGCATGATGTGTTCGGCCAAAGAACTTGGTATGGCGGAAGAGAGCAGTGGTCTCATGGAGCTGGCTGACGATGCCAAAGTAGGCCTGAGCATCCGTGCCCATCTTGATCTGGACGATCATCTGATCACGCTCAAGCTCACGCCGAACCGCAGCGACTGTTTGTCGCTGTATGGCATCGCCCGTGAAGTGGCTGCGCTGACAGGCGCGTCATTGCAGTCCATACCCAGTGCATCGTTCAAGCAAACCAGCAAGCGCAGCTGCAAGGTCAAGGTGACAGCATCCGCAGCTTGCCCTCGCTACACAGGGCGCGTGATCGAGGGCGTGAACGCGAAGGCTGCCACGCCCGCATGGATGGCGCAACGTTTGGAGCGTTGCGGCCTGCGCAGCATCAGCGCGCTGGTGGACGTGACCAACTACGTATTGCTCGAACTGGGGCAGCCTCTCCACTCTTTCGATCTGAACAAATTGAATGGCGACATCGAAGTGCGCTTCGCCCGCGACGGGGAAAGCCTGAAACTGCTGAATGAGCAGACTATCACTTTGCAAAGCGACATGCTGGTGATCGCCGACAGCAAGAATCCGGTTGCATTGGCCGGCGTGATGGGCGGTGCAGGCAGCGCGGTGGACGATGCGACCACAGACATATTTGTGGAGAGCGCGTTCTTCACTCCCAGTCTGATCGTCGGCAAGTCGCGTCGTCTCGGTTTCGCTTCTGATTCCTCCTACCGTTTCGAGCGCGGCGTGGATTTTGCTGCCACACAAGATGCACTGGATCGTGCCACGCAATTAATCCTCGACATCTGCGGCGGTCAGGCCGGGACAGTGACCGAGGTGTGCGGCGAACTGCCGGCACGTCATCCGGTGAAACTTCGCTCCTCGCGCGTGCATCGTGTGTTGGGCGTGGCAATGGATACCGACGAGATAGCGCAGATCTTGTTGCATCTAGGCATGGTGTTTCAACGCCAGGGCGAAGAATTTTCGGTGACACCGCCCAGCTATCGCTTCGACATCACGATCGAGGAAGACCTGATCGAAGAAGTCGCCCGCGTTTACGGTTACGAGAAAATCATGCCGCAGCCGCCACAGGGTACCATGAGCATATTGCCTCAGACTGAGGCGCAGCGACCTTTGGCGAAACTGCGCCAGGTATTGGTGCTGCGCGATTATCAGGAGACCATCAACTACGCTTTCGTGGAAAGCGGCTGGGAGCGTGACCTGTGCGGAAACGTCGCGCCCATCGAATTGAAAAATCCCATTGCAAGCCAGATGAGCGTTATGCGAAGCAGTTTGTTGGGCGGGCTGCTTGGCGCATTACGCACCAACCTTGCGCGCAAGCAACCGCGCGTGCGCCTGTTCGAAGTGGGCGGTTGTTTCGCCGCCGAGGCGCGCAACTATGTACAGCATGAGCGCATGGCCGGATTGGCTTATGGCACGGCACTGCCTGAGCAGTGGGGAGCGGCTGCGCGTAATGTCGATTTCTACGACGTGAAGGGCGATGTCGAAGCGCTGTTCTCGCCTCGCCTGTTGAGTTTCGAGGGCGCACATCATCCTGCCTCGCATCCGGGACGTTCAGCACGAGTTCCTGCTGGATGGTCGCGCCATCGGTTGGATCGGCGAACTGCATCCACAATGGCAACAGCGGTACGATTTGATGCAAGCTGTGGTGTGGTTCGAGGTCGAGCTGGATGCGTTGGCGCAGGGCAGTGCACCCAAAGCGGCTGATGTTTCACGTTTCCCGAGAGTGCGGCGCGATCTGGCCGTTGTTGTGGATGAAACGGTTGATGTACAAACGCTGTTGAATGCGATGCGGCAGGCCGCAAAACCTTGTGTGACTGAGATTGCGCTGTTCGACCTGTATCGCGGCAAGGGTCTGGAACATGGTAAAAAAAGCCTTGCATTCCGCGTGTTATTACAAGATACTCAAAAAACTCTAACCGATTCTGAAATCGAAACCAGTATTAAGTTGTTAGTGGCTATTATGGCACTGCACGGTGCACAATTGCGTATATAACGAATATAAGAAGGGGAGAATATGACATTGACCAAAGCAGAACTCGCGGATTTATTGTTTGAAAAAGTTGGCCTGAACAAGCGCGAGGCCAAAGATATGGTGGAAGCCTTTTTTGAGGAGATCCGCTTGCAACTGGAACAGGGTGAAAGTGTGAAATTATCCGGGTTTGGAAATTTTCAATTGCGCGACAAACCGCAACGTCCCGGACGCAATCCCAAAACCGGCGAGGAAATACCTATCACTGCACGCCGAGTGGTGACCTTTCACCCCAGCCAAAAATTGAAGACCATGGTGGAAAAGTCCTATCATGGAAAACCACAAGCCTAATTCGGAACTTCCGCCGATTCCCGCGAAACGCTATTTCACCATCGGTGAAGTCAGCGAATTATGCGGGGTCAAGGCACACGTGCTGCGCTATTGGGAACAGGAATTCACTCAGCTCAAACCAGTCAAACGCAGCGGTAATCGCCGCTACTATCAGCACCATGAGGTGATGCTCATCCGGCGTATCCGCGAGTTACTATATGGGCAGGGTTTTACAATCAGCGGTGCGCGCAATCTGTTGGAAAATCCGAACCAGCCGGACGGTCGCGTTGCCGCGTTTGCTGTTGATGTTACCTTGCTGCGCCATGAAATCAAGGAGATCATCACACTGCTTGGCGCATGACGTTTATTTGGCAAGAAGTGATTAAATCCTAATCAACCTTTTGAACTTGTCCTACAAACAATATTTCTTTGAAACCACGTTTCAATTCTTTGCTGTAGAAGCCGCTCATTACGACACCATTGCTATAGCGCACAAGGCTGTTGGGTTGAATTTGAAGTTTCGGTCCGGCGAGCCAGATTACCCCTTGTTTGAGGCTGTCCACTTGCAAATAAGTATAGGCTTCTGCCTGCAGAACGGTAATTACGGTACCCAGATTAACTAGCTGGGACTGTTCATTTTTGCGCGCAGCCAATTTTGCTTTGTAGGCTTGGGCATCCGACTCGAGTCCCCAATATCCGAAATCCGCATTTTCATTGACTGTTGCATACTCCACGTCAGATAAATAATTATCCCGGCCTGTGCCACCAATGACATAAATCCAGTCTTTATATTCGATCACGCTGAACATTCCGCGTGCCGTTTGAAGCGGGGTACTCATTTGCCATGTTGATAATTGGCCATCGGCATTCACTTTGCTTTTCTCCACACTATCGAGAAACTCCTGTCCGGTAAGTCCGCCGAGCGCATAGAGAAAATCCCCATGGGAAACCGTGGCTAATCCATATCGCCCGATTTGCAATGGTTCCGTAGCTTTCCAATTGCGTTTCTCCGGATCACCCAAAGGTGACCACTCTACGTCGGTAATGCCGACACCTTTGGTTTGATCGTGTCCGCCAATAACATAAGCGGACTCCCCCCACTTTTTGACACCATTGACATAGCGCGGCATGAGCATTGTTTTGGATTCAAGTTGCCATTCCCCGAGACTGCCATCCGGCATGAAGTCCGCACGCTCGACGGAATCTAATAATGCTCCGCCGAAGCCGCCAAAGGCATAAAGGGCTTTGTCCGTTGCAATGATTTTGCTGCAACGACGGGCTATTTGCATCTTATTTTTTTCTGTTTCCCATGGACCCAATGTGCCGTCCGGCAAAATACGTGCACGTTCTACGGTACGCAGTAAATTATGCCCATTGGGCCCATTGCCGCCACCGACCACATATACCGAGCCATTATGTATCACGGCATCGATAAAGCCCCGCTTCTCTTTTAAGTGTGGCCCCGGCTGCCACTGACCCAGAGACCGATCCTGTTGGATTTTGGCATATTCAGTCGTATCGAGAAAATCTTTGCCGTCTACGCCACCAATCAAGAAGATCGTGTCATCGGCAGCAACTACTGCGGTCCCTGCACGCGCAGTGTCCAGAGGCGAGGTTTCTTTCCAATCTGGAATCCAGAGTTTGTTTTGTGCACTACACGCTGACAATACATATACCAGCGCAAGGACAGCAATTTTATTCATGTTTACTTTCTTCGGTGCGATTATGCATTAAATGTTAACTGGTTGAACCTGAAAATCAGCGGGGTTTATGCCATCATAAACAGAAATATGCAAAATTCCCCTGCAACTGAACGGAGTAGAACGTTTCGCAGTGCCTTTATTTGAGTGGCCTGGCAATATCTCCAATTTGGAAGCCACTGCCGGACACGATGGATGCCTCCGAGATGGTTTCATTTAGATGTCGATTGACTTTAATGACACCGATTCTGGTTTCCTTATATCCTGAATTTTGCCCGCTATCAGGATCGCGAAGCGCGTCGCTTACCTGGTAAACGGCCAATTGTGTGCCTTCCTTCAATTGAGATCGGCTGCCTGCCCTTAAGACCACCGATTGACTATCAACTGAAATTAGCTTCCCTTGAAAAGGCAGGGCACTCAATTTGCGAATAAGTTTTTCGGAGGTTTGGGCAAGGGCGTCGCGCAGCGCGTCATCTCGAAGTTCTGGATCGTACGAGGATTTCGCACCCAAGCCTAAAGCACCGGTGATGTTTTTGCGATACTCCCCCGTACCTGATTCTGCCAGGAATGGTTTACCGGTAGCGATATCTGACAGTGCATAGTCAACTGAGACTCGCGCTACAACAGATTTTTTCTGGAAAGTAATCGTATCTATGCCTTCCTCAACTTCCGAATATGCGGTGATTGCGCCAGACAAACGAAAATCCGGCGCATCAAAGCCGCTGTCAGCGGACTTTCCACTGGTCTTGACGGCACCTAATCGCTGCTGTTCCTTGAATTTGTCCATCTCTTTGAGTGCATTATCATCGAGTTCAATAGTCTTGAGCCCGGCAGTTTCCAATTGTGTTCGGAGAATGGTCGCTGCAGCTTCTCCTATACCGGAGACTTTGGCTGGAACCTTGTTGTCGAATTTGACGATTCCTATGGTGTATTGCGGGCCGGTATAGATAACCCCTGCGCTTCCTAGTTGCTGTGTATCGCCCGACTTTGTGCTGCCATCTTTTGCTTGGCCGCTCATATGCGTGATACAGCCACCAGTGTTCAGTGTGAGGGCTGCGAGGATTATTAATGAAAGATGACGCAACATGAATCCCCCTTGATGAAATGTTTCCCAGCCTATTGGAAGTGTTTGTTGGAGCTGTTGGTAATAATTAGGAACCGCATTCTGCTTTGCAGCTCATATAAATCATTCCTTGACGTTACTGATCAGTCAATCGATGATTTATGTGACGAGTCTTTGTAGCACAGAGGTGAAAATGGCACGTTTGCAATACCGTCATATGTTGACTTTGGATGCGAGGTATTGCCTGTACATAAATGTGGAACTGACCAATGTTTTATTATACGACAATTTAAGACGGCACCAATTATTCCTTTGCTGATGTTGCGTTGCGAACTAATTAGCACTAAAATAGTCTCAGTTACGGAGGTGAGCATGTTACGTTTAAGCAAATTAGCCGATTACGGGTGTCAAGTCATGGCCTTTATGGCCCGCGACAGGGCTGTCCATAGTGCAAACGAAGTGGCAAACGGCTTGGGTATGGCAGTTCCCACAGTGAGCAAAATTCTTAAAATGCTTGCCCGGGATGGTCTTGTTGGTTCTGTGCTTGGCGCCAAGGGCGGATATACACTTTCGCGTTACCCCAAGGACATCTCAATTGCAGAAATAATCCATGCTATGGATGGCCCGATTTCTATCACCGAATGCAGCAGTACCTCAAAGTGTGAACGGGAATCGTACTGTTCGACCAAGGGGAAGTTGCAGCGAATTAATCACATCATACAAGAGGCGCTTGACAAGGTAAGTCTTGCCGAAATGATCACACCCAAATTGCAGGTCGTGGACATGCGCGCGATTCGTTCGCGTAGCGCGACGTTATAAATCCATATCGGAGAATAGCATGGCAATTACATTGACTGAATCGGCGGCAAAACATATTCGAAGCCAGATCGAAAAGAGCGGAACAGGAGTCGGGTTGAGACTTGGTGTGAAAAAATCGGGATGCAGCGGCTTTGCCTATACCTTCGATATTGCGCAGGAAGTGCTGGAGAATGACACGGTGTTTGAAAATTTTGGAGCAAGGCTTCTGGTCGACGCAGAGAGCCTGCCTTTCCTCGAAGGCACAGAACTCGAGTACGTAAAAGAGGGATTGGGGCATGTGTTCAAGTTCAACAATCCCAATGTCAAGAATCAATGCGGTTGCGGCGAAAGTTTCGCAATTTGAGGATTACTTATGAGCACTGCACTACATAATCTGGTCAATCAGCCATACAAACATGGTTTTGTGACCGACATCGAAACCGAGTCGGTTCCGAAAGGTTTGAATGAAGACGTGATACGCATGATTTCGAAAAAGAAAAATGAGCCGGAGTGGTTGCTTGAATTTCGTTTGTCCGCATACAGACACTGGCTGACTATGGAAGAGCCATCCTGGGCGAATGTGAGTTACCCAAGGATAAACTTTCAGGAACATCATCTATTTCTCGCAGCCCAAGCCGAAGAAACAGCTGGCTAGCATGGACGAAGTAGATCCTGAATTAAGACGCACCTTCGAAAAACTCGGTGTGCCGTTGCACGAGCAAAAACTGATGAGCGGAGTGGCAGTCGATGTGATTTTCGACAGCGTGTCGGTGACCACGACCTACAAGGCGAAGCTGGCCGAAGTCGGGATTATTTTCTGCTCATTTTCGGAAGCGGTGCATGAGTACCCCGAGCTGGTGAAGCAATATCTGGGAAGCGTGGTGCCGAGCGGAGACAATTTTTACGCCGCGCTCAATTCTGCGGTTTTCACTGACGGCTCGTTTTGCTACATCCCGAAAGGGACGAAATGTCCGATGGATCTTTCCACCTATTTCAGGATTAATACCGAGGGCTCCGGGCAGTTCGAGCGCACCCTGATCATCGCGGAAGAGGGCAGCTCGGTGAGTTATCTGGAAGGTTGTACCGCGCCGCAGTTCGATACCAACCAGTTGCATGCGGCGGTGGTCGAACTGGTTGCGCTGGACAATGCCGATATCAAGTATTCGACCGTGCAGAACTGGTATGCCGGGGACGAGAATGGTAAAGGCGGGATTTTCAATTTCGTCACCAAGCGCGGACTGTGCAAGGGCGTCAATTCGAAGATTTCATGGACCCAGGTCGAGACTGGTTCCGCCATCACCTGGAAATACCCGAGCTGCGTGCTGCTGGGCGACAACTCTATCGGCGAATTTTATTCGGTGGCGCTGACCAACCATCTGCAACAGGCAGACACCGGTACGAAAATGGTTCATGTCGGCAAGAACACCAAAAGCAAGATCATAGCGAAAGGGATATCCGCCGGGCGTTCGAACAACAGCTATCGCGGCTTGGTCAAGATCGGCAGCCGCGCGACCGGTGCGAGGAATTATTCGCAGTGCGACTCGATGCTGATCGGCGACCGTTGCGTGGCGAACACTTTCCCCACCATAGACGTGCAGAACACCACGGCAACGATCGAACACGAGGCATCGACATCCAAGATCGGTGAAGACCAAATGTTTTTCTTTGCGCAGCGCGGGATCGGCTCGGAAGAAGCGATTTCGATGATCATCAACGGATTTTGTAAGGATGTGTTCGTGCATTTGCCGATGGAATTTGCGGTCGAAGCAACCAAGTTGCTCGGCCTGAAACTTGAAGGGAGCATAGGATGATCAACAAAGGTAGCAAGGTATTGCTGGAAGTCAAAAATCTCAAGGCCGAAGTTACCGGCGTGAAAATATTGAAAGGTGTCGACCTTACCGTGCGTGCAGGTGAAGTTCATGCCATCATGGGCATCAACGGCTCGGGCAAGAGCACGTTTTCCAAGGTGCTTGCGGGGCATCCCGATTACACCGTCACGGGGGGTACCGCGACCTTTCAAAACAAGGATCTTTTTTCACTCGCTCCTGAACAGCGCGCCAGGGCAGGTCTTTTTCTGGCTTTCCAGTATCCGGTCGAAATCCCCGGAGTGTCGAACAGCACATTGTTGCGCCTGGCTTACAATACGCTGCAGACAGAACGCGGGCTTGAAGAGCTTGACCCGCTCGAGTTCGACGATCTGGTGCAGGAGAAAATCAAGGTCGTTGAAATGGATCCGAGCTTTCTCGATCGGAGTGTGAACGAAGGCTTTTCCGGCGGCGAGAAGAAGCGCAACGAAATTTTGCAAATGGCAGTGCTTGAGCCCAAGCTTGCGATTTTGGATGAGACCGATTCAGGTCTCGACATCGACGCAATGAGGATCGTGGCAAAGGGCGTGAACAGCCTGCTCTCGTCCGACAATGCGGTGGTGATAGTGACGCATTATCAGCGCCTGTTGAATTACATCGTGCCGGATTACGTGCATGTGATGGATAGTGGGCGCATCGTCAGAACGGGCGGCAAGGAGCTCGCACTGGAACTGGAAGCGCGCGGCTACGACTGGCTTAGGGCGGCAGCGTGATGCTGACCAAAGAACAATGCTTCGGGCAGCTGCTGCTCGGCAAAGCCGTCAAATCGGGGGGCTGGTTGGGGCAGATCCGCCTGGACGCACAGGAACATGCCGAGGCCCTGAATTTTCCCTCCGCCAGACATGATGATTGGCGCTTCACCGACTTGTCGCCGCTGTTTCAGCACGGTTTTCATCCGGTCGACTCCTTTGCCAAATTGACGCTGGCCGACATCGGGAAATATTTGATTCCTGGTGCGATCCGGCTGGTTTTTGTCGACGGATGTTATTCGTCCGAACTTTCTGATCTGACGCAAGCAGGCTCAGACGTGACGGTGGTATCGCTGGTCGAATGTTTCGGGGCCGGTCGCTTCGGAGACCAAATGATCGAGGAAAATTTCGGACGTCATGCACCTTACAAACAAGATGCGTTTGTCGCCCTGAATACAAACTTCTTCGAAGACGGCGCATGGGTTCATGTCGCCAGTGAAGTTGCAGAGCCTATCCATTTGCTGCATGTTGCGACCAGGCGCGAGGTCCCATCCGCTATTTATCCGAGATGCATGGTGGTGATGGAACCTTCCAGTCGCGCGACCGTAGTCGAAGACTATGTGGGGTTGGACGACGGTATTTATTTTTCTAATGCGGTGACCGAGGTGGTTCTGAAGGAGCATGCGCAATTGCAGCATGTGCGGGTGCAGCGCGAAGAGAAAAATGCTTTCCATATCGGGCACTGTTCGGTCGAATCGGGCAGAGACAGCGTTTATGTTGCGACCTCTGTTGCATTCGGAGCGCGCCTGTCGCGTCATACCCTGCATGTCGCGCAGCAGGATGAAGGCGCAGAAATGCGGCTTGACGGGCTGGCATTGGTTGCGGGGCGCCAGATCGCCGACACGCACACCTTGATCGATCATGCCGCCCCTAGAGGCAAAAGCGTCCAATTGCACAAATGCATAGCCGACGGATCGGCGCATGCGGTTTTCAGCGGCAAGATCATCGTGCACGTTGGGGCGGTGGGAACCGATTCCGCGCAAAGCAGCCGCAACTTGCTGCTCTCGGACAAAGCGCGCATCGACACCCAGCCACAGCTTGAAATCTTCAACGACGATGTGAGTTGCAAGCATGGCGCGACGGTCGGGCAGATCGATCTTGACGCGCTGTTCTTCCTCAAAAGCCGCGGGCTTACCGAGGAGCGGGCGAGAAATCTGCTCACCCATGCTTTTGCCGCCGAAATCATAGCCAAAATTCCGGTGCCGTCCATGGTCGAATCTTTAGGCCGGACGATATTGGAACGCATGAGCGGAGTCCGCACATGAAGGTCGAACGCATGAATGCCGAACGCAAAGATATAGATCGCATGAATATCGAACGTATACGGGCCGATTTTCCGATTCTCAGCCTGCACATTTCCGGCAAGCCACTGGTCTACCTGGATAACGCCGCCAGCAGCCAGATGCCGCAACCGGTCATTGATCGCATTGTGCGCTACCAGAGTCAGGAGCATGCCAACATCCACCGTGCCGTGCATTACCTGAGCGAGCTGGCCACCAAGGAATTCGAGGAGGCGCGCGTCAAGGTGCAGCGTTTTCTGAAAGCGAAAGAGTCGCGTGAAATCATTTTCACGCGCGGCACGACTGAAGCCATCAATCTGGTGATGCACGGCTACGGCCGTGCTTTTATCGGCAGAGGGGACGAGATCATCCTGTCCGCCCTCGAACATCATTCGAACATCGTTCCCTGGCAGATGCTGGCGCAGGAAAAAGGTGCGGTGTTGCGTGTGATCCCGATGAACGATGATGGAGAATTGTTGATCGACGAGTTCGAAGCGCTGTTCAATGTCAAAACAAAATTCCTCGCGCTGTCGCATGTGTCGAACGCGCTCGGCACGATAAATCCGGTGAAAGAGATGACCGCCTTCGCGCACCGCCACGGTGTGCCGGTATTGCTCGACGGAGCCCAGGCCGCACCTCATCAATCGCTCGATGTGCAGGATATGGATTGTGATTTCTACGCATTTTCCGGACACAAAATGTGCGGGCCGACCGGGATCGGCGTGCTATACGGCAAAGCCCATCTGCTGGAGAAGATGCAACCCTATCAGGGTGGCGGCGACATGATACTCTCGGTGACCTTCGAGAAGACCACATACAACGCCATACCTTCCAAATTCGAGGCTGGTACTCCGCCGATCATGGCTGCAATCGCCTTGGGTGAGGCCATCGATTATTTGAACCGAATCGGTCTGGCCAATATCGAGGCTTACGAAAAGGAACTGCTAGCTGATGCAACGGAGAAAGTCTCGGCATTGACTGGTGTCAGGATCATCGGTACAGCCGCGAAAAAAGCTGCGGTGCTGTCGTTCGAAATCAAGGGTGTACACCCGCACGATGTAGGCACGATTCTGAATGATGACGGCATTGCGATCCGGACCGGGCATCATTGCGCCCAGCCGGTGATGCGGCGCTTCGGTGTGCCGGCCACCGCGCGGGCTTCTTTTGCCTTTTACAACACAAAGGAAGAAATCGACAAGCTGGTCGCCGGTATCCAAAAAGTGCAGGAGATGTTCTCATGAGCGACATACGCCAGCTCTATCAGGAGGTGATCCTCGATCACAACCGCAAGCCGAGGAACTTCGGAGCGATACCTGGCGCCAACCGTCACGCCGATGGGCACAATCCATTGTGCGGCGACCATATCAAGCTGTCGATGAATGTGCAGGACGACAAGATCTCTTCCATAGCATTTGAAGGGGAGGGTTGCGCGATATGCAAGGCATCCGCCTCGATGATGACTGGCGCAGTCAAGGGCAAAGCAATTCAGGAAGCGGAAACACTGGTCGAAGAGTTCCGCAACATGGCGACCGGTAAGCTCGATCCCGACAACCAGGACAACCATCTCGGCAAGCTGAAAGTCTTTGCCGGCGTCAAGGATCTGCCGTCCCGGGTCAAGTGCGCGATCCTGCCCTGGCATACGCTGCATGCGGCACTGCATGCTGAATCCTCGGTCTCGACTGAAGGCGAAGCTGATCCTGTCCCTGGCACTCTTATAGGCGAAGAATAATCATGCCTAAAATCGCTGACATCGAAGACACCCCGAATCCGAACGCGGTCAAGTTCGTATTGAAAGACAGATTGACCTGGGGCACTGCGTGCTCTTTCGATAGCGCCGAGTCGGCCGCTTCCGATCCGCTTGCATCCCAATTGTTTGCCATCCCCCACGTCGTCAATGTGTATTACATGGACAAATGGATCACCGTCACCCAGGACGGGGAGGCGGACTGGCCGAAACTGGTGCGGGAGATCGCGATGCCGATCAGGGAAGCGGAGACCGCCCGGAAGCCGGCATCGGAAGCCGTCGCGAGCTATGATGACGATGAGCCGAGGCTGGCTGCGATCCGCGCGTTGCTGAACGAACAGGTTCGCCCCGCCCTGGTGTCGGACGGCGGAGATCTGCAAATCGTCGGGTTGGACGGGAATGTGCTGACGATACGCTATTTCGGCGCATGCGGAAGCTGCCCGAGCTCTCTTGCCGGGACGCTTTCGGCGATTGGAAATCTGGCACGAACCATAGAGCCCGACATCGAGGTGGAAGTGGAATGAGCGAGTGGGTGGACGTTGGCAGAGCGGAAGAAATTTCCATTGGCAAACCCGTGCACATTGAAATAGACGGCACCGGCATCGCGGTCTTCAAACTGGATCAAACTTTTTATGCGATCGAGGATGTCTGCACCCATGACGGCGGCAAGCTGACCGGCGGTTGCGTCGAAAATGACGTGATCGTCTGCCCGCGCCACGGTGCCCGTTTTTCCATCAGAACAGGGGAGGCTTTGTCCGCGCCGGCCTACGAGTCGACTGCGACATTTCCAGTCAGAGTCGAAAACGGCATGGTTCAGGTCAGGGACGATCGCTGGGATTAGTTTTTTGGTATCGCTGCCCGCGCTAACAGGGCTTTAAAAAACGTTTCGCAAGTATTTTTGCAATGGCAAGGATTTGACATTGCCAACCTGAATCAAGATGGTTGATAACCTAATCTCTGGAATAAAAATCGCAAGCGCGTTTGAACATTTGTTGCGGGAATGAATTGTCATTAGTAGTCCCCCCTCTGCTATAATTCAAAACTTCGGGGCGTAGCGCAGCCTGGTAGCGTACATGCATGGGGTGCATGTGGTCGGAGGTTCGAATCCTCTCGCCCCGACCAGTTTGGTTCAACGAGTTGTGTAATCTTTGGGCATGGATTTCAGGTTTCATATTAGCCAAGTGACTAATATGATTTCGTAGGCAATTCAGAAATTATTTGGCTGTTCACCTCTTGATTACCAAACAAATTCCCGGTCTTTTTCCACCGCAAGAGTCAGCCACTATTCAACGCAAGGTCGCCATCGCAGCCTGCTTCGGAACTTTTCTGGAATGGTATGATTTCCTCACCTTCGCCTCCTTGGCCACTTATTTCAGCACGCTGTTTTTCCCCCAGGAAAATCCGGTAGCCGCACTGCTGGCGAGCCTTGCCACCTTCGGGGCCGGCATGCTGGTGCGCCCGCTCGGCGCAGCACTGTTCGGATCACTGGGAGACAAATATGGACGCCGCCCGGTTTTTATTGCGACGATAGTGCTGATGGGCCTGGCAACCTTCGGAGTAGGGTTGTTGCCGACCTACGCGCAGGTCGGCATGCTGGCACCCTCACTATTGCTGGTGTTGCGCCTGTTGCAGGGGTTCGCGGTGGGCGGCGAAATAGGCGGCGCGGCAGTTTATCTTACCGAGCATGCACCCGTTAACAAGCGCGGAATATATACCAGCGTGCTGCAATTAATGGGGCCGTTGGGCATACTGATGTCCACTTTGCAGATCGTGTTGCTGCAATCGTTATTGAGTGTTGACGATTTTCAGGCTTGGGGATGGCGCGTGCCATTCCTTCTTTCCATCGTGTTGTTGCTGATTTCGATCAAGAACCGGGTAAACATGTACGAGTCCCCGGTATTTATTCATCTACGCGAAAAACATGCCTTGTCGAAGGCGCCGTTACGTGAATGTTTATCCAGTCCGCATACGCTAGGCCGAATGGCGCTATTATTTTTCTGCATTTCCGCAGGTGGCTCATTGCTGTTCTTTTCGTCCCAGGTCTACGTCAATGTGTATTTGAAAAGTGTGGTCAGGCTAGATCCGCAAACCGCATCAACACTGGTGATGCTGAGCACGTTATTATTGTTCCCGCTGACTATTTTTTTCGGCTGGCTGTCGGATCGAATCGGCCGCAGGCCGGTGCTGCTGGCTGGCTTGCTGCTCGGCAGCCTGGCCATCTTTCCGGTTTTCAAAGGCCTGATGCATTACGGCAACCCTGCACTGGAGCGCTTCAACCGCGAGGTGCCGGTGGCACTGTATGGCGAATTTTGCGCCTATGATCCGTTCACCAAGACGGGCAATGATTGCGAGTACAACCAGGAATTGCTCGCCAAGCTGGGCGTGTCATACACGCTTTATCCCGCCCAGAATTCCGCAAATACGCCGCATACCACTTTGCTGCATATCGGCAAGAGCGAAGTGTCCGGCTATCAACCCGCCGCAATCACTCAAGCACTTAAGTCTGAGGGCTGGACGGAACATGCCGATCTTAACCAGACGAACAGGATAATGATATTTTTGTTGCTGCTTATCCTTTTAATCGCCGTCGGACTCATCACTGGCCCGCAAACCGCCACGCTGGCAGAATTATTTCCGGCGCGCACGCGTTACACGGCAGTGGCTCTGCCGCACAACCTAAGTGCCGGCTGGATAGGCGGCTTGTCGCCGTTCATGATCACATTGCTCAGTGTGAAAGCGGGCAATGCCTTGTCCGGGATGTGGTATCCGGTAGGATTGCTGACGGCAGCGTTTGTGATCGGTTTGATCTTTCTGCCGGAGACGCGCAATGCCTCGCTGGAAGGCTAAGCGCATTGACCAGAATACAATTCACGCTGCGCTTATGGCACAATCGCAACGAATCTTCTACGCTTACTCCTAATTCCTAATGCGCATTCTGATCAGCAATGACGATGGTTATTTCGCACCCGGCCTAATCTGTCTCGCCGAGCATCTGGCCAAGATCGCCGACATCGTGGTGGTCGCTCCCGAGCGCGATCGCAGTGGCGCGAGCAATTCGCTTACGCTGGATCGTCCGCTCAAGTTGCGCCGCGCCTCCAATGGATTTTATTTCGTCAATGGCACGCCCACCGACTGCGTGCATCTGGCGGTTACCGGCATGCTGGATCAGCAACCCGACATGGTTGTGTCCGGCATCAATGCCGGAGCCAATATGGGCGATGACACCATTTATTCCGGCACGGTGGCGGCTGCAACGGAAGGATTCTTGCTCGGCATACCCTCCATCGCGGTTTCGCTGATAGGCAAAGAATGTATTTACTACGAGACTGCCGCCAGGGTTGCCAGCGAGTTGGCGCAACGCTTCGCCAGGCAGAAACACAGCCATCCCTGGCTGCTCAACGTGAATGTGCCGGATGTGCCGCACGATCAATTGCAAGGCATCGCAGTGACCCGCCTCGGCAAGCGCCACAAAGCCGAGCCGGTGGTGAAGGCCAGCAACCCGCATGGTGAAACCATGTATTGGGTGGGTGCGGCAGGCAAGGCGCAGGACGCGGGGGAGGGCACGGATTTTCACGTGATTGCACAGCAGCGGGTTTCGCTTACCCCGCTTCAGATAGATCTCACGCAATACAGCCAACTCGATGCCGTGCGCGGCTGGCTGGCTCAAGTCTAGATGAATAAAAATCTTAACGGCATCGGCATGACCTCGCAGCGCACCCGTGCGCGCCTGATCGAGCGGTTGCGCGAACAGGGCATCAAGGACGAAACCGTGCTGGCCGCGATATTCGAAGTACCGCGCCATCTGTTCGTCGATGAGGCGCTGGCGAGCCGTGCTTATGACGACGTATCGCTGCCTATCAATTACAACCAGACCATTTCCCAGCCTTACATCGTGGCGCGCATGATCGAGGTTTTGCGCGCAGGCAATCTTCTCGATCGGCCGCTCAATCACGTACTGGAGATCGGTACAGGATGCGGCTATCAGGCCGCGATATTGGCAAAGTTGGCACATGAGGTCTATACCCTGGAACGTGTTCACCCTCTGTATGAACGCGCCAGAAAACAGTTGCGCGATTTGAAGATACGCAACGTCAGTGTGCGTTATGCCGATGGCAGCCTTGGCTTGCCTGAAGCCGCGCCGTTTGACGGCATCATCATGGCCGCCGCTGCCCCTGCGCTATCGTCGGTGTTGCGGGAGCAGCTTGCGGTCGGTGGTAGAATGGTGCTGCCGGTCGGAACACAGGAACAGTGGTTGTATCTTGTTGAACGTGATGCGAGCGGATTTCGCGAAACACAGCTGGAACCCGTGAAATTCGTTCCGCTATTAATAGGGAAAGCATGAAATCGAATCAAATTTGCACATTGCTGCTGATCGCTATTGTATTGGCAGGCTGTACATCGGGGGGGCAACGCGCACCAATCGCCGAACGCGGCGTGACTGGAAAGAAGAGTGAAGCATCAGGCAAAAAATCTCAGCGCGAAAAAGATTGGCGCCCAGAGTCAATTGTAGTGCAAAAGGGAGATACGCTGTATAGCATCGCCTTCAATTACGGGTTTGATTACCACGAACTGGCTGAATTGAACGGCATCAAAGATCCCGGTGTGATCTCTATAGGACAGGAAATCCACCTGTTCCCGGGGAGGTCGATGTCTGCCGGCCGCTCTGGCGAGGCAGCTGAGAGCAAGCCGACCGAACCGATTGTGAAAGATCAACCCAAGCTGGTGAAATATCCATACAGTGAGGCTGCTATGGCCCAGATCGAGAAAGTTCAGGAGCAAGTGAAACCCGTTGCCACATCGATTGCTAAAACAGAAGACAAAGCCAAACCCGACGAGGAAACCGATGCGCCTGATGAAAGCGAAGAGGCTGCTATAGAATGGGGTATGCCAGCCCAGGGTAAATTGATCGGCCAATTTTCAGAATCCGCCAATCGCAAAGGCATCGACATCGCCGGCAAACTTGGCCAGCCGGTTCTGGCAAGTGCCGCAGGCAAGGTTGTCTACAGTGGCAGCGGGCTGCGCGGCTATGGCAAGCTGATCATCATCAAACACAACAAGACTTATCTCAGTGCTTACGCGCATAACGACAAAGTGCTGGTCAAAGAAGGCCAGAGTGTTACACGCGGGCAAAAGATTGCAGAGATGGGCAACACCGATGCCAATCGGGTCGAACTGCATTTTGAAGTACGCCGCCTTGGCAAGCCCGTGGATCCGGCGAAATATCTGCCTATCGGCAAACCCTGAAGGAATCTGAATTTGTCATTCCTGACAAAGCGGCGGTGAGGAATCATTGGAGGTTTCTTTGAGCGACAAAATTCTCAATGTAACGAACCATGACCGCGACAGCGCGGCATTACGCTACGTCTATCCGGTGGTGTCGCGCCGTGCTGGCGGTGTCTCTGTCGGCATCAACCTCAATACCAACAATGCCTGCAACTGGCGGTGCATCTACTGCCAGGTTCCCGATCTGACACGCGGTGCTGCGCCTCCGATAGACTTGGCAGTTTTAGAAATCGAGCTCCGTGGTTTTCTCAATGAGCTGCTGCTCGGCGATTTCATGCGCAACCGCGTCCCTGAGAGTTTGCAGCGCATCCATGACATCGCGCTATCCGGCAACGGCGAACCAACCAGCGCCGCTGAGTTTGTTCAGGTCATAGCACTCATCGCCCGAGTGCGCGCCGAAGCAGGGTTAGCCGATGCTGTGAAAACAGTATTGATCACCAACGGCAGCCTGTTATACCGCAGCTCGGTTCAGCAAGGCCTGCGTGACATGGCGAAGCTCAACGGCGAGGTGTGGTTCAAACTTGATCGCGCCAGTGAGACAGGAATGCAGCGCATCAACGACATCCACATGAGCATCAGCAAAGTTCGCGACAATCTCATCGCCGCCATCGCATGTTGTCCGACCTGGCTGCAAACTTGCTGGTTTGCGTTGGATGGCGAACCGCCATCGCGTCAAGACGAGGATGATTATCTTGAGTTTGTTGCCGCTCTGCTGCGCGACGGACATAAGCCGCAAGGGGTGCTGATCTATAGTCTGGCGAGGCCTTCGATGCAAGCGGAAGCGCCACGCCTGTCTGCGCTGTCCGCAGAACAACTGCAACCCTTTGCGGATCGCATCAGCAAGCTCGGCTTGACTGTTAAAGTCAGCCCCTGATCCAGCGGTTGTTTGACGGATCCATCTTCATACATTCATGCTCATGAAACAAGCATCCGAATGGAACAGGGAAGCATTGCTGCAATCCCCACTGTTCGCACCGCTGCATCCGATACTCGCTGATCTTGTGACCAGTGATTTTCCCACGCTGCATGATTGCAATGCGCTGTTAGAGGCGCGACCATCACCTATCACTGTGCAGAGCGGAGCACCGCTGTGCTTTGTGGCGCAGGAACGCGGCAAGCTGCCGTTCGAAGCGCAATATGAGCCGCGCTGCTTCCTGAAAGGAGAAGTGCCGACGCGCGCAAATAATTGGCATGACCTGCTCAATGCGCTGGTGTGGCTGACCTTCCCCAAAACCAAGGCCGTCCTCAATGCGCGCCATTACCATGCACTGATGGAAGAAAGGGGGTTGGGCAAGACAGTGCGCGGTGCAGTGCGCGACGCGAATACGCTGTTGGATGAGTCCGGCGTGATCGTGGTGTATGCCGATGCCGAACTAGATGCGCTGCTGCGCGATTTCCAGTGGAAGGAATTATTCTGGCAGCGGCGCGAACAGGTGAGGGCAGGCCACTTCGACAGGCTCAGGACAGGGATGGGGTTTTATCTGTTCGGCCACGGCCTGTATGAGAAGGCACTGCAACCCTATGCCGGCATGACCGGGCAAGGGCTGTTGCTGGCGGTGGAGCAGACTTTTTTCAGTTGGCCGTTGGTACAACAGTTGGCGCATTTGGACACCCTGTTAGCCGACTATTTGGCCGCGCCTGAACATTGCCGCAACACCCGCGATTTCTCCCCCGTGCCATTGCTCGGGGTGCCGGGGTGGGCAACGGACAACTGCATCGAGACGTATTATGACAACACCTCCTATTTTCGTCCCGGCAGGCGCAGATAAAGCATTTCAGTTAAATAGAATTCTGTCAGTTTTGGTATCATAGCGGCCTTGCGCAATACCTCTTCCCCAAGCATCTGTGACCACAGTATCTCTGAATGTTAAGCAAGCTCAACCAGGTTCAACGTGACGCAGTGACCCACCTCGACGGCCCTTTGCTGGTGCTGGCCGGCGCGGGCAGCGGCAAGACGCGCGTGATCACTCACAAGATCGCCTATCTGATCGAACAGTGCGGCTATCAGCCGCGCAACATCGCGGCAATCACCTTTACCAACAAGGCTGCCAACGAGATGCTGGCACGCGTCGGCGACTTGTTGAAACACACCAATACCAAAGGGCTGATTGTGAGCACATTTCATTCGCTGGGCATGAACATCCTGCGCGCCGAAGCCAAGCTGCTGGGCTACAAGCCGCAGTTCTCGATCTTCGACAGCAGCGATACATGGAAGATATTCAGCGAATTGACCAATTCCGCCGACAATCGGGATATCCGCGACATCCAGACACAGATATCGAACTGGAAATCCGCCTTCGTCTCGCCGGAACAAGCTGCACTTGTTGCCGATAGCGACGACGCTAAAGTCCATGCGCGCATTTATTCACGCTATCAGGAAACACTGCGCGCCTATCAGGCGGTGGACTTCGACGACCTGATCCATTTGCCGGTGGTGCTATTCAAGCAGCATCCCGAAGCCCTGCTGCGCTGGCAACTGCGGCTGCGATATTTGCTGGTGGATGAATATCAGGACACCAACGATTGCCAATACCAGTTTATCAAGCTGCTGGCCGATATGCGCGCCGCGCTCACCGTGGTGGGCGATGATGATCAGTCGATATACGCCTGGCGGGGCGCGAGTATCGACAACCTGCACAACCTGCGCAATGACTATCCAAAATTACGCGTCATCAAGCTGGAGCAGAACTACCGCTCCTCGCAGCGCATCCTCAAGGTGGCGAATCACCTGATCAACCACAATACCAAGGTATTCGAGAAAAATCTGTGGAGCGACCATGGAATCGGCGACGCTATACGCATCTACGCGGCGCGCGACGACGAGCACGAAGCAGAAAGCGTGGTGATGAAGCTGATGGCGCACAAGTTCGAGCATCGCACCAAATATTCCGACTACGCGATCCTGTATCGCAGCAATCACCTGTCGCGGGTATTTGAAGAGCAGTTGCGCAGCCAGCGCGTGCCGTATACCGTCAGCGGCGGCACTTCGTTCTTCGAGCGAGCCGAGATCAAGGATATCACCGCCTACCTGAGACTCATCACCAACCCGGACGATGATCCGGCCTTCATCCGCGCAATCACCACGCCCAAGCGCGGCATCGGCAACACCACGTTGGAAAAGCTCGGCAGCTATGCCGGTGAGTGCCACATAAGCCTTTTCGAAGCGGCATTCGAAGCGCAGGCCGAGCAGGAATTGCCTGCGCGTCAATACGAAGAGCTGATGCTGTTCTGCAACTTCATCAACCGTATCCAGGAGCGCGCCGACAAAGACCCGTGCGGCGAATTATTGGACGAATTGCTGCGTGCAATCGATTACGAGGCCTGGCTGTACGACTCGCACGAGCCGCGCCAGGCCGACAGCAAATGGGAGAACGTGCAGGACTTCATCGCGTGGCTCAAGCGCAAAGCCGAGGCGGACGAGAAGTCATTGATCGCGATGGTGCAGACCATCGCGCTGATCAACATGCTGGAAGGCAAGGATCAGGAACCTGATGCCGTCTCGCTATCCACGCTGCACGCGGCGAAGGGTCTGGAATTCCCGCATGTGTTCATCATTGGCGCAGAAGAAGAGATTCTGCCGTTCCGCGACAGCGACGAAAAACAGATCGAAGAAGAACGCCGCCTGATGTACGTCGGTATCACCCGCGCCGAGCGCAGCCTGCAGATCAGCTATTGCAATCGCCGCAAACGCGGCAAGGACTGGCTGGCCTGCGAACCAAGCCGCTTTCTGGATGAAATGCCGGGAGATGAATTGATTTATGCTGGCGGTCACGCGGAAGCGGTAACCACCGTGACCAAAGACGAGGGCATGGGCAAGCTGGCGAGATTGAAGGCGATGCTGAATAAACAGGTAACGGAATAAGGGCTATGGGCAGATGGCCGGAATCGGGCCCATTGCATCTCTTGAGCAGAAATGCAGAACTTGCACATGGCTTGTACATGGGCAGTTATTCCTGAGTCTTATTCATGCCCTGGTTTCCTATACATGTGAAAGGCCGATAGACGCCGCAGAGCACATTGGTAAGTTCGCCTCAGCCGCGGTGGCAGTATGGCAGACGATAAAGCTGCTCTCGTGAAGATCCCCGGGTGCGGCATTCTGCCGCGACAGAACGTATTAGGACGCCACCCCGAACATGACCGAAACCCCCATCGTCTGTGTGGGCGCGACAATTGTCTTGAGCCAGGTGTTCATTCTTGCCTCCTTAATCCGATATGTGCCGGAGCTTGCAGATATTCAGCGCTTGTATATGCCGCCGCAGACAACGGTATCATCGAGCCGTTCGCAGTACATCGATTTCGGCTGAACCTTTCTGGTGATTGGGTCGGTGAACTTGTACTCCTGCCAGAAGTTCGGCTTGGACTTGCCCAGTTCGACGCGCTCGCGCACAAATTCCTTGCCGTCCACATCCTTGAGGTCGATCAGGTTCTTGCCGACCATTTTCTCGTTTGCACCGTGGGCGCGCACCACACCGTCGAAACCGTATACGACGAGGTAAAGATCACGATCCACGAAACGCCCTTGCTTGTTCGTGATTTCCGCGTAGCCTTTGTCATTGCCGTTTGCCTTGATGAACGCCACACCCTTCTTCACCATTGCCTGCGCCTCGTCTGCTGTGGCGAATTCGCCTTTGCTGGCGGCAAAGGCTGACGCCGATACAACCACCGCGACTACCGCAGCTGCAATTTGCAATCCGAGTTTCATGATGCGTTCTCCTTCACGTTAGTTAAAGTTTCAAAATGACTTACTCGAGGCTTGCCAGATATGGCCAAGAGTTAACATGACTGCACTTCTAATGGCGGTAGGCTATGAATACATGAGGCGCGTACTCTATCAGCAAGAACCGTTTACTGTAAATGCCAAAAAATTTCTGGTTCGAATCCTGATCAGGTAGATAATTTGGTACTATTGTGCGCTCGCTTCCAACAACGCCCACAATACTTTCTGCTAATGTGTTTGCAATGCAGCGTAATTTCCAGTAAGTTAAATTCAAAACGGATTTGATTTTGCATTTCTCATCTATGTACCTATTGCCCCCGTGATACCTGAACGGGAAATGTATGCGTAATGTTCAATGGCTTGTTTGTAACAAACCAAGACATTCGAGAAACCAGGAGATGAATATGAAAGTCTGGCATAAGCTTATGGTGGCACCGGCCATAGGCATCGTCTTCCTGATGATGTTGGGAGCGATGTCGTATGGTGTGCTCACTTACCAGAATTCCACAATAGCCGAGCTATTCAACAACCGTTTCGCTAATTATCAGATTGCCTCCGGTTCCGCGCAGGATATAAGTGAGGTGCATTCCAATGTGTACCGATTATTTACCTGGCTGGGCAACCTCAAGGAAGACAAGATCGATCAGATCACGGCCGAGCAAAAGGCAAAGATAGACACAGTGACGCAGACCATGACCCAGTTTGCAAATCATCCCGGCATAAATGAAGATGAAAAAAAGATCGCCAATGCACTGGTCGAAAAGCTTGGCAAATACAAGAAGGACGTGGATACGGCGATAGACCTGAGTAAAGTGGATTTCAATACGGGTATGAGTGCGATGCAAGGTGCTGACAGTGATTTTCAGATCATGATCAAGGATTTCGACGATCTGGTTCAGCTCGAGCAGCAATTAGCGCAGGCAAACTACGAAAGAGCCAGTGCTGCTTTCGGCAAGGCGGTAGTGGCAATGATTGCCATCCTGGTGTTCGCGCTGGCAATCTCGGTGGGCATATCTATTTTCATGAGCAGAATAATCGTCCGCCAGATCGGAGGCGAGCTTGATTATGCCGCGGATGTGATACGCCAGGTATCGGAAGGTGATCTCACAGTCGTGGTCGAGACCAAGGCAAGAGATCAGTCGAGTTTGCTGTTTGCGATGAAGCGCATGAGCGAAAACCTCACTAACATCGTCACCGGTGTACGCGACACCACCGAATCCATCACCACGGCCTCGCGGGAGATCGCCCAGGGCAACAGCGACCTGTCGCAGCGCACCGAACAACAGGCCTCCAGCCTGGAAGAAACCGCCTCCAGCATGGAAGAACTGACCACGACCGTCAAACAGAACGCCGAGAACGCCAAACAGGCCAACCAATTGTCGATGAGCGCCTCGGACATCGCGGTCAAGGGCGGGCAGGTGGTGGACGAAGTGGTGCAGACCATGGCCTCGATCAACACCAGCTCGAAGAAGATCGCGGACATCATCAGCGTGATCGAAGGCATCGCGTTCCAGACCAACATATTGGCGTTGAACGCCGCGGTCGAAGCGGCGCGTGCCGGCGAGCAGGGCCGCGGTTTTGCGGTGGTGGCGAGCGAGGTGCGCAACCTGGCGCAGCGCTCGGCCGCAGCAGCCAAGGAAATCACCGCCCTGATCGCCGCCTCGGTGGACAAAGTGGACGCCGGCACCCGGCAAGTGGACCAGGCCGGTGCCACCATGCATGAAGTCGTCACCGCGGTGAGACGCGTCACCGACATCATGGCCGAGATCGCTGCCGCCTCCAACGAGCAGAGCACCGGCATCGAAGAAGTCAACCATGCGATCGTGCAGATGGACGACGTGACGCAGCAGAACGCCGCGCTGGTGGAACAAGCCGCGGCGGCCGCCGAAGCGATGCAAGGTCAAGCGGAGGCATTGAAAGAAGCAGTGGGCGTCTTCAAGCTGAAGACAGCAAGAGGAGATGCTCGGGCTGCCGCCGCTCATCCCGTCAAGTCAGCAGCCAAACCGGCTATGGCCCGTCACACCTCGACTGCGGTAGCTCCGGCCAGGAAAGAGCGCAGGAAAGAGCACGGGATGGTCGAAGCCAAACAGGACAAGGACGGCGAGTGGAAAGAGTTTTAGTCGAGCCGGCCTTGTTGACGAGACAATATCAAACTTAAACTACGATAATTCAGTTATATGTGAACGTCCGCGGTTGGCACCAAAGCGCCAATTCAAATACACGCTGGCCAACGGCCGACCCATTCCGGTCAATTTATCTGGGTATAAAAGAGGACGATCAACAGTTATTACATCTAAATTCATTTTCTGAATATCCAGAAAAGAAGCGACAGCACCAAGGAAATGATGATACTGGTAGTAATCGGAAAGTAGAAGCTGAACCCTTTACGCTCGATATAAATATCACCTGGAAGATGACCGATGCCCAGCTTGGACAGCCAGGGCCAGGCCACTCCGACAAGGATAAAAACGATGCCAATAATGACGAACCACTTTGCCATAATCGCTACCCCTGATTTGGGAGCACGCGAGTGTTTGCGTTTGGCTGTCATCGTCTAGCAAGCCAATAGGAAAATCCGACCATTAAAACCGACAGTGTGCGTATCTGTGGCTTAATGCAACCTACACAAGGCGGTCGTCCCGAGCCTGGAAATGAACGTCGGCAATCCGTGCGGTCACCAGTACAGCCAGTAAAGTTGAGAGCGCCAGAATTTCAGTCCAATTCATGCTGTGGTCGTAAAGTCCAATAAATATCTCACGCATAATAAACGCGATGCCAACTTCAGCTAACACCCTTAAGCGAACATGATGAAACTGCAAATAGTCCGTAAAGGTGCGAAACAATTCAATGAGAACAAAGACCGAGAGAACATCGATAACCAGTTCGCGATCGATGCTGTAAACGATTCCAAACGCAAGGCTATGGGTGGACACACCGTTGCGCAAGGCATTTGCGGCTGCTAAAAAATCAAGTACCAGTCCCGCCACGGCGCCCAACAGAGTAAGCAGCATGACAAAGATCAGGGCAGTCACGATCACATCCAAAATCCTGCCATAAATCAGCAGAGCTTGGCTCTTCACTCCAGCTTTCGTAATTTCTGGCGGCAGATCACCTGTATGCTGTAGCTCTGGCATATGTCAGCCTGTTGGCACCTCGTATTTTTCCCGAACATTAACACATTCTGCCGGTTTTCTAATAACGGCGTATGTTAACTTCATCAATGGCTGCATTTGGCAGTACGCAAATGTACGTAATTGATTATAGCTGACAGGCTATCAGATATTCTTCAGCGCCGATAGCGCGCGCGTTATTGCATCCTACGCAAGCCAAGAGTCACAATATCCAGCTGGGCATGGCACAATCGCGCCTTGCACAATACCTGATTCAATCCTATGCTGAGTTACCGCCATGCTTTTCATGCCGGCAATCATGCCGATGTGCTGAAACACTTTGTCGAAGTGCAATTGCTACGCTATCTGGCCCAAAAGGACAAGCCATTCTGGTACATCGATACCCATGCCGGAGCGGGTTGTTATTCGCTGGATAGCGGCTATGCCACACAGAACGCCGAATATGAAAGCGGCATTGCACTTTTGTGGGAGCGCGACGATCTGCCCGCACCGTTGGCGGATTATGTGGCCTTGGTCAAGAAAATCAATCCCGACGGGCAGTTGAAGTTGTATCCCGGTTCGCCGCTGGTCGCGCTGGAATTGTTGCGCGAGCAGGACCGGATGCGGCTGTTCGAGTTGCATCCGACCGACAGCGAGATCTTGCAGCAGAATTTCACAGGGCGTGGAACGCAAGTGCTGATGCAGACCGCCGATGGCTTTGCTGCACTGAAAGCCTTGTTACCGCCGCCGCCGCGCCGCGCGCTGATATTGATCGATCCGCCTTATGAAGACAAGCAGGATTATCAGCGCGTGTTTTCGGCGTTGGGCGACGGGCTGAAGCGCTTTGCCGGCGGAGTGTATGCGGTGTGGTATCCGCAGTTGCAGCGCGCCGAGGCACGGCAGTTGCCCGAGCGACTCAAGCAACTGCCAGTGAAGAGTTGGTTGCATGTCGCGCTCAGCGTGCAAGCGCCCAGCGAAGATGGTTTCGGTATGCGCGGCAGCGGCATGTTCATCCTCAATCCGCCGTGGCTATTGCATGGCGTGTTGCAGGAGGTGATGCCGTACCTGGTTAAAGTATTGGGGCAAGATGCCGGTGCGTTGTTTACCCTGGAATACCATGAGAACTGATCCAGAGGGCTTGTATAATCGCTTCGTGATTTAACTCTTAATCTAAATCAGGAGGACACATGACTACTTCGCATACATGGAATTTCTTCCGCGCGGGCGGTTTTGATCAGGTTCAACTGGATAGCGGCGCGGATCTGCTGGCCTTGAAGGAGCTGGATCAAAAGCTGTGGGTAGCGCTTAGTTGCCCGACGCGCGGCATCGAGTTCGATACCAGGACGCTGGACTTGATCGACGCTGACGCGGATGGGCATGTGCGCGCCAATGAGGTTCTGGCGGCCATTTCGTGGGTGGGTGGGCTGCTGAAGAACCCCGATTTGCTGGTTAAAGGTTCGGATAGTTTGGCTTTGGCTGAAATCAATGACAGCAGTGAAGAAGGCAAGCAGGTGCAGGCCTCCGCGCGGTATATCCTGAAAAGTCTGGGCAAGTCCGATGTGATGTCGATTTCGCTAGCGGACATGGCCGACATCGGGAAACTGGTGGCAGGAATGGAATTCAATGGTGACGGGGTGGTTTGCGCCAAGCAGATTCGTGATGCAGGATTGTGCGCAGCAGTTGAAGACATCATCAAGTGCCACGGTTCGGTGACCGATCTGAGCGGTGTGGCCGGCATCAACCAGGAGATCAGCGACAAATTCTTTGCCGAATCGTCTGCCTATTCAGCATGGCAAACCGAAGGCGAGCGCGATGCTGCGATTTTATTCTTGGGTGACAAGACGCTCTCGGCGGCGGAAGCTTTTCTTGCAGTCAAGGACAAGGTTGACGACTATTTCACGCGCTGTCAGCTGGCGGCATACGATACACGCGCAGCCATGCCGTTGAGCCGCTCCGCCGAAGATTACCAGCATCTCGCCGCGCAAAGCCTGTCGGCGCAAAGCGGGGAGGTAGCCAATTTTCCGCTCGCGACGGTGGAGGCGAGCAAGCCTTTGTCAATGGTTTCAGGCATCAATCCCGCTTGGCAGCGCAAAGTGGAAGCATTGCGTGAACAAACCATCATGCCGTTACTCGGCAAAAAGGAAAGTCTGAGTGCATCGGAATGGGCTTTGCTTTGTGCCAAGTTTGCGGCTTTTGAAGCATGGCAGGCGAAGAAACCGGAAACCAGTGTCGAGCAACTTGGCTTGGTGCGGATACGCGAAGTCCTGGGCGGAAAATCCAGGGCGGCGATCGATGATTTGATCGCGCAGGACAAAGCGGTCGAAGCCGAGGTGAAGGCAATCCGTTCGGTGGAGAGATTGCTGCGCTATAACCGGGATCTGTTCAGCTTGGTGAACAACTTCGTGTCATTCCGCAATTTTTATACCGGCAAGGGCAAAGCGATATTTCAGGTTGGCACCCTCTATCTGGATGGGCGAAGTTGCGAACTGTGTATCAAGGTTGAAGATGTGAACAAGCATGCCACGTTCGCCAATATGAGCGGAATTTGTCTGGCTTATTGCGAGTGCGTGCGCAACGGCGGCGGAGAGAAAATAAGCATCGCGGCGGCTTTCACGGCAGGTGACTCGGATTTTCTGATGATTGGGCGCAATGGTATTTTCTATGACCGCAAAGGTCAGGACTGGGATGCCAGCATCGTTCGCATCATCAATAACCCGATCAGCATTCGCCAGGCGTTCTGGTCTCCTTACAAGAAGCTTACCAAGATGGTCAGCGACCAGTTGCAAAAGCTCGCGGCATCGAAAGCCAATTCGGTGGAAGATAAGATGCTCAAAGTGGTGGTGGATACCAGCAAGGGCCCAGTCGAAGCGCCTGCTGCGCCGCCCAAGCCTCCGTTCGATGTGGCTAGGTTCGCCGGCATCTTCGCAGCGATAGGTTTGGCGATCGGTGCAATAGGCGGCATTCTCGCTTCGATTGTCGGCGGTCTATTGGGACTGAAGTTTTGGCAAATTCCGTTTGCAGTAATTGGCTTGATGCTGCTGATCTCTTGTCCATCCATGCTGTTGGCGTGGTTCAAACTCAAGCAGCGCAACCTCGGTCCGATACTCGATGCGAACGGTTGGGCGATCAACGCACGAGTGAGGATCAACATTCCTTTCGGTACTTCGTTGACCGGCTTGGCAAATTTGCCGAAAGGTTCGAACCGTTCGCTTGTCGATCCGTTCGCCGAGAAAAAAGTGGTATGGCCTTATTACCTGATCATCGCGCTGGGTATCTGCGTGCTGATCGGTTTGTGGTACGTCGGCTTCTTCGGACATGGAAAGGGCATGGATAATTGATGGCGTTTTCTACAGATTGCCGCTCGTGCCCGCGTTTGGCCGGGTTTCTCGATCAGGTGCGGGTTGAGCATCCGGATTATCATGCGTTGCCGGTCAGTTCGTTCGGCAAGACAGGCGGCAAGTTTTTGATCGTCGGACTGGCTCCGGGGATGCACGGAGCGAATCGTACCGGTCGGCCGTTCACCGGTGATTTTGCGGGCAATCTGTTGTACGGCTCGTTGCACAAATACGGCTTCGCCAGCAGTGCCGAGCCTTTGGATGTGGCGGGAAATGCGAACGCCGCTTTGAAATTGCGGAATTGCCGCATTACCAATGCAGTGCGGTGCCTGCCGCCGCAGAACAAGCCAGAGCCCAGCGAAATTCGCACGTGCAACGGCTATGTTGCGGATGAATTGGCGGTGCTGCCAAAAGGTGCGGCAATCATGGCATTAGGCACGATCGCGCATCAGGCGGTGCTGATTGCGATGCAACTGCGCAAGAGCGGCTATGCATTCGCGCATGGGGCGAGGCACACGCTGCCGAATGGACTGACATTGTTCGATAGCTACCATTGCAGCCGCTACAACACCCAAACCAAACGCCTGACCACGGCGATGTTCGAGGCGGTGATTGCGGGTATTGCCAAACATCTTGAGCGCTGAAAGATTCGACCCCAAGCCGATACTCGACGGCCTGCCGCTGCTGCCGGGCGTGTATCGCTATTACGATGGCAAGGGCGAAGTGCTGTATGTCGGCAAGGCCAGGCAGCTGAAAAAACGCGTCGCGTCCTATTTTCAGAAAACCAATGTCTCGCCGCGCATCCGTTTGATGGTGTCGCATATTGCGCGTATTGAAACCACAGTTACACGCTCCGAAGCCGAAGCGTTGCTGCTGGAAAACAATTTAATTAAATCATTAAGACCTCGCTATAACATATTATTTAGAGACGATAAGTCTTATCCGTATATCGTCCTGAGCGGGGATGAATTTCCACGCTTGACCTACTACCGCGGCACGCCCAACCGTCAGCATCAATACTTCGGACCTTACCCGAATTCGTATGCGGCCAAGGAAAGCATCCAGCTGCTGCAAAAAATTTTTCGGATCCGTACCTGCGAAAACAGCGTGTTCAACAATCGCACCCGCCCCTGTTTGTTGCACCAGATCCATCGCTGCACCGCGCCGTGTGTGAAGCTGATTTCGGCTGCGGATTATCAAACAGACATCCGCAACGCGGCGCTGCTGCTGCAAGGCCGCCATCAGGAGGTTGAGCAGACCCTGCGTGCCGCAATGGAGCAAGCGGCAGGAGGGCAGCATTACGAACAGGCCGCCGCGTTGCGCGACCAGTTGCGTGCGCTGCATACGGTACAGCAAAAGCAATTCGTTGAATCCACCGGCGGCGCTGCGGATGCCGACATCATCGCGCTGGCGCAGCAGGATGGCTTGGTCTGCGTGAATCTGGCAATGGTGCGCGGCGGGCGGCATCTGGGCGACAAGAGTTTCTTCCCGGAGCATGCCGGAGATCTGTCCGCGAACGAGATCGTGCAGGCGTTCATCGCACAGCACTACCTCAATCGCAGCGTGCCACCGTTGCTGGTGCTGGATGCCGAGTGTGATGATGAAACGCTGGCGCAATTGCTCAGCGAACAGGCCGGACATGCGGTGAAGATCAGCCAAGCGGCGAGCGGGGAGCGCAAGCAGTGGCTGGAAATGGCGCAGCGCAACGCACTGCTGGCCTTGCAGCAACGGGAAATGCAGCAGGGTGGGCAGAAGCTGCGCTTAGACAAGCTGCGCGAATTCCTGGACATGCCGGATTTGCAGCGCATCGAATGCTTTGACATCAGCCATACCATGGGTGAAGCGACACAGGCTTCCTGCGTGGTGTATGAGAATCTCGACATGCGCTCCAGCCAATATCGCCGCTATAACATCACTGGCATCACGCCCGGCGACGATTATGCAGCGATGCGCCAGGCATTGACACGCCGCTACCAGAAGCTTGCCGAAGATGGTCAAAAGGAGGAGCGCGCCCGGCCTGATCTGGTATTGATCGACGGTGGCCTTGGGCAATTGCATATCGCGATGGAAGTGATGCACGAATTGGGCTTGAATGAACTTGCGCTGATCGGCGTAGCTAAAGGTGAAGAGCGCAAAGCTGGATTGGAACAACTGATTTTCCCGGATGGCACTGCGCGGCAGTTGCGCAGCGATGATCCAGCGCTGCATTTGATTCAGCAGATCCGCGACGAAGCGCATCGCTTCGCCATCACCGGACATCGCGCCAAACGAGGTAAAGTGCGCACCGCATCAAGCCTGGAAGAAATCAGCGGAATAGGGGAAAAGCGGCGGCGCAGCTTGTTGACTCACTTCGGCGGCTTGCGCGAAGTGGTGCAGGCCAGCGTCGAGCAGCTCTGTCAGGTGGAAGGAATCAGCAAAGCACTTGCTGAAAAGATTTATCAGCAGCTACACTAGCCGCATGCCGCTCAACATCCCCAATCTGCTCACATGGTTAAGAATCCTGCTCATTCCAGTTTTCGTCTCGGTTTTTTATCTGTCTGACCACACACTGAGCACACATTTCCAGAATATATTTGCCACCGCCGTGTTTTTACTGGGGGCGCTCACTGATTGGCTTGATGGTTATCTGGCGCGCAGACTGAACCAGTATTCTGCATTCGGAGCGTTTCTTGACCCGGTGGCCGACAAACTGATGGTGGCGGCGGCATTGATCGTGCTGGTCAAGCTGGGACGTGCCGATGCAATAATTTCTTTCATTATCATTGCGCGCGAAATCACCATCTCGGCACTTCGCGAATGGATGGCCAAGCTTGGTGAAAGTAAAAGTATCGCAGTCTCGATGCTGGGCAAGGTCAAGACTTCTTTCCAGATGTTCGCAATACTGCTGCTGCTGTATCACGAACCCCTGCTAGGGATAGATTGCCAGGTGGTTGGCTCGTTGCTGTTGTATCTCGCCGCGTTGCTTACCCTGTGGTCAATGGGCTATTACTTGATGCTGGCCTCGCCCAAACTTAAAAAACATCTAAACTAAATTGATTTTCAACACTGCGTCTGTATAATGCGCAGCCTTCGGGGTGTAGCGTAGCCTGGTAGCGCGCCTGCTTTGGGAGCAGGATGTCGGGAGTTCGAATCTCTCCACCCCGACCAGAATTTAGTAGCTTTATAATAGCCCAAGAAAAGAATTGTGCCCGTAGCTCAACCGGATAGAGCACCAGCCTTCTAAGCTGGGGGTTGCAGGTTCGATTCCTGTCGGGCACGCCAGTGTCTGTCAGCAAACGTTTCATAACCAGCGGCTTGCCGATGCTGTTTATCGGTTTAACCGAATGGCTAAAACTAATGATTTACCCTGCGTGTTGTGCCGGGTTATAACCAGCCGCTTGCAACAGTCTTCTGGTTGCTTAGTGGGTGGCAAGTTGTTTCACCAGTAGTTTTGTCAGCTGTTTGATCAATGGTGGCTGTAGCTCAGTTGGTAGAGTCCCGGATTGTGATTCCGGTTGTCGTGGGTTCGAGCCCCATCAGTCACCCCAATATAAAGCCGTTAATTCAGTTGGCCAATAAGCCGAATTTTCCATACCTTAACGAAGGTCTCTCGGCACATTGCGGATAGTCTGTTTTCTCCAAAGCGGACCGTCAACGTTAAATTTAGGTGCACGGCTTAGCAACAATTCCTTTTGGCATTTTGAATAGTGTGTGATTGTGCTGCAATTGTTATGTATTCGTACCCCGTTACATTTGCCGGCGATAGGGCGCTGCCAGCGGCTCGCCGATCACCACTCCCTGTGCCGGCCAGGCCAGGCTTTTCCAGTAGGCTTCGATAGCGGTTTCTCCGGCCAGGTAGTGCCTGAGCAAAACCCGCGGGTTAGGGAATTTCTGCCAATAATTGCAGGGTTCGGAAACCGTGCCGTAGCTGGCAGTCGCCCCGGCATCCAGCCAGCGTAGGCTGCTCATCTGTTGGGAGCCAAGCAGATCACCTCCGCTCGAGGTAAGGTGGTCCGCCAGCGCACCAGGAAGAAATTCCAGCGTATCGAGCTTGGGCACGCTGAGCATTCCGGTCTCATAAATCATGATGTCCCTCTGCCCCGAAATTTCATTCATGCGCAGCGTTTTGATCTGAAACTGAAGACGAGGAATTTTCCCGGAAGGCGGGAAAAATCGTGCGCGCGAGCTGCGCTGCTTGTCCGCAGTGACCAGGAAATAGGCACTCGCCGGCTGCAAGCGGAAATTGCTGAGGACACCGCGATTGATGAGTAATTTCGTACGTTCTATCGAATCGGTGGGCAATAGCATGGAAATGCGGATACCCAGATCGGTATAGGGCCGGCGTGAGTTCGAGTTGAAATACGGGCTGGGTTTGCCCGGCGCACAGGTATTCCTGCATTGCTCGGCATCAAACCCCAAGGTCAGCGCTGAGGTGATGGAATTGCATTCGACCGCGTAAGGTGCGGTCCACACCAGTACGATTGCCTGAATCTCAGGCCCGATGTGGGATTCGATTTGCTGTTTAAGGGCATTGAATTCCGCCGCGCTGAGCTTGCGTGGACTGTGAGGAATGCGAACATGCACGACATTTTTTTCCGGGATTTGCCGTGACTGCCGATAGTACTCCCCCATTGCCAGGCTGTTGGCTTCCTCGTCGTTAACGACGACGGCGACCTGCTCCGCTTGCAGATCAGGCCCGGCCTGCGCCGGCACATGGGCTGCTGGTGTAGACCACGCGTCCTTAGCGACCAATATGCAAAGCAGTATCAGCAAGCGCATCCCAATCACTTTTTCTCTCCGCATAAGTTCAGTATACCCAAAAAGAAAAGCGGATGCTGCAATCTGCCGACCGATGGCAAACTGTGAAGCATCGCTTCTGCATCGTTGGCGTCATTCTTGTTGCTCCTGAAATGGGATTTGACAAATTGTGGCACGATCAACTTTACAG
The DNA here is from genome assembly GCA_963721755.1 of uncultured beta proteobacterium. Classification (GTDB taxonomy): domain Bacteria; phylum Pseudomonadota; class Gammaproteobacteria; order Burkholderiales; family Gallionellaceae; genus Gallionella. Next base: position 226,817 of record CAVRKV010000002.1, read on the forward strand.
GATAGCCTTCGCTTAAGCTTGCGTGCCCAGTGATGCGAACCACTTCAGGCTTCCATGCTGATCTTACATCCTGGCTCGATTTTATCGAGCAAAACCATGTGCCAGTCCATACGATTCAGCTTAGCGCTGCCAGACAGGCTTCTTGTTGCGATCAAGGCCAATGCTTTACTGCCAAATAATCGTCAATCACAGTTGGCATCATGTCAGTTAATAGTGACATTGCCCAAAACTCTCAAACCAAAAAATATTTATTTGAATATAAGCAATATGTTGCGATATTGGCACAGCTATTGCTTTCACAATCTATTGAAGCATGTCTTTAAGTGTGTTTATTTTTTATGGGGAATCAGATATGGAACACAATTTGATTATTGCTAGCCCGAATAAAGAAAGAATTTTGTCGTGGAAGGCAGGGCTAAATGGTGTTGTCAAATACTCTATTTTAACCGACAAGTTGCACATACTCTGGGATGATGTTGTGCGCATCGAACCGGAGGTTGTCCTGCTTGACATCGATTTGCTTGGATTGAAAAGCCAGAAAGATACCACTAGATTGACAAGTCTATGCACGAAAACCAGAGTTGTAATTTTAAGTGGTGCCATTTCCGAAGATATGGAATGGGAACTGCTAAAGGCTGGTGTGCGTGGCTGTTGTCGATATGAGATTAGTTCAGATCTGCTCAAGCAAGTTGTTATGGCTGTTCAACAGGGTGAGTTGTGGATACGGAGAACGCTGACTAGCCGGCTTGCAAAAGAATTAGGTGAAATAACATCAAAAAATAAAGCCTATCAGGCCTCAAACGAATTGCTTAACAAGCTCACTCAGCGCGAATATGACATTGCATTGCATGTGGCAAACGGGGAGAGCAATAAGAAGATTGCTCAACTGTGTTCAATTACAGAACGGACGGTAAAGGCTCATTTGTCGGAAGTTTTTCATAAGCTGGGCATTTCTGATCGAATCAATCTGGCACTGATTATGTCAGCAAATGATCCTAATCAACAGAGAGGGGAATCTCATGTCAATGTCAGCAGCTAAATTACCAATTGAATAACAGTGCCATCGGCCAGCTCTAATCGTAGCTTGCATATAACCTCTTGAGTTCCGCATCCAATCAGGCTAAAAGGGTTTTGGCGCCTATTGCCGAGTAAATTCTTGAACACTCGGTTCAGAATATTAAGTTGAAACTTTTCACTATGGCATTCAACAACGATTTGCCGAGTATTGAAGTTACCCGGCACAGTTGATGCTGATAAGCAAATATCTGGCTTGGCGCATCGCCCGTCCTGCCTGGTCGATGTATACCTACTAGACCGAATTCGATCCTGCGCGCCTCACAAAGTTCTTGACCTGAACCATAGAATCTTTCTGAATTCAGCCTTGCGCACGTGTATATTAAGTAAAACCGGCGTTAAGGTTACACCCCACATATTTTTCGGCGTAATTTCACTGCTTGTGCATATCGTACTTAAGTACTATAGGCAAACGAAATGATTTGAATTATCGTGCAAGCCAAGAGTCGCCCGAATTGATTAAGTTCGATAGCACAAGTGGTTTGTCTAAATTTATGGGAGGTTGTCATGTATACCAAAAATGTACTTTCTGTGTCGCTAGCCGCGTTGCTTTCTGTGTTTTGGTCTGTTGCAAGCGCGGGGGGTGGATCACCACCGCCTTCAGGGGATTGTTCAGGGAAAGTGACCCCTCCATGTGGAACGCTTACTGTCGCGAGTCCGAAAAGCGGAAAGGCAACAAGTTTTTATTCTGATCTCACGAGTGGTGCCTCAACGGCGCAAAAGGCTCCCGGCGGGTTGATTAGTGACATGAAGGCGACAACGGCTTTCAATAAACTTCCTTTCAATGCGAGCACATTGAATTTCACTTCTGGAACTCTGGACGTAGCAAATGTGGGTAAAGGCCAGAAGGACATCGTGACCTATACCTTTCTGGGTGCAAGCGCCGCCAATTTAGATACGTTTACTGTCACGGGGGGTACGATAACGAGTACGAACGGGAATCCGTTTTCCAATCAAACGGCGACGCCGTTCGGCGCTACCATCACGGATACAATAACAGGCACGGGATCTGCGGAAACTCAGTTGGGCTTTAAGTTCACGGACGTCACGGACAATGAGTTTTTGACCAACGGGTGTAGCGGAAGCGGAAAGGGCTGCCAGGGCGAGTTTGGTATCCTTGCAGGGGCAGGGGGTTACATGATTGATGGGATAAATTATGCAGATCTCTTGATCTATAACGATACGGGCAGTGGTGATACCGATTACAACGATATGGTCATCGGCGTTAACTCAAAATGCGTGTCGGCAGTTCCTGAACCCTCAACCTACGCGATGTTGCTGGCTGGACTTGGCTTGGTGGGTTTTTCAGCTCGCCGCCGGCAGGGTGCTTGATTACCCCATACCTGTACTTTAGTACAATGGCATTTGTTAATTAGACTTGTATGATTATATTCAATACCTCTTACTAATTGGTTGCGAGGGGAGGGAGAGCAAGGACTTGGTTGTGTTGACAGCCCATCTTTGACAGCCCATCTTGGTTAGATAGTTACAATAACTTAAGGAGGATTATAATGTTCAACTCAAAAATTTTACACTCGCTAGCGGTGGCGAGTTTTCTTGCTCTCAGCGGTGTGGCTCAAGCTGACGTGACGATTAGCAGTGGTGGGGTCGTTGCAAACATTAACAATTTCGGTACCTTTGCTGGTTCGTATGACACACCTCCCGTTCCCGCGGGAACCCCCGGTCTCAGCTACAACGGCGTCGAATTCGTCAATATCGACAACCCGTCGGCTTGGTTCTCCCTGTCAACTAGCGGTGGCAACTATGTATCGCAATACGGTGGCACGTACGGTAGTACCGGAATCCCGGGCACTCTTACGTATGGTGTAGGACCGACCGCCGCACTCACGCTTAACACCGGCAGCACCGGCATAGGCCTTGTGGAAACATGGACCATTACCGCTGCTAACCAGCTTGCCGTTTCGGTGGGGCTAACAAACAATACCGGAGCGGCCCTCACGGGTGTCCAGTGGGGCGTCGGTTTTGACCCGGACCAAGGTGGATCCGGCAAAAACATAACCACCAACACGATCCTCGGGCAGGGGGCTAACGCTGCGGTGAGCGCGGCAGACTATCTGTACGGCACTAACCTGGCGGTCACGCTGGCCAACACCACGAGCGCCTCTGCGTACGCCATTGGAGCCTACATTGGTACTGACTGCTGCACCGCGGTTGTCCCCTCAGTTGCACTCGGCGGGGCTCAAGCTGTTGGGTTCGGCAATGTGGCCGATGATTCGATCAGCCTGGCCTACAATATAGGTAATCTCTGTGCAGGCTGTACCGCCACCATTGGGTATGACTATGTCTTCACGGCGGTTCCGGAACCAAAGACTTATGCCATGCTGCTGGCTGGACTTGGCTTGATCGGTTTTTCAGCTCGTCGTAGAATGAACACCTAATCTGAACAGCTACATCTCATTGAACCCCGCCCTCGTGGCGGGGTTTATTTTGGGTGGTGCCTGCGTTGGTTGATCCTGAAAACGCCAATTGCCCACGGAACAAACACCGTGTATTCGGTGGTTGTGAATTGAGTTTTTGGCGTTGATGCTCGTGCATGCTGTTGCTAACAGGGGCATGGGTTATCGATGCGGGCAACTGAAGTTGCTGGTAAACTAACCCATATGTTTAATCGCATGGCAACCCACCCTAAAAGCAATTCCAGATGCACCCAATATGACGAGGGCAACTGCCATTTCTCTTTCCAGCTAATTCCAATTCCAGATAGAAACACCGCGTGTGGCTCCCTCCAACCGCTCGCCCTGAGCTTGTCGAAGGGTGCGTGTGGTTCGACAGGCTCACCACGAACGGGTTATATTGTTGGCGTTTCCATCTGGAATCGGAATAACAAGCCGACAGCACAATAATCAATGCACGTTGCGAATTTGAAAACCCATGACCGTTAATGACATCCCTGTAGTCGCCTTTTTCAAGCGCTTGCTGGATCCTTTTTTGATCTGGGGCTTGCTGATTCTGCTCACCTTGGTTTACGACGAAACCTTCACTGGTTACTACTTGGTGCTGATGATCATCACTTTTTTCATCTCTTCATATATTTACGAGCAGACCAATATATACCGCACGTGGCGCAACGGTAAGCTGCTGGCCTACATTCGCGACACGCTCGTCGGCTGGGCTATTATTATTGCCATCCTGCTGTTTATAGGCTACGCCACTAAACTCTCCTACCGGTATTCTGAGCAGGTTATTCTGACCTGGTTCATCGTCACCCCGTTCGCACTTATTGCGAGCCATCTCGCGGTGCGCAAGATCGTTACCAGCTTGCGCAAGAGTGGTGAGGCGCGCTCTGTGGTGATAGTCGGAGCCAACGATACAGGTCTGAAACTTGCCGAACGCATACTGGAGTATCCCTATCTGCTCATGGAGGTGCGCGGCTACTTCGACGACCGGGATGAATCACGGAGTCCTGCAGGCAAAATGCCGTTGTTGGGGAGGGTATCCGATGTCGCCGCGTATGTTCGCGAACACAGTATCCAGATGATCTTCATTAGCCTGCCGATGTCTGCCCAGCCACGCATCCGCAAACTTCTGGATGATCTGCATGACACCACTGCCTCCATCTACTTTTTGCCCGACGTCTATATCTTCGACCTGATGCAGGCACGCTTCGACAACGTCGGTGGCGTACCGGTGGTCGCGATATGTGAAACGCCATTCTACGGCGTCGATAGCGTGGTCAAAAATATTAGCGATTTCGTGCTCGGCTTCCTTATTCTCATCCTGTTGCTACCCTTCATGCTATGCATTGCATTGGCTGTCAAGCTGACCTCACCAGGCCCTGCTGTCTTCAAGCAGCGTCGCTATGGCCTTAATGGCGAGGAGATCATCGTCTACAAGTTCCGATCCATGGCGGTGTGCGAGGACGGTTCGAGCATCGTGCAGGCGCAGAAGAATGATCAGCGGCTTACCAAGCTCGGTGCTTTTCTGCGCCGCACGTCACTGGATGAATTGCCGCAGTTCATCAACGTATTGCAGGGGCGGATGAGCATTGTCGGCCCGCGTCCGCACGCGGTAGCTCACAACGAACTCTATCGCAAACTTATCAGGGGGTACATGCTGCGCCACAAGATAAAGCCCGGGATTACCGGTTGGGCTCAGATAAACGGGTTGCGTGGCGAGACCCAGGATCTGGAGAAAATGCAGGCGCGCATTGAGTACGATCTGCACTACCTGCGAAACTGGTCAATATGGCTGGACCTGTGGATTATCATGCGAACTGTGTTTGTGGTGCTGCGCCGGGATAATGCGTACTAAGGTACTTTGACTTCTACCATATAGATGTGTAGTTTTGAGGCATGTATTATGCTGGCTTGGCAGGTTTTGGGATGAGTGATTGTGGAGTGATTGCGGCTTTTATTTCCGTCTTCCTCTTGATGGGAATTTAAATAAAGAAATATTAAGGAGAAGTATCGTGACTGATTTTAAAGCATGGTCTTTTGTAAAGACCGAAAAATCCGTGCCATGCAGATGGCTACTGGCTGGTGTTTTGATGTTGGTTGCCGCTGTTGCGATGACTGCTTGCGGAAGCAAGAACAAGCAGGGCGGACAGTCTTTGGCAAGAGTGAATGGAGAGGACATCACCATACTTCAGCTCAATGATGAGCTCAATCGAGCGAATGTCCCGCCTGCCCAGCAGGAGATTGCACGCAATAAATTATTGGAAACACTCATTGACAGACAACTGCTTGTCGAGGAGGCGATGCGCGACAAGTTGGATCGCTCTCCAGCTGTTTTAGCGAATATAGAGCATGCTAAAGCGCAGATCATCGCTCAGGCATATATTCAGCAAATAATGGGCAAGATCCAACGGCCGTCAAGAGTCGAGATTGACGACTACTATCAGAAGCATCCTGAACTATTTGCCCATCGCAAGCAGTTCGATATGAAGTTTTTGGCTATCGCCAGCAAAGACATGAGCGATGGCCTCAAATCAGCCATGGCTTCTGCGAACTCGCTTGATAGTATCGAGGCATGGCTAGTGAAGAATGGTGTGACTTACAAGGCTGGACAGGGGTCACGGGATTCCTCACAACTGCCTGAGGAGGTAGCGGTCAGGTTGCAGTCCATGTCGAAGGGGAAATTATTCGTTATCAATGAGGGTGGAACCAACTTGATAGTCGCTATCGCTGACATGAAGGATGACCCAGTCTCGGCGGCAGATGCAGAGCCAAGGATCGTGCAGATTTTGGTCGAGAAAAAGAAGAAAGAAATATTCGATACGGAGATGACGCACTTACGCCAGATGGCCAAAATTGAATATCTCGGAGCTTCTGCTCCGGTGCCGGCACCGGCACTGGCAGCTTCTCAGGCTGGACAGGCGGCATCAGCTGTAGGCAGTCACTAGAACAGAGCTGTCATCCATGTCAACTTTTTCGACCAGACTGCCGGGCTTGAAAGCAGCCATGCCAGAATGGTGGCCTGTCCTGCTCGGCCTGATGGTGCTATATGTCCCCACCTTCTACCGTCTTTTCAGTGGCCTGTGGGCCACAGAGGAGCAAATGCAAGGGCCGATTATCTTTGCTCTGTCAATTTGGCTTATTTATATACAATGGCCGCTCATGATGGAAAAGAGCGAGGGCGATCATCCTTCTGTCACCGGGTGGGTGGTTTTTGCCATAGGACTCATACTTTATATTGTCGGCCGCGCACTTGAAGTATATATATTTGAAGTGGGCTCTCTGATATGGATGCTGGCTGCAATCCTGTTGATCAAACGCGGCGCCAGCGCGCTTAAGGTTGTTTGGTTTCCCCTGTTCTTCATGCTGTTCATGATTCCCTTGCCAGGCACATTTGTCATCATGCTCACCATGCCAATGAAAATGGCCGTCTCCTATGTGACAGAACAAATATTATATTGGGCAAATTATCCCATTGCGCGAGATGGTGTCATTTTGCAGATCGGACAATATCAACTCCTCGTTGCAGATGCCTGTGCAGGTCTGCAAACATTGTTGACGCTTGAATCGCTAGGCTTGTTTTATTTGAATGTAGTCCATTACAGCTCCGTTTTCAGAAACGTCGCGTTAGCGATTTTGATAATACCTATCTCGTTTTCTGCCAACGTAATACGAGTCATTTCTCTCACACTTATTACTTATTATTTTGGTGATGCGGCCGGGCAGGGGTTCTTGCATGAATTTGCCGGAATGGTCTTATTCTTGAGTGGACTGATATTGATCATGGGCGTGGATAAACTTTTGAGACTGATCGTGAAATCGCGTTCAAAACATTCGGTGCAACCAACGCTATGAAAAAGCCATTTATGGTCAGTATCATGATGGGCTTGCTGATGGTGTCATCTGCTGCCTTAACAATGATCTTGAAGCCATCCGTCGATTTGGCCGATCAACAGAACCAGATTGATCTGGAAAATATGATCCCACGTGACTTTGACGACTGGAAGATAGATCCGACCGCTGTATCCTTCATTATCGATCCGGAAGTGAAGGCTGGAATCAGCAAGCTATACTCCCAGACGCTTTCCCGCGTGTACATCAACAACCTTGGGGAGCGGGTCATGCTCTCGATTGCTTATGGCAGGGATCAGAGAACGGATTTACAAGTCCACAGACCCGAGGTCTGCTATCTTTCAAGTGGCTTTGATGTGGGCAAACTGACCAAGACCTTTGTCGACACGACTATCGCGCGAATACCGGTAATGCATCTGGTCGCCAAAAAGCAGACTCGCATCGAACCGATCACCTATTGGATCAGGATGGGCGATTCCATTACCCGCGGCTGGTTCGAGCAGAAGGCGGCGACACTCAACTATGAGTTGAGCGGGAAGGTGCCTGATGGCCTTCTGTTTCGCGTTTCTACCATATCCAATGATGAGCAGGATTCCTACAAAATCCAGCAGACATTCATCATGTCCCTGTTGCAGGCAGTGCAAAGCAAGGATCGGCATTGGCTGATAGGTCAGCTGGCTCAATCATGATAGTCTTGGACAGGGTTTTCCTGAGGATGCCGGAATATGGTCCGACCCAACAACCTGGATACGTGATTTTAGAAGTTCACCCGCACGAGTTTTAGCATAATTTGAAAAGGAATGTTCAACAATGAACAGATTATTGGTTTTTTCACTTTCCTTGCTATTCGCAAGCCTTTGGTCAGAGCTTGCTGTTGCGGCGGAGGTCAATCCGAATGTCTATCGGCTCCATGAAGGAGATTCGGTGATGGTTTCGGTCTGGCATCAAGATGCTTTGCAGAAGCAGGTAATTGTTTTGCCGGACGGCAGTATTACACTCCCCTTGGCCGGCCGGGTTGATGTGGAAGGCCTTAGTACCCCTGAAGCCGAAGCGCGTATTACTGAAAAACTGAAGAAGTATCTTCCGGAACCTGTCGTCACTGTCGTGGTTGCAGCGATAGACGGAAATCGCGCTTACGTGATTGGCAAGGTCCTCAAGCCCGGGCCTTTGATCATTAGTGGCCCTACTACTGTGTTACAGGCTATCAGCCTGGCGGGCGGATTTGATAAATTCGCTGATGAAACTGATATTAAGGTGATTCGTCAAGGAGCACAAAATACCACGAAAATATATCCTGTAGATTATAAGGACATTGTTTCAGGCAAGGATATATCGTCAAATATCTATCTCAAGGCGGGCGATACCGTTGTGGTTCCCTGAATGAGTTAGTTGATTGATTTAAATTACATCAAGTTACCCGGCATTGATTTTATCCCATGGATAAAAAATGAAGATGTGTGGCACGTGAATGCGCTCCAGATCACTTTCATTTTTTGCTTTTGAAACGAAATATGAGGAATGCCACCAGAAGTAAATGGAGAAAATTCGTTGGACACAAGACGCTTTATCAAATTATTCACCTTACTGATTACTCTTGCGTTCTACTCAGGACACGGTTGGGCTGATAGCTTCCAGCAAGGCGGATCGGTGAGAATATCGACGCAGTATAATTCCAATCCTGCCATGTCGACGGGCATTCAGGAAAGTATATGGCAGGGCTTTTTAGAGCCAACCTACACGCTCAAGAAAGCGGATGGCGCGTATGAACTGAGTAGTGTGCTGGACCTGCTCATAGCCCGCTCGTCAAACACAACGCTTAACGAGAATCGTAACGACCCAAGCGTGTTTCTTAATTTGCGGCGTCAGATAAAATTGGGCGAAATTGATGTCGCCGTCAAATATGATGAACTTTCGACACGTACTGCCGAGGTTGATATTACCGGCCCGAATGCTGTTGACAGTACCCGCTTTACCCGCACAACATCCGGAACTTGGAGTGAGGCAGTGAGCGAACGCAGCACATTCTCAATGAACGGGGCATATACAGACGTATCCTATAGCGGGGGCGCTTACACAGACTATGTCTCCCCGTCGGGTGGTGCGAAGTTGAGTTATTCATTGAGTGAATACAGTGCGATTTTCGCAAATGCGACGTATGCTGACTCAGAGACGGCAATCGCACACACTTATTTTGCCAATGGCTTATTTGGTTGGAACTGGAGAGCATCCGACTATCTGGAGGGGACCCTGCAGGCGGGTAAGATCAAATTAAGCGGCGCAGCCGCGACTAATCAAGCGACGGCGGAATTGAAATTCACCGGCCAGAAAGCCGGGCTGGTTTTGTTTGCAGGTCGTCAGGCTGCGCCCACCGGACTGGGTGATTTTGTCGTTGTTGATCGAATCAAGGGGAACTGGAGCTATGCTTTAAGCGATAACAGCAAAATAGGGATTGATCTGACAGACCAAAAGAGTTGGTTGGTCAATGATATTTTCTACAGAACCGCGGGTGCATGGCTGCAGCATGATCTTAATTCCTCCTGGATGGTGCGAACATACTACTCGTACAATACGACAGAGCAAGTTGGAGCCGGTAGAGGCTTGTCAAATTTACTCGGCATTTCCCTCGTATACAGACAAACCGATTTGTGAACTTAACGTAAAGCAATGATATGGCTACTGAATATGAATTAACCTTGCGCGATTATTTGATGATCATGCGCCGCCGCGTACCTTATCTGATCGGTATTTTTATGGCGGTATTACTGATTTCAATTATTGTCTCTTTCGCTATACCACCGACTTACCGTGCTACCGGCACGATCATGGTTGAGCCGCAGAAGGTTGCTGGCTTGTTGGAGCCGACTACAACTCAAAGTCAAACCCAAGCCCAAATTGATCAGCGTATCAGTGTTATCAAGGAAAGGGTGATGACTCGTGATAGTTTGTTGAAAATCGCCAACAAGTACAATCTGTTCAGGGGAAGTTCGCGTTCCCTGACCAGCTCTGAATTGCTTGATGCGATGCGTGAGCGCATCGGTGTTGAACCGGTCGGCTCCGATGAACTGTTTAGCGACCAGCGGGGTAAACCGACGATCGCATTCATACTTTCTTACGAAGATAAAAATCCGGATATTGCTTATCAAGTCGCCAAGGATCTCACCTCACTATTTATGGATTGGAATGTCAAACTGCGGACTGAGGGGGCAACGGAGGCTACCGCATTCCTTACTCAGGAATCGGACAAGTTAAAACTTGAAGTTGAACGTCTCGATAAGCTTGTTACTGACTTTAAGCAAGAGAATAGCGGAAGCTTGCCTGAACAGGCGGGTATGCGCATGGGCATGATGACGAGTCTAGACAACGATATTCGTAGCGTAGAACGTGATTACAACGCCGCAGAAGACAAACTTCAATCTCTGCAGGCTGATCTTGACGCTGCCAAGCAGGGCATAGGTGGTGATACGCCCCAATCGTTACCGGCGCTCAAGGCCGAATATACCAGGCTTTTGGCGACCTATAATGAATCTTACCCAGACATGAGGGAACTCAAGCGCAAGATAGATGCGTTGGAGAGTGGGGCCAAAACTCCAGAATCAGAGAATACTCCGGAAACTGCAGCTACACCGGCCATATATCAGATACAGGCTAAGATCACGGCTGCCAAAGCCCAATTGAAATCCCTTGCAGAACAGAAAAAAACGCTGCAAGCGAAACTGGATCAGAATGAACGTGCGATGGCGCTGACTTCAAAAGTGGAGCAGAAGCTTGATGCCCTGATTCGTGATCGTGATGATGCGCAAAAAAGGTATGAAGAAATCCACACCAAGCAGGTCAATGCGCAAATTTCCCAGAGTCTGGAAAATGAGAACAGATCAGAGCGCTTTATCTTGCTTGAACCGCCAATCAAGCCCGATACAATCTTTAAACCCAATCGTGTGAAAATTATTGCGTTGGGATTTTTCTTTGCCATTGCGTCGTCGGTTGGGGCTCTTGTCATGATGGCATCATTCGATCCTCAGGTTCGTGGCGCGGATGCACTGGCGCATGTGCTGGGTTATCGACCACTGGTCGTGATTCCCTATCTTTTCATTCAGGAAGAGATAGTGCGAAGAAATCGCATGATCAAGTTGGCGATCGTCATAACCGTTTGCGTTGTGATCGCAATCGCCGTTGCGGTGAATTTCTTGTACATGCCTCTGGATATCCTGCTGATGAAACCATTTGCCAGATACTGAAAGTGTGCCGGATTCACCGCTTGTGCAGTTTGTAAAACCTACATCTGAAATACTCTAGCAGAGGTAAAGAATGGAACGCATCAAACAGGCCATAGAAAAAGCCAAACATCAGAATGCCGACGAAGCCAGCCAATTTGTCCATGCGCAGACAACCAACAGAAGTGCAAAGATTGCGCCTGGTTCACAGCAGTCTGCTGATGCACTGGAAGAAGTCAATTACAACAAGACTCGCGTGGTCAGGTTGAGGGCTGAACATCTGGAACAAAATCGCATATTTGCATTGAACAAAAATGATCCAACGAGCCTGACCTTCGATGTTCTGCGCACGCAGATTTTGCAAAAAATGGATGAGAATGGATGGCGCACACTGGCCATTACTTCACCAACCCCTGGGGTTGGTAAAACGGTGGTCGCCATCAACCTCGCCATGAGCATAGCCCAGAAAACCAACAAGTCCGCCATGCTGGTGGACTTTGACCTGCGTCATCCTAGAATAGGTCCGTATCTTGGAATAATCATGAAGAGGTCTCTGAATGATCTATTGGACAGAGACTTTGAACTATCCGAGATTCTCGTCAATCCAGGCATACCGAGATTGGTCGTGTTGCCGACCATGACTGCGGTGAGCAACCCATCGGAAACCCTTTCATCAAAAAAGATTGCAGGCCTGATCAAGGAACTGCGCGAGCGCTACGAATCGCGCATTATCATCTTTGACTTGCCATCCTTGCTGCATAGCGATGATGCCATTGCTGTCATACCCCAGATAGATTGCATCTTGATGGTGGTCGCCAATGGCATGTCTTCCAAGCGTGAAATCGAGGATAGCCTTCGCCATCTGTCAAAGGCAAATCTGATAGGGACGGTGTTCAATAAGGCGTAAGGTCATCACTCCCTCCAGAATCATGGTAAGCCGGAAATCACGTCATCTCACTTGCTTTGCTAAAGATGCGCACGAATAATTTTGTTTATTACCTGCGGAAAATCAATCTCTCATTCTTCTTGAATTTATGAAGTGCTCAGTCGACCTATTTATTGACTGATGGCGCAGCAAATACGGCGAACGATTATTGAATGTCATGTGATATCGCATAAAGTTTGAATAATTCGAACGGCAGTGCGCAGAGGGGTTATATGATTTCTCAAGTATTATGACTTGGCAGCACTCATACTGGCTCGCTTGTTTGCCCGGAAACGGCCTGCTAGCCGGCTGCTGTACGTGTGTCGATTACACACTTGGTGCAATACCGCCAATGCAGGAACCCGAATTCATGAACGCTGAAACGGCAAGTTATCGTATTTTCGCAGGTTGTTTCAGACCGCATGCGCGCCATCATCTGCTCGGTATCTTTGTAAAATGGAATATGTAAACTTAGAACGGAATAAATCCAAGAATTCTCTGCGTCATCGAGTTCTTCAGGCTGGAAAATGGACGATCCTTGGTTACTTTGCCAGCCAGGTCTTGCGCCTGGGCAGCAATCTGATCATGACACGTCTTCTGGTACCGGAAATGTTCGGGATTATGGCCTTGGCGAACGTATTTCTGTATGGCCTGAATTTATTTTCTGATCTTGGCCTTCGTATTAACATCGTGCAAAGCCCGCGTGGCCACGATCCTGTATTCCTCAACACGGTTTGGACGGTACAGATATTTCGGGGAGGACTCATCTTCACCGTTGCGATAGCTATAGCCTTCGCTCTCCATCTGCTTGCTGTCACGCAATTCCTGCCTGTGTCAAGCGTCTACGCAGAACCTGTGCTCCCTTATATCATCGCGACTTTGGCCGTTAATGTGCTTATCAGTGGATTTGAATCAACAAAATTGGCAACAGCCAGCCGGAATTTGGCACTAGGCAGGATCACGTTGATGGATATGATCTGTCAGCTAGCCGGTATTACTTTCATGGTCACTTGGGGTTTCTTGGACAGGTCTATCTGGGCTTTGGTCGCCGGATCGCTGATTTCCAGTCTGCTTAGGGTCATTCTCAGTAACATCATGCTGCCTGGGGAAAGAAACATGTTTCATTGGGATCCAGCCTCTGTCCATGAAATATTGCACTTCGGCAAATGGATTTTCCTTACCTCGATTCTCGGATTTCTCGCCAACAGCGGCGATAGGTTAATCTTGGGCTGGTTAACCGACGCTAAGATTCTAGGGATGTACTCGATTGCATTCTTCATGATTAATTCCCTGCGAGAGATGATTTCCAGTCTTTTAGGAAATGTTACCTTTCCAGCGCTGAGCGAGGTGGTTCGCGAGCGGCCGGAAATGCTAAAACAGACCTACTACAGGTTTCGCAAACCGCTCGATGTGCTTACCCTGTTGGCCACCGGCCTTCTTTTTTTTTCGGGACATGTACTGATTGATAGCCTATATGACAAGCGTTATACCGCCTCCGGTGACATGCTGGAAATACTCAGTATCGCTCTATTTAGTATGAGGTACATGGCGGCAGGACAATGTTTTCTGGCACTTGGAAAGCCGAAACTCTTGATTCCTGTTATAAGCATTCAGGCGCTTGCTCTTTATGGGTTGATGCCGATCGCATTTGCGTGGCATGGCCTCAATGGGGCACTTTGGGTGGTTGGAGGCAACTTGTTGTTTACGCTACCCATGGTTTTTTATCTTATGATTAAACTAAACTTATTTGACATGAAGCGTGAACTACGAGTTCTGCCATGGCTGGCATATGGCCTAATACTCGGTTGGGCTATTAATCGTATCGCCAGTATGATTGGCTGGTTTCCATAGACCATGTGTCGAAATAAAAATGATGAATTTTGCATTGCTATGTTCTTTATCAAGAAAGCTCGCGTCTTCAAGCATGTTAGCGTCGAATTAAAGAAGTCGCGCTTTAATATCATTAGGATATTCATTTCAATGCCCAGATGGCTATTTTCAACGAATACTGTAAGCGACGAAAACGCATAATTGTTCTGGTGGAAAATGAATACGTCTCAACATATGCTACATTTACTTAGGGCAATGTAAAAGTGAGCAAGATAGATAAAAACGTATTCAATGAAAAATACGGGGAATTCATCCTGAACTCCAAGTTTTTTGAGGAGGACGATTACTACATTCGCGAACGCCTCCGATATTTCAATACCCTGAAACTCTTGCTGGCGAATCTTGATTATTTTGGCGATCTGTCAAAGCTCCATGTTCTGGAAATAGGTGGAGGTCAGATTTCACTGTTGATAAAGACGCTGCTAGGGTGCAAGGTGGTTGTCGCTGATGTAAACGACAAGTACAAGGACTCGCTGGCGAGGAATGGCTGCGACTTTCGGGTTTGTGATTTGTTGTACGATGACTTGCCAGATCGAAATCAATTCGATGTAGTAATCATGTGTGAGGTGGTGGAGCATTTGCCGGTACCTCCCCATCAGATACTCTCCAAGATTAGAAATTGGATGAAGCCGGGTGGTTTGCTTTTCATGACAAAGCCAAATCTATATCAACTCAGGAATGTAATCAGGCTCATGCTGGGGATGCCCGTGTTTGATCATTTCTTGATTCCGGAGCGAGGGCGATCTATTGGCCACCCATTCGAATACTCCGCTGAACACTTATCATGGCAGATCGCTCAAGGAGGTTTTAAAGATATTGCGGTTACATACACGCAGTTCAGTTTGTCTGGATCGACACTAAGGGCCAAGCTGGCGAGAATGCTTCTTGCCCCCTTGATGTTAAGAAATAAATTCAAGGACTCGCTTGTGGCAACTGCGCTGGCAAACTAGCAGGCAATTCAAGGAGTATCCAGAAGGTCGTGTCCAGCGCTCATGTTCTGATCCCAGAAGTGCGGCTTTTCTCCGCGACCCAGCGCCCATTCATACACACGGAGTGTGAATTTGGCTTTCGCCTGCCAGGTGAACAACTTCTCAACGTGTTGGCGCGCATTGTTGCCGAGGGTGCGAATCCGCTCCTCGTTTTCGACCAGTTCCTCCAAAGCGTGTTGCACGGCGACGGTTATGCTTTCCTTGTCTCCGAGTGGCACCTTTACCCCCAGTTCATCGGTGATCAAGGTCGCCGGTGCGCCATAGTCGACGGTGACACATGCCATGCCGCATGCCATTGCTTCGATCAATGCCCCGGCACCGAGCTCTCGAATGGTTGGGAAAGAGAAGATGTCTGTTTTGCGCATCCATTCCCCTACCTCTGCTTGCCTCAAATTTCCGGTGAAGGTGACGCGTTCCGACAGCCCAGCAGACTTGATTCGTTGCTCCATCTGGAATTTTAGGGGGCCATCCCCCACCACGACCAAGCGATGCTTTTGCAAGGTCGGACTGCGCGCAAACGCCTCAACGGTCACGTCGGGCAACTTGAGGGGCACTAGCCGGCCAGCGACCAGTATCATCTTCTCCATTCCAGTTTCCCGATGCGTCACGCTGGAAAATAGCTCTGGATCATAGCCAACCTCCGGAAAGTCGATGATGCGCGGTCGAGCTTGCTCGGGAAGTTCGTTTACCGTGTGAGAGAAGCTCGCAAGGATTGCCGTGGCATCCCGATATGTACTGCCGTAGTAAGGCAACAGTTTGTAGGCATTTCTGAGATAGGACAACCATTCCCGTTCGCTCCTGCGTTCCTGGCGAAACTCCGTTGGCCAGCGTAACCCGCCATTGATTGGCCCGAGGACGAATGGGATGTTGTGACGATGTTTGAGCCGCTTGGCAATGTAACTGGGCGTGGTCGGCGACATTGGGCTCATCCGGTGCACCAGGTCAAATTCACCCGCTTGTAGTTGTGATCGAAAACGGCGATAGCTGTCCCGTTCGAACGCAATGTAGCTTGGGTAGTTAAGTGCGACCACTGTGGTCCAAGCGCCCTCATTGCCCCTGATAAAGTTGGTAAACTTGTAAATAGGAGCGGCGATGTATTCCGTATCAACGTATTCAACGTTTGCAGCTCCAAACCCATGCTTGGTAATGTTTTCTCGGTTTCGCACAGACGTAACGACGGTGACGTCTGCGAGCTCTGCTATTGCGCGTACCGCATTATAAGTAACGGCTGGCAGGGATGGCCATTCCGGGTTGCATGAATCAGCTAATATCAATACTCGCATTCTGCCTCCGCTAATTGTGGTCAATAAAAGGTTGCACGCATGCAGATTAATGAGTCTGCTGCCTTTTGTCCTCGGCATACACCGCCTGCGTCCTTCGCGCCATCTGAGTGTAAGCCACCCCCAGCCCAGCAACAGACCAGTAAACAACTGGGATGATCGAAATGCTACTTACTGTCGTTATGATCAGCAGGATGGCCAATAGCGTGGATAGCAATGCCCGGCCAAGCAGGTGTTCTTCACTGTCTTTGTCAGAAATTGAGCGCATGGCTCGGTATACGCCTATCAGCACTAATGCAAAAAAGCTGACAAACAACCCTAGTCCCACTAACCCTCTTTCCAGCGCTATCTGGACGTAGGTGTTGACTACGTCAATCTTGTGGTTTGCTATCAAACCCTGCATTTCAGGCGTATCCAAATAATTGACAGAGCCGAACCATGGGTTGCGTTGAATTACGATCATCGAGTTAGTGATCAGGTCTTCGCGATAATCGATTCCCCCTTTTTCCGTTGTCCCGATAAAGGGCAATAAATTGTAAACTTTCTCACCCCCGGGGAGCATGGGAATGACAGCCAGGGTGAGCATTGCCGCTAGCGCCAAACCCGTCAAGCGGGCGGCCGGCTTGCGGCCGGTGGCAACGAAAGCAAGAATCAGGGAGGCTGCACCTAACCAAGGGCCGCGTGACAACGCGGCGATTAATCCGCCGCCCAATATTCCCATGCCGATGCGGCGGGCAAGCTTTCGCCTGATTGTCCGCAGCAGAAACAAGTAAAAGCCTATCGCCACCACCATCAGGTAGCCCAGTGCGATGGGCTGCCCGGCGGTGGCGATCGCCCTAATCCTTCCCTCCCTGCCCAGGTATCCGGTCATCGCAGATTCAAGTCCAAGCACATTCTTTATAGAACTATAGAGTAGCCAATGCGTGGAAAACTCGAACATGGCAATCGGTGCAAGCACCATGATTGCAAGCACAATGCTCAGCAGGGCGTCACGAAAGGCTTGAAGATTCGTTAGCGAACGGCTGATTACAAAATAGGGAAGAAAGACATCGATGAACAGATTGAGGGCTATACGCGTCGTATTTGTTACGCTGTTGTCGCGCAGGTAGAGCACGATGCCGAGCAGCAGATAAGTGGCCAATACCTTGTCGGGACCGGTCCGACCGAACGAGATAGTTTCACTTTTTTGGATCAGGGAAAAAAATGCGGGCAACAGGACTGCCAGTGCCATTATTCTTTGGTGAGAAAGTTCAAATAAAAAGTTGATCAAGCCCATCCCGGGAATCTGAACAAAGCCAATGGGCAAAGCGAACAAGACGAAAAAAAACAATGCGGGCGGATTGGTTTCGTGCTTGTATGAGTAAATCAACATCGGTATGGCGAGAAATGCATATACCCAAAAGTTGTGGGCCAGAAATGCAACAAAGGTTAAGCCAAACCAAAGGTTTCGCCTTGTTGTAAAATGAAGACTTCCGATGATGGCCGAGGCTGGCCGCCCTGCAAAAGCAAAAAACACCGATGACAACGCCAGGATAACAATCAGGGATCGGAAATATTCGGGCATTGACTATTTTGTTTAAGTGGGAAATTGATGCCATCTTCTAGGCAATAATTATTCTATATCAATCTCAATATATATGGGCAGGACATCGTAAGAAATAGTTATAAGTGGAATATGGTTGGCTTATAGCCGGATATGTCAGGCAGCGAGCATTTGATGTTCAAGTTCATCCTTCTGCACCGATTCATTGTCATTGAACAGGATGCCTTTGAATGACGGTTCGATTTTGTTCGCGCCACGTATTCTGCGCTAACTTGTTTTCGCTTACTGGGCAAGCGTAAACGCCAGCATGAGTAAGGGCGGCATGAGATGCGTAATTGCGGGCGCGGCTGGTTCTGTCGCGCGCCCGAAGCGATAAATCTGGGCTTCCGGATTCAGCGAATTCGCTCGACTACAAACAATCCCTCCGGAGCCGATCGACTAGCGAGCTTCAGGCCCGCGCATTCCATTATCCGGATGAGCCGACGGGTGGTAAGCAAAGCGTATGTACCGGTTGTACTTTTCGTCTTGCGCCGAAACAGTTGCTTCCCCGTACAGCTTAGAATTATGGAATTAATCATTTTCTTAGCAAGACCCAACTTGTCTCGTATTTTAAGCGGCTGCTGTGGTCTGCATATCATATCGAGAATAAATTGTTGAAATGTGGGGACAGTTAGGTATAACTTTCCACCGACTCGGAGCACCCGCGCTATCTCGGGGACAACAATCGATGCATCCATGTACTGCAAACTTCGTGTGCAGACGATGATATCGAAGACACCATCGGCAAATGGTACTTTTTCTCCATTGCCGCACACAAAAAAAGCTGAGGTTATACCCTCGCGAAAGCGCAGAATAGAAGACATTTGAAGATAAGCCTGCTCAGCCTCCAAACCAACGGCGAGCAATGCGCAACGCGATGCCGAGAATACATGCCGTCCAAATCCACAACCGATATCCAGAACTGCCTTCCCTGAAATTTCTTTTTCGGTAATCTTAGCCGGCAATCCGCGCTTATCATCGAGCCAATTGCAATACTCGCGCGCGGAATCGGCGACTTTCGCACCATGTGACGTCAATTTCCAATAGTCATTATTGCCTTTCGTTATCCACCCAAGTGCCAAGGCCGTAGATACGATTTTTTGATCAATGGAAGAGGCTACCCGCCCAAAGAATACTTCGCGCATAAAGCGCAGCAACGGCTCGCCCATGTCTCCGAGAATAGCTTGGCGCGTCAAGGACCAGTCGGGCGCCATGTCCAGATTTACAATTTCCGGCGGCAAATTGCATCCTCCTAAGTTGATGACTCAACGATCGCATCATACGTCAACGCATGATTGGGAGTAAATTGTGTATTCAGGTTGGTTAGCCCGGCTTCTGGAACATTCGAAGTAACGGTTAGCACATTGCTGCCCTTCGCCAAGTTCCACTTTTGTGCGCCCGGAGAGATAAAATGAGACTATTCCTTCCTGACCTGAATTTTACAACTTTGACTATTGGTCCATTCAAAGGCAATAGCCGACACTGCCGCCTCCCAAACCTTACACCTTGCGAAAATACTGTTGTGTTGTGGGGTTGAGGAACCTTCCGAGAGCGCGCTTTACCTCGGTCTTTATTACACTTTTCAAATCACATGTAACTTGTGCCACGCCCCTATTAATGGGCTGAAACCCCGCCGACTCAGCGATCCGGCGCAAGCTCTGTGGAGTAAATGCGTTGATGTGGCTGAGTGGATGGATCGCCCGATAGTCTTTTTTGTTCAGAATACCCTCCACGCCGGTACAATCCGGCGTTTCCAAAATAAGTATACCGCCTGGCAATATCAAATCGGTGAGCTGCTTAAGTGCGTTCAGTGGATCAGCTAGATGTTCGAGTACCTCGAACATCGTAGCAGCGTGGAAAAAGCCCGCCCCGCCGTTGTGCAGCTCGCTTCTCATGTCATCGATATCCGAAAAAATAGACACCTGTCCTTGCTTGCGTCGGTCGGGTGAGAAGTCGACGCCGTACCCCTCGAAACCAAAGCGGGAACACATCGCCAGAAACTCGCCCCAGCCGCATCCGAAGTCTAGTACGCGAACGGCATCAGCTCTACGAATGCCTTTGGCCAGCTTTTCAAGGCGTAATACATGGGATACATGCTGCCGTGCCTTATTGAAATGATGTTCGGGAGTATTTTGCGGTGCCAGGAATTTCTCCATGGCCTCCTGTGTAACCCAATCGGTATAACATTTATCGATCCATTCGGGAGCCAATATGCGCTTGTGGAATCGCGTCGCACAATCGCTACAACCTACTAATATCCATTGCTCGTCATTGATGTAGGGTTGCGGTGATTCACCCCAAGGATCATTTTCAATAAAGCCACGTAGAGGGTCATCCCTGAACAGTCCGCTTGATATTTGGACCAGCTTAGATGAACCGCATGTGATACAATTTGCGCGTTCCACAAAGCGAGCTTTTTCGTTCAACATTTTTCCCCCGCGTTTTTTCTAGCTGTTCTGAGCCGGTTAATCGATTTGCGGCTGACCCAGTTTTAGAACCGCCCAGAAGTAGAAATTTCCGACTCCTGAGGCTGACCCAGTTTTAGAACCCCGCTTGATGTGTTCTTCGGAGAGCAGGTATAGTGGCCACCAATTATTTATTAGACAGCGAATTAAGATGGTAGCATGCCAATGCCGAAAAATCCTTCTTACCAATGTTTGTCTTGCGTGATTGTTAATTACAGAACCCCGCATTTGGTTCTGGATTGTCTGGCTAGTTTCCTCCCGGAATTAAATGGGATGGACGCTCGTGTGGTGGTGGTGGACAATCACTCCGGTGATGATTCTCCCGAAGTCATCCGGGCGTGGTTAGGCAAGCATGATGCGGGGAGCAAGGTTGACTTCGTTCAGTCAGTCCAAAATGCGGGCTTTGCGGCCGGGAACAATATTGGTATCAAGACACAAAGGGCTCAGTATTATCTGTTGCTAAACAGCGATACTCTGATTCGACCAGGCGCGATACAAACTATTATGGATACAGCAACGCGTTACCCCGAGGCCGGGCTGATCAGCCCGCGTCTTGAATGGCCAGACGGCGCTGGGCAGGAGAGTTGCTTCCGGTTTATTACGCCGTTCAGTGAGTTGATCGCAGCTTCTCAAACCGGTTTGGTTGACTGGTTGCTTAGCCGTTACATCGTGGCCTTGCCAGTTCAGACGCAAATCGCGCGTCCCCAATGGACCAGTTTTGCTTGCGTGCTGGTGAGAGATGAGGTATTCCAGCAAGTGGGGCTGCTGGATGAGGGATACTTCATGTATTTTGAGGATGTAGAGCTTTGCCACCGTGCCCGCAAGGCAGGGTGGCAGATTGTGCATAACCCAGAGGCGCGGGTGGTGCATCTGCGTGGCGGGAGTTCGCCGGTAAAGGAGCAGACCCGGCTGAAGAAGCGGGTACCCAGGTATTTTTATGAATCCCGCACCCGATACTTTTATCAGACCTATGGCTGGCTGGGTCTGACAGCAGCAAATCTGCTCTGGTGGATGGGGCGGATCATATCCGGTACACGACAACTTCTGGGGCGATCAGACAAGGCCGCCATTGAACGTCAATGGCGAGATATCTGGATAAACTGGCGCGATCCGCTTAAACAATATACCTCACCCAAGTGATGAGCACCTAGCCTGCCAAGATGCGTTTACCTGATTTCGTCATCATCGGCGCAATGAAATCGGCGACCTCGTCGTTGTACAAACAACTGGTCGAGCAGCCAGGCATATTTATGTGCACCCCGAAGGAGCCCAACTTTTTCAGCGACGCCGATCAATATGCCAAGGGCATGGCATGGTACTCAGGCTTGTTTGCCAACGCGCCGGTGGGCGACCTTCTGGGTGAGGCGAGTACGCATTACACTAAACTTCCAACTTACCCGGAAACCGTAGCGAGGCTGAAGAAGCATTTGCCCAATGCGCGTTTTGTGTATGTAATGCGCCATCCGGTCGATCGTCTGGTTTCCCATTACATGCATGAATGGAGTACAGGGGGTTATCACTGCGGCATCAAGGAGGCGACCAACAAATATCCAGAGCTGATCGCCTACGGCCGCTATGCCTTGCAACTGGAACCTTATCTCGGAACGTTTGGCCGTGATGCTGTGCTCCCGGTTTTTTTCGATCGCTTGCTTTGTGAACCGCAAGCAGAGTTGGAGCGCATCTGCCAATTTATCGGTTATCAGGGCCAGGCGACCTGGGTGGAAGATATGAAACCCGACAATGTATCCAGCGAGCGTATCCGCAAATTTCCGTTATACGACTTACTGGTTGACTCCGGCCCTGCAATGTGGTTTCGCCATCACTTTATTCCGCAAAGATTTCGCGATGCGGTCAAGACGAGATTGCACATGCGACAGCGCCCATCCTTGGGTGAAGAGGATCGCGCTAGATTGGAAGTGGAATTTGATCGTGATCTGGCACAATTGGGGAGATGGCTTGGAACACGCATTGATTGCAAAAATTTCAAACAGGTTACTTCCAAAGGAACTTTGAATTGGATATTGTAATTTGACCGAAAAAAATACATCGATTGTGCCAGCCGGGTTAGTGGCAATAGGCCGCAACGAAGGCGATCGCCTGCGCAAGTGCCTCATGTCGGTTGTGGGTTTGGCAGAAAAAGTGGTGTATGTGGATTCCGGCTCTACGGATGGCTCAGTGGACGTGGCGCGTTCCCTTGGGGTTGAAGTGGTCGAACTGGATATGACAGTTCCATTCACTGCCGCAAGGGCGAGGAATGAGGGGTTCAAACGTTTGTGCGAAACAGCCCCGGAACTGAGCTATGTGCAATTCGTGGATGGGGACTGTGAGGTTGTGCCAGGCTGGCTGGAAAAGGCCGCGCAGTTTCTTGATGAACGCCCCGGTGTAGCCGTAGTTTGCGGTCGGCGGCGCGAACGATATCCGGAACGCTCTGTGTACAACATGTTGTGCGACATCGAATGGGATACGCCAGTGGGTGAGGCAAAAGCTTGCGGCGGTGACGCAATGATGCGCGCTGACGCTTTTGAGCGAGTGGGAAAATATCGGGATAGCCTGATTGCCGGAGAGGAGCCGGAGCTTTGCGTGCGTATTAGGGCGGCAGGGTGGAAGATATGGAGATTGGGCGAGGAAATGACACTGCACGATGCCGCAATAACACGCTTTGGTCAGTGGTGGAAGCGAACTGTGCGCAGCGGATACTCCTATGCTGAAGGGGCGCATCTGCACGGTGCGTCTCTGGAGAGGCATTGTGTTAAGGAATCGCGGCGCATCTGGATGTGGGGATTGGGGATTCCTTTGGTTACTGTTTGCCTGATTATCGGAATGGGGACTTGGGGCATGGCGATACTACTGATTTATCCGGCACAGGTTGTCCGCCTCGCTATGCGCGGCCAACGATCCGTGAGGGAAAACTGGTGGCGCGCATTGTTTTTGGTGCTGGGCAAGTTTCCCGAGGCGATGGGACAGTTGAACTTTATTTATAACAGGCTGGCAGGGAAGACGGCGCGCCTGATTGAATACAAATAAAATAATCTGTGTTAATCCATGTCTGTGCGCGGTTAACCGTCTTTTCAAAAATAGGTCATCATTTAAGTTATGTATAAGCTCCTATCATGAATGCCGGTCATGGATATGTGCTAATTTCTCCCTGTCGCGATGAGGCGGTCTACATGCGACAGACGCTGGATTCCGTGATTGCGCAGTCGATCCGTCCTGCGCGGTGGGTTATCGTGGACGATGGTTCGACGGACGAGAGTCCGCAAATATTGGCGGAATACGCAAAGCGGTATGACTGGATTGAAATCGTGACCCGAAGTGATCGGGGGCGACGTGCAGTCGGTCCTGGCGTTATAGATGCGTTTTACGCAGGGTTGGATGCAATTAACCTGGACGACTTCGAGTTCCTTTGCAAGCTGGATCTCGATCTGCGCCTACCGCCTCGCTATTTCGAAATTCTCATGGAACGAATGAAGGCGAATATGCGCATCGCGACGTGTAGCGGCAAGTCATACATCGAAGAAGATGGGCATCTGGTTAACGAAAGGCATGGCGATGAAACTTCGCTTGGCATGACAAAGTTTTACCGTGTTGCATGCTTTAAAGCGATTGGAGGATTTGTTCGTGAAGTCATGTGGGATGGAATAGATTGCCATTGCTGCCGGATGAAGGGCTGGATCGCATGCAGCTGGGATGACCCGGAATTGCGTTTTGTCCATCTGCGCCCAATGGGTTCCAGCCAGCAAAGTATATATATCGGGCGTATGCGTCACGGCTACGGCCAGTATTTCATGGGGACCGGCTTGCTGTTCATGGTTGCGAGTGCAATTTACAGGATGAATGAAAAGCCGTATGTGTTGGGTAGCCTTGCGATCTTATGGGGGTGGATTAGAAATGCGCTACAGGGAAAACCAAGATACAACGATCTCGAGTTCAGGCGCTTTCTTCGTAGATATCAAATGCGTGCTCTGTTAATAGGTAAGAAAAGAGCAATCGAGGAAATCTACCGGCAGCATGGTCATGCTCCCTGATTTCAGCAGGAATGTTCACTGTCTTCTAGGTCTGCCGTTTGATGCGATAAACTTGGTGGCTGCTGAGCAGCGTATAAGAGCCGCAGCGGCTAATCGTTCACCTTGCTTTCTCTCCACACCTAATCTGAATTTTCTGATTGCGGCTCAGTCGGACACCGAATTTCGTAACTCGGTAATCGACAGCGATCTCAGTCTTGCCGATGGTATGCCCTTGATATGGATAGCGCGCTTGCTCGGCATCCCGATTCAGAGCCGCGTTGCAGGCTCTACCCTGTTTGAATCGTTGCGCAACGATTCCGGGAAACCACTTTCGGTCTACTTCTTCGGCGGACCCGATGGTGTCGCCGAAACGGCATGTAGGCGGCTGACCTTTGAGGGTAAGGGGCTGAATTGCGTGGGGTGTGAATCTCCTGGATTCTGTACCATCGAGGAGATGAGCGATGAAGAGACCATTCAGCGCATCAATGCAAGCAATGCCGACTTTCTGGTGGTCTCGCTCGGCGCGCGAAAGGGTCAGGCGTGGATTGAGCACAACAGAGAGCGGATTTTGGTTCCAGTGATCAGTCACCTCGGTGCTGTGGTGAACTTTTTGGCGGGCACGGTCAAGCGGGCACCCGTGTGGATGCAAAATGTCGGGCTGGAATGGTTGTGGCGGATCAAGGAAGAGCCAGCGCTTTGGCACCGCTACGCTTCCGATGGAATGGTGTTTCTGAGGCTGCTGGTTACGCGCTTAATTCCTTATGCGTGGTTCATCTATCGGAATAAACCAGAAGAACAAGAATTAGATTCTGCAGCTATCGAGTTAATCGATAATGGCAGTGAGATTATCATCCGCTTGCGAGGCGCATGGGTGCAAGATAATCTGAGGCCGCTTCGGGAATGCTTTTCCAGTCTTTCGCTTGCAGATAGGGATGTTCGGATAGAGTTGGAGCACATCACCTATGTAGACAGTGCGTTCATTGGGCTTTTGTTGTTGGTATATGGCAATCGGAAACGGCAGGGGAGACGTTCGTCAGTCTGCAACTTGAACAAAATAGTGCAACAGATTTTTCGCTATTCTGGTGCGGAGTTCCTGCTAGATTCGCAGCAATAAGAGGGCGAGTCAAAAAGTAATAATCTATAGATCCAAACCGGGATAGAATCCGCTCATTCGGAAGGCAAGAAGGGCGGGCATAAACGTTCCGTTCGAATCCTGCACGCGCTTGGCGTCCATGTCGTAGCGGCAAAGCTGAAATCGGTCTGCGTCTTGTCCATTGTTCCCCGATCTGGTAGTCACCGCCCGGCGATAGCCGGCTAGAGCGACCGCACGGGCGGCGCGGACATCGGAGTTGCCGTTGGGATAGCAAAAAGTTTCAATCGGTTGCCCAATGCGGTCTTGCAGCACACGTCGGGACTCTCCTATCTCATAGGCAAGCGAACGATCATCACATTCTGGCATCATGCAGTGCGTCATGCTATGCGAGCCAATTTCATGTCCATCGGCAGCCAGCTCCGCAAGCTCTTCGAAGGTCATGAGTCGCGCGAACCCGGGTGCTGGGGCTGAGCCTGCGGCTTCTGCAAGCGTCTCAACAAGGCTCAGTCTCGCCTCCAGGGTGAGTCCCTTCGATGCCTCAGCTACTTTGCTCACCAGGTTGAGCGTGTCGCTTGTGGGCATTCCGGCCGCGGCCAATATGCGCATCAACTGCTCTCGCCCGCCATGCGCTTGCTTGAGCAGGGCGAGGAGCGCGAACCCGAGGCGGTCATGCCACAAGAGTTCCTGTTGTTCGACGGCTGCTACAGGAACGAAAAACGAGGCGTTGAGTTGATGCTGCGCGAGCACCGGACGGGCGTGGCTGTAGTTGTCGTGCTGGGCGTCGTCGAAGGTGAGGGCGAGCAGAGGCCGCGCCGTAATCTCGCCACTCAGGTAGCGCTCATGCTGAGACGCGAGGCTGCCGCAATCAAAATGCTCGGTGAAATATGTTAAAAACGTATCGAGCTCATCCGGAGTCACGACGAGGCCGGGAAAGGGGTAGGCTTGACGGTCGGCTTCCGGGAGCACACGGTGAAAAGTCGCAATCGAGAGACGCCCACGGCCACGCCGCTCTGGTGCTGTGAACCCCATTAGAAATAGGAGGCGCGCCATGCTGTTGCGAAGTATTGTTTTGGCATTCATAAGCTGGTGAAATGTTCGTTGGGCAGGCAACCGTTACGTAAAAGGAACAAATATTTAGGCGCGGACTGCGTCAGAGTCTATGTCTCTCTAAGACGATTCTTCAACTTCAATAACCATCGTTGGAAATAATTAAAAATAGGAGTGTCCTTCCAATCGATAGCAGAACACAAATAGTCAGCTTCACTCCATAATCCATGTATCTCAGAAGGAGTGATATCGCCTTAGCGCTAAACTCCCAGCCAAAGTTGTCGGAACGAAAATATTATATGGCAAAGAAAATATTATATGGCAAAACAGGAAGTGTATTTGGCCGACCCTACCGATCCAGAACAGGATTTAGCTGCTTAACTTCACCAACTTTATTTCAGATTCATTTCTGTAACGAAAATACCAGGGCTTCGTTCTAGATGGCCGATGGGCTCAATGCATGGGTGGCGCACCGCGCTGTCATGGCTGGCGGTTAAACGGGTTGCCACACGGCCTAGTATATGGATCATAAAAAGATATGTACGAAACTGCGCGTTGTTCGTTGGCATTGTGGGCAAAAAAATCCGTCGAGAGAAGGTAGCCTGAAACAACATTGTCTTCAAGCCGACGGAGCGCATTCCCTTGAGCAAACCACTGGTAAGGACTAAAGAATTGTAGCGGAAGAGAGATGGCCGACAAGGTTGCGAGCTTGCGCTCATATTCCTTCCGAGATGATATGTAGTTCTTGGCAAAATCGCGAAACGTGCCAGGTTCGACGCGCAAGTATCCGACGCGCCGCTTCAGGATTGCAACGATGATATCCGTGGGGTCACCCCAGCGCCACGCGTACAATGCATAGAGGGGTGCGGCACTGGCTACAAGACCTAGCGCAAGAAACTTTCTCCTGGATAAATTCATATCGCGCTTAAATGAAAAGTCGTTCTGCCGAACGCACGGCAAGCGCCGAAAGAGTCAGCGTGGGATTTGCGGCCGGGCAGGTAGGAAAGGTTCCGCTGCCGAGCGCAATCAGGTTGCGAACCGAGTGATGCCGGAGATCCCGGTCAACCACACTGTTACTTGGATCCTTACCCATGCGGGTCGTGCCTTGAATGTGAGCGTTGCTACCAAGCCCGTCAATGGGAAGAATGGTGTAAGACTCTACAGGTAGCCCATCAATCAATTCTTCCACTAGGCGGCTGGTAGATTTCAGCCCGGCTGTCATATAGTCCGAGTGTTTTGTGTATCTGATCTCAGGTTTCGATGGATCCTCCCGCGATATGGCAACATAGTTGTCAAAATCAGGAATGTCCTCGAAAACAAATTGAACATCAGCCCGCTGGCGCCACCGTCCCCGTTCGGCGCGCAGCCATGGGATGTTCCAGCTTTCAGTCAGGCAACCGGGCCTATCTTTGCGGAATGACCCGTCAAGGAACATCAGGCCCAACCCTGTCACCGATTGCCCGCCGCCATAATTATCAACGCCGTCCAGATTGATCTGGACACTCGAGCTCAGTTGCTCGTTAAGATAGCGCCCAAGCGCGCGATCATTGAGGCCGGAGCGCAACAGAATAAACGGGGTCATGACTGCATGTGCGCCGACCACGGCAAGGTCTGTCTTTACATAAATCTCGCTCCCCTTGCGGTACTGCACGCCTGCGACTTTCCCCGCCTGTATGTCCACTCGCTCAACCTCGGCTTCGAGGATCAAAGTAACTCTGGGATCTTCATATACGTGCGCCATATGCAAATCGTTCTGGAACTTGGCGCTGATCGGACACAACTCGCACACGCCATTTCCGCAACATACGGGGCGCCTCGTTCCAACGCTGCTCGATCGGGCGCTGGGAAAAGGAATGTGAAGGCCTGGATATTTTTTTGCGAGCAGCTCGTCAAACGCGTTGAATCGATGCGGAGGGAAAGAATAGGGCTTTGATCGCGGATACGGCCCGGCGGAAGACCCTCCGATTCCCATCGTATCCTCGACCGCAACATAGTATGGTTCAAGGTCGTCGTAGCTCAACGGCCAGTCGTCACCTACGCCGTATAGCGAATGGGTGCGAAAGTCGTTGGGATGCATGCGTGGAGTGTTGCCAAACCAACACACACCTCCGCCAAATGTTATATTTTGCAACCATGGCTTCATCGGTGTCCGGTTAATGACAACGTCTTCGAACCGCACAAAATCGTCCCGAACAATGCGGCGCCGCAACCGCTCTGCAGGATCCAGACGCCGCCCCCGTTCCAGCACGAGAATACGCTCGTTTGCCGGAGCATGTTTAAGATATTCCCACAGAAAAAATGTAGAGGCAAAACCGGTCCCGACGATAATTGCAGAATAGCTGTTCTCGCTCATTTTCGATGTTCAAAGTTGCGCATAGCGCGTGCGTTAGTATTTGGAACAGTTCGGAATCTAGCATTTCAATGTAACCTGAGCAAGCAAAAGGCGAAACATCAGGTTTCCGGGAATTATGTCACGCAATACAATTAACCGGAATTCACTAAGGTACTGCAAGTACTACTATTGACGGGAGGTCAGTTAGGTAGAGGTGTCAACCGTTTTGGGGAAGGTTAAGGCGATATTCCTGATTGGATTGAGGACGGATTTTAGACAGTAATCTGCCGGCGCGAGAGCATTGAACAATATAGGCACGAAGGTTGATGTAATAGAAGTCATGGCGAAGCGAGTTTTGGGGGGCGAGCGACCCAAACCAGCGTGCCTGCCAATATAACAAGGAATCCCAAGGAAAGCAGGAGGTTTCCCGAATAGTCGCTAATTGAGGGGGACATGATATGGGTAACGCTTGCAAGGTTGCCAGGACGGAAACAGATCAGGAGCCCCGCGGCAACTAACCATCCTGTAATTGTAACCGGGGCGGAAATCAGCGCCATCAGTACGATGACGATGGCAACGGCATCGTAAGCGTGCAATTGCACAATAAAAAAAATTGATGCCACGAAAAGACTGATTGTCTGCGCATTGAGCGGCTTGCTATAAAAGAGGGCCGCTGCCAGGCCTGCGCAAACTGCGGTGAGCGCGACCGGATGATGAAGAGTCAATAGATGGACGATGCCGGTCATGTTGCTAGGCGTATTGGCGCCAAATTCCACCGAATAACTCGCGAGATTTGAAAGAAAGCCGCCCATTTCCGCGACGATGTGTCCGCCGATCAAGATCGGAACGGCACCGAGAACGCAGACAAGGCCAGCCGGGATGATTGTCCAGCGATAACGGGATAGTGAGGCAGTCGCAGCAAAGGCTACCAATCCAAAGTTCGGCTTGAGCGCGAGCACGATAAGGCCAAGTATCAGGAACGCGGGCTGGTCCTTCAAGAGGCCAAACACCATTGCGGCCAGCCCAAAATAAACAAGGATCGAGGTTTGTCCGATGGACAGCGCGCCCGCCGTGGATTGCATGAGACAGGCGTAACTCAAACCGAGCAGGAAAACAGGCCAATATTTGTGCTCATCCGCGAAGGCCCGCGCCGTCAGATGTGTCGCTGCGACCAAAAGTGCCAGATTGATTGTCTTCCACAAGATTAGTGCAGCGGGAAACGGCAAAAGCGCAAGGGCGGTGGTGATGGGAAACCAATACGGCGGATACACCCAGAGCGTATGGTGAGGCACGAATAGGGCACTATACTGGGTCGCAAATTCATTGCCGTATGGATTTTGTCCTGCGAGCCAAAGCTTTCCGGCGATCCAGATCACATGGAAATCGAGGGCATCGTCAGCTTGCAAAATCTTTGAGCAGAGGTAGAGAACGCCAAAGCAGGCGATAAGTCCTAGTGGCCAATATCTTCGCATTAATTTATGCCGTACCAAAAAACAAGGGCATTATGCCGGAATTAAGCGTTTTGGGATAAATTATGAAGTTGGGAGGGACCATATAAGCTCACCAGCATTTTAGATACGGCTATAGCGTCCTCGATGTGGTGCGGCCATTTGAATTGGTCAGCAGACGTCGGATTGCATACCGAATAGCCGTGCGTCGGCCCTGTGACGTCCTCCGCCTACTCTTGCAAGAAAATTCTAGGCTGGCAGGCTCAATATGGCATTAATGATATGTGCTGTGATGCTTGGAGCTGGTGGTCGATGAGCCAGGAGTTTAGCAAGGGTTGATTAGTTTTGCGCAAAAATCCTCCCCTTATTATGGGCAGGAAAAAGACGGTCAATTCAATATCAACTTCAAATTACTCCGTCAAACATCCAGTTCGTGCATTTTATGAACATCGATACCTATAAATACAATTGATATAGGCGAGACCTACGTTTTACAAACTTATTTGGTCCGATCATCCTCGCTGACGGCAGTACGAAAGGTCCATAAAGAATTTCCAGCAAAATTCCATAAAAGCACCGCAGCCGTAGCGCCCAATTGAGCAATTAGATAGTGCAAACCACTTATGGTTAAGACCTGCATGATAACTGAGTTCAAGACTAGCCCTACACTTGCGAGTGCCATGAACTTTATCAATGCAGGACCGTGCCGCACTTTACTGCAAAATGTGTAATGATAATTAAGAAAATAATTTGCAAATGCACTGACTACGAAGCCAACAGATGATGCCAATACAGGATTTGACGAAACCCAATGCACTAGTATGAAAAGAATGAGATATTGAATACCAGTTGCAATTGCGCCAACCGTTGCAAAGCGGGTGAACCGAGCGAATACCACTAGACTAGCTTCTCGATAATATAGCGAGGCCGTGCTTTGGCTTCCTGATAGAGCTTACCAAGATACTCGCCGATGATGCCAACGCACAGAATTTGCAGACCACCTAAGAAATAGATGGGCAGTATGGTCGAAGTCCAACCGGGGACTGCCCGGTCAGTGAAGAGACGGATCCACAGCGACCACCCCACCATAATGGTACTCAGCACGAACACAATAAAACCGGTGACCGTAATGAGCCTGAGCGGAACCACTGAGAATGACGTTACTGCGTCCAACGCAAGGGCGATCATTTTACGAAGCGGATACTTGGATACGCCAGCGAAGCGTTCTGATCGGTCATATTGAACGATGGCGGATTTGAACCCGACTAGCGGCACCATGCCACGCAGAAACAGGTTCACCTCGCGAAACTGTTTGAGGGCGTCAACAGCGCGACGGCTCATGAGCCGAAAATCAGCGTGGTTATAGACCGACTCCGCACCCAAGGTGCGCATCAAACGGTAAAAACCCTGAGCAGTGGAGCGCTTGAACAGGCTGTCTCTTGAACGGTCCTTACGGACCCCGTACACTACGTCCATTCCATGGCTGTATTGGGCGAGCATCTCCGGAATCACCCCAACGTCATCCTGCAGGTCGGCATCCACACTCACCAATACATCGCCTTCGGTAGTGAACAAGCCGGCCAGCAAAGCATTCTGGTGACCTCGATTCCGCGACAGCTTGATTCCAGCCACGCGAGGGCTGTCACTCGCCAATTCTTCGATCAGCATCCAAGTGCCGTCGCTGCTGCCATCATCGACAAAGGTAACCTGACTAGAAGCAGTTATGCGTTCTTCGGCAATCAACCCATCCAGCAGTGATATTAGTCTCCGCGCCGTTTCGGGCAGTACATCCTCTTCGTTGAAGCAGGGCACGACGATACCAAGGCGACACGGAGGGCCCTTGGAGGCCATCGAAACAGAAGGCAATGCCATCGCTTTTTCTCCCCAATTAGTTTGTTATCTATTAATAGACAATTTAAATCCACTTATTTTCTATTATAGCTAAAATCAATAAGTCGCCACTGGCCAATGGGGTAGTGGCATTCTAGAGGCGCCAGGTCACGGTGCGGATGCTTATAAGAATGGCGAAAAAGTTGTTATTGCCTCTACCGCGAAGCGTAAAGCGGTCATGAAAACGCGAGTTCCCACTGAAGTTATGATGCGAAGTTAACGTGAACGCAAGCTATCTCGGTCAAAGCTGGATTGCGGTATAGCTGAACGATACCGCATAATGTCGGCATTAGGATATGCGTTATACGAGTGGATCAAGTAGAAAGCAGAGAAAGCGAACTGTTTATCAGGAAAAGGTTTCCCATGCTGAATCTGGCTACGACTGCCGACTGCTTTTCGAAGAGCGCTTCCCCACCCACTAAACCAGACCACACCCATGCCGTCACGAATCGCCTATGTCATCAACCAGTATCCCAAGGTCAGTCATACCTTCATCAGGCGGGAAATTCTCGCACTAGAACGTCAGGGCTTCAGTGTGCTGCGCGTTGCGTTGCGTGGGTGGGATGCCGAACTGGCGGACGAAGAAGACCGGCGAGAGCGGACGCATACCCACTACGTACTACAAGAGGGTGCTTTCGTACTGGTGTGGGCAGTATCGCTGA
Organism: uncultured beta proteobacterium; assembly: GCA_963721755.1. Classification (GTDB taxonomy): domain Bacteria; phylum Pseudomonadota; class Gammaproteobacteria; order Burkholderiales; family Gallionellaceae; genus Gallionella. The sequence goes on from CAVRKV010000002.1 coordinate 259,975, forward strand.
CGCTGCTGACGACCCCCGGCCGTTTCCTGTCTGCGTTTGTGCTGGCGATTCGTATGGCGCGGGGAGCGGAACGCCCATTGCCTTATCACTTGGTCTACCTTGCCGAGGCTTGCCGCATACTGCCGTGGCTGAAAACTTTCGGTGCGACGCACATACACGCCCATTTCGGCAACAACTCGGCGGAAATTGTGATGCTTGCAAACGCCTTGGGCGGGCCGCCTTACAGTTTTACAGTTCACGGTCAAGACGAGTTGCTCTTTGGCGGCATAGGCGAAAAAGTGAGCCGGGCTGCCTTCGTGGTGGCTATCAGTTCTTTCGGAATGGGACAGCTTTATCGCGTGCTCGATCATACGCACTGGTTCAAGGTGAAAGTCGTTCATTGCGGTTTGGAAAAGGCGTTTTATGACATTGCGCCGGCCCCGCCGCCAACAGCGCCGCGGCTCGTCTGTGTCGGCCGCCTATGTGCAGACAAAGCCCAACTGCTTCTGATCGAAGCGGCTCATCAATTAGCTAGAAATGGTATTGAGTTTGAACTGGTGCTCGCGGGAGACGGCGAGATGAGGGCGGAAGTGGAGGCGTTGATCATGCGGTATGGATTGACAGATCAAGTTAGGATTACTGGCTGGCTCAGCGGCTATCAGGTCCGCGAGGAAATTCTGGCAGCGCGAGGACTGGTGCTGCCAAGTTTCACCGAGGGTCTTCCGGTAGTAATTATTGAAGCCATGGCCTTAAGACGGCCAGTACTGGCAACCTACGTGGGTGGGATTCCAGAACTAGTGATTCAAGGGGAGAACGGATGGTTGTTCCCCGCGGGCTCTATTGACGAACTGGTGGCGGCCATGAAAGAGTGTCTATCAAAATCATCCGATGAATTAAAAAAAATGGGCGATGCCGGTTACCTTCGTGTTTTGGAACGGCACTCGATTGATTCAGAGGCCGCGAAGCTTGCTGAACTCTTCAATGTTAAAGTCAAATTATCAAAAGGAAGTTAGGTACTATTTCGTGTGTGTGGCATTGTGCAGCCGTATAGACTGAAGGTACTGGCTGAATACCAAAAATGATGGCTCGTATAACTCTTTTCCGGCAACGCCACGTTTGGCTGCCAACAGTCTGGGGATGGCTTGTTCTGCTGGTTCTCGGCTTTCTCTTGTGCGTGTTCGGAGTGCGTAATATCTACACATACCTTGCGCCTAACGACCCGGTTGGCGCGGGTGTTCTTGTCATAGAAGGGTGGCTTCCCCAAAAGGAACTTGACCAGGTGGTGCAGGTTTTAAAGGCGAAAGGTTATACGCGGGTTGTGACAACGGGCGGTCCGACAGATTGGCCCGAATCTAAATATGGCAATTACGCCCAGATGGCTGCCGACTATCTTATACAGCACGGTGTGCCACGCGAGCTGATTCTTGTTGTGCCCGCCCCGCCTTCGGCGCAAGAGCGCACGTTTCTGAGTGCAGTAATGTTGCGCGAGTCGGCGCAGCGGTTGGGGATAAAGCTTGATGCGATCGATGTTTATTCGTCGGGTGCTCACGCGCGCCGTTCTCGCCTCCTCTATCAGTTGGCATTAGGTAAAAGGATTCGCGTTGGCGTACTGGCGGCCCGGCCCGAGGACTACGACCCCGAGGCATGGTGGCGGACTAGCAATGGCGTGGAGTCAATTGTTTTTCAGACGATTGGCTTGCTCTGGGTGAAGTGCTTCTTCTGGCCGGGGCCGCCCGGTTCCCACCAAGAACGCTGGGCATCTTAATTAACTTGCATATGTGGGAATTTCTTTCTTATCACATATATTGCCTTTAGTACGTTACACAACAGCATGGAATACTGAACAACCTACCTTGAAAACGTTTTTGGATACCAGGCTACTAGTCAGGTATCCTTCTCGCTAGGCGTTGCACTTCAAATTTGAACCGGCAGACGAAAACAATGAAACTTCCTGATCTGAGCAACATGATGAACGTTGGCCAGCTTCGCCATATTCAGGCGCATTATGAGTCAGCGGATTACTGCAACCCTGATGCGGTTGTTGGCGCGTTCCTGTCGGCTCAACAGAAACTGGCCTGTATGGTGCGCGGCAAGCTATCTATGTCAAGACTGCGGGCCAATCCTTTTTACCATTATGTTTTGGCCAGGACTAAATACTACGATGAGGTATTCCTTGACGCGGTATATGGCTCTGTCAACTGCATCGTCAATATCGGCTGTGGCAGCGACACGCGCGCCTACCGGTTTGCGCACATATTGAAACAAAAGGGCGTTACGGTTCTGGAGTGCGACCAAGCGCACGCTATCTACGCCAAGCAAAGAATCGCACAGAAACATTGGCCAACGGATCACATCAGATATGTCCCCCTCGACCTTAATGATACCGAATGGCCAAATTTTGCAAAGCTATTGGATGAGAAGAGCCAAGAACCAGTTTTGGTTATGATGGAAGGCGTGAGCCCATACATTAGTAAGGAATCATTTGAAGCGTTTCTTGGTCTTCTGGCAAGCAAACTTGATGCGCGCAGCTTGCTAGCATATGACTTCAAAATAGCCGGTACAGTGGATGGTTTCGGTCAGTCCGCAAGGGTTCGACAACCATTCCGGCTTCCCGCACTTAGGGAAGAAGTGACCACCTATCACGGCGCGCTCGGATTCCAGATTCAACATATGGAACGGAGCGCTGAACTTACGAGACGTCTTCTACCTGAAGCGGATCTATTGTTTGACGAAGACTGTTTATTACGGATTACTCCCGCTTAGCAGCCTGTATTCAGGTCCCTAGGATTACAGGCCTCTTTAGAAATTTGTTCTTGAATTTGACAGGCAACATATCAACTTCAATGGTTAACCGCGCCCATGTCATACGGGCTTGTTCTGGCTGCCCCAAAAAAGTCTGTCCACAAGGCTGGCGGAGTAGAGTAGCCCGCACCAATGGCATAGCTTCCAGTGTTTGGCTTGAAGTCTGTTGGGAGTGTGTAGTTTCCAGAACCATTAGTCCAGTTTGGTGAGGTGCTTTTGATTTGAGAAATGGATGAGTTTCCATAAGTTCCATCTGTATAGGACGCTTGCCCATTTATCACACATGTTCCCGTATTGGCAAGCAGGTTAGGTGAGGTTATATTAGGGAAATAGGCCAGATTATTCTTCATCGCCAAAGTACAACTTGTATCCATTGCATTGTTCTGTCCAATATTAATAGCAAAGCCCAATGATGTAGCAGTGCTGTTATAAAAAGAATTATTATAAACTTCATTTACAGTAGGTTCTGGTGATTGGTCTGCGCCTCCTTTGCTAGGCCAACTAATCGCTACTCCGTTTGGAGCACCACCTGCCAGTGAAGTCGTTGGGTTAAAGACATTATTTCTGACCGTGATGTAGCTAGACGATATTACGACTCCGGCACCGAGGAATAAATTTCTCTCAACGATAAAATCACTTTCATATTCAACAAATGAAGTGCTTTCAGGGTTAATGTCTCCCCCCATGAGTGTTACCGTGTTATCAGATATTTCCCCATATTGTGCCGCTCCATGAACTAAAAATCCCTCATAACCAGACCCACCTATCAGGTTATTGTTACTGATAATGAGATCATTGCCTCCTTGATACCGTATATCATGGGAGGTGCCAATTTGATTTATATTGATATAAGTTCCTAATGTGGCGACGTAATTTCCAGTGGTATATATACCATAACTTGCACCACCACCCTGAGAGCTAGTTCCGATCGTTGAATCCTGAACAACAAAATAATTATTTACACCTATACCACCATTTGCCTCAGTAGCGTACAGAAGATTACTAAAGGTTGTCCGCAACACAGTTACATGTGACAAGCCATAGACCCCCTTTTCTGTATTAGCAGAAGTTGAATCAGTTAGGTTCAAGTCCATTACTCTCCAGTCTGATCCTGAATTCATATTCAAAATAACTCCATAACCCGTCCCAGATGTGCTGAGCACTGGAACAGCACTTCCACTTGAACCATAAGAACCAATAATTCCGGGGCCTGCTTTTGATATAGTTGCACCTGTAGTAGATGTAAAGGTATCACCACGTTTGAACAGTATCTGCCTTGCACCTGCTGTAATGGCATTGCCTATATCTGTTACGAAATCCCCGCTTGTTGTATATTCAGTGCCGCCACTTGGACAGCTTCCATAAGCTGAGCTTGAATAATAACAATAGGTCGTCCCTGAAAATGCCGTAACAGTTATGGCAGGAAGATTATAAGTAGTCGTGTTCGTTCCATCGTATATGGTTAATGAAGGATAAAACGTTCCTGTATTCTCGTACACGTGGGCAGTAATCGCTCCTGTCGCATAGTTCCTGCATCCCGGCAAAGGGGTTGGAGTGCATGAAGCTGTGCCAGTCTGGGAACCAGCCAACCACGTTGTTACCGTTCCAGATGGAGCAGGACTTCCCGCACTATCTCCGAAGTTCCATGTGTACTGAAGGTCATGGAAAGGCTGCGTAGGATATGAGGTTAAATGTAAATCAGTCGTGCCCGTGGCATCGAAAAATACCGCTAGGGGAGCAACACCCGAAGCATGGGAAGTCACCGCGGAGACGGCTAAACCAGGGACCAGCGTCACGGAACCCCCTCCACCTCCTCCGCACGCGGTCAGGCTGAGAACCGCGAGCAGTACGCCGAAAAAAGCTATCCCTAGAACTTTTGTGCTGACCGTGTTATTCAACATAATTGTACCTTGTAATGAAAAACAGCCGCCTTTGGCCGAGACGGAAAACATGATGCTCTCTCAAATCCAAAGAACTTGAGGGTCATGGGTAAAAAAAGCAATGAATTCGTTCCAATCATTTACGTTTACCAAAACTAATAATTTATAAGTTAAATCAGCACACAAAGCCTGCAGTAAAGGCGATTGCGAGTCAGGTAGAAACAGCCGTATCGACGAAAGTAATATGCCTATACTATAATTTGTTCGCAATACCGTTTGTCTTTTTTGAATGCCGTTAATCCGCTTTTCTATACCGCTCATTGCGAATGAATACACTGAATCGCCCCCGATTTCCTAGACACTTTCCAGCCTTTCGAAATGCCGTCTCTCGAATTCAACGGGAGATAAGCGGTTATTGTACCCATGCCGACGTTTTGGGTTGTAAAACATTTCGATGTAATCGAACACATCAGCCCTGGCTTCCTCGCGATCACTGTATATCCGCCGCTTAATACGCTCACGCTTCAGTAACTGAAAGAAGCTCTCTGCGACGGCGTTGTCGTAGCAGTTGCCACGGCGACTCATGCTGCCGACCAGGTTGTGCGCCTTCAGGAAATTCTGCCAGTCATAGCTGCTGAATTGACTGCCTTGGTCAGAATGCACAATGACTTCCTGCTTGGGCTGCCTGCGCCATACAGCCATCAACAAAGCGTTGAGTGCCAATTCCCGATCAATACGCTGTTGCATCGACCAGCCAATCACTTGGCGTGAGAACAGATCGAGTACTACCGACAGGTACAGCCAGCCTTCGTGGGTGCGAATGTAAGTGATGTCGGTTACCCACACCTTGTTCGGTTCAATCACCTCAAACTTTTGCTGTACATGGTTAGGCGCAATCACCGAGGGGCGACCATAGCGTTTGCCCGGTCGGCGATGGTAGCCGGTCTGTGAGCGCAGTCCTTCTGTGCGCATCAGGCGATAGATGCGGTTCTTGCCGCAGCGCTCGCCCAGGTCGTGCAGATCATCGGTAATCTTGCGGTAGCCATAGACACCACCGCTTTCCAGCCAGAACTGCTTGATGAGGCCGGTCAGACGCCGGTCTTCTTTCTGCTTGGCCGTAACAGGATCTGCTCGCCAAGCGTAGTAACCAGAAGGATGGACTGCCATCACATGGCACATCCGTCGTACCGGGTACTGGGGTTCATGCGCCTTGATAAAGGCGTACCTCACCGGGATTCCTTGGCAAAGTACGCGGCGGCCTTTTTTAGGATGTCACGCTCCTCGGTGACACGCTTGAGTTCGGCTTTGAGACGACGCAGTTCGGTTTGCTGGCTCTGCGTTTCAATACGTTCCGATTCCGGCAAGCCGTAATTCTTCACCCATTTGTACAAGCTGTGCTGGGAAACACCCAATCTGCTTGCCACCTCCGAGATTGGATAACGCTTCTCGGTGATTTGCTTGATTGCTTCAATCTTGAATTCTTCCGGATAACGCTTGCTGCTCATAAACACCTCCTTTGTAGCCCTAATTTTAGGCTGAAAGGTGTCTACTAATTCGGGGGCGATTCAATCTGCACCTAAAGGGAGGTCACTATTTCACAGGCTTTATGCGGCGCAAGACGCCTAAATTTAATTGCTCATCTCTGACGACAACTTCAAATTCATTTGCAAACTGTGGGTCGCTTTTCATCTTTACCCAGTCTGCCATGCCATACCAGTCAGCAATGTAATTAATCTTTGAATTCCTGGCATATTCCAGTACATCTCCCTTCTCAAGAATGGAGCGAAGGGCATCAGGGTTGACCTTTCCATCAAGATTGACTGTTCTGTCATGAAAAAATCCTAGTGTGCCAGATTGCGGCGCACCGACCCATTGCAAATCAGACACGTTTTTTTGAACCCATTTAACGACCTGTTCGTGCTCTTGTGCAGTTCCCTTGGCGTAGCCCCGCACAAAATCGGAGTAGGCAAATGCAGCCGCGCCGAGAGTGAGGACAAGTACAAGAGAAAATGCTGCACGATGAATCCCTTCAAAGGTTCGAAAAAGCATATTCAGAAGCAACAATGTGGTCGCAGAAGTTGCAAACCACAAGAACGGCGAAAGGGGGGAGAGATATCTTTGCAGAAAGTGAGGAGCGCCAAAAAAGAGACCGTAATAAATAGAAAGTCCTGCTGCAAAAATGAGACTTGCGAGAAAAAATCGTCGTGATGAAAGCGTAAGCCTTGCTGCGAAGAACCAAAATCCCAAGACGGCTAATGGAACGCATATGATCGAAATCAAGATAACAGGTACAGTGTGTTGAATAGAACCTGGAATAGGCGTGTAGATGAAAGCCGAGTCGAACAGGTTGGCCGGAATAAGAGATAAATTCTGTCCAAAATGAGCCCCACGTGATTCCGAAATGCCACTGATTGGAATGATTGACCCAAATCGGGCGTAATTGCTTATGAGCCATGGTGAGGCGACAAGCAGGCTTATGGGGCCAGCTACAAGACAATCAATCAGCCGATGGCGGCGCCCACCCCCAGCCTTATCGTCTCCAAGCAAAAGATGCGCCAGCAACAAGCCCCCAATAAAGAAGACCGCATCATTTCGAGCCAGAAACGTAAGTCCCAGCAACAAACCGAGTACCAATCTCTGTCTAAATGTAAGGGATTGTGTTCCATCAGAAATATTGGTCAGGTAATAATCAACAGTGAAAAGGATCATGGCCCAATAAAGGCCCGTTTCAAGGCCATTCATGCTGTGTCTGATTATGTGTGGTGCAGCAAACCACAAGACAGCGGAGATTATTGCAAGTTCACGCCCGTGTTTGAGGCTCGAAAAAATACGCGTGGCAACCTTGTACGCATAATAAGCAAACACCGCGGATACAACGACAGAGAACAGAGTCACTAATACGATGCCACCAACTTTTGATCCTCCGGAAATAAAATAAAGGCCCGCATACAGGAAAGTAGCCAATGGCTGAACCCCATTTGTGGGGATGGCTCCGTTTGCAGTCGACATACCTAGACCGAGAGCCATATTTCGTGCGACAGTTTGCACAAGATAGCCGTCTTCAGTCATATACTGCCAGAAAAGGCGATGATCAAAATCAATAAGCGGAGAGAGGCGGGTGGCTATGCCAATCAAGATCAGTGCCCACAGAAGCATCTTGAATGGCTTTGAAGCCATCTTGGGCAAACAGTCAGATCTGTGTCGAGCATGATCTGCAATAGCTGAAAGTTTTGAGGTCATCGTGCGACTCGTTTTTCTAATATTTGAATGGGTCTTAGGAAGCAAAGCACTTGTGGAAATATAATCGCTCCTTTCGGCATGGTTGTAACCTTTCATAAAATTGCGGTGGTAAACTTAATCCAGCTCATTCTCAGCATGGATACTGGTTTACCAGTTATGATCCACTAACACGATCAGATTCTTCCTGGTAGCGGACAACAGGGTACATTGCAAAGTATAATTCAACCTAACGAAAATATCGGTTCATTTAGGGTATTGGTATAACATGTACGAAGCATTCTACGGTTTGAAAGAAAAACCCTTCTCGATTCAGCCTGACCCGGAATTCCTTTATTTCAGCCGCCTGCATACCTATGCTTACGCATTGATGGAGTTCGGTATCAAAAACAGGTCAGGATTTATGGTGATCAGCGGCGAAATCGGTTGTGGCAAAACCACGTTGATCCGGCATCTGCTCAACCATTTAGGCCCCAGGGTTACTGTTGGCCTGTTGAGTAACACCGACCCCGATATACCCAATTTATTGGAATGGATCATGGTAGCTTTTGGGTTGCCTTATGAAGGGATGTCAAGAGCGGCTCTGTTTAATGCGTTTCAGAGTTTTGCAATCGAGCAGTATGGGTTGGGGAAGACTGTGCTTTTGATTATTGATGAGGCACAGAATCTCAGCCCCGAAGCGCTGGAATCTTTGCGCATGCTCTCAAACATCAATGCTGACAAGAATCAGTTACTTCAGATCATGCTGGTTGGGCAACCGCAACTGGAGAACATGCTCAAGCGCCCCGAACTTGAACAGTTTGCCCAACGCGTCGAGTTCGACTTCCATATCAAGCCGTTAGAAACTGCTGAGGTCCAGAAGTACATTGAACACCGGCTGGCAATTGCAGGCCGAAAAACGCCTCTTTTCACTAAAACGGCATATGCCAAAATCGCAGAGGCCAGTCATGGAATTCCCCGGCTTATCAATATCCTTTGCGATACTGCACTGGTTTATGGATATTCTGCCGGGGAAGATCGCATTGATCTCGTTCTGGTTGATGAAGTCCTTAAGGACAGGATTGAATTTGGGGCATTGTCATAGGACAAACACTGATGCCAAACTTCCTGGTTGACTAATTGGAGAAAAAACTTACTGGTGATATAAAAACCATCGTGAACTGAATATTAATTAATATGTAATAAATAAAATGTTATTCTTCACTGGCCATAGATTTCAGATCAGTTTCACGCGTTGAATTGATAATTTTGTCAAAAGGCAGAAGTTCGTGTTAATTCCATATCAACTTTAAATAAAATGATCAATAAATTAATAATTGCTAGTCCGAGTACCGATAGAGTTGCTTCCCTGAGGCAGGGTCTGAAAGATTTTGTCGCGGCTTCCTTTACAACTGACAGGTTGGGCTCACTCTGGGAAGACGTTTTGCGGTTCGAACCAGAGGTTCTCTTGCTTGACATTGATCTGCTCGATTTGAAAAATCTCAGTGGCGAAGAAAAATTGCGAAGATTATGCAAAAAAACCAGAGTCGTAATTTTAAGCGGTGAAATTTCTGAAGATATTGAATGGAAACTGTTGAAGGCAGGTATTCGGGGGTGTTGTCGACATGAGATTAGTTCAGATCTGCTCAAGCAAGTTGTTATGGCTGTTCAACAGGGTGAGTTGTGGATACGGAGAACGCTGACTAGCCGGCTTGCAAAAGAATTAGGTGAAATAACAGGAAAAAATAAAGCCTATCAGGCCTCAAACGGATTGCTTAACAAGCTCACTCAGCGCGAATATGACATTGCATTGCATGTGGCAAACGGGGAGAGCAATAAGACGATTGCTCAAATGTGTGCAATTACAGAACGGACGGTGAAAGCTCATTTGTCAGAAGTTTTTCATAAGCTGGGTGTCCCTGATCGCCTTAAATTGGCCTTGGTCCTTTCAGGTGATAATAAAAATCATGATCAATAATTCCGACATCGTGTTGATCGGAAACCTTGCGTTGAGCAAGAGATGGCCAAGGTAATTCGGACAGCCTGACAAGCGATAACTTTTTACTGCTTAGACCGCAATCTCCATAATCTCCGTCACCGGCAGTGCCGCAATGTCGTTTAGCTTTTCATTGCGTTTCGTGTCGTTGAGATGAGCCAATTCAGTAATTCTGGAATAGAAAGAGCTTACGAACACCTCACGTCCCTCCGCATCCTGGCGGCGAATGCCAAACTTCACGCGTTGCCGCTCTTTGGTGGGTAACTTGCCGAGCAGGCTCTTGGTAGCCCAGATGGCACCGCCACGAGCAAAGTCGGACAAACGTGCGGCATGGTTTATGGTATCGCCCAGAACAGTGAATTCCACCTTGGTTTCTATGTGGAAGATGCCCAGCCATTCATGTCCCTCGTTCAGGCCGGTATTGAGATACAACTCAGTCATCCAGTTTTTGCGCAGCTGCCATTCCTTGCTGATCTTGCGCATGGTAGCTTTCATCTCCTGTGCGCACATCAACGCATTGAAGATGTAGTGGCAATCAGGCTGAGGGAAAAAATAGTAAACCATGCCATCGCCGACATGCTTGCCATGAGTGCCGTAGTACTTGCGGAATATAGGTTCCATGGTTGCCCATATCTGGTTGATGAGCTCAAAATATTCTTCAGGTGGCAGTTCGGTGCAAATACGCACAGAGCCCTGCAAGTCAGCTACCAGCACAGCGACATCCGTCAGCACCGGCAGATGTTTCTTCAGCAGGTTGCGGATCACTTCATCGCGTCGCTCCAGCAATCCCAATAGGCTGTCGCTCTCTACATGAGAGGGGAGGTGGATGAACAGAATTCCTTCACGGTAATAGGATGCATAGACGTTGTAATGGGCAATCTCATCGTTTTCCAGGCGCAGATTGAGTGGTAGTTGCACAATGGTCCCGTTAGGGCTTGATTCGGATTGTGATCTTTCCATCTGCTTAGGTATGGTGTCTGCCTGACCATTGAGGATATTCAACAGATCATTTCGCGAAAAACGACCTTTACCCAGCTGAAGATAAAATTGAAGCAATTCTTCACGATTGGCACCGTTTCTTCCCAGCCGCCCGTTGAGCAAGTATTCCAGCGCATTGCGATCTTTTATGTCCGCAGGCAGGTATTCGAATGCGCCCAACAAATCGGTCCGTGCCGCATCGTTGAACCAGGTAATCTCGAAGTTGTAGTTGACCATGTAGGCAGGGAAGGGGATTTGGTCAATGGTAAGACGGAGCACATTGGATTTGGCTGCCTGGACACCCTGAGGCACGTTCTTATCAGCCATTGATGTTGGCTGTGTGGACGGTTTTATTTCTGGAGCGTGCATTGCCCTTATTTCTGCGGCATTCGTCGCCATAATTTCTGCGGCATTCGTCGCCACAACCTCTGCGGCGTTCGCCGGCCTGAGTTCTGCCACGTTCGTTGCCCTGATTTCAGGGGTGTTCGATGCCCTTTGCACAGCATATCCGTCCAACTCAAGTTGCCTGGCAATATCCGCAATCGCATAACCCTGCTTCTTTAATTGACTGATGCGTTCGATGCGAGCCAACACATCCTCGTGGAAATAACCAATCTGGCGTGGATTGCTCAAACCACCGACTTCCGGGTTTTGTAACAATGGGCGGGGTAACAGTCCCTGCACAATGTAGTTGTTGAGCGCATCGCGCTCAATCTGGGCGGCTTGCATTACTTCAAGGCTAGAAAGCATCATTTGAACTGTCCCTTCCTGTTGGGACAAGCTATGTTATATATGGAATTGTCTTTGTCAAGAGGTATTTGCAAGAAACATATAATGTGGCCTCTCAAACAAGTGGGCTATATCTGCAATTTCGTCCAGCGAATTGCGCCAGAAGGTGGCATTTCTGCCTGCCAAGTAACATAACATGCATCGGCCCCCATTCTCATCGGCATGCATTTATAGTTCGAAATTTAACGCATATACCACCCCTAGCCGTTGGCGACCATGCGACCCTCCAAACTTCCTTCGTTGAGCAGGAAGCCAATCCTCAGGGGGTTACCAGACTGGTGATCACAACTAACCTGAGCTTCGCAGAATGGGTGTGGCTTTTTAAGGTTATCGAAGGAAAGCTCTTATCTATGGTTGTCGACTGGGGCATAGTCTATAATCCGCGCCGTAAAGGCACATCGCTGATATATGGGTCGGCCAGCCGGTCAGGTGGTGCGAATTCAAAAAATTATGGGGGGTATAGGTGAATAGGTCGATTGTTGCAGGTAGAGCTGTCGTCCGCAGTTTGCTGCTTTCCTTCTTTGTGGTATTCCTGCCCGCCCATGCGCTAGCTCAGGCGATTTCATCCGGCAATAGTGACTTCGCTCTTGGTGGAGGTATATCAACCAGTTTGGGCGACGCCTGTGCCAATTCCCTGGATCCGCTTGGCTGCTACAAAGCTGCGATGGCGGCCACGGGTCAGAACAATATACAGACCCTTCCTGATATAAGTACCGTTACCGCTAAACCATCCAATCCTCCCAAAAAGCCTGCGGAACAGGAGCATGGCGAGTTTCAGGATTTCGTTTCGAAGTCCCTGGGCAAAGCTCTGCCCATCTATGGATATAACTTGTTCAATGAGGTTCCGGACACGTTTGCACCCATAGAGAATATTCCGGTCACTTCGGACTACCTGATTGGCCCGGGGGATGAGATCGTCATCAGAGGCTGGGGGCAAGTCGATATTAATATTCGTGCAGTCGTTAACCGGAATGGTGAAATTACCTTGCCTAAGGTAGGCACGATCAATGTTGCCGGTATCCGCTATCAGGAACTAAATGCAACCCTTAAGAATGCGATCGGTCGTGTTTTCAGGAATTTCAACCTGGATGTAACTCTGGGCAAATTACGTTCTATCCAGGTTTTTGTCGTTGGGCAGGCAAGACAGCCGGGGGTGTATACCGTCAGTTCACTGAGCACCTTGGTTAACACACTGTTCGCATCGGGCGGGCCATCCACAAAGGGCTCGCTGCGACATATTCAAGTCAAGCGTAATGGCCAAATCATTACCGAGCTGGATATGTACGACTTGCTGCTCAAAGGCGACAAAACAAAGGATGTGCCTTTGCTGCCTGGAGATGTGATCTACATCCCCCCTGTAGGCCAGCTTGTTGCGATTTCCGGCAGCGTGAACAGTCCTGCCATTTATGAATTGAAGGACGACAAAACCACCTTGGCAGATCTGCTGAACCTGGCTGGAGGTTTGACCAGTGTGGCGGAGGGCGACAAGGTCAGGGTTGAACGTATTGCCGATCGTGATATGCGCAAGGTGGAAGAGTTTCCCCTGAATAAAACAGGATTGGACCGCGTTCTCAAGGATGGCGATTTGGTGCAAGTGGATTCTATCCGAGGCCGATTCGACAATGCGGTGACCCTGCGCGGCAATGTCGCCAGCCCAGGACGCTACCCGTGGAAAAATGGAATGCGAGTGAGCGACTTGATTCCGAGCAAAGACTTTCTGATCGCCCGAGACTATTGGGACAGACAAAACCAGTTTGTTCGCCAAGGTAGCAACGAGGAAGGTTTGCATAGTGAGTTGCTTGCGCACACCAGTGCAGAAATCAACTGGGACTATGCAGTCATCGAGCGCTTGAAAAAAGACGATTTGACCACGGTTCTCATCCCGTTCAATCTCGGTCACGCAGTGGAGGGGAAAGATACTCCGGACAATCAAAATTTGCAGGAGGGCGATGTCATCACCATCTTCTCCAAAGACGACATTAAAGTGCCGATAGCCGAGCAGAGTGTGTATGTTCGTCTTGAAGGCGAAGTGAATTTTGCGGGCGTTTATAAAGCATTGCCGGGTGAGACCCTGCGCCAACTGGTTGTTCGGGCGGGCGGCCTGTCTCCACAAGCCTACCTGTTTGGCGCGGAGCTGGACCGTGAATCGGTTCGCATCATGCAACAGAAGCGATTGCAGGAGATGGCGGACCGGATGGAAGCGGATATTAAGCGCAACCTGGCTGACAAGCAGCACAATGCAACGACTCAGGATGAGGCCAATAGTGCCAAGCTACAGGCTGAAGCGCAGGCTGGGTTAGTCACCAGCATGAGAGGCGTCAAGGCCACTGGACGTGTCGTTCTGGACATCCCGCCACAAAATTCAGGTGTGAAAGATTTGCCTGACCTCGCCCTGGAGGATGGGGACCGTTTTGTTGTGCCAAGCAAGCCATCCACTGCAAGTGTGATGGGGATGGTGTACAACGAGAATGCATTCATTTTGAAGCCGGGTGCACGTGTGTCTGATTATCTGGCCAAGGCGGGAGGCCCGACACGGGATGCTGACACTTCACGCATATATTTGTTGCGTGCGGATGGATCGGTGCTGAGCTCACAAAGTTCAAGCTCGATATTCAACAGTTTCTCCAGTGAAGAACTGATGAGTGGCGACACTGTGGTTGTTCCTGAATTGCTGGATAAATTTTCCATGTCCAGGGAACTTAAAGACTGGGCGCAGATTTTCTACCAGTTTGCGTTGGGTGTAGCCGCTATCCATATCCTGCGCATGTAACCGGGGTGGATGTGCGTCTAACTGCTTAACAAGCCGCCATCAACAAATAAAAATAGACCATCTTTAACCCTCAAAACATCATGCCTGATAACCAAGCCACAGCTCCCGCCCCCCAAGGGCTGCCGGACGACGACGAGATCAATCTGCTCGACTTGCTGATAGTCCTTGCAAAACACAAAGCGATGATATTGAAAGCCACCTTGGGTGCTGCATTGTTATCGGTCGGGGTTGCGTTGCTTATGCCAAATGTTTATACCGGTACAGCCAGGATTCTGCCGCCGCAGCAAAGCCAGTCGTCTGCCAGTACCCTGTTAAACCAATTGGGCGGGTTGGCTGGTATGGCGGGTGGCTCGCTGGGCATCAAGAATCCAGACGATCTTTATATTGCCATGCTGAAAAGCCGCAATGTCATGGAAAAGATTGCGAGACGTTTTGATCTGCAGAAGATTTATGAAGAAGAAACCATGACTGACACCCTCAAGAAGCTGGATAAGAATGTTTCAATCACTTCAGGTAAGGATGGAATAATCACCGTCGAAGCGGATGACAAAGATCCCAAGCGTGCAGCCGATATGGCGAATGCCTTCATCGAAGAGCTGGATAAATTGATGCAGACTTTCGCACTGACCGATGCAGGGCAGCGCCGGATATTCTTTGAACAACAACTAAAGCAGGCAAGGAACAATCTGACCGATGCGGAACTGGTGCTCGACAAAACCCCCAACACCAGCCTGCAATATATGGCTGCTGTGCGAAGTGTGAAATATCAGGAAGCGGTATGGGAGATACTCGCAAAGCAGTTCGAGATGGCCAAACTCGACGAAGCCAAGGACTATCCTTTGATTCAAATATTGGATGTAGCCTCTACTCCGGAAAAAAAATCCAAACCGATGCGCAGTTTAATTATTATTTTAGCAACGCTAGTTGCGTTCTTTTTTGCAATGTTCTTGGCTTTCTTTAGGGAAGCCATGCAGCGCGCTAAAGGCCAACCGGGGCAAGCAGAACGATTGGCGCAATTGCACAATGCATTTCGCTTCAAGAGTTAAACCAGCTCAGTAATGCGAGAAACTGGAAGCATGAAACCCGCTCATTGGAATACATAAAGCTGGGGGAGCCCATTCAAAATACCGTTTTTTATCCACTGTGCTGTACGATGAGCTTCAATATTTATCTTGGGCAAATCTGCTAATTTCATGACGAATCTTGTGCATCACAGAATTAGGCGCGGTATCAAAGTGGTTTTTCTGGGCAAGGTTTTTTCGGTGTTAGGTGTATTGCTGCTTAGCGGAGTATTGGCACGCGCGTTACCCAGTAAAGATATGGGTGTTTTTTTTCTTACTTCCAGCTTAGTCAGCTTCATGGCAATTGTTTGCCAGCTTGGACTAAATCAGTCGGTGGTTAGGAATATTGCACAAGCGATAGCGCGAGAGCGTTACGACATCGCCCGATCAGTTGCTTATACGTCGTTTCTATACGGCATTGCTGCTGTTTTAGTTTGCGCACTGTTTCTTGGGAGTGGCGTGCTGAATGTTATATGGGGCATGTTGCTTAGTGAAAGAAGCCATGCGCCACTTTCCTTGCTGATATTCGCGTGGATAGGACTCACGACGATACAAAGCTTGCTAGGTGAAGTATTTCGTGGGCTGCATGCCATAGGCAGTGCGACCCTTTTCGGAGTACAAAGTGGCACCAGTGGCACGCTCAGCTTAGCACTTGGCCTGCTCATACTGCTTATTTTCATGGTAATGGGCAGGACGTTAACGCTTGACCTTGCGCTCGCTTCCCTGGTATTTGGGCAACTGGTTTGCGTGTGTGCTGCCGCGTTAGCTTTGACCCGACATTTTCATCCGTTGTCTCACGAGAAAAGACCGACCAATCGCTTGAATTTTAGCCTGTCAGTTCCAGTCTCATTGATGCTCACTGGTATATTGTTTTTTGTGGTGGGGCAGATTGATCTTTGGGTGCTGGGTTTTCTCAGAACAGAAGAAGAAGTAGCCATTTATGGCGCAGCTTCAACCTTGGTAAAATATGTGTCGAGTGTAAACCTGTTGCTCAGTGCAGTAATTCCTTCCTCGGTAGCGGAGCTTTATGCCAAAGAGCAGAAGCAGGAACTTGAAAACATGCTGCGTGCTACAGCGTTGCTAAGTACATTGTTTGCATTGGGTATGGCTCTGTTATTTTGGGTTTTTGGCGGTCAGATTTTATCTGCGATCTTTGGTGCATCCTATGCTGTAGCTGCTCCCGTCTTGGCGATACTCGCTATAGGGCATATTGTTAACGCACTCACCGGGAATTGTGGGATTTTGCTAATAATGGCGGGGAAAGATCGAGTGATTCTGACTGTCACCTTAATTTCTGGGGTGGTCACTACGTTGCTTGTTTTGGTGTTGATAAAATATTACGGTTTACTTGGGGTTGCCATTGGCTCTGCGCTTGGGCTCGCAGGAATGAATGTATTCATGTGGCTATCCGCACGGCATTATTTAAAAATATGGACTCATGCTAAATTTAGTGGTGCCGATTTGAAGTTATGGTTGGGCCGAACGTTGAGCAATAAGGCCGAGTGAATAAAAAAGAATAAATGCTTATGAAGAAAAACGGAACCCCATCGCTTACTGATCGCGAAGAGCAACTTTCTTCGGAGGAGTTTGTTTGGGATGAATCTGGTAGTTCGAATTTCCACTATCGCGTATTGCCGCTACTTGAGAAAGTGCTACGTGAGCGTGGTTGTCAAAAAATATTGGATATGGGTTGTGGTAATGGTTCACTTACGGGTGCATTGATGCAACGTGGCTTCCAGATAGCTGGAATAGATGGGAGCCTTTCTGGTATTGAGATTGCTCGCTCACGTTGGCCTTCAATCGCTTTCGAGAAAGTGGATATTAGTCAGCCTTTGCCAGACACATATCACAAGCAGTTTGATGCGGTGGTGTCGGTTGAAGTAATCGAACATTTGCTATTACCTCGGAACCTTATTAATAACGCGTTGCTTGCAATGCGGCCGGGTGCGACGCTAGTTCTGACTACTCCTTATCATGGGTATCTGAAGAATTTAGCTATCGCCGCATTGAATGGATTTGATGCTCATTGGCACCCGCTCCGTGATTTTGGACATATTAAATTTTTCTCAAAGCGAACACTGGGATTACTGTTAAAGGAGTTTCCATTAACCGAAGTTCGTTTTGCTACAGTTGGGCGCATACCACCTTTAGCACATTCCATGCTTGTGACAGCGCGATATGAACAAATGGACGCTTAATCGTGAGTAATTGTCATGCTGAGGCTAGCGCAGTATTTGCAAACGGAATTTGGAAATCTGGCAACCATCTATTGATAAAACTTTGCGACATGTTGGGTTATCCATTGGCCGGTTCGGGTATAGCAGCAAGCTCGATAAATGGTAGATTCAAATTTGTGCGTAAATTGTTGCGTTGTTCGTTGTTGAAAAGCGAATCTGTAAGCATCGGGTTAGAACAGCCTATTCGAGTATCCAAACGGTGGTTGAAAAACCAGTGTGTCAGTGTGCAAGGCTGCACTATCGGTGGGCATGCTGCATATTCAGATGATTTGCTTGAGATTTTGAATAGGCAAGAAGTGCGTACCATTCAAATTATTCGAGACCCAAGAGACATTGTGTTGTCATATGCGAAATGGATAAGCTCTCGTGAAGACGAGTATTGGCATCAAAGCCTGAATCCCCTTTCAGAGGAAGAACGGATTGTCCATTTGATAAAAGGTTTTAATTGTAAAGGGGGTAATTTTGATTCACTTGCAACAGTGCTTGACCGCTCTTTCGGATGGTTGCATCAGCCAGATGTTTTAGTAGTTAGATTTGAAAATCTGGTTGGAACAAATGGTGGAGGAACAAATGAAGCGCAGTTTGACGAGCTGGTAAGAGTTGTAAATTGGTTAGGGACAAAAGACGCTAATATAAAGTGGGTCCAAAAATCACTCTTTGGTGGAACCAAGACCTTTCGCGCTGGGCAAATTGGTGCATGGCGAAATAGTTTTACCCCGGAGCACTTAAGAGTTTTTCAAGAGGTGGTGGGTCAAACGCGCATACACGAATGGGGTTATGAATAAATGAGCAAGGCGGGTACATTACGATCACCTAAGCGTTTAGCGCTGCCTTTTGAGTTCCCTGCTTGGTGGTGGCGCGCAGCAGTATTCATTGTAATGATTTTGATTTATGCTTTTTTCAGTTCTTCCACACCGGATGAATTTGGTATACCTGAAGCCTTTATTGGGTTGCTATTGCTAGTTTTTGTCGGATCACGCGTTGCCATACTTTCTCTTGGGGGTTTCTTGCTGCAACGCCAGAATGCTGTTCCGTCAGTTGCTTATTGGTGCTTCATGGTGATGATGTTGGTGCCATCTGGTTGGGGTTTGTTGGTGAATGGGAATACGTTAAGCAATTACTTTCGCGATGCAATTCCGCTCCTTTATTTATTCCTACCGATTTTCTTTGTACCACAGATGATTCATCAACGTGCAGCTTGGCAAAAACTTTGTGTCGCAGCTCTGTGTGTGATTGGTGTTGCCTATTCTGTACGGCACTTCATGAGTGATGAATTTGGAATTGCCGCATTGGGCCAACAAATAATTTTTGGGGACAAACATTATTTCCCGATGAATCCTGCTGTATTATTTGCCTCCACGTTTTTGCTGACTTCAGGGCTCGTATATCTGTTTGATAGAAAATGGCTAAATGCAACCTTACTTTTGCTGTTGGGAGTAGTTGCATTTGCTTCGTTAATTGGGATGCTGGTACGCGCTCAAATTATTTTGGTGTTACTGAGTTTAATTTTTGTTTTGTTTTACCAGTTCCTACGCTACCCACGTACTTTAGGTTTTCTGCTAATTCCGTTCTGTGTTTTGTTGATTTTTGCAGCTACTGGTTTAGAAACAGATTCTCTCGACGTGATATTTGATTTAATTGTTGCTAAAACTGAAAATGCGGGCTTTTTGAACGCGCGTGACATTGAATTCCAAGTAGTAATTGCTAATGCTATGAGTGGGTTAGATAAATTATCATTGGGTGAAGGTTGGGGCGGGTTGATCGATAATCCTGCGGGAGGAGGGGTAGTTCGTTTTACCCATAACCTTGAAATTTATGGGTTGTTAAAAGGTGGACTAATTGGCGCCTTTTTCGTCGGACTCTATACTGTCTTAAATGTGCGCATTTTTATCAGGGAGGGATGGGGGAGATTGGTACAACAGGACATTAAGCGATTGCCGCTACTATGGGCAATTGGTAATGTTTTATGCTTAAATTTATTAGCCGAACCTGGATTCAAGATGTTTTCGTTTGGTTTGGTTTTGACAGTTCTGTGGTTGTATGAGCCATTATCAGTTGGTTTCTCAAGTACCTCAAAGCCTATTGGGTGAATTCCTTGGTAACTATTTCTGTAATTATCCTCACTTTCAATGAAGAGCAGCATATTGCACGCTGCATCGAAAGTGTGCGTCCATTCGCACACGAAATATTTATTGTGGATTCCTATTCGACTGATCGTACGGTTGAAATTGCGCAATCATTAGGCGCACAAGTTTTTACAAATCCGTTTATTGATTGCGCTACGCAGTTTAACTGGAGTTTGGATAATATACTCGTCAGTGGTGATTGGGTGATGCGTTTAGATGCTGACGAGTATGTGACTGAAACATTGGCGCAGGAGATTAAGGCACGGTTGCCAGTCATGGCTCCAACGGTTTCTGGTGTTTACGTGGCCAGACGAATTTATTTCATGGGCAAGTGCATTAAGCATGGCGGCTACTATCCAATCCACTTGCTGCGAATATGGCGGCGCGGCATTGGGCGATGTGAGCAGCGCAAGATGGATGAGCATATTATTCTCTCGGATGCGGGCGATAAGGTTTTCTTCCCTGGTGATATAGTTGACGATAACAAGAATAATATTACGTGGTGGACAACAAAACATAATAGATATGCGACTCTAGAGATGATTGAGCTACTGAATATCCGCTATGAGTTTGCAATGCATGTTGGTTCTGATAGTCGCGATATTATTCAGCAAGCAAGCAGGAAGCGCTGGATAAAAGAGCGTGTTTACTCAAAGTTGCCATTAGGTTTGCGCGCATTGGTTTATTTTTTGTACCGCTATATTTTGTTAGGTGGTTTTTTGGATGGATATCGCGGCATGATCTTTCACATTCTTCAAGGTTTCTGGTACCGCTTCCTCGTGGATGTTAAGGTGTACGAATTCGAGAGAAAAATGCGTGCTGAGGGACTGGATGCCAAGACACTGCTGCGTAATGAGTACGGTGTGGAAGTTGAATAGGGCGGCGCTATGAATAATGTCCCCAGACAATATGCACGCTTGGATCAATATGTATCCAGCCTCGACCGTGGGCGTGCTTATTGGGTCGAAGCGCTATGGATCGTTATTCAGTCAGTGTTGTTTTCTTCGTTTCTGCCTGGTAGCCGTTGGCGCGTTTTGCTGCTGCGACTATTTGGTGCGCAAATTGGATGTGTGGTAGTGATAAAGCCGGGCGTGAGAGTTAAATTTCCATGGCGGCTTGCCGTTGGTGATTACAGTTGGATTGGTGAGGATGTGTGGATAGATAATTTGGCTCAGGTGAATATTGGCGCTCATTGTTGCATTTCACAAGGCGCGTTCCTCTGTACAGGAAGCCATGATTGGCGCGATCCAACATTTTCATTGATTACGCAGCCGATTCAAATTGAAGATGGTGCGTGGGTCGCTGCGCAGGCTATTGTTGCGCCTGGGGTAAATATTGGAATGGGTGCGGTACTTGGATTAGGGAGTGTTGCGACGAGTAACCTTGAGGGGGGTTGGATCTATCTGGGGGTGCCCGCACAACTAGTAAAACGGCGCGAGATTAAAATTTACCTTTAAGTGTTTTTGATGGCTCACTTTACCGGTCTACATACGCCAACTATTTTGTGAGAGTAATCATGAACAGAAGAGAAATGCTTAAAGGAGCAGTTGGTGGTCTAATACTTGTGGCCACCGGGAATGGGGGGTTTGCAGCTAGAGCATTAGCTACAACAGATCAGAGCAAGCTAAGAGAATCAGTCTCAGTCAAAGACTTCGGTGCGATAGGAAACGGGGTGGCAGATGATACTGCAGCAATCACTGCGGCGGCAGCAGCTTCGTTTACAGTATATTTTCCTCCTGGTATCTATAAGATCACAGCAAGTATCACAATACCTCAAGGTGTGCGATTCTATGGCGCATCAAAGTATGCCAGCAAAATCTTGTTGTCAGGTGATATAGAGGGGGTTGTAATCGGCATCCATTCAACCCTTGATAACATACGCATCATTGGCAATAACGTAATGACTACCGATGCATCGGGACGTTATAAAGCTTGTCTGCTGTTAGGCACGCCTAGCGTATCAGCATATCGATTCAAAATTTCCAATGTCATTGTTGGTGGTGCAGGCACATCAATAGATGACGCGGCTAATAGCAGATGTTCCGGTGCGGCGGTAAAGGGCGGCAATACTTTCTTAGCTACGATTGAAGAGGCGTATATCTTCAATGCGAATGTTGGAATTGAACAATCCTTTGTGACTGGTGTAACCACCAACGCGGTGGTGTTTAAGCAGGTGGAATGTCATAGCTGTGGTATTGGGGCTAGGTTCGGTATTTTGAATGCGGTCACCTTCGATACATGCGCCTTTGAGAACAATGACAAAGAGGGGTTGATACTAGGCGGGTGTAGAAGTGTCGATATTATTAACCCTTACTTTGAGAACAATAACGCCCTGAACACTGGCGTGAGAAAAGCCGACTTGTGGATAGAAGGCAGTGTTGCGGCGGCTGGGACAACGGATGCAGGCGGCTCAGTACGACTACGTGGCGGTTATTTCTCTAAAGGCGCAAACAGTTTGTATGCACTCTATGCGAATAATCAACGCGGTATTTCGATTGAGTACCCTTATTTTATTAGTTACGAAGGGGCAATCAACCTCATCAATATAGGCAATACTAATACCAGCGGTAAAGTAGAAGGATACTATTCAAATTCGGCAGTTGCTTCAGTGATCCCAAGCAACTTTATTCAAGGTAACTACGAATACACCGGAGTTGATAAACGTGGTGCACAAGTTTTGCCGTTAGTGAATACGCTATCTGGTCAAACTGCCGCAATTGGTAGAGATGAAACAGCCATTTTATTTACTCCTATAGCAGGGCAGACGTATCAAGTATTTGTCCACGCAACCAATAACAACACGGCATTTAGATGGTCAGGCATCGTGGATGCGTATGCGAGTGCTGTACTGCAAATTACTACTTTAGATGCCAGCAACGTCACGATTTCCAACAGTGCTGGTAAGGCTTTATTAACCAATATGCATGGTTTAACCAGTATAGAATTTAATTGGGTGGCTATAAGAGTCAAATGACATAAGCGTGAAAATTCTCCGTGTTTCATTACTCTTAAATTGAAGTAATTCGAAGATGAAATTGATCTTTCTTAACCGTTATTTCTTCCCGGATCATAGTGCCACCAGCCAGATGTTGACTGACCTTGCTTTTCATTTGGCAGAGGTTGGGCATGAGGTGCATGTGATCTGCTCGCGCCAGTTATATGAATTTGCCGATGCGCAGTTGGCGGCTTTCGAGCGGGTGCGTGGTGTACAGGTTCACCGCGTGTGGACGTCGCACTTCGGGCGCCCCAATTTGTTGGGTCGGGCTAGCGATTATTTTTCATTTTACTGGGCAGCCACCATAAGGCTGTTTTTGCTGACTGACTCGCACACCATCGTTGTTGCCAAGACTGACCCGCCATTGATTTCTGTACCGGCTTCTTGGGTTACGCGCTGGCGCGGTGCACGTTTGGTGAATTGGCTGCAGGATGTGTTCCCCGAGGTAGCGGTCGAGTTGGGGGTCAGGATGCTCGGCGGCGGTATTGGCGTTTGGTTGCGCCACTTACGTGACTCCTCCATACGTGCTGCCTCGATGAATGTGGTGATCAGTGAACGAATGGCAGACAAGGTAAAGAGTTTTGGTGCCGATGCTGTCAAAGTACGAGTTATTCCGAATTGGGCGGCCGGCGCTTGCATTGTACCCTTGCGTGCGGAAGAGAATCCTTTACGTAAGCAGTGGGAATTGGAAGGGAAGTTTGTAGTCGGGTATTCGGGCAATATGGGTCGCGCGCACGATTTTGATACGATGCTCCGCGCAGCAGAAATGTTGCGTGCAAATAAGGATATTTGTTTTTTATTCATTGGCGCTGGGAATCAGCGGGTTCATGTTCAGAATGAAGTGATCCGGCTCGGATTGGATAATGTTGTGTTTAAACCTTATCAACCGCGCGAAATGTTGACACAGAGCTTGGGTGTCCCAGATATACATGTTGTATCACTGCTGCCACAACTTGAGGGGTTGGTTATGCCCAGCAAGGTTTATGGAATTTTGGCGGCAGGTCGTCCCACGATTTTTGTGGGGGCGAAGGATGGTGAGTTGGCTCTTTTTCTGGAGGCGGAAGGTTGCGGTGTGTGTGTGGGTGTTGGAGATGCTGCTGATTTTGCAAATGTCATTTTAACTTTGTCTCGCGAACCAGAAAAGAATTATGCAATGGGTATGCAGGCGCGGCGGGTTTATGATATTAAACTTGGTAAAGAAAATTCTCTGCGCTTATGGCGAGAGGCAATATTAGAGGCAGTATGAAATAATCGGAGACGGATGGGCGAGACAAAATTAGCTCGAAAATTATAAAGACGCAGGCAGGATATGCGGTGTTGAATTTTATAAGATCGGATCCTCATGCAAGTGTTCATTGTATCCATGCTGGTTTGTTCAGTGTTGATTTTACTGTTACGCAAATTGGCTCTTCGATTGAATATCGTTGATCATCCGGGCGGGCGCAAACAGCATGAACACCCGACTCCCACGGTGGGTGGTCTGGCTATGTTTGTCGCGGTACTGGCCGCATTGCTTGTCAATGATTCACTGCACGGCAATGTTGAAATATTGCTCGGATGCGCTGCTGTGCTGGTGATAATCGGCGTCATGGACGACAAGCATGGATTGCCGGTTTCAATGCGCATGATGATCCAGGTGTTCCTGGTGACGGTGGTGATCGTCGGCGGAGGAGGGACGGTCACGCATCTGGGGGGAGGATTGGGCAGAGATGTTCCGCTGGGCATGTTTGCCGTTCCGTTCAGCGTGGTCGCTTTCGTCGGCGGGATCAATTCAATCAACATGATCGATGGTGCGGACGGCATGGCGGGCAAGATGGCCCTGATCACCACGCTGGGTGTCGCGACTATTTTTTATGTTGCGGATGCTGTCGAGCTGTTGCCACTGACATGGGCGATGCTAGGGACGCTGGTAGGTTTTCTGTTTTTGAATTCGCGTCTTTTCGTCAAGCGTGCATGGGTCTTTATGGGCGATTCAGGGAGCATGTGGCTGGGGCTGGTGCTGGGCTGGTTCATGGCGCAGATTACGCAGGGTAGCGTGTCGGCAGAACCGGCGCTGGTGTTATGGCTGTTCGGTATCCCCTTGATCGATACGCTGGCCGTAATGACGCGGCGGATACGGTGCAAGTGTTCGCCGTTTGCGTCCGATCGCACGCATATTCATCATGTGTTGGAGCGCGCCGGTCTTTCGGTCAGGCGCACGGTGCTGGTATTGAGCCTGGTGCAGCTCGTGTTGGTCGGGATCGGCGTGCTTTTTTATTTGGTTCATGCCCCTGCCTTGCTGGTATTCTGGAGTTTCATGCTGCTGCTGTCAGCGTATTACTACCCGCTGCGTAATTACAAGTGATCCGGGCATTTTGTTCGTTGAGAGATGTTGGTCCATGATGATGCGCCCTATGACCACCCACACAGCAACTCTTAAAACTTCATGAGGTTGATGCCGATACTTGTCGCGCTATTGCTTTCTGGGTGTTCGGTGTTCGGTGGCTCACAGCAATCCTGCAAGATACTCGACCCTGATCTGGCCCAAGGCACTTACCGCGGCGGCTGTAAAGATGGCTGGGCGGATGGTTATGGCGAGGTCGATGTTTATCAAAAGAGCGGGGGTATCAGCAGCTATCGCGGCGATTTTCTGGACGGCAAGAAGCACGGCAAGGGTATCAA
Source organism: uncultured beta proteobacterium (assembly GCA_963721755.1). Classification (GTDB taxonomy): domain Bacteria; phylum Pseudomonadota; class Gammaproteobacteria; order Burkholderiales; family Gallionellaceae; genus Gallionella. The sequence goes on from CAVRKV010000002.1 coordinate 285,465, forward strand.
GGTGATGCCGAATGGTGATCGCTACACCGGCGATTTCCGCGACGATTACCGGGATGGTCAAGGCATCTATGTGTGGGGCGATAAAACGCCATGGGCGGGCGATCGTTATGAGGGGGAGTATCGCCGCGATCTGCGGAATGGCTGGGGTGTGTACCAGTGGGCCAGCGGTGATCGTTATGAAGGCGCTTGGGAAAACGACTTGCGCATAGGTTCCAGCGTGATGGAGCTGCGCCGCGCGCAAGCTGCCGAGGCGGTTGCCCGGTCGGTGAAAACCGGTGCGATGGTGTGCGCTGACGAGCGATGGGATAAGGTCAAAAATCAGCGGATCCGCGGCATCGTCGAAAGCGTCAAGGACAAGATGGTGCAGGTGCAGATCGTCGAGGTCGAGGGCGGCATCGCAAGCCATCAAGGCGCGACATTGGCGACCGGTGATCTGCTTGTTGACGAAGTAGCGCATTGGCAGCTTTGCGGTCAAAACTGACCATGCAGAAGGTGCTAAAGCTCGGTTTGCTGTTGCTGGCGGCTTGTGTCGTCCTTTCAGCGCAGGCCGAGCCCAATCTCAATGGAGAGACTGGCTATATCAACATGCCGAGCGGGCGCATTGAGCCTGACGGAACATTCCGCATGGGCGACAGTTTTGCCAAGCCGTATTCATCTCTTTGGACAAGCATCACTTTCCTGCCCCGTGTGGAATTATCTGCGCGCTATACGCGGATTATGGACGTACCTGGTTTTGCAAATGAACCAGGATATGGTGACTACAAAGACAAGGAGGCCAGTGGCAAGGTCGTATTGCTGGAGGAGGGTAGGAATACGCCATCTCTGGCATTCGGCATCGACGATATTATGGGCACGGGGTTGTTCAAGGCCAGATATCTTGCCGCCAGCAAACGATTTGGTGCTTTGGACACCACTCTGGGTGTTGGAGAAGAACGCATCAACGGGGTTTTCGCCGGGTGGCGTTATGCACCTGCGACGTGGAATGGATTCGCGCTGGCAGAGGAGTATGATGCCAATAATTACAAGCAGGATTTAGGTTCTTCACAAAACGGCGTTGATCAGCGCAACAAAGGCGTCGGCATGGCCCTGGAATATCGCCGAGGTTGGCTGGGCTCCCAATTATCCTATCGCGACGGCAAGCCAGGCATCAACATTTATGTCTCTATTCCGTTAGATAAGAAAGAATTCATTCCCAAGATCGACGAGCCGCCTGCGGATACCGAGATTGTGGTCCGTCCCACGCTTGAACAATGGAACGCTGATCCGAAATACCGGCAGGATCTGGCCGCTCGTCTGCGCAAACAGAATTTCAAGAATATCCATGTCAATGTTTCTGGGGATGTCGCCGAGGCGACCCTGACCAATACCCGCATCTCGTTGCCGAGCCGTGCTGTGGGGCGTGCTGCGCGCAGTATCCTGTTGTGTTCCCCCACGGATGTGCGCGAGCTCAGGATCAACTATACGGTCAGTGACATGCCATTCGCCACTTATACCTTTACCGACGCCGACCAGTTGCAACGCTATTTCAACGGGCTGGAAAGCCGCAAGCAACTCGCGCCTTCTGTCGCGATCGATTATGCCGCGCCGCAACAGGCACCAGTTGAAGCCGAGACTCAAACACCTTCACTGGATGAATATTCCGGCACACATCTGGACAGCAGTGACGGAGACATTGTCAGCTTACATAGTGAAAATGCAACACTGGACAAGATCCACGTCGCCCCTGGTCTGGGCCTATTTTTTAATGACCCAAGTGGTGCGCTACGCTATGAGGCTTTCATCAGCGCTGCTTACGGAAAGCAGTTAAAGGAAGGCTTGTTTTTCAAGGGAATCACGCAGCTGACAGTGCTGCAAGATATGAGTAATGTGGGGCCGTCCAACAGCTTGTTGCCACATGTGCGTAGCGATATAGCCGATTACGAGAAAAACGGGAGAATCAAGCTGACGGAAGCAGTGCTGAACAAGTTCTATCATCCCTGGCAACGCGTCTATGCACGCTCCTCGGCGGGCCTGTATGAAGAAATGTATGGCGGAGCAGGGGGCCAGGTATTATATTTTCCGGAACAGGCACCGTGGGCATTCGACGTGAGCCTGGATGCACTCAAGCAGCGTGATGTTGCCGGCTGGTTTACCTTCCGCAGTTATTCCACCGTGACTGCGTTGGCGGCCTTGCACTATCGTTTGCCTATTAGCGGTTTGACGGCTACGGTCCGTGCCGGACGATTTCTTGCAAAGGATGATGGCGCCCGGTTCGAGTTGAAGCGTCGCTTCCGCTCTGGGATCGAAGTGGGCGCGTGGTATACGTTGACCAATGGCAATGACATCACTTCACCGGGATCACCCACCAGTCCCTACCATGACAAGGGGGTATTCATGACCATCCCGCTGGGTTCGATGCTGACCAAAGATACTCAGGCGGTGGATACAATGTCGATTGCACCCTGGACGCGCGACGTGGGTCAGATGGTGGTCTCGCCGGGTGATCTTTACGACATACTGGAACCGGCAAATATCAACATGCATGACCGCGATGGCCTGCAGTATTTCGGTGATCTGGATGATAGCTATGATTAGCCACACCAATGGCAAATTCAGCAAGGTGGTGACAAAGCCGGGCAATTAATTGCTGTTTATGCAGCAAGCTGTCCAGGCTGCTGGCACGTAACTTGAAGGCCAACCGAAGCTGAAACCGGCCGGCGATGATACGAATGTGACCTGTTGAACGGAATAATAGCTTGCAACAAAATTGATTTTCAGGATAATCAATAACGGTATCAGGGATATCAGGCAAATAAACCAGAAGTAATTTTGAGGGGCTGTGTGATGAAAAATTTAAGCGCATTGGCTTTCGTTTTGGCAATGATGGCTTCCGGAAGCGCGTTTGCAGCGGATCCAGCATCCGCCGCCGGTGGTGCAAGCAGCGGCGATATACCAAAAGCCACACCGGCATTGTGCCCCTGCGGTAAAGAAGCAGATGGTTCGCAGAAATGGTGCCCATGTGGTTCGGCAGGAACGGGCGCGACCGTTACCACTACAGAGATTGTTGCAGGTGTTGCGGTAGCGGGCGTTATCGCCGCGGCGGCCGGTGGCGGTGGGGGTTCATCGACAACTAGTCACCACTAAAGGTAATGGCATTACTTAGATGATACTCCTCTCAAAATGAGTGAAACCTCTATGCGACACATTGAAAGTATAATATCATTTATTAACATTATATTACGATATAATGTTAATGATGTTTATAGGTATAATCCCGTTTCCGGCCCGCTGAAATCCATTTAAGGCGGTCCCTTAGCCGTTAGCCCATTTTAGGGCCCCTCCAAGCTTCTCCCTTGAGCAGGAGGCGGGTTCCCCGAGTGGTGACTTTCCAATCTTTCGCAGCAATCGAGACCGGTACGACGGTTTCAGTTAGGTTGATCAGCTAGCGGTCAAATCGGCGGTCATATCCAGTCCTAAACCAAGTTCCCTGTGCGATGTAGCAATTAGCCATGGAATGCATTTATTTAAACATCGTTTGATGTTATCATTCATGCCTTATTAATGGAGATAATGATCATGCGTACTACCCTTGCACTTGATGATGACTTGATTGAAAAAGCTCAAGCATTTACCGGCCCGATGGAAAAGACTGCTTTGGTTCGCGAAGCACTCAAGGCATTGATCCAGCGTGAAAGCGCCAAACGGTTGGCATTACTCGGTGGCTCAGAACCTTTGCTTGATTATATTCCACGGCGCCAGTCTGAACCTACATGATTCTGGTAGATACATCGGTCTGGATAGACCATTTACGACAAGGTGATGTTGAATTGACAAGACTCCTGAACACAGGCCAGGTGCTGACTAACCGGTTTGTAATTGGCGAGTTGGCTTTGGGCGGTTTACAAAATCGCAATCTCGTTCTAAGTACCTTGCAAAACCTACCCCAGACCATCGTCGCCTCAGATGAGGAAGTATTACATTTCATCGAGACCCATGCACTTTTCGGCACCGGAATTGGGTATATCGATGCACACTTGTTGGCTGCTATGCGGCTTTCTCCAGGAGTGTTGCTATGGACGCGTGACAAACGGTTGTTGGCAGAGAGTGTCCGGCTTGGACTTTGCGTGAACATGACTCATTGACTTGGCTGTCGACATTGGGTCAGCTCACGAAACGGAAAAAATCGCACGCTAAGGTCACTTTACCTTGAAATTAGGCGATCATTTTAATTAAAGACGCGCCCCTGAAATACGCATAATGTATATTATGTAAAATATAATAGATTGATCTAACCTGCAGTACCGGTATTTCTGAATGTGGGAACCGGGCAATTAACTACAACAATTATCGTCCGTACTTAGTAGACATTGTCGCCAACACAACCGCTTGCCATGGCTGAACCTGTTCCCATGAAAAGCGCCACTCCCAGCTTCCTGTATGTTGACCGGGATGGTTCATACGATGATTGCCGCCTAGTCCTAGCACATCCTGCATGGTAAAGATGACCAAATTCGCTTTAGAGTTGGAAATTGCGCGCATCATATCCCACTGTATCGCATGTCCGTAAATGTTCAGATAATGCTGGGCAAAAGTTTTTTCATGATCTGATAAACTACTCCACCAGCCAAGGATGGTGTCGTTGTCATGTGTCCCGGTATAAGCAACCGTATTGTGTACATAATGGTGTGGCAAGAATAGGTTGCCCTCGCCATCTCCAAATGCGAATTGGAGAACGCGCATTCCTGGCAACTTGAATTTGTCACGAAGCTCAATCACGTCAGGTGTGATCAAACCCAAGTCTTCGGCGATGATGGGCAAGTGTGGGAAAGCCCTTTCGAATGCATCAAACAGCTTTTCTCCCGGCCCAGTTACCCATCTACCATTAATAGCGTTGGGTGCATCTGCCGATACTTCCCAATAGGCTGCAAACCCTCGAAAATGATCAATACGCACCAAGTCAGCCTGCTGTAGTGCATGTCTGAGGCGTGCTATCCACCATGCATAGCCGCTCTTTTCATGTACATCCCAACGATAGAGGGGGTTCCCCCATAGTTGGCCAGTCTCGCTGAAATAATCTGGCGGAACACCGGCTACCACTGTCGGGCAGCCATTTTCGTCAAGCTCGAACAATTCCTGATGTGACCATACGTCAGCACTTTGATAAGCGACAAATATCGGCACGTCGCCTATGATTCGAACCCCGCGTTCGTTGGCGTATAGCCTCAACTTTGACCATTGACGGTCAAAGCACCATTGGCAGAATTTCCAGAAAGCAATTTCGTCAGAACAGGCCTGTTCTATTTGCTTTAGCGCAGGTGCTTCCCTGCCAGCCAGCGGCTTGGGCCATAGATTCCAATCGGGCAAACCTTCTTGCTCCGCGATCGTCATGAACAGTGCATAGTTGTCTAGCCATTCGTTCTCAGAAATACAGAACTCAGTATATGAACGATGCATATCATCGTGACCACTCGCAAAAAAATTCTTGGCCGCACGGCGGAGCCTCTCCATACGGAATGGCCGCAGCATGATGAAATTTACCCGGCGGGGTTGGAAATCAGGGTGTGGCGTCAAATCCTCGGCGCTGAGCCAACCATGACCCGATAGTTCAGCGAGGTCGACCAGAAGGATGTTGCCAGCGAAAGCAGAACTACTCATGTAAGGAGAATTGCCCGGTCCGATTTCGCCTAGTGGCAGAACCTGCCAATAAGTTTGGCCGGCGCTTACCAGCCAATCGATAAACCGGTATGCATCGGGGCCGAAGTCTCCGGCACCAAGCGGGCCAGGAAGTGAAGTCGGGTGCAACAAGATACCGCTGGCGCGATCAGTCAACATAAGTTTTGATATTGATATATAAATTACCTATTCGGTTGCGCGGCGCATAGCACCGCCCGATTCTGTCTCCCCTACACTACCTTGGCTGATGGGTTCAGATAAATTATGCGGGGCGGGTAATTTCAGCAAGTGGTAAAGCTCAGTCAGGTTATGCCGGAACAGACGGTCGAAGCTGACTACTGCGTGAGAAGGATTGTAATCACCGAACCACCAGAACCAGTCCGAACTTTCGCAAGAACAAAGTTGTTTTTCGGCCGCAACTTGTTCCTCTTCGCTGAGTCGCTCGCTAGCCATCACCAAGTCGTAACTTTGTTTCGCGGCACACAGCAGATCCCAAGCGTGGTTCTTATCCTTGGAACCGATCCAGGTTGAAAAGTCGCCATATACCCAGCTTCCAGCAACGATGCCAGGGAGGTTGTGTACTTGCGCGCTGTCTGAACGTGTCGGGCTGAATTTAAGATAGTCGCTGTAGGTGGTGGTGTGAATCTCGGGGTGCGTTTCAAGAGCGGCATAGAGCTCGTCGAGGAAGTAAAAACCATTGTAAGGATAATATTCCCACGCGTTTTCACCATCGAGGATGATGCTGACGATTGGTATTTCGCCATCCGTGGCATTTCGGGCAATTGCCTCAATCTGCTCGACAAAATGGATTGCGGCATCTTGACCGTGCCAATGCGAATATTCGAAACCGATCAAATCTGACAAATGGTCGTCACGAAAAAAACAGGTCAGGCCCTCCGCACCCTTTTCCAGGCGATATGGTCGATAGAGGTATTGAGTTCGGTCTGAAACGCCAGAATGCGATTGACGCAACAAGCTATTCACCAATACACCTTCCCCGCTGGCGGCCCAATGAAAACCCTCCTCTGCCATCACTTCAAGCATGCTGGTCGAGATGGATCCTTCTGCTGGCCACATACCTGTCGGCTCTCTACCGAACCGAGCGGCGTGACTTTGTTTGGCTTTGGAGATATGTGAAACGACGCGCTGCTTGCCCGCAGAATAACGGACCGCATGCGGCATTGGCGCGTCAGGCATCGCTTCTTTGGCACACTCGAAATCGATCAGCAGAGGAGCAAGCGGATGATAGTAAGGGGTGGCGGAAATCTCGATCTGCCCTGATTCGGCCAGCTTGCGATATCGTGGAATGATGCCGCTTATCAGATTACCGATGAGCGCCAGCAATTGTTGCCGATCATCGAGACTGAAACCCTCGGCCTTGCTCATCAATCGTACTACCAGCGGATGTTCACGGCGCACGCTTTCACCGCACCAGGTTAAATGATACCAAGTCAGCAAGTCCGCCATATACTGGCCTGACAAATAGGAGAGTGCGGTTTCACCATCAGCTTGCAATCGATTGAATAATTCAAACAGGCGTTTGTATGCCGGAAAGGGAGCGATCATTTTGGAGTGGTTGCTGCGGAAACAATCGTTCAGAATCAATTGCCGCTCTTCTGGCGACAAATCACAAGAATCTTCATGAGCCAGCATCCTCAGCAAAGGATCTCTCAATCTCCCGGTGGCAAATTGGTCGACGTAGTCCTCCAGTTGTTCGAGCAAGATCGGCACGAAGTTCACCACGGCACGCACCTTGGGGTGGCGCTCCAAGTGATAGGCCATGTCGGTGTAATCTTTGATGGCGTGCAAATAGGTCCACGGCAACACAAAGTCACCGCTGGAATAATCGCGGTAATCCGGCTGATGCATGTGCCAGAGAAAAACAAGGTCAACAGATTTTTTCATTATGAGGAACCACGCCTTTCATCGGCGTGGAAAACGAAATCAACGGCTGCGATGAACGTTTTGCCCAAGCATATCCGGGGTAATGAGTGTCACGCCATTTGGGCTGACATGGAAGCGCTTGCGATCCTCCTCTGGATTAATCCCGGCCTCAAGCCCATCGGGAATTTTGCAGTTTTTATCCACGATGACGCGTTTCAATGTGACATCCCGGCACACATCCACGTTGGGAAGCAATACCGAGTCTTCTATTGTGCAGTAACCATTGATGCGCACATCCGAAAAAAGCAATGAGCGGCGCACGATCGAACCGCTCACTATACAGCCGCCTGAAACCAGTGAATCTATCGCCATACCGCGGCGACCCTCCTCGTCAAATACGAATTTCGCCGGAGGAAGTTGTTCCTGATGCGTCCAGATCGGCCACTCCTGATCGTACATGTTCAAATCGGGAATCACCTTGGTCAACTCCATATTGGCCTCCCAATAGGAATCGATGGTTCCCACGTCACGCCAATACGGCACTTTGTCATTCCCCATGCCCACACAGCTATTTTCGAAACTCTGCGCAAACACACGATATTTATCGACCATATGCGGAATCAAATCTTTGCCAAAGTCATGGCTGGAATGCGGGTCATCCGCATCGCGCACCAATTGCTCAAAAAGAAATTCCTTGTTGAATACGTAAATTCCCATACTGGCCAGCGATTTGCCCGGCTTGCCGGGAATGGATGCAGGGTTGGCCGGTTTTTCGGCGAATTCGATGACGCGTGCATGCTCATCCACGCCCATCACGCCAAATGCCGTCGCATCGGCAATGGGTACTTCCAGGCAGGCAACCGACATGTCAGCCTTGTTTTCCACATGGAAAGCAAGCAATTTGCCGTAGTCCATCTTGTACACATGGTCTCCGGCCAGTATCAGCACGAAGTCTGGACTCGACTCGCGCAGGATATCCAGATTCTGGAACACCGCATCGGCCGTACCCTTGTACCAGTGATCCTCGCTGATGCGCTGCTGTGCAGGAAGCAAGTCAACAAATTCGCCGAATTGGCCATTCAGGAATGACCAGCCGCGCTGGATGTGTTGAATCAGGCTGTGCGACTTGTACTGGGTTGCCACACCGATGTGACGGATTCCGGAATTGACGCAATTGGACAACACGAAATCAATAATGCGGAACTTGCCACCGAAGGGCACTGCTGGTTTGGCACGCCAATCTGTCAATTGATATAGACGACTGCCTCGACCTCCAGCCAGCACCATAGCATAGGTGTTCTTGGTGAGGCGGCTGACGAATCGCGGCGCAGGACTATCTACCGCGACATGATATTTTTTTTGCAGATAACCTAACTCGGCATTCATTATGGCCACCCTGATAAACTTTATAAAGAGTGCGCATTATCGTTTACAATTACCCTACTAGACAAGAAGAATAGGAAACTAAAGGTGGATACATTGATCGAATCGTTGCTGCAATCACGCCTTTTTGACCCGTTTGCTTTGCTCGGTTTGCATCAGGAAAGCACAGGATGGGTCATTCGTGTATATGAACCCTATGCCACGCAAGTTGCGCTGCTCAACGAAACTGAAAGTGTGCCTTTCAAGCGTATACATCCAGATGGAGTTTTCGAATGGCGCGGCAAAACAGAACCCGCCCGCCCCTACCGCCTGCGCATGCTCTATGGCAGTGTAACGAACGAAATCTTCGATCCCTACCAATTTCCCTCTCACATTTCGCAGCAGGATTTGTATCTGTTCAGCGAAGGAAGGTTGCGCCAAGGCTATCGGATGTTGGGCTCGCATGACGTAGAAATTGACGGTGTGAAGGGTGTGCGCTTTGCCGTCTGGGCCCCGAATGCCGAGCGCGTCAGCGTGATCGGGGAATTCAATAACTGGGATGGCCGTATTCATCCGATGCGTTCTCATGGCTCCAGCGGAGTTTGGGAATTGTTTATTCCCGAGATCAAGCAGCACGCACTGTATCGCTACGAAATCCGCAACCGCAATACAGGCCAATTGTTGATCAAAACAGATCCTTACGCGCAGGGTTACGAATTGCGTCCCGGCACGGCGGCACTTGCCTCACCTGCCAATCAACATCATTGGCAGGATGCCGATTGGTTAAAGCAACGCGGGCTATGGGACTGGTTGCATGGCGCGATCAACATTTACGAAATCCATGTCGGTTCGTGGAAGCGCCATCCGGATGGGCGTTTCTACTCCTATAGAGAATTGGCGACTGATCTCGTGCCGTACGTCAAGGGCATGGGCTACACGCATATCGAACTCATGCCGGTTTCAGAGCATCCATTGGATGAATCCTGGGGTTATCAGGCCACAGGTTATTTTGCCGCGACCAGCCGCTTTGGTTCTCCGGACGAGTTGCGCCTGCTTGTTGACACCTGTCATCAGGCGGGCATAGGGGTGATCCTCGATTGGGTACCGGCGCACTTCCCGCAGGATAGCTGGGCGCTGGCGCGCTTTGATGGCACGGCGCTTTATGAGCACGAAGACCCGCGCCTCGGTTTCCATCAGGACTGGGGCACACACATCTTCAATTTCGGGCGAAACGAGGTGAAGAGTTTCCTGATGTCCAGTGCAAATGGTG
>CAVRKV010000003.1:0-152277 GCA_963721755.1 uncultured beta proteobacterium
TATCGTTGTAGCCCAGCGCAAGGAGCGCGTTGACAATGTCATTGCCGGACGATGCGACAGGTGCTCCTTGTGCCGCCGCACCAACTGCGCCAGTCGCTACGAATTTGCCCTGCAATTCCAGCAGCAGTCGCTCGGCGGTTTTCTTGCCCACACCGGGTATCTTGGTCAGCCGCCCGGCTTCCTTATTCGTCACTGCAACGGCCAGATCATTCAGACTTAAACCGGACAATACCGACAATGCCAGCTCGGGTCCGACGCCGCTGATCTTGAGCAACTGGCGGAACGCAACGCGCTCTTCCTTGCTCAAAAATCCGTACAGCAGATGCGCATCTTCGCGCACGATGAGTTGCGTATGCAGCACCACTTTTTCGTGCAGCACCGGCAGGTTGTAGAACGTGCTCATCGGCACGTCCAGTTCGTAAGCCACGCCCTGCACATCCAGCAAAATCTGCGGCGGATTTTTTTCCAGTAATATTCCAGTCAGCCTGCCGATCATATCAATCTGCCTTTTATTCAGTCCGCGAGCATCCCCAAGCCCTCGTCGCCAACGCACCCAAGCCTTGCCGCCATGCGCATGGCAGATTGCGCAGGCCAGCGCGTCTGCAGCATCCGGGCTGGGCATGCCGGACAATTTCAACAAGCGTTGCACCATCAGTTGCACCTGCTCCTTTTTCGGCATGGCCGTTGCCGACCACGGCCTGCTTGACCTGCAAAGCAGTGTATTCCGACACCGGCAGATTCGCCAGCACCGCCGCGCAAATCGCCGCGCCGCGGGCTTGCCCGAGCGAAAGGGTAGATTGGGGATTTACGTTGACGAATACCTTTTCCACCGCGACTTGTTGCGGTTGATGCTGCGCGATCACTTCGCCCAAGGAATTCAATATCGCCTTTAGCCGATCCGGTAACTCGCCGTCCGGTGTTTTGATGCAACCGCTGGCGACATAATGCAATTGCTGCCCGGCCTTATCCAGCACGCCAAAGCCGGTGATGCACAGGCCGGGGTCTATGCCGAGAATCCTTGTACATGAAGACTCAAGGGGCAAGGGGCAAGGGGCAAGGATAGAATCTTTGGAGCGCGTTGCGGTTACCCCTTGAACCTTGAGCCTTGAACCTTGAACCTTTTTCATCACTCCTCTATCACCGCCGTTGTATACACTTCCTGCACGTCATCCAGATCTTCCAGCGCGTCCAACAGCTTCTGCATCTTTAGCGCATCGTCGCCGGTAAAGACCACCTCGTTGGCTGGCTTCATGATGACTTCGCCGAATTCGGACTTATAGCCTGCCGCTTCCAGGGCCTGTTTCACGTTGACGAAATCATGCGGGGAGGTGATTACTTCGATGCTGCCGTCGTCATTGCTGACGATATCCTCTGCGCCCGCATCCAGAGCCACTTCCATCAGGCCGTTCTCGTCCGTGCCGGGGGCGAAGATCATCTGCCCGCAGTGCTTGAAAAGGAACGACACCGAACCATCGGTGCCGAGATTGCCGCCATTCTTGGCGAAGGCATGGCGTACATCAGCCACGGTGCGGGTCTTGTTGTCGGTCATGCAATCCACCATCACCGCCGCGCCGTTGATGCCGTAGCCCTCGTAGCGCAACTCCTGATATTCCACGCCCTCCAGCTCGCCGCTGCCGCGCTTGATGGCGCGCTCGACGTTGTCCTTGGGCATGTTGTTGGAATACGCCTTGTCCATCGCCAGGCGCAGGCGCGGATTGCCATCCGGGTCGCCGCCGCCCAGCCTTGCCGCCACGGTGATTTCCTTGATCAGTCGCGTGAAAATTTTACCGCGCTTGGCATCCTGCTTGCCCTTGCGGTGTTGGATGTTTGCCCATTTGCTATGCCCTGCCATACCATTCCTCGAAGAAACCAGCCATATTGCTCTAAATAAACAAGTTGCGCGATGGTATCATTTCCGCCTCATTAACCCAACATTCAGGGCCTTGGCTGCAAGCAAGAACTGACGTGGCCGAATCATTGCTGATTTCCAAAAAGCAACGGATTAGGTGACATGCCGGACTCGATGTTTGGAAATCGCAGGTGATCGTTTCTGTTTTTTAGGAAGGAGAATATCAAATGAAAACTATACTGATTGCAAATCCGAAAGGCGGTAGCGGCAAAACCACGCTTGTGGTCAACATCGCCGGATTTCTGGCCAATCGCGGTCAGCGCGTGGCCCTGCTCGATCTTGATCGCCAACAATCCGCCTCGCTATGGCTCGCCACGCGCCCTGACAATCTCCCTCCGATACGAACAGTGGAATCGAAAAAAGAGGAAGCACACCGCAACGACTGGCTGGTGATAGATTCACCCGCCGGCCTGCATGGCAAGAATCTCGCCCATGCACTCAAGCTGGCCAGCAAAATCATCGTGCCCGTCGCCCCGTCTTTATTCGATCTGCAAGCCAGCCGAGACTTCCTGCAAACATTGGCCGAAGAAAAGAAAGTGCGCAACAGCAAGTGCCACATCGGGATAGTCGGCATGCGCATGGAGATGCGCACCAAAGCCGCATGGGCGCTGGAACATTTTCTCGCCACCCTTGATCTGCCGATACTCGCTTACCTGCGTGAGACACAGGTATATGTGAATGCCGCCTTTGAGGGGAAATCCCTGTTCGACCTGCCGCCGTACCTCGCCGAGCGCGAGCTTGAACAATGGGCATTTCTGCAAGATTGGTTGGTGAAGGATTAGCCTGGCGTTTCATCATGACTGGATTTCCGGACTCACCGTCGGGATTTTTTAGCCGACGCAGCAGCCCATGAGCAATGTGGATTTTTTAGAAGGCTCCTAAAAGCTTTCCTTTCTCTTGTTTTCCTCTATCGCCGCTCTCAGATTGTTCATGCACACCGACAGCTTGCCCGCTTCCTCCTTGACCAGCGGCTTGTCAAACTGGAAAATCTGATCGGGCCCGTACCCGTTTCTATTCAGTCCGACCTTGAAGTTTTCCTGCGATATCGCAACCAGCAAATCCACGGTGCTGGCAAATTCCGTGTTCACCATATAAGCATCGCTGTGGGACGACTCGCCATTCTTGAAAACCATGGCCTGCTTTCCCGTATCGGATTTGATCCATGCCTTCTTGATCTTCCCCAAGTCGGAAAAGGTCATCTTGCCATCCTGTAACACCGGGGCACCATCTTTGATATTTGCCTGTCTAGCGACCACCTTGATAACCCCGAATGTGGCTCCGGTTTCTTTCCGGAACACGGTGATCAACACATTGAGCCACAGGTCGTCCCTGGTCTCCCCGGTCGCTCTCAGTCCGCACCCTGTTTGCCGGCCATCACTGAAATAATCAACCACAGCCAAGTTCTGGTTCTGTGGAATTGCCATGCCGGATGGGATTATTGAAGGAGCAGGATCGGCATATGCGTGTGCAGATGACAGCGCAACCAAGAAAAGAACCAAATATTTCATTTGCCACTCCTTCAGCTTAATCCGTAATGGAATGCGTTATACGTAACGGGCAAAGGTTAGCATAATCGGAACTCAGGCAAGATACCCTCGCTCCCGGAGTTTTACACGTTGAAGCGGAAGTGCATAACATCGCCGTCCTGCACGAAATACTCCTTGCCTTCGACACGCATCTTGCCGGCATCTTTCGCGCCCTGTTCGCCCTTGTATTTCACGAAATCGTCGAAGGCAATCACTTCGGCTCGAATGAAGCCGCGCTCAAAGTCGTTGTGGATAACGCCCGCCGCCTGCGGTGCGGTGTCGCCTTTGTGGATGGTCCAGGCGCGCACTTCTTTCACGCCGGCGGTGAAATAAGTTTGCAGTCCGAGCAGGTTGTAGCCGGTGCGGATCAGGCGATTCAGGCCGGGCTCCGCCAAGCCTGCATCGGCCAGGAATTCCTGTTTATCTTCATCGGACAATTCGGCGATCTCCGCTTCCAGTGCGGCGCAAATTGGCACGACCGGCGCGCCTTCCTTGGCGGCGAATTCTTCCAGACGGGCCAACAGCGGATTATTGGAGAAGCCGCCTTCCGCGACGTTGGCGACGTACATGGCGGGCTTGATGGTGAGCAGGCACAGCGGCTTGAGCAGCGCGATCTGGTCGGCATCCAGTTTCAGCATGCGCGCCGGTTTGCCCTGGTTGAGATGGGCGGCGACCTGCTCAAGCAACACGCCCAGTTTGGCGGCTTCCTTGTCGCCGGATCGCGATTGCTTGCTGTTGCGCTGCTGGGTTTTTTCCACAGTGGCGAGGTCGGCAAGCGCCAGCTCGGTGATGATGGTTTCGATGTCGGCGATCGGGTCGATCTTGCCGGCGACGTGAATCACGTTGTCATCCTCGAAGCAGCGCACCACGTTCACGATGCCGTCCGTCTCGCGGATGTTGGCGAGGAACTGGTTGCCCAGCCCTTCGCCCTTGGACGCGCCGGCGACCAGTCCGGCGATGTCGACGAATTCGGTGATCGCAGGTTGCATGCGCTGCGGCTTGACGATCTCCGCCAGCGCCGCCATGCGCGTATCCGGCACTTCGACGATGCCCACGTTCGGCTCAATGGTGCAGAAGGGATAGTTCTCCGCCGCGATGCCCGCCTTGGTCAGCGCATTGAACAGGGTGGATTTGCCCACGTTGGGCAGGCCGACGATACCGCATTTCAAACTCATGGATAATCCTTGGTAAACAATTTGTTGCTGCACACACAGATTCACACAGCAATCTTACTTTCGTCTAATTTTGTGGAAGTCAGGCGATGGTGCAAGGGAAGACAAATAGTAAAAAACGAAGCGATTCTTAACGATTTTGTACTGGCTTTGTCCAAATTTCCGGCGATTGTATCACTCTCGGATGCCCTGCTCCAAAGGCTTACGCCAAAGGATAGCCAGACACTTCGTGACAAAGTTTTGTGTGGGTTTCGTGTTAGAGTAAGCAAACGTCTTTCAAAACCTGTGTGGTATCAAAAACCCTACAAAGTCGACATACTGTGTTTACGTCGATGTAATAGATTATTAATGATGTTCTCCCAGTCCGCAATCCATTTAAAAGGGGGCTATGATGACATTATTTTTGACATGGCCGAAACCGAAGCACTAATCAGAATCGGTTGGAACATACTGGAGTTGAATACAGATCAGATCCAACTGAACGTTGCTTTACCGAGGTGGTCAGATCCAAGTCGGGATTGAAAGCAGGATACGGCGTGTGTTGTGGTTGACGGGAAAATAGAGGCAACCTCATCCGCAGGCGTTCTTGCAAAAGCTACCATTTCACGAGGAGAAATATTATGAAAAAAATATTATTTATTGCATTTCTTGCGATCATATCGACCGCTCCGGCATATGCTGATAGTGGTCGTGGTGGAGGCGGTGGAGGCCCTCATGGCAGTGGAGGCCAATATAGTGGAGGCCAGTACAGAGGAGGCCAGTCCGGAGGAGGTCATTACGGAGGAGGTCATTACGGAGGTGGGTATTATGGAGGCCATGGGTATTATGGCGGTCATGGGTATTATGGCGGTTACGGGGGGAGGTATTATGGAAGTTATGGGGGATACCCTGGGTGGTGGTGGCTAGGTGCTGGTGGTATATGGTATTTCAGCGCCGGCGCATATGACCCTTATCCATATTATCCATATGCCGATCCTTATGCGCTTTCAACACCTCCAGTGGTAGTGGCCCCGCAAACGAATGTTCCGGCCCAGCCGCCCGGCCAGCTCTGGTATTACTGTGATTCGGCAAAAGGCTATTATCCATATGTGTCTTCGTGCCCGGGCGGATGGCAAACTGTACCAGCAACTCCGCCACGTTAATTTAAGTTGATGCTTACCTCTTGCAATTACTCTGCTTCGCCGGTTCGTGAGACTTCCTCTCTTGTTGCGTTTTCGGACTCCTACAGGATTTCACGAGTGATGGTGAAGCCAAGAGTAAAGGCTCAGGCAGGCCGACGATACCGAATCAGGCAATCATCCCCGCCGCAACTGTATTGTTCGTAGCCTCGTCGATCACGATGAAGCTGCCGGTGGCGCGGTCGGTGGCGTAGCTGTCGAACACCAGCGGCTGCTGCACCTTCATCGCCACGCGCGCGATGTCGTTCATATTGAGTGTGGCTGTGCTGTGCCGTTCCAGTGTGTTCACGTCAACGCGATAACCGATGCTTGAGAACAAGCACTTCGCGGTGCGCGTGGTGTGTTTGACGAGGTATTTGCGATTCTTGTCGAGCGGGGTTTCGGACAACCAGCACAGCATAGCTTCGAATTCTTTCGCCACCCGCGGTTTTGCGCCTCCGTTGACAAACATATCACCGCGCGAAATGTCGATCTCGTCTTCCAGCGTCAGCGTGACGGATTGCGGCGCGTAGGCGCGCTGCAGATTGCCGTCGTAAGTGACGATCTCTTTCACCTTGCTGGTGCGGCCCGAGGGCAGCACGGTGATCTCGTCGCCGACCGCGATCTCGCCCGCTTCGATGCGCCCCATGAAGCCGCGAAAACCGTTGGCTTCATCAACGGTTTCGGTGGAGACTAACCCGCTACGTCGGGTTATGTCGGAACCAAAGTCGTTTCCATGAACTCGGCATACCCATTGCACCGGATAACGGAAGTCGGTGGTGTTCACGTCGTAATCGATCACGATATTTTCCAGCAGATTCATCAGCGTCGTGCCCTGATACCAGTCCATATTGTCGCCGCGATCCACCAGCATATCGCCCACCAATGCCGAAAGCGGGATGCAGGTGATATCTGTCAAACCCAGCTGAGCGGCGAATTTCAGATATTCCGCGCAGATCTCGCTGTATCTGGCTTCGGAGTAATCCACCATGTCCATCTTGTTGACCGCCAGCACGATGTGCGGGATGCCGACCAGGCTCGCCAGATAGGTGTGGCGGCGCGTCTGCACCAGCACGCCCTTGCGCGCATCGACCAGGATAACCACGAGGTTGGCGGTGCTGGCGGCGGTCACCATGTTGCGGGTGTATTGCTCGTGGCCGGGCGTGTCGCCGATGATGAACTTGCGCTTCGGCGTGGCGAAATAGCGGTACGCCACGTCTATCGTGATGCCCTGTTCGCGCTCGGCCTGCAGGCCGTCGGTGAGCAAAGACAGATCGACGGCGGCCATGCCGCGTTTCTCACTCGTCTTTGAAATGGCCGAAAGCTGGTCCTCGAAGATCGACTTGGAATCATGCAGCAAGCGGCCGATCAAGGTACTCTTGCCGTCATCCACGCTGCCTGCGGTGATAAAGCGTAATAGTTGTGTGGTGTTGCTCATGCTGTGAACCTCGTTTTGTTTTTCTGTAGGAGCACGCCATGCGTGCGAATCTGGAGCATTGCGTTCCCCCGCCCTAACCCTCCCCCAGAGGGAGAGGGAACGCTGGCTCTCCCCCACCGGGGGAGAGTTGGAGAGGTGGAGGGGTTAGAAATAACCTTCCTTCTTGCGCAACTCCATCGAAGCATCCGATGTCTGGTCGTCCATGCGTGTCGCGCCGCGTTCGGTGATGCGTGTGATAGCAGTCTCTGCGATGATTTCCTTTGCGTTCCTGGCGGGAGACTCCACCGGGCAGGTGCAGGTGATGTCGCCGACGGTGCGGAAGCGCACGGTTTTCCTGACCACTTTCTCGCCCGGCTGAGGCTGCACCAGTTCGCTCACCGGCATAAGGCCACCAGCACGCTGGATCACATCGCGCTCATGCGCGAAATAGATATCCGGTATCTCCAGCTTCTCGCGGGCTATGTATTGCCAGATGTCCATTTCCGTCCAGTTGCTGATCGGGAAAACGCGGATGTTTTCGCCGGGATGGACGCGGGTGTTGTAGATGTCCCACAACTCGGGGCGCTGGTTCTTCGGGTCCCACTGGCCGAATTCGTCGCGGAACGAGAAGATGCGTTCCTTGGCGCGCGATTTTTCCTCGTCGCGGCGTGCGCCGCCCATGCAGGCATCGAAGCCGAATTCCGCAATGGTCTCCAGCAACGTCACCGACTGAAACACATTGCGGCTTTGCGTTGCACTCTTCAGCACCACCGTGCCCTTCCTGATCGATTCTTTCAGCGAGCGCACGATCAGCCGCTCGCCCAATTCTGCGGCGCGCTTGTCACGGAAGGCGATGACCTCGGGGAAGTTGTGCTCGGTGTCGATGTGCACCAGCGGAAACGGAAACTTCGCAGGCCGGAACGCCTTCTCCGCGAGGCGCAACATCACGATGGAATCCTTGCCGCCGGAAAACAGCAACGCGGGATTTTTACACTCTGCAGCGACCTCGCGCATGATGTGGATGGATTCGCTTTCCAGCGCATCCAGATGGGTAAAGTTATGGGTGTTCATACCGACCCTCTCGACCAGTTTCATAATATTTTTCGTTTTCACAATTTTGCTCCGGCGCAAATCTTCACCGAAACCCGCAAGGCCGCGTGCTGCGCACGTTTAAGGAAAAAGGTTTGGCTACACGCACACCGCATCCTTTTTGGGATTTTGGTTACGGCTAATGTCAGCCGCATCGCGACTGGCATTACCCTGCGCCGAAACCCCGGACCCATGCGCTACTTGCGGAGTATGGCTTGCATGGAGGCCGCACTCTTTATTCTCGGGGTTTTCCCACCACCAGCGCCCGGAGCGAATATCTTCTCCCGGCGTGACGGATCGGGTGCAGGGTGCGCAGCCGAGGCTGGGGTAGAACTGGTCGTGCAGCTTGTTGTAGGGCACATCGTGTTGGCGGATGTAGGCCCACACTTCTTTATTGGTCCAATCCAGCAGCGGGTTTAACTTCTGCAAACCGTTGTCCACATCGAAACAGGATACTTCCAGCGTGCCGCGCGTCACTGCCTGATCGCGGCGCATCCCGGTGATCCACGCTCCCTTGCCTGCCAACGCGCGGCGCAACGGTTCCACCTTGCGCACGAAGCAGCACCCCTTGCGATTCTCCACGCTGTCGTAAAAACCGTTGATGCCGTGCAACTCGACATATCCCTCAACCAGCGCGCTGTTCGGAAAGTACACCTGTAGTGGAACCGCATAGTGCTTGCGCACTTCCTGCATCAGTTCATATGTCTCTTGAGGCAGGCGTCCGGTATCCAGGCTGAACATCTCGATGTTCAGCCGGTTTTTTGCGATGATATCGGTCAGCACCATGTCTTCGGCACCCAGACTGTTGGCGAAGCAAACCGGCGCAAAATCGCGCACCGCCTGATGCAGCACGGCTACCAACTGATCGATTTTTTGTTGCATGTTCACCTCCTAAACCAACAGGCCGGCAGCAGCTTCGGTCAAATCAAGTTGCGCATCCTGTTGCATCGCGAATGCCGCCACCTTCATCGTCCAGCTATCCACCGCCGCGCTGATGATCGCAAGCTCTTCGTTGCCGATCTCATCCGTGTTCGCCAATGTCGCAACCACCCGGGCAAGCTCGTCGGCGATCTCGCCGGGCAACAACTGCTGCAACTGGATGGCCAGCTTGTCCAGATCGTCCTGGCGAACTCCGCCCAGCAATTGCGCCAAACCCGAACCGAGCAAACGCAGGATAGATTCATTGCACTGGGCCGCTTCGTCATACTTGCGCTGGAACACCAGCGCGTTGCGGTATTCACGCTCGTGTGCTGCCTCGAAGAAGTTCGCGCCGATCAACACCTGAGTCGCGCCGGCGCATTCGCCGCCGCCCAGTTGCAACACGCGGAAATCGCTTGCTTCGCCGTAATCCTGCATCACCGTGTGCAATTCATCGGCCTTCACTTCGCCCAGATCGGCCAGCAGTTGCCTGAAATAATCCGGCTGTTGCGCGCGCGCCCAGGCGAAAAAGCTCGCTTCACCGCTGGCCAGATGCGCGCTTTGCACGCGATCGATCGCCTGCTTGACGCGCGCCACCGGCAATGACGGGCCTTTCAGGGCCAGCTCGCCGCCGCCCATGCCGTTGCCGCCGAAGTACATCTGGTAATGCGGCACCAGCTTGCCGTGCATGCGTTTGCCTTCACCGTAGATGCCGATGTCGCCGGTTTCCGGTTGCGCGCAACCGTTATGGCAACCCGACACGCGGATGCGCAGATCGGCCTTGCCGCCGCTCAACTGCGGCCCGAGCACGGTGCTGGCGGTGATGCCCAGACGGCAAGTCGAAGTACCCGGGCAGGCCACCACGTTATCGCCCGTGACCGGCTCACGCAGGCCCAATTCAGCCAGGCCGCTACGCAGCAGCCCCACTTTATTTTCCGGCACGTTGAGGATGATCAGGTTCTGATCCTGCGTGGTATGCACCTCATCAAGGCCATGCGCGCGCAACAACTCCGCGATGCCATGCAACTGCACCGGCTTGACATCTCCTATCGGCAACGCGATCGGCAACACGAACAAGCCAGGCTGACGCTGCGCGAACAACTTGCGCGGCGCACCCGAACCCGGAGCTTGCTGCCCGGTTTGCTCGCGCCATTCACCTTTTGGATAGGGCTGATCGGCAAGGGCTTGTTTGGTGCGCTCGAACTCTTCACGATATTTTTCCAGGAATCCGTCGACGCCAAAACGCTCGACCAGGAATTTGATGCGCGACTTGGCGCGTTTGGTGCGGTCCGAATATTTGTTGTGCAAGGTCACCAGCGCTTCCAGCGAGTACAGCAGCTCGTGTTCGGGTATGAATTCCTCGACCACGATGGACTCGCGCGGCTTGTGCCCCAGGCCGCCGCCGGCCTTGACCATGAAGCCGTGCCGGCCGTCTTTCTTGACCGCGACAACGCCCGCATCGTGCAGCAGCGACTGGGCGCAATCCGACTCGCAGGCGGAAAAACTGATCTTGAACTTGCGCGGCATCTGCTGGTTCAGCGGGTTGCGCAAAAAATGCTGCGTCGCGCCGTCGATATGGGCCGCGACGTCCACATGCTCCTTGGGGCACACACCGGATAATGCGCACGCCGACATGTTGCGCACGGTGTTGCCGCAGGCTTCGCGCGTGGTCATGTTGACCTGCGCCAGGCGGCGCATCGCACTGGGCGTTTTAGCCAGCGGAACAAAGTGCACTTGTATCGCCTGGCGCGTGGTCACGTGCGCGATGCCGCGCTGTGAAAAACTTTCCGTCACATCGGCAACCGCATCCAGCTGGTCTGCGTTCAACCGCCCGCCGGGTATCTTGATGCGCAGCATGTTCACGCCATCCTGGCGCTGGCCGTACACGCCTTGCTGCAGCCGCACGGACGTAAAACGATCAGGGTCGATACGGCCCTCGATGAAAGTCTGGATCGCCTGTTCGAGACGGTCTATCTCTTCCAGATCGGATAAATCCTGTGTGTTGATACTCATTGCACTTCTCCTTGCCAAACTGATACAAAATCATCCCGGCCTAATTCAAACCGGTTTAGTACAGAACCATCCTGGTCCCGATGATCAACAGCATGATTGCCAGCACCGGGCGCAATAGCGCTTCCGGCACTCTGGCACTCAGATGGCTGCCGATATAGATTCCGGGCAACGAGCCCAGCAGCAAACTGCCCAGCAGCACCAAGTCCACCGTGCCCAATGCCAGATGCCCCATCCCGGCCACTGCGGTCAGCGGCACGGCATGCACGATGTCCGTGCCCACCACTTTCACCGCTTGCATGCGCGGGTACAGGAACAGCAGTGCGACCGTACCCAGCACACCCGCGCCGACCGAGGAGATCGTCACCAGCGTCCCGACGATGATGCCGGTGACTATCGTCGCGGCGGGCAAATGGCAATGATGCAACTCGTACACCGTGCCATCCTTGCGCTGAGCGAGCTTCCTGATACTGCCTTTCAACAACAGCGCGGTAGCTGTCAGCAACAGGGCCACGCTCAACACGCTGGTCACCAGGCTGCGCAATGTCTTCTCGTCCAGCGCCAGATATTTCAGCAGCGCGATCGTGACCACGGCGGCGGGCAAGCTGCCCAAGCTGAGCAAGCCCACCACTTTCCAATCCACCGTGCCGCGCCGTCCATGCACCCAGCCGCCCAGCGTCTTGGTCAGCGAGGCATACAGCAGATCGGTGCCGACCGCAGTCGCCGGAGAGACGCCGAACAGCAGCACCAGCAACGGCGTCATCAGCGACCCGCCGCCCACCCCGGTGATGCCGACGATCAGCCCGACCAGAAAGCCCGATAATGTGTACATGCCATCCATGCGCTACCACCCATTGGAATTCATGGGGCGCATTCTAGGGCGCGCACCTTATATCTCTAAATACTTTTATGTTAGTATCTTATAGCCGATTAATATAAGGAAAAGACAATTATGAATCTGCAACAATTAAGATTCCTCAACGAGATCGTGCGCCAGGGATTGAAGATCTCCGATGCCGCCGGCGCGCTGTACACCTCGCAGCCCGGCATCAGCAAGCAGATCAAGCTGCTGGAAGAGGAATTGGGTATCGAGATCTTCGTGCGCAACGGCAAGCGCATCGCGGCGATCACCGAGCCCGGCAAAGCCGTCCTGGCCATCGCCCAGCGCATGCTGCACGATGCCGAGAACCTCAAACAAGTCGCCGAGGAATTTCACTCGCAGGACAGCGGCCACCTGACCATCGCCACCACCCACACCCAGGCGCGCTACGCACTGCCGCCCACGGTCAAACAATTCATCAAGCGCTATCCCGGCGTGAAGCTGGGGCTGCACCAGGGCAGCCCCACGCAGATCGCCGAGCAAGTGATGAGCGGAGGAGCCGACATCGGCATCGCCACCGAAAGCCTGGCGCTGTATGACGAACTCGTCACACTGCCCTGCTACGATTGGAACCATTGCGTCATCGCCCCGCTGCACCACCCCTTGCTCGCAGAGAAGAAACTGACGCTGGCAAAGATCGCGCAATATCCGATCATCACCTACGATTTCGCGTTCGCCGGACGCAACAAGATCAACGCCGCGTTCGAAGCGGCCAACATCAAGCCGAACATCGCGCTGACTGCGATCGACGCGGACGTGATCAAGACCTACGTGGAATTGGGATTAGGCATCGGAATACTGGCAAAAATGGCCTTCATCCCCGAGCGCGACAAACACCTGCGCATGATGGATGCCGGGCATTTGTTCAAGCCCAGCACCACGCGAATCGCCATCCGCAAGAACGAATACCTGCGCGGCTACACTTATGATTTCATCGAACTGTTCGCCCCGCACCTGACCCGCGACGTGGTGGCGAAGGCGATGCACGTCACTAGCGACAGAAGCTCTTCAAAAGCCTGAAAGCGTAATCCTGTAAATTCACCATCTTGACAGCTGATGCGTTACGCGATACAGCAAATCATGATAAAGACCTTCCGGCATAAGGGGCTGAAAACTTTTTCGAGAAAGGGAGCATGGCCGGTATTCAAGCTGCCCATGTACCGCGACTGGCCGCCATGTTGCGACGCCTGAATGAGACGACCAATGCACAAGGCATGAACTTGCCGGGTTGGGGATTGCATCCGCTGAAGGGGCGAGAACTCAAGGGGCATTTTTCAGTATGGGTTAGCGGCAACTGGCGCATGGCGTTCACGTTTGATGGCACGGATGCCGTGCTGGTGGACTATCACTAAAAGGAGCATCAACAATGGCACACATGTACAATCCACCGCATCCCGGACTGACCCTGCGCGACGACGTATTGCCTGCGCTGGGGCTGTCTGTGACCGAGGCCGCGCAACAATTGGGCGTAGCGCGGGTGTCGCTTTCCCGCGTGCTGAATGGCCGTGCCGCTATCTCGCCTGAAATGGCCTTGCGTATCGAAGCATGGTTAGGCGTGGAGCGTGGCGGCGAAGCCCGTCTGTGGCTGGCAGAACAAAGCGCCTATGACTTGTGGCAAGCACGCAAGGCGGGTGCGCCGAAGGTAAAGCGCGCCGAACTGATGGCTGCATAACCAGCGATCCACGTTTAGCGCAACGTGCGTAAATGGGGGTGCACCCTATCGGACTCTTCATACGGCGGAAGGCGCTATGCTTTATCCGCCCTGCCGTGCTGCG
This sequence comes from uncultured beta proteobacterium, assembly GCA_963721755.1. Taxonomy (GTDB): domain Bacteria; phylum Pseudomonadota; class Gammaproteobacteria; order Burkholderiales; family Gallionellaceae; genus Gallionella. Next base: position 13,854 of record CAVRKV010000003.1, read on the forward strand.
GCTGCGCCTTATTTATTCTCGTCCTTGATCGCCCTCTTCTGTTCCTTCCGTTCCGCCTTCCAGAAGATACGCTTCCACTCTTTAAGATGTTTCCACCATTGAGGCGGCTTGGTCAGGTTCCCTTGTTTTACGTTGGCCATATTCGTCCTTATGCTTTGGACTTGCGTGTTTTCTTAGCGGGAAGGAAAGGCAATAGGCTGGTGAAGAATCAATTGGACTCCGTCCCGGGAGTCTGCGGGAGTCTGGCTTCCTTATCCACCAAAGCAAATGATCAGGCAAACATCAAACGTCCGCGAGGCTGGGGAATAGGGCGGCCCAATTCTTTCGCGGTCTGAATCCATTCTTTGACAATCACCTCTACATTGGCAACTGCTTCTTGATAGGTTTTTCCATCAGCCATGCAACCCGGTAGCTCGGGAACTTCCGCAACAAAGGCGCCATCCTCATCGCTCCAGTAGATGATAATTTCATAATTATTCGACATCTGGCACCCCCAACTTATTTCTGACAATAACAGCACGAACCTGCTTGACTTGATAGGGCTTCGCCTTGGATCCCAAGGGCTGCAAATTTAGAATCTCCTCTACCCCATCCTTGGTGTAGATGTGGTGATCCCCGCGAATACGCTCATTAAAACCAAATCGGACTAATAATTGCCGCAGATCATCAAAAGCAATGTTCGTATCCGATGCACCGCTTAACAGCCTGTTTAGCAGCTTGTCATATTTGCCCATGTAAATAATGTATCAGGTTTTGGGATAAAGCAAAACTTATGCTTTGGACTTACGTGCTTTGCTTTGCCGAAGTGGAATGCAACAGGCTGATGAAGAATCAATTGGGCTCCGTCCCGGAAGTCTCCCATGCTTCGCTTTTCAACGTATATAGCTAATCCTGCAATAGGATATTTTCACGATGCCAAGCAAGAGCATCCGCATGAGCACGCAGGTGTGGCTGGCCTGCCTCTCTAATCGATCTTCCGTTGAAATTTGCAAGAACAGCATTGGCCGGAATTTGCATGACTGTATCCGGGACGATAATTTCCCGCTGGCTTCCAATTCCGAAAAGCCCCCCGTCAAACGCCCAGTGGTGTCGTTTACACAAAGCAAGACCATTTCGTGCATCATCCGCCCCAAGTCTTGAACGGGGAACGATATGGGCGGCATCCAATTCCAACATGCCGCGTGGCGATTTTAGAGATTCGCCGCAAACGGCACAGGTGTACCCATACAGTCTTGTAACTGACAAACGAAAAGCAACTGAACGAGCAATCCGAAATACTCGGCTTTCCACTTGAAGGGCTTCATCATCCACAAGTGAAAAATCCGATGATTCGCGTTGCTGCTCTTGATTTAATGCGGTTGCAAGCTCGTCATCACTCATGGGAGTGGCGGCGCTTAATATACCCCACCGCCTTCCAGCAACAAGACCTTGAAGTGCCCCAAATTCATCTGATGACTGCCTGACGAGAGTGAGGCAATATTTATCAAGCCGATCAATGCTTCGTTGGAATATTAGAATATCTCCACCGTGCGCAAGGTTTCTGAGTGGTGCAAGTTGATCTGTAAGACGCGATTCCGGGCTACGTGTACCTCCCCATGTTTGATATTGGTAGCGAGTAGATACCGAAGCAAGGAAACGATTTTCTACAAACAAGTCTGCATCAATCCGCTGGTCAGTCGTTGGGTTCCATGGAGAGGTTGCATCTGACAGACCGGGGAAGAAAGGTCGAAGTTCCATGGGTATGACAATTCCGCCTTGATGACCGGACGCGGCACCCGTATCGTTATTGGCAAGTACCTTAAAGAATGGCAAGTCCCAATCTGTAGACGATATCAGAGCAATCAGTGTCATCGTGTTAAATCCTTTTCTGTGAAATATCCAACAACAGAGACTCCAGCCGCGGGCTGCCTTCCTGCAATTCACACTCCCAAACAACAAATACTCTCCAACCAAGCTCCTCCAATGCTGCTATTTGATAACTATCACGTTTCACATTTTCTGATAACTTGTAGTTCCAGAATTCTGTCCTGGTATGTGGTTTTGAAGCGTATTTACACCCGATATGCTGATGCCAAAAGCAACCATGCACAAAGACCACAGCCTTGTACTTTGGAAAAACCAAATCCGGTTTTCCTGGCAACTCCTTTGCATGCAGCCTGTAGCGCAGCCCGCGACCATGCAGATATTTTCTTACCAAAAGCTCTGGCTTGGTGTCCTTGCTCTGGATACCGGACATCATCCGGCTGCGTGTCGCTTTATCAACGACATCAACCATCAGGCATCCAGTTGGTTGCCGAAAGCTTTCATGAAAATCGGATATGCGGCTTCAATTACCTTTTCGTGCCCAAGACCTTCCTCAAGTTCGTTTAGCAAGAAGCGCAGTTCGTCTACCTCGTCATTTGAGAATAGCCGTTCGCCGCTTGAGATGCGAATAATATCGGCAGGATCATCTTCGGGATGAAAAAGTAGATTGCTACATTGCATCTCCGAGAACCACAACAGTGCACCATCAAAAGTTGTGTTGTGAAGCTTTGGAATACGTGATTGGGTGTGCATGATTTCTCCTTTAAGAAGTTGCGTAACGAAGAGGTAACTCGGGTTCCAGGGTATCAGCTTCCAGCATTGGTTGCATCAACTTTGCAACGTGAGACATAACATCAACAACAACAGAATTCCCGAATTGTTTGTACGCTCGCGTATCCGACACCGGAATCCTGAATGTGTCGGGGTAGCCCATCAATCGTGCGCATTCCCTCGGCGTGAGCCGGCGCGGACTCTTGCGTTTACCTTGATAGATGAGGATTTCCGAGCCATCTTTGTAGTAGCGTGCAGAAAGGGTGCGCGCGATGTTGTCCTGTGTGACCAGTCCGAAGCCGAAGCCGTTGCCTTTGGCACGGTGCTTTTCGGCATAGCGCTGCAAGTAATTCCAGAGGTGGTCGGTGAGGGTGTATTTGTCCTGCACGCGTTTTTTCTTGTGATCGAAGAATTTGCCTTCATCCCACTCCAGCACCGGCTCGGTACCGTCGGTGCGGTGCAGGATGTCTTTGAGTGTGATCTTGCCTTTCTTGGGCAAAGGCAATGCGTCGAAGTCGAACGCAACAGGCTCGCGGAAGCCGACGATGAGGATGCGCTCGCGGTGTTGCGGGACGAAGTGCGCGCCGTCTATGACGCGCCAGTGAATGTGGTATCCAAGCTCTTCGGTCAAAGTGCGGCGGATAACATCGAAGGTGCGACCTTTGTCATGAGATTGCAAATTCTTGACATTTTCGAGCAGAAAGGCACGCGGATGTTTGGCGGCGATGATGCGCGCCACGTCGAAGAACAGTGTGCCTTGCGCTTCGCAGGCGAAGCCGTGCTTTTTGCCCAGCGCATTTTTCTTGGACACACCGGCTATCGAAAAGGGCTGGCAGGGAAATCCGGCCAGCAGTACATCATGATCGGGAATGCTTTCCGCCGTAATCTGCGTAATGTCGCCCGCGATGGAGTGGCCGTCGCGGAAATTTTCGGCGTAGGTTTTCTGCGCGTAGCTGTCCCATTCGCTGGTGAACACACAACGTCCGCCTATGCCTTCGAATGCCTTGCGGATGCCACCGATGCCTGCGAACAGGTCAACGAAATCGAATTTGCCTTCCGCGCTTTCCGGTTCCGGGAAAGGGAGCATCTGTTGCAATGCGTGGGCCACATAAGCGGGGGGACTGGTTTGCCGTGCTTCCCAGCGGCTAATAGTGCGGACACCGACACCCAGATGTTTGGCGATGACGGCTTGAGTGTGGTGCTTGCGGGCTTCGGCGAGATAAGCAAGCGCGGCATCCTGATCGCTGACCAAGGTTAATTTGGCATTCATGGCTGTTTTCCTCTGGGAATTTTTGCAGACAGTATGGCATTTATGATTCCCAGTCAAGATTTGGTCAGATAGATTCCTTCGCCTCCCATAATAGAATGCAATTGTTGGAAGGCATCGCGATATTGTGCGCGAGCAGATTGCAATCAAAATTTTTGACCAAGGTCAGAACAGTTTGCGGTGCGGGCATCTCTTATCCTTATTTAACTAACCGCGCGCCGCGAAAAATCCTTGGGGCGAAAACCCAGCACACCCAGCACCGCGAAATACACGACGACACCTTCGGCAACCAGTACAGACAAGCGCAGGATGCGCGACCAGCCTGAGCCGGTCAGCCAGCTTTGTTCGCTGCCCATGCCGAACCACAGCGTGATCGCCAAGGCCAGCATCGCGATGCCTATCCTGGCAAAGAATTTTGCCCAACCCGGTTCGGGCTGGTAGATGCCGCGCTTGCGCAGATAATGAAACAGGATCGCGGAATTCAGGCACGCGCCCAAGCCGATGGATAAAGCAAGGCCGGCATGTTGTATCCAGCCGATGAACAGCGCGTTCATCGCTTGCGTCGCCAGCAACGTGACGATGCCGATCTTCACCGGGGTCTTGATGTCCTGCCGCGCGTAAAATCCTGGCGCCAATATCTTCACCAGTATCAGCCCGATCAGCCCGACGCTGTAGCCGATCAGCGCGTAACTGGTCATCTGCACATCGTGCGCGACGAACGCGCCGTGCTGAAAGAAGGTCGCCAGCAGCGGCACGGCGATCATGCCCAAGGCCAGCGCGGCGGGCAGCGTCAGCATGATGGTCAGGCGCAAACCCCAATCCAGCAGCCTGGAATATTCCGCCGTGTTGTTGCCGGCGAAGCATTTGGATAGAGACGGCAAAAGGATCGTGCCCAGCGCCGCGCCCAGCATGCCGGAAGGGAATTCCATCAGCCGGTCGGCGTAATACAGCCAGGACACGCTGCCCACCGCCAGGAACGACGCAAAGATGGTGTTGATGATCAGGCTGATCTGCGCGATGGAAACGCCGAACACCGCCGGCCCCATCAATTTGATGACGCGCCGCATGCCCGCATCTTTCAGACTGAAGCGGATGTTTGGCAGCATGCCGATCTTTTTCAGGAACGGAAGCTGGAACGCGAGCTGCACGATGCCCGCGATGAACACCGCCCACGCCAGCGCCATGATGGGCGGGTCAAAGTAAGGCGCCAGCCACAGCGCGCCGGCTATGAAGCAGATGTTGAGCAGGATGGGCGCGAAGGCCGGCACCCAGAATCTGTTGTAGGTATTGAGTATGCCCGCCGCAACCGCGACCAGCGAGATAAAGAAGATATACGGCATGGTGATGCGCAGCAGTTGCACGGTGAGGTCGAACTTCGGTGCGTCCTTGAGGAAGCCGGGCGCGCTGATGTACACGATGACCGGCGCGGCGATAATGCCGGCCAGCGTGACGATGAACAGGATGATCGCCAGCATCGTGGTGACATGGTCGACCAGCAGCTGGGTCTCTTCATGCCCGCGCCGGTTCCTGTATTCGCCGAAGATAGGCACGAAGGCTTGCGAGAATGCGCCCTCCGCAAACAGGCGGCGCAACAGGTTGGGCAGCTTGAACGCGACGAAAAAAGCATCGGTTGCCATCCCCGCGCCGAACACCCGCGCGATCAGCACGTCGCGCACAAAGGCGAGGATGCGCGAAACGAGGGTCAAGCCGCTGATCGTGGCCAGTGATTTAAGCAGGTTCATACGGCATCAAAGCATGGGGTTTCAAACGTGGCGTATCATAACACCGGCAATGGTTCAGTCCGGCTGGACGGCATGGCTGTAAAAAGATTTGCAAAAACAGGCCCAAGTCTCTAGAATGCGCGCCTTTCGTCGTACCGAATTTACTAGGAGCAGTCATGGCAAATAGCGCACAAGCCCGGAAACGTGCCCGTCAAGCAGTTAAACAGAAAGCCCACAACAGCAGTCTGCGCTCTGAACTGCGCACTGCGGTCAAGAAGGTCATCAAGGCGATCGAAGCCGGCGACAAGGCTGCCGCTCAAGCCGTTTACAAGGAGTCCGTGAGCGCTGTGGACAGCATCGCCGACAAGAAGATCATCCACAAGAACAAGGCTGCCCGACACAAGAGCCGCCTGTCTGCGGCTATCAAGGCAATGGCGTAAGCGCCCAACCGCTTTGATTCACCGCTCAAGCCGACAGTAATGTCGGCTTGTTTGTTTTGCAACGCCGGATTGTTTGTCTTGCCTAGTCGGGGTCGTTTGGCTCAATATACGCCCCTTGCTTTTTGCTCACGGCGGCTTGTCCGCCGTCTGTGTTTTAGAGGTTCATATGTCGCATGTAATGAACACTTATGCTCGCCTTCCCATCGCTTTCGTGCGCGGTAAAGGCGCGTGGCTGTGGGATACCGAAGGCAAACGCTATCTGGACGGCCTGGCGGGCATAGCCGTGAACACCCTGGGGCACGCGCATCCGCGCTTCACTGCCGCACTCAGCGAGCAGATCGGCAAACTGATCCACTGCTCCAACGTCTATCAGGTGAACGGCCAGGAACTGCTCGCCGACAAGCTGTGCAGCCTGACCAGCATGCAGGAAGTTTTCTTCTGCAATTCCGGCTGCGAAGCGAATGAAGCGGCAATCAAGCTGGCGCGCATGTACGGTCACAAGCAGGGCATCGAATCCCCCGCCATCATCGTGATGGAAAAAGCCTTCCACGGGCGCACGCTGGCGACCCTTTCCGCCACCGGCAACCGCAAGGTGCAGGCCGGTTTCGAGCCGCTGGTCAGCGGCTTCGTGCGCGTGCCTTACAACGACATGGACGCGATACGCCAGGTCGCGCAACACAATCGCAATGTGGTTGCGGTATTGGTCGAACCTATCCAGGGCGAAGGCGGCATCCGCACGCTGGACATCGCTTATCTGCAACAACTGCGGCATATCTGTGACGAACAGAACTGGCTGCTGATGCTGGACGAAGTGCAATGCGGCATCGGCCGCACCGGCAAGTGGTTCGCCTATCAGCATACCGGCATCCTGCCGGACGTGATGACGCTTGCCAAAGGGCTGGGCTCGGGTGTGCCTATCGGCACATGCCTCGCGGCCGGCAAGGCGGTCGGCTTATTCCAGCCGGGCAATCACGGCTCGACGTTCGGCGGCAATCCGCTGGCTTGCACGGCAGGTCTGACCACGCTGAATATTCTGGAACAGGACAAATTGCTGGCGCATGCCGACAATCTCGGTCGTTTCATCCATCAGGGTTTCACCACCGCTCTGCAAGGCGTGAACGGCGTCAAGGAAATTCGCGGCCAGGGGCTGATGATCGGTATTGAACTCGACCGGCCTTGCGGCGAACTGGTCAAACTGGCCCTCGCGCAGGGGCTGCTGATCAATGTCACCGCCGACAGCGTGATACGGTTGTTGCCGCCGCTGATCATGACACAACAGGAAGCGCAACAACTGCTGGATATCCTGTGTCCGCTGATAAAAGAATTTTTGCAATCCTGATTGGAAGTGAGCCATGGCAACAAAACAACCGGTGCCAGCAACACGATCTTCGCCTGTAAAACATTTTCTGCAATTCAGGGACTTCACGCGCGAAGAGTTTGAATATCTGTTCGACCGCACCCGCATCATCAAACAAAAGTTCAAATCCTATCAGCAGTATTGGCCGCTGACCGACCGCACGCTGGTGATGATCTTCGAAAAAGCCAGCACGCGCACACGCCTGTCTTTCGAAGCCGGAATGCAGCAGCTGGGCGGCTCGGCGATCTATCTGAACACGCGCGATTCGCAACTGGGCCGCGGCGAGCCGGTGGAAGACGCGGGACAAGTGATTTCGCGCATGTGCGACATCGTGATGATCCGCACCTTCGAGCAAAGCATCATCGAACGTTTTGCAGCGCATTCGCGCGTGCCGGTCATCAACGGCCTGACCAACGAATATCATCCCTGCCAGGTGCTGGCCGATATCTACACATTTATCGAGCATCGCGGCAGCATTCAGGGCAAAACCGTGGCGTGGATCGGCGACTCCAACAACATGTGCAACACCTGGTTGCAAGCCGCGGAAATACTGGATTTCAACGTGCATGTCTCGACGCCGCCAGGCTATGAAGTCGAACCGGAGCGCGCCGGACTGTTCGGCGAGGATCACTATGAAGAATTCTCCGACCCGATGGAAGCCGCGCGCGGCGCCAATCTGGTGACCACCGACGTATGGACCAGCATGGGCTTCGAAGCGGAAAACGAGGAGCGCATGAAAGACTTTGCCGACTGGCAGGTGGATGAAGACATGATGCGCATTGCCGCAAAAGATGCGCTGTTCATGCACTGCCTGCCCGCGCATCGCGGCGAGGAAGTCTCCGCCGGCGTGATGGACGACCCGCAAAGCGTGGTATGGGATGAGGCGGAGAACCGCCTGCATGTGCAGAAAGCGCTGATGGAATATCTGCTGCTGGGTAAGGTCGCTTAAACGCAATGACAACCTCTTTAATCACGGAATACACGGAACACACGGGAAAATCGATTTTCTTCCGTGTGTTCCGTGTATTCCGTGGTTGATGGTTTTTACAACGACATTGGTAACAACACCAAGAATCAAAAATCAACAGGAACGTAAAATGAGCGGAATCAAAAAAGTGGTGCTCGCCTATTCCGGCGGGCTGGATACCTCGGTGATCCTCAAATGGTTGCAGGACACCTACCATTGCGAAGTCGTCACCTTTACCGCCGACATCGGCCAGGGTGAGGAGCTGGAACCGGCGCGCGCCAAGGCGCTGAAAATGGGCATCAAGCCGGAAAATATTTTCATCGACGATATGCGCGAGGAATTCGTGCGCGATTTCGTGTTCCCGATGTTCCGCGCCAACACCGTGTATGAAGGCGAATATCTGCTCGGCACCTCGATCGCGCGCCCGCTGATCGCCAAGCGTCTGATCGAGATCGCCGCCAAGACCGGCGCGCAAGCCATCTCGCACGGCGCAACCGGCAAGGGCAACGATCAAGTCCGCTTCGAACTGGGTGCCTACGCGCTGAACCCGAACATCAAGGTCATTGCGCCCTGGCGCGAGTGGGATCTGCTGTCGCGCGAAAAACTGATGGCTTATGCCGAGAATGCCGGCATACCCATCGACATGAAGCACAAGCAAGGCGGCTCGCCATATTCGATGGATGCGAACCTGTTGCACATTTCCTTCGAAGGCCGTCATCTTGAAGATCCCGCTGCTGAAGCAGAAGAAACCATGTGGCGCTGGACCGTGTCGCCGGAAAAGGCACCGGATGCCGCCGAATATCTGGACATCGAATTTTCGCAAGGCGACATCGTCGCACTGAATGGTGCAAAGATGACTCCGGCACAAATGCTGGCCAAGCTGAACGAATTGGGCGGCAGGCATGGCATCGGCCGTCTCGATCTGGTGGAGAACCGCTATGTCGGCATGAAGTCGCGCGGCTGTTATGAAACTCCCGGCGGAACGATCATGCTCAAGGCGCACCGCGCCATCGAATCCATCACGCTGGACCGCGAAGTGGCACACCTGAAAGATGACCTGATGCCGCGTTACGCTTCGATGATCTACAACGGCTACTGGTGGAGCCCGGAGCGCAAGGCGCTGCAAACACTGATCGATCATACCCAGCAGCGCGTGAACGGCTGGGTGCGTGTCAAGCTGTACAAGGGCAACGTGATCGTCGTTGGGCGCGATTCCAGTACCGACTCGCTGTTCGACCCGACCATCGCCACCTTCGAGGACGACAGGGGTGCTTACGACCAGAAGGACGCAGCGGGTTTCATCAAGCTGAACGCCTTACGACTGCGCATCGCCGCGAATCTGCACAAAAGGAAATAGGAAATCATGATCCATGAATTAAGCGGAGATATCTTGTTCAGCGGTGCGAAAGCCATCGCTCAGGGTGTCGCGCCCAACGATGACTTTTACCATGGCCTGGCCCTGCAACTGCGCGAGCGTATGCCCGCGATGTACAAGGACTTTCGCCACTTCTGCCAGACCAGGCACCCCAAGTCCGGCGAGGTATGGTCGTGGATGAGTGCCGACGGCCGTTACATCGTCAATCTGTTTACGCGAGAAGCCGCTTACGGCCTCGGCAGCAAACCCGGACATGCCAAGCTCAGTCACGTGAACCATTCTTTGCATGCGCTTCGCGATTTCGTGCAGAAAGAAAAAGTAAGCAGCCTGGCATTGCCGCGCCTGGCTTGCGGCATGACGGGCCTGGATTGGGAAGAAGTAAAGCCGCTGATCGAAAAGCAGCTCGGCGATCTCGGCATCCCCGTTTACATTTATGTCACGTACCAAAAAGGCGTCAAAGCCAACGAACCGACCGAAAGGAAAAAATAGCATGTCGCAATTCGATAACGTCAGCGTAGTCAAAAAGGGCAATGTGTTTTTCGACGGCAAGTGTGTGTCGCATTCGGTGTTGTTTGCCGATGGCACACGCAAGACCGTCGGCGTGATCCTGCCTGGCACGCTGACTTTCAATGTCAGCACGCCGGAACTGATGGAAATCACCTCCGGCACCTGCCGCGTGAAGATCGGCGACGAGCCTGAATTCAAGGCCTATGCAGCGGGCAGCCAGTTCTCAGTCGCCGCCAATAGCCGCTTCGTGATCGAGGCGAAAGAGGTAGTCAACTATGTTTGCAGTTTTGGCTAAAGGCATTCGCAAAACCAATATTTCGTCGCCATACTGTGTTGCGCGCAAAAAATCTTGCTTACATACTGGCGTGTATGCGTCGCTGCAATTTTTTGCGCGCGCCTTGTCTGGCTTAGAAATTTTGATTTTTCGAAAGCCTTTAGTTTATGATAATGAAAAATAGGAAGTAACCATGCCATCCTTCGACATCGTTTCAGAAGTAGACAAGACTGAAGTCAAAAATGCCGTCGAGCAGACCAACAAGGAAGTCAGCACGCGCTTCGACTTCAAGGGTTCGGATGCGCGCGTGGAACAAGCCGAACTCAAGCTTACGGTATGGGCCGACAATGAATTCCAGCTCAACCAGGTTCAAGACATTCTGAATGCCAAACTGACCAAGCGCGGCGTGGACATCAAGTGCCTGGAGATCAGCGACAAGATCGAAAAAGTCAGCGGCAACAAGGTCAAGCGCGGATGCGAAGTCAAGGTCGGCGTGGAGATCGAGCTGGCAAAGAAGATCGTCAAACACATCAAGGACAGTAAAATAAAAGTGCAGGCCAGCATCCAGGGGGACACCGTGCGTGTCACCGGCAAGAATCGCGACGACTTGCAGGATGCTATCGCCTTCGTCAAAAAAACCATCACCGACTTCCCGTTACAGTATCAAAACTTCCGAGACTGAACCTTGCAGCTGGTCAGATCGCCAAGCTGATGATTAGCCATGAGCCCAACCAAGGAGGTGCGCATGAAAAACGTATTGGTCTTGTTCGCCGAAGGCAGCGAAGAACTGGAGGCCATCACAATCGTAAACATTTTGCGTCGCGCAGGGGTTTCCGTCACTCTGGCAGGATTGGAGGCTGGCGCGTTGCGCGGCAGCCGCGGCGTGATGCTGATGCCGGATAGCACGCTGGATGTTGTGCTGCATGATGATTTTGACATGATCGTCCTGCCCGGCGGCCAGCCCGGCACCAACAACCTGAAAGCCGATACGCGCGTTTTAAAACTGGTGCAGCGCATGGCGCAACAGGAAAAATTCGTCGCTGCGATTTGCGCCGGGCCTTCAGTGCTCGCCGCCGCCGGTTTACTCGACGGAAAACAAGCCACCAGTTTCCCCGGCGCATTGACTCCATTCCCAAAAGTGAAGCAACAACGCGCTGCCATCGTCGAAGATGGCAGGTTCATCACCTCGCGCGGTCCGGGTACGGCGATGGATTTCGCGCTGACTTTGGCAGAACGGCTGGTCGGTTCCGACAAACGACAGACAGTCGAAGAAGGCTTGCAACGATAAGGAACCGGCTTACCGTGCCCTCGGCTGGTGCAGGAGTGGTTATTTGACCGCGCGGATTTCACTGATCATATATTTTCCCTTGCGGACCTCGATCAGCTTGAAAGCGACTTTTTGTCCCTGTTTCAGGTTGGCGAGCATATCGTTGTCCAGGACGCCGAAGTCCATTGTCGCCGGCATCCGTTCAAGGCCGGGGATAGTTTCGTGGCTCAAATTGATCCTGCCCGCCTTTTCATCCACACTGTTGATCTTGCCAGTCCCCTGATAGCTTTGTTCAACAATCTTGCCGTCCATAGGCATCATCACATGCGTATCATCCGCAGACACGGGAAACGCGGTCAGAGTGAGAAGCGTCAAAGCGATCAAAGCATAAGTATCGTTTTTCACGGTTTTTCCTTCGCAAATTTTAAACAAATCCTGTGTTAACAATACCGCGATGATACTGAAAATCCGGCTTCATATCAAAAGACGGGACCAGCTTCGAAGTGCGATTCCCGGAATCTCTTTTGTAATGCGGAACATGGCATTGGATAAAACCTGGGCAGCCTGAAACAAAACCGCGCCAGAACAGGGAATCGTCGTTTGAAATTCGAAAAAACGTCAGTGCAGCCTCATCACCGGCCAGCCGTGTTGTTCCGCATGAGCACGCAGCGTGGCATCAGGATTCACCGCGACAGGGTTCTTCACTTTGCTCAACAGCGGCAAGTCGTTCAATGAATCGCTGTAAAATGTGCTCTTGGCAAAGCTGTCCAATTGCCAGCCGCGCTGCGCCAGCCAATTTTCCAAACGGATGATTTTCCCCTCGCGGAAACATGGGATGCCGGCGACACGCCCGGTGAATTCGCCGTCATTGTGTTCCGGTTCGGTAGCGATCAGATGCTCGACGCCAAACTCGCGCGCGATCGGCGCGGTGACGAAACTATTGGTGGCCGTGATGATGACGCACACATCGCCCGCCGCGCGATGGCGATCGACAAGGTCGCGCGCGGGTTGTGTGATCATGCCCAAGGCCTGCTCGCGCATGAATTGCCGATGCCATTCATCCAGCGTTTTGCGTGCATGGCGCGACAACGGCTTCAGCTGAAAATCCAGAAACTCCTGGATATCCAGGGTCCCGGCCTTGTAATGTTCATAGAAGGCGAGGTTCCTTGCTTCGAACAATTCGCGGTCGAGCACGCCGATGCGGATCAGAAATTGTGACCACTCGAAATCGCTGTCGCCGTTTAATATAGTATTGTCCAGATCAAATAACGCTAAATTCACTTCAACTCCAATTCATTAAAGACCGCCGCACAACGTTATGAGCGATGCCGAGACAAGGCAAAGAATGGCGAAAAACCGGAATTTACAGATTAGTAAAAGAGGATTTTGAGCCATTCTTTAACGCGGTATCGGCGAGCGCAATGGTTGTGCGGTGGTCTTTTGTTGCAAGACTTCTTTGAGCAGCGGTACAGAAGGAGCGCGGTGCAAGCGCAACGAATGCGCATCGAGTGCGTCCAGCGCCGCAAGCAGACTGGGCAGGTCGCGCCTGCCATGGCGCAACAGATATTGGCTGACTTCCGGGGACAGGACAAACCCCTTTGCCTGTGCATGTTGTGACAAAGCCAGCGCTTTTTCCTCGTCGCTCAGGCCATGCACCTGATATACCAGGCCCCATCCCAGGCGGGTACGCAGGTCGTCGCGCAACTTGAGATGAAGCGGAGATACTTTGCCGCTGACCAGCAACATGCCGCCACTTTCGCGCATCTGGTTATAGAGATTGAACAAAGCGATTTGCGCCGCATCATCAAGTTGTTCGGCATCGTCCACGGCCACAACTGCCGCGCCCATGTCCATAATCTGGGGCGGAACGCTGCCGTGAGCATAAAGGGCACTTTGTTTCATGTCCTGTGCGGCACACACACATGCTTGAAGCAGATGACTCTTGCCGCTTCCGGTCTCGCCCCACACATAGAAGCAGCGGTCACTGCCGCCCGCGCCGCTGTTGCCAGACAGGGCATGGCGCAGCGCCGACAGCAATTCCATGTTGCGCCCCACGACGAAATTATCCAGCGTCGGCTGGCTATCGGGAGCGATATCGAGCAGCAATTGACTCATGATTTTTTATACATGGCACTTAACAAGTACCACGCCTTGCCATAGCGCAGCGCAACCAGCAAGATGGCAGAGAGAGGCAACGCCAGCAGCAGGCCGAAAAAGCCGAACAATTGCCCGAAGGCGAGCAGCGCGAAAATCACCGCCAGAGGAGGCAGGCCGACGCGCTCGCCAACCAGCCAAGGCGTGACGGCCATGCCCTCGATCAACTGCCCTGCGCCGAACACCGCCCACACCAGCACCACGTTGCTGAATTCAGTGAATTGCATCACCGCCGCCAGCGTGGCCAAAGCCAGTCCGATGATCATGCCCAGATACGGCACGAACACCAGCATGCCGGCGACGATGCCGATGGGCAGCGCGAATTCCAGCCCGGCCAGCCACAGTACCAGAACGTAATACACGCTCATCAACAGCATCACGGAAATCTGCCCGCGCAAAAATTCCGCCAACACACGATCTACCTCGACGATGATTTCGTTTGCCTTGGCGTGCAAATGGCGCGGGATAAGCTCATCCAATCGCACCAGCCATTTGTTCCAGTCGCGCAGCAAATAGAACATCGCCACCGGGGTCAGCAACAGGTCGACCATCACGCCGATGATCGCTCCACCACTGTTCCCAAGCCAGGGCAGCAGCCTTTCCAGAATGCCGCCCGCGCTCTGCAAGTGACTCAACAGAATATTCTTCACTGCCACGCTATCCCATTGCAGATCCTTGCCAAACCATTGCTGCAACTTCGGCAACAGATGCGCACGCGCGGCTTCGATCCAGTCCGGCAGACGCGCCGCAAACAGGCTGACTTCCTTTCCCAGCAGCGGCAACACGATCAACAGCAACAATGCGAACAGCAGCAGCAATCCACTCATCACCATCAGCACCGCGATGGTGCGGGGCACTTTCCAGACACACAGGCGCTGGACCAGCGGATTGCAGATGTAGGCGAGAATGCCTGCGGCGACGAACGGCGTAAGTATCGGGCTGAGCAAATACACTAGCCCGGCAGCGACCACGGCGAAAGACAGCCATTGCAAGGCGGCAAAGCGGGATAAGGTCATTTGGGGTAAAATTCGCGGAAAATCGTGCGGCACTTTATCCTGTAGAAAGCGAAAACTCAACTTGAACAACACAGCTGACACCCCATCCTCCGTTAACGGCGGGAGCCTTACATACCGTGATGGCCTAACCTACAGAGATGCGGGGGTGGATATTGATGCCGGCGACCGGCTCGTCGAAAATATCAAACCGTTTGCCAAACGAACCATGCGCCCGGAAGTGCTGAACGGTATCGGCGGCTTCGGGGCTCTGGTGGAGATTTCCAAAAAATATCGCGAACCTGTCCTGGTGTCCGGCACCGACGGTGTCGGCACCAAACTCAAGCTCGCGTTCGAGCTGAACCGTCACGACACGGTGGGCATAGACCTGGTCGGCATGAGCGTCAACGATATCCTGGTGCAGGGCGCGGAGCCGTTGTTCTTCCTCGATTATTTCGCCTGCGGCAAGCTGGATGTGGATGCCGCCACCGAAGTCATCAAGGGCATCGCCTACGGTTGCGAACAGGCCGGTTGCGCTTTGATCGGCGGCGAGACCGCCGAGATGCCCGGCATGTACCCGGTTGGAGAATACGACCTCGCTGGGTTCGCGGTCGGCGTGGTGGAAAAATCGAATATCATCAGCGGCGCTGACATCAAGACAGGCGATGCGGTGATTGGCCTCGCCTCGAACGGCGCGCACTCCAACGGCTATTCACTGGTGCGCAAGATCATCAGCACCCACAAAGTGGATCTGAAACAAAAGCTTGATGGCAAACCGCTGGCTGATCTGATCATGGCCCCCACACGCATCTACGTGAAGCCGCTGCTGGCGCTGATGAAATCACTCACCGTGAAAGGCATGGCGCACATCACCGGCGGCGGCCTGCTGGAAAACGTGCCGCGCGTGTTGCCTGAGAATGTCGTCGCGCAACTGGACGGCAAGGCATGGCACACTCCCGCGCTGTTCGACTGGCTGCGCAAGATGGGCAACGTGGCGCCGCAGGAAATGTACCGCACCTTCAACTGCGGCATCGGTATGGTAGTCATCGTGGCCAGGAAAGATGCGGATGTGGCACTGGCGCAACTCAACGCTGCCGGCGAGACCGCGAGTGTCATCGGCGTGATACGCGCACGCCAAGGTTCTGAACCACAGACGCAAGTTTCGTAGGGAGGGTGAAGGCACATCGTGCAGTATCTGCCCTACCGCACTTGTAGGAGCGGGCCATGCCCGCGAAAAGCTGTCGCCGGCCGCTTCGACAGGCTCAGGACATGCATCCCGCTCCTACGAACCCCATTCCGATATAGCTAAAATTCATGAAGCATCAAAACTGAATATAAATGAAACAAATCGTCATCCTGATCTCCGGTCGCGGCAGCAACATGCAAGCCCTGCTTGAAGCGAAGCTGCCCTGCCGCATCGCCGCGGTGATCAGCAATCGTGCTGACGCGGAAGGACTCGCCATCGCCAGAACGCATGGTATCCCTACCGCCGTCGTCGAACATCGCGACTATGCGGACCGGGAGAGCTTCGATACCGCTCTTGCACAATCGATAGATGCATTCAATCCTGATCTTGTGGCGCTTGCCGGCTTCATGCGCGTCCTCGGCGCGGGTTTTGTGTCCCGATATCGCGGCAGACTCATCAACATCCATCCCTCGCTATTGCCCGCCTATGGCGGCCTCGACACCCACGCGCGCGCTTTGCGGGACGGAGTGAAGATCCACGGTTGCACGGTACATTTCGTCACTCATGATCTCGATCATGGCCCGATCATCATTCAAGCCGCTGTGCCGGTGTTGCGTGACGATACAGAGCAAATGCTGGCGGCACGTGTGCTGCATGAAGAGCATCGCATTTATGCACAAGCCATCCGCTGGCTTTGCAAAGATAAAGTCGTGCTGAACGAGCTGGGACATGCAATATTGCGGCATCGAAAACAGTCCGGCTATACGCTGGTTTCACCCGGACTGGAATAATCAGATGACAGTGGACATAACCAGCGACTTGGCTGACGACTTTGGGCAGCCTAGCCGAATGGCTAGAAGTTCCATCAGAAGACAGAAGACAGAAAGGTTGTCGCGGCTATGCCGCGTCCTTATTCTGTCCTCTGTCCTCTGTCCTCTGTCTTCTGCTTTAGCCGCCTCGCCGAGCAGCGTGTCGGCTACTTACGATATTTATAAAAGCGGCTTGAAAATCGGTCAGATCGTGGAGTCATATACTCGCGACAAGGAAAAGTATTCGCTGTCCAGCACCACGCATGCGGTAGGGTTGCTGGCGATATTCCAACCGGGAAAAATCATCATCACCAGCAACGGCCTGATAAACTCCCGCGGCTTGCAACCCTTACATTTTCGTGATCGACGTGAAAGCGACGCAAGCAGGGAACGCCGTGCCGATTTTGACTGGGACACCAGGCGGCTGACACTGAACGATTACGGACAAAAGCGCGTATTGCCGTTGCCGGATGGCACGCAGGACCGTCTGAGCGCGATGTATCAATTCATGTTCCTGTCCCTGGCAAAAGCGGATGTTCTGAACTTCAACATGACCAACGGCAGCAAGCTGGACATTTACAATTACCGCATCACACCCGGCCAGAGCGTGACAGTCCCGCTCGGCACGTTCAAGGCGCTGTACGTAGCCAGCGTGCCTGAAGCCGGTTCAAACCGCACGGAAATATGGCTGGCCGAAGATCACGCCAATTTCCCGTACAAGATGGTCATCACCGATCCGGACGGCGGCTCGCTATCGCAGGTACTGACCAGGTTCGATCTCGTGCCGTGATCGCAATCCTGAATACCACCGCCCGCCGCCTCACGTTTGCCATTGCGCTCTCGGTGCTGGTGCATGCCGCTATTCTGTGGCTGCCCTACGTTCAATTGCCCCACGCGAAAGTCGAATTGCCGCCCCTATCCGTCAGGCTGGAACCGCTGCCCAAACCCGTCGAGCAGATTGCCGGGCAATCCGAGTCCGCAAAATCAGAACCTGCAAATCCGATAAGCAAACCTGACAGCAGCTCAACTGCCAAGCCGCTAAGCAAAGCGATGGCCGCAATGAATAAATCAGATGAACCCACTCAGACCCACCCGTTTCCCAGGCACCTGCATCTCACCTTTATCGTTTACAAGGACGCGGATGGCTCAAGGACTGGCGAAATCCGCCATCAGCTCGATATACACGGAAGCAGGTACTCCCTCAGGTCGGAGCGGCAAACTGCCGGGCTGGCCAGCCTGCGGAACAGCGACCGGATCGTCCAGACCAGCTATGGCAAGATAGGCGATCATGGACTGCAGCCCGACACCTTCGAGAAAGAAGAAATCACCGATAGTGGCAAGCGCAGTCTTCAAGCCACGTTCGACTGGGCTGCACAGAAACTGCACTTTTCGAATGGGAGCGAAATCTCGCTGCCTGCGGACGCTCAGGATGTTCCTGAGCTTTATGTACCAGATCTCGCAACTCCCCATGAATGGCGAATTTTTTACCATGCCCATCAGCGATGGCATGCAACTCCAGCAAGATCAGATCGAGATCGGCACTAAAGAGGACCTCGCCACCCCGATGGGCAAGCTGCGCGCGCTGCATTTGCGCAAAATGCACGCCGATAGGGAAGCCTATTTTGAAATCTGGCTGGGCCTGGAATACCGCTTGCTGCCGGTTAAATTCCGTCAAATTGACAGTTCGGGTAACATGATCGAGGAGTTTGTGATTACTGACATCCGCGCCGCAGATGAATAAGGGCACCTCCAAAAATCCAGATTTCATCCCAACTGCTGTGTTGCGGAATAAATTTCTTGCTTACATATTACACATATGCAGCGCGGCGAAATTTTTCCCACGCCTTGCATTTGGGCGAACTCTGAATTTTATAGAGGCGCCCTAAATGCCCATGCGGGCAACCCCATCACTCGCCGGATTACACCGGCAACCCTGTTAAACTGCGCACCTGACTCAGCAAACCAACCCTTCCATGCTTATTACTGAATACCGTTTGGAACTCGTCATCCAGGCTCTGCGTATTATCCTGCCGCTGGCGCATCCCGCCGACACCACGTTGCGCTATTTTTTCAAGGACGAGCGCATCGGCTCCAACGAACGCGAACTGGTCGCCGAGACCGTGTTCGGCGTGTTGCGTCACCGTCTGCTGCTGGAACGCGCATGCGGTGAAAATTCGACGCCGAGGCGCATGGCGCTAGCTCATCTGCTCAGATTCGGCGGCTACAATCTGCGCGAACTCGAGCCGGTGTTGAAGCGCGACGAGAAGGAATGGCTCGCCACCGTGAAGGGTGTGAAGGTCGAGGATCTGCCGTTATCCATACAGGCCGAGTTGCCGGAATGGCTGGTGGAAAAGATGCGGGCTTCCTATTCTGACGACGACATCCTCACGATAGGAAAATCCATGCAGCAGGGCGCGCCGCTGGATATCCGCGTCAATACACTACTGGCCAAGCGCGACGAAGTGTTGCAGCAACTGCACGACAAAAAGATCGCGGCCACTGCCACGCCTTATTCCCCCATCGGTATCCGCCTCAAGGAAAAGATCCCGCTCAACCGCGATGCACTGTTCACCGAAGGCAAAATAGAAGTGCAGGACGAGGGCAGCCAATTGCTCGGATTTCTGCTCGCGCCCAGGCGCAACGACATGGTGGTGGATTTTTGTGCCGGCGCTGGCGGCAAGACGCTGATGCTGTCCGCCATGATGAATTCGCAAGGCCGCTTGTACGCAATGGACGTTTCGGAAAAACGCCTTGCCAATCTCAAGCCGCGCCTGAAACGCTCCGGTGCCAGCAACATCCAGCCCATGCTCATCGCGCACGAGAACGATCTCAAGGTCAAACGCCTGGCCGGCAAGATCGACCGAGTGCTGGTGGACGCACCGTGCAGCGGCCTGGGTACTCTGCGGCGCAACCCCGATCTGAAATTCCGCCAGTCACCCGGCAGCATCGGAGAACTGACTCTGAAGCAGGCATCCATCCTCGCCTCCGCCAGCCGTCTGTTGAAAAAGACCGGTCGTCTGGTTTATGCGACATGCAGCATCCTTCCGGAGGAGAATCAGCACATCGTACAAGCCTTCCTCGCCGCGCATCCCGATTTCATGCTGCGGCCAGCCGGCGAAGTACTAAGGCAGCAGAAGATCGCGCTGGATGCGCTTGATTATCTGGAGCTGCGCCCCCATTTTTATAACACTGATGGTTTTTTTGCGGCGGTTCTGGAACGAATTAAATAGGCGGCATGATCCAGGCTGGTATAAAATGGCTGCACTTTTACAAAGCAATTTTATTTATATTGTTGCAATTCGGAGATAGATAGCATGTTTTCAGGTTTTCTGGATTTACCGTGGTGGGGTTATGTGCTCACTACACTGGCTCTCACCCACATCACAATCGCCTCGGTAACCATCTATCTGCACCGCCACCAGTCGCATCAGGCGCTGGATCTTCATCCCCTAGCCAGCCATTTCTTCCGCTTCTGGCTGTGGCTGACCACCGGTACAGTGACCAAGGAATGGGTATCTATCCACCGCAAGCATCACGCCAAATGCGAGACTGCGGAAGACCCGCATAGCCCGCAGATGCTGGGCATAAAAAAAGTGCTGCTGGAGGGCGCCGAGCTTTACCGCAAGGAAGCCAGGAAACATGAGACTCTGGAAAAATACGGCCGCGGCACGCCTGACGATTGGCTGGAGCGCAACCTTTATTCCAGACACAGCATGCTGGGCATCATGCTGATGCTGGCCATCGACGTGCTGCTATTCGGGCCGATCGGCATCACCGTCTGGGCGGTTCAAATGATCTGGATACCGGTGACGGCCGCGGGCATCATCAACGGTGCAGGGCACTATTGGGGCTATCGCAACTTCCAGCCCGCTGACGCCTCCACCAACATCGTGCCATGGGGCATCCTGATCGGCGGCGAAGAGCTGCACAACAATCACCACGCTCACATCGGCTCTGCCAAGCTCTCCAGCAAATGGTATGAATTCGACATAGGCTGGATGTACATTCGCAGTTTGGCCGCGATAGGGTTGGCCAGGATCAAAAGGATTGCGCCCAAAGTGCACATTAATACCGCAAAAACCGTTTGCGACATCGATACGCTGCATGCAGTGATGTCGCATCGTTACGAAGTGATGGCCAAATATGCAAAGTCCCTGAAGAAGACCTACCGCGAAGAAATCGCGCAGCTCAAACTGCGCATGCCCGGACTTGGCAAAGTCGATCTCAAGCGCGTCAAGCACTGGCTGCATGCCGATGTGACTGTTCTGAGTGAGCAGGAAAAATTGAAATTGGGTCTGGTCATACGGTCCAGCCGGAAGCTGGATATCGCCTATTCGCTGCGCCAGGACCTGATTTCGATCTGGCAACGCTCCACTGCTTCGAAGGAACAGATGGTAAAAGACCTGGAGAACTGGTGCCGTCGCGCCGAAACCAGCGGGATCGAAGCGCTGCAGCAGTTTTCCACGCGCTTGCGCTATTACGCCTGATCCCGCCGCATAATCTTTTCATTGCGGTGTAACCAGCAAAAGAGCCCGTTGTGCAAACAACGGGCTCTTTGTCATTGCGCCAATAGGGGAAAGTCGGTCTTTCCCTTGGCATGTTTCTACTATAGCGCTGTTCGATCCGGTTCTATCAATTACTTTGCAAATAACCAATGATCGCACCACGCTCTGACGGATTCGGCATCCGTTTATGGGCTGACTCCATATAGCCTTCCATGCGCG
Organism: uncultured beta proteobacterium; assembly: GCA_963721755.1. Classification (GTDB taxonomy): domain Bacteria; phylum Pseudomonadota; class Gammaproteobacteria; order Burkholderiales; family Gallionellaceae; genus Gallionella. Next base: position 35,468 of record CAVRKV010000003.1, read on the forward strand.
ACACGACATAAGGCCATGCAGCGGGCGGATGCTGGTCCCCAAATGGCAAAGCGTGGCATTGAGAGCAGAAAGTCTTTGCCACCTGATAACCCGGTTTGGCTTGTTCCTGCGCATCACGTGAAGCCGCACTTTGCTTGCCGCAGCCACAGAGAAGCAAAACAAGAAATATCATTATGACCGGCATATTCATTTCAACTTTCTCCCGCCTGAATTTTTGACGTCGCGAATTGTAACAGTTGCACTAGTGTCCGGAATGCCCGCGCCAAGCAGAGGGAAATCGTCTCGTGCCGCTCCAGACTATCGCCTTTTACTTCCATCGGCTACACTCATGCAAGCTTCACATGGCTGACCCACGCGACGACAGGATATGATCATTCTATAATGCAGCCTCGGCAGACATTTGGTACAAGGTGGAAGCAGTGCGGCACAAAGATACTTATAATGACCTCGGCCTTTAATTTTCTGGAGAAGAACGCATCGTGAAAGACAAAGTCACAGTCATCGTTTCAGTTTTCATCTTCATATTGATAGTTGTGCTTGCAGGTATATCAAGCGACTGGGGCATATCCCTTCTGACACGAATTTTTAAATAGATTGCCAATTCAACGATGATATACGTCTATAAAATCATCATCGATCCGCTGTTCACCTAAGAATTTTTTTGTAACTTTTTCAGCCCACGCCACTCTTCGGGAAGAATGAACCTATTGCATTTATGGCGGAAAAGTCGATCATTTTGAATGAGCCGGATGTAGAACACTGCCTGTTTGGCGCGACCGGCAACTAAGTGCCAATAAGAGTAATTCGTTAGTGAGTTCTAAATTGCACCACTGAAAGGTCGGAATGAAACGAACCGCATGGTTTATTATTGGCTAGGCACTTACTCGTTAGCACAGCAACGTTATATGGTGTTAATGTCTTTTAGTGTAAATTTCGGTCTGTGGTGAAGCTCTGCTTGTATGGTTGGGGGTGGTGTGGGTGGGGGGGATTCTTTCGGAGTCTGTCGAGAGCAGATGCGGAACTTGTCCCCTCCAGCCCCGGCTTCTTAACTATTGCAGAAGAAAGCCGATACCACCACCCCAACCATACAAGCGGAACTTCAGCTTGATATTCCATTTGATTCACGGCAGGATGCACTGATGATACTTTTTCTACATCGTTAGGTGGTGCCTCAAACTTTTTATCCTAATCTAAGGAATAAATATGCGAGTTCCCCTTTTACTGCCTGCCATTCTGGCTAGCGTATTATGCATAAGCAGTCTTGTGCTTGCAGCAGATGATTCAGCGCCCATACTGACGATGCATAACCAACGGTTCGATCCAAATAAACTAATAATTCCTGCTGGAACCAAGGTGAAAATTGTTATCCGCAATCTGGATTCGATACCGGACGAGTTCGAAAGTTATGACCTTTCCCGTGAGGTCATCGTGCCAGGACATGGCGAAGTGACGATCTATGTCGGCCCACTGAATCCGGGAACCTACCAGATTTTTAATGATTACAACCTCCCTATGCAAGGCTCGATTGTGGCGAAGCCTGCCGTCAAAAAGGGGGACTGATCATTCTTGCAACGGCAGTCATCATGTTTCGGGACGTGCTGGAAGCTTGCCTCATCATTGCATTGCAATCTTCCTGGCTTATTTTCGCAGTTTCCGCATCGACTCAACCGGCAAAGCAATATGCAAGGCCCCGCTAATGACTCGATCCAATATGGCTTCAGCCAAGCTAGAATTTTCGTCACTGAGGCAGGCGTACCAGTTTTCTGGATATGGCTGGTGACGATTGTTTAACGCCCCCTCCCTCACGGCTATCAATGGCCTCTAATATGGTGGGTTTATAAGCATTTCAGATAGCGGTTTTCACCAGGAAACGTAGTTTTTAGTCGCCTGTGTTGTACGATTCATTCTTTAATATTCTGCAGGAAGTTGTGTGCCAACTCGGCTAATAATGATCTATTTGCGAGTGCTTTCCGTAACGCGGAATGTCTCACATGAATCCAAGAAGCAGACATTTAGCTCTCGTGCACCAGAGGCTGCTCATGGCGCTTGGCTGACCGCTATCAGTGTAGAGGAAACTGGGCTCAATAAGCACGCCCTTCCTTGGTATAAAGAAAATTCCATTCGCCCTGAATCCTTCGATAAACTCAGAAGCGCATTGTCGGAGGGCCCCGGTGGTACGACATAACCAGCGACTTGGTTGTCGATTTTTGACAGCCTGGTCGAATGGCTATAACCAATGACTTGCTCGGTGTTTTTTGCCGGGTTAGTCAGATGGCTAGCAGTCATATCAGGCTCAGCGCGAACTTAAGTGAATAGAACTTGTTCACGCGCTATGCAGCTTCAACATCGCCGCTTCGGTCTTTCCTTCGATGACCAGATGCACAACGCTCTGCGCTTGCTGCATGGCCTCTTCCATCAGTTCACGCTCTTCGCGGCGCGGATCGTTCAGCACGTAGTCGGACACTTCGGCACGGTCGCCGGGATGGCCGATGCCGATGCGCAACCGCCAGAAATCCTTGCTGCCGAGTTGCGCGATGATGGCTTTCAGCCCGTTGTGCCCGCCGTGTCCGCCGCCCATTTTCAGGCGCGCCACACCCGGCGGCAAATCCAGCTCGTCGTGCACCACCAGCATTTCTGCGGGTTCAATCTTGTAGAACTGCACCAGTGCGCCGACTGATCGACCGCTGACATTCATGAAGGTTTGCGGCTTTAGTAATAATATCTCATGTCCTTGCAACTGGCCGCGCGCAGTCAAGCCATGGAATTTGGTCTCACTCTTGAAGTTCAGCTTTTGCAGGCGCGCGAGATCGTCCACCCACCGGAAGCCGACGTTATGCCGGGTGGTTTCGTATTCGCGTCCGGGATTGCCCAGACCAACAATCAAACGTATCGCAGTCATGGTTTCTGAAAGAATGACACCTGAATAAAAAAACCCGCCACTGCTTTCGGCATGGCGGGTTTATGCAGCCAGTCGATTTACTTGGCTTTTTTAGCAGCAGGAGCGGCAACAGCAGCAGGGGTAACCGAAGCCGTAGCCACTTTAGCGGCTCCTTCAGCCGCTGCAGGAGCCGATGCCGCAGAAGCAGCGGCAGCGGCTTCAGCCTCGGCAGTTACTTCAGCTTCCAGCATACCGCGTGGCACTTGCACGGTAGCCACTACCGCTTCAGCGGCATGCGCACCGTGTGAGGCAGCTTCCACGCCAGCGGGCAGTTTTAAATCGGACACGTGCATGGAATGACCCAGTGCCAGTTGCGCCAAGTCCACTTCGATGAAGGCCGGCAGATCCTTGGGCAAACAAGTGATGTCCAGCTCGGTCATCACGTGACTGATCTTGCCGCCGCCATCCTTGACGCCCGGGGCTATATCTTCATTCAGGAAGTGCAGCGGCACCTTGATGTGCAACTTTTTCTTGACGTCAACGCGCTGAAAGTCGATGTGTTGCACCTGCTGGCGGAACGGGTGCATCACGAAATCGCGCAGCAGCACGGACTCTTTTTTGCCTTCCAGATTCAGCGTCAATATGGAAGCATGGAACGCCTCTGCACGCAGCTTGTAATACAGTTCATTGTGATCCAGATCGATCAGGTTTACGTCGCCCGCGCCATACACAACACCTGGCACGCGGCCGGTGTTACGCAGACGGCGGCTCGCACCCGTGCCTTGCGCCTTACGATTTGTTGCATTGATTTCGATTGCCATATCACTTCTCCAAAAAACAGAACCGTCCGCGACCAGACGATTCAACATTTGCAGTAGCCAACATGGCTACCGCCAAAAACTTATTCGGTGAACCCGTTTTATTCAGCAAACAGGGAACTCACCGACTCTTCGTTATTGATGCGGCGTATCGTCTCCGCAAGCAATTCTGCCGTACTCAGTTGGCGGATACGCTTGCAGTTGCGCGCCGTTTCGTTCAGCGGGATGGTGTCGGTGACCACCAATTCATCCATCGCGGAATTCTCGATGCGCTCGATCGCCGGTCCGGACAATACCGCATGGGTACAGTAGGCCAATACGCGCGTCGCACCTTTTTCCTTCAGCGCGCTGGCGGCTTCGCACAGCGTGTTGGCGGTATCCACCATGTCATCCATGATGAGGCAAGTGCGACCTGTCACCTCGCCGATGATGTTCATCACCTTCGCCACGTTCGGCTTGGGACGGCGTTTGTCGATGATCGCCAGATCCGCATCCAGTTGTTTCGCCAGCGCCCGGGCACGAACCACACCGCCCACGTCCGGCGATACCACGATCAGATTCGGGTAGTTATGCTTCCACACGTCTGACAACAAGATCGGGCTGGCGTAGATATTGTCCACCGGAATATCAAAAAATCCCTGGATTTGGTCCGAGTGCAGATCCATGGTCAGCAAGCGATCCACACCGGCACTGGAGAGCATGTCGGCCACCAGTTTGGCGGTAATCGCCACGCGTGCCGAGCGCAAACGGCGATCCTGGCGCGCGTAGCCGAAATACGGCATCGCGGCAGTGATGCGTCCTGCAGAAGCGCGTTTCAACGCATCCACCATCACCAGCACTTCCATCAGATTGTCGTTGGTCGGCGCACAAGTCGACTGCAGCACGAACACATCCCTGCCGCGCACGTTCTCAAGGAGTTCAACCTGAACTTCACCGTCCGAGAAGCGCCCGACCTTGGCGCGGCCGAGATGAATGTGCAGATATCGCGCGACCGCTTCAGCGAGCTTAGGATTGGCATTGCCGGTGAACACCATCAAGCTGTCGTAGGACACGTGCAACCCCTTTATATATCGAAATTACAGGACTCATCCCCAAAAACTGGCTGGGGAGGTAGGGATCGAACCTACGAATGCCGGAATCAAAATCCGGTGCCTTACCACTTGGCGACTCCCCATCAAAACCTATGCTACTCACTTTAACCGTTCGTGGTGAGGTATCGAGCCACTGGATGCATGCCCTTCGATACCTCAGGGCGAACGGTCGGGTAATAAATGAACTGTATTACATTTAAAACCAAAACTTAAAAACCATAAACATCCCGCCGCGCGATTGTTTGTGGTCTCATCAATCAGGCATCCAATCATGCAACGGATGCCTTGCCAAACCTTGCGCCACCACACCGCGCATCCCGTGCGGCAACTGCTTCATCACTTCTTCAGCCAGGCCGAAACTGGCAAACTCGGCAAACACACATGCACCGGACCCGGTCATCATCGCTTTGCCGAATTTATCCAGCCAGGCTATATAGCGCGCCACTTCAGGATAGAGTTTGCACACTACAGGTTGCAGATCGTTTTGAAGTTGCCGCTCCCGGAATTGCCGCTCCGAAAGGGCGCGCATTGTGATGGAAACCGTATCGCGTGTCAATTCCGGATGAGCAAAAATCTGCGCCGTCGGTACGTGCACCGGGGGGAACAGCACCACATACCACGCCTCCGGCAAAGGATAGGCCTGCAGATCCTCGCCCACGCCTTCGGCAAAGGCGTTCTCGCCGAACACGAATACCGGCACATCCGCCCCCAGCCGCAAGCCAAGCTGCATCAGGTGCGCACGCGACAGACCTAGTGACCACAGGCGATTCAACGCGATCAGCGTGGTCGCCGCATCCGAACTGCCGCCTCCCAGTCCGCCGCCCAATGGAATGTGCTTTTCAACCGTGATGTCCACACCTAAACCGGTTCCGGTATCACTTTGCAGCAGACGAGCTGCACGCACGCACAAATCCTGTTCCTCCGGTATACCTTCAAACGCATTGGTGCGCTTTACCACTCCGTCTTCGCGCAAGCTGAAGTGCAGCGTGTCATGCAGGTCAATAAAGCGGAACAGGGTCTGCAACAGGTGGTAACCATCCTGCCTGCGGCCGACTACATGAAGAAAAAGATTCAGTTTGGCCGGCGCTGGGCAGGTGATCTTCATTGCGGATTCCATTCCCACCCATCGATCAGCAATTGCATCTGGAAATCCTCATGACTCAACTGCAAGCGCGCCGGCAAACTGTCGGCATAACGCAGGAAGCGCACCTCCCAACCATCCTGGTGCAGCACTGAGATTTGTCCATTATCGGCACGTTCGATTTGCGCAGGAACTTCGGGATCCGCCATACCCAACACCCAATAATGCAAACCATTCAGGGGCAAATGCCAACCCAGCACTTGCTGCATCAGTGATTCTGCATCAGCATCCTGATAGTGTTTTGCGCCATCATCCAGTGTCGCATTGCTATCATCGCGATAAACGCGCGCGGCAGTCTGTCCGAGCGGGGTGAGCAACAGGATTTCATCGGATTGCGCCTGATGCGTCCAGTGCAAACCCGCGGATTGATGTGTTTCCAGATGTTTGATCGAGATGCGTCCGTTCAACGCAAAAGATGCGAATTCAGGATGTGCGGGCAGCGCCACTGGCTTGGACGCAGGAGATAAGGATGCACACCCGCTCAGCATAATCAGCCAAAAAAATACCAGCCCCCCCATCATGTTCAGGGTTCAAATTTTTTGATGGCCGTTTGCAATGGCACATTGTCCGGATTTGCTTTCAGACTGCCCTGCCATATCTTTTTGGCTTCCTCCTTGTCTCCGCGCATCCACAGCACTTCACCGAGATGTGCAGCAATCTCGGGGTCTGGATTGCTCGCAAAGGCACGCCGCAGCATCTTCACGCTGTCGTCCAGTTTACCGCTGCGGTAATAGCCCCAACCCACACTGTCCATGATGGAAGCATCGTCAGGGGCAAGCTGCAATGCTTTTTCGACCAGAGAGACCGCTTCCGGAATGCGCTCGTTGCGCTCCAATAAACCATAGCCCAGCGCGTTATAGGCTTGTGCATAATCAGGGCTGATCTGGATCACTTTGCGCATCAGCTGCTCGAAAACTTCGGGTTTCCCTACCTTATCCGCCATCATCGCGGTACCGTAAAGCAAATCAGGATTATCGGGTATCTTCTCCGAAGCCTTCTGCAACACCTGATAAGCCTCGGCATACTGGTCCGCCTCACGCAATAATTGCGCCTCTATCAATGCCAGCTGTACGCGCTGCTGATTGTTGGATACCTCTACCTGATTCAATACCTGCCGCGCCTCGGCAAGCCGGCCGCTCTTGCTCAGCAAGTAAGCGATGCGTATCTGCGCTGACGCCAGAAATTCGCCGCCCTTGACCTCGCGATAATAGGCGATCGCTTCGGCATCGTTTTTCTTTGCCTCGCTCAGCTGCCCGAGGTAATACTGCACCGTATCCTGATCTTTTTTGCCCTTATTAAGCGTCTGTTTGAGTTGCGTCTCCGCACTTTGCAAATCGTTCAACTGCAGGGAGATCAGTGCGATGGCATAGGCCATATCCGGGTTATCGGGATCCTCGTCCGCCAAGCGCTGGAATTCAGCGCGCGACTGTTTGTATTGCTTTTGATCGAGCAATGCACGTGCATACTGCAAGCGAATCTCGCGTGAGTCCGGATAATCTGACAAGTAATGGTTCAACACGTCCAATCCCTGCTGCGGCGCATTTTTCTGCAATAGCGTCGCTTCCAGCGAGGCCGCCATATCCCACTCCGGGCGCAGGCTGCGCGCCAGCCTTGCCTCGCTCAGGGCAAGCGCTTCATCGCCGGACGCTTGCGCCAACTGCGCCACCGCCCAATGTGCTTCAGCGACACGCGGATAAGGTGAAGCAAGGTCGCGCATCAGCTTCAATGCTGCCGCCTTGTCCGGATAGGACGCCAGCATTTGGTACAGTTGAACAAAAGTCTGCCCGGTATGGCCTTCTTCCGCCTTCAGCACCTTGATGAATTCCTGACGTGCTTCGTCCACCCTGCCGGTGCGCAGCAATGCGGAAGAAAGCATGCGCATCGCCGTCGCAGAAGACGGTTCAGCCTGCTGCCAAATCCTGAGAGCCTCGATGGCCTTGTCAATTTGACCTGATTCGATAGCCAGATGGGCGGCACGCATCGCAAGACGCGGGTCACGGGTTTTATTGGCCAAATCCAAAGCACCATCGACAGCAAGCCCAGTCTGTCCACGCTGGCTGGCAATTTCTGTCACCAGAAATTCATAAAGCAAGTCGCTGTTCAACTCGATGTTGGGCAGTGCCATTGGGGCTTCTGCCTGCTGTTCAGGTGCATCGGGCTGATTCGCAGCATCCGGCTGCGGGGAGATGATCGAAGATGTGCTCGCGGGGGTGCTCGCCGGAGTATGCGCGCAAGCCGTAAGCAGCAAGCCGCTGAAAATGATGTATTTGAACTGGTTCATGACTATACTGCTTTTGATATGGGCGCACATAATAGGTTATATTTAGCCAAACTCACAACCATGATGATCACTCGATTTTGTCAAACACCATCCCCGAAATAACCCTTGCTGCGCGCAAACTGGCGCGCAGCTTCGGCAAACAACAAGTCATCCATGACGTGTCGCTTGAATTAAGGCGCGGCGAAGTTCTGGGCTTGCTGGGACACAACGGCGCAGGCAAGACCACGACACTGCAAATGCTGACGGGCTGCTTGCTTCCCGATAGCGCCGACAACAATGAAAGCAGCATCGAGATCTGCGGTATCGACCTGTTGCGTCAACCCGCGCTGGCTAAATCGCAACTCGGTTACCTTCCGGAAACTCCGCCGCTGTACCGCGAACTCAGCGTTAACGGTTATCTGACTTTTGCGGCGCGGTTGCGCGGAATGAAATCTGGCGATGTCGCCGCAGCGCTGGCGCAAACCATGCAACGCTGCGGCCTGGAAGCGGCCGGCAAAAAGATCATCGGGACCTTATCCAAAGGCTATCAGCAGCGCGTCGGTATCGCGCAGGCGATCATCCACCATCCCGCCGTGATCGTGCTGGACGAACCCACTGTCGGTCTTGACCCCACGCAAATCCGCGAGATACGCAGCCTGATCCGCGAACTGGGCAATCACAGCAGCGTGATCCTCTCCACGCATCTGCTCGGCGAAGTGGAAAGCGTCTGCGACCGCGTGGAGATCATGCATCACGGCAAACTGATCTACAGCGACACCAGTGCGCATATGCAGCAATACGGCCGCGTCTCCGGCTTTATCATCAGCCTGCGCAACCCGCCGGGATTGAGCGAATTGCAGGCCATCGCCGGTGTCAGCAGTGTCGAACAGCTTTCCCCCACACGATTCCGCGTGCTGCATGCACCGGACAACAACCCCGGCGACGCGCTGCTGCGGCTTTCCGCACAACAAGGCTGGCAACTGGAACAACTCACCCCGCTGCAAGCCACGCTGGAAGAGGTGTTCGCCAAGATCACCGATGCGGAATCGGCCACAACGGGAGAGGCTAAATGATGCAAGTGTATCTCTGCGGATGGTTTTCTTGGAGTGCGCAGACGAGTCTGCGCTTTCCCCGTCCGCGCTTTCAAAGCGGCGACACATACACCCGCAACGCCGTCGCTGTAAGGGGCTTAAGCCCCGACAACACACGCAGGCCGCACTCCAAAAGCTTTGCGCGGCGCACCAAAAATGGAGCAGCCCCGTGATCCGCCTGCTTGCCTTGCGCGAACTGCGCAGCCTGTTTGCAATGCCGTCCACCTGGTTCGTCTTCGCTGTGCTGCAATTCATTCTGGCGTGGTTCTTTCTGGCACGGCTGGAAGCATTCCTGGAAATACAACCGCAGCTCGCACAACTCGCCAATCCGCCCGGCGTGACGGCCACGGTCGCCGCCCCGATGTTCGACACCGTCGCGCTGCTGATGATGATGCTGGTGCCGGTGTTCACGATGCGTCTGATCGCCGAAGAACGCCGCAACCAGACCTTTGCGCTGCTGCTTTCGTCCCCGCTGTCCGGACGCCATATCGTGCTCGGCAAATTCCTGGGCTTGCTGATCTTTCTAATCGTGCTGATGACTGGTGTGCCGCTGATGCTCTACACGCTGGCGCTCGGCACAGATATCGATCACGGACTGATGCTGAGCAATATTCTCGGCCTGTTGCTGCTTACCTCCAGCTACGTCGCGCTGGGACTGTATATTTCCGCGCTCACCACTCAACCCATCATCGCCACGATCGGCGCGCTGGCGGTGCTGCTCGGATTGTGGCTGGCCGACATCGGCGCCACATCAGAAAATTCGCCCTGGCACGTCATCTCGCCGCTCCATCACTTCCAGAATTTCAACAGCGGTTTGCTGGATAGCGGCGATGCCGCGTTCTTTGTCCTGTTCACCGCCGTATTTCTGATATTGACGATGAAGCGTTTGCACAACAACCGCATCTACGGGTGAACCATGTTGCGTAAATTTTACAAATCCCACTTTTTTCGCAACCTGTTATTCGTGCTGGTTCTGATCGGCGTTGCAGCCGGCCTGGGCTATCTCTCCACACGCCATCATGTGCAACGCGACATCACCTACAACATCATCAATAGCCTGGAACCCGCCAGTATCGAAGTTCTCAAACAATTGGACGGCCCGGTCACTATCACCGTATATGCGACCGAACAGGACGTGCGCCTCGGCGACATACGCAAAATCATCCGTGACTTCCTGTCACTTTATCAACGCTACAAGCCGGACATTAAACTGGTATTCATCGATCCCGAAAAAGAATCTGAAAAAACCCGTGCGGCGCAAATCCGCTTCAACGGCGAAATGGTGGTCGAATACGCAGGGCGCAGTGAACACCTGACCAGGATCAACGAAGCCATCCTCACCAGTACGCTGTTGCGCCTTGCACATACCCGCGATCAAACCGTGATGTATCTGGACGGGCACGGTGAGCGCAAACTTGACGGCGTCGCCAACTATGACCTCGGCTCGCTGTTCGGCGCCAAGCTCAAGAAAAACGGCTTTCACCTAGGCAGCATGAATCTAGCATTGGCGCAGGAAGTTCCCGGCAACGTCAGCGTATTGGTGATCACCCAGCCTCAAGTCGATCTGATGCCCGGTGAAGTGGACAAGCTGCTGCGCTATGTCGATCGCGGCGGCAACCTGCTCTGGCTGGCGGATGCGGGACCGCTGCACGGGCTGGATCGCCTCGCTGAAAAGCTCGACCTGCAACTACCGCCCGGCACCGTGATCGACCCTGCTGCCGGCGAGATGAATGCACCGCCCAACTGGTCACTGGGTGCGACCTATCCCTCTCACGCCATCACCCGCAACTTCGATTTAATCACCGCCTTTCCTTCCGCGCGCCCGCTGATCTGGAATGAAAACACTGACTGGCAACACAGCGTACTGGTGGAAGTCGCCGCGCGCGGGTGGGTGAGCCGCAACAAACCAAACGACAAGCCGCGCTTTGACAAACAACACGACATCCCGGGTCCCGTCGTCATCGCGATGGCGCTGCAACGCCGCATCAATGACCGGGATCAGCGCATCGTGGTGGTCGGCAACGGCGAGTTCCTCGCCAACAGTTACGCCGGAAACGGCGGCAACGTGGACTTGGGCGTGAACATGGTGAACTGGCTGGCCAGCGAAGAAAATCTCATCACTCTGCAACCGCGCGCCGCGAAAGACAGCAACCTGGTATTGAGCAAAATGCAACTCGAGATCATCAGCGGCATCTTCCTGCTGGTCTTGCCGCTGTTGCTCGCCGGTATAGGGATATATATCTGGCGGAAACGCCGTGCCTGAACTTCCGGAAGTAGAGATCACCCGGCGCGGCCTGGACGCGCATCTCACCGGACTCACTATCGCGGATGTGGTCATCCGCAATGCCAGCCTGCGCTGGCCGATCCCGAAAAATTTGGCGAAGCTGTTGCGCGGACAGGCCATCATCTCGCTCAAGCGCCGCGCCAAATATCTGCTGATGGATTGCGGCAACGGAACGCTGATCCTGCATCTGGGCATGTCCGGCAGCCTGCGCATCCTGCCCGCGAACACTCCCGCTGAAAAACACGACCACTTCGATTTGGTGCTGAGCAACGGCACGCTGATTCGCTTGCGCGACCCGCGCCGCTTCGGTGCGGTGCTCTGGCACAGCGGTGATGTGCACACCCACCCTCTGCTCGCCAGCCTCGGCCCTGAACCTTTAGAAAAGGATTTCGATGCGCACTATCTCTACCAAGCCACACGCGGGCGCAGTGTCAGCATCAAGCAATGCATCATGGACAACCATGTCGTGGTCGGTGTGGGCAACATCTACGCCAACGAAGCCCTGTTCCGCGCCGGCATCAAACCGCAACTCGCCGCCGGAAAACTCAGCCTGCCGCGCTGTGCAAAGCTGGTCGAGGAAATCCGCGTAACGCTGGCCGAAGCGATCCGGCTGGGCGGCAGTACCCTGCGCGACTTCGTCAACACCTCCGGCCAGCCCGGCTATTTCCAGCAGACTTATTGGGTATATGGCAGGGCTGGCGAACCATGCCGCCGTTGCGGCGTGCTGATCAAACAAATCAAGCAGGGACAGCGCTCCAGTTTTTATTGTGCGCGTTGCCAAAAATAAAAGCCGCGCAAACATCGCGCGGCTTCAAAATCCGGTCTAAATCAAAACAAACTGTCTCAGGCTGCCATCTGATGGATCGTTTTCATCATGCCTTTAAGCTGTTGGTCTGTCGCGTTCATGCCATGCTTTTCTTTTGCATGCTTTTTGGTGATATCAAGCACTTCCTTTTCATCGTGGCTCTGCACGGCAAAGCCACATTTTGGATCACATTCAATCTTCTTCAAGTCATTACTCATTTTAATTTACCTCCTGCCAATAAATTCGAAATGACAAGTGACGATTTTGTTGGTCACTACATTCTGTTTAGAGTCACCAGAGAATGTGGAGCCATCATATACATAACCTAGCATTTCAGTCAAGTAAACGGAACCTCGGAAAAATATTGGCCGCGCAGGATAAATTGGCATAGCGTAATGCGCTACAGGAAGCTTTCCGGCACTCTGGTGAGCTTGAGTTGTGATATTGCCGCATATTGTTTTCCCTATGTGGCACAATAAGCGCGTGCCTACCCAACAGGAGAGAACATGAAGTTTATTTTGCTCGCCGTTGCCCTGTTGCTCGCCGCCTGCGACAAACCGCCCGCGCCGAAGATCGCCGCGCCGCAACGCGAAGCGTTGGATAAAGCCAAGGCGGTTGATCAGATGGTGCAGAAAAATACCGATGAAACCAGGAAGAAGATCGAGGACGCGGACAAGTAGCCATGCAGTTTGGGCTATGCCTGTGAAGCGCGATCCGCCGATTATATAAACTTGATGATGCGCCGCTTGCTCGCAGCAGTCCTGCTTGCCCTGACTGCCACTCACGCTGCCCATGCCGGGCAGTTGCCGCGCCCCGACCATGTCGTGGTTGTCATCGAGGAGAATCACAGCTTTGCGCAGATCATGGACAAGCGCAATAACGGCTCATATATCCATGCGCTCGCGAAACGCGGCATGTTGTTCACCGAGTCATATGGCGTGTCGCACCCGAGCCAGCCGAACTATCTGGCCTTGTTTTCCGGTTCCACACAGGGCATCACCAACGATGCCTGTCTGCGTTCTTTCAATAACGGCAATCTCGCCTCTGCCTTAATGGATGCGGGTTTCAGCTTCGCCACTTTTTCCGAGTCATTGCCCGCAACCGGCGACTTGAGTTGCGCGTCAGGCGCATACCAGCGCAAGCATAATCCCGCAGCGAATTGGCAAGGCACGCGCTTGCCCGCCGGGGTAAACAAGCGCTTTGCCGATTTTCCGCAGGATTTTTCCAGACTGCCGACAATATCCTGGGTGATCCCGGATCAGAACAATGACATGCACGACGGCAGTTTCGAAACGGCGGACGAATGGCTGAAGACGCGCATCGCGCCATACGTTGACTGGGCGATGCAGCACAACAGCCTGTTGATACTCACCTGGGATGAGGACGACTTTAGTGAGGGCAATCACATTGCCACGATGCTGGTGGGTCCGATGGTGAAGCCGGGTACGAGCGCACAGCGCATCGATCACTATAGCGTGCTGCGCGCGCTGCTGGACTTCTACAGTCTGCCTGCGTTGGGTGCGAGCCGCGATGCACAACCCATTACGGGTGTTTGGAAAAAATATTAACCCGGATTATTCATTGGCAAAAACCACGTCATTGCAGCCTGCGCGGGAATGACGGGCTGGTGGGAGTTAAAACAAATAATCATGTCCTTTGAAGAAGATGATGAGCACGCTCGCAAACATCGTTGTCGGATTCGTCGCATTGCTGCACGGCTATTTTTTAGTATTGGAGATGTTCTTCTGGGATAAACCGCTGGGCTTGCGCACCTTTCGTTTGACTCCGGAATTCGCTCAAGCGTCCAAATCCCTTGCTGCGAATCAGGGCTTGTACAACGGCTTCATCGCGGCAGGATTACTTTTGGGCCTGCTGACCGGCACGACGGGCGGAACGATCAAAATATTCTTTCTTTGCTGCGTCATTGTCGCTGGCGTGTTCGGCGCATACAGCGTGGGGAAGCAGATTCTTTGGGTACAGGCTGTACCCGGTATTGTTGCATTAGCATTGGTTCTGCTTGGCTAATAGGCAGCCAAAATATGCCCCGCAAAAATCGCGTGGCATATTTAATGGGTATCCGGAATTTAGTGTTGGAATATTGCCCACAAGCATTTCAACGGACTTGCCATTCAGTGTTGAAAAGATATCGCGCTTTAATTGAATAGCAGCCAATAAACCGGACGATCAGCCTACCCGTAAGTTCAAATGTCTTTCTTGGGCTCCACAGCGGCAATTTAACCGCAAGTTGTTTTTCGATCGCTAGCCGCCCTTTATACGACATTCAATCGTGTTAATTCGCTGCCCGGAACTTCGTGACCATCAGCCTTCGATGCAGACGGTCAGCGCTGCGGAAATGAGACGTTCAGAGCGATCCAAAAAAACGGCAGGGGTCACCCCTGCCGTTTTCAGTTTGATTCAGATTCAATATCACTTGGGTTTAGCGCAACGCTCCTGCATCTGTTCGCTCATGGTTAGCAAGAACTGTAGCGAGCGAAGAGATTTCTCGTCCGTCATGATGTGCCACAAGCTGCCGATGCCGCCTGCAACCGGTAGAGCCTTGCTCTTGCTCGAAGCTTCTTCCATGCAGGTCAGCAAACCGGCGACCATGTCGAGACGCTCCAGCAATTGCGGCAGGCTGCTGGCGATTCGCTCCAGCGCGCCGGTGGATTCGAGATGCTCCATCACTTCTACCAGCCGCCAGAAGCCGCTGCGGTTAACACGGTCAAGCAGGGCCAAGCTGTCGCCGAACGTTTCCGCGAGTCGACCGACCATTTCATCGGTGAGTGCATCCTTGGCGGCATGATAGACGCGAGCGAGTTGAGAGAGACGTTCGAGATCGCCGTTGTTGATCATTTCTGCCAGCGCCGGAATCGCTTTGCTCAACCCTGCCCTTCCGGCCTTGTCGACCAGGTCGAGCGCTTCGGCGGCGGAACCGGCGAGACGTCCGACCATTTCATCAGTCAATGAATCCCTCCCCGCCGCAATCAAGCGCTCAATCTCATAATCCATGACGGCCTTTTCATCCTTGGTTTCTGTATTCATGTCACACCTCCACGTTACAGGAGTCCGCGCGCGGATATCCAGTAGAGCTTGTTATAGGCCATCTTGAACCAATGCACTGCCTTGGTCGGCGCCTTGGGGTCGGGCGGGTTCTGGTAGTTGAACATCGCATAGGTCGCACGATCTTTGCCGCACTCAATGAAGCAGAATACCTTGCCGTCATATTCGCGCACCGGCATGCCCATCTTGACCATCGCGGCCAGGTTCTCGCCCAGCGTGTCGGCTTCGAAGTGCGCAGTGGAACCTGCTTTGCTGATCGGGATGTTGGTCGTGTCGCCGAGAATAAATACGTTGTCGCGGCCTTCCATGTTCAGCTTGGTGCGGTTGGTCGGAATCCAGCCGTTCTGGCCGAGGCCATTCTTCTCGACCACTTCCATGCCCTTGTGGGTGGGGATGGTGATGAGCAGATCGTACTTGATTTCGGTTCCTTCCTCGCTGCGCAGCACTTTGTTTTTGGCGTCCACTTCCTTGATGTTGAAGAAGGTCTCGTACTTGATGCCCAGCTTGTCCATTTCCGGAGCGGCCCATTTGGCGACGTTCTCCAGGCTATGCACGCGCCCGATCGGGTAGGTGTATTGCAGTTGCACCTTGTCGGCCATGCCGCGATCCTTGAAATAATCGTGCAGCATGAAGGTGATTTCCAGCGGTGCCATCGGGCACTTGTGCGGCACGCCGACGGTAATCACCACCTTGCCGCCCTCGAACGATTGCAGACGCTTGAACATTTTCAGCGCGGTATCCTCGGTGTAGAAAGTCTCCGCGCCCTCCACCATGCCGGGTATGCCTTCCGGGAACATGCGAGAACCGGTGGCAATAGCCATGTAGTCGTAATCGAAAGTCTTGCCGCTCTTGGTTTTGACCTGGTTGTTATCGAGCTTGAATTCCTCGACCGGATCGACGTGAAACTCGATACCCGGCTCGAGCAGGCTGGCTTGGTCGCGGTACAATTCATCAGGAGTAATCTTGCCCACTGCCAGATAAAGCAGGCCAGGCTGGTACATGTGTTTTTCGGAGGCTGACAGCATCGTGATGCGAACCTTGCCGGTCTTGAGTTCATTGGTTAATCGTCTGGCCAGGTTGTTCGCCAGTATCGTGCCGCCCATGCCGCCACCAACTATCAATATTTTTTTCATATTACCTCCCTGTCAGTTATCACTACATGAATTCGCTACTTCGTTTTGCGCATTGTGATATGCCATACACCGCCAGCTTCTGTCGTCGAAATGTATTCATGGCCAACTTTGTTAATCCACTCCGGAATGTCGTTCGCCGAACCTTTATCGGTTGACAACACCTCCAGTTCATCGCCGACCTGTGACGATTTCAATGCAACAATCAGCTCCATGAGCGGGCCGGGACAAAAACTCCCGCGCCCATCAACAATTTTTTTCTCCGCCATCTCGAGATTCCCCGCCAATCAAAAAGTCCAAACCTGCCCATCCTGGGCGTCGTGAAGAAACTTGGTCAACCCGGTCGCCTTCTGCAGATAACTCTCAAGACCGTCCTGCTCTACGCCTAGTATGTCCATCGCCATGGAACATGGATAAATTTTAGCATCACCAAGCTCAACCGCCTGATCGAACAGGGTCTTGAATTCGGGCACCTTCTTGGTTGCCATCAACTTGCCCATATCGCCTTCATGCGGCGCTTTAAAGGCATTGCCTTTGATGAAGTATGGCAACGCATTCATCGAAAGGAAAACCATCACTTCCTGCCCGCTCACCGCCCCGACCGAGGCCACCATCGCCGCCATCTGCAAACGCTCCAGCGAACCAGATACGACCACAACGCAAATCTTGCTGGCTGACATCATAATATACCCAGAAAAAGAGAGATTCAGGCGGTAAATGACTTAACATTCCGGGGACAATGTACACCCCTAAAATCAATATATCAACGTAGCGAATTACGCATATATTACTGGTGAATATAGCAAGGGTTGATAATATTGCAGTCCGCACTCGAAAAACAATCTGAACATCCGCCTTTGGCACGCAGCCGAACTCCATGTTGCAATTTTTCTTTCCCGAAGCGGATAGTGGAGCTTTGTAATAAGGCCAATTATTCAACGATTCCGATACGTATTCCGATGATATCCTCAACTCATAGTGAGCCCAAGCCCGAGCCAAAAGAGAACGTGGAACCCGCTTGATGGCAGTTTCTCCGCCATCATCGTTACAAAATATTGCTTCTTTTGTTCTCCGTCATGTCGTGCAAGATAGGTGTCAGGATAATTTCCATTGCATACTGGTCAAGAAGATAAGTCGAGTTATCTATATGCTATTGTTAACCTGTATGAACTAAACACAACATGCGAACCATGAAAAATCACAATCTTACCCTAGGCATTCCCGGTTTTAACTACGCCGATTTATATGATTCCTCGCGCCTGAAAGATTTGCTGGATGTGTTTGATGCATCGGTTGAGAAGCATGACTCGCAACTGCATAGTGAATTCAAGAGTTACCGCCAGAATCAGGACGTAGGCTTATCACCCGAGGCTATTTCCGATCTGCTGGTTCGCATGGGTCCTTATGTCGGTCAGTTTGTCGCCAGGATTTTTAATGTTTCCGAGCAACACCAGGCTCAGGGGGCAAAAATCAGGGACGAAATGGACAGCATCTTTACGTACAAGAATGAAATAGTCGACAAGCTGGATACTGTCTTTAAAGGCCAGGATACCGGTGGCTGGGCTATTCCCGCTATCCTGTACCGTCTTGATTTATTGATAGAGGCCGGTTTTCCGGAAGCGGATCGGGATGATGACCCTGAACGCCGCGTTGCGCGGGTCGGAGCGGCCATTTGTCTGTTGCGCAACCATTACAAGCTGAAAGCGCAGGGCAAGGACAGCGATTGCGCAGACGCCGATGCAGCCACGGAGGCTCTCCGCGCCAAACTGTCGGCACATGAAAAAGCGGCTGCTGAATTTGGCGATATCCTCGGCTTGCAGGAACCCGCCGGATTCATCGATGGCCTGATCGGCATCGTGCAGCGTTGGAGCCTCGTGGCCAAACGGCATAACGATGCGGTTAAGCACTGGCCGAGTTTCAAGCTTCCGCAAAAGCGCGATTTCGATGAACTGGTCGCGCATCAACTGGTAGATCGTGGCGAGTTCAAGGCATGGATGGGTGAACACCATCGCCGCCGGGATGGCTTCGGTCTCACCGATCCGCGATTTAATCAGCGCCAGGTTTTGTCCGAAGTCAATCATTGTATCTACTGCCATGATCGGGCCAGCGATTCCTGCTCCAAGGGAATGCGCAACAAAAAGACCAATATCTTCAAGGTCGATCCCCTGGGCGTGACCACGATCGGTTGTCCTCTGGACGAAAAGATCTCGGAGATGCACCTGGTCAAACGCAATGGCGACAATATCGGCGCACTGGCGATCGTCATGATCGACAATCCGATGTGTCCCGGCACCGGGCACCGAATTTGCAACGAGTGCATGAAAGGCTGTATCTATCAAAAAACCGATCCTGTCGATATTCCGCAGATTGAAACCAATGTGCTGACCGATGTATTGTTCATGCCCTACGGCTTTGAAATGTACAGTTTGCTGACCCGCTGGAATCCTTTAAACATCAAGCGACCTTACATGCTGCCTTACAACGGCAAAAATGCACTGGTGGTAGGTCTGGGGCCTGCCGGTTACACGATGAGTCATTATTTACTCAATGAAGGCTTTGGGGTCGCCGGTATCGACGGCTTGAAACTGGAACCGTTGCCGGTTGCCTTGACCGGTGACAGCGAAAATCTGCCCGAGCCTGTCGTCGATTTTCAGGACCTGTACGAGGATCTGGATCAGCGCATCCTGGCCGGTTTCGGCGGCGTGGCCGAATATGGCATCACCGTGCGCTGGGACAAGAATTTCCTGAAAGTCATTTATCTTGCCCTGCTGCGGCGCCAAACATTTCGCGCATACGGCGGAGTGCGTTTTGGCGGCACGATCACCATCGAAGACGCGTGGAACATGGGCTTCGACCATATCTGCATCGCATCGGGTGCTGGCAAGCCGACGGTCATCGACATGAAAAACAATCTGATGCGCGGCATACGCAAAGCCTCGGATTTCCTGATGGCCCTGCAACTGACCGGTGCGGCCAAGGTTGACTCGCTGGCAAATCTGCAGGTGCGCCTGCCGGCGGGCGTCATCGGCGGCGGCTTGACCGCCATGGATACCGCGACCGAACTGATGGCGTATTATCCGGTGCAAGTGCAAAAGATCCTGCATCGTTATGAAACGCTGGTTGACACGTATGGCGAGCAAACCGTCCGTGGCCGCTACGACTGGGAAGAAACCCTGATACTCGATGAATTCCTGGCGCACGGCAGAGCCATAGTCGCCGAACGTCAACGCGCCGAAACCGAAAATGAGCTGCCGGATTTCCAGCCTTTGGTGAAATCGTGGGGCGGAGTCACGTTGTTCTATCGCAAAGGCATCAAGGATGCGCCTGCGTATCGCCAAAACCACGAAGAAATCGTCAAAGCGCTGGAAGAAGGCATCGCGCTGGCCGAAGGCATGAGTCCTCTCGGTGCGCAAGCCGACGAATACGGGCATTTAAACGCGGTGGAGTTTGAAAAGCTGGTACTGGAAGGCGGCCGCTGGAATAACTCCGGGCAGACCATCAAGGTTCCGTTGCGCAACTTGTATGTTGCGGCAGGCACTTCGCCGAACACCATTTATCAAAGCGAATATCCTGACAAGTTTGTGATGGATAAATCGTTTCTCCAGCGCTATGAGCCCGAATGGACCGGCGGCTCGGTCGAATTGGTACCGATGCACGATGAAACTTTTCCCAAACTGGGCAAACCTGCGCCGCTGACGTCTTACAGAAAAGACGGCAAATTTATCAGTTTTTACGGCGACAACCATCCCGTCTACGCAGGCAATGTGGTTAAAGCCATGGCCAGCGCAAAAAACGGCTACCCTTATGTGGTCAAACTGTTTGAGCAAGAGTTGGCAAAATTAAATCCCGCGCAACAGCCGGAACGCAACTTGGCATTAAAGGCCTTGTTTGCCCGCCTGGATGATTCATTCAAAGCCAGTATCGTAGCCATTAACCGCCTGACGCCGACGATAGTCGAAGTCGTGGTAAAGGCGCCGATGGCAGCGGAAAAATTCCATCCCGGACAATTTTACCGCGTACAAAACTATGAAGCATTTGCGCCTGTCGTGGAAGGCACGGCGTTGACTGCTGAGGGCTTAGCCCTGACCGGCGCGGAAGTCGACAAGGAAAATGGCACTATTTCTCTGATTGTGCTGGAAATGGGTTCATCTTCGCGGTTGTGCGCAACCTGGAAAGTCGGCGATCCGCTGGTGATCATGGGTGTGACCGGTACGCCGACCGACATACCGACCGGTCAAACCGTGTTGTTGCTCGGCGGAGGACTGGGTAATGCGGTGCTGTTCTCCATCGGCAAGGCATTGAGAGCGGCCGGCAACAAGGTGATCTATTTTGCCGGTTACAAATTTGCGCAGGATCGATTCAAGGTCGAGGATGTTGAAGCGGCCGCCGATATCATCATCTGGTCGGTCGACAAGGGGCCGGGTGTCGCTGCCATTACCCCGACACGTCCGCAGGATAAGACCTTTGTAGGCAATATTCTGGAATGCATGCTGGCTTATGCCCAAGGTGATCTCGGCGAGCAGCCGATTTCGCTTGGTGATGTCGATCGTCTTATCGTGATCGGTTCTGATCGGATGATGGCGGCGGTAAAAAGTGCGCGCTTTGATGTGCTGAAGCCGTATCTAAACAAGGCGCATCACGCGATCGGTTCGATCAACTCGCCGATGCAATGCATGATGAAAGGCATTTGCGCCCAGTGCTTGTGCAAACATATTGATGCCGATACCGGCAAGGAATACTTCGTGTATTCCTGCTACAACCAGGATCAGGATTTGGACAAGGTTGATTTCCCGCATCTGAATGCCAGATTGCGGCAAAATTCTGTTCAGGAAAAGCTGTCCAATTTGTGGCTGGATTATTTATTGGAAAAACAAAGATTGGCGGACGGCAAGATTTAAGGGCGCGAGAATGAGTGCGTGGGCGATATTATGTGAAAGATGCGATAACTTACGCACGTGACGTCAAGCCTTTTGTGAAGGTCACGATGCTTTTCGACTTTCGCAACACCACCGCATCCGCATTAGACGCTTTCAATTGCCGGATTCAGTCGATCTGACTATGCATCGGCAGGTTTCTTTGCATCGGCCTTGATGTCATTGCCGGAGTCTTCCGCCATATGCTCGTACAGGGCGAAATGCTTCTGCAGTTCGTTCTCGTAATATGCCTGCACTTCTCCACCGTCATCATCCATCTCCCGCAACAGCCCGCGGAAGCGCGGCTCGTTCTTGATGAACTCGCGGTAGTGAACAGAAGGCCTCTGCGAATCCAGCAACAGCGGATTCTGGCCTTCCTGCTCGCGCCGCGGATCGTAGCGGAACAGCGGCCAGTGGCCGGTCTTGACCGCCAGCTCCTGTTGCTGGTGCTGTTGGCTCAGGTCGTAGCCGTGTTCGCCGCAGGGGCTGTAAGCGATAATCAGCGACGGCCCGTCGTAGGATTCCGCTTCGAGGAACGCCCTCAGCGTGTGAGTATCCTTCGCACCGTAGGCCACATGCGCAACGTAGACATGTCCATAGCTCATCGCGATCTGCGCCAGATCCTTCTTGCCGGTGTGCTTGCCGCCGGCGGCGAATTTCGCGATGGCTCCGCGCGGCGTGGCCTTGGACATCTGTCCGCCGGTATTTGAATAGACCTCGGTGTCGAGCACCAGGATATTGACGTTACGGCCCGAGGCGATGACATGGTCGAGACCGCCGAAACCGATGTCGTAGGCCCAGCCATCGCCGCCTATGATCCACACGCTCTTCTTCACCAGATATTCGGCCAGGCTTTCCAGTTGGCGCGCGGTGGCGCAATCGATGGAAGCCAGCTTGCCATGCAATTCCACTACCCGTTCGCGCTGCTGAAAGATGCCCGCTTCGGTGGACTGATTGGCGTTGAGTATCGCTTCCGTGAATTCGCTGCCGACATTGTCTTTCAGTTGTTGCAACAATTCGCCGGCTTGTTCGGCATGCTTGTCGATGCTGACGCGGAATCCGAGACCGAACTCGGCGTTGTCCTCGAACAAGGAGTTGCTCCAGGCCGGCCCGCGTCCGTCGCCGTTCTTGCAGTACGGCGTGGTGGGCAGGTTGCCGCCGTAGATAGACGAGCAACCGGTCGCGTTGGCGACCACCATGCGGTCGCCGAACAGCTGGCTGGCCAGCCGTATATAGGACGTTTCGCCGCAGCCTACGCAAGCCGAGGGGAACTCGAACAGCGGCTGCATCATCATCGCGCCCTTGATCGTGGTGGTTTTTAATTGGGTACGATCATACTCAGGCAGCGTGAGGAAGAATTCGAAATTCGCGCGTTCCTGATCGCGCAATGGCGCCATCGGCCGCATTTCCAGCGCCTTGTGGCCGTCGGCCTTGGAGACCGCCGGGCAGATATCCACGCACAGCGTGCAGCCGGTGCAGTCCTCGGGCGCGACCTGATAGCTGATATGCATGCCCTGCTCGAAGTCCTTGCCCTTCACCTGCACATGTTTGAAAGTAGGCGGCGCATCCTTCGCCATCTCCGCCGAAAATAATTTGCTGCGGATCGCCGAGTGGGGACAGACGAACGGGCATTTGCCGCAGTGTATGCACAACTCTTCGTCCCATACCGGAATCTCCTGGGCCAGGTTGCGCTTGTCCCACATCGCGGTGCCGCTGGGCCAGGTGCCGTCGTTCGGCAGCGCGCTTACCGGCAGACGGTCGCCGCGCCCCGACATAATCTCGGCGGTGATCTTGCGCACGAACTCCGGCGCATATGCGGGCACGGCTTCCGGCATCTCGTGGGTGCTGCTCGCGCTTGCCGGCACGGCGACCTTGTGCAGGTTGGCGATCGTCTCATCGATCGCCTTCCAGTTGGCATCGACGACCGCCTGCCCCTTCTTGCTGTATGATTTCTTGGCGGCGAGCTTGATCTTTTCGATCGCCACATCGCGCGGCAGCACACCGGAGATCGCAAAGAAGCAGGTCTGCATGATGGTGTTGATGCGGTTGCCCATGCCGGTCTGCTTCGCGATGGCATAGGCGTCGATCACATAGAAGGCTATCTTCTTGTCTATGATCTGCTGCTGCATTCTGCGCGTCAGCGTATGCCACACTTTGTCCGGCGCTATCGCCGTATTGACCAGGAACACCGCGCCTTCGGCCGCATGGTCCAGCATCTCGTAGCGTTCCAGGAATACCGGCTGATGGCAGCCGATGAAGTTCGCCTCGTTGTTGGCGATCAGGTAGGGGGAGTGTATCGATTTCGGCGAGAAGCGCAGATGCGAGATGGTCGCGGCGCCCGCCTTCTTCGAATCGTAGACGAAATATCCCTGGCCGTAGAGTTCGGTTTCCTCGCCCATGATCTTGATGGTGTTCTTGTTGGCGCCCACCGTGCCGTCCGAGCCGAGGCCGTAGAACATGCAGCGCGTCACGCCGTCGCCGGATTCGGTGCGGAAATCTTCATGCCATTCCAGGCTGGAATGGCTGAGGTCGTCGAAGATGCCGATCGTGAAATGGTTCTTCGGATGATCCTTTTTCAGTTCATCGAACACACCCTTGACCATGGCCGGCGTGAATTCCTTGGAGGACAGGCCATAGCGCCCGCCCACCACGCGCGGCAGCGCGGAAAATTTGCTCGTGTTACTGCTGTATGTTTCGCTGATCGCCGTCACCACATCCTTATACAGCGGCTCGCCGTCTGCTCCCGGCTCCTTGGTCCTGTCCAATACCGCGATGCATTTTGCCGTGGCGGGGATGGCCTTGAGCAACTCGTCTGCCGCGAACGGGCGGAACAAGCGCACCTTCACCACGCCGGTCTTTTCGCCGTGATGATTGAGGTGGTCGACGACTTCCTCGACAGCTTCTGCGCCGGAGCCCATCAGCACGATCACCCGATCGGCATCCGGCGCGCCGTCGTATTCATAAATGCGGTACCGGCGCCCGGTCAGCCCGGCGAATTTGTCCATGGTTCGCTGCACGATATCCGGCATGCGCTGGTAGAACGGATTGACCGACTCGCGCGCCTGGAAATACACGTCCGGGTTTTGCGAGGTGCCGCGTATGAACGGATGGTCCGGCGTCAGCGCGCGGGCGCGATGCGCGAACACCAGCTGGTCGTCTATCATTTCGCGCACCACTTCGACCGGCACCTGCTCGATCTTGGCGACTTCATGCGAGGTGCGGAAGCCGTCGAAGAAATGCAGTATCGGCACGCGCGCCTCCAGCGTCGCGGCCTGCGCGATCAGCGCGATGTCCATCGCCTCCTGCACCGAATTCGAGGCGAGATAGGCGAAGCCGGTGGAACGCGCGGCCATCACGTCTCCGTGGTCGCCGAAGATCGACAGGCCCTGGGCAGCCAGCGAACGCGCCGCCACATGCATCACGAACGGCGTGAGTTCGCCGGCGATCTTGTACATATTGGGGATCATCAGCAGCAAACCCTGCGACGCGGTAAACGTAGTCGCCAGCGAACCGGTCTGCAGGGCGCCGTGTATCGCGCCGGCTGCGCCGCCCTCGCTCTGCATCTCGATAACTTCCGGGACAGTACCCCACAGATTCTTGAGGCCCTGGGACGACCAGGCATCGGCGTATTCGCCCATCGGCGAAGAAGGCGTGATCGGATAAATCGCGATCACCTCATTGGTCATGTGGGCGATATAGGCGGCAGCTTCGTTGCCGTCGATCGTCACCATGCGTGCTTTGGACATCGGACACCTCCCTTCCAATTTCACCCAGAAATAGAGAATGAAAGCATATACCTTTTCGAATTCCCATGCTCGGATTGCCACGCAAAATTTGAGGCGGGTTGTTCGGGTGAATTACATCTTTGGAGAGGAGAAGATTTTCGAAGTTCTGCTTTTTGCACTGAGCGGATATAGCATCTTCTTGTAAAGCTGCGTGAAAGCTGACATCGGCAATTTGAATTCAAATCAGTTACTCTGAACGCGGCACAGCAAATACTGATGACCTGCATCCTCCGAAGCAGACCGTCAGACAATGTTCAAATTGAGGGGCTTGGTTCTATTTCCGTGAAATCCGCAAGCGAGTGAAGTACACTTCCGTCCGCTTCCAAGAGACCCGCCGAGAAGCAATTCCATAAAAACATCAGCGAGGAGAATCAAAATGTCGCAAACCAAGTTTCTGCTGGATGAGTCGGACATTCCGACACATTGGTACAACGTTGTCGCCGACATGCCTAATCCGCCGACTCCGCCGCTGGGACCAAACGGGCAGCCCATCGGGCCGGAAGCGTTGACGCCCATTTTTCCGATGAGTTTGATCGAGCAAGAGGTTTCGGCAGAACGCTGGATACCCATTCCCGAACCGGTACGCGAGGCGTTGTGTATGTATCGTCCTTCGCCGCTGATTCGCGCACATCGCCTGGAAGCCGCACTTGGCACGCCAGCCAAAATTTACTACAAAAACGAAAGCGTTTCTCCTGCCGGTTCGCACAAGGTGAACACCGCCATCCCTCAGGCATATTACAACAAGCAGGCGGGCATTAAACGCATCGCTACCGAGACGGGTGCAGGGCAATGGGGCTCTGCGATTGCTTTGGCCGGGCAGATGTTCGGATTGGAAGTGCGTATCTTTATGGTGCGAGTGAGCTATGATCAGAAGCCATTCCGTCGTTCGATGATGCAAACCTGGGGCGGGCAAGTGTTCGCCAGCCCGAGCATGGAAACACAAACTGGCCGCGACATTTTAGCGAAAGATCCGGACAATCAGGGTTCGCTGGGTATGGCCATTTCCGAGGCTGTGGAAGAAGCCGCTTCGCGACCGGACACTAACTATGCGCTGGGCTCGGTGCTCAACCATGTGTTGTTGCATCAGACCATCATCGGACTGGAATCTAAAAAACAATTCGTGAAGGCGGGCGACTATCCGGACATGGTGTTCGCACCGTGCGGCGGAGGTTCCAACTTTGGCGGCGTGGTGTTTCCCTTTTTTGCTGACAAGGCCGCCGGCAAGAAAGTTCGCCTGGTGGCAGTGGAGCCAACCTCGTGCCCGACGTTAACAAAAGGCATTTACGCTTATGATTTCGGCGATACAGCCGGTTTCACTCCGATGATGAAGATGTACACCCTGGGTCACGACTTTATGCCGCCCGGTATCCACGCGGGTGGCCTGCGTTATCACGGTGATTCTCCGCTGGTGTCACAGCTATACCACGAAGGGTTGATTGAGGCGGTGGCTGTTCCGCAATTGGCCACGTTCGAAGCCGGTGTCACGTTTGCACGCGCCGAGGGCATCATCCCCGCGCCGGAATCCAACCACGCCATCCGCGCTTGTATCGACGAGGCACTGCACTGTAAAAAAACGGGGGAGAAGAAGACGCTGTTCTTCAATTTGTCCGGGCATGGTCACTTTGATATGGCCTCTTACGACAGGTATTTCGCTGGTCAACTGGAAGACTTTAATTATCCTGAAGAAGCGATTCGCACTTCGTTGGCGAATCTACCGAAAGTCGGCTGATTCTGATTTCGTTACACCGGCCTTCTCCGGTGTGACAAACCTGACTTGCAGGTTGTTTCGACTTCATGGTTCGCGGGTTTAGGTTTGAAGTGCAACGACTGATTTGAAGAATACCGGATTGGATTCTGGTATCCAAGTCATTTTCTTGACCGATTGTTCAAATTCTCCAATATCCGCTCCTGGCACCGAGCTGAACTTCAATCTTTGTTATAATTTACCCGAAACATTGAGACCACCCAAGGTTTGCAAGGGTAAATATGTTCTCTATACAAGTTGTTGGCGAGAATTTGAATTAAACAAAATTCGGGACACTATCCAATATCAGCGAGCCATAAAACCAGCATCTTTGTCAGTCTGTAACTTTAGTTGTTTGGCGTTATCGAAAAACTTGTCTGGTGTGACGCCTTGAGAAAACAGAAAACTACTTGGCTTGATTGCATTATCGAATGACTGTAGCCCAGGTTTGTCAGCGTTTCCAACAGCCTGCATACCCACGATACCACCACAAAGAATTGCTGTTAGAAATACCGCCAATGCAGTAAGTTTGCGCGGTGAAAAACGTACAGTTAGGCGCAAATGTCGGTAAAGCATACTGGCAAAAACAGCTGATATGCAGAACCCCCAAACCAGATCAAGCCCGCGAAGACCAAATGAAAAGTTAATATATTCGGTCAACGTCTCGACGAATAAAATGACAGAAAAACCAAAGAAGGCGACGATTCCATGAGCAATAAAATTGCTGTTCCCATGCAGCGTTCTGCAAACAAGCGACCAAACGGAGGCCCAGACTAACAGCAAGAGGAAAATTGTGATTGGCAATGAGAAAACGTTGGACGTGTTTGTATTGAAAGTTTTTACGTATTGGTCCCAAGCGGTAAAACACATAAGTAGACCTACAGATCCCACGAAGACCAAGGGGTGACGTTTCCAGGACCGTTGCGGCAAGGGCAACTCAGAAGGAACAACATGCCCTGGCAAACGAAATCGCAATTGAGTCTGCCCTATGCGGAGCACATCATCACTTTCAATTCGTGAAGATCTGATTCGTGTTGCATCACTTGCTCTATGAGTACCATTCAGTGACCCAAGATCGACGACTTCCAGTTCACCATCTGCTCCCAATCGAATTTCAAGATGATTAGAAGCAACGTGAGGATCATCGACAATCACATCCGATTCATAGCCTCGACCGATTCTGGCAGGCAACTTTTCAATTACGTGACGGCGGACGACATCACCATTCCGGCCAAGTTCTTCGACAAAGGCTATGGTTTCCATGCGGTCGATTCCATGAAGCGGCGTGCAAGTGCCATTGATTCAGGATAGCCAAAGCCGGCAAGAAAAAGAGTCGACAGCATTGCATCTCCCGGGTCCGCGAGTGTCACCAGTTGAAGCTTGGTGTCGTAAAGACCTCCAAGTCGACTGTAGCGGCGCAGACAGAGAACTGCCTTGGCGCGAGTACCAGACAAGGCAACGATACGGTCCTGACATGCCCATCGCTTCTTATGGATGCGATTCGTTGCCGAGGTGTCATCGTAAGCTACCATCATGGATTGTTCGAGACTAGCAAAACGCAAGGCTCCCAGATTGGGAGCCATAATATGCCATTGGCTGAACGACCAACGTCCAAGGTAGAGGTCATTTGCTACGAAAGTATTATCTTTAAAGTAGCACCCATACTTTTCAATGTTGTAGAGCTTGTCCGCTTCCTTTTCGTTTGTAGCATAGCAGCGAGCAAAATCACCAGGTTTGGCTGCTGCCTGAAAGTGACCAAATGACACTACAGGCAGGTTGCTATTAGGGAATAAAGCAAGGGTCTCTATCGAGTTTAGTCGCAGTTGTTGGGAGAGATCTTCGAAAAGATCTTTCACAGTTGGGACCTTGGTATTCCTCGATCTTTCTATTAGTGCGACGACTGCTTTAGCTGGCACAACAAAGCTGATCAGCTGGCTATCGCGAAGATTGGAAACGTTGACGCCAAATACTCGTCCAGAAGTGTTGACCGCAGGCCCGCCGCTCATCCCTGGATTCACTGGCCCTGAGAAATGAATCGCTCCTCGTGCAGAGTCTTCGGACAATCCATTAATGATTCCCTCGGTTACAGTGATTCCCTGGTTTTGCGGAAATCCAATTGAAAAGCCGAGAGTACCTTTGTCGGGCACACGCTGTTCAAAATCCAATCCCTTCATCTGTCCTGTGTCGCCTCGAACGACAGCCAGATCATGAACGACATCAATGGCAACTACTTCAAGCGCCCCCTTCCTTCCATCTTGACGAAGGAATTCGAGGCGATAGCGATCCGGATCCATGATGACACCCGATACAACATGATAGTTTGTAATGATTAAATTCTCTGATCCTACGGCAAACCCACTGCCGTAGCTGTAGGGGGAATCGCTGCCTATCGGCATTGTCTGGATTTGAAGAACACTTGGCCGGACATACTCAAATACTCTCTGAGCCTGCAAAGAGGGTTGTGTGCCACTTAATACATCAGAAGGCACAGCTTTAGCTGTAGATATCAGCAGGAAAGACAAACAAGCTATCAGTACTAAAACACGAAGATTTGAAATATGGGGAATGGTCATTACTAGAAAGGGTGCCTGCAAGGTGAACGCTAGTTAGGGATGAATATTCTGAGCGCAGGCTGCGTTTTTCCGACTCAGGGTCAATATACTTGATAAATTTAGTTGACTGCCCGTTTCGAGGAAAGTAATTGGCTATCTTCATTTGGCACCGAACTGCTATTCGGTCATTGTA
Organism: uncultured beta proteobacterium; assembly: GCA_963721755.1. GTDB lineage: Bacteria > Pseudomonadota > Gammaproteobacteria > Burkholderiales > Gallionellaceae > Gallionella. The sequence continues at coordinate 65,213 of CAVRKV010000003.1, forward strand.
ATAGCCATCCACAAAGCAGTCAGTCATCACAGTCTTTAATGGCACGTTTCAGCCGGTAAAACATATCAGTGAAGAATATCGCCAATAATCAATGTTAACCTGATTTCAGACAATCGAGTCAACACTGTATTCCATTTTATAAAATAAAAAATGCACAGTCATTAATGAGGGTTCCAACACCAGATCCCGGATACCCTATAGCGGGCTTAGCGTTTAGCCGCCATCAGCTTCTCATACTTCGCCTGCAATTGCTCTTTGCTTTCCTTGTACTCAGGATTCATCGGTATGCAGTCCACCGGGCACACTTCCACGCATTGCGGGGTATCGTAGTGGCCCACGCATTCAGTGCATTTGTTCGGATCGATGACATAGATGGTATCGCCTTGCGAGATCGCGTCATTCGGGCATTCCGGCTCGCACACGTCGCAGTTGATACATTCATCGGTAATCATCAATGCCATGCCACTTCTCCTCTTTGCTATCCGGCTCTCGGGACAATCGGTCCTTCGAGGATTTATATTTTCGCTCCAGATTTTCCATCACATAGGGCGACACGAAGTTGCTGACATCGCCGCCAAAGCGCGCGACTTCGCGCACCATGCGTGGCCGAGATGAACGTGTACTTTTCCGCCGGTGTCAGGAACAGCGTCTCCACCTCGGGATAAAGATTGCGGTTCATGCCCGCCAATTGAAACTCATATTCGAAATCCGACACCGCGCGCAGGCCGCGCAATACCACGCGCGCGTCATGCAACTGCACGAAGTTCATCAGCAGGCCGTTGAAACCTTCCACGCGAACGTTGGAAAAATTCGCGAACACCTCTGCTCGCTATATCGACCCGCTCTGCCAGAGTGAACAAGTGTTTCCGCGCGGCTTTCTGCTACCGCCACGATGACCTCGCCGAACAGTCCGGCGGCACGCCGTACGACATCCTCATGGCCGCGCGTGATCGGATCGAACGTACCCGGATAAACCACTTTAATCATTTGCGGAAAGCCCAAGTAATTGATAATGCACCTGCCCTGCCTTGCCGGATTTCAGCACCTGCCAGGGCGGATGGACATCTATCGCCGCGCCCGATTCCACATATACCATGCCATTTTCGTTCAGGCGTTGCGGCAGGATATCCAGCAGCCTGGGCAGATAATCGTTCTGATAAGGCGGGTCCAGAAAGATCACGTCATACTTGTGCCATCACGAAGGGCGAATTCTAGCCCATCCTGGCCATGTATGGACACATTGGCGCAGCCCAGCCTTTTTACGTTGTCCTGCAAGGCGCGCATAACCGTGCGGTTCAGTCTCCACCATCACCACGCGTTCTGCCCCGCGCGAAGCGGCCTCGAAACCCATTGCGCCGCTGCCGGCAAACAGATCCAGGCAGGTGCGCCCATGCAATGTTTGCCCCAGCCAGTTGAACAAGGTCTCGCGCACGCGATCAGGTGTAGGGCGCAACCCTTCCGCTTCGGGGAAGCTGATCAACCGGCTGCGCAACGAGCCGCCGATGATCCTGACCTTATTCAAGGGTATCTCTAAAAATCCACATTTCATCCCAACTGCTGTGTTGCGGAAGAGAGGTAAGCAGGCAAGCCGCATAGCGGCTGCTCGCAAAAATTTTCTTGCTTACATATCGTACATATGCGGCGCGGCGAAATTTTTTCCGCGCCTTGCATTTGGGCGAACTCTGAATTTTTAGAGTCGCCCTCGACTTGTACCCCGCTATTTCGGAGTCTCTTCCGGTGCGCCCACGATCACCGTCGCCATCGCCTGCGGATCGATGTGGCGCGCGAATGCCTCGCGGATCTGCGCCACGGTCACCCGGTCGATATTGCGCGTGAAATCGTCCAGATAAGTCAGCGGCAAATCGTAGAAACCGATGACGCTCAGGTAGTCGAGTATCTTGCGGTTGCTGTCGATGCGCATCGGAAACCCGCCGATGATGTTCTGCTTGGCGGCCAGCAATTCTTTTTCGGTCGGGCCTTTGGCAATGAAATCCGCCAGCGTGCTGCGTACCAATTTCAGCGCTTCATCAGCCTGTTCCTTCTTGGTTTGCAGGCCGATCTGGAATGCACCCGGCTGTTTGAGAGGCATGAAATAGCTATATACGGTGTAAGCCAAGCCTTTCTTTTCCCGCACCTCGTTCATCAGGCGCGACACAAAGCCGCCGCCGCCCAAAGTGTAGTTGCCGACATACAGCGGGAAAAAGTCCGGGTCGTTGCGCGCCATACCGGGCGCACCGATCAGGATATGACTTTGGCTCGCAGGGTGGCTGATGCGTTGCTCGCTTGCAGCTATTTTCATCACAACCCTGGGCAATGCCGAAGGCGCAGGGGATTGCGGCAGTTGAGCGGTGAGCTGTTGCGCGATCGCTTCCGCCTGGGCACGCGTCGCATCGCCCATGATGGCAACTACCGCATAGGCAGCCTGGTAATGTGCATGATAAAAGTCTCTGAGGTCTTGCACAGCTATTTTTTCCACAGTATCCACGTCGCCCGAGCCAGGCAGCGCGTAAGGATGCGTGCCGAACACCGCCTTCTGAAATGCCTTCTCGGCGATGCTCTCCGGCTTGGTGTCATCCTCTTTAAGAGCGGCAATCAACCGCACTTTTTCACGCGCAAACACCGCATCCGGAAACACCGGGTGTTGCAGCACGCGTGACATGATGTCCAAAGCCTTGTCACGCTCTGCCGCACTGCTCAATGTGCGCAGGGATATGCTGGAGCGATCCGGATCAAAGCCACCGCCAAATTGCGCGCCGATATCTGCCATTCCGCGTGAGATTTCATCCTCGCTCAAGCCATCCGATCCGGCATCCAGCAATTGATGGGTCAAACTCCGCCACACCGGATTTGTCGGCCGTATCGAAGCTGCTGCCTGCCGGAAAATTCACGGCCACATCCAGCATCGGGATATCGTGATCTTCCACGAACAACACCTTTGCACCACTGGCGCTTTGCCAGTGCTGGATGTTGGGGGTGGCAAATGCAATGGCGTTGAGAACACAGCATAAAGCCGCAATTCCAATCGATTTGAAGCCAGTATTGAATTAGCGAACATTTGACGATCCTCCTTCAGACTTGTGTTTCGGTTTGCCGGAAAGTGGCTGCGGATCGAGCACCGCGACCGTCAAATTATCATCCTGCAAAAATTCCCTGGCGACTTGCTGGACTTGTTCTGCCGTCACTGCCTGAAGTTTTTCCAGCATCACCGGTATCGCCTGATAGCCCAAACCGATGCTCTCCAATTGGCCTATCTGCATCGCCTGATAGAAAACCGAGTCGCGCTTATACACTTCTGCCGCCAGAACTTGCGCTTTGACGCGCTTCAGTTCATCCTCACTCACGCCGTCTTTGACCAGTTGCGCGATCTCCCCGCGCAATGCAGCCTCGACATCCTGCACCGTTTTGCCGGTGCTGGGCGTGGCCTCCAGCGTGAACAAACTCGGGCCGCGCGAAGCAGCGTCATAATCCGCCCCCGTGTCGCTGGCGATCTGCTGCTCGCGCACCAGGTCCTTGTTGAGCCGGGCCGACTCATTGCCGTCGAGAACACCCGCCAGCATCTGAAGTGCATAGGGTTGCCAATCCTGTTTCGGATCCGGAGCGCGGGTGCATGGTAGGCCATCACCAATTGCGGCAATTCGGCGGGCGCTTTCACCACCAATCGTTTGATGCCCACTTGTTTGGGCTCGGTAAATTGCCTGCGCGGCGGCAGCATCTTTTTTGGTATTAGAACCGTAGTAGCGCTGCGCCAGCGCGAACACCTCATCGGCTTTCACATCGCCTGCGATGACCAGCGTGGCGTTGTTCGGGGCATACCAGCGGTTATACCAGACCTTTACATCGTTTACCGTCATCGACTTCCAGATCGCTCATCCAGCCGATCACCGGATGATGGTAAGGATGTTCCTCAAAGATCGTCGCCATCATGATTTCATTCATCAGCGACTGAGGCTCATCATCGGTGCGCATACGCCGCTCTTCCATGACCACCTTGATCTCCTTGCCGAATTCATTGGCAGTCAGATTCAGGTTATGCATCCGATCCGACTCCAGTTTCATCGCAAGCGGCAATTGGGATTTGTCCAGTTGCTGGAAATAAGCGGTGTAATCAGAATTGGTGAAAGCATTTTCGCGCCCGCCTGCCGCCGCGATGCGTCTGGAAAATTCGCCCGCCGGCACCGCCTTGGTGCCCTTGAACATCATATGTTCGAGTGCATGGGCGACACCGGTGGTGCCGGTATCTCGTCCATGCTGCCTGCCTTGTACCAGATCTGTTGCACCACCACCGGCGCGCGGTGATCTTCCTTGACGATAACCTTCAATCCGTTAGCCAGCGTGCGTTCAAATACCTCAGCTTGCGCGATGTTCTGCGACAAACCCAACAACAATGTGCGATGTAAATTAAATAAGTCTTCATGTCCCTAGCCCTATAAGGTGTATTCAGCATAAAATGCGGCGTGCATTATGCGACATTTTTCCGCTTCCCGACCACACCCTTGCATCGACCACCCAATTCAATGTTTAGTTTCCTGAAAAACAGTTCATCCGAACCCCCAAGCGAAAAACCCGGCGGCTGGCTCTCGCGCCTGAAATCCGGTTTGGCGCGCACCGGCGGCCAGTTGACCGACCTGTTCAGCCGCGGCGGCAGGATAGATGACGATCTATATGAAGAGCTTGAGACCATCCTGATCACCGCCGATGTCGGCATGGATGCGACCCGCGCGCTGCTGGCCGACCTGCGCCACCATGTCAAAGAACATCGCTTGAGTGAAGCGTCACAAATGAAGGAAGCGCTCGCGCACTGCCTGCTCAAGCTGCTCAAACCTTTGGCACAACCGTTGCAGGCCGGTGCCTTCAAATCCAACGAGCGCATAGGCCATTCGTCATCATGATGGTGGGCGTGAACGGCGTGGGCAAGACCACCTCGATAGGCAAACTGGCCAAATACCTGCAAGGCCAGGGCTTGTCGGTGATGCTCGCTGCTGGCGATACCTTTCGCGCGGCGGCACGCGAGCAACTGGTGGCCTGGGGAGTGCGCAACAACGTGACGGTGATCGCGCACCATGAGAAAATCAAAGGGGCGGCGATGCCGCCGCAGTGATCTATGATGCAGTGCAGTCCGCGCAAGCCCGCAAGATCGACGTGGTGCTGGCCGATACTGCGGGGCGGCTGACCACCCAGGCGCATCTGATGGAGGAGATCAAGAAAGTGAAGCGCGTCATCGCCAAGGCTATGCCGGAGACACAGACATCGCCAGCCGCGCCCCACGAAGTATTGCTGGTGCTGGACGCCAACACCGGGCAGAATGCGCTGAGCCAGGTCAAATCATTCGATCAGGCGCTCGGCGTGACCGGGCTGATACTCACCAAGCTGGACGGCACTGCCAAGGGCGGCGTGATCGCCGCGATCGCCCATTCAAGTCATAACCGGGCGCATCCGATCCCGGTGCGCTTCATCGGCATCGGCGAAGGATTCGATGATTTGCGCCCATTCGTCGCGGAAGATTTTGTCGCGGCACTGCTTGGGTCTCGACGAATGATCCGTTTTCAGCCAAGTCAACAAACGTTATCCCGGCGGCTATCAGGCGCTGAAGAACGTCTCTTTCAAGATCGCCGAGGGCGAGATGGTGTTCATCACCGGACACTCGGGTGCGGGCAAGAGCACGCTGCTCAAGCTGATCGCGGCGATCGAGCGCCCCAACTCTCGGCAGCGTGCTGGTGAACAACCAGAATGTCGGCGTTCTCAAGGAACGCGCGCTGCCTTATCTGCGCCGCAACCTCGGCATCATCTTCCAGGATCACAAACTGCTGTTCGACCGCAACGTGTTCGACAACGTGGTGCTGCCGCTGCATATCTGCGGTTTCGATCATCGCGAGAGCAGCCAAGCGGGTGCGTGCCGCGCTCGACAAAGTCGGGCTGCTCAAGCGCGAAAAATCCAATCCGATCGCGCTGTCCGGAGGCGAACAACAACGCCTGTGCATCGCGCGCGCCATCGTGAATCGCCCGTCCATCCTGCTGGCCGACGAACCGACCGGCAATCTGGATGCCGCTTACGCGCAGGAGATCATGGCGATATTCAAGTCATTCCATCAGGTCGGCGCAACGCTGCTGATCTCCACACACGACACCAGCGTGCTGCAAGACACCAGGGTGCGCACCCTGGATCTCAAGCACGGCGAGTTGCAGCCCGCTGCGCCCCCGGCTGCTTCAGGAGGTTCGGGACGATCCACTTCGACAGGCTCAGGACAGGCATGATGCGCGGACTCGTACAACACCTGGTCGTATTGCGCACCGTATTGCGCCGCATTTTCTCTTCGCGGCTGGGAGGATTCTTCAATATCCTGGTCATCGGCATCGCACTCAGCCTGCCGGCAGGCATGTATCTGCTGCTGCAAAACATCCAGGGGCTGGTCACGCAACTCTCCGGCACGCCGCAGATCAGCCTGTTCCTCAGCCTGGATGCGAAGACGGATGATGTCGATAAATTGCGCAGGCTGCTGGTCCAGCATCCTGCCATCGCACGGGTCGAATTCGTCGCCCGAGCGGACGCACTGGAACAACTCAAACAAAGCACCGGGCTTGCCGACGTGATCGGCGGCCTGCAGCAGAACCCGTTGCCGGATGCCTTCGTCATCTACCCCAAACCGGGCGAAGCGCAAGCGCTGGAAGCACTGCGCAACGAGCTGGCGAAGCTGCCCAAGGTGGAACAGGCGCAACTCGATTCGGCGTGGGCTTACAAGCTTGAGGCCTTGCTCAAATTCGGGCGCATGGTTGTACTGATACTGTCCGGCCTGCTCAGCCTCGCGCTGGTCGCCATCACTTTCAACACCATCCGCCTGCAAATCCTCACGCAGAGCAGCGAGATCGAAGTTTCCAAACTGATCGGCGCGACCAACGGCTTCATCCGCCGCCCGTACCTGTATTTCGGCGCAACCCAGGGATTGCTTGGCGGCATCATGGCCTGGCTCATCATCACCCTCAGCCTGCTGCTGCTCAACTACGAGCTCAAGGCGCTCACGCAACTCTACGCCAGCCAGTTCATATTGCATCCGCTGTCGTTGGGCGACAGCATTTCGCTGTTGCTGTTCTCGATGTATCTCGGCTGGCTGGGAGCGTGGCTTTCCGTGGCGCGGCATCTGTCGCAGATCGAGCCGCGCTGATCCCGCTGGATGTTTAGCAAAGAAACCGATGGCAGGATCACGTGTGCTTGAACGGACTCCTCTCATTCAGCTCGTCCACATACTCCGATATCGCGCCGGTCTCGCGCTGCAAATAATCTTCCACCGCGCGCGCAAACTGCGGATGCGCCAGCCAGTGCGCGGAGCGGGTGGTCACCGGCAGAAACCCGCGCGCCAACTTGTGCTCGCCCTGGGCGCCGCCCTCGAATGTCTTTATGCCGCGCGCGATGCAAAACTCGATCGCCTGGTAGTAGCAGGTCTCGAAATGCAGGCCGGAGTGAAATTCGAACGCACCCCATGAGCGCCCGTACAACACATCTTCTGTAACGATATTCAGCGCGCTCGCGATCGGCCGCCCTTCGCGCGACGCGATCACCAGCAAAGTGTGCTGCGGCATCGCAGCGCCGATGCGCCGGAAAAAATCATCATTCAGCGCAGGCGGCGAATGGTGCAACTGCCGGGTATGCGCATAACACGAGGCAAAAAAAGCCCACTGCTCCGCAGTGGCGTTCTCCCCGGCGACGCACTGCAATTCAATTCCCGCCTCTTGCACCTTGCGCCGTTCCTGCTTGATGCGCTTGCGCTTGTCGCGGCTCAGCGCGGCAAGGAATTCGTCAAAATCGCGATAGCCCCGATTTTGCATATGGACTGCGTTCTGCCAATGGAACTGCACATCCTGCCGCAACATCATCCCCTGTGCCTGCGCCTCCCGCGCATCGGCCTCATCAAGAAACAGACAATGCAGCGAAGACACGCCCGACTCTTTATCATCCCCTCCCCCTTGCAGGGGGAGGGTTAGGGTGGGGGTAGAATCTCCGATACCCGCCTTCATCACACCCTCCCTCGCATACTCCAACGCATACCTTAGCAGCAACTCCCTCACCTCTGAAGTAGCCGCCAGCAGCCGCTTCCCGGTGACCGGCGTGAAGGGCACGGTGCACACCAGCTTGGGATAATAGCGCAGCCTGCTCCGATGATAAGCATCGGCCCATGCAAAATCGAAGACGTGCTCGCCATACGAATTCATCTTCAGATAAAGCGGCATCGCACCCAGCAAACGCCCGTCCTGCCACAATGTGAGAAATTGCGCGCGCCAGCCGAATTGCGCCGTGGCGCAGCCGCTTTCCTGCAGCGCATACAAGTAGGCATGGGAAAGAAAGGGATCACCCCCCGCAAGTGCGTCCCAATCCGCTGCGGGAATATCCGCAAGGTTCTCGATGATCTTCAGTTTGGGCGAATTCATGCAGCCATTGTAGCGGGGCATACGCGGAATGAGCGAGGCCATTGCGGCTTGCATCGCTACGTATCAGCATAAAGTAGCCTTAACCGGCGCTCAATGATACGCTCCACAGAATTCAATAATCGCAGGTAGCCATGTTCGAACAAGCCTTCAAAAATATCGACGACGCCCTCAGGAAAGAAGCGGGCTGCACCACCGAGCTGGACTACACCGAGCAGACCTCGTGGCTGCTGTTCCTGAAATACCTCGACGCGCTGGAACATCAGAAGTCGATGGAAGCCGGGCTGGAGGGAAGAAAATATTCCTACGTGCTCGACCCGCCCTACCGCTGGGAGACCTGGGCCTCGCCCAAAGACAAGCACGGCAAGCTCGATCACAACGCCGCGATGTCCGGCCCAGACCTTGCCGACTTCGTCAACCAGACGCTGTTTCCCTACCTGCACGGCTTCAAGCAGAAGGCGACCGGCCCGGACACCATCGAATACAAGATCGGCCAGATCTTCGGCGAGATCAAGAACAAGATACACAGCGGCTACATCCTGCGCGACATCATCGACCACATCGACGAACTGCGCTTCGGCTCGCAGGCCGAGAAGCACGAGCTCTCGCACCTGTACGAAGCCAAGATCAAAAACATGGGCAACGCCGGGCGCAACGGCGGCGAGTACTACACCCCGCGCCCGCTGATCCGCGCGATGGTGCGAGTGGTGCAGCCGAAGATCGGCGAGCGCATCTACGACGGCGCGTGCGGTTCGGCAGGCTTCCTGTGCGAGTCCTACGACTACTTGCGCCCACAGGCCAAAAAAGCGGCAGACCTCAAAACCTTGCAGGAAAACACCTTCTGGGGCATCGAAAAGAAAAGCCTCGCCTACGTCATCGCCATCATGAACATGATCCTGCATGGCATCGAGACCCCGAACATCGTCCATGCCAACACGCTGGCGCTGAACCTCAACGACGTGCAGGACAAAGACCGCTTCGACGTGATCCTCGCCAACCCGCCCTTCGGCGGCAAGGAACGCAAGGAAGTGCAGCAGAACTTCCCGATCAAAACCGGCGAGACCGCCTTCCTGTTCTTGCAGCACTTCATCAAGATGCTCAAGGCCGGAGGCCGCGCGGGTATCGTCATCAAGAATACTTTTCTGAGCAACACCGACAACGCCGCGGTGAGCCTGCGCAAACTGCTGCTGGAAAGCTGCAACCTGCACACCGTGCTGGATTGTCCGGGCGGCACGTTCCAGGGCGCGGGCGTGAAGACCGTGGTGCTGTTCTTCGAGAAAGGCTCGGCCACTAGAAAAATCTGGTACTACCAGCTCAATCCGGGCCGGAGTCTCGGCAAGACCAACCCGCTCAACGATGCCGACCTCGCCGAGTTCGTCGAGTTGCAGAAGACCTTCGCCGACTCGCCCAGGAGCTGGAGCGTGGACGCGGCCAGCATCGATCCCGCGACGTTCGATCTGTCGGTGAAAAATCCGAACGGCAATGAGGCAGTGCAGCACCGCAGCCCGCAGGACATCATGGACGAGATCGCCGCGCTGGATGCGGAGAGCGCGGAAGTGCTGGCGAGCATCAGGGCGTTGCTATGAAACAAGCGATAAGAACAACATCGCTTGGCAGCCTTGTGGAACTGATAATGGGGCAGGCTCCATCTAGCAAGGACTGCAACTTTGAAGGTCGTGGCACACCATTTGTAAAAGTCGGCGAATTTCGCGAAGTACGACCAGAGATTCGAGAGTGGACGACAAACCCGTTAAGGATGGCGCGTAAAACAGATGTGTTGTTATGCGTCGTTGGTGCCACATGCGGAAAAATTAATTTAGGAGAAGAGTGCGCAATCGGACGATCTGTTGCAGCGATACGCCCATATCTAGACAAACTAGACCAGTTCTACCTCTACTACTTCATGATGACCCTTGTGGAGAGTCTTCGGTCTGGTTCGGTCGGCGCAGCCCAGACAGTGATTTCAAAAGAAATGGTTGAGTCCGTGCAGATTCCGAATGTGCCGCTCTCTGAACAGCAGCGCATCGTCGGCATTCTCGACGCGGCGTTTGACGGCATCACCACCACCAAAGCCAACGCCGGACAGAACCTGCAAAATGCCCGCGCCCTGTTCGAAAGCCACCTGCAATCCGTCTTCGCAGATGCTTGGCAAACTGGCGAGTTGGTAACGCTTGCAGATTTGGCAACTGACATTACAGACGGCGACCACATGCCACCACCAAAAGCTCTGACCGGCGTTCCGTTCATCACCATCGGAAATGTTGCCAAGGACACTCGCACAATTGATTTCGCCGATACTTTCAAGGTGTCGAGAGATTATTTCGACCGACTGAAGCCCAATAAGAAGCCGCAAAAAGGGGATGTGCTATACACGGTCACAGGTTCATTTGGCATTCCCGTTTTGCTCAATGAGCATCGAGAGTTCTGCTTCCGCGCCACATTGGATTGGTTCGCCCAAAACCTGAAGTGAGCAGCGAGTGGCTTTACTACCTCCTCATGTCTCCGCAAATTATTAAGCAGGCAAATGACGGTGCGACAGGAACAGCCCAAAAAACTGTTTCACTAAAGGTGCTTCGCAGCTTTCAGGTTCCGCGCGTGCCACTGGCACTTCAGCAAAAAATCGCTGCAAAACTCAACGCCGTCAGCGAAGAAACCCAACGCCTAGCATCCCTCTACCAGCGCAAGCTCGAAACCTTGGACGAGTTGAAGAAGTCGCTGCTGCATCAGGCGTTCAGCGGGGCGCTGTAGCGGGCTGGCTTGCTCGGCTATAATGACCCGCATGGAACGCATCCAGTCTATCAATCCTGATCGTATCGCGTGGTGTTGTGCCGATCTCGGCATCACGCCGGGCGAGCTTGCGGCTGAAACGGGCATTGCTGCGGCCACCATGGAGCATGTCATGACAAGACAGTATGGCATGACGTTCAACCAGTTGCGCAAGGTCGCCGATCATTTCGGCAGGGGCGTCCTGTTCTTCCTTGAGGAAGGACCGGTGGATGAAGAGCGGGTGCATTCGCCGCAGTTCCGCACGCTGGCCAACCAGAAACCGGAGTTGTCCGCCAAGCTCAAGGCGCTGATTGAGCGGGTGGAAAAACAGCGTGAAGTGTATTTGAGTTTGCGCGAAGATCTCGACGACACCGACCGCCCACGCTTCAACCCACCAGTTTTGCCCAACGATGATCTGCAAGAAGCAGCGCGTATTACGCGGCGATGGCTCGGGCTGGATGAACACAACGATTTCGATTCCTACCGGGAAGCGCTGGAATCCCGTGGCGTGCTGGTGTTTCGCAGCAACGGCTATAACGGCAAGTGGCAGATTGCCAAGGAGAATCCGATTCTTGGTTTCTCCCTGTGCGACGCAGTTTGTCCGGTGATCGTGGTCAAGAAGCAGGACTGGGAAACCCGGCAATCGTTTACGCTCATGCATGAGTTGGGACACTTGCTATTGCACAAGACCAGCTCGATTGATGACGAGCGCGACCTGCAATCTCATCGAGGGCATGAGCGTGAGGCCAATGCTTTTGCCGGATACCTGTTAGTGCCGGATACTTTTCTGACAAGTATCCGCGATGCAGAGCGGCCCGATGAGGTGTCTCAATATGATGACTGGCTTGTACATCAGCGCAAAGCATGGGGCGTAAGCGGTGAAATGATTCTGCGCCGCTTGCTGGATGCGGGGCGCTTGTCACATAGCCAATACGAGGCTTATCGGCAATGGGCTACACAATCGGTTGTGGTGCAAAGTGAGGGTGGCAACCGGGAATGGCGCCACCGCGAGCCTCGGCACATTTTCGGCGACACGTTTGTGCGCACGGTGCTGGACTCCCTTTATGCCCGCCACATTACGTTAGCCAAGGCGAGTGGTTATCTCGATAACCTGAAGATCAAAGACCTGCACCAGTTGGAGCAGTACTATGCTGGTGTTTGATGCGTCGTCCATGATCTATGCGTGGGACAACTACCCGATAGGTCAATTTCCAGGCTTGTGGGAATGGATGGCGACTCAAATTGAAGCGAAGCAGTTGGTGATGCCGAGCGTGGCATTCGAAGAGGTGGGCCACAAAGCACCTGAATGCGGCGCATGGCTGAAAGACAATAATTTGGAACAGTTGGCGGTCAGTGGTGCTATTTTGCAAGATGCAATGCGCATTAAGGAGTTGCTCGGTATTGTGGGGGACAACTACCACGCTAAAGGAGTAGATGAAAATGACATTCTCATTATCGCCACGGCACGCGCCCATAATGCCGATTTGATTTCGGACGAAGCTAAGCAACCTGGAATACCTCGAAAACCATCCAGAAGAAAAATTCCAGCAGTTTGTAACATGACTGGCATTACTGTGAATTGTATTAACTTCATCGAGTTCATTAAACGCTCAGATGTGATTTTTCGCTAGGATAAAACATGAAATGTCCAATATGCAGAGGCGCTGAATTAATGCATGACGCTCGTGACGTGCCCTACACCTACAAAGGTGAAACAACAATCATTCCGGCAGTTACAGGAGATTTTTGTCCGGCCTGCGGCGAAGTCATCAGTGATATGGCCGAGTCGATGCGCACCAGTGCGTTGATGCTGGAATTCAACAAGCAAGTGAAGGCAGCTTGAAGAATGACTTGAATAATACCTGACGCATAGTTCCCCAATGAACGAAGCCGAAACCCGAGCCGAACACATCGACCCTGCGCTTAAGGCCGCTGGCTGGGGCGTGGTGGAATCTAGCCGGGTAATGCGCGAATACCGTATCACCGAGGGGCGCTTGCAGGGCGCGGGGCAGCGCGGCAAGCCGGAGATCGCCGACTATGTGCTGGTGTATCGCAACCACAAGCTGGCGGTGGTGGAGGCGAAGCGCTGGGATGCGCCGCACACCGAGGGGGTGGCGCAGGCCAAGAGTTATGCGGGAAAAGTGCAAGCGCGCTTTGCTTATGCCACCAACGGCCAGCGCATCTATGGCGTGGATATGCAGAGCGGCACGGAGGGCGATGTTGCGGCTTATCCTTCGCCGCAAGAACTGTGGAATCTGATCTTTGCCGAGGTGAACGATTGGCGCGAGCGCTTCGCCGCCGTGCCGTTTGAGGACAAGGGCGGCCTGTGGGGCTCGCGCTACTATCAGGACAGCGCGGTCAATAATGCGCTGGAGGCGATTGCAGAAAACAAGCAGCGCATTCTGCTGACGCTGGCGACCGGTACGGGCAAGACGTTCATCGCGTTCCAGTTGGCGTGGAAGTTGTTTCATGCCCGCTGGAATCTTAAGCGCGATGCAGCACGGAGGCCGCGCATTCTGTTCCTCGCCGACCGCAATATTCTGGCGGATCAGGCCTACAACTCGTTCTCCGCTTTTCCCGAAGATGCGCTGGTGCGCATCGCGCCGGAAGACATCCGCAAGAAGGAACGCGTGCCGAAGAACGGCAGCGTGTTCTTCACGATATTTCAGACGTTCATGAGCGGGCCGCCTAAAGACGGCCACCCTTCACCATACTTTGGCGAGTACCCGCCGGACTTTTTCGATTTCATCGTCATCGACGAGTGCCATCGTGGCGGGGCCAACGACGAAAGCAACTGGCGCGGCATCCTCGAATATTTCGCGCCTGCGGTGCAGCTCGGCCTGACCGCGACGCCCAAGCGTAAAGACAACGTGAATACCTACGAATATTTCGGCGAGCCGGTGTATGTGTATTCGCTGAAAGAAGGTATCAACGACGGCTTCCTCACGCCGTTCCGCGTGAAGCAGTTCGCCACCACGCTGGACGAATACCGCTATACCTCGGACGACAATTTGATCGAGGGCGAGATCGAGGCGGGCAAGCTGTACGAGGAAAAGGATTTCAACCGCATCATCGAGATCGAGGCGCGCGAGCGCTACCGCGTGAAGCTGTTCATGGATGCTATCAACCAGCGCGAGAAGACGCTGGTGTTCTGCGCCAATCAGGCGCACGCGCTGGCGGTGCGCGACCTGATCAACCAGATGAAGAGCGCCAGCACCGATCCGAACTATTGCGTGCGGGTGACGGCGAACGACGGCGAGCGCGGCGAGCAATTCCTGCGCGACTTTCAGGACAACGAGAAAAGCATCCCGACCATCCTCACCACGTCGCAGAAACTTTCAACCGGGGTGGATGCGCGCAATGTGCGCAACATCGTGTTGATGCGTCCGATCAATTCGATGATCGAGTTCAAGCAGATCATCGGGCGCGGCACGCGGCTCTATGACGGCAAGGATTACTTCACCATTTACGATTTCGTGAAGGCGCACAAGCTGTTCAACGACCCGGAGTGGGATGGCGAGCCGATTGAGGTTAGCAATGGCGGCGGCAAGGCTTTCCCGCCCATAGCACCGAACCCACAGCCTGAGGCCAAACAGCCGCGCGCCGAATACGAAGCGAAGAAAAAGGTGCGGGTGAAGTTGCGCGATGGCAAAGAACGCACCATTCAGCATATTTCAGTGACGACCTTCTGGGGGCCGGACGGTAAGCCAATCTCGGCTGCGGAGTTTCTGACGCTACTGTTTGGACAGTTGCCGGAATTCTTCAAGGACGAAGATGAGCTGCGCGCCATCTGGAGTTTGCCTGATACGCGCAAGAGGCTGCTAGAAGGTCTGTCGGAAAAAGGCTTTGGTAAGGATCAACTAGGCGAGATGCAGAAGATCATCGACGCTGAGAACAGCGATTTGTTCGATGTGCTGGCGCATGTGGCCTTCGCGATGCTACCGATTAGTCGCAAGGAGCGGGCAAGTGTGGCTCACAGAGAAGTACATGAACGCTTCAGCGATAAGCAGCAAGCCTTCCTCGATTTCGTGCTGGCGCATTACGTGCAGGAAGGCGTGGAGGAGTTGGAGCAGGAGAAGCTGACCAAGCTGTTGCGGTTGAAATATCACGATTCGATTCCCGATGCGGTCGCCGATCTGGGCGGCGACATTGATGCTATACGCAATTTGTTTACCGGCTTCCAACGTTACTTGTATCAGGGTGCGTCGGCTGCCAATTAAAGTGCCAGGCTCGAATTATTTTTAGAAATGCAAACGAACGAATCAATAATGGCATATCTATTGAGATGAATCACGAACTCTTGCAGTGGTTGGTCACCGGCGTGGTGCCTTGCGGCAGGTTCGGCCTGCTGTAGCTGCTGGATTAAAGGGACCACCCATGAAGCTCATCGACCCCAGAACAACCTACATCCTCAAAAACCCCGTCGCCTTCGCGCTCCGGGTGCTGAAAGCCTTTCAGGCCAACCAGGGCCTGCTGCTCGCCGGCGCGGTCGCTTACTACGCGCTGCTCTCCATCGTGCCGCTGCTGATCCTGATGGTGATCGCGCTGTCGCAGGTGATCGATCAGGACGTGCTGCTCGCGACGCTGGACAGGGCGCTGGAATATGTGGTGCCGGGCGAAGGCAAGGCGGTGGTGGTGGAGCTAAAGGCGTTCCTCGATCACCGCGCGGTGATCGGCTGGGTGCTGCTCGTCACGATGCTGTTTTTCAGCTCGCTCGGCTTCAAGGTGCTGGAAAACGCGATCTCGGTGATCTTCCTGCACCGCGTGCAGAGGCACAGGCGGCACATCCTCGCTTCGCTGCTGCTGCCCTTCGGCTACATCGTTTACATCGGCATGGCGATTTTCGCGGGCACGTTCGTGATCGCCGACCTGTTGGCGATAGGCGGCGAGCATCTGGTTATCCTGGGGCATAGCTGGTCGCTGAGCGGCATCTCGCACTGGCTGATCTACGTTGCCGGCGTGCTCGGGGAGATCCTGCTGATTTCCGCGATCTATTACTTCATGCCGGTGGGCAGGCTGTCGGCGCACCATGCGCTGATCGGCGGCACTGCAGCGAGTCTGCTGTGGGAAATTATCCGCCATGCGCTGGGCTGGTATTTCGGCACGCTGTCACAGGTGAGCGTGGTGTACGGCTCGCTCACCACGGCCATCATCGTGCTGCTCAGCCTGGAAGTGGCCGCCACGCTGCTGTTGCTGGGCGCGCAGGTGATCGCGGAATACGAACGCATCGAGATCGGCACGGCCGCGAAGGAGCCGGTGCCGATGCGCACCGAAGGCGGCTGAATCCATGGCAGACTCAAGATGAATCACGATCCCTTGCAGTGGCTGGTCACTCGCGTGATGCCTTGCGGCAAGTTCGGTCTGCTGTTGGCGCTGATGACCTGCAAGGACAGAGTGAACATGGTGAGAATACTCGTGCCTGGACACTTTTATGCCGTACCCTTTTATGCCTCAACAGCCTGCTAAATACGCGGACACTTTCGTGAAACCCTATGCCGAATCCTGCGAAATAAACAAGGCGCCGATCCTTGCCGTGCTGAAGGAAATCTTCGCCGGGCGCAAGCGGGTGCTGGAGATCGCCAGCGGCACCGGCCAGCACGCCGTGTACTTTGGCCGCGAGCTGCCGCATTTGATCTGGCAGCCCAGCGAATTGGCGCAGAACCTTGCCGGCATCCAGGCATGGCTGGACGAAGCACAACTGCCCAACGTGCTGGCGCCGCTGGCGATCGACGTGAACGATGCGCGCTGGCCGGTTGCGCCGGTGGACGCGATCTTCAACGCCAACACCGTGCATATCATCTCGTGGCCGGAAGTCGAGCGCCTGTTCGCGCATATCGCCCGCGTCATCGAGCCGGGTGGATATGTGTGCTTCTATGGCCCTTACAAAATACGGGGGGTTGTCACTTCCGAAAGCAATGCCCGTTTCGATGCCTGGCTCAAGTCGCGCGACCCGAACAGCGGCGTGCGGGATTTCGAAGCGGTGAACCGGCTTGCCGCATCCCACGGCCTGGACTTGCTGCGCGACATCGCGATGCCCTCCAACAACCGCATGCTGGTGTGGATCGCGAAGGCGTCTTAATCCCTTGGATGACGCTTGTCATGAACTCAGTTGTAGCGTTTAATCCAGTCCACACAGGTTTGTTCTGTGCGTTTTAGAGTGTCTACTTTACGTCAGGAATTCACCCCCGATTGATTTTATAGGCCATGCCATATAGGAAGCCGGATCGATTTTCTCAACCAACCGTTAAAGGAGCCAACATGTTCCTCAGAAACCTGCTTCGATGCGCCTTGCCGTTGCGACGCCCCTGTACGCGCTGGCCGATTCATTGAACGCAAAAACCGGCGCATAGGAAATAACCTCGACTACCTTGACGACAGGCATGCTGCTCCCCGCTGAAGTACTGGCAAAGATGCCGCCGGCGCAACGCGTCCAAATTGAAAAAACCATGCAGGCGCGCGAGGGCTAGCCCAGTACGCATGTGATGAAAAGTTGTATCACGCAACAGAAGCTGGATAAAGATCGCATCATCAAGTCGGACGACGAAGGGCAATGCAAAAAGAAGATCATCTCAACGTCGGCAAACAAAGTCGTACTTGAACGAACTTGCCCAGCGCCGCATGCCCTCACGATGAAAATGATCATCGAGGCCGAGACACCCGAAAGCATCGTGGGCAGCATTGATATAGTGCAAAGTGGCGGAGGAAAAGTTCATGGGAACATCAAAGGCCGTTGGCTGGGCGCCAGCTGTGCCGGTATCAAGGACGACAGTTGACTCGTCGCCGCGAGGCTAGTGCGAGCGGCGGGAACATGCCCCCGAGAGATTCAATCGCCGCATAGCCATCACTCGCTGTGCCTTTATTCGCTGATGGCTTGCAGTCCCCGCTGGTACATCTTGACGTTGTTGCGGCCATTTTTCTTCGCGTGATACATCGCGATGTCGGCGCTCTTGACCAGCAGCTTTTCTTCGCTGCCATGTTCCGGATAGACGGCAACGCCTATGCTTGCGGAGATATTCAGCGTGTGTCCCGCCAGCGCGAAAGGCTGGTTAAGAGCGTGGAGTATCTTCTCCCCGACCTTGCTCGCATCCCGCTGCGTTTCGATGGCCGGCAACAAGATCACGAATTCGTCGCCGCCTATCCGCGCAGCGGTGTCCGAGTCGCGCAGGCAATCCTGGATGCGCAGCGCGACATCCTTCAGCAACAGGTCGCCCACGCCGTGGCCGTATGTGTCATTGACCGGCTTGAACTTGTCCAGATCGATGAACATCAGCGCCAGACGCGCCTTGTTCCGATGCGCTGCTGCGATCGCCTGCTTCAGCCGGTCGTTGAATAATGCACGGTTGGGCAAGTGGGTAAGCGCGTCGTATTGCGCCATGTGTTGCATGTGTTCCTCGATGTCCTTGCGCTCGCTGATGTCGGTGGAGATGCCGCACAATGCATAGATGCTGCCATCTTCATGTCTTAGCGGAATCTTGACTGTCAGGAAGACCTGCGTCACTCCGGTGAGCATGTTGGGTATGGTCTCTTCGGCCTGGAGTGTCTCGCCTTTCTGCAATACGCGGAGTTCGTCCTTGCGCATATTGGCGGCGGTATCGGCATCGAAGAATTTGCTGTCGTCGTAGCCCACGATCTCTTCCATCGGCGCAGCGAACCGCTCGCGCAACAAACGGTTGGCGAACAGGTAGCGGCCCTGCGTGTCCTTCATGTAGATGTAGGCGGTGACGTTCTCCAGAATATCAGAAAGCTGTTTCTCGCTCTCCTTGAGCGCCTGATCCGCACGGCTGCGGCCCAGCGCGATCTCGGCCAGGTTGGCTGTTTGCTCGATCAGGCGGATTTCTTCAACAGTCGGCTGGTGCGCCAGATGATGATAAATGGCGAAGGTGCCGAGCACTTTGCCGGAAGCCGAACGGATCGGTTCAGACCAGCACGCGCCCAGCCCTGCCCTGGCGGTGAGTTCCTTGTAGGGCGCCCAGTAAGGGTGGGTATGAACGTCTTTGACGATGACGCGCTGGCCGGTAAAGGCTGCGGTGCCGCAAGAGCCGGCACCAATGGCGATCTCGATCCCGTCGATCGCGGCGTTGTAGAAATCGGGCAGGCTGGGTGCCGCGCCGCTCAGCAGATGTTTGCCCTCGCTGTCGAGCAGCAGGACGCTGCAAAGCATGGCCGGTTGCTCCTGCTCCACGCCGCGCACGATGGCTTCAAGTATTATCGGAAGCGGTGCGCCATGGGCAAGCAGTTCCAGCACATGGTTGCGGGTTTGTTCGCGCCGCTCGGACTGCTTTCTGTCGGCAAGGTCGCGGGCTAGCCTGCGCTTGATGAGTATGATGTAGAAGACTGCGACTGCGATGCCGCCAATCAGCAGCAATGAGAACACTACCATTGTCTTGCCCTCCTGCTGCCTGCTGCTGTGCAGCACGGTGCAACAGATATTGTAACCTGGGTCAGGAAGCGCTTGATGAATGGCATGGCGGGGTAAGTGCTCAACGGTTTAGCGCAGTGTCAGCAGAAAGATGTTTTCCCGCAACCGGCTCAGGCCGCGTACTTGAAAGCGCGGGTTTTGCGCCAGCACATCAAGTTGCGCCAGCAAACGAACCTCGGCGTGCTCCCGGTAAAGCGCTTCCACTTCGCCAATAGAAACCGAAAACGGAGGGCCCTCCATTTCGTGCTGCGGATATTCCACAGTGATCAGCAGAATCTGCGTAGCGGGCGGCAGGATACTCACCAGATGGCGGACATAGCTTTCGCGCATCTCCGGCGGCAGCGCAATCAGCGATGCGCGGTCATAAACCGCTTTCACATTCGCGAGATCTTCCTTGCTCAAATCGAAAAAATCGCCGCACAGGATGCGGATGCCATTCGCTTCGTAACAGTCGAATTTTCCGCCTATGACCTGATTCGGGCTGACCTGATTCGGGCTGATATGCTGCGGAGA
Source organism: uncultured beta proteobacterium (assembly GCA_963721755.1). GTDB lineage: Bacteria > Pseudomonadota > Gammaproteobacteria > Burkholderiales > Gallionellaceae > Gallionella. The sequence continues at coordinate 85,326 of CAVRKV010000003.1, forward strand.
GTAACCGTTTTCCTTGAAGAACGCCTGCACCGCGATGGCGCTTAGCTCCACCCCAAGGACTTGGTGACCCTGCTCGCGCAGCCATAGCATGTCACGGCTTTTACCGCACAGCGGCACAAAGACCAGGCTATCGTCGGCAAGGTGCGTCTCTTGCCAGTACAGTCGCAAATAGGGATTGAATTCGTCCTGGTGAAAACCGATCTCTTCCCGTTCCCAGCGTTCCAGCCAAAAATCTTTTTTCATTTTTTCACACCGGACAGGGCAATTCCCGTACAGGACAATTCATGGAAACGGGTCTTCACGTTCAACAATCGATCAACGCTCCAAACCGGTCATGTTTGACGCGAAACAGTATCAAAACAGCTGATGCGCGATTGGCCATTGCCGCTGCCGGATCGCGTACTCAGGTAGCTATGCCGGCAGATGGCAGATGGCAGATGGCAGAGGCTACCAATGCGCGATGAATATGTACCAGACCAGCCCGCCAACAACAAAGATCACCGCAACGGAAATGAATATCTTTTGCAATATTTCCATATCTTTCTCCATATCAAAATAATACGGATGACAACGGCCATGCGACCCCTTCAGATTTCCGGAATTTGGCCCCGGAATCTGACCATGGTTACCAGGGAATCACCTGGTTATCATAACCGAAAAATTTGCCGGAGTCGGCTATTGTGAGCCTGCTGATTACTTCCCGCATGCCTGACACGCTTTGTTCTGCAGACATCGATGCGTTCGGCCCGCCCATATCGGTCTTGACCCAACCCGGATGAAATACAACCGCAGTGATTCCGGCCGTATTCAGGTCGATGGAAAGACTTTTCATGACCATATTCACCGCCGCTTTGCTGGAACGATAAAGGTAATCGCCGCCTCCGCGATTGTCGGCGATGCTGCCCATTTTACTGGTGATGGTCACGATGGTTTTTTGCTTGCTGCGGGCAATCTGTGCGGCGAATGTCTCGGCCATCTTGAGCGGCGCCATGGTATTGGTGCGGAATGCCCGCGTCCATTCCGCATAATCGGTATGGCCAAAACCTCTATTATCGGAATCAGGATAGATGCCGGCGTTGTTGATCAGCAGGTCGATGGATTCGTGGTCCAGCACCTGCCCCAAACGCTCGATCTGCGCATGGTCGGCGACATCCAGAGCATGCATTTCAATCAGCCCGGGATATAGTGCCGCCAGTTTGTTGAGGGCATCCGAATTTTCGGGATGGCGGCTGCAGGCCAGAACACGCCAGCCATCCGCGGCATATTGCCTGCAAAATTCCAGGCCGATCCCGCGGCTGGCTCCGGTAATCAAAGCGGTACTCATGGTTATCCGCGATTGTTGTTTGGTATATCCGGGTGGTTAATCAAGGCTTGACGAAGCGCAATGCGAATTTATCCGTCTGGATTTTCATATCAAAGAAAGCCTGTTCGCGCGGGTCAGCCGGATTTCTCAAAAAGTCCCCCGATTTTTCAAGCTGGAAACCTGCTTGCAGAAACTCATCCACAACGACCTTTTCATCGATTCGATGGAGTGATTTTGCCGCCGAGACACCGCTGCCTGCCTTGGCCGAGTGATCCAGAACGACAATATGCCCGCCCGGTTTCAACGCGTCGAATAGCCGCTTGTCCATCTTTGCACGGTCAACCGTCATATAGGCGATATCGTGGTAATTCATGACGATGGTGATCAGATCCAGCTTGGGCGCGTCATCGGGAACCGGGTCCTCAAAAGGCCGTATAACCGGAACGATGTTAGCCTGCGGGTGCTTGGCCAGCCGCTCGTCAAGTGCCGGCCTTGATTTGGTATTTTGCGCCCAGACAGTGCCTTTGCTGCCGACAGCCAGCGCGAGCAATTGCGTGGTGTACCCGCCGCCCGCCGCAACATCCAGCACCCGCATACCGGGTCGCACATCAGTGAACTGCAGAAACTCGAGCGGCTTGCGCTTGGCATCAGCAGCCCTGTCATCATCGGTTCGTATCGGGCTGGCAACCGCCTGTTTGTAGCTTTCGTTTACAATTTGCGGGTCGTCAGGTTGAGGCGATGCGTGACAAGCCACTGCCCATGCCAAACCCAAAGTGGCGAGTAATACCGAAAGCCATCGTGCCCCTGAACCATACTGTGAAATAAACATGATTTGCTCCTTTCAAAAATATCGTCATGGTGTGACACCGCCGGCTCATTTTTATCCCGGACTTTACTATCCAGGACATCGTCCCCAAAACGGGGTAAAAGTATACCCTGCTATCGATAATTTACGCCAACCGGCTTCAGTTTTTTGCTGACGTTTCGGCGCCACGTCAAACTCCGCTTATGCAGCTATATTGTGTAATATCTGCCCCCAATGTCCGCCTCTGAGCAAAAATCTATCTGGCTTTGCAGGATTTCGTCGAGTCTGCTGTTGGGTATTGCTCTTCTTTTTCCCTTGAAGTTGCTTGGCGCCGAACAATCGGCCCAATCGTCTCAACCAGATCAATCAACTCAATCGTCCCAACCGGCTCAATCGTCTCAACCTGCTCAACCTGCTCAACCTGCTCAACCTGCTCAACCTGCTCAACCGACTCAATCAACTCAATCGTCCCAACCTGTTCAACCTGTTCAACCTGTTCAACCTGTTCAACCTGTTCAACCTGTTCAACCTGTTCAACCTGTTCAACCTGTTCAACCTGTTCAATCAACCCAACCTGCTCAAGAGTCCGATCTCTTTAGTTCTATGGATGTCCAGCGCGATTATTTGTCCGGGCAGATCGTCAGCTTCGCAAGCTATCTCGATCGCTATTTTGGCGATGATCGCAATTATCAGGAGAGCAATAAAAGCGTAGTTCAACTGGCCCTCAGCAGAGCGTCGGGGTATGGCAGTAATCACAAGCTCGTGCTTGCAGTAAGGGCAAATTTGAGTTTGCCTTCCACGGAAAAACGGTTGCATCTCTTGGTGGAGTCCAACCCGGATCAAAATATAAGCGGTGAGCCACCGCTATCCCAGCAGAATACGCCTCTTACCAACAATATTGACGAGCCGCAAAGTTATGGCTTGGCTTTGCGCTATGCAAAGGAGAAACCAGAGGGAAGGCCATGGTACTTTAGCACCGATACGGGGCTTAAATTCCAGGGAATAAATAATATAAATCCTTTCGTGCGTGCAAGGGGAAGCTATTCGGTTCCTCTGGATCAGTGGCGGCTGAAAGCAGAGGAGTCTGTGTATTGGTTCAATACCATAGGCGCGGGTGAAACCACCCAGATTGATCTGGAACATCTTTTAAGCGAACCGGTTCTGTTTCGCGCCACCAGCAATGCCACATGGCTAAAAGACAAACAGAACTTCGACCTGCGCCAGGATCTGTCGATTTATCACACCCTGAATGAACGGACCGCCCTGCTTTATCAGGCGAGCGTGATCGGAGTCAGCAATCCACAGGTGGAAGTGACCGAATATATCGCCCAGATTCAGTATCGTTACCGATTGCATCGGAAATGGTTATTCTTTAACTTAAACCCGCAACTGGTTTTCCCAAAAGTAAATGAATTCAACTCCAGTTTTGCGCTCTACATAAGCCTGGAAATGATGCTTGACAAGTCAAAATGATTTCTATTCCAGGCCCATACTGCCAAGCCTGTTCTGGCCCATCGCTGTCAACAATTAAAAACCCGGTTCTGAATAGGCGGGGGCAGGCATCACGCCCCCTTCTTGAAACGTTCGATCTCGCGCCGATCGCGCTTGGTCGGCCGACCCTTGAAGAAGAAAGGCCGCGGCTGAGCATTGAGTTGAGCGGCAATGGTCTCGCGCCGCTGGCGGCTGGCATCGGTCTCGCAATATAGTTTCTGCGCCTCGGATGCGGGACCCCGCCTGCTGGACAGCGCCAGCACCTCAACCACATATTGTTTCTGTCCGATGTTGATGGTGAGCACGTCTCCCACCAATACTGCCTTGGCCGGTTTGACGCGCACCTCATTGACATGCACTTTGCCGCACTCGACAGCGTCAGCCGCCAAGGAGCGCGTTTTGAAAAAACGCGCGGCACACAGCCATTTGTCGATGCGGAATTTCCCGGTATTGTCGTCTGTATTCATCTCGATGAGCGGAATGTAAAAGTCGCGCTGATGTTCTTGCGATCAATGGGGACGGATCGAGCTGACCATCTTGCTTATTGCAAAAGCGGATGGTCATTAGGCAATTGTTTCGAATACCAGATCGCCAGTTTGTGTCTCATGGATTTTTCGGCAACCTGATCTTCAGGCAAGGGCTGTATGACTTTGTCGTGAACCAGCAGCCTGTAGATGTACAGGAGTTTCTCGCTCGCCGAATCGGTAGGCTCGAACTCGACCACACCGCGCCCCTCGGCATACTTCACACCTGCGAGCAAAGCGCCCTTGAACAATTCCGCCTCATGTTTCAGTTTCTTCATGGTGATCTCCGTCATTGACATAATGATTAGCACCCCGGCAAAGCGGCCGTGAAACATGCCGACCGAAAGCCATCATGTAATTTATACTTAAAACGCAAACCAGGGAATAGCCAAGGAATAGTTTGAGATGCCATGTGGTAAAGAATACACGCACCCGGCGCACCAGTGCAGTGATCATTATGGTACTGGGCGCAATAATGCTGATGCTGCTCGCTCCTGAAGCCTGGCAGGGTGCGCTGTTGCTTATCTTGGGAGCTGCCCTGGAGTTGTTCGGCATCGCGCTGAAGCACAAGACCAAATAAACCCACCTGATGGCTGCAAAGGATAAAAGGCGGGTAAAAGAGGATGCGAAGAATAAAACCTTTGGCGGATGTCGATTGAACCACCCCGTAACATTTCTTGTGGCACTACTGGCCACAAGAAAATACCACCACGCAGTTAGCGCTGGTAGGAATACATTTTTCTTAAAAATAGCTCTGCAACTTCCGTCGCAAGGTCAGCCGGCATAGTCAGCTCCTGGGTAGCCGGCACAAGCTGCAGTTGCTGACACACAGAGTCAATTTCAGGATTCCAACCGGCACTCAGGATCTCATCGCTGTACTCGGCCTCTATCGTTTCGCGCTCGATTTCATAGCTGCTCATATTCATCGTGACGTTCATGACACACCTCCTTCTGCTTCCATGACATTTCGGCTTATTTCCACCGAACCAGGATTTTCATCCTTGATCAAAGAGCAAGCATATTACATGCCAGGACAAAGTATGAATTGACCAGAGTGGCGCTGGTATTGGTGCAGCGGAGAACACAGATGTATATTGTCAAGGGCAGGAAAACAATAAAATTGACGAAAATTCATCTTTAGCCTTGGCTAAGGTGTACAAATTACGTCATATCGGAATTGGAGCACATTCGATTTTTTCCATTTCCATTGGCTACTCAAACATCACCTGACTCACCCACTGTCTGCAAGCCTACGATCAAGAGCGGAGCGGTGAACTGAATACACTGAAGGATATGTATCAATAAGTGCGTGCGAGCCATGGGTCTGTCTGGAATGTTGAATGATGCTGACCCATATAATTCGGAGTATATTGCCATCTGCCTTGCCAACAAATTTCCCTTGCAGCCATTGCTGTTGATAATCCATCCAACTTGTGTGCGGGATATATTTCGTTTTTGGCATTGCGCCCCAACCACTTTCCTTATTCTTAAATTATCCCAATCACCGTTCAGAAGGAACCACCATGTCGCTGCTGTTTTCAGAAACCACCCTTGGAACACTCACACTGCAGAATCATCTGGTCATGGCACCGATGACGCGCAGCCGTGCCACCGGCAATATCCCGAACGAACTGATGGCGGAGTATTACGCGCAGCGCGGAACTGCGGGGCTCATCATCACCGAAGGCACATCGCCTTCTCCGAATGGCTTGGGCTATGCGCGCATACCGGGGATATTTTCCGCCGCGCAGGTTGCGGGCTGGAGACTCGTCACCGATGCGGTTCACGCCAAGGGTGCGAAGATGTTCATCCAGTTCATGCATTGCGGGCGCGTCGGCCACGCACTCAATCTGCCTGCGGGTGCACGCTTGCTGGGGCCGTCGGCAGTGGTAGCCGCCGGTGACATGTACACCGATGCCGAGGGCATGAAACCGAATGGCATGCCGCAAGCAATGACCGAGGCTGACATCAAGACTGCCATAGAAGAATTCACCCAGGGCGCGAAGAACGCGGTGGCAGCGGGATTTGATGGCATCGAGTTTCACGGCGCAAACGGTTATCTGCTCGAACAGTTCATCCGCCCGAACTCGAATCAGCGCACGGATCGCTACGGCGGTGCTATCGAGAACCGCGCGCGCTTCGTGCTCGAAGTCGCCGATGCGGTAATCAAAGCCGTCGGCAAGGACAAGGTCGGCATACGCCTGTCTCCGTTCGGGGTATTCAACGACATGCCGCTGTATGACGCGATGGAAGCCGATTACGCATATCTGGCGCAACAGCTCAATGCACGCGGGCTGGTCTACATCCATCTGGTCGACCATTCGTCCATGGGTGCGCCGCAAGTGCCGGCATCGATGAAAGCGGCATTCCGCAATGTGTTCAAGGGCAAGCTTATACTTTCCGGCGGCTACGATGCAGCGCGCGCCGAAAGCGATCTGGCCGCGGGCAAAGCCGATCTGATCGCGGTCGGGAAACCGTTCATCGCCAATCCGGATCTGGTCATGCGATGGAAGAGCGGCGCAGCCATGAATGCTCCTGACATGGACACTTTCTATACGCCCGGTGCGAAGGGATATACCGATTACCCGGCGCTGGGCTGAAAGCAGGAGGCCTTTGAAATCGAGTCATGTAGCGTGCACTGCAGGCACGCTACATTGGCCACACCAAACAATGGCTATAACCATAACCATAACCAATCACTTGGCAGCTTGCTGCCTTAGTGAGATGGCTAGTTGTTTCATCAATGACTTACCCAGCGTTAACCAATGACTTGGTTGGTGTAGTTTGCCAACCTAGTCAGATGGCTAGTTGTCATATCAGTAGTTCTATCAGTGTTTTTCGAGCACCTCGTCGATCGCGGCCTGGAAGGCCTCAAGCGGCAGAGCGCCGACGATCACCTTGCCCTGCACCGAGTCCCCTGCAGACTTGCCGATAATGAAAGTCGGTGTTCCGGTGATGCCCAGAGATTGGGCGTATTTGGCTTCGTCGCCGATTTCTTTCAGATGTTTGCCGTTGGCCATGCAACTCTTGAAGGTATCGGCATTGAGCGCAAGATCTTTTGTTGCATAACCGGTTAATGAATCGGCATCAAGCTTGTTCTGATTTTTGAACAACAGATCCTTCATCTCCCAGAACTTGCCCTGATCTCCGGCACAGTGAACAGCCTGAGCGGCTTTCACGGCAAATGGATGCAGGCCTTCCAGCGGGAGGTCCCGCACGATGAGGCGCATCTTGCCGGTGTCGATATAGTTCTTTTTGATATCGGGGAAAGTGGTCGTCTCGAACCGGCCGCAGAAAGGACACTGATAATCGGTAAATTCCACCATGGTCAGCGGCGCATCGCTTTTGCCGAGCACGTATATCGCATCGCCCTTGACCGTCAGGTTCTGCGGCGTCTGCGGACCTTGCGGTGCCGGCTGAGCCTGCTGCTGTTGCTGTCTTGCCAGCAGCTGCTTGATCTCGCGAAGCTCCTGGAGTATGGCGTCTCCCTGATCCTTGGTCATAGGCGCGGCCACAACAAACCCGCTCATCGTTATGATGATCACACCCAACATTGCCACCAAACATTTCCTCATGATCTTCTCCGATAATTATTTTGGTAATTATTTTGGTAATTATTTTCGGCCAACTTGAATTAGCCCACCCTCTGCGCGCATTATATTCTCTAATGTGTCATCAGGCCAAAAAATCAGGGCAAACCGCGCTGCGTTTAGTGTTCATGGGCAGAAACGAATCAATCAAACATCGAATTGCAAACGCGCCAGCCGCGCGTATAGCCCGCTCCGTTTGCGCAAATCTTCCGGAGTCCCGGTTTCGACGATGCGCCCGTGCTCCAGCACCACGATGCGGCCGGCTTTCTGCACGGTTGCCAAACGGTGCGCGATGATCAGCGTGGTGCGGCCTTGCATCGCGGCGTTCAGTCCCTGCTGCACCAATATTTCCGATTCGGCATCCAGCGCGCTGGTCGCTTCGTCCAGCAGCAACAGCGGCGCATTCTTCAGAATCGCCCGCGCGATCGCGATGCGCTGGCGCTGCCCGCCGGACAAGCGGGTGCCGCGCTCGCCCAGGAAGGTCTGGTAGCCCTGCGGCAGCAGGCCTATGAATTCATCAACCACCGCCGATCTGGCGGCGGCCATGACCTCGGCATCGCCGGCCGCTGGGCGGCCATAGCGGATATTTTCCAGCGCATTGGCCGAGAAGATCACCGGGTCTTGCGGCACGATCGCGATCATGTCGCGCAGATCGTGCAAAGCAAGCTGGCGGATGTCCTGCCCGTTGAGGCGGATGACGCCTTCCGTCACATCGTAAAATCGCAGCAACAACTGGAACAGCGTAGTCTTCCCCGCACCGGATGGGCCGACCAGCGCGACGCTTTCGCCGGGTGCAATGTCCAGCGTGATGCCGTCCAGCGCGGCGGTCTGCATACGCGACGGGTAGCGGAAGCTGACCTGCTCGAAGCGGATCGCCGCCTGCCCGGGCTGCGGCAATGTTTGCGGTGCGGCCACCTCGGCGATGCCGGATTCCGCATGCAGCAGTTCCAGCAAGCGTTCCGTCGCCCCCGCCGCACGCATCGCATCCCCCCACACTTCCGACATGGTGCCCACGCCGCCGGCAACCAGCGCCGCATAGAGGATGAACGAGGCGAGCTGCCCGCCGCTCATGCTGCCGTCATGCACCTGGTTCGCGCCGACCCACAACACGAAGATGATGGTGCCCATCACCGCGGTGATGATCAGCGCGGTAAGAGCTGCGCGCACGCGGGTGCGCCGGATCGCGGTGACAAAACTCAGCTCAGCGCTGGCGGCGAAGCGCTGTGTTTCGCGATGTTCCTGCGTGTAGGCCTGCACCGTCGGCACCGCATTGAGTATCTCGCCGGCCAGCGCCGAGGCATCGGCGATCTTGTCCTGCGATTCGCGCGAAAGTTTTTTCACCCTGCGCCCGATCAAAATGATCGGCAGCGCGAGCAACGCCATCAGGCCGAGATTCAGCGAGAACAGATAAAAACTGGTGACCGCCAGCATGATCATGCCGCCGATGAACTGGAACAGGCTGCGCAATCCCATCGCGATCGAGCTGCCGACCACGGTCTGGATCAGCGTGGTGTCGCCGGTCAGCCTTGACAGCACTTCGCCGGTTCGCAGGGTCTCGAAGAATTGCGGCGATTGATTCAGCACCCGCGCGTACACCGCGCTGCGCAGATCCGCCGTCACCCGTTCGCCTATCCAGGTCACGGTGTAATAGCGCGCCGACACGGCCAGCGCCCACAAGCCGGCCAAGCCGAACAGCAAGACGAAGTGGCCGTCCAGACCGCCCGTGGCCAACAGCGCTCCGCGTGTGTTATCGCGCTGACCGAAACCGAAATCGATGAGATCGCGAAACGCCAGCGGCAACAACAGTACCGTGCCCGAAGCAAGACACAGCAGCGCGAAAGCCACAGCGATCCTGCCGCGATAGGGGAGCAGGAAAGGCTGTAAATCGCGCAACGAAGACAGGCGTTTCGTCACGGCAGCCTGGGCGGAAGGGGAAATGGCCATGCTTTGATTGGTTGCTCAGCTTGTCGGTTTTGTGGCCTGGTTGGTGCCTGGTTGATGTTAAGAGGCTTGCATTGGGAGCTTAAGTTTTCCCGGAACAGATATTATCCCGGAATCACCATTGTCCCAGAATCCAGGGGTGGTTTGTTGGCGACTGGTTTCAGAATGGATACAAGAAAATGTTTCACTTTTTCCCGTGACGGATTATCATTTGCGCGCGTTGCGCTTATGCTGAATCCGGGCAGGCGCAGCGGCAGTGACTCGCTTCAACCGCAGCACGTCAGTTACCGCATATTCCACATGTCGTCACTACAAGGAGAATGATCATGGCCAAAGGACAACAGCGTAAAAGCAAAGAAGCAAAGAAACCCAAGAAGCAACCGCCGCCTGCCAAGCTTACAGGCGCAATCATCTAGCATCAGATGTAAGGGCGGCATCGCGCCCTCGACGTTGGGCGCGATGCCTTGCGCCCCTACAGTTTTCGGTCATGCCAAAACATACAACTCCTGACCACGCGCGGCTCGACCGCGTCGTCGCCGAGGCGCGCAAGCACAGCAGCAAGCGCGAGGCGACTTACCGCGAACGCGCGCTCAAATTATTCCCGTGGATATGCGGGCGGTGCGGGCGCGAGTTTTCCGGCGCACGGCTGCGCGAATTGACGGTGCACCACAAGGACCACGATCACGACAATAACCCGCCGGATGGCAGCAACTGGGAGCTGCTGTGCCTGTATTGCCACGACAACGAGCACATGCGCGTGCTGGAAGAACAGGCGCGGGCAGGCGGTTCCGGCAACCACTCATCCACGGCGACGCATAATCCCTTCGCCGACCTGCAAGCGCTGCTGAAAAAGAAATGACGTTCTAAAGGAATGGCGGGCGAAAAAAACCCGCCACCTTTTCAGGCGACGGGTTGCAGTCCTGCCGGTTGAACCGGCTCGCTATGCTTGGATCAGAGTCCGAAAGCCAGATCCAGCATGGTCATATTGTCCCCCATGTATCCAGGGGCTATAGAATAATTTGAGTTATACACATCGCCGCTGTACTTGGAGTAGGTCAACTCCAGCCTGACGTTCAGCGCGAGATTGTAAGTTGCGCCAACCAGGATCGCATTGTCGGTGGCATTTCCGCCTGTGGTTAAACCCGGGCCGTCAATAGCTCCACCCGACTTGGCATTACGAAAGCCGAGCTGCAGCGTAGCCTTGTTCGGGATCACGCCGAGTTCTGCGGCGATATTGAACGATGACCTGTCGTATGCACCCTGATTAAAAAAGTTTGGATTGGTATTTGCAGCACCTGTCGGAGCCTTCGCCCAGGAAGCCACGACCAGCAGCGGCATGCTACCGACATCGCCCATCATCTGTGCATCGATCGCGGATGCCTTGGTGTCTACGACGCCAGTTATAAATGGGCTCCCTGTTAGGCTTGCCGTTGGATTTGTCGCACTTGCATCTACCGCGCTGGTTCCAGTCCATAGCTGAAAGCCGATTGCGCTGTCGAATCCGGGGATCAGGCCGGTGGTCCATGCGGCGCGCAGGTAGTTGGAAGACGGTGCACCTGAACTGCCGGCACCCTGGCTTGCGCCCCACTTAGCGAAGTTGGCGAAGAAATCGTCGTTGCTCGCGATAAAGGCCAGACCGTTTGCAGCCGTTGCAGTACCGATGTATTGCTGAGCGGAAACCGACGGCATGTCAGCCTGGTTGAATGCATGAACCGCGACCGCGCCGGTGTTCAGCACCTCGAAGCTGTCAGCCGCGCCGAGACCGGTGCTGAACGGCACCAGGCCCGCATGCACGTTGCCCACGTCATAAACCATGGGAATCTTGAACCTGATCAGGCCGATCGTACCGTCCGGTATGGTACCTGAGGAAGCAGGAGTCAGATTGATTTCGGCCTCGAAACCCACATGCTCGCCGGCGCGCCCGCCCAGGAATAGGCTAACCTGTTGCGGGATCTGCAGCATGCCGTCGTTGGAGTTCTTGGCGGTCGCATTCGTTGTGGTTATCCCATCTCCATTCGGCGTGGACGGGCCATTGGTTTTGTTGTAGTCGATATAGCCGACCAGCGCTGCATTCAGCACTGCCGGTATGGACACGCCATCGCCCTCGACCTTTTCCTGGGCGCCGATCATCGTGTAGCCGTTTTCCTTGAAGGAACGTCCGAAGCTGTTCAGCACGGGGAAGTGCTGGTAATGGCAGGCGCTGCAGGCCATGCCGACCTGGCGCGCGAACGCCGGTATTGCTTGTGCCTGGGGTGCCCAAATCGCAGCGGACACCAGGGCTGAAATCGCCAAAAGTGTATTCTTGAATTGCATGGTTAACTCCCTTTTGAAAAAAACAATATTGAGCTTTGCATAATCGCGCGGCCGTGTTGAAAAAAAATGACAAGCTGCCGCCGGTTTTTACTACTCAAATGATGACAAGCCCCTTCCCATTTGAGTTTGCAACATACCATGTTCTGCAATAATTGTGGAAAAAATATTGGTAACAGGCCGGATACAAACCAGGTTCCCTAAAACAGGGTTGACAGATTGATCGTGGTGGTTCCGCTGCCCAGCGCATTCTGGTGAGCCGCATCCCAGTACTGGCCGCTTGCGCTGGTGAGGGTAAAGGATGCCATCATGTTCTGCGCCAGCTTGTAGGTGGCAACAAACATGATCGCGTTGTCGCTCGCATTGGTGAAAGAGCCGACCGCAACACCGCTCCTGCCGGAGCGATAGGCAGCACCCAGCGTGACTTTTTCAGGTACCACGCCCACTTCAAACGAAAAATTGAACGCGCTCTTGGTCGCCGTGCCATAGGCATTGGTTACGGCAGAGCCCGCCACCGCCGCAGCGGGATCCATGTTATACGAGTTGGCATTGCCGGCCGGCGCCCTCGCATAGCTGAAGTATAAGCCCACCGGCATCTCACCCAGCCTGCCTTGCATCTGGCCGTCGACCGCGGTCGCTTTGGTTGCGGCTTCGCCGTAGGTCGCGGGAATGGTCGGGTAGAATAACGTTGGGCAAGTTGCTGGAGCTGTACACACTGGAGTCCCGGTAGAACTAACGTAAGCAGGGGTGCCCGTAGCGCTGACCGAGCTACCGCTCCAGTTCTGTAACCCCACGCCGGTATCCCAACCCGCCATATCAAACGTAGCCGCCACGCGCAAATATGTGGAGCCCAAGACCGCCAGGGCGCCATGCGATATGCCGGTCTGGTCGTACTTGGTCAGGTTGATGAAACCCATCGGGTTGTTCGCCACCAATGCCACGCCGGTTGCGGCGCCGGCGGTCCCGATGTATTGCTGGGCCGAAAGCGCCGCGCTGTGCGCGCCATTCAGCCCGGGTACGGGACTCATCTGGTGCACGACATTGGCGCCGGTATTGAGCGTCTCAAAGCCGTAGGACGCGCCATCCACATCCGTGGCGAACGGCACGAATCCCACACGCGTGCCTTCTGTCAATTTGGACACCGATGAATCCACTTCGAACAGAACGGGCAGCTTGGCCGAACTCTGAGTGCCGCTGACGACCGTGCCTGACACTGATCCGCCCTTGCCGGTTTCCGCCAGGAAGCCGGTATTCCCGCTCACACGGCCGCCCAGGAACAGGGACAGCTCACCACCGTTGCCCGGCAGATAAAATGCGCCGTCACCGGTTGAATTGGCCGCAGTGGTGCTGGCGGCCTGGTTGGATTTTTCATATCCCGCAGTAGTCAAAACGGCCATGTTCAGGGTGTTGGGTATGCTCAGGCCTTCGCCTTCCACTTTTCCCTGCGCACCCATCATGGTGTATCCGGCGGACTTGAATGCGCGGCCAAAGCCGGTCAGCATCGGAAAGTGCTGGAAATGACAAGCGGAACACACCATGCCGGTTTGGCGGGCGAACAAGGGTAATGCGGACACCTCCGACACCAATGTCATACCTGCCATGATGCCGGCCAGAAATAGAATGATTTTTCTCATGCTTTTCCCAAAGAATTTTTTTATTAAACCGGCAGGTTTCGCATAGTAATTTGACCCGGATGCCTTGTAATGTTTGTTATATAGGCCATCAGCGAGAAAACCTTGCCGTTTGCAGGCGCACAATATCACGCTTTGACAGGCATTTTGTCAATGATGATAAAGCAAACCGGAATTTCCCTCCATACCAGCGGTGATGTCCGGCGAGTTGCAGGGCTTCCGACCGTATCACGTCATCGTTACAGAGCATTAAAAAATTGACAAGCCGGATTTTTTGCCTGTTTTACTATCCAGTCGAACCATTTCCCAACTTGGCACTCTTATGCTGCGAGTGCTAGAATTGCACAAAAGGAGGAAACACAGATGAATGCCAGCATGAGTTTACCTATCCCGTCTGCCGTTGGCAGTCTGGAGAGTTATATCCAGACCGTTAACCGCTTTCCCATTCTGTCTCAGCAGAAGGAGACAGCGTTGGCAGTGCGCTTCAAAGCCGAAAATGACCTGGATGCCGCGCGTGAGTTAGTGCTATCCCACCTGCGGGTGGTCGTGAGCGTGGCGCGCGGTTATGCCGGTTACGGCCTGCCTCAGGCCGATCTGATCCAGGAAGGCAACATAGGACTGATGAAAGCGGTGAAACGCTATGACCCGGATCGCGGTGTGCGCCTGGTCTCCTTCGCGCTGCACTGGATACGTGCCGAGATTCATGAGTTCGTGATACGCAATTGGCGAATGGTCAAGATCGCCACCACCAAATCGCAGCGCAAACTGTTCTTCAATCTGCGCAGCATGAAGAAAGGGCTGGAACCGCTCAAGCCCCAGCAAATCAGCGAGATCGCGCAACAGCTCAACGTCAGCGAACGCGATGTGGTGGATATGGAAGCGCGCTTCGCCGGGCATGAGATCGCACTGGAACCAAGCGGAAGCGATGAAGATGAAAGCTACGCGCCCATTCAATATCTGGCCGATACCGAGGAACACGAACCTTCGCATATACTGGAAACAACGGAACGTGAACACTTGCAAACCTCGGGGTTGGCAAGTGCCTTGGCTGGTTTGGATGAGCGCAGCCGCCGCATCGTTGAGGCGCGCTGGTTATGCGATGAGGGTACTGCCGCGACGCTGCATGACCTGGCCGCCGAATTCAATGTGTCCGCGGAACGCATCCGCCAGATCGAACAAAAGGCGATGAGCAGGATGCACGGAACTTTGGCGCTTCCTTCTGCTTAGCGCCAGATAGTTGGCGGAAGCCTGCAAGACAAAAAAGCCGCAGAGTCTGCGGCTTTTTTATTTAACGATTTTCAATTGAGGCCTTGAGGATTTTGGCTTGGTTGCATCAGCGCCGGCATTCGAAGCGGGTGGCGGTGACTGGGTGTCTTCCCCTTGAAACACCAGACCCTGCCCGGTCTCCTTGGCGAATATGCCAATAACCGCAACCACCGGCACCATGAGATCGAATGCTACGCCGCCGAAACGTCCGGTGCAGGTTATCATCTCTTTGCCCATCAGCAGGTTGCGCACCGCATCAGCGCTGAGGTTCAAGACGATCTCGCCGTTCTTCACATGGGCGTGCGGCACCTCGGTGTGTTCATCGACGCGAACAGCCAGATAAGGAGTAAACCCGCTATCCACGCACCATTCGTAAATCGCACGGATCAAGTACGGGCGCGTGGACAGGTCGGTCATTCCAATCCCAGCTCGAAGGTGAAACAACGCGGCGGTGAACGAACGACGCTGACAGTGCATTTAGCACGGCTATAACCAATGACTTGCCCAACGTCTTTTGATGGGTTAGTCAGATGGCTAGTTGCTTCATCAGGAGTGAGCGAGGAAGCCAACACAGTTTCACCGATGAAATGTGGTTGGAATCACTTGCGCATCGCTCTTTCGGATGCCGTCAGCGAATCGATAAAGCCCTGGCGGGAAAACAACCGCTCGGCGTATTTCATCAGTGGCGCGGCTTCTTTTCCCATCTGGATGCCATAATGGTCAAGCCGCCATAACAGCGGTGCGATCGCCACGTCCAGCATGGAGAATTCATCTCCCAGCAAAAACTTTTGATTGGTCAGTATCTGCGCGAGCTGGGTCAGGTTATCGCGTATCACGGCTCGCGCCCTGTCGGCAGACTTCGCAACGCCATGCTCTATCACCGGGACCTGACTGTAAATCTCCTGTTCAAAGCGATGCAGGAACAGCCGTGCACGGCCGCGCATGACGGGATCGGGAGGCATCAGTTGCGGATGCGGAAAGCGTTCATCGATATATTCGTTGATGATGTTGGCCTCATACAAGACCAGATCACGCTCGACCAGCACGGGTACTTTGCCATAAGGATTGATCGCTGCTACATCTTCAGACCTGTTCATCAAATCCACATCGATCACTTCAAAATCCATGCCTTTTTCGAACAACACGATACGACAGCGGTGGCTGTAGGGATCTGATGTCCCCGAATACAACCTCATCATTAACATCTACCCCTTTATCAACTGTGTGCGTTGCAAGCGCATACGCACCAGGAAAAAACCGATTGTCGCGACCACACCGCTGACCACTATCGCAGCCAGAATCGGATACGTGCCCACTCCGTTATTGACTCCGCCTATCCAAACGTAGCGCTCAAATATCGTGCCGATGATTATACATGTCGCCACAGCCACAGTCGCCTTGATATTGTGGCGTGTGTACGGGAAGGCAAGCGTAGAAAACGGAATCACAAGTTTCAAAGTGAACATCGCCCACCATATGAAGGTGTAATCGCCGTCTTGCATACCCATCATACGATTCCGTTCGGGTGGCAAATTACCGTACCAGATTGTGAGGTACTGTGCAAAGAAGGTATATACCCATAACAGCGTGAACGCGAACAGCATCTGCGCAATGTAGTTGTAGACATACGTCTCTACAGGATGCACCAGCCTGCCACTGCTATTCAAGGCGTAAATCCAGATCACCAGGAATGACAGGAACATTCCGAAATTGCTGACGAAATGTTGCATGCCATAGATTGAGCTCTCCCAGGAAGGCAACATGGTCATTTCAAAATCCCATGCCACCATCGTGCCGTACAATACGTATATATAGGGAACCCAGCAGGCAATGATATGAAAGCGCGCCGCGTCTGCCGCGCTGCGTTCACTGACAGCCTGGCGCTTGATGAACACCCAGTGAATCGCGATCACCAGCAGCATGCCAAGCACTTCACGCGAAACCAGGAACGTATAGTTATTCCACGCTGATATGTGATGCGCATGTTCACCGGTTTCTTTCAGCCACGGGAAAGTCGAATCGCCGTTGGCGAGCAACACCAACAGCAACACGAATGCCAGCGGGAACAAGGCGAACAAAGAGCTTGCCAATAGGCGGATCTCGTACCTCCAGCGCGCGCCCACCAGATGCAACACGGCGCAAAGTGTCACGCCACCCAGAGCCAGATAAAGCACCACCAGAAAATTCACGGTCAGAACCGACCAATTACTGAATGAAAACATTTCGACCGTCTCCTATTTTGTCTGCTTTGCAGCCGCAGCTGCAGCGGGTGCCTTTTTCTGCAGCACAGTACGGATGTAATTTACGACATGCCAGCGTTCGGTTGGACTCAAATCAATGGCATAAACCGGCATCACCGCGCCGCCGAAAGTCATCATGCCAAAAATGTAACCATCCGGGTAATCTTTGGAATCCCAGGGATGGATGTCATTACTCGAAGTCAGATTCCATGGTTGCAGGATCAATTTGGCCCCTACCAGCCCATCGCCGGTACCCGACTTGCCGTGACAGGGAACGCAATATATCGTGAACAGACGCCGTCCTGTATCGACTGATTTTGCATCTGCCGGAACAGGATTGACCAGCTTGAACGCAACGTCCTTATCCTTGACCTCTATCGACGAAGTAGCAGTACCGGAAACGGGCACTGATCGTTTCGGAAAAGGATTCATGCCCGGGTTTGCCGGATCGACGCTTTCCTGGGGTTTGATACTGATCTGGTTAGCCATGTCCATAGACCACGGCCACGCATGCGCGAACGCGGGTGCAACTAACAATACAATCGCTAAGGATAACTTTCTCATTTCCCTGCCTCTTCCTGAATTTCCAATGCTTTGTGTTTGGTGAAAATTGACTTCAAGGCGACGCTGGAAACTTCATCAGCCCGCACCAAAATACCAATTTGATCTTCGGATACCTTGGCGCTATACAACGGCGAACGCCTGGCAGGCAAGCCTGCACAAATCAGGAAACCAAGCACAGAGATATACACACCCCCCAAAATGAACATCTCATAGGTCAGCACAAAATTGGGCGGGAACGGAACAATGGGTTTGCCCCCTTTCATTTGCGCGAAGAAATTGCCCTGCGAAGACGATATCAACAGGAAAGCCAGCGATCCGCCCAACAACGCGCCGGCCAAGGTAAACCACTGGACGCGCACAGGCTTGTCGCCCAAGAACTCCTCCACTTCGGGATGTTCTATCGGCGATTTCACTATCATGTCTTTGTTTGCATCGAAGCCTTTGAGGTTGACACCGCGCAATTCCATGACAACCGCCTCGGCTTCGTCAAAATTGTTGAACAGCGCGAGTAAATGACGTTTGCTCATTTAGTGTGCTCCCTTCCCGGCTGCGGCGAACTTACCGGTTGCTTCCTGTTTTTTAGTTTCCAGACTGCGGTGATAAACCATTTCCTTGACCTCATACATGGAGACCGACGGGAATACCTTGCAGAAAATCATGAACAACATGGTAAACCAGCCAAAACTGCCTAACACGATGCCCCACTGCACCAGGCTGGGCCACTGGTCGTGATCCCATGTCCATGGGTAATAGCCATGAGAGAATGTAGGCGCAACGATCATCCAGCGTTCCAGCCACATGCCCAGGTTAAGCAGCAAGGAAACTGCAAACAACACCGGGATGTGGGTTTGGAAGCGCTTGAAAAACATGATGAACGGGACGACCGAACCGCAGAAGTTCATCATCCACCAGAACGGCGCGTATGGGCCGATGGCTTTCTGGATCAGCACATCCTTGGAGGCCTGGTCATGTCCATACCATACCGAGGCATACTCGATCAGATTCAGGTAAGTCCACACCATCGCAATCGCGAAGGTCAAACGCACGATCTTCTTCAGGATCGACAGTGTCATGTATTCTTCAAATTTGAACACATAGCGCAGGATGATGAACAGCGTGATGATCGCGGCACAGCCGGAATACAGCGCGCCTGCCACAAAGTACGGCGGGAACGAGGTGATATGCCAGCCGGGTTGCTGTGACATCGCGAAGTCGGATGCCACGATGGAGTGCACCGACACGGCCAGCGGAATCAGGAAGCAGGCGATGGTCAGGTAGGTCATGCGGAAATTGCGCCACTGGCGATCCGTCCCTTCCCAGCCCAGCGACAGCGCGGTGTACAACTTCTTGCGCCAGCCCGGATGCAAATGGTCGCGGCAGATTGCCAGATCCGGGATCATCCCTACATACAGGAACAGGATAGACGAACTCAGGTAAGTAAAAATCGCCATCGCGTCCCACAGCAGCGGCGACTGGAAGTTCGGCCATACTTGGCGTATATTCGGATACGGCAGGGCATAGTAAATCTGCCACACGCGACCCAAGTGCACCGCCACAAACAAGCCGGCTGTCATCAGAGAAAAAGTGGTCATGGCCTCGGCAAAGCGATAGATTGGCTTGCGCCAGTCGGCATGCATGATGTGCAGAATCGCCGACAGCAAGGTGCCCGAGTGGCTCATGCCTATCCAGAAGATGAAAGAGGCGATGTACAGACCCCACATATGCGGATTATCAAAATTTCCCACGCCCAGACCAATGTTGTACTGGTACACCTCGCAACCCCCGGCAATGCCGACCAAGGCAATCGCAATGAACAATATTACCCAATACAGCTTCCTGGGATTTTCCAAGCTCTTGAGCACATCTGTATTGATCTTCGCCCAAGCGATGTCTTCGCGGATATCTTTCATCGTTTATTCCTAAAGAAATTGCAGTGATATTGCCAATTTAAACGGCGCTTTCGCGCACGCGTTCCATATACATGACCGAGGGATAGGGGCGCAATTCTTCAAATATGCGGTAACCGCGCAAATCGCTTCCGCCCTCCGCCATATCCTTGGATTGCGCATCTTTATCCAATTCGACTTGCTGGGCTTGCCATTGCCTGTGTACCCTGGATTTGGGATCGACCAGATTGCCGAAAGTGATGGCACTGGTCGGACAGGCTTGCTGACAGGCCGTCTGCACATCGCCATCATGAATGAGACGGCCTTCATTCTTCGCAATGTTCTTGGCCACCGTCACCCGCTGTATACAGAACGTGCATTTTTCCATCACGCCCTTGCCGCGCACCGTCACATCCGGGTTCAGTTGCTGGTTCATTTCGGCAGGCCAGACGTTGTCGGTGGTGGGGTAGTCATACCAGTTGAAATAGCGCACTTTGTACGGGCAGTTGGCCGAGCAATAACGCGATCCGATGCAACGATTGTAAATCTGCGAATTGATGCCGTCCGGAGTGTGGTTGGTCGCACCCACGGGGCAAACCGTTTCGCAAGGAGCGGCTTCGCATTGCTGACACATCATCGGCAAGAATCGCGCGCCTTGGTCCGGAAACTCACGCCCGTCTTCGTCCCAGTAACGCTCGATGCGCATCCAGTGCATCACTTGCCCGTGCGCAAATTTTTCCCTGCCGACCACCGGCAAATTGTTTTCCGCATAACAAGCGACAGCGCACGCATTGCATCCGCTGCATGCGTCCAGATCGATGCTCATCGCCCATTTGTAGGGATTGTGCGGCACATCGTCCACCGGGTGGAAGTGGCGATACTCCGAGTAATTTTCCAATAAAGTGGTAACCGACATTTTAGATCTCCTCCGAAAGCTTAACTTTATCGCTGGACAGGCGCGGCGCGATCTTTTTACCCATTTGCCTGCCGCCTACCGGACCTTCATCCTTGACCACGATCACGCGCTCGCCGGTTTTGCTGATTTTAACGCGCGTCTCATGCAGAGCCAGTTCACCGGTTTCCTTGTCAAACACCATATCCAGTATCTGGAACGGGTTCACGCCATAATCCTTGGCGTAACGGCCCATCGCCTCATGGCCGCGGCCCAGCGGTATTGAAATCGCATCGGGATGTATCCCCGGGAACAGATAGGCCTGCACTTTGATCGAGCCGTTCTTGCCGGCCACTTCTACGATATCGCCTTCTTCTATCCCCAGCTCGGCAGCTTTTCTGGGATGGATCTCCACCCAGGAATCCCACACGATGGTAGTCATTGGATCAGGCGATTCCTGCAACCAGGGTTGGTTGGCATTGCGCCCGTCGCGCAGGCTGGCATTCACGGACGGGATCAGCTGCAGCGGATATTGCGCATCGATTGCAGCGGGTGCCGGAAGGGACAGACCCGCCACACCGGACTTGCCGGACAAGGATGATGCGTGCGCAGCGCCCGCCAGTTTGACGATGCCTTTGCTCAGCGTCTCGTTCCAGAACACATCGTCATCCGCAACACCGCCCAGCGCGCCTTTGTTTTGCAACACTGCGATTCGCAAATAGGCGTAGTAATCATCGAATTTCTTGTAGTCTTCGGCGCGACGCTGCTTGATCAAAGCCAGCAATATATCGCCCATGCCACGGGTATCCGGGTGCAGCTTTTCCATCAACGGCTGCAGGATATTGATTTGCGCGCCTTCCGCCATGTACTCGGGAACCTGAGTTCCCCAATCTTCCAATGCGGAATCGAGCGGCAACACGAGATCAGCCTGCATGGCGGTTTCATCCAGATAATGAGCAAACGCCACCTTGAAGCCCGCTTTGGCCATATTGTCCCTGAACTTCATCGCACCCGGCGCGGTGAACACAGGGTTGGCAGCATAGCTGAACAGAACCTTGTACTTGCCCGCAGCCAAGCCGTCATTCAACGCCTTCAATGCGGCCGTATTTCCGGTTGCTGGCGCCATTTGCGGGAACGGCACAACCGCAGCAGCCTCGACTGTCTTGCCCACATTGCCCAGCACATGATTGAGCAGATTGATCGCGGCGGCATTCTGCGAACCATGCGCGTAACCTTCTGCCGCACCGCCCGCCAACACCAAGCTAGGTGTGCGCGCTTTCAGCAAAGCAGCGATCTTGTCGATCTGCTCAGCCGACACGCCGGTATCCTTGCTGACGCGCTCTTTGTCATATCCTTTCACCGCGGCGGCAATATCACCGGACAATGTAACCCCGTGGCTGCCCAGCGCATTGATGAGACCCAGCGCCAAGATACCCTCGGTGCCGGGACGCACCACCAGCCAGCGATCAGCATTCGCGCCGGTCAAGGTCATTTTAGACTCAACCTGGATCAGCACACCGCGCTGGCCGTCCACGCCCTTGCGGAACTGCGCGTACTGTTGCGAGAAATGCACCGGGGAAATCCAGGCACCCAGGAAGTCGGCGCCGAAAGACAGAACAACCTTGGCCTTGTTGATATTGATGCGCGGCATTTCCACGCCGTAGGATTTCTTGTTGGCAGCGCGCAGCACAGCCGGCGCAATCGCTTCATACACAAAATGATTCTTGCAGCCGAAGCTGTCCAGATAATTGCCCAGCAACACCTTGAGATGGCCGCTCATGCCGCCGGTCAAAAAGGCGATCTCTTCGCCGCTCACGCCATTCAACTTCTCGGAGATCAGCGCGTAGGCTTTTTCCCAGGTAATTGCTTCGCCAGAGTTGCCGGTGCGCAATAATGGCTCACGAACTCGATCCGGATTGTAATGATGCTGCACACCCGCCTGCCCCAGGCCGCAGGTCTTGCCTCTATTGATCGCAGATTCGGGATTGCCTTCCAGCTTCAGCACGCGTCCTTCGCGTATGCGTCCGGTGATGCTGCAACCCGCATCGCATTGCGCGCAGGTCGAATTGAAATACACGCTGATACTGGGAATCATGTAGTCGTTCGTTTCAACATATGAAACCACAGTTTCCTTGCCATCCTCAACCGAACCGTTACCGCAGCCACTCAACGCGACCGCCGCGCCACCCCAGCCCAGCACCTTCAGAAAATCACGCCTGTCAAAACCACTGTTCATCATCACAACCTCTCTAAAACTATTTATGGCATACCGAACAGTCGTTCGGGCCTTGGGCTTTAATAATGCCCGACGCATCGATAAGCGGCTTGCGCATACTGTACCAATATGCCTGATCGCCAATGGGCGTGCCGCCTTCGGCGGTGACGGGATGATCTTTTTCGTGGCAGGTGACGCAGAAACCCATGGAAAGCGACTTCTGGCGGCGCGCCACCGTCATTTCCTTCACATTGCCGTGGCAATAGCCGCAGACTTCCTGCACCGGACGGTTTAACTGAAAGACAAAACGTTTGATGTGGCGCTCGTGACTGAAGCGCACAAAGTCGGGAAGATCATGCACCTTCTTCCAGGGTATGGCTTTTTTGGCATCCCAGTATTCGAACAATTTTTTGATGCGTGGCTTGTCGCGCACCGACTCGATGCTCTGATGGCACCCTATGCATTTTTGAATGGGCGGAATGCCTGCCACCAAACTGCGCCGCGCATAGGTATGGCAATACATGCAATTGATCTCCATGCCTCCCTTGTCAGCATCGCCGGCATGACGGAAGTGCGGGAACTCGATAGGCTGTTCGATAGCCGGACCCTGGCTATCTTCGGTCATCGGTTCGGATTGCGGGGCATCGGCTGCATAACTGCCAACGGCAGAAAACAAACCCATCAGTAAAACAGACAAACGTAAAAAACGGTGCATCGTAAAGGCTCCCCCAGCGAACAATGATCCCACACCGGCTTCTGCCAGTAATGATTGAACAGGTAAATCGGATTATTTTTGATGCGTTGTATCGCGATAGTTATTATTATCAGCCTTCGATTTTTTCCGCCTGAATAAGCGCGGCGCGACCATACGGACGAATAATGTCTAGTCTGAAAAATAAAGTCAACACTGAATACTGAAAATTGTCTTCAGCATTGGAAAAAAGTTATATGCCGCACATAATTACAGTAATTACTTATATACCTTTTTTTATTTGAATCATTTTCCATGCATTGTTAATTATTTGAGCCATTTTGTAGGATATGAAATCATGAACGAAGAACAGGCAGTACTGGATTTTTTTTCGCGAACTGAAAATTTGCCATTGGGTCTCTCCGTCGCGGAACAGATGGATGAGCTTCGCGAGCAAATGAACAACCGCCTCTGGCGGGATTTGCTGGGACGTGCAAAGGCACTGACAGACCTGCATGGACTAATGTGGCAGGTCGAACTCACCGAAGACAAAAATGCACCGGATGGCCTGGTCGGACTGCATTGCGCTATGAGCTCCGAGCAAGCGCTTTACTTGCGCCCCATGATGGAACAGCAATGCCTTGGCGGGATATGGCGTATCTATTTCGGCTTGATGTGGAGCGCATCGCCCTCGCCAGATCAACTCGGATTGCCTGCCGTAAGCAGCCTGAAAGCAGCGCTTCAAACAGCAGGTTTCAAAAGCAACGAGAATTTTCTTGCCTGGCAGTGGACGACATTCCATCCGCGCCGCAAGGATTTTTTGCTGCGCTATTCACTGCAACCGGAAAAACTATTGGGTGAGATGGAAGCTATTTTGAAAACGCTGCTGATAGAACACGGCGTGTCAATCGAGCAAGCCAATGCTGCGCTAAAAGCCGCACCGCGCAGCACGGCGGTTTCACTGGATCAATTACGCAGTAAACGGACCGATTAGATCGCAGCGATTAAACGGGATTGGCTTGGTCAAAAAAGCGATGCTCCAAACCGAATTGCTTTGCCAGATGCTCGCCCAGTGCCTGTATGCCGAATCGTTCGGTAGCGTGATGCCCGGCGGCAATAAACGCCACCCCGGTTTCGTTGGCCTGATGAAAATTCTGCTCGGAAATTTCTCCGGTGATGTAGGCATCCGCGCCTTGCGCAATCGCCGCCTCAAAGTAACCCTGAGCGCCGCCGCTGCACCACGCGACTTTTCGTATGCTCCTGTTGCCATCCCCGATGACTTGCGGTACACGCTGCAAATGATGGGCGATCTGCTGGGCGAATTGTGTCAGCGTCAAAGGCTGCGCTAATGAACCCAACCAGGCAATATTTTGCTCGCCAAATCTGCCCTGCTCAACCAAGCCGAGCAGCTTGCCGAGTTGCGCGTTGTTACCCAGCTCGGGATGGGCATCGAGCGGCAGATGATAGGCCAGCAGGCTCACATCGTTGCGCAACAACTGAGCGATGCGTCTTTTTCTGATGCCTACAATGGTTGTGTCTTCGTTGCGCCAGAAATAACCGTGATGCACCAGAATCGCATCTGCATCCCATGCGATCGCAGTGTCCAGTAGATGCTGCGAAGCCGTCACCCCGGTGGCGATACGCCGCACTTCCGCACGGCCTTCCACCTGCACGCCATTCGGGCAATAATCCTTGAACAGGCTGATTTGCAACAGGCTTGAGTTATAATCGCACAATTCGTTAAGCAGCATGTAAGCACCTTTTACTTAGAATGAGCATATCCATCATGAGAACCATGAGAACCTTTAAAAATTCGCTTTTGCGGGAAAGCAGGCCGGACACGGCGATGCGTGGCATTGGGGGCGTGCAGGCCTGCTGCTTCGCGCTCCCGCACCAGAGGGCTGCGCGCCACCGTGTGTCGCGCGTGCACCGAAAGGAGCCGCACAGCGAATGACGAGGCATATCTTAAAAGATAGACGAAAAATGAGTGCGCACGTGACACCGCGATTCGCCCGGAAAACGATTTTTTAGTGGTTCTCATCTTACCATGCGTAAACATTGGCTATTATTCTCCCAAACCGTCACCATCGCGCTGGCGCTGCTGTTTATTGTTCACACGCTGAAGCCGGAATTGCTGCCGAACGCCGCGCGCACCGGAGTGGTCACTCTTTATCAAAATACCCCGCTGGCGAATGACGACAAATCCCCTGCGATGGGCTTGAGTGCAGCTGCACAAAAAGCCATGCCTGCCGTGGTGAACATCTTCACCAGCACCATCATCAAGAACCCGGTCAATCCCTTCATGGACGACCCGCGCTTCAAGTTTTTCTTTGGCGACGAGTTCGATACCCAGCCACAAAGCAGCTCCAGCCTGGGCTCCGGCGTGATAGTCAGCTCCGATGGTTTCATCCTCACCAACCATCACGTGGTGGAAGCCGCCGATCAAATCGAGGTCGCATTGTCCGATGGCCGGAAAGCCAAGGCACATGTCATCGGCTCCGACCCGGAAACCGATCTGGCAGTGATCAAGATCGACTTGCCCGGCAATCTTCCCGCCATCACTTTTGGTCATCCCGAAAAGGCACATGTGGGCGACATGGTGCTCGCCATCGGCAATCCGTTCGGTGTGGGTGAATCGGTCACAATGGGCATCATCAGCGCGTTGAAGCGCGACCATCTCGGGATCAATACCTTCGAAAACTTCATCCAGACCGATGCCGCAATCAATCCCGGCAATTCCGGCGGGGCACTGGTGGATGGGAACGGCAACCTGATCGGCATCAACAGCGCGATCTATTCGCCGAATGGCGGCTCGCTTGGCATCGGCTTCGCCATTTCCGCCATCACCGCGAAAAAGACCATGGAACAAATCATCCAGCACGGCTCCGTGACGCGCGGCTGGATCGGCGCGGGCGTGCAGGAACTTACCCCGGAACTGGCCGAATCCTTCAAACTCGGCGATATCAAAGGAGTGCTGGTTACCGAAGTGGTTCGCCACAGCCCTGCAGATCAGGCAGGTATCAATACCGGAGATATTCTGGTTATGATAGACAACAACGCCATCGACAACTGGAGTGCCATGCTGGAAACCGTGGCCAACCTTCCCCCCGGTAAAACCGTCCCGATCAAACTGATGCGCAATGGCAGTGAAATAGTTTTGCAAGTAAAAGTCGGCAAGCGTCCGAAACCAATGGAGCAGTAGTCGCCGACGGATAATTAACTGCAGTCTGGGTCAGGCATGCAAAGTCCGATGTGAAGTTCACGCCCAAATGTGTCTGACTGGACTGCACTGCGATCAACACCGACTGCAACCGACGCCTATCCTGCGTCAGCAACTTTCCCGGCCGGCTTCAACCAACTCGCCACCACGATCCCTGCTTCAAACAGCAGCCACAATGGCATCGCCAGCATGAGCTGCGATACTACATCCGGCGGGGTGAATATCGCACCGATTATGAATGCGCCCACTACGGCGTATGGACGGGTTTCGCGGAGTTTTTCGACGCTGACAAAACCCATCCGTACCAGCAATACCACTGCCACCGGAACCTGGAAGGTCAAGCCGAACGCCATGAACATGGTGAGCACGAAACTCAAGTATTTGTCGATGTCGGTCATCACCGCAACGCCCTGCGGCGCACTGGCAGTGATAAAGCCGAATACCACCGGGAACACCACAAAATAGGCAAATGCCATGCCGCAAAAAAACAATATCGTGCTGGCTGTGATCAGCGGCCAAACCAGGCGTTTCTCGTGCGCATACAGCCCAGGTGCAACGAATCGCCAGATCTGATAAAGGATGTACGGCAGCGCAATGAGGAATGCAGCCATCAATGCGACCTTGAGCGGCACAAAAAACGGAGTGGTGACATCGGTGGCGATCATCTGTCCGCCTTTGGGCAGCCTGGCTAACAACGGCTGTGCCAGCAAGGTATAGAGTTTGGATGACCAAGGAAACAGGCAGATGAATACCAGCAGCACGGCAACCACGGATTTCAATAATCGGGAGCGCAGTTCGACGAGGTGCGCAATAAAACTTTCGCCGGTGCTCATTCCGGTTTATCGGCTGGTGGATTCGCAGATGGAATTGCAACTGGCGGCGTTACCTGATCCGTCTTTGAGTTCTGCGGAACTGAAAGCTTAGCCACCGCCTCGTTGATCTGTTGCAACTGTTGATCTGCTGTCAGCGTCACCTGTTTGAGCGATTGTTCCAGCGCACTGGCTTCGGCCTGCACCTTTTGCTGCAACTGGCGGTACTCTTCTACCGCCATGTCGCGCTCGATATCGGCTTTCACACCGTTCACATAGCGTTGCGCGCGACCCCACAGATGTCCCATGGTGCGCGCCACTTTCGGCAGACGTTCCGGGCCGATGACGATGAGTGCCACCACCATGATCACCATCAACTCGGAGAAGCTGAAGTCAAACATCTTTGCTGGCCAGCATAAATAAACTGCTTAAACGTTAGTCGTCTTCTTGTCTTTGACTTCGCCTTCGATGGTCTGGCCGCCCTCTCTGATCTGCCCGGCTACCTTATTCTGGTTAGCCGCCTCGTCATCCGAACGCATGCCTTCCTTGAAGCCCTTCACCGCGCCGCCCAGGTCGCTGCCGATGTTGCGCAGCTTCTTGGTGCCGAAGATCAAAACGACAACCAGCAACACGATCAACCAATGCCAAATACTCAATCCGCCCATCTTGTTCTCCTTGAATTAATTGCGCCGCACCATCGGGGGTATGTCGCCGCCGCCAATGATGTGGATATGCAAATGAAATATTTCCTGTCCGCCGCCCTTGCCGGTGTTGATCACGGTGCGGAAGCCATTGTCCAAACCCTGCTCTTTTGCCAGCTTGGGCGCCAGCAACAGCAACTTGCCGAGCAAAGCCGCATGGTGATCTCCGGCTTCGGCCAGCGAGTCCAGATGCAGCTTGGGCACCAGCATGAAGTGCACCGGCGCGACCGGGTTGATATCATGGAAAGCCAGTACTTCACGATCCTCGTACACCTTGCGGCACGGGATTTCTCCGCGTGTGATCTTGCAAAACAGACAGTCGTTCATGCTCAATCCTTCTTCCTGCTTTCTTTCTCGGCTAGTCCGGACAAACCCTCCCGCCTTGCCAATTCATTCAGCACGTCGTCCACGCTCAAGCCATGCTGCGCCAGCAGCACCATGCAATGAAACCATAAATCGGCAGTTTCATAAACGAGATGTGTTTTGTCGCCCGACTTGCTTGCGAGTAAGACTTCCGTCGCTTCCTCCCCGATTTTTTTCAGGATGGCATCTTCGCCATTGCTGAACAGCTTGGCAACATAGGAGCTTTCCGGCGCAGCCAGCTTGCGCGCCCTAAGCGTCTCCGCCAATCGTTGCAATATATCCTGTTTCATCTTTGGAAACTCACTTTTTGCAAATCTCATTTCTTGTATATTTCATTCGGAGATTTCAACACCGCATCCACCTCCACCCACCTGCCCTGCTCCAATCGGCTATAGAAGCAGCTTTCGCGTCCGGTATGACAAGCGATACCGCCTTTTTGTTCAACCTGCAACAGGATCACGTCACCATCGCAATCGAGACGTATCTCTTTTACTTTTTGAAAATGCCCGGACTCTTCGCCCTTGTGCCAAAGTTTCTTGCGCGAACGCGACCAATAAACCGCCTCGCCTTTTTGCTGGGTGAGTTTTAATGCATCACGATCCATCCACGCCACCATCAGCACCCGGCCGGTGGCGGCATCCTGAGCCACGGCGGTCACCAGACCATCGACAGACCAATTAACCTTGTTCAACCAGGTTTCGCTCATAATTAAAACAGGCTCAAGGTGCGAGGTACAAGGGTCAAGAAGAAACCTTGAACCATCAGCCTTGAGCCTTGCATCTTGAGCCTTGTACCTGAACAGACATAATTCATAACCGAACCTCTATGCCTTGCGCTGCCATAAACTGCTTGGCCTGCTGCACGGTATATTCGCCAAAGTGAAAAATACTCGCCGCCAACACCGCATCCGCTCCGCCCTTTTTTACACCGTCGACAAGGTGCTGCAAATTGCCCACTCCGCCGCTGGCGATCACCGGAATCTCCAGCGCATCGGTAATAGTCCGGGTCAAAGGCAAATCAAAACCGGTTTTCTGCCCGTCTCTATCCATGCTGGTCAGCAGGATTTCGCCCGCGCCCAAGTCCTGCATTTTTTTTGCCCACGCCGCGGCATCCAACCCGGTGGAATTACGCCCGCCGTGGGTGAATACTTCCCAGTGCCCGGGTGAAACCTGCTTGGCATCGATCGCCACCACGATACACTGCGAACCATATCGTCCGGCAGCATCCGCGACCAGTTGCGGATTGAGTACAGCGGATGTATTGATGCTGACTTTGTCCGCTCCGGCATTGAGCAGATTGCGCACGTCGCCCACTTCACGCACGCCGCCGCCGACGGTCAGCGGGATGAATACTTGCGACGCGACCTGTTCAATGATGCGAAAAATAATTCCTCTGTCGTCCGAACTTGCGGTGATATCCAGGAAAGTAAGCTCATCCGCGCCTTGCTCGTCATAACGGCGCGCAATCTCCACCGGATCACCTGCATCGCGCAGTTCGACGAAGCTCACGCCTTTGACGACTCTGCCTGCAGTCACATCGAGACAGGGAATGATACGCTTGGCGAGCATGGGCTAGAGTACCACTCCATTCGCTGCGTTAACCTTGGTCAATTCATCCGCCAGCGCCTGTGCCGCCTTGAAATCCAGCGTGCCTTCGTAGATTGCGCGGCCGGTGATCGCCCCAGTGATGCCCTCCGCCTGCACCGCGCATAGCGCACGCACGTTGTCCAGATTGGTGATGCCGCCGCTGGCGATCACAGGAACATGCAGCGGCCTTGCCAGTTCTACAGTGGCAGGGATATTCACGCCGGACAACATGCCATCACGCCCGATATCGGTATAAATGACTGCTTCCACTCCATAGCCTTCAAAGCGGTGAGCCAGATCGGCTACATCATGACCGGTCAGCTTGGACCAGCCATCCACAGCCACCTTGCCCCCCTTGGCATCCAGCCCCACCATGATGTGGCCGGGAAAAGCATCGCAGGCTTCATGCAAAAATCCGGGCACTTTCACCGCTGCCGTGCCGATGATGATGTAAGTCACGCCGATGTCGAGATAGCGCTCTATGGTCTCCAGATCGCGAATGCCTCCGCCCAGTTGCACCGGCACATCCAAACCCACCGCTTTTATGATGCTGCGCACGGCGGCTTCGTTCTTCGGTTTGCCTGCAAACGCGCCATTCAGATCCACCAGATGCAGGCGGCGCGCGCCTTGTGCCAGCCAATGTTTTGCGGTAGCCGCAGGATCTTCTGAAAACACCGTAGCACCTTCCATCACACCTTGTTTAAGGCGCACACAATGACCGTCTTTCAAATCAATCGCAGGAATTATCAGCATGGCAGTACGTAAATAGTCAAGGGTTCCATTGCACAAAATTTTGCAGCAGTTTCAGCCCTGCTGTAGAGCTTTTTTCCGGATGAAATTGCACCGCAAACAGATTGTTTTTCGCCACGGCGCACACGAATGATTGGGGATATTGGCTGGTCGCCTGCACCAATGATGCATCTTGCGGCCGCACATAGTAACTATGGACAAAATAGAAGCGCGCATCCTGCTCTATTCCTTCCCAAAGCAGATGTTGCACGTGATGAACCTGATTCCATCCCATGTGCGGCACCTTGAGTTTATTGCCCTGCGCATCGCGCATATCGCTGGAGAAGCGCGCCACTTTTCCGCGCAGTATCCCCAGCCCGTCAACCTCCCCTTCGGCGCTATGTTCGAACAACATTTGCAGACCGATGCAAATACCCAGAAAAGGCCGGCTGCGTGCAGCCAGCAGTACTGCATCGCGCAAACCTCGCGCATCCAACTCGCGCATACAGTCAGGCATTGCGCCTTGTCCGGGAAACACCACACGCCTGGCGTTTGCAATTGTATCGGCGTCATCTGTGACGACAATCTCTGCCGCGGGAGACACCTTGCGCAAGGCTTGTTCGACCGAACGCAAGTTACCCATACCATAATCGACTATAGCGACATCTACCATTTGAATTTACAGGGAACCTCAAAAATCCACATTTCATCCCATCTGATGGAACTACTAGCCATTCCACTAAGTTGCCAAAAAGCGGCAACCAAGTGGCTGGTTATGCTGCGTTGCGGAAAAAATTTCTTGCTTATATATTAACCATATGTGGCGCGGCGAAATTTTTTCCGTTCCTTGCATTTGGGCGAACTCTGAATTTATTGAGGCTCCCTACAGTGAGCCCTTCGTGGAAGGCAACACCCCGACCATACGCGGATCCAGCTCCAACGCCATGCGCAGCGCGCGGCCAAAAGCCTTGAAAATGGTCTCGGCCTGATGGTGGGCATTATCGCCCGCCAGATTGTCGATATGCAATGTCACCAAGGCGTGATTGACGAAGCCCTGAAAGAATTCCTTGATGAGATCCACATCAAAATCGCCGACATTGCCACGCACGAATTCACAATTAAACACCAAACCGGGGCGGCCGGAAATATCCAGTACCGCCCTAGACAATGCTTCATCCAGGGGTATGTAAGCGTGACCGTAGCGGCGCAAGCCCTTCTTGTCGCCTATTGCCTGATTAAACACTTGGCCCAGCGTGATGCCTATGTCTTCCACGGTGTGATGTGCGTCAATGTGCAGATCGCCTTTGGCCATAATGTTCAAATCCAGCAACCCATGCCGGGCGATCTGGTCAAGCATGTGATCGAGAAACGGCAATCCGGTATCAAACTTGGCCTTGCCGCTTCCATCCAGATTGAGTTCGATGCTGATCTGGGTTTCCAGAGTGTTGCGTGATACTTTCGCGCTACGCATGATTTAGCCCTATGCGGATTGAATAATGGATACTTTTAGTGCAGCAATGAATCTCATGTTATGAATATGACACGGCCTGAGGGTTAGTTTCCGCCAAAATTCATTCCACCCCGTGCATGCTCTCTTTTAGTGCAGCTATAAACCGTTCATTTTCGTCCGGTGTGCCTATTGTCACACGCAAGCAGCCTTTCAACATCGGGTGCGCGCCGTTCAAGTTCTTGATCAGCACACCGCGCTGCTTCAAACCGTCGAATACCGCATCAGCGCCCGCCGCACGGAACAGCAGGAAATTCGCGTCACTCGGGTAAACCTGTATAGCGGCGATCTGGCTCAACTGCTGGTAAAGTTTTGCACGATCCCGCTTGATTCGTTCCGCTTGCTGCAACAACAGCTCATGATGCATCAACAATTTCCAAGCCACCAATTGCGGCAACACACCGACATTATACGGCAAGCGCAGCTTTTCCAACTGCCCCAGCCACGCTGCACTGCCCGCCAGAAAACCGATACGCAAGCCGGCCATGCCGAGCTTGGAAAAGGTGCGCATCACCAACAGATTAGGATAACGCGCCAAATGCGGAATAAAACTATTGCTGGCAAAAGCATAATAAGCTTCGTCCATCACCACCAAACCCGGTGATGCCTGGATGATCTGCTCCACAGCATCTGCCGAAAATAAATTGCCGGTGGGATTATTTGGATATGAGAGAAAAGTCAATGCAGGTCGTTCATGTTTGAGCGCCGCGAGTGTAGCAGGCAGGTCCAGGGAAAAATCGGCTGCCCCAAAATTGGATTCCCCCAGATTGGTTACAAGGGGCACGCCCACATAACGCATACCGGTAAATGTCGCTATCATCTTGTACATCACGAACGATGGCTCCACGCTGAGCATAACCGCACCCGGCTTATTCACGGCCATCGCCAGCAACTGGATCAATTCGTCCGAGCCGTTGCCGAGCAATATCTCCATCCCCTGCGGTAAACCGGTCACGCCGCGGATCTTTTCCTTGAGCGTTGCAGCTCCGGGATCGGGATAACGGTTGATGGCGGCGGCGGCGACGGCCTCTGCAATTTCACTGCGCAGCTCAGGCGGCACAAGATAGGGATTCTCCATCGCATCCAGCTTGACGCAGCCGGAACTGTCCGGCACATGATAAGCATGCAGACCAAGGACTTCCTTGCGCAGTAGCGCGGCTGCGAGCGAAGATGCCGAAATGGAAGACATGAAGCGAAATAGAACACAGTGTAATAACAACGGCGCAAAGCTTATCACATTGCAGATGACCAGGGTCTGATGGTCGGCGGCTGTTGACTGATTTTTGTGTCCTGCTGGCAGGCATATCGAATTCGCGGAATTGACGCGGCCAAGCCCTCCTGCTTATCTCCGTATCCCGTCTGCCAACCTCAGCTCAAAGCACACGTTACCCGATCGATTGCTGGTCAACAACAGCCGATAGCCCAACTGGCTGGCCCAACGCGCGGCCTGGTACAGACCGATCCCCAGGCCATTTTCAGATACAACTGCTCCGCGCAACAGGTTTGCGGCGATGTTTTGCGGTATGGGATAACCGCTGTCGCAAGCAATCAGGCGTAACGGTTCGGGCTGAATTTCGATAGAAATGGTGATGCCCGGCTCGGATTGGCGTTTTCTTAACGCGTTATCGATCAGGTTGTCGATTATGCAATCGAACAGAGGTGCGGGAATCTGCTCATCCGGCAAGGTATCCGGCGCATGCCAGTCTATAGCCCGATACTGGTTGCGCAGCCGCAGATTGTCCCACCATGCACTCAAGGGAAGTTGAGGGGTTTCCCCCTCGAGCAGCGGTTGCTTAAGCTTGGTTAGTGTCATTTCGATACGCTGGGTAAGCAGCGGGAGCTGTTGTTGGAGCAGTTGTCGCGCCGTTTCTTCGCCACTTTGTGCGATGGAAGAGAGCGAGAGCAGCGATTGCAACATGTTTTTCAAGTCATGCGTGAGGCGCGACCCGGTCTCATACACGGCCTGCAAACGCGTGATGTCGCGCAGGCTTTGCTCGCGCTGCTTGGCCTGATAGAAGTAGCCTATCAGTTGCACGAGCAGATGAATATGCAACAGCAGTGCGGGGTTGAGCGGCTGCCTGGCATAAAGGGTCAGGCGCAGGTCTCCGTCTTGCACTATCGCGGAATATTCGCTGAATTGTCCGAATTGCCCGGTGTCTCCGGGTGATTGCCAGGAGAAGCCGGACAACCAGGAAAAGTCTTCCAGCAAGGCAATGGCGCGACGCAGATAGGACGTCGCATCGGGCTCGCGCTGAGCAGCGTCGGTCAGCCGGGTGAGCCAATTTTCAAACGGTGTACCGACGTTCAGCAGGTAGCGCGAGAACATGACCTGCAGGCCGCTGAAGCCGAAGCGCGGATTCCACAACCCGCCGAGCGCCAGCAGCACCAGCCCGATCAGGAACAGGGTGCGCAGCAAGGCTTCAAGATAATCCATGCGCCCCAGAGTGATAAAGGCGAGAGTACCGAGCACCACCAGCGTCAGCAGCATGAACAGCAGCAGACTGTATACGAAGTCCACCGTCTGGCTGATATCGGCCGACTCTTTGCTGTGCGGCAACACCGCCATGAACAATAACAACACTGGCAATACATACCATATCAGGATGCGCCCTGCGTCTATGGTGGATTGTGCCGCAAATATATTCGGGACTACCCATAACAACAAAGCCGCCAGCAAGTACGCGATCAGCATCAGGTATAACAGACGCGTCCAGCGATCACGAAAAATGAAAATGCGCGCGCCGACCAAGCCAAAAAGTCCGGTCAGCCAAAAAGCGATTGCCCACCAGCTCAACCAGAAAATTGCCACCACGGCCGC
This sequence comes from uncultured beta proteobacterium, assembly GCA_963721755.1. Lineage (GTDB taxonomy): Bacteria > Pseudomonadota > Gammaproteobacteria > Burkholderiales > Gallionellaceae > Gallionella. Next base: position 120,408 of record CAVRKV010000003.1, read on the forward strand.
CAACAAAATGAATGCCAGCGCGCCACGGCCGACTTTGCGCTCGCCGCGCCACAGCGGCTGCCAGAGCAGGAACAGCCCGAGGTGGGCCAGCAACAACGGATGTATCCATGGATTTCCGACACCGATCAACAGCGCGCCGTGCAATAGCCCGACCATCGCCAACAACAACCAGCGACCGCCAATCAAATGACTCAACTTGTCCAGCGTCAGCATTTCGTCATCATCCTGTCAATATTTCGTCAAAATTACCTCTGTAACAATTGTTTGCGCCGCTTTCCGGGTCCCAGAGCAAACCAGTCGACAAATCGATAACCGCCTCAACTCACTGATTCATTTTAATTTCCTGGACAATGCAACGATAAAATCGAATCTCGGCACAATGTTGGCATGGCTCTTGCGTTAATTTCAGCGTCGCATACACAACCATGGAATTTAGGAGGGTACCATAATGAAACGCAATCAATCCGGATTTACCCTGATCGAGATCGCCATCGTGCTGGTGATCATCGGCCTGCTGCTCGGCGGCGTGCTGAAAGGCCAGGAGCTGATCAACAGCGCCAAGGTCAAGAACCTCGCCACCGATTTCAAGAACATCCCGGTGTACATCTACGGCTATCAGGACAAGTACAAGGCCTTGCCTGGGGATGATGCAAATGTCGTATTACACCTGGGTGCCACCGCCATTCTAGCCACCACCCCAGGGACGGTAGGTAACGGTGTCATTGAAGGCGCCTGGAACAGTACAACCAACACCGACGAAAGCTTTTTGTTCTGGCAACACATCCGTTTGGCGGGTTTTGGCCCGGGGTCAACAACTATAACCGACCCCAGTTACCTACCCACGAACACTGTTGGGGGAAGGATCGGGGTAACCAACTCCTTGGCTAATAACCCAATTACCTTGCCTACCCCGTTACAAGGAACCTACGTCGTGTGTTCCGATGGCATACCCGGAAAATTTGCCACGCAACTGGATACCACGCTGGATGACGGCAATACTCAAACCGGCTCGGTGATGGTACTTGATCCTGCTGGTACCGCTTTAACATCAGTCGCGACCGCAGCCATTGTTCCAGACAAACCTTACACGGTGTGCATGGGCTACTAGACAATCACCCGGCGTGACCCAAGCCCGCTGTTAGCAGCGGGCTTTTTTATTGTCCCCCTATTCATTTCCCATGGTGCAGCAGCGACTCTGCCGCCTGCAACGCTTCCGGCGGCCCGAACAGCACCAGTACGTCTCCGGATAGCAGCAGCATGTTTTCGCTCGGCTGTGCGCCATGCACGTTGCGCCTGCGCACCGCATTCACTTCCACCCCCAGCTCCGTGAATCCGAGCTCGCCCAGCCGCCTGCCCACCGCCGGGGAATCTTCCTTGAGCAATACGCTGGAAAAGCGCGGCTGCAAACTTTCACCGGCATCATCCGCTTCGTTCGGGACGGTGCGGAAATAGCCGCTGAACGCCGCATAACGCGCTGCGCGGCTTTCCTGGACACGGCGTATCACGCGGTTCAGCGGCACACCGGACAGCAACAGCGCCTGCGAGGCCAGCATCACGCTGCCTTCCGTCACCTCCGCCACCACCTCGGCTGCGCCGGCTTTCTTGAACTCTTCTATGTGGGCATCGTCGGTGGTGCGCACCACCACCGGAAGGTCGGGGCGCATCTGGTTCGCATGGTGCAGTATCTTGAGTGCGGAATGCATGTCGTTGTAGGTGATCACCAGGGTTTTGGCGCGCATCAATCCGGCGGCAATTAACACCTCGCGCTTGGCGGCATCGCCATAGACCACGCTCTTGCCTTCTGCTGCAGCCTCGTGCACGCGGCGCGGGTCGAGGTCAAGCGCGATGAAGCGAAAATTCTCCCGTGTCAAGAAACGCGACAGTGCCTGCCCGCTGCGCCCGTAACCGCAGATGATGATGTGCGCATTGCTGGACATGCTTTTCACCGCGATCTGGTGGATGAGCATGGCACTGTCCATCCATGCGGATGGTGTCAGATTCCGGACGATGACTTCGGCGTGCTGGATCAGGAACGGCGCGGCCAGCATCGAAATCAACATGGCCGCCAGCACATTCTGCATCACGTCCGGCGGCAGCAGATTGACCTGGCCCGCCAGGGTCAGCAGCACGAAACCGAATTCGCCTGCCTGCGCCAAGCCCAAGCCGCTGCGGATCGCCGCACCCCAATCACCGGCAAACCAGCGCGCCAGCAGCGCCACCACCGCCGCCTTGAACGGCAGCAGGATGAGCAGGACCAGCAATACCCAGCCGAACCCGGTGATCACGCTGTGCAGGTCGAGCAGCATGCCTATGGTGACGAAGAACAGGCCGAGCAGCACATCGCGAAACGGTTTGATGTCCTCTTCCACCTGAAAACGGTATTCGGTTTCCGAGATCAGCATGCCGGCGACGAATGCGCCCAGCGCCAGGGAAAGCCCGGCCAGTTCGGTGAAGTAAGCCAGCCCCAGCGTGAACAGCAGCACGTTGAGCATGAACAGTTCGGAAGATTTTTGCCTGGCAACCAGATGAAACCACGGGCGCAACAGCCGCTGCCCGAAGATCAGCAGCGCAGCCAACACCAGCGCAGCCTTGAGCAAAGCGTAACCTAGCGTGGCATAGAGTTCTTCGCCGCTGCTTGTCAATGCAGGGATGATGATGATCAGCGGCACCACGGCCAGATCCTGGAACAGCAGCACGCCCATGATTTTCTGGCCGTGCGGTGTGTTCAGTTCGGCGCGTTCGACCAGCATCTTGCTGACGATCGCGGTGGACGACATCGCCAGCACGCCGCCCAAAGCCAGCCCGGCACGCCAATCCAGCCCGAAGAAAAGCGAGGTGAGCATGACCAGCAACATGGTCGCGGCTACCTGTGCTGTGCCGAGGCCGAATACCAGCCGCTGCATGCTGCGCAGGCGCGCCAGACTGAACTCCAGCCCGATGCTGAACATCAGGAACACCACGCCGAATTGCGCCAGATGCTTGGTTTCCGGCGCATCGCGTATCCAGCCCAGCGCATGAGGCCCGATCAGGATGCCGACCAGAAGATAGCCCAGCATCACCGGCAGACGCAGGATACGGCACAGCACCACCACGCCTACGGCGACGGCGAGCAGGATCAGCAGGAGTTGCAGCGAGTTAGTCATATGCGTGTTCGAGCGACATTGTTGCCATGTTCGGATAATGCCCTAATTGGCCCATGCTTTCAAAATTTCTTGGCAAAATTTTTGGGCGAAATTTCGCTACATGTCATTATTCCTCTACAGGTCAAAATTTCGCTCTGGGTTGAACGCACTGCTATAATCCCAGCCCATGAACAAACCCATCTCCGCCGCCCCCCGCGCGCTTGACCTCGCCCGCGAAGTGTTGAACATCGAGGCTGCCGCCGTACAGGCACTCAGCACACGGCTCGATGAGAATTTCCTGCATGCGCTGGATGTCATTCTGCGCTGCGAAGGCCGCGTCATCGTGAGCGGCATGGGCAAGTCCGGGCACATCGCGCGCAAGATCGCCGCCACCATGTCCAGCACCGGCACTCCGGCATATTTCGTGCATCCGGGCGAAGCCAGCCACGGCGACCTCGGCATGATCACCAGCGCGGATGTCATCATCGCGCTGTCCTATTCCGGCGAAAGCCAGGAGCTGATGACCATCGTGCCGGTCATCAAACGCCAGGGCGCGAAACTCATCAGCATGACCGGCAATCCGGCATCCAGCCTGGCCAAAGTCGCCGACGTGCATCTCAACGCGGCGGTGGACAAGGAGGCTTGCCCGATGGGCCTGGCACCCACCGCCAGCACCACGGCGGCGCTGGCGCTGGGCGACGCGCTGGCGGTGGCATTGCTGGATGCAAAAGGTTTCGGCGCGGAAGATTTTGCCCGTTCGCATCCGGGCGGCAATCTGGGGCGGCGTTTGCTCACCCATGTGAGCGACATCATGCGCAGCGGCGAGCGCCTGCCGATGGTGCGCGAAAACGCGATGCTGGGAGACGCGATCCTGGAGATCTCGAAAAAAGGCGTGGGTATGACCGCCATCGTGGATGCCGGACAGCATGTGCTGGGCATATACACTGACGGTGATCTGCGCCGCACACTGGCAAAGAAACTGGATTTCAACGCCATTCACGTTCGTGACGTGATGTCCTCCAATCCCCGCTGCATCGCCCCGGACAGTCTCGCCGCCGAGGCTGTGCAGGTGATGGAACAATACAACATCAGCCAGATGCTGGTGGTGGATGAACAAAACAGGCTGGTCGGCGCACTGAACATGCACGACCTGTTGCATGCGAAAGTGATTTAGTCAGGAAGGGCTGAAGTCCGGCCCGCAGAATTTTCCGGTTTATCCGGATGAGAGGAAAGCCATGCTGACAAGCCGCGCAAAGCTGGTACGTTTGATCGCGTTTGATGTGGACGGTGTGATGACCGACGGCGGACTGTATTATTCCGATTCAGGTGAAGAATTCAAACGCTTCAATTCGCTGGATGGGCATGGGCTGAAAATGCTCCGCGCCAGCGGTGTGGAGGTCGCCATCATCACCGGGCGCACTTCACGTTGCGTCGAAGCGCGCGCGCGCAACCTTGGCATCTCGCACGTCTACCAGGGCGTGGAACACAAACTTGAAGCCATGGTCGACCTGCTCAACAAGCTCAAACTATCCCGGGACGCCGCCGCCTATATGGGCGATGACATAGTTGACCTCACGGTGATGCGCCATGTCGGCCTGGCCATCAGTGTGCCGGAATCCCCGCAACTGGTGCGCGAACACTCCGCCTACGTCACGCAACGCAGCGGCGGACATGGCGCGGTGCGCGAAGCTTGCGAGATGATCATGTCGGCACAGGGCACACTGGGTGCCCAACTGGCTCCGTATTTGCGATGATTTTCTTTTCCCGTGTCCGTTACTGGCTGCCGCTGTTGCCTTTGCTTGGCTTGCTGGGAGCTGTTTATTGGCTGAACCAGCAGGCGCAGCCGGAACCCGCCAAGTCGGACAACCGCACACGCCACGATCCCGATGCCATCGTGGAGAACTTTTCAGCGACCAGGATGAATGATCAGGGTGTGCCGAGTTTCATCATGGTTGCAAAAAAAATGCTGCATTACCCGGATGATGACAGTACCACGCTGGAAGAACCGCATATTTCCATGATTTCTGCAGAACATCCGACATTACATGCCTCCTCCATGAGCGGAACTATTTCAAGCAATGGCGATGATATATTGCTGCGCGATAATGTCGAAATGTTGCGCGAGTCGAACGCGCAGCAAGATGAACTTACGCTGCATACCGAATATTTGCATATTATTCCGGATCAGAATTTATCGAATACTGACCGCGCTGTCACCATCGCCGATGCGCATAGCACCGTGCATGCAATTGGATTGGAAATGAACAGCAAGACACGCATCCTGAAACTGCTTTCCCAAGTTAGAAGCGAATATGTACCAACCAAATAACAAACTGCTTTTGGCTACTTTTTTGTTGCCGGTTTTTATGCTGCCTTGGTCGCCAGCCTGTTTTGCCGAACTCGCCGACCGAAACCAGCCCGTCCATCTGGAAGCCGATCAGGTACTGATGGACGATACGCAACAGATCAGCACTTTCACCGGCAATGTACGATTATCCCAGGGCACGCTGCTTCTAAGCGGCGACAAGATCGTCGTGGTAGAGGACAAGGACGGCTTCAAACACGCCACGGTATATGGAAATACCGCCGAGTTCCGGCAAAAACGCGAAGGTTTTGATCAGTACGTAGAGGGCTACGGCGAACGCATAGAATATGACACGCGCACCGAGACGTTGAATTTCCACGAAAAAGCACGCCTCAAACGCGGTCTTGATGAGGTAAGCGGAGACAATATCGTTTACAACACCAAGAGCGAAATCTTTCGGGTGAACGGCAACGATGCAAATTCGGGAAATGTCCCGCCGCAACGGGTGCGCGCCGTGCTGCAACCAAAACCCAAAGAAACCGAAATTGCACCGTCCTCACAGGATCAACAACCCCTCATACCCGGCAAGGCCCTTAGCCCAGCAAAATGAATATGAGTGAACTTCGCGCAATCGGACTGAAAAAAAAATACGGCTCACGCACCGTGGTACACGATGCATCGTTGTCAGTGAGAAGCGGTGAAGTGGTGGGCCTGCTTGGTCCTAACGGCGCGGGTAAAACCACAACGTTCTATATGATCGTGGGACTGATTGCTGCCGGCGGCGGAGAGATCTTCATCGATGATCAAAACATCACCCATTTCCCGATCCACCGCCGTGCGCGTCTGGGGCTGGGATACCTGCCGCAGGAAGCCTCGATTTTCCGGCGCATGACAGTGGCACAAAACATTCAAGCTGTGCTGGAATTGCAAAACCTTTCTGAAGACGACAGGCAGAATCATCTGGAAAAGTTGCTGGAAGACCTTCACATTTCGCATATCCGCAATAATGCCGCCGTCAGCCTTTCCGGCGGTGAGCGACGGCGCGTTGAAATCGCGCGCGCATTGGCGACCGACCCCCGTTTCATCCTGCTGGATGAACCATTTGCCGGCGTGGATCCCATCGCCGTCCTGGACATACAGAGAATCATCCGTTTCCTCAAGGAACGCAATATCGGCGTGCTGATCACCGACCACAATGTTCGTGAAACACTGGGCATCTGTGATCGCGCCTATATCATCAATGCCGGTTCGGTGATGGCGGAAGGCAAGCCCGACGAAATCATCTATAATGAAGGCGTAAGGAAAGTGTATCTGGGCGAACACTTCAAACTGTGACACAAGGATTCCCCAGGTGCGACACTGAGCAATGAAACCCACTCTCCAACTTCGAATCTCCCAGCAACTGACGCTCACCCCGCAGTTGCAGCAGGCAATTCGTTTGCTGCAACTCTCCACGCAGGACATGCATCAGGAAGTCGCGCGCATGCTGGAAGAAAATCCGATGCTGGAAGTGGCCGAGGACTCTGCAACTGTTATCTTTCCTCCTGACTCCCCATCTTTGGCACCGCGCAGCAGTGCCAGCACCGATGAACCCGAACAGTCCCGTGACGATGACCGTGGCACGGACGATTTTGGCCCGGATACTTTTGGCAACGAGCCCGCCGACTGGAATACCGGTGGCGGCACGACGCGCAGCACGGATGACGAAGACGAAACCTATCCCGAACAAGCCGCCGAGCAGGACAGCCTGCGCGCGCATCTGCACAATCAGTTGACCACCAGTTCACTGGACAGCAATGACCGCAAAGTGGTCGGTTTGCTGATCGATGCGCTGGATGAGAACGGATATCTGGCACAAGATCTGGATGAACTGGTAACACTGCTGCCCGCCGAACTCGAAATCACGCTGGATGATCTGGAGACCGCGCTGGTGCAGCTGCAGCACCTGGACCAACCCGGCCTGGCGGCGCGCAATCTGGGCGAGTGCCTGTCCCTTCAACTTAAAGCCTTGCCTGAAGACACACCCCACCGCGACCTTGCGATCCGCCTGGTGAGCCAGCACCTCGACCTCGTGGCTGCACACGATTTTTCCAGAATCAAGAAATTGCTGCGCTGCTCGGATGAAGCATTGCGCGCTGCACAAAGCCTGATCACGGGCATGAACCCCAAACCCGGCGCCGAGTTTGGCCAAAGCATTGCCGATTACGTGGTGCCTGACGTGGTTGTGGAAAAATACAAAAACAAATGGCGCGCACGACTCAACGTGGAAGCGATGCCCAAGCTGCGGGTAAACCAGATTTACGCCAACATCCTGCAACAGCGCGGCGATAAAAACTCCTCACAACTCGCCACGCAACTGCAGGAGGCGAAGTGGCTGATCAAGAACCTGCAACAGCGTTTTGAAACCATCCTGCGCGTCGCCCAAGCTATCGTGGAGCGGCAGGGAAATTTTTTCGAGCATGGCGAGATCGGGATGCGCCCGCTGGTGCTGCGCGAAATCGCCGACGAGCTGGAGTTGCACGAATCAACGGTATCGCGGAGCACCACACAAAAATTCATGCTGACTCCGCGCGGCATCTACGAATTCAAGCATTTTTTTGGCAGCGGTCTGGCCACGGAAAGCGGCGGCACCTGTTCCTCCACGGCGATACGGGAGTTGATCAAACAATTGGTCAACGCGGAAGACCAGCGCAAGCCGCTTACCGACAGCCGCATGTCAGAAATCTTGGCACAGCAGGGCATAGTCGTCGCCCGGCGTACCATAGCAAAGTACCGGGAAGCATTACGCATACTCCCGGTTAATCTCCGTAAATCACTCTAAAAAAGGAGCAAACCATGAACCTCCATTTAACCGGACACCATTTGGAAATCACCCCAGCCATTCGAGGTTATGCGGCCGAAAAATTTGATAAAATCAAACGCCATTTTGACAACGTCGTGATTGATGTGAACGTCATTCTTTCCGTTGACAAACTGAAACAGAAAGCCGAAGCCACCATGCATATCAGTGGCAAGAATTTATTCGTTGAATGCGAAGATGGTAATCTTTACACAGCAATAGACTTGCTGGTGGACAAGCTGGACCGTCAAGTGCGGAGGCACAAGGACAAACTTTCAGCCCGGCGCCACGATGATTCCGGAAAATTCGCAGCAGCGGAGTAGTCAATAACGGGCGGTCGTAACACCGCCCATTTTTATCCAAGCACCCATAATGAACCTGATCAGCAAAATCCTGCTACCTGACAATATCCTGTTGGACACCGAATCCACCAGCAAGAAACGTGTCTTTGAACGTGTCGGCCTGCTGTTTGAAAACAACCAGCAGATCGCGCGCAGCCAGGTATTCGACAGCCTGTTCGCCCGCGAAAAACTGGGTTCGACCGGTTTGGGCCAGGGTGTGGCGATACCTCATGGCCGCATAGCCAAGCTGCGCGATGCCGCCGCAGCGTTTGTAAAAACCGCTCATCCGATTCCATTCGATGCGCCGGATGGGCTGCCGGTCAACCTGATTTTCGTATTGCTGGTGCCGGAACGCGCCACCGATCTGCATCTGCAGATTCTTGGCGAGCTGGCGCAAATGTTCAGCGACACGCAATTTCGCAACCGTCTGTTTGACTGCAAAGACACTGCCGGCATTTATCAATTGTTCTATGACTGGAACAGCGTGGCATGAGCCAGGTCAACGTCCGGCAATTGTTTGAAGACAAACAGGAACGACTGCAACTCAGCCGCGTTGCCGGAGCGGATGGTACCGAACGCAGCATAGACAGCGACGAGGTCAATACTTCCAACAAGGGACTTATCGGCCATCTCAACCTGATTCACCCGAACTGGGTGCAGGTGCTCAGCGAAACCGAACTGGGTTATCTGCGCAATCTGAGCACAGACCAGCGCAACGACGCGTTTCGTCAAATCGAACAAAACGGCACAACCTGTTTGATCGTGGCAGGCGCGAACAATATTCCGGCGGAATTGATCGCCTTTGCCAACCGCTCACACATTCCGCTGTTCGCCTCACCCAAGGCCAGTGTGCATCTGATGTGGCTGATCCGCCACTATCTCGTCAAGGGGCTGGCCGAATCCACCACGCGCCACGGCGTGTTTCTCGACGTGCTGGGTGTCGGCGTGATGATCACCGGCGAAAGCGCGGTCGGTAAAAGCGAACTCGGGCTGGAACTCATCTCGCGCGGCAGCGGACTGGTCGCCGATGACATCGTCGAATTGCATCGCATCGCACCGGATACGCTGGAGGGCCGCTGTCCGGAACTGTTGCGCGACTTTCTCGAGGTGCGCGGCTTGGGTGTGCTGAACATCCGCACCATGTTCGGCGAAACGGCCGTGCGTCGAAAAAAAAGCCTGAAACTTATCGTGCATTTGCATCGCCCGCCCGGCGGCGATCTGTCACAAATGGAACGTCTGCCCATCAACGCGACGCACCAGGAAATCCTCGGTGTGAACATCAGCACCGTGAACATCCCGGTGGTTGCCGGTCGCAACCTCGCGGTGCTGGTTGAAGCGGCGGCGCGCAATTTCGTTCTGAAGCAGCGCGGCATCGACAGCATGGACGAGTTCATTGCGCGGCATGAACAACAACTGCACGAAGACCAATAGAAGCACGATGCAATTATTCCTGATCAGCGGCTTATCCGGTTCCGGCAAGAGCATCGCGCTCAAGGTGCTGGAGGACAGCGGCTATTACTGCGTGGACAATCTGCCGGCGGACATGCTGGCTGCCCTGGTGGAACACCTGCAACGCGCAGGTTACAGCAACATCGCCGTCAGCATAGACGTGCGCAGCGCCAACAGCGTTCAACGTCTGCCGCCGCTGTTGCAGCAGATCAAACAGCAAGGTGTAGATGTACATGTGCTGTTCCTTGATGCCCAGACCGACACGCTGGTAAAGCGCTTTTCCGAAACGCGCCGCCTGCATCCCCTTAGCGACGGGGTTCGCACCTTGCCTGAATGTGTCGGCCATGAACGCGAACTGCTGGCCGAGATCAGCGACATCGGCCACCACATCGATACCACTGAGCTCAACGCCAATTCCTTGCGCAACTGGATCAAACAATTCATCAAGCTGGACCGTGCGCGATTGACGCTGCTGTTCCAATCCTTCGGCTACAAGCACGGCATCCCGCTGGATTCGGATATGGTGTTCGATGTGCGCTGCCTGCCCAACCCGCACTATGATCCAACACTTCGCCTACTCAACGGGCGCGATCCCGAGGTGATCGAATTTCTGGACAACATTCCCGGCGCACAGGATATGTTTCGCGACATCCGCGATTTCATCGAACGCTGGCTGCCGAGTTTCGTCGCAGACAATCGCAGCTATCTGACCGTAGCCATCGGTTGCACCGGCGGACAGCACCGCTCGGTCTATCTGGCCGAAAAGCTCGCACGCTATTTCGAGCATCAGCAGCAAGTGCTGGTGCGCCATCGCGAACTGCCGCAATAAGCCATGTACAGCACGGCATTCCAGCATATCAAGCCGGGCGACTGGCTGACGCTGTTGCTGGGCAGCATTTTCGTCGTACTGCTGACACTCAAACTATGGAGCGGCGACCTTGCCGACAAGGCCATCATCCGCAGCGGCGGAAAGATATTCAGTGTAGTACCGCTGTCGCCCGACCAGCAGATCGATGTGCGCGGCCCGCTGGGTATCAGCATCATCAGTATTCAGCAGCGCAAGGCGCGCATCGCCTCCGATCCCAGCCCGCGCCAATACTGTGTGCGCCAGGGCTGGCTGCAACAGGCCGGCGAGATTGCGCTGTGTTTGCCTAACCAGGTCAGCGTCGAATTGGTCGGCAGCAGGAAGAAATATGACAGCCTCAACTATTAAAAAGCCTTGCATAAGCTCACTTGTCCAGATTGCGGTGTCGCGTGCTCGCTCACTCCTCGTCTATCTATTCGATATGTGGCTCCAACATAACCTGAAGGTTAGTTTACGCCGCAACAAGCCGCAAGCGGCGTGTTGTCTCGTCGTTTGCTGCGCGGCTCCTTGCACTCATAGCCGCTCACTACGCTTCTGCAAGGCTTTTACATGAGAGATATGAACACTCGCAGCATCCTTTTACAAACAACCGCCGAAGACCACCACATCGCGCGCATGGCGGCGGTGGCGCTCGGCCTGACGATACTTGAGAGCGCCATTCCCTCCCCGCTGCCCGGTGTCAAACCGGGGCTGGCCAACATTGTCACGTTGATCGTGCTGGCGCGTTACGGCTGGCGCGCGGCGGCGTGGGTATCGCTGTTGCGCGTGGTGGCTGGCAGTCTGCTATTTGGCAATTTTATGACACCGGGATTTTTTCTCAGCCTGTCTGGCGCTGTGCTCAGCCTGCTCGTGCTGGCTTTCGCGCAACATTTGCCGGCGCGCTGGTTCGGCCCGGTCAGCCACAGCATCTATGCCGCTTTCGCGCACATCACCGGACAGATGCTGGTGGTGTACCTGTGGCTGATCCCGCATGCCGGCATCGCCTACCTGATTCCCATCTTTGCCACTGCCGCTCTGGCGTTCGGCACGGTGAACGGGTTGATTGCGGCACATTTTATGGATAATGACAGCAATCCCCTCTCCCTCCGGGGGAGGGTTAGGGTAGGGGAAGCAACTCTCGGTGGAGACTGAACGATGAAAACAATCACATTGGCCTTCACCGGCGCCTCCGGCCTGCCCTACGGCATGCGCCTGCTCGAATGCCTGCTGCAAAGCGGATCGCGCGTGCATCTGGTCTATACCCAGGCCGCGCAAATCGTCGCCAAACAGGAACTGGATTTCACGCTGCCGAATCGCCCGCAGGAAGCGGAGCAGATGTTTGCGGAACGCTTCGGGAAATTCAGCGGCGAACTGAAAGTATTCGGCATCCAGGACTGGTATGCGCCGATGGCTTCCGGCTCCAACCCCGGCGACGCGATGGTGGTCTGCCCCTGCACAATGGGCACGCTCGGCAAGATCGCCGGCGGAATCAGTGACGACCTGATCGCTCGCGCCGCCGATGTGATGCTCAAGGAAAAACGCACTCTGATTTTAGTGCCGCGCGAGATGCCGTTCTCTGCGATCCATCTGGACAATATGCTCAAACTGTCGCACGCCGGCGCCGTCATCATGCCGCCCAATCCGGGCTTCTATCATCATCCGCGAAGCGTGCAGGACATCGTGGATTTCGTCGTGGCGCGGATACTCGATCATTTAGGTGTTGAACAGATGTTAATGAAGAAGTGGGGAGAGTGAAGTTGTCGGGAGTTGTGCGTAGGTTGGGTTAACAGCTTTATAGCGTAACCCAGCAATCAAGATCAACTTCGCCGGGGGTTGCCCGGCAGCAAGCTACTTTCTTTTGCTTCGCCAAAATAAAGTAACCCAAGAAAAGGCGACCCCGGTTTGCCGCCGCTTCGCGGTGCCCTGCGTTGCTCAACTGATCAGGCGGCTGCGGAACTCGCACTACGTGCTCAAACAGTCCTCGCCGAAATCCCCTGACCAGCCTCCGCTACTCGGCGGCGCACAGGGGAAAAAAGCGAAAACAAAAACCTTAAAATCGTAGAGTGGGCACGTTGTGCCCACTTCATTGGACAATGAATCATTCGAGTCCAACATGAAGCGCATAGGCAAAGCAATTTGACTCCGGTACATTGATGTTATGGCTCAATGCGAACAACGGTGGAGGCACCTTCAAAATCTGTATCTGGTTTCCCATTTTTATTTACTTCGCCATTGTGCATTTCCATATCAGCATACAAGGAAACCGTAGTGTTAATTGGAAGGACAAAAACACGCATATCGTCCATTTCAGCGCCGGGCAATATTTCATAATCACCCTCAGCACTTTTCATTAAATCAATTTTACTAATTAAGTTTAAATTCCCCTGATCTTCCTCAAATACGGTTCCATCCTTAGCATCTGGCGGCAATCTTCTGACACGCAGACTGTAAGAATCACCCAGCTTGCTAAGAAGCTCTACATTGACACTGCGTGGATTTTTTGACTTAACATGCACCACCAGAAGGCGTAATTTATCATGGTATGGCAGGACTTTCGTTTCGAGAGATATATTAATACCCCAATTATCTGAACCAGATAAATGGTAAAGATAAAATGCCCATGCTCCCCCGGCAACAAGAGCAATAAACGTAAATAAACGGAGTAAGAAATCAGCCTTCTCGAATTGAGTTTTCATAAATGAAAAGTTTGAAAACATAGAATACAAGCATCATACGCCAGTCCAGTCCGGTAGTGCGCATCCCGTGCCCACACGGCCTTCCAATAATCGGTGGGCAACTTGTTGCTCGCCCTACTTAACGGTTTTGGGTTTCTTCTTCCCCTGTGCGCCGCTTCGATCAGACGCAAACAAGCGGTGGGGTTGGGCGAGCACTGTTTGAGCACGTGGCCGCCTAGCGGATCGTGCGAGTTGCGCAGCCCCGCTTGCTTGCAGATGATCGAGGGAACCCGAAGGGCGGCAAACCGGGGGCGATTTCTTTTGGTTACTTTTCTTGGCAAGACAAGAAAAGTGACTAGCTGCCGGGCTACCCCCGGCAAACCTTTTCCAACAACGCTCTCACTGGCGTCGGTATCGCCGCCCTTAACGCCTCCTCCACATCCAGCCACACACTCCCCGGTTGCGCAGCACGCAAAGGTTTACGCGCGAGTTGAATCTTCAGCGGCGTGATATGCAATTTGAAATGAGTGAAGGTATGTGTGAATTTCGCCAGCCTTTCTCCATGACTCGCAGTCATTCCGTTGCGCACGAACCAATCCTTCGCTGCAGCCTCATCATCGAACTGCGGCGGGCACCACAGCCCGCCCCATATGCCGCTGCCGGGACGTTTCTCCAGCAGGATGTCGTTGCCGTGCATCAGCAATAAAAACGTGGTGTGTCTTTCCGGCACCGCTTTGCGCGGTCGCGGTGTGGGCAACTCGTTCACTCGACCGCTTTGAAAAGCAACGCAATCGCTGCGCACCGGACACACATCGCACTTCGGCTTGCTGCGTGTGCACAGCGTCGCACCCATGTCCATGAGGGCTTGGGTGTAGGTTGCGATGTCGTTATTTATCCCAGTCACCGACAAGTCCCTACCCTCATGCAAGGAGGGAGAGTGAAGCGAGGGGGCAACTAGGATGGGGGTAGAAGTTGGCAGCATTTCTACCCCCTCCCCAACCCTACCCCTGCATGGGGGAGGGAGTAGCGCTTCAGCCTGTTGCCACAGCTGTGCTTCCACCGCCTTCTCGCTGGGTGATCCGCTGCTGCCGCAATAGCGCGCAAGCACGCGCTTGACGTTGCCATCGAGTATCGCGCGGCGTTCGTGATAGGCCAGCGCGCAGATCGCCGCGGCTGTGGAGCGGCCGATGCCGGGCAGTTCGATGATCTGGTCGAACTGGCGCGGAAATTCGCCTTGATATTTTTCCACGATGAGTTGTGCAGCGCGGTGCAGGTTGCGTCCGCGCGCGTAGTAGCCGAGACCGCTCCAGTGCGCGAGCACTTGCTCTTCGCTGGAAGCCGCGAGTGCGGCTATGGTCGGAAACGCAGCGACGAAGCGCTGGAAATACGGGATGACGGTGGCGACCTGCGTCTGCTGCAACATGATCTCGGATAGCCACACGCGGTAGGCATCCGCGCCCTGCCAAGGCAGATCGTGGCGGCCGTGCACGCGTTGCCAGGCGATCAGGCAGGACGGGAAACTATGCATTCAACAGCAGTAATAATTGTAGGGGCGGGCCGTGCCTGTCCTGAGCCTGTCGAAGCGGCCCGCGAACGGCTTGTCGCGGGCATGGACTCCATTCACTTGAACAGCCCTTTCAATTTATTTTTGAGCTGATCCTGCAACTGGTTCTTTAATTCTTCCTTCTTCGCATCCACTTTCTGCTTGACCGCTTCCTTGACCATCGCGCCATAATCCAGCTTGTATCTCAGATCGGTGAAGGTGCCACTGACATGCACCGGCACGGTGATTCCGCCCTTGCCGTCGGAAGTCCTGGCGATGGCAGCCTTGGCAAGATAGGTGATGCTGTCGGTGCCGATATCGATATCGCCTGCCCCGGTGACCCAGACCTGTTCCGATCTCAACGAGAGGTCGTCGTTATGCGCAACGCCGTTGGTCACCTTGAAAGTCGCCTTGAATTCCTTGAATGTTGTCTTCTCGTCCGGGTTGGCTGCTTGCATTTCGCTGGCCGCGCTAATGCCACTGCTGAGTAAAGCTTGCGCGGCAAGCACTTTCTTGTCGATGTCTATGCCCTTGAGTGCGCCATCGGACACGTTCAGCGAGAAGTTGCCATTGAGCGCTTTCTTCATTGCGCTGACGGTGTTGCCCTGCATGGTGAGGTTCACACCGATGTTGCCCTTTCCTTCCAGCATATCGAGGTTGGCGGCATCTTTTGTCAGTGCGGCGATATTGACACTATTTAGGTTATTAATGATGGCCATTTTGGGCGTGGCTTGAGCGTTCACACTCAGGCTGCCATTCATGCTGCCCTGATACAGTTTGGCGGACAGCGGATTGATGTTCACCAGCCCGTTAAGCGCTTTCACACCCACTTGCAGCTGGGTGGATTTCACATTCATTACCTTCAGTGCACCGATGCGCAGGCTGCCGTCCAGCTCGAGTGTACGCAGCGCGGACATATCCAGCGGCGGCTCCGGCTCTGTTGATTTCGGCGCGGAGGCGGTGGCAGCATGGTCTTTAGTTGACGAGGTGGCGGCAGCAGATGCTTTCGGCAGGTACAGATCGGCATCGAGCTGGTCCACATCCATATCAAACTTTATCGCCGGTTCGGCAAAACCTTTCACGCTCACTTTTGCCTTGATCTGGCTTTGCAACAATCCACCGGCGAGATTTGCCTGCACGCTTTGCTTCAGCGCATCCACCTGCACGCTGCCCTTCATCTCGCTGCTCACCGATTTGTTCGGCAGTTTGTCGCCAGTGGCAGTCACTGCCACGCTGAGGTTGTTCAAATTGAATTGCTGCGCTTTGACATTACCAGACAGCGGCGAACTGAGCTTCACCTTGAACGCCTGTTCAGGCTGTTTCACATCCATATCCAGGCTCAGCGCGCTGACCTTGAACGATTGCGCGTTGCCTTCCACACCGGGCAGCGACAGGCTTGCGGCGATATTGCCGAAAGCCGCATCCAGCTTGGCATTCAGAGTAAGCTTGTCGCCGGAATATTTGTCCTTGGTGAGATTCAGCGAAGGTGCATCCAGCACAACTTCGAAGTTATCTTTGACTTTCATGCCCGTTGCGTTCAAGGAAAATTTCTTCGCAGCGAATTCCTGTGTAGCCAAGTCCGCACTCAGATCGCCGCTAGCTTGCACTTTAAGGTTGCTGATATCCAGCACTTCGCCGCTGGCCTGCAGATCCAGACCTTGCAACTGGTATTTCTGTTTGTCCAGATCAAAAGTCAGCGTGGTATTCAGTTTAGTATTTATATCCAGCCTGGGCTGATTGGCCTGTAGGCTTGCCGAAAATTCGATCTTGCTCGGCACACCGATCGCGATGCGCCCGGTCTTGAGATTCAGATCATTTATCGAATATTGTGCACCGCTACCTTCATCGCGATAGCCAAGACTGGTTTTTTCCACGGATATGGAAGTGATGTCGGATTTGACAACTGGGGCGGCGGCTTTCTTCTGTTGTTCCTGAGCCTGTTGTTCGGCTTTGGGCCGTTCATCCTTGGGCGGTTCGGCCTTGGGTTGTCCTGGTTTCGGTTGTACCTGCTTTTGTTGGTCTGGCTTTTGTTGTTCCGGTTTTTGTTCGGCTTGACCCAGCAAGTCATCGATGTTGGTCGTGCCGTCCTTGTGTTTGATCAGCGTCGCTTTCAGGCCGCTCACCGCCACCTCGTCCACCACAACCTGCTTGCGCAACAATGGCATCAGTGCGAGCGAGACACGCGCGGATTCGATCGATGCAAATTCCTTGTCATTCCTGAATTCGGACAGCGATACCTTGCTCAGACTGGCGCCGATATTCGGATAGAAAGACAGTTTGATGTCGCCATCCAGACGCAGATTGCGCTGCTTGCTTGCTTTCACCGCCCGAATGATCTGTGGCTTGTAATCGTTGGGATTAAAGGTCACCACCACGTAAGCGATTCCCGCCACGGCAATGCCGACAACAGCGCCAGTACCCAACAAGCCGTATTTGAGGATTTTGTTCATGATCGCCCCACGAAAAATCAGTGCCTGATTATAACGGAGAGACTGCTGGCAGAGGGCGGGACTGCGCCCTGAAAATACATCCGGGGATTAAATCACCTTGGAATAGAGCGCGTGTTCCTGCCGAGTGCGCAGGTATTTGTCAAACACCATGCATATGTTGCGTATCAGCATGCGTCCCTTGGGTGTCACTCTGATCTGCCGGGGAGAAATCTCCAACAGGCCTTCGCTTTCATATTCACGCAACTCCTCCAGTTCGGTTAAAAAGTAACTGTCGAAGTCAATTTGGAAATCGCTGTTGAAAGTTTCCTTGGTCAGCTCGAAGTGGCACATCAAGGCCTGAATGATGGCGCGACGCACCAAGTCGTCTGCATTCAATTCCATGCCGCGCATGATGGGCAATACATCCCGGTCCATGGCATTGTAATAATCTTCCAGTTCGCGATAATTCTGGCTGTAGGTCGGACCGATCTTGCCGATGGCACTGAGGCCGAGTGCGACCAGATCGCAGTCGGAATGGGTCGAATAACCCTGGAAATTGCGATGCAACCTGCCTTCTCGTTGTGCCACGGCAAGCTCATCTTCCGGTTTGGCAAAGTGATCCATGCCGATATACACATAGCCCGCATGGGTCAGCTTATTCACTGCCATGTCGAGAATATCCAGCTTTGTTTGCGGCCCAGGCAAGTCCTCTTCATGGATGCGCCGTTGCGGCTTAAAGATGGTCGGCATGTGAGCATAATTATAAATGGACAAACGGTCTGGATCGGCTGAGATGACCTTGTCCAGCGTCACGCCGAAACCCTCCAGCGTTTGCTTGGGCAAGCCGTAGATCAAATCGATGCTCACCGACTTGAAGCCATTGGCGCGCGCCGCATGTATCACCCGCAACGTTTCTTCTTCACTCTGGATGCGATTCACCGCACGCTGTACCTCGTCATCAAAATCCTGCACACCGATGCTGATGCGGTTAAAACCCGCCTCGCCAAGCAGCGCGATAGTCTCGTCGCTGACCTTGCGCGGGTCGATCTCGATCGAATATTCGCTGTCCTTAACGAGTTTGAAGTGCTGGCGGATCGCTGTCATCACCTGTCTTAATTCGTCGTCGCTCAGAAACGTCGGCGTGCCTCCGCCAAAGTGCAATTGCTCCACGACCTGATCCGGCCCGAGCAACATCGCCTGCATCGCCATTTCCTTTATTAAATACCGCACGTATTCGGCGGATTTGCTGCGATCCTTGGTGATCACCTTGTTGCAGGCACAATAAAAGCATAGCGTATTGCAAAACGGAATATGGATATACAGCGACAGCGGACGCGCCACTCCGTCGCTTTCGCGTTTTGCCAACCATTCGCCGTAGTTTGCAGCATTGAAAGTTTCAACGAAACGATCTGCGGTCGGATAAGAAGTGTAGCGCGGACCGTTTTTATCCAGCCTGCGTATCAGTTCCAGATCCACTATCATGTGATTGAGTGAATTACCCATAATGCCTCCATCAATATTTGCACATTATGCCATTTTAAGCTTCCATACTGGCTTGGAATATAGCTAAAATTAAGCATCAATTCCCAACTGCAGCACTCAGGTATTGTTCGTCTCATGGCCCTAGACACCCGAAACATCCGGCCCGATTCACCTATTTGACCTATCAAATCCAGCTCCGGACATAGCTGTGCAAGCCCTTCCAGCTCTGAATTAAACGATTTGATTCTTCCCGGGATCATTGCCGCTTTTCTTAATATGCTAAAACAACCCACTTGCCTCATGGTTTTCTTGGTGCTAGTATTTACTGTGTCCTTATTTTAGAAAGTGTTTTGAAATTTATTTTGGGGCCGCAAGTTTTTTATAACTATCATAGACGGAGGAGCGAACATGCTAGAACCATCCACAACAACCAGCGAAGTTCTCTTGATGTATGTCGTTATTTTTGGGTTTTTATTTGGCTTGGCTTATTTTCTGATGAAGAAAAATTCCTGAATTGTTTGCCCGGTCAAGCAGCACAAACGTGTTAGCCTGCTAAAAAAGGCAGGTAATTTAAAAATTTTAGAATGGGGGGATACATGCGTAACTTATCCAATTTGGCGATAGTATTTTGGGGTGCGGTCGTCATGCTGGCTTTTTCAGGTGCAGGTTTTGCTGAAGAAGGAGCTGTAACGGCAAATGTCACCAATGGGAAAAATATCTTCGAAAATGGCAAACCTGATGCCGGCGTACCTGCTTGTTCCACGTGCCACGGCGATAAAGCAATGGGCAATGATGCGATGGGTTCGCCCAGGCTTGCTAATGTTGGGTACGTATATATCGTCAAGCAACTGACCAATTATGCTGAAGACAAACGCAAAGACCTGACGATGGATCAGATGAATGGTATCGCAAAAGGACTGAGCGTTCAGGACAAGCGCGATTTGGCTGCCTATGAGAACAGCTTCCCAAGGGATGCCGAGCTTTCTGACCTCAAAGATCTTAAAGCCAACGGGACGGTAGTAGGTGAGGCATACAAGGGCCAGATACTGGTTCGTTACGGGGTGGAGGGCAAAGTTTCTGCCTGTCAATCCTGCCATGGCTTTAATGGCCGAGGTGCCGATCCGGTTTATCCCAAGATTGGCCAACAGAAATATGTATATATTGTCAATCAATTGACACATTGGCGTGATGGCTCTCGTGCAAATGACCCGATGGGACAAATGCAAGCGATTGCCAGGAATTTATCCGATGAAGATATACATAATGCCGCAGCCTTCCTGTCGCAAGCAGCCGATAGCACTTCGGGGGACGGGATGGAGATTGACAACAAGACTGTCTTGCAGAACGTAAAGATAGTTCGATAAGCTTTTTGATTTCTGTATAATCCCGCACCGAGCACATTGGTGCGGGAAACTTAGTGGAGACTGGTCTACGCAGGCCGGTCTTTTTTACTTTAAGAGTCATTGATGACATTCGGTAACTCTACACGGGCTTTATGCCGGTTCAGGATTGGTGATAGATGAAAAAGGGAGAAAAGATACTTTTTGGAATAATTGCGCTGCTCGTGCTCATCACTGTGATTAACTTTACCGTACTGGAAACGGTCAGGCATAACTCGGATAAACCGTTGTTTCCCATTTTGACGCATTTCGATTTTTCAGCTGACGGGTTGCGTGGTTATCAGATTTACCAGCAAAGCGACTGTTACACCTGTCACAGAGCTGTTGGTAGCGGAACCAGCATGGGTGTAAGCCTGGATGGGCTAGGTTCAAAGCATGACGTAAACTATTTCTACAGTTTTCTCAAGGAGCCTGAAAAAACCTATGGAGCGAAGACGTTGGATCATGGCGCGCCGCCCAAGGACGCGGCTTATGTGTCCGCTCTTCCAGATGCGGATTTACATGACATGGCAATTTTCCTGTCCGAACTGAAATCTGACCAGGGATCCTCTTCATCTTTCGAGCCCCCCAAGGGCGAATCAAGTTTTATTGATGCCATGCTTGATATGTGGACTCCCGACGGCTGGAGAAGCAAATATAGAGATATTCGTGATTGGATGAAATCAAATTCACAAGAGGGGCAGCATGACGGAAAGCATTGAACACAGCGCATCACAGAGCAAGGATTTCACCAAGTACCTATTGTGGTTTGTATACGCGTGCATAATTTACAGCATCATCGGTTTCTCTTGGGGTGCGATTATGGGGGGCGTTCCGGCGTTCCGGCATTTTGTGGATTATAGCGCGCACGGGCGCTTAATCACCTTGGCACATGGGCACATCAATTTGTTGGGTTGGGTCGAGATGGCAATATTCGCCGCCCTGTACTATGTGGTCCCCGCCGTTTCCCGTCGTCCGATCTACAGTGTACGCCTGGTAAAGATCCATTTCTGGATGCACAACTTCGGTCTGATCGGGATGGTGGTATTTTTCCTTTCTGCAGGCCTGGTTGGGGGGTTGAGTACTGGAGAAGATACCGAAAGGCTGGTCAGTCACTTACTTGCTTTCGTCGGCATATTTGGGATGCTGGTACTGACGGCCAACATCATCTGGGGTTATAACCTTTATAAAACAGCGATTGGATGGCAAAAGCGGACATGAACATGCGATTGTTTCTGCGGGTCTGTTGCTGGATTGTTCTTTCGGGCTTGATGGATGGGTGCGAGCAGAGGCTGTCTGCGGGCTTCGCTGTTGGCGAGCGTGCTCCAAGTTTGCCCACCAAAACTTTGGCTGATGTCGGTGGTAACTTCAGTAAAGTCACCACTTATAGACAACCTGACTCACGGATGTATCAGTATTCGGTCGATAAAGCCTTATTGACCGGCAAGCCGATCGTGCTGGAATTTGCAACGCCCGGTCATTGCACTAATTGTGACGAACAACTTCAAATGCTTAAAGCAATCATGGATAAGTATCAAGATCAAATGATATTTATCCACATAGATCAGTATGAGAACCCTCAAGCGTATAAAGCCTACCAAGTCATGGGCGACCCCTGGACGTTTATCATCGACAAAAATGGGATTGTACATTTTGAACGCGCAGGGCGAATGTTATACGGGGAATTGGATGAGGCGATCAAACAGATATTGTGAGGTGTAGTGCAAATCCTGATCGTGGCAGTAAATTAAAAGTTTAAAGTGGCAGTAGCTGAAAATGGCGGACAAGCATATGGCAGAGACGATGCAATTTGAGCTCGTTAAGGATCGTAAAGGCATGATATGGGATTTATTGCTTTACATTCCAACGGTGATAGCGCTTGCATCAATAGCCACCAGTTTCTGGTATGGCGGTGATCACAACATGGGTTATTTATTTTTTTTCCTGACCTGTTTCTTTTTCATAGCCGGGTTTAACCGCATATTTAAAACCCGTTTGATGCTTTTACCGTCGGCACCGGTATGCCTCAAAGCAGGCGAGCAAAGTCTTGGTTTGGTGCAAAGAAATGGCGTCCGGGTGGACCTGGTGAAAAACCTGCGCTACTACCCCGATTACTCGGGTAAGTCTTTTGGCATTTCCGGCCTGGATGGTGCAGGAAAGCAATTGCAATTCGTATTTCACAGGGGGCAATTTGCAACTGTGAGTCAATACGAATCCGTACAAACACTTTTGAAGCGCCACCTTAAGTAGGGTAAGAGAAGAGTAAGAGATATGTCTTCTCTTCCAAAGTAGAGGGGTTCTACTTTTTCCCCGCGCGTCTTTGAATAACATCCCAAGTCATATAGGCAGTTACACAAACAACAATTATGCAGGCTATGGTGATAACCTGGTACTCGGTTTCCGTGCTGACTAATCCACCTATGAACATATGTACCGAGTAGCCAGTTATGAACAACGCACTAATCGCGGAAACCAGATAGATTAATATCTCAACAAACATGTTTTTTATCACGGTTTTTGCGCGGGTGGTGCATTCTTGATTTCAACGATTACGCCTCCTTTTTGCAAGGCGACGGTCTCTGTTTTCCCCGCTTCCATTGTGGCAAGATTACGCGCGAGCGAAGTATTATTGGGGTCGCGCGGGTCGAATATCAAATAATTCACGCCGCGCAACATTGCGAGCAAACCTTCGCTGTCCTTGGCGGATGGCGGCAAGGGGAGTGCGTCACATCGGCATGCCAACATGGTAAGTCCGGGCCACTGACTTGCTACACGAACCGGCTTCTTGGCTGGAGGATTTTGTCCGGGTGCATCACTTAAAAAGTTACCTCTGTCCTCCGCCAGAGTTTTGATCAGGCTGTCGCGTGGTGACAAGTAACCGGCTATCATCATTTGATAATTTGTCTTATCAGCCATCATAAACGTGGTCGAGAGAATGAAGAGCAACGTCATGGCAATTCCACGCTGCCCCCAGAATCCACCAGACGAATCTGTGCGAGTCGGTAACAACAAGGGTAAGCCCCAATACAAGCAAATCGCCAGAACAATGATGCTCCAAGTTTTATCACCAGCCGGTATACCTATAATCAGCGCGATTAGTAACGTGCGCCCGAGAAAATCCGCCCATAAGTTACCCGCCTGCTTCCAGATCACCAATAGCAGGATAACGATCATCCCAATTCCGCTAACCCATCTGAAAATCCCTGCATCCTCGGCACTTGACGATCCCGAGAACAAACCTGACAGGCTTATGACAGGATTGCTGAACCACTCTGTGTGATTCCAACCCAGAGTTAACAAAAGCGCAAAAAATACGACAAAAACAATTCCGCTGAAAAAATAAATCTTATGCTTCGCATCAGCCGGGTTTCTATACCATCCCCACAAAAGTGCCAGCGGATAGGCCAAGCCGGCGGGGTGAAGCGTGACACTCATGAGACATAAAAGAATCTGGAAGAAATACATCCCGCCAAAGGCTTGAGGAGATTCACGGTATATTTGATCTGACCACGCGCCAAGCGCGAAAATAACAAGCAGGTAGGGTGCAACCGAAATCGTGTCAATTTGATCGATGAGCAGCGGGGAGATCAATAACAATCCTGATGCCAGCAGCGCGCTTTCTGAATTCCCGCTATGCTGCCTCCATCTGTGGATTCCCCACACTGCGCATGACATTACCAGCAATGTAAAAATCTTCGCGGCAACTACATTCCCTGACCATAAATATCCGACAGGTACGAAGAATATCGTACGAAAATCAGGCAATCCCAAAGTTACAATCGGACTCACGACATCGTCAGCTACCGACCAGACAAGCAATAATGCACGCGCCGCGCCTTCATCAATGCCATATGGTGTTTTGTTCAACAACATGTAGCTTAGGGCACCCCAAAGCAGAAGCGCGGAATAAGCCCAATATTTTGGGGGAATGCGCAGGAACCAATTATTCATCTTAATATTATTTACCCGTAGAAATGTAGCCAATTTTAGAGACAGAACGTCGCCGCCTTCAAATCGGCTTACAAAAATTGTTGGGGATTTACGGCCGTATATTTTGCATCAACAATTAGCATTCCCTGCTAGGCCCAATATCCTGGTAACACCTTCTTTGGCGTGTCCAGAGAGTGTGCGGCTGGCCAAATTCCACTCAAGCGCCCGGATTTATGTGGAAATTCACTGTATTTCGCTTTAGCGGGAATTCTATCAGCAAGCACGCAATGGCAGCAATATTATCTGATCGCTAAAAATGCATACACTCTATGCATATAGACCGTACACAATTAGTTGCATGAAAGGAAGGATTCCGATAGACTTCCATTCAGTAGGGGGAGAATGAGTGTGTGTTGTTTTATGTCTTTTTTGATAAGTCATGTAATGAAGGGGATACGCTATGCCAATTGAACTTTTAGTGCCAATTGCAATTTTTTTGTTGGGAGTCGTAGTTTCTGTAAGCTTGAGCAGTTTAGGAATTGAGCGCATCGTCGAAGGCGATAAAAAGTAAATTCAACCGCGTTGCGGTTGTTAAGCATGTTTAGAAAGTGTCCGGCAATCGCCGGGCATTTTCTTTTATAGTCCGCGTAAACACTAGCGGTCGGTTGCCCCAATCAATTAGTTCTACGACGCCAAGCTAGCTGTAAATGCATCCCCACCCTATGAGCAAAGATATTCTGCATCAGCATCTATTAAAATTTCTGCTGGTTTCCGTTTTTTCATTTTTCATAGGCACTATTCATGGCATGTTTCAGGTCATGCCGCCTATTCGCGCATGGCTGGATTCGATTGGCAGCCCTTACGGCGGCCCTGGTCATATGATCGATCCGCTAGCTCATGCACATATGAATCTGGTTGGTGGCGTGGTATTGCTGGCTATGTGTGTAACATTTTACCTGCTGCCGATTTTCTCGGGAAAAAGAATTTATTCCATAAAGTTGGTTATACATACTTTTTGGTGGGTCACTATAGGTGTTTATAGCTTCTACATCATACAAATGGTATTTGGCATATGGGAGGGGCTGTTATTGCACTCCAATCCTCAGGACATTCCTTCCATACATCGCTTTTACGGTCCGGTTATGGCGATTTCCGGCACCACAATGGCGGTTGGTTTCTGTACATACCTTGCGAATGTCATTCTGACGATAACAACCACATCCATCGACAAACAAATAGCCACTTCGCAGAACTGATTGGACTTAGCCTGCTGCCAGTTTAAGCGGAAAGAGCAAAATTTTCTGATCAGGCCCCTGCTGAAGCCTTACTTGCAATACCACTGTCGGACCATCTCCAATATCCACAGCACGACGGTAAACACCAATAAATCCATCCTGAATCGCTTGCACCCAGGGCATTGTCTCGTTTCCACGAAGAGACACCGTCATATCCCCTGCGGGTTTGCCGTGCGGGCCGGTGACAACAACGACAATCTCGGACATGCCGGCAAGCGGTGGGTTTGGATGGGTCTCGATGCGCACAACATTTTCATTCCAGTGCTGGGCAGGTATAGAAAGTAACTCGCTCCCGTCGTTACAAGCGGCAAGCCCTGTCGCAATCAAACTTAATAATATGGTCAGTATTTTTTTCACGTTTCCTGTAGAACTTATTACGGCCGAAGCCATACTCACTCAGGTTTGTTTGTCGCTTTTGCTTTTATCCCGTTCTTCCTTATCGGAATCAAGTCTGCCCCCGGCAGATGAACCATACAGATACACCATGTAGTACACGAATGCTGCCGCAACTGCGATATATACAAGCGATCCTAAAAATCCCGGATCCTTCACCCAGTCAGTCCATTTCACCACAACTCCCGGGCGCAGCCCCCAGAATGGAAAACTGAGGCCCACTCCAACCAGCAAAACAATCACCACTACGGCCATGAACCAGTAAGGAACATTCCGTTGCGATTCCGGAATCTTCTCCACCAACTCCCAATCTTCCATGCCGCGTTTTTCCAAACGCTCTTTGTCCGAGGCATAACCAAAGTTATCTTTGCGTAGCTCACCCCACTGAGACTCTTCATCTTTCAATTCCGATTTTTTATCATGCTGTTCCATCACATTTCCCCCTATTCAACAAAATGCTGGACATTAAAACGTCCGATCCAGCCATCATTGGAATGAACCACCACCACAAAAGGATAGAGGCCACGTTGTAATTTAGGCGACACTGAAAGGAATACCGATTTTCGCCCGACTGAAGCTAAATCAACCTTGGGACTGCTCAGGGTAAAATCATCCTGTGGCAATCCTTCAACCGACATGGACAATTCGGTTGGGCGATATCGCTTGCTCGAAACTTCGATACGGTAATCGCGTCCCGATTGATTATGCGCCGTTTCCAGATACCCCACTGAGATGTGATAAGGCTGGTATGACCAGATCCCCCATGCGAACAGAATGACGCCCAGAGCTGCGAATGGAGTAGTCCAGCGGAATCGCGACAACAACGACATGGAGTTATCGCGGAATTGACGGATTTTGCCCGATTCACGCTGTCCCAGCTCAAACCTTAATAAACCAACACCATCTTTTTTAGCATGCAGGTTATTGCACGCATCGATGCAATCACCGCAGTTAATACAGCTGTCATAAATTTCTGTTTTACGCGGATCCAACTCTATAAAGCAGGTTGTAACGCAATAATTACATTTTGCGCATTCATCTGATCGGCTGGCATCGTAAACTACATGCAGCGTTTCCTTGGTTTTAAATGAATGCTGCCAAACCCTGTAGACGCAGGCAAAACGGCACCAGAAGTGACGGAGCACGGCAATATCCAAAAGGATAATCAGCACCCATACCGAATAGATCCAATATAAGGAACCCGCCAATCTTGTATCAGTTCTGAAAATTATAAAAGACCACACCACATCCGGCGGATAAAAGTACAGCAATGGAAGCAATGCAAATAGCATCGCCGCGCATAAAAACGAGAGTCCCAGCAAAGACCAGTTCAATATCTTGTTTTTGGCGGCCGCCACTTTCGGCGCCTCACCGGTCAGGCTGACTTCGGCGCGCTTGCCAAGCAACTTGTGGGTCATATGGTTTGCCCATTCTGCCAACGTATTCTGCGGGCATGCCCACCCGCAAAAAACGGTTCCCGCAACAGAATACAGCGCAACCAATGCGCTGGCTAACATGATCCACAGGCCGGATATCAAAAAGAAATCGGCAAACCATATTTGCCAGCCCAACACCACAAAGGCCCCATTTTCCGGGTCGATCCGAAACAATCCGGATACCGGTATCAGCACCAGCAATAATAAAATGGTCATCTGGACAGCACGCCGCTTCCATCGAAAATTGGCTGTCCCTCTTCTCGTTGCAGAACCGACAACTTTGATAGGAATGCTGGAAAGTGTTTTGTTAATACTTGATGACATGACTACCTTTTGGTGCAGTACTAGTTATAACAAATTCATTGTGCTGCTCTCGCTTCACCGTCCAGGGGTGATATGGCAAGCAGACGTATACGATATCGTTCAGCCTCTTTCACATTCCCTTCAAACCGTTCAAGATGCCAAAAAGCGCGTATAGCACCAACAAAATCCGGATTGACTTCCAGAATTCGCTTTAATGCCTCGCGCTCACTCAATCCGTGTTGTCCGGCCTGTGAAAGCGACTGTAACATGTTATCAGCAAGTGCATTGTCAATCCAGTGATCCTGTGGGTTCGCCTGATAAGCCAACCAAATCAAGCCACCCGCTTTTTCGGCATCTCCTTGAATCGAGGAGGCCCATGCTCGCACGGCAAGTTCGGTCGCAACATAGGCACGCCCGAAACGGCTTTTGTCATCCGCACCGATACCCAATTTGTTCATTGCAGCATTGGCGTCAGGATGCTGCTGCAACAACCACATCATCAGATTTGCAAGGTTAACGGTTCCGTCATAACGCGCGCGCGGCAACTTGAACTCGATGTACGGCACCCACTCATCCTGCACTGGTCCGCTACTCTCAGAAATCGGCCCCCAATAACGGCCCAGCCAGGTCCACGCACCTTCGCCACCTGTAACCTGTGACTGCTCTTGCACCGTCAACCTGTGCAAGTTTTCCAACATTGCGCTGGCAGACAATTTTTGCCTTGGGCCAACCAAGGCCAGATGCATGCCATCCATAAACAATTGGGCATCTGGAAACACTCGTTTAAAACTGCGCAGAACAACCTCGAGCGATTGAATATCGAACTGGTTGAGTGCCAGCCACTGTATGAATACACCATCGGTATTCAAATGGTTTCGCGCCCGTTGGAATTGTTGCACGGACAACAAAGAACCCATTCCCGCCAGATCGGGATGAAACAAATCACCGACGATCACATCGTAATTGTACTGTGTCGTGCTTAAAAAATGCCTGGCGTCGTCTCGCTTGATCTGCGCTTGATCCATGATATTGCCATTTACCGGCGCAAACCAATTCTTGGCCGCGTAAATCGACCCTTGAGATAATTCCACCGCGTTACGCTGCAAATCCGGAAAATTCAATGACCCTGCCATCGAAATTCCAGTTCCCAGCCCCAGGAACAGCACACTGTGAGGAGCGGGATGGAGCAGCAACGCGAGCCGTGCCTGATCCATTTGTATCTCCACCGCACTTGGTTCGGTGGAAGCATCCATACGCTGCAAATCGCTCAAAAGTACGCGCTGGCCGTCCTGTTGCTCAACTACATGCGTCAGGGAGATCGCATCCTCGTACAAATACAGATCCCGGCTATTGGCTTCGATTTTCGGCAACAGCTCATGCACAGGCGGCATACTGCGTAAAGGCAAGGCCAACAACAGCATTGCTGCAAATGCCAGCCAAGCCCAACGTGACTTGACCCATATCAAACCCAATGCAGTGATTGCAAGGCCGGCCAATGCAACCGTTGCCGCGCTGCCAAACAAGGGAATGAACATTAAACAGGCAATAATTGCACCGACCCCGCCTCCCAGACAGTTAGCCCCGTATAACCATACGCCACTTGCCTCCGCATTGCCGAACCGACTGGCCAATAATGGCAGCCAGGCCCCCAAAGCCAGCGTAGCCGGCAGGGTAAATATTCCCAGCATCAGTGCTTGCGACCACAGTGCCAAAAAAAATGACTGGAACTGGCTCTGCTCTACCCAAGCGGAGGTAGCCGGAAGCAAGTACAAACCAAGTAATATGCCCCCACCTGCCAAGAGCGGCATCAATACAGTCATCCAGTATTTGTGAATGCGCGGCAACAACAAGCTGCCAAGCGCGATTCCAAGGAGGAATACCGACAGGATCACCCCGAGTACATATTCGGTGCGCAGCATGATCATGCCGTACAATCTTATCCAGCCGACTTCCAGCATGATGCTGCCCGCTCCGATTCCTGCATACATGATCAGGGCAATTAAAGGAGGGCGCGGTTGCCTGGTATTCGCTATAGACTGATTCGTATCGTCACCGGATCGAACAAAACGCGACAAGACTAATGCCGCACCACCGACCGCCAATCCAAGCAAGGCCATGATCCTTACCGAATCGATCCAGCCTAATACCGGCAAACTCCACAGCGGGAACAGTGCTCCGGCAGCTCCTCCTATCGTGTTCAGCCCATACAGTTTTCCCAGCGACAGCGGAGTACGTTCTACAGCTTTCAACACCAGCGCAAATCCCAATCCCATTGCAAATGCTGGAATTACCAGCAAACACAAGGCCTCCGCCCCTTGCAGAAGATACCATTGCGCTAATGTCAGCTGAACCGCAATACCTTCCAGCCATCCGCTAACCGAATGAATCAGGTTCGGTAGCAGCAAGGCATAGAGTGCGATTGCGATCTCAAGCATTGCAAACAGAACCAACGGCTTGGTACACTGTTTTGCCCATTTCACCCCTGCCAGGCTGCCCAGCCCCAACCCGATCATGAAAGCCGCAACAGTGAGCACTACGCCGAATATGCTTACTCCAAATTGCACGGACAACATGCGCGCCCACAGCACCTCAAATGCAAGACTGGTCAAACCCGACAGGCAATAAAGCGCGGCCACTAACCACCACCATGAGATCCTGCTTGTAGTTTCGGGATTCAAGCCAGGTAGTGGGTTGTGTGACATGAAAAGATTGGTTAGATTATTGGAAACCTAGATATTAGGCTGAACCGGTACAGCTCTAAGAGTCATGCCGGGTAGTGTGTGGTTAGCCAAATGAAAATTTACTTGGCGCTATCGCGGAGAACAATGAATGGACAAAAATCAGGAATTCAAAAAACTAGAATGGATAAAACCATACCAGTCCCACGATCGCATGGACTATCGCCATAGTTATACTGAGGCCGGCAAATACCATATGCGCAACGAAAACATGTTTCCCATACAGACCCATGGCGACCCCCAAACCACCGGTGATCAGAACCAGCGTTATAAGCACCGCCCCCAATAAGAACATGATGCGTTGCTTGTCTTTTTCGGTTATCGATTTTGCGTGTTCTGCTTCTCTATGCTGCCGATTGAAAGCCTGTAAAATCTGTGCGCTGTCCCCCGATTGGGATGTGTCTTCCGCATATGCAGGGAGCAAGCTCAGTATCGACAGCGATGCCGCCAATATAATCACTACCAAGCGAAGAAATGACGCTCTGAAAAACATTGTTGTAATGTGTGGCATAGGTTCTCTACTTTACGAAAGGTTCATGTCCGGCTTCCTCAGCATCTTGCTCGGATTTGCGCGCAGCATTGCGCCAAGCCAGCACAGCCATTAAAACAAAAGGAGCAAAAACCCCCATCAATAAAAATAGGAAAATATACCAAGGTGTTGCAATGGTAACGTGTGCGAAACGGTAGCTGTCAACCGCCGCCTGTGCTGCTGGGGCTCCAACTGAACCAAGCAACGTCATGATGATTCTCATCCAAATTTGGTTCATCATAAACCTCCGTTATATCGTTTATTTTCCCAAGTCGGATGCACAGCGAAATCCATAAAAATCCGACGCATAATTTGCCCAGGAAAAATCTCTATGATATGAAGCGGTGGAAAAAGGATCACCTTTCCATGACCCACCGCGCAGAACTTTGTATTGCTTGTTCACCGGGACCATATCGGATAGCTTCATGGCACGATCCTCAGGATTCAAGACTTGCGCCACCTTACCCTGAAACACTTCTGCGGCGGCATCTGTCCCTTTGTATGGAAGAAAATCATCTTCAACCCATTCATCGGCATTGCCAGCCATGTCAAAAACGCCATATGGGCTGACGCCATTGGCATAGGCTGTCACATTAGTCGCCGACCCAACATTGTAGTAAGTATTCAAGCGGGATGGATCCATTTCATTGCCCCATGGCCAACGTCTTCCGTCTGTTCCGCGCGCCGCCTTTTCCCATTCCGCCTCGGTAGGCAAGCGCTTACCTGCCCATTTCGCGTAGGCTGTAGCGTCGTACCAATTAACCAGGGTGACTGGGTACAATAATTCTCCTTGTTGTATTTTGCTATTCTTCCAGTCCGATGGCGGACGATGCCCGGT
>CAVRKV010000004.1:0-165437 GCA_963721755.1 uncultured beta proteobacterium
TTATGTCTGGTACGCTTCAAAGAGTTCAGTTACGTATTCGCTGTGCCGCCACTCTGACGCCAGCAGGGTGTTTTTGACCACATGCAGAGGGTGTATCTTGAGGCCGTCTGTTCCCAAGGCAAGAACGGTATCGAGCGAGGCGTGGAAATGGCGCTCCGTTTCGCCCGGCAAGCCGATGATCAGGTGGGTGCATACCGGAATACCACATTCTCTTGCAGCCATCACCGTTTTCTCATATTCCTTCAGGCCATGGCCGCGGTTTACCAGCTTGAGGGTCTCGTCGAAAGCCGATTGCAATCCGAGTTCAGCCACACCACCAAGCCGCGTCGTTGATAGCTCACCAGCAAATCCAGCACTGCTTGGGGAACGCAGTCAGGGCGTGTACCGATGGACAGGCCTGCCATATCCGGTTCGGACAATGCCTCTTCATAGAGTGCTGCCAGTTCGATGACATCTGCGTAGGTGTTGGTATAGGCTTGAAAATAGGCAAGGAAGCGGCGTGCCCGTGTGCGCTTCCCAATGACGTGTTTGCCGCGTTTGATCTGTTCGGAAAGCGTGGGAGGTTTACGCCCATTCGGACTGAATGAGGCATTGTTGCAGAAGGTGCATCCCCCTATCCCCTTTACGCCATCGCGGTTGGGACAGGTGAGCCCCCCATCGAGCGCGATCTTGTGCACCCGTTCGCCATGTTGCTGCAACATGTGTTGACCGAACGTAAGGATATAATCAGAGAGTGCCATTGATCACAAGCATGAATAGTTCAGTAAAATTCAGGGCATAGCAGACAAGAAAAATGCATATTGATATAGGTCAAGACATGCTGATAAGCCGGCCTGGCCGGCAGGCAGACAAATGGAAACGATCATGTAAATAAATATAGTCACGTAACCAATGTTTGTTATTTGTAATAACTGTCAATAGCCAGGTTTTTTGTATCCCGGATTCTGATAGAAAAAAGGTTGCCTGAATTTTTTCAGCCTGGACGCATGTTTCATAGTCGAATATTCGCATTCCGTACTCCTCGTCAATATGCAGGGCGCTACTTTGGATGCAGTAAGCTCCTCCTAATGTATGGCTATGAAACACCCTTGCTTCCGGTGGCACGCCTGCATTCATCGCAAGAACCGTAGTTGCAATCATCCATGCGAATCTTTCCTTCAGGTGATGTTGCATAAAATGAAGCGGCGGGCGTATATTGCGGAAGCACGATCAAATCGCACGACAGCAATCCAGAAAGCATTTTTGTCAGTTTGCATGGTGATTTCTTTTATCTTGCCCGGAGCCAGGATTCAACATGGCACTAATTGGCACGGGAGCATATTTATAGCAGCACTAATAGATGTACACATTATACATGATAGCCTAAAAGCCACAAAAAAAGTTAGTTGCCATGTGGTGCCTGACCTCTGTCTTTTTTCGCTAATTCGTTGTTGGAAACAGTCTGATGCAAGGTGAAAGGATATAAATGAATATCTTCGTAACATCAATTGCCGTGGTCAAAGCGAGTATCGTATGTATCTGAAACTTGTTCTGGTGACTTGCATTCTCGCCTATTGTGCGGTGGTGTTCAGTGCATATGCGCGCCTTTCCGATGCTGGTCTTGGCTGCGCCAATTGGCCTGCTTGCTACGAGGAAAATGCGCAGAAGGAAAGGCAGCCTTCCCACGTCGATGCTGCGCCCGACCATACCTCTTGGCGGTGGAAGTTGCAGAACATGGTGGGGTTGCTTCTGGGAATCCTGACTATCGCAGTATGCGGCCTTTCGTGGCAGAAGCGCAACGAGTTGCGGCAATCCCCTTTGCTGCCGACCTTGCTGGTGGGATTAATGGCATTTCTGGCGGCATTTGGCATCTGGGCTTTCTCCCATCTGCCGCGGTCGGTCATTGTCCCGGTACATTTTGCGGGCGGGAGTGCTACGCTAATAATGCTGGTGTGGATCGCATTGCGCCATATGGCTCCGGTTGGAGAGGTTGGTGCTGACGTGATGCAGAGCTGGCGCGGCTTTACGCGGCTTGGCCTAGTGTTGGTGTTAATCCAGATCATGCTGGGGGGTTGGGTAAGCTCTAATTTCGCCGCTCTTGCCTGCACCGAGTTTCCTCTTTGCAAAGGCTCGCTGCTACCGCCGATGGATTTTTCATATAGCCTGGTTAGATACGGACCGCCGCTTTCCGTGGAAAAACTGACGGCGATGCACTGGATGCACCGAGCTGGCGCACTACTCACTCTTTTCTACTTGAGCTGGCTGTCCTTCAGGGTCATGGCGGTGAAGGGGCTGCACAAAATTGGCAAGGCCATACTGGGATTGGTTGTGTTTCAGTTTGTGCTCGGCATCGCCAATGTGCTGCTCGGGTTGCCGCTTGCGGGCGCTGTACTGCATAACGCGGTGGCTATGCTGTTGCTGGTCACGCTGGTCTTGTTGAACTTCAGGGTGCAGAGAAGGAAGGAGCGATGAGCTGGCCTGCCCAATGGCAGACATCTCAGCATTGCGATTAGCCACCGGAAAATACCTCTTGACAATCTGCCTTTTTTACATCAACATATATACGTGTATTCTTGATACATGTTTTAAGTTAAGTTCAGATATAATTTTTAATATTGAATTAGCCTTAATAATATTAGTACGTAATATTTGTATGACCAAAATAAGCCTGCGGTAATTAAGATGTAGTTTGTTTCAGTACCAAGTAGTGCATTACGATACTTTGATCATGTCTAAATTAAAATGGAGGAAACATGAGAACTATGATAGTAAGTATGGTTGCAGCAGCAGGATTGATGATTGCTGGTGGCGCAATGGCTGTCGATATGCCGGCCCTTGCCAAGAAGAATGGCTGCACCAATTGTCACTCAATTGACAAAAAGGTGGTTGGACCGGCTTGGCAAGATGTTGCTAACAAGTACAAGGGTGATGCAGGTGCGGCAGATAGGTTGGTTGCCAAAATTGGCAAGGGTGGTGGGGGCGTTTGGGGTTCCGTGCCTATGCCTGCTCAAAAGGCCAGTGAAGCTGATAGGAAGGAATTGGTTGCTTTTATTCTGGGCCTAGCCAAATAGGGCGTAATTCATGAAGCTAACTGGTGTAGTTTTCGTACTCTAGGCGATTTCTATAGCCAATTGGGTCACTTGCTCCTTTAACCTCGAACCGTATTTGCAGTGACCAGATTTGGCGCTAGCGCCTGTTGAAAAAAAAGTAATGCAGTTGTTATGACGTATCGTGGCGATGTTTGTAAATGCGTTTGGATTGCTTGGCAGTTTTAAGGTTTGCTTTTCACAATATCTGCGCTTGTCCATCATGTTGTTGGCGCACCCGCTGGCTTGTGGTGGGGCATACAAATTGTGGCATGCGTGTTTTGGTGGCAAACGAAATCACGGGAGGAATCATCATGAAAATATATACAATCGTGGAAATACTGTTACTTGGGCTGTTGTCATTTGGCTCGTCGGCATCGTTCGGTGATGATCTTCCACAAGGGATAGGCGACGCCGTTGTCCAGAAAATGCTGCATGTACCAGGGGAGTTGGCGGCCATTCACGAGCAGCCAGTAAGCATTGTTAAAAATCCAACTGAAGTTGGTACGCCTGTTGGCAAGCGCGGCCCAGAAATGGTTAAATTTACGTTGGAAGCTAAGGAAGTGTTCGGTGTTCTGGACGCATCATCCCAAACTTCATTTACCTACTGGACATTCAATGGAACAGTACCTGGTCCGATGCTGCGTGCTCGTGTAGGAGACACAATAGAAATTACCTTGAAAAATAATATAGACGACTCAATGATTCATAACATTGACCTGCATGCAGTATGGGGTCAAGGCGGTGGTGCTGCACTGACGAACGTTGCCCCCGGGGAAGAGAAAACCTTTACCTTCAAGGCAATGAACCCGGGCTTGTTTGTTTACCACTGCGCTACACCGGTCATTCCGCAGCATATGTCGAGCGGCATGTATGGCATGATCCTGATCGAACCAGCGGGCGGCCTGCCTAAGGTTGATAAGGAATTCTATGTGATGCAAGGGGAAATATATACCGAGGGCGAGGGCAAGAATAAACAGTTCAGTACGCAACATATGATGGATGAAAGCCCACAGTACGTGGTGATGAATGGATCTGTTGCAGCCTTGGCGAGTAACCCAATGAAAGTCAAAGTGGGGGACAACGTACGTATTTTCTTCGGTGTAGGTGGTCCTAACTTAACTTCATCCTTCCATATAATCGGCGCCATATTCGATAGAGTTTACGCTGGTTCCCTTACCTCCCCACCGCTCACCGATGTGCAAACCACTTTGGTACCTGCTGCTGGGTCAACGATGGTGGAATTCAATGCACGCGTTCCGGCCAAATACATTTTGGTTGACCACTCGCTTACCCGCTTGATGAAGGGTAACGTCGCAATCATCCAAGCTGAAGGCCCAGATCAACCCGATTTGTTCCATGCCGGCAAGGCGAAGTAAAAAGTAATTTCTGATTTTATCGTCTCTCCTCCCTCCTCAGGGACCTAAAATCAGCTGAGCAAGGCTTAATGCCTTGCTCTTTTTTTTGGCCATACATAAAGCCCTTGTGGGCCTTTTTTCCATAAGGTTCCTCTGTTACCACCGGGTATTTGGGATTATCGTGACCAGCTGTTTTGCGTGTCTCATGGTCGATATATTTACATTCAGTAGACCTCATCCCTATTCAACAATATGCCGCCTTTGATGAGTGAAGGATTTTAATAATTCGCATATGAACTCTTTTAATTGCCCGGTGACCGATTTCTCGGGGAGCGTCCTAAGTGGCTCGACCAAAATAATTGTATTCAGCGATGATAATTCCACCAAAATTGGATATGCGCAATTATTGAAAACAACATGTCTGAATTAGATACGGAATTTTTGGTCAGTGGAACTAGTAACATTGCATTGTTTTGTAAAGTGCGCCACTCTATGTGGCAGACATGACAATGTAGCCCTGAATTTGCTGTGACCTATGGCTATCGTTCTCCCGGGATTGGGTTGTTTACCGATCTATTGATACTTCTATAATCGGTGAAAGCAGTTCTGCGATCGCGCTGATGCTTCGGCAGGCTAAGCACAGGGTACATCTGTTCGTAGTGAGGAATCGAACCACAACGTTTATATCGGACCAACGCCGGGCGCAAAGTCACCCTTCTATACCTCAGTGTGGACGGTATAATAAGTCATGAATTACTTAATAACAGTGATGATGGCATTCGGCATATAGGGATTAAAAGTTTGCGACATCTTTGCAGTACATGATTGGACAGGGAACTTATTGATGCATAAATTATTGTTGTTATGCTGTATGTTGCTGCTAACCGCCTGCGGGGAGCATGAGTTGCCTTCGCCCTATCACGCGATAGATGTTACTGTACCGCTAGAGCAGGCTGATTTTCACCTTACCGATTTTAATGGCAAGTCCCGCAGCTTGGCGGAATTCAGGGGGAAGGTAGTAGTAATGTTTTTCGGTTATACCCACTGTCCTGTGGCATGCCCAACCACGCTGGCCGATCTTGCGCAGGTCATGCGCATGCTTGGCAAAGATGCGGACAGGGTGCAGGTGTTGTTCGTCACTGTCGATCCAGAACGCGATACACCTGAATTGCTGGCGAAGTTTGTTCCCTCCTTCTACCCCTCTTTCTTGGGCTTATATGGCGATGCACAGGCCACCGCACAGACCGCCAAGGCGTTTGGTGTCAGCTATGAGAAGCAGTATTACAAGAAAGGCGGTTATTCCATGCTTCATTCCGACGGCACGTTTCTGATCGGCCCTAATGGCCAGCCGTTGTTGCTTTCTCGTTACGGGCAGCATGTTGAACTATTGGTTCAGGACATTAGGCTGCTGCTGGCCAAAGATCAGTAAATGATCGGATATGAAGTGGGTTGGCAATAGCGGTGTCCAGCGGTTTAGGCAGAGAGTTGATTTCCATAATATCGCGTTACGAAAGCAACTGATGGCAGGTAGCTGCTCACACCTGAACAAATGAAACTCTACTACACTGGCTCACGCCCCCTTTCCGCCTTGCTGAACGTTTCAGATGTGTCATTTTCCGTTAGTCACGAAGCGCATTTTTCGGGAAAGGAAAATTTTGAGAGTGGATGCAAATTGAACTTTCTGTAAGCGGTACCTGATGAATAATAGCAAGCGAACTGTTGTCGATGCGATCAGAAGTCGGCTTAGCGGGTGCGACAAAGGATCCGATGGATCTGATCATCGACGGCATATCCGGCCCTTCGAAAAACAGGTGATTTAATTGGTCTATTAAAACATTTGAAAGAAGCCGCTTGCCTTTTTAAATCATCAGCTGTGGGTGATCGGGACGGATTTGAAAGGAGGCGATGCTTTCCTTGATGCCTTGGCTATGTCGGCCACCGTATATTTGTCAAGTACACCCAGGAAGCTGGCTTGCGCGTTGAATAGAACCCCTTTCAGGCTGCAGGCGCGGGTGATCACGCACTGATCCGTGGCAGGATTGAAGCATTCGAGCAAATCGAAATCGGGTTCGGTAGACCGCACCACTTCGCCGACCAGAATTGCATTCGCGCTGCGGGCGAGTTTGATGCCGCCATGTCGTCCCCTTGTTGTCAGGATATAGCCCTTGAGTCCCAGATGGTGTACCACTTTGACGAGATGGTTACGCGAAATTTTGTAGAAGTCGGCCAGTTCAGTAATAGTCACATTTTCATCTTCCTTGTTGGCAAGATAAAGCAGAACGCGCAGCGAATAATCGGTATATAGGGTTAACCGCATTTCGTACTTTTTCGGATTAGCGCATAGAAAAAAAGGCAGAGTGTTGTTGTGCTGGCAGGCTAACGGATACTGCCTATCTGATAGGCGTCAACTTAACATTGGCACCGCCTCCGCCCTTGCTAGGCAGCCGCTCGCAAGGTTACTTTGCACGTTGTAAATAAACCTCTGTTGACAAGAAACGCCCCTTGACAAAATTGCTCTAAAGGCAATAAAATATATCAGGTTTATATCTTAAAGGTCTGTGTTTGTCTACAAGTGGTTTAAATATATATTTTCTAGCCTTAGGGGCAAATTATTTCAATTTCCAATTATTGTTATTGTTCCAATTGAAGCCTTGCTGAATTTAAGTGGATGGTTTGTTATCGTTTTTTTTTACTTTAAAGATGCATTGAACATGTACTAAATAATACAGGGAGGAAAACATGAAGCTGATTAAACCAGTATGGGGCATGATGATCTTCCTTATCGCAATGCTTCCGGCATTGAGCTGGGCAGAGCAGCGTGAGTTCAACCTGACCATCGAAGAGGTGGTGGAGCATGTCGCACCAGACTTGGATTACAAAGTATTTGCCTTTAACGGTCAAGTGCCTGGCCCATTGATTCATGTCAAGCAAGGTGATGATCTGATTGTGCACGTCACCAACAATACTTCGATACCACACACCATCCACTGGCACGGAACCCATCAGATAAACAGCTGGAAGAATGATGGCGTTCCCGGCGTTACCCAGGAGCCGATCAAGCCGGGCGACACCTTCACATACAAATTTAATGCCGACCGGCCTGGCACGCTGTGGTACCACTGCCATGTTAACGTCAACGAGCATGTCGGCATCCGCGGCATGTGGGGCCCGATGATCGTCGATCCGAAGGATCCGTTGCCAATCGAGAAAACCGTCACCAAGGACGTGATTATGATGCTCTCCAGCTGGGAGAGCAAGAACGGCGAAAAGTACGGCGAGGGAAGCACACCTTATGAAACAGAGGATTATTTTTCTATCAACGCCAAATCATTTCCATTGACTCAGCCGATTCGTGTCAAGAAAGGAGATGTGGTTCGAGTAAGGTTTATCGGCGCGGGCGGAGAATTCCACGAAATGCACTCACATGGCCATGACATGCTTATTACCCACAAGGACGGCTTGCCGTTGCCAAACCCATACTACGTTGACACCATCTTGGTCGGTCCGGGAGAACGTTATGACGCGATCATCACGATGAACAATCCCGGTCGCTTCATCTTTCACGATCATATTGACCACCATGTGACTGCCCGTGGCAAATACCCCGGCGGTCCCATCACTATCATCGAATACGACGGCATTCCAAAGGAAGACTGGTACGTCTGGAAAGACAAGGACGCCACCTATGATCCGAACTTCTTCTATAGCGAGTCGATGAAAAAGGGCTATGGCATCTTCAACAGTCCCGGATTCGCAGGAAAGCCGATCGTTCAGGAACGCCAACATCGGATGTAAATCATGAGAACACTAGCCCAAAACATGGTTCGCCATCTGGCGCTTGTGGTTGCCCTTCTGGCTCTGCCACTGCCGGTGTTGGCAGCAGACGGAATGCCGATTCTTCAAAAGGATTGTGTTAACTGCCACAACTTGAAGGGGCCGGCGCCGCAAACACTTCAAACGTTGTGGGACAGGAAGGGGCCTGATTTGTTCTATGCCGGAAACAAGTATCGCAACGATTGGCTGGTTGAGTGGCTCCAAAACCCAGAACGGATACGCCCAGCCGGAGAATTCTATGGCAAGCACATCAAGCCCGGCGCAAAAAGCGATGAGATTGATACCTCAACACTTGATAACCATGTTGCCCTTTCCAAGGACGATGCGGTGGCAGTGGCAGCAGAGCTGATGAAGCTGAAACCCCATGATGACTTGATTGCAAAAGAGAAGATCCAGCCTGGCGCGGTATCGAAACAGATGGGTGAGATGGCTTTTGATAAATTTCAAGGTTGTATGGCTTGTCATTTGATTGAGCCGGATTACGGCGGCTTTTCGGGGCCGGAACTTTATACGGCGGGCAAACGCCTGCAGCCGGAATATATCGCTAGCTATATCCGCAACCCACAGGCATGGGATCCCAAGATATGGATGCCGAACAAACAGGTATCGGATGCCAACATCCAGAAACTGGTGAATTACCTCGAGTTGCTTTCTAAGGAGAGCGGAAATGACAAATAGTAAGGTGATCTTGATGCTGGCGACAATGATCTTAACAGTGTCCGCCCAAGCCAGGGAGACCGCTGCTGACAACTACAAGACCTATTGCGTGCAATGCCACGGCATGCAAGGCAATGGAAAGGGGCTCAACATTCGCGACATGTCAGTACAGCCGCGTGACCACACAGATGCCAAGGCCATGTCCACTCGTTCAGACGACAATCTGTTCAAGGTGATCAAGGAAGGTGGGCTTTCCATAGACAAGTCGGTGCTCATGCCACCATGGGGCGACAGCCTGAGTGATGAGGAAATCCATGACATGGTTCAATACCTTCGAACTTTATGCAAATGCAAGTTTGGATCATAAGATGAGATTCTGCCGTATGTATTTTGGAGTGTAGACAGCACTTATGAAGTGGAAGAAGTAGTTAGCATTAAAAGCAGTTAGCATTACTTAGCAAAAGAAACAGGGCAGTTGGTCTTTTACTTTATACAACCCTAGGGAGTAGAAAATGAATACATTAAAAGGAATTACTATTGTTTTCATGGCAATGGTTGCGTTTTGTTCCGCACAACAGGTTTTGGCGAAAACCGTCAAGGTAACGATGACCGCGAAGGAAGTAGATCTTCCTGTGAACAACAAGGGCGATGTAAAGATGGCGGCTTGGACTTTCGACGGTGCTATTCCCGGCCCACTGGTTCGCGTTACCGAAGGAGATACGGTTGATTTCACATTAATCAATCCGCCCGAAAACAAGAATGCGCACTCGATGGACATGCATGCAGCACAAGTTGATGTTCTGACTGAATTCGCGCCGGTCAAACCCGGGGAAAGCAAGCATTACTCGTTTGTAGCCAAGGTTCCGGGCGTATTTATGTACCACTGCGGCGCTGGCCCGATGGTGCAGCATATCGTCAAGGGCATGTACGGTATGATCATCGTCGATCCAAAGGGAGGCTATAGCAAAGCCTACCCAAAGCCTGACCGTGAATATGCCTTGATAGAGGGACAATATTTTCCTGACACCGAGAACATCCCTGCATTGCTTGAGAACACGGGGTGGAAAGGCTCACTCATCAATGGAAAGCTGTTCCATTACGATCCGGTGCATGAACCGAATGCAACTGAGGTTCTTGAAGCCAAGCCGGGAGAGCGTGTCCGCATCTACTTCGTGAACGCGAATATCAATATGCCCGTCGCCCTTCACCCGATTGCTGGCATCTGGGATCGCGTCTACATCAACGGCAACCCGAAGAACACGCTGTACGGTATGCAAACATACAA
Source organism: uncultured beta proteobacterium (assembly GCA_963721755.1). Lineage (GTDB taxonomy): Bacteria > Pseudomonadota > Gammaproteobacteria > Burkholderiales > Gallionellaceae > Gallionella. Next base: position 10,200 of record CAVRKV010000004.1, read on the forward strand.
CGTAGCCGTTGCTGAAGGCGATGCATTCGACATTGTTTCGTCGGCAGATCGTCCGACTAACCAGGCAATCGTAGACCACGCGATGGGAGCCGCGCTTCGCGGGGCAATAACTGTGCTGATGGACAAACCCGACGCCGACCCAAAAGCAGGAAAAGGCGACAATATCCTCATCAGGTGAAGTTGTATCTGTTTTCAGCGGGGGAGGCACAGGCCTCCCCTTTATTTCGCTGTACCGATGAGAGCTTAAAAAATATTCAAAGTTCGCCCACTGTAAGTGAACTTAATGCCAGCGTAGGACAAACGACATTAGATTGCTTTCTTGCAATACGTTGGCGTCTCTCGAAAGAAATAATAACCAATGTATCTTACCCGCGAAAAGCACTGCAACCTGAAAACGGTTTGTAAATCTGCTATACGGTTTGCCCTATTCCTCCGCACCTTTCTGTTGCTTTGCGTTTGTGCCGCTCCAGTTGTTACCGAAGCTGCACTGCAATCATCCAATAAGTGGCAGCTTTTACCCGCGCCTTCGGCAGGTGATGTATCTCTGACTTTATCGCTTAAGGCGGAAAAGGCGGTAGAAGGCTGGATGACAACTTCCGTCCCTCTTTTGACCATTCATTGTGAAAAAGGAAAATCGGCTATTTATGTTGAAACGGGGATGGCGCTTGAGGTCACAATGGTCGACAAACAATTCGTGCGCCTGCAGTTTGATAATAAAAAACTCTTCGCCCAGAATTGGCGCGAAGTTACCAATGCGACCGTTTCGGCACGCGATGCATCCACGCTGATCAGACAGCTTGTGCAATCCCAGAAATTTATATTCGAATTCACTCCCTTCAGTAGCTCACCAGTACAGGCCGAGTTCACCGTTGTTGGCTTATCAGCTTATTTACCGCAACTTACCAAGGCATGCTGGTGATAATAAACCTTTCAAAAAGCCGCCGATTTATTCGACTCACTTTCACAATAAACAATGAAGATATTTGTGACCAGCATTACTTGCAAACAGGACGGAGTAACTATGTTATGGAGTCAACAGATGTTGGTGAACGACCGCTTCAGGGTAGGGATTATGCAGGAAGGGAGTTCTGTTTTTTGCGAAGCAGATACTCAAAGCAAACACAATATCTACTAAGTTTGAAGGGCAAATCATGTTATTTCGGTTCCCCTAGTCGTCGCGTAACATCGGCATATGCGGCTTGCACACCTTGATAAATCACATAAACATCCAAAATGAAAAGCAGCAAAACTGCCCTAACTGCCCTGTTACTTTGGGTTGTCACCATAGCCGTGTTGGGTTGGTTCTTCATCCATGGAAACACCACTGTGGGAACAGATGGGCGAACAGCAGTGGTGCTAAAAGCCAGTGAGCGTGATTTTGTCCTATCCGAAATGCGGGGAATGCTAGCCGCAACCCAAGGTATTTTAGAGGGGGCCAATCAGGACGATATGCAAGGTATCATCAAGGCTGCAAGTGCTGCTGGCGTGGGAGCAGCGGCTGATGTTGATCCAGTGCTGTTAGCAAAACTACCAATTGAATTCAAAATCCTTGGTATGAGCGTTCACCGTGACATGGAACAAATAGCTAAAGCTGCTGCAAGTGGAACACCAGCGCCAGTAATCCTGAAAATGGTATCAAATATATTAGCGAAATGCGTTGCCTGCCACTCAGCCTGGCAACTTAAAGCGGAGAATTAGACTGGGTAGCAGGTGAGTTATATAGATGACAAATATATTGTTATTTAACTGTGCAGCCTTCATACAACAATATTGCAACCAGCGTAATATACTTTACCTATTACCTTTTACCCATCTTATGCAGCATTTTTATTAAGGAACTTTCAAATGGATATGCCAATGACGCACTATATGGAGCTTCTCATGACGAATCAGCCATGGAACCTCATCATATTTATGGTCGTACCCGTAGTGCTTGCAGAGACCGTCGCTATTGCGGAACTCTATCTGCTCTATACCGGGAAAAACAGTGGCTTGGTAAAAAATCTGAGCAGGGTTTCAGGGATTGCTGTCGGATGGTATTTTCTTAGTATTTTCTTGTACCTTTCTTACAATGTCGTTATTCCTCTCACATCCTCCGGTGGATGGCGCGGCATTGCAGATGTTATCGCAGTTTCATTTTATCTCGTCAGCGTTATTCCTCTTTCCGGCATAGCACTCCTTGGGATGAATCTCCTCTGCTCATCCGCATCCCAGAAAGAGAAGAACAAGATTCATGCAATTCTGATCGCAGTTTTTCTTGTGGTTATTCATGTGGCGATGGTGTTCGGTATGGTCAGCCCCAGCATGCATTCGACTCACTAATGACTCCTTCGGATCTGTGATGGCGATAGTCAACTCCAGTTTGGCACATTGATGCCGTTTCAGGTGAGGAGGAGTCCATTCCATTGCTTTGGAGAAATTGGAACTTCTGCAATGTGTCGTTAGTTGCCGGCCATGACTGCCCGCTATCGGGTAGTGAAGATTATTTTCTGCAAACGTCTGCTTGTATGGTTGGGGTGGTGTAATCGGTTTTCTTCTGCAATAGTGAAGAAGCAGGGGTGGAGGGGCCATCATCGAGAGTACTATTCTATGATGGGTTATTGTTACGTTAAATTTTAAATTGCACTATTATTTATTGGAGGTCAAACATGGACATGAAGAAAACAGCATTTATTCTAGTCTTTGGTCTGTGCGTAGGGCATTCGGGTTTCTCCTTCGCTAAGGACGACATGATGGATAACCAGATGTGCGGTCAGATGTGTGGAATGATGGGCAGTCAAGAGGGTGGTCAGATGTGTGGAATGATGGGCAGTCAAGAGGGTGGTCAGATGTGTGGAATGATGGGCAGTCAAGAGGGTGGTCAGATGGGTGGAATGATGGGTGGTCATGATTCCGGAGCGATGATGAAAATTCCGCGTATCGGCATGGTTATGGCGCTTGATCTCAGTGACGAGCAACGTTCCAAAATCAACAAGCTGTCCGACGAATTGAGGCACAAAAATTGGCCGACGAGGGGTTTGATTATGGACGAATCGGCAAAGCTTCGTGACCTGTATGGAGCAGACAAGCGCGACCCATCGGCGATAGGCAAGGAATACCAAAAGATATTTGACTTGGAGCGCCAGATGATTGAAGCGATGATCGATACACAAAACCGTATTGAGGAGCTATTGACACCTGAACAACGCGCTCAGTTGAAAGATACGCATCACAAGATGGAACCGAAGTGCTGCTGCAAAGATAAGATGGAAAATGGTTCCATGAGTGGTATGCATATGACGATGCCCATGGATGACAAAACTGTTCCAGAAGCTCATTAGGAAAAAGGCAAAATAAATAGTTTGGATGTCAAAGCGGGCAAGATCAACTTGTTCGGTTCTATGTCCGCTCGGGCCAACCCCTGCCGGCCTGGCTTTTCAACATTGACCAGCTGGTAGCTGGCTCCGTTTCAACTGACATTTTCTATAACTATGGGTGGCGGGTTTGAGAGCACTATAGACGGCGATTTTCACCAGAATACGCATCAGGGTAGGAATTTGGAAATAATCGTTTGGCATGTATCCCTTGATAGCAAGTGGAAGTATAACTGAGGCAATATAACAAAATTTAGCCAGAGTTCCATTTTTTCTGTACTATTCCGCTATCGGTACAATCTTTGCGGGTGATTTATGAATATGGAAGAACTATTTAAAGTCGCAACCAAGTTCGCGGATTCAATTGACGCAGATGTTTTAGTTTATAGCGGAGCTATTCAACACCCGCATGATTCTAAGCTCATTGACCTATGTGAAATACCAAACAGACGAGAAAATGTTGCGCTTTTTTTATGAACATTTGGTGGTGATGCGAATGTTGCTTACCGCATTTCTCGTTGTCTGCAACAGAATTATAAAAAAGTAACAATCTATATTGGCGGTAGATGTAAAAGTGCAGGAACATTAATCGCTGTTGGCGCACATGAGATTGTAATGGGAAAACACGGCCAACTTGGCCCATTAGATATTCAGCTTGGCAAGAAGGATGAACTTTGGGAAACGGATTCTGGCTTAACGGTTTTGACTGCGATCGAAACGCTAGAGGTAAAAGCATTTGAACTATTTGAAGATTGCCTGCTTGAATTAAAAAAACGTAGCGGAGATAGAATCTCATTAAGGACAGCAAGTGAAGTGGCCACAAATTTGGCAATTGGTATTGTGACCCCAATTGTTTCACAGATTGACCCGTTACATGTTGGAGAAGTTAGCAGAGCTTTGAAGATTGGCTTGGAATATGGAAAGCGTTTAGATGCGTTCTCTAAAAATGCAAAAGAGAATACTATCGACAACCTGACTAATAAATATCCATCTCACGATTTTATTATAGACCTAGCAGAAGCTAAAAAATTATTCAAAAACGCAAGGGAACCAAATGAGGATGAATCATTCCTAATGAACATGTTAGGTTATGGCATACGCGAACCAAGAGGTGAAGACCCGCTTTATCTTTATATATCAAATCCTAATGGAGGTAAATCAAATGATACAAGTGATAACGCGCAAGACGTTGGAGGAGGACAAGAAACGTCAGGAGAAGGAGTTGGAGCAACTGGAGGAGCTGGCGAAGGAGAAATCGCAATCCAAAACAGCGACAACGTTACACCATTTCCAACAGAAGGATTTCAAGGCGCAGCCTAATCCGACTCATAGGCAGGATTTTGTTCGCCTATTAGATGACGCCGTTTTAAACGTTAGAAAGTAGTGATGATCTGTCCTAACATCTGGTGAAACATCTGCGCCGGAGCTTTGCGATTGTTGTATCGGAAGGCAAACTCTGCAACATACTTGTTCAAATGTTCGGGTGACACTGATACATGCGTGCTGCGAATACCGCGTTTCAGGTGTGACCAAAACCCCTCAATAGTATTTGTGTGGCAATTGCCGCGCACCCATTCCTCGATTTGATGGTTAACTGATTCGTGGTTAAAACCGAGCTTGCGCAAAGAGCGGTAGCTCCTGTGTGTATCTGTTGATACCGTAGTACCTTGCGCAACGTGTTCCTGAATGATTGGCAAAAGTGTTTGCTTTTGTTCATCGGGCACAACACCAGAACGCAAAATACCATCACGTTCTACCATGCCGAACACAGTGGTTTTATTCTGCATGTATGCGCCTTTGCCGCGCCCTTTTCCCTTGAGCTTACCGCCGACAAATGTTTCGTCGATCTCTACATGGCCTGACAATGGGCCGGGATTGTTTGCTGTATCCCTAGCAGCCATCAGTTCGCGGAGTTGATGGCCGATGCGCCAAGCGCATTTGTAGGTAACGCCTAATTGACGTTGCAATTCTTTTGCAGACACGCCATTACGGGTTGCTGTCATCAGATACATAGCATGGAACCATAAGGTAAGCTGTGTGCTGGACTTCTCGAATACTGTTCCGGCGCAAGGATAAATATGGCAACCCTCTTTGCAAGCAAAAGCGCGGCGCCCTTCTATTTTTGACAGGTTGCCAGTGATACCACAATGAGGACATACATCGTCTTTCCCATAACGCCTTAACAGAATAGAATGTAGACAGGCATTGTCATCTGGATATTGTTTTTGAAATTGTTTGAATGTGAATTTGTCTGCCATGATTTTCTCCTTACGATGGGAGAATTATGGCATATTATTTACTTGCTGTAAAGGGATACATGCCAAACAATTAGTAAAAAATGAATGACCCTATGTTCAATTCTTGAGTCATCTGTGGTGCTTTAAGCCGCCAGCGCTGAATAGGTAGATGGATTTGTTTTAGCTGCTTGCCATGCAATAAGCTGCGCGCGCATGCGTTTGTCGTGAGAACCGCGCCAGTAAATTCGTCCGCATGTCGGGCAATGGTATAGCGGTTCCTCTGGCCGGAGTGTATCGGCTGGCGCGCGAGCCAGCGCGGCATCGTCCGCGGCATCCAGTGGGGAGTTATCCACTAGGCAGCGGGTGAAGGCGTGGCCAAGCCAATCCAGTTTGTAGTATTCATCCAATAGTGCGGCCAAATGATCCAGGGTTCCGTGCGGAAGGATCAGCGCCACGCCACGCGCCGCCTTGTGTTCTCGCACCAGCATATCCTGCGTTAGAAAATGGCGTCCTTCGGCATGGCACTGTCGCAACAGTCCTGCATCGCTTGAGCCATTTCGCGCGAGCAGTGCATCGTGGCCGGCGGCGCGCAGGTAAGGTTGTGTGGATTCAACGAACCCGGCTGCAGTATTTCAATAAAGCATTCTCAGTACAGCAGCCCCAACACCGCTGCTCGAATGGCCGCAGCAGTCTTGTTGCTGGCTTTCAATTTGGCCATGGCGTTATTGATGTGGAAATTGACGGTGCGTTCAGCGATTCTCAAAATATCCGCCACCTCACTTGAGGTCTTGCCTTCCGCCGTCCAGCGTAATACCTCAATTTCCCGGTTTGAAAGCATCACCTCGGCTTCCGGCAGCAGCTTGGCCGTCAGACAACGCGCCATGCCGAAGTGTGCCGTTTGCGCCAACCAGCTCATCTCCGGGGTCTTAGCGCGCAACTCGCTGGCTGACAAATCTTCCTGAGCGCGCGCCAATGTCAGCATGCCGCTGATACCCTGCGCATCCCGGCAAGATTGCACCCATCCGTATTCCAACCCGTAAGCTCTGGCGTCTTCCCACAAATCACGGGAAGATGCAAACAGTTCATCAGACCAAACAAAGGGCAATGTCGAACGGCTACCCTGCGCAACGGTCGGGTCAACCGCAAGATAGCTCTGTGCTTGATAGTATGTTTGCCAATCAGCCGGATAATTATTGAACATCTCCGTTCTGGGCGCAGAGATGGGTAGCGGCATGCGAATGCCGTAGGCGCAATAGTCGAAACCAAGTTCCAGCGCCAACACCGTGACACGCTGAAACGAATCCGTCGCAGATTTGCAATTCAATAGCAACTGGATTTGCTCTTCTTGCCAAGCTTTCATTTTCCCTCCAGCGCGAAGGTGGTGCCGCGGTCAGGCAATTGAATCTTCCTTGTCACATTTGACAGCACTGACAGATTTGACAGCATAGTCAAACGCCCGACGCCAGTATTATCCACTTCCGCATCCGACAACTTTCAGGTTAACGCATCCCATGACACTCCATTACTTTCAAGCATGCCAACCCCGGCAAGGATACACCACAAAGACCATCTTATCTCGGGATGGCTATATCCGCCTAACGTTTGAATCGTTTCTGCAGCATGCAATGGTACACCTGTTTTCCGGTATGGATGAAGACAGGCCGATCGACAGCGGGGTCGGCGCAAACTCCTCCACCATCACCGGTTACACCGAATGGATAAGTCATGGCACACCGGCGCTCAGTATTGGCTGGGACTGGGAAGTAACCGGCGCACAAGGAAAGGCACGCCTTATTCAAACCGGCACACCGGGAAGCAACCTGATGTTCGTGGACCAACACGGCCAGGATCTCGGACCAGCGCAAACCACGGCGATGCTGGTGGACTGGCTGAACACATTCCATTGGCAAACGGAAACGCTAAGCGCTATCAGCAGTTGATTACCTGTCCCCTGTCAAGGTTGACAGTTGTTTGAACCGGTTTGGCAAGCTCAAATCAACCCGTCGGTTTTTATGATTTTTTGGGGGGTTGAGTATGGATATTATTTCAGGCACGGTGGACAGTTTATTGGGGACTTACGGACAGGTAGCAGCCTATCGGCACAAGGTCTTTGTCGAAAATCTGGGCTGGGATTTGCATGCGCCGGATGGTCTGGAACAGGACCAATTCGATCGGCCGGACACAGTCTATGTGGTCGCGCGCGACGACGAGGGCAAGGTATGCGGTTGCGCCCGACTGTTACCGACCACATCCCCTTATCTCCTCTCCGAAGTTTTTCCACAATTATTGAATGGCGCAGTACCGCCGAACTCCCCTGAAATTTGGGAGCTTTCCCGCTTTGCTGCGGTCGATTTCACCTCGCCCAATCAATCAGCGTTACGGCAGATGTCATCGGATATTGCGATAAATTTACTGCGCGCAGCCATAGATTGCGCATCGAAACATGGGGCAAAGCGCCTGATTACCGTCTCTCCGCTTGGCATAGAGCGATTGCTGCGCAATGCCGGTTTCAAAGCACACCGTGCAGGACCACCGATGCGGGTTGATGGTCACCTGATTTTTGCATCCTTGATTGAGGTGGGCGAGCAGTGAGTCCATAGCGGCGAACAGTTGCTGCGGTGCGATTTGCCATACAAGGCTTATGTGACTCCCGCATGATGCCTTGTTGATTATTGAGCGCGTTTGGTGTGGAAGGAAAGCATGAACCCGCAGCAAATATGTCGCCGTGCATGGACACGCTATGTCGTTGCTATTGCCCTTGTGGCTTTGGCCGCTGCCCTGCGGATATGGCCGCTACAGGCCATTGAATCGCGCCTTGCCTGGCTGACCTTCTACCCGACCGTGGTGGTTGTCGCGATCTATGGCGGGTTCCCTGCCGGTTTGCTGGCAACTGTTTTGGCATGCCTTACGGTCACGTTCTTGTGGCCAATACTCGTCGCTCATCCCTTCATTAATAATCCTGCTGACTGGCTGGGCATGACTGTCTTTGTCCTGACCAGTGTCATGATATCTGGCGTTGCTGAGGCTATGCGCCGCGCCCAGTCACGCGCTATAAAAGCACTGGAGAAGGCCGAGGCAGCGGAGGAATCGATCAAGAATCTGGCGTTCTACGACCCTCTCACTGGCCTGCCCAACCGGCGGCTTCTTATGGACCGGCTCCAGCATACCTTGGCTTCCAGCGCGCGTAGCGGCCGGAAGGGTGCGCTGCTGTTCATTGACCTGGACAATTTCAAGGACATCAACGACACCCTCGGCCATGACATCGGGGACTTACTGCTACAACAGACAGCGCAACGCCTAGAGTCCTGTTTGCGCGAAAGCGACACCTTGGCCCGTCTGGGTGGTGATGAGTTCGTTGTGGTGCTGGAAGACCTGAGCGAACATGCTCTTGAAGCGGCACTACAAACGAAAGCCGTCGGCGAGAAAATTCTCGCTACGCTTGGCCAGCCTTACCAGCTTGACACGCACAAATACCACAGCACCCCTAGTATTGGTGCAACCATTTTCAGCGATCACGGCCAGTCTGGGGAAGAACTGCTGAAACGAACCGACATCGCCATGTATCAGGCCAAGAAAGCAGGTCGCAACACCCTGCGCTTCTTCGACACGCAGATGCAGGTAAGCATCACTGCCCGTGTCTCACTGGAAGGCGAATTACGCAAAGCACTTGAGAACCACCAATTCCAGTTGTATTACCAAATTCAGGTGGACAGTTCGCACCGTCCATTGGGAGCAGAGGCATTGATCCGCTGGATACACCCCTTACGGGGGATGATATCACCAGCTCAATTCATTCCGCTGGCGGAGGAAACTGGGCTAATTCTGCCTATCGGGCAATGGGTTCTGGAGACGGCTTGCACCCAACTCAAGGCATGGCAGCAAGAGGCACCGACCCGTGACCTTGTTCTGGCGGTGAATGTAAGTGCCAAACAATTCCACCAGTCTGATTTCGTGGCTCAAGTGCAAACTACCGTGCAACACCATGCCATCAATCCGATGTTGCTCAAGCTGGAACTGACTGAAGGCATGTTACTGGAGAACATCGAAGACACCATTGCAACCATGAACGCATTGAAGGAAATCGGTGTCCAGTTCTCATTGGACGACTTCGGCACCGGCTATTCATCCCTGCAATACCTCAAACAGCTGCCGCTCGATCAGATCAAGATCGATCAGTCGTTCGTGCGCGATATTGGCACCGATAGCAGCAATACAGCGATTGTGTCCTCCATCATTGCCATGACACAAAGCCTGATGCTGAGCGTCATTGCCGAAGGGGTGGAGACGAAGGAGCAACGACAATTCCTCCTGGATGAAGGCTGCACTCATTACCAAGGGTATCTATTTGGAAAGCCGGTACCGGTTGAGCAGTTTGAGGCGCTGCTGAAACATGGCTACCAGACTGAAAATAGCATTTCAACGTGCGGCCAAACCCCGCTTAGTTAGGTGCACAATAGGAGTAACTACCATGGACTTAAAAGACAAATCAAAAAATCGGAAAGTATCGATTCACAACAAGTACACGAGACGACTTAGACGCTTGTCGTTTTCAGTAGAGGAATTCCTGAAGCTTGCGGAAATGAAGTTGGATAGATCACTGTCAGGAGACGTCCACAATCGAGCAGAGATTGAGCAGATAGAAATGAAATGCAGGGAGCTAGCAGCATTGCTCGCAGATTCAAAGGATGACATTGACTCCCCTTCCAGCCGCGATAATTTTTTTGAAGTTCGCCAGTAAACATCTGGAGACACGGAAAGACTCAATTCATCGGCAAACGATTTCATTAAGGGTCTCACGAAAAGATGAGTGGGAAGAAAGATTAATACATACAAATATCGAGCGCTCCAAGGTCAAATTTGGGAGTCCGCTTTCTGGAATCACAATTGACCGTGGCTTTGCAGAATGTGATAGTTACTTGTCATCATACTTGGGATGATCACAACTGGGACTGATCACTTCTATCTCATGCGGGCTGTTGCGGAATCAATAGGAGAATAAGAGCTCACTTGTGTGGCCGCATAGTGTCGATAGTGGAAGTTGTCGAATTTCTGCTTTGTGCCGGACGCTTCCATTTCTGCCGAGACGATGGTCTTGAATATTTTTCCGTCATCAAGATTCGGCTTACGCTGTTTTTGCGCCAGGCAAAATGATGGTTGGGAATGGCAACGTTCGATCTTCTTTCGTGCCAAATTAATAAATCAGGCACCTGCGCCATGACAGAAATAACAGGTAGATAGAATCCAAAATTATGTATATTGTGCCCTCACAAGGGAAAACGATCTGGCTTTACCTGTTTGGTGATATTGTTCACCATTGCCATCGCGGGTGTGGTTTTGGACGCAACAGGTATCAACTGGGGTCAGGCAGCCCAGCGAGAAAAGGAACGTAAGCTGCCGTTTGTGGGAAACCAGTTCCGGCAGGCCATCGCATTCTACCTACTATGAAAAATCGCCCGATGCGATAAAGCGCTATTCACGCATCCTAAACAATCTGTTGAAGGACGATCGCCAACACGTCCATGGCTACGAGAGAGTAACCAATGCATAAGGCGACAATGCTACTCAGGAGCAGATGATGAGCGATGTGAAACCCCTGGATGAAAAAATCGGTCTTTGCTTGTCCGGTGGCGGTTTTCGTGCCGCGCTTTTCCATATTGGAACGCTTGCTGCTCTGGCAGAACGTGGGTTACTCCATCGCGTGGAAGTGCTTTCTACGGTCTCCGGCGGCTCGATCATCGGTGCCTACTTTTACCTCAAAGTCAAACAGTTGCTGGAGGGCAGACGTCCAGGCTGCCCTCCCCCGCTGCCCGAGCATTACCTCGACATGGTCAAGGAAATCGAGAGTGACTTTCTTGTGGCAGTCCAGAAAAACATTCGCATGCGACTCTTTCTTAACCCCTACGCAACGGCACGCATGCTGTTGGAGGAAGAATACTCCCGGAGCGATCGGTTCTCTGAACTGCTTGATGACTATTTCTACGACGGTCTCGCTTTGACCAGTGGGTTGCGGTTGAAAGACATCCACATTACGCCCCTCACTGCGGATAAGTATCTCGACAACGGAAAGTTTTCCGCCCATACGCATAATCGTCTCATCGGGAAGGAAGACTGCAAGATTCCAATCCTGACCATCAATGCCACGTGCCTCAATACCGGCCACCCGTTCCACTTTACCGGTTCCTGGGTTGGGGAACCGGCGCGACAATATGATCTGGAGCAAAACAGCAACTTCGTACTGCCCCAACTTCGCTTCGACGGGCATTACAACGACGGCAGTGGTCGGAAGGTGGAAGATTGGCAGCTTGAGAAAATGTGTACGCTCACACTCGCCGATGCAGTAGCGGCATCCGCCGCCGTGCCGGGGATTTTCACACCGTTACCGATCCATAACCTGTACCGTAACGGGCGGGGTGATGAAATCGTGGTCGAGCTTTCCGATGGTGGGGTATTCGACAATCAAGGTCTGGATGCGTTGCTGGTTGCCCAATGCACCCATGTCATTATTAGCGATGCCTGCGGCCAACTGGAGGATGAACTCCTGTTGGCGACGGATCCAGTACACACTGTGCAACGAGCTAACAACGTAATGATGGAACGTATTCGGGGCCATAACTATTTCGACCTTCGTTTTCGCCAAGATATCTATCACGAAGTGGTTCCGCATTCATCGCATCCTGCATTCCCTCTTAATTTCTGCTTTATTCGGATCAGCGCATTCATGCATCTGCGCGAAGAAGCTGCTAACACAGTAGATATGCCTGCCCTGCCAGGGCCGGTAAACCAACCGGGCGGATTGATCTACCGGCTTTCCTCTGTACGTACCGACCTTGATGCCTTCAGTGATCTTGAAGCTGACGTGCTGATGTATCAGGGCTATGTGTTGACACATCGCAAGATTGTCGAGTCGAAGTTCAATTCAAAAAGGGACTCGGAGCCGTGCCGGCAATGGGAATTCCTGAAGATTCGGGAAGTTCTGAAAAGCCAGAATGGCCTGTATCGTCTCAACAAGCATTTGACGGTTGGCAAAAAGCAGTTTGGCAAAGGGTTTTATCTAACGCCTTGCAAGTCATGGGCGTGGCTGATTTTTCTGATGTCACCGATACTGTTATGGCTTGTGATCTGGCTGTGTGAAAACTGGCGTGCACCGGTGATTCTGCCGAACCTTGGAATGACTTGGGGCGGGCTTGTGCTTAAAGCCTTCTTACTACTGATTGTGATAGCTCCCATCTCACCCAAAGTTCGGGGATTATTCAAAACTATCTCGGGGTTGAGAGCTGTCAAGGAAAATCCAATAACTGATAATGCCGCCACAGTGTTCAGGTTTATATTGATGGTAGTGGCTTTGATTTCCTCGTTACTGGTATTCGTCTGGTTGAGTATATACAACCGGATATTTTTGGAGGCGGGCAAGCTGACAGCTAAAGGCTGATAGCTTGGTGACTTGCTGGATGGGAGGAGTGTGCCCGTTTTGTATATTCATATATATACGATAGCGTGAAGGGCCAATGCATGCGCAGACCGGCGATCGGTTGCTCTACCTCAATGCGTGTAGACATTGGGCTGGATGGCTATTCCCAAGTTTTATACTTACAAAATCCGAGGTAGGATTTGGCCGGTTATGCCAGCACCTCTCTCGTTTAGGCATTTGGTGGAACATGATGCTCAACAAGTCGCACCTGAAATTTAGAATTTCCCATGCGTTCTCCGGAGGCGCCATTTGCCTTCTATCAATTACTCTGATCGGATGTGTATCAACTATGCCTACTAGCACACAGGAACTGTTCAATACAACCCTCAATGCAATTCCAGAGCCTACCAAATTTGATCAAAAGGAAGCCTTGGCTCTGCTTGAGTTTTGCGTAAATCTCGACAGTCAGGACGATTTGCACCCGGTCGCATCCCCAAAGAAGCCCGTTGCAAAATTGTCCGCAGCGGAAGCGCCCATTCGAGCGATCTACAAGATGAGAGAAGACCGCATTGATCAATGGGAGACTCTTTCCTCCAGCATGGACAGCCGAGTACTGGTAGCACAAGCCAAGCTCGTAAAGGATCCGAGTAACGATGTGACATACAACCCCGACGAGAACGGATTCGGCCCTTTTAGCAGCGCATGGACCCTATGGCACAAAAAAAATAGCGACACCTGGGCCTTGGTATTTCGAGGAACCGTTTTCTCCAAAAGACCCAGTGTGAATGAGGATGTGCTTGTGACCACCGTTGCAGCAAAACATGGTCTTGAAATAAAAGGACGGACGTTGCCGATTACTTTTGCAGAGCTACCTCGTGCGGAAGTCCATGAAGGTTTTGCATACGGCACACTCAGCATGCTTTTCGACAAAAATTATGGAGCTTTGGCAGCTGTACGGAAATATGTCCCGACTGGCGGCACTTTGATTCTTGCCGGGCATAGTCAAGGGGCGGCTGTCGCAGTACTGGCACATGCCTTTTTCTATTACGCTTTGAATCCGGCAGATGGCGGCGACCCGTTTCAGCTTAAGGATAAGAATTATTTGTTGAAGTCATACACCTTCGCTCAACCGCGCCCTGGCAACTTACAGTTCGCCTTAAATTTTGCGAGAATCACCCAAGGGGGCGCGACATCGTTCGCACTGAATAACACGATCGATCCGGTGACCATGATCCCGACCACACACTCATTTATCGTTGGTGCGTTTGAGGATTCGCCGAACAACCAGGAAGGTTGGAAGGTGTTACGTTTTCTCAACAAAGAACTCAACAGTCTCAGCAATTTATGGAATCGGGTCTTGGCGAAAGGACTCCAACCTGAATTGGGGGGAGTCCAAAGCAGTCTACTTTCTGACTATGATTTCAAACCAGAACTTTGGGGCCCTGTAGAAAAGGGACAGCCACCGATTAGTCAAAACTACGTAACGGCCGGGAACCAAATCCCGCTGGTGGGCCATACGAAGGGAGATATCATGGGCTACTACAATGACCCAAGCGATGAAAAGGATGAGTTCATTCAGCACCACGCTACGACCTATCGCAGATTGCTGGAGGAGCTTTTCCATCTTGATCCGACGACAGAGACTTACATGGGAGCTCAAAGGAGCAGGGTTCAATAATACCAACCGCCCGCTGCCATTGTTGTTGGATGATTTTATTAGTTGGGCACAGTTTCACAACAACCTACACTTTCCTGTTTTGATTCGTTGACATTAGAGTCATGCGTGAGAGACAGAATAACTAATGAAGCGCATTTTCTAACAACCAGTTGTATCTAAATTTCAGGGGGGCTTTTAAAATGCGGCACTTCAACATAAAAACCATTACATTCCTTTTGCTCCTGCAGTGTGGTTCTTGGGCGCACGCAGCCGATGCTACTGCTACTACCACTAATACTACTGCGGTTTCCGTGACAGTGCCGGTCAATGATAGCAACAACTATTTGGGCGACCGGATAAAATTTACGAGCAGCATGACATTCTACAAGGTGGATATGACATCACAGGTTGGTGCAAAAATCACAAAAACACTTTTCTGTATTCCCGCATATTCGACATTAAAAGGTAACGGCGTCGTCGTAGACGTTAATGGTAAGTCTCAATCAACATTTATCGTTACGAGTTCTAACAAGGATAGTGGCGCAGTGCGTGCTTGTGGAGCTACTACGGCAGCGGAAGAAGGTGACATGGTTGTAATCGACCAAAATGTTTTAAATTCAACTCCACCGGACCGCTATGGTTTGACCGTCGGAACTCTTGTCGTTCCTTTCAAATATCATTTGAGCGGAGCACGAAGCTTCACGGGTACCACCACCGTTGGTGGATACATGGGATATAGGGCAGATAGGTCAGGGTCGTTTGGTCTTGCTTTGCAGTACATTGTTTTCTTGGGAGGCTCCAGCATACCAGTGCCACAAACGACAAATGGTACGACGACAACGCAAAACATGACCGGGGTAAGTTATGGTGTTGGCATACTCGGAACTGTGAAGGATAACTTCCACATGGGCGTTGTTTTGGGGGCAGATACCGTTAATGCCAGTGCGGGGTATGAATATAATAGCAAGCCATGGCTAGCAGTCGAACTTGGATATTCGTTCTCAAACTAAAATTTTACCACTATTATTTTTGTGAAAATATTTGGACTCTGCTCAGCCGCTTGGATTTAAAAGAAAGGCATACAGCTTAAACTTTTACCAAAAAATTATTAAAAATCTATCTCGGGGATATGGGGTTTTTATAAGCAGAAGCTTGTTTAATGAACAAATGCTCATTAAACAGGCTTCTGCTTAAGTTGACAATACCTGCACGAGCTACTTCTTGCCGATGATGTCCTCCGCCCAACTGAGCGCAGCGACCACTTGGGGAAAGCCGATGGTGCTCGTGAGTAGAATGAGGGCATGGTGAATCTCTGCGGGCTTCACGCCGGTTTCGAGGGCACAACGCGTGTGGCTGTGCACTGCTCCTTCGGAGCGGATGGCGGCTGCGGCGGCGAGCTGGATCAGGTGACCAGTCTTCTCGTCCAGCGGGCCTTCCGTTCTCACGGTCTTGCCGAGTTCGTCTACTGCCGCGAAGAACGTAGGATGCTCTCTCTTGAGTTTCAAGTAGATCGTGGGCTGTTTGGTATCTGTCATGGCTCCTCCCGAATGCGTGCGGGTCGGCAACGCTTCCCTCATATTGTATAGCAGCGCTCCGGCCTAAAGTGGCTCTTCCGGAACAACTGCTAAATGGAATCACCGAACTCACCATTTCGTAATCCTTGGCCGTTTTCGCAAGCGACCGCGCAATCACCTGTGCCACCGCACTGCGCCGCTCAGCAATATCGGCAGCAGATAGTGCTTGACGCGTTACCTTGCCTTGGCAAACAAGACGGCACCTATCCTTTTAGATTGCAACCATGTGGGACGTGTTCAGAGGTTCTTTTAATATTAACTGAGCTATGAAAGATTCTCTCGATACCATCTTGGCTTATCACCAGCGCACCAAACACCATTTGAATCGTTATGCAGCGGGGCCGGGTGGCTTGGACCGGAAGAACCAGCCGGATCTTTTCCGCAATTTTACCAGCAGCCCGCAACTGGAATTACCCTTGCTGGCCGATGAGCCTCGTCGCCCCTATCCCGATTTCTACAAGACGGATGAAACTACGCGGCAACCGTTGACATTGGGCGGCATTGCCGCCCTGTTTGAACTCTCCTTCGGCATTTCCGCATGGAAGCAGTACGATGGCCCGCGCTGGGCACTGCGCTGCAATCCCTCCAGCGATAATCTGCACCCCACTGAGGCTTATGTGATTACCGAAGGATGCAGCGGCATTGTGAATGGCGTACATCACTATGTGAGTCGCGATCATATTCTGGAACAGCGCTGCCGCTTCGACATGACGGTAAGCGGCAGCAAACCGAGCTTGCCGCCCGCTTCCTTTCTCGTGGGCCTGTCATCGATCTATTGGCGCGAAGCGTGGAAATATGGCGAACGCATACCGGTATTGCCAGCACGATGTGGGTCATGCCATCGCGGCCGTCCGCTATGCAGCCGCAGCACTGGGTTGGCAGGCGAGTGTGCTGACTTCATGGAGTGACGGGGATATCGGCGCCATACTGGGTATTGACCGCGATGCAGATTTTGCCGAGGCCGAACGCGAACACCCTGATCTGATGCTGATCGTGACGACACAACCGTCTGGTTCTGCCCACAGCCCGTTCACACCGCGCGCACTCGTGCGCGCTGCCAGAGGCGGTCGCTGGCAAGGGCAAGCCAACACGCTTTCTGCGCATCATCTGTTCGATTGGCCTGTGATTGACGAAGCCGCCCATGCCTGCACCAAGCCTGAAACGCAGGACACACCTTGGCAAGCCTCTATGTTGCCTGAGCCGCTCAACAGTATCTGCAATCACCCGGCATCTCATGTTGCCACATTTGCAGCCACAAAGCAGCCAGTCGTAACGCACAGCCCACGACAAAAAGCAGAACTTCACTTGTCGCTTTTATGAAAGAAAAACGGGAGCCTAAGCCCCCGTTCTCGATTACTCGACCTAACACCCCCTGAATTTATTTGCGGTGCATTTTCTGTCGAGTTGCTGTGCTTCGGCAATTTGCTTGGCGGTCATGTGCGTCGCAATGGAATCACGAAACTTAAAAATTTTATTAAATGCTCTGGCATCAGCATTGACAGCCGCAATGTTTATCCACATATATGCCAGAACGTAATCTTGCGGGACACCCTCTCCTTTGTAATACATATTCCCAAGGTTGTTTTGTGCTTCAGCGTTCCACTGTTCTGCTGCCAATCGATACCACTTCATCGCCTCTTTGTAATCTTGCGGGACACCCTCTCCTTTGTAATACATATTCCCAAGGTTGTTTTGCGCAAAATCCTCCCCTTGTTCTGCCGCCAGTCGATACCACTTCTCAGCCTCATTTAAATCAAAGTAATCCCGAGGAATTTCTTGCCTATTTGGGCCGTCGTAAACAAGCGAGCCCAATAAGGAATACCAATTACCAAGCATGAGTTGTGCCTCAGCATTATCCTGATCTGCTGACAGTCGATACCACTTCATTCCTTCCTTATAATCTGTAGGAACACCTATTCCTTTGTAATACATATCCCCAAGGTTACATTGTGCTGAGGCATCACCCTGTTCTGCTGACAGTCGATACCACTTCATAGCTTCCTTGTAATCTTTTCCATCGTAATACATCGACCCAAGGATGTTTTGTGCTCGGGCTTCACCCTGTTCAGCTGCCAGTCGATGCCACTTCATCGCCTCTTTGTAATCTTGAGGAACACCTTGTCCATTGTCATACATCAACCCAAGGTTGAATTGCGCATCAACATTACCCTGTTCAGCTGCCAGTCGAACCCACTTCATCGCCTCTATGTAATCTTCAGGAACACCTTCTCCGCGGTGATACATCATCCCAAGGTCGAATTGTGCATCAGCATTACCTTGTTTTGCTGCCAGTCGAAACCACTTCGCTGCTTCTTTGTAATCATGAAGAACACCTTCTCCATTGTCATACATCACCCCAAGTTCCAATTGTGCTAAAGCGTCCCCTTGCTCTGCCAGTGGCCTGAATAAAATTGCTGCTTTCTCATAATCTCCCACATCATATGCACCCTTTGCATCTGATAGCGAATCGGCACTTACCTGTCCGGTCAATGCGAACATGCACACGCAAAACAACAATTGTTTTAGCGACTGATTCATTTTCGTTAATCAGGGAATGCGTTCATAGTCGATTAACCCGCCCTAATTGCTTAGTAAATACTTATCCCTTGATCTTCACAAAGATAGCTTTAAAAAGATCCATCACCTTCTCGCCCTTTAGCGTTTTCTCTAAAACTTCATGGAGTGGACTAGCATGGTTCTCATGACCTCTATAAATCCGAATAGGATTATCGCCAAGATTTTTAATGGCCGTATCCAATAGATCTTGTAGCATTGCTGGATTAACTTGGGACGCTTCACGTTTAGGCTTGGGCGGTTTCAAATCGCTCTCTGTTGCATGATGAGCTTCGTA
This sequence comes from uncultured beta proteobacterium, assembly GCA_963721755.1. Classification (GTDB taxonomy): domain Bacteria; phylum Pseudomonadota; class Gammaproteobacteria; order Burkholderiales; family Gallionellaceae; genus Gallionella. The sequence continues at coordinate 29,280 of CAVRKV010000004.1, forward strand.
TCTTGCCCGCAACTCATAGATTTTTGGAGATATTGGGATGGAAAATGAATCGAGAGGCAACCTGCCGAGTGGGCCACTCTCAGTGGTTCGATCAGCGGGATGAACTTCTAAAATTGGCTTGATTAGTAACATGCCACCCTCCTTTTTGATAACCAGAAGAGCAGCCAGAAATAGAAACGAACCTTGGCAGCCCCACTATCATAGGTTTTACCCTTTAGACCGGAAACTTTGCGTCCCTGCTTTTCAACAGGTTTGCCTTTTACAATGGAGCAACCGGAAGAAATCCGGTAAATCCGAATCGGACTTTGTCATATATTCTGGGTTGGTGCAAGCGGAATCCCGTTTTTTTCCGCAATGGAGAACATTCTCGAAAGGCGCTGGTATTGGCAGTACCGGACGTTCGCAATTGCCTACAAATAAAGAAAATGGGAGCCTAAACCCCCTGTTCTGAATTGCACATGTTTTGTGCCTAGAAGTAAACGGCGCTACTTGGAGTCCGTTCGAACAGATTAACTAGCTGCCAATATCGTGCTTCTTTTGGTTGAACTCGTCTTTCCCGATCTCGCCCCGGGCATAACGTTCCTTGAGGATGTCGAGGGTGGTTTTCTCTACGGAGCCCGGTCCGGATCGTTTGGTCAAAAACACAACGAGCGCAACTACCAACACGACAGGAATCAGCCACATCAAAATCATGGCGGCCACCACCAAACATCCCGGAACCATGCATCCATGAACCATAATCAGAACCATACATTGCCATTCCTCTAACGGTAAATACTGCGCACAACCTGCCCTCAGCCATTAGCAGCTCCACGCTTCGAGGCTATCGCAAACACGTTGTAAATACTTTCGTACCCGCATGCCAAGGAAATGCTTAATATCCTCGCATCATGGGACCGTAGCCGTGACCGTCCCACTCCCGGGCTTTTCCCCGCTGTTCCTTAGTCAGGATGCTGTTGATCCGGTTGTGTGCATCAACCGAGTTATCCACCATTTGGCTACGCAAATCCTCGATCACCTTGTATTGCTTGTTGATCGCTGCTGAATCCTGTTTGTCCGCTTCATACAACTCTTGCAGTTTGTCCTGGGCGTCCATCATTTCGCCCATCACTGACCATTGCTTTGTCCGCATTTCATGCCGGATTTGCGTAATCTTGGTTTTTTGATCCTGACTAAGATTCAGTTCCCGGAAATTTCCCCAACCCATCATGCCTGGGCCCATGCCATATCCGGGTCCGTACCAGTGTCGGTTTTAGAACAGTATATTACTAAAGACGAAATTCGGTTCGGTGCCAGGAGCGGTCGTTGGGATTGTTCTGCAACGCCTTCAAATAATTCGATGGCTGCTATCGTGATCGAAGGTAGTTGTGTTTCCGGTGATAATTAAAAATGTTTCACATAATGACAGCCAGCATGAACCGCTCTGACCTGATCGCCCGCTTAGCCGACTTACACCCTCAACTACAAATCAAGAATGCCGAACTCGGGGTTAAGGTAATTTTGGATGTGCTATCCAACACGTTATCGAAAGGTGGACGTGCAGAAATACGGGGCTTTGGGAGCTTTGGATTGAATTACCGCCCGCCACGTCAAGGTCGAAATCCGAGAAATGGTGACAAGGTAAAAGTGCCAGCCAAATACGTACCTCACTTCAAAGCCGGCAAGGAGCTTAGGGAACGAGTAATTGAAGGTACTTAATACTTGATAGCTAGGCTTGTTGATCTGCCGTTTTCGGGAGGTCAAAAAACTAACATGGAGTGCAACTTGGTGCCAACAACGGACAGTCGAGAGTTACCTGCATAGCGGATTCACCTTGAATTATTGAAAATTTCGGGACACCTTCCCTGCATTATTTTACGCTCTGGAAACTGCTGACCTCTTTACCGGCCATCGTATCGTCAAAGCGGGCAAGCAATACATCCACTGCCTTGCCGCCAATCTCAATAGCAGATGGATGGAGCTTCTCGAAATTAGTATCGGTCATGCTTGAGGTATCGATAAGGATGATGGCCTTTGTATCGTCCGGTTCCGCCTCTTTCATAGTGGAATCCTTCCAGATAACCTCACCGTTTTTGTTGTAGGCGATTGCTGATATCGAGGCCATTGCGCTATAGCTCTTCTTACCAAGACTTAATGGTCCAAGGTAGAATGTCCCGCCGCCCTGAGAGATTGTAAAGTTCATCGTAATACCGATAACGCCGTCCACGCCCAGATCCTTGGCCAATTGTGCACACTTCTTTCCGTCTGAAATGTACTTGTAGTTATTCGCCACATTCATCGGCTCGCTCATGAACAGTACTTTCATGACTTTTTCATCTTCTGCGAAATTTTTGTACGCTTTGCTTGTAAGCACTTTATTTTCGGGCAACAGGGTAAAGTACTTGGAACTGCCTAGAGTGCGAATGATTTTTGGATCGAGCTTGTTGATGATTGGTTGGGTGTTCATGCCCGGAATATTGTCGTTATTTGTAAACATTTGTCCAAGGCCTTGTTCCCCCCGGAATGTTTTCATTGAGGCAATAGACACGACAGCGAACTTTTTCTTGGCGCCGAAGGAATTCTTGTCAACATCGGCAGCGCCGGTAATGTTCGTCTGGGCGCATCCTGAAACTATCAAGCCGATGATAATGGTTAAGGCCAAGCTATACACTCTAAAAGTCCGCATGTTATCCCCTAATATACTCATGTCATCCATCAAGAAGTCCCAATGTCATTTACTAGGGCACGGACGAACTACCGTAGTCCCGCTGCCTTAGCTTCCCTTAGGCCGGCGACGTTGCGTCCTTTCCTATCGGAAAGTTTGCCAAGTAAATACAGATTATCGAATGGCTCTAATAAAAACAATCCACACTGGATTAAAGGTCAAATTTTCAGATAGCCGGTAATTGGAAAATCTCTAACTCCATACCTTGATTACTTCTCAGGCTGCGCGCGGTGTGGACAAGGCGTTGTTGCAGTGGGTGCAAATCCTACTCTGCTAAATTGCTTGAACCGGTAATCGGGGCACTCCTGAACGGCTGAAACAGAATGCAGCAGAATGCCGCACTGGTGAAAGAGGATGGCCACACGCTACGCACTGTTTACTCCCCATGATATTCTCCATACACAAAAACGTGTTTGGAGCATGCGTGATGGCGTTGTCATACCGGAGTCGAACTGTTTTTGGCGAACTAAGCTGAGGAATGACCAATGCTGCGCCAACCGGAAATGAAATTGACCCAAGTACTTCTTTCTTTTACAACTCTTTGTGGTGATCATGCGTAAAAAAACCTGGCTTAGTTGGAGCAGTGGCAAGGATAGTGCATGGGCGCTGCATGTATTGCGCCAATCAAAGGAATATCAGGTGGCAGGACTATTCACCACCGTCAACGCCACGTTTCAGCGTGTTGCCATGCATGCGGTCCGCATTGAGTTGCTACATCGGCAGGCTCAGGCTGTCGGCTTGCCATTGCACCTGATAGAAATTCCTTACCCCTGTTCCAATGAGCATTATGCCGCCGTGATGGCGGATTTTGTTGCACATGCGCGTAATGAGGGTGTGAGCTGTATGGCATTCGGTGATTTGTTTTTGCAGGATGTCCGACGTTATCGCGAGGAAAATCTGAAAGGTACAGGCGTTGAAGCGATATTCCCGTTGTGGGGTATGCCGACGCGTGAGCTGGTCAGGGAAATGCTCGCGGGCGGTTTGCGTGCCTGTCTTACCTGTGTCGATCCGCGTGTTCTGCCAGCCGAATTGGCCGGGCGCGAACTGTCACAGGATATGCTGGATGTCCTGCCACCTGACGTTGACCCGTGTGGTGAGAATGGGGAGTTCCACACCTTTGCGTTCGCCGGACCCATGTTCACCCATTCACTCGACATTGAAATTGGCGAGACAGTCGCACGCGATGGTTTTGTCTTCGCCGATTGCTGGTTACGCGGGGACGCTGCCAGTCACCAGTCTGCTACCGGGTGAACGGCAATTCTTTGACTAAAACTCGACAGCGGGCCAAGCACACCAAAGAGTTCTTCACCAATTTTCGTGTGTACAACTAAAGTCCGCAGGTACACCGTTTTCAATTCCCTGTTCCGCTCCTGCTATTCCCTGATACGCCCTTGTTGGTTCCCTGTTACCTGATTAAAAATTCCCTGCTAATTTTTTCATCGATTTGATGCGGAAGCGCTGGAAGTGGCTTGCAGACTGGCTTCGCACGACACGATCTCATAAAATACACCGGAAAAACGTTTAAATTCCCTGTATTTTTCCCTGTTAGCAGGGAATTTACTGAGGTGAGTTAGCTGTAGACTGCGTCCACCGCCAGAAGGCAAGCATTCATGCGCTTTGCGACCGCATCATAAATAAATCCCATCAATAACCCCATCAAACGTTGGAAAGACATCAGCAACGATAGCCGCGCCAAACTGGTGAGCACTCGGCGATGGGTGCAGTGACAGTCGCATGATTTGAGCGGCTAGAATCGCTTGCTACGCGTTCGCTTAATAGGGTCGTTGCTAATTCATAAATGCAAAGAGGTCAGATATGGCGCTAAGCACAAACACATTAATTCACTTTACAAAAACCAAAGAAACATTAAAGGCCATTCTCGAAGAGAATTTCCGCATCAATCTGTGCTTCGAACAAATCCTTCTCCCCGTCAGCAATCCTGAGCACGTTCACTCTACGGCAATGTACATCCCTATGGTTTGCTTCTGTGATATTCCGTTATCTGAAATCAAAGACCACATGTCAAAATACGGGAATTATGGTCTTGGTATGACAAAGGAGTGGGGACTACGAAACCGCTTGAATCCCGTCCTCTACTTAGAGAAGAATTCACTTTTGACCAAAAGTTTTATTCTTTCGCAAGTTCGGCTCACTCAACCTAGTCACGAGGACGAGTTGGGTGCGACGAAAGCTCTGCTTGATATATTCCGTTACGTAAAAAACTACGAGGGTTACCGAGGTAAACCTACCCCAAATTATCGGTTCTATGATGAACGCGAATGGCGGTATGTTCCACCATATACCTCTGATTTCCCAATGTTGCTATATGCTCTTCGCCCAGACCCTGATGCCAAAGCAGCCGCAGATGCAAAGCTCGCAGATATTCGACTAAAATTTGAGTCAGAAGATATCAGGTATATCATCATTAACGATGACACGGAAATTAGTGAGTTTGTTAATCATCTTAACGACGTTAAGGGCGGAAAGTATTCGAGTAAAGATATTGAACGCCTGACCACTAGAATTCTAACTTCAGACCAAATTATGACCGACATGTAGCAGCAGCGAATTAGAGGGATGTTTGACATGGGGGGATTTCAATGAACATCATCAAAGACTGCTGGCAGGGTCGCTGCCCCTTGTGGCAAGTATTCTGGGTTTACTACGTCTGCCTTTTCTTCGCGCTTTCCTTCGCCTTCGTACTCATATTCAGCATGTTGGATGACTCATCGAAGACAGCGTTCATAATTCCATTCGGTGTGTTCATGCTCATATATCAGGTGTGGGTGTTGGTCTCAGTATGGCGATGCGCGAATAATTTACCTCGATGGCGCACATTGGCACGCTTCTGGGTGGTACTTGTGGTCGCGAGTATTCCTATTAGGGCCGCTATCAATTTTTCCAAATACGCTGAGTACGCGGCATCCCTTCTTCAGTCGAACTCGACACATTGAGCATGTCACCTCCATCTCAGCGAACAATTCAGAGGCGTAGACTGTCGCCACTCTTTAATTTCATCTTCTCCCTTGTTTGCCTCGCCATGCTGACGATTGCGGCTACAATTTATAATCAGTTCACCCCGCGGTATGAACTGCAGCCGTATCAAGCTTGTGAGTATCAGGTAAGGAGTCAGCCCTTTACTTTTACTTTAACCTTGCGCTTAAGCGCGACCTGCCTATCGCCCGATCAGAGGAATACAATGCGCATATGCCTGTCCATAATGCCGACATCACCGCCATCTTCGAAGAGATCGCCGACCTGCTGGAGATACAGGGAGCGAATACCTTCCGCATCCGCGCCTATCGCAATGCCGCACGCATCCTGAGCGACCTGCCACAGGAGGCGCGCCTGCTGGTGGAGAGAGGCGATGACCTGACCCGCTTACCCGGCATCGGCGCCGATCTCGCCATCAAGATCGAGGAAATCGTCACCTCCGGACATTGCAGTCTGCTGGATCGCTTGCGCCATGAGCTGCCGCCCGCAATCACCGAGCTGCTGAAGATTCCCGGACTCGGGCCGAAGCGGGTCAAGGCGCTGTACCACGACCTCGACGTGCAGACCGTCGAACAATTGCAGCGCGCCGCGCAGGACGGCCGCATCCGCGCGCTGCATGGCTTCGGCGCAAAAATCGAGCAGAACATCTTGCAGGCCGTGCAAGCCCATGCCAGCCAGAGCCGCCGCTTCAAACTCGCCACCGCGGCGCAATATGCCGAAACGCTGCGCGCCTTTCTGCAAGCAATCCCCGGCGTGCAGCAGGTAGTCGTGGCCGGCAGCTTCCGGCGCATGCGCGAGACCGTAGGCGATCTGGATTTTCTGGTCACCGCCGCACCGGACAGCCCTGTGATGCAGCGTTTCACCGCCTATGATGAAGTGGCCGAAGTGTTCTCCGCGGGTGAAACGCGCGCCAGCATACTGCTCAAATGCGGCATGCAGATCAACCTGCGTGTCGTGGCTCAGCAAAACTATGGCGCGGCATTGCACTACTTCACCGGCTCCAAGTCGCACAACATCGCGATCCGCCGCATCGCGCAGCAGCTCGGCCTGAAGATCAACGAATACGGCGTGTTCCGCGGCACTCAGCGCATCGCCGGCGACAGCGAGGAATCGGTGTATCGCGCGGTCGGCCTGCCCTACATACCGCCGGAACTGCGCGAAGATCGCGGCGAAATCGAGGCGGCGCGTGCCAATCGCCTGCCGCAACTGGTGGAACTGTCCGACCTCAGGGGTGACCTGCACGCGCACACGAAAGCCAGCGACGGACACGACAGCCTGCGCGACATGGCGCTCGCGGCAAAGGCGCTGGGGCTGGAGTACCTCGCCATCACCGAGCACTCGCGCCGCCTCACCGTCGCGCACGGCCTCGACCCCTTGCAACTGGCGCAGCAGTGCGACGAGATCGACCGCCTCAACACACAACTGGATGGCATCACACTGCTCAAGGGCATCGAGGTGGACATTCTCGAGGACGGCAGCCTCGACCTGCCGGATGGAGTGTTAGAGCGGCTCGACCTGGTGGTAGGCGCGGTACACAGCCGCTTCGACCTGTCGCGCGCCAAACAAACCGAGCGCATCCTGCGCGCGATGGATCACCCGCACTTTACGCTGCTCGCCCATCCCACTGGCCGCCTGATCGAACAGCGCGAACCGTATGATGTGGATATGCTGCGCATCATCCGCCATGCAAAACAGCGCAGCTGTTTCCTCGAACTGAACGCCCACCCTGAACGTCTTGACCTGCTCGACAGCCAATGCCAGAGCTCTAAGGAAGAAGGCGTGCTGGTCAGCATCAATTCGGACGCGCACAGCACGTTCGATTTCGCCAACCTGCGCTATGGTGTCGGGCAGGCGCGGCGCGGCTGGCTGGAAAAATCCGATGTGCTCAACACGCGTTCGTTAACTGCGCTGCGCAAGCTGCTCAAGCGCACGATGTGACCATGGTTACGCTGGCCTTTACCGGTGATGTGATGCTCGGCCGCCTTGTCAACGAGAGGCTCAAGGACATGCAACCGGAAGAAGTGTGGGGCGATGTACTGCCCCATCTGGCGCAAGCCGACCTGCGCATCATCAATCTGGAATGCGCCCTCACCAACCATCTTCAGCCGTGGATACGCACCGAGAAGATGTTCCATTTCCGCGCCGATCCGAAGGCCGTGCGCGTGTTGCAGTCAGCCCATATCGATGCATGCGCGCTCGCCAACAATCACATCCTGGACTACGAAGAACGCGGCCTGCGCGACACATTGCGTGTACTCAACGCAGCCGGCATCCGCCATGCCGGCGCCGGCTCAAATGATAAAGAAGCTGCCGCCACGGCCATGCTCGAGGCACCCGGCACAGCGTCCCGCCGCGTGGCGCTGCTTTCCTTTACCGATAACGAGCCGGACTTCGCCGCAACTGCCAAAAGCCCCGGCACCAACTATCTGGAAGTCTCGCTACAGGAAGAAACGCTTGCGCGCATCGCAAACGGCATCGCGCAGGCGCGTTTCCAGGGCGCCGACCTGGTGGTGTTTTCCAACCACTGGGGCGCGAATTTCGTCGAACGGCCATCCACGGAATTCCGCAGCTTTGCCAGAAGAGTGATCGAACTCGGCGCCGACATCTACCACGGCCACAGCGCGCATATCTGCCAAGGCATCGAGATCTACAGGTGCAAGCCGATACTCTACGACACCGGCAATTTCATCGACGATTACGCGATCCATCCGCAATTGCGCAATGACCGCTCCTGTCTTTTTAAAGTGATGTTCGAGCACGACAAGTTGTGCCGCATCGAACTGCTGCCGGTGTCATTGAGCGTGGCGCACGTCGCATTGGCACGCGGCGAGGAATTCGACGCGATCTGTGCGCATATGGCAATGCTGTGCGCCGAATTCGGCACGAAAATAATGCGCAGCGATGACCGGCTGGTATATGAGGCCTGACCATGCCATGGGATAAAGACTACTACCCGCGAGCCATGCAGCACCTGCCGGCGCTGGTGCGTAGCAAAGCAATAGCCATCGCTAATGCCCTGCTGGCCGAAGGCCACGACGAAGGCAGCGCCATCCGCATTGCCATCGCCCGTGCCAAAGCATGGGCGTCGCACCATGGGTTGCTGCCGGAGGACACGGCATGATCTCGCCTGCCGAACTGGTGCGCAGTCATGGCGGGTGCTATGCGACGGTGCTCGGTATCGATCTCGCCGCTGTGGACAGCGGCGAGCGCTTCAAGTGGTTTCTTGCCGCGATGCTGTATGGGACGCGCATTTCGGAACAACTCGCCACACGCACCTGGCATGAATTTGCCGCACGCGGCGTGCTCGCCCCGCAACGCATGCTTGATACTGGCTGGGACGGATTGGTTGCGATACTCGACGCCGGAGGCTATACACGTTACGACTTCAAGACCGCCACCAAATTGCTCGCAGTATGTACTTCCCTGCTGCGTGATTACGCGGGCAATCTGGACACACTTCATGCCGCTGCAACAGATCCATGCGATCTGGAAACGCGGCTCAAGGCGCTGGGCAAGGGCATCGGCGATACGACAGTCGCGATATTTTTGCGCGAGCTGCGCGGCATCTGGAGCAAGGCCGCGCCGGCATTGTCGCCACTGGCGCTGGCAGCGGCGCAAACGCTGGGCTACCTCCGGCATGGCCGCCAAACTTCCGGGCACGCGCTTGCACGATTGCAGCAAGTATGGGCAAGCGACCGGCAACCGTCGGATTGTTTCTCCGATTTCGAGGCGGCACTGGTGCGCGAAGGACTGCGCCTGCGCCGTGCGGGATCCTGCCACCGGTCTTCGAGTAAGGAAGCAGCATGAGCAACCTCATCGTGGTCAACAATCCGCGCGATTGGCCGCTAGTTATCCCGGGCGTGACCGTTGTGCCGGCGCGCACCTACCTGACCGATCCGGACTACGGCAGCGACAATATTGCGCGCGTGTACAATCTGTGCAAGAGCTACCGTTACCAGACGCTCGGCTACTATGTCTCGCTACTCGCCGAAGCGCGCGGCCACAAGCCGCTGCCACGGGCGAATACCATCGAGGATCTGAAATCGCAGAATCTAGTGCGGCTGCTGACCGAGGGGCTCGACGAGATGATCCAGAAATCGCTGGCGACCATCAAGTCGGACACGTTCCAGCTCGGCATATGTTTCGGTCACTGTGCGGCGAGCCGGCACCATCAACTCAGCCGCCAGCTATTCAACCTGTTGCAGGCGCCGTTGCTGCAAGTCAATTTCGTGCGCCGCGGACAGCACTGGCACATCCGCAGCGTGCATCCGATCGCCGCCAGCGATATCCCGCCCCAGCAACAGGAATTCGCGGTCCAGGCCGCAAAGGAATATTTCTCGGGCCGCAAACGGCGCACCCAGAAACTTGCACCGCGATACAACCTCGCCATCCTGCATGACCCGGACAATCCCGAGCCGGCATCCAATGCAAAGGCGCTGCAAAGGTTCGAGAAGGCGGCGCAGGCGCTGGGCATGCATGTTGAATTCATCACGAAAGAAGACTATTCCCGGCTGACCGAATTCGACGCGCTGTTCATCCGCGACACCACCTTCGTCAATCACTACACCCACAGATTCTCGCGGCGTGCCGCCGCCGAAGGACTGGTGGTGATTGACGATCCGGATTCCATCCTGAAGTGCAACAACAAGGTCTATCTCGCCGAAATCCTTGCGCGGCATCGCATCCCCGCTCCCAGGACTTTGCTGGTACATCGCGACAACGTGGACCAGATCATCCCCACCCTAGGGCTGCCCTGCGTGCTCAAACAGCCGGACAGTTCATTCTCGGTGGGGGTGATGAAAGTGGAGACGGTAGAAGAACTTCCCGCGAAGGTAAACGGCCTGCTGGACAAATCGGAGCTGATCGTCGCGCAGGAATATCTGCCCACCGAATTCGACTGGCGTGTCGGCATACTCGACCGGCGGCCATTGTTCGTCGCGAAATACTTCATGGTTCCCGGCCATTGGCAGATCGTCAGGCACGGCGACGACAGGCACGATTTTGTCGAGGGAAAAACGGAGGCGCTGTCCGTGGGCGAAGCACCTGATCGGGTCGTGAAGATGGCACTCAGGGCCGCCAAGCTGATCGGCGACGGATTCTACGGCGTGGACATCAAGCAGGTTGGCAAGCGCTTATATGTCATCGAGATCAACGACAACCCCAACATAGACGCAGGCAACGAAGACAGCGTGCTCAAGGATGCGCTCTATCGCGAAATTATGGGAGTATTCCTGAAGCGCATCGAAGCGCGCAAGCGGGGCGCTTTCCGCTGACGCTATTGCAGCCAACCGAGAGATCGGTACGCCGGCATCGTATCAGTTCGAAGAGAGCCGGATGCGAACCTGTCCGTAAATATTGACAAGTCAGGGCGGGGCAATACTTTGATCCAGTTACAATTAAGTCTAACTGCTAATCAGCAGGTCCCTGGTTCGAGCACATGTCGAGGAGCCAAGTGGCACTCGAATATTCACCCCGGCGTTTCAGCCCTTGTCGACAATGCCACCTTCAGCGCATCATCCACATGTTCCAGCCACACGAACTCGAGCTTCTCCCGCGCCTCGGCGGGGATGTCTTCCAGGTCCCTGCGGTTGCGGGCGGGCAGCATCACGGTCTTGATGCCGGCGCGCAGCGCGGCGAGCACTTTCTCTTTCACGCCGCCGATTGGCAGCACGAGGCCGCGCAGGCTGATTTCGCCGGTCATCGCCACGTCGCTGCGCACCGGGCGCTGTGTGAGCAGCGAGGCGAGCGCCGTGAACATGGCGACCCCAGCGCTCGGGCCGTCCTTGGGCGTTGCGCCCGCAGGCACGTGGATGTGAATGTCGGATTTATCGAGCATCTCGGCATCGATTCCCAGTTCCGCAGCCCGCCCTTTCACCAGTGACAAGGCTGCCTGCACGCTTTCCTTCATCACGTCGCCGAGCTGGCCGGTGATGATGAGCTTGCCGTTGCCGGGCATGCGCGCCGCTTCGATGAAGAGAATATCGCCACCCACCGGCGTCCACGCCAGTCCGGTGGCGACGCCGGGCACGGCAGTACGCATGGCGATCTCGGCTTCGAACTTCTGAGCGCCCAGAATAATGGGCAAGTCGGCCGCGTCGATGATGACGCGCTCCATTCCGCCTTCGGCGATGCGCAGCGCGACATGGCGGCATACCGCGCCGATCTCGCGTTCGAGGTTGCGCACTCCGGCTTCACGTGTGTAGTCCTCGATGATGCTGATCAGTGCGGCTTCAGTGATCTCGCACTGGGCCGGCAAAAGGCCGTTACGCGAAAGCTGACGGTCGAGCAGGTAGCGCTGCGCGATCTGCAGCTTTTCCTGTGCGGTGTAGCCGGGCAACTGGATCACTTCCATGCGGTCGCGCAGCGGGCCTGGGATGGTGTCGAGCACGTTGGCGGTGCACACGAACAGTACCGACGACAGGTCGTAGGGCACTGCGAGGTAGTTGTCGCGGAAGGTGCCGTTCTGCTCTGGGTCGAGCACTTCGAGAAGCGCCGATGACGGGTCGCCGTGGAAGCCGCCGGCGCCGAGCTTGTCCACTTCGTCGAGCATCACCACCACGTTGCGTGTGCCAGCCTTCTTCATACCCTGGATGATGTTGCCCGGCAGCGCGCCGATGTAGGTGCGGCGGTGGCCGCGAATCTCCGCCTCGTCATGAACGCCGCCCAGGCTCACTCGCACGAACTCGCGCCCGGTGGCGCGAGCGATGCTCTGGCCGAGAGAGGTCTTGCCCACGCCGGGCGGGCCGACGAAACACAGGATGGGCGCCTTGCCTTGGGGGTTGAGCTTGCGCACGGCGAGGTATTCGAGGATGCGTTTCTTGATCTTCTCCAGCCCATGGTGATCCTGGTCGAGCGTGCGGCGCGCCTCGGCAATGTTGATCGCCGGCGCGTCGGGCGCCTTCCACGGCAGCTCGGTGAGCCAGTCAAGATAGGTGCGCACCATCGCGTATTCGCCTGCGGCTTCGGGCATGTGCTGCAGGCGTTTGAGTTCCTTCAGCGCCTGTTTCTCGGCTTCTTCTGGCATGCCGGCATCAGCGATGGCCTTGGCAACTTCCTCCAGTTCGGCGGCGCCTTCGTCGCCTTCGCCAAGTTCCTGCTGGATGGTGCGCAGCTTTTCGCGCAGCAGGCGCTCGCGGCCCTTCTCGCCGATCGACTGCTTGGTGCGCTGGTCGATCTCCTGCGAGATGCGCAGCACTTCGGCACGGCGCGACAGGATTTCGAGCAGGCGGTCGAGCCGGGTGCGCAGATCGAAGGTTTCCAGCAACGACTGCTTCTCTTCGACGGTCGCGTCCATCAGCCCGGCAATGAGGTCGGCCAGTTGCGCCGGCGCGTCAACGGCCTGCAGGCCGTTGACGATTTCCTGCGGCACATCCTGCGGCAGCAGCTGGAGGATTTCGATGGCGCGCTGCTTCAAGGTCAGCGCCCGCGCTTCGATCTCCTGGTTGGCCTGCGCGGTGTCGGGAATACGCTGTACGCGCGCGACGAGGAAATCATAGCCATCGAGGAACTGCAGCACGCGGAAACGCTCCTCGCCCTGGCAGACGACATGGTGTGCACCGTCGGGCGCGGTGACGTAACGCAGCACGTTGGCGGTGGTGCCGACCCAATGCAGATCGTCCGGACCCGGCTCTTCGACCTCGCCTTCGCGTTGTAACAGCACACCGAGCGGGCGCTGGGAGCGGGCCGCGAACTGGGCGGCGGCGAGCGAGCGGGCGCGGCCGATGGTGATCGGAATAAGGCCGCCGGGGAATAGCACCATGTTGCGCACCGGCAGGATGATCAGCGCATCCTCAGGCAGCGGTCGCGCGTTGCGCGTGCCGGCCTCGAGTGCCATGTTGGACGCGGATTCTCCCTGCGCCACGAATTCGGGCGCATTGCCCTCCGCCTGTACAGGGTTGCGGGAATCCTCGTTTTCAGTCATTGCGTTCATCTCATCTTCCTTACGGTCAATACCAGGCAGCCATCGCTCCATTGCTGCGAGTCCAGTTCAAGCCGAATCTGCGGCAGCACAAGCCGCCGCTCGAAGTAGCCGTAGGGGATCTCCAGCCGCTCGATCGAGCAGTGGCGATCCTGCAGCGATACCCGGCGCCTGGCGCGGATCAGCAGCGTGCGCCCGTCGATCTTCGCCTCTGCATTGCCGGGCGACACGCCGGGCAGCGCGACGACGACGACGAACTCGCGCTCGTCCTCGAACACGTCCACCGGGGGCTCCCACGCCACGCGCGCGCCACGCGGAAAGTCAAGGCGGAAGAACTGCCGCTGCAGGCGCTCGGCCTGATCCAGCATCTGGCAGGCTTCGGCCCACATCCAGCCGATCGGGTCACGTGACGGCATGAAAGACCTCCGTGCGAATGGGGTTGAAAAGTTTGATCTGCATGCGAGACGATATGGGGACGGTTTTACCAACTTCCAGAGCAGGTGACATGATGCAGTTGGATCGTGTGCCCCACCTTAAATGATAGCCCAATAAAAAACCCGCTATTACTCGGGTTTCAAGGATGTTGCTGGATTTGCTTTGATGCTCAAATGGTGTGGGGGAATTGAACCTCCGTCTGTTGAATTGCGTCGCCGTTTGACCCATTCTTTGCATTTTGACATGACCCGTCAAATGAATCTTCCAAGCCGATTGTTCAATACCGTGCATTCACAAGAATGGATCATTGTTCAATGCATATATCTGGTCTAGACGGGTCAGCTGGTGACGCAATTCTTTAGTCAATTATCAACAAGCTGCAGCACAACACATCTCAACGAGAAAAATAATTTTGCCGGATTGGCCGATACTGCGGTGCTACCTGCTGAAGGTATAATGCGCGCCCTTATCGTAGCTTGTCTTAACTGAAGGTTTTCTGGAGTTGTCTTGTTTAAGCTCATCGGTTTCATTGCTGGTTATTACTTTTTCGGATTCTTCGGGGCGTTGTTCGGGCTGTTCGTCGGTTCATTCATTGATCGCATCAGTATGTATGGCTTCGGTGGGATGAACCCGTTGCAGAATGCGTTGCGTCAGGCGGTATTCCTCGAGACGGTGTTCATCTCGATGGGCAAATTGGCCAAGGCGGACGGGCATGTCTCGCAGGACGAGATCGCTCATGTTGAGCAGTTCATGCAGAAGCTGAATATGACTGCGCAGCATCGCGAGCAGGCGATCAAGTTGTTCAAGCAGGGGGCCGAACCGGCGTTCGACATCTATCCGACCTATCAACGCTTCATGTCTGTTTGCGGGCACACAAGGAATCTGAAGGATGTGTTGCTGGCTTATCTGATCGTGATGGCGCTGGCGGACGGTCATTTCCATCCGGCTGAGGAAGCGTTGCTCACCGAGATCGCCGGTTACCTTGGCTATGGCCCGGCCGCGTTCAAGAATATGATCGAGATGGTGCTGAACCAGACCCACTTCGTCGGTGGGCAGGCCAGTTCGGCATCATCACTTGACGATGCTTACAAGGCGTTGGGCGTGACCAAGGACAGCAGCGACGCGGAGATCAAGCGTGCCTACCGCAAGCTGATGAGCCAATACCACCCGGACAAGCTGATGGGGCAGGGCGTGCCAGAAGACATGATCGCGATGGCGACCGAGCAGGCAAAAGAGATCCAGCTGGCTCATGACCTGATCAAAAAGAGCCGAAATATTTGAGATGAAGATATTCCTGGTTCGCCACGGCGAGAGTGAAGCGAATGTCGCCAACCGTATCAGCGATGATCCCACACGGCTCGTCAATATCACTGAGCGGGGCCGGGCGCAGGCCGAGGCTGCAGCCGACAGGTTGCGCGCGGTACCTTTCACTCATGCTTACGCCTCAGAATTTCCGCGCGCGCAACAGACTGCCGCGATCCTGCTGCGCCATCATGATCTGCCACTGCGCATAGATGCCCGTCTCAACGAGCGCCGCTCGGGCATGGATGGGCTGCCGGTGGATGCATTCAACAATCTGGTGAATCCTGATTTATTGCGCTTCAAGCCGGTGCGGGGCGAATCGTTCCTGGAGCAGATGGAACGGCTGCGCAGCTTTCTGGATGAAATCTCCGCACGTCACATGGATGAAACCGTGCTGGCGGTGTCTCACGAGAACCCGATCGTCGCGGCGCTGGCTTTGACAGTTGTTGATCCAGAGCAGGTGATTCGAGACAACATCGCCAATTGCGGATGGCTTGAGCTGGATTGGCCGGTTGAGTAGTGCCTGCAAGGCGCTGGAGCGGAGGCTGCCACGCACTTCGATGACTGCTTTCGGGTAAGCTACTACAAGGATTTAAAGGCGGCTGTGGGCCAATTGCGGACGGTCGAGAGTGCGTTCCAAAGTGCGACCACTCTATAAATGGTGCAGAACGTCACGCACTTTCTTGCTGGTCAGCACGATCAGATAGTCCTGGATTCGAGCGCTTGATTTGAGGCTTTCAAGTGCTGAAGCGTAAATCTTATTTACTTTTTCCTCGGGGCAATCAATTTCTTCGGCGAGCGCCTCGATGGCTTTAAGATGCTCGGGCTCTAACTTAGTGTCATTCAAGGTGGCCATGAAATTATCTACCTTTCGTCGAAGCAATAGATTGCCGTGAAGGTCTGCAATTATAGGCAAAAATGGTCGGGACAATAAGCAGTTTTGGCAATGCCAGATGAACACCGTTCCAAAGGAATGGTCTTTGATCTTCAATTTCAATTTGCTCTGTGCAATTATTGATGTTGAATCTCATGATCTGTCATATTTAATTAACGGAATTATAACCTTGACAAAGCAGAAAGAAGGTGCCATACTGTGACCACTTAATAGGAGAAACAACATGGACAACCTTCTTACCAACCCAATTTTCAAAGATGAAACCAAAGCCCGCGAGTGGCTTGAAGCTCGCGTATGGCCCAATGGAGTTGTATGCCCTCATTGTGGTGCTATAGATACTTCTACCAAGCTCGAAGGCGAGGCACACCGCTCTGGAGTATATCAGTGCAACGAAAGCGAATGCCGAGAGCAATTCACCGTGACGGTCGGAACTCTTTTTGAACGCTCCAAAATTCCACTTACCAAGTGGCTCATGGTTATCTTCTTGATGTCGTCTTCCAAAAAGGGAATGAGTACCAATCAAATTCACCGCATGATAGGGGTCAGCTACAAATCCACTTGGTTTATGACTCACCGCATCCGCGAAGCGATGGACACCGGCTTTACCGGCCCTCTGGGCAGCACAGGAAGCCCTGTAGAAGTTGACGAAACCTACTGGGGCAATCAAGGCAAGCAAGCTAAAGGGGCGCGTGGCTGGGCGCATAAGATGAAGGTTGTCTCGCTGGTAGAGCGAGACGGACAAAAGCGCTCTTTCCATGTTGCCAATGTCACGGCTAAAACCGTTACGCCTATTCTTCGTAAGCAGGTTGCCAAAAAAACTCGCTTGATGACTGATGAGACGAAGGTTTATAACAAGGTCGGCAAAGAGTTTGCGAGCCATGAGAAAGTAAATCATAGCGCGGGTGAATACTCTCGCGGTGACGTAACTACGAACACAGTTGAATCCAGCTTTGCCATTCTCAAGCGTGGCTTGTATGGAACGTTCCACCATGTCAGCGAACAACACTTGCAACGCTACGCCACTGAGTTTGACTTCCGCTGGAATACACGCGCCAAGCTCGGGTTTACCGACATGGATCGCGCAGAGATTTTGGCTAAAGGGATTCAAGGAAAGCGCCTCACGTATCGGCGGATTGACGCGTAAGAAATGAATAGCTTTGATGTTCTTCATTCTTTGCTGGCAAGGCTGTCGCTTATCGTGATGTGGATGTGGTTCGCTGTCGTTCATCTTGTTCTTTTCCAGTTTGGATTGTTCGCTTTATGGTGGCTTCAAATTCCTCCGCAAAAACTTTGCGCGCAATTTCTCGAATTCGTTCAGTCTCTTCCAGTCTTGCTTGCTGGAGTAATGGGCGTATCCGTTCTGACCATTCTTTCGCTATGGGTTTGGATGTTGAGAAAAATTTACGCAAAAATCGCAGTATCATATCTATTCAAAGACATAAATGAGCAAATTAAAAATATCACCCTTTAACCACTCCTACGTAATCACACGCGCAGCAAGGATCGCGCATACACCCCGGCAGTGGAAGTGCTGGCACCTGATCTAGCGGATATACCTTGCGTTTCTGCGCCTCACTCACTGCGCATCCCGGCCCCGGCAGAATCTGCACACCGGCCAGCACATCAGCCGCTTTCTTGAGGTCGCTTAGCGTGCGCTGTAGTTGAGCTTCAGCACCTGGCAGTAGCTTGCCACAGTTAGCAGATTTCATTTTTTCACCTTCTTTTTCGGTGACGGTCTCTTGGCGACCTTCGGGTTAGGGGGCGCCTTCAACACTGCATCAACGGCCTGCTCAAAGCGTGACCAATCGTTTTCGGGTTTGGCATTTTTCGTTTTTCGCTTTTTAGCTTCGGTCATTTCTTTTTTCCTTTTGGATTATCGTAAGGATGAACGATCCCATGTTCTGCTTTCAATTCTTGACTTCGTCCGAACAATTGTTTGAGGCGCACTTCGTCAATATAATCAATTTCAATATGCAGATTCTGAAATGATATTATTGAAAGCAGAGGATGCTTCTTGTCCTTTGATTTGTCATATTCTTCCCGCCTGATTTTCCATGCTAATAAATCTGCCGCCTGCAACGGCAAAAAATCTCGGTCAGACTCAAACCTTGGCGTTCCTCCTATGCGCCCGATTGCGGTAGCTGGTGCATAACGCTTGTACAAACCCCATGCATTCAATACTCGTTGATCCTCAAACATTTGTTGATCGAAAATATAGTCAACTTTTTTTGGATTGCCAATGCGATCCTGCAACCTCATAAGACAATTCATCACGCCGAAAAAGGCCATGAAATATGGATTATCCATAGCTCGTGCAACCTTTCCCGGGAAAACGTTTTTGTACCCAGCACAATCGACGACACAGCCAATTCCAAAGGCAGCGTGATTATCAATGATTCGCACCAACTCACTTACTCGTCCAGTTATAGCGTCAACTTTCCATCCCTTGAACTCGCCAGAACCTTGTGCGGCTTCTTTCGTTTTGAAATATGCAAGTGATGGAGAGATATTAAGCGCCGCATCCCATTCGCTGGAAAATGATTGCCAGCGATCAGCAGTGGATGCAAACCCAGCGAGCACGAATACAGGCGAATCGCCAATATTTCCGCTATCATCTATATATGCTTGGAGCATTAAGAGTAGCCTCTTGTTGCGCGTATCGCCACTTAAACCACAGACCATGGCGAAGATGCGATTGCAAGAATTCTGCGCTCGCCCTAATGCTTTGTCAAGGTGATAATTCCGTTAATTAAGGGGCTGAAGTAGATTAGCACCAAATATCAGCCCACTCCCTGAGTATTTTCAGTTGTTGTTTTGGCGTTCCATAGTTGAAGCTGAACTCACATTCCTTGAGGAATAGTGGGAATGATTCTTTAGGAATGGCGAGGTACTCGACATCCTGGTGCAGCCGAGACGGAATAAGAATGCCGCCAAGCGTTTCTTCCGCAAGCTACTCAAGGGTCTACGCTACGTTCCGCGTGTGTTGATTACCGATAAACTGGAAAGCTATGCGGCGGCGAAGGAGGAGATCATGCCGAGTGTGGTTCACCTGCGCGACAAATGGTACTAAATTGGCTGCAGCTCAAGGTCGTTTTTTGTTCCAGGAATAGGCGGCAGCGAATCCGAATTCTCAACCCCCTGTTTAGCTCCTGTTAATTTCCTGATACACCCCCAGTCGGCCTCTCTTGGTGTATGCTGGCACCGGTGCCACAACAGACTACAAAAAGGTGCACCCGCAAAAAAGTTGCGCAAGTCGGTTAATTCCACGTCTCTTTCGGTGGAAATCATTAGGCCGATTTGGATGCGGAAATTTGACTGTTCGACCAGCGTTATACGACCATCTGGTATGACTTCCCTTAAAATATCTCTTACCATTTCGCAGGACATGGCTCAGCGCTGGTGGTTTTATCCGGTTCTCGCCGCGCTTGCTTCGGCTCTCCTGCTGTTGCTGTTGCTGCTGTTTGCGGCAATGTTGGCCTATCCATCACTTCCATCACTGGAGGTGTTAACTGATTATCAACCCAAAATCCCTCTGCGCGTATACAGCGCTGAAGGTGCTTTGCTCGGCGAATTTGGCGAAGAACGGCGTGAACTGGTGAAGATAAACGAGGTGCCAGTTCTGATGAAGAAAGCCATACTCGCTGCCGAAGACGACCGTTTCTATGAACACGGCGGCGTGGACTTTATAGGGATGTTGCGTGCAGCTTCTTCTGATTTTACCTCAGGCGATACCAAGCAGGGAGCCAGCACCATCACCATGCAGGTGGCCCGCAATTTCTTCCTCTCCAATGAAAAAACTCTGATGCGCAAATTCAAGGAAGTGCTTCTCGCGCTGAAAATAGAGCACAACCTGAGCAAGGACGAAATCCTCCAGCTTTACATCAATCAGATTTATCTCGGCCAGCGTTCTTATGGTTTCGCCGCTGCATCGAGAATTTATTTTGGCAAGAGCCTAGACCAGATCACCGTGGCCGAAATGGCCATGCTGGCTGGCCTGCCCAAGGCTCCCTCCACCTACAATCCCATGGTCAACCCCAAGCGTGCCAGGCTGCGCCAGATGTATGTGCTGCGCCGCATGCATGAACTTCACTTCATTGACGGCCCGCAATTTGAAGCCGCGCAGCGGCAGCCCATAATCGCCAAGCACGGCAATCAGGAATTTCCGGTCAAGGCAGATTACTTGGCGGAGATGGTCAGACAGGTAGTGTACGACCGCTACCAGGATGACACCTACACGCAAGGCATCAAGGTCTATACCACCATTCGTCAGAAAGACCAGGCAGCGGCCTACAAAGCCGTGCGCAAAGGTGTGCTGGACTATGACCAGCGCCATGGTTACCGCGGTCCGGAGGGCTACGCTGACTTGCGCGCTGGCACCGGCGATGAATATCTTGAGGAAGCGTTGCAGGATGTTACCGACAGCGATGACTTGATTCCCGCCGTAGTGCTGCAAGCCAGCCCCAGCGCCGTCCGCGCATACTGCAAGGGTGGGCAAACTGTCGAGATCGGCCGAGAAGGGCTGAAATTTGCTCAGCGTGCACTGAGAGTCAAGGTCACTCTAAATCAGCGCATCCGCACAGGTTCGATAATTCGCGTACAACAAAATGCAAGGGGTATATGGCAAATCACACAGCTACCACAAGTGGAAGGAGCCTTCGTTTCTGCCAGCCCGCGCGATGGAGCCATCTACGCTTTAATTGGTGGCTTCGACTTTAACCGCAACCAGTTCAACCATATTACGCAGGCCTGGCGGCAACCCGGTTCCAGCTTCAAGCCGTTCATCTACTCCGCAGCACTCGAGAAAGGCTTTACTCCCGCCACCATCATCAATGATGCGCCGCTGGCGTTTAGTGCGGCTGAAACCGGCAGAGAACCTTGGGAACCGAAGAACTACGAAGGCAAATTTGAAGGGCCAATGCGCATGAGGCAGGGACTCATCAAATCCAAGAACATGGTCTCCATCCGCATCCTGCAAGCCATTACGCCTCTATATGCGCAGGACTACATCACCAAATTTGGATTCGATGCCGCCAAGCAACCACCCTACCTCACCATGGCGCTGGGTGCAGGCTCGGTTACCCCGATGCAAATGCTGGCAGGCTATTCTGTTTTCGCCAACGGCGGCTTCCGCGTCACGCCTTATTTTATCCGACGCATCGAAGATGCTAAGGGCGTCATATTGAATAAAACCAAGCCAGCAATGGCCGGTAAGAATGCCGAGCAAGTGATAGATGTGCGCAATGCTTTTACCATGGTCAGTATGATGCAGGATGTAGTACGGCAAGGTACCGCCATCAGCGCCATGCAACTTGGCCGATCAGATCTGGCGGGCAAGACCGGCACCACCAGCGACTTCGTGGATGCATGGTTCTGCGGTTTCCAGCCCACCGTGGTGGGTATCTCATGGATCGGCTTCGACATCCCGCTCAGCCTGGGTGACAAAGAAACCGGCGCGAGAGCTGCATTGCCAATGTGGATGGACTACATGGGAACTGTTTTAAAAGGCGTGCCGATGGCGGCATATGCCAAGCCCGATAACATGGTGGCAGTGCGTATCAACAATAAGGGCTTGAGGGATCCGAATGGTGAATTGGTCGAATATTTTTACCAGGAAGACCTGCCTCTTGAGCAACCCGCCGCACTACCCGAAAAATCGCAAAGCGAAACGGTCAAAGATCAATTGTTCTAGTTTGACTTGAGCAAAGGCCATACGTTGCGGCTCATGGGCGAACAGTATTACGGTGTAAAGGCGGCGCCAGAAGCGGGTCGGTTACTGCACGTCAGGAGCGGCTGCTTCACGCTATGAAAATAGTCGAAGCTAATTTTTAATGCCAGTGACTGCTTTTAGGAAGCCAGATCGGCAACATGGCGTGCTGCTTCGTGCCGAGAGTGTGTAAAAACTCAATTGCGATCATTTTTCGGGGGTGCTCAAACCATTGCCGGCATCAAACAAATCGAATATGAAGCGTTCGGACGTGTCAACCTCTCGGGTATCCAAAGTGCTGTTTACTGCGAAGAGGTTCAAATCGCTAAGGCAGCGGCTCGGGTTGTCTGCTGTGGAAATAGGAACGTTACTTGGGGCACCAGCACATACGATTTACAACTGGGAAGCCCGGGAATTCCAGTCCACGTGAACAACAATTAGTCAGGATTGAAATGCTGAGAGGGATGGGTAAGCGTGAAGCCGGTTCCATACTGAAAAAACTAGCTGAGTAAGCTTTCCGCAACATTGATCGCACCGAACGTACTAAACAGATGCGTTATGTTCAGTTTTTGCGGTTTCCATTTAATGCGACAGGCCCCCGAATCCTGCCTGTGCGATAACGATGGTTTGACCAATCCTGATTATATTCAGCGGCCCGTTCCATTGTTTCAGCTTGGCGATGCTGACATGATAACGGCGCGCCAGACTGCCAAGTGTTTCACCCCTGCGCACGATGTGTTTGATTCCTGTGCGACTATCGGTGGGAGCAAGGTGCATATTGAAGGCTTCGAATTCGCTTTCAGATTCTTCGCCGTTGAGCGGCACCAACAGGGTTTGTCCGGTGCTGATATTGCCGCGAGCAGTGAGACCATTCACGGATTTGAGGTTTTCCAACGACAGGCCGAAGCGCGGTGCCAGTTTGTCGAGGCGCTCGCCCTTCTTGGGTTTGTATGATTGCCAGCTAACCAGAGGTTTGTCATAGCTCTCCAGATTGGCCTGGAAAGTTGCCATCTTATCTATGGGCAACAAAATCAAATCATTGCTATCCTGCAATATCACCGGGCGGTTGTGTGCGGGATTGAGTGCGGCGAACTCTTCTTCCGAGATATCGGCCAACTGGGCGGCCAATTTTACGTCGATGTGTTTGGGGATGGCAATTGCAACAAAATAGGGTTCGTTGGGGATATTTTGTAGTACCAGCGAAAACTTGGCGGGGTTGGCAATAATATTTTTGATGGCCAACAATTTTGGCACGTAATTGCGCGTCTCCCTCTGTAATTTCAGGCTCGCATAATTAACTGGCAAGCCGCGTTTGCGATTGTGTGCCTGCGCGCGTCGCACTGCGCCTTCGCCACAATTATATGCGGCAAGGGCTAAATCCCAGTCTCCGAACTTGTCGTGCAGTTTTTGCAGGTAGTCGAGCGCGCCGTTGGTTGCGCTGATCACGTCTCGACGACCGTCATACCACCAGTTCTGCTGCATACCGAATTTTTTGCCGGTGGACGGCATAAATTGCCAGATGCCGGAAGCACGACTTCTTGAATATGCGCCTGGATTAAAGGCACTTTCAATCATCGGCAGCAGGGCGATTTCGCTCGGCATGCCGCGATGTTCCACTTCTTCGGTGATGTAGTACAGGTAGCGGCGCGCACGATCGGTCATGCGCGCGAAGTAATCGGGATGGTCGGCATACCATTTTTCTTGCTTGGCGACCAATGGGGTATGGAGTTTGCGCAGCGCGAAACCGCTGCGTATGCGCGGCCATAGGTCATTCGCCTTCAGATCAGCTTCCGGGATGAGCTCGATTCTGATATCGCGGGCTGATGGTAGCCACTGCGGTGCAGGCTCCTCTGCCAAAGGACGGTTAAGCGCGAGCGTTTCTTCTGCGTGAGCATATGCCGGCATGGTGACTGCGCAAATGGCGAGCAGTGCAGAAAAATTTAAATGAATCAATGGCACAAACATGCCTCCAGTCAGGTCGAAACCGGGTTCAGTTGCATTAATTATTTTCGGCATTACCCACTATATGTGGTCAAGCTGTTGTCCAGTGACGCAACCTGCAGTGGTCAGATTTTGCGATTTTTAATCAATGCGACAGAACCGCAAAAGAACCTTCCTCGGACTATGCTGTAGGTGTCGCAATGGCTAATCCAACGAATACAACCCCAAAGCACAGGTGCATGGCCTCTTGAATAAAACAAGAACTAGGAACGAGGCTGGACATATCGCTCTCCTTTCCATATTTTCAAACACCGCAGGGGTAAGCAATTTATGCACACGGACGAACATCCATGCCGCAGTCCCGCTGCCATAGTCTCCCTTAGGTCGGTGACTTTGCGCCCTTGCCTTTCGGTAAGTTTGCCAAGTAAGTACAGATTATTGAGTGGCACTGATAGAGTCAATACCTATAGGATGAAAGGTCGAATTTGCGGACGGCTGGCAATCGGATAATCTCCAACTTCATACCGCAATTGACTCCTTTGGACCATGCTGCCCGTCACAAGTGACCGCTACCGGACGACTTGAGTAAATTGACCAGAATGCAAAGATTCGATGACTGCTTTGGGGATGGCTAATACAATGACCGAATCGCAGTTCGGTTCCAAAACATGCCGTTCGCATTTCTTCCCAAAAGGAGACACCCATTTGCTCCTGTCCGTACTATTATGCATATGCGAACAGACAAAATTGTGGGGCCGCCAATGAGTCTCTAGCTTATCGTCAATTTGCATGCTCCACTATTTTCAATCGTGCTGACCGATGGGCCAGTTTAATAACTGTTATCGAAGCGCCGCACTGTTGATTGGTCCTTTGCGGCTGATCTCGACTTTTGCATGGAGGCAATATGAAACGCTCGATCCGATTTGGTTTGAACGGCCAGCCCGTCACACTAAACACTGATGATGACCGCACACTTCTATGGGTGTTGCGCACTGATCTTGAACTCACCGGCACAAAATACGGATGCGGTGAAGGATTATGCGGCGCATGTACAGCGATCGTCGGCGACAAAACCGTGCGTTCTTGCAAGACATCTCTCAAGAATATACAAGGCAAGGAAGTAGTCACGATAGAGGGCCTTGCCCGCGATGGCAAATTGCACCCATTGCAACAGGCATTTATCGATCATGGCGCTTTACAGTGCGGCTTCTGCACTTCTGGGATGCTGCTGAATGCATATGCGTTCCTTCGCGAAAATCCGAAGCCATCGCGAGATGCAATTGTTGCTCATATGGAGCGCAACCTTTGCCGCTGTGGAGCCCACCAGAGGATTATTGCGGCGATCGAATCCGCTTCCCGTCAAATGGGGGAGCAATCATGAGTACTTCTGTCGGGATGAGCCGCCGCACCTTCTTAAAACTGGCTGGCGGCGGTATTGTCGTTTTCGTCGGTCTTGGCCCTTTGAAGATATTCTCGCAAGATGCGAAGCTCCTTTACCCGGAGGATTTCAATGCATATCTGTTGATCGGCAAGAACGGACGCGTCACTGTTTTTTCCGGGAAGATCGAGATGGGCCAAGGGGTATTGACCTCGCAGGCGCAAATGGTGGCCGAGGAGTTGGGCGTTGAACTTGAATCGATCGACATGGTGCTGGGCGACACCGACAAATGCCCGTGGGACAGGGGGACGTTCGGTTCCCTCACCACGAGAATGTTCGGGCCGGCACTGCGCGCGGCCGCAGCCAAGGCACGGGAAGTTGTGATAACTCTTGCCGCAATAAAGCTTGGTGTTCCGAATGAAAAGATCATAATCAAGGACGGTATTGCCTTTGTCACGGGTGAACCGAACCGGAAGGTTAGCTATGGTGAGCTTTCAAAGGGAGCCAGAATCACGCAAGTGGTGGACGAAAAAGCTGTTTTAAGGTCCGTCTCCGAATTTCGTGTGATGGGTGGTTCACCGAAGCGGCTTGATGCACTTGAGAAAGTAACAGGTGCTGCGAAATACGCTGCCGATATCAGAGTCCCGGGCATGCTCTACGCGCGGCTACTGTGTCCGCCTATGCATGGCGCCACATTACAGCAGCTTGATACATCCGATGCCGAGAAACTGCCCGGGATCACGATCGTTAATCGTGGAGACTTGATTGCAGTGTTACACGCCGATCCGGAAGCCGCCGAAGATGCATTCATGCGTATCAAAGCGGACTGGCAATTGCCTGAGACTAAGCTGGATCCCGAAAGCATTTTTGATCACATTGTATTGCAGGTAGAACCGCTGAAAATTTTAACCGATCAGGGCGATGTTAAGACAGCGCGCGCCAGTGCCGCGCGCCTGTTCGAGGCGACGTACCAAAAGGGATATGTCGCGCATGCGCCGATCGAGCCGCATGCTGCCCTGGCCGAAATCAAGGGTGGGAAGGCAACGGTCTGGGCGTCGACGCAGACCCCGTTCCCGACACGGGATCGAATCGCCCAGGTTCTCGGGCTGGACCCCAAGAACGTCCGCGTGATTACCCCGTTTCTCGGAGGCGGTTTTGGCGGCAAGAGTGCCGATGGTCAGGCTATCGAAGCGGCGCGCCTTGCACAGATCACGGGCAAAGCTGTGCAAGTGTCCTGGACCCGCGCTGAAGAATTCTTTAATGACACATTCGATCCTGCCTCGGTCGTGAAGATCGTCTCGGGAATCGAACAAAATGGAAAAATCTCGCTCTGGGACTATTCGGTCTACGCGGCCGGTGAACGCGGAGCAGCATCTTGCTATGATATTCCGAATGCACGGTTCCGGTCGGCCGGAGGAATTTCATACGGCACTGCTACCGCTACTGCACAGGCGGGTCTTCATCCGTTTGCAGTTGGGCCTTGGCGATCACCGGGCGCAAACATGAATGTATTTGCTATCGAATCGCAAATTGACATGATGGCATCAGCCGCTGGAGAGGACCCGCTGGCGTTCCGTCTTCGCCATCTGACGGATCCCAGGATGCGCAGAGTCCTGCAAGCGGCAGCAGATGTCTTTGGCTGGAAGGCAGCTGTTTCACCAAGCAGAAGGGGATTTGGGATGGCGTGCAATATCGATGCCGGAACCTACGTCGCGACGATGGCCGAGGTCAAGGTGGATCCGACCAATGGAAGCGTGAAAGTAATCCGGATTGTCTGCGCACAGGACATGGGGATCGTCGTGAATCCCGATGGTGCAAAAATGCAAATTGAAGGCGGGATTACCATGGGTCTCGGGTATACATTGGCTGAAGAGCTTCGTTTCCTTGGAGGTGAAATTCTTGACCGGAATTTCGACACCTACGACATCCCCCGCTTCTCCTGGGTTCCACGCATCGATGTCGTGCTTGTCCAGAACGACGATCTCGCGCCGCAGGGCGGTGGAGAGCCCCCAATCACGACTACTGGTGCGGTGATTGCCAACGCGGTGTTTGATGCAACCGGGGCGCGCATGTTCCGGTTGCCGATGACTGCTGATCGCATCCATCAGGCAATCGTTAAGCTCAATGTTAGCTGAACTGTGTTGCTGATGGCCGGAAATTGATCCGGTATTTTTACGATCAATTTCTCTAGCTTAGGCTCACAAGACGATTGTAGAGAGTGCTATGAGGTCAGTTTTTTGGAGCGATGATTTTTGAGTTACCAAAAAAGAGTGTTTCTAACTCAATATGTCGCGTGCTGTAAGTCACCAGCGTCTGATATGCGGTGATCTAAATAACTGACCTGATTTTAATTGCCAATGGCAGCTATCGGGCAGCGTAATAACAGGATGCTATAGCCGCTTGGTGCCAATAGATTCTATGGTTCAAGTCAAGCCTTTCGTAAGGCGTCCAGGATCGAATTCGGTTTTGTAGGTGTACATCGACCAGGCGGTTCGGGCGATACGCCGAGCCAGGATGACGATAACCGCGGAACTTCAACTTGATATTCCAATTGAGTACCGACACGATGCGCCAATAAGAAAAAATATGCTTCCGATCTCTAACAAAAATTGGTTTATTTTGGTAGCTGTTACGCTGGCCAATGTCGCTTGTATGAGTCCACAGCAAAGGTGGAAATACTTGCAAGCGAGGTGGAGTCCATAATACGGACATTCAGAGTTCAAAAGCGTTTTTGAATCAATTGACACAGATGAAAGAAGCATATTTCATCTGCTTGCACTATCTCCCTTCGAATATTCGCGGTACATGTATTCTCTCGTGAGGGGCAACGGAATGCTTGCAGTATTCTTAGCCTTGCACGCGAGAACCTGATAGATGTTTATCCACTCATGGGAAAATGCATGAGCGCAACCGGCGAGATAGATTTCCCAGATACGAACCCGCCGCTCTCCTGCGATGCTGATCGCGCGGTCGCGGTTCGATTCGAGGCGACTGGCCCATTCGTGGCAGGTAAGCGCGTAATGACGCCGCAACGACTCCACATCGGTCACCTCCAATCCTGCTGCCGACATTTCCTTTAACGCCAGGCTAAGGTGCGGCAACTCGCCCCCCGGAAACACGTAGTTGGCGATAAATTCTCCGGCTCCGGAGCCTATCTCGCCACTTTCCACATCGCTTGTGGTAATGCCATGGTTCAACACCAGGCCATCGTCCGTCAGGAGCGAGCAAATCTTACGGAAATACATGGAAAGATTCTTCAAGCCCACGTGCTCGAACATGCCTATACTCGCGATCTTGTCATATATACCAGCGTCGGGCAGGTCACGGTAATCGCGCAATTCCACCGTACATTGCCCTTGCAGGCCTTCGGCCTGAATGAGATTTTGGACATGCTCGAATTGGTTTTTCGATAGCGTGATTCCCGTGGCAACGGCGCCGTACTTCTTTGCTGCGCGCAGGATCAATGCCCCCCATCCGCAACCAATATCGAGAAAGCGTTCGCCTGGTTTCAGCATCAGCTTGTTCAGAATGTGGTCGAGTTTCTGTTCCTGTGCTGTCTCTAGGGGGTCATCCTCGTGCCTATAATAAGCGCATGAATAAACCATGTTTCGGTCAAGGAACATGGAATAGAAATCGTTCGAGACATCGTAGTGATATTCGATATCCTTGCGGGCTCGTCTGTGGCTGTGGCGGCCGAAGAGATGAAATCTGGCGGGCTTATTGGCGGCGACGCTGCTAACCAAACTTTCTGCAATCCGGAATATCTCGTGGATTGACCCCTCGACGCGTATGCGGCCCTCCACGAAGGCCACGCCGAGCTTATTGAGGTCAGGCGGCATGAAATATCGGAGCGCCGACAGCGTTGGGACGTAGACCGTGACGGTGGGTTCAGAAGAGAGGTTAAACTCGTGGCCGTTCCATAACACGACTCGCAACGGAATGGTAAAGTCAGCAGTGATACGTTTGATCAATTTTTCAAGGCGATGCTCAATAAACATTGCGGTCCTTATCAACAGCCTCTAACGAGCCAGCCCGGTGGATACTGCCGAAAACATGATCCAAAAACGCGCTGGTCACGCCGTAGTAACCGGGCTGCTCGATGCGATGGTGATGCAGCGCATGCCAGCGTTTGCGCTGCTTCAGCCAAGCGCTGTCGGCGCGCCAATGGTGGATGGCGTGGTGAGTGATCGTGTAAGCCAGATATCCTGTCAGCACGCCGAGTGTCAGCGCGCAGGCACGCCACAGACCACCCGCCAACAGCGCAGGAAGGAAAACCAGTATGGCGATGAGCGCCGCACTCAGGATCGTCGGAGTAAAGATGATCGCCGTTGGCCGCCGATGGTGCTCCTCATGCAAACTTCTGAACGGCCGCAGACCGTGCAGCACGAAGCGGTGCAAGGCGTATTCGATGACAGTCCAGCTTACCAGGCCCACTATCGCGAAGACTGCGATCTCAACTCGTTGCTCGCGTGGGCCGTCCATCACCAGGAAAGCTGCCAACGCCACTATCGTGATGCCATACAGCGCGAAGTCTGCACGGTACGCCGCCTTGCTGTGTTCCAGCTTGAAGATATGCATACGGTTCCTTCTTGACCTTGTGAATACTAAAGAAGCCCCATCAAACTTTCATCGCAAGTCAGTGACAACGCATATGACTAGAACAACTCCTTTTTACTCTAAAACATTCTCGCGGTTTATTTTAAATTAGATTCAGTGAATTAGATATCCTTGTCCAGTTTTTGGTTTTTCCTATGGTCGATTATGCGGTCAATTTGGTGGTAGGATTAAATTATGGCAACCGCTCCGACACCCGATTTGATCAACACTCCTGAAATCAGGTTCACCAACCTGCTCGACGAGGATCCGCTCGGCGAGGAGTTCTGGAAATTCTGGCTTGGAACCGGGCGATTCGGCGAGCTGCGCGGTCATTTCAGTGCGCTGGGCGAGAGCGGCGCGCTCGCGACCGAACTTTCCGCCTGCGCCGACAGGCAGGGTCCGACGCTCCAGACCCACGATGCCAGAGGCATACGCATAGACCGCGTAGTTCAGCACCCCGATTACCGCGAACTGGAAATGCTTTCGTACGGGCGTGGAATCGTCGGGATTAAATATAACCCGGGATTTCTGGCGAAGCATCGCGCGTTCAGACATCTTGTCGGATTTGGCTCGGGATATTACTTCGCTCAGAGTGAAATCGGCCTTTATTGCCCGATCTGCATGACCGATGGCTTGGGCCGGGTGCTTGAGCGCAGGCCGAAGGGGCCACAAACACCTCTTTACAAATTGACCATTGACCATCTCTCCGCCAGCGATCCGGGCGAACTCTGGCAGGGCGCGATGTTCCTGACCGAAAAGCAGGGCGGTTCGGATGTCGGGACCAATGCCGTCACGGCGACCCGGCAGGGCAGGCGCTGGCTTCTCAACGGCGACAAGTGGTTCTGCTCCAACGTGGCGGCCGACACGATCCTCGCGCTGGCTCGAATGCCGGGAGGCACCCCCGGCACGAAGGGTCTGGGACTCTTTCTCGTTCTGCGCCGGAAACCCACCGGCAATTCCGCCACAATCCGCATTCACCGTCTGAAGGACAAGCTCGGCGTGCGCTCGATGCCGACGGGCGAAGTGTCGTTCGAGAACACCGAGGCTTTTCTGATCGCCGGTGAGAACGAAGGCTTCAAACAGATGGCCGAGATGCTCAACCTCTCGAGGCTCTATAACGCCGTCGCGAGCGTTGCCGGCATGCGCAGAGCCCTGCTCGAAGCTCTTAAATATGGCTCCGGGCGCAAGGCCTTCGGCCGCAAGCTCGACGAGTTGCCACTTTGGCGCGCGACGATGGCCGACCTCGTTGCCGAACATCTGGGCATCTTCGCGCTCATCTTCGCAACCGTTCGTGCTCTGGACGACGCCGACAACGGGGATGAAGAAGCCCGTAAGCTCGTGCGGATCGCGATACCGATGGCAAAGGCCCTGAGCGGCAAGCTCGCGGTCTTCGCGGTCAGCGAAGCGATGGAGGCGATCGGCGGCAATGCCTATATTGAAGAAAGCATACTTCCCCGGCTGCTGCGCGACTGCCAAGTCCTGCCGATCTGGGAAGGCACGACTCACATCCTCGCCCTCGACGCACTTCGGGCGATTCAGAAGGAAGGAAGCCACGAAGCATTGTTCGCGAGGATTCAACTGGCGCTTTCGCGTGCGAAACGACTCGACATCGGGCCGGTCAAAGCCAGACTCGACGACGATGTCAAACGGCTCAATACGCTGTTGAAGCAGCCCGCGGAACTCCAGCAACGCGAGGCGCGACAATGGCTCGAAGGCGCCGGACGGACTTTCACGCTGGCGCTCCTGCTCGAAAATGCGGCTCACCCGCCGCTCCGAAAAGCCTGTCTTGCCGCATACAAAAGGCTTGCCGTGCGACCCACCGGGGTCATGCCCGTGTGCCACGGCAACCCGGCGGAGCTTTGGGATACCGAAGCGGTACTGCTTCGATCAGCAACCCGTTAAGATTAATATTTAAGATGCAGTTATTCATGTTCTTGCTGCTTGCCCTGATTCCTTTGCAATCTTTTGCTGTCACTCCAGATTGCACTGGAGCCGAGGGGGCGGCCAACATTTGTGTATTTGAAAAATTCTGGCATTACTGATAACAGCAACCTAGACTTTGCTAAGACCAAAGTTATAAGAATAGTCTCTGAAAAAACCGGGAATAATCTTTATTATTAGATTCATCGGGAATCCTGAACGTCCGAAACGTGTCATTAGCAAGTGGTCGCCAAGTTCCGCTATGTGTCGCGGGCTGTGCGTTACGACTGGCTGCTTTAGGGCGGCAAATATGGCATCATGACCTGCGGCTGTGTGCCAGCCGACGTTCAGCAGCTGCCAATTCTCGTTTCTGATGCGCACCAAAAGACGAAAGGAAATCCTTATGACGTTCTACCATCGGCTTACTTTCTGCTTGGCACTTGCCTTTGCCATGCCCCTATCCACTGTCGCACATGCCAGCGCCCCGCAAGTGAAAACCCAAGCGCCCGGCTATTACCGCATGATGCTTGGCGACTTCGAGGTGACCGCGCTATCGGATGGGACTTTAGCGCTGCCCGTGGGTAAGATGCTTGGCAATACGACCCCGGCCGAGGTGAAAAAGGCACTGGCACACTGGTACCTCAAGGATCCTGTCGAGACGTCCGTCAACGGCTATCTGGTCAATACCGGTTCGAAGCTGGTGCTGATCGACACGGGCGCGGGCGCACTCCTCGGCTCCACGTTCGGCCCCAAGCTCGGTAACCTGATCACCAATCTGAAGGCATCAGGTTACCAGCCAGAGCAGGTCGACGAAATCTACATAACGCACATGCACCCCGACCACGTCGGTGGTCTCATGATCGGCGATAAGCTCGCATTTCCCAACGCGACGGTGCGCGCGGATCAGCGCGAAGCGGACTTCTGGTTGAGCCAGGCCCACATGGATGCTGCATCGAAGGACGCGAAAACTTCCTATCAGGGAGCGATGGCGTCTCTCAATCCCTACGTTACTGCAGGAAAATTCAAGCCGTTTGTTGGGGACACACAACTTATCCCCGGCATCAGTGCCGTTTCCAGCCCTGGACATACCGTGGGTCACACTACCTACGTGGTCGAAAGCAATGGTCAAAAACTTGCACTATGGGGAGATTTGATGCATGTGGCGGCTGTGCAGTTCGCTGATCCATCGGTGGTGATGAAATTTGATACCGATACCCGGTTGGCAGCAATGGTACGCAAGAAGACCTTCGCCGATGCGGCCAAACAAGGTTACTGGGTCGCGGGAGCCCATCTTGCATTTCCCGGCATCGGACACTTGCGCGCTAAAGCCGGCAGCTATACTTGGATACCAGCGAATTACTCTTCGCTGCGTTGATGTCCCTTTGCCGGCGAATCACGGTGTCAGATTGACATCCACGAACCTTATGAATGGCCGAAATCAACTGACAACCTTCAATTTCATTCAGGGACTGCTTTTGAGAAGGCTACTGCAACGATCGAAAGGCGGCTCAGCCAAGAGCCGCCATTCGCGGTCGAGAGGAATGACATTTCATCGGCAGTAAGGTGTTTACCTCTGCAAACAATATCTGGCCTCAAACAGGGAGCATGCGCGGGCGTCTTTCATTCTTGTTGGTGATCAGTGTGGCAGGCGCTTTGAATGCCTGCACCACGGGGCCATCGTACCAACCGACAGCGGCCTCTTCACGCGATGGGGCCCAACTTCGCACCACCTGGTCGTCGGTTCCGTGGCGCATGAGTGTCGTTGTAAATACGATTGACGGACTGGCAAGGCCTGTCTGGACGACAAGGCCCGTTGGCCCGATCCTCGTGGATCCAGGATTGAGAACCATAAACGTCTCTGGATCTATTGCGGGGCCACCGGGCTTCATGTATGTTGCCGATGCCGAACTCCAAGTTACACTTCAGGCAAATCATTCTTACGTGATACACGGCTCATGCAAGGATCAAGCAATGACCTTTTGGTTCGAAGATGAGACGACCGGCAAGCTGGTTGGCGAAAGCCGAACCGTATCAGCGTCCTTGGATTTTCGTCCTTAATGGCCGTTTTACAATTTCTTAAACTTTGTCCGGCAGGTAATTGAGCCACATGTGCGAGTTCCGATGAAGCAACCTCTTTCATGGATTGTCGTTGTGTTGGCTACCGCCCTTGGAGGCTGTGCCGCCGTTGCAACCGACGAAACGAAAGCAACTTATGCGAGCGAAGGTGCTGTAATCCGGGGTCAATGGTCCGGCCCCATTACGCTGCCGCCACCGAAGCCCTTTGTCGGGATTGGAGGAGTGGATGGCAGACCACTATCGCGGAATGCAATGTCCGTGGGTCCAATCATTGTCGATCCTGGATCGAGAACCATAACTGTCTTCGGTCACGATTATCATGGCTTCAAGGGAGAGGTTGGGGAAGTCGATCTCAAAGTGGATTTGAAGGCCGGACACTCCTAATCTCGTGCGGTTCGAGCACAAGGAAAACGTTATGACATTCTGGGTAGAAGATGTTGAAACCCACGAGTTGGCAGGAAGTCGACAATCCACCACTGAGATAACGCCGGAAAAAGGTGGGGGGAGCCTGAATCTACCAATGTTTGGGCCAGGAATATTGTGATGAAGCGGCGGGAAGCAGGTTTGTCCGCTATGGCGGGAAATGTGATCACGCAAAAGCAGACCTTGAATGACCGAAATGGGCACACACTGTAGGTTACGAATGACTGCTTCCCGGCTGTTAATATGGCATCATGAAATACTGGTCCGTGCCAGTACCGGTCAGTGAAGGATTTTTCGCATAGCAGTCATTTACGATAATTCTCTGTCGTGTTCACAATGAGGAGGAAGTCTCTATGTTAGACGCCCCTTTACCTCCGAACCAAGAAGAATCCCGCTGGTGGTTGCGCATCCTAGCAGGGGCGCAGCGATCCAGAAGTTATCCGATCGTTGTCTGCATTTTGGCAGCCGTTTCTGCTGGTAGCGGCCTTTATCCATTCGGGCCAGTGCTAGCTTCAGCTATTGTTATCGCACCACGACGTTGGCGGGAAATCTATCTGGCCTCCTGTCTTGGGGCCACTATTGGAGTTCTTGTTTTTGCTGGGATGGTAGAGTTTTATGGATCCCCTATGATTGAATCAATGTTTCCCGGGATTGAGCAGCGCACTGACTGGCTCCGATATACCCACTGGATATCACGCTATGGCTGGGTTGCTCTGCTGACATTTGCGGCCCTGCCGGTTCCCCAAATGCCTGTTCTTTTTCTTTCAGCTCTAAGCCATATCAACCTTGCCAAAATTGCCGTTGCGATTCTTATTGGAAAGCTGGTCAAGTACGGAATATATGTGATCGTGATCCTCGCAGCTCTGAAGGGTATCCACGAGCGGAAGTAAGCAACAGCGCAGGCATTAAAAATCTCTCAGAGATTCAAAAGGAAGTTCCCACTGGAATGAGCTAAAGTATCTTGAATTTCAGGTATGTTCGTGATGCTGCCATTTCACAACATCAAACTAAGGGACGCATGACGGCCAATTTCATTCATTTAATGCAATATCTATAGTGCCAACTTCTTATGAAACCACTACTCTTCATCATTCTGGTAATGACGCTAGCTCCTCTATCCGTATGCGCAGAAGAACACCCTATCGAAATTCATGATCAGTTGGCTCCGCAACCAGATGCCTCCAAGAGGATTGCTCTGACCCTTGATGCTTGTACCGGAAAATACGACGACGACCTCATCGAGTTTTTAATACTTCATCGCATTCCGGCAACAATTTTTGCCACAAAAAAATGGTTGGATGAAAATCCATTCGGCCTCTCAGTCATTAAAGCTCACCTCGATCTGTTCGATGTCGAGGATCATGGAGAAAACCATATCCCGGCAGTCATTGGCGCTGGCAGAAAGGTATACGGTATTCCCGGAGAGCCAGACCTGATTCATCTCCGGCGAGAAGTATTGTTGGGAGCACGCGCCATACAAAAAGCCACCGGCATTGCACCACATTGGTACAGAGATGCCACTGCCGAGTATGATCCTCGGGCAATTCAGGAAATTGAAAAATTGGGCTACAAGATCGCGGGATTCTCAGTGAATGCGGATAGCGGAGCCACTGCGAAAAAAATCGCTATCGAGAAAAGGCTCGAGAACGTCAAAGCAGGTGATGTCATCATCGCCCATATGAACAAACCTGCTTCTGATACGGCTGAGGGATTATCTGTCGGATTGGCATATCTACTCAAAGCTGGGTTCGTCTTCGTCCGATTGGATCAAGTAGACCTTAGGGAGATGCCCGAAAAAGTCTATAAGAAGTCTCACCTGCTGGGTGGTAGCCAATTGCCAAACTTCCATTAATGAAATGAACATACGCGAGTTACTCGGGCGCACCAATGTCAAAGTTGAAAGACCGCTCTTAGGTAAAACAAAGTGCAGGGATGTGTCGTGAGCTACCTGTGGCCACCGACAGCATTGCGGCAATGCAAATTTTTTGCCAGTGGCTGCTTTAGGGCGGTAGATTAAGAGACATGAAGGGCAACTCAGCGCCACAAGCGGATGTTCAAGTATTCCCCTCATAGCAGATAGTTCATACATTTTTGGTCACTGAAAACACTAACTATCTCAATTGCTAACTGAATCAATATAAAGTGGTTACTTGAGATTACTCAAAAGATTGCGCCAAGAACACCACGTGCAACAGGCGCATGAAAAATTGACTGTCAAGGAGCTGTGACGAAAGGAGCAGAGACCGTGGATCAACAAGCATTTCTGGAATTTGTACGCGGACCAGGTTTGCAGATCGCCGCTGCCATGTTCGTGCTCGGCATGGTCTACCGCATGCTCCGCCTCATTCGGCTCGGGCGCAAAAAAAACCTTGCTGCACCGCGCGGCTCCGAATGGGGGCCGGGGCTGCGCACCATGTGGCATCGTTCCCTTCCTTCCATCAGTCTGACCCCGCGCGGCTATTTCATCCTGATCGCGGGCTATGTTTTTCACCTGGGATTTTTGATCACGTTTTTGTTCCAGAGCCCGCACATCAATTTTGTTCGCACTATAATTGGATTTGGTTGGCCCGCGCTGCCGTCCGGCTTGATCACCATTACGGCGATCCTGACCATCGCCGCCATGATCGCGCTGCTCGTGCATCGTTTCACCGATCCGGTGAAGCGCCTGATTTCCGACTATCAGGATTACCTGACCTGGGTGGTAACTTTTCTGCCATTACTGACCGGCATCATGTTGAAGCAAGGCATCGGCTTTGGTTATCAACAAATGTTGGTCGTGCATATCGTCACTGTAGAGTTGCTGTTGATCGCCATTCCATTCACCAAGCTTGCGCACATGCTCACCACCTTCAGCGCACGCTGGTACAACGGCGCGATCTCTGGTTATAAGGGTGTATCGGTATGACAACCTCTTTGCAGCGCGGCGTTCAAGCCATGATCGAACAGATCGACGGCCCGGTTGCCACCTTTTTCACTTCTTGCGTGCATTGCGGCCTGTGTGCCGATGCCTGTCTGTTCTATACCGAAACGCAGGATCCGAAATACACCCCGATCCATAAACTCGCGCCGATGCGCCGCGTGTGGCAGCAGGAATTCACCTTCTGGGGCAAGCTGCTTTCCAAGTTGGGTTTGAGCAAACCTGTCACCGATGCCGAACTCGCCGAATGGGAACCGCTGGTCTATGACAGCTGCACCCTGTGCGGACGCTGCTCGCTGGTATGCCCGGTGGGCAATGACATCGCTTATATGGTGCGCAAGATGCGCGAAGGCATGGTGGCTTCCGGTCATGCGCCGGAGGGTCTCAAGGAGGCCACGCGCCGCGCCATCGAGTTGGGCAGCCCGATGGGCGTTACCATCAAGACACTGCAGGCGCACTTCATACATGCCGAACAGGAAACAGGTCTGGTCGTCCCGCTCGACCGGGAAGGTGCCGACTATATGCTGGTGCTTTCTTCAGCCGAGATCGCCAATTACAGCGAGATCATTCCTGCCGTGACGCGCATCTTTCATCAGGCTGGTGTTTCCTGGACCATGGCATCGGATGGATTCGAGGCCACCAACAGCGGCATCCAGATCGGCTCCTCAGATCTGGCGGCGGAACTGGTCAATCGCATCGTGAAAGCGGCCGAGCGGCTCAAGGTGAAATATGTCATCAGTCCGGAATGTGGCCATGCTTATACCGCCCTACGCTGGGAAGGCCCCAACCTGATCGGACGACGCTATCTATTTGAAGTAGTGCACATCATCGAATTGCTCGACCAATTGCGAAGCGCAGGCAGACTGCGCACTGAGGGCCTGGACAGCACGCGCATGACTTTTCACGATCCGTGCCAGATGGTGCGGCGCGGCGGCGTGATCGATCAGCCGCGCAACCTGCTCAACATGGTCGCGCCCAATTTTGTCGAGATGCCCGATTCGGGCATACAGAACTGGTGTTGCGGCGGCGGGGGCGGCGTCAGCGCCAACCCGTGCGCCGACTCACTGCGGATCAAAGTATTCAGCCGCAAAAAAATACAACTGGATGCTATCGATGTGGACACCATCGTGACCTCATGTTCCAACTGCCGCACCATGCTGGAAGACGGCCTGGAGCACAACCACATGGACTTGAATGTAATAAGTTTGACCGATCTGATCGCGGAGCATCTCGCTGCACCTGATAAACAGAATAAACATTGAGTATCTGCTTTCTGAAATCACGAATGACTGCAGCGGGTCTATAGCTCCAATTGGCGAGCTGCAACTTTCAGGTGAGCTGAATAAATTCCTGAATGCAAAACTTCGGTGACTGCTCTACTACAAGGATCGTAAGGCGGTTGGGTGCCATCAGCGGAAGGTCGCGCAGCGATTGTAGCCATGTCCTAGTTAGCGTAAGCTGGATATTACATACTGGACCTAGGAAAGGTGTGGATCGTGCGCAAACGCATATTGCGGTCGCTGCTGACGATGTATCTCTTAATCCTTTGCAAAGGTGTAAATGGCGGTACCCTTGGTATAGACCACCGTTTGAGTTACGACGATAGCGGAATTTGGAAACGTACTAACCAGCTCGCCTTACTGCATATTATGGTTATTGGGGAGTTTGCAGGTGGGATCTGTTTAACAAAAATATTTAAAACGGGAGTTCTATATTGATTCAGGCTTTAACCCACACCTGACCCGCATCAATCTTTACCAGGTAGGTGCGAATCGGCTGGTCCGCCGGTTCACAGGTTGGCTGGCCGGTGGCGAGATCAAAATAGCTGCCGTGCAGCGAGCATTTTATTTTCCCATCCTGGATGCAGCCGAGATACAGGGAATAATCCTCGTGACTGCACATTTCATCCACGCAATACAGGGTGCCTGCGGAGTTGCACAGCAGCATGCGTTTGCCGCAGACTGAGATGCGTTTCATTTGCGCCGGTCCCAGTTCATCCGCCGCGGCAATCGGAACGTACCCGTCCATCAAGCCACTCTTTTGGCGGCACGGCCCGAATCGAGCACGGCACGAATTTGCGCGGCGGCATCGGCGAGACTGGCGGCTTTTCCCACATGATGCAGGATGATGGCGCCACCCAGCACCAGTGCATCGTAGAACGCACCCTTCGTCCCCTTCAGTGCCCGCATCCCCGCTTTGGCAGCGGCGCGCGCGGTGGCGGGGATGTCGATCGCGGCAACGATTTCATCTTCGCATTCTGCAGTAGCAACCGAGCCCGGCAGCGGCACGGCGCGCACTTCCTGTCGAATGCCGAGTGTGGTCGGATCAATCGCCACTTCACTTTCAGGCCCCATGTTGTGGTAGTGGAAATAACGGCCAGCCTGACGCAGCGAAGGCACCACTCCGCCTTCCACACCGCGAATAATGCACGCGGTATCAAAGCCGGCTACACGCGCTAACTCGGCGTAAATGGGCGGGTAAGGCTTGTGTACAAAGCCGGTGATGAAGTGGGTTTTTTTGCGTCCGGCGATAGGTTTGGACAGCACTTCTACGGTCGTCAGCACCTGGCGCTTGATTATCAGTCCGCGCAATCCAACCAAGTTGTGCAAGCGAGGATTGGATTGCGCCTGATCGAGATAGGTCCAGCCCAGTGCGGGATCAGACAGGCGAGCGGTAGCCTGCGATGGGGTCAGGTCTACCGGAACACCAGCCGCTTGAAGGATGTGACGTGCATTCACGCCATACTTGGGCCCCACTCGATCCAGGCCGTGGCTGACCACATGCACGCCAAGCTCTGCCAGCAACGGGCCGAGGAAGGGTGCGGTGGGCAGGCAGCGGTTGTAACCATCATAGGGATCGCCAATGTCCACCACTTCGTCGACTGTTGCTACCACGCGCCTGGTTGTATCCAGGACTGCATCCAGCACGCCTTTGTTCTCGTCCAGCGTTTCGCGTTTCATGCGCAGCGCGATAAAAAAGATGGCAACCTGTACCGGGTCGATCTGGTTTTCAAGGATGGCTTTGGTGCCGAGATGGGCCTCTTCGCGGCTGA
The DNA here is from genome assembly GCA_963721755.1 of uncultured beta proteobacterium. Taxonomy (GTDB): domain Bacteria; phylum Pseudomonadota; class Gammaproteobacteria; order Burkholderiales; family Gallionellaceae; genus Gallionella. The sequence goes on from CAVRKV010000004.1 coordinate 69,535, forward strand.
TGTCCTTGGACAGTTCAGGGCCGGTGGCGATGCGCTGAATGATGGAGCGCATCAGTAATTTTGGATCGGATGGGATTGGAGTGTTCATGGTGTATTGGCAATAAAAGTATTTAAGAGAATGAATTCTGCTAATTGTGGCCCATTTTTATTCCAACAGCCACGTTTTATCAATGGGTTTGGGCGTGCAATATCCCCTAGCCCCAGCCCATCTGAAATCGTGTTGCTCTTGCTTGCCCTCCTTGTCAGAACCAAGTCATCATTCCATTTACCATCTCTCCTTAGGGGCGGGTGCAGCGTGTCACTATTATCAGCTACCGGATGATCTGACTAATTGATCTGCATGCAAAACATCACTTACCGCATTCAAGATTGCTATTACAATGCCTAAAGATCGGCTCAGTGCCAAAACCAGTCGGTGAGCATGCCTCCCAAGAGTGCCATTTTTTGTTCTTCTTCGAGTGGTCAAGGATATATCTTCTCTCAGTTCTTGGTACAAATAATGACCTCCATTGATCGGATCTATCCAGTTTGCATGTAACGGTAAAATGGTTTAGCTTGCTCAAAAATCCAAACAAAATGGGCTTTCCCCTGATTTCAATGATACGGATTTCAACGATGCGCCTAGTCCACCAGCTATCCATCCTGCTGACGTTATCAGCGTTGGCCGGTTGCGCCAGCTTCGCCACATCGCGCCTTGCCAATAATTTATCTGGCGCGATTCTCAATCAGGACGACCCGGATACGGTGGAAGCCGGTGCTCCTGCCTACCTGCTGCTCATAGACAGCCTAATCGAGGGCGATCCGCAAAATGAAAATTTGTTGCTGTCTGGCAGCAAGCTGTATGGCGCTTATGCGTCGGCCTTTATCAAGGAGCCGGAGCGTGCCAAACGGCTTACGCGCAAGGCACGTGACTACAGTGATCGCGCTCTTTGCACCCATGGCGCGCAGCTATGCAATCTGCTGGAACGGCCCTATGATGATTTTGCAGCCGCCATCAGCTCGCTGAAGGTTGGCGATGTGCCCGTGTTGTATGACAGCGGCGCTGCTTGGGCCGGCTGGATACAGGCCAACAGCAGCGATTGGAATGCGATAGCCAGCCTGGCCAAGGTCAAGGCCATGATGGTGCGGGTCGTGGAACTTGATGAGACTTATGACCATGGCGAGGCTCACCTGTATCTTGGCGTGATCGCCACACTGCTGCCGCCAGCGCTTGGTGGCAGACCGGAAGAGGGGCGCGTCCATTTCGAGCGCGCCATAGAACTGTCGGAGGGACACGACCTGATGGCCAAGGTAGAATATGCGCGCCGCTATGCCCGCATCACTTACGACAGGCCGTTGCATGATCGCCTGCTGCAAGAAGTACTGGATGCCGATGCCGTTGCCCCGGGTTTGACGTTGAGCAATGTGCTGGCCAAGCGGCAGGCTCGTGAGCTGTTGGCAAGCGCCGATAACTATTTCTAAAAAACAAATCGGAAAAATGGTCAGTCGACGACCAAGGGGGAAGAAATGCGTTCACTGTTGTCACTGATGCTGGCTGCGTTGCTGGTTGTTCCCTTTGCTCATGCCCAGGCGTTAAATCTGAAAATCGCCACGCTTGCTCCCGATGGAACGCTGTGGATGCAGGAGCTGCGCAAGGGTGGAGAGGAGATTGCGCAGCGCACCGAGGGGCGGGTTACCATCAAGTTTTATCCGGGCGGCAGCATGGGTAGCGACCGCGTGGTGCTGCGCAAGATCCGGGCCGGACAGCTGCAGGGTGGGGCGCTCACCGGCGGCGCGTTGGCTGAGATTTACCCGGATGTACAGATTTATAATTTGCCGATGCTGTTCCATTCCTACGAGGAACTGGATTATGTGCGTGCGCACATGGATAAGGAGATTGCGCAGGGTATCGAAGCGCACGGCTTCGTGACCTTCGGCATCACCGACGGCGGTTTTGCCTACTTGATGTCGAGTTCGCCTTTGCGGCTTGTTGATGATTTGAAGAACCAGAAAATATGGGTGCCGGAAGGCGATGACATCAGCCGTGCGATGTTCGAGACCTTGGGCGCACCGTCCCTGCCTTTGCCGCTCACAGATGTGCTTACCGGGCTGCAGACCGGGCTCATCACCACCATAGGCTCCACCGCTGCAGGCGCCATCGCCTTGCAGTGGTATACCAAGGTGAAATACCTGACCGACATACCCACTATGTACATCTTCGGCGCGCTGGCCGTGGATAAAAAGGCTTTTGCCAGCATGAGTCCGGCTGACCAGGCAGTGGTGCGCGAGGTGATGGAACGCGTTTATGCAGCGATGAACCACCAGTCGCGCATCGACGACAACGCTGCGCGCGAAGCGCTGCGCAAACAGGGCATCGAGTTCCTCACGCTGGCTCCGCAAGAGACTGCCAAGCTGCGCACCGCAGCCGACGAGACCATACAGCGCTTGAGCGAACAGGGAGTGTTCTCGCCAACATCGCTCAAGGAGTTGAATGCACATCTTGAAACGTATCGCCGCAGCCATCCTTCCCATTAACGCATGCCGACCAGCAACCTCCCGCCTGTGCTTGCCCGCCTGGTTAGGATAGTCACCTGGGCTGAGAACGCGCTGCTCATTGCCATGCTGGCATTGATGGTGCTGTTGGCCGCTGCGCAGATACTGCTCCGCAATTTCATGGACATGAGCATCTTCGGCGCCGATCAGATGCTGCGCCTGCTGGTGCTGTGGGTGGCCTTTCTGGGAGCAGTTGCGGCGAGCCGTGAAGGAAAGCACATCCATGTGGATGCGATTGCGCGCTGGCTGCCCGACCGGATCAGGGCGGGTGTGGCGGCGCTGACCGATCTATTTACCCTGGTCGTATGCCTGCTGCTGGCATGGCAGGCGCTGCGTTTCATGCAGAGCGCGCGCGCCTCAGGCGAGATGGCTTTCGGCGCGCTGCCGGTGTGGATTGCTGAACTCATCCTGCCGCTAGCTTTTATGCTGATCGCCCTGCGTTATGGCTTGCGCTTCGTGCATCACGTGCAGCAGGCCTGCGGCCTCGGGGAGGCATAGTGATCCTGGCTGGCATCGCGCTAATCGCCATGGTGCTACTCGGTGCGCCGCTGTTCGCAGTGATTGCTGCGAGCGTCATGCTGGGTTTCGCGCATGAAGATGTGGATTTGACGGTAGTCATCATCGAAATCTACCGTCTGGCGGAAATGCCGGTATTGCTCGCTATCCCGCTATTCACCTTCGCCGGCTATCTGCTGGCCGAATCGCAAGCGCCGCATCGCCTGGTGCGTATCACCAATGTCTTCTTCGGCTGGATGCCTGGCGGACTGGCGGCGGTGGCACTGGTCATCTGCGCGATGTTCACCGCCTTCACCGGCGCCTCTGGTGTAACCATCGTAGCGCTCGGCGGCATGCTGTATCCGGCACTCAAGCAAGCAGGCTACTCGGAACGCTACAGCCTGGGTCTGGTCACCACCTCGGGCAGCATAGGCTTGCTGTTTGCTCCCTCGCTGCCGCTCATACTCTATGGTGTGGTGGCGCAGCAACTCAATATCGGCCATTCAGTGGCGATTAGCGATTTGTTCCTGGCCGGTATCCTGCCAGGCTTGCTGATTGTATTCATGCTGTCGATTTTTGGATTGTGGCAGAGGCGCGGCCAGCATGCGGCACACGAACCATTCTCTATTCGTGAAGCGCTGGCTGCATTGCGTGAAGCGGCTTGGGAGTTGCCCTTGCCAGTCATCGTTCTCGGCGGCATCTACAGCGGCTACTTCGCCGTGTCGGAGGCTGCCGCGGTGACTGCGATCTATGTGTTCATCGTCGAGGTACTCATCCACCGCGAGATCAGCTTTGTCGTTCTGCCCAGGATCATGCGCGAATCCATGGTGCTGGTCGGCGCGATCCTGATCGTACTCGGCATGTCGCTGGCCTCCACAAACTATCTTATCGACGCCGAAATCCCGACCAAGCTATTCACCTACATCCGCGAGCATGTAGACAACGGATTCAGTTTTCTTCTGTTGCTGAACCTTTTCCTGCTCGTGCTCGGCATGATGCTCGATATCTTTTCCGCGCTGGTGATCATGGTGCCGTTGATCCTTCCCATTGCGGTAGGCTATGGAATCCATCCGGTCCATCTCGGCATCATCTTCCTGGCTAATATGGAGATCGCCTATCTGATGCCGCCGATGGGCATGAACCTGTTCATCGCCATGTATCGATTCGACCGGCCAATGCTGGAAATCTTTCGCGCCGTCCTGCCGTTCGTCGCGATTCTGCTGGTTGCAGTGCTGATAATCACCTACTGGCCGGGACTGTCTCTGGCGCTGATCAAGACCTGAAGTACCCCTGACGCTGGGGCTAACTATAAGGTTGAGTTAGAAAAATTGAGCACGCAAAAAGGGTTTTGGAATAACGTGACCACCTTTCACTTGTTTAAAGACAAGTCATTGAGCGTCCCGCTTTCCACGACTCTGAACGTCTCAAAAATGTTGCGGTCTGCACGTTATGAATAGCAGCTTGCAGGACGCCAGAACGTCAACATGGAGTGACGCTTTGTGCCAGAAGCGGAAGTTTGCAAGTTGCCATATTCACTACACAGATTCATAACTTACCGCAGATGATGCGCTGACGTATGATGCAAAAACTCTCTCAACGAGTGGTGCTAAATTTGCCGCGGGTTCACATTTGGTTATGATTAAGCGGAGGTTAGACGACTGTGCCAATCTGATTTATCATTCGCTTCCAAGGCCGGACCGTGGGGGTTTCGTCTAAACATAATCCTGAACTCTCCCATAATGAAAGAATTTCGCTTGCGTAACATATTGGATTTCCTCCGCTCAAAGGAAACCAACCTGATGATTAAGTCCGTTTTATGGATGGTGTTGCTAATCACGGTCATTGTCGTATTTGTTCCCCTTTCGCCAAGAATGCCGAAATCCGGTATCGATTCGTCGTGGATGTATGGGCTGAATCAAGCGACCTTTCAGAAGCTCATATTCGGCAAGGAGGTCATTTTTACTTTTGGTCCTTACGCATCCATTTATACAAAAACATACCATCCATCCACGGACTTTATGATGGTCGCCGGCAGTTTGTATCTGGCCTTGTCATATGGAGCTTGTTTTATATTCGTGATGTGCCGTGCCCAAGGAGTGTGGATATTGGCCTATTGCGTCACCCTTGCCGGGGTGTTGGGGTATTGGCAAGACTCCCTGTTTTTATCATTCCCATTACTTGCCGGGTTAGCGGTCTTCAAGATTTTGTTTGAAGAACAAGGGCAGTGGGCGAAGAATGAATCGTCCCCTTTGGTGGTGTCGCTGCTGTTTGCCCCATTTGGCCTGCTGGTACTGGTAAAGGGGAACTTGTTGATCCTGTGTGGCATGACAGTCGCGTTATGCGCCACCCTGTTTATTATCAGGAAGCAGAAATTACTCGCGGCAATTTGCATATTCCTGCCCTTATTTTCGATAATTTTCTTCTGGATCGCCTCCGGGCAGCAAGCAGCATTCTTGCCGGACTATTTCATAAGCATGGTTCCTATGGTCTCCGGCTATACCGAAGCCATGGGTCTTCAGGGCAATCTATGGGAGGTAGGGATGTATTTCCTGGTCACCATCTTCCTGTTGCGGACAGTATTCATCCAATCTCATCTGGCTATTTCATCGAGAATATTTCTTGGTCTGGTTTATCTTTTGTTTTTATTTACCGCTTTCAAAACCGGATTTGTCCGTCACGATGCTCACGCAATTATAGCTGGCGAATCTATCCTGATTGCGGCGCTCTTGTTGCCGGGGTTTTGCAGGATTGGGATTGTTCTTCCGGTCGTTCTAGCGAGTCTTGCATGCTATTACATTGACAATAATTACACCCATCTGTCAGCCATGAATGTCGGCACTAATTTCAAGTCAACCTATGTGGAAGCGTGGCGCGGCTTTACAAACAGGATGGAAAGCAAGAACTGGCCGGAGAGTATGTTTAATGCCGCCATATGGTCCCTTGGGAAACAGGGAGCCATTCCTGTTTTGCAAGGGACTACAGACATATACTCCTTCAATCAAACTTACTTGATTGCTTCCGGCAATTCATGGTCTCCCCGACCAGTATTTCAGAGCTATTCTGCATACACGCCTGAGCTGGCCGAGTTGAACAGAAAACATCTTCTCGGTAGCCGCGCGCCGGATAATATTGTTTTCAGGATTGAGTCGATTGATGGAAGGATTCCTTCAATCGATGATGGGGCGAGCTGGCCGATACTGTTGCTTGATTATGCGCTTGTCCAAAAGGACGAAAATTTTCTGCTTCTTCAGAAAAAAGGCTTTGCTGGAGTGGCTGAAGATGAATTGAAGTTAACGAGCGGGAAACACGTTTTTGGAGAAAATGTTGCTTTGCCTCGTTCATCCCGTCCGATATTTGCCAGGATTGAGATAGAGCCGACCGTTATAGGGCGTATGGCAACCATACTTTTTAAGCCCTCCCAGCTTCAGATTACGCTCGAGTTGAATGATGGCACAAGGAAACACTACCGTATCATTTCCGGGATGGCAAAATCCGGATTCGTGATATCGCCATTAATCGAAAATATAGCTGAATTCTCCATGCTGTACGAAAAAGGCGGGGCGCTGGATAACAAGCAAGTCAGATCCATGCTGATTGAGCCGCGCGACGGGGGAAGTATTTTCTGGAACAATGAATATGCCGTCACCTTCAGTCAAGTAGGCCCCGGTTCTTGATGCGTCTGCGTCACCACTTTCAGCAAGATGCGTGGGTGCAAAAACACTATGATGATTTAGGTGCAAGGCAGTGTTCCGCAATGTGTCGGGAGCCGGGGGCCTGAGTTGTGAAATGCCTGCCATAAAGCGGAACCTCGTAAGCAACTGGCAATGACCGCTTCAAGGCTGCTAATATGGCATCATGAAGTGGTGGTCAGTGCCAGAAGCAGACATTCGACATTATTCCCAATAGTTGTTATTCATCTGTTAAGTTCTACGTAACGAGTAGCTTGCCAGATGAGATACACCTCATTAAAAAGTACCGGCTGTCACAAGTCTGATAAAGGCCGATCGGCAAATTTATCATCGCGAATCCGTAGTTGATCAATTATCTCAATCAAGGATTTATCTAAAGTAAGTAATGCAGATTCGGGTAATGCATTTAAAGCTTCTGGCAGTATCCCCTCGGCTGGCCCAGGAGCATTTTTTAAAATCTTTGATGCTCCTTCGGTCAAACACAATCCAACGCGACGTTGATCGTCCTTGCTGCGCTCTTTATTGATTAGACCCCGAGTGACAAGCTTCTCAACAAGCTGACTGGAGGTAGATTGGTGAATGGATAAGCGGTTGGCGAGCTCGGAAACTCCCATGTAGGGGGTTTTCGCCACCTCCTGCAAAATCCACAACTGTGATCCGGTGACACCACAGTTTTGCTCCACTTCTCGAAAGTGCTGACGTACGGAGCCATAAATGACGCGAAACTTCTTGAGAACCTGAAGTGAAAGTTGAATTTTGCTCCGTTTGCTCAATTTTATGCTCCCTTATTTATAGTAATAACAGGTCTTGCCGAATTGTATCTGTTGTTATTAGTATTTATTTAATATATATTGATGTCAACCATATTTATACCAATACGTTTATGGCTAAGCTTCAATTGATTTCAACTTTTTGACAAGGATATTAAGTTATGAAAAGGACAGTAGTTGTTTTGGCCTCCATCCTGATTGCGGCCTGTGCCAGTAACCCTAAGCCAATATCGTCCCCAGTATCTCAAGCCAACGAAAAGAGTACGCCTTCAGCACCAAGTGAAACAACTGCTGCGGTTTCTATGGCAGAAACGGAATCGCACAAATTGGCTGCTGAAATTCAAGATCTTCAACAACAGAGCATTTACTTTGATTTTGACAAGTCCGCCATCAAATCAGAGTATAAGGATGTTCTTGTAAAGCAGGCCGAGTTCGTCAAGGCACATAAAAATGACATTGTCACAGTGCAGGGTAATTGCGACGAACGTGGAAGTGCCGAATACAACCTTGCGCTGGGTGATAGGCGTGCCAATTCTGCTCGAAAGAGCTTGGAATTATTGGGTGTTCCTGCATCGCAAATCAAAGCTATAAGCTTTGGATTAGAAAAGCCGCGTCTCACATGCCATGAAGAGAAATGCTGGAAAGAGAACCGCAGAGACGATTTTGTCCATACTCTTAACTAGGCCCGATAGTTAATGCACCGTCACCAAGCTGCCCGTTTGCTCTGGTGTGTGGTTGGCGCAGCTGCCGGCATTGCTTTGGCGCTCTTTCTGGTTGGGCCATCCCAAACGCCATTCCTTTTGGCTTCCCTCGGTGGCTCCACCGTCTTTCTCTTCGGTCTGACGCGTGCTCCAGCTACCCAGCCTCGTGCTCTGTTTGGTGGCCACCTCGGCGGAGCGTTTATTGGCATCGCTTGTTGCCATGCCTTCGGCGATGCTCTATGGGTTTACATACTTGCCCAAGTGCTGGCCATGTCCTTTATGCTCCTCACCAAGACGGTTCACCCTCCTGCTGGCGCAAACCCCCTCCTTATGATCTATGCTCACGCGGGCTGGTCAGCACTCTGGCAGCCTGTTTTTCTCGGGGTGGCTTCCCTCACCGTTGTAGCCGTTATTTGGAGTAGGTTATATCCTGGGCTTGCTCGCTATCCGGTCGCTTGGTTTGTACGCTCTCCACCGAGTACATTCTGGGGAGGTTGGGACTAAGCACTTTAAGATATCTAACGAGGTCGAGTTTCTGCTTTGTCGAAACCGGAATGTCACGAAGTGCTGTTTTTGGGAAGTTAAAAATCTTTGGCTGGATAAAATTGGAATTGCCCGAAAGCAGTCGTTCACCAGGTGCGACTAACAACACATACGAGACGGTCAGTGAACTCGCCAAAAAATAAGGGGCAGCATTGGCGGAGCCTGTAGAGAAACACTACGCGGGAAGATTACGCTTTTACGCCAGCAATACCGCAAGAAGGCCGGTGAGAAACACCCCATCGAAAGTGCCGGCACCACCGATGGAAGCGATGGGGGCGCCCAGTTTGCGGATGTCCTTGAGGCGTAACAGGTCGGCACCGATCAGCACGCCCAGGGTCCCACTGATATAGGCCAGCGGAGCACGCTGTTGCGGATCGAGGATGGTTGCGATCAGCGCGGCGGCAATCGGTGCAATCAGCATCGGTATGCCGATGCCGATGCCGGGAATAGGCAAACTGGTCGTGCGGGCGAGGATGGCAACTACTGCCACCGCGGTAGCGATCTGCAACGGGTTCAGCGGGTTGTGGGAGATCAGGTAAACCGAGAAGGTGACCGGCACCACTGCACCGCCGACGTTGACGGCGACCATAATTTTGCCGGTGTAGGGTAGCAACTTGAAAAGCGGCCATCCCGCCAGCTCCGGTGGTATTCTTGGTTGTACCGCGCTATCGGCCTTGAGGCTGAACAGCGGAAGGTTGATCAGGCTACCGGCAAGTGTGCACAGAAGGAGCAGGTAGGCCGATTCAGGTGAAAGTCCCAGCTTGTCGAAAGCAATGCTGATCAGTCCGATCTGGACGAAGCCGATCAGGAAAGCTAGGGCAAGGAAGAATAGCAGCAGACGTAGCGGCGATGAAGGCATTGGTGGTTTCGGTCGGCAATGGCTCAACATGTGACGTGAAACAGGCCAATTGTCTTGCCCTTGGTTTTGTTGTAAATCTCGATGGCATCTGGCGTAGGCTGCAAAATCACCCGGCAATCATGATGCTCGAAAAATTCGGCGGCCTCCGGTGACAGTGTCACATTGCCGTATTGGCCTGCACCAACCACCAAAGTGTCGCAGCCCTTTTCGTAAATGAATTCCGCCTCCTCGCGCGAAATGATGTGGGAAGTGCCGTAATACTTCTTGGAGAGCTTCTTCTTGCGTTTGGCCACCTCGCCGGACATGCGTATGAGGATATCGTGCGAATAGGTTGTGCCGTTAATGGTGATGCTGCCGAATTCGGTGGAACCGATTTTCATGACATGTCTTCAACCTCAATGATTATTTTATACACTATATCAGAATCACCTCAATGACTGGTTCTGGCACCAAAGTTGCCATCGTACTACCAGTTGCTCGACGGTCGCAGTGTGATCCATAAGAGACATTCGACTTACTCCGAAGCAGACAGTCAGAACAGGCTAGACTTCTGGGTGATTCAGCTCACTCCTCGACTGAGCAATGAAGCATATGCGATTCAATAACACCCACAAATTCTGTGGGATGCTTTCCACGATGTACCTCTGTGAATATAAGTCAATACACATTGATAACATTGCCTTTATATGGCTCAAATTTGAGACCATCTGTGGGTTATCGCACATTGTCGGCGCTATTTGCCGAAGCGTGTTGTCAACGCTAAATAGAAATGCCCGCTTTCCTGCAAAGTCGCAATAGCCCCACTCATTTTGAGTGTGCGCCGCTACAATGGCCGAATGAAGAACATTTTGCTGATCATCGTTTTGCTGCTAGCCTCATCGGCCGTATTGTCGCAAGTTGAAGACGGGGCAGGGCTTGCACTCACCTTCCAACGCGAAGTGGATCGCCGGCTCGATGTTCCGCAACAGGATCAGGCACGCTATGCGCGGTTGCTCGAAGATGCATTGGCAAGCGCAGCGACTCCGATCACAACATCACAGTACTTGGTGATGGTGGACCGCAACCCGCACGTGCAGGCGATTTTCGTGTACTGGCTGGACGTCCATGCATCGTCGGATCACTTGCACTTCATCGGTGCCTCGCCCACATCAACCGGCAAGCCGGGCCAATTCGACTATTTCCTTACGCCCTTGGGCGTGTTCGCGAAAACATTGGACAACAAGGATTATCGCGCCGAAGGCACGCTCAATGGCCTTGGTATCCGCGCCTTTGGCCGCAAGGGTATGCGTGTTTATGATTTTGGCTGGGTTAAGGGGGAGCGCGGATGGGGTCGCGGCGGCCAAAGCCAGATGCGTTTGCTGTTGCATGCGACAGACCCCGATTATCTCGAGCAACATCTGGGCGTAGCGATGTCAAAAGGTTGCATACGCATACCCGCGACACTAAACACCTTCATTGATCGATATGGACTTCTGGATTCCGATTATGAACAGGCGCTGGCGAACGGGAAAAAACTATGGGTGCTGCGTCCTGATCGGATTCCCACGCCGTGGTCTGGCCGCTATCTGGTGATCGTCGATTCAGGCAGCACAGAACGTCCCGCGTGGTCGCCAGAACCAGCAGCAATTGCTCAATAGCTGGCAAGTACACTGCCATGGTTGAATGCCCTTATGGAGTCTGCACCCACGCAGGCAGGAGTGAAACAAAAGTTAAAGAGCGCTCATGCCTGATTCTTTGTATGACTCTGACAAATCGAAGGACGGGAATTTATTAGAGGTGGATATACTTAACCGCCTCTAATTGTAACGACCGAAATATTATTCCTTGTGATCGTGCTTGCTGTGCCTGTGTTCGTGAAGGCACGCACGAAGAGCTTTTGAATCTTGTGCATTTTGTACGCAATCAAGGCGTTCTTGAGTCTTATTGACTTTGTCTTGAAGATGTTGAGTCAATTTCTGCTTCCTCTTTTCGAAATGCTCTTGACTATGTTGCTGCGCTCCCTGTTGTTGCGCACTTTGATCAACCGCTGCAGGCTGGCTGTCTGCCCTTGCACCAAAAGACAAAGAAGTCGCTATCACTGCAATCAAAACTGATCATTGCTATTTTCGTTTTCATGATTTTCCTTCGTAAAGTTATATGACTGTTTGTTATGCTATGTGTAGCGAATGATTCGCGATATGGATGATAAAATATGTAATAGATTGGTAATGGCGTCGAATGTGCGAAGAGCCTTGATATGATGGTGTTTCAAATGAATAGCGTTAAATCAATTAGAACTTGTAAACCACGCCCAGGGAAGCCAGGCTTGTAGTTGCGGTTCCGATGTTGCTGCTGCTGCCGACACCATAGCTGTCGTAATCAACACGCAGACCCCAGTTCGGAGTGAAATTGTACTGTCCGCCGATACCCCAGGTCACATCAGTGCGACTGACGTCAGAACCATTGTTAACTGTTTTTATGGTCGTATCAGCCGCACCTAATCTGAGAAATACAGACCATTGATCGTTGAATGGATAGGTGCCGACCACATTCAAGCCGTATCCAGAAATATCATGTGAACCGCCACCTTGACCAGTGATTGAGCCAAAGCCGGTGTATTGCACTTCCGCGCCAAAATATTTGTTGAACTGGTAGCCGACCAGTCCGTTATAAGCAGTAGCGGTTTTGCTGGATAGGTTGTACGTATTAGTGCTGGCCTGGCCTACATTGATGGCGACATAGAATCCATCATCGGCAGCAAAAGCAGAGCCGGCAGCAGCGGAAAACAGCAGCCCAGCGGTAATTAAAGTAATCCTTTTCATTTTAGTTCTCCTAAATTAGCGTATAAAATATTCGCGAAGTTGCTCAATACAAATTATTAATAATTCACCTTGGCGCCTGAATAATAGTGATAGATGGAACCTCAAAAATGTCGGCTAGGTGGCCTGGATGTTGGATGCCTGCTTGCCCTTGGGGCCTTGTGTGATTTCAAAGCTGATCTTTTGGCCTTCCTTGAGGGACTTGAAGCCGTTCATGTTGATTGCGGAAAAGTGCGCAAACAAGTCCGCGCTGCCATCATCGGGGGTGACAAAACCAAAACCCTTTGCATCATTGAACCATTTGACTGTGCCTGTTGCCATGTGATTAGCTCCTTACTTAAAAAGCAGGGAAAAACCTGCGGGTTATTTACGACACTGAAATATCGATCGACTTGGCCTTGACCTTCGCGGACTTGGCTAACGTGACGCTGAGCATGCCGTCCTTGAACTCGGCTTTCACGGAATTTTCATCGGCATCGTCGGGAATCCGGAAGCTGCGCACGAAGCTGCCGTAGGAACGCTCAATGCGGTGGAACTTCTTGCCTTTCTCTTCTTTCTCCATCTTGCGCTCACCCTGCATTGTGAGCATGCCGTCCTGGATGGTGACCTTGACATCCTCTTTCTTCACTCCGGGAATTTCGGCTTTGATCAGATACGCATTGTCCGTCTCGCTGATGTCTGCGGAAGGCGACCAGTCGGCCACCGTCAACATTTCCTGGCCCGATTCAGCGCGGGCCGCGGAACGCCCGAAGATACGATTCAAGCGGTTGGATATCTCTTCCAGTTCTCTGAAAGGATCCCATTTTATTAAATTCATGATAGTTCTCCTTGGTAAATTGGAGTTACGCTTAATGCATTATTTATTACATGCTCCAAACGTATGGCAATGGGTCCGGAAAACTATGCTCCGGTTTCTTTTGCGCTACACCGCATGGAAAACTTGCCGCTATATTTAATTTATTGCGCTTAGCATCCTGAAGGGTTCCACTTAACTGAACTCCATCTGGAATTGGCTTATTCATCTCCACATCATGACCTGCCATTACCATCAAAATATGATCGGCCTCTTCAAGTTGGGTGAGAATTTGGCTCATGATTTTTCCTTTCAAATATGAAAGCGGATTGCGTAGGCTGCAGTAGCATACTCAATCTCATATTCATGATAGGCGCGCAACTGGCGGCTCAGCCCATGGCTCCTTTTCAAATATCCCAGATAAATCTCGTCCCTATTGGCAAGCTGACTCACCATTCTAGAAACATGGTCGCAACAGATTAGCAACAGTGTGATCAGATCCGCCTTGGGTCGCAATTCGGCATCGCGCACTCTGCCCAGTACACCCTCAATTACAGATAAGAAAGCAACGACATGCTTACACCCATAAAAGTTGGCCATTTTTTTTATAGCCTGTGTGGTGCTTGGGATGGTATTGGCTATGGCAATATCAGTTGGTGACTGTTGGAGGCGCAGCAGCACATCTTTGATGTCCTGCATTAATTCAAGACTGTCGCCGATAAGGTCATTGGACATCCTATTGCAACTCATGTCATTTTCCCTTTCATCATCGAAAAGTCATCTTCCTCTCACCATCAGCGAGCTTTGATCTCTTTAGCAGTTCTTGAGCATTGCATCGATTTCCGCTTCGGCTGCCAGCCAGTCGGCCAGTGAATCACCGTCCGCAAAGCCGTGATGTTCGGCGCGATAATAAGCCGCAACAGAGATCATTTCTTCACGGCCAATCCCATCCCCAATATCATTCTTAGGAATGGGGGATTGGCTTTTTGCAATCGTTTTGCTTGGGTTTGCAGATGTGTGTGGCATGATTGTTCTCCTTAAAAAATAGCCAGCAATTTCATGTGAAACCATAACTAATCTACGATGGAAAATATTACGGGCAGATCACAGAATCAGTAACACGTGCCAATATGTATTCCTTGAAAAACACTCGCTGCTCTTTGCTGGTTATGGGAGTGTCATGCTGGCGATATGCCAGGCTGCTTTAGAATTTAAGCCTTTCCCGCGGTAATAGCGGTAGTTCCCAATGAAGCGCGCGAGCTTGGCAAATGTGCGTGACATGATTGCTCCCTTCAATTTCAATTTTTGGATAGTTTTCTTAAACTCCAGAAACAAAAATTTCCACACATAAATGAATTATGATTGAGCGTTGTTAGCAGGATGCACAATCAGCCTCAGGGTGGGCCTGCCGTCATATTCAAGGTGGATAAAGTTCAATCTGCAGGGGAATGTGTCACCTCGAAGATTTTGTGCCTGGAAAATGTGTTCGCAACGACAGAGGAAATTAAGTAAGGGGTTAATTCGCCCTTTCTGAACCAATGCAACTCCCAAAAGTCGAGGAATCAGCATCGAAACATGCTGCATAACTAAACTGATGTGCTGGTAGCCAAACAGCCTCGCGCAGGACTTGCAGTAATTTTGGATTGTGCCATTCTCGTCCAGTGACAGCACAGCTGGCTCATCCGATTCAGCGGGATCTTCATCAGTCCACTCCTGCCATGCAGCGTAGGAAGCATTGGTTTCGATTACAGCATTGCTTTTTTTGACCAAGTTCATTTCGCGCTCCTTGGAAGATGCTTGAGGGGATGTTAATTATGGGGAGTGCAAATTACAGTAGCATCGCGATTGAATAAATACGGGTAAACACGTAAGTAGAAATACGTATCTTGCTGAAAATGGGAATATTCCCATTCCATCCAGAGTAGTATTCGCCGGAGAGGTGATATGTTGCGACCGGTTTCGATCCGGGTGTATGCTCCATGCAAACGCGACCCTCAAGGATGGGAGCAATCTGGCCTCAAGGACGGGGCTGGATGGCTTATGCGGCTGTGGCATTTCCGGTTCCCTGTCGATAGGTCGTTGGGTAAAGTAGGGAGAAATTCTGATGCTTCCGGAAGATAGATTGACCAGTAGCAACTCCCGTTCGGGAAAGTCCAATGTCTCCCCGGCAGCGCCCGCACAAGCTCCTTCGACAGGCTCAGGACAGGTCGCATCGACAAGCCAGAAAAAGGACTACACGAAAACGATGAGACCCTCCCCGCACCATCATCGATCAGTTCGGGCATTGTGCAGGCAGATATGACCGTTCGTACTTCCATCCTGCAACAACTCCGGGGATTATCTCCCTTTAAACTCTGGCTGGCCTCCATTTTCATTTCCGTCACGGCTACGGAAATCATCGTCTGCGGCATGGAATTGCTGCTGAAGGGAAAGGTTACCTTCAATTATCTGCTTACCGGTTTCATGTCCGCCTTGCTGGTTGCATCCACTGTTGCCGCCGCGCTGTTCTCTATTTTCAAATGGATGAAGCTGGAAGCGCAACACAGCGAACAACTGACCAAGGAACTAACTGAGAGCGAGCAACGCGCCAAGCAGGCAATCGCGGCATCACGCCTGGCTTTGTGGAACTATGACCTGACGACGGGGAATGTTTATCTGTCGGAAGGCTGGTCGCAACTCCTCGGCGGCGCGCAAGTTCCGACCATCACCACGATAAACGACCTTACCGGACTGGTTCCGAAGGAAGATCAGCTCGCCGTTAAGGAAGCTATCGTTGCGGCCATGAAAGGACACAACTCTTCTAATTACCAGGTTGAACATCGCGTGAGGAAACTCAACGGCGAATTCATGTGGGTGCGCAGCGAGGGGGCAGTAGTCGAGCGCAACCGGGATGGCCAGGCGTTGCGCATGACAGGCATCAATCGCGACATCACTGAACGAAAAAAACTGGAAAAGGAAATTATGGAGCGGCGGAATGAAATGGCAAAGTTGCAAACACTGCAGATCGCCGCCCAGACCGCCGCAGCCATCGCACATGAATTGAATCAGCCGCTGATGGCTATCGCTTCATATAGCGAGACCGCGCTCATACTGTTGAAAGCCGAAAAGCCCAACCTCGAGAAAGTCCGCCAAACCATCGAGGGCAGCGAACGGCAAGCCCACCGTGCCGGGCAATCAATCCGCGAACTGATCGAATTTTTGAGCATGAAAAAGTTTTCGACCGAGGCATTTGACCTTAACAAGGAAATCCTTGACGTTCTGGACATTGCAAGGTCGGAACACGAATTGCAGTTTCATTCCATTCTCCGGCTGGAAGAGGGGCTACCGTTGGTCCGGGCCAATCGCACCCACGTACAAAGGGTGCTGCTCAATCTGCTGCACAACGGCATCGAGGCCATGCAGGAAGTCGGCGTGCCGCTGCCTTCCATTACTGTGACTGTGCGCACGATAAAGGACGTAGGCGTTGCCCAAGTGACGATACAGGACAATGGGCCGGGCGTTAAGAAAGAGGATTTCCAGCGCCTGTTCGAACCCTTCTTTTCTACCAAGGCCAGCGGCATCGGCATGGGTCTTGCCATCAGCCGCTCGCTGATCGAGGCGAATGGCGGCCAGCTCTGGGTTGACCCGCAAGAGAGCCCCGGCGCCACTTTCCACTTTACCTTGCCCTTAGCAACATGACCGACAGTACCATGGTATACATCGTAGATGATGACGCAGCGGTGCGGGATGCGCTCTCCATGATGCTGGAAGCTGCCGGCTGTGCCGTCGCAACATTTCCAACTGCATCTGATTTTCTCGACGCCTGTACTCCCAGTACTCAGGGATGCATCATTCTTGACGTGGACATGCCCGACATGGACGGACCAACCTTGCAGGAAGGACTGATAAGGCGCGGCATGCAACTGCCGGTGATCTTCCTTTCCGGGAAAGGCACCATCCCAATAACAGTGCGCACCATCAAGGCAGGCGCGATGGATTTCCTGACCAAGCCCGTGGACGGATCGGTATTGCTGGACCGCGTGCAGAAGGCATTGGAGCAGTGTTCGTTCCTGCAAAAACAGGCCGAGAATTACCAGTCCATCACCTCGCGGCTGGCGGCGCTTACCGAACGCGAAAGGGAAATCATGGCGCTAGCCGTCGCGGGACATACCAGTAAGGAAATTGCTCAACGCCTCGCCATCAGCTACCGCACGGTGGAAATTCACCGCACCCACGTCATGCAGAAGACCGGCGCATCCAACCTGCTTGAACTAGCACGCATCGCCAATGTGTTTGAATCGCATCGAACATCATAACAAATGCCAAACCCGCATACGTACTGATACTGATTCCATCCTGCGATGATTTGATGCTACCGTGCAAAGCCGGATTTCAGGAGGTTAAAGATCATGACCATGATTACTGACGCGAAGATACAGAAAAAAAACGTATTCGAGGCCATTCTTGCGCGGCGTTCCGTTCGGACTTATGCGCCGGATCAACTTGACCGCAGCACCATTCAAACATTGCTGGAAGCTGCCGTGCGCGCACCAACTGCAATGCATGAAGAACCTTGGGCGTTCGTTGTGTTGCAGGATAGACAGATTTTGAAGCAATTATCCGATCGCGCCAAGCCGCTCTTTGTCGAAGAGGCGCGCCACCGCAATGCGCAGGGAGCCAGTCACTCGTTCGATCATTTCACCCGGCCGGATTTCAATATCTTCCATGGCGCCGGAACCCTCATCGTTATCTACGCCAAGCCATTGAGCACGTTCGTGGTAGCGGACTGCTGGCTGGCGGCGGAGAACCTGATGCTGGCGGCGAGCGCCATCGGGCTGGGCAGTTGCGTCATCGGGTCTGCTGTTGCAGCCCTGAATATACACAAGGTGAAAACGGAAATGGGTATCCCTGACGAATATTCGGCCATCGCGCCAATCGTCGTGGGAGTGCCGACTGGAGAAACTCCCTCCACTTCAAGGAAGGAACCCCTGATTCTTTCCTGGAAACAATGAGGCATATCGGGAACAATCGCGACTGTCAACTTCACGTCCTGATGAGACCTTTATCGATGCCGAAAACTGGCTGGTAAGCGGCCATCCAGTTCTTGACCAAGCTCCCAGCTACGGCACTGTTATTCTCTGATACACTCTCTGTTCATTCCCTGTTCGCGGATAAAAAATTCCCTGTTAATTTATTCGAAAATTTGAAGAAAATGCTATGAACGTGGCTTTGGAGCAGGCTTGGCGCAACATGCCTTCTTAAATGCACCGGAAGATCGTTAAAATTCCCTGTAAATTTCCCTGTTAACGGGAATTTAACTGAGACGGGTTGGCAGCAGACTCAGCCCACCGCCAGGTAGTCTGAGCCCTTCCTAGAGAAGGGTTCTTTTTTTGGCGAAGCGACCTTTGATGATTGGGATCAATGCTCGCAAAGACTGGACTGATGAGTTGCGCTGATTCTCATTTGCAGCAATATGACGGTCTGGGCATCGCGGATAGCGCAGTTGATGGTCTTGTCAACATCTAAAGAAACTTTATCATCACTTGTCAGTCCTATGCATGGTTTTGTATCCTGCACCACCCTTATTCACATTTCGACAGGAGAATTAGATGTTGAGAAGCGTAATAACCGGATTTACCTTTGTTGTTTCAATGCTCATCGCCGGAGCGGTATTTGCCGCCGATACTCCGACAGTGCACCAGATCTATGAAGCGGCCCAGGCGGGCCGGATGAATGATGCACAGGGCATGATCAATCAGGTTCTCAAGGATCACCCCAACAGCGCCAAGGCGCATTATGTAGACGCCGAAATATTGGCTAAGACCGGTCATCTGGTTGAAGCCAGGGAAGAATTGAACAATGCAGAACGGCTGGAACCTGGTTTGGCTTTTGCCAGCCCGCAAGCTGTTCAACAACTCAAAGCGATGGTCTCGGAAGTCCACACTGGCTTGGTACCCATGACCACCAACCAGGTTGCCCAAGAAAGTTTTCCTTGGGGCTGGCTGTTTCTGGGCATCGGTGCGATCGTGATCATCACCTTGATCATGCGTGCATTGTCCAGGCCCAATGCCTCGCAAGCAGCAGCGTATCCGGTTAATTACCAATCGGGTATGTCTCCTCCAGGGTATATGCCTGCTGGAGGGGGAGGCTATGCTCCCTCGGCGCCCGGGATGGGGTCAGGAATCATTTCCGGTCTGGCAACCGGTGCCGCACTTGGTGCCGGTATGGTGGCCGGGGAAGAACTGGCCCACCATTTCATGGACGGTAATCGCGGCGATGCCAATATGATTCCTCAGGCCCAACCCATGAACACCGCATGGGATACTCAATCAGACAATATGGGCGGCACGGATTTCGGGATAGCAGACAACGCTTCCTGGGATGACAACTCCAATATCGCTGATATTTCGGGTGGGGATGACTGGACCTGAAACTTGCAGCGCGTTGATGTGAAGAAAAAGCCATTCCGCAAGGTTTGGCTTTTTTTGGTTTTAATTTCGCAAAAGATAAATAGTCAGGCCACCGGAAAATATCTCAGAGTCCTTGTTCTTGCGGTCAAATGAAGGCTGGATCAAGTGGCATCCAATCCTTGGATTTCAGCTTCCATATATATTTTTGCTTAATGTGGAAAGGTTAAGAGAACAACGTCCGATCAATTTGCATGCGCTGTTCCATAATGTTGGATTCCCTGATATCATGCGCGGCCTTAAAGAAAGGGCTGTTGCGGAATCCACTCCCGCATCAAATTTTGACAGCGTGTTCCTTTCTGATCGCAAGGTAATAATCAGGTTTAGTGCGCGCCCGTAGCTCAGCTGGATAGAGTACTTGGCTACGAACCAAGGGGTCGGGCGTTCGAATCGCTCCGGGCGCACCATTAAATCAATGAGTTAGATCAAAAACGGTCTAGCTCATTTTTCTTGTGAAGGAACTTTGAAGGGACTCTGCTTTTTCCCTGAACAGCATTTCCAGGCTCGCATTCGTCCGGTTGCTCTCATCGGTGATCAGATTCAAGGCATCCAGCAACTCACGCACCTGTGCCACACTGTAGTGTGCCGTCATCGTTCCCCGGCTGTGCCACAGAATGTCCGAGATCGTTTCCTCGCGCACCCCTGCCTCACGCAGCCGCATGCCCACCGTATGCCGCAGATCATGCACGCGGACATCCTGCAGGCCCACCGCTTTTCTGGCTTTCTGCCACCCGTTGTTGTTGATCGTCTCCACGGCATGCGGTTGATGCTTCTTGCCGCGTTGATAGGTGAACACGAATTCCGGATGTTTGCCGCGTCGCTCCTCAAGGATCGATTGCGCAACACGGTTGCATACCAGCGGTCGCCAGCCTTTACGGCCTTTGACGTAGCGGGGTGGAACAATGAATACACTGCACCCAAGTTCCTTCAAGAACACTTCCCATTCCCAGCGCAGGTTGCACACCACATCGTCGCGCACGCCGGTGTTCAAGCTGAACAATGCCATGCGCTGCAGATGAGGCGGCAACAACGGCAGCAACTTGCGCTGCTCGGCCCAACTGATCGGTCGAGGTTTCCGCGCATCGTCCAGCGGCAACATCGAGATCAGCGGGGCCGTTTCCAGTAGCGTCCGGCCCTGATCGTCGCGCCATTTTCGGGCACAAAGGTTCAGGATATGCCGCACCACCCCCAACGACGCATTGACCGTCTTGTTCTTCCGGCCTTGCTCCTTGCGTGCCTTGATAAAAGGCTGCAGGGTATCGTCGTGGATCTGCTCCAGGTTCAGATGCCCGATGAAGGGCATGATCGCTTCGAGCAGGGTGGCTTCCGTTTGAATGGAAAGCTTCTCCTCAAACTCCAGCAGATATTTGGCTGCAATCGGCTCGAACAGATAACAAGGCCGTTGGTACTTGGCCTGGCGCTGCAGTTCGATCTCTTTCAACAACCATTCTTCCGCTGCTTGATACGTTGCAAAACGTCCCTGAAGTCGATTTCCCTGGTAGGTCTTGTCGATCCTCCAGCGTCCGTCTTTTGTTTCGATGATTCCTGGGGTTCTCTTGGCCATTGTGCTGCTCCTTTCACGGTCGGCCCCACATCCCCAGTGCCTAGCTTAATCCGCTCGAAGACAATGTCAAGGTCGTGGCGGTCGAATACCACGGAAGTCCCCATGCGCATGGCGGTGCGCCTGGGACGGATCTCCTTATCGAAATAGCTGGATTTCACGCCTAGATAGTCGATGGCATGTTGGCGATTGAGGCCGCGCCTCTCATGCAGTGAAAGCTTGTTCATTGTCATGTCACCCATGATGAAGCTCGACAGGTGAGGGCCATTACATAGGCATGCCTGACCGGGTAGGGCAAAATGTTTTGATGTGTGCGCATTCCAAATCTCCTATCGGACGGAGAGGGAATGGCAAAGTGAGGAGCGCGTACCCTTTCCGTCATTAAATACATGACCAGAATAAAGTAGGAGCACACCCCGTAGATTGCCCTGAAAGACCGGGCGATTTTTGAAATCGCAGTGTCTAGGACCATTACACCGCAAACTACCGTGGGACTGCTGTGCCGTTGACTCCACGTTAGAAACAAATGCTAGTCACCTTGAGAAGGTCTGTTAATAAGATTTGTTGTGATTGATGAGTCGATGAAAACTTTTCGGAGCAGCTTGGAAAGATTTGCTAAATTTTCTTTTGGATTTTCTGAATATTATTTTGCAACAGCGATATAAATGCAGATGCTTTATTGAACGTTTGCTTGTAGGTTTCGTCTAGGTTGGTTGTAGGTGGATTCTACGTAGCTTGTAGGAAGTTTGTAGGTTATTTGTAGATTTACTTAGGATTTACTGCGGTTGTGGAGCGGTCTTCGTTGAAGGTTTCACCCCTCTGAGCAGATATATACCGATCCAACAGCGGGAAAAGGGTAACTGAGCAGACTATAATTCCAGTGACTGCTTCCGGGTAGGCTATAACCAAATGTGTCTGACCGCTGTGTGTTGCGGATTCAACCAGTCGATGCAACATACTAGAATCTGCGTAAGCGGAAGGAGTGTTGCAGATGAAGCAAAGACCACGGATCTATTATACGGAAAACCAGAAAGCGCTGATGTGGGACCGCTGGCAGAATGGTGATTCTCTCCAGCAGATTGCCCAGTTGTTTGATCGAAACCACTCATCGATACAACGCATCCTGGCTGAAAGTGGTGGGATACGACCGGACCCACGATGCCGTTCGAGATTGGCGTTGACATTGTCTGAGCGTGAAGAAATATCACGTGCAGTCGTGGCGGGTCAGTCGATTCGCTCGATTGCAACGTCCCTCGGCCGCGCACCATCCACTATCAGCCGCGAGATCAAGCGCAACGGAGGCCAGGAATGCTATCGGGCGAGTCAAGCCGACCAGGCGGCCTGGGATCGGGCACATCGTCCGAAACCCTGTAAACTGGTGGAGAACCGAACGTTGGCGCACATCGTGGCAGATAAGCTCCAATGGAGTGGTCGCCGGAACAGATTGCCGGATGGCTGAAGCATACTTACCCAAGCGACGAGAAATACCAAGTGTCACACGAGACGATCTATCGCAGCCTCTTCATTCAAGCCCGTGGGGCCCTGAAGAAAGAGCTGGTGCAGCATTTGAGGCGCACACGCGTCATGCGTCGTTCACGTCATCATACACAGAAGACTGACAATCACGGCAGAATCACTGATGCGGTATCGAT
The DNA here is from genome assembly GCA_963721755.1 of uncultured beta proteobacterium. GTDB lineage: Bacteria > Pseudomonadota > Gammaproteobacteria > Burkholderiales > Gallionellaceae > Gallionella. The sequence goes on from CAVRKV010000004.1 coordinate 92,374, forward strand.
CAGTGAGCGTCCGGCCTCCGTGGCAGATCGTGCTGTCCCCGGTCACTGGGAGGGCGACCTGCTGTGTGGAAGCAGGAATAGCCAGATTGCGACCCTCGTCGAACGACATACACGCTATGTTATGCTGGTGAAGGTCGCCAGCAAGGATACCGAAACGGTCATCAACGCGCTGATCAAAAGTGCTCGCAAATTACCGCAGGAACTCTACAAATCGCTGACCTGGGACCGAGGTAAAGAGCTGGCCGACCACAAGCGTTTCACATTGGCGACTGATATTAAGGTCTACTTCTGTGACCCTCAGAATCCTTGGCAGCGGGGGACTAATGAGAATACGAACGGGCTATTGCGGCAGTATTTCCCCAAGGGGATAGACCTTTCTACTTACTCGCAAGCCGAACTAAATGCAGTAGCAAGGAATTTAAATACCCGACCCAGGAAGACACTTAACTACGAAACACCCGCTGAACGATTCAGCCAATCTGTTGCATCGACCGGTTGAATTCGCAGTCAAAAGCAGCCCGTCGAATCTTTCTTCATTTACTGTCTCATCCGTTCCAGCAGATTAGCTATGCCAAAATAGAAAGCTCCAAGTCCAAAAGCGGCAAGGAGCAGGATCGGTATGATTGGAAGGATTAGGCAAACAAGAAAGTATTTCATTTTCCACTCCCCTATCGCAACCGGTGATATCAAGAGCTCAATACCTGGTTATACATTTCGGCACAAGCATTCGATGCTCAAAATATCGTTTAGTAAAAGCCAAACGTGTAATGCTCTCCATCGGAATGTAACTCTGCCAGTTTATATAAATCCAATTCATCATCTCGGTGGACGATGGCGTCAATTGACATGAAGTGATCTTTGCCATTACCCGTGCCCGATCTTGGTCTTGACCGACGATTCAAATTAACTTGGACATAATAACCTCGGTTCCACAATTCTTGCGCCATGTCCCAATCTCCATCGATGGAATAGCGTAGGACACCATAGCAATAGACCCTGAGTTCAAGCATGATAGCTTCCATCAATAACAATGCAGTCAAATACTGCATCGGCTTCTTGACTAATGACCCGAATTTTCTTCGAACTATTTAGGCTTTTTCATTTGCATTTGAGCAGATTTGATCGATAGATACCATCGTACTAAAGTACAAATAGTGCGACGCTGAAAAGAGATTGTTATAATTTCCTCACAGCTTTAAAGACAACGTAAGAATCATCGTTAGCAATAAACATTCGAATTTGCTGCACACAATCTTTCAGGGCCCCCTGGGAAACACCATCCACTGGCGTGAGGTTGAGTTCTCTTTTGATCCACCAGGGACTCCTTTGAAGCCATTCAGGGCGCACGCTTCCGAATTGAAGTGAACTACATGGAGGGCTTTTGCACCATCCTCACCACCGCAACATATGCGCAAGCTGACCATTAAGTTCTATTAGAATATCTGAACCAAGCGGGTGTCACTCTGTCAAACTATGAGGATAAAATGACTAATTGCATACAGTACTTGTGGCAATGGGAAGTTTAACGGTTATTTGTGGTCTAAAAAGGGAGATTAGTAACAAAGATCGGCGATGTCTGCTTGCACTTGAAGACGGGACGTTAGGTGAATTAACATGCAAACAGCGTGATGCTGTCAATGATAGAAAAGTTTAATGCAATAAATTTGATAACACAGGATTGTCATGGAAAGACGAATCTGGAAGATTGAGTGGTGCGATGCGCTGAGCGTCGGCATCCCTGAGATCGACGAGGGTCACAAGCGATTCATTTCACTGATTAATGAGTTTAATCGGTGTAACGTAGGGCGGATGGCCGTGAGCGAAGTCAAGAAGAGATTCCATGATATCCTTGACAATATCGAAAAGGATTTCGCTAAAGAAGAAAGATTATTAGAGGGGTGGCAATATATGGACTTAAGTGAGCATACGAGCAAACATGGTCAGATAATTAAATTGTTGCATGACATTAAGTTGAAGGCTTTAAGTTGCTACGACTGGGAATGGTTAGAATCCGGTTTAAAGATCAAAGAAGCGCTGATAAACCATATCCTTAAAGAAGACAAGAAGTACGCGGATTATTACCCCAAGTCACGCAGCGCCAGTATCTCCTAAGTGGCGATCTGAATAATTGACTTGAATGCAAAGCTCCAAGGGCAGCTTTCAGGTAGGCTATTACAAGTAGCGAAGTTCTGCTTCGTGCCAGGAGCGGATGTTAGGGCGGGCTCCAATTCGGATGTTCAGCACGAAAGAAGGGGCATTATGAAATCTGAACGAATACCGACGGTCATTCTGACCTGTTTGGCTATATTGTCGCTTCATATAATTACGGCTTGTTCCGAACCTGAATCGCATATTTTAAATATTAATTTGAAAAATGACTTGGGAAGTCAGGCGACACTTGATCTCTGCAAGGACGAGTTGCATTGTGAATCCATTTCAAATGAATGGGTGCAGAAGAAGATTAACAATAGTGATACTGAATCTTTCGTCGTGTCCAACGAAAAGGCAATAGTTTTTAAAGTGTCGTCCGAAATCAATGGCAAGACAATTGTGCGTTGTTTGAGGATACGTTTAGATAAATCAATTAAAACTTCTCGTGAACTGATGCTTTCATCTGCGACTGACTGCTAAATTGCGGGGAATATGGCAGCATGACGTACCGGTCCGTGCCAAAACCGGAAGTTCAGATTAGTGTTCCAGCTCGTTTGTAAAATCATCTCCTCTTTAAATAACTACCAACAATACATGCGTAATTTACTATGCTGATTTATTAGCTGATGACCATATAAAGGAAGCGGAATTCAGCATTTAAACATCGCAGTGATAATCTGTATCTTTATAGCAGCCATTGTCGACAAGGGGTGTGCGGGAATCATGGAGAGTCTTCCCTTTATGCATGGTCGGCGAACGTTTACAGTGCGGAAAAAAGAGCCGCAAAACCAAATCGGTTTTCACGAAAAAAATAAAGTAATCATATGGTCGTCATTGCCCATTGGGAGCACTTCCCTCATGATGCCGATGTCGGCGTACGCGGTCTAGGCGAGACGCCGGCGCAGGCTTTCGAGCAGGCTGCGTTGGCGTTGACAGCTGTGATCACCGATCTGGCGATTGTGGCACCCAAGGAAATGATGCGGATTTTCTGCGTTGCGCCGGATGTTGAGTTGCTGCTGGTAGACTGGCTTAACGCGCTGATTTACGAGACGGCCACCCGCAACATGTTGTTCAGCCGCTTTGAACTGAATCTAGAGGATAATCGTCTTGCCGCCAAGGTTTGGGGAGAAGCGCTCGAGGTGACGCGCCACCATCCTGCGGTGGAAATAAAAGGTGCGACTTATACCGCGCTGAAGGTTGCCCAGCAACCTGACGGTGGCTGGTTGGCGCAGTGCGTGGTGGACGTGTAGCTACATAGCGGAGGGAAGCATGGATCTCACACTGTTCCAGCGCAAATCAGAGTACGAATGGCACATCAAACCGTTCGGCAGAATGCATGTGCCGGGCGTGATCTTCGCTAGCGAAACCTTGATACGCGAGATGGATGCCAAAGTCTACGAGCAGGTCACCAATGTCGCGATGTTGCCCGGCATTGTCGAGGCATCCTGGGCGATGCCCGACGCGCACTGGGGCTACGGTTTTCCGATTGGTGGCGTGGCGGCGTTCGATGCCGACGTGGGTGGCGTGGTGTCGGCAGGTGGCGTAGGTTTCGATATTTCTTGTGGGGTGCGCACGCTGCATACTGGCTTACGTATTGAAGATATTGATGCTGTGAAGGCGCGGCTTGCGGATGCGCTGTATCACACGATACCAGCGGGCATGGGCAGCACCGGCGCGATCAGGCTGGATGCTACGGAGATGGATGCGATGCTGCACGGCGGCGCGCGATGGGCGGTGGAGTATGGCTTCGGCTCCGTGGCAGATCTGGAGCGAATCGAAGAAGGCGGTAGCATGAGCGGCGCCGTACCGTCGCAGGTTTCCGACCAAGCCAAGAAACGCCAGCGCGACGAGATGGGTACACTCGGTTCTGGCAACCATTATCTTGAGATCCAGAAGGTGACCGATGTGTACGCGCCAGGGATCGCTGCGGCGTTCGGCGTGAAGGAGGGTGACATCGTAGTCAGCATCCATTGCGGTTCGCGCGGGCTCGGCCACCAGATCGGCACGGAATTTTTGAAGCGGATGGTGATGGCCGCACCAGGCTATGGCATCGATCTTCCAGACCGCGAGTTGGCCTGCGCGCCGATCAATTCGCCGCTCGGGCAGGATTATCTCGGCGCGATGCGCGCGGCAATCAATTGCGCCCTGGCCAACCGCCAGATACTTACCCATTTGACGCGCCAGGTGTTCGTTCAGGTGTTCCCGCAGGCGCGGCTGCCGCTGTTGTATGACGTGTCGCACAATACCTGCAAAGTGGAGGAGCACATGGTGGACGGCCGGAAGAAGAAGCTCTATGTGCACCGTAAAGGCGCCACACGCGCCTTCGGTCCCGGGCATCCCGATCTTCCCGTTGCGCTGCGCGATGTTGGTCAGCCGGTTCTGATCGGTGGCAGCATGGGCACGGCTTCCTATATATTGGCCGGGACGGTACAAGGCATGCAGCGCGCGTTCGGCTCGGCATGTCACGGCGCGGGGCGCGCAATGAGCCGCCATCAGGCGTTGCACAACTGGAATGGTAGGCACGTCGTCGACGATTTGGAAGGGCATGGCATATTGATACGCAGTCCTTCGATGCGCGGGGTTGCCGAAGAAGCTCCGGGCGCTTATAAAGATGTCAGCATGGTCGTGGATGCGGCCGATCATGCCGGTCTGGCGCGCAAGATAGCGAGAGTTGTTCCGATCATCTGTATCAAAGGATGAGGTATGCGCGATGAACAAAGCGAATCAAAACCACTTTCAGCCGCAACCGGGCGACGCGCTGCTGATCGTCGACGTGCAGAACGATTTTCTTCCCGGCGGCAGCTTGGCGGTGCCACGCGGTGACGAGGTGGTGACGGCGCTCAACCTTTACCTCCAAATTTTCGTGGCGCACAACCTGTCTGTGTTTGCGACGCGCGACTGGCATCCGGAACATCACTGCTCCTTCCACGCGCAGGGCGGCATCTGGCCTTCGCACTGTGTAGCAGACACGCGCGGCGCGCAATTCTCTGCACTGCAACTGCCATCTTCCGCCGTGATCATTTCCAAGGCGACTACAGTGGAGCATGATGCCTATTCAGGATTTCAGGGCACCGACCTGGAAGCGATGTTGCACGGTACCAACATCCGCCGGTTATTCATCGGCGGGCTCGCCACCGACTACTGCGTGCTCAATACCGTGCGTGATGCTATAGGCCTTGGTTATAAGGTATTGTTGCTGACTGACGCGATCCGCGCGGTGGATGTCCAACCCGGTGACGGGCTGCGCGCCGAGGAGGAAATGACCAGGCTGGGTGCACAACGCATCACGGTGGAAGAGGCGGCCGGATGAATCCAGCGAACAGCGCGCTGCTCACTGATCTCTACCAGCTCACGATGCTGGAGGGCTATCACGACTCCGGCATGGATGATGTCGCAGTGTTCGAGTTCTTCGTGCGCAAGCTGCGCCCCGGACGCGGCTTCCTAATCGCGGCGGGACTCGAACAGGTGCTGGAATTTCTCGAGGGCTTGTACTTCTCGTCGGAAGAACTGGCATGGCTTGCATCCACAGGCCGCTTCAACAAGGATTTTCTCGCCAGTCTGGGAAAATTGCGCTTCACCGGCGATGTGCACGCGATGCCGGAAGGCACGATATTTTTTCCGAACGAACCCATCCTGCGCGTGACCGCGCCGATCGCGCAGGCGCAACTGGTCGAAACGCGGCTAATCAACCTGCTACACTTCCAGACGCTGATCGCCTCCAAGGCGGCTCGCATGGCGCTGATGGCGCCGGGCAAGCTGCTGGTGGACTTCGGGCTGCGCCGTGCGCACGGTGCCGAAGCGGGACTGCTGGCGGCGCGCGCCAGCTACATTGCAGGCTTCACCGGCACAGCGACGGTGCAAGCCGGCAAGCAGTTCGGCATTCCGCTGTTCGGCACGATGGCGCCTTCCTTTATTCAGGCACACGATAACGAGACTCTGGCCTTCGAGCATTTCGCCCGTGCCCAGCCGGATAACGTGGTGCTACTGATCGATACCTATGACACCGAGGCGGCAGCGCGCAAGGTGGTGGCGCTCGCGCCGCAACTGGAACCAGAAGGCATCCGCATCAAGGGCGTGCGCATCGATTCCGGCAACCTCGCCGATCACGCCCGACAGGTACGGCAGATACTGGATGCGGGCGGACTCCGGCATGTAACGATCTTCGCCAGTGGCGACCTAGACGAGTATCTGCTGCGCGACATGTTTGCCTCAGGCGTGCCGATAGACGGTCTTGGCATCGGCACACACATGGACACATCGAGCGACATGCCCTATCTCGACTGCGCCTATAAGCTTCAAGAATATGCAGGCAAGCCCAGGCGCAAGCGTTCCGAAGGCAAGCAGACTTGGCCAGGGCGCAAGCAGGTGTACCGCAGCTACGATGCCGAGGGTCGCATCGCATCGGATGTGGTGACGCTTGAAATTGATGTGCAGCCAGGCGAGCATCTGCTGATGCCGATGATGCGCGGAGGAAAGCGCCTCGCACCTGCCGCGACGCTTGCAGAAATCTGCAACCACGCGGCGACCAATCTGGCACGATTACCCGAGCCGCTGCGCCGGCTTCAGGAGTCTTGCGAATATCGCGTGGAAATATCTGACGCGCTGCACGCGCTTGCGGAACAGGTTGACTTAAACATTGACGGCAGAGAATTGTGACGTGGGGTTCGTTGCACCACATGCGCCTCAAGTGATGCATTGACTGACCGCTTAGGAGAAAATTCAACGTTCGAGTTGAGCGGCCTCGCGCAGGTTTATGCGCGAGGGCCATTCAAAGGATGGATTAGGGCACAGATGCTTTCTTAAAGCCCCTGCGAACCCAAGCGATACCCTCGCCTATGGCATAAAGCGCAACCGATGGGACCAACCATGCGGCAAGAATCAGCAGAGCGAACTGCCTGCGTTGAGCGCGTAGCGTGTCATTAAGCACTGCGGTATATGCTTATGCGACGGACGATACCTGGGACTCTGTTACGCCCTGTCTGAACCTGAGGACGTGGCCATTTGGAAACTCAGCCTGAAGCCCGTCGATTGGAATAAAACCCTTTAGCAGATCACGATAATCGGCTGGGAGCCTATCAATCAATATGGTGGATGAAGGAACGTCGTTCAGCGTGGGCGTTTCAACGTAGGCGAAAATGCCCACAAAGACGGCATAGACAGTTATCACGACTATCCACAGACGTCGCCAGCCGTTTAAATGAAGGATCATGGTCGGCGTGCCCTAACGAAAGCTGAGCCACCGCCGACTCATGACATGAACGGCGACAGCGGAACCCATGTAGCCCAAAGCTGGAAAACAAAACCCAGAATAATCAATCCAAGCGCCAACCTCGACAGGCAAAGGTATGTCGCCTTGGTTTTGCGAACATCTTCATTGTGTTGGCCGACCGTGCGACCATCTGGCAGCGGTTGGACGTCGCCAAATCCGAGACTAACACCTTCCTCATGCGTCGGCTGTGGAAAGCCATAGAAGAAAACGAGTATCACACCCGCGATGTTCAGTAATAACCCTATAGTGTTGATTATTTGTGCGGTCATAAAGTCTCCTTTTGGCACATTCCCGCTATTCGTTTGTACCAAAACCAAACGTTCAGAATTTGAGTTTTTGCTTCCCCATCGCCGAACCACTTGGCCAGGCCGCTTGCCTTGACTGCCATATTCGCCACGTCAGCTCCTGAAAATATCGAAAGGTTCTATCCGGACCACTTTCCTGATGCCGACATAACTTGAAATTCCCGCGATGATGACTACCATGATAAAAGCGGAACCGAGATTCATGTAGGTTATCCGGGCTGCATAATCCGGCAGCCTTAGTCTTGCGACCATAATGATTAAAGAAGCCAAGCCAATCCCTAGGCCATAACCTATAAACGCGGTAAATGTTGACTGAAACAGGATCATATATACAAGTTCGCGCCCTTTCGCGCCGATCGCCTTCAATGCGCCGAACTTATCAAGATTTTCGAGAATAAAGGTATAAAAAGTTTGTCCGGATATGGATAAACCGACGATAAAACTGATGGCCGTCATTATTAATAGATTGATGCCAAAACCGGTCTGATACATATAGAAATCTGAGATCTTCTGAATGAACTCATTATCAGTGAATGCCAGATAACCCAATTTCTGCACCTGCTGCTTGATGAAAGGAATGTCACTGCTGCTTTTCGGTTCAACCAGAATATACGAGGTCGTGAACCGGGTTGAAGGGATGTAGGTGATTGCCCTGTTGTAGGTCGTGTACAGCGTGGGAACTCCGAACAGCCCGGAAGAGTTGACTTTTGCCAAGCCGACGACGACGCCACGGTTATCATTGATTTCAAATTCGGTGCCGATTGTCGGATTTTCGAATTTCCTGAATTCTGAGTCATTCACGACGATAAAGCCGTTTTCCGCAAAGATATCCTCGATTTTCCCTGCGTAAAGTTCGGGTCTGCCAAATAGGCTGGCATCATCCAGCCCAATGACGTTAACGGCTTGATAGGTGCCATCGCGAAGCTTGACCAATGCCGAGCCCGAAAAAAGAGGTACTGCATATTTGACGCCGTTTATGCTCCTGACTGCGTCCAAAACATAATCCGGCATGGGAATGCTGCTGGCGACAGTAGTGACCGCCGGATCCATTACCCACATTTTCGCGCCTATGTTGGTAACGGTGGAGGAAGATCTTTTCAGAATCCCAGAGAACATGGATGTCATCTGGATCATCAAGAAAACGGCAAAAGTAATTCCGACCAGCAATGAAGCGAACTTCCCCTTGTCATTCACCAGCAGCTTGAATGCAATTTTCAAGATCCCCTTCACTGTGACGCTCCCTTGATTTTTCGTCTTCCAACGAGCAGGTTTCATGCTACCTGTTTTTCATCCTGCTGAACGATAAGCCAATCATCCAGTGCTAAGATACTTTTGAGTGACGGCTATTGGCACTCTTCGGTACTACATATTGCCAATATCGCTTCCTTCAAGTGGATATTCATTCGCTCAGCCTGCGGCGAAGCAATCATTTAATATCTCTCCATAACAGCAGTTCATTAAAGCTCACACGGACGATTCATCGCTACCATTTTCGTCGAAAAGATCACAAGATGGCACTTGTTAATCTCCAGCGACCGAATCATTTCCGTTTTTACATCCAAGCAAATAGTTAGCAGTCAGTCGCAGATGAAAGCATCAGTTCACGAGAAGTTTTAATTGATTTATCTAAACGTATCCTCAAACAACGCACAATTGTCTTGCCATTGATTTCGGACGACACTTTAAAAACTATTGCCTTTTCGTTGGACACGACGAAAGATTCAGTATCACTATTGTTAATCTTCTTCTGCACCCATTCATTTGAAATGGATTCACAATGCAACTCGTCCTTGCAGAGATCAAGTGTCGCCTGACTTCCCAAGTCATTTTTCAAATTAATATTTAAAATATGCGATTCAGGTTCGGAACAAGCCGTAATTATATGAAGCGACAATATAGCCAAACAGGTCAGAATGACCGTCGGTATTCGTTCAGATTTCATAATGCCCCTTCTTTCGTGCTGAACATCCGAATTGGAGGGCGGGCTCAACCGATCGATGCAACACATGCGTTAAATCTGTCTGCTGGTGTCTCGTACGCTAAAGTTTTACGAGGTCGTTCATTTAACTGTCGAGCCACTGCATTCAGCTTTGCTTGAGAGTGTACCGATATGTCTGTTCCTTTTGGGAAATACTGTCTAAGCAATCGATTGGTGTTCTCATTGGAACCACGCTGCCACGGACTGCTAGGATCACAAAAGTAGACATCGACATTGGTTGCCATCGTAAAGCGCTGATGATCTGCCAGCTCTTTTCCCCTATCCCAGGTCAGTGATTTATACAGCTCGTTCGGTAACTTCTTCGACTGTTTGATCAGCGCCGACACCACACTTTCCGTGTCTTTGTTCTTGACCTTAACCAGCATGACATAGCGTGATTGACGTTCAACCAGCGTCGCTATGTCACTATTTTTTGAACCGGCGACGAGACCACCTTCCCAATGACCCGGAACAGCCCGATCCTCCACTGACGCCGGACGCTCACGGATGGACACCGCATTCTTGGTTTGTCCTAGCCCATCCCGCTTTAGGCTTGCATGTTTGGATCGACGTATCGCGCGTTGGGTTCTGAGGTATTGCTGCAGTTCTTTCTTCAGCACGCCACGGGCTTGAACAAACAGGCTTCGATAGATGGTCTCGTGTGACACTTGATTGAGCTCTTCTTCTGGATATTCTCTTTTCAGCCAACCGGCGATCTGTTCCGGTGACCAGTTTAACTGGAGCTTTGCCGCTACGGTTCGACTTAATGGTCGATTACAAGCGAGTTTACACAGTTTTGGGCGATGCGCTCGATCCCAGGCGGCTTGATCAGCTTGCGCGGCCCTATAGTTATCATCGCCATCATTGCGCTTGATTTCACGGCTGATCGTTGAGGGCGAGCGTCCCGGTTGGACAGCTATAGCACGCAAGGATAGATGACTGGCAACCCCTCTCGAAATCTCTTCTCGCTCTGAAAGCGTTAGTGCCAACCTTGATCGCTGCCGAGGCGGAGGACGAATTCCACCACTAGGCGCCAACTGACCAAAGATTGAGCCTGAAGGCCTATCAAATACTCGTCCAATTGATTTTAGAGATTCTCCACGTTGCCAGCGATTCCACATCACTGCTTTTTGTTCTTCAGTGTAATAAATTCGAGTTTTGTATTTCATTTTCGACACTCCATCTTTTAATCTAATGATAGAGTGTTGCGTCGACCAGTTGAACTCGCCAGGACACCCGCAACCTCAGCTTTTGGCACACAGCAGAGCCTCATAGTATCAAGTTCGATGCCAGAAAGCTGCCAGTCGTAACGTGCAGCCCGCGACACATTGCGGTCACTTTGCCGATTTGGGACGCGGTTTCTTGTAGAGCTCATTCAATCGCAATATCTCCTGCCAAGCCTTTTCCGGGAAGCCACTACGGTCAAATCTACCGCCGCTATAGGTGGGATGCAACAGGTCGGCCAAATAAGCTTCGCAATCAGGCGAGTTCCAAAGCTGGACAATTTTTTCCAGGACATGAGGAAACTTTTCCTCAAGTGTCTGAGGATACTGGTTCGGTAAGCATTTCAGCGTTTGCAGAACGGTTTCCCTACTGACCATCACCCCTCCCTCGTCATCTGGTTTATTTTATGGCAGTGCCGGAACAACATGAACCGTCAGCGTGTGCGTAGCGTAGGCCAAATTTGGTAATGCAGTCAATTCTAGTTAACCGTTAATCGAATTTTGTGGTGAACCTTGTCCGCATCCAGCACTGTGATGGTATGCAATACATTAAGAATCAAACCGGCGAGAGAATCACTACTCAAATTCTGAATTTCCGCTCCTGGCACACACCGGCATGTCATGTTGCCATATTTGACGTCACAAAGCTGCCGTTCGTAATGCTCAGCCCAAGACACTAACGTGACACCGTCAACAGGGTGAACGTTCCAGATTTAAGTCTTGGTCTGACACCTACTGAGCCAGGCGCTTCAATCTCTGCAGCGACGGTGTAAATGCGGTGATTCGTATCATCAAGAGCCATCGTGCGAGCAGTCGGCTGGGTAGTTAGCGTCTGTTGTACAGAGTAAGTCTCGGCCGAAATGATCGTGAGCGTGCCTTCGCCGTTCGAGCTAAATACTAGCTGCAACGCCCTGTCGTAAGCCGTGGCATCGCAACCATTGCCGATAGGCACGGTCGCCAGAATTTCGCCCGTTTTGCCTGACACCACTGCCATCTTCTGATTGCGGCAACCGACGAACAGTCGCTCCGTAGCAGGATCAATGGCCAGCCCGGCAGGTTCATTGCAACTCGCCGACAGGTCATACCGGGCAATCAATGACAGCGTGACGGTATCAACGACGGCCAAAGCGTTACGATTCTCTACATTCACATAGAGCTTGCCCTTGCCATCCGCCGCTATGTATTCGAGCTTTCCGCCGACGACAATTGTGGCAATAACTTCGCTCTTGGCAGCGTCAATTACGGTCAGGCTGCCCGATTCGCCATTGGCCGCAAAAACTCGCCGGGTGAACGAATCGTAGATAATCGCATCAGGTTTCTTCCCTGTTGGCAGCGTCCCAAGCACTTTCAACGAGGAAAGATCGAAGATGGCGACTGTATCGCTGCGGCCATTGCTGGTGAATCCTTTGTTGAATTCAGGAGCCAGAGCAACGCCATGTACGCCCAGAGTGTCTGCAATTATCCCCACCACTTGGCCGAGCGCAGTGTCATAGACATCAACATGGTCACCACGAGTGATGAACAGCCGCCTGCTGCCTGTTTCATAGGTAAGGTAATCCCATTTGACGTCACCAGGCAAAATAGTTTGGCGCGTGACGTGATAGGTAGGTTCGGCAGCATAAATCGGTACCGCCCACATCAGAAACAGGACGGTGATGAATCGGGAAAGGTTGGAACACATCGTCATTATTTAACCTGATAGATTGGAGCTAGTAAGATAAAAGATATCATGTTCCTCCGAGAGGCGAACAAGATTTTGTGCTAGAGCCTCGAAGTTCCGCATTTGGCGGCGGGCTCAACCGATCGATGCAACACATGCGTTAAATCTGTCTGCTGGTGTCTCGTACGCTAAAGTTTTACGAGGTCGTTCATTTAACTGTCGAGCCACTGCATTCAGCTTTGCTTGAGAGTGTACCGATATGTCTGTTCCTTTTGGGAAATACTGTCTAAGCAATCGATTGGTGTTCTCATTGGAACCACGCTGCCACGGACTGCTAGGATCACAAAAGTAGACATCGACATTGGTTGCCATCGTAAAGCGCTGATGATCTGCCAGCTCTTTTCCCCTATCCCAGGTCAGTGATTTATACAGCTCGTTCGGTAACTTCTTCGACTGTTTGATCAGCGCCGACACCACACTTTCCGTGTCTTTGTTCTTGACCTTAACCAGCATGACATAGCGTGATTGACGTTCAACCAGCGTCGCTATGTAACTATTTTTTGAACCGGCGACGAGATCCCCTTCCCAATGACCCGGAACAGCCCGATCCTCCACTGACGCCGGACGCTCACGGATGGACACCGCATTCTTGGTTTGTCCTAGCCCATCCCGCTTTAGGCTTGCATGTTTGGATCGACGTATCGCGCGTTGGGTTCTGAGGTATTGCTGCAGTTCTTTCTTCAGCACGCCACGGGCTTGAACAAACAGGCTTCGATAGATGGTCTCGTGTGACACTTGATTGAGCTCTTCTTCTGGATATTCTCTTTTCAGCCAACCGGCGATCTGTTCCGGTGACCAGTTTAACTGGAGCTTTGCCGCTACGGTTCGACTTAATGGTCGATTACAAGCGAGTTTACACAGTTTTGGGCGATGCGCTCGATCCCAGGCGGCTTGATCAGCTTGCGCGGCCCTATAGTTATCATCGCCATCATTGCGCTTGATTTCACGGCTGATCGTTGAGGGCGAGCGTCCCGGTTGGGCAGCTATAGCACGCAAGGATAGATGACTGTGACCTGAGTACCTTTTTTGTAGCCAATCAAGCAGAGAGTTGAACGCCAATTCTATTACTTTTTATACGAACCTGGGTTGGCGTTCGGTAACCCAGTGCGCTATGCGGTCGACGATGGTTGTAAAACTCCCGCCATGTTTCAATAATTGCACGCGCTTCCCGCAGGTCCCTGAACCATTCCCGGTTCAGGCATTCATCCCGCAGCTTGCCATTGAAGCTTTCCACGAATCCGTTATGCCAGGGTTTCCCCGGTGGAATGAAGGCAGGTCCAACATTCTGGTCGCGCAGCCATTTCATGACCCGGCCCGCCGTAAACTCGGCTCCTTGGTCAGAGCGGATATGTTCTGGTTTGCTATGCAGGCGCATCAAACGGGTCAGCGTCAGGATCACGTCCTGTGACGTCAGCGAACTCGCCACCTCGATTGCCAGACATTCACGCGTATATTCATCCAGCACACACAACATTCGAATCGTCCGTTTTCCAGCCAGACGGTCATTTACAAAGTCGTAGCTCCAGACGTGGTTGGTTCGAACCGCGCCTAGCAAGCGCATGTCAGTGCCACAGCGTCTGCGGCGAGGACGTCGTCTGGGCAGGTTCAGCCCGATCTGTGACCAGAGCCGTTTCACGCGCCGCTCGGATTCACCGACCCAGAATGCGCTGCGCCGATAGCCGAAGCGGGGGAATTCCTGTGATATCGCGATCAGCTTGCTGCCCAGTTCACGATCCTTTTCTGGTTGCCGCAAGTCATAGTCAGCTACCCGGCGGCTGAATCCCAGATACCGGCAAGCAGACCGCTTTGAAATCCCCCGACCCGTCAGGCATTCCAGTGCTTCGCGCCGACCAGTCGGGGTACTCATTTTTTTCCGGAGAATTCCTTCAACCCCTCAATAACCAACATCTGTTCGGCCACTATGCGCTTGAGCCTGGTGTTTTCACTTTCCAGTTCCTTGAGCTTACGGGCATCTGACACTTCCAGTCCGCCGTACTTGTTACGCCAGCGGTAAAATGTCTGTTCAACTATGTTGTGCTTCCTGCACACATCCTGAACTTTGCTTCCGGTTACTTCGACTTCCCGCAAAATACGAATGATCTGTTCTTCGGTGAATCGCTTCTTCATCTGTAAAGCCCTCCAGTAAAAATACTATAGGACTCTCAGTTGAATTGGCTACATGTTTGGTACTCAGGTCAACTGGCAACCCCTCTCGAAATCTCTTCTCGCTCTGAAAGCGTTAGCGCCAACCTTGATCGCTGCCGAGGAGGAGGACGAATTCCACCACTAGGCGCCAACTGACCAAAGATTGAGCCTGAAGGCCTATCAAATACTCGTCCAATTGATTTTAGAGATTCTCCAAGTTGCCAGCGATTCCACATCACTGCTTTTTGTTCTTCAGTGTAATAAATTCGAGTTTTGTATTTCATTTTCGACACTCCATCTTTTAATCTAATGATAGAGTGTTGCGTCGACCAGTTGAACTCGCCGCACGGACCCGCACTTCATGATGCCATATTAACAGCCGGAAAGCGGACTGTCGTAACGCACAGCCCGCGACAAACACAAAGCGGATGGTCTCATCACAAACTTGCATCATCTAGGACAATACTTTGATTTGATTGTGCCGCAACGAACGAAGCAAGTTTTTTCTGTTCTGGAACTCGCCGCATTGACATTACTTGCGGTGTGGAGTACTTTTAATCCAGCAGGGACATTGGTTTAAGGTACTAGGATTCAATTTTCCCCCTTATAAACCTCCGATCACCGAATAATGTTCTTGCTACATACTTCTCTATGCTTTCATTAGATGTTAGTCGCCATCTATTTTTAGTGCCGCTGTCATTTCTCCCCCTGAGCAATTTCAGCACGTTGTCTTAAGGTGACTAAGAGCTAATTACAAAGGAGAGTGAAAATGTCAACTTTAGAACATGAAAAACCTGAAGATGATCCAAATTTAGCAACGCGTGAACTTGTATACGTGGCTTTTTTTATCATTACTGGGATGGTTTTTGCAATTATGATTTTGACAGGGTCGCTTTTTTAACGAGTAGTGATGCGTTTGGTTAGGTGGCTACCTAGGGGCCAAGTTGTGTGCTGCACGTCCCCTCGAACATAATGTTAAACATCGCTGCGGAACTAAATGTTGCGTGACGCATGACTACTCAAGGAAGAGGGCTGGAGGTTTAGGCGTAGCTGGTTGGTTCAGATTTGGATAAGCAGGTCGGTCGGCGCTTTTGTTCCCCTCGTGCAATACCCAAATAAGCAGGTCAGATGCGTACTCGAAATATGCGAACTGCGATTCGAGGTGCGCCACAGAAACATGGTGTACGTTCATCTTCCCAGATCGAAGACAGGTTCATTCAGCCGTGCGATTTCCTCAATGTTGGCGAAGGCAAGCGCTCCGGAGTTATCGTTCCACCAAATGCAATGAGCGTATTGGTTCCGGACCTTTGCGCAATACCCAACGGCAGCAATAGCCATCTCGAACTGTGTTCCAAGTTTCAGCTTTCTATATGTCTGGCGACCGAAGGCGTCCGCAATCTCGATACGTTTTGCTTCGCCACGCCCTCGGTACATCGCCTTTAGCACCGTATCGAGATCTTCACGTGCTGACTTGACGCAGTTCATGAGATCAATTTCAAGGTCGGTATATCCGGCCAGGATACGACCGATGAGCGCTGCTTCATCGGGAAAGTCAGCAAAGGCCTTTGAGATATTCATAGCGACGCGGTGTGATAGTAGTGAGTGACCAACGTCAAAGTCACCAAAATATATTTCATGGTTTACTCCATCTGTCTGTTGAATGCTTTCTTTGAAATAGATGAATTACGCCTCGACAACATTCATCTAGTCGCCTTCTCATTGAATGTTGCGAAGTTCTGCAATTGGCACACAACTGTTATATGAACATACAAACTGGCTTCCGGAAAGCGGTCGCTCGTTACGTTTAACCAGCGACACTAAGCAGAAGTTCAGCGTCGGAGTTCGAATGCGGAAACTGCTTAGCAACCCGACCAGAACGAGCAGTTAGACTGGGTTGATGCTGCATGCCGCTGCTCTGATTGCTACTTTTCGGTTTTATCTTTGAGTGGCTTTTCTTCTGACTCTTTAACTTGCTCTTGGGCAACATAGTTTCGTTGCTCTTCAATTGCCTTGCCAATCGTCATGCCTTCTGGAATTGGGTCAGCTTTATCCCCAATCAATCCGGCCATCGCCGCCCCAACCGTATGTCGTATGGCATACTGAGCAAATAATACTTTTTCTTCAGGTTTTAGTTTTTGGAGGGCTGGCTTTACAGTTTCACTCCACTTTGAAATATCAGTGGGCACTTTGGTGTCGTGAGGGTCGCTGCATGCAACAAGTAATAAAGCGAAACAAAATATAGCAAATAATTTTACGACTAAATCCCTTCCTGCTTTTAGATCGATTGATTACATCTCTATACAGCTTGTGCGCATTACTTCTTCACCCACAAACCTGACAGTCAGGTTTCCCGATTTCAGTCTGTCGCATTCTGAATAGTAATATGAACTGATAAACGTAGGATAATATCCAAACGTTTGCAGATGGCAGTTGACCTGAATATAAAGTACATTCAACGAACAAAATAATTTACAGAACAGACTAGGAGTTATCATGCAATTTTCAAAAGGAATGTTAGTTATCACTGTCATAGTGCTACTGATTGCTGGGTTGAGTGGATGCGCCAGCAGTTTGATCGGGGAGCACAAAGGGTCAGACCGAGTGTCTCTAGCCGATGCAAATCAGGTTGGTGGCTGTCAGTCTAAGGGAAAAACCATTGTTAGCGTTCTTGCCAAAGTTGGATTTATCAATCGAAGTGTCGAAGACGTGGAAGCTAATTTGTATCAATTGGCACGCAATGATGCTGTAGATGCTGGTGCAGATACGCTCGTGAAGGGTGAATCGCAAGAGTTCGGCAAGCGCACTTTTGAAATGTACAAATGCCGACCTTAATCTGACTATCATTGTGTGGGCAATTAGTCCTTCTTCTTAGGCTTCTTAGGTTTTCTAGGCGCTGGGGGATCAGGATCGTTCCGCTCAGAGTCGAGCACCCGAGCTGCTAATCTGCGAATGGTTTTAGGCGTCGCTTGCCCGGTTTGTAAAGCCTTACCGGCTTTTGAGGCAAGATCATGTGCAGGCTTCTTTTTCTCTACCATGGGATTCTCCTATTGCCAGCAGGGAGATAATAATATGCTTAATTCTAGATTATGCAAACTGCGTAAGACAACAATCCTGACAGCATCTTGAAGTTCCGCTTGTATGGTTACGGTGGCGGTATCGGCTTTCTTCTGCAATAGTATAGAAGCCGGGGTGGAGGGGCCAAGTTCCGCATCTGCTCTCGACAGACTCCGAAAGAATCCCCCCCACCCACACCGCCCAGCGTCGATGAGGAATCTAGCGGCTTTGACCGCCGATTTGACCGCAAGCTCACGCAGGTGTGTCCACCCCAGCACCCTTTATCTTAGTCATGGGAGAGACTTCATGCAAACCCCAACCATAGTACTCAATATTGGCGCCGATGTCGCCAAGGACGAGATCGTCGTGGCCTGTTCGGAGGGAAGCTTTCCAGTACGCAAACTCGCGAACCAGCGCACCGCATTGCTGGCCTTTCTCAAGAGCTTGCCTGCAGGCAGCCGCATCGGCATGGAATCCACCCATCTATCACGAATTGTTGGCCAACCTGGCCCGCCAGCTCGGCTTCATCGTCTTTGTGCTCAATCCAAAGGATGCCCGCCATTATGCCAAGGGCGTCGGGCTGCGCGGCAAGACCGATCGTGTGGATGCAGAACTCCTCGCCCGAATGATTGCGCACGAACACAGCAAGCTGCACATACGGGTTCCGCCTACACCCGAGCAACGCGAGATGGCTCGACTGCTCAAACGCCGGGCCAAGCTGAGTTCCTTGCGTCAGGCACTGGGCATGTCGCTCAAGGGTCTGGACGGATTTGCCACCGATCTCAAGGCGCTGAAAGTGCGCTTCGATCAGGTCATTGCGCGTATCGACCAGCGGGTAACAGAACTGATTGAGGCAAGCCCTGAGCGCAGACAACATGTCACGCACTTGAGTACGATCTACGGTGTCGGGTCTGTCGTCAGCGCTGCGCTGGTCAACACCCTGGAGCGTACGCCCTTGCAGACCGCAGATGCCTTCGTCGCATTCACCGGCCTGGATCCAGGACCGGATGACTCGGGACAGCATCGCGGCAAACGGCGCCTGTCCAAACGCGGCCCCTCCGAACTGCGGCGATTGCTCTACCTGGCAGCCTTGTCAGCCATCAAAACCAAGACTTGGAGGCCAATCCATGAACACTAGCGGGGAAAGGGATTATCCAGTACCGCGGTTATCGTCATCCTGGCTCGGCGTATCGCCCGAACCGCCTGGTCGATGTACACTTACAAAACCGAATTCGATCCTGGACGCCTCATGAAAGGCTTGATTTGAACCATAGAATCTTTTGGCACTGAGTTGCCCTTCGAGCCTTGTAATAGCTTACCTGAAAGCAATCATTTGATGCTGTTAGAGCGCGGTATTGAAATACGCCAAAACCGACTTACGCCCATAAAGGCAGCATCCGATTCTGAGATCAACATCTGCCTATCAATGAGATTCAGCGAGATGGAAAAATTTACCGCCAAGTGATTTCATTGAAGGGGCTTTGAAGGAACTGAGGTGTAAAAAACACTGAAAAACAGTGGTTGAAGGGGATGTGGGGTTGGTTAATAAAACAAATATAATCAATTAATTACGAATCAATTTGTGAACTACGAACCAAGGGGTCGGGCGTTCGAATCGCTCCGGGCGCACCATCAATTCAAGGGGCTAGAGAAATCCAGCCCTTTTTCTTTTCTGGTTGCGTAGCCCAATAGCAGTCATTTCCCATCGTATCACTCCCACGCCATTCTGATATATTGTCGACATAAAACAAATAACTTGCACAATTAATGACATTATGTGCTTGTATTTTTACAAATTGTCGACAATCGGAGTCTCTCAATGTTGCCCCACACCCCTGAACAAGGTACCCTTGCTGATATCGCCTCGCACCGTCTGGCGCACAGCATCGTCACCGGCGAGCTGGCGCAAGGCCAAAAGCTGAACGAGGCCGATCTGGCCGAACGCTTTGGCATGGGGCGCGGTCCGTTGCGCGAAGCGTTGCGCCATCTTGAAGGGATGCGCCTGGTCACACGCGTACCCAACGCCGGCGCGCGCGTGGTGGTGCTGGATCGCAAGACCCTCTCCGATCTCTATGAGGTGCGCGAAGCGCTGGAAGGCATGGCGTGCCGCATCGCGGCGGCGCAGATGACCGACGACGAGATCGAGCAATTGCGCAAATTGCTCGACCGTCATGAAGTACAGATCAAGAAGCAAGGCGGCAAGGTGTATGCGCAAAAAGAGGGCGACCTCGATTTCCACTATCAGATCGTGCGCGGCAGCCGCAATCAGATGCTGATGAACATGCTCGGCAGCGAACAATATCAATTGCTGCGCATGTGCCGTTATCGCACCAGCCGCAACGCGCAGCGCACCGGACCCGCGCTGCAGCAACACCGCCAGATCGTCGAGGCATTGGCGCAACGCGACGGAGAGCTGGCCGAGATGCTGATGCGCCGCCATATTCAGGGTGCATGGCAAAGCATCAGCGAAATGATAGACAAGGAGGAAGCAGCATGAATACGGAGCCATTAAATAGTGAGCCGGGCTTCGATACATCCGTTATGGTTCGATACCTCACCACGAACGGATGTGCCCTGTGCTGAGCTTGACGAAACATCACCACGTGCGGATGTACCCTGTGCCGATGTTGTCGAAGATCAGCCCGAACGGATTTCAGCCTTGTTAATGGCTGACTCAATAACAAATAGCACAGGATTATTTTTGTTTTGTGATTGATGGAGCAATTAAAAATGAAAAACATCACCAGCACACCCGGCCAGAAGCTGCGCCGCGCCGTAGAAGGGAATCATCCCTTGCAGGTCGTCGGCGCGGTCACCGCCTATTGCGCGATCCTCGCGCAGAAGAGCGGGCATAAGGCGTTGTATCTTTCCGGCGGAGGTGTGGCGGCTTCCTCGCTCGGCATCCCGGATCTCGGCATCACTACGCTGCATGACGTGTGCGAAGACACGCGCCGCATCACCGCCGCGAGCGACCTGCCATTGCTGGTGGACATCGACACCGGCTGGGGCGGCGCCTTCAACATCGCGCGCGCCGCACGCGAGATCGCGCAGGCCGGCGCGGCCGGGTTCCACATCGAGGACCAGGTGATGCAGAAACGCTGCGGACACAGACCCAACAAGGCCATCGTCAGCCAGGGCGAGATGGCAGATCGCATCAAGGCGGCGGTGGATGCGCGCAGCGATGACAGCTTCGTCATCATGGCGCGCACCGATGCGCTGGCGGTGGAAGGCATGCAGTCCGCCATCGAGCGAGCGCAAGCCTGCATCGAGGCCGGCGCCGACATGATCTTTCCGGAAGCGATGACCTCGCTGGAGCAATACGCGGAATTCACCCGCGCGGTGCAAGTGCCGGTGCTGGCCAACATCACCGAGTTCGGCGCCACGCCGCTGTACACCATCGAGCAACTGGCAGGCGTCGGCATCAGGCTGGTGCTGTATCCGCTCTCCGCTTTCCGCGCGATGAGCAAGTCAGCGCTGAACGTCTATCAGCACATCCTCGCCGACGGCTCGCAACAGAAAGTCATGGCCGAGATGCAGACGCGAATGGAGCTTTACGACTATCTCGGCTATCACGCCTATGAACAACAGCTCGATCGCCTGTTTACCGAGAAGGGAACGGAGTAATTCCAACACCTTCCACCTTGGAGGGGAAGGCTGGGATGGGGGTGGAAATATTGAGTATTGCAGCACCAAGTTTTTACCCTCTCCCTAGCCCTCCCCCTGCAAGGGGGAGGGGATAGTAAAGAGCTTCGACTGACAGCCATTTATTGCATCAACTGGGAGATGAACATGACAGAAGAAACCACCTTACCCAAGCCGAAAAAATCCGTCGCGCTGTCGGGCACGGTCGCCGGCAACACCGCGGTCTGCACAGTCGGACGCACCGGCAACGATCTGCACTATCGCGGCTACGACATCCTGGATTTCGCCGAACAGGCCGAGTTCGAGGAGATCGCGCATCTGCTGATCCACGGCACATTGCCGAACGCCGTCCAGCTAAAGGCCTACAAGGCCAAGCTGAAATCCTTGCGCGGCTTGCCCAAACCCGTGAAGCAGGCTCTCGAGGCGATCCCCGCGAATGCGCACCCTATGGATGTGATGCGCACCGGCTGCTCGATGCTCGGCACCTGCGAACAGGAACCGGATGCGCACAGCGAATCCGTGGCGAAAGAACTGATCGACCGCATGCTGGCCTGCTTCGGCTCGATGCTGATGTACTGGCATCACTACAGTACCTCTGGCCGCCGCATCGAAGTGGAGACCGATGACGACAGCGTCGGTGCGCACATCCTGCATCTGCTGCACGGCACGCCGCCAAAAGCATCCTGGGTGCGCGCGATGCACACCTCGCTGATCCTGTATGCCGAACATGAATTCAATGCCTCCACTTTCGCCGCGCGAGTGATCGCGGGCACCAACTCCGATCTGTATTCCTGCATCACCGGCGCGATCGGCGCGCTGCGCGGCCCCAAGCACGGCGGCGCCAACGAGGAAGCGTTCCGCATCCAGAGCCGCTATGCGAGTGCCGACGCAGCCGAGGCCGACATCCGCGAGCGCGTCGCGCGCAAGGAGATCGTCATCGGCTTCGGCCACCCGGTCTACACCATCGCCGACCCGCGCAATGAAGTGATCAAGCGCGTCGCGCAAGGACTGTCAAAAGAAAAGGGCGAGATGCGTCTGTTCGACATCGCCGCGCGCCTGGAAAGCGTGATGTGGGAGTTGAAGAAGATGTTTCCCAACCTCGACTGGTTCTCCGCCGTGTCGTATCACATGATGGGCGTGCCGACCAACATGTTCACGCCGCTGTTCGTGATCTCGCGCGTCACCGGCTGGGGCGCGCACGTGATGGAACAGCGCGCCGACGGCAAGATCATCCGACCCAGCGCGAACTACATCGGGCCGGAGAACCTGGCCTGGGTGCCTATTGAAAAACGCTAAGGAAAATAATAATGAGCGCCAATGTAGAAATGAACACCCGTCCCGCACCCGATCAGGTGCTGGTGGACATCGCGCGATACGTCTGCCGTATGGAGATCAAATCGACGGAGGCCTACGACACCGCGCGCAACTGCCTGATCGATACGCTGGGTTGCGGCCTCTTGGCATTGCGCTTCCCCGAGTGCACCAAGCACCTCGGCGCGCTGGTGCCCGGCACCACGGTGCGCAACGGCGCGCGCGTGCCCGGCACCTCGCACGAACTCGATCCGGTGAAGGCCGCATGGGACATCGGCGCGATGATCCGCTGGCTGGATTACAACGACACCTGGCTGGCGGCGGAATGGGGCCATCCTTCCGACAACCTCGGCGGTATCCTCGCGGTGGCCGACTATCTGAGCCGCTGCCGCGTGGCCGAAGGCAGGGCGCCTTTGACGATACGCTATGTGCTGATTGCGATGATCAAGGCGCACGAGATCCAGGGCGTGCTGGCGCTGGAGAACAGCTTCAACCGCGTTGGTCTCGATCACGTGGTGCTGGTAAAGGTCGCTACCGCTGCGGTGGTGACACGGCTGCTGGGCGGCACCGAAGCGCAGGTGACCGACGCGCTGTCGCAGGCCTTCGTCGACGGACAAGCGCTGCGCACCTACCGCCATTCGCCGAATGCCGGCTCGCGCAAATCATGGGCGGCGGGAGATGCTACTTCTCGCGGGGTGCGTCTGGCGATGATCACGATGGCCGGCGAGATGGGCATCCCAAGCGTGCTGACCGCGCCGCAATGGGGCTTCTACGACGTGCTGTTCTCGAAGACCAACAAGGACCAAAAACTCAAACCGGAAGAGCAGCGCCGCTTCAGCCTGAAACAGCCTTATGGCAGTTACGTGATGGAGAACATCCTGTTCAAGATTTCCTTCCCCGCCGAGTTCCATGCGCAGACCGCCTGCGAAGCGGCAGTGCGCCTTCATCCCCAGGTGAAGGACCGATTGAACGACATCAGCAGGATCGTGATTCACACCCACGAGTCCGCGATCCGCATCATCTCCAAGGTCGGACCGCTGGCGAATCCGGCAGACCGCGACCACTGCATCCAGTACATGGTTGCGGTGCCGCTCGCGTTCGGCGACTTGGTCGCGGAACATTACGAGGACAGCTTCCACGCGGCCAACCCGATCATCGACCAGTTGCGAGGCAAGATGGAGATCGTCGAAGAGCCGCGCTACAGCCGCGAATATCTGGAAGCGGACAAGCGCTCGATCGCCAACGCGATCCAGGTGTTCTTCAAGGACGGCAGCAGCACCGGGAAGATCGAGGTGGAATATCCGATTGGCCATCGCCGCCGCCGCGCCGAGGGCATCCCGGTGCTGGAGCAGAAGTTCCTGGACAATCTGCGCACGCGCTTTCCCGAACAGCGCTGCCAGCAGATCATGGCGCTGTGCCTGGATAAACAGAAACTGGAAGCGACACCGGTGAATGAATTCATGGAGATGTTTGTCATCAACTGAACACGTGAACGGGCAGAAATAACAGAGGAGGGGATTGATATGAGTTATCAGACCGAATATGACCGTTCGATGAAAGATCCGGAGGGCTTCTGGCGCAAGCAGGCCGAGGCGCTGGAGTGGTTCAAGTTCCCTCAGAAAATCTTGTCGCTTGATGATGACGGCCTCGGCTACTGGTTCGCTGACGGCGAGATGAACACCGCCTACATGGCGCTGGATCACCACGTGAAGAGCGGGCGCGGCAACCAGCTCGCGCTGATCTACGATTCCCCCGTCACCAACACCAAATCGCGCTACACATATGCCGAGCTGACCGATGTCGTGGCGCGCACCGCCGGGATGCTGGCGAAGCTGGGTGTGGTGAAAGGCGACCGTGTCATCATCTACATGCCGATGATCCCGGAAGCGGTCATCGCGATGCTGGCGGTGGCGAGGCTGGGCGCGATCCACTCCGTCGTGTTCGGCGGCTTCGCACCGCCTGAACTGTCGGTGCGCATCGACGACGCCAAACCCAAAGTCATCCTCACCGCATCATGCGGCATAGAGATCAAGCGCGTGGTCGAATACAAACCGATGATAGACCGCGCGATCGAGCTCGCCAAACACAAGCCGCAATGCTGCGTCGTCTACCAGCGCCTGCAAGCAACCGCATCGCTGGTCGCGGGGCGCGACCACGACTGGAAATCTTTGCTGGCCAAGGCCAAGGCGGTGGGCTGCACGCCGGTCAAGGGCAGCGATCCGCTGTATATCCTGTACACCTCCGGCACCACCGGCAAACCCAAGGGCGTGTTGCGCGAGAACGGCGGCCATGCGGTCGCGCTCAAGTACAGCATGAAGGCCATCTACAACGTCGAGCCCGGGGATGTTTACTGGGCATCGTCTGACGTGGGCTGGGTGGTCGGCCACTCTTACATTGTGTATGGCCCGCTGCTGCATGGCTGCACCACTATCGTTTATGAAGGCAAGCCGATCATGACACCGGACGCCGGGGCGCTGTGGCGCGTCTGTGCCGAGTACGGCGTGAAGGCGCTGTTCACCGCACCCACCGCGTTCCGCGCCGTGAAGAAAGAAGACCCGCAGGCGGCGCTGATGAAGAACCATGACCTCAGCAAACTGCAGGTCATCTACTCTGCAGGCGAACGCCTCGATCCGCCCACCGAAGCGTGGCTCACTGAAAAAACTGGCAAGCCGGTGGTGGACCACTGGTGGCAGACCGAGACCGGCTGGGCGATCACCGCCAATCTGCAGGGCATCGAGCCGATGACTATCAAGCCCGGTTCGTCCACCGTGCCTGTGCCCGGCTTCAATGTGCAGATACTTAGCGAGAACGGACATCAAGTCCCGCGCGGCACGCAGGGCTACATCGCGCTCAAGCTGCCGCTGCCGCCCGCCTGCCTGAACCATATCTGGGGAGATGTAAACAAATTCCGCGAAAGCTATCTGACCTTTCTGCCCGGTTACTACACCAGCGGCGATGGCGGCTATATCGACGAGGACGGTTATGTGTTCGTAATGGGGCGCGTGGACGACGTGATCAACGTCGCCGGGCACCGGTTATCCACCGGCGAGATCGAGGAAGTGATCGCCACCCATCCCGCGGTTGCGGAATGCGCGGTCATCGCGCGCGACGACGATCTCAAGGGACAGGTGCCGATGGGGCTGGTGGTGCTCAAGACCGGCATGACCATCGCCGAGGCGGACCTGCAACAGCAATTGATCACCCGCATACGCGAGACCATAGGCGCGATCACCTGCTACAAGGACACGGTGATCCTGGCCAGACTGCCCAAGACCCGCTCCGGAAAGACGCTGCGCAAGACGCTGGCCCATATCGTCAACGGCAAGGAATACATGGTGCCTTCGACCATCGACGATCCGGGAGTGGTTCCGGAGATCATTGAAGTGCTGCGCAGCAAGAAAATGGTGAAGTAGATAATCAGTTTATTTGAAATTCAAACCCGGCGAGTTTCGAGTGCCTGATTTATGCTGGCTATAAATGCGGCGAGTTCCTTATCGACCCGTGCAAGCAAGGGATCCACTTCGCCGGATTCCCCTTTCTTGATGCAGCTCTCCAACGACGCAGCCAAGTCTTGCAGGGTTTCCGCGCCGAGCGTGCCCGCGATCCCTCTCAGCGTGTGCGCCTGTCTTTCCGCAGTGTTCCGGTCGCCTGCGGCCAAAGCTTGCCGGAAACTGCTGACAAAATTCTCCTGGTTGACCCGGAATTTGTCGAGCAGAGAACGGTAAAGGCCCACGTTCCCTCCTATCCGGCGCACACTTGCGGCCACGTTGACTCCAGGCAAGTCCGGGAGCGGTTCAGGTGCAGAATCATGTACCATTCGGTTGACCGGGATACTTTCCGGGGCCCGTGTCGGACGCACCCATTTTGCTAGCGTTGTCACCAACCGGTCGGGATCGATGGGTTTGCCGATGTAGTCGGTAATACCGGCATCGAGAAATTCATTCTGTTCACTGACCATCACGTTGGCAGTCAGTGCGATGATAGGCAGGTTAACGAAATGCGGATCCTTCCGTATCTCCCGGGTGGCTGTGACGCCGTCCATCACCGGCATCTGCATATCCATCAGGACGCCGTCGAATTCCGCCTCCTGCAGAAGCGCGATGGCTTCTTGACCGTTCTCTGCGGTGGTTACATCGAGTCCAAATCCTTCAAGCAATTCTTGTGCAACCTGCCGGTTTATCTCGTTGTCCTCTACCAGCAGCAGGCGCGCACCGCGGATTTGAGAAATGAGTTCCGGATTCAACTGTTCGCTGATGATCTTGAACTTGCCTGACGACAAGACACTCCGGCCGGAGACCTTGGTGACGGCTTCAAGGAATTTTCTTTGCTGGAATGGTTTTGCCAATATGCCATCCACCACATGGTCATCCGTTTGCTGCAATATCTCATCCTGTCCGCCGGAAGTGATCAGCAATACCTTCGGCCTGAAGCCCAGGAAAGTGACTTCGCGCAGTTTGCGGGCCACTTCCATCCCGTCCATCTCCGGCAACTTGCAGTCTATGATCACCAGTCCGAAAGGCTTTCTCTCTTCATTCGCGCTGAGTACCATGTTGATGGCCTCCTGGCTGTTGCCGGCAACCGCAACGTCGAGCGTGAATGACTCGAGGTAGCTCTTCAGTATTTGCCGGCCGTTCTCGCTGTGATCCACGGCAAGGACACGCAGTCCGCGCAAGTCGTTCAGCGCCGACTGGTTATGAAACAATTTCATTTCCGCCTTTTGAAAGCGCGCGACGAATATGAATCTCGATCCGACGCCCGGGGTACTTTCCACCCAGATCCTTCCTCCCATCATCTCGACCAGGCGCTTGCTGATCGTCAGACCCAGGCCGGTTCCGCCAAATTTGCGGGTGATGCTGGTATCTGCCTGCGTGAATGGCTTAAATAGTTTGTCGATCTCCTTCTGCGACATCCCGATGCCGGTATCTATCACGGTGAAACGCAGAACGACCTCATCATTCGTCTCCCGAGCCCGCGCGACACGGACCAGCACCTCGCCCCGCTGGGTGAACTTGACGGCATTACCGGCCAGATTGATCAGCACCTGACTCAGCCGCAGCGGATCACCGATCAGCAGGGGCGGAACGTCCGGAGCGGTCTGTATCAGGAATTCGAGGTTTTTCTCCTGGGCCCTGTTGCCCACGATCGTGGCCAGATTGCCCATCACCTCTTCCAGATCGAAGGTGACCCGCTCGATCTCCATTTTCCCCGCCTCGATCTTTGAGACATCGAGAATGTCATTGAGTATCCCCAGCAGCGATTTGGCCGAACCATTGATCTTCTTCAGATAATCCTGCTGCTTCCCTGACATGGCCGTCTGCAGACAAAGATGGCTCAATCCTATGATGGCGTTCATCGGGGTGCGGATCTCGTGGCTCATGTTTGCCAGGAATTCATCCTTGATCCTGGTGGCAGCCTCTGCCTGACTCTTGGCTTCCTCGGCCTCCTTCAGTTTCTGGATCTCGTGTTCAAGTTCATTGTTGACCGCCACCAGCATCCTGTTCCGGTCCTCCACATTTTTTTCCAGCGCCACAACACCGCGCGTGACCCAAAAAGTCAGCACTGCGATGACCAGCAGCATCAGCGAGCCGATTCCCGCACCCCATTGCTGCGCGTGCTCTGATCTTTCTATCGCTTCGGCCACATCCCTGTGATAGTCCTTTTCGGTATTGGCCTTGTATGTCCTTGCATCAGACAAATAGTTATCGCGCAAACCTCTCATCTTATGTATCTGAGGCGGATCGGGCATATTGGTTCGTGTCGCCATCCGCTCGGCCACATCCAGCGCCATCGCAAAGTAGGTGTCGAACTCGGCTTTCAGTTTTGCAACTTCGTTCTTGTGCACCTCATCGATCTTTTCCAATGTCACATAACGGCTTTGTATCTCGGTTGCCTTGCTTTTGGCGATATCCAGAAAATCCACCTCGCCAGTTGCTACCGCAGCTTCAAGCGCATCCAGGACTCTGCCGTAATCGTTGAGATTCTTCTCCGCCTCATCGAGTATCGGATAATCAACGTCGCGAAGCTCCTTGAGGACAGAATCCCCGTCCGACAACACCATGGATGAATAAACCAGGTAGGCGGCAAAGCTCAGAGTGGCA
Organism: uncultured beta proteobacterium; assembly: GCA_963721755.1. Lineage (GTDB taxonomy): Bacteria > Pseudomonadota > Gammaproteobacteria > Burkholderiales > Gallionellaceae > Gallionella. Next base: position 121,270 of record CAVRKV010000004.1, read on the forward strand.
ACCACAGGCACCAGCAACAGTTTCCATGTCAGGGAATAGCCGGTAAATTTCTTAATCAGTCCGGTCATTTTTTCAAGGTTCCAGTATGATCTTGACACTCTTGTTTACGGCTTTTTTGTCGATATATCCGATGGCATTCGGGTTGCCGGCAACGGCCTTCCTGACGGCTAGGCTGCTGTCCAGCTCTACCGGTGGACGGCCGATGCCGGTGAAAATGATCTTCGCCCAGTATGCGGCGAGCTGTGAGGTATTCTTGCGGACCACTTTGGAATAGAACTCCTCCCTGATCGCGCTGCCTTCAGGCTGATCGATCGGTATGGCATCGCCGTCCTCCGGGAAGCTGCTGGTTTTGCCGAGGAAGATTCTGGCGGTCTGTTCAGCCGTCAGGCTGGTGACGTGGCTCTTGGCAGATACGATGACCACCACATCTGCATGCGCGCTCGCGGCAACCGTTGACATTGCGAGAAGCAGTGGAAGTTTCAAGCAATTGCGGATGATTTCCAGTGGTTTCACGTTGTCTACCGCGCCTAGAATATGAAATCAACTACCGCGGAGATCACATGAAACGTTTGTCCATACAGGGTGACATTCGGCGGCACATTCGCGAGGAAACCATTCGAGTCGTCACTGAGCTTCACCTGATCGTACTGGAATTTTATATCGGTATCTTTCATGAAGTCCCAGCGCACACCCAGGCTGACCGTGCTCTGCGAGCGGTTGGCCAGCACAATTGCCTCTGACGATGGCGGGGGGAAACCCGGCAGGAAAGAACCCGGGCTGTTTTGCGCGTAAGTCAGATAAGGGGTGAATTTTTTGACGCGGTAACCGGCACTGACATACATCGCGCTGGTCTTGTAGGTTGATTCATGCTGTATCCACTCGGACATCGCGAACCAGTCGCCCGGGTCATATTGCACCCCGGCGGACAGATCACTTTCCTTGACCAGCGATCCGCTTTCGTTAGTCAGTAAATCTTCGGAATCGGTTTCACGCTGCTGGTAGCCGACATGGAGGGTGGTCGAACCATATTCGACAGTATCGAAAATTCCCCACAGCTGTTTTGAAGACAAATCACTGGTCGGCGTGAAATCATTTGATTCAAACGTGGACCTGCCGTAAAGGGCCTTGATCGAATTCCCCACCTCGCCGGTTTGCAAACGGTAACTGGCATCGACAGCGTCGGCGTGAGCGATGGGCTCCTGGCGGTAGACTTCAACCGGCGGGTGGATCCATGCATAGGTATAGCCGATGTCGCGATTCTCGGATTCCAAGAAGGTCGGCAACGATAGTCGCCCTGCCCGGAGTGAGATATCTGGAGTGAAATCATATTTCACATTGGCAAACTCGACCTCAGGCTGATAGGTATTTGAGCTGTGAAATTCAGAATCAACCTGCAGCACGGCCGAGATTTGTGGTGTGAATTGGGCTGCCACATGCGCCGCGATCCGGGTGTCGTTTGTCGTTGACCAGGCTCCGCTGATACCCGGCCCGCTGGGATAGCTGCTGTCCGGAACATAATCCCCCAAACCCATGCTGGAATAACTGACACCCAGCGAACCGAATCCGCCGAATGTGAACATGGGCTTATCTATCCCTGCTGCGTCTGCCCCTGCTGCTTCTGCATTAACAACGCATGCGAACATGCTGATCAGTGCAACGAAGCAATGTTTTGCGTTCATGCGTCACCTATGCTGATGAAAAATAATTTATCGTTCATTGAACTAATTGAGAGTTTTTAGTCCATCCTTGGACATTTTAGTGGATTTGGCATCTGGAGATATTTTTAACATCAAAAATGACCCCTGAAATATGAAATCCATAAAAAGAATTGATTTCATATCTAGATTGCGTTATCCAAAATGGTGATATATCCTGATTCACGGGCGATGTGACACGCAACTCGCAATTTAATTCCGCATATGCAGCCCGGATCCAGAGCAACTTGCCGGGCATGTGCGATCATAGTTCAGGAGAACCTAATGGAACAGACAAAAAAACATCCAAAGATATTGGTCGTGGATGATGCCCCTGAAAATCTGATGGTGATGGAATCCATCCTGGCAAAGGATTATTCATTGAAATTGTTCAACGATTCCAGCGAAGCGCTTGAACATGCATTTGCCGACCCTCCCGACCTGATTCTGCTCGATATCATGATGCCCAAAATCGATGGCTTCGAGATGTGCCGACGGCTAAAGGCCAACCCGAAACTTGCCGATGTGCCTGTAATTTTCATTACATCACAAACCGATGTCGAAGACGAGGAACGGGGATTTTCGGTTGGCGCGTCTGATTTCATCCACAAACCCATCAGCGCGCCCATTGTGAAAGCCCGAGTCAAGACCCATATCAAGATCAAGTTCATGCTTGACTACTTGAAATATGAGAACACTCATTTGCAGAAGAATGCAGAACATTCATCTGCTGAGCTGGCCAAGCTGAACGAATTTGTTTGGGGCGGCCCTTTCGTAAGACGCTGATCTTTTCATTCGATGTCCGGTGTCGCCACCCATCCTGCGGTGGCGGAATGCGCGGTCATCGCGCGCGACGACGAACTCAAGGGGCCATTCAAGGTACAAGTGCCGATTGGGCTGGTGGTGCTCAAGTCCGGCATGACCCTCACCGAAGCAGACCTGCAACAGCAGTTGATTAGCCGCATACGCGCAAATCAGGGTTGCAAAAGACACTTCAACATTTCAGTTTGTACCTTTCGTTACCCTATCCAGATTGTGTAACAGTTAGAATTTAACGAACGGATTGTCCCATAGCAGCTTGATCACTTTTATTAGTTCGGAAGATGACTGCTTTTTGCTGTTCTGCAAACGAGCGTTTTCATTCCTAAGGTAATCCATAACCAACTTGATTTTGAGATGGGTCTTAACGCGTGCAACCAATATGGGCGCGTTAATAGGCTTGTGTATAAAACCAGATGCGCCAACCGAAAATCCATACTCTTCGTATTCATCTTCATTTTTAGAAGTGATGAAGATAACCGGTATATCTACAAGCTTCGGATTGGCTTTTAGACGACGGCAAGCCTCGAAACCATCAATATTGGGCATCATGATATCGAGCAGTATCAGATCGGGAGGATTGGCAAATGCATAATCCAGGGCCTCTTTGGATTCGTTGAATAATTTTAACGAATAATATTTCGCCAAAATCGCCTCCATGATCATCAGATTTTCAGGGGCATCATCCACTATCAATATTGTAGGCCGTACAGCAGACTCTTCCATTTTGTTCCCCTCAATTTTGAGCACTGATCAAATCGTCTGTCACACGACACCGATCGAAATCTACCTGACTTCCTGAAAAACCACCTTGAAAAGGTGCCAACTAATATTTTGGACTGGCTAGACACATTCCGGTTCAACACCAATATCTGTTTCTGATCTTACCCGCGAACGGTGGACACCTCAAATAGGCGTTTTGCCTGGCAAGACGCTGCGCAAGACCCTGGCCCATATCGTCAACGGCAAGGAATATAGGGTACCTTCGACCATCGATGATCCGGGCGTGGTTCCCGAGATCATCGAGCTGCTGCGCAACAAGAAGATGGTCAAGTAGCTAAAGGTTTCGGCTTCTTGGGAAAGAATTTGAAGCAGGGCCTTTTGAACTTAGGCGGCTTGGCATGCCCGTTTGAAAAGAAAATCGAAGCCGAACCTGGCTCTTTTAATTCTTAAATACACGCATCTTGAACAGGACATGCAACACCGGGGCGCAATTTTTGGTAGCGAAGCTGAGCAAGATCAGCAACATTTTCACCTGAAGCCGCAACAATCAGAATCTCTCGCGCCAGTTGGGCAAAATCGGCACGGAAATGCACTGAGCTTTTCAGTACCAGGATGCGTTGCCGCGCCGGGTCGATATCGAGATGGCGGAACATCGCTTGATCCGCTGCCTGCTGTTTGTGGCTTGCGACCAGTATCTGTATGCCGTCCAGCCGCAAGCGTGCCATCAGACCCAGATTCATTCGGCATCCCAGATAAAACGGGCCGGTTCCGGTGAATTGGCCGTTGCCCAGCGCTTCAACAATATAGCGCCCGGCAAGCGGAGCAGCGCCGATGCCGCTGTGAGCGCCGAGTGCCAACTCAAGCGTGGCACCCATACCTGCGGCGTGCGCAGATGCTGCGGCAGCCTGATCGCACAGCAAGCCGACACAGGCATCCGGCGCGCGCTGACGCACCAGCTCATGCAGGATGTCGGTTGTATCACCGGCGGCACCGCCGCCCGGATTGTCCTGTGTATCGACCAAAATAATCGGCCTGTCGCCGCTACTGGCGAGTGCATGACTCACCGCCTGTGCCGCGCTGAAGAGCCGGCCGCTGAAAGCGGCGCGCTGCGCCAGCATTGCATCAAACAAGCGCTGCGCAACTGCTTCGGTTGCAGCCACATCGGTACCATAAGCAATTACCGTCGGGCCACAATCGTAAATGTCGGCGAGTGGAAAACCCGGAACGATAGACGCACTCACATTGCCATCGCGCTCCAGCTGCTCGACCAGATGCATCAGCGAGGCTAGCGGCTCGTTCAAGGTGCACTGCCATGGCAGCGGGATCAGAAAAGGAATTTGGCGGTAAGCCTTGTGCAGGCGTTCACCAGCCAGTATTCGTTGCAGAGCTATGGCTGCGCGCCGGCCGGTATCGCTCATATCCACATGCGGATAGGTACGGTAAACGGTCATCGCGTCAGTCAGCGCCATCATGCGCGGGCTGATGTTGGCGTGAAAATCCAGCGCTGCGACGATAGTCACGCCGGGGCCGATGATGGCGCGTATTCGTGCCAGCAACTCTCCTTCGCCGTCATCGATATGCTCGGCCACCATCGCGCCATGCAAATCGAGAAACAGCGCATCAACAGGCATGGCCTGTTCCAATTCGCGTGCCAGCATAGCCCAAATTTTTTCGTACGCGTGCTGCGTGACCGGGCCGGAAGGATTCGCCGAAGTCCATAATAACGGTACTAACTCATTGTTGTGCGCCGCAGCTTCCTTGATAAAACCGGCAATCGCGATGTTGGCTCCGACAACAGCATCGAACAAAGCCGGCCCCTGCACCAGACCGGGCCATGCGTCCGCAGTAAGGAAGGCATCCATGCCGGTAGTCCGCTGCACAAAAGTATTTGTCTCGTGCAAAAAACCGGCTATCGCAATACGCGCCCCTCGGGTGGTCATAGCCTAGTGGTCAACAGAGTGATGAAAAACGTAGCGAGCGCAGCCAAGACAAGGCGAAAATGGGTAAGAAACCGGAGTGTATGTGAGTATACATGAGGATTTCGAGCCCATTTTTAACGCAGTATTGGCAAGCGCAGTAGGTTTTTCAATAGAGAGAACCGGCAACTGCTTTGCGCAGTATGTCAGCGTAATCACTTTCACTGAATTGAATCGGATTGGTCGCAGCCGAGCCGTCAACCACCGCCATGCGCCCGATCAGCTCAGCTTGCGCAGCGTCGATGCCGATTGCAGCCAGCGTATGCGGGATGCCGATTTTTTCACGCAGGGCCAGCACCCAATCGAGAAATGTGCTGAACGAAGGCTGCGGCAAATCGAGGTAGCGTGCCAGGCTGGTGATGCGCTCGTCAATTGCGGTGCGGTTGGCAAGCAGCACATACGGCATCAATATCGCGTTGAGCGTGCCGTGGTGCGCGTCATACAGTGCGCCGAGGGGATGCGCCAGCGCGTGCATCGCGCCCAGGCCGCGCTGAAATGCGGTGGCACCCATACTCGACGCGACCAGCATGTGCAGGCGCGCATCCAGATTGCCCCCATCCTGCACCGCAGCCGGCAACCACTCCTTCACCATGCGTATGCCCTCCAGCGCGATGCCGGCCGCCATCGGATGATAGAACGGGGAGCAATACGCTTCCAGGTTGTGCGACAGCGCATCCATGCCGGTGGCAGCGGTCAGCCGGGGAGGCAAACCGGCGGTCAGTTCCGGGTCTAAAATCACTGCTGCAGGCAACATCCGGGCGTGAAAGATGATGCGTTTGACGTGCGCATGGTCGTCGGTAATAACCGAAGCGCGCCCGACTTCGGAACCGGTGCCCGCCGTGGTCGGCACCGCCACCACCGGCGCCATGTCCGCCACGTTGACGCGCAGGTAGTTGTCGCCGATATCCTCAAAATCCCATAGCGGCCGATCCTGGCCGACCATGAGCGCGACAGCCTTGGCCGCATCGAGCGCCGAGCCTCCCCCGAATGCGATCACGCCATCAAAATTTCCGGCGCGATAGGCTTGCACGCCATCGATCACATTTTGTTCAGTGGGGTTGCCCTTGATGTTGCTGAACACCGCGCAACCCAAATCGGCTGACTGACAATCCGTCATAGCTTGATGCACGATTGGAAGCGTCGCCAAACCCGGATCGGTGATCAGCAGCGCATTTTTCATTCCCAGCGATTGACACAGGCCGGGCAATTCCTGGATGCGCCCTGCACCGACCTTGATCGCGGTCGGATAATTCCAGTTAGCGCGGATAATTTCTTTGGTGCTCATGCAATACCTCTTTCTATTGCGAATTTGATTCAGAGATTCTTGCGCAACTTGCACGCGTTCAGGTTACGAAAAATTCGATCAAGCCGATGATAGCAAGGCGGAAACAGGTGAAAAAGCGGAGTTTACACTTACGTAAATGAGCATTTTGAACCTGTTTCCAACGCCGCTAGCGCGGCTTCAGCGAATTTTTAAATGGTAAGACTTCGCTTGCGTAAGATGCTCAAACCCCATACTGGAAAGCGTCACGCCACGCCCGCTATGCTTGACTCCGGTCCAGGCCAGCGCCGGGTCGAGATAATCGCAGCGGTTCATGAACCATGTTCCAGTTTCGATGCGCTCGCCTATGCGCAGTGCCGCCTCGACATCGCGCGTGAATACCGCAGCAGTGAGGCCGTAAGGGCTATCGTTCATCAAGCGGATCGCCTCGTCGTCATCGGCCACCGGCATCACACCACAAACCGGGCCGAAACATTCGTCGGCCATTATTTTCATGCTGTGGTCAACATCAACCAGAATCTGCGGCGCCATATATGGAGTGCCCGCTTTATTCGCAGCAAAAGCACGCGCATCGATCAGCCCGGTTGCGCCTTTGCTGACCGCTTCGGCGACGATGGCGCGGATATCGGCGGCAGCACGGGTACTGACCACCGGCCCCAGCGTGGTCTGTGGTTCAAGCGGATCACCGAGCACATACTGATTGGTCAACGCAACTGCGCGTGCTATGAATTCCTGGAACAGGGATCGATGCACATAGATACGTTGTATCCCGCAGCAGGATTGTCCAGAATTAAAAAATGCGCCATCGACCAGCGTCTCGACCGCATGCGCCAGATCGGCATCGCCTCGCACATAGGCGGGGTCGTTGCCGCCGAGTTCCAAACCGACGCCGATGAAACGTCCAGCCGCCGCTTTTTCGATCGCAACACCGCCCGCGACGGAACCCGTGAAGCAAACGAAGTTCACCTCGGGTGAACGAATAATCCTGCTGGTGTCGTGATGGGTGGTGTGCAAATACTGAAAGACGCCGTCCGGCAAACCCGCTGCATGGAACGCCTCGGCGAAGCGCTCAGCCACCAGCGGTGTTTGCGCTGAATGCTTGAGCAATACGGTATTGCCCGCCAGCAGCGCCGGCACGATGGCATTGACTGCGGTCAGCAACGGGTAATTCCATGGTGCCACCACCAGCACCACGCCAACCGGTGTGCGTTTGATAAAGCGCGTGTAGCCTTCGATGGCCGGCGGCACGACATCGGCCAATGATTCACCGGCGATCGAAATCATATGACGCGCGCGCTTTTCGAATCCATCCACTTCACCGGGTGTATGGCGGATGGGCCTGCCCATCTGGCGCGTCAGTTCCTCGGCGATTGCGTCCTTCTGTGCAACCAATGCATCAACCGCGCTCGTCACCAGCGCCGCACGTGTGGCAAGCGGCGTGCTCTGCCATGAGTGCTGCGCCAGTTTCGCACGCGTGAGCGCGGCCTGAATCTCGGCGGACGAAGCGTAGGTTCGCTGCACTGCGACGCTGCCGTCTATCGGACTGATGGTGATAAGTTCTTTGGTGAGTCTGCTCATACGTTCTTGCCATTGATCAGATTGATAATCACTTTAACCATCATTTCCCTTTCGTCGGGCTTGCTCTCGGCAATCAGTAAGGTAAACGCAACCAGCGCATTATCGGCAATGCGTTTTTCACCCTCGGCGTTATACAAGAAATCGTGACGCTGCAGAAACCAGACAAAAATAGCGGCGGCGATTCTCTTGTTGCCATCGGTGAAAGAATGATTCTTGACGATGAAGTACAGCAGGTTGGCGGACTTCTCTTCGATGCTGGGGTAAAGCTCCTTGCCGTCAAACGTCTGGTAAATCGTCTCCAGCGAACTCTTGAATGACTCGTCCTTTTCATTGCCAAACAGCCCGCCGAGGTTCTCCTTGCTGCGCCAGCTTGCGCGTCCCCACCACCTTCAAGCGCTGGTGATCGTAATCGTCCAGCACGGTCAGTGCATGGCTGTATTTTTCCAGAATCGCCAGAATACCTTGCGATTCATCGGTCGTTAAGTTTTTGTTGTGGATCAACCTGGCAGACAAGGAAATCGCCTGTTTGAGCTCGGCCAGCTTTTCCTGTTGCGCCTCGAGCCGCTGCTGGTTGAGGCTGTAGCCCTGAACCAGATACTCGCGCAGGCGTTGGGTCGCCCATTGCCGGAATTGCACCGCTCTTTTGGAGCTAACCCGATAGCCCACCGAAATAACCGCATCCAGGTTGTAATGCTTCAGATTGCGCTCAACCCGCCTTTTACCTTCGGTTTGAACTGCTAAGAAATCCTTAGCAGTTGCGTTTTCGTCCAACTCCGCATCTTGAAAAATGTTTTTCAAGTGCATCAGAATATTCTCGGGTGTGGTATCAAACACCTCGCTCATTTGCCGCTGTGTCAGCCAGACACTATCCTGCTCAAAGCGCACATCAATCTGCGTTCGACCGTCCGCAGCCTGATAAATGACGATTTCTCCGTTTGTATTGGTCACAGTGTCTCTCCCCATCGGTTTGACAAGCTCACGAACAACCGAGCATTTCTCCGGGTGTATAGCGGATGGGCCTGCCCATCTGGCGCGTCAGCTCTTCGGCGATCGCATCCTTCTGTGCAACCAATGAATCCACTGCACTCGCCACCAGCGCCGCACGCATGGCCAGCGGCGTGCCTTGCCATGAGCGCTGCGCCAGCTTCGCGCGTGTGAGCGCGGCCTGAATCTCGGCGGGCGAAGCGTAGCGTCGCTGCACTGCGACGCTACCGTCGACAGGACTGATGGTGATGAGTTCCTGGGTCATGTTGGCCGTTACCGCTTTCGGATGGTTCCAATTGTCAATGACAGATATTTTTCACTTCCCGCAACCTGCCGTTCACCAAGTACGGCTCTCGACACATTGCAGTCATTCAGCGTTGCGAAAAGCAGACCTTCGCCAACCAACCCAACATCAACAAAGATCAGCTCTGTTTCAATGACGCCTCGAACTGCTCAATCGATGCTCGCCGGCCGAACAGATTCCCCTGGTAGCAAGTGAAGCCGTTTTTAGAAGAAACTGTCGTTGCCATATTGCCAAGAGGCCTTGCTTCAATTTTAACGCGATCGCGAGCCACCAGAACGCGAGCCCCCAGAACGCGAACCTGATGGAATAGAGGGCGTCGGGCGGGATGCAGGCGCGGGTCTGTATGCATGCCCGGATGATTGACCACCACCACGGTATGCTCCGTGGCCGCCATCGCGATAAGGTCCTACATAGTAGCCGGGCCCCCATCCGCCGTAGATGGCACCGAAGGGCTCATAGTAATCCACCCCGACGTCCACGCCGCCGTCGTAACCGTAGCCATCACCAGGTACAACACAACCAGACGACAGGACCATGAACAGGCCAAGCACTAAAGTGATTGCCGACCAGCGTAAGAGCAAGATATTCATTTGGCCACCTCTTTGCTTTCAGTGTCAGGCCATTCAAGCATGCCGAAGGGTGCCCCCAGCGGATCGGCGACGACCGCGACCTTGCCGCCATGCCGATCAACCCTTGGCTCGACCAGCACGCGGCCACCGAGCGCTACGACCTTTGCCGTCATCATGGCCGTATCCTCGACGCGTACGAAGTTGAGCCAGTGGGGATGGACGTTGGGCCTGTTCGCGGGGAGCGGATTCACGCTTGCGCGGGCATAGTTGTCGGATGCGAGCATGACATGTTCGGCTCCTTCATTAGAGGGCAATTCGTAAACTTCATAATCGAATAGCGCTTGGTAGAAGGCTGCACCGGTGTCCGGATCTGTCGTGATCAACGAACTCCAGATCCATTCCCCGGGTGCTGCCATGACGTCGGGCGGATCGCCGCTGCTGGAAGCGAGGACAGCAAATACGGCTCCCTGAGGATCTGCGAACACCGCTTCGCGTCCACGGTCAGGAATATTGTGCGGCTCGAACAGCACATTCGCGCCATGTTTCAATGCAATCGTTTTTGCCGCATCGACATCGCTTACGGCGATGAAGCTCAGCCACGATGGCTGCCGATGCTTGCCCGATGGGACATCCCTGTGTACCAGTCCTGCGACCGGACGGCCGTCAAGAGATGCCTCGGCGTACTCTGTCTTATCGGCGTGAATATCACGAAATGTCCAGCCAAACAATCCGGCATAGAACTGTTTGGCGGCGGCAAGGTCTGGCGTCACTAGCTCAACAAAGATTACTTTGCCAACATGATGCTCTTGGCTGGCGGGCTCAATAATCGCTGGCAGCTTGAGCGGTGAAGCCATGACCGGCTCTACACCCACGAAAGCGAAAAGCGTGGCAAGCAATACTTGCATTAGGAAACGTCCGGTTCGATATTGCTGCATCCAGCGCGGCCATCTCTTGTTTGGAGTTTTAGGATCAATCAGACTTGAGCTGCGTTGCGGATACATAGTAGTCTCCATGGAGTTGTCGAGCGACAATGGCTTCGTGGCCATTAAATAAATTGTTAAGCAATCTTGACTTGCGACCTTTGGCACATTACTGCATTTCGCCAGTATCTGCTAATGGCACCAAGCAGTCAGAAACACATGGAATTAGCTTTCATGGAAGCGGCCACTGGAATTATTTTGTTATTTATTTAGGGGCAGCTTTAAATAATTTCAAAATATCTCGCCAGCTCCCAATCCGTAACATGTCTGCGGAACTGGCGCTCTTCCCATTCGCGGGTCGCGGCATAGTGTTCGACGAATGCGTCGCCAAACAGCTTGCGTGCAACAGTCGATGCCTTGAGCCGTTGTGCCGATTCCCACAAGGTACCCGGCAGCGCCAGCGCCGCAGGAAATTTTTGCGTATAGGCATTGCCCTCCACCACAGGCTCCGGCTCCCAGCCTTGGGCGATGCCCTCCAGCCCCGATGCCAGCGCCGCAGCCAGAGCCAGATACGGGTTGGCGTCGGCCGAGCCGATACGCACTTCGACGCGTTGCGATTTTTCAGAGCCGGAGATCAGCCGCAATGCGGTGGTGCGATTTTCAACGCCCCAGGTGGCGTCCAGCGGCGCCCAATAGCCGGGTACCAGACGCGAATAACTGTTGACCGTCTGTGCATACAGCGCCATGAATTCCGGCATCAAGCGCTGCACGCCCGCCATGAAATGGCGCTGGGTCTTGCTCATGGTGTGCGGCTGCTTGGCATCGTAGAACGCTGAACTTTTATCACTCCGGTTATGCAGCGACAAATGGATATGCCCGCTCTGGCCCGGATAGTCGTGCGACCATTTCGCCATGAACGTCGCCATCAAGCCATGCCGCTGCGCCAGCACCTTGACGAAAGTCTTGAACAACATTGCCTTGTCGGCCATCGCGCCCGCCTCGTCGACCGTCAGCGCCGCTTCCACCACCCCGGGGCCGGTCTCGGTATGCAAGCCCTCGATCGGCATATCCATGCGCTCGCATAGCTGTAGCAGCTCATGATAAAACTCGGCATTGACCGAATTGCGCAGCGTCGAATAACCAAAGTATCCGGGCGACCATGTCTGCAAATCACGGTAGCCTTTGGCACGCACTGACTCCGGCGTTTCCTTGAACATAAAGAACTCATACTCAAGTGCCGCATAGGCATCAAAGCCCATCGCTGCTGACTTTTCAAGCACACGGCGGAGCATCGCGCGCGGGCAGATTGCTTCGGCATCGCCTGCAAACTCGCCGAGGAAAAACAGCATGTCGCCATCGGCGCCGGGCTCGAACGGCACATCGCGACAGGTATGCGGCAGCAGCCGAACCTGAGCATCAGGATAGGCGGTATGCCAACCGGTGTATTTAACGTTGTCATACAGATGATCGTTCGAATCCCAGCCGAGCACCACATTGCAAAACGACAGCCCGGATTTGAGCGATGAAATGAATTTGTCCTTAGCCATGTACTTGCCGCGCAAAATGCCGTCGATGTCCGACACCGCCACCTTGACATGGGTCAGGCGCCTCGCCTCGACCAGCGCAATGGCATCCGCAATCGTTTTGACTTCTCGAGCTTGCATATAAATATCCAATTCAGAATTGAAATGTCATCGCCGCTATTGCGTTACAACTGCAGGCCAACCTTGCAGATCTATATTACTGGAGCAGAGGTTCTTGATGGGATTGTAAAGTTGTGCGGGGGGAAGTCAATCAGTTGTCACAGGAATCAAGGAGGCTCAGCACAGGGTACATCCGTTCGTGGTGATACTTCGGCAGGCTCAGCACCGAAGCAGAACTGCAACAGCAGTTGATCAGCCGCACTACGCCCGCGCTGTTCTGAATCATCCAACGTTCGCTTAACGCTTTCAAGCTGCAATTGCCTTTATCAGCGTTTAGCACCACAAACATGATTTAGGTTTAAGCTTGTCTTTGCGATTGCTGCCCCAATATCACGAAAAATGATCCCCTTTTCCATCCTTGACCTAGCCCCGATCACCGAAGGCGGCGACGCTGCCCAGTCGTTTCGCAACACGCTTGATCTTGCACGGCACGCAGAGCGCTGGGGCTACCGACGCTTCTGGCTGGCCGAGCATCATGGCATGCCGGGCATTGCCAGCGCCGCGACCGCTGTCCTGATCGGGCATGTAGCCTGCGGCACGTCGACCATCCGCGTCGGCGCCGGCGGGATTATGTTGCCCAACCATTCGCCTCTGGTGATTGCCGAACAGTTCGGAACCCTGGAATCGCTCTTTCCCGGGCGCATAGACCTGGGTCTCGGGCGCGCGCCGGGCTCCGACCAACTCACCGCGCGTGCCTTGCGCCGGAATCTCTCCTCCGATGCCAATCAGTTTCCCCAGGATGTCGTCGAACTGATGGATTACTTCTCGGCGACGCAGCGGCACGCGGTTCGAGCCGTTCCAGGTGCCGGCCTGAATGTACCGATATGGATACTTGGCTCGAGTCTTTTCGGTGCGCAAGTAGCCGCCGCCCTGGGCCTGCCATACGCATTTGCGTCGCATTTTGCGCCGGAGCAAATGATGCAGGCGATCGCCTTGTATCGTTCCACCTTCAAGCCGTCTGCTCAACTGGCGAAGCCGTACGTGATGCTCGGCTACAACGTCTTTGCGGCAGATACCGAAGATGAGGCACAATTTCTCGCGACCTCGATGCAACAAGCATTTGTAAACCTGCGCAGCGGCCACCCCAAGCGTCTGCAGCCGCCGGTGGAGGGTTATCTGGATAGCATCGCGCCGCATTTCCGGGATATGCTCGACGACGTCCTATCCTGCGCGGCGATCGGCTCACGCGACACGGTAAAGCGTATATTGAAAAATTTCATCGAACAGACAGGGGCGGATGAATTGATCATCACGTCGCAGATATTCGATCATAACGCTCGGCTCCGCTCGTATGAGATCACCGCAGACCTCCGCGAATAGAGGATTTATTTTGCCCATCAAAGCTTTAGCCCAACCCGTTCCTGCATTCGCCCTGTTCAATCTTGGCTTTCGTCCATTCTTTCTGCTGGCGGGCGTGTATTCGCTGATCTCGATATTTATCTGGGGTGGCGTTTATGTCTATGGCTGGCCGGCGCCGCGCTTGCCGTTTTCACCCATGCTCTGGCATGCGCATGAAATGATCTTCGGTTACGGCATGGCCGTTGCAGCCGGGTTTCTATTGACAGCCGTGCGCAATTGGACCCATCTCCCCACGCTCCAAGGTTACTCGCTGGCGGGCCTGGCAACACTGTGGCTGGCGGCGCGAGCGGTTGGGTGGATGATACCCGGGCAGATACTGCCGATGCTGCTGTTGGATCTGATGTTCGATCTTTGGCTCATCGTTGCGGTCTTTCGACCGATCCTGCGTGCAAAACAGCATGATCAAATCGGCATCGCGTCCAAACTGGTGCTGCTGATGCTGGCCAACCTTTGCTTCTATCTCGGCGTGTCAGGTGTGTTGGAGCAAGGCATCGTGTGGGGCTTGTATTCCGGATTATATTTTCTGCTTGCGCTGATCTTCAGCATGGCGCGGCGCGTGTTGCCGTTCTTCATCGAACGAGGTGTCGGCTATCCGGTGAAACTGAAGAACTGGGTGTGGATAGATCGCTCCGGCATCTATGTGTTTGTGCTGTTCGTGATTGCCGATGTGTTCTGGCGGAATGTCCCGGTTACCGCTGCACTCGCCGGGTTGCTGTTCGCGACTCACACGATGCGGCTGATGGGGTGGCACACCAGGGGCATCTGGAAAAAGCCGCTGCTGTGGGTGTTATACGTCGGCTATGGCGGCGCCACTTTCGGGTTCCTGCTCAAGGCGCTTGCACCGTTTACATCCTTGTCGCCTTCTCTGGCGCTGCATGCTTTCGCATTGGGCGGCATAGGCATGATCACTGCGGGAATGATGGCACGCATCGCGCTCGGACACACCGGCCGCGATATTCAGCAACACTCGCGGCTGCTGGCTCCGATTTTCATGTCATTGATCGCGGCCTTCGTTGCCCGGGTGCTATTTCCGATGATAGCTCCGGTGCATTACCAGTTGTGGCTTGGTATGGCACAGGCGGCATGGCTGATCGCCTTTGCTCTGTTTGTCTGGGTGTACGCCCCCATCCTTGTCAAACCACGCGCAGATGGGATGCCGGGTTAACTCATGTTCGAATTGATTCTCCATATCGGATAGAATATCGAACTTGTCGCCTTTAATCCTGTCCATGCACTATCGTTTAAAATCAAATGTGCTCTGCACCCAACCTTACTTCCTAAATATACCAATGAAAAATAGATTGCTGTGGATATTGCTGGCGTTTGCTCTGGCTTCATTCAATACAACGCAGGCTGCCCCGCAGCTTATGCCGCTGGAACAACAGTCCCAGGCAGCCCTTTTATCCGCTAAGGTTCTGAGCCAATATAGTTACAAGCACATAGAGCTTGACGATAGTTTATCTTCGCAAATATTCGACAACTATCTGAAGATGCTGGATGGCGAAAAGGTATTTTTCCTGCAGGCTGACATTGATCATTTCGCCAATGCGCGAACCAGACTTGATGATGCCATACTCGACCAGGACTTGAGCATCCCTTTCGCCATATTCAATCTCTACCAGCAGCGAATCGCTGAACGCTTTGTTTATGCTCGCTCCCTGCTAAAAACAGGTTTTGATTTCGAGATAAAGGAAAGCTATCAATTCAGCCGCAAGAATGCGCCATGGCCAAAATCTGAAGACGAGTTGAACGACTTGTGGCGCAAGCGTGTCAAGAACGACTGGCTGCGTCTCAAACTGGCCGGCAAGGATAACAAAAGCATCGCCGAAACACTGGGCAAACGCTATGACAATTCCTTGAACAGCCTATCCAAGGTCAAGAGTGAAGACGCATTTCAAGACTTCATGAACGCCTATGCGATGTCTATAGACCCGCATACCAATTATTTTGGGGTGCGCGCTTCCGAGGAGTTTGATATTTCGATGAGATTATCTCTTGTTGGCATTGGCGCATCGCTTTATGACAAGGATGAATACACCACGATCAAGGAGCTATTGGCAGGCGGCCCCGCGGTGCTATCCGGCAAGCTGAAAGCCGGAGACCGTATCGTGGGTGTCGGGCAAGGCGAAGATGGTCCGATAGTTGAAATCATGGGCTGGCGCATCGACGACGCGGTGGCCATGATACGCGGCGCCGAGGATACTGTGGTGCGTCTTGATGTGCTGCCCGCAGAAGCCGGTGCTGACGGCAAACACAAGCTCATTTCACTGGTTCGAAAAAAGATCAGCCTGGATAAACAGGCCGCCAAAGAATCGATCATCGAGGTGAAAGACGGGGGCGCAACGCGCCACATCGGCGTGATCTCCCTGCCCGAGTTCTATCAGGATTTTGCCGCCCGCCAGAAGGGCGACAAGGATTTCAAAAGCGCAACCAGGGATGTCTCGCGCCTGTTGGATGAACTAAAAAAAGACAAGGTGGATGGCGTGCTGGTGGATCTGCGTAACAATGGCGGCGGATCATTGTATGAAGCCATCGAACTGACCGGCCTGTTTACAGGCAAAGGCCCGGTAGTACAGCAACGCGACTCCGATGGTAATGTAACTGTCGAGAGCGATACCAGTGCAGGTCCTGCCTGGAATGGACCGCTGGGCGTGCTCATCAATCGTGGCTCGGCATCAGCCTCGGAAATCTTCGCGGCGGCGATACAGGATTACGGTCGCGGAGTTGTGATCGGTGAAACCAGCTATGGCAAAGGCACCGTGCAGACCGTGGCAGATCTTGATCAAATCGCGAAACACGACAAACCCGAATTCGGCGAAATCAAAATGACCATCGCCCAATTTTTCCGTATCAATGGCGGCACCACCCAGTTGCGCGGCGTGACTCCGGATATCAACCTTCCGTCGATGACTGACACGGCGGAGTTCGGTGAATCCAGTTTCGACAATGCCTTGCCCTGGACTCAAATCAAGGCGGCTGACTATACGCCGGAAGGTAATTTGACAAGTATCGTGCCCATGTTGATAGCGAGCCACGACAAACGCGTAAGCCATGACAAAGACTTCAAGTATCTGCAGGAAGATATTGCCGAGTTCAACAAGCTGCGCCAGAAAAACCTGATCTCGCTAAATGAAGCCGACCGCCGCAAGGAGCGCGAAACGCAGGAAGCGCGCGAAAAGTCCCGTGAGAAAAACCGAGGGGACAATGGATCGGACAAGGCTTCTGCTGAAGCCGGCAGCCATGCACTTCAAGACGATGGCATGTTGTCCGACGAACGCGATCTAAGTGCTGACCAGGCTATCGAGAATGCGAACAAGAACGCCAAGGATATATTGCTGAACGAAGCAGCTCATGTACTCAGCGATGAGGTTGGACTGCTGAAAACCAATTCCAGGCTTGCGGCCAGCGTATCGCCATAACCGGATCCCAAACCGTTCGCCCTGAGCTTGTCGAAGGGTCGCTTTAGGAGGCATAGGTATTGTCACTTGCGCTTGGAAACGCGCCGCTCTACGGGCGCGTTGAATTTTCTGATATTTTCCTCGGCCAGCCTGAGAGCGGTGATGTCATTGATGATTGCCAGGAATCCTTCATCACCCTCATCCGATTTCATCAATTGCAGGTTAACCTCCACAGGATAGGTGCTGCCGTTCTGGCGTGCCTGGACTGTCTGATATTTGATCGACTCCTGCTCGCCGCGGCGCAGCGGTTCGATCAACGCCCCGAATGATTCGATGCCCATTTCCGGATGCAGGGAAAGCATGTTCTTCTTCTGCAATTGCTCGATGGAATAGCCGAGATTGTCCAGCGCATAATCGTTCGCATAACTGATTTGCAATGTATCGGCATCGAACATGAAGATCTCGTTCGGATTCCGTTCGTCGAGAGCTTTTTCGTAGTTGCGCCTGAGCTCCTCGCGCCGTTGTTCCGTGCCCCATGCGCGGCGGCTGCGCAGCGAGATGCCATAAAAAACGAATGTACCCGCCAGCAACAGCGCCATCAGGACATAGGGAGCATGCATCTTGCGCCACCTTGCCGCCTTGATCTCCGACATCGGCATTTCGACAAACAGCGTGACCGGATAGTGCTGCAGGCGGCGCAACGCCCGCAGATCTGTCGCCTTGCCGTCGCTGCCCGGCATTTCGACTTGCCCGCGCTGCGGGTAATTGTTTGCGCGCAGGTACTCGATCATCGCGCCCCCGGCTGGCTTGCCATACATATCATCCATGCTAGAGGCATCCGGTTCGGGATAGCGGCTCACCAGGTATCCGTCATCGCGCATCAGACCCAGCGCGGTGATCCTGGGGAATGCTGAATCTGGCCGGTAGCGTTGCAACAGGTTGGCGGGCAGATTGGCGCTGAGGATATAGACCAGCTTGCCGTCTTTGTCGGTAACGGCATAGCGTGCGGCGACGACCCAGCTTTTGTCTATCGTTCCCATCACCGGTTTGCCGATAACGAAGGGTGGTCCCTGCAGCAATTCGCTGCGAAGATCCATAAATGCGGAATCTTTGGCGAGCATGGGCAGATCCCGGCTGTTACGGGTTGTTCCGGTCAACAATATCTGGCCATCGCCGCGCATCAGTATGACGTTGCCCAGCCCGGTGTGCAGTTTTTGAAACCGGCTGACCAACGTGTATGCACGGTCGAGATCGGGCTTTTTGCGCGTGAGCTTATAGTGTGTGTTGGCAAGATCCGCGCCCAGGCTCTGCATGCCGATTTCCAGCTGGGTGAAATACATATCGATCGCGTTTTCGTTCAGGTCGGCGATCGTCGCCAACTGGTTGGACTGATCAGCTTTGGCTTCCCGCCAGGAATGCGAGATAAGGAAGGTGGCGTAGGCAAGCAACGCAAGTACCAGCAATGCTGCAACATACTTCAGGATTCGTCTGGGGCGACGTTCACCACTTGCGTTGATCATTAAGGGCCTCGATGTGTTGCCAAGTGCGCCAGTGTTGACAGGTGACGGGGTCGAATCGCTTTTCATGCTGCGCAATCTATCATCCTGCGAGGCATAAGTTCAACCCTCTTTTCGTACCGCCCTGCTGACTGCATTGAGGTAAACCGCCACCAGCCCTGCCACCAACCAGAGGCTCGCGATCGCGGCGATCCAGAAGCCGGGGGCGCCGCGCGCGGGGCCGAACGTGTCGGTCAGCCCGAGCAGGATGCCGCCGCCGAGGCCCAATCCCCACAGCAGGGTGGCATAGATCAACATCGGCACCACCGATCTCTTGTATCCGCGCAGCGCATTCACCGCCACGGCCTGCAGCGCATCGCCCAGATGATACAAAGCGATCAGCATGATCAACGGTATCGCCACCTTCTGCACCTCGAGGTCGGTGGTATAGAGGGCGGCAATGTGCGGCGCGCCGAACCAGAAGATCAGGCTGAGGACAACTGCGATCGCCATGCCGAGGCGGATGGCTTCCCAGCAGGTGCGTCGGGCGCGCTCGGGCTGCCCGGCGCCAATGTGCTGCCCCACCAGCACCGACGCTGCATTGCCGAGCGCCAGCGGAATCATGAACGCCAATGCCGCGAGGTTCGCCGCGATCTGGTGCGCGCCCGAAACCACCGGCCCCAGCCGCGCGATGAACAGCGCCATGAAAGTGAAGGCGGTCACATCCGCGATGAACGTCAGGCCGATCGGCACGCCCAGCTTCAGGAACTCCAGTATCGCCTTGCGATCCGGCGCGGCAAAATGCTTGCGCAACTGGAACTGCATGTAGTCCGGATGTTGCAGGCACCAGCCCCAGGCTAGCGCGGCCATCAGCCAGGCATCCACCGACGTGGCGACTGCGCAGCCCGGCCCGCCCATCTCGGGCGCCCCCAGCAGGCCATACATGAACACTGCATTCAACGGAATCTTGAACGCCAGCGACAGCAGGTTGAAGAACATCACCGGGCGCGGGCGCGCGATGCCGGTTGCAAGGCCAAAGAAAATGCGCAACGCGAACACGCCGGGCACACCCCAGGCGGATGCGGCAAGATAGGCGCGCACCTTGATTTCGACGATCGGCTGCAGGTGCGAGATCGCAATCAACGGGCCGGGGAAGCACAGCAGCAGGATTGCCACCAGCGCCAGCACCAGCGATATCCACACGCTCTGATGAATCTCCCGCCCGACATCGGCGCGCCGTCCTGCGCCGTATAACTGCGCGATGACCGGCGGCAGTGCAAGCAATACGCTGATCAGCGTCATCAGCACCGTGGCCATGATAGCTGCGGCGATGCCGACCGAGGCAAGGTCGATGGCAGACAGCCGCCCGGCCATCGCGGTATCGATCACGGCATTCGCCATCATCGCGAGCTGCGCGATCAGCACCGGCCAGGCTAGGTGGATGAGTTGCGAGGTGGGGGAACTGGGGCGATCCATATCAGTGTTTCAAGTCGTGCGGCCCGAATGCTCAAATAAAAACGCTGAATGATTCCTCCATTCGTGGCTGCCCTGCCGCAGGCTCAGGACGAACGGACTTATTCAGCGATTCCTTGATATTCAAGATGGACTAATCGCCGGAAATCCAGCCTACTGGCTTTCCTGATGTTGCCGGCACGTATTGCACCCTTAAAGTTAATTCCGCCTTGGCACCCAGACCCTTGTCAGCAATGATCTTCATAATTTCATCTGTTTTTAGATGAGCATAGTATCCGTCTGCCGTATGCTCAACTTCCGTAAAGAGCAGGTGACGCCACTGAGTATATTCAGGCGCATTTCGATTAAACCAGCTTGCTGTCGAATGTATCCATTGAACCTTGGCGGTGCAAGGTATTGAAGTCAACGGCTCTTCAGGCAACTGGATGGTCACGTTTTCTGGCATCTTTTTCATAAAGGCAACTGTTACTTTGTGATCCGCAGTCCTCAATATAGTCTTGCTCTCTGGCGTTTTTGCTTCTCCAGGAATAACGACGTCGCTGGAACAAAAAATCTCCCTGGGATACTCCTCGGAAATGCCCCGGACAAAAATCGTGTCGGAATAAAAAGTACTGCGCATCTCCTCGGGAATGACCGACATCATAAAGGTGCCGTCGACGACGATTCCCTGCGGCCTCGCAAATTCATTGAGCCTGGAAGCCAAATTAAGAGTCTGGCCGGAGTAATCAACAACATCATCGTCAGAATACAAGCAGAATGCCGTTCCTCTCGCGATTCCAAACCCGACTGCATCAGGCACAGTGTAATTAATCATGACATCGTTTTTCATCATGGTCGGGAAATCGCGGACAACGTCCAAACAGCTTTTTAAAACTGAATCCGCAATTTCGTGCAAGTTATTTTCGGAATACTTGAAAAGAAGCAGTAGTCCATCGCCGGTAGGCTTTGCAAAATCGGCGTCTACAAAATATTCCTCCAGCAACTTTACATAGAACCGCTTGCTGAACATCGCAATATCCGGGGCTTCATGATGCCTGCTGAAGCTGGAAAATCCCCGGATGTCGCACACGACGGCAATCACGAAGTCAGAGCGGCCGTTGGCATTCTTGAACTTATTGATTAATGCGTTGAGCATTGTGCCTATTCCTTTACTGGTCGTCCGGACAAAGTTCACTGATGCGATGCGTTACATAGATGCACATTATCAACAAAATCCCTCGTTAACAATATACCCAACAGTATAGAGACCCGAGAGTCTGACATGCAGACATAACAGAAGGACCGGCGGCAGTGCGAGCAATACGCTGATCAGCGTCATCAGCACCGTGGCCATGATAGCAGCGGCGATGCCGACCGAGGCAAGGTCGATGGCAGACAGCCGGCCGGCCATCGCGGTGTCGATCACGGCATGAGCATCATCGCAAGCTGCGCGATCAGCACCGGCCAGGCCAAATGAATGACCCGCTGGATGAGTTGCGAGGTGGGAGAAGTGGGGCGATCCATATCAGTATTCTAAAGGGATAATGATTTTTATTTTGGTCATAGGCTCAAGCTATCTGAACAAGGCAAATGAAGAAGTGCACGAAATAGAGAAAGAGGCGATGAAGAACTGGCGAAGTTAAATGCGAAAACGTAATGCGAAACTGTACCGTCGAATTTTTGCAAAAACCGTGGTCCGTCCCTGATTGTTTATAGATGTGCTGCGGATTTTCTGTGGGAGTTAAACGAAAAATTTGGCATTGACCGGAGTGCGGCGGCCATGGATACTTCGATTCATGCGGTTAAATTTCCTATCCTTGTGACGAACTTCTGGACATGGGCCTCCATCGTCGGGCTGTCGATAACCCCCAACCTGGTGCTGGGGCCATCGGCGGCGGTCGGCTTGGGCATCGCGGCGCACTACAACCCGTGGGTCCTCGTGCCAGTGATCGCAGTGGCGAGCTACTTCGAGGGGCTCGCCGTCGCCTGGCTCGCCAGCGAGAGCACGCGGATCGGTTTCATCAACCGGTGGGTCGCGCGGATGCGCACGCCGAGGAGCGTGGCGATCGCCAACAAGTGGGGAGTCTGGGGCGGCCTCTCCCTCGGCTGCGCCTTGGTCGGCCAGGAGCCGATCCTGGTGGCGCTCCGCTGGCTGGGCGTCGAAATGCGCCGGATCTGGTTGCCGCTGGCGATCAGCAACGCGGTCTTCGCGGTGCTCTACTACGCGGTCGTGTGGTTCGGCCTCGACCAGGCCGCGAACCTCTGAGCCGCACTACCGCGGCACGCAGGCCTGCGCCGTAAAGCTGCGCGATGATCGGCGGCAGCGCGAGCAATACGCTGATCAGCGTCATCTTATGTTCGCGATGTTCGCGGTTTCAAGATGCCGGGAGGGAACTGTTCTTGTGTAATGGCGCTTCTCGTCAGGCGCGGTGCCGGCTCTCGCCCGTGGTCACGCCGCCGGCGATCATGTGCGCCACGCGCAGCGGTTCCGGCAGCTGGCTGTTTTGTTGCAGGCTGGCGAGCAGCCTTGCCGCATTCTCCGGCGTGATGCCGCAGCGTTGCACGTAGAGCGCGGCCATCGGCTCCATGGGACCGGCCGCCTCGATTAGGCGCCATTTGCGGGCACCGCCCGGCACTTGCTCCAGCAGGGCCTTGCGTATCGCCGGCAAGTCGGGCCGGTAACGCGCGACCACCAGCACCGGCAGTCCCGTGGCTTGATGCAGCCGCTGCAGATCGACCACATTGAACCCAGCAAATGCGATGCCCTGCAGCAGGATGGCCTGCAGCTGATCGAAATATTTGCTGCCGGTAAGGCAGTCGATCAGCCGTTGCGCCGCATTGGCCCCATCGCGCCTGACCTTGGTCGAGATCACACCGTCCAGTCGATTGCCGGCAAAGACCGCGCCCACCACCAGTACGTCGCCCCGATGGCTGCGCTCGAACGGCGCATCGTCGAAGCCCACCACATGGGAGATACGCCGCCCGCCGCAGCCGGTCTCCGCTTGGGCGCGGGATCGCTTATTGGAAGTAATTGCCATGGCTTACAATCATAGCGTCAAAACCCTGGTCTGCAACGCATGCTGCTTTTTCGTGCCATCCCCGGAGTCCGGTTACACTGGGAAGTCCCGCCACACTTGCGTGCGACCGCTGCTGCCGGTGCCGCGCGGGCAACCGAGCCATGCAGCCGGTGATCGAGCACCCCTGGCAGTTGACGCCTGCCGAGGCCGCGGTGTTGCAGAACGAATTGCGCGAGCGGGTGGAACGCAGCGACCGCTTGCCGGCTATCCGGCATGTGGCAGGCGTGGACGTGGGCTACGAAGCAGGAGGGCGCGTGACGCGCGCGGCCGTGGCCGTGCTCGCATACCCAGGCCTGCAACTGGTGGAGACCACCGTGGCCCGTTGCCCGACGACATTCCCCTATGTGCCCGGACTGCTTGCTTTCCGCGAGCTGCCTGCTGTGCTGGCGGCCTTGGCCAGGCTAAAGATCACTCCCGATCTCATCCTCTGCGACGCCCAAGGCATCGCGCACCCGCGCCGCTTCGGCCTCGCCAGCCATCTCGGGGTGTTGCTGGATGTCCCCACCATCGGGGCGGCCAAGACCCGGCTCACCGGCCATCATGACGAACCGCCAAACGTGAAAGGGGCGTGGACGCCGCTGATCGATGGCGCCGAGACCATCGGGGCGGTAGTGCGCACGCGCGCCGGGGTGAAGCCGGTCTATGTCTCCATCGGCCATCGCGTGTGTCTCAACACAGCCATCGAACTCACGCTGGCCTGCGTCACCCGCTACCGCCTGCCGGAAACCACGCGCCACGCCCATCATCTGGCCTCGGCGAAAAAGGACGACGCATGACAACAGCCGTGCTCATGATCGAAGCGGCGATGCCAACCGGGGAAAAGGCAATGGCAGACAGCCGGCCGGCCATCGCGGTGTCAATAACGGCATTTGCCATCATCGCAAGCTGCGCGACCAGAACCGGCCAGGCTAGATGCATGAGTTGCGAGGTGGAGGAAGTGGAGCGTTCTATATCAGTACTCTATAAGGGATACTGATTCGCATTTTGTTCGTTACCTCAACCTGCCTCAGCGGTGATCACGAAGATGTGCGAGAAATAGCAGAAGAGGCCTTGTAAGAATTGAGGGGGATAAATGCGAAAGTGTGATACAGAGCTGGCCCTATTATTTTCCTAAAAATAATGTAATGATAATTCGCATCAGATCGCTATACTGGAAATTCATCGAATACGCAAAGGATCAAAGATGATCATTGAGGGTGCCTTCGTGGTACGCATTAACAAGAATGACAAAATCGTAAACAGTGGGCAGCAGTTCAGCAGAAATCTTTGCGAATGATGAGTTATTTCTCTTTCACCTTAGCTTCTGATAACGGCATACACATCGACGTCGCATGGAGCGTGATCTTCCTCTTGGTGGTTGTTTTGGCCATTATCATGTTCATTCGACGCAAGCAAATCTTTGGTGACAATTCATATTTGGAAGTAAATGAGGCTGAGATCGGAATTGGCGCAAACAAGTTAAAACTTAAAGCCAATATTGATGATCTTCAAGTTGGGTTCAAATTCTGGACGGAGTTGACTACTCGAAAGATTGGGCTGCCCTTCGATGAGGAACACGACGTAATTGTCGAAGTTTATAACTCGTGGTACGAGTTTTTCAGAATCGCACGTGAGCTGATAAAGGCGATCCCCGTATCCAAGATTCGGGACAACGAGGCAACTAAGGAATTGGTACTCATCTCCGTGCATATCCTCAACCAGAAGCTTCGTCCACACCTAACACGATGGCAAGCTCGATATCGCCGGTGGTGGGAGGCTGCCCTAGCAAATCCAGCAAACAAGGATTTGCCACCTCAGGAATTACAACGCTCTTATCCTCACTACACAGAACTGGTTGAGGAAATTAAGGCAGTCAGCGGACATCTGGTGAGATACACAGAATTTCTAAAAAAGTTTGTGGGAATCTAAGTTGGAAAGAACTAATAATGCCTGAGGAAGATTGTATTTGCTTCGACGGGAACAACACGAATTTCCTTTATGAATTTGACTCCGGTACTTAGTGCATGCTCAATTTAAACTGCTTGGGTCTGTATAAATATCCCGACACATTGAGAGACATGAACCATTCCAAAAACGAGTCAATAAAACCTGGCGGGAAGTTGCATTTATGCCCGCGAATTGCGCATATATTCGGGCCCGCGACCCTGCGAAATCTGGCTGGAAGCAGAGGGCCACTCCCACCCCAATAGGCAAATTGTTCGCCCACAAGTATAAAATCCGTCTGCGTATCGTTCTCTATATTGGCTAAGTTCGCGCTTCCGTCTGCATGACTATGGTGAGACGGTGCCTGATGCCACATATTGGTGGCCTGGTCACGATAGTAGATGTTATCGCCAAAAGCTTGTTTGAGGCTTCCGTGAAGATCGGGGCGTTTGTTCTGAAAGCGAGGGTCGCTCCAGTATTGGTTATAGGTCATCTTTTCAGATACTTGCATGACAAAAACCAAGTGTCCCGAGAGGCCGTGAGATGCCGATCCAGTGCCCACAATCCAATCGCCAGCATTGGCGCATCTTCGAATTACCGGCTTACAAGTTGCGAGGGTGCATACCCCATGAAACGGATTCGGCGCAAACCCATAATCACGCGCGACAACATACGAGTAAAGTCGCATCGGGGTCCAATTAGCAGCTGTAACGTGGTATTGTTTGCGCGGGACGTTCGCTACCGTCGGAATTAGACCAATTATTTATTTCACCCTCTATAGCTCCGATAACTCGGTCCGCTTGCCAACCAACAACCGCATCTGCATAAAGTTTTAGCGCCTCAGGAATATCTGATTCTTGCGCCCCTTGAAGCCAGACACCGACGATACGCTTTCCTTGTTTTTCAGCGTATTCGATTTCCCAGTTTACCCAATCACTCTTGTGAGTTGTAGGTGAGATCACGACAATCATCGTACCCGCCCAATTTATTTGCGGCGCTAAAATCCCATTCTTAATGTAATCGTGGTTCTTCGCGTCGTTAGGTGTTCCGCTATGAATTGATGCATCACGAATGGTATACCCCCGAGTACCCAACAAATCTCGTACGTCCTTCAATGCTGCGTCATCTTCGTGTACATGACTGATGAAAACATTTCGTATTTCGCCGCTCATTTTCTTATCCCTAATAATTTTTGATATCATTTCTCCGAAATCACTCCATCGCTAATTATGCGAGTTCCAGCTCCTTTTGATCATGATTTGATGATGTCTTATAGAAATTTGGTCGCTCCGGTAAGTTGTATATTTTTCGGACTCCCCGCAAGAAATCTGATTGCCCGCCGTAACTGGGATGCCGTACATATTCACATTGCAGCCCGAGATTGCTGAGGGCCTCAAAAGCATCATTTCCAATCGCGATCACTCGCGTAGGCCGCAAAATTTCAAGCAAATATAGATTTAGCGGCCAAATCGTGGCGAGTTCTTTTTTTGAATGACAACGATTGCTCATTGGGTCGCCGGGTTCGTGGGGATGAAATGGGAAAGCGTTCCATAGAAACGGAAGGGTTGGCAATTCAGATAATACTTGCCAGATCACATTTGCAGTCCGTTCTGCGACGGCGGGGCCTTTTGTCGCACGGGCTATCCGATCACTTCCACATCTTTTAGCCAAAATTGGTAAATGCGCCTCGTCAGTTAGAGCAACTCCCGTTCTCCGTCCACCTCGGTAGCCTAGGTCTCTCCCAAACCAGATCGTATCGATATTTCCAGTGATGGTAGCTTGCAATTGGCTGATTAGGTTCAGACGACGCTTCGCGGGAGATGCCTGTGTGTCATGGACAGAGCAGACGTCACGATATGGATTAAAAACATTAGGAAGCTCTATGGCACTGAGCTGTCGAACCATTTTTTCGGCATCTGTCATATAGGCTTTCGGTATTTCAATGTGTGTGTTTCAAGATTTGCTATGACAGTTCCTCCTCGATGCTTCTTCAATTCACGGAAGACTCTGAAACCTTCTAGAATACTTTTTTCCCATTGCCAAAGGTAACAATTTTCTACTTCATAACCGACAGTAAAGTCATGGATAATCTTTAAAAGTGAATAGTCGACCGAATTAACGCCTTTGAATAACTTTAAGTCGTTTTGCGCTCTATTGAAAATCCACGTTGAAATGCCTTCCTCAATCAAAATTGCCCGAGCACCGTCTTGAATTTCGTCCAAGTCCGGGTCACTTTTTCGCTTCACTTTGAAAAGTGCGCGTATTACAGGCGACCAACCTAAAAATGTTGCATACGAGAGATGGAAGACATCATGAAATCGATAGTCATCGTCTTTCACGTTATTGTCGGTAAGCCGATCACCTATATTCAATCCTTTACATTGTTGAACAACGTACTTCTTCTTTCCAGCTGCTTTGCGTTCGATGAAAGTAATTTCAATTTTTCTGGGGAGCTGTTCATGTGGTAATGCACTTTCATCTATTAAGGGAGGGTATATCTGCTTTTTTGGCCACCGGCTTTGTATCTTTGCAAGATTCTTCTCCGCAGCAGTTTCTAATGACAACTTTGTCTGGGCGGCAACCGCCGCAATGGCATGTAGGACTTCCTGTAATACCTCCGGAAGATTTGCAGTTGATTTCCCATCATTTACTAGACAAAATACTTTTCCGACATTGGCTCCCAAAATTAGCAATACTCTTAGGTCCGTTAGATTTTTTGAAATTTTATTCG
This sequence comes from uncultured beta proteobacterium, assembly GCA_963721755.1. GTDB lineage: Bacteria > Pseudomonadota > Gammaproteobacteria > Burkholderiales > Gallionellaceae > Gallionella. Next base: position 149,258 of record CAVRKV010000004.1, read on the forward strand.
TAGTCGCAAAAACTTGTAGATCATCAAAATCTAATTTAGGTAAATTCGTACCCGCTTTCGATCGCTTCCCGCGAGAGGTAGAAAAGCCGAGATCATTAAGACGGAGATTTAAGCGTGAACAGATATCCGCCAAATACCAGAGACAATCACCCATCTCCTCAGTTATAACGGCCTCATAATTAGAAAATGCCGCACCTTCACGTTGATGTTTTTTCAAAGCGCTTAACAGACCTCCGACTTCACCGAACAGCCCAAGCAAAGGGTAGCTTATGTCCTTTTTATCAACATTCAAAACGTCTGTTTCAAACGCAGCCTGCTGGTAATCATTCAGGGTCAAAGTCATATGGCCTTCCTTTGATGCTGTTCGTTTCTGCAGTTAAAGGGGCAGCTTCAGTTTTATTTTCTTGTGATAATTAATGCGACAGGTAAGGTTTTCGGTGCCAATTCGTACACAGACACATGATACATAATACCTCTCAGAAAAGAACAATTGGGGACAAACCAATAATTTAATCAGCCAGGCTCAACACAAGGGGTAGTGGTCCCCGAATTACCAATTGTCATGACGCTCGCGACGCTCTTGCCTGTAGTTGGTGACTTCAAGGCGGATGCCGTCGGGGTCGGTGAAGTAGGTTGCCCAATAGTCCGGGGCGTATATGGGATAGAGTTTTGCATCGCTTGCTGCTATGCCAGCCCCGCGAAGCTGAGCGGCTACGGCTGTGACGTCTGCCGGTGTGTCGACACGCAGGCAGAGGTGGTGCAATCCGGGTGAGAGGGCATCTGGTATGGCCCTGGTGCCCGATGGGCGAAGCACATAGCCGAAGTGACGATTGTAGTATTGAGTCGTTTTTTTCAGCAGCAAAAGGGCTGACCGTGGAGAAACATGGCGCGCTGTAGCGCTAATGTGCTACAGTATGTGTGTACCTTTAACCCTTGGAGACAGCTATGTCCACAACTACCATACGCTTGCCGGCAGACCTGAAAGCTCGCGTCGCAGCGGCGGCGAAACGTGCAGGCACGAGTACGCACGGTTTCATTCTTGAGGCCATTGCGGAAAAAACGGCGCAGGAGGGGCTGCGTGCCGATTTTGATGCGGTTGCCGAGGAGCGCTATGCCCGTATCGCTTCCTCCGGGAAGACGGTTCCCTGGCAGGAAATGCGCGGGTATCTGGAAGAGCGTCTCGCCGGTAAAAAGGTAAAGCGCCCGGTAGCTCGAAAACTGGCGCGCTGAAAAATGTCGCGCATCGAATTGGCAGCGGAGGTGGGGGATGATTTTGATCGCATCCTCGATCACCTAGCCCAATATCAGGTTGAAAATCCGGTGTTGCGCATCAGGGAGATCATCGAGGCGCTCAATGTGCTGGAGCACAATCCCATGATTGGTCGCCCTGCGAATAACGACAAGCGCGAGCTGGTGATCGGGCGCAGTTCGCACGGCTATGTGGCTTTGTACCGTTACATTGCTGAAATCGACACTGTATTTGTCCTTGCCGTGCGCAGCCAACAGGAAGCGGGCTATGCGGGGCTTTGAACCTGGGAACCGCAGTTTGAATTTGTAGGACGGGGTGCCTGTCCTGAGCCCGTCGAAGCGGCCCGCGAATCGTTTGTTCGCGGGCATGGCCCGCTCCTACAAAAGTCAATAATTAGTAAACAAAAGGATTGAGAAGAGAGGGTGACATGGATAGTCCGAACAGCCAGCAAACGCCAGGCCAGAAAGCGTCGGCCCAGCCAACAGGGGCAAAAAAACTGACGCCCAGTGCCATCGCACATTATCTTGACCAGTATGTGGTCGGCCAAGATGAGGCCAAGAAGACACTCTCCGTGGCGGTGTATTCCCATTACCGCAAGATCGGCAAGCAGCGATTGGCTGGCGGCGAGTACATCAAGAGCAACATCCTGTTGATCGGTCCGACCGGCACGGGCAAGACGCTGCTGTGCGAGACGCTGTCGCATATCGCGCGTGTCCCTTTCGTCACAGCCAACGCCTCCTCGCTGGCGCAATCGAAATACGTGAATGAAGAAATCGAGGCATTGATGCTGCGCCTGCTGGACAAGGCGGACGGGGATGTTGCCAAAGCTCAGCACGGCATTGTCTTTATCGATGAGATCGACAAATTGAAATCGAACCAAGGGGAGGAGCGCGGCACATCTGGAGAGCGGGTGCAGCACGCGCTGCTGAAGATTATGGAAGGCGCGGCGGTCAGGCTAGGCAGCACGCAAACCCCGGGTATTGTGCAAACCATGGATACCACCAACATCTTGTTCATTTGCGCGGGGGCGTTCGTCGGCATAGAGAACATCACTGCAGCAAGCCACGCCTACGGCTTCATATCCGTCGACGACAGCGACAACCAGAAAATCCTCGACCGGCTGAACTCGCGCATCAATCCCACCGATCTTTTCGACTTCGGGCTGATACCGGAATTCGCCGGCCGCTTGCCCATCATCGCCAACCTGCATAACCTGTCCAAGGAGCAATTGGTGAAAATCATGCTCGAGCCGCGCAATTCTCTTTACAACCAGTTCCGCGAAATTCTCAGGGACGAGGGCGTCGAGCTGGAAATCCAGAAAGCTGTTTTCCAGCAGATCGCCGAGATGGCTTTCGAGTACAAGGTGGGCGCGCGCAGTCTGAGGGGAATATTCGAGGAAATGCTCACGCCCGTTCTGTATCAGGTTCCCGATCAGCCAGGGATACGCAAGGTCGTGATCAAGTCGCTGTTTGAAGAGGCGAGCCTGCTTGCCGGGTCGTAGGACGATCAGCAGCTCAACATCGGTTCACCCCGCTATTATCCGCGCCTTCTTCGCAGCCGGTACTCATCGTGCCTGACTTTTTGGCTGCAAGAAATTAAGGGGATCAGGGTCAGCTCAGGCTCGAATTATTGTCTGCATATACAATATCACGTCAGCAACACCGCTGCATATTCTGCACAACGGAGCCTACACCATGAATCCCAATCCGCTCGCCAAATTCCTGCTTGCCGCAGCACTCGCTCTCTGTCAGCTCAATACGCAGGCCGCCTCGCAAGCGCCGGTGGCCGCCGAGTACGGCATGGTGGTGACGGCGCAGCATCTGGCGACGCATGTTGGCGTCGATGTGCTGAAGGCCGGCGGCAATGCGGTGGATGCAGCCGTGGCGGTGGGCTATGCGCTGGCCGTGGTCTACCCGGCGGCGGGCAATCTCGGCGGGGGCGGCTTCATGACGATACAGCTGGCCGATGGCCGCAAGACTTTCCTCGACTTCCGCGAGAAGGCGCCGCTGGCCGCTACCGCGAACATGTATCTCGGCAGTGACGGCAACGTGGTGAAGGGCGCGAGCACGGATAGCATGCTCGCGGTCGGCGTGCCGGGCACGGTGTCGGGCATGGAGATGGCGCGCGCAAAGTACGGCACAATGCAGCGTGCCGCGCTGCTCGCCCCGGCGATCAAGTACGCGCGGGATGGATTTGTGCTCGAGCAGGGCGACATCGATATGCTGATGACCGCGACGGAAAATTTCAGGAAAGACCCGGCCTCGGCGGCGATCTTTTTGAATCACGGCGAGCCGTTCAAGGCCGGGCAGAAGATGGTGCAGCATGATCTCGCGCATACGCTGAAGCTGATCAGCGAAAACGGTATAGACGGTTTCTACAAGGGGACGGTGGCCAGCGAGATCGTCGCGAGCATGCGCACGAACACTGGCAAGGGCAATGGCATCATCACGCAGGCCGACCTGGATCAGTACCAGACGCGCGAGCTCAAGCCTATCGAATGCACATACCGCGGCTACGGCATCGTCTCGGCGCCGCCGCCGAGCTCGGGCGGCGTGGCGCTGTGCGAGATGCTGAACATTCTGGAGGGCTATCCGCTGCAGGCGCTGGGCTATCGCTCGGCGCAGGTGGTGCAGTTCCAGATCGAGGCGATGCGCCACGCGTATGTCGACCGCAACAGTTACCTCGGCGACCCGGACTTCGTGAATAACCCGGTCGAGCAACTGCTCGATAAAAATTACGCCGCGAAGATTCGCGCGATGATTGCGCCGGACAGGGCCGGTATTTCGTTGGTCATCAAGCCCGGCGTTTTTCCTCACCCTGTTTCCACACCCCATGAGGGCAGCAACACCACGCACTATTCGATCATCGACCAGTGGGGCAACGCGGTGTCGGTCACCTACACGCTGAACGACTGGTTCGGCGCCAAGGTCACCGCCGCGCACACCGGCGTGCTGCTGAACGACGAAATGGACGACTTCACGATCAAGGCCGGCGTGCCCAACCAATTCGGCCTGGTGCAGGGCGAGGCGAACGCGGTCGCACCCGGCAAGCGCCCGCTGAGCTCGATGAGCCCGACCATCATCACCAAGGACGGCAAGCCGGTGATGGTGCTCGGCACGCCGGGCGGCAGCCGCATCATCACTGCGGTGCTGCTCACGATACTCAACGTGATCGACTACGGTATGGACATGCAGCAGGCGGTGGATGCGCCGCGCTTCCACCAGCAATGGCTGCCAGACTACACCAACCTCGAGCCGGATGCGCTCAGCCCAGAGACGCGCAAGACCTTGGAGGGCTGGGGCCAGAAGTTCGGCCCGCCACAGGAGGCCAACCACGTCACGGCGATATTGGTCGGCGCGCCGTCGTTGAATGGAAAGCCGGTTGGGAAGAACCGCTACTATGGCGCGAACGATACGCGGCGCGGGACGGGGTTGGCGCTGGGGTATTGAGACTGCCGAGGAAACGAGCGGATTGAAGAAATCAACCTGGAAAAAGCAGTTGAAACCTGTCCGAAAAACATTTGGCCATGCACCCGTAGGAGCGGGCCATGCCCGCGAGCCTCTTGGTCGCGGGCGGCCCGCTCCTACAATAACGCTGCTTGTAATGGGATGTGGAGTTACTCGGTCAAACAATTGAAGGGGGCAGATTTGAAATACTTTTCTGCTTCCATTAAGTGATCGCCACTCATCGTGCAGTGGCGGTTTGCGCGGTCATCGCCCATGGCGAAGTTCACTCAGGCGCCAATCCCGATTACGGCACGCAGGGCAACACCGTGACCGGGATACTCCCTGCTGAAAATGATGGCGAGCTTGCCGCCGATTGTCGACGGCCCGTCTGGCTGCCTACATCGTAGACGCTACCTTTTTCTTCGCAGTCGAGGCCATTCTTTGGGCGGTCTTTTTTACATTTTTCGCAGTTGAGGCGACACTTTGTGCGGCCTTCCCTAGTTTTTTCTTCGCAGTCGAGACCATTTTCTTGGCGGACTTTTCTACCTTCTTCTCAGTCGCGGCCACACTTTTGGCGGCCGTCCCTACTTTTTTCTTCGTAGTCGAGGCCATTTTCTTGGCGGACTTTGCTACCTTCTTCTCAGTCGCGGCCACACTTTTGGCGGCTGTTCCTACTTTTTTCTTCGCAGTTGCTGCCGCTTTTTTGGTGGTTTTTTTTACATTTTTCGCAGTCGAGGCCACACTGTTGGCGGCCGCTCCTATCTTTTTCTTCGCAGTTGCAACCGCTTTTTTGGCGGACTTTTCTACACTCTTCTCGGTCGCGGCCACACTTTTGGCAGCCTTGCCTATATTACGGCCGGCATTTTTTACGCCTGTCTCGATTTTTTTCATTATTCCCATGATGTCCTCATTATAGATATTGATTGCTGCCTAAAAGTGATTCAACAGACCTACAGGTATTTACAATTGAAAATCGCAAAATACTTTTTGTAGAATGCGCCTTTCCAGTCCCATGGTCAATACGCCAAACAATAAAATGGGCAGGTTCGAAATAATTTTCTGCTGCCATCAAGTGATCGCCACTTATCCTGCGGTGGCGAAATGTTTGGTCATCTCGCAACGACGATCTCAAGGGCCAAGTGCCGATGGCGGTGCACAAGTCCGGCGTGAATCTCTTTGTTACAAAAGATAGAATTTATTCAGAGCGACTGCTTCCTGGTATACATAAACTATTGGAAGCTGTTTATGGATTTACGCAAGGAATGATAGTTCATGTCGCTTAAGAAGGTGGATGTATTGCTGGTGGGTGCGGGTGTGATGAGTGCCACGCTGGGCAAGTTATTGGCGCAACTGGACCCGTCATTGAAGATCATGATGGTCGAGCGCCTGAGCAAGGTGGCTCACGAAAGCTCGCACGGTCTGAACAATGCCGGCACCGGCCATGCCGGATATTGCGAGCTGAATTACACCCCGCAGCAACCGGACGGAAGCGTGGATATCAGCCGCGCGCTGGCGATTAACTCCGCTTATGAAGTGTCGCTACAATTCTGGTCCTATCTGGTCGAGAACGGTGTTTTGCCCGCACCCGAAAAATTCATCAACCCGATCTTTCACCAGAGCTTTGTCTGGGGCGAGCAGAATGTGGCTTTTCTGCGCAAACGGTATGAGGCTTTGCGCAGCCATCATTTGTTCGAGGAAATGGAGTACAGCGAGGATCACGCGGTGTTGCGCAAATGGATGCCGCTGGTGATGGAACATCGCGACCCCAAACAGGCTGTCGCAGGCACACAGGTCAAGCACGGCACGGACGTCGATTTCGGGGTCTTGACGCGCAAACTGGTTAAGGCGATGACCAGACATTCCACCTTCGATCTCGAACTTGGCCACACCATCACCGGTCTGAAACAATACCCGGATGGCCGCTGGCATGTGCGGGTCAAGGATAATCATACCGGCCACAGCAAGACCATAGACGCGGGTTTCGTTTTTCTCGGCGCGGGTGGCGGGGTGCTGCCGCTGCTGTAGAAATCGGGGATTCCCGAGAGCCAGGGCTATGGCGGATTCCCGGTGAGCGGGCAATGGCTGATCTGCAAGAATCCGGACGTGGTGAAGCGCCATACCAGCAAGGTTTACGGCAAGGCGCCGACGGGTGCGCCGCCAATGTCGGTGCCGCATCTGGACGCGCGCATCATCGATGGGCAACCGGCTTTGCTGTTCGGGCCGTTCGCCAGCATCACCACCAAATTTCTCAAAGGCGGCTCGGTGCTGGATATGTTTTCCTCGATCAAATCGGACAACATCAAGCCCCTGCTCGCGGTGGCAAGGGACAATCTTGAATTGAGCCGTTATCTGGTCGCCGAGGCATTCAGGTCTCACAAGGACCGCGTGGCCAGTTTGCGGGAGTTTTATGCAGATGCAAAACAGCAGGATTGGGAACTGGCTTCTGCCGGACTGCGCGTGCAGATCATCAAGGAGTGCGACACCAATGGCGGAAGGCTGGAATTCGGCACCGAAATCGTTACCGCCAAAGACGTCACGCTCGCATCACTGCTGGGCGCATCTCCGGGCGCATCAACTTCGGTGCAGGCGATGATCGAAGTGATCGAGCGATGCTTCAAGTCGCGGGTAAAAAGTGCCGACTGGCAGCGCAAATTGAAACTGATGATCCCCTCCTACGGTGAATCGCTGGACGAGAACGTGGCCTTGCTGCATGCCGTGCGTGAAAGAACGCTCGCCACCCTGGGGCTGGAGCACAGGGAGGGCAAGACCGGCAAGGTGGCAAGGAAGTGATCGAAGCCGCCGGGTTCGAATTTAAGCAGGCCTCACCATATCGTAGGCAAGTTTTAAAATCAGGATGACCAGCAGGAATAGAAACAAAACGCGGATGAAAGCCGAGCCGCGTTTCATTGCAACCCAGGTCCCGGTATAGGCGCCCAGCATATTAAAGATAGCCATGGGGATCGCGATAGCGTAAAGCACCTTGCCGGATGGAACAAAATACATCAGCGCCGCAATATTCGTGGCGATGTTCACAAATTTTGCCGATGCGGAGGCCTGCAGAAAGTCGAAGGCAAAGCAGCGGATGAAAAGGAAAATAAGAAAGCTTCCGGTGCCCGGTCCGAACAGGCCATCGTAAAAACCGATCCCTCCTCCTATCAGCACTGACAGTACGCGTTCGCGCGTTCCGATCTCGAGAGGGCGTTGTATCGCTCCGAAATCTTTTTTCCTGAAGATGTAGATGGCCATGACCACAACCAGCCACAGCACCAAAGGACGCAGCAACCCATGCGGGATAAATGACACGGTTGCTGCGCCCAGGAAGGCCATGGCAAAGGAACTCAGGGCAGCCGGCAGCACGAGATTCCAGGGGATGATCACTTTCCCGACATAGGAGCGGGCCGCCAGGGATGTGCCCCATACCGAAGCGAACTTGTTGGTCCCGAATATTGTTGCATCCTGAGCTGCAGGAAGCACATTGATCAGCGCCGGAATCTGGATCAGGCCGCCGCCGCCGACTACTGCGTCGATCATGCCGGCACAAAATGCAAAGGAACACAGTATCGAGAGGTGCAGCATGGTCAGCCCATCATTCCTTTTTGACAACTAACCGGTCAATCATACTTCCTTCCGGCGATCACCGTTACACACGATCCCGGTTGATAAAAATATTACCGTTGCCGCGCGAATCAAAGGAGGCGCGGTTGCGGAAATCTTTCAACTCCATAGCGCATCAAACACAACAAGCCGACTATCCTATATAGTTGTTTTCGATTCAGACCGGAAACAGGGTGGCAAGCAAATCTGAGTGATAGGCAAATCTGAGTCATGGGGAGAACAGGGAGGAAGCATATGGGTATCACGCTTGCATTCGATGTCTATGGAACGTTGATAAATACGCACGGCGTCATCGTTGCGCTGGAAAAACATGTAGGAGATAAAGCGGCTGAATTCTCTCGTGTATGGCGTGAAAAGCAGCTCGAGTATTCCTTTCGCCGCGGCCTGATGCAGAATTATGAAAACTTTGCCGTATGTACCGGCAATGCTCTCGATTTCACGAGTTCATTCTTCAAGGTTCCGCTCAGCCGGAAGGACAAGGAAGAATTAATGGGCGCATATAAAGTGTTGCCCGCGTTCGATGACGTGGCAGAGGGATTGGCCCGATCAAAGCAGGCCGGTTTCAGGATGTTCGCCTTCTCGAACGGCACGAAGGATGACGTGGAGTCATTGCTGAAGCATGCCGGCATCAGGGACTGCTTTATCGGGGTGGTGAGTGTCGATGAGATGAAGTCTTTCAAACCCAACCCTGCTGTATACAGCCATTTTTTGAGGAAGGCCGGCGCTTCGGGTTCCGATGCCTGGCTGGTATCGAGCAATCCATTCGATGTGATCGGGGCGATCTCTTCAGGCATGCGGGCTGCATGGCTCAAGCGCTCGCCGGATGCACTGTTCGATCCATGGGGGATAGCGCCGACAATAACGGTAAACAGTCTTTTGAACCTGGCTGATCAAATCGACCGTGAATGTGGAAGCAGGTTTTCCGCTCCTTGATCGATTCCTGTCCTTGTTTGAAATATGTGTGGTTTGGGCGGGTGTGAACGTTTACGGCTCGCTTTTTACCAACCTGATCGCCAAGGTGTTGGCTCCGTCAATGAAGCCGCTGGTATAGCCATCAGTGAAATCGACATACCATGCAATGGCACTGCCGTTGGGGGTGCTGCTCCAATACCATGGGTGGCTCGCGTCCATGTCAGGGAATGCCGCAATATCCATGGCGGGGAATTTTTTTCGATCCAGATCGATCAGGGTAACAAGTTCGTCTTTGCTTGGTACACGCCATCCACCACTGGCCAGTTTTTGCGCAGCCGGGAATGTGTAAGTATTAATGTTACCCGCACAATGCTCGTTTTTCCACTCCTGCCCCACGCTGCAGCGGGCCCAGGTCAGTTTGGTCCGGGAGTCATAAACCTCCGCACCCCGGATCACATAGCGGGAATCGGCCCACGCCGATGATAGACCTGCCACGGATAGAATTACAACCAGGACAAAATTGCGCATGATCAAGCACCTTTAATAAATTGACAGGCAGTTGAAGTTTTCCGGAATCACTTGTCTGTCAGATGCATTATAGCAATCCCGCTGTACGAAGAGCGCTCAAAGCCCCCGGATTTCGCCGGGAGCTGTTGGGCTAATATCTCAAGCCGACTCCAAACAACGCCGGGCGGGCATAGTCTGTATAGGTGAATGCTCCGGTGCCCGCAGTCATCGCAACCCCTGAAACAGCGGCAGGGACTCCGGAAACGGTGAATTGGTATTGAGCCAAACCTGGCCATGGGTTGTTAAAATTCAACGAACCGTTAATTACCGTACCGTTAAGTCCGGGATTGATGGAGCTGGCATTTGTCGTTATGGTGGAACCCGATAAAGTCACAAGATGTTCCCCGCCAAAATTATTCTTTACAAAGTAATTCCCGTCGGCAGCCCCCGGCACCGAACTGGCATAGGTTGACAATACCGTATGGCCAAATTCAAGACTGTAAGGATCATCGTGGTCGATCACCGCAACAACCTGGCCGTTGGGCGCAGTCAAGGCAAACAGCCATCCAATATGATGAGGAGCAGGGGTGTCGCTATTTTAAAGATCGAACACTCCGGGTGCCGGCGTTGATGCTGCCGAGATTGTGCCTGACACAGTAGCGGCGCAGGCCACTCCACTGGCAATAATATAGTTACCGGATTTGCATCTGGTGAAGTCGTTTGTGCTGGCGACTGAAGATGCGCTGATGGTGATCGTTCCGAAATGTGAATGACACCCGAAAGAAAGTCCAAGCACATCGCCAAAGGATCTTGAAGTGCAGGCGAAGCCCTGGTAATTATAATTCCCGGCCAGTTGGGAGATGTTGGTGATCGGGTTGGAGATGCCGAAAACAGGAATCTTGTACGGACCAAAAATAGTACTGGTCAATAGTACGTGACCTACAAGGAATCCATTTTGTATCGGGAATACCCTGCCGCTAGTGATAAACCCGTCGTTGGACGGTCCGACTGTATAGGTTCCATTCCCATTGCTGGTCAGTGATCCCGTACCGCTTTGCCCGGGGACGACACCAGAAGCAGCATAACTGGTTCCAATATCTTTATAGGTATAGGTTAGGTTCGTGGTATTCACACTGAACTGCAATACTTCACCTGCCCCCGCGGAGGATGAATAGGTTTGCGAAAACCCTGAGGAAGAGCCGCCACCGCCACCACATGCCACTACCAGGATGGCTACCAGGCATATCGCCGCCAGCGTTTCGGCAGCGATGGAAAATTTATTCTTGAAGTTCACACTGGATTACTCCCGGGTAACGTTGGGTTTGTGAATTTTTATCCATGCATCTGATTGAAATCCTATAGACACCCATGAGGCACAGTCAACGCGAAAATTGTATCGTTCACGTAACGACTTTGTATCAAATGCATGACACTTATAATGCTGCTGTTATGTCTTTCAATTTAATTACACAGCCATCGATGTTCCCATTGCACATCCATGTGTTGCTCACCCATGCCCGGCGCGTCACTATCTATAAGGCATTTCAGAGGATGATCATGTGCTGATGGCGAAATTATTTTGCAGTGGAGGATGGCAAAAGGCTGATTCAGAGTATTCGAACGGCAGAAATGAGCCGCATATCGACCAGTCAACCAACTGGTGATACGATGTTTGCTATCGGTGGAACAGCGGATACTGGAATCTGAATTATTGAAGGGGCAAAGTTGTGCCACTGGTGGACGGTCGTGAATTATCAGTATTGCGGGCAGCTGCAGAAATAGGATGTAATTTCTGACGTTGCATAAAGTGATTAATATGCCGTGCCGATCATATGTATCAGGTAATGCCGGAACCGAGTAATCACACCATGAAAAATGCAGCAGACTTTTCTTCGTTCAGTAACTTCGGGCTGCAGGCCAAGATACAGATCGTGGTTCATTCCTTCATACTGGTGCTGTTTACCATTGCGACCATCGTTCTTTCCCATTCCATCAAAACTGTCATTCTTGATTCCGTGCAGCAGCGTGCCCAAGGAATTGCCAACGCAGTGATTGATGGTGCAAACATGCTGATGGAAACCGGGGAAATCAGCGTGCCCGAAAATAGAAAACTGTTGATCAGGAAGATTTCCAGTTCGGGAAATGTCGTCGGGTTGAGGCTTGTACGTGCCGAGCAGGTCATCAAGCAATTCGGACAGGGGTTGCCTGAAGAGCAAATAAAGGATGAGGTGGAAAGGACTGCGATTGAATCCAAAAAACCATCCTATCTCCTTGAAGACCGGAACGGCGTGCCGGTATTCCGTGCGGTCACCCCCTATTTGGTCAGCCACGATTTCCATGGCACTGATTGCCTGAATTGTCATGCCGTCGAAGTTGGCAGTGTCAATGGCGCATCCGACATCGATATCGATCTGACATCAGATTTCGAGAAACTGCACAGAATCATTCTGTGGCTGGTTGTTGGCCAGTTGGCAGTGCAATTCATATTGTTTTTCCTTATCAGGTGGGTGGTACGAAGATTCGTCATTCATCCGTTGGATGAAGCGGTAGCAATGGCCGGCGCGATAGCCAACGGCGACCTGACCCAGCATATCGAAGTGACATCCGGAGATGAAGTCGGACAATTGCTGCAGGCATTGAAGGATATGAATGAAAGCCTGGGCCGTATCATCGGCGAGGTGCGCGACACCACCGAATCCATCACCGCCGCATCGAAGGAGATCGCGCAGGGCAACAGCGACCTGTCGCAGCGCACCGAAGAACAGGCCTCCAGCCTGGAAGAAACCGCCTCCAGCATGGAAGAACTGACCACGACCGTCAAACAGAACGCCGAGAACGCCAAACAGGCCAACCAATTGTCGATGAGCGCCTCGGACACAGCGGTCAAAGGCGGAAAAGCGGTGAGCGATGTAGTGCAGACCATGGCCTCGATCAGCGCCAGCTCGAAGAAGATCGCGGACATCATCAGCGTGATCGAAGGCATCGCGTTCCAGACCAACATATTGGCGTTGAACGCCGCGGTCGAAGCGGCGCGTGCCGGCGAGCAGGGCCGCGGTTTTGCGGTGGTGGCGTCTGAAGTGCGCAACCTGGCGCAACGCTCGGCCGGGGCAGCCAAGGAGATCAAGACCCTGATCAGCGACTCGGTGGACAAAGTGCATGCCGGTTCAAAGCAAGTCGATCAGGCAGGGGCGACCATGGACGAGATCGTCACCGCGGTGAAACGCGTCACCGACATCATGGCCGAGATCTCGGCCGCCTCGAACGAGCAGAGTGCGGGCATCGAACAAGTCAATCGAGCGATCGTGCAGATGGACGACGTGACGCAGCAGAACGCCGCACTGGTGGAGGAGGCCGCGGCGGCCGCCGAAGCGATGGAACAACAGGCGGATACCCTGTATGTTGCCGTGAGCGTATTCAAGGTGGCAGGAACCAAGAAAAGCGCGCCGAGGTACTTAGCCAATAAGGCTACTCCAAATACTGACAGGCCTGCCGCCACGCATCATGCCACTGGCAAAACTTCGACAGCGCTGCCCCGGAGTGCGCCCAAGCTTGACAGTAAAATCCCCAGTAAAACGCATGGCGACGAGGAAGAGGAATGGAGGGAGTTTTGAGCCGTGGCGGCCTGACTGGGTACCCTGCTTGGCGACCCTGTCTGTTTAATACAAAAGCAGCGCGTATTGTTGGTTACCAAGGAACTATAAGTACCGAACGTTTAGCGAAAATGGCTTGAGTAATGGCTGGTGATATTCAGAATGTAAAAGGTGCAGTATTACTCTGGCCGTTAAGTTAAGGTGTTGGGATTGATGTTGGCATTAAGGCCGCCCCTTATACGACATTCAATCACGTTGATTTGCTGCCCGGAACCCGAACTTCGTGACCCATCAGTTTTTTACACTTAACCGTCATTCGGGGTTCTACATATTGGACAAGCCCTTAGGGTTTGTTGCCGTCATCTAAATTTTTTGAGGGAAGAGTACTGGCCGAATATTGCCGTTCAGTAACGTATTTTATCTACCCTAAAGTATTATTAATACTTGACTAAATCACTATGCAATGTATAATGAAAGTGCATTTTGTGGAGCAGATCAAACACAATTGCAATGACTATGAAGGTTTCGATAGTTGTTTCAAATTATCTGCAGGAGGTTGGCATCATGAACTCCCATATTTTGGAACATATTGCCAGTGAAAAAAACATGGATGTCATGCTTAGTGTCGAGTTTTTTATAGCAATGGCCGCCGTTATTAGCGTGGTGGGTTTGATTTTTTTTGCGGCACTTTAATTAGTATGTGTAAACATATTTTGCAGTAAGAGGTGGTTTGGAACAAACTGCAATGTATGTGCATAGATGAATGGTTCATTTCTATGCCAATTCTTACCAAAGCTGTCCGCCAGCTTGCGCCACATATTCGGTAATTTGCCAATAGCGGCTAGAGGCACTAATTCGCCCGTTCTATATCGCAGAAACCAATGTCCGCTGTTCCACATTTACCGGCCATTGAACCACAAGTTGCTTCACGGTCGCTATGCGACACATTTGAGACGGTCGCATTTCCAAAATGCAGTCATCCCAGAAGATCTGTCACCCATGTCACCAGACTTTTTGACTAATATTCCATTTTTCAATCAATGGACGATGTGTTATTTTTCCAAACGAAGATTATTACCTGGCAAGTAATGCGTCAGATCTGATGTTTCAAAGTTATTTGCAATAATAAGGAGAGAAGGAGTGAAAATGTTCGATGTGGCAGAAATTGACCAACAACATCGGGAACTCGTTAACATGCTTAACAGATTGAACGATGCTGTGAAAAATCACGAGTCGCGAAAAGATATTTACCGGATCATTGATGAGGTAATTTCATATACCGGATTACACTTTGCAACCGAAGAGCGGCTTATGGTTCAGTCTGGATACCCTGAGATTGAGGGGCACAAGAATATGCACAGGGAGCTGATAAAGGATGCGCTTCGTCTCAAAGAAAAATTAGATTATGTTGGAGAAGATATGTTCAGGGAGTGGTTCAATCACTGGCCGTTCGGCAGGGTACTCGCGCATATTCAATATGCAGACAAACAGATTCAAGACCACATTATCCAGGGTGGAGTGAAGGAATAAAGCCTTAGTGCTGCTTTTCGCAAAGACATTATTCATGGGAATGCTGCCCGTTCAATAACAAATAATCAAAATTATTTTCAAATCCGGTTGTCAGGTTCCGCATTTGGCGGCGGGCTCAACCGATCGATGCAACACATGCGTTAAATCTGTCTGCTGGTGTCTCGTACGCTAAAGTTTTACGAGGTCGTTCATTTAACTGTCGAGCCACTGCATTCAGCTTTGCTTGAGAGTGTACCGATATGTCTGTTCCTTTTGGGAAATACTGTCTAAGCAATCGATTGGTGTTCTCATTGGAACCACGCTGCCACGGACTGCTAGGATCACAAAAGTAGACATCGACATTGGTTGCCATCGTAAAGCGCTGATGATCTGCCAGCTCTTTTCCCCTATCCCAGGTCAGTGATTTATACAGCTCGTTCGGTAACTTCTTCGACTGTTTGATCAGCGCCGACACCACACTTTCCGTGTCTTTGTTCTTGACCTTAACCAGCATGACATAGCGTGATTGACGTTCAACCAGCGTCGCTATGTCACTATTTTTTGAACCGGCGACGAGACCACCTTCCCAATGACCCGGAACAGCCCGATCCTCCACTGACGCCGGACGCTCACGGATGGACACCGCATTCTTGGTTTGTCCTAGCCCATCCCGCTTTAGGCTTGCATGTTTGGATCGACGTATCGCGCGTTGGGTTCTGAGGTATTGCTGCAGTTCTTTCTTCAGCACGCCACGGGCTTGAACAAACAGGCTTCGATAGATGGTCTCGTGTGACACTTGATTGAGCTCTTCTTCTGGATATTCTCTTTTCAGCCAACCGGCGATCTGTTCCGGTGACCAGTTTAACTGGAGCTTTGCCGCTACGGTTCGACTTAATGGTCGATTACAAGCGAGTTTACACAGTTTTGGGCGATGCGCTCGATCCCAGGCGGCTTGATCAGCTTGCGCGGCCCTATAGTTATCATCGCCATCATTGCGCTTGATTTCACGGCTGATCGTTGAGGGCGAGCGTCCCGGTTGGACAGCTATAGCACGCAAGGATAGATGACTGGCAACCCCTCTCGAAATCTCTTCTCGCTCTGAAAGCGTTAGTGCCAACCTTGATCGCTGCCGAGGCGGAGGACGAATTCCACCACTAGGCGCCAACTGACCAAAGATTGAGCCTGAAGGCCTATCAAATACTCGTCCAATTGATTTTAGAGATTCTCCACGTTGCCAGCGATTCCACATCACTGCTTTTTGTTCTTCAGTGTAATAAATTCGAGTTTTGTATTTCATTTTCGACACTCCATCTTTTAATCTAATGATAGAGTGTTGCGTCGACCAGTTGAAC
>CAVRKV010000005.1:0-61896 GCA_963721755.1 uncultured beta proteobacterium
AGGCTGGCGAGAGGCCATAACAACACGGAACGATGCCTGTTCGGTCCCGGAGTATCGTGCCAGAAGAGTATCCAGAGCATGGCGATGACTGGTGCCATCGCAACGGACGTCGCCTTCGAGAGCATCGCCGCCAGCAATGCAACCAGAGCTGCGCCGGCATAGCCATGGGAAATCCCATGTTCTCGTTTAGCCTTCAGGGCAAACCATAGCGCAAGCAACGAGAACAGTGTTGAAAGCACGTCCTTACGGCCGCTGATCCAGACCACCGCCTCGGCATGCGAGGGATGCACCACAAATAATGCGGTAACTGCAGCTGCAGCCCATGGTGCGCTTGCTGCATCCGCCGGGCGGAAATATCGCCATGCAGCCAGCGCAGTCCCATAGACTAGCGGCAGGCAGAGCAGATACAGAATAATGTTGTGCAGGCGAAACGCGGATGGGGTCAAACCGAACTGCGTGATGTCGAACCAGTAGGAGAGATCACGCAGCGGTAGGAATTCATAACGGTTGTACGGCTCGATGAAGAGACGCCACAGTTCTCCCGATTGCAATCCTGCCAGCTTGAAGTTTTCAACAAGGTAAACCGTATCGTCATTGACAAACGGGTAATGCAGCGCCTGCAGGTAGGCGGCAACAGCCACAGTGATGCCTCCCACCATAAACGTCCAGGGTGCAAATTGCCGCATGCGGGCAAGAAGGAGCTGTTGGTTCATCTTCATGTCCAATATTTTTGAGAAGGAAAATCGTAGGTTAGATTGTGTGCCTCTCTACAGCTCTCTCTAATACGCATAACCCTCAGCGTAAGCTCACCCCGTTGGTCTGTGATGAAAGACCAAGCGCGCTCATCGCACTCATGCCGAAGCGTTTTGCAAGCCGGTCGGCGAAGTTTTCCTTCACGGTGTAGTCCACGATATCCTCGGCCTTGATGACATCCCGCGCCACTGATTCCACGGTACCAAATCCATCCGCCAAACCCAACTCCACGCCCTTCTGTCCATTCCATACCAAACCGCTGAACGTGTCCGGCGTTTCCTTGAGGCGTTTGCCGCGCCCGCGCTTTACCACATTAATGAACTGCTGGTGAATTTCCGCGAGCATCTGTTTGGCATATTCCTGCTGTGACGAACTAAGCGGAGAAAAGGGATCGAGGAAACCCTTGTTGGCTCCGGCGGTTATCAGGCGGCGTTCCACGCCCAGCTTCGCCATCGTGCCGGTGAAACCGAAGCCATCCATCAGCACGCCGATGGAACCGATCAAGCTCGCCTTGTCGACGAATATCTTGTCCGCAGCTACGGCCACGTAATAGCCTCCCGACGCGCAGATATCATCAACCACCACATATAGCGGGATCTTCGGATACTGTGCGCGGAGGCGGCGGATCTCGTCATTGATCTGCCCGGCCTGCACCGGGCTGCCCCCGGGACTGTTGATGCGCAGGATGACACCTTTGGTATCCTTGTCCTTGAATGCATCCTGCAGACTGGGAATGATATTGTCGGCACTCGCCATGCTATCCGATGCAATGACGCCCTGCATGTCCACCAGCGCGGTGTGCTTCCCAGTGCTCAGCGCGACCTCACTTTTACCCAGCCAGCCCATGGAAATGAACAACACAATGAACATGAACCCCAACGTCAGCAGTTTGAAGAAAATACTCCAGTGCCGCGCGCGGCGTTGTTCCTGCAAGGCTGACATCGCCAATTTTTCCAGCACACTGCGTTCCCAGTTGTTGTTTTGATCTGACATCATATTTCCTTTATCGAGTTCGTTAAGCGTATTCTTTAAACCACGTCCTCAGTTCCGCAAAATCCGCCACCAGGGCGAGAGGATTCAGTTCCTGCAATTGCTCCGGCGGATGTGCACCGTGTCCCATTGCCACCACGTCCACCTTGGCATTCTGCGCCATCTGCAAATCGTGCGTGGTGTCGCCCACCATCAAGGTGCGTTCGGCACTGGCACTCAGCTCCTCCATCAGTTCAAACAGCATGGCCGGATTCAGTTTTGAGAAAGTCTGGTCCGCCGTGCGCGTCGCATGAAAAAAACTTTTCATGCGGGAGGATTCCATCGCCCGGCTCAATCCCGCACTGCTCTTGCCGGTCGCTACACCCAGCCAATAACCCGCTTCATGGAGTTCCGTTATTGTCTCACGCGCCCCATCGAACAACGGGATCGCCCCATCCTGCGACAGAAAATGATAGCGATAGCGCTCCACCAGTTCGGGACGCATCGCCTCGCTCAGCTCCGGCACGGCATAATGCAACGCCTGATCCAAACCCAGACCGATCACATGTCGCGCGGTTTCATCATCGGGAATGTTCAAACCAAGATCTCGACATGCCGCCTGGATGGAACCCGCGATCACTGCGGTTGAATCCATCACCGTGCCGTCCCAGTCGAACACGATCAAATCATAGCGTTTGCTCATTACATTTCTGCGAAAACGAAGGCGCGAATATTACCACCTTCGGGCGAGTCCCCCAACCTGTGCCACAATGAGTGCATGCAAAAATCCACACAACACCATTGGCTGCTGTATTGCCGTCCCGGTTTCGAACAGGATTGCTGTCAGGAAGCGCTGCGGCAGGCGCGCCAGCACAAGGCGGTCATCGCGGAACAACCGGTTATCCTCCCCGACAGTGGCTATATGGTCGTTGCGCTCAACGAACAACCGCTGGCCTACCGTGATCTAATTTTCACACGCCAGTTGATCCGCTTGCATCACAGCATCGCAACACTGTCTGAACGCGACCGTTTGACGCCTATCCTTGATGCCATCGCTGCCCTGCCCGGCACATTTGGTGCGTTGTGGCTGGAAGTGCCCGACACCAATGCGGGCAAGCTGTTGACTACTTTCACGCGACGTTTCGAGCCACTGCTGGAGACTGCGTTGCGCGAACAAGGCCGCTTGCTGGACGATTCCTGCACAACCCGTTTGCATATCTTCTTTCCTGACAAAAATTCGGTCTTGATCGGCAGCAGCGATCCGCACAACAGTGCAAACGCCGTCATGGGCATAGTCCGCCAGTCCATGCCCGCCGAGGCACCGAGCCGCTCCACGATGAAACTCGCCGAAGCGATCGAGGTGTTCATGGATCGCAGCGAGCAGACGCGTCTGTTGCGGCAGGGAATGCAGGCGGTGGATTTGGGCGCGGCGCCCGGCGGCTGGACCTGGCAACTGGTTAAGCGCGGCATCCGCGTGACAGCAGTGGACAACGGCCCGATGAAGGGTGTGCTGATAAATCATCCGCTGGTGCAACATCTCAAGCAGGACGGCTTCAAATACACGCCGCGCAAAGCGGTGGACTGGCTGGTGTGCGACATGGTGGAAAAACCCTCCAAAGTCGCCGCGCTGGTAGCCTCATGGTTCGCGGCGGGCTGGTGCAAACACGCGATCTTCAATCTGAAACTGCCGATGAAGCAGCGCGTCGCAGCGCTCGACAGCGCATTGGGCGGCATCCGCAAGCGGCTGGATGAAGAAGGCATCAACTACCGCATGATGGCGAAACAGCTTTATCACGACCGCGACGAAGTCACGGTTTTTTTGACGAAGACCAAAGGTTGAGATTAGAAAAAGCAACTTCGCCGGGGGTTGCCCGGCAGCAAGCTACTTTCTTTTGCTTCGCCAAAATAAAGTAACCAAAGAAAAGGCGACCCCGGTTTGCCGCCCCTGTGGGGTACCCTGCGTTGCTCGACTGGTCAGGCGGCTACGGAACTCGCACTGCGTGCTCAGACAGTCCTCGCCGAAAACCCCTGACTAGCCTCCGCTACTCGGCGGCGCACAGGGGATGAAAAGCGAAAAACCTAAAGCCGAAAATCGGGTGGGCAACAAGTTGCCCACCATAGGCAGAATTCAAAACCTCGATTCAGATTTTGTAGGGTGCAATAAGCGAAGCGCATTGCACCGGATGAAACACATACGGCGCAATGCTCGTTGGTTATTGCGCCCTACGCGGGCTGCGCAACTCTACCTGGCGGGGCGCACACCCCGCGCCCCACTGCGGGACTCGAACAGTACTCGCCTAAACCTCCGCTCACTTGCAGTTGATCGAGGCGGCGCACAGGGGAAGGTAAAGCGAAACCCAAAACTGTTAATTCATTGGGTGGGCACGACGTGCCTACCCTTACTACAATAGGGAAATGGCTTATTTGAAAGGTTTGGTATTGCGAGTGGCTGGATAGCGTTAGAATCCACCTTTCAAATTTAATTACTGAAGAAAGTCTTAATGATGGATCTTCATAATGATCACAACGTCTACATCCTTGGCGCGGGTTTCTCAGCTAACCGGGGAATCCCACTCATCAATAACTTCATGTTCCGCATGCGGGATGCTCATGAATGGCTTTTCCAAAAAAATAGAAAAATTGAGGCGGACGCAATTGCAAAGGTGCTCGAATTCAGGAAGGAAGCTGCTTCAGCAGCGTATCGAATCAAAATCAATCTGGAGAACATTGAGGAGTTGTTTAGCCTTGCCTCTGCGTCAGGCGATAAAGATAATAATTTATCTGAAGCCATTCGGATCGCGATTGCAGCCACTCTTGATTTTTGTTCTATAAACCAACCCGAGAAGAATATTCACATCCGATCCTCGCAGGCCATCCCATCTTTTAAGAACTATGGTGGAGAGAGTGCATACGGCCAATTCGAATACAAAGAAATTCCAACCTACCGTTACTTTCTTGATTCAATGTTAGGCTCAGAAGGCCAACCTAGAGGTGAAAACACCTTTATAAGCTTTAACTACGACACCATTGTAGAAGATTCTTTAACTAGCATGGAAGTAGGATTTACATACGGATTTGATACTAAAGATGTTGCATACCAAACCTCTCGCCTGAAACTCGACGATTCTGGCATCAAGCTTTTGAAATTACACGGCTCGATAAACTGGGCGCGAGCAAATTATCCAGACCTTAGCGATGAAAAATTAATCGTCTATGATTCATACTCCGAGTTGCTGAAACAAAACACCACTCCAGATTTGATACCCCCAACATGGCGAAAAAATTTCGATGGGGGTCTAGAAACTATTTGGGCTCACGCACTAAAAGCCATTGAGTCTGCGACTCGGATTATTGTGATTGGCTTCTCTGTTCCAGAAACAGATACTCATTTTAAATATTTGATGGCAGCAGGATTGCAAAACAACATTTCAGCCCGAGATATTATTTTCGTAAATCCAGCAGATGATGGAATATTAGAATCTAGAATTAGTACGCTCTTCACCAACCCGGAAAGTAGCAGAGTTCGTCAAATCAAGAAATCCACTTTTGACTTCCTACTGAGTCCTAATGGATTTGCTGATCAGGATTGTATTAATTCATGCGGGCGAGGCATTCACATTAGCGGCAGGTATTAACTGTTGCTATGGGAAAATCTGCCCTCTCCCCCTATGCGCCGCCTCGCAGGGGCGGCAAACCGGGGGCGATTTCTTTTGGTTACTTTTCTTGGCAAGACAAGAAAAGTGACTAGCTGCCGGGCTACCCCCGGCGGTGTTGTTTTGGTTTCCCCACGCAACAAAACATACTGCGGAATATTTGAGTTTCTACCCCCACCCTGACCCTCCCCCTGCAAGGGAGAGGGGAGCGGATTATTTTTCTGAAGCAGCACCCGCATCCAGTCTCGCGATGAAACTCTCCAGCTCCTTCGGCAATGGCGCTACCAGCCGCATCGGCTCGCCCGTCAGCGGATGCGCGAACGCGATGCTGTAGGCATGCAGGAACATGCGCTTCAGCCCCTGTTTCATCAACGCCTTGTTGCGCGCAAAGTCGCCGTACTTGTCGTCACCGGCGATCGGAAAGCCGAGATGCGCAAGATGCACGCGGATCTGATGGGTACGTCCGGTCTTGAGTTGCGCTTCAAGTAAAGA
The DNA here is from genome assembly GCA_963721755.1 of uncultured beta proteobacterium. Lineage (GTDB taxonomy): Bacteria > Pseudomonadota > Gammaproteobacteria > Burkholderiales > Gallionellaceae > Gallionella. The sequence continues at coordinate 5,868 of CAVRKV010000005.1, forward strand.
AAATTCTGGCCAGCTTTTCTGCAGCGCGAAGATCGTATGCGAAGCTTGCCCGTCTTCCCGCACCATCACGCGTTTCTCGCCTTGCGGCGTGTCAAACTTGTACAGCGGCAGTTTGACGTGCTGTTTGGCGTTCTTCCATTGCCCTAGCACCAGCGCGAAATAACGCTTGTCGCTGTTGCCCTCGCGCATGATCTCGTGCATCGCGGTCAACGCGGAACGCTTTTTCGCCAGCAACAGCACACCTGAAGTCTCGCGGTCGAGCCGGTGCACCAGCTCCAGGAACTTGGCCTGCGGGCGGGCGCGGCGCATCTGCTCGATGACGCCGAAGCTTACGCCGCTGCCGCCATGCACCGCGACACCGGCAGGTTTGTTCACGGCCAGTATCGCGTCATCTTCATACAGGATCGGAAACTCCACCGCCGGGATGTGCGTTTCCCCGATCTCGTGCTTTTCCGCGACGCGTATCGGCGGAATGCGTAGCAGGTCGCCCAGTTTCAGCCGGTAGGTCTGGTCGATGCGCTTCTTGTTCACCCGCACTTCGCCGCGCAGGATGCGATAAACGTGGCTCTTGGGCACGCCTTTCAGGTGTTTGAACAGGAAATTGTCGATGCGCTGTGCTTCGCCACTTTCGTTGATGGTCAGAAAAGTTACAGAATCTTTGCTTAAACCATTCATTTTGCTTATACTTCGCCGCTCGCGCGTTTTGGATTGGGTAAGTTTGGGAATTAATTTTATTCCCTCGCCATAAAAACTGGCCGCCAAGGAACTTTCGGCACAAGCGACGGTGCAACACACCGCCACCCTTCCAGCCGCAGCCCGGTTAATATCACTCACCGGTACCAGCAGTGATAGTAATTGATTTACGCGCTCAAAGCACCTGAGGATTTTCCGTGACGCAGCAAGCATTGCTGCCTCACCCCTAAGGAATTTTTGCGCCGGTCGACGTAGCGAATGCAGCGATGCACCCGCAGCCACTGGTACAGAAGTCCCAAAGAATATTTTTTAGACTGGCTACCGATAGAGAACTGATTTGACCAACCGTTTGCACATTACAAGACTGTTTGCACGATTGCTCCTCTCTCACGCCTAACCGCGTGTAGCCCGGTCTCGCCCGTGTCAGAGCGCGGGAGACAATAAAATGAAACGCATGTTATTCAATGCGACACAACCGGAAGAACTCCGTGTCGCCATTGTTGACGGTCAGAAGCTCATTGACCTTGACATTGAAACCGCCGGCAAAGAGCAGCGCAAGAGCAACATCTACAAAGCAGTCATCACCCGCCTCGAGCCCAGCCTCGAAGCCTGTTTCGTCGAATACGGCGGCAACCGGCACGGCTTCCTGCCATTCAAGGAAGTAGCCCCTCAGTATTACCAATCCGGCAGCGGCAATCGCCCCTCGATCAAGGAAGCCTTGCGCGAAGGCCAGGAATTGCTGGTGCAGGTGGAAAAGGACGAGCGCGGCAACAAGGGCGCGGCGCTAACCACCTACATCAGTCTGGCCGGTCGCTACATCGTGCTGATGCCGAACAACCCGAGCGGCGGCGGCGTATCGCGCCGCATCGAAGGCGAGGAACGCAATGAGCTGCGCGAAGTGCTGGCGAATGTCGACGTGCCGCAAGGCATGAGCATCATCGCTCGCACCGCCGGCATAGGGCGCAACGAGGAAGAGTTGCAGTGGGATCTCGACTATCTCAAGCAATTGTGGGATGCGATCGAGGGCGCGGCGCAATCCGAAAAAGCTCCATCGTTGATCTATCTGGAAAGCAGCCTGGTGGTGCGTGCCATCCGCGACTACTTCAACCCGGAGATCAGCGAGATCCTGATCGACACCGAAGAGGTCTACCAGCAGGCGCTGGCATTCATGAGCACGGTGATGCCGAACAACGTGAACCGCATCAAGCGCTATCAGGACGATGTGCCGCTGTTCTCGCGCTTCCAGATCGAGCATCAGATCGAATCCGCCCACGCCCGCGAAGTTCGCCTGCCCTCCGGCGGCGTGATCGTCATCGACCATACCGAAGCCCTGACCGCCGTCGACATCAACTCGGCGCGCGCCACCAAAGGTTCTGATATCGAGGCCACCGCGTTCCACACCAATCTTGAGGCAGCGGAAGAGATCGCCCGCCAACTGCGCCTGCGCGACCTGGGCGGACTGATCGTGATCGATTTTATCGACATGGAAAGCAGCCGCAACCAGCGCGATGTGGAAGACCGTTTGCGCGATTCACTGCGTTATGACCGTGCCCGCGTGCAGACCGCAAAGATTTCGCGCTTCGGCCTGCTGGAGCTATCACGCCAGCGTCTGGCACCCAGCCTGGGCGAAGGCAACTACATCGCCTGCCCCCGTTGTAGCGGCATCGGCCATATACGCGGCATCGAGTCCTCCGCCCTGCATATCCTGCGCATCATCCAGGAAGAGGCGATGAAAGAGAGCAGCGCGGCGATACATGTGCAAGTGCCGGTAGATGTCGCGACGTTCCTGCTGAACGAGAAACGCGCCGATATACACCGTATCGAATCGCGCCTCAAAGTGGGCATCACGCTGATACCCAACCCGCATCTGGAAACGCCCAGCTACAGCATCAACCGCCTGCGTCACGATGACATGACCAGCGATGTGTTGCAGGCCAGCTACAAGCTGGTGGAAAAGCCGATCGAAGAAAAGCCGCTGACCGCTGCACAAGAGCAGCAGAAAGTCACGCGCGCGCACGCCGTGGTACAGGGCGTCACCCCGGCGCAACCCGCACCGATGAAGGCTGAAGCAGCCAAGCCCTCGATGTTCGGAAAATTCTTCGCCTGGATCAAATCAATGGGTGAAGATGAGCAACCCAAGGCCAAACCTGCGGCAAGCAGGCACCGCCCCCCGCAGCGCCCCGAACGCAGTGAGCGTCCTGAAGGCAGCGGCAAGCGCCGTGACCGTGGTGGACGTGGCGAGCGCAGCGAAAGCGGCAATAATCGCGAGCGCAACGAACCGCGCGGCAGCCAAAAACCGGTACAGGCCGAAGCCAAACCGCAAGAGCCTCGTCAACCCAAGCCGCCGCGCCCACCGCGGAACACCGAAGAAAAGCCGGTGCTGGAAAGCCAGGTTTCCGCTGCAACCGCAGAACTGGCTGAACCGGGCACCCCCCCACGCGAAGGCGCTCGTCGTCGCGGCCGCCGCGGAGGACGACGCGAACGTGAAAATCGCGAAAATGTCTCGCAAAATGCTGCAGCTTTGGCGGCAAGTGATGTGCCTGTTATCGTGCAGCAATCCTTCGAACAAATGGACACTGCACCAGCCGCCGTCAAGCCGACGGAATATGTCGCTTTCCCCGATGGATTCGTAAAACCGAGCGAGTACATCGCCATGCCGACGAACCTCACCACCAGACCGGCGTTAATAGCACCGTCCCTGCCCGCAGTAATGGTTCAGACCTTGCCTGCAGTGGTGGCACCGAGCTTGCCCGCAGCTGTGCCGAGCACTATAGCGAAGACATCTGGCAATGGTTTGATTCAAATCGAGACCGATCCGATCAAGCTAAGCACGGTAACGCAAGCCGCCGCAATTCCGGCTGCAAGGCAAACATCACGCCGCCGCGAGCGTCAGCGTGAAGTGTTTGTGGAGAATGAACCGCTGGTGCAAATCGAGACGCAACACCCTCAGGGATAAATCAGAGATAAATTCGTTTGCAAAAAATAAAGCCGCACGATACTCAATGTTGTGCGGCTTTTTATTTGTAGGAGCGGGCCCTGCGTGTGTTGTTGGGGCTGTGTCGGCTTTGCACTCAACTTGTTGAGTAGCAAATTGCCTGACTTTGTTATCAGCCCCTTACAACCACGGCGTACCTCTTGCGGGTGCTGCCCGCGATTCTCTTATTCGCGGGCCGCTTCGACATAACCAGCGACTTGGCTATCGTTTTTTTATAGCCTGGTCGAAGGCTGGTAGTTTCATCAGGACAGGCAAGCCTCGCTCCTACGGAACGCAAACTAAGTCACGAAATGCTGTTGACGAATCTCCTCCAGCAACCCCTGCGCCGCATCCTCCACCATATCCAGCACGCGCTCGAAACCATCCGCGCCGCCGTAATACGGGTCAGGCACTTCGCGCTCAGTGTGATGGCGCGCGTATTCGAGGAACAGACGCGCCCGGGTATCGCTGTCCGGCGGCGTGATGCGTAGCAGATTGGCGAGGTTGGCCCTGTCCATCGCCAGCACATAATCGAAACGGCGGAAGTCGCCCTCTTCCACCTGCCGGCCTCGCAGTTTGCTCATATCATAGCCGCGCTGCTGAGCCGCGCGTTGCGCGCGCGAATCCGGCGGATCGCCGATGTGATAATCATGCGTCCCGGCAGAGTCAATCAGAATGTGTTCGGACAAACCGGCATTCTCGACATAATGTCGAAACACCGCTTCCGCCGTGGGAGAGCGGCAGATATTGCCCATGCAAACAAACACCACTGAAACTTTATTCATCATCTCAATCCACCAATATAGGCATGTTCTTGTGCTCGTCGTAAATCAACGCATCAGTCGCAAAGCCCAATTCCCTGGCTCGCCCGATCAGGATGACCAGTATCGCAGGATCGAGCTGCCGGTCGCGCGCGAGTATCCAGAGATAATTGCGGTTCGGTCCTGCCACCATCGCGTAACGGTATTGGGGATCGAGCACCAGCACGTTATATGCGCCATAGAACGGCCAGAAGAATGATATCTCCAGACTGGCGACATCCGTTCTTCCCCGAAACCGCGCCACGCCTTTCGCCTCATTCCACTTGTTATTCTTTGCATCGAATCCGCGATTGATCACCTCGATGCGGCCATCCGGGAGCTTGCGGTAATCTGCCGTCACATCGGTGAGGCCGCGCTCGAAACCATGATCGAACCGCGCGATCTCATTCCAGTGTCCCAGATATTTCTCCGCGTCAAAACCCTCCACAGGGTGAAGTCCTTCAGGCACGCCGGAACAACCCGCAAGCAATGCAGCCACGGCTACCCATAAATATTTCATCGTCACGCTCCTGAACACATCTTTAATATATGAGGTTTGCAGACTACTCAGCCAAAATCAGCAGACATTGTAGCCGCGCAGCAGTGCAAAATATTACTTGACCAATAAACTCGGGTTAATTACCATTGGCGCAACTCAATCATCAGGAGTATTAAAAATGGAGATCCCGACACGCGACGGCGACGGCTATCTTGAAGACATGAATGAATGGACGCCGGAGATCGCCAAGGCCATGGCCGAGACCGATAACTACGAATTGAACGAAATGAAATGGGCGCACATCATGAAAGCCCGCGAGTTCTACGAAGAATTTGGCACCGTTCCGCCAATCCGCAAGTTCGTCAAATACATCGAGCAAGACCAGAAAGAAGTATTCGACCTGTGGATGACCGGCCCGATGAAACCCATCACCAAATACGGCGGACTGCCGAAACCGACCGGCTGCGTTTGATCTTCGTCCCCCTGTAGCCGCGTAGCGCTTCCCTCACAAGGCGCTGCTCCGCAACGTTCATCATGTATAAACTCGCCCGACTGAATTTCGAAAATACCTACGCTCGTCTGCCAAGCAGTTTTCACAGCCGCCTGGACCCCACTCCCCTGCCCGATCCCTATCTGGTCAGCTTCAACGCAAATGCCGCGCGCCTGATCGATCTCGACACGGATGAAATATCGCGCGCCGATTTCGCTGAGCACTTTACCGGCAACCGCTTGCTTCCGGGATCCGAGCCACTTTCGATGATCTATGCCGGGCATCAGTTCGGCCACTTCGTGCCGCAACTCGGCGATGGGCGCGCGATATTGCTCGGCGAGATACGCAACCGTGCCGGTGAGCTCTGGGATGTGCAGCTCAAAGGGGCCGGCATCACTCCTTATTCGCGCCAGGGCGATGGCCGCGCCGTGTTGCGCTCCAGCATCCGCGAATACCTGTGTTCGGAAGCCATGCATGGGTTGGGCATTCCCACCAGCCGCACGCTGTGCATCGTCGGCAGCGACGAGGAAGTCTATCGCGAGCGCATCGAAACCGCCGCCGTGCTGACCCGTCTGTCGCTTTCGCATGTGCGCTTCGGCTCGTTCGAGGTATTTTTCTATCGCGGCCAGCATGAACAACTCGCCACGCTCGCCGACTACGTCATCGCCAGACACTTTCCGCATCTGGTAGACGACGCGGACAAGTACCAGCTATTCCTGAATGAAGTCACCCAGAGCACCGCCAGACTGATGGCACAATGGCAGACAATCGGCTTCTCGCATGGCGTGATGAACACCGACAACATGTCGATACTCGGCCTGACCTTCGACTATGGCCCGTTCGGTTTCATGGAAAGTTACGACCCGGGCTACATCTGCAACCATTCCGATCCTCGCGGACGTTACGCCTACGATCAGCAGCCGCAAGTCGGCCTGTGGAATCTCGCCTGCCTGGCACAAGCATTGTCGCCGCTGATACCGGCCGAGCAGGCTCTTGCTATGCTGGACGGCTATGCCCCGGCCTATCACAAGCACTATGCCGAATTGATGAGCGCCAAACTGGGGCTTGCCAACGCCACACAGAATGACATTCAATTGGTCGCTTCGCTGCTGGAAATGATGCACGCCAATCACACCGATTACACCAACCTGTTTCGCAACCTGGGAAATTTCAACTCTGCAGCGGATGCGACAAACGGCCCGTTGCGCGACCAGTTCATCGACCGCGCGGCTTTCGATGCCTGGGCAGCGGCCTATCGTGCGCGTCTGCAACAAGAAGCGGGTACGGACAGCGAACGCAAGGCGCGCATGGATGCGGTCAATCCCAAATACATCCTGCGCAATTATCTTGCGCAAAATGCGATCGAGAAGGCCGAAAAACATCGCGACTTTTCCGAGATCGACAGACTGCTGAATTTGCTCGGCAAGCCTTTCGACGAGCAACCGGAGATGGAGGGGTATGCCGCCACGCCGCCGGAATGGGCGCGACAGATTGAAGTGAGTTGCTCGTCCTGATAACCAGCGACCTGGCTGCTGCTGTTTGGTAGCCAAGTCAAATGGCTATAACCAATCACTTGGCAGCTTGCTGCCTTAGTGAGATGGCTAGTTGTTTCACCAGTAGTTCCACCAGTGTTGCCTAAACGTGCTTGTGTTTGGAGCGGGCCCTGCCCGCAATCAAAAAGGCTCGCGGGCAGGGCCCGTTCCTACGGCTCCCGCTAGCTTGGCCGACGCACGAATATCGCAGCGACTTGCTTCTTCGGCTTATTGGCAGGTTGCTCCGGCTGTTTGGCTGGCGTGGCGCCACCGCTCGGTTCGTAAGGCTTGTCGAACCACGGATCATGGCTGGGCTTTTTCGGTGCGGCAGGACGTGCTGGTGTCAACTTCTCAAGCTCGCGAGAACTTAGAGAATTGCCTACTTTTGGTGCATGACTGCGCGCTGAATGTTCACTCCGCGGTACATGGCTGCGTTCATGATGTTCGCCGCGCGGCGCTCTGCCGGTCCTTGCAGCGTGCGGCACGATCGCCGTTTCTTTCTCAATCACGGTCTTGATCAGCTTCTCGATTTCCTTCAGGTATTTTTCTTCTTCCGGCGACACCAGCGAAATCGCTTTGCCGGAAGCGCCCGCGCGGCCGGTGCGGCCGATGCGATGCACATAATCTTCCGGAGCGCTGGGTATTTCGTAATTGATCACCATCGGCAGCTGGTCGATATCCAGGCCGCGAGCGGCGACATCAGTCCCGATCAGAACAGTGACTGTGCCTTGCTTGAAAGCAGCGAGAGCCTTGATGCGCTCCAGCTGGGTCTTGTCGCCGTGGATCGCATCGGCGGCTACGCCCTCCTTCTGTAATTGCTTGGCGAGGCGGGCGGCAGTGAGCTTAGTTTTGGTGAACACCAGCACTTGCGACGCATCGCTGCCGCGCAACAGTTGCGCGAGCAGCACGTGTTTGTCTGCCTGCTCGACCAGATAGACTTTTTGCGTGACATTCTCGGCGGCAGCATTGCTGCGGGCGACTTCGATGAGCATCGGATTGACCAGGAACTCTGCCGATAATTTTTTGATCTCGTTCGAGAACGTGGCCGAGAACATCAGGTTCTGACGCTGTTTGGGCAACAGCGCCAGGATGCGCTTCAAGTCGGGCATGAAGCCCATGTCCAGCATGCGGTCCGCCTCATCCAGCACCAGCATCTGCACCTGATTCAACTGCACCGATTTCATCTCGATATGATCCAGCAGGCGGCCCGGCGTGGCGACCAGAATCTCTACTCCCCGCTTCAGATGGGGCGTCTGGGTCTTGATATCCACTCCGCCAAACACCACTAGGGAACGCAAGTGACTATGCTTTGCGTATACCTTCACGCTTTCTTCCACCTGTATCGCCAGTTCGCGGGTCGGCACCAATATCAGCGCCCGCACCTGATGGCGGGCAGGCGAAGTGCTGGAGCTGGCGAACGGCAACAGCTTTTGCACCATGGGCAACACAAACGCTGCTGTCTTGCCGGTACCCGTCTGCGCACCCGCCATCAGGTCACGGCCTTCCAGCACCAGCGGAATGGCTTGGGCCTGTATCGGTGTGGGTATGGTGTAACCGGTTTCGGTAAGCGCCTTGAGGATTTCAGGTGCTAGCTTCAAATCTGTAAAACTGATCGTATTCAAAGTTCTATTCTCTTCAAGTTGATCCAGGAGCAGAAAGGCCTCATATATTTATTATACTCCCCGCTTGGACACAAATTAAGCCGTGCCGGGCAGACGCGGCACTGTCATGGCCGTGATGGTGAAATGATATTTATAATCAAAGCCTTCAAGAGCGCGACAAAGCCATCACCGGATCAAGCTGAGCTGCCCGGCGCGCAGGCCACACGCTGAACAAGATGCCAGTACAGAGAGCTGTACCAAGAGCTGCCAGCACCGCCCACCATGGTGCAACCACCGGCAAGGATGGATAAATCTTTCCTATCACCAGTACGCCCAATTCGCCCAAGACCAGGCCAACCACACTGCCGATACCTGACAACAATACCGCTTCGGCGAAAAACAGATTCCTGATTTGTGCGGCGGGCGCGCCCAGCGCTTTGAGCAGACCGATCTCCCTGACGCGTTGAGAGACAGCGATCAGCATCACGTTCATGATCAGAATACCTGCCACTGACAGACTGATTGCGGCGATGCCTCCAACAGCCAGTGTCAGGGCGCGCAGGATGCGGTCGAATGTGGCCAGCACTGCGTCCTGCGTGATGACGGTCACGTCGCGCTCGCCGCTGTGGCGGCGCGCCAAGATCTGTTCGGCATCGCGCCTGGCTTGCTCGATTGTATCGCGACTTTTGGCTTCCACCAGAATACGGAACAGGCCGGAGGTGTTGAACAGCAAGTGCGCCGAGACGACCGGCACAAAGACGATCTCGTCGGTATTGAAACCCAGGGATTCGCCTTGGCTCGCCATCACACCGATCACTCGGAAACGGCGGTCTCCCAGCCTCACCCATGCGCCTATGGCCTGCTCCTGACCGAACAATTCGCGCCTGATTTTCGCGCCGAGCACACATACCGGCTCGCTGGAATGCTCATCACCGGCAGGCAAGAACTGTCCCTGCCCCAGGCTCATGTGGCGCACCTCAAGCAGATCCGCAGTCGAACCCAGCACCACCACTTCGCGGTTGAGTGCCCCTATTGAGATTTCCGATGAACCGACAGTCAGCGGCGCAATCCTCCCGACAGCACGACTGCGCAACAAGGCCAGCGCATCGTCCAGCGAAAGTTCGCGAGGAATTTGTCCGAGCAGCATGCCCGGCCCGATTCCCGCCGTTTCGGTGCGTCCGGGCAGCACGATAACCAGATTCGTACCCAGCGACGAGAACTGATTGACGACATAACGGCGCGCACCCTCGCCCAGCCCGGTCAGCACCACCACTGCCGCGACGCCGATGGACATCGCCAGCACCATCAGCAAGGTACGGGTGCGGCTGCCGCGCAGGCTGCCTGAAGCGAACTGTATGATATCAATCAACTTCATCCTAATAACCTAAAAATTAAACCACGGAAAACACGGAAAAATTCGATATATCCCCTAGCCCTACTCAATGGTCGGTGGCTTTCATGCTTCCACCAACAAATGAACGCCATGCAATATGTGATTCATTGTTTTAATTCCGTGTGTTCCGTGGTTAATAATCGATTTTACGTTCATGAGCCCGCCGATGATTTGGTCTCGCTGGTGATCCGGCCATCAACCATATGCAACTGCCGCTGTGCGCGTCCGCCAATCACCGGATCGTGGGTGACGACGATCAGGGTGACCTGTTGCACGACCAGTTGTTCGAGCAGGTTCAAAACTTCTTTTCCGGTAGTCTGGTCCAGATTACCGGTCGGCTCGTCGGCCAGCAGCACGGCGGGGTGCATGCTGGTCGCACGCGCGATCGCCACGCGTTGCCGCTCTCCGCCCGAGAGTTGGTCTGGTCTATGATCGGCGCGTTCTGTCAGGCCATAATTTTCCAGTAAGCGGGTCACGCGCGTTTTGCGTTCGGCGGGAGGAATTCCCGCCAGAATCAGCGGCAACTCGATGTTCATCGCAGCTGTCAGGCGCGGCACCAGATGGAATGACTGGAACACAAAGCCGATCTTTTCGCTGCGCACCCTTGCCTGTTGCTCATCACTCAAATCGGTAACGTCCCCCCCATCCAGTTTGTATATGCCGGAAGTCGGGCGATCAAGCAGCCCGATCAGATTGAGCAAGGTGGATTTTCCCGAGCCGGACGGGCCCATGATGGAAACATAATCGCCGGCCGCGATGTCGAGGTCAATGTCACGCAAGGCGGCAACTTCTTGACCGCCAACCATGAAGCTGCGGCTGACTTTACTCAGTCGGATCATTTGGGCAAAATCATTTAACGGGCTTATTTTCTTCCGGCTGCACTTGCGCCCCGGCCCTGACCCCGGCTTGATCGAGCGACATCGCGATCCGGTCGCCTTCGTTCAGCCCAGAGACGATTTCTGTCTGATCCCAGTTTGCCAAACCCGTGGTCACGGTGCGCTCTTCAAGCGCGCCATCGGCGCTGTAGAGCAACACGTGCTTGCCTTCCAGCAATGCCTGCGTCGGAATGCGCAACACGTTCGCATGTGAGGCATGCACGATCTCCACATCGGCGCTGTAACCTACCAACAGATTTTCATCTTTGGGTGGCTCGTCGAAGGCCACTTCCACTTCGACGGTACGCGCCTGCTTCTCGATCTCCAGCACGTACGGCGCGATGCGCTTGACCCTGCCAGCAAACGACTTGTCCTTGATCGCGTCCAGTGTGATGCGGGCCGCCTGACCCACCTTGATATCAGCCGCATCCACCTCATCGATAGGCGCACTGACGAACATGCAGCTATCATCGATCAGGTCGATAGCGGGCAGCGTCGGTATGCCGGGTGGAGAGGGCGTGGCGTATTCACCCAGCTCGCCGCTGATATCCGCCACGACGCCAGCGAACGGCGCACGCAGCACCATGCGCTGCAAATCGGCGCGTGCCACGGCGATGCGTGATTTGCTTTGTTCAATCTGACTGCGCGAGAACTCGCAACCGGCACGGCTCACCTTGGCAGCGGATACCTTCTGATCCAGCCCTTCGGCGGAAATGAATCCTTTCTCCCTCAGTTGGCGCGCGCGCGAGGCTTCCTTTTCAGCCAGGTCTGCCTGCACGCAGGCCTGCTGTTCCTGCGTCTGCGATGTGGCGAGTTGCTCCGTCGCCAAACGCTCCTGAGCCTGCAAGTCTTTGTGCCATAACTCCAGCAACACCTCCCCGCTCTTGACACGCTGACCTTTCTTCACCAGGAGATGCTCGATCTGGCCGCCTGCCGAAGCAGCCAGCTTGGCGCGGCGGCACGGCTTGACCGTGCCCGCACGGGTGTTGCTCACGGTCGCTTCCACCACCCCGCGCTCGACCTTGACCAACTGCACGCGCAACGGTGCGGGACGCGCGAAGTACCAAACCGCGATCGCCAGCAGAACCAGTCCTGCAAGCCACGGCAGGTAGCGTAAAAGTTTTTTGCGTCTATCTTGTGATAAAACGGCCATACAAGCTTTCTACAAAATCACCTGTCATCCAGGACGTGAATATTTCGATTATCGTTTGATGCGCAATTGACAACTTATCCACCGATTTTGTTTATCTCGATACTGATATGCACCAACTCTTTGTGGATGCTTAACTGTTGCTTGAAATATTCAGGGGACGCTTCGTTATCCGTCGCGAGGCTCAGAATGCAAGCGTACTTCCCTTTCCCCACACGCCATACATGCAAGTCGCAAAGCTTGGCCTTGACCGGCGAGGCGGCTATGACTTCACGAATCTCGGCTACCACAGGGGCATTCATCTCGGCATCCAGCAACACACGACCGGTATCCCGGAGCAAACCAAAGGCCCACACGGCAACCAACACGGCGCCGGCCAATCCCATCATCGGATCCAGCCAGCTTGCGCCCCACAGCTTGCCGCCAAGCAACGCGATGATGGCCAGCACGGACGTTGCCGCATCGGCCAGCACATGCATATAAGCCGAGCGCAAGTTCAAGTCATGATGGCCGTGGTGATCATGACCATCATGATTATGATGATGCCCATCCTTGAGTAACCATGCAGAAGCGAGATTGACCAGCAGGCCGATTGTTGCAATCGCGATAGCCTCGTCATAGTGTATCAGGCTCGGGGCAACCAATCTTTCGAGCGATTGAAAAATCATCAAACCGGCCACCATCACCAGAAAGATTGCACTCGTATAACCGCCCAAAACTTCGATCTTCCAGGTGCCGAAGGAAAATCGCGGGTCGTGGGCATATTTTCTGGCGAAAACATAAGCCAATAGAGAAAGCCCCAGAGCCACTGTATGCGAACTCATATGCCAGCCGTCGGCCAACAATGCCATCGAGTTGTAATGCCAGCCACCGGTGATCTCGATCACCATCATCACTGCGGTCAGAACGGCTACGCGCAACGTGTTTTTTTCGGCAAGGGGATTACCCTCGTCGAATCTGTGCGAGTGTTTCAAGCTATCGACGGCAAGGAGTTTTGTCATTTATATATTTTCCGGGGTATGGTAAAGGACTTAACGCAATTTTTTGTCCATGAAACGATTGGCAGCATCTCACTCTAAAAGGCACACCGTTGCATGTTAAACGTTTTTAATGCTATTCCCTATACCCGCAAAAATTGTCAGGGAACTTATCAAGTCAAGCATAGACTAATTGCGCGTTGAATTGTCGAGCAATAGGTTAGCCTCATATGGAGAGAGGATCACACAGGCAATGCAATTCGTTATTGTTTATGGAATGTAGTTCCGCTGGCAGAGAAGGCCAAAAAAGGGAGTAGCATGGGAAACAAAAATATAGGTAGTGGAATAACGCTTTTACATATTGAGATCGCTTTGCACTACTCCAAATCTCAAAATTCAGAACTCGTTTCGTACGATGGACGTGATAGCAGTGCTGCCGCGCAAATTCATCGCGAATTCGCTGATGCGGGTTTACTTGAAATCTCAGGTGATCATAAACATTGGAAAGCCATAGACAGGATGCGCATATACCTCGAAACTCTATGCAAGGTTCTCTTACCAGCTAATCAAACCGGAAAGGCACCTGACAGAATTTCTCAACCCGATGCCACCCTGAAAAGGAGCGATAAGTTTATCGGCGATGACACCATAAATACCCGCAATTTAAAAATAGCAGCGGCGATGGACGAATATCTGGCGTTTACCCCGCAATCAAGGTTGTGATCCGTATTCAGAGCGCCTTGCGATCCGACTGATCTGACTGGCAATGCCGGCATGGTCAATCCACCAACACTACAACATAGCTGTCGCTTTCAAATCTCCCGGTATTAGTTAATCTCCTGGTGCGAAGGGAAGAATCCCATTCCATTATAAATACCGCGTCATTGCTTGTTCTACTCAAGGCGCAGATAACGCTTCTAAAACTTGGATGCGGCCTGCGCGCGACAGCTAACGTTAAGTTTCTTATATATTCGCTGCAGGTGATTTTTGACCGTGAACGAGCTGATGTCGAGAATTGAGCCAATTTCGATATTTGTCTTCCCGATTCGAACCAACATCATGATTTCGGCCTCCCTTGGGGTAATGCCCAGGATGGTATCTAGATGATGATCCATTGAATTGCTGGTATGTGCAGCTTTTGGTTCCTGTTTTGGAAGATGCGGCAATTTCCGAAGTGAGGTGTCTATATAAGGCATTAGCGCCTCAAACATCGTGCAAGCGTGCTGGGAATGAGATTTTTTTGTGCTCAGCATCACATAAAGGCAGTCGTGCCGCTCCCTGAAATCCTTGATCGCATGTACCAGCAAGCTTTTCATATTACCAAAATTCTGTGCGACCAAATCGTAGCTTATTTCTCCCTCAAGGTTTATACACTTGTCCATACCAATCTGTGAGGGTATACAGCCGTTGTTTTCCCAGTAGACGAACAAGCGCTTCAAGAAAAGATTCAGGTTTTTATTGTTGATTTTCTCGGTTCTGACTCCCGGCAGCGCAGAGATGACATCAAAGTAGATCCGGCCGCTGGTGAAGTCTCCCCAGGCCACAATAAGAATGTCGTGAGGAAGATACCTTTGCAACCTCCCCTGCAACCATAGAAAAAGCTCGAAATGAGTCTTGACCTTCAAAGACTCATGGAAGAGCCCTATAAACCGGTCACGCTCATCATCGGTTAATTCATCGTGAATCATCATTTGATCTATCCTTCCGTGTAATTTTATTAATTTTTTTATTATTCTTCAGGTAGCCAGAATGCCAATAAACGCAACCATGATCATCCGGTCAACCTTGTAAAAAACTTGTTGAATGTTTTTCATGATGAACATCCTCTATGAACAAAATACCGCGACGTCGTGTTTCAGTAATCATATATGCAATAACTGCGCCAATATTGTAAGTTATTGTTTTTTTTAACTATTGCTTTATATGATTGAACGGGGGGAGTCTAGCCTTGATCAAACTGACGCAATGTCATCAATAAATGTTAAATATTTGACAGGACAGCTGCCAAGTAACTTCAACAGTTAACCAGTCCTTTGAGTACAGCGAGTCGCAAGCGGCATGAAGAGATATTTACATGGGAGACAGTGCTGGCGGAATATGAAAAGTTGCTGACCACGTGGTTACCCCCGGCATCGCCACGATCACAATCGAAAGTCACATCGCAACGCTAAGCCCGCGAACGATCATTGTATTCCCTCCGGGTTATTGCTTTGCCAACGCCAGCTGTCTTCACACATTTCGGCGAGTCCGCGAGTTGTCTTCCACCCAAGTTTTGTAAAGGCTAATCCAGGGTCCGCCCAGCACTGGGCGATATCGCCCGCTCGCCGGGAGACGATCTCGTAAGGGATAGTCCGTAAGCTGGCTTGCTCAAAAGCATGTATCATCTGCAGCACTGAAGTGCCCTCCCCTGTACCCAGATTGACGGTGAGCATGCCGCCCTTTTCCTGACAGTATCGCAATGCCGATACGTGTCCCTCGGCCAGATCCATGACATGGATGTAATCGCGCACGCCGGTGCCATCCGGTGTTGGATAGTCGTTGCCATAGACACGGAGCTTTTCACGACGCCCGACGGCAACCTGTGAGATATAGGGCATCAGGTTGTTCGGGATGCCCTTGGGGTCTTCACCGATCAATCCGCTCGGGTGCGCGCCTACCGGATTGAAATAGCGCAAGCTGGCGATATTCCATTCAGGATTCGATTTAAAAATATCTTCGAGCACATCTTCGATGATCACCTTGGATCTGCCATATGGATTGGTCGCTGACCGGGCAAAATCTTCGCGTATAGGCACCGACTCGGGATCGCCATAAACGGTGGCGGATGACGAGAAAACAAAAGTCAGGACTTTGGCTGCCTCCATTGCGGAGAGAAGCTCTATGGTGCCCTTGACATTGTTGTCATAGTACTCAAGGGGTTTTTCGACAGACTCGCCGACTGACTTGAGGCCTGCAAAGTGAATGACGGCAGAAATGTTGTTCTCTGCAAAAACCCTATCGAGAAGCGATCGGTCGCGGATGTCACCCTGAATGAAATGCGGTGTCTGCCCGGCGATGCGGTTCACGCGCTTGAGCACATTTGCACTGCTGTTGCTCAGGTTATCGAGAATGATCACGTGATAACCCGCCTTGATGAGCGCAATACAGGTGTGACTCCCGATGTAGCCTGTCCCCCCAGTAACCAAAATCGATTCAACCATTTTTCCCCTTCGCCTCCAACCTGATGGGTGGAGATACCCCATGTTTTATAAAAAAATCATGCCTTCTATTGCGAGGGGATTTGAAACCTTATGCAGCCATCAGCTCGGCGCGCTTTACATTCGGCACACCCGCCTTGCGAACTTGCCACAAGTCATAGGCACTTTGTTCTGCCAGCCACAGAGGGGCTTCGCCGCCGCGCTCCACACCTAGCCATGCCTCGATACGCAAGGCCATTTCAGGCAAGATGACAGCACGGCCATTCAGCACGCGAGAAAGCGTCACCCGCGCTACGTCCAATTGTTGCGCGGCTTCTGTTACGGACAGCCCCACCGCAGGTAACACGTCGTCGCGCAGTGTCAGCGGGATGCGGTGGGTTGTACATGGTTGCCATCACGCCGCCTTGAGTTGCCTGATATTCCCATACCCGCCTTGCTGCTCAAGCTGCCACACGTCCAGCGCTTGCTGCATACGCAACCACAGCCCCGCACCATTGCCCAGCAGTTTGCCCAATCGAATCGCCATGTCAGGCGTAACCGGGCGGCGTTCGTGCAGTATCTCGGACACGGTGCGGCGCGATACCCCCAGCTGGTCGGCAAACTCGCCTTGTGTGATCCCCAGTTCAGGCAGCACCACTTCGTGCAGCAAAGTGCCGGGGTGAGTGGGTGCACGTTTCTTGTTACGTAAAGTATCCATCAGTGATAATCCTCCAAGTCCAGAATGTAAGCATCGCCATTTTCAAACTCAAACGTGATGCGCCAATTTCCATTTACCGTAACTGCCCAATGCCCTGCCAGATTGCATTTTAGCGGATATAGTTTCCAGTTTGGCACTGCCATATCAGCATGTCAATTTATAAAGCCGCGCGGCTTACGGTCAGATATACAACTGCCCCGATAAAGGCTCCCGCAAGGACATCGCTCAGAAAATGGTATTCCGTGACAATCAGTGCGATGGCCAGGCAGAACCAGACAACCCCGTAATACAGACGGTAACGTGGAAAGAATTGCCACAAGGCCATGAAAACCGGAGTAAACACCAGCATATGTCCGGATGGGAAACCCTCAAATTCTTTCGTGCCGGCAAACCAGTGGAAGTCGTACAAGCTTGGGTGTGATAGCCAGATGCGCGTATTCGTTCTGCCAAAGATCCATTTCAGCACGTCTTTAACAACAAACGTTAATGGCATGGTTGTTCCCACAACGCGGAAAAAAAGTGTGCGCCGGTCGTGAATATTTCGATGAACCAGGTAAAAATAAAATATCCAGCTCAGGCTGGTTAGCGTTACGACGGTTATAAGCAATAGATCGGGGATGTCGGAATTTTTGACATGCGGGAAATATGCCAAGAGATATTTGGCAATCCAGGTGGCCAGAGGTAGATCCCAAAACTGCACGCTCAGCACAACCCAAATGAGCGCCGCTGGCGTGCTGAAGAAAATCACTTTCACGGGTTCATTGAATTTCATTTGTGTTTTCCGGCAAGCCAAACAATGACTGTGTTCGCACTGCAGAACGCATGATGAGGTCGGCTGCTCATACGGGTTATGAAGATTGTCACGTACTGTTAAACCAACAAAATGGTGATGGGAAGTAGAATCGTATTCCGTCCGATATAAAGTGCCTTTGCACGTTTCAGGATCGATAAGTTTTATTTTACTTTCATCAATATCGTCAATTGTTCGCCACCACGGGCGATACTGTGTATCGATCAAATATCCGGCACCGCTTCAGTTGTAGGTCAATAGTAACTTCATTCCTCAATCCGCCCAACACGAACATTGGAAATTTGTGAATCATCGTTATGCTCGATAAATACCAGCTGAGATTTTCTCCACACCTCAACATCTTTGATATCAACCTGGAAATGCCTTGCTTGCATTTCAATGGAAACTTCCGGTCTCGGGTTACGCCTGGCAACCTGATTGAAGCGTTGAATATTGTAGGTTGCCCAAGCTATCAAACTTCCGCCAAGCATAAAAATAACCAATGCATACCAACCCAGCAACTCGATAAGGCCTTTGTAACCCTCGAGCTCTATCATGTGGTATTGAAAAATCCTGATTCCAAAAACCCAGGCCAAAACACTGATAAAGGGAATCCAGATATAGAACCATCCCAGCCAAAAAATAAGTGTGATGAAGCCAAGCAATATACGTTGCTTCGGCGCCTGCCATTCGGGATGTTCGATGATCAACTTCATTTTGCTCTGAGCCCCCGGTCCGGACTGACCCACACTGCTCTTTGCTTGTTGTTGCGGAACAGAATTTTTGGAACAGCAACAACTATAGTGAACATGTTTATCATCCAATAAAGCAGGGGATACCATATCATCCAGAAGTACATCTTCCAAAGACCAACATCATATTTATAATCCAGGAATATGCTGACAGCTATTTGTATCATGCAGGTCGTGCCGATCAGGATACCGTTCCATCCCGGCAATAATGGTGGAACATAAAGGAAGCCTGACATAGGTAAAATCAAACCAAGCAAGGATAAGGACAATGTTATCGACATCGTATAAGCCCATACAAGGCTGATCACAAATTCAATATAGATCATCCACATGCGCCGTTTACGCCATGAAAATAATTGGGGAAAATATTTAAACATTACTTGTATCCCGCCCATGGCCCAACGCAATCTCTGTTTCCATAATCCGGCAAAAGTCTCCGGCATTAAAATCCAGCACAACGCCTTTGGCTCAAAGCGAATATCCCAGTGCGCAAACTGCAGCTTCCAGCTTACGTCGATGTCTTCCGTGAGCATTTCCGGACTCCAATATCCCACCTCATGCAAAGCGGTTTTGCGGAAAGCCGAAATAACTCCGGACACAGTAAAAAGACGCCCATAGACTCTTTGAGCACGTTTGATCAGGCCAATAATGGAAGAGAACTCTCCGACCTGAATTCTTCCGATCAATGTGGATCGATTGCGAATTCTGGGATTTCCAGTTACTGCGCCAACCCTTGGGCTGTATATAAAATGTTGCATAAACCATGTAACCGCGTGCTCATCAAGCAAAGTATCTCCATCGATACAGACCATGAATTCCTTATTCGTGAGCAAGGCAGCCATATTCAGACCGGCCGCTTTTCCTTGATTGTTGGCTAGATGTATTACACGCAGGCGTTTATCTTGTTTGGCCAACTCTACCAGTATCTCTTGTGTTCGATCACTACTCCCATCATTGATAGCGATCACCTCAAAGTCAGGATATTTTTGATTCAGTAACTGTATAACGGTTTCACGAACGTTTTCTTCTTCATTATGGCAAGGAACAATCATCGCCACGCCAGGATATTCCGTCAGTGCTGGCGGCAACTTCAAATTGACATAGCGTCTCTCAAACCGGAAATAATAAAAAATTGCCCCGGTCATCCACAGGTAAGCCATGAACAGGGGGTAATAAAATAAAAAATTGAAGAGGAACTCCACAAGTGGAGTAAATATTGAGACAACGAAAAAAGAGGCCGATATGCCCAATTTATTTCTCAATGAATGGAAATGCCTGAAGAGAAAAGAACGGCTTGATCACATCAAAAGACGGTGAGTCATTCAGAAAATCATCCGGGTAGTATCCGAAATTGAGAACGCCTTGTAGCTGAAGCAATTTCATCTGTTGAGCCAACACATGGCTGTCGACTTTTTTTGACGTTCGCCAATCAAAAGACTGCAATTCAAAGACCGTTTTTTGTAATGCATGAGGTTGCTTTGCAACTTGCTGAACCAAATTATTTTGCCATTGCAAGGGCTTCTCGGCATTTTCCATGAAAGGCATGGCCATGACTGCCGTGTAGTCATAATTAAAAAGAAAATCCGGCAGTGATTGCGCGAACCATTTTTCCGAATCAGGGTTCAACGCAACTTCGGCATAAAGATTCCGGGCAGTTTTCAATCGCGGGAGGAACTCGCGAACAACATCGGCAAGTTCAAGCGAGAATTCTGTCAAAAAGCCGATTTTTAACCTGGTCCATTTTATTAGATAAGCCGGATTTCTCCTGATTTCTGAAATCGATTTTGGCAGGCCCCACTCTCTGCTGTAGTAATCCAAAGCCCAGGGACTCGCATCTTCGTAGTCGCTCAGGGTGGCATCATCGTGAAATAGTATGCCGTCAAATATCGCATGTTTGGCCAGGTCTTCATATATCCCAGCAATCAACTGACGAACTTTTGGGTCAAAGGGTGTAAGCCTTGGGTAACTATCTGCGGGTTTTGTATTGGCTTCCGATTTAACCTGATGATTTGCCAACAAGTCGCCAGGTGGCAGCTCAAACGCCAGCAAAGGCATCCAAGCAAACACCTTCACCCCCGCCCGAGATCTTAATTGCCAGGAAACACGACTAAACAGATCGGCTCGCATGGGCAAATGCCGGTTGGGGAAATACACGCTATCAGCTGCGCCATTCCCATCCGGATCGGCAAAAGCCTGCAGGTATACCGTGGTTATTTTCATGGACTTGACTCGATCCAGCAGCTTGCCGAGGTTTTCTTCCTGCAGTTTCGGGTCAGGATCATAAATATAGTCGATGTCAACTTGCATAACTCTTTCTGGAGGAGGATCGCTTGATCCGGCAAGCTCATCAGATAGTTGGGCAATCGTCTCATTGGATTCGATGACTACCCTATTTATTTTCCATAGAGGATCTGTCAATAAGTTAACCCCACCATCCAACGTAAGGGTGATAGGCATGCCAAGCGATCGTGCGATATCGATCCCTTGCAGGTTATATCTGCCATATGGCCACACCATTACACGGGGTCGCTTGCCTATCAGCCGACTGATGAATCTGGTATTTATCGTCAAATCTGAACGAACCCTGGATAAATATTCCGCATCATTTTCATATGATTTATTTTTCGCGTCATAGCCAAGACTGACCGCGGCGGGAAGCAAATTGCCTTGTGGATTGGCTAAAATACCGTGGTGCAGGTTATAACTATGCGATGCGATCTCGACTAATCCTGACGATGACATCTCCCGAATCTCGGCAGCATCGAGAAAGTTATCCCGTGTGTAGTTATGCCCTTCATATTCCGCTTTCTCCCCTGGTTTCAGCTCCAGCCATGAACCGACCAGCGCAAGCACGGCGGGATAATTGAACTCCTTGAGCAGAGGATAGACATGGGTGTAAAAACTACGGTAACCGTCATCAAAAGTCAGAATAACTGCATTGGCCGGCAATGGCCGCTTCTTGGCTTTCGCCGCAATCAAATCATCAATACTGATAACTTTATAGCCATGCTCTTTCAACCAGGAAAACTCTTGTGTCAACTGTTCTGTGCTTATCGTGTATTTTTCGGGATCTTCCAGTGGATCATCCAATACGTTGTGGTAGCAAAGCACATAGAAATTATCAATTTCTGATGTAGCTGCACTCACCTGGACGGAAAGAACAAGCAATACAGAAAATATAAGAAGCCTGATGGATATCATCAGAATTTCCAGTCCGCCCCGAAGGTTATGTAATCCTCACCTACCTGTGTCCCGTCATATGGATGTAATGTTCTCCCTATGCCGTAATGCAACTCCAATCGGTCCCCGGGAGAATAATACTGTTCATATTTGATGTTCGCTACGCCACCGGATGCAAAATTCTTCTGTGCGTAGCTTCCAACACCCATAGTCAGGACATGCTTTAGTGATTTTTCATATCGGTGGAATTGCACCCATTCATTTCGAAGAGCGATTCCGACTTGTTGATCACTTATTGGATTGAAGTAATTTATCAGCGTACTTTGTGAAGAGTTGCGGGAAGTATAATATTCAGCAGTTGAATCCAATTTATATGTTGCATTTGTCAGAAGACCCTCAGTCCAAAACACATCCACAGCGTTTCTTTGGTTACCATCTGAGAAATCCATTTGGTTGATATTAAAACTGACATTGCGTGACTCATGCCGGCGATATCCACCACCAACCTGATAATTGCGGGCGCTAACTCCGTCAGCGTATGCCCTTATTGGTGCTGACAGACTTTTATTTTCGGCCAATCCATTGATGAACCAATGATCATCAATGTGGTAATCCCCGCCCAACGCAATACCTGTACCGCCATTACCCATATTGTAAACCTCGCTCGTCGCACTGAAATCGCGGGTTCGATATTCCACTCCGGCCCCGTCCGTATCCCTGCTGACAGTAAGTGCAGGAAATGTAGATCTTGCAAACTGCGTGTGTAAGAAAGCACGCCAGTTATAGCTAACAGGACTCGAGTACAAATGAGCATCAATCAGATCTTCCCGGCTGCCGTTCGGTGTAACACTAACATCAGTACTGTTTCCGATTTTTGATTCAACAACCAACTCTCGCAGGTTGTGAGTTTCCCATTCACGCTGGGCTTTTTGGATAGATCTTTCATCCGGCATTAATTGAGCCGCGTCGTCAAGTTGCTGCTCGGCACTGCGAAAATCATCGACTGCCATGCGATTTTCAGACAATCCAAGCTTTGTCCAAGCATTATTCGGTTGGGCGGCATTTAACCATTCCAAATCATTTTCCGCTCGACGGGGCCAGCCACGCAAATTATAAGTCGAAGCCAGGGCCTGTCTGATTTCAGCGTTATTTGGGGCGCGCAGAGCTAGTAATTGCAGTTGATTCTCGGCTTCGGATAACCTGTCTGTTGAGTTCAGAATTCGCGCGCTCGTCAATTGAGCCTGCGTGTAATCTGGATTAGGCTCACGAATGACCGGAAATTGTGGATTGACCCACTCGTTGGTGTCAGCTTTCAATTGATCGGCTTGACTGTCGGCGTCTTTATATTGCTCGCTCTCCAGCAATGCATAAATATAGCCAATCCTTCCGTCAAAGTTGTTCGGCTCTTTCAGCAAGGCAGATCTAAATAAGGCCTGGGCCTTTTCCGGTTGTCGTTCATCCAAATACGCCGCCGCTGCGGACATTTGGACGTATGGTTGAATGCCCCATTGTTTTTTGATCATATGTTCATACAGTGCAATTGCTTCTGGCATGCGTCGCCGGTCTGATAGTGCCACGACCAGGTCGCCACATGCACCTCGGGCCACCTCAGATGCACCTCCCTCACCTTCGGCCAGCTTGCACACCCCTCCAAGCTTAGTGATGACCGCATCCATCTCTTTCCAGCGAGCTCCATGCTCGGGCCTGTCTGCGCTGATTCTTGCCCAGCGCAATTCGAAAGCAAGCCGGTCACGTTCAGCCTCGACTTGTTCAGACTCGGATAATATTGTTTTAGGGGTTAACCGGGCTGCAAGATGGGCCGCTCCAAGCTTTCTCAACGCGTAGAACCTCATACGCAGAGCAAAACTGTTGCCCGGATTGATTTTCAGGATTTTTTCGGCTTCCAATAATGTGTCAATCGGTTGCTTTGCACTGTCACTCAATCGAAGAGAACACTCCATTACATCCATGCGGCCAGGATATTTTTTTCGCAATGCTGATAATTGAGCTTCAGCATCTTTGAAGCGTTGCGCATCAATCAGTGTATTGATTCTAGCCACTTGCGCTTCCGCTCGTTCAGGAAATCGCTTAACAATCAGATCGTATGTGTTTAAAGACGCTTCATAGTTTTTGATTTGGCGTTGGCTGGCCGCAAGTGCCTCAAGCGCATATGCGGGCGCAACATCCCGATTCAGCCCCTTGGCAGCAATGACCAGATCATGTTGCCCGCTCCAACTTGCAATTGCCATGTAATCATAAAGAAAGCGAGCATCATTGGGATTGGCGCGATGCAATTGATCAAGGATAGCCAAAGCGGCATCAACTTTATTCTGCTTATAAAGCCTCAAAGCTTTCTGATATTTTTGCTCCAGGTCCGCTACGTCAATTTGCAACAATTCCATATCCTGGCAATACGCCATGGGCTCATATAGAGCAATAAATTGAAAAGCCATGCACACAACATAAACCTTGTTCTTCATCGCAAAGCACCTAAAAAGCCAACAAATACTGCAAAAAACTCATGCCACTTCAACGGTATGTAACGGGGTTTCAAGCTTGAATTGCAATGCTCGATGGCCTGAAGAATACCTGACTGGATGTCCGGTAAGGTATGGATAATTCGGCTTATTGGCTGTCGAGCGGCCAACCAAAAGAAAAAGCCACAAAGAAAATTACCACTCTGTGGCTTCGCTAGAAGAGCTAATTCCAACATTTTAATACTGTCATCAATTATTTTTTGGTTCAATAGTCCATTCGGACTATGGATACTCCAAGCTAATATTCATCAGGAAGCAGCAAGCATGCGGATGACCAATCTGCTTCCGTGATAATCCACAGTTTGTCGCCACGATCACTCAGTGGACTAAATAACCTTTTTCAAGTAAATAGCGATGCGACTTTTAATGTCGGTCTCAACACTATAGAAAATGTGGGGGGCGTGGTCTGCCGGACAATGGGTGTGATATCAATTTTGGGCGATTATGCAGATCTTGACACCAAGTCTTTTTCATAATTTAATACTTCCACATTCAAAGGAGGCATCATGCAAACGACCAGACAGAAACAAATGCAGATTCACCAAATGACGGTTGCTCAGTTCGAGAAACAGTTTCCGCATGAAGAATCCTGCAAACTTTACCTTGCTGTTAATCGCTGGCCTGAAGGCGTACGCTGCCCTCGCTGCGGCAATGAGCACGTTTATGCACTTGAAAGCCGTCCGTATCATTGGCAATGTAAACAATGTGCCACAGATGGATACCGTTTCTCTGTGCTGGTCGGCACGATCTTCGAGAATACCAACAAACCCTTGCGCGACTGGTTCCGCGTGATGCACATGATGCTGACCAGCAAAAAGAGTATCAGTGCCTTGCAAATCTACCGCGTGATGGGATTCGGTTCTTACAATACTGCATGGCTCATGTGCAACAAGATTCGCGCAGCCCTCGGCAATGTCGAGTTCAAGAAACTCATCGGCTACGTTGAAGTTGACGAAACCTTTGTCGGCGGCAAAGCCAAGAACAAGCACAAAGGGCCGGGAGGCCGTGGAGACATGGGCGGCACTGGCGGAACGGGCAAAGCAATCATCGTTGGTGCTATGAAGCGCAAAGGCAACGTCATCGCTCGTGTGATAGACAATACCAGCACTGAAACGCTTGATGCATTCGTGCGCGAAACCGTTTCCACTAAAGTCAGCCTGATCTCCACTGATGAATGGAAAGCCTATCGGAAGCTCGGGCTGGATTTCCCGCATGGAGTTGTAAGGCATAGCAAGGATGAATATGTTAATGGCACAATTCATACCAACACCATCGAAGGTTTCTGGTCTATCGTAAAGCGTAGCATTGTGGGAACGTTCCATAAAGTGTCTCGCAAGTATTTACCGCTCTATGTCAATGAATTCGAGTTTCGCTACAACAATCGCATGAATCCTGATATTTTCGGTGCGGCGATAAGGGCTTGTTAATCATGCAACGCTCACTAATTATTCTTACGGTTTTAATAATAATTCTTGGCATATACGGAACTTGAAAACAACAAAGTTATTGTTCAGAACTGGAATCACACGCCAAAAATGCCGCCGAACCCCCTCCAAAAAAAGAGGGTGGCAAGAGTGATAAACCAGAGAGCAACCCCGCAAGCAAACCAATTATTTCCAGCGGCGCGCGCTCCGCGATTAATATCAACGCACCCCTTATCCATCAAGAAACCACCAATTATTATTCCCAACATCCACAAGAAGAGAAACTTTCTTGGTCTGATAAATTCATATGCGAGGCCAAGGCTACTGATCTCGCGCTCGCGTGGTTCACCCTTTTCCTCGTTATTGTTACGGGCGGATTGATTTGGATTGGACACAATCAAGAAAGATCCACGCGCATTATCGAGCGCGCCTATATTCAGTTGTCGCACGTCACTAATGCGATGACTCCGGGTTTGATAGTTAATCCTGATTCCGGCCAATGCAGAGTGATTATTGGAGTTAAGAACCATGGAGCCACGCCCGCCAGAGTAACAAGGGTATTTCTTACAAAGCGAGTTCTGGCGTCCAATATTCCAATAAGTCCTGAATACGTCCCCGATCCTGGTGGTGGTGAGCTGCCAGAACAACCTACCGAAGCATTTCTGATGAAGGATACGGAAATATTCGTTGGGTCCGAATTTACTATTAACGCTTCCGATATTCCCCTTATCGCCAAGCGGGAAAAACAACTGATACTTTATGGATTCGTGGACTATACCGATCAATTCGGGCGACATTTTCGCGGCGGATACGCGCGTAATTACATCACCGGAATGGTGCCAAACAACGTCATTT
The DNA here is from genome assembly GCA_963721755.1 of uncultured beta proteobacterium. Lineage (GTDB taxonomy): Bacteria > Pseudomonadota > Gammaproteobacteria > Burkholderiales > Gallionellaceae > Gallionella. The sequence goes on from CAVRKV010000005.1 coordinate 32,284, forward strand.
TTGCACCACATCCCAATTACAACTATGATGAGGAGCGCGCATAGCGCCCCCCATGTTAGAAAGCCGCTCTGTCTTTTGCATGGTAAAACAAGCAGGTTTGTGGTGTCAAGCTCTGCGTAATCTCCATAATTCGTTCCAACGTGAGGTCAACGCACATACAGCCCCATGGTTTTATTGCGGTGTAATGTTCGTATGCACTGCGATTTCAAAAACGCCCGTTCTTTCAGGGCAATCTACGGGGTGTGCGCGAATTTTTTCTGGTCATTTATTAAATGACGGAAAGGGTCGCGCGCTCACTCGGCCATTCCCTCTCCGTCCAACAGGAGACGTGGAATGTGCGCATATCAAAACATTTTGCTCTGCCCGATCAGGCATGCCGCTGGCATGGTCCTCCCCTGTCGCCCCACACCATGGGTAACGTGACATGGAGACGCTCGATCTCAAACAGGCCGCCAGGTTTCTCAACATGCACCCCGTCACGGTTCAGGCCAAGGCGCGTTCTGGCGAGATTCCCGCAGCCAAGCCGGGCAAGCGTTGGACATTTGTCAAAGATGACCTTGTGTCCTATCTGCGTTCGCTCTATTCTTCGAAGTGGCGAACGCTGGAAGGTGACACAAAGGAGAATTTACCATGTCACTCCACAAGCGTAAGGACTCCACCATCTGGTGGGTTCGTTTCACCCACAATGGAAATCGAATACAGCAAAGCTCTGGCACTCCCCTGCGCATCAAGGCGGAAGAGTACGAAGCGAAACTGAAATCATCCTTGTGGGAGCAGGAAAGGCTGGGAGCCAAGCCGATCTACAAGTGGAACGATGCTGTTGTGCGGTATCTGGGCGAGACGCAACACAAAGTCTCGCAAGTCAGCGACATTTCTCGGTTGCGCTGGCTGGATCAATACCTGAACGGTGTCGAGTTGCAGGCAATCAAGCGGGATTTGCTGGACAAGATTCTGACTGCTAAAAAAGCTGAAGGTGTGGAAAATTCTACAGCTAATCGCGTGTTGGAAATTGTTCGTGCAGTACTTATGAAAGCCTGCAATGAATGGGAATGGCTGGATCGTGTTCCATCTATTAGGATGTTGCCGGAACCGACCAAGCGGGTGCGTTGGATTACTCGGAATGAAGCCGACAGGTTGATTGCCGAATTGCCGCCGCATCTGGCCTACATGGTGCGCTTCAGTCTGGAAACAGGTTTGAGGCGTTCCAATGTCACTGGCCTGCAATGGTCACAGGTGGATCTGGTGCGCAGGACGGCATGGATACACCCCGACCAGGCCAAGGCCAGAAAAGCGATTCCCGTTCCACTGTCGAGCGTAGCGGTAGCAGTGCTGCGCAAACAGATCGGCAAGCATCAGGCCAATGTGTTCAGCTTCAGGGGTAAGCCGGTGCATCAGGTGAACACCAAGGCATGGCACAAGGCTTTAAAGCGGGTAGGCATCGAGAATTTCCACTGGCATGATCTCAGACACACCTAGGCAAGCTGGCACATTCAGGAAGGCACTCCGCTGCACGTATTGCAGGAGTTGGGCGGGTGGTCATCGCCGGAGATGGTGCAAAGTATGCACACCTTCCCAGTGAGCATCTCGCGCAATGGGTAGATCGCAGGCCAGCAGCTTTGGCTGAAAATTTACTGGAAAGTGGTACATTTTTGACTACAGGGAGAGAAAAAGGAGTCAGGCTTTTAGCCTAACCCCTTGATTTTTTGGTAGGCACGATTGGACTCGAACCAACGACCCCTTGGATGTCGACCATGCATGGGCACCGGAAAGCCAAAGTGTTACTGTCTTGAACCGTCTAAGCCACTCGTTTTTCAACAGGGTCTATTTTTTTCAAAGCAGTAGGTAGAACATCAGCCATTTTAGGGAATCGTCTGAGCTCAGGCCGCAGCTTATGGCCTAAGTGCTTGTAGACGAGCAGCGCATGGTCGCGGTAATACGCAGTCAAATTAGCGTGAGGATGGAATGGTCGAAAGAACGGCAGCGCCCTCAGGAAATTTTGCCACGCCTCTTCCATCGTAACTCCGCTTGAACAACGGTAGGCTAACTGCACCCCCAATGGGGTGTTACCCTGGACCCAGGTTTCCACAATGCCGAATTTCTCGGGGTTCTTGGCAATGGGTGCTCCGGCGTCAAGACCGAAAGGACCACTGTTGATAGCGTAGATGTAGTCTCTATTGTCATTCAGGAAGTTGAGGGTGTCGGCAAATTCGCTGTGTGTTTCTGTGGGGAAACCGCAAATGACGAAGACATGATTTGCAATTCCGGCAGCGTGTGCATTTTTCATTACTTCCGCGACCTCATTGACTTCGGTCCCCTTGCCCATCAAGTCAAGAATGCGTTGATTGCCACTCTCTAATCCCCACAGTAGAAACTTGCACCCCGATTCGGCAATCGACTTCAGTACAGTCGGAGTAAAGGTTCTGTTGGGCTTTGAATACGCATAATAAGTAATGTCCAGCCCTGAATTCTTGATTGCCTCTGCCAGGCGCACAAACTGCCCCGGGGCAATCATTTCATCAACGAAGGAGAAATTGCGGAGCCCCTTATCGACGAAGTGCTGCAGCACTTCGATTATTGCATCCAATGATCGCACTCGATACGTATCCCCGGCAGAAAAGTAGTGCACGCAGAACGTACATTTCCGCCAGTAGCAACCGCGGGAAAGCAGGAGAGGTATTACAGGTTCGGGAGAATAGTAGGCGTTCAAATCGAGACCGCCGAAGTCCGGGATGCCGAATTGATCGACGTCTTTGTGAAATATCGGCGGCTCTTTTACTAGCTGACCCGATTCCCAATAGACCGCCCCGGCAACGCCCTTTGGATTGCCGCCGCTGCTTAACAGTTGCCTGAGGGGTTCTTCACCATCACCGGCCACGATCACGTCCGCAGCTTCGGGATACCATTTCAGGAAATGTTCAGCACCATCTATCAAGCAGCTCCCCCCCATCAAAACTTTCAGCTTGGCCTGTTGACGCAGGAACCGCCCCAGTGCCGCACCAACGGGAAGTTGCTCCGAAAAAATCATCGATACACCGACAATAGTTGGCTTCATTGCCAGTATTTGCCCGATGCAAGCTTTGAGCATCGGTGGAAGCATTTGACTACGTTCCCATTCCGCGCAATCTGTGGCTAACATCTTGGTTGTAAACTCAATGAATCTTGAAAATACGCCACCGCAGTGCTGGTAGATGTCCGGGCGGGTCAGCATGATGTCATTGTCCACTCCCCGCAAAACCCTGGCAGCTTGGCGTAATTCTTCTCTAGAAACACCGACTTTGGCAAAGACCTCATCGGTAAACTTGCTGGCGCCAGATTCTAAATCAGGTAGAATGTTGTTAAGGACCCACAGGTTCAAATCCAGCAATTTGACATCCCAGTCTGGCAGTTGTCGCTCGACATAACCTTTCAGCATCGCGATACCGAGCGGAGGTGATGTAGATATGGTTATAGGGGGAAAAATCAGGACTAGCGTTTTCTTGGCAGTTTTCTCGGCAGTTTTCATACAGTTTCCTTGACTAAATAACCACCGGCCAAAGCCCGTGAGTTTGCATTACGGACTGAAAGTCCGCATATGCGTCGACTGAACGACGCATTTTAATCGGGTCCCATGTTGAAATTATCACTCAGAATAGGGCTATAAGTGATACTCCAACTTGGCAGTAAGATACCTCGAAAGTCTTGAAAAGTGAAGTTATTTGCAAAGCTGCAGATGGTAACCAGCAGGTCACAACACATAGCCCACCTTCGATTTCCAGGTCAGTCTGCATCGAAACGCCTAGCCTGAAATGTTTAACCTCCCTTTTGAATCTAGAATTGGTACATGTCAATGAAGTTGCAGGCGTAATGTAAGCAGATGAATCCCCAGCCTAATGATTATTGGTAACTAAGCTTTCATTTTCGCTTCAGCTTGGTCGAAATAGCTGTTCACAGCCCATCCTATTGCTTCAGTGAGTGCAACTGCCGTTGAATCATTAACGGCGTTATCAATTCCAGGTAGCCATCCAGCAAGTGCCTGACGGCTAAAAGGCACCTGACGGCTCCGCACAGTTGCCGAAAACGTATGCAGCAAATCAGCGGCGGCGACATGGGTAATCTTGATACCGTGTTCTGATGCGATAGCTATTATCATGGCGGTTTGGATCGGAACAATTGCCCCTGAATCTGATTCAGGCACTTGTGCTAAGCTTCCATCAATCCCAGCACAAGCATTAGATGCCGCGTGAATAATTCCGTGAACTTTTTGCTTCGTCGATGCCATGAGAAACGCTCCTGTCATATTGAGTACTATTAGAACAACCTAAACCAAGGTTAACAATATTGGATTCGCGCATTGCAGTTGAATCAATCACGGTTGCCTGTTCCGATTTCGGTCATCGGCCGGCCCTCTGATTTTGCTTTCTGCCGTTGATGGGCATTTTCCAGCATAGCAAGGCGCTCTTGATTGCTGACATGATTCCACTGATCATTTTCCTTCGTCGAAAGGAAACAGCTGATGCAAACACCTTCATCGTTAGGGCTGCAATCGCCTAAGCAAGGGGATTTTGCAATAACTTCCATATCTGTCATCTCTGGTTCTCCATTTCTGGTGTTGATAAGCCCGCAATAGGTTTGACACTGAGGTTCCAAATTTGGGGTCTTTTCGGAATCAAACTTAGGCTGGTTCGGCGCTCGGCAGTTGGCATCCTGCCGTGAATCAAAAGACAAATCAAGTTGAAGTTCCGGCACTGAACAGAACTTCGAGGTGCTACAGAGAGCCGCATCACAAACAACTCGAACTCATCAGCCGAAATAGCTACCTGAGAAGTATCAATCCTGGTATGGCATCTGATCCACACCAGACAACCGCGTTCTGATCGTATTTCTTGCCCAGGACTTCGGCTGCTTCAAGCGATAGTCCCAAGACAAAGTAACTAGGCTCGGCAGCCCACTCTCCCGATGGATGCTTCCCAATGCCATCGAAATAGGTCAGGTTGCGCCGGTTTAATTCTTTTGCCAGCTCAACCTGTCTGGCTGTATTAGCAGCTTCACCAACATTAATACTGAACGGATTGAAAGCTGTAATAAAAACTCCGCAGCTTGCCTTGAATTGCTTGTAGAGTTTCGCTAACGGTTCACTGGCAATACCCACCCGCAGGATAAACGAATATTCCCCGGAAACACAATAATCAGTCTCCATGTATGCCTTAATGGTCCAAGGGGAAATTTCAGACATGGCGAAAAATTATTTGAACAAAGTGCCCTATATCACTCTGTTCAGTCCACCCGTTAGCGGGTGTTTTTGAAGAGCAAAACCCGACACAATAAAGTCCATATATCCGAGCAGAACTTCAACGTTATGCGCTGTCCTGTGACGAACGCCGGAGCCCAATTGAACCTTCAAGCTACCCGTCCCCTCGATTGATATTTGGACCGAGTGTTTGCTCGGGGATGCTCAGTGCCACATGCCCCGAGAAACGGAACCTGCCCAACGGCTACTTACCTTCTGGCTTGGCAGAACCTGAAGGCTCTTGGCTTGCACATGAGACGCAAAGGCAAGCCTTGCCGCGAAGGGGCTCTGGCACTCGAGCGAGCACCGCCTCGCTAACCTTTGCATGGGTACACCAGCACTCAACATCTGGAATACCGAGATTCGCCGGCGTGCATTCGTTCAGCTCGCCGCACAACGGACAAGTGCGATTTATAAGGGCGTGCATGACGACAGGATGTAGAGGCGCCTAACGCAAAAGCAAGGGGCTGCGCACTTTTTCGCAGTCCCGCTTGAACGCAGGTTTGGGCAGCTCATTGTGGTGGTTGGGATTTCTGGAGCGCATTTGATGCCTCTTGAAGTCTTTGTTCAGCCTCCTCTCGTTCAAGCTCGATTTCGAGTCTATGGTGGTACTCGTCCCGCATTTTCCTGTATGACTTGAGAACACCGTGCAGCGTTGTGGAGAGATCTAGAGCTGCATTCACATTACCCCCTGACTTTAGCGCTTCCGCTTTTGCATTGCGACATAGAACAATAAGCTGATCAAGAACTTTGTCATCCAGTATTGCAACAGGATTGTGGGTGCCAGTGATATTCGCCAGCATTACCGAGCCATCTTGATCAAGAACCTGAAGAAGCGGCGATTGGGAAATCGTTGTCATTGTATATTCCTTGAATATTTTGATACCCAACCGTTATTAGGCAGATATACGCATCCGTATGATAATTCTGAATATATTAAAGTTTTCTTGTTGTTCTTAATCGGCAGGGACAGGCAAATCTCTATCCGAATAATAATAAATAGCAAGTACGGATGCAACGAATCATTCTGCTGGAGTATTCAAACAATTCACGAAGAGCCGCTTGTATGGCACACAGCGGCTAGTCTTGTTCCTCAGGGGTCGTCAGCCATTTGATTTTGGTTTTGCTGTCCATAGTGTGTTATTTCCGCATAGCTGTACGAATCCCTGACAAAATAATATTTGTCGTTCAAACCTGACCATGAGCAGCTGATGAGAGGCCAAAAAGCAGCCGCCCATCACCCGGAAAGTTGGGTATTACTTCCCCGCCCCGCAACAACTTTTGTACTTTTTGCCACTCCCACAGGTGCAAGGATCGTTAGGGGCAACTTTCTTCTTTGGTTTAGTGCTGCCTGCTTTTTTGGCCACTGAAGCTGTTATTTCTGTGCTTTTCATGATGATTCCTTTCTTGGCTATTATTTAAGGAAGTGAAGCATAGATACTATATACCTAAATGATCCGGCTTTAACAGTCTTGCAACTGCGATATGATGCTTACGTTCTGGAACTAATGGCCGGCTGGCATAGGACAAACAACGATCGGATTGCAATTGTTGAATCAGATCAATGTTAAATCAATATTTGCTCCCTAATGTCTCAACTGGGGACGGATTTCAAGACCCAAAGGAGTCTTATCATGGAAAATAATATTCTTTTTGTTTCCGTAACCTTGCCAATTATTTTTGGACTTATAGGCTGCTCACCACTTAAGCAATATCGGGAAGTAACAAACGAATGCTCCAGCAATATCACTGATGCCGATAAGAAGTGTGGGACTCAAGCTATACAACGAGTTGAAACTGCGAAAGGGAATAGTTATCAACTGGGCTTTATTGAATTTGATGACCAAGGCCAGTTATGGGATAGAGATAAACAAAAGAAATATGTCATTGATAGGATAAATGCGGCGGCGGAATCTCAGGATTTGGTTATGGTGGTATTTGTTCACGGGTGGAAACACAGTGCGGCCCCTGATGATCCAAATATTAATACTTTTCGCAGCGTGCTTGCTGATTTGGCTGACACTGAATTGATAATGAACAAGAACACCAAAGCTAAACCAAGAAATATATTTGGGGTATATCTAGGCTGGAGAGGCGGTTCAATTAATATTCCATTTATTGAGGACTTAACATTTTGGGATCGGAAAAATACCGCTCATAAAGTTGGCCATGGCGGAGTGACCGAGGTATTAAGCGATCTAGAGCGTATTAGAAATAGGAAGCCAAAACAAGGCAACAGTGAAAATCGCACTAAGTTAGCAATTATTGGCCACAGCTTCGGTGGTACTGTTTTAAATTCCGCCCTAGTGCAATTGCAAGAGAACCGCTTTGTCACCTCGAACGATGGCGGCACTGAGAAATTGGTAAGGGGATTTGGAGATTTGGTTGTATTTATCAATCCGGCTTTTGAGGCTACGCTCTTTATCCCGCTATCTGATATGTCCGCGGAGACCAAAAAATATGATACGAATCAAATGCCAATAATGGTCATTTTAACATCAGAAGCTGATTGGGCGACAAGATATGCTTTCCCAGCTGGGCGTATGCTATCGACCATTTTTGAAAATAACCGTGTAATAACACGAACCAATGCCACGATTAGAAAAATGGAAAGCATCGATGAATACCAAGCGAATACAACTGCGGCTGGTCATTTCACGCCGTATAGGACGCATACTCTTAATCCAATTGTAGATAAAGAAGATCGAAAATTTGCGACTCAACATACTGATTTAGATACGCAGGTACAGAACCTTTTGAATGCAAGTGAATCTTGGCACAATGACACCCCGGGCAGCAAAATAGGTTTCGGTGAAGTTACTCTTGAAAGGACAGCCTCATCAGCGGGGCGCAACCCTTATATTGTCGCCTATGTGGATAAGAATTTAATCAAAGATCATGACGATATTGCTGATCCACGAGTGGTGGAATTCATTAAGCAATTGCTGTTGTTATCTAGCCACGATACGGAAGATGTAAATAAAGTTAGGGAGGCACTGAAGTTAAAAAGGAGTAACTGATATTCAAACTACCGGGGTATGTCGAAAACATCACCAGCATGGTGCGTAACATTCCAACCCAAGAGAAAACCTTTAATGTTCACACTACCCTCCATATGGAACCTGATCATCTCCATGATCGTGTTCTTTGCCGCCGCCTGGTATGCTCGCCGTTATCTGGATGAGCAGGAAATCCCTAAGGGCATGACACGCGGCATAGTGATATTTGCACTTGCCTCATTCGTGTCATTAGGTGTGGGAAAGATGGTGGACTGGACACAAGAAAAGATAGAGGGACCGCTGGCGGCGGCACAACACTTGGGCGATCTTTCTCAACTGCCTAAGGCTAAGGCTGCCGGTCAACCGCAACAGTGACCAATCGACTTGTCGCCACAAAAAAAATGCCCCCGAACCTTACAGAACAGGGGCAAGTGCCTCAACAAGGGGATGTTAAGACAACACGCTCAGGGAGGAGAAACGTGTTGCTGGCTTTCGCCAACGAAAACATAGACTAGGCATGCGGCGAATAGTTCAATAAATTAGTCGGGATTTTGTAAATCACAGCGGCAATTACAAATCGGAAGCCAAATGGCGTCGTAGACCAACGCACTTTTCACTGCTAAAAGTGATGTGACTTTTGATGGCGGTCTCAACACTACAGAATCTGTGGGTCTGCGGTCTACGGTAAAAATAAAAAGGAGCTACATATCATGTAACCCCTTGTTTTACTGGTGCTGGAGAGAGGAATCGAACCTCCGACCTACGCGTTACGAGGACTCGACACCAGCGTATTCCCTCGCATATTCAGCAGCGTGTAGCGCCGTCAATTAATACTGATATTGACCTGAGTACCTTTTTTGTAGCCAATCAAGCAGAGAGTTGAACGCCAATTCTATTACTTTTTATACGAACCTGGGTTGGCGTTCGGTAACCCAGTGCGCTATGCGGTCGACGATGGTTGTAAAACTCCCGCCATGTTTCAATAATTGCACGCGCTTCCCGCAGGTCCCTGAACCATTCCCGGTTCAGGCATTCATCCCGCAGCTTGCCATTGAAGCTTTCCACGAATCCGTTATGCCAGGGTTTCCCCGGTGGAATGAAGGCAGGTCCAACATTCTGGTCGCGCAGCCATTTCATGACCCGGCCCGCCGTAAACTCGGCTCCTTGGTCAGAGCGGATATGTTCTGGTTTGCTATGCAGGCGCATCAAACGGGTCAGCGTCAGGATCACGTCCTGTGACGTCAGCGAACTCGCCACCTCGATTGCCAGACATTCACGCGTATATTCATCCAGCACACACAACATTCGAATCGTCCGTTTTCCAGCCAGACGGTCATTTACAAAGTCGTAGCTCCAGACGTGGTTGGTTCGAACCGCGCCTAGCAAGCGCATGTCAGTGCCACAGCGTCTGCGGCGAGGACGTCGTCTGGGCAGGTTCAGCCCGATCTGTGACCAGAGCCGTTTCACGCGCCGCTCGGATTCACCGACCCAGAATGCGCTGCGCCGATAGCCGAAGCGGGGGAATTCCTGTGATATCGCGATCAGCTTGCTGCCCAGTTCACGATCCTTTTCTGGTTGCCGCAAGTCATAGTCAGCTACCCGGCGGCTGAATCCCAGATACCGGCAAGCAGACCGCTTTGAAATCCCCCGACCCGTCAGGCATTCCAGTGCTTCGCGCCGACCAGTCGGGGTACTCATTTTTTTCCGGAGAATTCCTTCAACCCCTCAATAACCAACATCTGTTCGGCCACTATGCGCTTGAGCCTGGTGTTTTCACTTTCCAGTTCCTTGAGCTTACGGGCATCTGACACTTCCAGTCCGCCGTACTTGTTACGCCAGCGGTAAAATGTCTGTTCAACTATGTTGTGCTTCCTGCACACATCCTGAACTTTGCTTCCGGTTACTTCGACTTCCCGCAAAATACGAATGATCTGTTCTTCGGTGAATCGCTTCTTCATCTGTAAAGCCCTCCAGTAAAAATACTATAGGACTCTCAGTTGAATTGGCTACATGTTTGGTACTCAGGTCACTATTGTTAACAATATCAAATTGGGGTATCGTTAAAATGCGATGCGTTTTGCCAATATTTTATAGACGCTCGAATGCTATTCACACGCAAGTTGAGAGTTAGTCAGGCCATCCTATTAATCTCGATCTGTATGTTTCTGAGTTTAATATTTCTCTGCAAAGCTTTTGTTGTCCGCAACACTAATTTTAAGGGAGAAAATTATGACAGCTGCAGAGAGTGCTCAACGCACACCAGATACCATGCAACCATTAATCAACAAACCATTGGTCAAATCCTGGCTCGCTTGGTCGTTGGTTTGGATGACCATCTTTCCACTGGTCGGCGTACTCGTTTCCACCAAATTTCATTCGCCGGAATTTCTAGGCGATACCTCGTGGCTTACCTTTGGGCGCTTGCGCCCGGTGCACGTTAACGGTGTCATCTTCGGCGCATTCTCGACACCGTTGCTGGGCATGCTGTATTATTTTGTGCCACGCCTGTGCGGCCGCCCGATGGCCGCCGAACGTCTGGGATTGTGGCAACTGTGGGGCTGGAACCTCTTTCTGGTCGTCGGTTCGATCTCGCTGATGTTGGGCTACAACATTGGCTTCGAGGCAGATGAGTATCCATGGCCAGCCAGTATCATCCGCTTCGCCGTGCTGGGCACCATCACGGCACAAGTTCTGGTCACCGTTTTCAGGCGCAAGGAAACCGGCTTCTATATAGCGCTTTGGTATACCATGGCAGCACTGGTCTGGACGGTAATGAACCTGATACTGGGGGGCATCATCCTGCCGTATGTGCCGATGTCTGGCATCAGCAACGCCATGCTTCACGGCCTATTCATCCACTATGTAGTTGGATTGTGGATTACGCCTGCCGGGCTCGCCATTTTGTATTACTTCATGCCAACGTCTTCTGGAAGTCCGCTCTATAGCCACCGCCTATCGCAGCTGGGCTTTTGGAGCCTTGCGCTTTTCTACCCCTTCGTTGGTCTGCATCATTACCTGTTCAGCCCCATTCCATACGAACATCAGACCATTTCGATCATGACCAGCATGATGCTGATCATCCCGGTATGGGCTGTAGTCACGAATATTTTCGGCACGGCCAAAGGTCGCTGGGGCGAGATTCTTGGCGGCAGCAGTTCTGACAACTACGCCACCAAGTTTATCCTGCTTTCAACCCTGTATTACCTGCTTGGTTGTTTCCAGGGTTCCACTGAGGCATTGCGGCGCATGCAGGAACTTACCCACTTCAGCGATTTTGTCATCAGCCACTCTCATGCCACGGTGTTCGGCACCTTCGTCATCGGCGTTGTTGGCGGAATGTACTATGTCTGGCCGAGAGTAACAGGGAAACAGATGTGGAGCGCAAAGCTTGCAAGCTGGCACATCTGGCTGTTCATTTTTGGTGCCACGCTCATGTTTACCGGCTTGGCCGTGCAAGGATTCATTCAGGGCAGTATGCTCGAGTATGGAACCGACTTCGTTGATACGCTGATAGAAATGAAACCGTGGTGGATGACGCGCACCCTGGCCGGGGCCACGATGGATGTCGGCTTTATCCTGATGGTGATCAATTTCTATCAAACCGCCCGCTTCGGCAAACCGTTTGAGGAGAAGGCTGTCGAGGTCAGCAAGAAGCTCGAGGCCAGGCCGGCTGGCGAGAATGTAGACTGGATAAGCAATCCCTCAGCCGTGTTTATTGTGGCAGGCTTGGGTTTCTTTGCTGCCGCCGTCATCGTGCAGGGCATCATGCCCAGCATGCAGATAGAAGCGTTCGGCAGCAAGGTGCAAGACATTGCGACAGGAAACATGATCCATGCATCGGATCTTACGCCGCTGGAAAAGCATGGGCGCCAAATATATATCCGCGAAGGCTGCTGGTACTGCCATTCTCAGTATATCCGGCCGGTGACCGGGGAAACCACACGCTGGGGGCCGCTAGCACAAGCTGGTGAATATGCTTTCGACCAGCCGCATATGTTGAGCACACGACGCATTGGCCCGGATATATCGCGCGTCGGGCGCAAATATGCCGATGACTGGCATATCGCTCACCACTGGAACCCGCGCAATGTAGTGCCCGATTCCATCATGCCGCGTTTCCCCTGGCTGTTTGATCAGGGCAAGGACGGCACGCCGGTGATGACCGATGAGGGCAAGGCGCTGGTTGCCTACCTGCAGAAACTGGGCACGAATATCGGCGACTGGCGTGAAACATTTGCACCCATCCGTTTGAGCGCCGGTGAAGCTACGCAGGCAGCGCCCTCCAACAAGGATGAACTGGTGAAAATGGGAAAGCAGGTTTACCAACGCCGCTGCATCGGTTGCCATGGCGTCAATGGCGACGGCAAGGGGCCATCCGCCGCCTTCTTTAGCATCAAGCCGCGCGACTTTACCTCCGGCATCTTCAAGTTCCATTCCACACCTGGCGCCAACGCCTTGCCTACCGACCAGGACCTGTTCATCACCATCAGCCACGGCCTGTGGGGAACGCCTATGCCCCCGTGGTACGGCATCCCGTCCGAACAGCGCATTGCCGTTATCCAATACATCAAGACGTTCTCCAAGCGCTGGCAGACAGAAGAGGTGCCTGCACCCATCACCGTGGCGCCGGAACCAGCGGTCAGCATGCAATCCATCAGCCATGGCCATGAAATATTCGACGCCAATTGCGCCGTCTGCCACGGCAGTGCCGGCCACGGCGATGGAATGATTGCGTCCAGCCTGACCGATTTCTGGGGGCGCCCGGTCAAGCCGGCCAATTACACGTTGCCTGCCGGTGTTGTGGGTGGAGTCAAGCTCGGCCACGATGGCCCGCATTTGTTCAAGACGGTGATGAATGGAATCGGTGGCACGCCGATGCCCGCATTTCAAGGCATCCTCAGTCCGCAGGATGTTTGGGATGCCGTACATTTCATCCAGTCCCTGCGCGTTGATGCCCACATGCAAGAATTGCAGCAGGCTGGTTTGCAGGCTAATGATGAGCAAAAATCCCGCAAACAGCTCTGGCAAGACATTTCAACTGCTGCAGATAAGGGGCAAATAGAAACTGCGGTGCTACAAATCGGCCAGCCAGCCAGCATGTTGGCGAAGGTGGCGTTTAGACAAAAGGGGGCTTCCAATGAATAGCGAAATCGATTCAAAACGCAATCCGTCAGGTGAGCAGCAGGAATCTGGTTCCTCGCACTCACAAAATCCAGTCTACTTATATAAGGACTCCGGCATACAGGAAAAACACGGCAATATCCCGCTATGGCTCAAAGGTGTGGTAGCGATCCTGTTTATTTGGGGGATCTACTACTTGGTTGCCTTCTGGTCGCCACCACCGGCCTGATTCTAAAGATTCTGTAGGCTGCATTCTCAGTCACCCATATTTCGAGTGGGCATATTGCTGACTGGTTATATTTCGGGTTCGTGGTGGCGCTGTTAAGAATAAGCTCTGACAGACGCACCGCCGCAACTTCAGCTTGGCTCTTTTTGAATCAGAATTGCCGCCATGATTATTGCCAGCAAAACGAAAGCAGCATCCACGGTCAGCGCACTGAAGGCCAAACGCAAGCGCTTATCAACAGCGGACGAATTGCCGGCCTCATATTGTTTGACCCACGAAATGATAACGAACCGGTTTAATGCACCAATCAGTATTAACACTCCCACAAAAACCAGCTTGACGGCCAACACACGGCCGTAATTGGTATTGGTCAATGCATCGAGGTTACGTAACTGGAATGATGAATTATTTATTCCAGTCACAAGCACGAATGCCAGCGCCACCCCGGCCAATCTGGACAAGCGCCTGGCCGCTATGGTGATCAGAGAATGTTGACTCTGTAATAACGGAAAGATAAGAAATGCCGAAATAAAAATGCTGCCGCCCCAAATGGAGGTTGAGACGACATGTACCCAGTCATTCAATTCCGCAAAGGTGAAATCGCCATTGTCACTCGCATGAGATGAAGCGCTGTAGGTAAAGGCCAATACCAGCATTCCGAATATCATGAACGCCGTCCATATTTTGGATGGCGAGTTGGTGAGAAAAACGGCACAACATACCCATAGCAAAAGAAGCGTAATTAGATGTAATGCCCAGATGAAACCAAAGTGTGTTCGCGTCAATACCGTCGGCAGATCGGCAAGAATATCTATCAGCGTACCGTTGTCCATTTCAGCCGTGCGCACCAGCAGGAGCATAATGCCCGTCAAGGCCAGTAATGCAAGACACTCACCGATAATTTGTCGCCATCGTGTATAAAAGTCAGGCAAGTCAAAAGCGTCAGCTGGCACCAGCCATATTTTTGAAATTAAAAGGCCATAGAAAGTAAATAGAACCGAGAAACCGAAAAAGTTGAGGAGAACGTGCAGACCGTGAATCTCGATCATTGGATGGTAAAAGTGAAATCGCCACTGGCGCGATGCCCGTCTCGGCTAACCACATCCCAATAGACGTGATAGGCGCCTTTTGCCTTGGTTGAAAGCTTGGCTGTTAAAGATTTGGGGGCACCTGATGCAATATCGCCATTACCCTGACTTACCTTCTCTTCTTGATTGTTCTTTACTATCAGCTTGCTGAAAACAGGCTCCAGTTCAGCATCAAAAAAAAGGGTGACAGTGGCAGGAACACTGTTCAAAATCGCTCCCGATGCTGGCACGCTCCGCTCCAGCAGAGCATGCGCCATTGCCAAACCGCACCACATGCTGGACACGAGGAAAATATACAGGATAATCAGTCGTTTCATTTGTCGTTCACCTGAATTTGGAGGCATTCGTGAATGTGCGCTGTTGGCAAACAATGGTGTTTTATGTTGCCATATTGCCTGCTGGAACGCAGCCATTCGCGACTGTCTCCTATTGGCCGACCTGAGCCTGTTATGCTGACCAAATAATGGACATTCAAATGTCCGCTTCTCTGCCAATACTAGCCGTTCACCGCTTCCCATTCAACCTATTAATTACATCCCTCGCCTTTGACGTGACCTGCCGCTGTTCTAAATGCGCATACCTTAACGTGGTCTTTATATCGCAATGCCCAAGAATTTCCTTAACCTCATAAACCGACATTCCATTCTGGATCAGCCGTGAAGCATGCGTATGCCTCAAAGTGTGTATCCGACAATCACGCAAGCCAGCCCGTTTAATAGCCTTTCTGATCGACATCGCAGAGTACCCTCGCGCTTCACCATTCCTGTTGCAGAACACAAAGCGGCTGGCCTTGGTTGCTTCTCTGCGCGACAATACCTCAAACACCCGATCCGTCATGTACAAAACCATCTCGTTTTGCACTTTCTGCCGCCATAAATGGATTGTTCGGCTGGCGAGGTCGATGCGTGACCACTCGATGTTTGCGATTTCCGAATAGCGCGCGCCGGTGTCGAGTAGCAGAACCACCAGGTCGTATGCGTCTTGCAACGCGCGTCGCATCTCGGCTGAACGTGCTTCTACTGGTGGAAGTCCAGTACCGTGACGCATGGGGTCGAGTGCCACGAGCAAGCGACGCTCTTCATCATCGGACAGGTAGCGAAGTGAGTTTTTCGGTAGCTTGATTTGAGGAAACGTAATATCGCTGACTTGGTAGCCAAGCTGCTGTGCAAACTTCAATGTGCCACGGATCACTAGCAAGCCGTACTTGATCGATTCGGCACCCACACCCTCGGCGATGCGGCCACGCTTAAATTTCTCCAAGTCACGTGAGGTAATTTCGTCGATATGCTTCTTCATTGGCAGCAGTCGGTGCAATACCGTCTCATGCGCAATCAGGTTGCGGTAGCTGGCAATCCCCTGCTTTGATAGCTTGTACTGATGGAATGCATCGGCCAACGTGATCCGCTGTTTACGGCCTTGGTACTGCTCTGAATGCAGCTTTGCCTTCCACTCGATCTCCATAGACTCGGCGACTTTCTTGTTGGTCGTTCTGGATGACCGGATGTAGGTCTGCCCATTGAACTGGAAATGGATGTACCAATTTTTGCTGTTTCCTCGTTTGACGACTGACATGACGTTTCCGATACGGTTATTTGATACCGAGACCATCATCAATTCCAGCATCAAAGACAACGGCAAAAAAAATGCCCCCGAACCTTACGGAACAGGGGCAAGTGCCTTAACAAGGGGATGTTAAGACAACACGCTCAGGGAGGAGAGAAACGTGTTGTTGGCTTTCGCCAACGAAATCATAGACTAGGCATGCGGCTAATAGTTCAATAAATTAGTCGGGATTGGTAAATCACATCGGCCCAGGCGGTAGCGTAAGTACCATAGTAGCACGTTGAAACTAGGGATAGAATTGCCACATAAAATTTTATAAATCCCCTCAGGAGAGTTCACTATGTCTCGCAAGCATCCCGTGATTGCCGTGACCGGTTCATCCGGTACTCGCACCACTACGGTAAAACGTGCCTTTGAAAACCTATTCCGCCGTGAACAAAGACAGAACCACAACAATCCTCCCCCCAGTGTCGAGCGACGAACTCTAGTCCGCGGCGTAAAAGGAATTCATGCGGCGATCATTGAAGGTGGCAGTCTGCACAGTCTGGATCGTATGGCTTTTCGCGCCGCCGCCGCAGAAGCAGCCAAGGCCGGCAACAACACCTTCAGTCATTTCGGCCCGGAAGCCAACCACTTCGACAAGATCGAAGAAACTTTCAAAACCTATGGTGAAACTGGTATGTGCAAACGCCGTTACTATGTGCATAGCGAAGCAGAAGCGGAACGGCATAACAAGCACTTTGGCCTGACTGACCTGAAGCCGGGTGTTTTCACGCCGTGAGAAGACATCGAAGAAGATTCAGACCTGCTATTTTATGAAGGACTGCACGGCCTGGCTAAAGACGGCAAGATCGACGTGGCCAAATATGTGGATCTGGGGATCGGCGTGGTGCCGGTGGTCAACCTGGAGTGGATCCAGAAGATACACCGCGATGCCGCAGAGCGCGGCTATTCAGCGGAAGCGACGGTGGATACCATCATGCGCCGCATGCCGGACTACATCAAGTTCATCACCCCGCAATTTTCGCGCACCCATATCAACTTTCAGCGTGTGGCCACCGTGGATACTTCCAATCCGTTCATCGCGCGCGACATTCCGACACCCGATGAAAGCTTCGTGGTGATCCGTTTCCGCGATCCCAAGGGTGTGAACTTTCCCTATATGCTCAACATGATCCCAAACTCATTCATGTCCCGCGCCAACACGCTAGTCGTGCCCGGAGGCAAGATGAGCCACGCGATAGAAATCATCCTCCCGCCGATTATGCACGACATGATCGAGAACAAGAATATGTAAGAGACGAACAAGGAACTGAATGTACCAGTTTTTACTGCTTCCGCGTTTGACGATACTCATGGCGTTTCCTCTGCAACTATTTGATGCGGAGACCATCATCAATTCCAGCATCAAAGACAACGGCGTCGGCGCTGAGATAAGCCAACCAGGAGTTACGGAACCAATTCCTACCAATTCAGTCCGATATTGCCTTGATCGTTGGGATAACGATGATTTATTTAGGAACTCGAATGGAACAAATTCTGCAATTTTTAAAAAAGAATGGCGAGAAACTGGATGCAGAGATTGCTGTAGCTGCTGGCCTCTCGCTTTCGAAGACACGCCTGTATTTGGCAGAGCTTGCTGCTAAGGGTGAGATTATGACTTATCAATCAACTAGATTTCTGGAGGGCAAAAAAATCGAAGGAATTCGATGCAGATTGATTGGGATAACCCCACCAGCATCGCCGGGTAGAAAATCTAAGGTATCTAAAATTAACTGATATTCAAGCTGCCGGTATATGGTTGAAAGTAACAAGCAGGTTGCGTAACATTCCAAGCCAAGAAAAAACCTATAATGTTTACACTAGCAGCACTAAGACGTTATTCCTTCATGCCACTCTGGAGAAGGTGGTCTTCAAACTGTTTGTCTGCATATTGAATATGCGCGAGTACTCTGTTGAACGGCCAGTGATTGAACCAATCCGTGAACATTTCTTCTCCAACATAGGCTAATTTCCCTTTGAGATGGAGCGCGTCCTGCATCAGCTGCTTGTGCTTATCCTTGTGCCACTCAATATCAGGATATCCAGACTGAATCATAAGCTGCTCTTCGGTTGCAAAGTGTAAACGTGTAAATGCAATTACGTCGTCAATGATCCGGTAAATATCTTCCCGCGACTTGTTATTTTTCACAGCATTGTTCAGTCTGTTAAGCAGGTTAACGAGTTCCTGATGTTGCTGATCGATTAGTGTAACAGCGAACAATTTCACTCCTCTCCCTTAATTGCAAATAACCTTGAAAAATCAGATCGGACGAATTGCTGAGTAATAATCATCGCTTACAAAAAAAACACATCGTCCATTGATTGAGAAATGGAATATAGCCATGGAAGCAGGGGCGAGTTCTCTATCCAGCCGACTGCGTTCTAGGTTCGTTCTTGCATGCCTAAATCCCGACTTTTCTAAGCGCGTTATCCAGCAACTACGGCAAATATTTTAAAATTAATCGTTAGCATAGAGGAATCTTTTGAAGACCGCTGTCGGCACGGAGCAGAACTTCGTTCCTTGTAACAGCCTTCCTGTAAGCAGTCGCTCGCAACTTGCGCTACATATTGTACCACCTTGCTGCAACGCCAGATAGCCGCGACAGATAAGCAGATAGACAAATTGGTATACTCGCTTTACGGTCTCACTGATGACGAAATCGCTCTGGTTGAAAAAATATAGGGTGCATTAGAATACTGAACCGGAACTCCTGTTTTGGCCTGCTCTGTTCAACGTCCCAGTTTTTCGACAGCAAAACCTTCTCCATTATCGGCACTACCTGCCATTCGCATTAATTCTCAATGCAGGCGTACATTAGCCGACCGGGTCTAATTCGCTGGGGCGCGGCATGACCATGTCATCGTCGCGGTGTACTTCTACCCCCCTGCCGCCTTATATATCCAATAGCTATTTAAAAGTAACATATAAGTATTTCACAGGCATATACAATAGCTCTAGACTGCTCCTCAACAAGTTGAGATTGAAGCATTTTATTTATCTATTGTTCGAGATAAAGAAAGGAAGGCAGTCTATGTTTATGTTGATCGAGAATGGCCTCATCGTGTCGGATGGATGGAGAACCCTGACCCTTATGGAAGACGATACTCCGCATAGCGTGAGGTTGCCGGTGGGGCCGGTGTTGGTGCCGCTGTCGGTATGGAAAGCGCGTCGTGCCGAACTGATACATCGCGAATATGAACACGGTTGGCCGCTCGGCATCTGGCTTGCTGCCGAAGAAAGTGTGGAGGCGATTGAGCACGATATTGACGACTTCACTGTGATCGCCGTCGATATTGATAAGTTTACCGACGGCAAAGGCTTTTCGACCGCCCGCCTGTTGCGCGAGCGTTACGGCTATAAGGGTGAGCTGCGCGCTATCGGTGATGTGCCGCGCGACAGGTTCGACTTCAACTCGGCTATCCAGTCTGAACAACTCGCTGCTGTTGGTTAAACAGTTTTCACCGTGGTAGACCAACGCACTTTTCACTGCTAAAAGTGATGTGACTTTTGATGTCGGTCTCAACACTACAGAATCTGTGGGTCTGCGGTCTACGGTAAAAATAAAAAGGAGCTACATATCATGTAACCCCTTGTTTTACTGGTGCTGGAGAGAGGAATCGAACCTCCGACCTACGCGTTACGAGGACTCGACACCAGCGTATTCCCTCGCATATTCAGCAGCGTGTAGCGCCGTCAATTAATACTGATATCATTTTTGATGGCACTCTCTATCGAAAAGTTGATACCACTCTGAAGCCGCGATTATACTGGCCGTGGTGGCCGGCAGCTTTATGGCAGCGAGTTTGATACTATGGGGTTCCGCTCAGTGCCAATAGCGGAAGGTCGCGGGCAATTCGGAACAAGGAAAAGCGCAACCGGACAGCAGCCAATGATGATCGAATCCGAAACCAGAACCGCCAGCGAACAGACGCGCGAGCGTTTGTTGGAAGCTGCGCGCGAAGTATTTTCGCGACACAGTTTTCAGGGGGCGACAGTACGCGAGATCTGTCGCCTTGCCGATGCAAACGTTGCAGCGGTGAATTATCATTTTGGCAGCAAGGACGCCCTGTTTGCCGAAGCGTTGAACTTTGCGCCGCTCGCGGTAATGCAAAAAGCCAATGCCAAGTTATCCGAATGTCCGAAGAAACGCTTGCGCCTGTTCCTGCGTGATTTTATGCTGATGCTGCTCGACGAAAAAAATCCTTCCTCGCAATGCAGGATAATGGTGCGCGAGCTGGCCGACCCTACCCCGGCGCTGGATAAAATCGTGCGTGAGGCCATCGCTCCCCTGCATGAGTTTTTAGGCAATCTGGTGCGTGAGATCGTCGGTGATAAAGTCAGCGAGCCGGAACTGCGCGGCTGTGTGCACAGCATCGTTGGCCAGCGCTTGTTCTACCGTCATTCGCATCCGGTGTTGCAACGCCTGCACCCCAGGTTGCGCTACGACCGCAAAGAAATCGAAGCGATTGGCGAGCATATCGCGGAATTTTCCTTGGCGGCTCTCAAGGAACTCGCCAAAAAAACTGGTTAGGCGAAAGCGTTGGATTACAATCTCGCCCATTCATCCGGACAGAATCCATTATGCAACAGCTCACCTTTATCTGCCATGCCGACGCTTTGTTCGCGGCGGAACTGCTGATAGCCCGTGAGCGGATGGGTAAGGCAAGATGGTGAAGATAAAGAGGATGCACTACACTAAGCAACCGTTAGTTGTTACACCTCGAACTTGAATCTGCCACGGTTGCATTGTGAATAAACCGATAAAAAAAATTGCTGCCGCTTCTGCCCTGGTATTGCTGGCGGCGGGCTGTGCCGTGGGGCCGGATTTTCAACGGCCGGCGCCCCCGTCTGTGAAGGGTTATACCGCCGAGCCGCTGCCCGCACATCCCTATCCAGCAGACGCCGCCGCTGCCCAATCACAGCAGTTCGTGGAAGGCCTGGATATTCAGGCCCAGTGGTGGACATTATTCCATTCGCCTTCCCTGAACCGGCTGGTGGATCGGGCGCTGAAGGCCAATCCGAATCTTGAAGCGGCGCAGGCCACGTTGCGTCAGGCGCAGGAAAACATCTATGCGGCGGAAGGGGTGCTGTTCCCCGCTGTCAATGCCAGTGGTTCTGCAGTCCGGGAAAAGTACAATGGCGCCCAGCTTGCTGAACCGGGTGTTCCGGGCCCATTGTTTACACTGTACAACGCCTCGGTCAGCGTTTCCTATGGCATAGATTTATTCGGCGCGGCGCGCAGGACGCTGGAGTCTTTGGAGGCGCAGAAGGAGTTCGAACGTTTCCAGCTTGAAGGGGCCTATCTGACGCTGACATCGAATGTGGTGACGACGGCTGTTCAGGAAGCCTCATTGGGCGCACAGATCATGGCAACCCAGGAGATCATTGACGCCGAAAGCCAGCAGCTCGAAATGCTGCAGCACCAATACAGCGTGGGGGCGGTTTCACTGTCCAGCGTCCTGGCGCAGCAAACCGTGCTGGCGCAAACCCGCGCCACCCTGCCGTTGCTGGAAAAACAATTGGCGCTGATCCGCAACCAATTGGCCACGCTCGCCGGTTATTTCCCCAGCGAAGACTCTGGCGAAGCGTTTGACCTTGATATGCTGCAGCTTCCCCAGGAACTGCCGGTCAGCCTGCCCTCCAGGCTGGTGGAGCAGCGTCCCGACATCCTTGCTGCGGAATCGTTGTTGCATGCGGCCAGCGCCAAGGTTGGCGTGGCCACGGCCAATCTGTTTCCGCAGTTCACACTCAGCGGCAATGTCGGTTCCGTGGCCACCGGTGCCGGCGGCCTGCTTTCATCGGGATCCGGAGTGTGGACCATCGGGGCCAATCTGACTCAGCCACTGTTAAACGGCGGCATGCTGCAACACCAGCGTAGCGCCGCAGTCGCCGCCTATGACGGGGCGGCAGCACAGTACAGAAGCACTGTTCTGTCGGCGTTTCAGGATGTTGCCAATGTGCTGGAAGCGTTGCAGTTCGATGCGGGTGTCTTGCAGGGGCAGATGGTGGCCGCACAGTCTGCGTCCGACAGCCTCGATATCACGCGCAAGCAGTACCAGGCCGGTGCAGCAAGTTATGTGGCACTGCTCAATGCCCAGCAAGCGTACCAGCAAACCAGGATCGCACTGGCACAGGCAAGGGCCAGCCGTTATGCCGATACCGCCGCCTTGTTTCAATCATTGGGCGGCGGCTGGTGGAATCGTGGCGATATAGCGGGTACGCCCACAGGCCAACAATCAGGGGAAGGCAAACAATGAATTTCGTGATCAACCAGCAGCAGATATAACGGAGACAGCTACGATGACAAAACGAATGGTGATCATGCTCGTTTTGGCCGGTGCGGTATTCGGCGGCATATTCGGCTTCCAGGCGTTCAAGGGACACATGATGAAAAAATTCATGTCTTCCATGGGAAACGCTCCGCAGACGGTTTCAACCATAAGCGTCGGCTATCAGGAATGGCAGCCGCAGCTCGAAGCAGTAGGCAGCTTGCGCGCGATCAACGGCGTGGAAGTCAGCCCCGAGGTGGCAGGCATCGTATCCGCCATCAACTTCAAGCAGGGCGAAGACGTCGAGAAGGGAATGGTGCTGTTTGAACTGGTTCACGACAATGACATCGCCAGACTGCACTCGCTACAGGCTGCCTCCGCGCTGGCAAAAACCACTTACGAGCGCGACAAGCAGCAATTCGAATTCAAGGCGGTCAGCCAGCAGACGCTGGATGCAGACAAGGCAAACCTGATGCAGGCTGATGCCAATGCAGCCGAACAGCAGGCACTGGTAAACAAGAAGTTCATCCACGCGCTATTCTCGGGCCGTGTCGGTATCCGCCAAGTGAGCGTGGGGCAATACCTGAATGCCGGCACGCCGGTAGTTTCGCTGCAGGCGCTCGATCCGATCTTTCTGGATTTTTCGGTGCCGCAGCAAAACATCAGCATGATCAGCCATGGACAGAAGGTGACTGCCACCTCCGATGCTTATCCGGGTGAGCAATTTGCCGGGAGAATCATTGTGATCAACCCGGAGGTCGACAGTACCACACTGAACGTCAAGGTTCGGGCGGAGCTGAAGAATCCCGGCCGCCGGTTGCTGACCGGCATGTATGCAACCGTGGACATCTCCACCGGCAAGCCGCAGCGCTATATCACGCTGCCGCAAACCGCGGTCACCTATAACCCGTATGGGAATATCGTGTTCCTTGCCGAGCAGCAGGGTACGGACGACAAGGGTAAACCGAAATTCGTCGTCAAACAGGTGTTCGTCACGACCGGCGAAACGCGCGGCGACCAGGTGGCCGTGCTGAAAGGGATCAAGGAGGGCGATACGGTGGTGACCGCAGGGCAGGTCAAGCTGCACAACGGCTCTCCCATTATGGTCAACAATGATATCCAACCGAGCAATGAGCCTCATCCCCAGCCGAGGGATGAATAACACGGGACAACTGCAATGAAATTTACCGATCTTTTCATCCGGCGGCCGGTGTTGGCCGTGGTCATCAGCCTAGTCCTGCTAGTGCTGGGGCTGCGCTCATTCGGCATCCTGCCGGTGTTTCAGTTTCCGCGCACGCAAAATGCGGTGATCACTGTGAGCACGACCTATTTCGGTGCCGATCCAGACCTGGTTGCCGGCTTCATCACCACGCCGCTGGAAAATTCCATTGCTCAGGTCAATGGCATAGATTACATGACCTCAACCAGCACCAACAGCAGCAGCGTGATCACCGCGACCCTGAAGCTGAATTACGATTCGGACAAGGCGCTTACCGAGATGAACGCCCAGATCACTGCCGTGCTTAACCAGTTGCCTCCGGAAACGCAAAAACCGGTAATGACCATCAGCATCGGCCAGACCCTTGATGCCATGTATATCGGTTTCTCCAGCAAGGTGCTGCCGTCCAATTACATCACGGATTACCTGTTGCGCGTGGTGCAGCCCAAACTGCAGTCGGTGGATGGCGTGCAGACCGCCGAGCTGATCGGCAGCAAGAATTTTGCCCTACGCGCATGGCTTGACCCGAAAAAAATGGCGGCCTATGGTCTGTCCGCAGCCGATGTCAGCACGGCGCTGGCGCAAAACGATTTCCTGTCCGGCGTAGGCAACACCAAGGGACTTATGGTGCAGACTAATCTTAATGCTTCTACCAATCTGCACTCGGTGGAAGAATTCCGCAACCTTGTAATCAGGCAATCGGAGAATGCCATGGTGAGGTTGCAGGACGTCGCTAATGTTACGCTGGGCGCGGAAAACTATGACACTGAGGTGGCTTTTGACGGCAAAAGTGCGGTGTATATTGGCATTCAGGTGGCACCCACCGCCAATTTGCTGGATGTGGTCAAAGGGGTTAACGACACGATGCCTGAGATCCAGGCACAGTTGCCACAAGGCATAGAAGCCAAGGTCGTCTACGATTCCACCCGTTTCGTAAACAGCTCGATCCACGAAGTGCTCAAGACACTGGCCGAAGCGCTGTTAATCATCACGTTCGTGGTCTTCGCCTTTCTCGGTTCGCCGCGTTCGGTGCTGATTCCGGTGATAGCCATTCCACTGTCGCTGATCGGAACCTTCACTTTGATGCTGGCCTTCGGCTTCTCGATCAATCTGCTGACCCTGCTCGCCTTCGTCCTCGCTATCGGTCTAGTGGTGGACGATGCCATCATTGTGGTGGAAAACGTCAACCGTCACATCGAGACCGGCATGGCGCCAATGCCCGCCGCGATCCAGGCGGCGCGCGAGCTGGCCGGCCCGATTATCGCCATGACCATCGTGTTGGTCTCGGTGTATGTGCCGATAGGTTTTCAGGGCGGCCTGACCGGCGCATTGTTCACCGAATTCGCCTTCACCCTGGTTGGTACTGTCACCGTCTCCGCCATCGTTGCGCTGACGTTGTCGCCGATGATGTGCTCGCGCCTGCTCAAGCCGCATCTTGCGCAGGATGCCAGCCTGGAGTCCCGTGCCGTGCATTTCATCGACACAAGCTTCGAAAAAGTGCGCCAGCTATATACGCGCAGTCTGCACGGATCGCTCGACTATCTGCCGGTGACAGCGGTGTTTGCCGTGATTGTGCTGGGCAGCATTTACTTTTTGTATGCTGCCGCCAAGCACGAACTGGCGCCACAGGAAGATCAGGGCATCGTTGTTTCTTTACTTACAGCGGCGCCTAATTCGACGCTGCAGCAGCGTGATCCCTATGCGCAGCAAAACTACCGTATCTTTGCCGCGCATCCGGAGACTGACCACGTTTTTCAGCTTGACGTGCCCGGCCGGATGGTCGCCGGTATGGTGCTGAAACCATGGGACGAACGCGGCAAGACGTCGAACGAATTGCAGCCGGTGGTGCAGCAGGAATTGAACAATATTACCGGCGCGCAAGCGGTATCGTTCCAGCCGCCTTCGCTTCCGGGCAGCCGCGGCCTGCCGATACAATTCGTCATCGGCACCACCGATCCCTTCGAGCGTTTGAACGATGTGGTGCAGGAGTTTTTGCAGCAGGCGCAGACGAGCGGCATGTTCATGTTCATCAATTCGGACCTGCGTATTGACCTGCCGCAATCCACCGTGGAAATAGACCGCAACAAGGCCGCCCTGCTCGGCCTATCCATGCAGGATATCGGCAACTCGCTTGCCGCCATGCTGGGCGGCGGCTATGTCAATTACTTCAGCTTGGCGGGACGCTCATACAAGGTTATGCCGCAGGTGCAGCAGCGCTACCGACTGAACACTTCACAGTTGCTCGATTATTACATCCGTGCCGCAAGCGGTACCTCCGTGCCTTTGTCCAGTGTCGTTCACATCACGTCCAAAACGACTCCGGAATCACTGAATCATTTCCAGCAACTCAACGCGGCAACTGTACAAGGCGTGGCACTACCCGGCGTGACGACCGGCGAAGCACTGGGTTATCTCAAGGACCTGGCCGGCAGGACATTGCCGCAGGGCTATTCGATAGACTACGGCGGGCAATCCCGCCAGTTCATGCAGGAATCCAGCGGTTTCGTGGCGATGTTCGCCTTCGCGCTGGTCATCATCTTCCTTGCGCTGGCGGCGCAATTCGAAAGTTTCCGCGATCCCTTCATCATACTGGTGTCTGTGCCGATGTCAATTGCAGGTGCATTGATCTTTATCAGCCTCAGCGTCGGCGGTTCCAGCCTGAATATTTATACCCAGGTTGGGCTGGTGACATTGATGGGCCTGATCAGTAAACACGGCATCCTGATTGTGCAGTTTGCCAATAATCTCCGCCAGGCAGGCAAGACCAAGCGCGAGGCGATCGAACTAGCGGCCAGCATCCGACTACGGCCGATCCTGATGACTACCGCCGCAATGGTGCTGGGGGTCATCCCGTTGATCACCGCCAGCGGTGCTGGCGCGGCATCGCGCTTTAACATGGGTCTAGTGATTGCCAGCGGTCTTTCCATCGGTACTCTGTTCACGCTATTGGTGGTGCCTGCGATGTATATGCTGTTCGCCAGCGATCATGTAAAACCCGGCGAGTTGGGCGAGGGCCACGAATTATCCACGGCCTGATTGTCATTTGCGGGGAAAATCCGCCAAGGCCGACGCTACAAAAGTGAATCACGACCTACGGATTGAGATACGACGGTCAACGTCCGCTTTACGCAACGCTGAACTTCTGCAATGTGTCGCGGGCTGTGCTTTACGAGTGGCTGCTGCTGTTAATATGGCATCATGACCTGCCGCAGTGTGCCAAAAGCTGCCATGATAACTATGATGGTCAGTTTTTGGCTGGCATTGCCAGGTACAACTGAATGAGGTATCTACGGCAGGAGTTTCGCCCTATTCAATAAGACGCTTATGGAATATTCTTTGTCCCAAACCAAATAAGGAAAGAGCTACGCGAAGTGAACGAAATCTCATTTGACGCGCTGATTGATAGGATCCGCAACTCCTGTTTGTTCTACATGAAAGGGGATGTGCTTGTTTTGGGGGGCTTGGTAACGCTTTACGCCACTTATAGGTTTGACTCACCTTATGCCTTTCTAACAATTTCCACCTTTAAATTTCAATTCGTATGCGCTCTGCTCGCTCTGTTCTTCGGTGTTATCTTTGAAGGCATCTTGACAACTTCTCAAGCAAGCGCAGACGTCTCATCGAATCTAAAGCGTGCAAAGACGCTAAAGCGCATATACTTTAGCTACATCGCTATACAAGGGCTTGCACTGAGTTTGGTGTCCGCTTCGTTTCTGGCATTTTTTTTGATGGAAGCAAAAGGCTTGTAGGGTCTGCTTCGTTCACTTTCTGACGCCAGAAAGCTGCCTTTCGCGACCGCCTGCTTTGCGGCAAGCAATTTGGCAACATCGAGTTCGGCTTCGTGCTGCGGATTCAACCGGTCGATGCAACATACTAGAATCTGCGTAAGCAGAAGAAGGAGTGTTGCAGATGAAGCAAAGACCACGGATCTATTATGCGTAAACCCAGAAGGCTCTAGCTTTCGATGGCTATGCGGGGGAGACAACAGACTCTATACGAAGGGCGGGAATGTGTGGCGGGCTCAACCGATCGACGCAACACTCTATCATTAGATTAAAAGATGGAGTGTCGAAAATGAAATACAAAACTCGAATTTATTACACTGAAGAACAAAAAGCAGTGATGTGGAATCGCTGGCAACGTGGAGAATCTCTAAAATCAATTGGACGAGTATTTGATAGGCCTTCAGGCTCAATCTTTGGTCAGTTGGCGCCTAGTGGTGGAATTCGTCCTCCGCCTCGGCAGCGATCAAGGTTGGCACTAACGCTTTCAGAGCGAGAAGAGATTTCGAGAGGGGTTGCCAGTCATCTATCCTTGCGTGCTATAGCTGCCCAACCGGGACGCTCGCCCTCAACGATCAGCCGTGAAATCAAGCGCAATGATGGCGATGATAACTATAGGGCCGCGCAAGCTGATCAAGCCGCCTGGGATCGAGCGCATCGCCCAAAACTGTGTAAACTCGCTTGTAATCGACCATTAAGTCGAACCGTAGCGGCAAAGCTCCAGTTAAACTGGTCACCGGAACAGATCGCCGGTTGGCTGAAAAGAGAATATCCAGAAGAAGAGCTCAATCAAGTGTCACACGAGACCATCTATCGAAGCCTGTTTGTTCAAGCCCGTGGCGTGCTGAAGAAAGAACTGCAGCAATACCTCAGAACCCAACGCGCGATACGTCGATCCAAACATGCAAGCCTAAAGCGGGATGGGCTAGGACAAACCAAGAATGCGGTGTCCATCCGTGAGCGTCCGGCGTCAGTGGAGGATCGGGCTGTTCCGGGTCATTGGGAAGGTGATCTCGTCGCCGGTTCAAAAAATAGTTACATAGCGACGCTGGTTGAACGTCAATCACGCTATGTCATGCTGGTTAAGGTCAAGAACAAAGACACGGAAAGTGTGGTGTCGGCGCTGATCAAACAGTCGAAGAAGTTACCGAACGAGCTGTATAAATCACTGACCTGGGATAGGGGAAAAGAGCTGGCAGATCATCAGCGCTTTGCGATGGCAACCAATGTCGATGTCTACTTTTGTGATCCTAGCAGTCCGTGGCAGCGTGGTTCCAATGAGAACACCAATCGATTGCTTAGACAGTATTTCCCAAAAGGAACAGACATATCGGTACACTCTCAAGCAAAGCTGAATGCAGTGGCTCGACAGTTAAATGAACGACCTCGTAAAACTTTAGCGTACGAGACACCAGCAGACAGATTTAACGCATGTGTTGCATCGATCGGTTGAGCCCGCCACACATTCTGGATATTCACCTTTTCTAACAGCAGACGGTCAGCATTCGAGTCGTGGTTGGATCGCCGGTTCTGACAAATTTAGTAACTGGATTATCACTGTTCAAATTCGATATTGATGTGCGTTAAAAACGACAAGAATTCTGTCAGATGAGAGTCCGGTTAAGTACGTTTCAGCAACCGCTCGAACTCATCCAATGGCAGCGGCTTGCTGAATAAAAACCCCTGAAAGGCATGGCAACCGCGCAGTTCAAGAAACTCGCGCTGGGCTTCTGTTTCCACTCCCTCAGCAATCACATACAGCCTTAATGTTTCGGTCATGGCGATAATGGTCTGCACGATGGCGGCATCGTTAGGGTCAGTGGCTATATCGCGCACAAAAGATCGATCGATCTTGATCTGGTCCAGCGGTAGCCGCTTGAGGTATTGCAACGAAGAATAACCTGTGCCGAAATCATCCATCGAGAAACTGACCCCCAATGCTTTTATTTCATGCATCTTGCTGATGGTGTCTTCGACGTTTTCCAACACGATGCTTTCGGTCAACTCCAGCTTGAGGTGCGACGGTTTCGCGCCGCT
>CAVRKV010000006.1:0-17621 GCA_963721755.1 uncultured beta proteobacterium
CACAAAAGGGACTGTCAAAATATTGAAAGTGTGTTGACTGGGGTACAGTGTTTGAGGATACTTCAACCAGCAAGACCAAGCGGGAGGAAATCATGATAAAGATTAAACAAATACTGGCCCAGAAAACAAAACCACTCACAACTGTGGCGCCCAGCGATACGGTACAGTACGCCATGAAGTTAATGTGTGACCGCGATATAGGAGCTGTCATGGTCGTCGACAGGAACAAGCTGACTGGAATCTTCACCGAACGCGACTGCCTACATAAGGTCTCGGCGGTAGGTCGCAACCCGCGGGAGGTTTTGGTGGGCGAGGTGATGACAGAGAAAGTGCGTTTCGTGACGCCGGATGTGGAGGTTTCGCAGGGGTTAGCGTTGATGACCGAGCGTTATTTCCGCCACCTGCCGGTACTCGACGAACAACAGAATATCCTCGGCATCGTCTCGATTGGAGACCTGGTCAAGGCTAAGATGTCCGATCAAGGTTTCATCATCGAACAGATGGAGCGCTACATTAATTCCTGAACGGCAACAGGAGCGGCACTAATTGAGACAAAGTGTTTTTCCCAAGCAGAAGTGTCGTGCAATATTCCTTTAACCGCATTCCGGGCGGTAGCGGATATTTTGGTCCAATTCCCCGTTTTGCCGAACGACTGATATCGAAATAATTCTCGAACGTCATCTGTTGGCATGGAGCCGCATGCCATCTTGCATCTTTAAACCTCCTGAAAACGGGAACTCAACAAGGCGGAATTGATTAAATCTAAAAATAACCGTGGAGATCGCTGGAATTGATAGAGCTGGCTGGATAAATCCACACACGGGTAGATCGTCATTATCAGCGACCTATTTTGGTCTAATTGTCTTATCAAATTCGTCAAGATAGAACTGCTGAATTTCCTTACGATGCTTACTATAATCGCCCCATGAAATTGTGCCTTCATACAAATCTTGAGCGTTTTTTTCGAAAAGTCTCTCTGTTCGTTCAAGAATCAATGCCCCATCGAGGCCTTGGGCTCCTCCATAAGAGCGATATGCTGAAGCAGCTTTTTCTATATGTGCCTGGCTCTCTGATCGTAATTTCTGAAAAAGTAATTTTTCAGTAGCTGAAATTCTGGATGTGTCAGCAAGTTGCTCAACAGAAATATCGGTAACCTTGCACGCAGATTTGAGGTAAAGAGGTTTGTACTCCTCACGCTTGCACGCTTCTTGGTTCTCTCTGATTATTTGATCAACAGCTGTCTTAAGTTGGGCTGATTGATTAACGTCTGCTCCCGGTTTGGTCAAAACCACTGGCGTACATGCAGACAGTGAGAATGTGATTAATGGTATGAGTGCTCTAAATTTCATGGATGACCCCCATAAGTTTCCATTCGCATAATACTCTCCAAAAATCTAAATTTCGCCAAAAAATGTGTTGGCCTCAGTAAAAGTCCTGGTAGCTGTAGCGGTCGGTATATTGAAATTTGGTTTTCATCGCGTGTCCTTTTAAGCGATCAACATCTGGATTCGAGGGAACTCGCGAACGACTGTTATTGGCACTCAGCCGCACCCTGCATGGAGATTTTAGCAGCCTAAAAGCAGAAGGTCGCAGAGAACGGCACACGACGCAGACTTCACCTTGGGCAAGTGAGAATTTAATGTCGGGATTGGGTATGCATCGGGACAATCCCATGACAAGACAGTCCTGAAGGCGATTATCGGTGTGCCATTTTAAGGCTTATTTGGAAGCGAGTGGGTTAGGAGACGGCTCGGAAGAGGCCGTGCGGCTCGGCAAGAGCTGGTTGAGCGCCGCCGATCTCTCGGTTTTCGGTAAATGGGCAAGCCCAGCCACACGCAGGTAAAAGTGCGGCAGACTCCCTCCTTCCTGTTCGAGCAGGGCTTGGAACGCCGGAACCCATTGCGTGTACAGAGTGACAGAACCCAAGGTGGCGTTATTGAGGGGCTGGTTGAACCATTGGTCATAACCGCCATAGCCGCCCCAACTCGCTTTCAGGCCGGCGTAGGTACGCTTCATTTCCGTGATCATTTCCAACTTGGCGCGTCTTTTTTCGTCAGGAGCCAGCGATGATACATACATGGCGCGCAGCTTGTCGCGGCTGTCTTCCACTAGCCGATGAAACTGGGCATTGTGTTCCTGTTGCGTCTCGAAATCCCGCAGCCGCTCCGGCGATGCAGACCTTGCCAGCCAGCGGTGTATGCCTTCATTCTCGACGGCCGTGGCGAACGATTCGTTGAAGGCGGAATCACCCTCGGCGTAAACGAGCTGATGGGCAAGTTCATGGAAGATGATGTGTGCGACTTCCATGTCACCAAAACGCAGAAAAGTATTCAGAACCGGATCGTTGAAATATCCGAGAGTGGAATAGGCGGAAACGCCGCCGACATAGGTGTCGGCCCCCGCCTGCCTCAGCTTGCCGGCATAAAGGTCTGCGTCGTTCTTGTCATAGTAGCCGCGATAGTTGACGCAGCCGACGAATACCATGCACCACTGTTGCGGTTCCACGGAGAACTCTGGCGCCGCGAAGACGTTCCAGACGACAAAGGGACGTCCGGGGTCGGAGTAGGAGCGATAGCTGCCGTTATTCGGCAGGGCGAGTTCCCGGCTGGCAAATTCCCGTATAGCGACTGCCCGCTCGAGTTGCTGGCGCAACCCTGGATCTGTCGCGGGATCGTTGACCACTTCCAGAATGGGCCGCGTCGCCGCCATGAGCCGCATCTGCCCTTCGGTTGCCTGGGCGTAGTAGGCGATGTCTGTGCAGCCGACGATGAGCAGGCACAGGGTCGTCGCAAGAATTAGCCTAAGCATGAATGAAGTTCCCCGTCCTGAGAAAGTTGGCGATTTGCCTGGCGCAGACGCGGGACGCGAGCATGCCGGAATGACTGACATTTAGCGTGATGCTGTCCCTGGCCGCGGCAATGTGTGTTTCGTTTACCGCAACGAGCCCATCGTTGGGGCGCGCCAGTCCGGAAATCAGTCGCCCGAAACCGATAGGACGGATGCCGGCGATGACGCCAATCTCTACCGCGGGGTGCAGGGCGGGGCGCGGCAGACTGAACCAATCCTTGAACGTGCGTCCGACAAGCACAGTCAGCACGGGCTGCGCGGCGAGGGTGATGCCACAATGGCAACCCGTATATGGAGTACCCAGCAGGACGACACGGCGTATGCGAGCATCGGGTTCCTGCGACAACATTTTAAGCGCAACCAAGCCACCCAGACTGTGTGCGACTAGGTGGATGACAGCACCGGGAGTTTCGTTGACGAAGCTGGATAACAAATGGACATTGTCGGCTAGGCCGCCCCACCAAGATGGATAGGAAAATCTGAGTACAGCAAACCCCTCGGCGCGCAGCCAGCGCTGGTGGGGTAGCAGGACAAGGCCGTGCATCCAGAGTCCATGAATCAGAATTATAGTTTCCGCTTTGTCCGTAATCATCGTTATTCAAATCGCCTCATAGCGGAGAGTCGTGACAGGGAGCTATCGACACAAAGCGCTAATTTGAACACTATTGGCGCTCACACAAAAAAGGGACTTGGTGAACCAAGTCCCTAATGAACCTTCTGAGAGACTACTTCGATGTGGCTGGAGGGGGTGCAGGTGATGCTGGTACGCTTGTACCTGATGACATTGCTTTATCTTTGCCATCACAAGCAAACGCACTACCCCACACGGACACACTGAACACAAACAATATTGCAACCAAAGCATTCTTCATATCAGACCCCCTTTATCATCACATAAACACGATTCGGCAATTTCTTGCCGTACATTTTAAATCAGCAGATATATCTTGCGCTCAATTAACCGCAAGCGTCAAGAAGGAGAATTTGCTTACCCCTGCATTACATGAGAAACCCGCGTGGCTATATCGAGTACCAACGAACTAACCCACATTGTTATGTTAGTTATGGGGCAGCCAATTATGCCACCTTTTATTCATTTTATGGTGAACGTCCGCTACGCGGAAAACTTGCATACGTCCGGACGTTGGCACGTTATTGTCCGCCAGAATTCCTGATTACCTTCCTACAAGCAGACACAGCAATGTAATTTATTACCCATGTCTGTTGAATTGCACCAGTTTATCCAATCATTGCGCATCTAGAAAGTACAATGGCATTGGGCGCGTCAGCCACTTTAAATATGCCCGACCGAGCCGGCCTATCGATCCACACTTTCCGACACAGGTTGAAGCAGGCAGCCTGCCCACTAAGAATTATTTCTTCATGGCATTTTCGACGTTTCGAGCCGTTTCCTTGGTTACCTCGAGTGCCTTGTCGGCAGCATCTCTGGTGGCTTCCATGGCTTTTTTCGCAGCATCTCTGGTGGCTTCCATGGCTTTCTGCGTTGCCTCTTTGCCAGACTTAGCCGCCTTTTTGGCCGCTTCCTCGGCCTTCTGCGCTGCATCACTAGTCGCTACGACCGCTTTTTTAGCTGCTTCTTCGGCCTTCTGTGCGGCCTCTTTAGTTGCCACGGTCGCTTTCTTGGTCGCTTCCGTGGTCTTCCGTACAGCCAGTTTGGCAGCTTTATCGGCCTCCCGTGTCGTCTGTTTGGCAGCTTCAGCGGTTCTTTGCGAGGCTTCACTTACAGCCTGCTCTGCCTTGTCTACAGCCAGCTTGGCCGCTTCCGCGGCCTTGCGCGTCGCCTCACTTGCTTCCTCTGCCGCCTTCTTCGCGCTTTCCTCCCCTTTCTGCACGTACACCTTGGCCGCTTCGACCGCCCTTGCCGCTGGTTCTTCTGCGGCCTGTGCACTTGCACAGACCACTAATGCCGACAGGATTAACAATTTTTTCAGTTTCATTGCTTCTCTCCTTTTCTCGCTAACACCTCTGCATCACTCATAATGAGGCTATTGAAAAAGCCCTTCACATTCATCTTAACTTAAGTGGCGATTTGAACCAATCTAGAATGGCAGTTATTGGCATATTCTGTTGAAAAACTCTTTTTTCAGGGTGCTAAAAATAATTTAAGCGTCTTAGGCAAGTTATATTAGGAGGATGTAAGGAAGCCCAATTTTGTCTGATGGTTCGTTGTGGAACCTCTGATCCGCCTATACGATGAAAATCAATTGCGTTTTCCAATGCGACGGCTTTTGGCAGGATTTCAGCGTTTCTAAAAATTAGAGTTTTCGAACAGAATAGGCTGCACAAAGCAGACATTGAAATAAAACTTACTTTCCTTGCAACATCCGCAACCCCCACCCCACACCAAACCCCGTCACGTCGCTCGCCACACTGCCCAGCCCGCCCTCGCAACGGCTGGCGGACAGATCCACATGCAGCCACGGCACATCGTTCTCCAAGAAGCGTTTCAGAAAGCGAGCCGCGAGGATGTGGTCGGCTTCGCCATCCAGCGTGCATTGTTTGATGTCGGCGACTTTGGAATCCAGCGCGGCCTCGTAATCGTCGTCCAGCGGGAAAGCGCAAAGCCGCTCGCCGCTTTGCTGCCCGGCCTGCACAGCCTGTTGCAGCAACGCATCGCGGTTGCCCAGCACGCCGCTGTAGCGGCTGCCTAACGCCACGGCCATGCTGCCGGTGAGCGTGGCGAAGTCGATCAGCAGATTCGGTTTTTCGCGCGAGGCCAGCGTGAGCGTATCGGCCAGCACCATGCGGCCTTCGGCATCGGTGTGCATCACCTCAATGGTGGTGCCGTTCAACGCCTTGACGATGTCGTTCTGCTTGTAGGCTTTCGGGCTGATGTGGTTTTGCGCGATCGCCAGCCAGCAGTCGATGTTGACAGGCAGCTTTTGTTGCGTGGCGGAGAGCAGGATGCCGAGCGCGACCGCCGAGCCGTTCATGTCCTCGTGCATGCCGTGCATGTGGCGCGCGGGCTTGAGGTTGTGCCCGCCGGTGTCGAAGCAGATGCCCTTGCCGACCAGTGCCACGGTCTGCTTCGCCTTGGCGTGACGATAGCGCAGATGCACGATTGCGGCATCTTCGTCATGGCTGCCCTGTGCCACCGCGACAAACGCGCCCGCACCCATCTTGCGCAATGCTTTCAGGTCGAATTCCTTGAGCTGCCAGCCTTGCTGTTTGGCGAGTTCCTTGACGCGCTTGCGATACAGGCCGGGAGTGAGTTCGTTGGGCGGCAGCACGGTCAATGTGCGGCACAGCAGATTGCCTGCCGCCTGCGCCTTGAGTGCGTCGAATACTTTCTTGTCAGTAAAACCGTATAGCGCGATCTTTTGCAGCGGCTTGCGCTGGTCGGCCTTTTTCTTGTGCAGCGGCAACGGCGCGCCGTTCACCCACGCCGCATACACCGCCGCTTCGGCGGCTTGCCGGCGTTGCGCCTCATCACCCTGCACCACGATGGTCACGCTGCCCGGATGCTCGTCCAACAGCAATTGCATGGCCTTGCGCACCTGCGTCTGCACCGCGAAATTCGTCTTGCTGAAATCCAGCATCACCCATGCGATCAGGCTACCGTCGGCGTGGTTTGCGGCGACCGGTGTGGCGGAGAATTCATCGACCTTGATGCCGCGCCGCTTGAGCACGGCCGCCAGCAATTCGCGGTGCGGCACATCGTTCGGCAGGATACTGTTCTTGGGCAACAGCACCAGCAGGTGTGCTGCGTTCAAAGTCTTTGGTAGAGCAGAAGTGGCGGTCAGTTGTGCTAGCATTACGTCCTCGAAAGTCATTCAACAATGCCGCGATTATACGGGCATTCAACACCAGGAATTATGCGTACTTATCTCAACCTGATGCAGCACGTGCTCGAGCACGGCACGAAAAAATCCGACCGCACCGGAACCGGCACCGTCAGCGTGTTCGGCTACCAGATGCGCTTCAATCTTGCGGAGGGGTTTCCGCTGGTCACCACCAAGAAGTGCCACATGAAATCCATCGTGCACGAACTGCTGTGGTTCCTGCAGGGCAGCACCAATATCAAATACCTCAAGGACAACGGCGTGTCGATCTGGGACGAGTGGGCGGATGAGAACGGCAATTTGGGCCCGGTGTACGGCAAGCAGTGGCGCTCTTGGGCTGCGTCGGATGGCCGAGTGATCGACCAGATCAGCGAAGTCATCGCGCAGATCAAGAAGAACCCGGACTCGCGCCGCCTGATCGTTTCGGCCTGGAACGTGGGCGAACTCAACCAGATGGCACTCGCGCCCTGCCATGCGTTCTTCCAGTTTTATGTGGCTGAGGAAAAACTGTCCTGCCAGCTCTATCAACGCAGCGCGGACATCTTCCTCGGCGTGCCGTTCAACATCGCTTCCTATGCGCTGCTCACACTGATGGTCGCGCAAGTGTGCGGCCTGAAACCCGGAGATTTCGTGCACACGTTCGGCGATGCGCATATTTATTCGAATCATATGGAACAGACGCGTTTGCAGTTGTCGCGCGAGCCGCGCCCGCTGCCGAAGATGAAGATCAACCCGAATGTGAAGGATATCTTCGCTTTCAAGTTCGAGGATTTCACGCTGGAAGGCTACGATCCTTATCCGGCCATTAAAGCCCCCGTCGCAGTATGAAGCCGCGCATTTCACTGATCGTCGCGATGGCGAAGAATCGCGTGATCGGCATCAACAACACGTTGCCGTGGCATTTGCCCGCCGACCTGAAACATTTCAAGGCGCTGACGATGGGGCATCATATCGTGATGGGGCGCAAGACTTATGAATCTATCGGCAAGCCGTTGCCGGGGCGCACTTCGGTGGTGGTGACACGCAACGCGCACTATGCGCCGCCGGGTGTGGTGGTTGTAAATTCGCTGGAAGCTGCAATTGCAGCATGCGGCAATGACGAAGAGATTTTCGTGATTGGCGGTGCGGAGCTTTACAGTCAGGCGATCGATCTTGCCGACCGGATTTACATGACCGAAATCGACGCCGACATTTCAGGCGATGCTCGCCTCACCGGATTCGACCGCAAGACCTGGCAAGAGACCGGGCGCGTGAGCCATGCACCGGACGAGAAGAACGCCTATCAATATGACTTTGTGGTGTGCGACAGGAAGCGCTAGTTCCTAACGAAAATCCCAACAACGATGCGGTCATCGTCTGCGCGGGAGGAATTTTGCCCACTCTGCTGCTCCAGGAGATCGGGGTTCAGATCGAAACCCGCCAGGCCCTGGCAGCTATCAGCAAATGAAATGCTAGGCAGGATCGAGGGACTATCCTATTTCTACCTCACGCAGTCCACGTAATACTTTCGCTCCCCATTCATCTCCTCGACCAGCCCATGAATGTCGGTTTCGAATCCCGGGAACATGTGGTTGAATTCGCGCGCGAACTTGAGGTAATCGACGATGATCTTGTTGAAACGCTCGCCTGGAATCAACAGGGGAATGCCCGGCGGGTAGGGAGTCAGCAGCACCGCGGTGATGCGCCCTTCCAGGTCGTCTATCGGCACGCGATCTATTTCGTCATGCGCCATGTGGGCAAAGGCATCGGAAGGTTTCATCGCCGGCTGCATGTCGGACAAGTACATCTCGGTGGTCATGCGCGCCACATTGTGTGCCTTGTACATATCGTGGATCTGCTGGCACAGGTCGCGCAGGCCGACGCGCTCGTAACCCGGGTGCTTGGCCGCGAACTCTGGAAGAATACGCCACATCGGCTGGTTCTTGTCGTAGTCGTCCTTGAATTGTTGCAAGGCAGTAAGCAGCGTGTTCCAGCGGCCCTTGGTGATGCCGA
Organism: uncultured beta proteobacterium; assembly: GCA_963721755.1. Classification (GTDB taxonomy): domain Bacteria; phylum Pseudomonadota; class Gammaproteobacteria; order Burkholderiales; family Gallionellaceae; genus Gallionella. Next base: position 8,643 of record CAVRKV010000006.1, read on the forward strand.
TCGTGAACATGATAAAGAAGGAATACAGCCCGCACTTCTCGACGATGACACCGTGCTCGGCGAGGTACTTTGTGACCATCGCGGCGGGAATGCCGTTCTCATCGAAGTTGCCGTTCAGGTTGAGCCCCGGCGTGATGACCGTGGCCTTGATCGGATCGAGCATGTTGAAGCCGGCAGCAAGTTTGCCGAAGCCGTGCCATTTGTCGCCGGTCTTCAGCATCCAATCCTCGCGCGAACCGATGCCTTCCTCGGCGATCTTTTCCGGCCCCCACACCTTGAACCACCAGTCCTTGCCGAACTCGTCGTCCACCTTGCGCATCGCGCGGCGGAAATCCATCGCCTCGGCGATGCTCTCTTCCACCAGCGCGGTGCCGCCCGGCGGCTCCATCATCGCCGCAGCCACGTCGCATGAGGCGATGATCGCATACTGCGGACTGGTCGATGTGTGCATCAGATAGGCTTCATTGAACACGTGGCTATTGAGTTTGCGGGTCTGCGATTCTCGCACCAGGATCTGCGAAGCCTGCGACAGCCCCGCCAACAATTTATGCGTGGATTGTGTGGCGAAGATCATCGATTCTTTGGCGCGCGGCCGGTATTTTCCAATCGCATGCATATCTTTGTAGAACTCATGGAATGCCGCATGCGGCAGCCAGGCCTCGTCGAAGTGCAGCGTATCGATGCGGCCATCCAGCATCAGTTTCAGCATCTCCACGTTGTACACGATGCCATCATAGGTGCTTTGGGTGATCGTCAGAATGCGCGGTTTCTTGGTCTTGTCCTTGATGAAGGGGTTCGCATTGATCTTGCGCTGGATGCTTTCAGGCTCAAACTCTGACTTGGGGATAGGCCCGATGATGCCGTAGTGGTTGCGCGTCGGCATCAGGAACACCGGCACCGCGCCGGTCATCATGATGGCGTGCAATATGGACTTGTGGCAATTACGGTCCACCACGACAATGTCGTCCGGTGCAACGGTCGAGTGCCACACGATCTTGTTGGAAGTTGAAGTGCCGTTGGTGACGAAGAACAAATGATCGGCATTGAAGATGCGCGCCGCATTGCGCTCCGAGGCCGCCACCGGCCCGGTGTGATCAAGCAGCTGGCCGAGCTCATCCACCGCATTGCACACGTCGGCACGCAGCATGTTCTCGCCGAAGAACTGGTGGAACATCTGCCCGACCGGCGATTTCAGAAACGCCACGCCGCCGGAGTGTCCCGGACAGTGCCACGAGTAGGAACCGTCCTGTGCGTAATGCAACAAGGCGCGGAAGAACGGTGGCGCCAGGGAATCCAGATAAGCCTTGGCCTCGCGGATGATGTGGCGCGCCACGAATTCCGGCGTGTCCTCGTGCATGTGGATGAAGCCGTGCAGCTCACGCAGCACGTCATTCGGAATGTGCCGCGAAGTGCGCGTCTCGCCGTACAAGTAAATCGGGATATCGGCGTTCTTGAAGCGTATCTCCTGAACGAAGGCGCGCAAACTCTTCAGCGCGACCTCTGTTTCCTCTGCGCTGCCCGAACCGAATTCCTCGTCATCGATGGATAACAGAAACGCCGAGGCGCGGCTTTGTTGCTGCGCGAACGAAGTCAGATCGCCATAACTGGTGACACCGAGGATCTCCATCCCCTCTTTTTCAATGGCATCAGCCAACGCGCGGATACCCAGCCCGCTGGCATTTTCCGAGCGGAAGTCTTCATCGATGATGATAATAGGAAAACGGAATTTCATGCGGTACTCCTTGGGCGCGGACAATGAGGCGCGAATAGATTAAGGTTTATCAAACGAGGAAGAAAACGAAGTTTCAGTGCAGGCTCACATATGCCGAAGGCCAATGTGATGCCGGAACTAAAACGGAATTTCATTGTTTGCTCCCTTTAGGAATAACTAAATTGGGCGGGGATAACGAATTGGCGCGGATTGTCGCAGATTTCCGGGGCGGCGCAAGAAGGATTTTCAGGTTTTGGGCATCAAACCCCATGACGTCAGAATTATGAAGCCTTTGAAAAAGTCGGCGAGGCGGATGCAGCGCAAGGCACACGGAGTACAGCGACCGAGACATATCAAGTAGATAGGCGAGGTTGCGAGCACCGCGCAACACAGCGATGCGCCGTCGCAGTCATTTTCAGAGGTTCCTACATCTTGGGCAGCGTCACGCCGACCTGTCCCTGATACTTGCCGCCGCGATCCTTATAAGACGTTTCGCAGACTTCATCGCTCTCGAAGAACAGCACTTGCGCCACGCCCTCATTGGCGTAGATCTTGGCAGGCAGTGGCGTGGTGTTGGAAAATTCCAGCGTCACATAGCCTTCCCATTCCGGTTCGAACGGTGTGACGTTGACGATGATGCCGCAGCGCGCATAGGTGGATTTGCCCAGGCAGATGGTCAGTACGCTGCGCGGGATGCGGAAATACTCGACGGTGCGCGCCAGCGCAAACGAGTTAGGCGGGATGATGCAGTAATCGGCATTGACCTCGACGAAGGAATTCGGATCGAAATTCTTCGGGTCGACGATCGTGCTGTTGATGTTGGTGAACAGCTTGAATTCATTGGAACAGCGGATATCATAGCCGTAGCTGGATGTGCCGTACGATACGATGCGCTTGCCGTCGATCTCTTTAACCTGATTCGGTTCGAACGGTTCTATCATCTTGTGCTGCTCCGCCATGCGGCGTATCCATTTGTCTGACTTGATGCTCATTGCAATTCTTTCTCCGATTGAATCGGCTCACACTTGGTTGGCACGTTCGCCCTGAGGTATCGAAGGGTGAACTGTAAAACACTTTGGCTTCGATACCTCAGCCCGAACGGAGGCGGGAAATTCCAGGCAGTCATGCAAGACTATGCTTTTCACGGGCGCGATTTTAACCAATTCGCCGCTATCGCGCGCGATTTGCTAAAATCCGCGCCTTTATAGCGTTTCGGCCCGTTAACAATGTCCAACAACAAGATGTCCGCTGAACCAAGAAAGATATTGGTCACCTCCGCTCTGCCCTACGCCAACGGCAGCATCCACCTCGGTCATCTGGTGGAATACATCCAGACCGACATCTGGGTGCGCTTTTTAAAAATGCGTTACCCCAAAGAAGATGGACATAAAATTTATTATGTCTGTGCCGACGATACCCACGGCACGCCCATCATGCTGCGCGCCGAGAAAGAAAGCATCACGCCGGAACAACTGATCGCGCGGGTATGGCAAGAGCATTACGACGACTTCAAAGCGTTTCATGTCGAGTTCGACCACTACGGCAGCACCAACAGTGCCGAGACCAAGGGGTACTCGGAGTCCATCTACCGCAAACTCAAGGCCGCCGGCCTGATCGAGGTGCGTTCCATCGAACAGTTCTATGACCCGCTGAAGCAGATGTTCCTGCCCGACCGCTTCATCAAGGGCGAATGCCCGAAGTGCCACGCCAAGGACCAGTACGGCGACAATTGCGAAGTGTGCGGCGCGGCCTACGCGCCCACCGATCTGATCAACCCCTACTCCGCCGTGTCAGGCACGAAGCCGGAGCTGCGCAATTCCGACCATTACTTCTTTAAGCTCTCCGCCGACACCTGCCAGCAGTTCCTGCGCGAATGGACACGCAGCGGGTCACTGCAACCGGAAGCAGCGAACAAGATGCAGGAATGGCTGGGTGCCGAGGGCGAGAACAAACTCTCCGATTGGGATATTTCGCGCGATGCACCCTACTTCGGCTTCGAGATACCCGATGCGCCGGGCAAGTATTTCTATGTGTGGCTGGATGCGCCGGTGGGCTACATGGGCAGTTTCAAGCAACTGTGCGACAGAACCGGAATAAATTTCGATGAGTATTGGTTACCGCCATCGCAGCCAGAATCGGGGATGGATGCTAGGAGGCAAGGAGGGAGCGACGCTGACATACCTGTAGGTAGGCCAAGAGCCGCCGACGCAGCCGCTCCGAGTGTGACTGCGACCGAGCTGTACCACTTCATCGGCAAAGATATCCTGTACTTCCACGCGCTGTTCTGGCCAGCGATGCTGCAGCACGCCGGTTTCCGCACTCCAACCAAGCTGTTCGCGCACGGCTTCCTCACCGTGAACAGCGAGAAGATGAGCAAATCGCGCGGCACCTTCATCACTGCCGACAGCTACTACAAACAGGGACTCAACCCTGAGCATCTGCGCTACTACTACGCCGCGAAACTCAACGGCACGATGGAAGACATCGACCTGAACCTCGACGATTTTGTCGCGAAGGTGAACAGCGACCTGATCGGCAAATACATCAACATTGCGAGCCGAACGGCAGGATTCATCAGCAAGAGATTTGGCGGGCTACTTACCAAACATGACCAGATTTCTGACAGCAAAGGGGCTCATCTCATTGGTACCTTTATGGGCTCTGGCGACCAGATCGCCGCCGCTTATGAAGATCGGGATTACGGCAAAGCCATACGCGAAATCATGCACCTTGCCGACCTCGCCAACGAGTATGTCAATGACCAGGCCCCTTGGGTATTAGCCAAGCAAGATGGACTTGAAGCGAAACTTCAAGAAACCTGTACGGTAAGCCTTAACCTTTTTCGCCTGCTCACACTATACCTAAAACCGATTTTGCCCAAGCTGGCAAAACAGGTTGAGGCATTTCTTAATATCGAGCCACTATCATGGTCAGATACCATTAACCCTATACTGGGCCATAAAATCAACGAGTACGCACATCTGATGACCCGCATAGACCCTAAACATATCGAAGCCATGATCGAAGCCAACAAACAAACCCTGGAACCTGCCACAAACACTCATTCCCCGACTCGCCACGCCGAGGCACAGCAGCATGCCATCGCGCCGATCGCCGAAACCATTTCCATCGACGAGTTCAGCAAGATCGATCTGCGCGTGGCGCGCATCGTCAATGCCGAGCATGTGGCAGGCGCTGAGAAGCTGCTGAAGCTGACGCTGGACATCGGCGAGGAAAAACCGCGCACGGTTTTTGCGGGCATCAAGTCGGTTTACGATCCAGAGAAATTAAAGGGTCGCATGACCGTGATGGTCGCCAATCTCGCGCCGCGCAAGATGAAGTTCGGCCTGTCGGAAGGCATGGTGCTGGCAGCTTCCGGCGAAGCACCGGGTCTGTTCATCCTAAGCCCGGATGATGGTGCGAAACCTGGCATGCGCATCAAATAATCGCCGGGGCAAAGGGAGATAAAATAGAAAGCTGACTTGCGGTAATCCGCTTTGGCAGTAGCATGGAACAAGAATCAGAACATCTCGCATGCCCATTTTTGGAAACATCGGGTCAAAAATCGTCACTTTTAAAAACATACCACGCTTAACTCTTTGATATTTATCAAACCAATTATTGGCACAACTATTGCGAACTTACTATTGCCCTTAATATTCCCGCGAAGGCAGAAATATTACGGTTAAGGCAAGCGAATCCAACTGCAAGCCTTTCATTCCTGAGCAGCGATTTCTTCGGCAACATTTGGTGGCCGTCTGTTCCTTTAAATATACCGTCTGTACTTCTTTTTGCGCCGCTTGTCACCAATTTTGAAAACAGTCAAGCGGGCTTGGGCCTGATCTCTATTTTTGCTAGTGTTCCCTTTACGCCGTTGTTAAAACGGGTTTTTAGTGAAAGGATGGATCATGGGTAACATATCCAAAATGGATCACAACTGGGAACATCTCTATACGCAGTTTAAAAAACCGACGGGAGGCATAGTAGTATGTATGGTGCACAAGGAAACCAAGAAATTCATCTACTTCGATGTCCAATTAAAACGGATTCTTTCGAAACAGGAAGCCTTGATTTACAGATTGGATGTTACAGGTAAGCATGTAGCTCATCCTTAAGTTTTCTGCATGTCCACTGTTTCGACTGTCATCGAAATTGATCCCGGATGAATTCAAAATCGAAAGTTGCATAAAAAATCGCTCAACTCGAATGTACTGCGAGTCGATTTTTTCGCCGCAGGTTTCCTCTAGAGATGGTTTTCTGAATGGCCGTTATCGACTCCATACGGCCATCCGAATACTCGCATCCTACCCATAAACCACTTTCACGTTGTCCTCATGCAGCAACTCGCGCAGATCGCGCAACAAATCATCATGCAACGTCACTTGCCAATCTTCGCCCAGGCGCAGTTGGCAGCTTGCATTATCGTTTCGGTAAAGGATCTGCACCGGGCATTTGCCATCGCGATACGGCGTGAATAATTTTTTGAGCTGCGCGATGCTGGCATTACCGTTGCAGCGCAAGGCCAGTTGCTGTGCGAAGTGTGAGCGTGCCGAAGCGAAGTCGTACAACTCATCACCGGTCACCCGCACGTTGCCGGAATACTCGTCCAGGCCGGCTTTGCCGCGCACCACCAGTAATTCGTCCTCGCGTATCCAGGGACGGCTGGCCTCGTAGATTTCATTGAACACCGTCAGCTCGACCTGTGCGCTGCCATCGTCCAGCGTGACCACCGCCATGCGCCCGCGCCGCGTCTGCTGGATGCGCAGCCCGGCAACGATACCCGCCAGCACCACCGGCACGCCGCGCCGCGAGCTGTGTCCCGAACCATGACCCGTACCGCTTCCGGAAACATTGGATTGACCGACGAATTGCGGGGTCAGATCGGCCAGCTTCAGTTTGATGAAGTTGGCCAATTCATCGGCATACTCCTGATAAGGATGGCCGCCCAGATATATTCCCAGACTGGATTTTTCATGCGCCAATTGTTCGCGCAAGCGCCAGCGAGGCACATCGGCAGTCTGTACGATCAGCACCGCATCGGATTCGTCGTTGCCGAACAAAGTGTTCTGGTTAGCCGCGCGCGCCTGCTGGTCGGCACTGGTCAATGCCGCATCGACGCTGGCCATCAGCGCGGCACGGTGATCGTTGATGCTGTCGAATGCGCCCGCTTTGACCAGGGCTTCGATCGTGCGCCGATTGACGATGCGTTTGTCGACGCGCCGGCAAAAATCGAAAAGGTCCCTGAACGGACCGTTCTCACGCGCCTTGACGATGCTGGCAATGGCCGCCTCGCCGGTACCTTTGATCGCTCCCAGCCCATAGGCGATGGTCTGCTCGTCCACCGGGGAAAACACGTAGCCGGAACTGTTCACGTCCGGCGGCAATACGCGGATGTTTTGCTGCAAGGTATCGGCGTAGAAGATGCTGACCTTTTCGGTGTTATCCAGATCGCCGGACAAGGTTGCCGCCATGAAGGCGGCAGGATGATGAGCTTTGAGATAGGCTGTCTGATAAGCCACCAATGCATAAGCGGCGGCATGCGATTTGTTGAAGCCGTATCCGGCGAACTTTTCCATCAGGTCGAACAAGTTGCCGGCCACAACCTTGGAGGTGCCATTCTTGAGCGCACCCGAGATGAATATCTCGCGCTGCTGCGCCATCTCATCGACATTTTTTTTGCCCATCGCGCGGCGCAACAGGTCGGCCCCGCCCAGACTGTAACCACCGACCACCTGGGCCATCTGCATCACTTGTTCCTGGTAGACCATGATGCCGTAAGTTTCACGCAGCACCGGCTCAACGGCAGGATGGGGATACTCGAACCTTTCGCCGTGCTTGCGCCGTATGAAATCAGGGATCAGGTCCATCGGACCGGGACGATAGAGCGCCACCAGCGCGATGATGTCTTCGAAGCAGTCCGGTTTCGCGCGCCCCAGCATGTCTTTCATGCCGCGCGATTCAAGCTGGAAGACGGCTGTGGTGTTGGCTTTCTTCAGCAGTTCGTAAGTCTCTGCATCGTCCAGCGCCAGCGTTTCCAAAGTGAACGGTGCAACTCCTCCGGCCAGTCTGGCGACATGGCGCATCGCCCAATCGAGTATTGTCAGCGTGCGCAAGCCCAGGAAGTCGAACTTCACCAAACCGATCGCTTCGACATCATCCTTGTCGAATTGGCTGACCACACTGGTGCTGCTGTCGGCGCAATACAGCGGGCAAAAGTCGGTGAGTTGCCCCGGAGCAATCAACACACCGCCGGCGTGCATGCCCACATTGCGCGTCAGATCTTCTAGACGGCCTGCCAGCTCCAGCAGCTCCGGCACACCTTCTTCGCTCTCGGCGATGCTGTTGATCTCCGGCTCGATCTCGCGCGCTTTCTTCAGCGACACCGGTTTCACGCCTTCCAGCGGAATCGCTTTGGACAGGCGATCGCACAAGCCATACGGAAAATCCATAACACGCCCGACGTCGCGGATCACTGCCTTGGATGCCATCGTGCCGAAGGTGGCAATCTGCGCCACGCTGGCGGCGCCGTATTTCTGCTTCACATAGTCTATGACACGCTCTCGTCCGTCCTGGCAAAAGTCCACATCGAAGTCCGGCATCGAAACGCGTTCGGGATTCAAAAAACGCTCAAACAGCAACGCATAACGCAACGGATCAAGATCGGTGATGCCGAGGCTGTACGCCACCAGTGAACCGGCACCGGAACCTCGCCCGGGGCCGACCGGTACGCCGTTATCTTTAGCCCAGCGGATAAAGTCTGCCACGATCAGGAAGTAACCGGGGAAGCCCATGGAAATGATGGTGTCGATTTCGAAATCCAGCCGCGCCCGATATTGCGGGTGTTTGGCCGCACGCTCGACTGCATCGGGATAAAGCATGTCCATGCGTTGCCGCAAACCGAGCTCCGCCTGCTCGCGCAAATAATCGTCCAGCCCCTGACCATTCGGCGTCGGGAAATCCGGCAAGCGCGGCTTATCCAGGGTGAGTGAGAGATTGCATCGGCGCGCGATCTCCACGCTGTTTTGCAATGCCTCCGGCAAATCGGCGAACAGTACCGACATTTCTTCCTGGGTCTTGAAATACTGTTGAGCTGTGAAAGCCCGCGCACGGCGTTTGTCGTTGAGCACATAGCCTTCGGCAATGCACACCCGCGCTTCGTGAGCCTTGAAGTCTTCAGCGCTGAGGAATTGCACCGGATGGGCGGCGACCACCGGCAAACCAAGTTCTGCGGCAAGTTGCGTCGCGGCATGAAGGTGATGTTCTTCGTC
>CAVRKV010000007.1:0-109508 GCA_963721755.1 uncultured beta proteobacterium
ATGAAGTGATTCTGGGTCTGTCGGGCGGCGTGGATTCGTCGGTGGCGGCGGCGCTGCTGCATCGCGCGATCGGCGATCAGCTCACCTGCGTGTTCGTCGATCATGGCCTGCTGCGCCTGAACGAAGCCGAGCAGGTGATGGCGACCTTCGCGGACCACCTCGGCGTGAAGGTGATTCACGTCGACGCGAGCGAAGTGTTCCTGCGCAAGCTGGCCGGCGTGACCGATCCGGAAGCGAAGCGCAAGATCATCGGCGCGGAATTCGTCGAAGTGTTCCAGCGGAAGCCGGCAAGCTGACCATGCGAAGTGGCTGGCGCAAGGCACGATCTATCCGGACGTGATCGAATCGGCCGGGCAAGGGCAAGAAGGCCAGGACGATCAAGAGCCACCACAACGTGGGCGGCCTGCCTGAGACGCTGAATCTGAAGCTGCTCGAGCCGCTGCGCGAACTGTTCAAGGACGAAGTGCGCGAACTCGGCGTCAAGCTCGGATTGCCGCCGGCCATGGTGTACCGCCATCCGTTCCCGGGCCCGGGTCTGGGCGTGCGGATTCTCGGCGAAGTGAAGCGCGACTTCGCGGACCTGCTGCGCCGCGCGGACGCGATTTTCATCGAGACGCTGCGCACGTTCATCGACAAGGAAACCGGCAAGTCCTGGTACGATTTGACGAGCCAGGCGTTCGCGGTGTTTCTGCCGGTGAAGAGCGTTGGCGTGATGGGCGACGGGCGGACTTACGAGTATGTCGTCGCGCTGCGCGCCGTGCAGACGCTCGACCTCATGACCGCGCATTGGGCGCATCTGCCGCATGAGCTGCTGGGGCATGTGTCCAACCGGATCATCAATGAAGTGCGTGGCATCAACCGGGTGGTGTATGACATCTCGGGTAAGCCGCCGGCAACGATCGAGTGGGAATGACCGGTTTACAAGCCTTCAGTCGCCTCAACCACCAGATAAGAAGAACGCCAACACCAGAAAGGAATAACCATGGGATTCAGCAGCAATGTTCTAGTTGATTCTTCGGCGGGAGGCTGTGCTAAACTAGATCTGGTGTTAAAGGCAACACCTTCAACAGCAAAGCTTCAGGAGGGGAGGACTCATCTTGATTTAAAAAGCATATTATTTTAACAGCAGTATACTGTGCGCTGAAGTTTGCTGCCCGCTGTTTTTTCTCCAGTGGGTAGAGCTGGGGATTTGCTGCGACTCCCCAGCGTCACAACGGTGCATCAATCACAACAGGACGTTGATCTGGCTGCCGAGCCATTCCTGCCCGCAGTCGACATTTTCTACACTCACGGATTCGATCAAACCCGCTTCCTGGCCGAGTTCCTGAAATCTTCCCAGGAAAATGATCTGGAGCGCTTTCAGTTCGGCTGGCATATCCTTCCGGGGAAAACAATGTGGGTTGGGCGCTTCCATAATGCAATCAGCTTTGGGAATACCCAAATGAACCATGGTGATTTTTTGCAGACATCGCTTAGCCGCCCAACAATTGCCAACTACGAAGATGATCTCGGACCGCTTCCCACCCATATCAGCGGTGTTCTGCTTGACAGCAACCGGACTGTGGGCGATTCCGAATCAATTACATGGCAGGCCTGGGCGTCGGCCCCACATTTGTTGATACATCGCTACAACCGCTCGATTTGCTGAATCCCGTTCACCCCGGAAAAATGGCCGGCAGCTTTCGTTTGGGCTACCATCCGGAGGTAGGCAACCCGAACCAGTTCGGAGCAGCGCTGGGCTATGCCCGGATTCCGTTCAGTGATGCGCTGACTGATCCGGTAAGCAATGCGCTAGTTGATGAAGTGCAACAAATCGTGTTCAGCACTTTCCTGAACTTTGAGGAAGACAAATTCCACCTGATCGGAGAGTTGTTCGTCCTCGACGACCGTTTGTCAGGCCCAGCCAACAGCTCTCGATACACATCGGTCAGCGCCTAATTGCAGCCGGAATACAAGCCGGGCGAGAGCGGGAGGATTACCTTATATGCCAGGGCCGAAACCACACCGAATGCATCTGAAGACGGATATCTGTCGCTGTTCAAAGAATTTTCGCCCCACCAGTATTTCGCCGGCCTCCGTTTCGACTTTACGCCGACGCAGGCAATCAAAGTCGAAGCCGGGAGAACACAGCGCCAGGACGGCCTTGAATTCAACTCCATCGGCGCTCAATGGAGCATGGTATTATTCCAGTGAAAAATTTTATGGCCATTTTGCTCGGCGCCTGTGCGCTGCTAGCGACGTTGATGGTGCATGCCGAGGAGCAGCGCATCGCGGTCGTTGTAAGCATGAGGTCTGGCATAAAGGCTATATCGGCGAAAGAAGTGCGCCGCGCCTATCTGGGCGCAAGCATCGTGCTGGACGGAGTTGAAATAAAGCCGCTGCTCAATCAAAGCGATAAATTGGCAGGAGAAGTGTTTTTGCAAAAGGTACTGTTCATGTCCGCCGATGCATATGAACGGCAAGTACTCGCACGCACGTTCCGTGGCGGAAGCAGACCGAAGGTCGATGATGATTTTTCAAATCTGCTCGATGCTCTGATAATCAACAATTCAGCCATCACATTCATGCTGTATGAAAAAGCTGTGAATACTCCCGGCATCCGGATCATCTTCAGTCTATGAGCAAACCGGCCCGGTTTCTGCGTTTTTTTTCGAGTTATACCGGGCGCATGCTGCTGGGGATGCTGACCATACACACCATTCTGGTGCCCCTTGTATTTATAAGTGTATTGCTTATCCTGCAGCACGATTATCAATCACAGTTCGTCAATAATGCGCGCTCCCAATCCTACTTGCTGGCAAACCTGATCAGTGAAGACCCGAATCCTGAGAGAATAAAGATCATCATCAACGATCAATTGCTATCCGGGCAGGTGGCAATGGCAGAATTCAAAAGTGTTGATAATCCACCAAGCGAAGATTTCAAAGAGGATTTTTTCTTTGGCCAGAGCGGCGACAAGATTTATCACATCATCGTGCCGGTGCATGGCTCGGGCGACCAATTGATCGGCAAACTGATGTTTGGTTTTGACGAGACTCCGGTGGAGGAGCACATCAAACAGACCTACCGCTGGGGGGGGCTGGTGGGGCTTGGTTTTATATTTTTATCTCTGATCTTCGTGTTTTTTTTTCGGTCATCATTTGACGCGCTCTGTGCGCCAGTTACGCGATGCGGCGCGCCGCATAGCTGACGGTAATATCAACGAGCGCTTGGTGATTTCCACCGGCATCAACGAAATATACGATATGGCGATTGCTATGGAGCATATGCGCGGCAGGCTGATTGCTCGAGAGCGGGAAATAGCGTTGCATGCTGCACGACAGAGTGCCGTGCTTGATACCGCAGACGAAGGCATCATTACTCTCGATGAACAATGCCGCATCCAAAGTCTGAATCCTGCCGCGGAGAATATCTTTGGCTACAGCAAGGATGAGTTGATCGGTACCTCATTCTCCCGCCTGCTTCTACCGAACGATGTCGAACGCTTCATTTCTAAAACCGGTCATCCTATACCACTCTCGCATGAAGAACTCACTGGACTGCGCAAGTCCGGAGAAATATTTTTTCTGCTGCTCTCAATCAGTGAAGGTAATGTCAGCAATACCCGATTTTTCACGGTAATGGCGCGGGACATTAGCGAGCGCCACATTTTCGAAAGCGAGCTGGAATATCTTGCAACCCACGATACCTTGACCGGATTGCCGAACCGGACATTGCTCTTTGACCGCCTGCAGCAGGCGATCAACCAGTGTGCCCGAGCCAAAAAGATGGCGGCGATATTGTTCATCGACCTTGACCGCTTCAAAATAATCAACGATACGCTGGGTCACGCTGCCGGTGACGTCGTCCTGAAAGAGGTCGCCGTACGTTTGCGCGGTTGCCTGCGCGACGGGGACTCGGTCGGCCGTAACGGAGGGGATGAATTCACGTTGATACTGCCGATGCTCAATGACTCGAGCGATGCAGAAGTGGTCGCACAAAAAGTTCTTGCCACTCTGGTTCAGTCTTTCAAGCTGAATAAAGAAGATCTTTACATCGGCTGCAGTATCGGCATCAGCCTCTACCCTAAAGACAGCAGCGATGCCGACAGCTTGCTGAAAAATGCCGACGCCGCCATGTATCAGGCCAAAGCAGCCGGAGGGAACTCTTACCGGTTTCACTCCACCTAGTTTTTGCCGCGACTGCAGCCGCACTCCCGGTCAAACTGTCAGCAATGCATTCCGCAGGACATCGGCTTGCTCCGGTTGGGTGAGTGCCGCGCCGCTGATCCAGAACACATCTTCGGCACGGCTGCCCAATGTGTTGATCTTTGCGCGGTGCAGGCTGATGTTATGTTTGTCCAGAATCAGCGCGATGCGCGCCAGTAGCCCCGGACGATCCCCGGCAATCAGCGAGAGCACATGCATTCCCTTGTTGTCCTGTTTGATGGCGATCTCTGTGCTGATCGGGAAGTGTTTCAGTTGACGGTTGACGCGTCCTACCGCCGCAGGTGTTATAGGTTTGGACTGCATGATTTGTTGCCCCAATTCAAATTCAATATAGTTCATGATGTCGCGATAAGCCGTGTTGCCACGCACAACTTCCATGATCTGGAAGCTGTTCAAAGCGTAACCGTGCCGAGTGGTGTGGATCTTGGCCTCAACAATGGTGTAGTTCATGCGCGCAAAAAAATCGCAGATGCGCGCGAATAGGCCGCGTTGGTCTGGGCAATACACCATCACCTGCAGGCCTTCCCCAACACGGCTCAGTCGTGCTTTCACGATGGGCGTGGAGTTGTTCACCTTGAACGCGAGCAGGCGGGTATGCCAAGCGATCTCCTGTGCTTCGTGGTCGAGAAAATAGTTGTCGTCGAGCTGCGCCCATAGTGCTTGGTAGGAGTCAGGGGAGTATGCATACAGGTTCAGCGCGTTGGCTGCTTCTCGGTGTATCTCGCCAAGCCGGTCGGCTGCCTTGCCATCGCTCAGGTAGCGGCGCGTCAGGCGGAACAGGTCTTTCATCAGATTGGCTTTCCAGGCGTTCCACACTTTCGGGCTGGTGCCGCGTACGTCCGCGACGGTCAGCAGATAGAGCGCAACCAGATAGCGATCGTTCTTGATCTTGTCAGCGAAGTTCGCGATGACCTCGGGGTCGGACAGGTCCTGCTTCTGCGCGGTGGCGGAGAGTGTAAGGTGGTGTTCGACCAGCCACACAATCAGGTCGGTGTCGTCGCGGCTGAGCTGGTGCTGCATGCAGAATGCCCGCGCGTCCTTTTTTCCCAGTTGTGAGTGGTCGCCGCCGCGCCCCTTGGCGATGTCGTGGAACAGCCCCGCGATATAAAGCACTTCGGGGCGGGCAAATTCGCTGAGCAGTTTGCTGCATAGCGGGTATTCGTGCGCGAACTTCGGCACGGCGAAGCGGCGCAGGTTGCGCACTACCATCAGGATGTGTTCATCCACCGTGTAGACATGGAATAGGTCATGCTGCATCTGCCCGACAATGCGCCCGAACGCGGGAATATACGCGCCGAGGATGCCGTATTGGTTCATGCGCCGCAGTGCGTGAAGAACTCCTTGCGGTTGGCGCAAGATATCCATGAAGTGTTTCCGGTTCAGCGGATTGCGGCGAAACGCCGCATCGATCTGGTGTCTGGCCCGCCACAGTGCGCGCAATGTCTTCGCGCTGAGGTCGGTCAGATCGGAGTGTTGCTCCATCAGCAAGAAGAGTTCGAAGATCGCCTCGGGAGAGCGCTCGAACAGATGCTCGTCGCGGATATCCAGCAGCGTGCCGATGCTCCTGAATCGCTCATTGAGTGCAAACTGCGGGGGTGTTTCGCGGAACAGATGGTCATGCAGGCTTTGCAGCAGGATGGTGTTGAATTGGCGCACCGCACGTTTGGTGCGGTAGTAGCGTTGCATCAGGTGTTCGCTGGCGCGGCGATTCGCCGATGCAATGATGCCCATCTGTTCGGCTAGCGGGGTCTGGAAATCGAAAATCAGGCGGTCTTCGCGGCGCTTGGCGAGGTAATGCAATCGGATGCGCAAGGTTTGCAGGAGTGCGTCGTGCCGCGCGATCTGGCGCGCCTCAGCCGGGCTGATCAGACCTGCTTGCGCAAGCGCTACCCAGCGTGTACCCAATCCCGCCGCGCGCGCTATCCAGGTGATGGTTTGCAGGTCACGCAGGCCGCCGGGGCTTTCTTTTAGATTCGGTTCTAGATTGAAGTCCTCATCGAGAAAGCGTGCGTGGCGTTTTTGCTGCTCTTGCAGTTTGGCGAGAAAAAACTGGCGCGGGTCGAGATGTTCACGCACGGAAAAGTGCAGTGCGTCGAATAGGTTGGCATCGCCGCTGAGCAGGCGAGCTTCGAGCAAGTTGGTCTGCACCGTGATGTCCGCTGCCTCGTTCAAACATTGTGCGACAGTGCGGATGCTGTGGCCGACTTCCAGGCCGATGTCCCATAACATGCCGATCAACGATTGCAATTTTTGTTGCAAGGCTTCATCCGGTTCGGCATCCAGCAAGATCAGCAGATCGATATCCGAACTGGGGTATAACTCGCCGCGCCCGTAACCGCCTACCGCGACAAGCGCGATGTGTTCCGGCATCGCGAGCTGTTGCCAGACGTTGCGCAGGTATCGGTCGATCAACCGGCTGTGTGCGTTGAGTAAGCGCGCTGCCTTGCCGTGTTGCAGAAAGTCGTGTTCGAGTGCCGACTGATCGCTACGCAATAATGCGCGCAATTCTGCGATCGAGCTGTGATCAATGACATGGCAAGCGCCGTCTGATCGCATGGTCAGATGGCTGGTAGTTCCATCATAACCAGCGACTTGGCTGGCGTTAACCAATGACTTATTCATCGTCTTCTGATGAATAAGTCAGTTGGCTATGCAAAGCCGTTTGCCGCCCTATAACCAGACACTTGGTTTTCGTTCTTTGATAACCTGGTGGAATGGCTAGGAGTTTCATCAGTCGAATGGCTGGTAGTTCCATCAGAGGAGCGGCGGGGGTGGGCAGCTATCGGAAATGGTCAATACTTCATAGCCGGTATCAGTGACAAGTATCGTGTGCTCATATTGCGCCGACAGACTGTGGTCTTTGGTGACCACAGTCCAGCCATCGCCAAGCTGTTTGATGCCCGCTTTGCCGGCATTGATCATAGGCTCGATGGTGAAGGTCATGCCGGTTTCGAGTTTCAAGCCGGTCTTCGGGCGGCCGTAATGCAGCACTTGCGGTTCTTCGTGGAAGCGTTGTCCGATGCCATGCCCGCAGAATTCACGCACCACGCTGTAGCCCAGTGGCTCGACGAAGCTTTGAATGGCATGTCCGATGTCGCCCAGATAGGCGCCTGGCTTGACCGCGCGTATGCCGCGCCACATCGATTGAAAGGTTATCTCGCATAAACGTCTGGCTTGGATCGATGGCTCGCCGACGTAGAACATGCGGCTGCTGTCGCCGTGATAACCATCCTTGATGACGGTGATATCAAGATTGACGATATCACCGTTCTTGAGCACTTTTTCGCTTGGTATGCCGTGGCAAACCTGATGATTGATCGAAGTACAAATGGATTTAGGAAAGGGTGTATGCCCGCCGGGTGCGTAGTCGAGCGGGGCAGGGATTGCGTGTTGCACATTGACGATCAAGTCGTGGCAGAGCTTATCCAGCTCGTTGGTGGTCATGACCACCAACGAGCTGGATAAGCTCTGCCACGACTTGATCGTCGATGTGCAACACGCAATCCCTGCCCACTCGACTACGCGCCCGGCGGGCATACACCCTTTCCTAAATCCATTGTGTACTTCGATCAATCATCGGGTTCCACGGCATACCAAGCGAAAAAGTGATACAAGAACGGTGATATCGTCAATCTGTTGATATCACCGTAGTCAAGGATGGTTATCACGGCGACGCAGCCGCATTACTCGTCGGCGAGCCATCGATCCAAGCCGAGCGTTTATGCGAGATAACCTTTCAATCGATGTGGCGCGGCGTATCGCGCGGTCAAGCCAGGCGCCTATCTGGGCGACATCGGACATGCCATTCAAAGCTTCAAGTCGAGCCACTGGGCTACAGCGTGGTGCGTGATTCTTGCGGGCATGGCATCGGAGCGACGCTTCCACGAAGAACCGCAAGTGCTGCATTCGCGCCCGAAGACCAGCTTGAAACTCGAAACCGGCATGACCTTCACCATCGAGCCTATGATCAATGCCGGCAAAGAGGGCATCAAACAGCTTGGCGATGGCTGGACTGTGGTCGCCAAAGACCACATCTGTCGGCGCAATATGGGCACACGATACTCGTCACTGATACCGGCTATGAAGTATTGACCATTTCCGATAGCTGCCCACCCCCGCCGCTCCTCTGATGGAACTACCAGCCATTCGACTGATGAAACTCCTAGCCATTCCACCAGGTTATCAAAGAACGAAAACCAAGTGTCTGGTTATAGGGCGGCAAACGGCTTTGCATAGCCAACTGACTTATTCATTCAGAAGACGATGAATAAGTCATTGGTTAACGCCAGCCAAGTCGCTGGTTATGATGGAACTACCAGCCATCTGACCATGCGATCAGACGGCGCTTGCCATGTCATTGATCACAGCTCGATCGCAGAATTGCGCGCATTATTGCGTAGCGATCAGTCGGCACTCGAACACGACTTTCTGCAACACGGCAAGGCAGCGCGCTTACTCAACGCACACAGCCGGTTGATCGACCGATACCTGCGCAACGTCTGGCAACAGCTCGCGATGCCGGAACACATCGCGCTTGTCGCGGTAGGCGGTTACGGGCGCGGCGAGTTATACCCCAGTTCGGATATCGATCTGCTGATCTTGCTGGATGCCGAACCGGATGAAGCCTTGCAACAAAAATTGCAATCGTTGATCGGCATGTTATGGGACATCGGCCTGGAAGTCGGCCACAGCATCCGCACTGTCGCACAATGTTTGAACGAGGCAGCGGACATCACGGTGCAGACCAACTTGCTCGAAGCTCGCCTGCTCAGCGGCGATGCCAACCTATTCGACGCACTGCACTTTTCCGTGCGTGAACATCTCGACCCGCGCCAGTTTTTTCTCGCCAAACTGCAAGAGCAGCAAAAACGCCACGCACGCTTTCTCGATGAGGACTTCAATCTAGAACCGAATCTAAAAGAAAGCCCCGGCGGCCTGCGTGACCTGCAAACCATCACCTGGATAGCGCGCGCGGCGGGATTGGGTACACGCTGGGTAGCGCTTGCGCAAGCAGGTCTGATCAGCCCGGCTGAGGCGCGCCAGATCGCGCGGCACGACGCACTCCTGCAAACCTTGCGCATCCGATTGCATTACCTCGCCAAGCGCCGCGAAGACCGCCTGATTTTCGATTTCCAGACCCCGCTAGCCGAACAGATGGGCATCATTGCATCGGCGAATCGCCGCGCCAGCGAACACCTGATGCAACGCTACTACCGCACCAAACGTGCGGTGCGCCAATTCAACACCATCCTGCTGCAAAGCCTGCATGACCATCTGTTCCGCGAAACACCCCCGCAGTTTGCACTCAATGAGCGATTCAGGAGCATCGGCACGCTGCTGGATATCCGCGACGAGCATCTGTTCGAGCGCTCTCCCGAGGCGATCTTCGAACTCTTCTTGCTGATGGAGCAACACTCCGATCTGACCGACCTCAGCGCGAAGACATTGCGCGCACTGTGGCGGGCCAGACACCAGATCGATGCGGCGTTTCGCCGCAATCCGCTGAACCGGAAACACTTCATGGATATCTTGCGCCAACCGCAAGGAGTTCTTCACGCACTGCGGCGCATGAACCAATACGGCATCCTCGGCGCGTATATTCCCGCGTTCGGGCGCATTGTCGGGCAGATGCAGCATGACCTATTCCATGTCTACACGGTGGATGAACACATCCTGATGGTAGTGCGCAACCTGCGCCGCTTCGCCGTGCCGAAGTTCGCGCACGAATACCCGCTATGCAGCAAACTGCTCAGCGAATTTGCCCGCCCCGAAGTGCTTTATATCGCGGGGCTGTTCCACGACATCGCCAAGGGGCGCGGCGGCGACCACTCACAACTGGAAAAAAGGACGCGCGGGCATTCTGCATGCAGCACCAGCTCAGCCGCGACGACACCGACCTGATTGTGTGGCTGGTCGAACACCACCTTACACTCTCCGCCACCGCGCAGAAGCAGGACCTGTCCGACCCCGAGGTCATCGCGAACTTCGCTGACAAGATCAAGAACGATCGCTATCTGGTTGCGCTCTATCTGCTGACCGTCGCGGACGTACGCGGCACCAGCCCGAAAGTGTGGAACGCCTGGAAAGCCAATCTGATGAAAGACCTGTTCCGCCTGACGCGCCGCTACCTGAGCGATGGCAAGGCAGCCGACCGGCTTGGCGAGATACACCGAGAAGCAGCCAACGCGCTGAACCTGTATGCATACTCCCCTGACTCCTACCAAGCACTATGGGCGCAGCTCGACGACAACTATTTTCTCGACCACGAAGCACAGGAGATCGCTTGGCATACCCGCCTGCTCGCGTTCAAGGTGAACAACTCCACGCCCATCGTGAAAGCACGACTGAGCCGTGTTGGGGAAGGCCTGCAGGTGATGGTGTATTGCCCAGACCAACGCGGCCTATTCGCGCGCATCTGCGATTTTTTTGCGCGCATGAACTACACCATTGTCGAGGCCAAGATCCACACCACTCGGCACGGTTACGCTTTGAACAGCTTCCAGATCATGGAAGTTGTGCGTGGCAACACGGCTTATCGCGACATCATGAACTATATTGAATTTGAATTGGGGCAACAAATCATGCAGTCCAAACCTATAACACCTGCGGCGGTAGGACGCGTCAACCGTCAACTGAAACACTTCCCGATCAGCACAGAGATCGCCATCAAACAGGACAACAAGGGAATGCATGTGCTCTCGCTGATTGCCGGGGATCGTCCGGGGCTACTGGCGCGCATCGCGCTGATTCTGGACAAACATAACATCAGCCTGCACCGCGCAAAGATCAACACATTGGGCAGCCGTGCCGAAGATGTGTTCTGGATCAGCGGCGCGGCACTCACCCAACCGGAGCAAGCCGATGTCCTGCGGAATGCATTGCTGACAGTTTGACCGGGAGTGCGGCTGCAGTCGCGGCAAAAACTAGGTGGAGTGAAACCGGTAAGAGTTCCCTCCGGCTGCTTTGGCCTGATACATGGCGGCGTCGGCATTTTTCAGCAAGCTGTCGGCATCGCTGCTGTCTTTAGGGTAGAGGCTGATGCCGATACTGCAGCCGATGTAAAGATCTTCTTTATTCAGCTTGAAAGACTGAACCAGAGTGGCAAGAACTTTTTGTGCGACCACTTCTGCATCGCTCGAGTCATTGAGCATCGGCAGTATCAACGTGAATTCATCCCCTCCGTTACGGCCGACCGAGTCCCCGTCGCGCAGGCAACCGCGCAAACGTACGGCGACCTCTTTCAGGACGACGTCACCGGCAGCGTGACCCAGCGTATCGTTGATTATTTTGAAGCGGTCAAGGTCGATGAACAATATCGCCGCCATCTTTTTGGCTCGGGCACACTGGTTGATCGCCTGCTGCAGGCGGTCAAAGAGCAATGTCCGGTTCGGCAATCCGGTCAAGGTATCGTGGGTTGCAAGATATTCCAGCTCGCTTTCGAAAATGTGGCGCTCGCTAATGTCCCGCGCCATTACCGTGAAAAATCGGGTATTGCTGACATTACCTTCACTGATTGAGAGCAGCAGAAAAAATATTTCTCCGGACTTGCGCAGTCCAGTGAGTTCTTCATGCGAGAGTGGTATAGGATGACCGGTTTTAGAAATGAAGCGTTCGACATCGTTCGGTAGAAGCAGGCGGGAGAATGAGGTACCGATCAACTCATCCTTGCTGTAGCCAAAGATATTCTCCGCGGCAGGATTCAGACTTTGGATGCGGCATTGTTCATCGAGAGTAATGATGCCTTCGTCTGCGGTATCAAGCACGGCACTCTGTCGTGCAGCATGCAACGCTATTTCCCGCTCTCGAGCAATCAGCCTGCCGCGCATATGCTCCATAGCAATCGCCATATCGTATATTTCGTTGATGCCGGTGGAAATCACCAAGCGCTCGTTGATATTACCGTCAGCTATGCGGCGCGCCGCATCGCGTAACTGGCGCACAGAGCGCGTCAAATGATGACCGAAAAAAAACACGAAGATCAGAGATAAAAATATAAAACCAAGCCCCACCAGCCCCCCCCAGCGGTAGGTCTGTTTGATGTGCTCCTCCACCGGAGTCTCGTCAAAACCAAACATCAGTTTGCCGATCAATTGGTCGCCCGAGCCATGCACCGGCACGATGATGTGATAAATCTTGTCGCCGCTCTGGCCAAAGAAAAAATCCTCTTTGAAATCTTCGCTTGGTGGATTATCAACACTTTTGAATTCTGCCATTGCCACCTGCCCGGATAGCAATTGATCGTTGATGATGATCTTTATTCTCTCAGGATTCGGGTCTTCACTGATCAGGTTTGCCAGCAAGTAGGATTGGGAGCGCGCATTATTGACGAACTGTGATTGATAATCGTGCTGCAGGATAAGCAATACACTTATAAATACAAGGGGCACCAGAATGGTGTGTATGGTCAGCATCCCCAGCAGCATGCGCCCGGTATAACTCGAAAAAAAACGCAGAAACCGGGCCGGTTTGCTCATAGACTGAAGATGATCCGGATGCCGGGAGTATTCACAGCTTTTTCATACAGCATGAATGTGATGGCTGAATTGTTGATTATCAGAGCGTCGAGCAGATCTGAAAAATCATCATAGACCTTCGGTCTGCTTCCGCCACGGAACGTGCGTGCGAGTACTTGCCGTTCATATGCATCGGCGGACATGAACAGTACCTTTTGCAAAAACACTTCTCCTGCCAATTTATCGCTTTGATTGAGCAGCGGCTTTATTTCAACTCCGTCCAGCACGATGCTTGCGCCCAGATAGGCGCGGCGCACTTCTTTCGCCGATATAGCCTTTATGCCAGACCTCATGCTTACAACGACCGCGATGCGCTGCTCCTCGGCATGCACCATCAACGTCGCTAGCAGCGCACAGGCGCCGAGCAAAATGGCCATAAAATTTTTCACTGGAATAATACCATGCTCCATTGAGCGCCGATGGAGTTGAATTCAAGGCCGTCCTGGCGCTGTGTTCTCCCGGCTTCGACTTTGATTGCCTGCGTCGGCGTAAAGTCGAAACGGAGGCCGGCGAAATACTGGTGGGGCGAAAATTCTTTGAACAGCGACAGATATCCGTCTTCAGATGCATTCGGTGTGGTTTCGGCCCTGGCATATAAGGTAATCCTCCCGCTCTCGCCCGGCTTGTATTCCGGCTGCAAATAGGCGCTGACCGATGTGTATCGAGAGCTGTTGGCTGGGCCTGACAAACGGTCGTCGAGGACGAACAACTCTCCGATCAGGTGGAATTTGTCTTCCTCAAAGTTCAGGAAAGTGCTGAACACGATTTGTTGCACTTCATCAACTAGCGCATTGCTTACCGGATCAGTCAGCGCATCACTGAACGGAATCCGGGCATAGCCCAGCGCTGCTCCGAACTGGTTCGGGTTGCCTACCTCCGGATGGTAGCCCAAACGAAAGCTGCCGGCCATTTTTCCGGGGTGAACGGGATTCAGCAAATCGAGCGGTTGTAGCGATGTATCAACAAATGTGGGGCCGACGCCCAGGCCTGCCATGTAATTGATCTCGGAATCGCCCACAGTCCGGTTGCTGTCAAGCAGAACACCGCTGATATGGGTGGGAAGCGGTCCGAGATCATCTTCGTAGTTGGCAATTGTTGGGCGGCTAAGCGATGTCTGCAAAAAATCACCATGGTTCATTTGGGTATTCCAAAAGCTGATTGCATTATGGAAGCGCCCAACCCACATTGTTTTCCCCGGAAGGATATGCCAGCCGAACTGAAAGCGCTCCAGATCATTTTCCTGGGAAGATTTCAGGAACTCGGCCAGGAAGCGGGTTTGATCGAATTCGTGAGTGTAGAAAATGTCGACTGCGGGCAGGAATGGCTTGGCAGCCAGATCAACGTCCTGTTGTGATTGATGCACCGTTGTGATGCTGGGGAATAGCAGCAAATCCCCAGCTCTAGCCACTGGAGAAAAAACAGCGGGCAGCAAACTCAGCGCACAGTATACTGCTGTTAAAATAATATGCTTTTTAATCAAGATGAATCCTCCCCTCCTGAAGCTTTGCTGCGAAGTGTTGCCTTTAACGCCAGTCTAGTTTAGCGCAGCCTCCCGCCGAAGAGTGGCTCAAACGTTGCTCTGAATCCCATGGTTATTCCTTTCTGGTGTTGGCGTTCTTCTTATCTGGTGGTTGAGGCGACTGAAGGCTTGTAAACCGGTCATTCCCACTCTATCGTTGCTGGCGGCTTGCCTGAGATGTCATACACCACACGGTTAATGCCGTGCACTTCGTTGATGATGCGGTTAGAAACTTTACCCAGCAGTTCATACGGCAGATGCGCCCAATGCGCGGTCATGAAATCCTGCGTCTGCACCGCGCGCAATGCCACCACCCACTCATACGTGCGGCCATCGCCCATCACACCGACACTCTTGACCGGCAGGAACACGGCAAAGGCCTGCGAAGTTCTTTCGTACCAACCGGAAGCATGCAGCTCTTCGATGAAAATCGCATCGGCGCGGCGCAGCAGGTCTGCATATTCGCGTTTCACTTCGCCGAGGATGCGCACGCCCAAGCCGGGACCGGGAAACGGATGGCGATACACCATGCCGCGCGGCAAGCCAAGCTCCACGCCGAGTTCACGCACTTCATCCTTGAACAGTTCGCGCAACGGCTCGAGCAGCTTGAGGTGCAAGCTTTCCGGCAAGCCGCCGACATTGTGGTGTGACTTGATGGCGTGCGCTTTTTTGGTTTTCGCACCGGCCGACTCGATCACGTCCGGATAAATCGTACCCTGCGCCAGCCACTTGGCTAGCGGCAATTTTTTGGCTTTGCGCTGGAACACCTCGACGAACTCGCGCCCGATGATTTTGCGCTTTTGCTCGGGATCGGAGACCCCTGCCAGATGATGCAGGAACTCGCCGCTGGCATCGACATGGATGACTTTCAAGTGCATGTTCTTGGCAAAAGTCTCCATCACTTGCGTGCCTTCGTTGAGGCGCAACAGGCCATTGTCCACAAACACGCAGGTGAGCTGGTCGCCGATGGCGCGGTGGATCAGTGCCGCAGCCACCGAGGAGTCAACCCCGCCTGACAAACCCAGGATCACTTCATCTTTGCCCACCTGTTCGCGAATCTTTTTCACCGCCTCACTGATGTAATCAGGCATGTTCCAATCCTGACCGCAGCCGCAGATGTCGTGCACGAAGCGCCCCAGCATGGCTTTGCCTTGAAGGGTATGAGTCACTTCGGGATGGAATTGTAGCGCATAATAACGCCGCACCTCGTCCGCCATACCGGCGATAGGCGTGGCGGCATTGCTGGCGATGACCGAGAAACCCGGCGGCAGTTTTATCACCTTGTCGCCGTGGCTCATCCACACATCGATCAAGCCGTGCCCTTGACCGTTGACCCTATCCTGAATGCCGCGCAACAACGCAGAGTGTCCCTGCGCGCGAATCTCGGCATAGCCGAATTCACGCACCTTGCCGCTTTCCACAGTTCCACCGAGTTGCGCGGCCATGGTCTGCATACCGTAGCAAATACCCAGCACCGGCACACCCAACTCGAACACGATCTGCGGCGCACGCGGGGTATCTCCTTTAGTCACTGAATTCGGACCACCGGAAAGAATGATCCCTGCCGGTTTGAAATCGCGAATGAAATTCACATTGACATCATAAGGATGCAGCTCGCAATAAACATGGGTTTCGCGCACACGGCGCGCGATCAGCTGGGTGTATTGCGAACCGAAATCGAGAATGAGGATTTTTTTGTGGGACATAGTTAATTGGCCGACAAATCACTTAATTCAAGCAAATATTTAAGCAAATCGGACTCTTTAAAATTATTCGCATTTAGTTTTATTTCGAGCAGGCTAGCTAAATCGTCAATCGCAATTTCTCTGACCACCAAACCCTCAGTCTCATACAAATCACGGGTAACACCTTTTGTAATAATCCAAACTTGCCGGGCTTTGCTTTGAATATCGTGCTTTTGCGGAAGGCTGGTTTTCTCACCCGTTTTCACATCTATTGTGATGGATGACTGCCTCATTTTATTTACGTAGTTCTCGATTTGATCTTTCTTTATTTCCTCAAAGTTTCCCCGCAACGTACAGTCATACATCACTGCTAGACGGTCACAAATAAAGAAGCCATCAGCGCGTCCTGCCTGCTGTTTTGAGTCATATTGGTATAGTGAGTGAATACCTAAAAGGCGCAGCAACAAGAACGTAAGCTTCTCGAATTCCAAACCTGTCTTGACGTTTGCCAACTCCGTTTCCAGAGAGCTGACCAGAAGTTTTTTTACCTGTTCTGATGGGCTACGAGTTACATTCGCATTAACAGTAGCGGGGGAATTTGCTTTCTGGATATTTGCTGCAAAAGTTTTACCGTCGTCTTTAATTCCAATTTCAAATGAAACCGCATCTCCCTTTTTTAGCTCCTTAAATGCAATTCCACGTAAATCTTTTTGTGTAAAATAAATTTCCGACTCGTCTAGCTGTTCAATAAAACCCCAGCCAGTTCTAATTTTAGAAACCTTACCCTCGGACATGGTCAGCAACCTTTCTTGGGGTAGTTATTCAATATGATAATTCGGCGCTTCCTTGGTGATCTGCACATCATGCACATGCGATTCACGAATGCCGGAAGAAGTGATCTCGACGAACTCGGCCTTGGTGTGCATGGTGGCGATATCCGCGCATCCCAGATAGCCCATGCTGGAGCGCAGACCGCCCATCAGTTGATGGATCACCGCCAGCACGCTGCCCTTGTAAGGCACGCGACCTTCCACGCCTTCCGGCACCAGCTTGTCCTGGTTGGCTTCGCTATCCTGGAAATAGCGGTCGCTGGAACCTTGCTGCATCGCGCCCAGGCTACCCATGCCGCGATAGGATTTGTAGGACCGCCCCTGGAATAATTCGATCTCGCCGGGCGCTTCTTCGGTTCCGGCGAACAAGCCGCCCAGCATCACCGTATGCGCACCCGCAGCAATCGCTTTCGAGATATCGCCTGAGTAGCGAATACCTCCGTCGGCGATCACTGGCACACCGGTTCCTTGCAACGCTTTAGCCACACTCTGAATCGCGGCAATTTGCGGCACACCGACACCCGCGACAATACGCGTGGTGCAAATCGAACCTGGACCAATGCCGACTTTCACACCGTCCGCGCCATGATCCAGCAAAGCCATTGCTGCACCACCGGTGGCGATGTTGCCGCCGATCACTTCGACATGCGAAAAATTACTCTTGACCCACTTAACGCGATCCAGTACGCCTTGCGAATGACCGTGCGCGGTATCCACTACGATTACATCCGCACCCGCTTCGACCAGCAACGCGACACGCTCATCCGTGCCCTCGCCCACACCAACTGCCGCACCGACACGCAGTCGACCATGACTGTCTTTGCACGCCGACGGATGCTCGCTGGATTTCAGGATGTCCTTCACCGTCATCAATCCGCGCAACTCGAATGCGTCGTTCACCACCATCACGCGCTCGATACAATGTTTGTGCATCAGGTTGCGCGCTTCTTCCAAGCTGGCGTTCTCCTTGACGGTAATCAGTCGCTCAAGCGGGGTCATAATATTTTTGATAGGTTGATCCAGATTGCTCTCGAAGCGCAGATCGCGGTTGGTGATGATCCCGACCAACTGCTTTCCCTGTACAACCGGCAACCCTGAAATCTTGTACTGGCGCGTCAAGCTGATCACGCTCGCGCACCGTCATGTCCGGCGTGATCGTAATGGGGTCCTTGACCACTCCGCTTTCAAAACGCTTGACCTTGGCGACCTTGGCAGCCTGTGCTTGAGCCGACATGTTCTTGTGGATAATGCCGATGCCGCCTTCCTGCGCCAGAGCGATCGCAAGGCGAGTCTCGGTGACGGTATCCATCGCCGCGGACAACAGCGGGATGTTCAGATTGATGTTGCGGGTAAGTTGCGTGCGCAGGCTGACATCGCGCGGCAACACATTGGAATAGGCGGGAACGAGCAGGACATCGTCAAAGGTTAATGCTTTTTGAATGATGCGCATGAAACAGCCCTCGGCAAAGCGGGCATTATACGCATGTCAGGTACACCCGTAAACGCTGGTTGGAGCCTATGTATTCATAAGGCAGCTTCGTCAGTTTCGCCGGTGCGTATGCGTATGACCTGCTCCACCGTCGAGACGAAAATCTTGCCGTCACCGATTTTGCCGGTACGGGCGGCCTTGATGATCGCTTCAACTGCCGCATCAAGCAATTCGGAAGTAACCACCACTTCTATTTTTATCTTGGGCAGGAAATCCACCACATATTCAGCGCCGCGATACAACTCGGTATGTCCCTTTTGGCGGCCAAATCCCTTCACTTCGGTGACTGTCAAGCCGCTCGCCCCCAATTCTGAAAGCGCTTCACGCACGTCATCCAGTTTGAAGGGCTTGATCACTGCTTCGATTTTCTTCATGGTGTTTTCCTCAATGATTTGTTATTTGGATTTGTTATTTATCATGGTTGAATCGTGTGCATGTCACCAGCATCCTGACGCCCGCAACTGCTTCTGATTATGACTGGTCATCTCTTAAACGCTGTGCCCAAGTGATGGGCTGACCTTGTTCAGCCTTGCTTTCATGGAGCATGTTCAAATAGATGATGTCAGATGCCACAGCCTGAGGAAAACCTTGGCGATTGGTGCGCGTAGTCATCATCAGATCGGCAAGATAGGCATCGAACTCGGATGAATCCCATAATGACATGATCTTTTCAAGGATGCGCGGAAACTGCTTTTCCAGTGCATGCGGGTAGTTTTGTTCGCGGTTATTCAAAATCTTCAACAGTCTTTCGTTCATGATTTAGAGTCAGATTGCACAGGTTTTAAAAAATCGGGATCGATACCATCCGCCCGGACACCGTCAGGTAAGCAACATAACAAACTTCCGGTAAAGCGTAAAGCCTTACTCCAGATTAATGCTGATAACTCACTGCAACGCTCAATCCAGCTCACAATATATGATAGAAGTCACTTCAAGTTCATTGATACCGGTCGGGGTGCGCAACATCGCCACTTCGCCCTCGCGCAACTTCAGCAGTGCCCGCGCCAGCGGAGAAACCCAACTGATCCGGCCTTCCGACACATCCGCTTCGTCCACTCCAACGATACTGTAGGTGCTCTCGGAGCCGTCAGCGTCGCAAACCGTCACCGTAGCACCAAAAAACACTTGATCACACTCTGTGCGTTGCGCAGGATCGACCACCTCGGCCAACTCCAGACGCTTGCGTAAAAAGCGCACGCGCCGGTCTATTTCACGCAGACGTTTCTTGCCGTAGATATAGTCACCGTTTTCAGAACGGTCACCGTTGGAAGCTGCCCAAGTGATGGTCTTGACCAATGCCGGACGCTCCACTTTCCACAGATGATCCAGTTCTTCCTGCAACTTGCGGTACCCGCCGGGCGTGATGTAATTTCTGACGCCGGCAGGCAACTGCGCCGAGGGTATCAACTCGTCGTCATCGGTATCACTTTCACGTGTAAATGCTTTGCTCATGTCTGGATTTTACAACATTGATGGCAACTGGATTTACATTACTTCCGGTTTATCCTGAAGCATGCCTCTTGCCGTTGCTATTGATATTTGCTTACTCGCTTCCAAATCGTGTGTGATTAAAAAATCATGGCGCATTCTCAAAAGTTTCCATATTCTCTGCAACGTAGTTATTAACCAGCCCGAAACCGGGCAGTCGCGGATAGCAGTAGCCAACATTTTTCGCCAATCACGACATCATCAAGGAAAACATGCCAACTAGCGATATGCGATGTTATCGATAGTCAGTTTTCAAGGCGGGTTTTCAATGAAGCCATAGACAAAGCATCCTCACAGCTGAATCATACTCAAAAGTTAATGTGTTGCGGTTACCATATTTCCTGTTGGTGTTTCCAAGTTCAGCAATCCTTCATTTCACATACGCCAACAGCCCGTTGATCTCCAGCACATCTGCCTCGGTCAGCACACCCACTGCGGCCTTCAGCTTGAACCCCTGAAGCAGGGTGTCGTAGCGTGCTTTCAGCAAATCCCGCTGAGACGTGTAGAGCTGCTGCTCGGCATTCAATACGTCGATGTTCATATAAATGCCCAACTTGTAGCCGATCTGATTGCCAGTTACTGCACTCTTGCTCGACTCGACGGACAATTCCAGTGCTTCGATCTGGGCCAGGCCGTTCACGATGGCCTCGTAAGCCTGTTTGGCATCGGTAGCGGACTTGCGTCGTGCCACTTCCAGTTCGGCAGCCGCCTTATTCTTGTTGGCGATCGCCTCGGTCACGCGCGAGCTGGTCGTGCCGCCCTCATAGATGGGTATGGTCAATTGCACCCCGACCATACTCGATTTGGCGCGCGTCTCGAATTCGGTCGGGACGGTCACGTTCGCGGAGGAATAATTGGCTCCATAGGAGGCCACCAGATCCAGCGTCGGTGAATAGGCCGCCCGGTTCTTGTCGACTTCCGCTTGGGCCGCCTTGACTGCTGCATAGGGCGCCAGCACCGCAGGATTGTTTTCCAGTGCCTGATCCGCCCATGCCCTGACATCGTCAGGTTGCGGCTTGGTCACGACCACGGCGGGCCGAAGCGCGGCCAGCGTATGGGAGGGCTGTCCCACTACTTTCTCCAGTTCGGCATGTTTGGCTTCCAGGTCATTCTGTGCCGCGATGCGATGCGCACGGGCAAGGTCAGATCGGGATTTTGCTTCGTGCACATCCGTAATGGCATTCGTACCCGATCCAAACCCGCGTTGGGTCAGTGCCAGTTGCTCGCCCGTCGCATGGACCTGCGCATCCGCGACTTCGATGCTTTCCTGGGCAACCAGCACATCGAAATACGCTTGTGTCACCCTCAGGATCAGGTCCTGTTCGGCTTGGCTATATTGCGCACGCGCCTGCTCGACCAGCGACTCCGATTCCCTGTATGCGTTGATATTCTGTGGACGGATCAGCGGCTGAGTCAGTTGCAGCGTCCATGTCCATGCCTGCACGTTCTGATGTATCTCGGGAGTGCCGGTATATTTGGATGTGGCAACAGTGGTGTTATCGCTTCCGTTCAGGGCTATTGTCGGGAAAAGGCCTGCTCTTGCCTGTGGAATCTTTTGCTGGGCAGCTTCATATCCATAGCGTGCCGCTTCGAAGGTAGGGTCATTGGCTTGTGCCAAGCGATAAATTTCCAGCAGATTTTCACCTCGGGCAGAAGGACTGATACTGGCCAACAAGAGGGCGAAAACAGTACGCCGCATAAACATCATCGGCCCGTAGAATCGACCTGAACCATTCACCTTTCGTGCCCGCTTTCATCAAGGGTCTTGCTGACCGGGGAAAGTAGATATTTCATCACGGTCCGGTTACCCTGATTGATCTCTGCCACCACTTGCATGCCCGGTACAAGCTTCAACTTCTTTCCTTCCGATTCGAGCACCTGACTGCTCAACGAGACGATAGCCTTGTACACCGACGGCGGCGGGGATTGCGGCTTGTCTCTAGTTTGATCTTTGGGGCTTGAGCCTTGGCCTGCGGTTTGCGTATCGCTGTCCGCCTGGATGCGGGTCACGACACCCTCCAGCATGCCGTATTCCGCGAACGGGTAAGCTGCTAGCTTCACCTTGACCTTCTGCTGCGAATACACGAACCCGACATCGTCGTTCTTGATCATGATCTCCGCCACCAGCGGTTCATGCTCAGGGACAATAGAAAGGAGCACTGTCCCGGGCGAGACCACCGTGCCTATGGTATGCGTTGCAATATCCTTCACGATACCAGCCTGGGGTGCCTTCAGTTCTAGCAAATCGGTCTTGTGTTCCTGTTTCAGCCAATCCTGCTCCAACTTTCGATACTGCCCCTGAGCCTCCACACGTTCATTTTGCAAGTCACTGCGGTATTTAGAAGTGATCTGATCGACCTGCTTCCTGGCTTGATTGACCGAAGCCGCAAGGCTGGCGACCGTCGCTTGCTGCGCGCGCAGATCCTGTGATTTTTCCAGGTAATCGCGCTGCTTGTCCAGCACGGTCATTTGCGGGACGTAACCGTCCTTGCCCATGTCAGCATATGAGTCGGCCTGCTGCTTGAGGATGGGAGTGATCTGCTCCAGCTTGGTCAATACTTCCTGCGCCGAGTCATATTCATGTTGCGACTTGTTCAACGCCTCCCGAGCCTGTTCCATGGCATCTGTGTAGGATAGCCGGCGGTCGCGGTGCTGTGATTCTATCTGGCGAAAAAGATCGTTAGGATCATCGGACTTCTTCAGCAAGGCTTTACCGGCTAGTTCAGCATCGATGCGGCGCAACTGCAAAGACCGCAATGCAAGATCATTGGCTATGGTCTTCGCATCCGCTTTGGCAAGCTGGGTATCCATGCGCATCAGCACCTGCCCTTGCCTCACCTGCTCGCCTTCCTTGACCAGTATTTCCTGCACGATCCCGGCATCCGAAGGTTGGACGATCTTGATATAGGTCTCGGGCACCAGACGGCCTTCGGCGCTGGCGATAATGTCAAGTTTGCCGAAGATCGCCCACAGCAGCAGGATGACGAACAGCACACCCACCGTATACATCACTGCACGAGGCAATCGTGCCGGAGGGCTTTCCTGAATTGACAGCAACCCGGGTGCAAAGTCCAGTGCCTCCGGGGATAAGACGGTGGGTTTAGCTGTCATCAGATTTTATGGCTTCAGATATTTCTGTCATCCCCTAACCCAACCTTGCCGTGCCAGTCTGCAACCCTGTTAGCGGATGCAACTGTTGGGCCGAGACACCAAAACTGGCATCGTTGATCACTGTCTGTGCAGAAGCCAAACCGATACCGGCCAGGGTACCGTTCAGGTTGTACTGAAAGGCCATGTCGCCGCCCAGTGCCGCGGTGTCGCTTCCGCCCAGATGCGCGCTCAGTAGCGAGTCGGTCATGCTCCATGAGGTCAGAGTGGGGTTGTTCGCAAGTGCCTGGTCAAAGGCTTGCGCCAGCGCAGCAAAGTTGAAATCCTGCACTTGTTGGTTGAGCAAGGGATCGCTGGAGATGGCATTATAGGTGCCGGCATCCAGCACCAGTTGCAGGTTGGCGACGCTGTGGTTGGTGGTGCCACTATACCAGTTTTGCAGGGTGATCTGGTTGCTGTTGCCAGTAGCCAGTATCAGGTTGTCGTTGCCGGATTTGCTCATCGAGAGG
Organism: uncultured beta proteobacterium; assembly: GCA_963721755.1. Taxonomy (GTDB): domain Bacteria; phylum Pseudomonadota; class Gammaproteobacteria; order Burkholderiales; family Gallionellaceae; genus Gallionella. Next base: position 23,350 of record CAVRKV010000007.1, read on the forward strand.
TTTGCGTAGTTGATGCCGCCGCCCAGCGAGAGGGTGTTGTCCGCACCGGTGCTGGCCACCACGGTATCCTGTCCATCGCCCGTGTTGAACGCGATGATGTCGGCAGCCGTGCCGGTGGTGATGGTGTCGTTGCCGGTACCGCCGATGAACAGTTCGTTGCCGGTGCTGCAGGTCAGGATGTCCGCCCCGGCTCCGCCGCTGAACAGGTTGTTGCCTGCTGTGTCGCTCAGGGTATCATTGCCATCGGCGCCTTCCAGCACGTCATTGCCGGCATCGCCACTGAGGATGTCGTTGCCCGCACCGCCGTTCAACAAGTCATTGCCTGCACCACCGGTCAGGGTGTTCACTGTGCTGTTGCCATACATTACATTGTCCATTGTATTGCCCGTGCCGTTGATCGCGGTCGTGCCGGTCAGAGTAAGGTTTTCGACATTACTCCCAAGCGTGTAGGTGATGGACGACAACACTCTATCCGTTCCGGCATTGGCAGCCTCGGTGACGACATCGCCGGTGTTATCCACTACGTAGGTATCGTCGCCAGCACCGCCTGCCATGGTGTCTGCTGCGATGCCGCCGTCCAAGGTATTGGCTGCACTGTTGCCTGTCAGCACGTTGTTGAGAGTGTTGCCGGTACCGTTGATCGCTGTAGGTCCCGTCAGCGTGAGATTTTCGACGTTGGCCCCCAGCGTATAACTGATCGAGCTGATAACTGTGTCCGACCCACTATAGGTGCCTGCCCCTTCAATCACCACATCACCCGCGTTGTCCACATAGTAGGTGTCGTTACCATCTCCACCACTCATCGTGTCCGCGCCCGCGCCACCGTTCAGTGTATCGTTGGTGCCATAGTAATATCCGTTCGATACCGTCAACACGTTATTCAGGTCATTACCCGTTCCAATGTCTCCTGTATAGCTATTAACAAATCCGGTCAGTATCAGATTCTCCACGTTCGCACCCAGCGTGTAATTCACGCTGCTGTATACCGTGTCCGTCCATTCGCCTGCGTTCTCGACCACCACGTCACCGGTGTTCTGTACATAGTAAGTGTCGTTGCCTAACCCACCCGTCAATGTATTGACCGCGCTGTTGCCGGTAAGCACGTTGTCGAGTTCGTTACCGATGGCATTGATCGCAGCTGCGCCCGTCAGGGTGAGGTTATCGACATTCGCACCTAGCGTGTAACTCACACTGCTATTGATCGTGTCGGTACCGCCATTGGCCGCCTCGACGATCACGTCGCTGGCATCGCTGATGGTATAGATGTTGTTCAGCGCATTGCCGGTGCCAGTCAAACCTGCACCAACCAGCGTGAGGTTCTCGACGTTCGCACTCAAGGTGTAACTGACCGTGCTAATCACTGTGTCCGTCCCACTATAGGGGCCGGCTCCTTCAATCACCACATCACCCGCGTTGTCCACATAGTAGGTGTCGTTACCATCTCCGCCACTCATCGTGTCCGCCCCCGCGCCACCGTTCAGTGTGTCGTTGGTGCCGTATAAATATCCGTTCGATACCGTCAACACGTTATTCAGGTCATTACCCGTTCCAATGTCTCCTGTATAGCTATTAACAAATCCGGTTAGCGTCAGGTTCTCAACATTCGCACCCAATGTGTAGTTCACGCTGCTGTATACCGTGTCCGTCCCTTCGCCTGCGTTCTCGACAACCACGTCACCCACGTTGTCTACGTAGTAAGTGTCATCGCCCAGGCCACCTGTCATCGAGTCCGCTCCCGTTCCGCCATTCAGCGCATTGTTTGCGTTGTTACCATTCAACACATTGTTTAAAGTATTGCCGACACCATTAATGGCTATGGTTCCGGTGAGAGTAAGACTTTCTACATTGGCGCCCAAAGTATAAGTGATGGAGCTTTGTACAGTGTCAGTGCCTTCATTGACGTTCTCGGTCACCCCGTCGCCGGTGTTATCCACCACGTAGGTGTCGTCACCGGTGCCGCCGATCATCGTGTCCGCTCCAGTGCCACTATCCAGAAGGTCGTTGCCTGCACCACCCGTCAGGGTATCGTTCCCTGCAAGGCCGTACATCGTGTCACCGTATATTGTGCCGGTCAGATTGTCGTTGCTGATGGTGCCGTTGAACACCGGGGCATTAACTGCCAAGGCAAAACTACTGTTGGCGGACAAACCGCCTGTGTCGGTGGCAGTTATTACAATGCCAAGACCGGCAAGATCGCCTACGCCAGGTGTGCCACTGAATGTTTGAGTGGCGGCATTGAAACTCACCCATGTAGGCAAGGCATTGCCATTGGCCTGTGTGGCGCTGTATGTCAACGTATCACCATAAATAGCGTCCACATCGGTGAAGCTGTTCGCCGGAATCGTATAGGTGAACGCATGGCCTTGAGTTGCGCTTTGTGTTGCCAGCGCCATTGCCGCAACCGGTCCATCGTTGACGTTGGCTACGTTCAAGGTGTACGTATTGCTGGCGGTCAGGCCCCCTGTATCTGCGTCAATCACCACGATGTCCAGACTTCCCACGTCGCCATTGCCCGGTGTGCCGCTGAATGTTTGAGTGGCGGTATCGAAACTCATCCATGACGGCAAGGCATTGCCGTTCGCCAATTTGGCACTCAAGGTAAGCGTGTCGCCATTATCAACATCGCTGAATGTCCCGACAGGGACAGTAAAGGAGAAAGCCTGTCCCTGGGCAGTATTTTGGGTACTGATAACATTGGCAACGGCAGGTGCGTCATTGGTGCCGGTGATCGTCATGGTAACTGTTGCGGTACTGGTGGCACCCGCCGCATCGGCAATGGTATAGCTGAATGTGTCGGTGGCAGTTTGGCCTGCGCCCAGCGATTGGTAACGATTGCCTATGTCGTATTGGACGTCAGCGTTAACCAGCGATACAACTGCACCGGAGAGCGCTTGCGATACACCGACGATGTTGAACGTGTCGCCGTGGATGGAATCGGGGTCTGTATCGTTGGCCAGTAACGTTGCTGCACTCAAGATCACCGAAGCGCTTCCTTGGGTTGCTGCACCGCTGTCGGCATTGGCCACTGGAGGATCGTTGACGTTGGCTACTGACGTTGTGGCAGTACTCAATACGCTTTCCGCCGTTCCGTGCCCGTCAGTGTAGGAGGCTTTCACGTGCACTTGCTGACCCACTTGGGCTTCGGTCAGAATGAAAGTATCGGCCGTTGCGCCCGCGATATCCGACCACGTTGCGCCGCCATCCGATGTCGACTGCCATTGGTAAACGATGGCGCCCGGGCCATCCGCATCTGTCAGGGTATTCGTCGCGGTGAGGATTTGGTTCTGGGTAGCGACGCCACTCAGTATCACCTCTCCTGTGGGTGGCGAATTGAGGGGTGTCGAATTGCCCCCCCATGTATGATCGATCGCTTGCCCAATCGTGGCGTAATTGTAGTAGGTAGAGAAGGAGGATACCCTCTGGTCGGCGAAATAATCCGTAGTGTCATAAGAACCATCGGCATAATTATTCGTTACCTCGCCATAAATATTCGTCGGCACTGTAGACTGGTCATTAGCCGCCAACTTAAAGATTGTGTTCGACCCGTCTGCATAGGTGTACGTTTCAGAAACAACTTTAGTATTATTGGGCTCGACATTTGTGTCGAACGATGTGTCGTAAGTTATAGTGTCGCTCGATCCGTCGGTAAAGGTAATCGCGCTAGAAGACATAGTGCCAAAACCAATATAGGTCTCAGTAAAGGTGGCCACCGTGCCGAGCTCTTCACTGACAACACGGTCACCGCGGTAGCCAATACCGTCAACTATCGTGATGTAATCAAAAAAGAAGCTGCCTACAGTATCCCTGCCATTGCCATTATAGTTATAGTGAATTGCCACGCCAGGCGCGGCCGTAAATGTAAGGGATGTCATCGACCCCCTGACGTTATAATTTTCGATTTCTTTCGAACCATCTGTATAAGTAGTAGTTACGGAAGACGGTAAGAAATCGGCATAAAAAGTAGATGTGGTTATCGAACCATCTGCGTTTTCGACTATGGGTGGGGTGGGTGACCCCCAATAATCAGTAATGGGATATACTGCTTGTACAGTGCCGGACAATGTATAGACTGTCGTGCTGCCCTGACCATCGCTATTGATATGCTCTGCGGAATACAGCGTACCAAATGACCAATATTGATATGCATCTACAGTTCGATTCACTCGATGATATTCATAGTAAATCGTACCATCTTCATTGTACTCAATGGTATCGGAACTATACGTACCGTCAGCATTGTATTTCTCCGATTGGTAGTACGGGTAGGGCAGTGCGTTACTAGAAGATGTGATGTTGCTTGTCCCATCTGCATTGTAAACCCCAACACCCCATACAGATCCATCTAAATTATAGCTAGTTTCGCTGCCCGATCCGTCGGCGTTGAAAACAAGTGTATCAGTAAGGACGCCATAACTACTGTCGTAGTAATTATAGGTGAACTGTCCGGCTGCATTGGTATGCGTTTCGATATTTAGCGTACCATCCGAGTTGTAAGAAAAGCTATCGTTCGTCCTGTCTGCGTTGATTATTTTCCGGAAAACCAGCGTACCATCAGCAGAATATCTGCTGGTGATGCTAGACCCATCCGCCAAATACTCCGTATCAGTAGTCGAGTATGCGTTTGAACTATTAACGCTGCCGGTCCCGTCACTATTCGCGGTGGCAGTGGCAATGACCTCATTGTTGGCGTTGTAGTCGGTGCGGGTGTATGTGTTATTGGCATCTATGGTGCCAATAGAGTAAGTCCCGTCGGCATTGACCGTGCGCACCGTTGCGTTCGATACGCTGCCGTCGGCGTTGTAGTGAATGACAGAGGTGGAGCCGTTGCTCGTGGCGGTGGAGACAGTGGTTGAGTTGTCTGGATTGGTGACCTTGGTTGAGGCTGAGCCGTCGGGGTATTGTATGGTTATAGAGCCATCCGGATTAATGGTGACCGTCGGGTTACCGCTCGCTGGTGTCGAGCCAGATAATGCTTGTACAGCATCATATGCGACACCACCCAACCAGCTGCCGAAATTTTGGAGTTGGTCGAACGCGGCAAAGATTGGATCAATTGCAATTGATGGCAAATCTACATATATAATTTTGTTAGCAAAGGCATCCATTGCGTTGACTCTATATGAATAAGCATCAACACTTAAACTATTAATGTCCAACTTCCCCATATCCGACAACAATTGTTTATCCGCGTCTAAAATCGCCAAGTCTCGGGCGCGCGGATCGGACAACTTGTCCGCGTTGTCGTAAGCGATGTCATGCTCTTTGAATAATTCATCTAATGCATCTTTTACGGGAAATTGTTTCATAGCGTCGGTTAACGGGCCATCCCATTGCTGCCCAGCTGACCACCCAGGTCCGCCCCAATATCCGTAATTCGGAAGTATGCTCATTCGTGCTCTCCTTAATTATTGGTTGAACAATTTCATAACTGTAAACAACTTTGAGTCCCCAAAATTTATTTGCCTACGCGTACCACTTTTAACATTCATAATCCAAAGTACGTTGTTGCGCTCCCGCTGTTTATCGCTTTGATAAGCCACTTGCTCGCCCCGCGATGAAATTTCGAATCCCGATATCACGGTCTTCAAGTTAGTTAATCTGTGAATTGCACCATTTTCAAAAACGAAAAGATCGTAGTTGTAGTTAAACTCATTGGCGTTATCCAGTTTGTTAGTAATAGACTCAAAAAGAATATTATTGCCATCACGCGATAAAGTTGCGCCACCCGACTGCTCACCACTTATCACAAACGGTTCTAACGTGGTTTCATTACCAGTCAACATAAAATTCCAATTTCTTTGATAAAGCTGTTTATATAATGCCCTACCGTTTTGGGAGTTTGTGTAGTCCTCATAGCTATATCCTTCATGACTGTATGAAGTATTCGGATGTGGGAAATTACAACCGGGCTCTTCACCCGAAAAAACGAATCTCTTGTTGTCAGTCATGTACTTCGGGCGATCTACGAGAAAGAAACAGAAATTGGTTAAGCGATGTTCTACTCCTGTCGCCAACTCAACTTCATATATATCCCACTCCGAAAATTGTGTTTTGCCTCGCCCCCTCTTGCGATTGGCTTGGGCATAAATGACTTCTTTACCATTGTGCGAGAGTGACGGCCATTCCTTAAAGGTTTTGCTTTTGGTAACTGCACGGTAGGTATTGGTTGCCAAGTCAAGGATGCCGATCTGGGAGGTTTCATAATTGTTTGAAGCCTCCCTAATAACTATCGCTAATTCTTGCCCGTCGTCAGAGCTACTGGGCGATGAAATGACATCTTTTGTATCTTGCGGCGCAAAAAGGCTAACCTGATTTGAAGACAGATCCAGCCAACCTATCTTGCAGTTATTCAAAACGTCGCAATAATCTAAGTAGAGCTTATTCCCATCAGGGGAAAAGTCGTTCACCTGAAATTTTTCTTTGGCTGGTGTTTTGATTGCCTGATGAGGCAGTACCTCAAAAGATTCGAGGGAAACAAATACTTTATAGGTAATCCACAACCCAGCCACAACAAGGATAATCCAAAGCAAATGCTTTTTCTTCTTGGCAGGCGTCTGTAACAGATTTTTTACCATATGCGTGTTAGCACGCTTCTGGTCCGTTTCCTGGTTCATATCACCCATGCGCCCCTCCCTCAACTTCCTTTTTGGTTTCATCATGCGTGTCGCTAACCGCACTCAGCGTCCCGCTCCCTATCCGCACAATCTCATCCACCAGCAGGTTCTTCGGCATCGCATGAGTGATGAACATCATCGTCACCTTGCCCTTGAGCTGGTTGACGGTGGCGGCGAAGTGTTCGGCGGTGCTGGCGTCCAGGCTGCTGGTGGCTTCGTCGAAGATCAGTATCTTGGGTTGCTTGATCAAGGCGCGTGCAATGGCGATGCGTTGCTTCTGCCCGCCGGAGAGTCCCACGCCGCGCTCTCCGATCTCGGTCTGGTAGCCTTTGGGCAGTTCTTCTATGGTGCTGTGTATCTCGGCCATTTTGCAGACATGCACGACCTGGTCGAAGGTGGCATGGGGATTGGCCATCAGCAGGTTGTCATAGAGGGTGCCGGAGAACAGGATGGTTTCCTGCGGCACCACGCCGAAGTAATGGCGCAGTTCGTTGGCGGACAGATAGCGGATGTCGTTGCCGTCGATCTTGATGGTGCCGCCGGCGGGTTGGTAGAAGCCTTGCAGCAGTTTGGTCAGCGTGCTCTTGCCGGAGCCGGACGGCCCCATGATGGCGATGACCTTGCCGGGGGCGACCTTGAGGTTGAAGCCTTCATAGAGGAAGGGCAGGTTTTCGGCATAGCGGAAGCTCAATTGTTCGATGTCGATCTGTCCCTTGCCCTCGCGCAGCCGGGTGGGCAGGATGGAATAGGGTTCGGCCGGGGCGTTCATGATGTCGCCCATGCGTTGCACGGAAAGATTGGCCTGCTGGAATTGCTGCCACAGCCCCACCAGCCGCAGCATGGGTTGAGACAGGCGGCTGGCAAACATCTGGAAGGCGACCAGCATGCCGATGGTGAAGTCGGTGTTGTTCATCACGGTGTAGGCGCCGACGACGAGGATGCCCAAGGTCATCATCTGCTCCAGCCCGTTGGAAAGCGCGTTGTAGGTGTTGCCGATCTGGCGCACGGTAAAGCCAGAGCGCAAATATTCAGCGAGGTAGTCGCTGTAGCGGGCATTGAGCTGCGGTTCCATTTGCAGGCTCTTGACCGTTTCCAGACCGGCGACGTATTCGGTAGTGAATGCCTGATTGCGCGCGCCGAGCAAGAATTGTTCGTTGAGGCGGCTACGGAAGGTAGGCGCGACGATCAGGCTCAAGATGACGATGACGCTCAAGATCGCCAGCGCGATAAAAGTCAGGCTGACGCTGTAGTAGAACATGATGCCGAGGAAGATCAGCAGGAACGGGAAATCAAGGATCAGCGTGACTGCGGTGCTGGCAATGAATTCGCGTATCGTCTCGACGCCATGCAGCCGCGCGGCGATCACGCCGGTGGGCCTGTGCTCAAAGTAGCGCGGCGGCAGCTTGAACAGATGGTCGAACACCGCCGCGCCCAGCACGGCATCCACGCGGTTGCCGGTGTGCAGGATCAAGTACTGGCGCACCCAGGAAAGCAATGCGGAAAAAATCATGAATACGGCCAAGCCGATGCCAATCACGACCAGCGTGCTTTGGGTATGATGGACGACGACCTTGTCGATGATGACCTGAGTGAACAGCGGCGTGCCCAGCGCGAGCACTTGGATGATCAGCGAGGCGATCAGCACGTCGCGCCAGATGCGCTTGTGCTTCAGCAACTCCGGGATGAACCAGTGGAAGCCGAACGCAGCCCGGCTTCTTAGTGCGCCGTCGGGATCGTTGATGCCTTGCGTTTCGAGTGCCAGTTGGAATGCCGTGCCGGCGTAGCGTGCGGCGAATTCAGCGCTGGTCATCGTCTTGGGCTGGTTGGTGCAGACTTCAAACAGGATCACGCTGCCGTCCTTGATCTGGACGATGATCGCGGGATGGTGTTTGACCGGGGCTGCGGCTTGTTCTGATGGAATAGTTACCTGCTCCACCACCTCATCAAGTTTGACACTAGGTTGCACAATGTCTGCTTGCCCGGTGTCTGACCGTTTGGCTGACTCAGCTTCATATAGAACTGCAAGGCACGGCAGGTTAAGTTTGGTCAGCTCATGGATGTCGCAATCGCTGCGCTTGATGCGAAATCCCAATGCGCGGGCGGCATGGACAAAAGAGTCCGAGCTGTAAGGCGGCGGGAACTGTTTGAGCAGCAGTCCTGCATCAAAGGGCTTGCGATTCAGGGCGCAGAAACTGCCCATAGCCCAGACGATATCGTCGGGAGAAAATGCATGGGTGGGTGCATGCGCCAGAGGTGTGTGCGACAGGCTCTTGGAAAGGAATTTCAAGAACCTGCGCGACATTAGAAGGATACTCCGCAGGTACGGCCTGATGAATTTCTATTGGGGATATGATGCAATGTATCTGAAAGGACAGGTGTGAGCGAGTACATCGTATCCGCACTTAATAATCGGATCGATATAACGACATATGCTCCCCTGATTTTGTAGCTATGGAACACTCTAGCCCCTTGCATTTCAAATTTATAACTCACAAAATAATTTTTACCAGAACTTAATAGTCGCCCTTAGTAAATTTCAGCCTCAACTAGCGCATATCTTTTTTAGCTGAGGCAGGAGTAAAGGCATTATCTTGTAATAATTTTAATTGTATCATATTTGAAATAATTTGTTTACCTATCAATCTTGATAGGTTGATTAATTTTTATTTCACGTATCTATATGATTAATATATATATTAACTAATAATATCATATAATTGTCATATTATGATCTTCCATATTGTGATCTTCAATGTATCATAATGGTAACAATTGGTGTATCTATTAATTTTGACCTGTTCAAATTGAGGAAAAGATCGAGGACATATACAACTTGCTGAACAAAGCCGCGATGATGCGTTGCGGTAGCTCGATGATAAAAAAATGAAAATGTTTTGAATTGGATCACCAGAGAACTCTTTGAATTGGGTCGTGATGATCTGAAGGAGATATTGTGCGGCCTGTTTGGCCGCATCGCATTTGGCTACTCCAGCATGGACTGCTGCATTTACTGCAAAATCCAGTCCAAACCAGGGAATTGGTGGCGTCCCCAACGAGATTCGAACTCGTGTTACCGCCGTGAAAGCGATAACTTGTGTACTTTCGTGTACATCAGCAAACACTTTAAGTCATTGTTCTTATTGACTTCATGTGCATAGTTGTCTATCCTTGTTTATCGCTGTCTAGCCCCATCTCCGCGAAAGATTCGCGAAAAGTTCAGCGTATGCTTATATTCGATGGGTTGGAGTGGGTGAACATTTTGGAGACTACAACATGGCACGCTCTACCCGAAACAGTAACCTCGAAAATCGGACAGCCCGATTATTATTACCAGTCGGCAAGATGCATTATGTCGCAATCGGCAAAGGTTTAATCCTGACCTACCGTAGAGGCGAGAGGACATCAACTTGGTACTTCAAGATACCTGACGGTGATGGGTATCTAGTCGCTAAACTTGGACAAGCCGATGATTATCAGGATGCCAATGGCGTTGACATTCTCGATTATTTTCAGGCTCAGGACAAAGCGAGACAGTTATCCCTAGATAATAAAGTGGCATCAGGAATCGTGAGGCGACCCCTTACGGTTGCCGATGCTGCTGAACACTATCTCGCGTGGTACAAGGAACACCGCAAAGCATATAAGGCAACTGAGACCACAGTTAAAGCGCACATCCTGCCAACTTTCGGCAAGGTACTGGTTGCCGACCTCACAACCAAGAGCATTCAGTCCTGGCATGAAAAGATAGCAAGCTCCCCTCCTCGCCGTCGCACTCGCATGGGCATCAAGCAAAAGTTTGCTGATGAACCTGTCACAGATTCCAGCAAACGTGCGCGGAAAAATTCCGCTAATCGCGTGCCGACGGTTCTAAAAGCAATGCTAAACATGGCATTCAGGGATGACCTAGTAAGCGATGATAAGGTATGGCGGAAGGTGCAACCTTTCCAGAATGTGGAAGAGCCGCTAACGCGCTTTCTGACGGGGAGCGAAGCCACCAGATTATTAAATGCCTGCCGTCCAGATTTCAGAAATCTCGTGAAGGCTGGATTGTTCACAGGTGCGCGATTTGGCGAACTGACCAGAATGATTGCCAACAACGTGAACGCAGACACCGCGCTCGTCTATATTTCTGCTGAAGCGAAGTCGAGCAAGGGTCGATATGTTCCACTCCATGCTGATGCGCTAGATTTTTTCGAGCAGATGGTTATCGGCAAGCGTGGCAACGAGCTGGTGTTCACCAAGCAGGACGGCAAGGAATGGGGAAAAAATCACCATGCGCGATTGCTTAAAGAAGCGTGCGAAGTTGCGAAAATAGAACCCGCAATCGGATTCCATGAACTGCGCCACACCTATGCATCGCACTTGGCACAGCTTGGCGTGGACTTGCTCACTATCAGCAAATTGCTAGGTCATGCAGATACGCGAATCACGAGCAAACATTACGCGCACTTGGCAGATAGCACCTTGGCGGAAGCGGTGAAAAAATTGCCAAGTTTTGGTCATAACAAAGATTCCAAAGTGGTGAGGTTGCCATGAGCTACATCCGCGAATATGCATTTGATCATGCATCAACCTTTACCGAAGAAGCTGACAAGCGCAAGGCTCTAAAGTATTTTGTCGATTGCGTGCGTTCGGAAAAAAAGGTCAGTGCTGGGCTGTCGAAGTTCGTAGCTGATGGTGTTGAACAATATCTCGACGGCAAGAAACCGTGGGGAGCAAAGCGGGGTATCAAGAAAAGAAATCAGCATCAGGAAATGCTCGATGCGTTACCTATTTATTTTGAATATCAGCGCATCGGCGTTGAATTATTGAAGTCTGGCAAACAGCCAAAACCTGAACAGGTTCGCAATGATATTGCAGACAACCGAAATATTAGTGGTGACACTGTAAAGCGTGCTATAGCCACCGTGAATAAATACAAAGATACCTTGCATGGCAGGGCATTGTTCAATGCCTATGAAGCATGGGATATTGTGCAAGAACACGAAAAATTGAAATGAAAATAAAGGAGCACGAAAAAACCATTTTTTCATGCTTTGATTCACTAATTCTATCGGCGTAAAAATGCCTCCAGAAACGTCGGCAAACTAGCCTGCGTAAATCAAAATTCTGGAGGTCTTCAATGAGCAAGTCTGCATCACCTAAAACGTCCGCATCAAAGAAAAAAGAAGTCACACTTCCTGAGAACATCACATGCGATTTATCAATTGCGCAATGGTGCAAAAAGCGCAACGCAAGCCGCTCCAGTTTCTACAATCTTGAGAAAGACGGCAATGCGCCCAAGACAATAAAAATCGGAAGGCACCGCACAATTACCCCAGAATCCGATGCCGAGTGGCAGGCCAAGATGACCGCAGCAAGCGAAGCGCAAGGCGCGTAGGGTGCGCCATGAAAATTAAAAAATCGCAAAAGCGATGTAATGACATCGCACGTAGTTTGCTGGAGTTGGAAAAATTTTTCGGCAGGAAACCGCCCGACCGAAACAAAACGCCCCTGCTGGCAGGCAAGGGCGCGGATGAGACGGACAACGCACTACGTGAACAGGTTAGCACCGGCGCCGCTCAAGCGCAAGATGGAGGTGCGTGATGGCTGGCGACTGGATAAAAATTGAGGTTGAGCTTCCTGATAAGCCGGAAGTGCACGCCCTTGCCAACATATTGAGTCTTGATCCCGACACCGTAGTGGGCAAATTGATTCGAGTTTGGCAATGGTTCGACAAACATACAACGGATGGTAACGCTCATGGCGTTACGCATTTGTTGATAGGCCGTCTTACTGCCGTCAATGGTTTTGGTGAAGCGATGATGCTTGTCGGGTGGTTAGAGCAAAAAAACAAGACTCTGGTGATGCCAAAATTCGACAGGCACACCTCACAAAGCGCGAAAACACGCGCTCTCACTAACAAGAGAGTGAAACGCCTGCGTAACGCTCCGACCGTTACAGAATCGTTACCAGAGAAGAAAAGAAAAGAGAAGAATTTAAAAACAAACCCCTTGCCCGAAGCCTCGGGCGAGTTCGCATCATTCTGGCAAACCTACCCCAAAAAAGTCGGAAAAATCGCAGCGATCAATGCGTGGAAGAAAACTCAGCCGCCTTTGCGGGATGTTCTCAAAGCTCTGTCATGGCAGCGCACCACCGACCAGTGGCGGAAGAATGGGGGACAATTTATCCCTTATCCCGCCTCCTACCTCATGCAAGGAAGGTGGACTGATGATCCGCCTGCATTTGAAACTGGCAGCGACGGGAAACCTTGGTTCGCATCTGCATCTGGCATCAAAGCGAAAGGCACTGAGCGCGGAATCATCCAAGAACGCGATGAACCCTTTCCCGTTTATTGCTCGCGTGTCTACGCCGCTGAAAATATCACAAGGGAAATGGTGGACAAGGCTGAGCGGGAGTTCGCGCAATGACCGGCGATCTTGCCGCCATCAGGCAGTGGTTAACCTTCATAGGTGAGCACGATCCGGCCTGTATCAATGAAGTACTGGAAAACTGCCGCCTTGATCCAGATGCGCGTCGTTACTACGTTGGGCGATCAAGCGAAGCGCCAAGCGAAAAGCAAAAATGAATGAACTGGGCGCAACGAAGGGGTTCTTGGAAATAAACAATGCACCCTCCATGGTGGGTAGGGGATGGGGGGAGGGACATTGTACTCGGGCTCGACTCACACCACCACGCCGAACAACTGTTCGCATGAAATTAATTCCAAAACGTTGAAAAGAGGTCGAGTACATGAAAAAAATTGAAGCGCCAGCGCACCTAGAGAAGCCAGAGGCAGCGATTTACATTCGCATTCGCGCTGATTTCGGCATCACTGATGCAGGCGGTCTAAGCGTCCTGCTCGCGGCTTGTGAGTCCCACGGAAGGGCTAGACGTTGCCGAGAACGTATTGATATCGACGGCGAGCTTGTTGGAAACCGTGCCCACCCTCTGCTCGCGACCGAGCGCAATAGTCGCAAAGATTATGTCTTGGCGTTGCAGACACTTGGTCTGGAGGTCGAGCCCAAGAACCCTGTGGGTCGACCGCCGTATCAAAATCCCTACGCGAAGGGCAGCCTGTGAAGTACAAAGAGCGTTATGCGGACGTGCCGCCTTGCAGCTCGAAGAGCTTGGAATATCTCCAGCTTGGTTGCAACTTAATTAAGTGGCCTGAACCGTTTCCGATTGAAAAGGCAGAAAGCGCGTGGCACCTGCACCGCGAAGCCGTGATTGAAGACTGGGAAAGACAATGTGCTGAATTCAGAGCAACAACCCCTCGCAATTATCGCGGTTTGCTTTTTTTCAGATTTGGCTTTGATGGGGCTTGTCCGCCCTGTTGGGCGGAACTTGAGTTTGATAAACCGAGGCGAAAAAAATAACTGTGTCCAAGCCGCTCGACAATAAATTGATCGCTGCGTTGCGGGAGCGTCCTGCCCGAAATTTCGACAGAGCTGGGCGCGTTGCTTTGCTCGGCGCATTTGCTGATGCTGCGTTATCAGGGCATGAACCGAGCAAGGAGAGTTTGCTCTTCATCGCGGGTGCAGTGTCTGCATGGCTCCAGTCTGGTGGTTCGCTGGAACGGGATTATCTTCGTGTATCGGCAAAGGCAGGTTCGCATCACACACCTAGTCACATATGGAAATCCACTCGATGACAATCTATGCGGCCTTGCGCATCTCTTCACGGATTGTCTTACGAACCACAGTCTCTAGGTTTTCCGCCTGCATTGCTTGCTTAAGCGTTTCGTTTATCAAGGTTTGATAACCGCGCCCACCGGCCTTTGATTTGAAATATTCCAGCGTGGCATAATCTAGAAAAATATTAATCCGTCGCTTGGCAGGTAACACCGCGCCACTCGCCCCGCGCTTGCGCAATACCACCCGCCCACTGTCAATATCAGCTTGCGTGATGGATACATCTTCAGCGATTTTCATAGTAGATTTTTTGCTCATTTTTATTTGCCTTTCGCATGGAAATAATGCGTATCGTTTTATCGGTTTCCGCCGTGGTGATTATTATCACAGCGCCATGCAACAATCCCAGCGTGAGATAGCGAGCTTCGCTGTAGTTAAATCGCCAATCCTCAAAGGTGACGGTTTGGGCACTTTCAATTACGCCCCGCGCTTCGTCAAAGTCCAGACCGTGTTTTTTCAGGTTCGAGGCTTTCTTTTCTGGGTCGTAGCTATATCGCATGGCAAACCTAATATACACACTTTTATGAAGATATGCAACAGGGTTACTACCACCCTCCTCGGGAGGAGCGCAAGATGCAGAAAGCACGTCTACCATTTCGCAATCCACAACAGCGAAAGGTAAAAAAATGAAACCTCAAGCCATGAATCCGCACCGCGGAATGACTTTTGTTCGGACAATAAAAAGCCTGGCAATAGCTCGCGGCGACATCATCGGTGCGATTGCGTTCGCGTCTTCGCAGAATTGGGAAAACGAAGAGGCGGTCGTGCAATCACTGAAGGCGGTTGTAAGTGCTCAGGAACACGACACCCCCCGCGCTGCCGACGCCTAGCGAATTTGATTTTTCGGAGTTCATCCGACCGTTGACCATCTTAGGCAAGTTGAGCGGATTGCGTCGTGTACCTGCCCGTGTGCGTCAGATTGCTGCGACGGCTGGCTCTACTGCTTTTTGGAGTGGTCAGGCCAACGCACGTCCGATTAGCCGCATTACTTTGACCGGCGATGTTATTGAGCAATTGAGTTGCATCGCAATGCTAGTTACCACACGAGAGTTGTTGATGTCGAGTTCGCCGAGCGCAGAAAGTGTTTTGAGCCGAGATTTGGCCGCTGCTATTGTTCAAGCGATGGACTCTGCATTTATCAATTCATCGAATAGTGGCGTTGCTGGCGTCACACCGGCAGCCGTAACTTATGGCACGACCGCAATTCATAGTTCAGGAAGCTCGCTTGCGAACATTGATGGCGACCTGAACCTGATTACTGAAGCACTATCCGATGCAGGGAGCAACCTTCAGTTTGCCACATGGGTTCTGCGACCACGCACTGCAATCTATTTGTCCGGTCTGCGTGGTTCAGGTGGTGCGCTTGCATTCCCGCAGATGACTGTCAAGGGGGCACACTGCTCGGTTTGCCTGCTATCACAAGCGCATCGGTGCCAAGCTCAGTTGGTTCTCCAGTCATGGGCGGCTCGATTACTTTGCTCGACCCTTCTGAAATTTTGCTCACCGATGACAATTTGTCCGCGCTGGAAGTTTCAGAAGAGGCTTCGATCCAGATGAGCGACGGCCCTACAAATGGCGCGGCTTCTAACGTGTCGATGTTCCAGACCGATAGCGCTGTTTTGAAGCTGACTCGATATGCGAATTGGCAGCTTTGCCGCCCCGGTATGGCGCAAGTTTTGGATGTCGTGGCTTATTGAGATAGGGGCTACCATGAATGACGCTGAACTCAAACAGGATACAACTGTGGTGACGCGCGGATTTTTAGCGTCGGTGTTAGAGGCGATAGGCAAATCGACTTCACGGGCAATAGACGCACGTCTTGAAAAGAAAATGTCGTTGTTGGAGAAACGCATTCAGGAACTCGAAAGGAAATCCGTCGAGTTTCGCGGCGTGTATGTCGATGGCGAATTGTATGCGGCGAATGACCTCGTGCAACGCTCGGGCAGTTTGTGGATATCTTTGCGTGGCACCTATGGCATCCCCGGCAAGTCACCTGATTGGAAGCTATGCGTTAAGAATGGAACCTTGCGTGATGAGTGAACCCGAAAAAATGCAGGATGGTCAGGCCGCTTTCAAGTCGAACCTCGAAATCGTGTTTGAAGAACTCGACGCGATGCAACCAGAAGATGCAGCACAGGTATTGAAGGAATTTACTGACCCAGAAGGAAAAGACGACGATGGAAAACATTGACGACCCGATTGCGTACAGCGAACAAATGACCTTGTTACTTTTGACACGCGCTCAGGCATTCGAGCGCAGGTACGTGATGCGTGCCGACTGTGATTACCTTGGCATCATCAAGCCGGACGAAGGCGAAGATTTCCCGATCCAGTTTGCCGACTTCGCTTCGATTTTGGAATTTATTAACGAGACTGAACCGCGCACGGTCGAAATAGTCGGGAGCGGAGAAGAACAGCTTGCAATGGAAGCAGCATTAACTCGTGGCGCTGCGGACACGCTGCAGTGACGCGACAGAACAGGAGAAGGAAAAATATCTGGTATGCAATTCTAAGATGGCGAGTGATTAATGTTTATTTTGTAGGATTCTTTGAACATCTATTTTTTGTTTTGCGGTGAAATCTTTTCGGCGTTGATTGTATTCACCCCAAGTTATAAGTCCGTTGTATAAATCTAAATTATATTTGTCAATTTCAGGTTGGACTTCATCATTATAATCAGCGAGCCGGCTAAAACTTTCACCATTGGTGCGCAAATACGCATTTTTTTCCTTGGTAAGTTTATCTATAGAGGTGCGATATTTTGTAAGGAGTGGTTTTTGTTCTGGGGTTATTTTAGTGCTGTCTGTAAGTTGTTCAAAAGTTACATCAGTAGCCTTACATGGTGTTTTTGCAAACAAAGGCGCATATTGTGAATTTGAACATATCTCGTCGTATTTTTGGTTGAACTCATTCATTTGCTCATTTACATTAGATTGCGTGATAGCAGTCTGTTCTTGCGCAGCTTTTGCATCTTGCATAGCCCAACCCTTTGCAGTCATGCATGAAATAAACAGACCCTGATTCGTGTAAGAACCGCTTTCTGCTGCCCCTCCATATGCATTAACTCTTGCACTTGAACCTTGTTGCTGTGATTCTTGCAGGCAAGCATATCTATCAGATGCAAAATCATTTTGTGAAGCGCCGGGCTTAACCCATAGTTGTTGAGCACACCCTGCCAATGAAATTACCGTAACAAGTGAAATTGCGCGAAATATTTCTTTCCAGATGGCTGAAGACAGTTGATACCTATCTTGTAGCATACTCTTCTCCCCAATACGCGGCTTAAGCTATAAGGCAAACCATGCAATTAATCCCCCAGTTAGTTTAGGTTAAACTGTTTGCTAATTTTCAGCAAACGCCCTTGGCTTTGCTGGGAAACTCATCGGCAAACGATAGGGGGAGCAATGCGCAAAATATTATTGATTATTGCTTTATCGCTTTGTGGACATGCATGGTCAAGCGATATAGAGAAACCAAAAGCCAATAGCGGGGAACAATATGCTAAGAGCGAACAACGAGGCACCGAGAATTCGCCTGTTTTTATAAATGGCATAATAACTACCAAGAAAGATGAAACCGAAACCAATAACGATACCAAAGAGCGCGAGCTTAAAGCGGTAGTTGATAGCGTCAAGGCGCAATCTGATGCCGACCTCGTCAAATATACCAGCTACTTGGCGACTTTCACTTTTCTCTTGTTTATTGCCGCAGCTATCCAAGTTGTTTTGTTCTTGTGGCAATTGCGGCTGATGAACAAAGCTACTGAAGATGCTGGGATTGCTGCCGAAGCCGCCAAAGAAAGTGCTGAAGCGCTTCCTAAAATCGAAAGGGCTTATGTTTTCCTCGATGAAGTTAAAATTGAAGGAATTAGTAGTGTTGTGGCTACTAATGGTCCGGATGGAAAACAGGTCAGCCATAGAATTATTGACGTTCGATTCGCTTTTAAGAATCATGGGAAAACTCCCGCCATTTTGAAAGAGCTTTTTTGTGAAGTTAGAATGTGCAATGATTTCTCCGAAGCTATTTATGCAAAGGGGACTATGTTTGCATCAGGGAAAATC
This sequence comes from uncultured beta proteobacterium, assembly GCA_963721755.1. Taxonomy (GTDB): domain Bacteria; phylum Pseudomonadota; class Gammaproteobacteria; order Burkholderiales; family Gallionellaceae; genus Gallionella. The sequence goes on from CAVRKV010000007.1 coordinate 41,698, forward strand.
ATTAGTGCTGGTGAGCCAGAAGGCTTTTTTACGAAGTCCACTGTCAATGCTCCTGAATATGAAACCGCCAAGACTAATGGGAAACCAAAACTTCTGTTGTTCGGCTCTATTCATTATTACGATGTCTTGAAACAAGAGCGTGAAACCGGATTTTGCTGGCAATGTGATTTCAAAAGTATGGAGTTTCGTTTGGCACTCGACCCAGACCATAACAATTGGACATAAGACGAAAACCAATAATAACCAAAGAATCCCCCATCTTGGTATACAGGCCTGTCTAGGGCAGGTCACAAGTGGCGCGTTATCATTCCAGAGTCTGGAAATTCCGACCTCGCAGGAATCGATTCCAGCCGCTCAAATCATGCGGGTGATACCTCCCCCCTTGCCGACTGCGCGACAGTTTGCTGCTGCTATCGTTGCGACTGTTCTTCTGTTGATCGCGGTGATTGTTCTGCTACCGATTTATCGTCTTGAAAATTCTGCTCGACCTTTGGCGGTTTGAAGTAACCGAGGATGATCGTGCCGCCTCTCAGTGGGCTGTTCGCCGGAAGCGGCGTCCCTTCCGGATGTACTTTGAGTGACATGGTGTTAGTCCTTTAAATGGCGTGGATACTCGCTTACAGAGGCAAAACCCTCTGAAACCACGCGAATACGTCACCGCGAAAAGTCCGCAAAAAGTTGACTATTTTTAGATGGTTATTACGACTTAACCCCTTGTTTTATTTGGCGTCCCCAACGAGATTCGAACTCGTGTTACCGCCGTGAAAGGGCGATGTCCTAGGCCTCTAGACGATGGGGACTTTGAATTTATAAGCTCTTTTGGTGGAGATAAGCGGGATCGAACCGCTGACCTCTTGCATGCCATGCAAGCGCTCTCCCAGCTGAGCTATACCCCCGGTACCTCGAAAGAGCGCGCATTATAGTGATGCGACCTATGCTTGTAAAGCCGACGCCAAAATAATTAAAGGTGTCGCTTCATCCTTTCCAGCACGGCCTCGCGCGGGAACAATGCCAGCACAGCATCTACCGACGGGGTATGTGTCTGTCCCACCAGCATCACGCGCAACGGCATCGCCAGCTTGGGCATTTTCAGATTGTGCTTGGCCAGCAACTCTTTGATCAAGGCGGCCAGCGCTGACGCTTCCCATGCTACATCAGCAAAGCGCACTGCAAGTTCTCGCAACACGGGCAGCACTTCGGGTAGCAAATGAGCATCCAGCAACTCCTGTGAAGGATGCACTTCGATATAGTACACCTCAGCCTCGTCCGCCAGTTCGAGCAAGGTTGCGACACGCTCCTTATACAAGGCGATCACCGCCTCCAGTTGCGGTGCATCATTCACGTGAACACCGCGTTCAGCCAGGTGCTTGCGCACCAGCCCATCCAGACGCGTGTTGTCGGCCAGCTTGATGTAATGCTGGTTCAGCCAGCGCAATTTTTCCGGATTGAACTGTGCCGCCGATTTGCTGATGTGGCGCAGATCAAACCATTCGATAAATTGTTTCATGGAAAAAACCTCTTCATCGCCATGCGACCAGCCCAAACGCGCCAGATAATTGGTCAGTGCTTCAGGCAAAAATCCATCTTCGGCATATTGGATCACGCTGACAGCGCCATGCCGCTTGGACAGCCGCTCGCCGTCGCTGCCCAAAATCATCGGCACATGGGCATATTGCGGCAGCGTTGCACCCAATGCCTTGAGTATGTTGATCTGGCGCGGCGTGTTGTTGACATGGTCATCGCCGCGAATGACCTGGGTGATGCGCATATCCAGGTCGTCCACCACCACGCAGAAGTTATATGTCGGCGTGCCGTCGGCACGGGCGATGATCAGATCATCCAGCTCGCTGTTATCGAAAATGATCTTGCCCTTGACCATGTCGTCCCATGCCGCCACGCCATGCAGCGGGTTCTTGAAACGCACCACCGGCTTGATGCCCTCAGGCGGAACGGGCAGAACCTTGCCCTGCTCGGGCCGCCACTGGCCATCGTAGCGCGGCTTCTCACCGCGCGCACGCTGCGCCTCGCGCATTGCATCCAGCTCCGCAGGCGAGGTGTAGCAGTAATATGCCGTGCCTTCGTCCAGCATCTGCTGCAACACTTCCTTGTAACGGTCCATGCGCTGCATCTGGTAGAACGGGCCCTCGTCGTAATCCAGATTCAACCAAGACATCCCATCCAGGATCGCCTGCACCGATTCCTGCGTGGAACGCTCCAGATCGGTATCTTCGATACGCAAAATGAAGGTGCCGCCGAGCTTGCGCGCATACGCCCAGGAGAACAAAGCGGTGCGTGCGCCGCCGATGTGAAGGTAACCTGTGGGACTGGGAGCGAAACGAGTACGAATGGCCATGACTTAAGGAAAATGCAAAAATGTGGGACGCATTTTACGGGCTTTGCGCATTGCGCGCACAAAGTTGTGACTGTGGTCATTGACCTAGACAATCGCGTTATGCTCTAATCCGCGCCCTATTCCGGGCGGTTAGCTCAGCGGTAGAGCACTGCCTTCACACGGCAGGGGCCACTGGTTCGAACCCAGTACCGCCCACCAATATATATTTGGCAAACAAAAAGCCCGGCACAAAAGTGCCGGGCTTTTATTCAAACTCAAGAACCGGTTAAGGAGCCTGGATGTTGGAGGCTTGCTTGCCCTTGGGACCTTGAACTACTTCAAAGGTCACTTTCTGACCCTCTTTGAGCGACTTGAAACCGCTCATGTTAATTGCGGAAAAGTGAGCGAACAAATCTTCGCTGCCATCATCGGGAGTGACGAAACCAAAACCCTTTGAGTCGTTGAACCATTTAACTGTACCTGTTGCCATGTGCCTATCTCCTACTTAAAAAAACGGCTCCTGCTAAAAAAACGGGGAAAGCCCCCGCAAAACTATTTGAATCGAAGATTGCACATGGAAAACCAGTACTGCAAAAACTTTGAATCAAATACCAAGGTGCCTTGTACGCTGGTTTGGTTGGTATCGTCAAGGTAAATTAATGGCATTTGCAAGAATCAGCTATGATTTCATAGGCTGGCCACTTAGAGTTTACCGAAAATGGACTTCATTAGCTTGACTTTACTGCTGTTGCTGGCCGCGCTCGGCTGGTTCTGGCTCGACAGCATACGCACCCTGGAGATTGCCCGGAAAGCGGGCAAACGTGTCTGCGACGATGCAAACGTGCAGTTTCTCGACGATACCGTTGCAGGCATCGCGATTGCGCTGGTGCGTGATAGCTCGGGGCGCAGGGTTCTGCGCCGCACTTACCGTTTCGAATTCAGCGAAACCGGTGACAACCGGCTTGAGGGCCGGTTGATCGTACTAGGCGGCAAGGTCGAGTCGGTGGTAATGGAACCATACAGGATGCTGCACTGATTATTTGAGTTTATCAGGAACACCTTTCCCGATATTACTTTGCCCATGATCACTTTTCACGGGACAAGAAAAACAATCCGGTCTTGACGGCTAGACAGCCCCCCTGGAACGGTTCCAACGCCAAGTTGACCGAGGAGATGTTCGGGTCTTCGTAGACCGATATTCCATCAAGCTGGTCGGAATAAAATGGCCAGTCCTTGAAAGTGCTCTGGCGTATCCTGATGCAATCGTCCGGGAATGGCATGACCAGCGTAAAAGATGCATCGCATGTTCCCAACTGAGTCTCTGTGGCCGTTACCGTCAATATGCTTTTCCCGACAACGTAACTTTTTGCGCCGGTCACCAGAGCAGAATGTTTTTTTATGTCGGATTGATTCCACAAATTAAGGTACGAAAAGTCGCTTTGGAAGAGGAAGGCCGCAATATCATCCACTGCATGGGCGCATGCCACAAAGCCCTTTTGTTTCAGCTGAATGGCTGATTGGGTGACTACTTCTTTATCTTCTGCACAAGCAATCTGCGACAAACACACGAACGCCAGAATGCTGGCGATTCTTTTAATCTGCTTGTCGCCTCTTGCTACGCTGCGACTCAATCCAGCATCTCCAGCATCAGATGATTGACCCGCTTGACGAACCCGGCCGGATCGTCCAATTGCCCGCCCTCTGCAAGCAGGGCCTGATCGAATAATACCGCCGCCCAGTCATCGAAATGCTTTTGTTCATCTTTCAAGCGCATCACCACTGGATGATTCGGATTGATCTCCATGATGGGCAGCATGGCGGGCATTTTCTGCCCGGCGGCCTTGAGCATGCGCGCCATATTGCCGCCGATGTCATGCTCGTCCGACACCAGACAGGCAGGCGAGTCGGTCAGACGGTGAGTCACACGGACTTCCTTGACGCGTTTTTCCAGCGTCTTCTTGATCTTCTCGGTCAGCTCCTTGTGCTCGTTGGCCTGTTTCTCCTGTTCCTGCTTCTCGGCTTCATCTTCCAGCTTGCCCAGATCCAGCCCGCCTTTGGCGACTGACACCAGCGGCTTGCCGGCGAACTCGGTCAACGAACTCACCACCCATTCGTCCACACGATCCGAAAGCAGCAGCACTTCGATGCCCTTCTTGCGGAACACCTCCAGATGAGGGCTGTTCTTGGCGGCATTGAAAGACTCGGCCGTGATGTAGTAGATCTTGTCCTGCACGTCCTTCATCCGGGCAATGTAGTCAGCCAATGAAACGGTCGCCGCATCGGTGTCGGCATGGGTAGAGGCGAAACGCAACAGCCCGGCGATCTTGTCCTTGTTGGCGAAATCTTCCGCCGCGCCCTCCTTCAGCACTTGGCCGAATTCGTCCCAGAACCTGGCGTATTTTTCCTTTTCATTGGCCGCCAGATCTTCCAGCAGACCGAGCACCTTCTTGGTACAGCCAGCGCGTATCGCCTCGATATCTTTCGATTCCTGAAGTATCTCGCGCGACACATTGAGCGGCAGATCGCTGGAATCAACGACTCCGCGCACGAAGCGCAAATAAGTCGGCAACAGTTGCTCGGCGTCATCCATGATGAAGACACGGCGCACGTAGAGCTTGATGCCGTGGCGGGCGTTGCGATCCCACAGGTCGAACGGCTCACGCGCCGGAAGATAGAGCAGCTGCGTGTATTCCTGGCGGCCTTCCACGCGCGCATGCGTCCATGCCAACGGGTCTTCGTAGTCATGGCCTACATGCTTGTAGAACGCCTTGTACTCGTCGTCGGAAATTTCGTTCCTGGAACGCGCCCACAATGCGGAAGCCTGGTTGACGGTTTCATCCTCGTCGGTGATGACCTGTGCACCTTCCTTCCATTCTTCCTTCTTCATCACGATGGGCTGAACGATATGATCGGAATATTTGTGGACGATGGAGCGTATCTTGAAACCGCTTAGCAGATCGTCCTGATCTAGGCGAAGATGCAGCGTGATGTCGGTGCCGCGCGCCTGTTTGTCCACCATCTCGATCGTGAATTCGCCTCCGCCGTCCGATTCCCAATGTATGCCCTGATCCGCCTGCTCTCCGGCTCGGCGAGTCGTGACCACGACCTTGTCCGCCACGATAAAGGAGGAATAAAAGCCGACGCCGAACTGTCCAATCAGGTTCGCATCCTTCTGCTGGTCGCCGCTCAATTTGGAAAAGAATTCATGCGTGCCCGATTTCGCGATCGTGCCCAGATTGTTGATGACCTCGTCACGGCTCATGCCGATGCCGTTGTCGCTGATCGTCAGCGTGCGTGCGGTCTTGTCATAGCTGATGCGGATCTGCAGATCGGAATCGTTCTCGAACAGCTTGTCGTTATGCAAAGCCTCGAAGCGCAATTTGTCGCAAGCGTCCGATGCGTTGGAGACCAGTTCTCGCAGGAATATCTCGCGGTTGGAATACAGCGAATGGATCATCAGCTGCAGAAGCTGTTTGACTTCCGTTTGAAACCCCATCGTTTCACGATTGACTACTGAATTCTCGGCCATACAAAATCCCCTCAAATGACGTTATATAAAAGAATGGTGCACTATATGGTGCATCCCTGAAAAATTTCAAGGGTTGATGCATGGAAATCGACTATCGTCAGGTATCGTCGAATTCATGGCAGACTTCGGCTGTGTAAAAGTCGCCATGGCATCTTTACTGTTTGTATTAATCGCTGTCCTGTTCAATAATCTACCAAGCAGCAAACACGCCCCGCATCAAATTCGCCAATTCTATTCTGGAGATATCTCATGAAACTGCTAGGAACCAATACCAGCCCCTATGTACGCAAGGCGCGCATGGTCTTGCTGGAAAAGAACATTGCCCACACCTATCTGATCGATCCGCCGCGCGAGCCGGGCAGCCAAGTGGCGCGGGCAAATCCGCTGGGGCGCATCCCCGCGCTGATACTCGATGACGGAACCTGCGTGTTCGATTCGCCGGTTATCGCCGAATACGTCGACACACTCAACGATGCACCTATCCTGATCCCGCGCACCGATGCGCTGGCACGGATGCGCGTCAAACGCTGGGAAGCGCTGGCGGATGGCATCATGGATTCGGCTGTCGTGGTGCGCACCGAAAGCATACGTCCGGCAGAAAAGCAGGAACCCGGCAACATCACCCGGCACAACGATGCCATCACGCGTGCGCTTGCGTATATTTCCGCGCAGCTTGGCCAACGTACATGGTGCGAGGGCTCAGCCATCACGCTGGCTGATCTGGCACTGGCAAGTGCGCTGATCTATATGGATCTGCGTCAACCCGAACGCGATTGGCGTCGCGCCCATTCCAATCTGGCTGCATGGTTCACCCGCATCAGCGAACGGTCCAGCGTGCGCACCACGCTCGCGGGTTGATTGCTCGCCTGACATTGTCAGGAAGCCAGCAGATCGTCTAACCACATTTTCCAGCGCAGATATTTTTGCTGCAGCGTCTGAGCGTTGCCTGCGATTGAAATTCTTTCGCTTATCCTATGGCTGGCCGGTGCCATTCCGGCTGCGAGCAGCGCGACTCCCTGCAAGCTGGATTCACTTTGCCGCAAACGGTAGACATCGAAAGGCACACATAGCGCGATGCCCTGTTGCAAACAAATCAATTCGGATAATCCACCCGAAAGATAGATTCGCTCGATTGTACTCTCGCGGTGAAACTCCTCCAGTATCCGCGTAACCCTGAAGATAACGGCTTCCAGCAGCAAGACTGCGATACGATGTTGCGACAAATGTTCAACCGAACGAGAGAACTGGACACCGAGATCGCCATGTAGAGGGTCAGGCAGACAAGCCGCGAAGCGGCGGCTCGCAAAATACGGCGCGCCCAACCCACTGGGTTCAGCCAGGCAATAAATTTCGTCCTGCGCCAGTTCATCGGCAATACATTCTTCCACCGGATACGGCGCAAGCGCGACCGCGATGGAGTTTAGCGCGCCTTCAACCGCGAGATGGATATGTTGCTCGCGATCCGTATACACCAGCGTATGCAAGTATCCTTCCTGAACAGTTTTGGCATCCGGCAAATATCGCACTACAAAACAGCCGGTGCCCAGATTGACCAAGGCTTCAGGCTGATCTTTGCTGACGCTGGCGAACAACGCGGCGGACTGGTCGCCGACACTGGCCTGTAGGATCAAACCGTTGTCCAACCTGATGTTCATCCCTGCGGAAGATTTTATCTTAGGCAAGATACGCGCGGCTATGCCGAACAAATCACAGAGTGTGGAAGACCATTGCTGTTGCCAAATGTCCATCAGCAATGTGCGCGCAGCCATCGATGCATCGGTAACAAAATGTCTGCCGCCGGTCCAGCGCCAGATCAGAAACGTATCCAGCGTGCCGGCAAGCAGTTCACCCCGCTCCAAGCGTGCTCGCCACTCGGGGTTTTCCTGTAGCACAATGCGCAATTTGGGCGCGAAATAATAAGGTGTCAGCGGCAAGCCGGTAAGGCCGCGGATGAATTTCTCGTGTGCTCGCAAAGCTTCGCAACTTGTCGCACCGCGATTGTCCTGCCATGAGATCAGCGGTGTCAGTGGTTGGCCGCTGGCTTGTTCCCAGATCAGAAAAGACGAGCGCTGGCTGCACAAACCCAGTGATCTGCAATCGCCCGCTTGTGCGATGCATTCGTTGAGCACTTGTTCGGCAGTCGTCGCATAAGCCAGCGCATCGCTTTCATAGCGCCCCTCGTCGACAGTGATCTGCGGCGCGGGCCGTGCAATGATATTGCTGAGCTCGCCGTTATGATCCAGCAAGCCTCCCTTGATCGACGTGGTACCGAGGTCGAGTGCTATGGATGCAATCAAATGATTCACCATTTGGGTAATTCACCTGTTGGAGCGGGGCGTGCCTGTCCTGAGCCTATCGAAGCGGCTCGCGATGCTCTTAATCCAAGATAATTCAGGACAGTCTGGGCTTATCGCGGGCATGTCCCGCTCCTACAGGTTTCAATTTCCTGATTCATTTTAGCCTCATCCCAATCCATCGCCCTGGCAACAACCATAACGATTCGACGCAGCGTACCTTCTGCAAGCTTGGCCAGAATCAACAGCGGCATGCGGCGGCGCAACAGGTCGTCCAAATGAATGACCATTTCGTTGCGCGCGCAAAATAATAAATCCGCGTAGATGAAGGGTAGCGCAGGCACGATGCGTTCTGCCAAGCGCGGATCGCTTGATATGCTGCGCAACACCTCCCCAACTCGCTTGCCGTGGCGGCGGATCAGCCATTTCGCGCATTCGTGATCGATGCCGAGCCGGCTTGCCTGTGTGTTTATCGCAACTGACCATTTGGAATAATCTTCCTGCGGCGCCCAGGGAAATGCGCAGCTTTTGGTGGCACATCGAGTATCGACGCCGAGTTGCGCGCACACCGTGTTGACGATGTTGGCCGCATCTTCGCGGGCTGAAGTGAGCTTTCCGCCGATCGAGTAATGCACGCCATTGCTCGCGGTCTTCAATTCCCAGTCGCGGCTGACAGCAGAAGGCGAGGCTTTGTCGCTGCGCTTCATCACGCGCACGCCGGCATAACTGCCGACGATATCGGCTTCTGTCCAGACGGTCTTGAGATAATGATTGGCTTCAGCCAGCAGATAGGCAACATCTTTTTTCTCTGCGGCGACATGCTCGATATCGCCTTTGTAATCGGTATCAGTCGTGCCGATCAGCGTCATGCCATACCAGGGGATCATGAAAAACACCCGGCCATCGGACCGAGCCGTCAACAGCAGGGCCTCATCAGACATCGTCCCAGGCATGACTAAATGCACGCCTTTAGATAAACGGCACCAGTCGCGTCCCGGCTGCGACGCGCTCGTCCACTGCCCGGTGGTATAGACGATCTGCCGGGCAAGGATCTGCGCACTTTTATCATTAACCCGGTCCTGAATCGTCGCTCCGCACACCTGTCCGCCCAATTCAATCAGCCCGGTCAGCTGGCAATAATTCACGCACACCGCGCCGGCTGCCATCGCACCCGCGATCAATTCCAGCACCAGCCGGGCATCGTCTGTCTGCGCATCGCCATAGGTGAAGCCGCCTTTCAGGCCGTCGCCGGTGAGCGCGGGAAAACGTTCGGCAAAAGTCGCGCGATCAAAGTGCCGATGAGCGATGTCCGCACTTGCCATAATTTTTCCAGGCTGCCCCGCGAGAAAATCGTACAGGGTCAAACCGGCTTTCAACTGCAGCGTGCCGATGCGGCTGTCTTTATAAATAGGCACACCGAAGCGCAATGGCCAGACACGATGCGGCGCCAATTCCAGCAACAGCTGCCGTTCCAGTATTGCCTTCCTGACCAGTTTGAAATCGTAAGTCTCAAGGTAGCGCAAGCCGCCGTGGATCAACTTGCTGGATGCGGAAGATGTCGCGCCAGCCCAGTCGCCCTGCTCCACGATGGCGACGCTCAAGCCGCGCAAGGCCGCGTCATAAGCCGTCCACGCCCCATAGATGCCCCCGCCGCAGACCAGCAGATCGACGTGTCTTCCCGCCAGCAAGGAAAAATCGCGTTTCATTTATCGACCCTAATATTCCATTGACCAGAATATCCTCTCCCCCTTGCAGGGGAAGGGCTAGGGAGGGGGTAGAAACTCCACTTTTCCACTGTTCTACCCCCATCCCAACCTTCCCCCTGCAAGGGGGAAGGAGCTACATGATGTGTAATCTTCGCGCAACCTCAAAACTTTCATTTTGGAGTGCGGCGACATGTCACCGCCACCTCAAAGCGCAGACATGTCTGCGCACTCCAAAGTTGAAGCTTATTCATTTATCCCTCATCTGAATCGCCTTTTGCGGAACATCGCTGATGAGTATATCCACGCTCAATCCCAGCGCCTTGCTGATTTCCGCATCGCTGTTGCAAGTGTAAACCGCGATGCATTTGCCATGATCGCGCAGCAGCTTGACAATTGCCTCATCAAGCGACTTGATCGGCAGGCATAGCCCATACAGAAAAGACTGTTCAGACAGAACCCGCTGCGCATCCGAAAATGTCTGGTCTGTTTCAAAGTTGTAAACCAGCGGGGAATTCGGCGAACACTGATGGGCATAGACCATGCTGGCAAGATTGAAAGAGGACACCATGATGGCATCGCCTTGTGCCGTGCCAGTATTAGCCGCTCCATTATTAGCCATTCTGGCCATCTCCAGCGTTTGCCGCACTTTCATTTCATGGCGGGTAGATTGTTCCCATTCGCGATTCTTGATCTCGAGCAGCAAGCGGCAGCGCTTGCGATAGGCATCCAGAAATTCCTTCAGACTCATGATACCTTCCGGCTTTGCACCGGAAGAAAAATGCGCGGCAAAATCCATCGCCCGCAACTGCGCATATTCGAAATCATCGATATGCTTGAGGGGCAAACCCACCTTGCCGAGAAAGCGGTCATGCCAGAGCACGGCGACTTCGTCGCGGCTGAGTTGCACGTCCGTTTCGATGCCATCGATGGGATATTCCAGCGCCTTGTCGAAAGCCGAGCGGGTGTTTTCCGCCGCCTCATTATTGGCGCCACGGTGGGCGAAGATCAATGATCTAGTCATGGGAGTTTTTGAATTAATCAAAACCTGATCTTAAAGTTGGCACCTGTCTCAACTTCTGCTTTCGATATATTGTGTTGAAAAACTCTTTCTTTTCGGGCGGAAAAAATAATTTAAGACTCTTGGGTGAGTTATATTTTGAAGTGTACAAGGGGAGTCCCATTTTGTTTGATCGTTCGTTGCGGAACCTCTGATTCGCCTATACGATGAAAATTAATTGCGTTTTCCATTGCAACGGCTTTTGGAGGGATTTCCGCGTTTCTAAAAATTAGAGTTTTTCAACACAACAGACACAAAGGCGACCTTCGACTTATTTAACAATGGACGATCAATCGCCACCGAAGCGGTAGCAGTTCCTGCCGCTGTGTTTGGCCAAATACATTGCGGCATCGGCGATTTTTACCAACTGCGCTGCCGTTTCTCCGTTGTCTGGGTAGAGGGCGATACCGATGCTGACGCTTACCGAGCAGTTTTTCCCATTTATCACAAATGGGTGAGCGATCGCCTCGACAATTTTTTTAGCCACACGATCTTTGCTGTTCCGTGTGCGCACTTTGCTGAGGATCACCGTAAACTCGTCGCCGCCCATGCGCGCCACTGTGTCCGAATCACGTACACATGCCACGATCCGTTTGGCTGTCTCGCGCAGAAGCGCATCGCCGGCATCGTGCCCGAGCGTGTCGTTGATGAGCTTGAAGCCGTCGAGATCGAGGAAAAGGACGGCGATCGATTCTTTGTCTCGACGTGCCCTTGTTATTGCCTGGTTGAGGCGATCGAAAAACAGGATGCGGTTAGGGAGTTCTGTAAGGGTGTCGTGGTGGGCGAGATAGGTAATCTGTTCATTTGTTTGCTTAAGGCGCGTAAGTAAATTCCAGAGAAAGCGCGCCTGGAAGCCGCCGATGATATTCCCATTGCCCAACTGAGACTCGGCATAGGCGGTGACACTGTCATCCCCTGTGAGGTTAAAAGCGAGACAAGGGCGGCTTGCCTCGATTGCTTCGGCAAGATTGGTAAAATCCTGGATGCCGTGTTTCTTCGCAATTGCCAGTGCTGGAGCTTGCGGGTCAGCATCAATAATACCGACAATTTTAATCAGCGGATCTTCGAGAAAGAGATGGAGCATTGCTGTGCCGCCGCGGCCCGCACCTATAACGAGTATTCTTTGGATGCTTTGGGATTTTACTGTCATCACGTATCTCGCGGCAATTAATATTCGCCCAATTTTAAAGTCTTCCGGCGGGTAATTACTATTTTCACTTTATGTTGAGTAATGAGCCAGCCATCTAGAAGTCAGTGCTGAGTGTCACCTTTTGGCACATTACTGCATTTTGCCAGTATCTGCTAATGGCGGCGAGTTCAACTGGTCGACGCAACACTCTATCATTAGATTAAAAGATGGAGTGTCGAAAATGAAATACAAAACTCGAATTTATTACACTGAAGAACAAAAAGCAGTGATGTGGAATCGCTGGCAACGTGGAGAATCTCTAAAATCAATTGGACGAGTATTTGATAGGCCTTCAGGCTCAATCTTTGGTCAGTTGGCGCCTAGTGGTGGAATTCGTCCTCCGCCTCGGCAGCGATCAAGGTTGGCACTAACGCTTTCAGAGCGAGAAGAGATTTCGAGAGGGGTTGCCAGTCATCTATCCTTGCGTGCTATAGCTGCCCAACCGGGACGCTCGCCCTCAACGATCAGCCGTGAAATCAAGCGCAATGATGGCGATGATAACTATAGGGCCGCGCAAGCTGATCAAGCCGCCTGGGATCGAGCGCATCGCCCAAAACTGTGTAAACTCGCTTGTAATCGACCATTAAGTCGAACCGTAGCGGCAAAGCTCCAGTTAAACTGGTCACCGGAACAGATCGCCGGTTGGCTGAAAAGAGAATATCCAGAAGAAGAGCTCAATCAAGTGTCACACGAGACCATCTATCGAAGCCTGTTTGTTCAAGCCCGTGGCGTGCTGAAGAAAGAACTGCAGCAATACCTCAGAACCCAACGCGCGATACGTCGATCCAAACATGCAAGCCTAAAGCGGGATGGGCTAGGACAAACCAAGAATGCGGTGTCCATCCGTGAGCGTCCGGCGTCAGTGGAGGATCGGGCTGTTCCGGGTCATTGGGAAGGGGATCTCGTCGCCGGTTCAAAAAATAGTTACATAGCGACGCTGGTTGAACGTCAATCACGCTATGTCATGCTGGTTAAGGTCAAGAACAAAGACACGGAAAGTGTGGTGTCGGCGCTGATCAAACAGTCGAAGAAGTTACCGAACGAGCTGTATAAATCACTGACCTGGGATAGGGGAAAAGAGCTGGCAGATCATCAGCGCTTTGCGATGGCAACCAATGTCGATGTCTACTTTTGTGATCCTAGCAGTCCGTGGCAGCGTGGTTCCAATGAGAACACCAATCGATTGCTTAGACAGTATTTCCCAAAAGGAACAGACATATCGGTACACTCTCAAGCAAAGCTGAATGCAGTGGCTCGACAGTTAAATGAACGACCTCGTAAAACTTTAGCGTACGAGACACCAGCAGACAGATTTAACGCATGTGTTGCATCGATCGGTTGAGCCCGCCGCACATTCCAGAAGATCAATTTTGGTGCTTTAAGATGCTGATGATCTGACAGGTAGTGCCAGATCAAATCGCGGTTGTTAGAGCTTATCAATAAAATCGCCGAATCAATACTTTAAAATCGCCGAATCAATACTTTGAGCGCCGTTAAATGTGGACTATTTGGGTTTTCAACCGTAATGGTCAACAATATCCCCTCATCCACCCTTGGCAGTCAAGAAAAACCATGCGCCATTCTCTTGCTAAAACCGTCACACCCCGCGAAGTATGGGCTTGGGCCATGTACGACTTCGCCAACTCCGGCTACACCACGGTGGTCATCACCGCGATTTTCAATGCCTATTTCGTCTCGGTGGTGGCGGACAACCGGCCATGGGCGACCTTCGCCTGGACGGCCGCGCTGGCGGTCTCCTATGCCGTTATCATGTTCACCGCGCCGGTCATCGGGGCTTACGCGGATGCGTACGCCGCCAAGAAAAAGTTGCTGGCGATGACCACGATAGGCTGCGTGGCATTCACGGCGCTGCTTGCGCTTGCCGGGCCGGGCAGCCTGTGGTTTACCATTTCCCTGATCGTGCTTTCCAATTTCTTTTACGGCAGCGGCGAGAATCTGATAGCGGCATTCCTGCCGGAACTGGCGCGCGGTCGTTCGCTCGGCAAGGTGTCGGGATGGGGATGGAGCCTGGGTTATGTCGGCGGCCTGGTGAGCCTGGGCGCCTGTCTCGCTTATGTGACCTGGGCGCAGGAACATGGCCGGCAGGCTGCGGATTTCGTGCCGGTGACCATGTTGATCACTGCCGTGCTGTTCGCCGTTTCCAGCCTGCCCACCTTCCTGTTCCTCAAGGAACGCGCCGTGCCGCAGCCCCATTTGCAGGGACTGAACCTGATGCAGGAATCTTTCGCCCGGCTAGCGCAAACACTCAAGCACGCGAGGAATTACCGCGACCTGCGGCGCTTTCTGATCTGCACGGTGTTTTACCAGGCGGGCATTCAGGCAGTGATCACGCTCGCGGCCATCTACGCGGAGCAGGCGATGCACTTCACCACCCAGCAAACCATCATGCTGATTTTCGTGGTCAACATCACCGCCGCGATCGGTGCTTTTCTGTTCGGCCATTTGCAAGACCGCATCGGCCATATCCAGACTATCGCTTTGACGCTGGTCGGCTGGATCATCATGGTCGGCCTGGCATGGGCCGCGCAAGGCCCGCAGATGTTCTGGATTGCCGCGAATCTCGCGGGAATCTGCATGGGTTCCAGCCAATCCGCAGGACGAGCGCTGGTTGGGCTGTTGAGCCCGGCCACGCGGCGCGCCGAATTTTTCGGCCTATGGGGGCTGGCGGTAAAACTTTCGTCAATATTGGGGCCGCTGACTTACGGCATGGTAAGCTGGATTTCGCAGGGCGACCATCGACTGGCGATATTGATCACCGGCAGTTATTTTCTCGCGGGGTTGGCGATCCTGGCGGGAGTGGACGTCAGGCGCGGAAGGCGTGCTGCACTGCGGTCGACGGTTTAGGTTGCGCTGCAGATGGTGCGGCTTGTGATCACGGCAGATTGTCTATGAACCGCTGCATCGAAACTTTAAGCGCCGCAAAATTCGGGTTGTACATCAGGCGGCGCAGAATGCCGGTTTTGAGATTTTTATCGGTTATTTCGCCCTGATAATCCTGCTCGGGATGCTTGAGGCACGCCTCATATTTCTCCATATCGTCCGGATAATAATGCACGCAATTGGAATACTCTCCATTGACGCCATAATGCCTGTCATCGGGCGGAACCACAATCGCCGTATGCGCAGAACTCAATATTTTTTGTTCGGGAAACACACTGTTCACCAGTTCCAATTTACCCGCAAGAAAATCGGGTGAAAACTTTTCCGGCTCGGTTGTGTAGAGAACCAGTTTGCTGGACGAGTGGCGCGCGCGCGCGATGAATTCGAATATCACCGACGTACTGACTGTCATGTCATCTGCGCTGGCAGCGATGAACACAGGAATGTCCAACTCCTGCGACTGCAATTGCCTGTTGAGTGCCTTGGTCAGCGCATAGGTCTGGGCAGCAGCATTCATCGTGAAAGATTCATACTTGTAGATGTCAAGATCGGGTTTGATGTCCACCCATTTGGCTGAAGGTATCAGCCAGCTATACAGCTTGTGCAGCTTGGCCCATGCCGCCCTTGGCGTTATCCTGAATGCGGGAGAAAACAGGAACAGGCCGCGCACTTGGCTTATCGCGCAGACTCTGGTAAACGCTCAGCGTTGCACCGGTGGAATAACCCGCCAGATAGACTTCATCAACCTCTTCGGCAAGCTTGTATGCTCCATAGGCCACCGTCTTTGCCCATTCCTGCCAGGTCACTTCAAGCAGATCCCCTGGCTGCGTGCCATGTCCCGGCAACAATACTGCCATGACACGAAAGCCGTTCTCCAGGAAGAACTCGGCCAGATGACGCATCGAAGTATGGGGAATCGCTCAGGCCATGCGTAAGCAGCACACCGCGGCAGATAGGTTTTTTGTTGGCCCGCCGGAAAACCTGCTGGCGGCTTTAGTTCGAACGGCGCGTTGCCGTCGACTATCCTTTCCAGTTCTGGAGCGCCAACGTGCGCCCTGCTGGAGCATGTCGCGGCTGTGCGCCACATACTCTGAGAACGCCAACCGGCCTCCATTGAAATGGGAATTTAACCCTGAAGACTGGTGCCGCGCCTCAAGCGGCGGAGTTGCCACTGCTACTCACCGGCGCATTTCGCAATGGCTGCGTCGGTCTCCAGTTCCAGGCAATGTCTTAAATCCAGATTTTTTGCTCGCTGCGGTTTATTGGCGGTCTGGCCGGATTGGGATGGTTTCATTGCGATTTTGATCGACTTAGAGAGTTTCAAAGGCGGCTCCAATGCTTGATCTGGTGCAGCAGACGAAAGCGTTGTTGCAGGATTAGCAGCAGGCGCAGCAGTTGCAGATGGCGTTGCAGGAGTTGCTGCAGGCGCGGACGGCTGAGAAGGTGCTGCTACAGCTTTAGGCGCAACAACTGGTGGTTGTGCCGCAGATACTTTGGGGGCAGCTGTCGGTGCAGGTACTGGGGGAGGTGCGGCAACGGGCGCTTGCGATTGAGCGGGTACAGGTGCGGTTTTGGGTGCGGCAGTTGGTTGCACCGATGGTGCTGCAACGAGTGGTGGTACCGCGGGCTTTGCAACAGCGGCACCCTTCTTCAAGCCCAGCAGGTCAAGCTCAAGAGGGTCGAAATATACAAATGCCGCGCCTCCGATTATGGCCAGGATACCAATGAGTACCAAATTTCTGATGTTCATATTTTCCCTTTCCCAAGCAAAACCCACAGTTCAATCAACATCCGCCCAATCAACATCAGCAAGTCTACCCGCACACGATAAACTGCCTCGCCGTCTCTGGCAATGACCACTGATAAATTATTTTTTCCAGAAAGCCGGCTGTTTATTGAAGTTCTGTATGGATTTGCGCAATGCAGTGAGTTGACCGGACAGATCGTGCGCTATCCAGCCCCTAGACAAAGTGACAGCCTCCAGAGCGGCCGCTTCCTGATGCGCAGCCAAAGCGGCATTCACCGCAAGTTCATCCAGCAAGCGATGCGCCACCGCGATATCGTTGATCTGCCCGAGCACCTCCTGCACTTCGCTTAACGCTGCAAGGTAAGACCCGGCTTTCTGTTTGTCGTATAAAGCCGCGAAAAATTCCGCGCTGTATCTCAGCTTCTTGGTAAGAATGCGCAGCGCATGCAATCGCGCAGCATCGGCAGTATTCAGTTGTTGTCCTGATAGGGCGAACCGTTTAGCCAACTTACGCAAACGGCGTGTGGCAAAATCTTGCGCCTGCTGCGCGGTCTCTGTCTGCGGCTGCCAAACTGTCTGTTTCCAATAATCACCGTTCATCCAGATGGCGAAACGCAACAGCAAGCGCTGCAGATCACGCGCCTGAGTTGTGCTTCGCAGTGCCGTATAACAGGCGCCTCGTTGCCGCTCGCTGTCCGCCAGCAAAGCCTGCAAGCCGGAATGACCTTTCATCCGAGAGCACATCGGCTGCACCGTTTGGGCAATGAACACATCCCATTCGCGTATTCTCCCCAACGCAACGCAGATCACTGAGGTTTCATTGTTCAATTCGGCCAGCTGTGCATCTGAGCGGACCTTTTCAGCCATGCGCAGCACCACGCGCAAGCGGCGCAACGCGACGCGCATCTGATGCAGATATTCGGCATCATCGCTGCCCATCGCGCCGCGCAGATTATTTTGAAAATGCTGCAGACAAGACCAGATCAGCGTTTTCAATACATCTGACAGCGTGTCCGTCCTGGCATAAACCGGCGCAACACCCTTGACCGGATTCTCGCTATATCCGGATAACAGGCGATAGCCCTGTTCTGCCTTGCTGACCATCTCCAGTTCGAACGGCACGATCTCCAGTATCGCCAGCGCCAGTTCGAACAACTGCTGCGGCTCGCCGGATTTCAGTTCCAGTTCCAACTCGCAGATAGGAATGCTGCGCTGCTCGGTGCTGATCTCGCCCCGATCCATGCACAATTCGATTTGCGCGCCCTGCCACAGCAACATGCGGCTGGTGCGGGAAAAATCGGTGACAAAAACCGGATGCAATTTTTTGCGCAACGACTGCGGCAGATGCTGGTCCCACTCCGCTACTTCCGATGCAGAAAAATCCAATGCAGGGCCACTCACCGGCACTTCCCATTCGTTGCGATGATGCAGCCCGGCCTGGACCGAGCCGCCGCCCTTCAGGGTTTGCAGCCATTGCCGTCCGATATGGCGCAGACGCAATGCCATCTCGGATTGATGCAAATCCAGTTTCGGGGTGTCGTAATAAATGTTGTGAACATGGCGCGTGACTGGACGCGTGACTGAATGCGCCTTGAGCAGCGCGTGCCGCTTCAGCTTGGCAAGCTGCTCGGGAGCGATGCGCAATTTGAGTTCGGTTTCTACTGCCATGTTTCACCAAGGATGAAAGACCTCTGCTCTGACACGCGCATCGCGGCGGAAAACGATGCGCTCATGATGCCACCATTTTACTGTTGCTGGCTGAGGGACTGACTCACTCACAAGGAAGGGAAGCACCGGATTGCTATTGCCGGTCCATCCTGATCAGCAGCCGCTCGAACTCCTCCGGCGGAACGGGTTTTGAGAACAGATAACCTTGTGCGTAGTCGCACCCGGCAACAGCCAGCAAGTTTCGCTGAGCCTCCGTTTCCACACCTTCTGCAATAACCTTCAGCCCCAATTTATGCGCCATCACGATGATCGCTTCTGACAAGGCCATGTTATCCGGATCCGTCTCGAGGTTATTCACAAACGAGCGGTCGATTTTCAGATAATCGATATTAAATTTTTTGAGATAGGAAAGCGATGAATAGCCGGTGCCGAAATCATCTATCGCCACCTGGATTCCCGCATCAAAAAACTTGAGCAAGTTGTAGGTAACTTCCGGCTCTGCATTCAACAGCAGCCCTTCCGTGATTTCAACCACGATATTTTTTCCGGTAAGCGCCGTCCCGCCCAGATATTCGATCCAATCACCACAAATATTTCCACCTTTCTGAAATTGCACCGGCGACATATTCACGCTCATCTGAAAACTATCCTGGCAATGTTTGTTCCAACTTTTTGCCCATCGGACCGACTCTTTGAATACCCAGTCACCTATTTCGTGGATCAGGCCGGTTTCCTCCGTCAGCGGAATGAATTCTGCAGGATAGACCAAACCACGCTCTGGATGCTGCCAGCGGATAAGCGCTTCGGCCTTATGAATATGTCCGGTCGACAACTCGACGATCGGTTGAAAATGGACCCTGAACTCCTTGTTTTTCAGGGCGCCCCGCAAGTCGGTGATCAAATGCAGCCTGTTCTGAGCCTCTTTCTGCAAAGATGGGGTGAAGTAACTGAAGCGGTTGCGGCCTTTGTTCTTGGCGACATACATCGCCTGATCCGCATTCTTCATCAGGGCATCTATGTCGGTGGCGTCATTCGGATACAGGGTGATGCCGATGCTGGCCGACACATAAGCCACCTCGCTACCCAGACGGAATGGCTCTGCCAGCTTGCCGACTATCTTTTGCGCAACATCCTCGATATTTCCGGTTTCAGAAATCCCGGAAAGAACGATTGTGAACTCGTCCCCCCCCAAACGTGCCAAGGTATCCGATCCACGCACGCAGGCACGGATGCGCAGGGCAGATTCCTGCAATAGCAGGTCGCCCACTGCATGCCCGAGCGTGTCATTTACTTCCTTGAATTTATCCAGGTCGATCAACAGCAAGGCCAACGGAGAGGCTTCACGATCCGACTTTTTCATCTCCTGATTCAGGCGGTCGCGGAACATGTCGCGATTAGGCAATCCGGTCAACGTGTCGAAATTGGCCTGCCGCCAGATCAGTTCTTCGGACTGCTTCTTATCGGTGATGTCGGAGAACAGCGCCACATATCGATGCACTGAACCATCATCATTGCGTATGGTGTTGATTGTGAGCCATTTGGCATGGATCTCGCCATTCTTGCGTTTATCCCATATCTCACCCTGCCATTGCCCGGTGGTGATAATTTCATGCCACATCGCACGATAAAAGGATGGGTCATGGCGACCGGATTTGAACATCCGCGGATTTTTGCCCTGCACCTCTTCAAAACTGTAACCCGTAATGATTAAAAAGGCGGGATTGACGGAAATGATCTGATTGTTTTCATCAGTGACCAGCATTCCTTCACTGCTATTCTGGAGAACCATTGAGGATAGCCGCAGTGTATCTTCCATCTGTTTGCGCTTGGTGATATCACGAACAAAGGCGCAGTTATATTCCGTGTCGCCGAAACGCATATAATTCACTGCGACTTCTACCGGATATATCTCACCGCTTTTGGTGCGATGTCTCGATTCAAAGGTGTAAGAGCCGTATTTTTTGAGTTCCTCCCAATGTATTGGCCAAACCTCGGCCGAATAGTCCGGGTCCCAGTCAGGAACGCTCAGCTTCAGCATCTCATCCATCGTATAGCCCAGAGAATTGCAGGCGGCGATGTTCGCATAGACAACCTTTGCATCGGAGGTAACCCAGGTAACCTTATCGCCCATGTGATCCATTGAGAATTTCATCATTTCCAACATGCGATGATCACGTTTGCGCTCGGTGATGTCACGAGCTATACCAAAAGTACCAATAACCGCGCCATTCTCGTCCCGCATCGGCCCCTTGGTCGTCAAGAAAGTGCGAGGCATGCCGCCAACCGTAATCAGTTCCTCAATGGTAAAGGTCTGGCCGCTTTCTACGATTTGGGCATCCAGTTCCATCACCTTCCGTGCCTGATCAGGAGGAAAAATGGACCTGCAGTCGTAGCCGATAACAGCTTCGCGTGGCTTGCCAATGAGGCGTTCTGCAGCATCGTTAATAAGTTGATGGCGCCCCTCTCTGTCCTTGACAAAAATAACGTCAGAGGTGCTATTCACGACACCGGAAAGAATGGCCTGGCTCTCAATAAGCGCTTTTTCTATTCGCTTGCGCTCGCTGATATTGCGGACAATGCTGAAAATCGCTGTTTGCCCATCCAGCTCTACCACCCTGCTGCATATCTCTACGGGCAAAATGGAACCGTCCATTCGCACTTGAGCCGATTCGTATATCAAAAATTCTTGTTCCTGAACCTTGGCAAATCTGTTGTCCAGCATGGCGGCAAACTCAGGCAAAATAAAACTGCCGATATGCTTCCCCAACATCTCGGCCTTCGTATAGCCTAACCGCTGATAAGCGATATGATTGGCCTCCTTGATGAAGCCATCCGTATCAAGAATAAACATGGCATCAGCGGCCAGATCGAATAAGGTACGAAAACCTTCCTCGCCAATCATCAACTCCCCCTCAATCTGTTCATATTCTGTCGTCGTATTAACTTTCGCCCGAATAGTTTGATAACAGGCATTTGTCTTCAATATTTTCTTGCCCAACCTCACAACAGAGCTGCAAAAATATCTGCACGCAATCTAGCAGGCAATCTGATTTTTTACCACAGAAAATATAGATTCGCCGAAGAACTCAGCGAGGACTGCGTGCTCAAAAACACGCTCTACTTCGAAGTCATGGGCGTGTGTCTGAAGCGCATCGAAGCAAGCAAGCGGGAGCCTAAACTCATGGAACGTAGAAAAATGCGCCAATCTCTGTCAGCGGGTGTTCAAAATGGAATCCATGTTGTTCTCCATGTCGTTCACCACCACCCACTCGGTGGCACCGGCCTTGCGCACCCTCGCCTCCCAGCGAGCCAGCCGATCGAGGTATAACCGGGGATCAGCGTTATCGGTATTCAGCTTGCTCACGTTCAACGCCACGATACGGATACCGCCGAGATTGATCGGGAAATCGCGCACCGTTCCCTTGCCCAGCTCTTCCTGCATATCAGAGAAGATGACGATGGTCTTGTTGCCGGCCTTGGTCTCGTTAAGATATTCCGCGCCCTGTATCAAGCCGCCGGTGATATCGGTATAAGCACTGCCTTTGACATCCTTGACAAACGAGTCGATCTTGGCTTTGAACGCACGCTTTTGCTCGATTGACTGCGAAGGGCGCTTGTCGAAGGTGACCTTGGCTACGATATCCTTTTCCGTGAAGCTGCGCGTCTCAACTTTGGCCACCGCCAGCGAATCGCCCGGGTTCAGCGTAGCCAGCAGATAATTGATGACCTTGGCTGCCTTATTCACTTCCCTGGCGTAGGAGCCGGAAGTATCCACCAGCATATACACCGCATGGCTGTGCATACGGCTATCGCCACAGGCGCTGACGAACAAAGTGCCGAATACCAGAAACGAAACAAGCAGGGATCTTTTCATGATGCGATCCCTGGTTTGGATTGTCCTCTGGCAGATGAGTCGCCGCGAATCGCCACCACCCAGCGTTCCACCATCAGCGGGATGACGATCAGGATGTCATAGCTCAGCTCGAGCACCTTGGCGAAGCGCCTGAACACCACGCCGGTGAACCTGAGTACGAAACCGATTCCGCGCATGGACTGCACCAGCAGCACACCGATGACGGTGCGCAGCGAATGCACCACGCTTTCCAACGGGATCGCCACGAAAGCCAATGCGAACGGCAGCACGAAGCCCATGATCATCTGTCCGGCCATCGGTATGTTTGTCATCCAGCCTTCCGATGCAGGCGGTGCGGCGGAAGCAAGGTCCCGCATCAGCGAGGCCTTGTCAGCGACCAGCATGTCGCGCATCAGCGCCAGGGATGATTCGATACCCGCCAGGATCACCAGAAAGATCAGCGAAGCCAGCATCAAGCGATGACGCATGCGGTCATCCATACTGGCGATCTTGGGAAACAGTTGCGTGATACGCAGCGATTCAAGCAGAAACAGTCCCATGGATGCCTCCATCAGGATGATCACCAATGCCGCCACATCCGAAGTCCTCAAGTTGTTGGTGATGTAATCGCTGGCGCCCACCATCTCCGACATGGGCAGAGCGATCAGCTTGTAATTGATGAAAGCACCGCCCATCGCGATGACCATGACCAGCGAAGAGATCGCCAACTGCACGAACGCGGACACCGTCAGAGCGTGCTCGGTCTTGCTGTCCTTGGCGCGCATGCCCGCGAACTTGGTCATGTCGTCATCGATCTGTTTGGCGTTGCTGTGCAGGGTAACCATCTTCTTGTCCATCTCCCCCACCAGCTTGTCCACCGAACGCCACACCGGCTGCATGCCCTTTAGGATCTTGTGGCGCTCTTCATAGGTACGCCGATATTCCGCTATTGTCTTGTCATGGATCTTCTGGATCGACTTGTTGATATCCTCGAGCAGCTTGCGCGGCATATCGCCACCCGATTTGAGCTGCGATACCGATTCTATCGCCCCCACCCATTCCGGCGGTGGCGGCGGGACTTCGCCGCATTTTCGGTAGTCTTCTTCGATGCGCGTCACTTCTTCCATCAGCTTGCGCTGCAAGGCAGGGAATTCCTGCATATCCTTGCGGATGATATTGCACACGCGCTCGAATTCCCGATCGATCATCGAAGCCGCACTTTCCTGGCTATGCGCCAGCAACACCGACTGATTGCGCAAACGCAGGTTTTCCGCACTCAGGAATAACCAGCGGGAAATGAAACGGGTGGACTGGGTGACCAGATTGCATACCGAGTGGATCACTCCATGCATCGGCTTGCGTGCCGCATACAGGAAGAGCATTACCAGTATTCCCAAGGCCAAAACGGACAGTGCCACATTATCGGGCCAAAACAACCACGAATGCCGGTCGATCATTGCTAATCCCTCCCTTCGTTGATGTCTGCTGCTCCGGTGCCGAAATCCAGACACCTCGCTTGCGGGTCCGGCCATGAAGCGCCATCGCCGACAAATTGCACTCTGCCCGTTTTAACACCCTCCTGCAATACCGTTCATTCCTGCTATATACCGCCTGTCCCGTTTTTAATCCCGCTCATCCTGAATGAATACCTTTTGTCATTAATGCTTACGCTGGAATACTGTTTGCAAATATATTCCTTGGGCAGTCGTCCAATTTGAGTTTGATATTAGCCTGAAATTCCCGTCTAGCGAGAATGATTGTGTTCTACGGGCGGGCAAAGTGTTAAGCATGATTACCCTTGATTGGCTAATGTGAGGCCGAAGCGTATGATGAAAAATCCGCTGAATTTTTTAACAAACGAAAAGGAGTAAGGCATATGAACAACAAGTTGGTACTTTCCAGCATTCAAATGAATTGGCTTGCTGTTGTTGCAGCGGTGTTTTGTTTATCGCTGGCGGGAGGTGTCTCGGCAGAGGAAAAGGACCGGCCCTGCGCAGCAGATGCGGAAAAGCTTTGCAAAGACGTGCAACCGGGAGAAGGGCGTGTGGCGAAATGCCTCAAGGAGCACTCAAACGAATTATCGCCCGCCTGCAAGGACAACATCGGAAAGATGAAAGAGAAGGTTCAGGAATTCGAACAGGCTTGCAAAGAAGATGCAACAAAACTTTGCAAAGACGTAAAACCAGGCGGTGGCAGAATCCTGCAATGTCTCAAACAACATGAATCTGAACTGTCCGCAACGTGCAAGGAAAAGATGGATCAACCGGGTGGCGGAAAGCAATAAGCAAGGTTCAAAGGGGTTGGCAATATAAATATACCAACCCCTGTTTCTATATACTCAGCAGATACAGCAAAGCACCCGGCATTCCGGTGCAGCCTGGTTACTCGTAGCGCAGGAAATCCTCCGCCAGGGCATCGGCGCCATAACGGTCTATCAGGTTTTCGACCTCAAGCAATAGCACGTCGTCCTCGTCCTCTTCCAGAATACCCTCGCCCACCAGACGCCCGCCCAAACCGCCGAGTATCGCTTCGTGGACATCTTCAAGCGTTGGCGGATTTTCGCGATTTTCATCGTCCATGACTTCTTCTATAGCCCGCGAAAGTGCTTCGCTGGCAAAAGCGTAGATGAAATCCATCGCTGCCGCCGATTCTCCGAACTGTTCGATCAGTTCATCCAGTTCGTCGATGACCGATTCGTCGACGTCGAAGTGATGCAGGTGTTCGTCTTCGTCCATTTCGTCAGGCATTTCATGCCTGACGAATGAGCGGACCGAGGCAAGCGTTACCGGCTCGCCGGTGTCAAATCGGCTGCTCAGGGTTTCGATGAGGCTGGAAAGTTCGGGGCTTACTCGGCTGGCGATGTCTATCGGATTGCGTATCATGTTTTATCCTCCTGCGTGAGATTGCAAAGGCATGGTGCTATTCGAACGGAATGGATCAGTGCGCTCTGCAGCAGCGCTTTGTCAAAGCCGGTTGGAGCGTACGTCTTGCCAATGACTGGCGTCAGCTTTTACGATTGAATTCTGGTGGATTTGGCGGTGTAGTGCAAGATGATTTTGGAAAAGCTTAAGGAGTCAATTCCAACGCCCCCGCCGTCGCCAGCGGCGGATGACCATATATCCGCCGATCATGCCGCCGAGATGCGCAAAATGCGCCACGCCCGCCTGCGTTCCCGTCACACCGAGCATCAGTTCGATGGCTGCGTACAGAATCACAAACAGCCATGCGGGCAATGGTATCGGAGGGATCAACAGCACGATGATCCGGTTCGGGAAGAACATCCCATAAGCGAGCAATAGCCCGAACACGCCGCCGGATGCGCCCACCGTGGGATATACGCCGCCGGTGAAGCTCGTGACCAGCAATTGCATGAGTCCGGCCGAAAGGATGCTGGCAAAATAGAGCTTGAGGAACATCCTGCGCCCCAGCAAGTATTCCAGCTCGCAGCCGAACATCCACAGGCCGTACATGTTGAAGGCGAGATGAGTGAGGCTGCCGTGCAGGAAGGCATAGGTCACGAGCTGCCAGGGCATGAAGTTGCCTTGCAGCGGCCACAGGGCGAGACTGGCTATCATTCCATCACCGGCACCGATCTGCAGCATGAAGCTGGCTATCGTGGCGATGAGTAGAGTTCGAACACCGGGCGGCATAGTGCGCATCGTCAACCTTTCTTCATGGATGAAGAAGTCAGCATCGGTTTGCTTTTCATTCGATTTGCTTTGTAATGCATCATTTGAGATTTTGCAATTTACGTTGTTCAATCAGTCGATAAAGGATTCCGCGGGGTGATAGTCCATCCCGAATGCCTCGGCGACTTTTTTGTGCGTTATTTTTCCGCCGATGATGTTGAGTCCCTTCAGCAGTGCCGGAGATTCCTTGATCGCCTGCCGGTATCCCTTGTTCGCCAATTGCAGCACATAGGGCAGTGTTGCGTTGGTCAGCGCCAGTGTGGAAGTGAGTGGCACGCCGCCAGGCATGTTGGCGACGCCGTAGTGGACGATGCCGTCGACGATGAAGGTCGGATCATCGTGTGTGGTCGGACGCATCGTTTCGACACAGCCGCCCTGGTCGATGGAGACATCCACGATCACCGCGCCCTTGTGCATGATCTTGAGGTCTTCGCGGCGTATCAGATGGGGCGCTATGGCACCGTGTACCAGCACCGCGCCGATCACCAAGTCGGCATTGGCGATCTGCTTGAGCAGCGTGTGCCGGTCCGAGAATATCAGCTGCACGTTGGCGGGCATCACATCGCTGAGATAGCGCAGCTTTTCCAGCGAGACATCGAGGATGACGACCGTGGCGCCAAGCCCGGCCGCCATTTTTGCCGCATTGACGCCGACCACGCCGCCACCGAGTATCACCACCTTGGCGGGTGGCACGCCCGGTACGCCGCTGAGCAATATGCCGCGCCCGCCATACAGATTCTCCAGATACTTGGCGCCTTCCTGCACGGCCATGCGCCCGGCCACTTCCGACATCGGTGTCAGCAGCGGCAGTTCGCCCGAAGGCAGCTCGACGGTTTCATAAGCGATGCAAACCGCGCCTGAGGCCTTGAGCGCTCTGGTCAGCTGCTCATTTGCGGCGAAATGGAAGTATGTGAAGATCATCTGACCGGGCCTGATGCGCTTCCATTCCGGCTCGATCGGCTCCTTCACTTTGACGATGAAGTCGGCTGCCGCCCAGACCGCATCGGCATCCTGTGCGATCTGCGCGCCCGCTGCATGGTATCGCGCGTCGCTGAATCCGCTGCCCAGCCCCGCGCCCGCTTCGACGATGACCGTGTGCCCCGCCGACACCAAAGCCTCCGCCCCCGCAGGTACCAGCGAGATACGGTTCTCATTGGTCTTGATTTCTTTTGGTACGCCGATCTTCATGCATCGACCTCGCAAAGTTATGGAACCGGCAGCGCCGTTTCCCGCCTAACAACAGAATCCCTGAATTCGAATTGCATTTGCCGGCCAGTATGCTCCGTAAAGAATCGCGACTCAATATTTTCCGGCGTCAAATGAAGGAGTAGAATTCACAAGAAGTTGTACACGAAAGGGGAACATTCTTTGATCCAGAATCGTCTTCAGGCGAGACGAGATGTGATGGGCCGGTAGCAACAGTTCGCCTGAATCATCCGGGTTGATCGAACTTCAGGAGGGCATGGTTGAATTGGCATGGGCCAACCTGATGAGTGTGGGAAACGAATCCATCGATTCCGAGCACAAAACCCTGCTCAAAATGGTGAACGATATAGAGTGCGCGATCAGAGCCAGAGACATTGCGCCCCGGCAGCATTCACGGTCTTGCGCAGGGTCAAACCGTCGGCTTATGCTATTCTTTTATTTTGGGGCAAAATACACAACGCACCGTATGTATGGAATTTGACCGGTGAATATGCGGCTTTGCCAATTGTTGAGAAATATCCGCTGAATTTTTTAAGCAAAGGAAAGGAGTAAAGCGCATGAAAATAAACACAGTGTTTTCCGGTATTCAAATGAAATGGATTGCCCGGCTTGCAGGGATGCTTTGCTTGACGATCGCAGCGGGCGCACCTGCAGCCAGCGCACCTGCAGCCAGCGTACCTGCAGCGGGCACACCACCAGCCGGCGCACCTGCACAACAGAATGCGAACCCCTGCGCCGACGATACTGCCAGACTGTGCAAAGATGTACCTGCAACGGGGGGGCAGGTTGTGCAATGCCTCAATGAACATTCGAACGACGTATCGCCAGCCTGCAAGGAAGCATTGAATGAAAGGAAGAAGTTCCAGGAATTTGTCCATGCGTGCAATGATGACGTGAACAAACTGTGCCTATATACAAAACGCGAAACTCCCAAGATCATCCAATGTCTGAGAAGGCATCAAGATGAACTTTCCCCGATTTGCAAACAAAAAATGCCTCCGGAGTAAGGTTTGGTGGCAGCAAGCAAGGATCGAATGGGGTAGTTTCAGCATTTGATATTCCAAATTTTCCGCACTTCAGGGCGCATGGATAGGTTCTGAACGAAAGCTGGATAGCAGCTTCCATGCATCGCTTGAAGGGAATACTGTCCATGATGCCCGCATCCCCGCTTTCTTCAAACACGACACCTGAACTGACACGCCAGCAGCATCTGGTAAGTGCCCTGCGCTCACGCGGATATTTTCTGCGGCAACCCAGGGTGGAAGAAACCCACATCTCATGGGTGCTGCTGACCGGACGCGATGCCTACAAGATCAAGAAAGCGGTCGATCTCGGCTTCCTCGATTTTTCCTCTCTGGCTGCGCGCGATTTTTATTGCAGCGAAGAGCTGCGCCTCAATCGCCGTCTCGCCCCGGAACTCTACCTCGATGTCGTATCCATCGGCGGCAGCGCGGAACAGCCGGTGCTGGACAAGAAGCCCGCCATCGAGTATGCGGTACACATGCGGCGTTTCGCCCAATCCGGCTTGATGGATCGCATGCTGGCGCGCGGCCGCATCACTCCCGCACATATCGATAAACTGGCTGCTGTAATCGCCGATTTTCACAACTCGCTACCGCCTGCCGCCAGGGATTCACCGTTTTGCAGGACGGCTGCGATTGAAAAGGCGGCGGCGCAAAACTTCGAGCAGTTGCCGCAACTGCTCAGTGCAGCCAGAGACCTGGCGATGCTGAAAACGGTGAGCAAGGCCAGTGCGCTCGAATTCTCCGCCTGCGAGCCACTTTTCCAACAGCGCGCGGCGGCAGGCTGTGTGCGCGAGTGCCATGGCGACCTGCATCTCGGCAACATCGTGCTGCTGGGCGATATGCCCACTCCTTTCGACGGCATCGAGTTCAATGCGGCACTGCGCTGGATAGATGTGATCAGCGAGATCAGTTTCCCGGTCATGGATCTGTTGCAGCATGGCCAACTTCAACTGGCCTGGCGTTTGCTCAATGCCTATCTGGAAATCACCGGCGATTATCCCGGATGCGGCGTGTTGCGCTTCTATCTGGCCTACCGCGCGATGGTGCGATCCAAGATCGCCGCGATACGCGCCGGTCAGCGCGGGATCGCAAAGGTGAGACAGGAATTGATATCCTGCCGCAGTTATCTCGGCCTGGCCCATGATTTTCTGACGCGCCGTCGTCCCGCACTGATCATCACCCATGGGTTACCCGGTTGCGGCAAGAGCACCTTCGCGCAGATCGCGCTGGAGCGGCTGGGCGCGATACGCATCCGCTCGGATGTCGAACGCAAGAGGCTATACGGTTTGACAGCGCTGGCCGGCAGCAAGGCGCAGGCCGATGCGGACATCTATAGCATGGATGCCACACGCCGCACCTATCAACGCCTGCATGATCTGGCGCGTATCGTGGTCGCTGCGGGGTTTCCTGTCATTGTCGATGCCGCTTTCCTGCGCCAGTCCGAACGCAAAAGTTTTCATGCGCTTGCGCAGGAAATGGCCGTGCCTTTCGTGATCGCCAGTTTGCAGACGGACCCGGCAATGCTGGCGGAAAGGCTGGCGCAACGCAGCAGCCGCGGCAACGATGCTTCTGAAGCAGATGTTGCTGTATTGCAAAAACTGCAGGAAGTCCAGGAACCGCTTGTGGGTAAGGAGAGGGTCGCCACAGTGATTTTCATCAACAACGGCGATGTCGATGCACTGCGATCTGCCGTCGAGGATTGGAAATCACTCGATGCATACCTGGCATGAGGTTTCGATTACTCCTTCTCTTCACAGGGGAAGGAATATCGTTTCACTACAGCACTACCGGGCTGTCCGGCATTTCATTGGATTTGCCGCTGCGCGCCGGAAAGTGGCGCGACAAGTGTTCGCCCACGGCATATATACCGGCGAGCACGCCAGCTTCAAAGTGTCCTTCGCGGAATGACTCTTCCATCTCTCGACAGATCGCTTCCCAGACTTCCTTGCCGAGTCTGACATGAATGCCACGGTCGGCGACGATCTCGACATTTCGATCCGCCAGCAACAGATAGATCAGCACGCCATTGTTGTGCTCGGTGTCCCAGACGCGCAATTTGGAGAAAACCTCGATGGCGCGTTGCTGCCCTGTCTGCCCCGCCAGCAGCGGCGCCAGTTCCAAAGAGGCTTCGACCGCGAAGCGGATCTGTCCGGCGTGCCGCGCTTCGGCTTCACGGATCGCATTCTCAATTTCATTCATTGCGCGCAATGGGAAAACACGCCGCACGGCCGCATGGCCGATCGATAGATGTCGCATAACTCTTATCAAATCCATGAGTGCCTCTAAAAATTCAAAATCCTGATGAAACTACTAGCCATTCCACTAGGCCACCAAAAGACGGTAGCCAAGTGGCTGGTTATAAGTGAGACAAGGCGTGAAGTGGGGTAAGCAGGCAAGCTGCGTAGCAGCTGCTCGCAAAGAAATTTTAACGCGCGCATATGTTTTATATGTAAGCGATAAAATTTCTTGAGCAACGCAGTATCGCGACGGAGTTTGGATTTTTAGAGGCACTCATTCACCAACTCCCCGAAGCGCCGCCTCCGCCGAAGCCGCCGCCTCCGCCACTGAATCCACCTCCACCGCCGAACCCACCGCCGCCGCCAAACCCACCACCACCAAACCCGCCGACAAAACTGCGTCCGCCACCCAGCAGCACGAACACGAAAGCCATCAACCCGGCCAGCAGCGCGATCAGCAACTGGGCGACCATCAACCAGACCAGCGCTGCCAGCGCTCCGCCCATCAGCACAGCGGCAGGAATTCGCCCGAACACCGCACGTAGTATGCCGCCCACGACCACCACCAACCCGAAGCCGATGAACAGCAGCGACTCGATGTCATATTTCCCGCTTGCGGCAGCACGACGCGGCGGCGGCAAGGATTCGCCATCGACCACCTGCATCATCGCAGCCAAACCTGATTCGATGCCGGAATAAAAATCTCCGCGCTTGAAACGCGGCACGATGATCTCGTCGATGATGCGGTTCGCGGTAGCATCGTTGAGCACGCCTTCCAGACCATACCCCACCTCGATGCGCAGCGTGCGGTCGTCCTTGGCAACCAGCAGCAGCGCGCCATCATCCACACTCTTGCGCCCCAGCTTCCATGCCTCGACGACGCGGATGCCGAACTGTTCGATAGTTTCCGGTTGTGTGGTCGGCACGATCAGCACCGCAAGCTGCGCGCCCTTCTTCGCTTCAAACTCGGCGAGACGGGATTCGAGCGTTTGTATCTGTTGTGCATCCAACGTCGAGGTGAGATCGGTGACTCGCTGGGTGAGCGGCGGCAGCGCAACGTCGGCGTGCGCCGCACCGCTTGACAGCAGCGCAAGCAGAATTACCTGCGCCAATATTGTTTTCATCTCCAACAATCCATTGGAATGGATGGTGACGATATGCCGTTCGTGGTGAGCTTGTCGAACCATGAATGGCACTTCGACTGGCTCAGGGCCAACGGATTTTTGCCTGATCGATTATTTGGGTTCATGTCATTTCGCCGTGGCCGGAACCTTGGGCGCGGCAAAATCAACCGTCGGCGGGCGAGATATCTCTTTCTCGTTTTCCACCGTGAAAGATGGCTTCACCTTGTAGCCGAACATCATCGCGGTCAGGTTGCTGGGAAAAGAACGCACCGCGATGTTGTATACCTGAACCGCCTGGATGTAACGGTTGCGCGCCACCGTGATGCGGTTCTCGGTGCCTTCCAGTTGAGCCTGAAGGTCGCGGAAATTCTGATCGGATTTCAATTGCGGGTAATTCTCCGTCACCACCAGCAAACGGCTCAAGGCCGAAGTCAATTCGCCCTGTGCCGCCTGGAATTTGGCGAATGCCTCCGGGTCGTTGACCAGCTCGGGCGTGGCCTGGATGCTGCCGACCCTGGCACGCGCCTCGGTGACACCCAGCAGCACGGTCTGCTCCTGTGCGGCATAACCTTTGACGGTGTTCACCAGATTGGGAATCAAATCCGCGCGCCGCTGATACTGGTTCAGCACTTCCGCCCAGCTCGCCTTGATCTGCTCATCGGTGGTTTGAAATGTGTTGTAGCCGCAGCCGCTCAACAGCGAAGCCAGTAAAACCATCCATAGGGTACGCATCGCCAATTCTCCCGGTTCATTGATAAAAACTCATGTGGAAACTATAGCACTAAACCGCCCGCCCCGCCGCGTAGCCAGAAGCCCATGCCCACTGGAAGTTATAGCCGCCGAGCTGGCCGGTGACATCCACGACTTCGCCGATAAAATACAAGCCGGGCACTGCTATGCATTCCATGGTCCTGGACGACAGCGCGTGTGTATCGACCCCGCCGCAGGTAACCTCGGCCTTGTTGTAACCCGCTGTGCCGGATGGCGTGATCTGCCAGTCGTGCAGTTGCGCGGCGATCTGTTTGCGCTCCTTGTCATTGTATTGATTGAGCGGTTTGTTCTCGATCTTCTTGTGCTCGGTGAGCTGCGCGCACCACACATCGGAGAAGCTCTTGGGGAACCATTGCGTCAGGAAATTGCTCAGCAATTTTTTGCTGGATTTCTGTTCGGCCAACAATGCCTGCATATCGCAATCCGGCAGCAGGTTGATGTGCAGCGGTTGGCCGTGTTGCCAGTAGGACGATATCTGCAGGATGGCAGGACCGCTCAGGCCGCGATGCGTGACCAGCATGTTCTCGCGAAATGACTGCTTGCCGCAACTCACCACCGTATCCAGCGAAACGCCGGTCACGTCGGCATAAGGCTTCCAGTCGTCCGGCGCAAAAGTCAGCGGCACCAGGCCGGGCTTGAGCTTGGTGATGGGTATGCCGAATTGTTCGGCGACGTGGTAACCGTATGGGGTCGCGCCGGTCTTCGGGATGGACAGGCCGCCAGTGGCGATCACCAGCGAGGCAGAATTGAATTCGCCGCGCGAGGTGCTGACGTGGAAACTGTGCCCTTGCTGCTTCGCCTTCCCGTCATCCGGCGATGGTGAAAAATTGATCTCGTCCACCTCGCAGCTCATGAAGCGCTTTACGCCGGCCGCTTCACATTCACCGCGCAGCATGACGATCACGGTTTCCGATTCGTCATCGCAGAACAATTGTCCCAACGTTTTTTCGTGGTAACCGATGTTGTGCTTTTGCAGCAGCGCGATGAAATCCTGCGGCGTGTATCGCGCCAAAGCAGAGCGGCAAAAGTCCGGGTTGGCGGAAATGAAATTTTCCGGTTTGGTGTTGATGTTGGTGAAGTTGCAACGCCCGCCGCCGGAGATGCGGATCTTCTCCGCAAGCTTCTTGGCATGATCGAGCAATACCACGGAACGTCCGCGCTGTCCGGCTTGCAGGGCACACATCAGGCCCGCCGCGCCGGAGCCGATAATAATCACATCTGTTTTCATGTTTTTTCCGTGGGGCTCTTAACGAGCGTTGTTTAATGAGCATTTTGTTTGAGTAATACCGGTATCGTGATGATCGGTCACGTCCGGCAATCTTCCCGCGGATTAATGTGTGCTGAAACCAAATGGTGCATTCCGTTACATTTTCAAGGCGCACTATCCAGTTTTTTCCACAAGCATGCGCCCTTGCTCGCCTTGTCGATGTCGGCAAGCTGCTGTGTATGCGCTGCCAATTCTTCCACGCTGGGCAGCAACACACGCTGCTTGGGGCGCGACGCATCGGTGCTCAACACGGCCGGTTTGCGCGTGGTGGGCGCATCATCGCCGAGCAAACTTTCCTGTCCGCGCGTCATCGCGAAATATACTTCTGCGAGCAACTCGGTATCCAGCAATGCGCCGTGCAGGCTGCGATGCGCGTTGTCTATCTCATAACGGCCGCATAGCGCATCCAGACTGTTCTTCTTTCCCGGGTGCATCTCACGGGCAATTTTTAGCGTATCCACCACCGCGTTTTGCAACGGCGGCATTTCCAGCAAGCTCAGTTCGTTATTAAGGAATCCGATATCAAACGGCGCGTTGTGGATAATGAGTTCGGCACCTTCGATGAATTCCAGAAAACTGGGCGCGATGTCGGCAAACTTTGCCTCGTTCTGCAAACGCTCATAGGTCAAGCCATGCACTGCCACCGCACCCGCTTCGATCTCGCGCTCCGGGTTGAGATAGCGATGAAAACGGCGCAGCGAAACCTTGCGCCCGTCCAGCTCGATCGCCGCCAGCTCGATGATGCGATGACCCTGCTTGGGGTCCAGCCCGGTCGTTTCGGTATCCACCACAATTTTACGCATTGCTGCCCTTCTGCGGGTGCCCGGCCAAAAGTTCTTCGGATATCATCTCCACACCGCGATTCGCCAATTCATCGGCGCGCTCGTTGCCATCGTGTCCTGCGTGCCCTTTGACCCATATCCACTCGATATGGTGCTGCCCCGCCAGCGCGTCCAGCCTGCGCCACAGATCTTCGTTTTTTACCGGCCTCTTGTCTGCGGTTTTCCAGCCGCGCAGCTTCCAGTCATGCACCCAGGTAGTGATGCCCTGTTGCACATATTTCGAATCGGTATGCAGCCGCACATGGCAATGCCGCTTCAATGCCTCCAGCGCGGCGATGGCGCCCATCAGCTCCATGCGATTGTTGGTGGTGTGCATTTCCCCGCCGAACAATTCTCGCTCCTTGCCCTTGGTTCGCAGCAGCACGCCCCATCCGCCCACACCGGGATTGCCCTTGCATGCGCCATCGGTAAATATCTCTACTGCATCATGACCGGACGAAGTCCGGGCATCTGACGTAGTACTCCTGGCGGGTGATGTGCTTTTGCTCATTGCGGATCTATCTCGCTATGGTGGGTGATTTTGTTGTTCAATTTTGGCGACACCGGGAGCAGCTTGCTCACCAGTCCCCCGTTCCACTGAGGTTTGATCAGCCGCATACCGTTCACGCGCTTGACCGCATGCACAAAATATACCCCCCCGCTCACCGCCCACCAGCGATCTCCCGCCGCTTCCATAAAGGAAAATCGCTCCAGCCATTTGCTGGTATGGAATGGCGGCGCATAAGCGGCAAAGCGCCCCCCCGCCACCTCGAAGCCGAGCAAAGCCAGCCAATCCTTGATGCGAGGCAAAGCGATGAAATGGCCTTGCCAAGGGTAGCCCTCCCGCCTGCCCAGTGCGCGATGCAAGCCCCATAAGCTGCGCGGATTGAAGCCGCTGATGATCAGATTGCCTTCCGGCCTCAGCACCCGCGCCGTCTCGCGCAATATCTGGTGGGGATATTCGGCGAATTCGAGAACATGCGGCAATAACACCAGATCAAGGCTGTCACTGTCAAACGGCAGCTCGGTGCAACACAAACGCACGACATTTCCCGCCTGATTGCCGCCTTTTACACGCAACGGCATGCGGTTGCTGCGCAAAAAATCATGTCCCTGCAAACCCAATTGCAGCGCGTTGTAGCCGAATATATCACTCACCGTGCGGTCGAAATATGCCTGCTCGCTCGCCAGCACATATTCCCCCTGCGGAGTCGCAAACCACTCGCTCAAACTATTCGCATTTAATTTACAATTAGACATCGCTGACTTCCCATACCCTGAATGTTCGACATTACTGCTATTCTGGCCCTGCAAGACAATTACATCTGGGCTATACACGACAACCATCGTGCAGCCGTGGTCGATCCGGGCGAAGCTGCGCCGGTGCTGGCCTTCCTGAATGAGCGCGGCCTGCAACTGGATTCCATCCTGTGCACCCATCGCCACAACGACCACATCGGCGGCATCGCAAAATTGCGCGAAGTATACAACGTGCCGGTGTATGGGCGGCAACATCCCAACAATCCGCACATCACCCATGATCTGCGCGAGGGCGACAGGCTCAAGCTGGACGCACTTGGCATCGAGTTCGACATCATCGAGATCCCCGGCCACCTCGACGACCATATCGCTTACATTGCTCCGGGGATATTGTTCTGCGGCGATGTGCTGTTCGGCGCGGGTTGCGGCAGAAACTTCGAGGGGACACCGGCGCAGCTGCACCATTCGCTGCAACGCCTCGCTCAGCTTCCCGATTCCACCCGCGTGTATTGCGCACATGAATATACC
This sequence comes from uncultured beta proteobacterium, assembly GCA_963721755.1. Taxonomy (GTDB): domain Bacteria; phylum Pseudomonadota; class Gammaproteobacteria; order Burkholderiales; family Gallionellaceae; genus Gallionella. The sequence goes on from CAVRKV010000007.1 coordinate 77,902, forward strand.
GCCGCCAACCTGCGCTTCGCACTGGCCTGCGAACCCGGCAATCCCGCCCTGCAACAGCGCGTGTCTGTCACCCGGCAACTGCGCGAGGCCAACCAGATCACTTTGCCATCCACGATCGCACTGGAAAAAGCCACCAACCCCTTCCTGCGCTGTACCCAGCCGGAAATCATCCGTACCGTGCAACGACGCGGCCTGACCGACACAGGCGAACTCGCCGTATTCACTGCTATGCGCGAGTGGAAGAACCATTTTTGATTGCGGCAAACATCGTTCTGGTATATCCTGCGCGCCCTTTCGGAGAGGTGGATGAGTGGTTTAAGTCGCACGCCTGGAAAGCGTGTTTAGGGTAATACCCTAACGCGGGTTCGAATCCCGCCTTCTCCGCCATAATCAATAGCATTTATGCGCGTTACAGCGTAGTTTCAAGACAGCGGTCTGACCGCCGGTCTTACCCTCTGGTATTGCTTACTGCACGTCTGCTGGAATCGTCAAAAACACCGCTACCAGCTCGCGGAGTTGATCGTCAGTCATTTCGTGCCGATAGATTTCCAGTCCCAAGCATAATGATCTTGAGCGACTTCGGATTCTGGAAAATGCCCATGCCGGAAGAAGACAAGTCTCGCTTATCGCTAATTCGGTCAACGTCACTGAGCGGGAAATCGTAGAACGCGTCCGCAGAGATCATTTGATGCTATACCTATGCTGATGGTCAAAAGCCTCTAAAATCGCTGCGGTTGCACTACCGTAACGCCGGAGAACGCCGGGCATAAAAACCCCCGCGTGATCGGCGCGGGGTAGTTGAGCATTCTTGCTCCACAGTCCCTACACAGTTAAGCGGTCGTCGGGAAGGGACGCAAGCGAATCATAAATCGCGTTCTTGAAAAAGCAAGAGCATTCAGGCAGCAATCAATCGAGCATCGCCATTTCTAGCGGCAGGATATTCAAGAGCTGGCATCATCGCTTCTGGCTGCAGGATACTGAAACGTCATTCTGGTGCAGGCCAGCACCTGCAAAGTTCTAGGTTGTGGTGTAGAAAGTTCTAGGTTGTGGTGTAGGTTTTTATAGGGTTAGTACGATGCCCAACGTTCAGACAGCACAACCAAAGCACAATCAAAGTACCAAGAATGGACGGTTAAGGATGTCGCTACGAACGACATTTCTTCGGCCATAGCGGACTATGGCAGCTTGCTGAAAAACTGTTGGTTCAGCCTTCTGGGATGTCCGCTTCTTTCTTTTTCGAATCGTCACTTTCGTCACATACCGGAAGTTCACGTTTCCCGATTGCAGATAATAGTGAGATACAGCACCACACTTTCTGCCTGATCGCGGTTCTCAAAACGGGACGAGTTGCATTTAAATATATATGGGCACGACTAAAACTCTTTCCAGTCGCCATCCATGTCAACATTGGCCTTGGGCAGCTTGCGTTCTTTTTTTGGGGGTGCCAGAATTTTCGAATCAGAGTGCACGATAACTGGTTTTGTCTCAGGTTTAGCAACCATTGACCGCGCGCCTCCATGGCTAGTCTCCAGCTTGAAGACTCCCACTGCTTCTTTCAATGCCTCCGCTTGACCTTGCATCGCTTCGGCGGCCGCCGCGGCCTCCTCCACCAGTGCGGCGTTCTGCTGCGTCACGTCGTCCATCTGCACGATCGCTCGATTGACTTGTTCGATGCCCGCACTCTGCTCGTTCGAGGCGGCCGAGATCTCGGCCATGATGTCGGTGACGCGTTTCACCGCGGTGACGATCTCGTCCATGGTCGCCCCTGCCTGATCGACTTGCTTTGAACCGGCATGCACTTTGTCCACCGAGTCGCTGATCAGGGTCTTGATCTCCTTGGCTGCCCCGGCCGAGCGTTGCGCCAGGTTGCGCACTTCAGACGCCACCACCGCAAAACCGCGGCCCTGCTCGCCGGCACGCGCCGCTTCGACCGCGGCGTTCAACGCCAATATGTTGGTCTGGAACGCGATGCCTTCGATCACGCTGATGATGTCCGCGATCTTCTTCGAGCTGGCGCTGATCGAGGCCATGGTCTGCACTACATCGCTCACCGCTTTTCCGCCTTTGACCGCTGTGTCCGAGGCGCTCATCGACAATTGGTTGGCCTGTTTGGCGTTCTCGGCGTTCTGTTTGACGGTCGTGGTCAGTTCTTCCATGCTGGAGGCGGTTTCTTCCAGGCTGGAGGCCTGTTGTTCGGTGCGCTGCGACAGGTCGCTGTTGCCCTGCGCGATCTCCTTCGATGCGGCGGTGATGGATTCGGTGGTGTCGCGCACCTCGCCGATGATACGGCCCAGGCTTTCATTCATATCCTTCAATGCCTGCAGCAATTGTCCGACTTCATCTCCGGATGTCACTTCGATATGCTGGGTCAGGTCGCCGTCAGTCACGAGTCTGGCAATTTCGATGGCGTTCTTCACCGGGCGGGCCACCGACCTGACGATAAGCACCAGGCCAAGCCCGAGCAGTCCCATAACGGCTGCAAGACTGACGACCACGATAGTAATGCTGTTCCGTAACGTCCGGTCGAGCGCGCTGGTCTCGTATCCAACCTTTATCTTCCCGATCACTTTGCCGTCCGTGCCGACGATGTTGCGCTCGTATACCATCAACCGCGAGGTGTCGGCAGGGGCTTTCATCACGTCAGCCGTGAGCGATTTGGCGTCTGCATCGAAGTACTCGGCGAATGCGATGTCTTTGTCTTTAACAGTCTCCTTGACGAAGTTCTCCAGCGCGGAGAGGTCATAGTTGATCACATACTGCACACTGATGGTTGCAAGCATGTTGGTAAGGCTGTCCGCTTTGGACTCCATCATCGAGGTCAGTTCTCGGTGCTGTTGGACGATCAACACACCTCCCAGTGCGCCAACCAGCAGCATGACCATCAGCAGCGTAGGCAATAGCAATTTCTTATTGATCGTATCTAATCGGAAAAGCTTAAATGTCATTTTGATTCCTCATTCCATTACACCTGTTGAGTTGGGATGAGCCAGGCGCACTTGGATCGTGCACATTCCCAGCCTCCATTCCTCAAAACTTGCTTATGGAAACCGCTTTGCCGCTTTTTACAATCGTGTAGAAGATCGAATCGGTGCCCTGATGATTGGTCGGACTGAACGCCACCTTGAGTCCGCCGAGGTCGATATTCATACCTTCAAGGGCACCCAGGAAAGATGCACGGGTAAGGTTGCTGCCCGATTTTTCCAGCGCATCAACCAGTATCACCGCATCAACATATCCCTCGAGGCTGATGAAATCGAATTCGGTTTTCTTGTCAACTTTTTTCAGGACGGCTTGGTATTGCTTGACGATTGCCGAGTCATTGTCGAATGGGGAAGGCATAACTTGCGTTATATAGACCCCTTCTCCGGCGCTGCCTGCTTCCTTGATAAAGTTGCTGGTGCCGACGAATGAAAGATTCAGGAACTTGGGATTGAAACCCGACGCTTTGGCTTTCTTGACGAATTCGGCGCAGGCCTTATAGGTACCCACCATAATCACGGCTTCCGGGTTGGCTGCCTTGATAGACGCCAGCCCAGCTTCCACGTCTGAAGTGTTGCGCGTATATTTCCCTTCTCCGGTCAGCGTCAGCCCTCGTTTGTTCAATGCTCGGCTGACCCCGGCTTTCCCCGCGTTGCCGTAGCCGTCATCCTGGATGAATACGCCAATCTTTTTGATTCCTAGGTCTTTCGTCAATCGCTCTACCATGCCTTCGGTCTCATCAAAATAGGAGGCGCGTATGTTGAAAACGAGTTTTTGTACGGGGTTGCGCAAGGCCTCGGCCCCGGTGAACGGGGCTATATAAGGTACACCCATCTTAGTTGCAAAAGGGATTGCGGCCGCCGAGGTTGGCGTGCCTACATAGCCGAACAATGCGAAGACTTTGTCCTGTTCTATCAGCTTTCGGGTCATCGCGGCGGTTTGTTCGGGCTCGTAGCCATCGTCGTAACTTATCAACTTGATCTTGCGGCCATTCACGCCGCCCGCCGCATTGATCTTGTCTAGATATGCTGTCGCACCTGCCTTGAGCTGTGTTCCCAGTCCGGAAGCGGAACCGCTCAATGCGTTGCTCATGCCGATCACGATCTCGTTTTGTGTTACGCCGTCTTCTGCATAGGAGGGAAACGTCACGGCCAATAACAGCAGTGCGGCTATTTTGAATTTGAATGCCTTGGTTCTCATCATTTGATTCCCTTTCGTCAGTAGATTTAGCAAATTTATTTAAGCTAAATATAACATCTAATCAGGATTTGCAGCCAGTCGAACTCTCTCCCACACTACTGCATCACCTGCCTAGGAAAGACCACTCACCATATAAATTTCAGTCAGAGACATTTTCGGGTCGTCCGTGGATGTTTGAGCCGCCTTTAATATGGACGGCGACCTGCTGCCAATTTTAGTGCTAAAAACTGAGAGTTTTTATCCTTAAACACTTGAAGAAGGAGAACTTAAATTGGCAGCAGGTCGATCAGCAGCGATGCAGAATTAACATCCAATCATGCACTGATGTATGATGCAAATACACCGTTAGAGCTTGGTACTATGCCATCAGCAGCCCTGTAGGGTATTGACCGTATGTAAGCATCGCCACAGCAGCCTGAATGCCAAAAATAACAAACCAAATCATCAGATCAGCCATAGCAGATTTTTGTTGAATATTATTCATGATAAAGCTCCTTATGTTTTAATTAAACACACTAACGTCATGTGTCAGTAAGCATAAAAGCATTAGCCATGCCAAAAATGCAACTTATTGTTTGATCAATATAATTTATTTTGTGGCTTTTGATTAAGTTTAGTAATGCCATTAAAATGACGAAATCTCATCGACAATTGCTAATATCTTGGCAGTTCAGTTTGCAAGTTAGTTCACCCGGCTTTCAGCAAGTTTTTAAGATCCGGGTATGAGCAGCGTGACATGAAGATGGACTTCGATGAATTTTCGGTGTAAGGAATTGAGTCACATCCCTATTATTCGTATTCGGGCCTTAACTGCCTCAGAGTAATGACATTAAGTAGCGGCCATTCTTATAATATTGATATTGGGGATTTTTTGGTTTTTAAAAATGGCGGTTATGAATAGCCGCTCGCTTCCAACATCCCGTGCAACTCACTCATCTAAAGATCGGAGCGAATGTCGGCAATTGGCACAAAGTGACTGCCTAGCAATGGTGCCACAAAGTGGACTGAGGCAACTTGCCTATGCTCTTCTACGAATGTCCGAATTTGACAATCTTACTACAGGCTGACTTTTACCGCTTACTCGCAATTATCCGAGCCTGAGTGCGGCTGACTGTGATGCCAGCCGCACTCCCATCGAATTGCTAAATTTCAGTTTGTTCAGCAATTTCTAAAGCATCATCGACTTCAATGCCCAAGTATCGAACCGTGCTTTCAAGATTGGTATGCCCAAGCAGTAGCTGGACAGCGCGTAAGTTTTTTGTGCGACGATATATCAGTGTAGCCTTTGTTCGACGCATTGTGTGTGTAACATAATCCGCAGGATCAAGGCCAATAGAGCTAACCCATCGATGCACTATTCTTGCATACTGCCGCGTAGTGATATGAGGCGATTTTCTTGCTCTACTTTGGAAAAGATACTGTTCTGAGTTTAGATTCGCTTTTGCAATCCGTGCAGCCACAGCTTCTCGGCTTAGCTCCGTCAATTCGAATTGGACTGGCCGTTGCGTTTTCCGTTGCATGACAATTGCTCTGGACATGATTTGATTGCCATGCGCGATGTCGCGCACGCGAAGATCAACTAAATCGCAACCGCGCAACTTACTGTCGATGGCGAGATTGAATAATGCAAGGTCTCTAATGCGCTTGTCCAGTTGAAGATGAATGCGAATGGCCCAGATGTTCTTTAATTTTAGCGGAGACTTCTGGCCGACAAGTTTGCCCTTGTTCCATGGCTCGTGAGAATGAGAGGTGTTCATGACTGACTCCTTATGTGATTGAAAGAATCTCCTTGACAAATATTCGCAGGGAATTACCCAGTTCAAGGGCCGGAACTAAACTTAAGCGGACCGCTACATGGTAAATTCCGCCAACAGTGAATGCCTGCTTTGCGGTGCTTTGGCTAGAGGACACTTTGATCCAAAAGCGGACAGTCGCGGTTGCCATTCAATTTGATTCATGACAGCATGAGCCTATGATACTTTAAGCTTGTTCAATTCATATTGGCTGAAAAAATGGGTGTGGCATGATGAAAAATAACAAACATGACTTCGATGCACTTACGGCTGAGATTTTCAGGGCGAATGTGCATAACGTAGAATCTGAAACAGAGTTTATGTACGGCGTTGATTATCCGAAAGCCATCGAAATGGCAATTGAACAACGGGACTATGCAATGCTGATTAAGTTACTGGATGCGAAAGAGCATATCCATCCATGCTTATATCCGGCTCTTGCTGATACCATTAGAACACTACAACTATAGAAGATGATTTCTCGCCGATCATAATGTGTAGTAGTCGCGACCCGATCTGACAGTTACCCGATTTGACGAAGTGACTGTCAGTTCAGATTCAGCTATTCAATGTGGTTATTTTATCGTGCCACGCCTCCTTTCCGTCAATTAAAGTTTGCATTGGTGTGCGCCCGCAGCACATCTTTCCCTGATGAGTCCGGTCGTTGTTGTAGTGCGCCAGCCAGTTATCCAGATCGGCCTGGAGCTCTTCGAGAGAGCGGTAAATCTTGCGCCGGAAAGCAACCTGGTAGAACTCCTGCAAGATGGTCTTGTGGAACCGTTCGCAGATGCCGTTGGTCTGCGGATGATTGGCTTTGGTCTTGGTGTGCTCGATGTCATTCAAGGCCAGGTAGAGCTGATAGTCGTGCGACTCCGGCTTGCCGCAATACTCCGTGCCACGGTCAGTTAGGATGCGGATCATGCCCATGCCTTGTTCTGCGAAGAACGGCAGTACGCGGTCGTTGAGCAAATCCGCTGCCGTGATCGGCGTCTTGGTGGTGTACAGCTTGGCTGCCGCCCACTTCGAGTAGGTATCCACGAAGGTCTGCTGGTAGATACGACCAACGCCCTTGATGGTGCCGACGTAGAAGGTGTCCTGGCTGCCAAGATAACCGGGATGGGCGGTCTCGATCTCACCGACTGCAATATCGTCTTCCTGTTTCCGTTCGAGCGCCTCACCTGCGCCTCGGTCAGCACCTCTCTGGTCTGGGCGACATGGCTCTCCAATGCCGATAGGCGTTTTTTAAACGATTCGAGGTTGTGTCGCAGCCAGACACAACGGACACCCGACGGTGAAACAAAGATGCCACGTTTGCGCAGTTCGTTGGAAACACGCACTTGACCAAAAGCGGGTTGCTCCAGGGCAAAGCCGACGACGGCCACTTCCGTCGCTTCCTCGATCCGGTTCTTGGGGTTGGGTTTCCGGCGGTTGGCATCAATCAGGGCATCGACGCCACCATCAGCTACGGCGGCTTGGTAGCGATAGAAGGTATCGCGGGAGAAGCCCATCACCTTGCAGGCGCGGGAAACATTGCCAAGTTCGGCGGCCAGATTCAGCAATCCGACCTTGTGTTTAATGACGTTCTGTTGAACACTACTCATGGGGTTACTCCTTTGCGCTTAAGCGCTTTGGTTGATAAAGATTCGCACCTCTATCAAACCGGGTAACCCCACCCTTTGGCAAGGCCCTACTGTCAGATTAAGTCTGAACTACTACACATAAAAATAGGTTGAATCGACAACGCGCATCTGTTCTGATTTGCAGTCAACTTCCCATTGCATCTTAATAGACCGATATGCTTGTCCTTGAACTCTTCGCGCAAATTTGTAATCTTCCAGAGCCCACATTGTCACTATGTCACCATTCGTATGAATGCTGCCATTATCGGCGTATTCAAAAACATGCCGTTCCTTGTCTCCCGCACTATCTATAGAGACCCAATCTGATGCCATCGCATTGCTGCTCACAACAGCCAGTAGCAGCATTAAAATTATTCTGCGCATTAGTGCGTTCTCTTTATTAGTTCATTAGCCAATTCATGTCCGCCATCTCCAATGGTGTCTAATGGATTTTTCTGGCAATAATTGTCCATCCATAACTCAAATGATGCTGTGTCAGTCCCTTGCAAAAAGTTCTTATTTTTCGAATCTGCGACCCCACTGAGGTATCCAATTAACCAATAGTCATAAATCATAGCGTTCAGTGTTGAACGTGTTGAAACCCATTCTCCACAAGGAATTGCTCCCTTTAGCATAACTGCATTGCTATTCGTAGAATATCCAATGGCGAACATAAACAACATCAAAATAGCTTTGCGCATTGCTCCCCCTGTTATTTGCCGCTGAGTGTCCCGCCAAACTGAGCACCTACTTCTTGCCACAGGCGATTTTAAATGGGGCTTCGAATATGCTGTTTGGCGGTAATGGCATCCAATTTTTATCATCGGTAGATGCCTCGGAATGAACTACCTCACCTATGCCCATAGGGTCAGAGTGATAATCGACTGCAAGCTGTCGCATTAACTCTTGCTTGCAGTCAAATTCTACTTGGGTCATCCACGATATAAACGGTTTATTACCTATAACTATAGCTCTCTTCAAGTCGACTAATGCCCATATTTTCACCCTGTAGCCAGATTTGCGAATAGTAGTATGGTCGATATAGATGGTCTTGGTATCAAACCGGGCAACCTTATCCCACTCGGCCATCGCATTACTGCTCACAACAGCCAGCAACAGCATCAAAATTATTCGGCTCATTTGTTCATTCTCTTAATAAGCTCTAATGCCAAGTCATGTGCACCACTGTCTATGCGTTTCAATGGGTTCTTTTGGCAGTAATTGTCCATCCACGAAAATAATGATTTCCTCTGTGCGCCTTTCAACAAATCAATATTATTCGCTGCGGCTAACCCACTAAGGTATCCAAGTATCCATTCCTCCATCGATGAATCATTCGTTGAGTGCCTATTCACCCATTCCTCACAACTAGTTACACCCATATATGCAACAGCATTACTATCACTGGAAAATCCAATGGCGAACACAATCAACATCAGCCTTAGGAATTTCATTCCTGCCTCCATAGGGGAAAGATGAAATGCAGAATGCTCCGCTTTCGACCTAAGGTCAATTCCAAGATTTGATGTTGCGCGTATTGTGGATTTGCAGACAAAAAAACCCACCAGTTAGTTGAATGATGGGTTAATGCTGGCAAGCATTCAAGGAGGCTAACCCCCTTCTCTGATAACTTTGAGGGGGTTTCTTCTCAGGTTGCTTACTGCCTTTAAGTGGAGCTGGAATTGGAACATCTGACCGCATGTCCACAAAACGATAAAGCAATAATCAATAATATTTTACGCATTATTACCCCTATTATTTGCCGCTGAGTGTCCCGTCAAACTGTTGCACCTACTTCTTTCGGCAGGCGTAGTCGAAAAAATTTTCCTCTACGGTGTCTGGCGTAACTCGAGACCATTCACGAAAAGTGCTATCGACATGAATCGATTGCCCTGCTCCCATACTTTCGGAGAAAGCAACTAAGGCAAGTTGTCGGTATTGCTTTTTCTTGCAGTCGTATTCATTTTGAACCTTTATTGACATAAACGGCTTACCAGTCTCGACGTCTACGGGCGCGTTATAATTAACAATAGTAGACATTTCCACCTTATCACCAGACCTGCGAATTGTGTCTGAATTGGCGTATGCAGTAAAAACATCGTTCTCACCAAGATTAACCCACTGTGCCATCGCATTACTGCTCACAAAAGCCAGTAGCAGCATCAAAATTATTCTCATCAAAATTATTCTCATCATTTTTTGCACTCACTCGGAAAGTTCTTCTGCCAAGGAATGTCCACCATCGTCTACGCGTCCCAATGGGTACATTTTACAATAATTGTCAATCCATAAAAATAATGATTCCCTATCTGCGTTTTTCAAATAATCTATATTTTTCCCTGCAGCCAGCCCACTAAGAAATCCAAGTAACCATTCCTCCATCGATACATCATTATTCGTTGAATGCCTGCTCACCCATTCCGCACAACTAGGAACACCCATAAATTGGATAGCATTGCTATTAGCAGAAAATCCAATGGCAAACACAATCAGCGTCAGTTTTAAGAATTTCATTCTCGCTCCAACTGGAAAGAAAAAAAAGCTCAGAATGCTCCGCTTTCGACCTAAGGTCAATTCCAGGATTTGATAGAATACTTCCATAGTAATTTGCTCAGGAGTACCAAGCTATGACCGACAAGCAAAAACCAGAATTGACGCTTATCCGACCTGAAACGGACAGATAGTGGAATACTAGAATTATTAATGGATAACATCACTGAATATGGCTGCGAGAGATGTGGTGCGCAGATAATGAAGGCAGCTCAAAACACATCATGGTTGAACAATTGCGATGAATGTGGTCATCCAAATATGGAGTTCGATAAGTTCGGATTTCAGTGTTCGACCAAAGTATTTTCTTTATTGCAACAATTCTGCACACAAGACGATTTCAAAAAACTACGCCTCGACCCGCACACCTTTGTGAATTCGATTTTGAATGTCAAACTTGAACGTACCGGCAAGCTGCTAGAGATAGATTCGAAGACAACGCCACCCACTATTGGTGAAAAAGTGGATACCCTTTCGTAGGGATTGCTGAACGTCTGCCTCGCGCGTGCGCGTATCCGTTAATGCTGTCCTGGTCGATGCTGGAAGCGATTGGGGAGAACGGATTGCTAGTTGATTTTTTCTCGCCAGCCGACATATCAGAACGCGTTGTCAATGTGTTGCAAGTAGGGCGCAACGGTTATGCCGATATCAGGCAGAATGCGCGCAATACGATCGTCGAGAAATATGACCTGAAGACGATCTGCCTGCCCGCACAATTAAAATTGCTTAAGAGAGCGCTGAGTAGATGAAGCAAATGCCTGCTCCTGGAACGTTTTATTCCTTATTACTGCCAGAGAAACTGCCATTTATCACCACCCCTCTGCCGTCCGTCGAATATGTCTTTAGTCGGTAGACGTCTTAAAGGAGAATCTGGACTGGCGATGAAGCAATTGTTGCCCGTGCTCTTCTCCTCCCTTTGAGCACGTGTTCTGACTACATGCAGAACTCCCTTATCCCCCTCCCATAAAGGCTTGGGGGATTTTTATGACTGAGGATTCGATGTGGCTAACAATTATTTAGGGGCTGAAGTAGATTGGCACTAAACATCAGCCCCTAAATTAAAGTGGTCACCTTGGCCCCTTATTTCAGACTAGAGCATATGACATCTGCTCAATCGCAACCCTTGAAGTTATTCGCCAGGCAGTCTTGTGCCATCTTCTGTGCATCTGCGACTTGCTGCGGGGTCATTTGTTTTGCCAATTCGTTATGCATCTGTGCCAAATCGTCTTGACTTAAAAACCTGCTTTGTTTTCCGGAAGCAGCAGCAAGATTGCTCCACATATGCGCACGTACAAGATCCTGGGGAACACCCTGCCCTTTTAGGTACATCAGCCCAAGGAAGTTTTGCGCAGTCGTATCCCCCTGTTGTGCAGCCAGCCGAAACCACTTGATCGCTTTGGTGAAGTCTTGAGGAACATACTTTCCGTAATAATAAGTGCTGGCAAGGGTTAGTTGACCAGTCACATTCCCTTGTTCTGCATACGGTTGAGCAAACTTGATCACGCCGAACGGATCAGAGCTATCTTTTAAATCTTCAGCCCCGGCGCTACTGCTTACAACAGCCAGCAGCATCATCAAAATAGCTTTACGCATTACAACCTCCTTATATTTTTACAGACTGCACCTTTTCCGACCCATGGTCAACCATCGCAATGCTGTGCATTTTGCGCGCTGTTTAACAGGCACAAAAATCCGCACTCTGGCGCGCAAAAAGAAAAACGCCGGGCTATCTCTAGCACCAGCGGATTGTTGTGGCCTGCTCAAGTATTGAAAGGTTTGGACGTCTGTTTTGGAGAACTTTCGCGAATGACCTCTATCGACACAAGCGCCCATTCAATCTTATGCCCGACAACAGCCCCTGAACGGCCCATTGCTGCCGTTCACTTTAACCAGAAGCGGATGGTCAGAATTCGGATAGGGCTGGTTCAGCTCTTGGGGCAAACCAGCATCGACAACCAATCGCCGGACGAGTCCGGCACGATATAGAAATATTTGGCTTGCTGTGGTGTCTGGGATTTGGCGATGCTACCGTTCCTGCGGTACTTGATAATCGTAAGCGGTGCTATTCGCTTACCCTTGCAATCGATCTCGAAGTACGTGGAAGTGGTGGCTTGTACGTCTGCTTTATTGGCAATGATTTCGTCGCTTACCATAGTCGCTAACGCGTTCCTGCATTTTGAAATCATCGGGGAGTGTGCGTTTGGTCGACTCCAGCTTTAAAAAATCGGGTATATACCCGCTTGCTATTTTGCGGGCTGATTCATCTATTATCTGATCCCGATCCTTGCTGTTGAAATAGTGCTTGATGGTTTTCTCGGAAATATCCTTGACCCACAGGCGCACGGTATCCTTGTCTGGATATTGAATATCTGCGGCATCAAAGAACGAAGCTTTATCCTTGCCTACAATACCCGCATATTGCCAATCGGCTGCATATGCTGCGGCTGAAGGAAGTAGCAAAAAAACGGCAATCAACGTTCGGATGTAAACCATAAGCGGGTACCTTTTCTCTCCTGGATGTGGAAATGCCAAATGTGATCTACGCATTCAACCCCAACTTGGCGGCAAGGCCGATACGTTGCAGCTTGCCCGTGGCGCCCTTGGGTATTTCGGCCATGAACATGATCTTTCTTGGTACTTTGAAATCCGCCAGCTTGGTCGCCGCAAATTCGCGCAATTCACGCTCGGTCAAGCTTTGACCCTCGCGCAGCACAACGGCCGCGGCGACGTCCTCGCCCAGTTTTTCGTGCGGCATCGCAAAGGTGACTACCTGCATCACTGCAGGATGATGCATCAGGACTTCATCGACCTCCAGAGGAGATATCTTTTCCCCTCCCCTGATGATGATTTCCTTCAAGCGGCCTGTCAGCGTCAAATATCCATCGCTGGTGAGAGAGCCCTGATCGCCGGTGCGGAACCATCGATTTATAAAAGCTTCTGCATTGGCTTTGGGATTATTTTCGTAGCCCAGCGTCACATTCTCGCCCCGTATCACGACCTCTCCGATCACGCCGGGTCCAAGCAATTTTCCGTCGTTATCCATGATCGCGATCTCCGGACCGGCAGCGATGCCTACCGAACCCGGTATACGCCTGGCGGGAGGCAACGGGTTGCTTGCCATCTGGTGGGCGGCTTCCGTCATGCCATACGATTCGATCAAGGGCGCGTTGAATACTTTTTCCAGCTCCGCGATGACCTGCGTCGGCATCGACGAGGAGGATGAACGGAGGAATCGCAAAGGATTGCTCTCGATGACGTCCATGTTGCCCGCGGCACGGGACAAGATGGTTTGGTGCATGGTCGGGACGGCGGTGTACCAGGTCGGCTTGCACTCTTTCATCCAGCCAAAGAATTTCAGGGCGTTGAAACCCGGCGTGCAAAAAATCTGGCTGCCGACCGCCATCGGCGCGAGCACGCCTGCGATCAAGCCATGGATATGGAACAGCGGCATCACATGCAACTCGCGGTCGTCCTGCTGGAGCTTGAGCGTCGTGCTGATGTTGCGTGCAGAAGCGCATACGTTCTTGTGGGTCAGCGGAACAATCTTGGGGCGCGAAGTCGTGCCGGAAGTATGCAGGATCAGTGCGATATCGCCGGTTTGCGCCAGCCCGCCGTTCGCGACCGGCCTGCCTGCACGAGCTGCACCGGTGATCGTGAAGTTGCCCGCGCCATTTTCCGGATGCGGCGTCAGCTCCAGTATCGCGATGCCCAGTTTTGCTGCGACGGCCCTGGCCGGGGTATTGTTCCCGCTGGCAACGACCAGTGCTTTTGCTTTCAGATCGCCGAGATAAAACTCGAATTCATCGGCGCGATACGCCATGTTCAACGGTGCTGCCGTGCAGCCGCTGGCTATCGCTACAAATGCGGTTGCCATCTCCGGACAATTCGGCAACACGATGCCTACCCTGTCTCCCCTGCCCACGCCCAGCTTGTTGAGTGAGCTTACGGTATTTTCCACGAGGACATGCAAAGCCTGGTAGCTCAGCGGCTTTGCAGCAGGCGCTGTGATCGCGATCGCGGCAGGTGTTTCCTTCGCATGGATCGCGATCATTTCACAGATGGTTGTGAATTTTTTCATGGTTGGCGAAGTGAGGGGCTGGATTGATAGGGGCACAGGCTGATGATGCCTGCTCAGGACATGCGCAAGGTCGCCTTGTGCTGTTGCAACTTATTTGCCAATAGTGACGCGAGTGCGTAGACGGCATTGATGTTTGGCGTTGGAGTTTCGGTGATCTTGCCGAGTTCGATGACAGAGCCCACCAGAGCCTCGAGTTCGATCGGCCTACCCAGCTCCACATCCTGCAGCATGGAAGTCTTGTGCTGGCCTACAGCCTGGGCTCCATTGATGCGCTTTTCCAGGCTGACCCTGAATTGCACGCCCAGTTTTTCACCGATGATCTGCGCCTCGCGCATCATGTTTGCCGCCAACTCACGGGTGGCGGGAAACACACAGATGTCTTCCAGCGTGGCATGCGTCAACGCGCTGATCGGGTTGAAGCTCAGGTTGCCCCACAGCTTCAGCCAGATCTCCGAGCGGATATCATTGATGACCGGCGCTTTGAATCCTGCGTTTTTGAATGCGTCACTGATCTCACGTATGCTGGGCGTGTCGCTACCGTCGATCTCACCGAGCGTGAACCGGTTTCCCTCGATCACCTTGATCACTCCCGGACGTATCACTTCACTTGCCGGATAGACGACACTGCCGATCACACGATCGACGTTTATGTGTTTGGCGATGATGCCGTCGGGATCGACAGCCCTGATCGGCGTTCCCTGATAACGCTGCCCCAGCTCGCCCGGCAGCTTGTGGAAATACCACCAGGGTATGCCGTTTTGCATTGTGATGATCCGGGTCTCCGCATGCATCAGCGCTGGAAGTTCGGCGGCAACAGCGGCGACCTGGTGCGCCTTGAGCGCCAGTATCACCAAATCCTGAACACCCGCTTCCGCTATGACCGAGGTGGCCTTGATCGGTTGGGCAAGCAGTTCATTGCCGTCTTCTTCTATCAGCCTGAGGCCGTTTTGCTGCACTGCAGCCAAATTGGCACCGCGCAAAATCAAACTCACATCGTTGCCGCTCAGCGCCAGTTTGACTCCCAGCATGCCGCCAATGGCACCCGCACCTACGATACAAATCTTCATGGATGTTGTCTTTTGGTAATTGAAAAAATTAATGAATCAAACCGGTGCTGACGCCCCGAACGTATTGCGCAGTGTTCCGATACCCTCGATATGAACCTCGACTACCGACCCCGGTTTCATCGGCAATACGCCCAGTGATGTTCCGCAAGCGATCACGTCACCCGGTTCCAATGTCATATCCTGGCTCAGCGCATGAACTATCTTTTCCGGCGAAAATATCATGTCGCTGCATGGATAGTTCTGGCGTTCCCTGCCGTTGAGCAGGGTTCTGACGTTCAGGGACTTCCAGTCAAGCCCCGTCGCGATGACAGGACCGATGACCCCGAATCCGTCGAAGCATTTGGCCCTGGTCCATTGCGCAAACGAAGCATCTTTTGCGATCAGATCCTGCGCCGTGATGTCGTTGATGCAAGTGAAACCGAATATTGCTTGTCTGGCCTGTTCCTCATCCGGGTTTTTGCATCGCCTGCCTATCACGATACCCAGCTCGCCTTCATATACCACGCGCCCATCGTAACCGATCGGTGACGGAACGGCATGTTCGTGCGCGCAGTAACTGTTGGGCGTTTTTATGAAATACAGCGGCTCGGCAGGAATTGACAGATTCTGCTTGGCCGCCTGCGCGTGGTAATTGTTCCATAAAGCGATAAATTTGCCTGGATAACAGGGCAGATCGATACTGACTTCAGCCAGCGCGAGTTCTGCTCCCGCCCTGCGCGGCGCGGCAAACATTTCCCCCTCGCAGACCATGACCCGATCGCCCTCGACCTGGCCGAAACCCGCCCTGCCTTTGTGGGTAAATGATATCCACTGTGCCATAGATTTCCTCCAGGGCAATTCAATTAAACGCGTCGGCCGCTGCGCACTGCCGAGTCATTGTCCCTTGCAACAGTTCTGCGCTCTTGAACTTCACCATCTCTGCGCTCCTGGCCTGCAATAACTCTGTGCCGCCACGGTTTAAGTGCCCCGATTGCGAGAAGAGCAGCAAGGATGTTTGCGCCTGCCGCAAGCAGGAACACCATGTCCCAACTTCCTGTGCTTTTCTGGATGGAGCTGGCATAGGGTACCAGCAATGCGGCGGTTCCCTTCGCTGTGTACAAAAGGCCCGCATTACTCGTAGCGTACTTAGCCCCGAAGGTGTCCGTACAAACTGCCGGAAAAAGACTGTATATCTCGCCCCAGGCAAAGAACACCATGCCGCTCAGGATCACAAACCAGAACGGGTCCGCACCATATTTATAGAGCAGGAATATTCCTATGCCTTCCAGAAAAAAGGCGATGAACATGGTATTTTCTCTCCCGATGTGGTCGGACACCCAGCCAAAAAAGGGTCGAGTCACGCCGTTCAGAGTTCGGTCAAGTGTGGCGGCGAAAGACAGCGCGGGCAATGTCAACCATGCAATGGTTACGGGCACCTTCCCTACCTGCAGGTCCAGCGAAATAGGCGCCAGATTGGCTGTCACGATGAGTCCGCCCGCGCCAACCAATACAAACATGAAGTACATCAGTATGAAGATGGGTTGTCCTTGCCTCACGACTATCGCTCCACCGACCAAGAAAATGACCGCAGCCAGCGCCAATGGGATATAGAACTGCAGCCCCAATGACCACATCGTGAGCCCGCCGATCACCGAGAACAGAATAGCCAGGATCCAAGGACGGTTCGGGCCGATGATCTCCCTGGTGGCAAATTCCCGGATACTGTTGACTGAAGCATGCTTGATCAGCTCTGATCTTAATTGCTTGATCGGGGCCATCATCGTGTAAGCCAACAGGCAAATTATTACGCCCTGGCCTAATCCAAAGTTAAGAAAGGTATTTTGAATGCCTTCATTCTTGATCATCGCCTGAATAGGTACGACAGTCAGCGCAGATCCGGCTCCGAAACCTGCGGCGGTCAAACCTGCCGCGAGGCCTCTGCGTTTTGGAAACCACTTCAGAGAATTGCCTATACAAGTCCCGTAAACGGCACCGGCTCCGATCCCCGCGATGATTTGCGCGGTGTAAAACTGGCCAAGCGAGGTTGCGTAGGAGTTCAGGGTCCATCCGAGGGCGCAAGCAATGCCACCGAAAAATACCACGATTCGCGGGCCATAATGATCCACAAACCATCCTTCGATCGGCACCAGCCAGGTTTCAAACAAAACAAAAAGCGTGAAGGCGATCTGGATAGATGCTCTATCCCAGCCGAATTGCTTTTGAATGTCCGGCACGAAAAACGTCCACCCATATTGCATGTTTGCGATCATCACCATGCAGACAATACCGATGATGAGTTGAGTCCATTTGGAAGCGAAAAACAAGCGGCTTTGCGGTAATGCATTGACGGCTTGTTTCATAAATATTCTCCCTGATATTCAGCCGTCGGCTTGCTTGCCTAGACCTGTATTATTAGAAATATAAATTCCGAGTACGAATATAATTCAGGCATACCTAGGCAACTTGGCGAAAATCAAAGAACGGACACATAACCGCCAAGCTTCCAGTATCCGCGCCCGATTTTGTAAAACCGGGACTGCAAATATATGAAGATGCAATCTACCAGTAAAAAAAATATTCCGCCAGCAGATAAAATTCAGCAGGCAAAATTTTCGGTTCGAGTCAGGCAGGTGCGCCAAACACGGCTGAAGCCCAGCCCAGCCTGCTTTCGGCACCATTATCTACCGCCCCATTGTCCCACAGCGATCAGGGTTATCGCCCGCAAATTCCACACCGCATATTTTTTAACCAACACCATCACGGGCAATGGATGCCTTTCAATTTTACGAAGGTTTGGTTCACTTGCCTTTCCCCATGCCTCGTGCGCACGCCTTTCCATTCCCGGTATCCCTTGGCACATCATTCAGTGGAGCAACAACCGCTCGGCGATCTTTTACCTCGGCGAAGAACAGAAACACACCGCCGAAGAAGTCATCAGAACCGTGGATGCCTCGGGTGAGTGGGGAGCCCAAGTTGTCACCGAAGCCGTGCCGTTCAGGGAGTTCTACCGCGCCGAGGAATACCACCAGAAATATCTGATCAAGAATCCCGGTGGCTATACCTGCCACTATATGTGGAGTTTTAAACCAGGTGAAGGGAAGTGAGGATGGTGGAATGAAAAATATATCGAAGCTGACCCTGAGGTCTGTTGAGGTCTGAACATTAGTTAACCAACGCCGCCGTTTCCTGCAACAATTCGCGCGCCTTGGTCGCCACATCATGCTCCGGATTAACCGTCAATAGTTGTTGCCAGACGGTGCGGGCTTCATTGATATTGCCTTTGGCGCGGTGCAATAACAAGCCGAGATTTACATAGGCATGCCCAAAACCCGGATCCCTCACAATCGCCTCACGGAAAGCCTGTTCAGCCAGGCTGATATCGTCATTGCGCCAGTACATCGTGCCGAGATCGGTACGCACGCCCGGCAAATCCGGATTGATAGCAAGAGCGCGCTGATAATAGAGTATGGATTGCCCCGCATCGCCATTGTCGTAAAAGATGTTACCCAGAGATATCGCGGCTTCGATATCGTTACCATTCTGGTTCAGACGTTCCTTGAGTTGGGCGACACTGTTTGTTGCATTCATTGATTGTTTCTCCAAACTAAAAATTGTAAACGAAATCCCCGGCTGTCGTATTGCACCAAAAATCCAGAGTGCATCCAAAGTACTATAAATCGCCAGCTAGTATACCAAAGCAGCTATCCAGATACGTCCGGCTTCTTACTGCAAGGCCCACACCCACGCCGCGCCGATCACGGCCACGCAAACGGTCAACAGACCCAGGGTCAAGTTCAACGCGATCAGCTTGCGTATCTTGCCCAGCATGTCGCCGGCCTCTTTCCAACGCTGTTTGGCGACAAGCAGGTTGAGCGGCACGTAACAGGCGAAGAACACGTAGCCGTAAATCACCATCATCGCCAACCCGACGGCCAGCATTACATGTACATGACGCGGCGCGCTGAAAAAGCCGCCATACAGAAAGATCATGTAAAAGCCGCTAACCAGCAGTATGGCCACCGTTCCCCACACCCAGTGGAAGAAGCGGCGAAATACCGCATCCCAAAGGCGCAGGCGTTGCGGCGGTTCGAGAACTTCCACCGCAGCTGGACGCAGTGCCACGTAGGCGAAAAACATGCCGCCCACCCAGATCAGGGCCGCAAGCAAATGGATGAGTTTGTATATGACCATGGTATGTTGTCAGTCTCAAAGTCGATAAAACAATAAACTAAAAACGGGCTTCTCTAATCATAGCTACAGAGCAGATAGCAACTCCCGAACCGGCCTGAAACTCCTGCGGTGCACGGCCGACACGCCATGTTCGCGCAACGCGGCGAGATGCGCGGCAGTCGGGTAGCCTTTGTGGCCGGCAAATCCGTAATGCGGATATTGTTCGTGCAGTTGCAACATCAACGCATCGCGAGCGGTCTTCGCCAGGATCGAAGCGGCTGAAATCGCGGCGACCTTGCTGTCGCCCTTCACGATCGCCTGGCTGGGAATACCTGTCTGCGGGCAATAAAGTCCGTCCACCAGCACCTGCTGCGGCTGGATAGGCAAGGCCAGCACCGCGCGCCGCATCGCCAGCAGCGTGGCTTGCAGGATGTTGAGCCGGTCAATCTCGATTACATCGGCATAGGCCACCGCCCATGCCAGCGCGCGTTCGCGGATGATGATTGCCAGCCGGTCGCGTTGCCGTTCGGAAAGTTTTTTGGAGTCGGCCAAACCGGCGATGGGCTTGTTTGCATCGAGTATCACTGCTGCCGCGCTGACAGGGCCTGCCAATGGGCCTCGCCCGGCCTCATCCACACCGCAGATGAGAATGATGTTAGGCATTGGCCAGACAGGGCAGGATCGCCGCAGCCGCTTTTTGCGCAGTGTTCTGGCGCAGTGCCAGATGCAATTCGGTGAAGGTCTGTTCCAATTCTGCCACCGCATTTTTGTCGTTGACCAGGTTGAGCAGTGCCTGGGTAAGATTTTCCGGCGTGGCATCCTCCTGCATCAGCTCCGGCACGACAAAGCGTTTGCACAGAATATTGGGCAGGCCTGCATAAGGTTGGTAACGTTTGCGTTTCATCAACCACCACGAGAACGCCGGCATGCGGTAGGTGATCACCATAGGACGCTTGAGCAGTGCGGCTTCAAGTGTGGCAGTTCCCGACGCAACCAGTACGCCATCGGCAGCGATCATGGCATCCTGCGCATGTCCAAACAGCATGGTGATCGGCAATTCCTGGGCATCGCAGTCATAAAGGGCCTGTTCGAAAATTCCGCGCGTTTCACGGCTCACCAGCGGCACCAAAAAGCGCGCGTCCGGCAGCCGCCGCAAGATCAGTTTGGCCGTTTCGATAAAGGTGTGAGCAAGATATCTGACTTCGCTCTGGCGGCTGCCGGGAAGAAATGCGAACACCTTTGCTTTCAGCGGAATGCGCATCGTCTCACGCATCTCGGCACGCTTCGGTTGCTCCGGCAACATGTCTGCAAGAGGATGCCCGACATAATCCACCGGCACACCGGCTTGCTGATAGAGCACTGGCTCATGGGGAAATAGGACGAGCATGTGCGTAACCGCACGCTTGATCTTGTGGATGCGCTCACCGCGCCAAGCCCATATCGATGGACTGACGTAATGGATGGTCGGAATGCCTTGCTGCTTGAGCGCGAGTTCCAGATCGAGGTTGAAATCAGGCGCGTCCACCGCGATAAATAGATCCGGCCGATTCGCCAGAAAATAGGCGCGCAACTTGCGGCGGATGCCGAGGATCTCGAGATAATGGCGCAGCACTTCGACGTAACCGCGCACCGCAAGCTTTTCCATCGGGAACAATACTTCCATTCCCGCAGATTGCATCTTGGGTCCGCCGATACCGACGAACTTCAAGTCAGGACGGATTTCTTTCAAGGCTACCATCAGGTGGCTGCCGAGCAGGTCGCCCGATGCCTCGCCCGCGACTATACCTATCACAATTATTTGTGCCATAACAAAAACAAGATTAACGTATGATGCCGCGCGTTGCGGCGGCAAGGAAATCCACCATCGGCTGCAACTCGGGATGTTCCGCCGCTTGAGACTGAATCACAGCTTTGGCTTCCTCCAGGGCAAGGCCGGATTTATAAAGAGTTTTGTACGCTCGCTTGATCGCCATGACGGACTCGACGGAAAATCCGCGCCGCTTCAAACCTTCCGAGTTGATGCCATGTGCCACAGCCGGATTGTCGGCTGCGGTGACATAAGGTGGCAGATCCTGCGACAGACGTGTTTGAAAGCCGGTCATAGCATGTGCTCCGATACGCACGAACTGATGCACGCCGGACAGTCCGCCCAGAAATGCCCAGTCACCCACATGCACGTGGCCACCCAGCGTCGCTCCATTTGCCATGATGGTGTGGCTGCCAATCTGGCAGTCGTGCGCCATATGTACGTAAGCCATGATCCAGTTGTCATTACCTATGCGTGTGACGCCAACATCCTGAACCGTTCCCGTATTGAGGGTGCAAAATTCGCGGATCGTGTTGTTATCGCCAATCTCCAGGCGCGTAGGCTCACCTGCATATTTTTTGTCTTGCGGTATCGCGCCTACCGAGCAAAACTGAAAGATGCGATTGGCTTTACCGATGCGAGTGTGCCCCTCGATGACGACATGCGGGCCGATCACCGTCCCTGCGCCGATCTCGACATGCTCGCCTATGATGGAATACGCACCCACCTCTATATCGTCGGAGAGTTTGGCGTTCGGATGAATAATGGCGGTTGGATGGCGCATCATGGCACCGATTTGACCGTGCACATCAGCTCTGCTTCGGCAACCAGCTGTCCTTCGACTTCAGCGGTTGCACGAAACTTGAACAAGCCGCGCATGCTGCGGACGAGTGTCGCCTTGATGATCAACTGGTCGCCCGGGCCGACCGGTTGCCTGAAGCGCGCGCCGTCGATCCCGGCGAAGTAATACACCGAATTTCCATCGGACTTTGCACCCATGGACCTAAAAGATAACAACGCAGATGCCTGCGCCATCGCCTCGATGATCAACACTCCCGGCATCACCGGATGGTGGGGATAGTGTCCGGGAAAGAATGGTTCGTTGATAGTCACGTTTTTCAGCGCCACGATGCTCTTGTCCGGCTCCATGGACAGCACGCGGTCTATCAATAAAAATGGATAGCGGTGCGGGAGAAGTTCGATAATTTCATTTATATCCATCTGGATGTTCATCTGTCATTCCTTTTTTTTACGATTCCCGATTCAATGATTCCGCGCTTAGGGATTTAAGCCGTTTCTCCAATGCCTTGACCCGCCCGGCCAACTCGTCCAGATGACGCAGGTGCAGACTGTTCTTGCGCCAGTCCTCGGTCCTGGAGAAAGGAAATATCCCGGCGTATGAGCCGGTCTCGCGGATAGATTTTCCTATCAGGGTGAAGGCCGCGATTTCCACATGATCCGCTATGTGCAAATGCCCCAAAATCCCCGCGCTCCCGCCGATCCGGCAGTATCGCCCGATGGTGGTGCTGCCCGCAATGCCGACACAGCCCGCGATCGCGGTGTGCGCACCGATGCGCACGTTATGTGCGACCTGAATCTGGTTGTCCAGCTTCACGCCGTCCTCGATCACCGTGTCATCCAGAGCTCCCCGATCAATCGTCGTATTGGCTCCGATCTCGACATCATTGCCGATCACCACCCTGCCGATCTGCTGAATCTTGATCCAGCGGCCGTCATCCATCGCGATGCCAAACCCATCCGATCCTATCACCGCGCCGGAATGCGCGATCAGATTATCTCCTGCCACGCAGTCGTGATAAATCACCACACGCGGATACAGCCGCGCGTGACTGCCGACGATCACATTCGCCCCGATGCAGCAGCCCGCGCCGACCACGCTGTATGCCCCTATCGTTGCGCCATCGCCTACCACGGCGGTCGCGGCGATACTTGCAGTCGGGTGTATCTTGACGTCCGCGCCGACGACCGCGCTGGGGTGTATGCCGGGTTTCGCTTCAGGCAATGGATTCAGCAAGGTCGAAACCTTGGCGAAATAAGCGTAAGCATTATCCGCAATGATGCGCGGCAAACTGGTCGCATCCGCATCCGCCTCGGCAAGGATGACCGCACCGGCTTTGGTACTGGCAAGTTGCGCGCGATATTTGCTGTTGGTGAGAAAGCTAATTTGATCCGGCCGTGCATTTTCAAGCGTCGCGATTTGCGTTATGCACACCTCAGCATCACCCAACACGCGGCCACCCAACTGCGCCACGATGTCGGACAACCTGTAAGGAACGGTCATATGCGCGAACCCCTTATTTGCCGGCCTTGTTGTCAGCCTTGTTATCGGCAAGATACTTGATTACCCTGTCGGTGATGTCTATTTTTGGATTGCGATACACAGCTTCCTGCAAGATCAGGTCGTATTTTTCCGATTCGGCGATCGACTGGATTGCCTTGTTGGCCTGCTCCAGCACGACGGCCAATTCTTCGTTTTTGCGCAAATTAAGATCTTCGCGAAACTCGCGTTGCATGCGCTGTAAATCCGCGTTCATTGCAGTCAATTCGCGCTCCTTGTTGCGACGATCCACATCTGATAATTTCGAGTCATCTTTCTCCAGTAATGCTTGCAGCTCTTTTGCCTGCTTCGTGAGTTTCTTGATGTCCTGATCGCGCCCGGAAAACTCCTTTTCGATTTTACTTTCCGCCATCACTGCGGGAGCAGACTCGCGCAATATGCGCTCTGTGTCCACTACACCCACTTTGAAATCGCCGGCCTGTGCCGCTGCCACATTGAGCAATACGGCAAACATACTTAATTTGGTAAATAATTTCATGTCCACCCCTCCAAAACTTGACCAGCGACACAGCTGGAATTTATATCTTCCCGGTCAAATGGCAAATAGTTTCATCATAACCAGCGACTAGTTTGATGTCTCTTATCAATCAAGTCGAATGGCTGCAACCAATTCCTTGCCAGCGTTCTTTGCTGGCTTGATCTAAACGCAGCTGCTTCATCAGAACACCGTGCCCAAAGTAAATTGGAATCTCTGCAATTTGTCCACGGGCTGCTTGTTGATCGGTAAAGCATAGCTAAATTTAAGCGGTCCCACCGGTGAAATCCAGGTAATGGCCGCACCCATAGAATAGCGCATTCCGGTAGCGCCCGGCTCATCACCGGGCCCAAAGACTGCGCCACCATCGATAAATCCGCCCAGCCTAACTGATTGATCCTTGCCAGTCCCGGGGAAAGGAGCCGTCAACTCCGCCGAGCCGAGTACACGGCGAGGCCCCCCCAATGCTGCACCCGTCGAATCACGCGGACCAAGCGAATTGACATCATAACCACGAACGGAGCCCGGGCCGCCAGCATAAAAATTCTTGTAGAACGGCAACACATCACCGTCATAACCCCCCGCAACACCCACACTCCCATTCAACATCAGGGTAAGATCGCTGCTCACCGGATGGAACCATTGATGCTGGTAAGTCAGTTTGTAATATCGCAAGTCCAGTACCGGGAGGGCAACTTCGGCTGAGGCCCGTTGCACTGTACCCTCGGTGGTTGAAATCGCGCTGTTGCGGCTATCCCGGCCCCAACCCACCGTCCCCAGCAAAGCATTGGTGGAATAACCGGCAATATTGACATACTCCAGCAACCGCGTGGGACTTGATGAGAACAATCCCAATTCGGTTCTTTCCAATGCCAAGCCGTAATTGATGCTCGTTTCCTCGCCTATCGGCACACCGAAGCGCACACCGCTGCCCCAGGTATGGGTTGAGTATTGGCTGACAGCCGTTCTTTGCGAATCTGTGTTGCGTTTATATACATCGAAACCGCGACTCACGCCATCGTCAGTGTAATAGGGGTTGGTATATGAAACAGAGTAGACCTGGTTGATTTTTCCGGTGTTGATTTGAGTGGCAAGGTTATTGCCGCTGCCGAACAAATTTGACTGCGCCACGCTTCCTGTAAGCACCAAGCCTTCACCACTTGAAAAACCCGCACCCACCGACACGCTCCCGGTCGATTTTTCCTTGACCGATATATTCACATCCATTTGGTCCGTCGTGCCTTGCACCGCCGGAGTCTCGATGTTCACCTCGGAAAAGAAATCCAGTTTGTCCACACGTTGTTTGGACTTCTTGACCTTGTTCACATCGAACCATTCCCCTTCGTATTGGCGGAATTCACGGCGAATGACTTCATCGCGCGTTTTGTTGTTTCCTGCAATGTTAATGTGGCGAATATACACGCGCTGGCCGGGATCCACCACAAGGTTAAAGGAGACCTCATGCTTTTCCTTGTTGATGTCCGGAATCGCATTCACGTTGGCAAAGGCATAGCCATCCTGCCCGTAACGTTCCCCGATTTTCTTGGTAGTTTCAGTCAATGCCTTGCGTGAGAAGTTATTTCCCGCTTTCACTTCAACCAGCTTCTCGATTTCCGTTTTGGAGATAAGTGTATCACCGGATATTTCCACCTTGGAGACGGTATATTTTGCGCCCTCGGTAAGATTGATAGTAATGTAAATATCCTTTTTGTCAGGTGTGATCGAAACCTGGGTGGAATCTATATTGAATTCCAGGTAGCCGTTGTCCATGTAGAACGAACGCAGGGCTTCCAAATCAGCCGACAATTTTTGCTTGGAATACTGGTCATTGCTGCTGAACCAGCCAAACCATCCCGGCGTACCGAGTTTCATCAGATCCAGCAAATTAGCTTCGGTGTAGGCATGATTCCCGACCAGATTGATCTGTTTGATTTTGGCGACTTCGCCTTCTACCACATTGAACACGATAGCCACCCGATTGCGTTCCAGTTCGGTGACTGTGGTCGTCACGCTGACGGCATATTTCCCGCGCGCCACATATTCGCGCTTCAATTCTTGCGTCGCCTTGTCCAGAGCACCCTTATCAAAAATACGCGCTACCGCCAACCCCGCATATTTCATGCTTTCCTTGAGTTGATCCTTGGGAAAGTCCTTGGCTCCATTGATTTCAATGCTCGCGATCGAAGGACGCTCGCGCACTTGCACGATCAACACTCCATGATCGACCTTCAGCTTCACATCCTTGAAAAATCCCGTGGCAAACAATGCGTGGATCGCATCTTCCGCCTTCCGATCGTCCATGGTGTCGCCAACCTTGATGGGCAGATAACTGAACACGGTCCCGGGCTCGGTGCGTTGAATACCCTCGACGCGGATATCTTTGACGGTGAACGGCTCGATTGCCCAGGCAGGGAAGGTACAAAGCAGGAAGATCATCCCTGCCAGCTTTTTTTTGTGCATTATTTAACCTGAAACAAAACGATTAATGTCGTTGTATATTGCAAAGACCATCAGCGTGCCGAGCAACGCGATGCCGACCTTCTGGCCGATTTCCCATGCTTGATCGGAGACCGGACTGCCCTTGAGCAATTCGGCGACATAATACAGCAAGTGCCCGCCATCCAATAAGGGGATGGGCAACAAATTCAACACGCCCAAACTGATGCTGATCAATGCAAGAAAACTCAGATAAGCCACCATGCCCATTTTGGCAGACTGCCCGGCATAATCGGCAATCGTGATCGGGCCGCTCAGATTTTTTATCGACACCTCACCCATCACCATCTTGCCCATCATTTCCAGGCTGATAGCGGAGGTTTCCCATGTTTTGCGCAGCGACTGCACCAGTGCTTCCATCGGGCCATAACTCACCTCGGTGAACATCGCTTGCCTTGCCTGCTTGTCAACTTGGGGTGCCGCGCCGATTTTTCCAACCGTTTTGCCGGATTCGACAACAGCTCGCGGCACCACAGCAATATTCAGCGTCTTGCCACCGCGTTGGATATCAAGCCGAACCGTTTGCTCCGGATGTGCACGCAATATCTCCACCGCATCCATCCAACGCTGTATCGTCACCCCGTTGGCGCGCAGAATATAGTCGCCCGCCTGCAAACCTGCGAGTTGTGCGACGCTGCCATCGGCAACATCGCCGATAACGGGCATGACAACAGGTTGATACAGTTGCAGACCCAGCTTGTCGAGAAAATCCCCATCCAGATCTTGTGCTTCCAGACCGCTGATATCCAGCACGTGCGTCGACGATGTGCCGCCGGCATCCTGTGCCTCGATGCTTATCTCTCTTTGGCCATAGCCTTGTTTCAGCGCCAGATCCAGCAACCGCCAATGCAACTCCTGCCAACTCGGAATTGGCTCACCGTTAATGCGGAGTATGGTCTCGCCCGAATGCATATGCGCGATGGCCGCGGGTGTGCCCGGAGGCACATCGCCCAGTGTCGGCTTCAACCCCGGCACGCCGTGAATGAACAAGGCCCAATACAAAACAATGGCCAGCAAAAAATTCGCCAGCGGCCCCGCCGCCACGATTGCCATGCGCTGCAGCACCGGCTTGCGATTGAAGGCGTAGGGCAAATCCTCCGGCGCAACCTTTTCTTCGCGCTCGTCCGCCATTTTGACGTAGCCGCCCAGAGGAATCGAAGAAATCACCCATTCGGTATCGTTGCCGGCAAAGCGTTTGCTGTATATCACCTTGCCGAAACCCAGCGAAAAACGCAGCACTTTCACACCGCAACGGCGCGCCACCCAATAGTGTCCGGATTCATGGAACAACACCAACAGCGCGATTGCGCCGACAAATGCCAATATTGTAATCATCTGTTTGATTTGTGAATCTGCTGTTGTGCGGCAAAACGCGCTTCGGCATCTGCGCCGAGCACATCGTCCAGACAACCGACCGGACTGACAGGCAAAGCATCCAGCACCGCCGCGATGACGCGAGGAATATTCAAGAAAGAAATCTGATGATCGAGAAATGCTGCCACCGCTTCTTCATTTGCAGCATTCAATATTGCTGGAGCAGTCCCCGCCGCGCGCAAAGCATGGTAGGCCAAGGCCAGACAAGGAAAGCGTTCGAAATCGGGGGCTGTAAAATTCATCGTTGCCACCTTGAACAGGTCCAGAGGCGCCACACCTGCATCAATGCGTTCCGGATAGGCCAGACCATAGGCGATCGGTGTGCGCATATCCGGATTGCCGAGTTGCGCCAGCATCGAGCCGTCCACATACTCGACCATCGAATGGATCACGCTCTGCGGATGCACCACCACCTGGATGTCATCGGCACTCGCGTTGAACAGCCAGTGCGCCTCGATGACCTCCAACCCTTTGTTCATCATGCTTGCCGAGTCGACCGAGATCTTGCGTCCCATGACCCAGTTGGGATGCGCGCAGGCTTGTTCAGGTGTGACGTTCTGCAACTCACCCAATGGAACATTGCGGAACGGGCCGCCAGACGCGGTCAACAAAATGCGGCTCACACCACTACCGGCCAGATCGCCGTTATAACCACGAGGCAAAGCCTGAAATATCGCGTTGTGCTCGCTGTCGATGGGCAACAGCATAGCACCGCTGGCGCGCACTGCATCCATGAAAACGTTACCCGCCATTACCAGCGTCTCCTTGTTCGCCAGCAAGATTTTTTTCCCCGCAAGTGCCGCAGCCAAGGTAGGGCGCAGACCCGCTGCACCTACGATGGCGGCCATCACCGTATCAACTTCCGGCAACACCGCGACCTGTTCCAGCGCGTCAACACCGTTCAATATCTCGGTGCCCAAGCCTGCTTCACGCACGCGCTGGCGCAACTCAGCTGCCGCGGTTGCGTCCAACATCACCGCATATCCCGGTTTGAACAGCTGGCATTGCCGGAACAACAAATCGACCTGGCTGTTTGCCGTCAATGCAACGATTTGAAATCTACCGGGATGGCGTGCGACAACATCCAGCGTGCTGGTGCCGATGCTGCCGGTGGAACCCAGAATCGTGATATGCTGCATTGTCAGATGTTGCATGGTCCTTTAGCCCAGATGCTGCAACAGAATTGCCAGTGCGGCGAGCGGCAAGGTTGAGGTCAACGCGTCTATGCGGTCCAGCAGTCCGCCGTGGCCCGGCAGCAGCGCGCCGCTGTCTTTCACGCCCGCCTGGCGCTTGATTGCCGATTCAAACAAATCGCCGAACACGGCCAATCCGACCCAGCACCAGGAAGCAACCAACAACGCCGGCAGTATCACATAGCTGAATCCGCTGAAGCTCCATGCGACCAGCACAAATGTTGAAACCCCAAGCATCGCGCCCACAACCCCCTCCCATGTCTTGCCAGGACTGATGCTCGGAGCGAGTTTGTTTTTGCCGAACCTGCGTCCGGTGAAGTAAGCCGCAATGTCCGCTACCCACACCAGGCTCATCATACCCAGCAGCCACCACGGATGGCCCAAGCGCAAATCCAGCATCGCCAATCCGGTCGGAACCAATACGCTCCATCCGACCAATGCCATAAGCAACGGCTGCTCGACCTTCCAGCCGACCATCAGCCATGTTGGCACGACGGCCAGCCAGAGCACGGCAGACAAGGCATAGACCAGCACATGCGGCAAAGCTTGTTGTTCGGGAGTGTGATAGGCATCGAACCAAACCAGGCCCAGCAGCATCACCAGCGTCAGCCCCCAGAAAATATTTGCTTTTCTGCCGCTGAACCTGGCCAGTCTGACCATTCCGATGCGCCCTGAGACACCATTACGATCACCAAAACTGCCCATCCGGCATCAGGCAAAAAGAACAGTGCCAACAAAAACAACACCAGCAAAATAACCGCCGTGATTACCCGCTGTTTAAGCATTCTGCTCTCCCTGACCTGATTTACTGTTCAACTTTTCACCAGTCAGCTGTTCACTGGTTCGGCCAAAACGCCGCTCGCGCTTTTGGTACGATGCGATCGCCTTGTCCAATTCGATGCGATCAAAAGCCGGCCACAGCGTATCGGTGAAATACAATTCGGTATATGCAAGCTGCCACAACATGAAGTTGCTGATACGCTGTTCGCCACCGGTGCGGATGAACAGATCCGGTTCGGGGGCATCGCTCATCGAGAGGAAGGGTTGCAGGTCATCTTCGCTAAAAGTCTGCACAAGTTGCGGATGTTCCTTGAGCATGGCTTTCACCGCCTGCATCACATCCCAACGCCCGCCGTAATTCGCTGCGATGGTCAGCGTCAGCGCGGAATTGTTTGCAGTAAGCCGTTCGGCATCATGCATGGTCAGCCTGAGCTTGTCGTCGAAGCGGCTGCGGTCTCCGATGATTTTCAGGCGGATATTGTTCTGGTGAAGTTTGGCGACTTCACGTTCGAGCATTTTCAGGAACAGTGTCATCAGGAAGGAAACTTCGTCGGCAGGACGCCGCCAGTTTTCGCTGCTGAACGCGAACACCGTGAGGTACTCTACACCCAGGTTACGGCAGGCTTTTACCACTTCGCGCAATGCCTCCACTCCGCGCTGATGCCCCGCCACACGCGGCATGAAGCGCTCTTTTGCCCAGCGGCCGTTGCCGTCCATGATGACGGCGATATGGCGCGGGACGCTGGTGATGTCTGGGATGATGCGGGTGGAACTGGGCGGGAGGTTTACCATTATTCCAGGTTCGATTGGAACTAAACGGCCATCAGATCGGCTTCTTTGGCTGCCAGCGCCTTGTCGATTTCAGTGACGAAGCGATCGGTCAATTTCTGTATTTCGTCCTGCGTACGACGCTCCTCATCCTCGGCGATTTCTTTCTTTTTGAGCGCTTCTTTAAGTGTGTGATTGGCATCGCGGCGGATGTTGCGCACCGCGATCTTGGCGGTCTCGCCTTCGGCCTTGATCACCTTGATCAGATCGCGGCGACGTTCTTCGGTCAGCATCGGCATCGGAACCCTGATCATGTCGCCGCTGGTGGAAGGGTTCAGTCCCAGATCCGAATCCCGGATCGCGCGTTCGACAGGGCCGGCCATATTCTTTTCCCAAGGCTGGACGCCTATCGTACGCGCGTCGATCAGCGTGATGTTGGCAACCTGTGTCACCAGTGTCGGGCTGCCGTAATAATCCACCATAACATGATCAAGCAAACCAGCATGCGCACGCCCGGTGCGCACCTTGCCCAAGTCGGCTTTCAATGCGTCCAGCGACTTTTGCATTTTTTGTTACTCCTCGCGCAGCTTCGGCGTTACCTGCAGGCTCGGCGCCTCCTCGATCAGCTTCTGGTGACGCCGTTGGATGGAGCACTCGCGCTCGAAAGCGAAGCCACATGGCCGTGCTCGTCGGCCAGCATCTGGAACTCGATGTGGCGCGGGTTCTCGATGAACTTCTCCATGCGAGCTCGCCATTGCCGAAGGCGTTGGCCGCCTCGGTAGACGCTGCGTGAAACAGATTGGGCAATTCATCGGGATCGCGAACGATTCTCATGCCGCGCCCACCGCCCCCGGCCTTGGCCTTCAGAATGACCGGGTAGCCGACCTTCTTCGCGCAGGCTCAAGCAATACGTGGCGCGT
>CAVRKV010000008.1:0-286494 GCA_963721755.1 uncultured beta proteobacterium
CGCCAATAGCAGAAGTTGGCTTGCATAGGTGTTACTACCTATGTAATTTATTCAATTGTCATGTTACAAATATCATAATTATGATGCTAACTTCTACGCAAGGAAGCAAATGGCCTGTGCCGAATCAACAGCACGGTAATAATAAATCATGATTTATTAACAAAATCGTATTAACTTATTAACTCAGTGAAAGAAATTGTCATGGCCACAAGCCGCAAGAAAACCACAATCCCACCTTCTGCCAGAACAACTCCAGCCCAAAAAACCGTTGCGGTAGCCACTAAAAAAGCCGCGCCAATCCCGGCCAAAAAAGTGAGCGCTCCAAAAACTGAAAAGCCCACAAGCAAGCAAGCCGCCACCGCGAAAAGCGCACCCAAAAAGAGCGTCAAGGAAAAAACTGTTGCGCCCGAAGAGCGCTACCACATGATCGCCACCGCCGCCTATTTCCGCGCTCAGCAACGTGGATTTGTCTGTTGCTGTGAAAAGCAAGACTGGATTTCCGCGGAAGCGGAAATTGATGCAATGCTCAATGATTGAAAACGGCATTATTGCAATGTTGACGATGTAGAAAACTTAAGACCATCGAATCCATTCCTAAATTTATCCCCCGCTGCCGAACATAAAATCATGACCTGACGAGTACAAGCGTTAAACGTTCGCTATGGAGAAGATTGACGTCCGCTTGTCGTTAGCCATACTTGATGAACGACTACTACCGGGTGATCTGAACATCTGACTTGAATGCAAAGCGCCAAGGGAGCTTTCAGGTAGGCTATTACAAGGCTCGATGGGCAGCTTGGTGCCAATTCCGGACGTTCGAGAATGTTCTCACAAGGTCAAGAAGGAACCGTATGCATATCTTCAAGCTGGAACACAGCAAGGCGGCGTACCGTGCAGACTTCGCGCTGTATGGCATCACGATAGTGGCGTTGGCAGCTTTCCTGGTGATGGACGGCCCACGCGAGCAACGAGTTGAGATCGCAGTCTTCGCGATAGTGGGCCTGGTAAGCTGGACTGTCATCGAATACGCCTTGCACCGCTTCGTGCTGCACGGTCTGCGGCCGTTCAGAAGTTTGCATGAGGAGCACCATCGGCGGCCAACGGCGATCATCTTTACTCCGACGATCCTGAGTGCGGCGCTCATCGCCATACTGGTTTTCCTTCCTGCGCTGTTGGCGGGTGGTCTGTGGCGTGCCTGCGCGCTGACACTCGGCGTGCTGACAGGATATCTGGCTTACACGATCACTCACCACGCCATCCACCATTGGCGCGCCGACAGCGCTTGGCTGAAGCAGCGCAAACGCTGGCATGCGCTGCATCACCATCGCATCGAGCAGCCCGGTTACTACGGCGTGACCAGCGCGTTTTTGGATCATGTTTTCGGCAGTATCCACCGGGCTGGCTCGTTAGAGGCTGTTGATAAGGACCGCAATGTTTATTGAGCATCGCCTTGAAAAATTGATCAAACGTATCACTGCTGACTTTACCATTCCGTTGCGAGTCGTGTTATGGAACGGCCACGAGTTTAACCTCTCTTCTGAACCCACCGTCACGGTCTACGTCCCAACGCTGTCGGCGCTCCGATATTTCATGCCGCCTGACCTCAATAAGCTCGGCGTGGCCTTCGTGGAGGGCCGCATACGCGTCGAGGGGTCAATCCACGAGATATTCCGGATTGCAGAAAGTTTGGTTAGCAGCGTCGCCGCCAATAAGCCCGCCAGATTTCATCTCTTCGGCCGCCACAGCCACAGACGAGCCCGCAAGGATATCGAATATCACTACGATGTCTCGAACGATTTCTATTCCATGTTCCTTGACCGAAACATGGTTTATTCATGCGCTTATTATAGGCACGAGGATGACCCCCTAGAGACAGCACAGGAACAGAAACTCGACCACATTCTGAACAAGCTGATGCTGAAACCAGGCGAACGCTTTCTCGATATTGGTTGCGGATGGGGGGCATTGATCCTGCGCGCAGCAAAGAAGTACGGCGCCGTTGCCACGGGAATCACGCTATCGAAAAACCAATTCGAGCATGTCCAAAATCTCATTCAGGCCGAAGGCCTGCAAGGGCAATGTACGGTGGAATTGCGCGATTACCGTGACCTGCCCGACGCTGGTATATATGACAAGATCGCGAGTATAGGCATGTTCGAGCACGTGGGCTTGAAGAATCTTTCCATGTATTTCCGTAAGATTTGCTCGCTCCTGACGGACGATGGCCTGGTGTTGAACCATGGCATTACCACAAGCGATGTGGAAAGTGGCGAGATAGGCTCCGGAGCCGGAGAATTTATCGCCAACTACGTGTTTCCGGGGGGCGAGTTGCCGCACCTTAGCCTGGCGTTAAAGGAAATGTCGGCAGCAGGATTGGAGGTGACCGATGTGGAGTCGTTGCGGCGTCATTACGCGCTTACCTGCCACGAATGGGCCAGTCGCCTCGAATCGAACCGCGACCGCGCGATCAGCATCGCAGGAGAGCGGCGGGTTCGTATCTGGGAAATCTATCTCGCCGGTTGCGCTCATGCATTTTCCCATGAGTGGATAAACATCTATCAGGTTCTCGCGTGCAAGGCTAAGAATACTGCAAGCATTCCGTTGCCCCTCACGAGAGAATACATGTACCGCAGTTAGTCGCAAGGTGCGAGTGCTACAGCGCGGTCCAGATGGAATTAGACCACGCTTGTGCCAAACCAGACATGCGAGATACAAAAGCAGTTCAGATCAGACATAAAAGCCAACATGACAAAAAAACAAATAATCTTCGTACCGGGAAAGAACCCCAATCCTGAGGAAGCACTGCATAGAAAATTACTTTGGCGTACCCTTATCGAAGGGGTACGCCGTGCGGATAGTTCAGTGGCCGACACTCTACAGGACAGCCATGCGCAATTCCATCTTATCAACTGGAACGACCTTTATTATCACTCGCACAAGGATATAACCAAAGATATTCCATGGGTTGATGTCCTTATCAACAAACATGGCCCTACTGAGCAGGACATTCAGGATGCCAATACATGGAACATATGGCTGAGTCGTATGCTGCTAACGATGGGGGATGATATTCCATTACTAATACGATTGCTGCCCGAAGAGGTGCGAAGTGCCGCCGATGAAATCAGCCGCTATTTTAATAACACTGATAATGTTGGAGATGAAGTTCGCGGATTATTGAAGCAGACACTCCGCCCCATGCTTGAGAATCAGGATAATGTGCTATTGATTGGGCATAGTTTCGGTTCTGTCATTACCTACGATACATTATGGGAACTGTCACGTCAGGAGGGTGTGAATGGCAAAATAGACCTGTTGACTCTCGGCAGCCCCTTGGGCATGCATTACATGAAACATCGCTTGCTGGGTATGAATGGCCAAAGGGGAAAAAGCTATCCTGACCTGATCCGTCACTGGATAAATTTGTTAGCCGAGGGTGACCTTGTTGCGCTTAAAAGCAAATTCAAAGAAAGCTTTCATCAAATGTTGGAACTGGGTTTAGTAGAGTCTATTGAAGATCATCGCCATGGGATCTACAATACATTTCGCAGTGACGAAGGCCTTGATTGCCATCACTCATATGGCTATATGATTAGGCCCGCTGTGGGGAGCATCATTGCAGACTGGTGGAAGCAACGTTGATACTGCATGGATAAATCGCGTCTAATTGCACTGGCTTTTACAGACCTGTTTTGAGCGTCTGCTTTTCGCAATCCTGAATGACGGCTTTGTGTCGGGAGCCGCCCTTTACTTTGGAAAGTTACCTGCCTGAAAGCGGAACGTCAAGGCAGTAGGATGACATTCTTGCCAGCGCCCAGATTTATCGCTTCAGGCGCGGCAAACTCAGCCGCTTGCTTGCCGTTTTCTGGCAACTTAGTAGATTGGCTAGTTGTTATACCAGTCAGGTGGCAAGTAGTTCTATCAGTAGGTTTGAAGCTGGATAAGCAGGCCATCCGCGCAGCGGATGCTCGCAATTTGGTTTATCAGCCGCGCGCGATCACAGCCTCGATTTCGGCAAAGGTGTGTGCTAATTCGAAACTGTGAACCTGGGCGCCCAACTGACGGGCGATTTGGGTAATAGAGAACAAACCGCACACTGCCTGCTTGCCATCCGCACCTTCAGCGACCACCAGCACATGCTGCCGGTGGGATTTTTTCAGGCTGGCGACGATTTGCCCGACTTGGGCATTTTGCACATCCTCGATTTTCAGCACTTCCAATTCGCGTTGCGTGGTCATGATGTCGCGCACCATGATATCGGCATGAGTTCCGCCCATGTGTTGCAGGAAGCGCATCGGTTTTTCTCCCAACACATCGCTTGCCGTCAACAACCCCGCCACTTGATCGTTGTCATCCAGCACCAACAGCGTACGCACGCCATAACGGATCATTTTTGCATTGGCTTTATCCATCGAAGTCTTGGCACGCACACTCACCACCGAAACCTTGTTCAAATCTGTCATCACGCTCGTTGCCGGATCGCTCAGCTTGACCCGCTCCGGAAGTTTCTGGACCGGACGCATAAAAGAAGAACCCGCTTTCAGCAGGGAAGATTTCAGTGCGCTGTATTCTTTAGTCAAGACTTTTCTCCTCGATAATCGACCGGTAATTACCTATGCACGTGCAGATATGCCGGATTATTCTTGGGTGCCGGAAGATAGCCGGCCAACTCATTAAGTGCCATCGTATAAACTTCACGTTTGAATTCAATCACGGCATTGATGTCCAGCCAGTAGTCGTTCCAGCGCCACGCATCAAACTCGGGATGCGAACTGGTACGCAAACAGACATCACAATCACGACCAATCAGAAGCAGCAGGAACCAGATCTGCTTTTGTCCGCGATAACCACCGCGCGATTCACGCTTGCTCCAGCTTTGCGGAACCTCATAACGCATCCAGTCCCGGGTGCGCCCGAGTATTTTAACGTGTTCCGGCATCAAGCCGACCTCTTCGTGCAACTCGCGGTACATCGCCTGCTCGGGGGATTCGCCGTACTGTATGCCACCCTGCGGAAACTGCCAGGCATGTTGTCTCACCCGCTTGCCCCAAAGCACCTGATTCCTGCTGTTGGTGATGATAATGCCGACATTCGGGCGGTAGCCGTCTCGGTCTATCATTTTCAACTCTGCTTAAGTAAGTTTTAACGCTTGGATTCTTTCACATTTCCTCATTAAAGAAAAGCGAATCGATTATTTTGAAACCTTTCCACATACCGAACCGTGAGCATTCCCTGTAAAATCGCGAATCCATTTCTAAAAATCGGGTCTTATTCACCATGCGTGTTTCACAATTTTTCATCTCTACCCTTAAAGAGGCACCTTCCGAAGCAGAGCTTGCCAGCCACAAACTGATGATGCGCGCGGGTTATATCAGGAAACTGGCCAGCGGCCTGTATACATGGATGCCGCTCGGACTCCGCGTATTGCGCAAGGTGGAGAATATCGTGCGCGAAGAAATGGATCGCAGCGGCGGGATCGAATTGCTGATGCCCGCCGTGCAACCCGCCGAACTTTGGCAGGAAACCGGGCGTTGGGAAGTGTTCGGGCCGCAGATGTTGAAAATAAAAGACCGGCACGACAACGATTTTTGCTTCGGGCCTACCCACGAAGAGGTGATCACCGACATCGCGCGCCGCGAGATTCGCAGTTACAGGCAATTGCCGATCAATTTCTACCAGATCCAGACCAAATTTCGTGACGAGGTACGCCCGCGTTTCGGCGTGATGCGCGCGCGCGAGTTCCTGATGAAGGATGCTTATTCCTTCCATGCTGATTATGCAAGTCTGGAGCAAACTTACCGTGTCATGCATGACACTTACTCGCGTATCTTCACCCGCCTCGGCCTGAAATTCCGCGCCGTCGCGGCGGACACCGGCGCGATCGGCGGCAGCGGCTCGCACGAATTCCATGTGCTGGCAGATTCGGGTGAGGACGCACTGGCCTACTGCCCGGCTTCCGACTATGCCGCCAATGTGGAACTGGCGGAAGCGGTTGCCCCGAGTGCGGAACGCGCAGTTGCCACACAACCCATGAAAAAGGTTGCTACCCCCGGCCAAAAGAGCATCGCAGAAGTTGCTGCATTCCTGAATATCCCAGCACAAAAAATACTTAAAACACTTTTAATCAAACTCACCCTCTCCTCCTCAAAACCAAATGTGTCACTAGATGGACCGTACGGAGTCATGCCGCTGTTCTATCTTGTTTTGATTCGCGGAGACCACCAAATTAATGAGACAAAACTGACCAACAAGTTGAAAACATTTCGGACTGATGTACAAAACTTTGAGTGGGCAACTGAAGAAGAAATTAAGACGCAACTCAAGTGTCGGCCTGGTTATATTGGGCCTCACGATCATAATTTTAGGATTATTGCTGATAAGTCAGTTGAAGCGATGAGCGACTTTGTTTGCGGAGCGAATGAGGATGGTTATCACTTGACAGGGTTTAACTGGGGACGTGACTGGAAGGATAGTGACATTAAGTATGCAGATATCCGCAACGTCGTGGCGGGCGATCCGTCGCCGGACGGCAAAGGCACACTGGAAATCTGTCGCGGCATCGAGGTTGGCCATATCTTCCAGTTGCGTACCAAATATGCCGAAGCCATGAAAGCCACTTTTCTGGACGCGCAAGGCAAGGCGCAGATCATCGAGATGGGCTGTTACGGCATCGGGGTGTCGCGCATCGTTGCCGCCGCCATCGAGCAGAATTTCGATGAGCGCGGCATCATTCTGCCGACTGCGATGGCACCGTTCCAGATCGCCATCGTGCCTATCGGCATGAACAAGAGCGTAGCGGTGCACGATGCCGTTGAAAAATTGTATGCCGCATTGCAAGCTGCCGGAATCGAGGTGTTGCTGGATGACCGCGACGAGCGTCCCGGCGTGATGTTTGCCGACATGGAATTGATCGGCATTCCGCATCGCATCGTCATCGGGGAGCGCGGCCTGAAAGACGGCATGCTGGAATATCAGGGGCGACGCGATCCCGCCGCACAAGCCATCCCCTTGCAAAACGCGCTGGAGTTCGTAGAATCAAAACTATGCAGCTAAACCGACAATCATTTTCAGGCTATTTCGCCCTGCCACTGAGCGTGGCGGGGATGTTGTTCGCCTGCGCCGCGCACGCTGGCGGACAAATCTACACGCCGCTTTCCGCCAGTGTTCGCGCGGTGTTGCAGCGCAGCGTGTCGGATCAGGCTGCACCAAAGCTGGCGTTTGCCACGCAATATGAAGCGGATTTCTGGCTGAATACAATGTCGCGTCGTTTGCAAAAAAGCATTCCAGATGCTGAATACCGCATGGATTTTTTAAAGACCGTGCATTACGAAGCCAGACGAGCCGGGCTTGACCCGGAATTGGTATTGGGTTTGATCGAAGTGGAGAGCAGTTTCAAGAAGTATGCCGTATCCAAGGATGGAGCCCGCGGCTATATGCAGGTGATGCCTTTCTGGGTCAATGAAATCGGGACGAAAGAACAGAATCTGTTTCATCTGCGCGTCAACCTGCGCTACGGTTGCACCATCCTGCGCCATTACCTGGACATCGAAAAAGGCAGTTTGTATCGCGCCTTGGGGCGATACAACGGCACTTTGGGCAAGCCGGAATATCCGAATCTGGTGCGTGCCGCCTGGCGCAACCACTGGGCTTTGCCGCGCCGCACGGTCAGCAACTACTACTCGTCTGCCAATTGATCTGCTTGGCGATTTGATCTATTGCTTTTTTATAAAAGCCTCGACGCTTGCGCGCGTCACTTCGCCCGCCTGATAGCTCACCTGTTCACCCTTGGGGTTATACAAATAGCTGACCGGCAAGACCTCTAGCGCGTCGAATTGTGCATTAACCTTGCGGTCACCGATCACTACCGGATAGCTGATGCCATGCGCCTGCGCGAAGTCGGCGATTTTTTTGCTCGAACCTGAGTCTATCGCAATCCCGATCACCAGCAGATCCTTGTCATGGTGCGCGTTATTCAGGCTGATCAGTTCGGGTATTTCGTTCAGGCACGGCGGACACCAGGTTGCCCAGAAATTAACCAGCACCCACTTGCCGCGATAATCGGCCAAGCGATGTGTTTTGCCTTGTATATCTTGCAGAGTGAATTCATCCGCTGCCGCACCCAGCGCGAACAGCAGAAAACAGACAGCAGCCGGCAGCGCACGCATCGCCTGTATCAATGCCGCTCCTGCTCATGCGCCGATGCTTCGCCATCGGATTCTTCATCATGGCCCTTATTCGCGCCATGTTCCGCGCCATGGGTGAGATACAGCGCCAGCGCAACACAGGCAATGGCACCGCCCAGATAAATCAGGTCTATTGGTGAGTCCATCTTCATGTTCAGCGCCTCTTCAAACAAGGTCACGATCATGATCATCAGAATCACCTTGGCCAGGCGCGCTTTCAAGTCGTCCAGGCTGTTGATCACCAGTATCTTGCTGGAGCCTTGACTATCCTTGGCCTGGTCTATGTCGCTGATGAATAACTCATACAGCCCGAACGAGAAAATCAGCATCACCGTCGCCAGCAAATAGCCATCCACAACTTCCACAATGTGCGATACCGTCTTGTCGTGCAACAGCTTGCGCGCTTCCTCGGTCATGTCTGAATCGGCGTAATGCAGCATATGCTGCACCAAATACACCACATCCACCGTCGCCATGTAGAAAATCGCGAAGCCAGCAAACAAACTGCCCAGCACCGCCGCCAATACGATAAAACGGCTGCTCCACAACGACCCTTCAAACAGTGTTTCAATGAGCTTCATATCCAGCCTCCACACATCAAATTGCAAATCGCCGCGCATTAAAGCGCAATTAATCACCTCGGGCAAGCATTCAGGAGGCTTGTCGTGCAAAGAGTTCCTGCAGCGTGATATCCGTGCTTTGCTCAAGCTGTGCAGCACAGTCCACCAGCCAATGTTGCAATGGATCGTCATTTTTACCGGCGGGCAACGAGTCGCGGTTCAGCACGAACAAGCGCATCAATTCGGTAACACGA
Source organism: uncultured beta proteobacterium (assembly GCA_963721755.1). Taxonomy (GTDB): domain Bacteria; phylum Pseudomonadota; class Gammaproteobacteria; order Burkholderiales; family Gallionellaceae; genus Gallionella. The sequence continues at coordinate 8,998 of CAVRKV010000008.1, forward strand.
ATATGGTTAGCATCGCGCATCAGCACCCAGCCGTTTCCTTCCACTTTACGCACCATGCCCACACCGGCCAATTCATCGAGTATCTTTTCCAGCGTGTCATAACCGAGAAGCAAGGACTTGGATAATTCCGGCAAGGTGCTGACGCTACCCCTCTGTAAACCGCTCGCCAGGATTTGCAACAAGCGCAGGGCATCCAGCAACTGTGTTGCGGGTGCCGGATCATGTTCTGCAGGCGTACGCCAATGTGAAAGTGATGCGGCGATGACAGCGCCGAACAGGACAGCCAACCAGGACAAGTAGATCCACATCAAGAAAATCGGCACGCTGGCAAACGCGCCATACACCAATTCATAGGTGGGAAAATGGCTGACAAAATAGCCAAATACCCGATTCGTGGTTTCAAACACCACCGCGGCCACCAATGCGCCGATCAGCGCGTGGGCACGAGGCACATGTCGATTTGGCACCAGTCGGAATAGCAATGTAAATGCCAAAGTGGCAAACAGTACCGGCAACGTTTTAAGCACCGCGATTCCGAATGATGAAATATCCTTGCCATGCCCCATGGACAATTCGACCAGCCATGATGTCAGTGATAAGCTTGCTCCGATCAGCAACGGCGCAAGAGTCAGCACGGCCCAGTAAGCTACCAGCCGTTTGATCAAGGGCCGCGGCGCGTCACCTGCCAAATAACGTTGAACGCATTATCTATGGTCAACAGCATCAGCATGGCGGTAACCGCCAGGAATACAATACCCACTGCAGTGAGGCGTGTTGCACTGTCGGCAAATTGCTGCATATACTGCGTGATGATTATTCCGGAATTTTCCGGCATCAGATTGTTCAGCAGATAAATCTTGATCTGAGAAGAGAAATCCTCGAACACCGGAAATGCCGAGAACACTGCCAATGCAATGGTTATCATCGGAACCAGCGACAACAACGTGGTAAAGGTCAGGCTCGCGGCAGTTTCCACGCAGCGATCCCGCACAAAGCGCGCCGCGATCAAACCAACCAGAGCATGAATATCGCGCAAATTATTTCGCATGGACTAACCGTTTCCCTATAATGAGCTAATGATAACCGACAAAGAAATCCTCGTACTGTATTACAGCCAGCATGGAGCGACACGGCAAATGGCCCAGCTGGTTGCGCGCGGCGTTGAACAAGTGGATGGTGTGCGCGCCCGGTTGCGCACTGTACCCAAAGTTTCCGCCGTATGTGAAGCAACGGAACCGGCCATCCCTGACAGCGGTGCTCCTTACGTCGAATTGCGCGATCTTGAGGAATGCATAGGCTTGGCATTAGGCAGCCCGACACGCTTCGGTAACATGGCATCGGCTATGAAATACTTCTGGGACAGTACCGGCGGTGTATGGATGAAACACACGCTGGTCGGCAAACCAGCCGTACTGTTTACATCTACCGGCACCATGCATGGGGGGCAAGAAAGTACGCTGCTGTCGATGATGTTGCCGTTGCTGCATCATGGCATGGTCATAGTAGGTCTGCCTTATTCAGAACCCGAACTTTCCACGACGCAAAGCGGCGGCACACCCTATGGTGCCAGCCATGTCGCCGGAATAGCCAATGATCAAGCGATCAGCGAAACCGAAAAGAAACTGTGCCTGGCATTGGGCCGTCGGCTGGCAGAGACCGCGTTAAAACTCGCTGCATGATTGCCCATGAAGCTCGCCGGATGCTGCGCGCCCATCGCTACGGCGCGCTATGCACCTTGTCGAAAAAATTCGACGGTTACCCGTTCGGCTCGATCACGCCTTACTTGGTAGATCACAATGGCAGCCTGCTCATCCTTATCAGTGTTCTCGCCGAGCACACCAAAAACATCCGGTATGACCCGCGCGTCAGCCTGATCACACACGACCAGCGCGACCCGCACATCCAGACCCAAGGCCGGGTGACAGTGATTGGCAATGCCTGCATGGAGAAGAATCGCGAAATCGCCGGACTGCGCTATCTGCGCTATTTCCCCGAAGCCAGGATTTATTTCGACATGCACGACTTTTCCTTCTACCGCATTCGCCCCATTGCCATCCGCTACATAGGCGGCTTTGGGAAAATCCACTGGATCGATATGGAAAATTACGCGGTCGCGCAAGCTGAAATATTCGCGCAACGGGAAGAAGCATTGGTCGCGGAAATAAATGCGCAGCAGCGAAACGTGTTGCGACAACTGCTGCTACAACGCCACGGCGTTGATACGGCGGATGTGCAAGCGATCGGACTGGATTGCGATGGATTGGATGTGCGCAGTGACGATAAAATATGGCGGCTGGATTTTGCCGAGGAGGCTTCCAGCCCATCACTTGATGCGTTGTCCCCATAAAAAAGGGCAGTAAAGTCGGTTAGGACCTTATCTGCCCGTGGAGCTACCAGATGGAGCTGCTAGAAACGGAAACCCAGCTTGGCGCTGTAGGATGGTGCAGAACCCGTCTTGTCATATTCCAGGGCAACATTCACCAATCCAAAGTTGAGGTTGCCGCCAACATATAATTTATTTTGATTGAAAGATTCACTCGTTAGTGTCGGAATCCCATTGGGTGTGCTGTCAACCCAGACAACGCCTACCCCTGCATAGGGAGTAAACATCGCGAAACCTTTGGAAATAGAAACGTCCAGGCTTTTGGTATTCAAGTCAAGTTGACTCACCCCGCTCATTTTTGTCAGCGCCCCCCGGATGCCGACTGCAGGTTGGGCCGCACCGCCTTCAAGTATTGCATAGCGTAGTTCCCCGCCATAAAGCTTGATATTGGAGGATGGTACGGCAGAGTAGAATGCGCCGACATCAAAGTTCAAGGGCAGGCCTTTAAAGACATGCAACTTTGGTACAATGACGGAGCTCATGGCGTCGCCTGTGACTGTTTGCCAGAGTGCCGAGTTCTGCAATTTAGTCGAAGTCACTTCCAGACCCAGATCAAATCCTGTCACGCCCAACGGGGCTGTAGGGGTGACGGCTTTATAGCTTAATGCTGAACCTAAATCTTCTGAAAATAACTTGAACTCAGACTGATTCAGACCGCTAAGATTAGTGATGTCAGCCGCCCAAACCGGTTGGGCAAAACAGCCCAAGATGCATAGCAATGATATGCTTTTCTTCATGATGATAGCCTTCCTTGTGGTTGTGGTATTTGCATAGTACCGATGCCAGCATAACGCAATTATTATTGCAATGTCCACCCGAAGCGAGATTGCGGTCACGTCAACCGCTGACTTCGATAAAATGCAGAACGTTATTTCTGGCGGCTCAAACTGCGTCTGGAATACTTGGGGAGTTATATACCCTAAAAGCAGAGGAGTGTTATGGCAATCACAGACTGGCCTGAAGGGGAACGCCCGCGCGAGAAGCTGTTAACCCGCGGCGCTGCATCGCTGTCGGATGCGGAATTGCTGGCGATCTTTTTGCGCACGGGGGTGGCTGGAAAAAGTGCGGTGGATCTGGCGCGCGAGTTGCTCAACAGGTTTGGCAATCTCACCCGGCTGGTATCCGCCAGCGAGTCAGATTTTTGCGATACAAAAGGCATGGGGCGGGCGAAATATGTGCAACTGCAAGCGGTGCTTGAAATGTCACGGCGCGCGTTGCAGGAAGAATTGCAGCATGGCGATGCGCTCAATTCTCCACGTGCGGTTCGCGACTATTTGCAACTGTTGCTGGGCGCGCGGCAACAGGAGGTTTTTCTGGTTCTGTTTCTGGATACGCAACATCGCGTGATCGCCTCGGAGGAGTTGTTCCACGGCACGCTCAGCCAGACCAGCGTATATCCGCGCGAAGTGGTCAAACGCTCTTTGGCGCACAACGCGGCGGCGGTGATACTTGCGCATAATCATCCTTCTGGTGTCACCGAACCCAGTCAGTCGGATCAACTGCTGACAAGCGCGCTCAAGCAGGCGTTGGCTATGGTGGACGTGCGCGTGCTGGATCACTTCATCGTGGCGATGGGACAAACGTTGTCATTCGCGGAAAAAGGCTTGATTTAGCCATTTTGACGAAATATCACCTCGCCATTCATCCGGAAATTCAGCCGCTCGTCGGTCAGACTTTGACTCTGTTCTCTTTTTCTGAATAATCAGTTCCACTTGGCAAACTTATCGAAAGGTAAGGACGCAAAGTCACCGGCCTAAGGGAAACTATGGTAGCGGGACCGCGATACGGATCATCGTCCGTGTGTGTAATCTCCCGTCGTGCATGAACCATTCCCTCCTTGCCGCCATTGAAAACGAGGCAGAGGAGTATTTGTAGTGTGTTCAGGTAATAAAAGTCTTATTCAAAGTGCGCTGCTCTTTGCATCGTTATCTTGGGCATCGTTATCCTTGACCGCGTGTGGCGGAGGGGGCGTGAATTCAGCACCGTCTCCCGCGCCAGTTCCCGCTCAAGCCCTCGCCGCTGTCGTTACATCAACTGGCGTGGATTACTATTTGACGCTTCCCGACCATCTGTGTGTCAGCAGCCCTGCATCATGCAATAACACGCCCGTTACCAACAAAATGATCGTGGCTGCGGCAACCGCGACCTCCGGTAATGTGACGTTTAACGGCGTGACTACACCTTTTTCCGTTACGGCGGGTGGTGAAGCCGTCATCACTCTCGACCCTGCAGTTGTGTTGACTTCGAATGAGACGGTCGAAGCCAAGGGTATCCACGTGACTGCACTCGCGCCCGTATCTGTGCATGTTGTTTCCGAGAATCCCACTTCTGCCGACGGCTATCTTGCATTGCCGACATCCGGTCTCGGAACGAATTACTACATAATGACCTACGCCAGCACCAGATACACCGGTTCGGAATTCGCAGTTGTAGCCACACAGAACAACACTGCCGTCACCATCACCCCCACTGCTGCCGGTGCCACCAAACCGGCTGGTGCCGCGTTTACGGTTTTGCTGAACATCGGCGAAACGTACCAGTTCCAGAATCCGGGTAACGCAGACATGACGGGTACACTTGTGACCGCCGACAAGCCCATCGCGGTGTTCGGCGGCCACCGTTGTACCGATATACCGTCCGGCACCGGTTACTGCGACTATCTCGTCGAACAGCTCCCCGGTGTATCAATTTGGGGCAAGACTTTCCACACTTCGCTGTTCAGTGGACGCGTGCGTTATACGGTGCGCGTCATTGCGTCCCAGAACGGAACCACTTTCACCACGATACCAGCCGGGCTGATCGGGACATTGAATGCAGGCCAATTCGCCGATGTCGTCTTGACAGGAGCAGCTGAATTCGTGTCCAACAACCCGGTGCTGATGGCTCAATTCATGCGCGGCAATGCAGATGATGCTGCCGGGAAAGGAGATCCCAGCATGGCAATTGTGACGCCAGCGGAACTGGGTACGACCAATGCGACCTTTGGCGTCCATGGTCTTGCTGGAACCACGTTGGACTATATGAATGTTGTCACCGAAACGGCCGCGCTCGGAACTTTGAAGCTTGACAATGTGGTGGTGAACTCTGCGCTGTTTACCCCGATAGGCGGGACAAGCATTTACTCGGTAGGAACGATCCCGGTCATTCCTGGGGCGCACTCACTCCTGGGTACGGTACCTTTTAGTGCACTTGTCTATGATTTTGGAATTTCGTGGAATGCGGTTTCATACGCATACCCTGTGGCTACCAATCTTTCGCTGCCCGTTGCCGCACCCGCAGTTAACCCATCATCTTCTACAGGGTGCGGGTCTGATCAGCAAAACGAAGATCAGCAATCCAAAGAGCAGAATCTGGCCAAAGCGATTGACCGGTCGAGCCAAACCAATCAGGCAACCTCGTCATGTCAGGGAGCCGGGAATGATGATGGTCAGAAATGTCACTGATAGCAATATGGTTCACGAAGAAAATCGGGTGGGGGACATGGCGTTTTTGATAATGATTACTTTGGCGATCTTGGGGTCGACGTCTGCGGCAAGAAACGCCTTCGCGCAGGAAGCCGAGCAGAAAGCGCGTCAGCGTGCCGATATGGTTCACCAAAATCCGAGTGTTACCGGGGTGGCCTACGAGAAATTGTTGTTTGATGCAGATGTCCTGATTAAAAGCGGCAATCCTGCGGACGCCTATTCATTGCTGGAGCCGCTCGAATTCGAGCATTCCGGTGAGGAGCGTTTTGATTACCTCATCGGTATCGCCGCGCTGGACAGCGGCAAGCCAGACAAGGCGACACTCGCTCTCGAGCGGGTTCTGATGGAAAATCCGAATTCTGCCGCAGCTCGATTGGACATTGCGCGGGCCTATTATCAACTGGGCGATCTGCCGCGTGCCAAGACCGAATTCGCCACGGCATTGACACAAAATCCTTCTGAAACGGCGCGTGCCAACATTGAAAAATATCTTGATGAGATTGCGGCGCAGGAAGCAGGGAAACAGACACGCATCACCGGATATGTGGAGGGAACGGTCGGGCATGATAACAACGTCAATAACTCCACCAGCCAATCTCAAATACAAGTATTCGATCAATCAAGCCTTAGCTGGACAACCGCTACGCTTGACCCGACCAACGTAAAAACATCAGACAATTACTATGGGGTGGCTGCGGGCGGCGAAGTAACTCATAGGCTGAATGCCAACTGGGGGCTGTATGCAGGGGCGGATCTCCGGCAACGTGGCTACCACATGCAAAAAAGTTTTGATGCACTCAGCCTGGATGCGCGAGCTGGAGTAATGTTTGGCGCGAAAGCCAACAACCTTCGCTTCGGCGTAATAGGCGGGCAGTATTTTCTGGGCGACTCGCACAATAGCGATACCGCCGGTATCAATGCGGAATGGAGCCATGTGTTCAGTCCGAGCGATCAAATGAAGGTATTCGGCCAGTATGCGCAATATCGCTATATTGATCCGCTTATGCAGCCGAATGATTTTGATCAGCAGGTGATTGGCGGCGGCTGGTCGCATGTGCTGTCGGATGGCAAGGCGACGGTGTTTGGCAGTCTGTATCACGGCACTGAAAATGATGTTTCGACGATTGTCACACCAGCCACTCCGAGTGGTGGAAGTACCGATGGTGCCAAACGGTTCAGCGGGTTGCGCGTTGGCGGTCAGACGGCTGCCAGTGAAAAAACCACGCTGTTTGCGTATGCAGGTGCGCAATTAGGCGATTACAGCAAGGTCAATTATTACTTCCAGCGTCAGCGCAGCGATCGCTTTTATGACCTGACGACAGGGGCGATTTGGCATTGGGACAAACTTTGGATGCTGCGTCCGCAGCTGAACTACTCGGAGAATGATTCCAATATCGTTATTTATGGCTTTAACAGGTTGGATGTTTCGCTGACTGTTCGCCGCGATTTTCGGTGAACTAACTTGAATAAGGAGTGAATCATGAATACCGCGAAAAATACCACTAGCTATTTGGGCGTCTTATTTGTTTGCTTGATGTTGATCGCGAGCCAGGCTGCTTACGCGGGGATTGCCGGATACGCCCAGTTCGTGAATGGCAACGTTCAGGTCACCAACTCGGCAGGACAAACACATATTCTGCAAAAGGGCGATGCAGTTAGCGAAAGCGATACCCTGACCACTTCGAAAGGGGCTTCCGCGCAAATCAAGATGCGGGATGGCGGCTTTGTTGTCATACGCCCGGACTCCCAGCTCAAGTTCGACAGTTTCATATTCAGTGGTGAGGAAGACGGAACAGAACAAAGTTTCTTTTCTCTGTTGAGAGGCGGTGTTCGCGCTGTCACTGGCTTGATCGGGCATCTGCATAAAACGAGTTACCATATCACCACCACTTCATCCACCATCGGCATTCGTGGCACCGACCACGAAACTTTTGTGGTTGTGCCGGGTAGTGAATTGGCGGCAACGGTACCGGCCGGTACTTACAACAAGGTGAATGTCGGCGAGACCACCATGACTACTGATAAAGGCACCATCAGCGTGTTGCCGAACCAGATGGGCTTTGCAGGCGGCTTGGATCAAATGCCGCAGTTGCAACCGATCAATCTCAACATCTTTACCGTGACGCCGGCTCCATTAGCACAAGCGAATGGTGACAAGAAGGAAGCGGCGGTGCGTGAAAGTGTGGTGGTCGATAGTGCTATTCAAGATCGGGATGTCGCACCGGGAAATGCAGTGCCGAAAAATCAAATTCAGACACCTATTAAAGCCGGATCTCCCGGGGTGACTGCGGGTCAGCTAGTGTTCTGATGCGCCTGGCAGCGGATTCTTGCGAACAAGCCCGCAATTGCGGGCTTGTTTGTTTTGGGCTTGTGATGAGTATTAAACCCGCCTTGCCAATTCTGCCGCTTTGCCGATATAGGTATCCGGTGCCAGTTGCAGAAGGCGCTGTTTTTCCTCTTCTGGAATTTCCAGTGTGCTGATGAAGGTTTGCAGCGAAGCGCGGTTGATCCCATCTTTGCCGCGCGTCAGGTCTTTGATCTTGTCGTAAGCGTTCGCGATGTTGTAACGTCGCATCACGGTCTGGATCGGTTCGGCCATCACTTCCCAGCTTGCGTTAAGGTCTTCCGCCAAACATTGCGGATTGGCTTCCAGTTTGTTCAAACCTTTCAGGCAAGACTCATAAGCGAGCAGGGTATGGCCGAGCGCCACGCCCATGTTGCGCAATACTGTCGAATCGGTGAGGTCGCGTTGCCAGCGCGAGACCGGCAGCTTTTCCGAGAGGTGACGCAGCAGTGCATTCGCCAAACCGAGGTTGCCCTCGGAATTCTCAAAGTCGATCGGGTTGACCTTGTGCGGCATGGTCGACGAGCCTACTTCGCCCTTGATCACTTTTTGTTTGAAATAGCCAAGAGATATGTAGCCCCAGATATCGCGGTTCAAATCGGTCAGGATGGTGTTGATGCGCGCATAGGCATCGAACAGTTCCGCCATGTAATCGTGCGGCTCGATCTGGATGGTGTAGGGGTTGAAGGTGATGCCGCGCGCGGTGACAAAACGCTGCGCGAAATTTTCCCAGTCCACTTTCGGATAGGCCGCAAGATGCGCGTTGTAGTTGCCCACCGCGCCGTTCATCTTGCCGAGGATTTCCGTCGCAGCCAGGCGTTGTTCGGCGCGCTGCAAGCGATACACCACGTTCGCCATTTCCTTGCCTAGGGTGCTCGGCGTGGCGGCTTGTCCATGGGTGCGGCACAACATCGGCAGGTCGGCGTGCTGGTGGGCAAGGTTTTTCAACCGCCCGATCAGTACCTTCAGTGCAGGCAGCATCACGGCATCGCGGGCGCCCTTGAGCATCAGCGCGTGGCTCAGGTTGTTGATGTCTTCCGAGGTGCAGGCGAAATGGATGAATTCCAATACCTTCGCTGTTTCCGGATTGCCCGATAATCTGTCACGCAGCCAGTACTCGACGGCTTTCACATCGTGGTTGGTGGTGGACTCAATGGCCTTGATCGCGAGCGCATCGGCTTCACAGAAGCTGGCATTGAGCATGTCCAATTGCGCAATGGTCGTCGCGGAGAACGGCGGGATTTCGGCGATGTCAACCTGCGCGCTGAGCGCCTTGAGCCATTCGATCTCGATCAGCACACGAAAGCGAATCAGACCGAATTCGCTGAAGTAAGCGCGCAACGCATCCACCTTGCCGTGATAACGTCCATCGAGCGGGGAGAGCGCAGTGAGTTTGCTGAGTGTGGTCATGGCGATACCTTGGTTCGTGAAGCGCGTATTTTACGCGAATCAGCCGTGCCCTTGTTCGATGATTGCTCCCCCAAGGCAAATTGCGCCGTCGTAAACGACCACCGACTGCCCGGGTGTCACAGCCCACTGCGCTTCTTCAAAAGCGATTTCACAAGAACTGTCCGAGATGCGGGTAAGGCGACACGGCGCATCGGCTTGACGATAGCGCGTCTTGGCCGCATAGGGATGATCGATTCCGGGCACAGTACCGCTGATCCAGTGACTGTCCAGCGCGGTCAGGCGCGGCGCGAGCAAGGCAGGGTGGTCGTGCCCTTGCACCACGATCAGACGGTTGTTCGCCATATCCTTGCCCGCTACGAACCAGGGTTCGCCTGAAGTTTCCCTGGCCCCGCCGATGCCCAGACCCTGGCGTTGCCCGATGGTGTAGAACGACAGCCCGATGTGCTTCCCGACCACCTTTCCTTCCGGCGAGCGGTTGCGAGACGGTGGTGCGGGAGCAACCGCATTGGACCCCCTCCCGCAATCGGGCCTATCGGCTAACGTGTCGGGGGTGCGGTTGTGACACGGTGGTGCGGAGCACTCAGGTGCGGGAGCAACCGCATTGGACCCCCTCCCGCAATCGGGCCTATCGGCTAACGTGTCGGGGGTGCGGTTGTGACACGGTGGTGCGGAGCACTCAGGTGCGGGAGCAACCGCATTGGACCCCCTCCCGCAATCGGGCCTATCGGCTAACGTGTCGGGGGTCCACATCTCACCCGGCTGGGTCGGTAAATAGCGATTCAGGAATTCGCGGAACGGGCGCTCGCCGATGAAACAGATACCGGTGCTGTCTTTTTTGGCGTGATTGGGCAAGCCATGCTGTTCTGCTATGGCGCGAACTTGCGATTTCATGATGTTGCCGAGCGGGAAAATTACATGACTCAATTGTTTTTGATTCAAGCGATGCAGAAAGTAGCTTTGGTCCTTGCTGCCGTCATCGGCTTTAAGCAATTGGAACAGACCGTTCACCTCGCGCACCTGGGCATAATGGCCGGTGGCGATGGTGTCCGCTCCGAGTTGCAAGGCATGGTCGAGAAACGCCTTGAACTTGATCTCGGCATTGCACAGGATGTCAGGGTTGGGTGTGCGCCCGGCTTGATATTCACTCAGGAAAGAGCTGAATACACGTTCCATGTATTCCCTGGAAAAGTTGACCGCTTCGATGGGAATGCCGATGGTGTCGGCCACCGAGACCGCATCCAGCAAATCCTGGCGCGACGAGCAATATTCATCGTTGTCGTCATCCTCCCAGTTCTTCATGAACAGGCCGATCACGTCGTAACCTTGCTGTTTGAGCAACAATGCGGTGACGGAGGAGTCCACTCCGCCGGACATGCCAACCACGATGCGCTTAGTCATAGTGAACCAACAACTCCAGGGGGTAGCGTTTTCCTGCAATGTGATCTTCCACGCAGCGCAATATCAGCGGGCTGCGGTGGCGAGATCGGGTGGCACGGATTTCTTCGGGCGACAGCCATAAGGCATGAAGTATACCGCTGTCGAGTTCACGGCCAGGCTCATGCCCGGTGATTTTACCGGTGAAGGCGAAACGCAGGTAAGTGGTGTCCGATTCGCTGGAATGCCAGCGATAAATGCCGATCAGATGTTGCGGGATAAAGTGATATGCCGATTCTTCCAGCGTTTCGCGCGCCACGGCGGCGGCCAAGGACTCATCTGCCTCGAGATGCCCGGCAGGCTGGTTGTAGCGTAAACCTTGCGAGGTTTCCTCTTCAACCAGCAGAAATCTTCCTTCGCGCTCAATGACAGCGGCGACAGTGACATTGGGTTTCCAGATCATTTTGTACTCTAGAAATAAAAAAAGCAGGGCTTCCCCTGCCTTTTTTAAGCTTGTGCCGGTATTACTTGGCGGCTGGTGCAGCTGCTTCAGCTTTCTTGGCTTTCTTGGCTTTCTTGGCTTTCTTGGCTTTCTTGGCTTTCTTTTCTGCCTTTGCAGGTGCGGCCTTTGCGGGTGCGGCGGCAGCAGCAGGAGCTGCAGCAGGAGCCATAGCGTCAGCAGCAACAGCGGTGAAAGAAACAGCAGCGAATACAGCAGCGATCAGTACGGATAACAGTTTGCTCATTATGAACTCCAATTTATAGTAGATTAATAAACGTTTAAGACACTACCGTGTCGGTGCCTATAACGCGCTGCACATTTGTTCGGTTGACACCCAAATTGCATTGCATTATGTGGTGCCGGGGGAGGGACTCGAACCCTCACACCATTTCTGGCACCGGATTTTGAGTCCGGCGCGTCTACCAGTTCCACCACCCCGGCCAAGCGGGGCGCATTATCCATGAAGCAACGTGTCATATCAACTACAATCCGGCCTTTCTTGGTATAAAACGAATGATTCGACAAAATATGGATTGGGGCAGTTTCAAGTGAACGCTAAAATGATACAACATGTAAATGAAGTTGCTCATCAGGCTGGCGCGGCTATCATGGAAGTGTATCGTGGCGATGGTATTGGCGAGATCAGCAAAGCGGACGGCTCCCCTCTCACCCTTGCAGACTTGGCCGCACAACGACTCATTATTGAAGGGCTGACAAGACTCACTCCGGATATTCCCATTCTTTCGGAGGAATCCGCCGTCATCCCTTACGCCGAGCGTGAGCGGTGGAAACGTTTTTGGCTGGTTGATCCGCTTGACGGTACCAAGGAGTTCATCAAGCGCAACGGCGAATTTACTGTCAACATTGCGCTTATCGAGAATGGTTAACCCGTATTGGGTGTGGTATATGCCCCGGCACTGGAAGTGAATTACTATGCTGCGCGCGGCACAGGGGCTTTCATGCAGCGTGGGGACTCTGCGGCGCAATCCATCAGGGTCAAATCCCGTTCAGCAGGCGAGACCCTCAAAGTTGTTGCCAGCCGTACGCACAGCGATGCGCGTACCGAAGCGCTGCTCGAACGACTTGGTGAATACCAGTGCATCAGCATGGGCAGCTCGCTGAAACTCTGTTTGGTCGCTGAAGGTGCGGCGCACTTTTACCCGCGTCTTGGACCGACTATGGAATGGGATACCGCTGCCGCCCACGCAGTGGTGAACGAAGCGGGCGGCAGGGTGAGCGACCTGAACGGGGATGAACTACATTACAACAAGGTTGATTTGCACAACCCCGAGTTTTTTGTGTCTGCCGCCAATGACAAGGCATTATGTGCGTTTCTGAAAATTTTTCAATCCGTGCCACGCTTCGTTGCAAGTTGATCCCCGCCTTGAGTTCACCTTGATTCCTTACTTATTGATATGAAAACACAACCACCAGCCTCAACCAACACCGTTTGGCATCACGCCACTGTTACCCGTGTCCGCCGTGAAGCGCAAAACGGTCATCGCGGCGCAATCATCTGGTTCACCGGGCTTTCTGGTTCGGGCAAATCCACACTGGCACATGCCGTAGAGGAGGTTTTGCACCAGAAAGGTTGCCATACCTTTGTTTTGGATGGCGACAACGTTCGCCACGGATTGTGCGGTGACTTGGGTTTTTCGGCTAAGGATCGCGAAGAAAATATCCGCCGTATCGGTGAAATGGCCAAACTGTTTATGGAAGCGGGCGTGATCGTCCTGACCGCTTTTATTTCCCCTTACCGCGCCGACCGTGAACGTGTGCGCGGCATGGTCGAACATGGCGACTTCACAGAGATCTATTGCGACACGCCCGTTGAGGTTTGTGAAAGCCGCGACATAAAAGGCCTCTATAAAAAAGCCCGCGCTGGACAGATTGCCGAATTCACCGGTATTTCGTCACCCTATGAAAAGCCGGAAAACCCCGAGCTAACCGTGAATACAGGAACAGAAGAGGTGGAGGTGTGCGTGAAGCAGGTCATCGATACAATGATTTATCGCGGGATAGTCAAGGGCGTCTGATCAGTTGTTCATGCGTACCGATGAATTCGATTTTGTTTTGCCTGAGCGGTTGATCGCGCAGCATCCGCCAGAACAGCGTGGCGCCAGCCGCTTGCTGTATGCGCATGATGGCGTGCTGGAGGATCTCCGCTTTGCAGATTTGACCAGACTGGTCAGACCGAACGATGTGCTGGTGCTGAACGACACACGCGTTATCAAGGCGCGCTTGTTTGGCAGCAAGGAAAGCGCCGGCAAGGTCGAGGTGTTGATCGAACGTGTGTTGGATGCACATGAGGCCTTGGCGCAAGTACGCGCCAGCCATGCGCCCAAAGCAGGGAGTCGCCTGCTTTTGGCCGGGGATTTGCCGGTAGAGGTATTGGGACGCGAGGGGGAATTCTTCCGTTTGCGCTTTGCTGTCGACGAACCTGTTCTGGACTTGCTGGAGCATTATGGCAGCTTGCCTTTGCCGCCTTACATCACTCACGAGGCAAACGAGGAAGACGAGCAACGTTATCAAACCGTGTTTGCACGCGAGGCGGGTGCGGTGGCGGCCCCCACTGCGGGCTTGCATTTCGACGATGCCATGCTGCAAGCCCTGCGCGACAAGGGGGTGCGAATAGCCTACGTGACGCTGCATGTCGGCGCGGGAACGTTTCAACCGGTTCGCGCCGAACACATACATGAGCACATCATGCACAGCGAACGCTATGAGATTTCAAAGGCCACTGTAGATGCGATAGCCCAGGCGCGCGCTGCGGGTGGGCTAGTGATCGCAGGCGGGACGACCAGTTTGCGCGCTCTGGAGAGCGCTGCGGCGGAGGGCGAACTAAAGGCGGGAGAGCGTGAAACCAACATCTTCATCATTCCCGGTTACCGCTTTAAAGTGGCGGATGTGCTGCTCACCAATTTTCACCTCCCCAGGTCCACGCTGCTGATGCTGGTGTGCGCATTCGGCGGGATGGATGAAATGCTGGCCGCCTATCGCCATGCTGTGGGACAGAAGTACCGTTTCTTCAGCTATGGTGATGCGATGCTGATTGAAAGAAAATCATGAAATTTGCTTTGCATAAGTCTGACGGCCTCGCCCGTCGCGGCACGTTGCATCTGTCCCACGGTACGGTCGAAACACCGGCCTTCATGCCGGTTGGTACCTATGGCACGGTGAAGGCGATGTCGCCGCTCGAGTTGCATGAGGTCGGTGCGCAGATCGTGTTGGGCAACACTTTCCACTTGTGGCTGCGCCCGGGCTTGGATGTCATCCAGGCGCACGGCGGCCTGCATCGCTTCATGGGTTGGGATGGACCGATACTCACCGACTCGGGGGGGTTCCAGGTGTTCAGCCTGGGTGCATTGCGCAAGATCACCGAGGAAGGGGTCAAGTTCCAGTCTCCGGTGAATGGCGACAAGTGTTTCATATCCCCCGAGGAATCCATGCGTATCCAGAAGGCGCTGAATTCCGACATCGTGATGGTCTTCGACGAGTGCACGCCTTATCCGGCGAACGAGCGCGAGGCTGCCGATTCGATGCGCCTGAGCCTGCGCTGGGCGGAGCGCAGCAAGCGCGCTCATGAAGGCAATGACAATGCGCTGTTCGGCATCGTTCAGGGCGGGATGCACGAGCGTCTGCGCGACGAGTCGCTGGCTGGATTAATTGGCATCGGCTTCGACGGTTATGCGATAGGCGGGTTGTCGGTGGGGGAGCCCAAGGAAGACATGTTGCGCATCCTTCGGCATACAGCCCCCCAATTGCCGCAGGGCAAGCCGCGATACCTGATGGGAGTGGGCACCCCAGAGGACATCGTTGATGCGGTCTCGCAAGGCATAGACATGTTCGACTGCGTGATGCCGACGCGCAATGCGCGCAACGGCATGCTGTTCACCCGCTTTGGGGATGTCAAGATCAAGAATGCGCAATACCGTCTGGACCTGCGCCCGCTGGATGAGCGGTGCGATTGTTACACCTGCCGCAACTTCACCCGCGCCTATTTGCATCACCTGCACCGACTCAACGAGATCCTCGGCGCGCGCCTTAACACCATCCACAATCTTCATTATTACCATCAGTTGTTGGGGGAGATCCGCGCGGCGATCGAAGCCGATGCGTTCGCTGATTTTACGGCGCGTTTCCGGCGGATGCGTGCCGGAAAAGAGTACCAGACATGAGTGACCACCCGCGGCTTCATGATAGAATGCGCGTCTTTGAGTATTTCATTTTTGGAGATTGAATGATGTTTATCAGTAATGCTTATGCAGAAGCGGCTGCCGCTTCCCCGGACAGCGGGTTCATGAATTTTGTTCCGCTGGTCGTATTGATCGTGGTGTTTTACTTTTTGATACTGCGTCCTCAGTCCAATCGCGCCAAGGAACAAAAAACCATGATCGCAGCTCTGCAACGCGGAGATGAGGTCGTGACGGTCGGAGGCGAAGTCGGCACAGTCAACAAGGTTTACGAGCAATATGTCGGCGTGGAAATCGCCGAGAACCTCATCGTGATGGTGCAAAAGAGCGCGATTCAAAGCGTATTGCCCAAGGGAACAATCAAAGCGATCAAGTAATTGCGTTCGCCAGAAGCTGTCCAACTGGCCGCACCATAGTCATCAAGAGGTTGTCATGAACCAATATCCATTGTGGAAATATCTGCTGATCCTGGCTGCATTACTGCTTGGGCTGATCTATACCTTGCCGAATTTTTACGGCGAGTCGCCCGCTGTGCAGGTGTCTCCGTTGCGCGCCAGTCTCAAGGCTGATGATGCGTTACTGGAGCGTGTTGGATCCATACTCAAGGCGGCCAATCTGGATCCTGAATTGACCGAGCTGGACGGCAACAGCATCAAGGCGCGCTTCGCGGATACCGATAGCCAGCTGAAGGCAAAAGATGTGTTGATCGGACAGCTGGGAGAAGATTATGTGGTCGCGCTGAATCTGTTGCCGCGTTCTCCGCAATGGCTGGCAAAGCTCAATGCACTGCCGATGTATCTCGGCCTGGACTTGCGCGGCGGGGTGCATTTCCTGTTGCAAGTGGACATGAATGCCGCGCTGAGCAAGGCTCTGGAAGCTGCTACCGGTGATATCCGCAGTGCATTGCGCGAGCAGAACATCGCTTATTCCGGCGTGACTCGCGACGGCGAGGTGTTGTCTGTCAGATTCCGAGATGCCGATGCGCGCAGCAAGGGCAAAGCGGAAATCAGCCAGCGGTTCTCCGACTACATACTGAATGACAATGATCAGGGTGGCGAATTTCTGCTGCAGGCGACACTCAAACCTGAAGCCGAACATCGCATACAGGAGTCCGCCGTGCAGCAGAACCTGGTTACGTTGCGCAACCGTGTGAACGAGCTTGGCGTGGCCGAACCGGTGATCCAGCAGCAGGGTGCGGACCGTGTGGTAGTTCAACTGCCCGGAGTGCAGGATACGGCACGTGCCAAGGATATCCTGGGGCGGACCGCGACGCTGGAAGTGCGCATGGTGGATGAGACGCATCAGGCGGTTCCTGGCGTGGCGCCACCGTTCGGCGACGACATGTTCAAGGATCGTTCAGGCAATCTTCTGCTGGTGAAGAAGCAAGTGATACTTACCGGCGATCGTATCAACGACGCACAACCCGGTTTCGACAGTCGCACCAATGAAGCCGCGGTACATATCAATCTGGACGGCACGGGCGCGCGTCAATTCAAGGACGCAACACGCGAGAACGTCGGCAAGCGCATGGCGATCATCCTTTTCGAAAAAGGCAAAGGCGAGATCGTCACGGCTCCGGTCATCAAGGAGGAGATCGGCGGAGGACGCGTACAGATCAGCGGCCAGATGAACCCAATGGAAGCCCAGGACACCGCGCTGCTGCTGCGCGCCGGCGCGCTGGCGGCTCCGATGGAGATCATCGAGGAGCGCACCGTCGGCCCCAGTCTGGGTGCGGAAAATATCACGCGCGGTTTCAATTCCACCAAGATCGGTTTCATCCTGGTCGCACTATTCATGATCGCGTATTACCTGATGTTTGGCACGATTTCCGTGCTGGCACTGGGCGCGAACCTGCTGCTGCTGGTGGCGCTGCTGTCCATGTTGCAAGCCACGCTAACCTTGCCGGGTATGGCAGGCATAGCACTTACACTGGGTATGGCGATAGACGCGAACGTGCTGATCAACGAGCGTATCCGCGAAGAGCTGCGCAACGGAGTCACGCCGCAGGCCGCGATACATGCCGGGTACGACCGGGCATTTGCGACCATCCTCGACTCCAACGTTACCACCTTCATTGCCGGGATTGCGTTGTTCATGTTCGGCTCGGGCCCGATCAAGGGGTTCGCGGTGGTGCTGTGTCTGGGCATCGGTACTTCGTTTGTCAGCGCGGTGTGGATTTCCCGCGCGATGGTGAATTTGATTTATGGCCGCAAGCCGCGGCTCACTAAAGTGGCGATAGGCTAAGGAAAGAAAATGGAATTCTTCAGGATCAAGCACGACATCCCGTTCATGAGTTATGGACGGTATACCACCTCCATTTCGCTGGTGACGTTTTTGTTCGCGGTATTTTTTCTCGCCACCAAGGGATTGAATTTCGGCGTGGATTTCACCGGTGGCACGGTGATCGAATTGCATTACGCACAACCGGCCGATCTTGCCAAGGTGAGAGCACAGCTTGCCGAGATGAGTCTGCCGGACGCAATGGTGCAGAATTTTGGCTCCAGTTATGATGTGCTGATACAAGTACCATTCAAACAGAATGTCACCGGAGCGAAATTGAGTGAGCAGGTGGTAGACAATATGCGCAAGCAGGATGCCGGTGTGGAAAAGCGCCGCGTGGAGTTCGTCGGTTCCCAGGTTGGCAAGGACCTGATCGACAACGGTGAACTGGCTTTGCTGCTGGTGTCTATGGGTATTGTCGGCTATCTGTGGTTGCGCTTCGAGTGGAAATTCGGACTGTCTGCCATCATCGCCAACTTGCATGACGTGGTGATCATTCTCGGCTTCTTCGCCTTTTTCCAATGGGAATTCTCGCTGTCTGTGCTGGCAGCTGTGCTGGCGGTATTGGGCTATTCGGTGAATGAGTCGGTGGTAGTGTTCGATCGTATCCGCGAAAACTTCCGCACCATGCGCAAGGCCGAAGTCTCACACATCATCGACAACGCCATCACCCGCACCATGTCTCGCACCATCATCACTCACGGCTGTACGCAGATGATGGTCGGCGCGATGCTGTTCCTCGGCGGCGAAACACTGCACTATTTTGCCATGGCACTGACCATCGGTATCCTGTTCAGCATCTATTCCTCGGTGCTGGTTGCCAGCCCGTTGTTGATGTTGCTCGGGGTATCACGCGAGGACTTCATCAAGCCGGAAAAGACCGAGGCCGAAGAAGTTCTTCCATAGATGCGGGCCGGATATTTGCATAAGCTGAGAGTTCCCGCTCACTCAGGTCAGGGCGCGGGCAGCGATTTGACCCGGATTGCAGACCCGGCCGAACCCAATACATCGGGAATGGAATTGCCGTGAGCCTGATCCTGTACGACATCATCATGCATCTGGACACGCACCTGCTGGCACTGGTGCATGACTACGGCATGTGGGTGTACGGCATTCTATTCCTGATCATTTTTGCCGAGACCGGTTTGGTAGTCACGCCGTTTCTCCCCGGCGATACGCTACTGTTCGTGGCAGGTACATTGTGCGGCATGGAAGCGCTGCAACTGCAATGGTTGATACCGCTGCTGATACTGGCGGCATTCAGTGGTGACAACACCAACTACTGGATAGGCCGCACCCTGGGTCTGCGTTTGTTTGAACGTGCCAGCGGAAGATTCATCAAGCGCGAACACCTGGACAAGACCCGCGTCTTTTACGAAAAGCATGGTGGCAAGACCATCATCTTCGCCCGCTTCCTGCCCATCATTCGCACCTTCGCGCCCTTCGTGGCGGGTGTCGGCTTGATGCGGTATCGCCTGTTCGTGCTGTTCAGCGGGCTGGGCAGCATGGCGTGGATAGTCAGCCTTACCATGGCGGGATATCTGTTCGGTAACATCCCGGTGGTGAAGAACAATCTCACCCTGATCGTCATCTGCATCATCGTCATCAGTCTTTTCCCGGCGATACGCGAATTCATACGGCACCGCAAGGAGTCTGCGTAAAGCGGATGTCTCCGGACTCTTGAGTTTCTGTTCCATGCGTCACAAGTTGCGCTTGCCCACCTTACCTGAAGGAAAGTCTGCGCTGCTACATGACAGAGCCGATTAACCGAAACGGCCTGTTATGTACTGGTTCCGACATAACGCGCTACGCACGTTAGCCTACACCGCGATATCACTGGACAATTAACCAAATCGTCCGGTGATATAGTCTTCGGTTTCCTTGCGCTTAGGATTGGTGAATACGCCGCTGGTTTCGCCCAGTTCGATCAGGTCGCCGAGGTACATATAGGCTGTGTAATCGGATATGCGCGCGGCTTGCTGCATGTTGTGCGTGACGATGACGATGGTGAAGTCTTCTTTGAGTTCGTCGATCAGCTTCTCGATGTGCGCCGTGGAGATCGGGTCGAGCGCGGAGGTGGGTTCGTCCAGCAGCAGCACTTGCGGCTTGACCGCTATGGCACGAGCGATGCACAGGCGCTGTTGCTGACCGCCGGAAAGCCCGGTGCCGCTTTGTTTGAGGATATCTTTCACCTCGGTCCACAGCGCGGCCTTGCGCAATGCCCATTCCACGCGGGCTTCCATGTCATGCTGGCTGAGGTTTTCGTATAGTTTTACGCCGAAAGCGATGTTGTCGTAGATGGTCATCGGGAACGGCGTGGGCTTCTGGAACACCATGCCGACCTTGGCGCGCAGCATGTTCAAGTCTTGTTTCGGGTCGAGGATATTCGTGCCATCCAGCATGATCTCCCCGGTGGCTTTTTGTTTGGGATAAAGCTGATACATGCGGTTGAAGGTGCGCAGCAGCGTGGATTTTCCGCAACCGGAAGGGCCGATGAAAGCGGTCACCATTTTTTCCGGGATGCTCAAGTTGATGTCCTTGAGCGCGCGGTAATTCCCATAATAAAAATTCAGGTCTTTGATGATGATCTTCGGATTGGCGACGGTTTCGATGTTCATGGGCTTGCCTTGTTGATGACCAGGATTAATGTGTTGTGGCGCTTTGCCGGAACAGCACGCGTGCTAGGATATTGAGCGTCAGCACGCTGAAGGTGATCAGCAGCGCGCCCGCCCAGGCAAGCTTTTGCCAGTCATTATAGGGACTCATCGCGAACTGGAAGATCACCACCGGCAGATTGGCCATCGGCTGCCCCATGTTGCTGCTCCAGAACTGATTGTTGAGCGAGGTGAACAGCAGCGGTGCGGTTTCGCCGCTGATGCGCGCCACGGCCAGCAACACCCCGGTTATGATGCCGGCACGCGCGGCTCGCAGCGTGACGAAGTTGACGACTTTCCATTGTGGGGCACCGAGAGCGGCGGCAGCTTCGCGTAACGTGGTCGGAACCAGGCGCAACATGTTCTCGGTGGTGCGGATCACGATCGGGATCACCAGTATGGCCAGGGCAAACGCACCCGCCCAGCCGGAAAAATGTCTGACCCTGACCACATACAATTCATAGACGAACAGGCCGATCACAATCGAGGGGGCGGACAGCAGGACGTCATTGATGAAGCGGGTGACCGGTGCCAACCATCCGCGATGACCGAATTCGGCCATATAGGTGCCGGCCAATATCCCGATCGGTGTTCCGATCAGGGTGCCAACCAGGGCCATCACCAGGCTGCCTGCGATCGCGTTGAGCAGACCGCCAGTGCTGCCCGGTGGCGGGGTCATTTGCGTGAATACCATCGGGGTGAGAGAGAGAAGGCCTTCATCTAACAAGGTTATCAATATCCAGCACAGCCAGAACAGGCCAAACAGCATCGCCAGCACCGAGACGGTGAGCCCCGCGGAGTTGATGATGCGACGGCGTGTATATAGATTCAACATGGCATTTATGCAACCTGTCCTTCACGCAAGCCCAGTTCGTATAGCATGAAGCGGGCGATGGACAGTACCACGAAGGTGATGAAGAACAGGATCAGGCCGAGTTCGATCAGCGAGGAAGTGTAGAGATCGCCTACCGCCTCGGTGAACTCGTTGGCCAGAGCAGAGGATATGCTGTTTCCCGGCACCAGCAGCGACCTGCTCAGTTCATGCGCATTGCCGATCACGAAGGTTACGGCCATGGTTTCGCCCAGCGCGCGTCCGAGCCCCAGCATGATGCCGCCTGCCACACCGACCTTGGTATAGGGCAGGACGATGTTCCACATCACTTCCCATGTGGTCGCGCCGACTGCATAAGCGGATTCCTTGAGCATCGCGGGGACCACGTCAAAAACGTCGCGCATCACCGAAGCGATGAACGGGATGACCATGATGGAGAGTATGATGCCGGCAGTCAGCACGCCTATGCCCATAGGCGGTCCTGTGAAGAACGGGCCGATATAGGGCAAGGTACCAATATGCTTGTTGAGCCATGGTTCGACATGATCTGCGAACAGCGGCGCAAACACGAACAGTCCCCACATGCCATAGATGATGCTCGGGATGCCGGCGAGCAATTCGATCGCGATGCCGAGCGGGCGGCGCAAGATGCGCGGCGAGAGTTCGGTCAGAAAAACAGCGATGCCGAAACTCACCGGGATCGCGATGAGCAGCGCGATGCCCGAGGTGACCAGCGTGCCGATGATGGGTACCAGCGCGCCGAATTTATTGGTGACCGGATTCCAGTCGGAACTCGCCAGGAAACCAAAACCGAATGCATGGATGGCGGGCAGGCTGCCCATTACGAGCGAAGCCATGATTGCCGCCAGAAGCGTCAACACCCCGAATGCGGAGACTCTGGTCAGATTGCGGAACAGCAAATCGAACAATGCTTGTCGTTTGAGGCGCGCTTCTTGTAAGAACATCGGCATGGTTATCTACATGGGTATGTACGTGGTCAAAAAACCGCGGGGGCAGTTGCCCCCGCGATTATAGCTTAATGGGTGTACTTGTATCAGTCACATCCCACTGTTTAATTCCAAACAGCTTTGCCGGAAGCATCCTTGATTTGCGATTTCCATGCGGTGCGTACCAGATTCTGAACCTTGTCAGGCATCGGCACGTAATCCAGCTCGGACGCTATCTTGCCGCCATTCTTGTATGCCCAATCGAAAAATTTCAGCACTTCCTTCGCGGTTTCCGGCTTGTCCTGCACCTTGTGCATCAGGATGAACGTCGCGCCGGTGATGGGCCAGCTTTCCTTGCCCGGCTGTTCGGTCAGGAGCAGGTATAGGCCAGGGGCCTTGTCCCACTGTGCTCCTGCCGCCGCAGCCTTAAAGGAGTCGTCGTTGGGTTTCACGAACTGACCGTCCATGTTCTTCACTTGGCCGTAAGACATCTTGTTTTGCAGCGCATATGCGTATTCCACATAGCCGATGGAACCCTTGATGCGCTGGACGTAGGAAGCCACACCTTCGTTGCCCTTGCCGCCAGTACCCGCAGGCCAGGCTACGGATGTGCCTTCACCAACCTTGGTTTTCCACTCGGGGCTGACCTTGGACAGGTAATTTACCCAGATGAAGGTGGTGCCCGAACCATCCGAGCGGTGTACCACGGTGATGTCCTGATCGGGCAAGTTGACCCCTTTGTTCAGTTCTGCAATCGCGGGATCATTCCACTTGGTGACCTTGCCCAGATAGATGTTGGCAAGCAACTCGCCGGTGAACTTGAGTTCGCCGGGGCCAATGCCGTTCAGGTTGTAAACCGGCACGTCGCCGCCCATTACTGCGGGGAATTGCATCAAACCATTTTGTTCCAGATCTTCCGGCTTCAGAGGCATATCGGATGCGCCGAAGTCCACGGTCTTGGCTTCGATCTGTTTGATGCCGCCGCCGGAACCGATGGATTGGTAATTCAGTCCGATGCCGGTTTGTGTCTTGTAGGCATCAGCCCACTTGGCATAAATCGGGTAAGGAAAGGTTGCGCCGGCGCCGGTGATGTCGGTTGCCTGGCTCGCGCCTGCATAAGCGACCACAGCGGCAACAGTGATGCCGATGATGAGTTGCTTCAGTTTGCTATTCATAATATCTCCATTATGTTGAGTGTGTTACTTGCGGCTGCTTGGCTGCCAATGAAACCAGCAATATTTTGTTACGGAGTGCATATTAGGGCGTTTGTATTACAGAATTATTACAGAAAATCTCTAAAAATCCGGATTTGTGAGTATTGCTGGCGGTGGATAGGATCGACTGCATTTTAGTCTCTGTGCAGAGATGCATAGCAACTACTCCAAATTATTTCTGCACTTCACGCTCAATTTCCTCGACAGTGATATGGCGCACATCCCGCCCCTTTACCATGTACACCACGTATTCGGACATGTTCTTGGCGTGGTCCCCGATACGCTCAATAGACTTGGCGACAAACAGGATCTCAAGCACACTGGAAATAGTCCGCGGATCTTCGATCATGAAGCTGACGAGATAACGCAAGACGGTGCGGAACTCCTCGTCAACCTCTTCATCCTGGCGTATCACCTGCGCGACAGTGGAAATGTCCAGTTTGGCAAAAGCTTCCAGGGATTGGTGCAGCATGTCCAGCGTCAGATCGGCCACATGATTTATCTTGTCGAAGCGCGGCAGGGTGAGGTTTTTCCTCTGCGATAAGTTTTTGGCTGCAAGGGCGATCTTTTTGGCCTCATCGCCGATGCGTTCGAGATCGGTAATTGTTTTGATTATCATCATCACCATTCGCAAGTCGACTGCTGTTGGCTGGCGGCGAGCGATGATTTGGGTACAACTTTCGTCTATGCCTACTTCCAGCGCATTGACACGGTGGTCCTCGGCGATGATATGACCAATTTGTTCTACATCGCCTCTGCTCAGTGCATCAATGGCGAGCCGGACTTGTTTTCCAACCAGCTCGCCCATCATCAATACGCGTTCACGCACAGATTCGAGTTCTGCGTCATATTGCCTTGAAGTGTGTTCGCTATTAACCATCTGGCAGTCCCCTGGCTAAGATAAACGAGCAATATTACCCATCTAATGTGACGTTTTTGTTACCAAGGGTTCATTGTCAATGCAGTATCCTGTTTCCCCTTTAAAACTTTTATGGGCACACCTCGCATATTCCCCGAATTAATGTTTTAATTAGCGCATTCATTTTAATAATTGTTTAACAATGGAAATATAATATGATGAAGTCGGCTCAAGTGGTAAAAGCATTATCAGCCTTGGCGCAAACCACCCGCCTGGCGATTTTTCGTTTGCTGGTGGAGCGTGGACCTGATGGCATGGCGGCGGGGCAGGTGGCCGAAAAATTGAAAGTATCTCCGGCGACCCTGTCGTTCCATTTCAGAACGCTCAGCCATGCCGGGCTGATCGAGAGCACGCAGGATGGGCGTTTCATCTATTACGCCGCGAACTTCGCGGTGATGAACGGCATGGTGGCGTACCTGACGGAGAACTGCTGCGGCGGGAATCAAGCTGCCTGCGTTGTGCCGGTAAAAAAGAAGTGTTGAAACCGTTAATGAGGAAGGTGATATGAGTAAAAAGCAATATAACGTGCTGGTGTTATGCACAGGAAATTCAGCGCGCAGCATATTGGGAGAGGTGCTGTTCAAGGCGCTGGGCAAAGGCAGATTCATCTCACACAGCGCGGGCAGCAAACCGGCCGGGCGGGTCAACCCGTTCGCGCTGGAGTTGTTGCAACAACAGGGATTCAGCACGGAAGGGCTGCGCAGCAAGAGTTGGGATGAGTTCGCCGCTCCCGGCGCGCCTGAGATCGATTTCATCTTTACCGTATGCGACAACGCAGCGGGCGAAACTTGCCCGGTCTGGCCGGGCAAGCCTGCCACCGCACATTGGGGCATTCCTGATCCTGCGGCTGTTGAAGGCAATGATGCAGCCAAACGCGCGGCGTTCCGCAAGGCCTATGACCAACTGGCGCGGCGCATCCAGTTATTCATGAGCCTGCCGATCGAGAAGCTGGACAAGCTCACGCTGAAGGAAAAACTCGCCGAAATCGGTCGCATCAAGGACTGAGCCGATGAATCTTTTTGAGCGTTACCTGACCGTCTGGGTCGGGATGTGCATCATCGCCGGGGTGCTGCTCGGGCAATTTCTGCCGGGCGTGTTTCATGGCATCGCCAGTCTGGAAATCGCCAGGGTCAATATTCCGGTTGGTGTGCTGGTGTGGGTGATGATCATTCCGATGCTGCTGAAAATCGACTTCGGTGCGCTGCATCAGGTCAGGGCGCACAGCCGCGGCATCGGCGTCACACTGTTCATCAACTGGGGCGTGAAGCCGTTCTCGATGGCCTTCCTCGGCTGGCTGTTCATACGCCATGTGTTTGCCTCTTATCTCCCGGCAGAACAACTCGACAGCTATATTGCCGGACTCATTTTGCTGGCAGCCGCGCCATGTACCGCGATGGTTTTCGTATGGAGTAATCTGGTAAAAGGCGATCCGTATTTCACGCTGTCTCAGGTGGCGCTCAACGATACCATCATGATCTTTGCCTTTGCCCCGCTGGTGGCGTTGCTGCTCGGCATTGCCAGCATCGCCGTGCCGTGGGACACGCTGTTAGTCTCGGTGGTTTTTTACATCGTGATTCCGGTCATGCTCGCGCAACTGTTGCGCCGCCGATTATTGGCGAAGAGCGAGGCTGCATTCAAACAGGCAATGGAAATGATCGCACCCTTGGCTATGGGCGCGCTGCTGCTGACTCTGGTGTTGCTGTTTGCATTGCAGGGCAACGCCATCGTCGCGCAACCGCTGGTGATCGCCATGCTGGCCGTGCCGATTCTGATCCAGGTACTGTTCAACGCAGGGTTGGCGTATAGTCTGAATCGGCGTCTGGGTGTCGTGCACTGTGTCGCCGCACCATCGGCATTGATAGGCGCGAGCAACTTCTTCGAGCTGGCGGTGGCCACCGCCATCAGCCTGTTCGGCTTTCAATCAGGCGCGGCGTTGGCTACCGTGGTCGGGGTACTGGTCGAAGTGCCGGTGATGTTGCTGGTGGTGAAAATCGCCAATGCCACGCAACACTGGTACGGGCGTGGCAGATATGGCAATTAGGGGGCTTCTATAACTTGTAGGAAAAAGTATCAGGTCTCTAACGAGGAAAGCGATGAAGCATATTCCCCGGTTGACTCGCTGATTAGTGTTGAAACAAGCGGAATCGACAAGGATGAATTTCAGTTTCGACCCAAAGAGGAAAGTACACGCAACGGCGAATATTACACTTGCGCCAGATTTTCAGAAAAGCTAATCTTGTTCCAGTGAGCAGTCTCAAGGTTAAAATGAAGGCCAGCAATCGAATTAATTTTGAAAAAACACCAGATATAGAGTCACAATAGTATAGGGGAGGAAATTAATAATGACGAAAACCTTTAAGCCAGAATACGTGGCCAAAGTTAAGCTTTTGACCAAGGAAGAAACCGAACGCTTATTATCAAGAATGGGCGGCAAGTTGCCTCGCCGACTCGAGAAGCGTAAGTTAAGCCAGGTAGAAGCGTTGGCTATACAGTTGGAGTTAGAGGATGAGCAACTTCAAGAGTGGCGCAAAGTTATGCTTAGTTTGAAGAAAAAGGAAGAAGCCAAGAAAGAGGCCAAAGCCAAGGTAGCAGCAAAGGCCAAGGTAGCAGCAAAGGCCAAGGCACCATCAAAGGTTAAGGCCGCAGCGAAGGCCAAGTCCGCACAGAAGGCCAAGGCTCCATTAAAGGTTAAGGTCGAGCCAAACAAGTAGAAGAACGCTTATTGCACAAACCAGTCTTTCACCAACGTCTCCAAGCCAAAACAAACTTTCAATAATTCAAGTTTCAGCTCGATTCGGCATGGCTGATTGTGAAAACGAAGGGGTTGCATCAGCAACCCCTTCGTTTATTCTTTACTTTTCTTGACGTCCGGAACGGTACTGGATATTTTCCCAAGTACCTGTCCTTTCAACAGGGCAGGTACTCGACATTCAGGCGCGACCGGTTTCAATCACCTAGCATCGTGTCAGTGTGCACCGAAAAGATCGGACATTACATGCACGTTTGCATCGCAGGCATGATTCAGACACGGCAGACCAAATGCTGCTTCGAGTGACTTGAGCAGAGAGAAGTGGTTGTAACGGTTTCCACTTTGCTTGCCATCTACACCGTAGTTGGTGTCGACCATCAGCGCCACCTGATTGGTGTACGGCGCCTGGCTATAGTCGTTCTCGTCCCAAAGCACGACGATTGCATTGTTGCCTTCGCTCCAGGCAGGCGATTTCTTGATCGCGGTCACGAGCTTCTGCACGGTGATGTCGCCGCGCTGGATCAGTGCCGGGTTCAGGCCGGCTTGCGTACCGTTATCGTTCGGGTCATAGTTGCAGAACGGCTCGGCATTGCCGCGTCCATGCTGATCGTTGCATTGGTTCGGCGCGATGAAGGAGAAGGCAGGCACGTTGCCGCTGCCCAGGTCGGCGTACAAACCCCTGGGGCCGTCGAAGCCGACCGAGTTCTTCAGGCTGAGGCCGGGGTCTCGCCCTTCCTGGACACTCTGGAAATAGACGAACGGGTTGTGCTTGGAGGCATACAGGTTGACGATGCCGGCCGATGTCAGCGGCGGATTCTGCGCGGGCAGGATGGTGCTGAAATCGGTGTTGTTGGTATAGAACCCGTCACTGTAGTCCACCAGGTCTGCACCGCCGAATGGCTGATCCTCCTGATAGCTCTTCCAGCTGCTGCGCGCCTCGAAGAGCTGGTCGGCGATCGACTTGCCGGATATGTTGGACGCTGCCGGGATGGACTGGATGCCGTCGATGTTGATATCACCCGGAGGGCCTTGAGTCTCGTTGATGTAATCGATCGCGGGGGTTGCTGCATCGGTTCCGGTGCCGGAGATCGGGCAGATGCTCGGGCTGGGCGGGTTGTCGGTGTTGGCAGTTCCCATAACGAGGTTGCTGGCGCAGGATGCGTCATGCCAGTCCGAGTTGTTGTCGCTAAGCACGCCGAAGTTGGAGCCGCCCACCACCTCCAGATAATTGGTCAGGCTGGGGTGGGCGATGGCAAAGTAGTTGCCCGCGAGATTGGCCGACTGCGCGAGTTTATTGATGTAGGGCGCGTTGGGATTGTTGATGATCTGGCTGTAACCGTGGTTCTCCATCATGATCACGAAGACGTGATCCAGATGAGGAATGCCCTGCGGGACTTTGCCTTCGTTGGCGAAAACCGGAGCGGCGAGCGCGATGCCCAGCAGGCCCAGAACTGCAATGGATTTTTTCATGGTGATGATCTCCTGTGTTAGTTTGCTTTGTGGAATGCTTCTATCTAATAACCGAGCTGGGCGTTTGAGAAAGTGATCTGGCAGCTCGACGGCATTATTGAGCGACTTGATGACAGGAAAATGACAGAGAGATGATTTGATGAATGGTCCAAATGGGCAATCGGGTTATGCCATCAGGAAATAAGATTCGGCTGGGGCACATATGGAAGCCGAGGCAAAGGATGTGGTCTTTCGCATACCCGAAAAATACAATTTTCGCCCAAGCTCGGTATTCGCCCGACAAGTGTTCACCAATGAAGACGCCGCAACAGAGAGCTCTTTTTCTGCTGGTGAGATTGCATGCGATGCAGGATGTCATCCAATGACTGGATGGCCTCGATAATATGCGCACCCTTGTTCAGCATGACGCATTCGGCACGCACACCCATCGCCGCATCGGTAATTTCAGCACGGCTGGGCTTGCCGCTCTTGGATAATCCCTCCAGTACCTGAGTAGCCCATATAACCGGTAAATGCGCCGCCTCGGCCAGCCAGAGAATTTCTTCCTGCAACTCTGCCAATCTTTCATAGCCACACTCCACTGCCAGATCACCACGTGCGATCATGACGCCGACATTTGGTGATTGCAGCAAAGTAAATAACAGCTCCGGCAAATTCTCGAATGCGGCACGCGTTTCGATTTTCAGAACGATGCCAAGCCCCTCTGCACCAAGGCGTTTCAGATGCTTTTGCAATAACTTGATGTCAGCGGGATTTCGGACGAATGAAAGCCCGACCATATCGGCATGTTGCACGATGAATTCCAGATGCTTTATGTCCTCTGCCGTCAAGCCATTCAGCTCAAGCCGGCTGTCCGGCAGGTTGATACCCTTGTGCGCCAGCAGCTTCTCCCCGCCTTCGCGCGCCTGCGTGATTTCGACCATTATTTTGTTTTTGCTGACACTGCGGATCACGCCTCCGATTCTGCCATCGTCAATCAGAATGCGCTCACCCGGCTGGATAGAAAGAAATACTTCCGGCAGCGAACAGGCAATCCTGGCTGCGCGCAATAAACGTCCATTCGCATCAAATTGGGCGGGCTTGCCCGGCAACGGGTCGCTTGTGATGGTTAGATCGTCTCCAATATGCAGACGGATCGATTCGGGTAATAGAGCCAGCGCTCCCACCATACCGGTGCTGCCTACCCGGCGCGGATGTCCGGATATGCTCGCCCGCAGTAGCTTTAGTTTTATACCAGGCGTGACATAGGTGGTTTGACTGGACTCGCCCCAAAAGCCCGTCCCCACCTGGTCAACAACTTGCAGGGTGCGGGAGGTACCTCTTGCGTCAGTTAATTCAATGATGTCGCGCAATGCCACTTTCTCAAGCCAATCCCCATTTACAGGCAGGCAAGCGTCGGCGGGGGCAGGGCTGGGAGAAGCATCGTTTTCGGGATGCACCCATATTCGCGCCGGGGCAACCACGTTGCCGTACATATCACGCTGTGGTTTCCATTTGAGTACGGCGGGTCCCTGAGCAATTTCCCCGGTGCGCAACTTGGGGCCGCCCAAGTCCATCAGGATACGGCAATGCCTTCCTGTTTCACGACGCGCCAGATTGATTTGCTCAATCATGCGTGCCCATATCTCGGCTGTGTCATGCGCACAATTGATGCGGGCACAATCCATACCATGGACAAGCATGTCTTTGATCAATGAATAATCGTCTGCCGCTTCACTTGGTAACGTGACCATGATGCGGACTCGGCGGTGCGAGGGAGGCTTGCCGAATAAATTATTGGAATTGTTTTCAAGCTGAGCTGCGCCCGTCGCGTTCGGGGCGGGTAATTCTTTGTCGGATGGACTCTTGCCTAACGCACAACGCAAAAGGTCGATGATGGCATCAAGATTGGCCAGGACGTGCGATTCCATCCGGCCTAACGATGAAAGACCTGCCGCCGCCAGTCTTTCCTGTAACGGGCGCATGTCCCGTCGCCTCAGGCCAAGGTAGTGAACCAGATTAATGGTGCTGGCCAGATGGAGCGGATTTGCATGCTGCAGTGTTGCCGAAGACGACTGCTCAAGCTCTTTCAGTTCACTGCGCAACACTTCCAGTTCACTCAGCAAGCTGGCATACGGATGCAGTTCTACAGACTTGTGTAAACCTGGTTGCTGTTTGCTCATAGGTACATCGATTTTCAGACATTCGAAATGTCATTTTCCCTTGCAAAGTATAAGGGAATTAGATTACATAAATATGACAGATCACTGGCTTCACATTTTTAATCGCACAGAGCATAACTATAAATTGGTAATTTAAGATTATTCCCCCGAGAGCAATTACCGTCCGTATTGTCAACGATATTTGTTATCCAGACAAATTTAAATCCCAAGTCATTACTGCACTCTTTCCGTTAGGCGAAAAAACACTTGCATGGCTACCTTGAATTACACTCTGCTACAAGATCATGAATTAAGCCACTCCTTGACTTGCTGCGTTACCCAGATGCCATCGTCCAGCGGTAAATCATGTTCCTGCAGTTGAGTGCAAGCGGATAGCGCAGCGCCAATGTTTTGCCAGCGTGAGCGAGCACTTTACATTGACCAGTTGGTCTTGCTGTCCGGCCAGTAATAATACGGGTATGGACGGCGCAGTCAGTGCGGCGCGATAACTGACTGCAGCTTGTAGTTGGCGCAGGATATTGGTTCGTGTGATGGGACATTCCTGTGCATAGGCTATCCACTGATCCAATATCGCTTGCTTGTGTTCCGAACGGCTTTTTAGGGTGCTGGTGAGTTGCAGGATCAGGTTTTCGCGCTGGGCTGCCGAGCCATAGAGCAGGAAGCGGAGCAGGGCAGCATAATTCGCGGGGCGCAGTCTGTGGTAAAACGGGCTGTAGGGCGCCAAGCTGGTATTGATCAAAACCAGCCTTTCGAGTTCGGCCGGATACTGTTCACTCCATGCCACTGCGACCATCGCCCCCAAAGACAGTGCCAGAACGCAATAAGGAGGCTCGTAACCCAGTTGGCTGAGTTGCGTATGGCAATAGTTTGCCATCTCCGCGACACTGGTGGCGCTGGCTTGCGCATGCAAGCTGCCGTTGCCGGGAAAATCCAGCACCACCAAATGTTGCGCGCTTATCGCAGTCTGAAGCATCCGCGGAAACTCGCCCCAGTGGCGCGCCTCGCGCATCAAGCCGCGCAACAATACCCAGGTGGTCATGGTTTGTACCATCGCGCTATTGCGCGTTCCTGCAAGCGGTTGCGAGTGGGACCCTTAACCAGCCAATTGGTGTGGCTGCAGACAGCACGCATCAGAAAATCCAGCCAGACAGCGTGTCCGCGCAACACCCTGTGCAAACGATGCTCGACCGAGGGATTGAATATACCCTGACGGGAAAACAGTTGGCGGGGGTTTTTCTTCACCCACAACCAGGAACCCATTTCCAGCGTCAACGGCAAAAAGATGCCTTTGTGATCTTGTTGTGCCTGCAGATATAGATAATCCCATATATCGCCATGGGTGCGATATTGCAGGCTCTGAGGTTCGAACAGATATTTGTTGTTGGGGTGGATCTGCTGGAATAATTCTTCCAGCGCGAGGATGTCCGCCAGGTTTGCGATAGGGTTCACGGTATGAGCATAAGGAAACCATACCCGATCGCGCGAGCCAAACCCGGAATGGCAATCCACGGCGATGCTGAACGGACGCGACAGCAATTCCTCTTGCACGGTGCGGCACAGCGCCTGATTTTCGATCTCCATATCAGCCCCGGCTGCTCCGCGATACCAGGGTAAGCGGGGACTGATCCGGTGTCCGCCCAACAGGAAGGGAACCTTGCCTGTCGCCTCTATCGGCGCGTTGCGCATCAAGTCCACACCATGAGGATTACAGCGCGTAGACAGCCACATGCCTCCAGGATTGATCAAAGGCATGAATACCAGCCGCACTTCCTGCAGCACATGATGCAGGCTTGTGTCCCACTGCATGCGATTGAGCAAACCTCGCAGAAAGTACAGCAACACCTGCGTACCGATGCGCTCCAGGCCATGGATGCCGCCAAAAAATCCGATCGCGGGCAGCTTGGGATCGGGGTTGCCCAGTGTCAGTTGGTATACCGGGAAACGCTGGTTTCCCGCGCTGACTTCACACGCAATACGGACTTCCATATGGCCTCGGCCAAGCTCCAGCAGTCGTTCCAATTCCATCAATTCGGGTAGCGCGGGCATGGCAGTGTTCAATTCAGTATTCCGGGATGGCAATATACTAAAAAAACGGGTCTCCAATGAGACCCGTTAGTTTGAATCATGTGATGCAGCCGAGCGGGTGCTATTTATTCATCACAGCGGCTTATCAGAAACAGCTTACGTTTTAAGAAAATGTTTGGCATAGCGGCTGCTCATACGCGACATCGGCAGCAGGATGAGCAAGTCTGCGGTGTTGAATTCAGGATCCCATGCAGGCTCGCCGCAGATATAAGCACCCAGTCGCAAATAGCCTTTGAGCAACGGCGGAACCGGCGAATCCAGGAATTGATTCAGCGCTTTCAGCGGCAGCGGGCAACGCGGGAACACGCTGTATTCGGCAGGTGCGGAATATAGCCGGTGCAACTTGCGGTAGATGCTCGCCGCAACATGGCCGCCATCCGCCATGCTGATGCTGGCGCAGCCGATCAGATATTCATGGCGGTGTTGCTGCATGTATTGGGCCAGGCCGCTCCACAATTGGGTGATGGTTGCGCCATCGCGATAATCCCAATGCACACAGGAACGCCCGACTTCCACCATCCGGTCGCTGAGATGCAGCAGCCGGGTCAAATCGAATTCGGTCTGGGAATAATAGCCGCCGATTTTTTCCGCCTGATCGGGTGAGAGGATGCGATAAGTTCCCACGACTTTATTTTCTGTGCTCTCGCGCACCAATAAATGCTCGCAGTATTTGTCGAAAATATCGCGGTCGATGCCTTCTTTCGCGCTGGGCAGATTGGCGCCCATTTCCTCGGCGAACACTTTATAGCGCAGGCGTTGCGCCTCCAGTATCTCCGTTTCGCTGTGTGCGATGGTGGTTATTAAGCGCCGCTGAGCGGCGGGTTGAGTTTGTCGGTTGAGTTCCAGCATTGCATCTCCCGTCGATGGGTTGAAGATGCGTCCAGATTAGGGATGCCATGTTGCAGAACGATGACAGGAATATGAAGAAAGCATGAAATTTCTATTTGGAAAGTTGATGCAACAGAGGATCGACCAGCAACGCATAAGCGGACTGTGACGAAAGCATGGTTTGCGGAATGGCAGATGTTGCCTGCAGCGCAACAGCTTGCCTGGTTGCGCCAAAATTTTGCAATCCCTGTGCAATGGCTGCTTGCGCAGTGCGTGCCAGCACGCGGCGATTCTCGCCGGTGACCAGCAGCGCAGGGGTGTGTACAACCAACGCGTTAAGATGCGGGCAGCGCAAAATTTGCCAAATGGACCGCACCAGTGTGGTGTCGCCTGTGAAGGGTGCAATGGAGCTTGGCTCCCCATCATCATTCTGGTAGCGCAGCGCGATCGGGCACAACCTTGCGCCCGCATCAATCGCGGGTTGGATGAGTGCCGAGTGAAAATGACCGACCTGTTTGCCATCCGTCGTGGTGCCTTCCGGGAAGAGTCCGACACACGCACCCTGTTTGAGCAACAGGCTGACGCGCTGGTTGATCAGCGAGGCATTTTGGCGCATGGCACGTTCGATGAAAATAGTGTCGATGCGCCGGCTGAGCCAGCCGATGACGGGCCAATTGCGCACTTCCGATTTGGCAATGAATTGCGCTGGATGAATCGCGTTCAGCACAAAAATATCGAGCCATGAGACATGGTTGGCGACTATCAAACAGCCGCCTGCACCGCGCGAGGTTTGATGTCCCTCGATCTGGATGCCGATGTTCAGGATGGTCAGCAGTTGCCTGCTCCATGTTTTCAGGATGCGACGTTGTCTGGTCTGATTCAGATGCGGATAAACGATTGCCAGCAATATGCCGTAAAAAAGGTGCAGCACGACGCGGCCGCCCCGGAACACGCTGACCGGCATATCCAGCGAGCGCTCATCCATAATAAGCTCCCGCGCTCTCATGTTGCTCTTCTGCTATCTGGTGTTGCTGCAGGCGACGCCGTTCAATGAACAGGCTGTTGCCGGGTTTTTCCTTGGCCATTTTTTTGGCGACTGTGGCGGCTTCCGCAACTTCATGATATGAGTCGAATAATTCCGGGTTGACCCAGACCACACCGATCGAAAGTGTGGGCAGCGGATGATGAACGATGCGACCTTGGCGATCGCCCGTCAGATAACCTCCGATCGAGCGATGATCTTTATCGAACAGTGCTGAGGAAGTGTGCGCAAAAGCAGTCAGTGCCCGATGGCAACGTTGCTCCCAGTCTGGGCTTTGCAGGACAAGAATAAAATCGTCACCGCCGATATGGCCGATAAAGTCGTGCACAGGATCGCAGACAGCGCCGAGCAGCCTGGCGGTGAATTGGATCAACTCGTCACCTTTGCGGTAGCCGCATACGTCGTTGAATGGCTTGAAATTGTCGAGGTCGCCATAACAGACGGCGAATGATTCCCCGGATTGAAGCAAATATTCGATGTACTCATTGATGGGGACATTGCCGGGCAATAATGTCAGCGGGTTGGCATAACGTGAGGTTTCGATCTGGGCTTTGGTGATTTCAAGCAGCAGGTCCTGTCCGGTGCCGATCCCGATGTAGCGGCCTTGCTCGGTGATGATGAAGCCGTCGGTAAAATGCCGTATTTCGGATTCACTCAAAAATTCGCTCAACTCTTGGATAGGGGTTGATTTCTCCACCAGCAATGGCTCCGCATTCATCATATCCTTGCAAAATCCTTTGCCGGATTGTTTACGGTGGGATGACTGGGCCAAGCTGGCCAAAAATTCATAGCGGCTGATCAATCCTACCGGGCGTTCATTCCTGACGACGGGAATGGCCCGCAAGCTTTTATTTTCAGAAAAGCAGGCAAATAACTTTTCACATTCTGTTTCCGGCTGAACCGGCTCGACATAACGCACGACCTTTTCTACTGTGATGTTACGGGTGTTGCCATATGGTTGCTCAGCAATCGTTTTCATCGCAAATATCCTAATGGGTTGGCAGGAGCCGCAGAATAATCACCGAATGTTTCAATTGAGTTAAGGCGGTATGGCAAGTTGGCTGCAGGCTGCCAGATTTAACCATTCTGCAACACAACATTCACGGAATCTTCGCATTTGCGGCGTAGGGTGTGCGGACATGAACAAGTTCCGGCATCTGGCGTGGTTAATCCCGCTGTTGCTCTACAGCAGCGATGCGCTGGCATGGGGTTTGTACACGCATGTATATTTTGCCCAGCAACTGGTGTGGGCCATTCCGCTTGCCGACACGCGTTTCCGCCGTGCCGTATGCGCGTTTCCCGGTTGGGTCATGGCAGGCGCGTGTCTGCCGGATCTATCGCTCACCGGGCAGCATGCCGGAACGCATAATTTCAAACAAACCCACCAGTGGGATACCGCCCGCAAATTGCTCGAGGAGGCAAGCTGCGATGAAGAGCGCGCCATCGCGCTGGGCTTTGCCAGCCACCTGCTGGTGGACATCATTGCGCACAACCACTTCGTGCCGGCACATGAAAAATTGTGGGTGAATGTACCGATGCTGACCCATGCATCCAGCGAATGGGCGATGGATGCGCATGTCAAGAATCATGTATTCAACTCGCCTGCCAATCTGCTCAAGCAGAATCGAAATGTGCTGGCGGATTTCGCCGCATCGCACTTCCAATGTGATCCGGTAAAAGCGAATCGCGCGATCATGCTGTTGGCACACGGAGATGCGGTGTTGCGCGGCAGCCGATTAGCCGAGGGGCTATATCACACGGGCAAAGTGCTGGACCGTAATCTGAAACGCCGCTTCAATTACTACTTGCGCGAGACTTCACGCCGCCTGG
Source organism: uncultured beta proteobacterium (assembly GCA_963721755.1). Taxonomy (GTDB): domain Bacteria; phylum Pseudomonadota; class Gammaproteobacteria; order Burkholderiales; family Gallionellaceae; genus Gallionella. Next base: position 45,680 of record CAVRKV010000008.1, read on the forward strand.
TCCAAATCAACCAGGTGATTGAAGGCCGCAATCCGGTCTGGCATCCCGAACCGCCGATGCCGAATCTGGCCTATGACCGCATCAGGTCGCACACCCCGCGGCAGATCAACTACCATTTGCCGCTGCCGCTGGATTTGTTTTTGGAAACTGAACAGCTAAAAGCTTAAGGACAAACCCGAGATGGTTGCGCCTATGACTATTCCGGCCAGCACATCGCTGGGATAGTGCAGCCCGAGCACCAAGCGCGAAACAGCAACCAGTACGGTGAATGGCAGCAGCAGCCAGGCGAGGGCCGGGTAGTAAGCCAATGCTACAACGCTGAATGCAACTGCATGCAGCGTGTGGCCGGAAGGAAAGCTGAACTGATCCAGCGGCGCGATGCCGCATCTGATCCCCTGATTCTTGTTGAATGGGCGCGGCCTATGCGTCTTGTGCTTCAACCATTTGTACAGGACGGTGCAAACCAGTCCCGCTGCAGCCATGTGAAACACGGGCAATAATGCGGCAGCCTGATATTTCACCAGCAGCGACAACATCAGGCAGTACCAGAAAATACCGTCGCCCAGCCGGCTGATCAGGCGGAAAGCCTGGCGTATCGAAGGACTGATGCTTGCGCGGTTGAAGCGCAAACACCAGGCTTCATCCCAGGTTTGGATCCGTTGCAGGTTGTAGATTCGATGTGACATGGCGCACCTCCGGTTTCACGGCTAGTTGTGCAAGGGCTTGCTCGAATTCGTCCACGATGTTTTGCCAATCGAGCTTCAGCATGGTTTGGTGTGCCTGCATCCGCATTTTGTGGACGCGAGACGCATCGATGGCCAGTTTGCTTGCCTGAACGATGAATTCTTCTTCATTGCCGAAATCGGCGTGCAAACCATTCTCTTCATGTTTGATATGTTCGGCTGCTGCGGCGTAGCGGTAGGCCACGACCGCGAGCCCGCTGGCCATCGCTTCCACCGTCACGTTGCCGTAGGTTTCGGTCATGCTCGGAAACAGGAAGATATCCCCCGACGCGTAATGCGCCGCAAGGTCTTCGCCGGTGCGCATCCCGGCAAAGATATATTCCGGGTTTTGCCGCTGCATCTCCGCGCGCACCGGGCCATCGCCGACCAATACCAGTTTCAGTTTCGGGTTGATGGCTTGCATGGCCTTGAAGGTGCGCAGCACCAGCGGCATATTCTTTTCTGCCGAGATGCGCCCCACGTAGATGACCGCCAGTTCGTCATCGGCCACCGCGCCCCATTGCAGGCGCAATTTTTCACTGCGCTTGTCCGGATGGAACAATGTCGTGTCCACCCCGCGCGCGACGACCTGCAGGTTTTGATAGCCATCCTGCGCAAGCGTGTCGCGCAACTCCTGGGTGGGAACCAGCGTGGTATCGGTGCGGTTGTGCAAATTGCGCAGATAACCGGCAACGGTCTTTTGCAGCCAGCCAAAGCCGTAATGCCGGCTGTAGCTGTGGAAGTTGGTATGGAAATCGCTGCTGACCGGGATGCCGAGTTTGCGTGCTGCAGCCAGCGCAGAGGAGCCCAGCGGGCCTTCGGTGACCAGATGAACCACATCGGGACGCTGTTCGGTCCAGAGTTTGATCAACCTTTGTTTGGCCGGCAGACCCAGTTTCAAACCCGGATAGTGGGGAATGGGGAAACCGCGCACCAACACCTCCTGTAGCGTGAGTTCATGTTTCGCACTGTCTTGCGCGTTCTGGCGCGGACGTATCAGCTCGACCACGTGGCGTTGGCGCAGGCCTTCCACCATGCGGCTGATGGTCATCGCCACGCCGTTGATTTCCGGCGGGTAAGTCTCGGTCACTACAGCGATACGCAGCATACGATCTGCCATATTTGCTCCTTGGTTTTGGATATTCATGGCGCGCACTTTCTCATCCCAATAAGAAAGTTTGATGAAGGATTTATGAGGGTTTTGTGACAGCGTGAGTTATGGAGTCGGCCATTTAATAGAAAGCCGTTCGCCCTGAGGTATCGAAGGGCATCACAGTGTGAGCGTGGCTTCGATACCTCAGCTCGAACGGATTTCAATCTTTTTAATGGCAGACTTTATAAGTTCTAAAAGACTGAAAATTAAAGCCACAGAGAATACAGAGTAAATGCGTGTTGCCCGTTGTTCTGTTAGGAACTGGCCATGCCCATTAACAGCTTAATTGAGCAGGATCAGCAGCCAGACCGAAATGACGTTCAGCAAACTCAGCAACACCGCCGCACTGCCGATGTCCTTGGCGCGTTTGGCGAGTTTGTGCTGATCCAATGAAGTGTGATCCACGGCAGCCTCCACTGCGGAATTGAGCAATTCGACGATCAGTACCAGCAACACGCTGGCGATCATCAGCGCCTTGCCGATCGCGCTTACAGGCATAAATAACGCCGTCGGCACGAGGATGATTGCCAGCAGCACTTCCTGGCGGAAGGCATCCTCATGGCGGATTGCCGCGCGCAACCCGGCCAGTGAGTAAAAAAATGCGCTCCAGACGCGCTTCAATCCGGTCTTGCCTTTGTATGGACTTTCCATGTTTATCCCAAGAATTTTTATGGTGGATGCCCTTTGAACAGGCAAGTGCGGCAGGGTAGTCGCTGTATGTTTCAGTTTTGTTAAGAAAGTCGGCTGGAGAGGTTTTTGCGGCATACCCAAAATTCAGGTTGAACATTCCCGATTCCTTCGGTAGAATCCGCGCTCTTTTGAAATCGGCTGGAGTAGAACCATGGCTCGTGTATGTCAAGTGACGGGAAAAGCCCCGATGACCGGGAACAACATTTCCCACGCAAACAACAAAACCAAGCGCCGTTTTTTGCCTAACCTGCAACGCCGCCGCTTCTGGGTCGAGAGCGAAAACCGCTGGGTCAGCATGCGCCTGACCAATGCGGCGCTGCGCACCATCGACAAGAATGGCATCGATACGGTGCTGGCAGAGATGCGCGCCCGCGGCGATAAAATCTAAGGAGCATAAAGCATGCGCGAAAAAATCAAACTCGAATCCAGTGCCGGTACCGGTCATTTCTACACGACGACCAAGAACAAGCGCACCACTCCGGAAAAGATCGAAATGAAGAAATTCGATCCGGTGGCCCGCAAGCATGTCATGTACAAGGAAACCAAGCTGAAGTAATTCAGGCTGGTTTCGCAGTGCAAAAAACCCCGCCTAGGCGGGTTTTTATTGGCCGATTCATAATCAAATCGAACCAGACCCCTTTAATTTAAGGAGCATTCCCAGCGAGAAAGAACCTCAACCACGACCACCACGTTTAGCCCAATAAGTAGCAGCATCGCTGCTCGCAGTGTATTGGTGCCGCCAATACCGAGTACCTTCTTGGGCATCGCCACGTTCACCGTGGTGGCTAACGGTAGAAGCGTTTCTGCTCTTTGCATGTGATATTTGGCATCGCGTCCATCTTTCTCCGCCAACGAACAGATCGCGCACACGATCACTGTTCCGACGATAGCGAGAATTAACTGCATCAAGACGGTGACGTTTGACGGAGCTGAATAGATGCCGGCAAGAAGCGCTGCCTCCACCGCAAGAAGGGTTTGGATCTTCGACCATCGGAGACCGTCTTGGTAACGAAAGCTTTCCCACTCTTGCGCGACAGCAACTCGTTGGTTCTCTGGGTCCATGCTAAACCTCCCTTCCTCGACTTGTACTGCTCAACGTCTCGAATGCGATGCACCTAACGTAAAAGTAAGGGGCTGCGCGCTTTTGCGCAGTCCCGCTTGAGCGTAGGGTTATGCCTTTTCATGTGCGATGAATTTTGGGTTGTCCAGCTTTTCGCTTCACTTTAGCAAACGTCCTACAGCGCGCCCAAGTGCCTTTCCAACTCCCTGAGCTGTTTTTGATGGTGGTCTGACAGCCGTAGCAGTAACGACAGCTTGCGCTGGAAAATTTTCACGGAGAAATTTTTGAGCCATGGGCGAATCGACTGGGATAAGAGTTGTTTGTCCACAACTTGGGCATCCGTCGTGCCGAGAAGACAAGCGCCAAATGGAATAGATTAGGCCCGGCACGAGGAAACATAGCCAGAGAACGACTTCAATCCCAATGCTTCCCTTTGTTATTGCTCTCGGCTCACCTACATAGCCGCAAGATGTGCAAACGACTTCTGACATTTAATAGTTCCCCTTCAGTTGGCGCGATGCTTAGGCATAACGTTAAGTAGACACCCTAAAAAATGCCGAGAAAAGTACCTTTGAGATATATAAACCAGCAGTCATCATGCATACCTTGCTTGTATTCTGGGTAGAATAATATGGCACAACCCAAAATGTCCGATAAATGCACCATTGGAATTATCCCCCGAATTGCCAGTTCGAAAGAAATGCTACGCTAACTTTGAACCCAAGCCTTCGCTTCTTCGTAATCCGTGAACACCCGTATATCCGCATCCACGAAGATGCGCGACAGCCATGCCTGCCAGGTGAGCCACTGGTTGTCGGTGACCACGGCGATCTTGGTGAAATCGTGTTTGTGTTCGCGGCGGAAGAACTTGACCTCTTCCCAGGCAACGTCGAGGGTGTAGCGAACCATCGCGCGCAGGTCGAACAGCAGGTTCAGTTCGCCGGGGGATTTCAGTTTGTACAAGGTTTGCTCTTCGAAGCTCTTGAAGTCGGCGATGGTGAATTCGCCAAGGACGGCGATGTTGACGAGGTTTTCGGTTTGTTCGATGGTGATCATTATTTTCTCTCTATTAAAGTATAAAGGCCTCTGTACAACGTAGCGAGCGAAGCTGAGGCAAGGCAAAAAATGCGAGAAACCGGAGTGTACAGTTTGTACACGAGGATTTTAAGCAATTTTTTAACGCAGCATCAGCGAGCGTATAACCAATGACTTGGTTGGCGTCGTTTGCCAACTTAGTCAAATGGCTAGTCGTTTCATCAGTAGTTGTGCGGAGGCCTTTTAATGTTTGGGTGTCAGGCGCAAGCTCAGCACACCGCTGGCGATGATGAGCGCCATGCCCAGCCAGCTGGACAGCGGCAACACTTCATTCCACAGCAGCACGCCGAACAGGCTGGCAAACACGATAGTACTGTACGCCAGGCTGCTGACCACCAGCGTGTGGCCGACGCGATGCGCGTGCGTCATCGCGATCTGCGCGAGCGTGGCGGTGCAGCCCATGCCGAGCAGGATCGCGAAGCCTTGCGGGGTGATCGCATGCACGGTGTCGAACAGCATCCACAGCCCGCTGCCTGCCGAGGCGGTCAGGCTGAAGTAGAACACGGTGCGCAGCGCAGGTTCGCCGAGGATGCCGAGTTGCTTGACGTTGAGATAGGCGATGCCGGCGAGGAAACCCGAGATCAGTCCGAGCAATCCGGGCAGCAGTTGGTTGTGCGCCAGCGTTGGGTGCAACAGCAGCACCACGCCGCAGAAACCCAGCGCGATGGCAACCGTCATCGGCAGGTGGAATTTGTCCTTGTACACGATCATCGTGAACACGGTGAGGAACAGCGGGGCGGTGTAGTTGAGCGTGACGGCGGTGGCGAGCGGCAACACGGTGATGCAGTAGAAGAACAGGCCGAGCGCGACCGAGCCGGAGATGCCGCGCCACAGATGGGCGCGCCAGTGCTGCGTGGTCACGCTGACGCGCTGCGAGCGCATGATGCCGTACACCAGCAGCAGGCCGAAGAACGAGCGGTAGAACACCAGTTCGCCAAACGAGAAATAGGGCGCGCCGAGTTTGACGAACACGCCCATGCAGCCGAACAGCAGTCCGGCGGCCAGCATCCACAGCGAACCGGCGCGGGGCACCACTATAAACCTGCTGCGCAGCCAGATTGCTGTGTCGCGTGCTCGTTCAATCCTCGCCTACCTGTGAGGTATGTCTCGTCATTTACTGCGCGGCTCCTTGCACTCCGGCTGCTCGCGACGGTTTCTAGCGGTGCCATCAATATTGCGCTTTGTTTTACAGATGCGAAGCAAGATTGCGGCGCAGATACTCGTGGAAGTGCAGCATGCCGTCTTCGGTGGGCGACTGATACGGGCCGTGTTCTTCGATGCCGCGCTGGTACAGTGACTTGCGCCCCTGGTGCATGCGCAGGCAGATGATGTCGTCCTCGACAGCGGTTTCGTTATAGGCCTTTTGCTCGGCTTCAACGTATTCGCGCTCGAACAGCGCGATGTCTTCGAGGTAATAGAACTCGACAATGTTGGTGCATGCTTCCGGGCCGCGCGGCACGAGGGTGCTGACGACCAGCGTGCCCGGATACCACTCGACCATGATGTTGGGGTAGTAGGTCAACCAGATCGCGCCGTACTTCGGCAGTTTGCCGCCGTGATAGCGCAGCACCTGTTCCTGCCACTTGCTGTACACATCGCTGCCGGTTTTGCGCAGCCCGTTGCGGATACCGACGGTCTGCACGCTGTATTGTTCGCCGAATTCCCACTTGAGATCATCGCAATCCACGAAATTGCCCAGGCCGGGATGGAACGGCACGACGTGGTAATCCTCCAGATACACCTCGATGAAGGTCTTCCAGTTGAACGCGTATTCGTCGACTTGCACTCGATCCAGCATATAGCCGGAGAAATCGAGGTCTTGCATCACGCCGACTCTGGCCAGGTCCTTGGCGACATCGCGCTTGCCTGCAAACAGCAGGCCGTTCCAGTTTTGCAGCGGTGACTTGTTCAGATGCAAACAGGGATTCTGCGGGAAATGCGGCGCGCCGAGCAGTTCGCCGTTGGTCTTGTAGGTCCAGTGATGTATCGGGCAGACGATGTGTTGTGCGTTGCCGCGACCTTGCAGCATGATGGCCTGGCGGTGGCGGCAGATGTTGCTGAGCAACTCCACGCCGTTCTGGTTGCGCACCAGTATCTGCGCTTCGCCTTCCAGCACATGGTAGTCGCCCGGATTCGGAACCATCAGCTCATGTCCGACGTAATTCGGCCCTTGCTCGAACAGCAGGCGTTGCTCGACTTCCAGTGCCCTGGGATCGAAGTACCAGCCGAGCGGCGGTTGAACCTGAGCCGGGGTGAGCTGATTTATGTTGGCGATATTGGACATGCCCTAATTGTGAATATGGTGCAGGGAGACAGCGATTGTCCCCGAAATTAATTGGGGGGGCAACAAAAATTGGCTCAGTAGAGATTGGTTGGGTAAAATGCCAGTCTTTACTGAAGCAGAGGCTGCTATGGCTGGGAAATCCCAGAAAACACAAGGCTTCGAGGCAGCAATGGCCGAGCTCGAACAAATCGTCGCCGACATGGAGGCGGGCAAGCTGTCGCTGGAGGATTCGCTGGCTGCCTACAAGCGCGGCGCGGAATTGTTGTCGTTCTGCCGTTCCAAACTGGAAGACGCTCAGCAGCAGGTGCGCGTGCTGGAGGACGGTGTGCTGAAAGATTTTTCAGGTACGGGTGAGTCCGGACAATCCTGATGCGCCTGGATTTTCAAAGCTGGGTCGCGACCCGGCAATCCCAATTCGAAGAAGTGCTGCGCGGGATATTGCCGCGTGCGGAAGTCGCCCCGCAGCGATTGCATGAAGCGATGCGCTATGCGGCGCTGGATGGCGGCAAGCGCGTGCGTCCGTTGCTGGCATTTGCGGCGGGCGAGTTGGCCGGTGCAGATGCGGCGCGCCTGGATATTGCGGCTGCAGCGGTAGAGCTGATCCACGCCTATTCGCTGGTACATGACGACATGCCGTGCATGGACAATGACTTGTTGCGCCGCGGCAAGCCGACTTGCCATGTTCAATATGACGAGGCGACCGCGTTGCTGGTCGGCGACAGTCTGCAAACGCTGGCGTTTCAACTGCTCGCGGAAAATCGTTTGAGCGACGATGTGCAGCGGCAACTGGAAATGATCAAGCTGCTGGCGGTGGCCACGGGTTCGCGCGGCATGGCGGGCGGACAGGCGATAGACCTCGCCAGCGTCGGCAAATCGCTGACTCTCCCCGAGCTGGAATTCATGCATATCCACAAGACCGGCGCATTGATCCGCGCGGCGGTGCTGTTGGGTGCCCATTGCGGTTCGATCTCCGCAGCACAAATGGACAAACTGGATCGGTTCGGCAAGCTGATCGGCCTGGCGTTCCAGGTGGTGGATGATGTGCTGGATTGCGAAGCGGATACCGCCACGCTGGGAAAAACGGCGGGCAAGGATGCGGATAACGGCAAGCCGACTTATGTCAGCCTGCTGGGCATGCAGGGCGCGCGCGATATGGCTCAGCGCTTGCATCGCGAGGCATTGGAAACACTGGCGCAATTCGGCGATGCCGCGCAACGCCTGCGCGAGTTGGCTGATTTCATCGTATTGCGAAAATACTGATGTATACCTTGCTTAAAACCATCAACTCTCCTGATGAATTGCGTGCCTTGGATCGCAAGCAGTTGCCGCAACTGGCGAGCGAGTTGCGCGAGTTTCTTGTCGAATCGGTCAGCAAGACCGGCGGGCATCTGTCCTCCAACCTTGGCACGGTCGAGCTGACCATCGCGCTGCACTACATCTACGACACGCCGGAAGACAAGCTGGTGTGGGATGTGGGCCATCAGACTTACACACACAAGATTCTTACCGGCCGGCGCGAAGCGATGAGCAAACTGCGCATGGCGGGCGGCATTTCGGGTTTCCCAAAGCGTGAAGAGAGCCCGTATGACACGTTCGGCACCGGGCATTCCAGCACTTCGATCTCGGCGGCGCTGGGCATGGCAGTGGCGGCAAAACTGCAAGGCTCCGAGCGGCGTGCCGTGGCGGTCATCGGCGACGGCGCGATGAGCGGCGGCATGGCCTTCGAGGCGCTGAACAACGCCGGCGCGATGGATGCGAACCTGCTGGTGATCCTCAATGACAACGATATGTCCATCTCGCGCCCGGTCGGCGCGCTGAACAATTATCTGGCCAGGCTGATGTCGGGGCGTTTTTATGCGGCGATGCGGCGCGGCAGCGAGAAGGTTTTGAAGGGTATGCCGCCGGTGCTGGAATTCGCCAAGCGCGCCGAAGAGCATGTCAAAGGCATGGTGACACCGAGTACCTTGTTCGAGGAGTTCGGTTTCAATTACATCGGCCCGATCGACGGGCATGACCTGGATGTGTTGCTGGATACGCTGAGCAACATACGAAAATTGAGCGGGCCGCAGTTCCTGCACATCGTCACGCAAAAGGGCAAGGGCTATGCGCTGGCCGAGGAGGATTGCCTGCTGTATCACGGCGTCAGCAAGTTCGACCGGACTAATGGAGTCGTCCCCAAACTGGCCGCACAGCCCACTTACACGCAGGTGTTCGGATCGTGGCTGTGCGATATGGCAGCGCAGGATGAACGGCTGGTTGGCATCACGCCGGCGATGTGTGAAGGCTCCGGGTTGGCGGAGTTTGCGCTGCGTTTTCCGAATCGTTATTTTGACGTGGGTATCGCCGAACAGCATGCACTCACCTTCGCGGCGGGGTTGGCTTGCGATGGTTACAAGCCGGTGGTGGCGATCTACTCGACCTTCCTGCAGCGCGCTTACGATCAGCTCATCCACGACATCGCGATACAGAATCTGCCGGTGGTATTGGCAATCGATCGCGGCGGTCTGGTCGGGGCGGACGGTGCAACGCACGCGGGAAGCTTTGACTTTTCCTATTTGCGCTGCATTCCCAATATGACGGTGATGGCACCGGCTGACGAAAATGAATGCCGCCAAATGCTGTACACCGCGTTCCAGTTGAATACGCCGAGTGCAGTGCGTTATCCGCGCGGCGCCGGTCCGGGCGTGCTGATCAACCCCGAGATGCGCGCGTTCCTTGTCGGCAAGGGCGAGCTGCGCCGCGAGGGCAAGCGGGTTGCAATTTTGTCTTTCGGTACCATGCTGGCTCCCGCTCTGGCTGCGGCCGGGCAACTCGATGCGACGGTGGCGAACATGCGTTTCGTCAAGCCGCTGGATGCGGAATTGGTGCTGCGCCTGGCGCGCGAGCACGAGCTGCTGGTCACGGTGGAAGAGAACACTGTGCAAGGCGGTGCGGGCAGCGCGGTGGAAGAATGTCTGCAAATGCACGGCATTGCCATCCCGCTGCTGCAGCTCGGTTTGCCGGACCGGTTCATCGAGCAGGGCGAGCACGCGCAGATGCTGGCGGATTGCGGCTTGGATGCCAAGGGCTTGCTTGAGACGATTAAAAATAAATTAAGCCAGCGCAAAATAAATTGACCTAGTAAATTTGTCGGGATTGGTTATAATTTCGTACATTCGCAACTCAACAGGACATTCGCCATGAATAAGCCCGTGCCAAATTTTATTCCCGATGTGCAAAGTTCGGCCGATACGCGCCACCTGGCGATCGATCGCGTCGGCATCAAGGGCATACGCCATCCGGTGAAAGTCAAAGACAAGAATGTCGGCGTGCAGCACACCATCGCCACATTCAACATGTACGTGCATCTGCCGCACAATTTCAAGGGCACGCACATGTCGCGCTTCGTCGAGATTCTCAACCACCATGAGCGGGAGATATCTGTTGAGTCTTTCGAAAGTATCCTGAGCGAAATGGTGACGCGGCTGGAAGCGAAGTCCGGCTACATCGAAATGAGCTTCCCGTATTTTGTGAACAAGACCGCGCCGGTGTCCGGGGTGCAAAGCCTGCTCGATTATGAAGTCACGCTCATCGGCGAAACGATACAAGGCAAGCCTAGCATCACGATGAAAGTGATGGTGCCGGTCACCAGCCTGTGCCCGTGCTCGAAGAAGATTTCCGAGCGCGGCGCGCATAACCAGCGCTCGCACGTCACGCTTTCAATACGCACCAACGAGTTCGTCTGGATCGAAGATGTGATTCGCATCGCGGAAGATCAGGCTTCCTGCGAGCTGTATGGCTTGCTGAAGCGCCCCGACGAAAAGTTCGTCACCGAGCGCGCCTATGACAATCCCAAGTTTGTCGAAGACATGGTGCGCGACGTGGCGGCGGTGCTGGATGCGGATCAGCGTGTCGATGCCTACGTGGTCGAGTCGGAGAACTTCGAATCCATACACAATCACTCGGCTTATGCGCTGATCGAGCGGGATAAAACGCGGGACTAAGGCACGAACTGAGGACTGAGAAAGATGTCTCGGCATCCAGTCCTCGTCCACTCAGTCCTGAACTTATGAAACCCGTCGCCATCTTCCGCCACACTGCTACCGAAGGCCCGGGTTTCCTGGCGGAATTCCTCGATCAACGAAAAATCCCCTGGCAGTTGATTCATATCGATGCGGGCGATGCCGTGCCGCCAAGCGCATCGGCTTATTCCGGGCTAGTCTTCATGGGCGGGCCAATGAGCGTCAACGACGATTTGCCGTGGATACCGAAAGTAGAGGTATTGATCCGTGATGCCTACACTAAAGATGTTCCGCTGCTGGGACATTGCCTGGGCGGGCAATTGATCTCCAAGGCGCTCGACGGCGTGGTATCACGCAATCCGGTCAAGGAGATCGGCTGGGGCGAGGTGCGGGTGTCGGACAACGACATCGCGCGCAGCTGGTTCGGTGACATACAGAAATTTCAAGCATTCCATTGGCACGGCGAAACATTCTCGCTGCCGCAAGGTGCGGTTCATCTGCTGTCCAGCCCATACTGTGCCAATCAGGCCTATGCCATCGGCAAGCATGTTGCGCTGCAATGTCATGTGGAGATGACCGCCGGGATGATAGCGGCCTGGTGTGAAGTAGGTGCGGATGAGGTGGCTGCCAGCAGCGCGAGTCCCGCAGTGCAGTCTGTGGGCGAGATGCAACAGCAAATGAATGACAAGCTGTCGCGCTTGAACGGCGTGGCAACTCAACTTTACGGGCGCTGGATAAAAAACTTATCCACTTAACGAACCAGCCGGGAACGCGCCGCAAGGCGCGTTTTTCTTTGGGGCTGTATAATTCGCGCTCCTTACACGACCTCGTCGTGTTCAATTGCCTGAAGATTGCATGATCAAAAAATTCCTCAAGCGGGTATTCCGCAAGCCCGCCAGAACCAGATCGGTGGGAAATGCCCAAGTGATCCCGTTCAGATTGCATGGTGTGGCACGTGAGCAGATCAGCTATGGTGCGTTGAGAGTCACCGACGGGCTGCAAGCGGCGGGTTATCAAGCTCTTGTTGTGGGCGGTGCGGTGCGCGATCTGTTACTGGGCCGTATCCCCAAGGATTTCGATATCGCGACCGATGCGACACCGGAGGAAGTGCGCAGCGTGTTCCGCCGCGCGCGCATCATCGGGCGGCGCTTTCGTCTGGTGCATGTGATGTTCGGCGAGGAAGTGGTGGAGGTATCAACCTTCCGCCGCATGATCGATGCCGAAGATGCGCAGACCGACGAGCATGGGCGATTGCTGCGCGACAATGAGTTCGGCGACCAGGAGCAGGATGCGGCTCGGCGCGACTTCACTGCCAATGCGCTGTTCTACGATCCGGCCACCCAGGAGGTCTACGATTATCACGGCGGTTATGCCGACACACGCGACCATCTGCTGCGCATCATCGGCGATCCGCTGGTGCGTTACCGCGAAGATCCGGTGCGCATGCTGCGTGCGGTTCGCTTGTCCGCCAAGCTCGGTATCAAGCTGGATGCGGCGACCGCCGCGCCGATCGCCGAGATGAAAAACTTGCTCGACAACGTGCCGCAGGCCCGTTTGCTTGACGAGGTATTGAAGATGTTGTTGTCCGGGCATTCTCTGGAGTGCATCCAGCAGTTGCGCAAGATGAATCTGCACCATGGCTTGCTGCCGCTGCTGGACGTGATCTGGGAACAGCCGATGGGCGAGAAGTTCATCATGCTGGCGTTGCGCAATACCGACGAGCGTATCAGTCAGGACAAGACCGTCTCACCCGCATTCTTGTTTGCTGCATTGCTGTGGCATGAGGTGCTGGCGGCGTGGAATCTGCGCATTCAGCAGGGCGGGCGTCCAGTGGGCGCAATGCATGAGGCGATGGAAGAAGTGTTGGCCAGACAGAAGGCGCAGCTCGCCATTCCGCATCGCCAGGATGCGGTGATGAAAGAGATATGGCTGATGCAGCAACGTTTCGAACAGCGCGCCGGGCAACGCCCGTTTCGTCTGTTGGAACAGCCGCGTTTTCGTGCCGGATTCGATTTTCTGCTGTTGCGCTGCGCCAGCGGCGAAGTGAATGATGAACTCGGATTATGGTGGGACGAATTTCAGGATGCCAGTGACGAGCGCCGTGCAGAAATGTTGCAGCCGGAAGAGGCGGGAGACAAGAAACGTCGCCGCCGCAAACCGCGCAACAAACCCGAAGGATCGTCAACGGGTGAACTGGCAGTTACAGCGGATGAGCCAGTAACGTGAAACTCGCGCAGCGATCGTTTGTTCCCTCTCCCTCTGGGGTAACCAGCGACTTGGCTGGCGAAGTTTGCCAGATTAGTCGAATGGCTAGTAGTTTTATCAGAGGGTTAGGGTGGGGGAAACGGGGATGGACGGTTTCATCATCAGTGGAGTTGCCATGCCCGTTAGCATAATGGGGCACATCGCATTCATCGGGCTGGGCAGCAATCTGGAAGACCCGCACAGACAATTGCAACGCGCTTTCATTGATCTTGAAGGATTACCCGGCACTCGCCTGGCGGCCAGGTCATCGCTGTATCGCAGTGCGCCGCTGGGTTGCCCGGATCAGACTGATTTCCAGAACCAGCCGGATTTCGTGAATGCGGTGGCGAAAATCGTGACGGATTTAACACCGAGTGCCTTGTTGAACGCCCTGTTGGATATCGAGCATCAGCATGGCCGCGAGCGTACCTTTCGCAACGCGCCGCGCACGCTGGACCTCGACGTGCTGCTATATGACGAGGTGCAACTGCATCAGCATGGCCTGACCATTCCTCATCCGCAGATGCACGGGCGCGCGTTCGTGCTGCAGCCCTTGCTGGAGATCGTGCCGGATATCCATATCCCCGGGATAGGCCGGGCAGATCTGGCGCTTGCGGGTTGTCTCGATCAAATTCTGGAAAGGATACCCGATGCTGTTTGACAAGTATCGCTACGTGGTCGTGGAAGGACCGATAGGCGTCGGCAAGACCAGCCTCGTGCATAGGCTCGCGCAACACATCGGCGCCACGCCGATGCTGGAAAAGCCCGATGAAAATCCCTTTCTCGCCCAGTTCTACCAGGATCAGCCGCGCTATGCGCTGGCGACCCAATTGTTCTTCCTGTTCCAGCGCGGCAATGAGGTGCGCGACCTGGCGCAGATGGACCTGTTTCGCAACAGCACCGTGTCGGATTACCTGTTCGAAAAAGACACGCTGTTTGCACGTCTCAATCTGAACGACGAGGAGTTTGCGCTGTACCAGCAGATTTTCCGGGCGCTGCAATTGCAGTCACCCGTGCCGGATCTGGTGATCTATTTGCAGGCTGCGCCGGAAACACTGGTGGAACGCGTGCGCCGCCGCGCCCAGCCGTACGAGAACGGCATCAGCGAAAATTATTTGTTCCGCCTGGCACAAAGCTACAGTGATTTCTTCTATCATTACGATGCGGCGCCGGTGTTGATGGTGAACAGCGAGCATCTGAACTTTGTCGATGGCGATGAAGATTTCATCTTGCTGTTGAAGCGTATCGAGGAAATGCGCGGGCCGCGCGAATTTTTCAGCCGGGGGCAGGGTTGAAATTGTTTTTCTCGATCGCTTGTTCTCCCGCCTGCGAAGGGGGAGAGCGGAGCGAGGGGGATTTGGATAGGGGGCTTTGATGCGAACCACACTGACCAGATTACAGACCATGCGCGGCAAGGGCGAGAAGATCGCCGTGCTGACTTGTTACGATGCCAGTTTTGCCGCGCTGCTGGAAGGGCAGGGGGTGGATGTTCTGCTGGTCGGCGACTCGCTCGGCATGGTGTTGCAGGGACATGAAACCACACTGCCGGTTACGCTGGACGATATGGTGTACCACACGGCTTGCGTGGCGCGCGGTTCGAAGCAGGCGTTCATCGTCGCAGACATGCCGTTCGGCACCTTTCAGGTCAACCCGCAAGAAGCCTTTACACATGTCGCGCGATTGATGGCGGCGGGCGCGCAGATGGTCAAGCTGGAAGGCGGCGCATCTATGGTAGAAACGCTGAAATTTCTCACCGCACGCGGCATCCCGGTGTGCGGCCACATCGGGCTGACGCCGCAATCGGTACACCAGTTGGGCGGCTATCGTGTGCAAGGCAAAGAATCCAACGCCGCGCAAAAATTATTGGAAGACGCGATGGCGCTCGAACAGGCCGGCGCGGGCATGATCGTGCTGGAGGCCATGCCCGCGCTGCTGGGGGCAGAGATCACCGCACAATTGACCATCCCCACCATCGGCATCGGCGCGGGCGCGGCGTGTTCCGGCCAGGTGCTGGTGCTGCACGACATGCTGGATATTTATCCGGGCAAGAAGGCGCGCTTCGTGAAGAATTACATGCAGGGTGCGGCTTCCATCGCGGATGCGGTGGCCTGCTACGTGCGCGAGGTGAAGGATGGCTCCTTCCCCGCAGCGGCGCATAGTTTCTAATTTCTCTCTCCCACACGCGAGAGAATTAGGTGAGAGGGCACAGATGCAAGTTGTTTCAACCATAGCCGAACTGCGCGCACGGCTGGCTGACGAGCGTACCATCGCTTTTGTCCCGACCATGGGCAATCTGCATGAAGGGCACCTCAATCTGATGCGTCTAGCGCGAGAAAATTTGCCGCGCGAGCATGGCGACTGCGTAGTGGCGAGCATCTTCGTGAATCCGCTGCAATTCGGGCCGAACGAGGATTTCGACAAGTACCCGCGAACGCTGAAAGCAGATTGCGCCAAGCTGCAGGGTTTGGCAGACGTGGTGTTCGCTCCATCAATCAACGAAATGTATCCCGCGCAACAAACCGTGTTCGTCGAGCTGCCGCCAATCGCCAACGAACTGGATGGCGCAACGCGTCCCGGACATTTTCGCGGCATGGCGACGGTGGTGCTGAAACTGCTGAACATCGTGCAGCCGCAGATCGCGCTGTTCGGCAAGAAGGATTACCAGCAATTGCACATCATCCGCCAGATGGTCGCGCAACTGAATTTGCCAGTACGCATCATCGGCGGCGAGACAGTGCGCGCGGAGGACGGGCTGGCGCTGAGTTCGCGCAACCAGTATTTGAGCAAGGCAGAGCGAGGAGAGGCTATTATTCTTTATCAGACGCTGCAACGGATAAGTTTGGACTTACAGCAAGGCGAGCGCGACATTGAACGCTTGCAGCAACAAACGGTCGAAGCTCTTGTTGGAAGAGCTTGGTCGGTTGATTATGTGGCTGTTCGTAATCAGTCCGATCTGCTGCCGGCAAGCCCATTCAAATCAGATCAGGCTCAGCGCGATCTGGTAGTGTTGGCCGCGGCGAGGTTGGGCAATACCCGGTTGCTGGATAATGTCGAAGTTTGTCTTGCTGATTGATTGTTATATAATCCGCACCCCGTCTGGAAGGGAAGTATCTTATGCAAAGAATCATGCTTAAAGCCAAGCTGCACCGGGTGCATGTCACGCACTCCGAGTTGCATTATGAAGGCTCTTGCGCGATCGACGACGATTTGCTGGACGCTGCCGACATCAGGGAATATCAGCAGATCGATATTTACAATGTCACCAATGGCGAGCGTTTCACCACCTATGCGATCCGCGCTCAACGCGGCTCCGGCGTGATCTCCGTGAATGGCGCGGCGGCGCACAAGGCCAGCCCCGGCGATATCATCATCATCGCCAGCTATGCGATGTACAACGAAATCGAACTGCAAAAATTCCATCCCCGACTCGTCTATGTGGACGAACACAACCGAATCATCGCGCAACGCGACCAGATACCGGTACAGGCCGCTTAGATAACATCGAATCAGGCCACAACATCCGTAAGGGCTCACAGACTGGGGTTTCAAATGTAATGAGCAGCTTTTCCTTGTTACTCTTTGCTGACACTTTTGCTATTTTCCTCCAGAGGCTTATGGTGTCATCTCGAAAAGACGATAACTCACGTATTTTCTTGAGCTGTTCGAGGCAATCACCTGGTGATACTGCCCCTCCTTCAGGCAATAGCATGCAACAGGGCAGTTGTCTCCCCCGCTTGAGTCCAGCAAATAATAATTAATATTGTTTTCCCTGAAATAGGTTTTCATATCACAAGTGCGCCGCGTGTTTTGCAGGAATTCAAAAGAATTCACCAACCCGTCGCCATCGATCACTTTCAAATGCCCGCTCAGCATCCAGGCTGCATATCCCGCTCCGTCCAGGGCATAGACAGCATTTCCCGCAGGAATGATTCGCCTTGCTTCGTCAAAGAAGTTCTTGCTCGAACGCATATCGTTCCAATTAACAACAAGGTAGGCAACAAATAAGATCGATCCAATTCCTGTCATACCTGCGAGAGATGCAGAGCCAAACGTGGTGTTTTTGAAGAAGTTTTGAGAATTTGGAGTTTCCGGCTTTAACCTTGACCAAAGATATAAAAGTGGCAGCAGGGTTGGCGCAAAATACCAGTGGCGGGTAGATGATAAAAATGTATGTGCCAATAAAAAAGTGTTGGCAGTAATGACCAGCGCGACTCACAACCTTCGATCGTTTGGTTGGCGTGCACGGGTGTATTCGCGGATAAAATGAAACAGGACAATGTTGACGACAATTACAACCGAATACCGGTACAGGTTGCCGGCACTGGAAAAATTCTCCGCGGCAATTGCAATCGGTCCCAATGCCGCACCGCTCGACTTGATCAGCGCGCTGATCGAGTAGGGGTGACCGGTGATAAGCAAGTTGAACAATGCGATCGTCCCTTCAGCCAGCAAGGCAGCCACTATGATGCGACTCTTGCCCTTGATCCTGGTGAGGAAGAGCAGCGGCAAAAGGACGATGGCCATATCCACCCGGGCAGCCACCATCAGATAAACCCAAACTGCCGCCGGTTTGTCGTTCAGTATCCGGTCAAATATCAGGATCAGAAAAAGCGCCGCCAACGGCGCTTCCATTCCCAGGCCGCAATATATCGACAGTATTGCGCCCAGCAGTATCGCCCAACCTTCAAGATACGCAAGTATCAGCACCCAAACCAGGCAACTGACCGCGATAAAAAAGGCTGCATAGATAATCGAAGACTGAATGTCGATCAATTTCAAAGGTGCCCCGGCTACAACAAGGATGGCCATCCATAGAGGGTGATAGCCATTCGTGGTGGAGATGCCGTCAAATGTCGATTGATTCAGGTCCAGGATGTTCCTGGCGATCTGGAAATAGAAATAGGCGTCATCTTCGAATATGCCATTGGGGAAATATTCGATCAGGCAGACTGACAGAATAAAAATGGCCAAACCTGCCAAAGATAAATTCAGATTATTGTTGCGAAACGTCATTTGCGCATCACCGTTATCGGTTCTCTAATTCATCAGGGGAGGCGCCGAAGATGAGGATGCTCAGGGTCATCATCTGCTCCATGCCGTTGGCTATGGTGTTGTAGGAGTTGCCGATCTGCCGCACCGAGTCGTGCCAAGATTGATGCACTGGCCGTGGCTTAACACCGGCATCACATAGATAAACCATTAGGCAGAAGTGATCGGGATGGATTTGAAAGCAGGCAATACCTTCCTCGATGCCTTGGCTATGTCGGCCAGCGTGTATTTGTCGAGTACGCCCAGGAAGCCGGCTTGCGCGTTGAACAGGACGCCTTTCAGGCTGCAGGAGCGGGAAATCACGCACTTGTCCGTGGCAGGATTGAAACATTCGAGCAGATCGAAATCGGGTTCGGTTGACCGCACCACTTCGCCGATCGGAATCTCTTTTGCGCCACGGGCGAGTTTGATGCCGCCGTTCCTTCCCCTTGTGGTCAGTATGTAGCCGTTGAGTCCCAGGTTGTGCACCACCTTGACCAGATGGTTGCGCGAAATCTTATAGAAGTCGGCCAGTTCGGTGATCGTCACGGATTCATCTTCACGTCCTGCAAGATAAATAAGGACGCGCAGCGAATAATCGGTGTAAAGAGTCAAACGCATTTCGTGCCTTTCCGGGTTAACTATGTAGTGCAAAACTGCATAGCGGGCCTGTTGCATTGGGAGGCCAGACCATGATGCCCGCATGATACGTGCAGACCATGCATCTTCGCCAGTTTCTGTCATTCCGATTGCTATCCCCCATTTTTTTATATTTTGCCATTGCTTTGCTCTTGACTTGGCTGTTAAAGGGAAATAAGATATATTTAGGATATATATTAAAGCTGAGTTTGTCCATGGCGGCTCGAATGTACGTCCAGGTAGGTATTTATTCAATTGCCGGAATGTTCCGGCAGCAAGTTCAAATTAATTTGGAGAGTGATCATGAGTCTGTATAGCGAAATTGGAGGGGAAGGTGCTGTTAACGCCGCAGTGGATATTTTTTATCGCAAGGTCTTGAAGGATGACCGTATCAAGCGGTTCTTCGACGATGTCGATATGGAAAAACAGGCAGCCAAGCAAAAGGCATTTCTGACGATGGCTTTCGGTGGACCGAACAACTACACCGGCATGGATATGAGGAAAGGCCATGCACATCTCGTGAAAATGGGTCTTAACGATACACATTTTGACGCTGTGGTGGAGGATCTTGCTGCCACGCTTAAGGAACTTAAGGTTGCTGATAAGCTGATCGCACAAGTCGCCGCACTGTGTGAAACCACGAGAAAAGACGTTTTGGGCAAATAAGGTCAGGAATCCATGGCCAAAGTTGTTTATGGCGGGCAGTCATACGAGTGCGGGGAGAATTCGGTTCTCGATTGTTTGATTACCCATGGGATTCCCGTTCCCTCTTCCTGCCATTCCGGTATCTGCCAATCCTGTCTGATGCGCGCGGTCAAGGGTACGGTACCGGAGAAGTCAAAGGCCGGGTTAAAGCTGACCCTCGCTGCCCAGAATTACTTCTTGGCTTGTTCATGCTATCCGGAACATGACATCGAGGTCGTTCTTCCAGAGGCGGGGATGGGTAAACTTTCGGCCAAAGTGACAAGGGTCGAATTCCTCAACGCCGAAATACTTGGCATCAGACTAAAACCTTCCCGGCTCTTCGAATACAAGGCCGGGCAGTTCATCAGTCTATACAAGGACGAAACCACCTCGCGCTGCTATTCATTGGCAAGTATTCCCGAACTGAGTGAAGAACTCTTTCTCAACGTGAGGAAGGTTCCAGGCGGCTTGGTTAGCGGCTGGGTTTTTACAAAACTCAAGGCAGGTGATGAAGTCACGATATCGGAGGCGACCGGCGATTGCTTTTACGTCCCTGGCAATCCCGGACAGAATATTCTTCTCATTGCGACCGGCTGCGGCCTGGCTCCCCTATATGGCATCATCCGCGACGCGCTATTGCATGGACATCAAGGTAAGCTCAGTCTTTACCATGGCAGCTACGACACCGGGGGGTTTTATCTGGTCGAGGAATTGAAAAAGCTTGCGCAGACTCATCCCAATTTCACTTATGTGCCATGCGTATCCGAAGGAGAAGCACCGGCGGGGTATGCGCAAGGAATGGTTCTGGATGTTGCGCTAGCTGAAAATCCCGATCTTTCCGGTTGGCGCGTATTTTTGTGCGGTAATCCGGACATGGTCAATGCGGCAAAAAAACAAACCTTCTTTGCGGGTGCCTCGATGAGCCAAATTCACGTCGATCCCTTTCAGTCTGCCTACTCAACCGGTATTTGCTAATGTTCGCATGCTTACTGCGAGCGTGACGCAGATACGAATATCTATAAGACATCAAGCCACTTCGAATCCGCTTTGTCCGATCCGTTTCGTTGACCGCAAATGTGTTCGCGGGTAGCATCATATCCTTTGATGTCTTATGGGGTGGAAACGGGATGCGCCGCAAACTGGTTGTGGGAAACTGGAAGATGTATGGTCGCCTGGCACGCAATCAGGCGTTATTGCAAGGTGTTCTGAAGGGTGTGCGCGACCTGCATGATGCCGACTATGCGGTGTGCGTCCCTTACCCTTACCTGGCGCAAACGCAGTCCCTGCTGCAGGGTAGCAACGTGGCCTGGGGGGCGCAGAATCTCAGTCCTCAGGAAGAAGGTGCGTTCACGGGTGCGGTCGCCCCGGGAATGCTGGTTGATTTTGGCTGCAGCTATGTGATCATCGGTCATTCGGAACGGCGCGGTCTGTTTCATGAGAGCAATGAAATCGCATCTGCCAAGTTCGATGCGGCCATCAAGGCGGGTTTGAAACCGATCTTTTGCGTGGGAGAGACGCTGGCGGAACGCGAGTCCGGTATCACCGAGCAAGTGGTT
This sequence comes from uncultured beta proteobacterium, assembly GCA_963721755.1. Lineage (GTDB taxonomy): Bacteria > Pseudomonadota > Gammaproteobacteria > Burkholderiales > Gallionellaceae > Gallionella. The sequence goes on from CAVRKV010000008.1 coordinate 66,836, forward strand.
GCCACGCAGTTGGATGCGGTGCTGAATCGCGCGGGTGCCCGGGCTCTGGCCAAGGCGGTGATCGCTTATGAACCGGTTTGGGCGATCGGAACGGGAAAAACCGCCACACCCCAACAGGCGCAAGCGGTTCATGCGTTCATTCGCCAGCGCGTCGCACAACAGGATAGCCAAGTGGCGCAGAGCTTGTGTATACTCTATGGCGGCAGCGTCAAGGCGGCGAATGCGGTCGAGTTGTTCGGGATGCCTGACATTGATGGCGGTCTGATCGGCGGGGCTTCGCTGGTGGCGGATGAGTTCGTGGCGATATGTCGCGCGGCACAAAAATAATTTCATTGGTTTGGGGTAGAAAGTGGAAACATTAGTTTGGGTAGTGCACGTTTTGACGGCGATGGTATTGGTGGGTCTTGTGCTGATGCAACACGGCAAAGGTGCCGACATGGGCGCAGCGTTCGGCACAGGTTCGGCTGGTAGCCTGTTTGGTTCCAGCGGTTCCGCAAATTTTCTCAGTCGCAGTACGGCAGTGGCTGCGACGCTGTTTTTTATTACCAGCTTGTCGCTGACTTACATTTATTCCCATCCCACAGAAAAGCTCGGGGTGATGGATAAAGTAAATCCGGCTGCTACTAAGGCAGCCACCGTCGCACCTGCTGCAGTCCCGGCAGACGATTCCAAGGCCAAGGACATTCCGAAATAGATTGGTAGCGGTATCGCGGTTGTGGTGGAATTGGTAGACACGCAAGCTTGAGGTGCTTGTGCCCGCAAGGGCGTGGGAGTTCGAGTCTCCCCATCCGCACCAGGATTTAACCCGATGCGTGCGCGTGTTGGTAAAATAGGCAACCTATAAGAAATTAAAAATGATCCGGGTTAACTCACGAGTATAAACAGAGGGGGAAGGCCCAATGTTGGAAAACTATTTTCCGGTGCTGTTGTTCATCTGCGTGGGAATCGCGATGGGCGTAGTGCCTGTAATACTGGGAAAACTGGCAGCTCCCAATCGTCCGGACAGCAAAAAGCTCTCCCCTTATGAGTGCGGTTTTGAGGCGTTTGAAGATGCGCGCATGAAATTCGATGTGCGTTATTACCTCGTTGCCATCCTGTTCATCCTGTTCGATCTCGAAATCGCTTTCCTTTTCCCGTGGGCCATCGTTGTCAAGGAGATCGGCACTTTCGGATTTGTCTCCATGATGATCTTTTTGGCCATCCTGGTGGTGGGCTTTATCTATGAGTGGATGAAAGGGGCGCTGGAATGGGAGTAGCAGCGCGAGCAGGAAACAGGGGCCCCGCGCAGCGGGGATGTGACCGTCCGCGAGTGCTGCTGGGCGCCGACACGATGCACTTGGAATTTTCGCTGCGATCATGGGAGGCGACGGCATGAGCAACTGTCATCTGCATGGCTATGGTTTGCAAGAGGTCAGTCATGGGCATTGAAGGCATACTGGAAAAAAGTGTCGTTACCACATCTCTGGACACGATCATCAATTACACGCGCACCGGTTCGCTTTGGCCGATGACTTTTGGTTTGGCGTGTTGCGCGGTGGAAATGATGCATGCCGGCGCGGCGCGTTACGATCTGGACCGTTTCGGTGTGGTGTTCCGTCCCAGCCCGCGACAATCGGACGTGATGGTCGTGGCCGGCACGCTGTGCAACAAGATGGCTCCCGCCTTGCGCAAGGTCTACGACCAGATGGCCGAGCCGCGCTGGGTGATTTCGATGGGCTCCTGTGCGAACGGCGGCGGCTATTATCACTATTCCTATTCGGTGGTGCGCGGCTGTGATCGCATCGTGCCGGTCGATGTGTATGTGCCGGGCTGTCCGCCGACAGCCGAGGCGCTGTTGTTCGGCATCATCCAGTTGCAGAACAAAATCAAACGTACCAATACCATTGCCCGCTAGGACGATTACATATGGCTGCTGATTTGAGTACCTTGCGTGCTGATTTGACAGGGCTGTTTGGCGAAAAGCTGGTCAGCGTGGAGGAAAAACTGGGAGAGTTGACCGTCGTGGTCAAGTCTGCCGACATGCTGGGCGTGCTGAATCGTCTGCGCGATGAGCCGAAGTTGCGCTTCGAACAAATGATAGACCTGTGCGGTGTGGATTACTTTACTTACGGCAGCGATATCTGCGAAGGAGGGGCCTATCTCAAATCCGATGAGGCATCTGTGATTTCCCCGTTCCGCTTTGCCGTGGTGTACCACCTGCTGTCGGTGACGCATAACGCGCGTTTGCGTGTACGCGTGTATGCCGGGGACGATAGTTTCCCGGTGTTGCCTTCCGTCGCGGAAATATGGCCTTGCGCCAACTGGTACGAGCGTGAGGCATTCGATCTGTTCGGCTTTGTGTTCACCGGACATCCCGACCTGCGCCGCATCCTGACCGACTATGGTTTCGTCGGCAATCCGTTCCGCAAGGACTTTCCCCTGTCCGGCCACGTGGAAATGCGTTATGACCCGGCCCAGCAACGGGTAATCTATCAACCGGTCTCGATCGAGCCTCGCGAAGTCACGCCGCGTATCGTGCGCGAAGAAAATTACGCCAGCAATCCCAACAATACCGGTAATCAGGTGCGCAGCCATGGCTGAAATTAAAAATTACACCATGAATTTTGGCCCGCAGCACCCGTCCGCGCATGGCGTGCTTCGTCTGGTTCTGGAACTGGACGGCGAAGTCATCGAGCGCGCCGATCCGCACATCGGATTGCTGCATCGTGCCACCGAGAAACTCGCCGAGCACAAGACCTTCCTGCAAGCCTTGCCATACATGGATCGTCTCGATTACGTCTCGATGCTGAGCAACGAACATGCTTATGTGATGGCGGTCGAGAAGCTGGCAGGGATCGAAGTGCCGTTGCGCGCCCAGTACATACGCGTGATGTTTGACGAGATCACCCGTGTTCTGAACCATCTGCTTTGGCTGGGCGCGCACGGGCTGGATATCGGTGCGATGACCGTATTCCTTTATTGCTTCCGTGAACGTGAAGACTTGATGGATGTGTATGAAGCCGCATCCGGCGCGCGCATGCATGCCTCCTACTATCGTCCGGGCGGTGTGTACCGCGATCTGCCGGATAGCATGCCGCAATATCTGGCATCGAAGATCCACAACGCTGCAGCGGTAAAAAAACTCAACGAGAATCGCCAGGGCTCGCTGCTCGATTTTCTCGAAGACTTCACCAGTCGTTTCCCCAAATGTGTGGATGAATACGAGACCCTGCTGACGGATAACCGCATCTGGAAACAGCGTACCGTGGGCATCGGCGTGGTCACGCCGGCACGCGCGCTGGCCCTCGGCTTCACCGGCCCGATGCTGCGCGGTTCGGGAGTGGAATGGGATCTGCGCAAGAAGCAGCCCTACGAAGTCTATGACCGCCTGCATTTTGATATCCCGGTCGGCAAGACAGGTGACTCTTATGACCGTTATCTGGTGCGCGTCGAAGAGATGCGCCAGTCCAACCGCATCATCCAGCAGTGCATCGCCTGGTTGCGCTCAAATCCTGGCCCGGTGATGACAGACAATTCCAAGTTTGCTCCGCCCGATCGTGAATCCATGAAGCAGAATATGGAAGAGTTGATCCATCACTTCAAGCTGTTCACCGAAGGGATGCATGTGCCTGCCGGCGAAGCTTACGCGGCGGTGGAACATCCCAAAGGTGAGTTTGGTATTTATTTGATCTCGGACGGTGCGAACAAACCCTATCGCATGAAGATACGCGCCCCGGGTTTTGCGCATATGGCCGCGCTGGATGAGATGTCGCGCGGCCACATGATTGCCGACGTGGTGACCATTATCGGTACCCAGGACATCGTATTTGGTGAGGTGGACCGCTAATGTTATCCGAACAAATACAAGTCAAGATCGACCGCGAATTGAAGAAGTATCCGGCGGATCAGCGGCAGTCTGCGGTGATGTCGGCGTTGCGTTTCGTGCAGGACGAAAAAGGCTGGATCGCCACCGAGGATATGGCGGAGATCGCGTCTTATCTGGGTATGGCCCAGATTGCCGTGTACGAAGTGGCGACCTTTTATCATATGTACAATCTCAAGCCGATGGGCAAGCACGTCATCACAGTGTGCACCAATCTTTCATGCGTGTTGGGTGGCGCCGAGGATACCGTGACCTATCTGCAGGATAAGCTGGGTATCGGTTTGGGCGAAGTTTCCGCGGACGGCAAGTATGGTTTGCGCGAAGGCGAATGCATGGGCGCATGCAAGGATGCGCCGTTGTTCACGCTGAACAACAAAAAAATCTGTGGCCGTTTGACCCCTGAAAAGATCGATAAAATTTTGGTGGAGCTGGATAAATCATGAGAGGGCTGGATATATTATGAGAGGCCCGGTTACCCAAACCACGATGGATTTCGAGCAGCCGTGGACGCTGGAGAATTATCTCAAGGTCGGCGGCTATCAGGCGTTGCGCAAGGTGCTGACCACGAAGATGGCACCCGATGCGATCATCGCCGAGGTCAAGCTGTCCGCGCTGCGCGGACGGGGCGGAGCAGGTTTTCCGACCGGCCTGAAGTGGAGCTTTATGCCGAAGAATTACGCTGGAGACAAATACATCGTATGCAATTCCGACGAGGGCGAGCCGGGTACCTGCAAGGACTGGGACATTCTGCTTTACAACCCGCATCTGCTCATCGAAGGCATGGCGATCGCCGCTTACACCATGGGTGTGAAGACCGGCTACAACTATGTGCATGGTGAAATATTTGAAGCCTACGAGCGCATGGAGGAAGCGTGTGATCTGGCGCGTGACGCAGGTTATCTGGGCGAAAACATCATGGGCTCGGATTTCAGTTTCGACCTGCACAATCATCTGGGTTATGGCGCATATATCTGCGGCGAAGAAACCGCTCTGCTGGAATCCATGGAAGGCAAGAAGGGCCAGCCGCGCTACAAGCCGCCGTTCCCGGCCAGCTTCGGTCTATATGGCAAGCCAACCACCATCAATAACACCGAAACCTTTGCCAGCATTCCCTATATCATCAATCACGGCGGCCAGAAATTCCTCGAGCTGGGGAAGCCCAACAATGGCGGTACGAAGTTGTTCTCCGTGTCCGGTCATGTGAACAATCCCGGCAATTTCGAAGTGCCTCTGGGCACACCATTCAGCGAGTTGCTGGAGCTGGCTGGCGGTGTCCGCCATGGCCACACACTCAAGGCGGTGATTCCGGGCGGATCGTCAATGCCGGTGTTGCCTGCCAATATCATGATGGACCTGACCATGGATTTCGATGCCATCTCCAAGGCGGGATCCGGTTTGGGCAGCGGCGCGGTGATCGTGATGGATGAGACGACCTGCATGGTGCGGGCACTGGAAAGATTGTCCTATTTCTATTACGAGGAATCCTGCGGGCAGTGTACGCCTTGCCGCGAAGGTACCGGCTGGCTGTATCGCATCGTGCATCGCATCGAGCACGGCGAAGGCCGCAAGGAAGATCTGGATTTGTTGTTAAGCGTGGGCGAGAACATTGCGGGACGCACGATTTGCGCGTTGGGCGAGGCTGCAGTGTGGCCGGTGCAGGGCATGCTCAGGCATTTCCGCGGCGAATTTGAATATCACATCGAACACAAGCGTTGTTTGGTGTGACACGGGTAATGTGAGTAATGGGGAGCTCTAAAAATTCAGAATTCGCCCAAATGCCCCGCAAGGGGACGACGATCCGCTACGGGCAAAAGCAGCCAGTGCGGAATCGTCAGCAAGGCGCGGGAAAGGGGTAAGCAGGCAAGCCGCGAAGCGGCTGCTCGCAAAAAATTTTAGTTTCGGCCAACCTAAAGGTTACCCTGCACTGAAACTTCGTTTTGCCGCGCCGCATATGGTGTATATGTAAGCAAGAAATTTTTTACGCAACGCAGCATAACCAGCCACTTGGTTGCCGTTTTTTGGCGACGTAGTGGAATGGCTAGTAGTTTAATCAATTGGGAAGAAATCTGGGTTTTTAAAGGTTCACTAATGATCAACATTGAAATTGATGGAAGGCCGGTCGAAACCGCGCGCGGTTCCACCGTGATGGACGCGGCGAACAAGCTCGGCATCTATATCCCGCATTTTTGCTACCACAAGAAACTTTCCATCGCGGCCAACTGCCGCATGTGCCTGGTTGAGGTTGAAAAAGCGCCCAAGCCCCTGCCGGCCTGCGCGACACCCGCTACCGATGGAATGAAAGTCCGCACCCATTCTGAAATGGCGGTGAAGGCACAGCAGGGTGTGATGGAGTTCTTGCTGATAAACCATCCGCTTGATTGCCCGATCTGCGACCAGGGCGGCGAATGCCAGTTGCAGGATCTGGCTGTGGGTTATGGCAGCGGCGCTTCGCGCTACAGCGAAGAAAAGCGCATCGTGATGCACAAGGACATTGGCGCGCTGATTTCCACCGAAGAGATGAGCCGCTGCATCCAGTGTACCTGCTGCGTGCGTTTCGGACAGGAGATCGCCGGCGTGATGGAGCTGGGTATGGCGTTTCGCGGCGAGCACGCCGAGATCATGAGCTTTGTGAACAGCACGGTGGATTCGGAATTGTCCGGCAACATGATCGATCTGTGCCCGGTAGGCGCGTTGACCAGCAAACCGTTCCGCTACACCGCACGCAGCTGGGAATTGTCGCAGCGCAGATCGGTCAGCCCGCATGACGGGTTGGGTTCGAACCTGGTTGTGCAGGTGAAGGACAACAAAGTGATGCGCGTTTTACCGATCGAGAACGAAGATGTAAACGAATGCTGGATATCCGACAAGGACAGATTCAGCTACGAAGGGCTGAACGCGCCGGAGCGTTTGACCAAACCGATGCTCAAGCAGGATGGGAAGTGGCTGGAAGTTGAATGGCAAACTGCGCTGGAATATGTGGCGAATGGTTTGCGACAAATTACCGGCAGTGAGGGAGTGGACCAGATCGCCGCGCTGGCTACGCCGCACAGCACGGTTGAGGAACTTTACTTGTTGCAGAAATTGATGCGCGGCATCGGCAGCAACAACATCGATTTCCGCTTGCGCCAATCCGATTTTTCTTCCGATGGTAAACAGGCCGAAAAACACCCTCATCCTAATAGCCCCCTCGCTCCGCTCTCCCCCTCAAAGGGGGAAGGGACGACCGCCTCCTCTGATGGAGGAGAGCCCAGTCAATTCCTGCCATGGCTGGGTATGACGGTTGCGGAAATCAACACGCGAGACCGTTTCTTGATCGTCGGCAGTTTTCTGCGCAAAGACCATCCTTTACTGGCGTACCGCGTGCGTCAGGCAGTCAAACATGGCGCGCAAGCCAACATTGTGCATTCCAGCGACGATGATTTACTGATGCATGTCGCCAATAAATCGATTATTGCGCCGGACCAGTTGGTAAACGTGCTGGCACAAATACTGAAGGCGCTCTCCGCAGAAAAATCAGTCGTCCTTTCCAGTGAAATGCAAAGGGCCATTGAAGCGGTACAACCATCCGAGCAGACCAAAGGCATCGCACGCAGTCTGGCAACTGGTGAGCGTGCCGCAGTATTGTTGGGCAATTTCGCGCAACAGCATCCGCAGGCCGTGCAGATCGCGATGCTGGCAGAACAGATAGCAATTCTTGGCGGAGCAAAATTCGGTTTCCTTGGAGAAGCGTCGAACAGCGTAGGTGCCTATCTGGCCGGAGCTGTGCCGTTCGGCAACGGCAAGCAGGGCATGAATGCCGCACAGATGCTGGCATCCCCGCGCAAGGCTTATGTGCTGTTGAACGTCGAGCCGGAGCTGGATATGCACGATCCGCAGCGGGCGATGACTGCGATGCAAGCTGCCGATATGGTGGTGGCATTATCAGCCTACAAACACCGCGCGACCGAATACGCCGACGTACTTCTGCCGATTGCCCCGTTCACGGAAACTTCCGGCACGTTTGTGAATACTGAAGGACTTGCGCAAAGTTTCAAGGGAGCGGTCAAGCCGCTGGGCGAAGCGCGACCGGCCTGGAAGGTATTGCGCGTGCTGGGCAATCTGCTGAATGTCTCCGGATTTGATTATGACGCCAGCGAAGCGGTGCGCGATGAAGTGCTCCCCAAAGCAACAGACTTAGCCTACAAGTTGAATAATCATATTCCCGCCGTCGCACTTCAAGTCGCGACCAGCGGCAGCAATCAGGGCCTGCAACGTGTCAGCGACGTGCCGATCTATTTGGCCGACGCGGTAGTGCGTCGCGCGACAGCATTGCAGGAGACTCGAGATGCGGCAACACCTTGTGTGGCTTTGCATAGCAGCGAGCTGCACAAACTGGGTTTGAATTCCGGCGACACTGTCAAGGTCAGCCAGGGCGACGGGAGCGTGCGCCTGACAGTTCAAGCGAATGACCGGCTTGCAATGCGGACCGCGCGTGTTGCAGCGGGTCATCCCCTGACTGAGCAGCTGGGAGCGATGTTTGGAGAGATATCAGTGGAACCGATTGAAATAACTACTGGCCATTCGACTAGGCTGCCCAAAGACGGCAGCCAAGTCGCTGGTCAAACCGGGGAGCGGGCATGATGGAGTTGCTGCAGACTCTGGAACATGCCGGGCAGGACCTGCTCGGTCCGGCTTGGCTGCCGCTCTGGACGATCGTGAAGATACTCGCCATCGTGCTGCCTATCATGGGCACCGTCGCCTATCTGACGTTGGCCGAACGCAAGGTGATCGGCTACATGCAGATCCGCATCGGGCCGAATCGCGTCGGCTATTTCGGGCTGCTGCAACCGATTGCCGACGGTGTGAAATTGTTTCTCAAGGAAATCATCATTCCGACCGGTTCCAGTAAATTCCTGTTCGTCCTGGCACCTATCATGGCCTTGGCTCCCGCGCTGGCAGCCTGGGCGGTCGTGCCGTTCAGCGAAGGGATGGCGTTGGCCAATGTCAATGCCGGGCTGCTGTATATCCTGACGATGACCTCACTGGGAATATACGGCATCATCATTGCCGGATGGGCTTCCAATTCCAAATATGCATTCCTCGGCGCAGTGCGTTCTGCGGCGCAGATCGTGTCATATGAGATCGCGATGGGATTCGCGCTTGTGTGTGTATTGATGGTTTCGCAAAGCATGAATCTGACCGACATCGTGCGCGGCCAGCATGGCAGTCTGGGGGCGCTGAACTGGTATGTGATCCCGCTGTTTCCTATGTTCATGGTGTATCTGATTTCAGGCGTGGCCGAGACCAACCGCGCGCCGTTCGACATGGCCGAAGGCGAGTCGGAGATCGTTGCGGGTTTCCATGTGGAATATTCCGGCATGGCGTTTGCACTGTTCTTCCTGGCCGAATATGCCAACATGATACTGATCGCCTTCCTGACTTCGATCATGTTTTTGGGCGGATGGTTGTCTCCGTTGCCGTTCCTGCCGGACAGCTTCATCTGGCTGCTGGGCAAGGTTTCATTCATCCTGTTCCTGTTCCTGTGGTTTCGCGCGACTTTCCCGCGTTACCGTTATGACCAGCTCATGCGTCTCGGTTGGAAAGTTTTCATCCCGCTCACCATCATCTGGGTTGTGGTGATCGCGGTGTGGATGCAGACCTCGCTCTGGGTCTGGTAAGCAGAGGGGATGAATATGGAAAAGATCAAGAACTTCTTCAAGACCTTCCTGCTGTTCGAGCTGGTCAAGGGCATGGCGCTGACCGGGCGGTATTTCTTTGCACGCAAGATCACTGTGCAGTTTCCCGAAGAAAAGACCCCGCAGAGCTACCGGTTTCGCGGGCTGCACGCGCTGCGCCGCTATGCCAATGGCGAAGAGCGTTGCATCGGTTGCAAGCTGTGCGAAGCGGTTTGTCCGGCGCTGGCGATAAAGATCGAAGTGGCCGAACGCGAGGACGGCACAAGACGCACCACGCAGTACGACATTGATCTGACCAAGTGCATCTTCTGCGGTTTTTGTGAAGAGTCCTGCCCGGTGGACGCGATCGTCGAAACGCGCGTGTTCGAATATCACGGTGAAAAGCGCGGTGACTTGTATTACACCAAACCGATGTTGCTGGCGATAGGCGATAAATATGAGGAACAGATCGCCAGGGATAGGGCCGCGGACGCCAAGTACCGATAAGCAGGCCGAAAAGAGGGATAGAGGGCAAGTTAATGAATTTTGTAACTATCAATTTTGAAACCATCGTGTTTTATGTATTCGCGGCGTTGATCGTGTACGCGGCCTTGCGTGTGATCACTGCACGCAATCCGGTGCATGCGGTACTCTATCTAGTGCTCGCATTCATCAGTTCGGCGGGGATATGGCTGTTGCTGGAAGCCGAATTTCTGGCCATCGCGCTGGTGCTGGTTTACGTCGGCGCCGTGATGGTGCTGTTCCTGTTCGTGGTGATGATGCTGGATATCAATCTGGTGCGGCTCCGCGAAGGTTTCTGGCGTTGGCTGCCATTTGGTGCGGCTCTGGCCGGATTGATGGCATTCGAGATGATCTGGGTATTGGGCGCACAAGTGTCTTCCCAAGGCAGTGCCGCTGTCAAGCATGCAGCTGATTACAGCAACACTAAAGAGTTGGGACGTTTGATCTATACCGACTATGTGTATCCGTTCGAGATTGCCGCCGTGATCCTGCTGGTGGCGATGGTTGCCGCGATCGCACTGACCTTGCGGCGCCGCAAGGATGCCAAATCGCAGGTGGTCTCCGAGCAGGTTGCGGTCAAGAAGGCGGACCGCTTGCGTATCATTCCCATGCAGTCCGAAAAACATTTGGCCGGGCACCCGCCAGAGCGCAAAGACTAAACCAATAAAGGGAGAGGAAAGAGTGCTAACACTGTCGCATTATCTGGTACTGAGTGCCGTGTTGTTCGCCATCAGCGTGGTCGGCATTTTCCTGAACCGCAAGAATCTGATCGTGCTGCTGATGGCGATCGAGATGATGCTGCTGGCGGTGAACACCAACTTCCTGGCGTTCTCGCATTACCTGAACGATGCAGCCGGACAGGTGTTCGTGTTCTTCATCCTCACCGTGGCCGCGGCCGAGGCCGCCATCGGGCTGGCGATCCTGGTGGTGCTGTTCCGCAACCTGAACACCATCAATGTAGATGATCTTGACAGTTTGAAAGGTTGATGCAGATGAATATGCAAAGCCTTTATTTGCTGGTTCCGCTGGCTCCGCTGGCCGGGGCGATCATCGCCGGGTTGTTTGGCAAGCAGCTGGGGCGAGCCTGGTCGCACCGCATAACCATCGCGCTGGTGGCCGTTTCCTTCTTTGCTTCTCTGGCCATCTTCGAAGATGTGCAGGAAGGCCATATGTTCAACGGTGCGGTTTACACCTGGCTGACCTCAGGTGATACCAGTTTTCAGGTTGGTTTCCTGATCGATCGCCTGACTGTCTTGATGATGCTGGTGGTCACCTTCGTGTCGCTGATGGTGCATATCTACACCATAGGCTATATGGCAGAGGACCCCGGCTATCAGCGTTTTTTCAGCTACATCTCGCTGTTCACCTTCTCCATGCTGATGCTGGTGATGGCCAACAATTTCATGCAACTGTTCTTCGGCTGGGAAGCGGTGGGACTGGTATCCTATCTGCTGATCGGTTTCTGGTACGACCGGCCGACCGCGATCTACGCCAACCTGAAAGCTTTTCTGGTGAATCGCGTCGGTGACTTCGGTTTTCTGTTGGGCATCGCTTTGGTGCTGATGGTATTCGGTACGCTTGATTATGCTGCCGTATTCGCCAGCTCTGCCAGACACGCTGCAGATTTCGCGCCGATTCCCGGCATGTCGGTGAATTTACTGACAGCAATATGCATATTGTTGTTTATCGGAGCGATGGGAAAATCGGCACAGTTTCCGCTGCATGTGTGGCTGCCCGATTCGATGGAAGGCCCGACCCCGATCTCCGCGCTGATCCACGCCGCGACCATGGTGACTGCCGGTATCTTCATGGTGGCACGCATGTCGCCGTTATTCGAATTGTCCGATACTGCATTGTCGTTCGTGATGGTGATCGGCGCGATCACCGCACTGTTCATGGGTTTTCTCGGCATTGTCCAGAACGACATCAAGCGCGTGATCGCCTATTCCACCCTGTCGCAGCTGGGCTACATGACCGTGGCGCTGGGTGCCTCCGCTTACTCGGTGGCGATCTTCCACCTGATGACCCATGCCTTCTTCAAGGCGCTGCTGTTCCTTGCCGCCGGTAGCGCGATCATCGCCATGCACCACGACCAGGACATCCGCAACATGGGCGGGCTGAGGAAATATATGCCGGTCACCTGGATCACTTCGCTGATCGGCACATTGGCGTTGATCGGCACTCCGTTTTTCTCCGGTTTCTATTCCAAGGACAGCATCATCGAAGCAGTCGAAGTATCGAACCTGCCGGGTGCCGGGTTTGCCTATATTGCTTTAGTGGCGGGGGTGTTCGTCACTGCCTTCTATTCGTTCCGCATGTACTTCCTGGTGTTCCATGGCGAGGAGCGTTTCGGCAAAGCACACCATGATCACCACGGCGATCATGCAGACGAAGAGGTGTCTGCGGATCACCACCACGGCCTCGCGCCGGGGCAGAAGCCGCACGAGTCGTCCTGGGTGGTGACGTTGCCGCTTGTTTTGCTGGCCATCCCGTCGGTCTTCATCGGTTATATCACCATCGAACCGCTGTTGTTTGGCGACTATTTTAAAGAGGCTATTTTCGTTTCAACTGAACATCCCGGCATGGCAGAGTTGGCAAGTGAGTTTCACGGGCCGTTTGCAATGGTTGTGCATGTGGTGCAGGAATATCCGGTCTGGATTGCTGTGTCCGGCGTCGTGACAGCATGGTACTTCTATATGAAGCGCCCGGACATCCCGGCCGCTATCCAGAAGCGTTTTCACGCTATCTACACTTTGCTGGACAATAAATACTATTTCGACCGTTTCAACGACTGGTTCTTTGCCGGCGGCGCGCGCGGCGCGAGCCGCTTTTTGTGGATATTCGGCGACGTGAAACTGATCGACGGAGTGATGGTGAACGGTACAGCGAAGCTGGTGGGGACATTCTCCAGGGTGCTCAGGCATCTTCAGTCCGGCTATATCTATCACTATGCGTTTTCGATGATCATCGGCGTATTCGTGCTGCTGACGGTGAGGAACTGGCTTGAATAAAACCAACCACACCCCTCAATCACGTTAGACCATCCGTTTGATAGGCTCTGCGCATGCTTGTCTGGGGAGGCTGGGTTGGAATGACAATGAAGGAATGAAAGCATGTTTTTTGGATTACCTATAATTAGCGTCGCGATCTGGTTGCCGATCATCTTCGGCATTCTGGTGCTGGCCACCGGCAACGACAAGAATGCCCAGTTGGCACGTTTCCTGGCGATGGTTGGTTCGGTGCTGGGCTTTCTGGTGACGATACCGCTGTATACCGGATTTGTGCGCGATACTTCAGAGATGCAGTTCGTCGAGATGCATGAATGGATCGCCCGTTTCAACATCCACTACCACCTCGGTGTGGATGGCATCTCGGTACTGTTCATTCTGCTTACTTCTTTCTTCACCCCCATTGTGGTTCTTGCCGGTTGGCAGGTGATCGAGAAGCGTGTCGCGCAATACATGGCATCCTTCCTGATCATGTCGGGCGTCATGATCGGTGTATTCGCCGCGCTTGATGCGGTGCTGTTCTATGTGTTCTGGGAAGCCATGCTGATCCCGATGTTTCTGATCATCGGTGTTTGGGGCGGTGAAAATCGGGTGTATGCGGCGGTCAAGTTCTTCCTCTACACATTGCTCGGTTCACTGCTGATGCTGGTGGCATTGATCTACCTCTACAACCTGTCCGGAGGCAGTTTTGAGATACTTGATTTCCATCAGGTCGCGATTCCGATGACTGCACAGATCCTGATCTTCATCGCATTTTTCTTCGCCTTCGCGGTGAAAGTGCCTATGTTCCCGGTGCATACATGGTTGCCGGATGCCCACGTAGAAGCACCTACCGGAGGTTCTGTGATACTGGCGGCGATCATGCTGAAAGTAGGTGCTTATGGTTTTCTGCGATTCTCCATACCTATCGTGCCGGATGCCAGCCATCATCTAGCCGGAGGCATGATCGCACTGTCGCTGATTGCGGTTGTGTATATCGGTCTGGTGGCATTGACCCAGACCGACATGAAGAAACTGGTGGCATATTCGTCGATCTCCCACATGGGATTCGTCACGCTGGGTTTGTTCATTTTTAACCAATACGGCATGGAAGGCGCGCTGCTGCAAATGATTTCGCACGGTTTTGTGTCAGGCGCACTGTTCTTGTGTATCGGCGTTCTTTATGACCGGATGCACTCACGCAACATCGCAGATTACGGCGGTGTGGCCAACACCATGCCGGTATTCGCCGCCTTCTTCATGCTGTTTGCGATGGCCAATGTCGGCCTGCCGGGCACCAGCGGTTTCGTCGGTGAATTCATGGTGATCCTGGGCGCGGTGAAAGCGAATTTCTGGTACGCCTTTGCCGCGGCTTCCACTCTGGTCTTCGGTGCGGCTTACACGTTGTGGATGTACAAGCGCGTGATCTTCGGTGCAGTCGCCAACTCGCACGTCGCCAAACTGACCGACATCAACATGCGCGAAAAAGTTATTTTTGCGATCCTGGCACTCACTGTGCTGGGTATGGGTTTGTATCCGCTTCCGTTCAGCGAAATCCTGCATGTGTCGGTGAATGATTTACTGGTACACGCGGCACGCTCCAAACTGCCGCTGTAAACATAGCCAATGACTTGGCTGGTGTTGTTTACTAGCCTAGTCAGATGGCTGGTAGTTTCACCAGAGGACAGTCTATATCTGATAGTTAGTTTACTGACAACTACCGGCTATAGACTGACGACTAACGACAGATTTTGAGATGATTATGGATTTGATGACTAATTTGATGCCAGCGGCCCCGGAAATTTTCCTGCTTATCATGGCGTGTGTGATTCTGATTGCGGATTCGATGATCAAGAACAGCGGCAGAATAGCCTCTTACATGCTGGTGCAACTCACCTTGATGGTTTGTGCGCTGATCACCGTGGGTACCCATGAGAACGGTGTGGTTCATGTCTTTCACAACATGTTCGTGGATGATCTGATGTCGGATGTATTGAAACTGCTAACCTATCTGGCGGTTTCCATGATGCTGGTGTATTCAAGGGTATACCTTACGGTGCGGGGGCTGTTCAGCGGCGAGTTCATGGTGCTCACCCTGTTTGCCACACTCGGCATGATGGTGATGATTTCCGCCAACCATTTCCTGGCGCTTTATCTCGGATTGGAGCTTCTTTCGCTGAGCCTGTATGCAATGGTCGCATTGCAACGGGATTCAGCCATTGCCACTGAAGCCGCGATGAAATACTTCATTCTTGGAGCGCTGGCTTCCGGCTTGCTGTTGTATGGCATGTCCATGCTGTATGGGGCGACCGGCTCGCTGGATCTGGGGGCGGTGTCCCACGCCATCCAGTCCGGCCACGCGAATAAAACACTGCTGGTATTCGGCTTGGTGTTCGTGGTTTCGGGGCTGGCCTTCAAGCTTGGCGTTGTGCCGTTCCATATGTGGGTTCCCGATGTATATCACGGCGCGCCGACAGCGATGACCATGCTGATCGGGTCGGCGCCCAAACTTGCCACTTTTGCTTTTGTTTCTCGCATCCTGGTCGAAGGGCTGCAGCCGCTCGTACAACACTGGTCTGGTATGTTGATCATTCTGGCAATCGCCTCGATGGCTCTCGGTAACATCACTGCGATTGCGCAAACAAACCTCAAGCGCATGTTCGCCTATTCGACCATTGCGCACATGGGCTTCCTGCTGCTGGGATTTATCAGCGGTGATATTGAAGGTTATGGGTCATCGATGTTCTACGCCGTGATTTATGTGCTGATGTCGCTGGGAGCGTTCGGCATGATCATGTTGCTGTCCAGGTTGGGTTTTGAGGCGGATACACTGAACGACTTCAAAGGCCTCAACCAGCGCAGTCCATGGCTCGCCTTTCTGATGCTGTTGCTGATGTTCTCGATGGCCGGAGTACCGCCGACCGTTGGCTTCTATGCAAAATTCTCGGTGCTGAATGCGGTCGTGCAATCCGGGCACATCTGGCTGGCAGTTGCGGCGGTGCTGTTTTCGCTGATCGGTGCATTCTACTATCTGCGCATCGTCAAGTTGATGTATTTCGATGCGCCTGAAAGCCATGCTCCCATCATCTTCGAACCCGATACCACATTGCTGATCAGTGTGAACGGATTAGGTCTGTTGTTGCTTGGTTTGCTGCCTGGTGTATTGATGTCTGTTTGTGCCGTGTCGATACAACAATCGTTGTTATTGCACTAAGGCCTGAATGGGGAGGGTGAGTTTATACATCGAGGCGCAGCATCGCAGGTAAGCACCCGAATTTTGAGTGCAAGGCGATTTACGGTATCATCGTGCCCCATGACCAAGTATATTTTCATCACAGGCGGCGTTGTTTCTTCACTGGGCAAAGGTATCGCTGCCGCCTCACTTGCCGCCATCCTCGAATCGCGCGGGCTGAAGGTGACGATGCTCAAGCTTGATCCCTATATCAACGTCGATCCCGGTACCATGAGCCCGTTCCAGCATGGGGAGGTTTTTGTGACCGAAGACGGTGCTGAAACCGATCTCGACCTGGGTCATTACGAGCGCTTCATTTCCGCCAAGATGCGCAAGGCCAACAACTTCACCACCGGGCAGATCTATGACAGCGTGATCCGCAAGGAGCGGCGCGGCGAATATCTGGGCAAGACGGTGCAGGTGATTCCGCATATTACCAACGAGATACAGGCCTTCGTCGAGCGCGGCGCGGCCGCTTCTCATGACGGCAAGGCCGATGTGGCGATCGTGGAGATAGGCGGCACGGTAGGCGACATCGAGTCGCTGCCGTTTCTTGAGGCCGCACGTCAGATGGGTTTGCGCATGGGGCGTAACCAGGTCGCTTATGTTCATCTCACTCTGGTTCCTTATATTGCAACAGCAGGAGAGTTGAAGACCAAGCCTACGCAACATAGTGTTCAGAAGTTGCGCGAGATCGGTATTTTTCCAACGGCGTTGATCTGCCGTGCCGACAGGCGTATTCCAGATGACGAGCGAGCCAAGATTTCGCTGTTCGCCAATGTGCGCGAAGAGGCGGTGATTTCGATGTGGGACGTTGACAGCATCTACAAGGTTCCGCAAATGCTCAACCAGCAAGGGCTGGATCGCATCGTCTGTGAAGAGCTGGGGTTGAGTCTGCCGCCCGCCGACCTGTCGGTATGGGCGAAACTGGTGGCCGCCCTGGAAAATCCCCAGCATAAAATTACCATCGGAATGGTCGGCAAGTATGTCGATCTGACCGAGTCCTACAAGTCACTGATAGAGGCGCTGCGCCATGCGGGCATACATACCCAGACCAAGGTGAATATCGAGTACATCGATTCTGAAGCACTTGAAACAGCCAGCCTGCAAGGCCTGGAGCACTTCGACGCGATACTGGTTCCCGGCGGTTTCGGCAAGCGCGGCACGGAAGGAAAAATTGCCGCGATCCGCTTTGCTCGCGAAAACAAGGTTCCATATCTGGGCATTTGTCTTGGTATGCAGTTGGCGGTGATCGAATATGCGCGTCATGTTGCGGGCATGACCGATGCAAACAGCACCGAATTCAATCTGGTAACCGAGCATCCGGTAGTCGCGCTGATCACCGAATGGCTGGACCGCGATGGCAAGGTCGAGACGCGCAACAACGATTCGGATCTGGGCGGAACCATGCGTCTCGGTTCGCAGCGTTGCCCGATCAAGCCCGGCACCATGGCGCAGCGCATATACGGCGATGAGGTGAACGAACGGCATCGTCACCGCTACGAAGTCAACAACCACTACGTGCCAGCCCTGGAAAAAGCCGGGCTGGTCATTTCCGCGCGCACGCCCAGCGAAAACCTGCCGGAGATAATGGAATTGCCGCAAACCATGCACCCGTGGTTCGTGGGCGTGCAGTTCCACCCCGAGTTCACTTCCACGCCGCGCACCGGACATCCATTGTTTAAGTCATTTGTGGAAGCGGCTTTGCAACGTCAGGCAATGTTTAAAAAAGACAGGGTGGCGGCATGATCACGGTGCGCGCAGCGGCGGTGCGGATAATGCCGCCAGACGCCAAAAATGCCAAGCGTGATGTTTCAAACCACGATGATGAGGTGGCGGCATGATCACGGTGCGCGCAGCGGCGGTGCGGATAATGCCGCCAGACGCCGAAAATGCCAAGCGTGATGTTTCAAACCACGATGATGAGGTGGCGGCATGAAGCTATGCGGATTTGATGTGCAGCCCGGACACGGTGGCGCGAAGCGCTCGGTGCGGGAAGGGCTCGCCCGACATCAGGCTGTGAGTGGTGGATTATGAAGCTATGCGGATTTGATGTGCAGCCCGGACACGGTGGCGCGAAGCGCTCGGTGCGGGAAGGGCTCGCCCGACATCAGGCTGTGAGTGGTGGATTATGAAGCTATGCGGATTTGATGTCGGCCTGAATCGCCCGCTGTTTCTGATTGCCGGACCTTGCGTGATCGAGTCGCAGCAAATGGCGATGGACACTGCCGGCAAGTTGAAAGAAATCTGCAACGAGTTGAAGATAAACTTCATCTACAAGTCTTCCTACGACAAAGCCAACCGCAGTTCCGGAAAATCGTTTCGCGGATTCGGCCTGGATGCCGGACTGAAGATACTCAGCGAAGTGAAAGCGCAGTTGGGTGTGCCGGTGTTGACCGACGTGCACAGTATCGAAGAGATCGCGCAAGTCGCCGATGTGGTGGATGTGCTGCAAACGCCCGCCTTCCTTTGCCGCCAGACCGATTTCATTCATGCCGCGGCCCGCAGCGGCCGCCCGGTGAACATCAAGAAGGGGCAATTCCTTTCACCGTGGGATATGCAGAACGTGGTGGAGAAGGCACGCGAGGCCAGCGCTGCAGACAACATCATGGTGTGCGAGCGCGGCGCATCATTCGGCTACAATAATCTGGTGTCGGACATGCGCTCTCTGGCGGTGATGCGCAACACCGGTTGTCCGGTGATATTCGATGCAACGCACTCGGTGCAGTTGCCGGGAGGTCAGGGCACGGTAAGTGGCGGGCAGCGCGAGTTCGTGCCGGTGCTGGCGCGCGCGGCAGTGGCGGCGGGGGTTTCCGGTTTGTTCATGGAAACACATCCGAACCCCGCCAAGGCATTATCGGATGGGCCGAATGCGTTTCCGCTCGGGCATCTCAAGGTGTTGTTGCAAACGCTGAAAGTGTTGGACGAAACGGTCAAGCAGCAGGGGCTGATTGAAGAAATAATCGATTTGAAGAACGTTTAGAAGAAAGAAGGAAAAAGTATGAGCGCAATTGTTGATGTGATCGCCCGCGAGATTCTGGATTCGCGCGGCAACCCCACCGTGGAAGCGGATGTATTGTTGGAGTCCGGTGTGATGGGGCGCGCCGCCGTGCCGTCCGGGGCATCCACCGGCGAAAAGGAAGCGATCGAATTGCGCGATGGCGACAAGCAGCGTTATCTGGGCAAGGGCGTGCTCAAGGCGGTGGAATATGTGAATACCGAAATCGCCGAGGCGATCATCGGACTGGATGCGGCCGAACAGGCTTTCATCGACCAGACGATGATCGAACTGGACGGCACGGAAAACAAGGCGCGCTTGGGCGCGAATGCGATCCTGGCGGTGTCGATAGCGGTGGCGCGCGCCGCTGCGGAGGAAAGCGGCTTGCCGCTATACCGCTATCTGGGCGGTTCGGGAAAGATGTCCATGCCGGTGCCGATGATGAATGTCATCAACGGTGGCGCGCATGCAGCGGGCGGCGCCGACATGCAGGAATTCATGATCGTTCCTTTGGGTGCGCAGAGTTTCCGCGAGGCGCTGCGTTGCGGCGCGGAAGTGTTCCATGCCCTGAAAGCAGTATTGCACAAGCGCGGTCTGCCGACTACTGTCGGCGATGAAGGCGGCTTTGCCCCCGCGCTGGGTTCCAATGAGGGCGCACTGAAGGTCATCGTCGAGGCGATCGGGGCGGCGGGATACGTGCCCGGCGAGGACGTGATGATCGGCATGGATCCGGCAGCCTCCGAATTCTACAAGGATGGGAAGTATCACCTGAAGGCGGATAAGCTGGCGCTGACCTCGGCGCAGATGGTCGACCTGTACGCCACCTGGGTGGACAAGTACCCCATCATCAGCATCGAGGACGGCATGAGCGAGCACGACTGGGACGGCTGGAAGATGCTGACTGATCGTCTGGGCAAGACTATCCAGATTGTGGGTGACGATATTTTCGTGACCAACACCAAGATACTGTGCGAAGGTATCAAGCGTGGCATCGCCAACTCCATCCTGATCAAGGTCAACCAGATCGGCACCCTGACCGAGACATTTGCCGCGATCGAGATGGCCAAACGTGCCGGTTATACCGCAGTGATCTCACATCGCTCCGGTGAGACCGAGGACAGCACCATCGCCGACATCGCAGTGGCCACCAATGTAATGCAAATCAAAACCGGTTCGATGTCGCGCTCGGATCGCATGGCAAAATACAATCAATTGCTGCGCATCGAAGAAGATTTGGGAGACACTGCCAGCTACCCAGGGCGCGATGCATATTATCAGCTGGGATAATGCGTGCAGTCACACTGATACTTGTCATACTGTTGCTGCTGCTGCAGTATCCGATGTGGCTGGGCAAGGGCAGCTGGTTGAAAGTGTGGGACTTGAATCGTCAGGTCGAGGCGCAGCAACAAGTCAATCAGCAGACGAAAACGCGTAATGCCCTGCTGGATGCTGAAGTGCGTGATCTCAAGCAGGGCACGGCCGCCATCGAAGAACGTGCGCGCAGCGAGCTGGGCATGATCAAACGCGATGAAGTGTTCTACCAGATACTGGAAAGCCCGTCTGCTCAGATTACAGAGAAGCAGGCGATAGCATCGCCTGCTTCTGCTGTTTCGGGATACACCAAATACTGAGCATCCAACTCCTATCGGGATATACAACTTCTGGATCCAGAAGGCGGCTTGACTTTCCTGCATCGCCGCTTTCAGTTTTGTCTCAGGCCGGTCTCTGGATCGCCTCTTTCAAATACCGCTGAACCAGTTATAACCCTTGTCTTCCCAATAGCCGCCCGGGTAGGTATTGGTAACGAACATCGCGACGATGTGCTTCGGGTTTTTAAAGCCCAGCTTGGTTGGCATGCGCAGCTTCATCGGATAGCCGTATTCCGGCGGCAGAGTCTTGCCGTCATAAGTGAAGGTCAACAGCGTTTGCGCGTGCAGCGCGGTCGGCATGTCTATGCTGGTGTAGTAGTCGTCGGCGCATTTGAAGCCGACATATTTCGCGGAAAGGTCGGCGCCGATGCGTTTGAGGAAAGTCGAGAAAGTGACGCCACCCCATTTGCCGATCGCGCTCCATCCCTCGACGCAAATAAGGCGCGTGACCTGGCTGGTCTGTGGCAGCTGATACAGCTCGTCCAGGGACCAGCTATGTTTGTCCGCGACCAGCCCGCCGACTTCCAGAAAGTAGTCATCCCCATCGACTTCGGGGATCTTGTCGCGTTCATAGTAGGCATTGAACGGGAACGGTTTGGTGATCATGGACTCGGGATAAGTTGGAGCCAGCTTGTTCGGGTCGAACAGCCATGCCTGGAAGTCGTCGTTGAGACGCGATATTTTCATCAGCATGCGTTCGGCAGAATCCTCATCCGTTACCGTGCATCCACTCAGCAGAGACAGACCGCCCAGCGTGACGGCGCGCTTCATGAAACAAACGGCGCGCCGGCGAGGGCAGCTCCTTGAGCGCCTCCTGGATGATGATGGATTTGTCGATAGCCGTTTTCATATATCCCCTCCTTAACGTCCGCGTATCATCATGAGCAAGGTTCTCGGTACCAGCGCGACCATCATCACATGGACTGCGGTGAACGCGAGCAGCGCGGCCATCGCGCAGAAGTGGATGATGCGCGCATTGTCGTAGCCTCCCATCAGTTCGCGCAACAGCGGGAATTGCACCGATTTCCACACCACCAGTCCGGACAGCACGAGCAGGATGAGATCGGCAATCACAAACAGGTAGGCAAATTTTTGTACCGCGTTGTATTCAGAAAGTTGGTCATGCGCCAATTTTCCTTTTCAAGCTGCGATGAAGTCGCTGATCAGATCCCGCAGATGTAGCGGAAAGAATCTGGACCTTGAAGCGCCCCGACAAGATATTGAGAAACAGATACATCACTCCGTTGAAGAACAGCAGCCACATTGCCGCGAAATGCCACAGCAATGCGCCGCCCAACCACCCGCCTAAGGTGATTTGTTTAGGGAAACTGAAAGCGAAGATCGGCGAAGCGTTGTAGATGCGCCAGCCGCTAAGTACCATGATGACGACCGCTAACAGGTTGATCCAATGGTTTGCTCTCAACCAGATTGGATGGATGATTTTGTTTTCCGGGTTCATTACCATTTCAACACCACCTTACCCAGCCACATGCCGATGATGCCGAAGCCTATCATCGGCAGATAATGCCATTGGAGGACATGGATGATTGAGTCGTTTTGCTCATACAATCTGCAGCCACAATGCGCCGATGCTGAATGCGAAAAGGAATGCGATGCCGCCCGCCCAGTGAGTATGCGTGCTGGCGAATTTGCGCATCACATATAACGTCCATGCCGCCGGCAACAGCGAAAGCAGCATGATGCTCAGGGTGCATTCGAAACTGTGCACGGGCAGCGGAGCGGGCGGGCTGTCGGCGCGCCAGGCGAAGAACATCACCAGCACGAACAGCGCGAACATCGCGATGGGCGCAAATGCGATCCGGCGCTTCTGATGCAGATCGGGATACGACAGCAGCGCGGCGCTTAACGAGGTGGAAATGAAAATGCCGACCAGCGCCGCGATTTCGGTAGCGAACCAAAAATCATGCAGCTTGTGCAACAGATCATGGCGCGCGCCGGAAATCATCAGCGACACGGAAAGATAAAACATCGCGACGACCATCCATTCGATGCCCAGCAGGAAAGGGTGGGGCGCGCGCTTCATCGTCGCGGTATCCTGCGCAAGCTTGCTTATCAGTTCGTCGATGTTTCCCATTATCGTTCCAGCTTCTATCTTTCCAATTTCTGGCGCAAAACCTTGTAGGCGCGATGAGCCGCGACCTTTACCGCAGATTCTTTCATGCCGATCTTTTCGGCGACTTCCCTGGCCGTATATCCTTCCTGATGCATCATCCGCAGGATGGCCGCCTGTTTTTCGGGGAGTTTTTGCACTTCCCTGCTGATAGATTCGTATGAAATGGCAGATTCGGTTACATCATCATGCAAAAATTCTTCCATTTCGTACAAATCGTCGGCGCGGTACAACTGATCGGAATAATGCGCGCGCAGATGATCTTGCAGGCGGAATTTGGCTATCGCATATACCCAGGGCTTGTATGGGCGGTTGCCGTCATAGGTATGGCGCGCCTTGTGGATCGAGAGCAGGATCTCCTGCAGCAAGTCATCCACCTCATTGGTGAAGTTCAGGCGCTTGGCCAGGAACGGGCGCAGCAGGCGCGAGGTTTCCTGCAACAACGCGGCGTAGGCGCGCTGGTCTCCGGCCAGGGATTGCCTCATCAGCGCTTCCAGATTTTCAGTTGTACCTGTCACATAAGCACCATGAAATTTGTATGTAACCTTTTTTCGGGCACGTCCGAATACACCTGTGCAGATGTTTCGTTAAGGCTGTTTTTACGATACCAAACTATTTGCAATGATGCCATTTATTTAATTAAAAAG
This sequence comes from uncultured beta proteobacterium, assembly GCA_963721755.1. Lineage (GTDB taxonomy): Bacteria > Pseudomonadota > Gammaproteobacteria > Burkholderiales > Gallionellaceae > Gallionella. Next base: position 90,518 of record CAVRKV010000008.1, read on the forward strand.
GAGATTCAAATGAACAAATTCCCTTACGTATTACTCTCACTTTGTCTGGCAGCTTCAGCTAACGTCGTGTTTGCCCAGGACTCCATGTCTATGGAAAAAGGCTCAATGAGCAAAGATGCCATGAGCAAGGATGCCATGAGCAAGGATGCCATGAGCAAGGATGCCATGAGCAAGGATGCCATGAGCAAGGATGCCATGAGCAAGGACACTGTGGGCAAGAAGAAACCAATGAAAAAGAAATCCTTGAAAAAAGATTCCATGAGCAAGGATTCTATGGGCACGAAAGACACGATGGGCAAAGACAAGGGGATGTAACATCGCATTCGTGAGGGGTTCATGAACTATGTGCAGGAGAACATCATGCAACGCAGACAGTTTCTATTCGCTTTATCCGGCATTGCAGTTGCATGCGCTACCCGATCTTATGGCAAGGAAGTAACCGGCAATGACATGGTGACTATCATGCAATTTTCAGATGACGGGAAACCGTTGGGACGCGCAACCCTGGCCAAGGTTAGCAAAGATGCAGAATGGAAAAAGACACTATCGCCGCTGGCTTACGAGGTGACGCGCGAACAGGGCACGGAGCGGGCGTTTTCACAGCCGGGCTATGACAGGCATGAGCCTGGGCTGTATCGCTGCGTGTGCTGCGGCAATGCGCTGTTCGATGCGAAGACCAAATACGATTCCGGGACGGGCTGGCCGAGTTTCTGGCAGCCGATCGCGGCGGAGAACGTCCGCGAAATCGCCGACCGCATGTTCGGCATGACGCGCACAGAGGTGAAATGCTCGTTGTGTGATGCCCACCTCGGCCATGTGTTTGACGACGGCCCGAAGCCGACTGGTTTGCGTTATTGCATGAATACCGTGGCGCTGCGCTTTGTGCCGCAGCATTAGTTCTGAACAAGGGGCTGATCATGTTTAAAAGTGCCGCCATATTCAAAGTGATGCGCAGAAGCGGATATCTGGCCATCGGCGGTGCGTTGGCCATATTGATCGCCGGTATGTTTTCATCTGCGCCGGTTGTGGCAAGCGACCGCATCGCGGCGCCCTTGACCGGCGCGACGCAGTGGCTGAACGCGACAGCGCTTGGCAGCGAGGTGCTGCGCGGCAAGGTGGTGCTGGTCGATTTCTGGACTTATTCGTGCAGCAACTGTTTGAACGCGCTGCCGCACGTGAAAGCATGGGATGAGAAATATCGCGCACAAGGTCTGGTGGTGATCGGTGTGCATACGCCGGAATTTGCCGCCGAAGAAAATCAGCAGAATGTCGAGCGGGCAATCAAGAGACTGGGTGTCACTTATCCGGTGGCAATGGATAATCAATACGCAATCTGGAATGCCTACGGAAACAAATATTGGCCGGCGCAATATCTGATAGACGCGCAAGGCCGGCTTCGCTATCAACATTATGGCGAAGGCGCTTATCGGGAAATCGAGGCCAGGATACAGGCATTGCTGGAGGAAGCTCGGCAGGGCACGAGTGCCGCCAAACGCTGAGTTTTGAGGTTTTCAGTAAAGATATTCACGTTGGTTCAATTACAAGGAGTGTCATCATGCTAACTACCAGATATATTCGCAGATATTTTTTCAGCAGCCTGAGTCTCATTCTTGGTCTGGGCGCAGCGTTGACCGCCACTGCCGCGCCAACCGAGCAAACGGCAGTATTCTCCGGCGGCTGTTTCTGGGGGGTGGATGCGGTATTCAAACACGTCAGGGGCGTGTCCGAAGTGGTGTCGGGTTATGCGGGCGGCAATGCCGACACGGCACACTATGAGCTGGTGAGCAACGGGGATACCGGACATGCCGAATCGGTGCGCATCCGTTTCGATCCGGCGAAGGTGAGCTATCAACAGCTGCTGCAAGTATTTTTCAGCGTGGCGCATGACCCGACGCAGCTCAACCGCCAAGGTCCCGATACCGGCAGCCAATACCGCTCGGCGATTTTTTACACCAGCGCGGAGCAACAGAAGATTGCGCAAAGCTACATCCAGCAGCTGACCGCCGTGCATACTTTTTCTGCGCCCATCGTCACGCAAGTCGTGCCGCTGCAACAGTTCTATCCTGCCGAAGAGCATCACCAGAACTATCTGGCATTGCATCCCTATCAGCCCTATATCGTCTTTAACGACATGCCAAAACTGGAACATTTGCGCAAACAGTTTCCTGCGCTGTATCAGTGAGGGGCCGTATAAGGGCTGTTATGCGGCTCAACGTTTGTGTTGCTCACGTTCACCCTCCCAAGGGTCTTATGGCCGTTGTGTGCCAATAATTTACCTTCAGGGCGATGTAGCACGCGGAGCATCTGGCGACAGGAAGCGTAGCGATTATCAAAGCTGAAATCAGAAAAATCATTCACGATCCGAAAGAATTATTTCGACCTCCGGGATAATGGCGATATACTGAAATCGCACAAATTTTTATGTGCCATATCGTTCATTTTACCGGAGGGAAGAACATGACCAAATATGCAATTCCCATCTCTGCGCTATTATTTGTGGCAATGGTTTGCGTCGCCCATGCCGATACCAAAAGCCTGGCGGTGGAAAAACAGTGCTTTTCTTGCCACACTGCAGACATACAAGTGGGCAAAGCGCCTCCCTTTAGGGCGATTGCCGAGAAATATAAGGGCAAAGCCAATGTCGAAGCGAATTTGGTACAAAAAATAAAAAATGGCGGCGTGGGCCACTGGGGTTCCATCCCCATGCCCGCCATAGAAGGAGAACGGCCTGATGTGTCCGATGCCGAGGCCAGGGAATTGGTGGCTTGGATACTTGCACAGCACTGAACATGCGCTGTCGTTCGCGCTTCCCGAGCAGTCATTGATCTCGATGCGGTGATGATGGGCAGCTAAGGCCACTGGCGGACGTTCGGAACTTTATGAAGCAAAGAATTGAGATGACAATAAGACTCTATGACCTGGCGGGTGCCGAGGATGAACGGAGATTCAGCCCTTACTGTTGGCGCATCAAGATGGCCCTCGCACACAAAGGACTCGAGTTTGAGACCATGCCGTGGCGTTTTACGGAAAAGGATGCGATAGCATTTTCCGGACAGGGCGCGGTACCGGTAATCGTAGATGGCCCGAGCACAGTTTCCGATTCGTGGCGCATTGCGCTGTATCTGGACGAGGCCTATCCGGAACGGCCGTTGCTCATGGATTCGGAGCAGGCACGCGGGGCAATCTTGGTTTTTAAACAATGGAGCGAGCGCAATATTCACCCTGCAGTGTTTCAAGTCATTGTCCTTGACCTCTTCGCGCATCTGGACAACAAGGACAAGGCCTATTTTCGAGAGTCGCGCGAGAAGCGCCTTGGCACGACGCTTGAGGCATACGGCTCAGACCGGACTGGTGCGCTTGCAAAGCTTCACAAGGCGCTCGACCCCGTGAGACCGGTATTGATCGAGCAGCCGTTCACCGGCGGGCGCTCGCCGAGTTTCGCCGACTACATTTTATTTGGAGCGTTTCAATGGGCCCGGGTAATGTCGCCTACCCGTTTGCTCGAGCCGGATGATCCGGTCTATATTTGGCGCGAACGCATGCTGGATACCCACGGTGGTATCGCGCGTCGTGCCCTCGGTTTTCCCGTCTAGGTATAAAAAAGGAGCCGCAATGATCGACCTTTATTATTGGCCCACTCCGAACGGCCACAAGATCACGATGTTTCTAGAAGAGGCTGGACTCGAGTACCGGATCATCCCGGTAAACATAGGCGCAGGGGATCAATTCAAGCCCGAGTTTCTCAAGATCAGTCCCAATAACAAGATGCCCGCGATCGTCGATCACGCCCCATCGGACGGGGGCGATGCCATGTCGGTATTCGAATCGGGCGCAATCCTGGTCTATCTGGCCGAGAAAACGGGGAAGTTGTTGCCCAAAGATCTGCGAGGCCGGAAGACCGCACTGGAATGGCTGTTCTGGCAGGTTGGCGGTCTCGGCCCGATGGCCGGACAGAACCATCATTTCTCCAACTACGCTCCTGACAAGATTCCCTACGCAATCGACCGTTACGTGAAGGAGACCAACCGCTTGTATGGCGTGCTCGATCGCAGGCTCAATGGACGGGAGTTCATTGTGGGCGATGACTACACGATTGCGGATATTGCGGCCTACCCCTGGATCGTACCTTGGAAGACTCAACAGCAGGATCTGGACGACTTCCCAAACGTTAAACGCTGGCTCGACGCAATCTGCAATCGGCCTGCCACGGTTAGCGCTTATGCAAAAGCCCAACCCTATTCGAACCAACCCGGGATGACCGAAGAAGCCAGGAAGATCCTGTTTGGCCAGACGGCCGCAAGTGTCCGTGCGCTCATTAAGGGGAAATAAAATCAACCACGAATATCCTTCCTCATACGCTATTCCAAATTTGACCTAACAATTTTTTGGAAATCAATTATTGGGAGTAGGCTGATGTTCATCAGAATTCACGGCATTTTGTTTTTGCTCTTGATGCTCCTATCAAACCACTCCACTGCCGCCTTGTTGCCCAATGTGGATGAACTGGAACGGCTGCTGGCTGAATCGCCAATAGAAGTTGAAGTGGTCGAGCCGCACTTGGTCGAAGGGAAAAACCAGCCGCATGTCGTTTATCTAGGATATTCCGTTGAAAAGGTCTTTCGGGTGATATTGGGTGATCAATGGAAGACTGCGGCCGCCAATATCGAATTCAGAGCTCTGGATGGCTACGTTTCACGCATACCAACTGAGCGCTTTGATCAGCATCGCGCTTACTTGGTCTTCGCGAAAAAAAATGCACGTGAATTCAAGGTGAACAACCGGATGCAACATGAGCGGGATGTACCCTTGGCGCCTTACTACTTGGTGTGGGACAACATTCATCATCCCAACCTGATTAAGGAAGGCAGTACCTACTGGCCTTACCAGGTGAACGAGATACTGATGTCCCAGTCCTCGGAGCAAAGCTTGGTTCCAGGGGAGATATCTCACCATGCCCTTGAATTGGAGAAATACTGTCTTAACTGCCATCAGGTGAATGGCTTCGGTGGAAATAAAGCACCTTTCGACCTGGCCGAGCAGACGAAAATTCTTGGTGAAGAAAAATTCCTTGCTTGGGTTTTAAATCCATCTTCAATAAGGCCCGATACCAAGATGCCGGCCATTAATGAAGGTATGCCAGAAACCGAACGTCGTGCGCTTGCCAAGAGACTATTTGAGTATCTGAATGAGTTGCCTCACAAGTAGGCGGTCAGTCTAAAACTGTCCGCTCTGTGTCGCGGGCTGTATGTTACGAGTGACCGCTTCGGGAAGCCAGAACGGCAACATGGAGTGCCGCTGGATGTCATTTGCCGTCATTCGGGAATGTGCTCCATAGCGGACTGTTGATACTATAAACATATTGCATGCCACCACCATCAGATGTTGGGTAACCTTGATTAACTGGCGCGATTGCAAAATTTCAGCGACCGTTTTGTGGATGGCTATTACAATGATCGGATAGCGGCTCAGTGCCAAAAGATTCATTCAGAAGTGTCGTCAAGGGTGATTCTACAGCCTGCCAGTTGAGTATCTTCAAGTGACAAATTATTTTCCGTGAAAAGCAAGCCGAATCAAAAAGGAGCCGGGGTTTTCGTAGATCCTCCACTCACAACAATTTCTCATCGTTTATTCAGGCAGGAAGCCCCTTTTTATCATTGAGCGAACCCGTGTATTCTTCTCCAGCAAAAGCGAGAATTAAGCTATGTCCTTATTTTTTGCTGCTGTATTATCCAAAATCTAATTCAAATTTATCTGCCTATGCGTTTTCTATACTTGATTGCTCGGCACAATGTCATTTACTGGGCAATTTCCATGCTGCTGATTGTATTGGTGATGATGCTTGCATACTGGCAGATCAACCGCGACATCGTGGTGGATAGGGAGGTGCCGCTGACTGCTGCGCTGTCAACTTACTCATCCAAGCTGGAAGGCGACACGTTAAAAAGCCGCACAATGGGAGCGGCAATCCTGTTCGGACTTGAAGACTTTAATGCCAAAGAACTGGCGCTGGGGAAGCTGCCACCTGATGCGCCCCAAGTTTCGTCCGCGTTGGATATTTTACGCAAGCTGTATTTTAGCGAAACTGTATATCTGGTAAATCAGCGGGGTGTGGTCGCCGCATCCAGCAGCCAAGGCGACACGAGTGGCACAGGATTCGATTTGTCCGATCGTTCCTTCGTTAAAACGGCCATGCGGGGAATTCCCAACATATATCCCGGCATGGATAACATTACCAATAATCGGTGCATTTTTATCGCAGCTCCGATTCGCACCGAACTTAATGAAAATTCAAAGGTAATCGGCGTTATAGTGCTCAAAGCTGGCGCCGACAAGGTGGATGCGCTCCTTGAATCCTGGACTGGCGGCCCCGCCATGCTGCTATCGCCGCAAGGCGTGATATTTGCTGCGAGCCGTAAAGACTGGATTTTCCACACTACCGCCGATGCAAACAAAGAGTCAATAGATAGGATTCGGCGAACACAGCAATTCGGCAACATATTCGATCAGGTGCCACCTCCATCCCTGCCATTTACGCTAGACAAACCAGAAACCAACATTGATGGTGTGACACATATTGTGCGCAGCCGATCACTATTATGGCAAGATCCGGCTGGTAATTGGACGCTGGTGCTGCTAGACAGGGGCGATCCCTGGTGGACCCAATGGAGAGTGCTAGCCTTAGCAGTCCTGGCCGGGCTGGTGTCGGCTCTGGTGTTGTTCTGGCTGCGCACCATCGCGCGTAATGAGTTATTGCAACATGCAATTTATCACGAACGTGCCATTGCCGCTGCCACGTTCGAATCCAATGAGGGGATCATGATTACTGACACCAATCGGGTCATCCTCAAGGTCAATCATTCATTCACGGAAATAACCGGTTACGCCAGCGAGGAAGCGGTGGGTAAAACCCCTGCAATGCTCGCATCGGGCCGCCATGACAAAGAATTTTACCGTCATATGTGGGAGGCCCTGGAACGTGAAAAAAGCTGGCGCGGTGAAATCTGGAACGAGCGCAAGAACGGCGAGCCATATCCCGCATGGCTCACCATCACGGTGGTGAAGAGAGAAGACGGCAAGGTCGCCTATTACGTTGCCACATATACCGACATCACAGAACGCAAGAAGTCCGAGAATATGCTGCGCGTTGCGGCGGCGACCTTTGAAACGCATGATGCCATCATGATTACCGATGCCCGTGCCAATATTATCCGGGTCAATCAGGCGTTTCAGGACATCACCGGCTATAGCTCAGAAGAGGTGCTGGGCAAGAATCCGCGCATCCTGAGTTCTGGCCGTCAGGACAAAGCTTTTTATGAAGCGATGTGGAAACAGTTGCTGGAAAACGGCTCGTGGACGGGCGAAATATGGGACAGGCGCAAGAGTGGGCAGATTTATCCGAAGATGCTGACCATCACCGCCGTAAAAAATGACCGGCAGGAGACCACCCAATATGTGGGCATCTTTAGCGACATTACCGAGCGCAAGAAGGAAGAGGAAGCATTATTGTTGAAAAGCGGGACCATACAGAGGCGCGCGGAAGAATTGACGCAAGAGTTGGGCTATTTGCTGAAAAACTCGTTCAACGAAATCTACCTGTTCGATGCTGACTCCCTGCATTTCCTCCTGACAAGTGAAGGTGCGGAGAATAATCTGGGTTACTCATCTGACGAACTAAAACAATTCACTCCGCTAGACCTGTGTCCATCGATCACCAAGGAGAACTTCAGTCAGATGTTGGCATTGCTCAGCAGCGGCGAACAGCAATCACTATTTTTCGAAACTGTTCTTCACCGCAAGAATGGCACCACCTATCCGGTGGAGGTGCGCTTGCAGTTCATAAATTTGGATACTCCCGTGTTCATGTTCATTATCCAGGACATCACCGAACACAAATCCGCGGAACGCCAACTGCGCAATCTCTCCATGCACATCCAGACCGTGCGCGAAGAAGAAAAAGCCAGCATCGCGCGGGAAATCCACGACGATCTGGGTGGCACGCTGACCGCGCTCAAAATGGATATCAACTGGCTGGCGGACGAGATGTCCGTGAACCAGGAAGCAACACCGTTTCTTAAACACGTCGAATCGATGTCACAACTGCTCGATCATGCGGCCACAGTCACGCGGCGCGTCATCACGGACTTGCGCCCAACCATACTCGATGATCTAGGCTTGTGTGCGGCACTTGAATGGCAGGCAGGACAGTTCCACAAACGTACCGGTATTCAGTGTTTGGTTACCTGCTGCCCCGAAAGTTGCAAAGAATTGGACAAGATGCAAACGATCCACCTGTTCCGCATCTTCCAGGAATCCCTTACCAATGTCGTGCGGCATTCTGGCGCATCCAAAGTGGAAGTCGAATTGCATTACGAGGATGAGGAGGTTATTCTGACAATCAGCGACAATGGTTGCGGGCTGCCGGAAGGGCACACCGTTGCCCAGACTTCCTATGGCATGCTCGGCATGCGCGAGCGTGTCGAACAAATGGATGGCAGGATTAATTTCTACAGCCCACCTGGTGGGGGATTCCGCGTGACGGTGATACTGCCGCTACTTGCTGACAACCAAACAGAGGGAAAAACATGATACGCATCCTGGTCGTCGACGATCACGACCTTGTGCGCCAAGGGTTGGAGCGAATCTTTGAAAAAACCCAGGGGATGAAAATCGTGGCGGAGAAGATTAGCGGAATTGACGCGTTGCATTGGCTTCGTCACAACGAATGTGAAGTGGTACTGCTCGATATTTCCATGCCCGGTCTAAGCGGTATTGAGGTGCTCAAGCAGGTTCATGAGGAAAAACCGGATTTACCGATCCTGATTCTCAGCAATTATCCGGAAGATCAATACGCCGTGCGCCTCATCAAGTCCGGAGCCGCCGGTTACCTGACCAAGGGGTGTACGACGGCAGTCATGGTGGAGGCAGTTCGCGACGTGGCGAGCGGAAAAAAATTCTTCAGCCCGACAGTGCTCGAAATGCTCGTCAACGAAATCAGTATGCCGGAAGGAAAGCTTCCACACGAGATCCTGTCTGATCGTGAATTCAAGATATTTCGTCTGCTTGTCGCTGGCAAGGGTGTCAATGAAATCGCTGAGCAATTGTTCATCAGCAACAAAACCGTCAGCACCCATAAAGCCAACTTGATGGAAAAGATGAATTTGCATAATGTGTCGGACCTGGTGCGCTATGCATTAAAACACCGGCTTATGGACTAATCCCGCTTCAATTCTCGCCACTAGGGAAATTCCTACCTTCCCCTACCGCTTTCCTGATGGCAAAAACGGCATCCCCTGATATATTTGCCATGGCTGGCCGGTCATAATTCGCCATCTATTCCGGTTGAAGGATTATTGATCTGACAACTATATAGAAGCGATAAGTGAATCCTTTGATCCCCATGTAGTTTCATTATCACACCGATGGAAGGGGAAATGACATGAGTTGCAATGGAGCACTTGCCAATTTAATTAATGTTAACAGGAGGTCGCTATCATGTCCCTAAAGCCAGAACCCCGTGAAAATGATGAAGTAATATTCGCCAGCGAACTCGGCTGGTTTGCCACGTTGTCGGTGGCAATATGCGCTATTGCTGTTAGTGTTTTCTGAATAATAAATTACTTTGCCGGCTTGGTTTAAAGAGTAACAGGCAGTAAGACAAAGGGCGGTCCTACGGGTCTTTGTTGTTATTCGAATTCCATGTCAAAGATCAATAAACCGTACCGGATAGGAGGCCGCTATCATGACACTAATATCAGCACACCCCAGTGAGCTAGGCTGGGTCTTCCTTACCGATCTGGTATTTGCATTAATTGTTATTGTTCCAGTAATAATCGGCTAAGCCAACTTTGCACAGTCATCGCTTAGAAGTTGTTGCCGTGCTGGACTACCTGTCTGGCAGCGATATTGCTGGGCTGAACACTGGAGGCATGATTATGAACTCGTAATTATGAACCATATAAACCTCGTAATTATGAACCATATAAACTTTGCCAAAGTGGATATGTGGCATCAGGTGATGTTGAAGTTCAATTGGATCGGTATGGTGGGCGTGTAATGGGGTAATGGGATAGAACTGCCGCACCGAAATTTCTAACAAACAAATATAGGGAGTTGATGATGCGATTCAATAAACTGCTGTTTGCATGTTCTGCACTAATTTCCGCAGCATTTTGGGCGCCGCAAGCGCAAGCGATCCCCGCGTTTGCTCGACAAATGGGCATGCCCTGCGACGCTTGCCATTACCAACACTTTCCAGTGCTCAACAGCTTTGGCCGCGCCTTCAAGGAAGGCGGCTTCACCATGATCGGCTCTGAGGAAAAAGTTGAAGGCGACTTGGGCCTTTCAATCCCGGTTGTTCTGAATGCGGCGATTGAAGCTTACTCGGGATATACAAAAACCAACGGCCCAAGCAGCGCTACCGCCACCACCAAAGGCACCAACGATGGTCAGTTTTCAGCCTTAAGTTCATCAAGCGTTTTCTTTGGAGGGCGAGTTGGTGAGCACATCGGCTTTGAGGCTGAATTGAATATGTATCCAACACCAGCCGGTCTGCTCAATTATAAACTGCCCATCGTTTTTGATGCAGGCTCTGCAAAAGTCGGCGGCGTTATTTATTCCACCTCAGTTTATGGGCCGTCATTTGGTCTCGAGGTGATGAACACCGGTGCTAACGCGGTTCATTTGTTCAATCAATTTAACATGCCGGTGATTTCCGCGCAGCAGTATCTCAACACTGGAACCCCTGCCCAAGGAATTGATCTGATCGCAAGCAATGACATGGGATTCGCTGTCTTGGGGAAGTGGATGCCCGATACACAGCCCGGTTCAGGTAGCCCGACGTCCAATTATCTCCGCATCGCGGCCACCCCTGCGAACCTGATTCCGGGTTTTGATTTTGGCGTAGGGGTTCAGTTTTATAGTGGCACCGCTGCTTCTACGTGCAATTTTCCAGGCATAGTGGGTGGCAATTGCAATAATACTTTCATTGGTAATCCTTTCATACCACCTTCTTCTCCGACACCTGGCAGCCCCCCCGTACTTGGCGCTCCAGTAAATGGCGTCTTTGATACGAAGTCAAGTGGAATCGACGCACAGTTGATGGGAGATGTGAGTGGCTTGCCGCTGACACTCATTGCATCCTATGCAACGGCGCCCAGCAGCGGAGCGCCGACAGGTATCATCGATGAATTTCAGGGCAATCTTTTCAACCCTGGAACGGCTACGCGCTCATCGTTCAACATGGGTGCGGAACTTAGCGTTGTCCCAAGAGTTACATTGCAGGCAGGTCTTCGCAGGGCGAACAGCGGGTTTGCTATCGGGTCAATCAGCAATGCAACAGACAACGCGTTTCTTGTTGGGGCGACTTATAAACTTAGCTTGAACGTCAGGGCAGATTTAACCTATGCAAAATATAGCGGCGATATGTATGGTGCTGCATCTCAAGCGGCTCAAGTTGGGAGCTATATGGGAGACAGTATGACCACGCTATATCTTATAGCAGCATTCTGATTTTTCCCCACTATTGTCCGGCCCAGAACCCTTGTAAATCCATTTTGTCACTGATTTCCAGGGGTTCTGAACTGTAAAAATACGCTTGTAAATCGGATGAGTTATGTTCTTGAAGCATTCAGGAAAGGCGTTTGCGCTTTTCGGTCTTTTGCTGGCAGCGGGTTGTTCGTCGATGGGCAGCACGGGTAATTTATTTCCAAGCGCTGGAGATAATCCCATCAAGATCGAATCCGACCCATCTGGCGCGGCAGTTTACGTGATGGGTGAAAAGATCGGCATGACTCCCCTCAATATCAGCCGTAAGGATGTCTTCCCGAACACCTACCCCAAGGAAAAGGAATCCCTGTTCGGCACTGTGACCCTCAAGAAAGCGGGATGTTCGGATTTCACCAGGACGGTCAGCCCAAAATTAATCGATGACGGGCTACGCGCGCAGCTCGACTGCGGGGATATAAAACCTGCATCGTCCGAGATATCCAGAGAGGTTCCCCATATCAGCGAAACCATAGAGCAGCGGCTGGGCAAAATCAAGGATCTCCTGAACAAAGGATTGATCACCGAAGAAGAGGCGAAGAAGGCGAGAGAGCGCGTCCTCAACGATCTTTGATCCGGACGTTTAGCCGTGTATGCGGCACCACACCGAACTGAGAGTTGAACGTCTCCTTTCTGGAAATGTCACTGGCTGGTTTGTGTCGATAGCGGTCTTTCGTGAACGGCTGGTTTGTGCCGAGCGGACATTCTTATTGTTCTAATGGGGCCAATTTTTGAGGAGTGCTGTAAAGTCATCCAAAGGTAGCGGCTTGCTGAACAAATATCCCTGGAAAGAATGGCAGCCGTGCAGGTTAAGGAATTCTTGTTGTTCTCTGGTTTCAACACCTTCCGCAATCACATTCAAGCCCAACGCTTCGGTCATCACGATGATGGCCTGCACAATGGCGGCATCGTTAGGGTCGGTTGTAATGTCGCGTACAAAGGATTGGTCTATCTTGATTTGATCCAGCGGTAGCCGCTTGAGGTATTGCAATGAGGAGAAGCCGGTGCCAAAGTCATCCATTGAAAAGCTCACGCCAAGCAACCTCAATTCACGCATCTTGGTAATGGTGTCATCGACATCTTCCAGCACGGTGCTTTCAGTCAGCTCCAGTTTCAAATAGGAAGGTCTTGCGCCGCTCTCCAGCAATATGCGCTGCACCTGGTCGATGAAGCCAGCCTGACGGAATTGCTTGGCGCTGACATTCACCGCCAGTGTCAGGTCGCGGGTTAACGGGTCAAGTTGCCATGTCTTGAGTTGGGCGCAGGCGGTTTGCAACACCCATATGCCGATAGGAACGATCAGTCCGGTTTCCTCGGCGAGCGCAATGAATTGCAAGGGATATATCATGCCGAAGTCAGGATGATCCCAGCGCAACAGCACTTCAGCGCCAAGCGAGTGGTTCATGTTGTCCACTTGAATCTGGTAATGCAGCCGGAATTGTTGTTCTGCGATTGCGTGGCGTAATTCATTTTCCAGATCAGCGCGTGCTTCGATGTTAGCCTGCATGTCCGCGTCATAGAAGCAGATCGTATTGCGGCCGCTCGTTTTGGCCTGATACATCGCTGTATCGGCATACCTGAGCATATCTTCAATGCTTTCCTGATGACCCCGGAACAAAACGATGCCGATACTCGGCGTGATGAAGTACTGGTATTCATCGAACGTATAAGATTCGTTCAAAGCGGAGCGTATCTTCTCCGCAACCATCCCTGCTTGCAACGCTGCCTCGTCGGCATTGGTACTGAGCGCTGCCAGCACGATGAGGAATTCATCACCGCCCAAACGCGACACAGTATCCCCGTCACGGATACAGGATATTAATCGTTTGGCAACCTCGATCAGCAACTGGTCGCCTATGCTATGCCCTTTAGTGTCGTTGATGACCTTGAAATGATCGAGATCAATAAACAGCACAGCGCCATACCGCCCATTGCGTGCGCTCACTGAAAATGCCTGATGCAATCGATCCATCAGCAAGCGGCGATTCGGCAGCTGGGTCAATGCGTCATAAAAGGCCAACTGGTGGATTGTCTGCTCGGCCTTTTTGAGTTTGGTCACGTCATAGAACCAGCCTAACACGGCCGGCTCATTCTCATATTCCAGCCTGAAGTAGGAGGCCAGCGCCCAAACTGTCCGCGCACCGGGAATCCGCAACTCGACCAGCTTGTCGGTGACCGTCATCCCCTTGTCGAGTTGCTGGAGGACATCTTCATAGTCCTGAAGATTTGCATAATACTGATTCGGGTCTGCGCCGATTACCCGGTCAGGCTCGGCATTGATCAATTGGGCATAGCGCTGATTGGCGAACATCACCTTGCGGCCCGAGGATGCCGCAATGCGCACCGCGATGGGGCTGGTTTCCAGTATGCGGCGGAAGTGCTTTTCATTGCGATCTATGATTGCTTCGGCCTGCTTGCGTGCGGTGATATCCGTATGTATCGCCACATATCTAGACGGTTTTCCGTTGTTATCCAGGTATGGAACGATCGTTGTCATCACCCAATACAGGCTGCCGTCCTTGGCACGGTTACAAAACTCGCCATTCCACACCTTGCCTGCTTCGATGGTGAGATACATGTCGCGAAAATACTCCGTCGGATGCGTGCCGGAATTCAGCAAGCGATGATTCTGGCCAAGCAACTCGTGTTGCGAATAGCCGCTGATCTCACAGAACTTTTCATTGACGTAGTTGATCGTGCCTGAAACATCGGTCATTGCAACAATGGCATGCTGATCGAGCGCGTATGTCTGATATTGCAATTCCTTAAGTGAGTTCATTGCGCGTTCCTCACTTTCGTGCAGCCGGCTTTCAGATTGACGAATCGCATCGAATGGCGCCCTGACGCTGCCTATGAATGTGACCCGATACAGCAGCGCATAAGCCACCAGTTTGTAAACATGTCCAAATATGTTCTGGAAGTCAGAAGGCGCCACGTATGCCGTAAACGCCAGCTCACCAACACCCATTACGAAGCAGGACGTTGCCAACAAGTAAAACCTTGATTGGCCTTCAATCCTTGCGCGCTGCCAAAAAATGATGGCCACTACGATGAAAAGGAAACAGAGCGAGAACTCGTAGAACGCCTTGAACGGTGTAACGCCCTGTCCCCGGATAAAAGTGGCCGGGAATGTGTCGAGATTATAAGAACCGAACCAGACCAGCACGCACGACACGACCAGGCCCAGCAGCAGTGACGATCTTCGCGACCGCGTAGGCGCCCGGTTGATCGCGAGCAGCAACATGGTGGCAACCTCGAAAGTTCGCCCCATCAGCCAGAAGAAGATCGCTCTGGGGGTGCTGCTTTCAGACAGGAAAGGCGGCATCCCCTCGTAGCTGAGCGCATGCACCAGATCGCAGCAGGCCACGATCAAAAAGCCACAAATCAGAACATTGGCGGAACGCCAATCCTGCGCATCAAACGTGTGCCATGACGCGGTCACCACGAGCACCGCGATGATGATGGCGAACAGTTCCATCAGCAGATGCACCGCCAGCATGCTGGTATGCCCACCTGCAAATTGCGTGGATGGAGGCATCGCCATGACGATGATCAAAGCAAGAACAGCCAGAACGCAAAGCGCCAAGGCCATTTGTCTCGCTTGGGTATACGCCTTGATGTCTTGCATTAGACTCCCACTAAGAACAAATGATATTGTTGTATTTGGGATTTGAGCGGTCAAATATTCCCGTTCTTGCTGTATTGTTCCTTCGACCGATCCGGACATATTTTAAAAACCACTGTTCGGATCAGTCGCGAAACAAACAAGAGGGTGAGCAATTAATGCACGGTAATATCGTTTTAGTCAACTTTTGGTTGATTGCCATCCCGACATGCATTTTCGCCAATGATCGCTTAGGCTCGGTTTGGCTTAACCGCGAACGGCGGACACCTTGACCAGGTGTTTTGCCGATGATAGTTCAGCCACCGTTTTCAGTTTTGCTTCTTCCGTATCAGCCGCCATGCCCCGCGTGATAGCCGCATGGAATCTCGGTCCCTCAGACTTGTTTCATATTGGGCGAGGCTGCGCCTTGACGAAGTGTGCTTTCCCTATCACACTCGAATCATATGAGAGAATTATTCCTTGCCTCCTTCGGAGGTATACAATACGGCATCTGGAAGGACGAGATACGATCCGTCAGGGATATCGACGCCCTGCACCGGATTCCTCTTAGCCCGGCCAACATTGCGGGAATTGTGATCGAAGACGGCCAGACCGTGACACTGGCGGATCTCTCCGCGTGCATCGGCTATGAGCACTCCACGGAAAGAGGTCAGGGCAGCATTCTCCTCATGGAGCAGGGTGAAAAGGTCACGGGGTTCGTGGTAAGCGGCGAGATAGATACGCAGCCCATACCGCCTGAATTGCTTTTCGAACTCCCTGATTATCTCAAGACGCCGGTGTTCGATTCCTGTGCAGTCCATGGCGGCATTCCCATTCCCATCATCAATGTCGCGGAACTTTACTCCCGAATGATGAAGGTCGGCGAAGAGTCTTCCCCAGACTCGTGGAGGATTTTAGACTCGTGGAGGATTTTCGCTGCTCAACCACAGGAAATCTCAGGAGAGGTGCGGGTTGGGTTTTTTGACGCCGGGGGGGAACTCTTCGCAGCATCCGCAGAGGGCATGGACAACAAGCCGGTTAAGCCGGGACCGGTCACGCCGTTACCGAACACGCCTAAGTATGTGAAGGGCGTCACCTTCCGGGAGGGGCGCCTGCTGCCCGTCATCGATATGCCGCTGCGCATCAAAGGGCAGAGAGGGGCGCTGGAGTCCTTGATGCTGATAGCCGAGATCGGAGGTGATGCATTCGGTCTTCTCGTTGATGGCGATGAGGGGACGTTACCCGCCAATAAAGTCTCGATCAAACCCGCACCGTTGATTGTCCAGACATCATGGCTGAAGCACATGGTGGTGCGCGAGGGAAAACTCATCCCGCTGATCGACCTCGCCAGGGCGTTGTCTCGTGTACCGGGCGCGGGTGATGAAAATCACCCTGGGCAGCGTTATACACCGGGTTCCAGGTTTCCCGCTCTTTTTTTCAAGCATGATGTTGATGTGGTTGAGTTCTCGCTTCTGGGCGAGCGCCATGCACTACCCAAAGATGAGGTGGAGGACGTCATTGCCTTCAAACCTTGCAGGGAACTTCCCGATGCGCCGCCCATTGTGATCGGCGCGGCCGAGCACAATGGAGAAATCCTCCCCGTGGTGGATCTTGCCATGATGTTTGGCAGGCGGTCGCTCACTACGCCCTCGTGGCGCATGATGCTTGTGAACAATGGAGATTTCCGGGCACTGGTCATAACCGAGTCCGTATTCAAGGAACGGCGCCTCTCGCTTGATATCCATCGCGCAGTCCCGATCCAGCTGCCGCACAACCTTATGTACGGGTGTTATCCCGATGCCGAAGCGGTAAGGCTTATCCTGAACGTCGAGGCCATCTCGGTGCACTTCGAGAAGACTTTGATACAGACATTCCTGCCCGGTCTCTCGCATGAGATGCGGATGATGTCGACAGATGCAGATCAGGTTCCAGCGGTTGAGATAGCAGCCCCACTTTCCCCGGCCGGGACTGAAGACCTTGCAGCGCAGGAGCAGGAGAGGGGGCATCAAAGGGTCGATGGACCGGCGGCCGGGCTTCAACGGGAAGCTGGCGAGGAAAGTGTTGAGTCGATCGAAATGCAAATAGCAGCGGCTGCACCTTCCCCTTCCCCTTCCCCTTCCCCTTCCCCGGCAGTGCCCGAGTTTATACAACCAACAGAGGAACAATTCGTCGAATGGCTGGAGGCGGATATCGCAGCTCTCGCAATTGCACCGGAACCTGAGTTGAGCGATGGCGCAGCGCTTGAACAAGAACCTGTCCCGCCCGCTGAAGCGGTATCGGAAATAACCAACGTGCGTGAACCTGAAGCCATGAGTGGAGAGTCGACGGGCCAGGAATTTCTGGCTGAACAAAAAAATTTGGTAGCGGCACTTTTGCGAGCAGTTCCGGAATTCGGGCAACAAGCAGCAGCAGAATACGCCCAATCCGTCGAATTGGAAGAGGCGGAAACCGTGGCTCCCGCGATTCAAACCGAACCGGAACCGATGGAAAGTTTCCGTGCCGCGGCGCTTGCAGCAGGCACACATGAATCCCTGTCAACATCGGACGAATGGAGCGCCGATGCAGCATTTGAACAAGAATATGTTCCGTCCTTTGAAGAGGTATCGGAAAAGGCGATCGCATCGGAAGCAATGACGGCGGCAGAAAAATCCCCGGAACCAACTGTTCAAGTAAGTGGTGTTTCGGATCGAGAGTCATCCGGTGAAGTCAACAAGGCGCGTGAGCCTGTGTGCATGAAGGAACAGTCGCTGGTTGAGGTTTTAAATGCCTCGGCACAGAAAGATTCGGCAACAGCGACTGATGATAGACAACAGCCATCGGAACCAATATATGCCGCGGCAAGCACCAGGTTTAGCGGGCCTTATCGCATCAGCCGGGAAGTGGAACAGCTCGACGTATTGTCGGATCATGAAGAGCACACAGCCAGGGCGTGGAAACCTGGAATCGCCTATGGCGCGATCTTTGCGATGCTGGTTGCTTTATTCTTCTATTTTGCGCGAACTACTGATAAGCCGGGCATCGAAAAATCCGTGAAAAAAACGGAAACAGCGAACATAGAGCAAGGCAAGGCGCAGACAGAACAGGTTACGGCACAGATAGAGCAGCCCAAGGTGTCGACCGAACAAGTCAAGGCGAAGACCGAGCAGGGTCTGGTGCTGACCCACCAGGCCAAAGTGCAGACCGAACCGCCACCCGCTGAATCTCGTGCGCCGCTAGAGCTTGATCTGCCCGCAAACAGTCCGGTCGATATCGAAGTGTATGTGGTGAAGAAAGGCGACACGCTCTGGAGAATATCAAAACGCTTCACGGGAAATCCCTTCAACTATCCCCGCATCGCCGGAGAGAACAGTATCGCCGATCCCGATCTCATCTTCCCCGGGCAGAGGATACGTCTTAAAAAGTAAGAATGAGCAGGGTCTCTTGATCAAGCACTTATGCAAGTGCCGCGGTTCGCTAGACAAAACTGGGATTTATTGAAGTGCCTTACAGCTTTACCAAGTTGTGGCTACGGCCATCGCGATGCTCACGTTAGCTTGCACCGCAACTTGGTCTTGTTGTTCTACAACGGGGGTTGTGGTTTCGGCCGCTGCTATGCAGCTTAACGTTCGCGATGCTCACACAACACGCTGCAACGCGGCTTGTTGCGGCGAAGACTAACCTTCAGGTTACGTCGAAGCCAATAGCCTACGCCGCAACCTGGCACTACTGTTTTTACAGTAGTACCAGGTTGTCACGATGGATGATCTCGGTATCGCCGCCGTATCCAAGCAGGGCTTCGATTTCCTTGCTGGGATGTTGTGCGATCAGCCGCGCTTCTGCGGCGTTGTAGTTGGTCAGGCCGCGTGCGATGTCAATGCCATCTTCACTCACGCAGGCGACTACCGCGCCGCGTTCGAATTCTCCTATGACCTTTTTTACGCCAATCGGCAGCAAGCTCTTGCCTTCGGATTGCAGGGCTCTGATCGCGCCCGCATCCAGCACCAGCTTGCCGGCTACCTGCAAGTGATCGGCCAGCCATTGCTTGCGCGCGGACAGTGGCATCGTCGGAGCGATAAGCAGGGTGCCGATATTTTTTTCGCCGCTCAACAGGCGCAGCAGCACGTCGGGTTCGTGGCCGGAGGCGATCACGGTGTGCGCACCGCTGCGCGCGGCGCGTTTCGCCGCGAGTACCTTGGTGATCATGCCGCCGCGCCCGATGTGGCTGCCCGTGCCGCCCGCCACGCTTTCCAGCATCGGGTCAATCGCTTGCATGGAATAGATCAGCGTGGCGTTCGGGTCTTTGCGCGGATCGGCGGTGTACAGGCCGCTCTGGTCGGTGAGGATAATCAGCGCATCCGCGTCGATCAGGTTGGTGACCAACGCGCCCAGAGTATCGTTGTCGCCGAACTTGATCTCGTCGGTGACCACGGTGTCATTTTCGTTGATGATCGGGATGACGCGCAAGTTGAGCAGCGTGCGCAGGGTGGAGCGCGCGTTGAGGTAGCGTTCACGATCGGCCAGGTCGGCGTGGGTGAGCAGTACCTGTGCGGCATGCAGGCCATGTTGGCGGAAACAGTTTTCATAGGCTTGCACCAGACCCATCTGGCCGACTGCGGCGGCGGCCTGCAAATCGTGTATTGAGGTGGGGCGTGTGTTCCAGCCGAGGCGTTTCATGCCTTCCGCAATCGCGCCGGAAGATACCAGCACGACCTCATGACCGCTGGCATTGAGCACGGCGATCTGCCGCGCCCAGTTGCCCAGCGCGTTGAGGTCCAGTCCAGCACCCTGATTCGTCACCAGGCTGCTGCCTACTTTGACGACGATGCGCCTACATTGGGTCAATACAGTTTTCATATGAGATCAGATAGAGCTTGCGTCGGTTTCCTGCGCGCTGTCGGCTGCAGCCTGCTGCTCCAGTTCGTTCATCGCGAGCAAATGATCCATGATCGCGTAGGTCAATTCCTTGCAGCCCTCGCCGTTGATCGCCGAAATGACGAAATAACGGTCGAAATCCGTGAACTCGTTGAGGAATGCAGCCACTTTTTCATCGCGATCTTCCAGCAAATCAACTTTGTTCAGCAGCAACCAGCGCGGCTTCCGATACAAAGCCGGATCGTATTTCTTGAGCTCGTTGAGTATCGCGCGCGCTTCGGAGACAGGATCGGTTCCCTCGTACATCGGGGCGATGTCCACCAGGTGCAGCAACACGCGGGTGCGCGCCAGATGGCGCAGGAACTGGTGTCCCAGCCCGGCGCCTTCCGCCGCGCCTTCGATCAATCCAGGGATGTCGGCGATGACGAAACTCTTTTCATTCGATACGCGCACCACGCCGAGATTCGGATGCAGGGTGGTGAACGGATAATCGGCCACCTTGGGCCGGGCTGCGGAAACGGCGCGGATGAAAGTGGATTTTCCTGCGTTCGGCATACCCAGCAGCCCGACATCGGCGAGCACTTTCAACTCCAGCTGCAATTCGCGTGTTTCGCCTTCCGTGCCGGGGGTGCATTGACGCGGCGCGCGGTTGGTGCTGGACTTGAAGTGGATATTGCCCAGGCCGCCTATGCCGCCTTGCGCGAGCAGGATCTTTTCGCCGTCGTGGGTTAGGTCGGCGATGACTTCGCCGCTGTTGATGTCGGTGATTACCGTGCCGACCGGCATGCGCAGCACGATATCCTCCGCTCCCTTGCCATAGCAATCCGAGCCGCGTCCCGGCTCGCCGTTTTTGGCGCGGTGTATCCGGGCAAAACGAAAATCCACCAGCGTATTGATGTTGCGGTCCGCCTGCGCGTACACGCTGCCCCCGCGTCCGCCATCCCCGCCGTCCGGGCCGCCATTCTCGATGTATTTTTCGCGGCGGAAGCTGGCGATGCCGTTGCCGCCTTTGCCCGCGATGACTTCGATTTTGGATTCGTCAATAAATTTCATTTTGTGTATCTATTTTATTAACATCTGGCGCAAATAAAAAAGCCCTACCTTGCGATAGGGCTGGTTTGTTCCAGAAAGAGCTGTTTAAGCAGCTACGATGGAAACAGTCCTGCGCTTTTGCGCGCCCTTGATGGCGAATACCACTTTGCCGGTGATCTTGGCAAACAGCGTGTGATCCTTGCCCATGCC
The DNA here is from genome assembly GCA_963721755.1 of uncultured beta proteobacterium. GTDB lineage: Bacteria > Pseudomonadota > Gammaproteobacteria > Burkholderiales > Gallionellaceae > Gallionella. The sequence goes on from CAVRKV010000008.1 coordinate 111,756, forward strand.
TACGTTTTCGCCGGGGTGGAACTCGGTGCCGCGCTGGCGCACGATGATGCTGCCCGCGTTAATCAATTCGCCGCCGTAGCTCTTCACGCCCAGTCGTTTCGAGTGTGAGTCGCGTCCGTTACTGGTACTGCCGCCGCCTTTTTTTGATGCCATGCTAGTTGCTCCTTACAGAATTACGCCCAGATTTATGCCCAGAATTACGCAGAGATGCCGTCGATGCGGATCTCGGTGTAGTTTTGACGATGCCCCTGATTCTTCTGGTAGTGCTTGCGACGGCGCATCTTGAAGATGCGCACCTTGTCGCCGCGGCCGTGCGCAACGATGGTCGCTTTCACGGAAGCGCCGGTCAGCAAAGGCTTGCCCACGGAAAGTTTGTCGCCATTGGCGACCATCAGCACTTTGTCCAGTACGACAGGACTGCCCACGTCGCCGGGGATGGTTTCGATTTTCAGAGTTTCGCCGGAAGTGACGCGATATTGCTTACCACCGGTTTTAATGACTGCGTACATAACAACCTCGATAACTATTGTGATTTGGTTTTTTGCGAAGGCGCGGATTATACATAATTATCCCCACCCGTCAAAATCCTTTTTTCGGGTGCCGCGAGGTTAAAACGACCCGGATCAGGAGATGTCCTTCTTGATCTGCTCGAACTGATCCTTGGTAATCTCTCCCTTCGCATAGCGCTTTTTCAATATCTCCAGCGGGGTTTCGGAATTATCTTCGGAAGATTTGCAGGAACCCCCTCTTTGCCAGAGAAACAGCGGGACCAGGATCAGTGCGAGGAAAAAAATAAGCGAAGGAAACATCCATATTCCTCCCCACCACATATGATCTGAATAGGGATACATAACGCTCTCCTACAAGGTTCAAATGCTTTTTAGCGGCGCATGGAGTCGAAGAACTCCGCGTTGTTCTTCGTTGCCTTGATCTTGTCGAGCAGGAATTCCATCGCTTCCAGTTCGTCCATCGGATAGAGCAGTTTGCGCAGCAGCCAGATCCTTTGCAGGATGTCCTGTTTGATCAGCAATTCCTCCTTGCGGGTGCCGGAGCGGTTGACGTTGATCGCCGGATAGATGCGTTTTTCGGCCATGCGTCTATCCAGGTGGATCTCCATGTTGCCGGTGCCCTTGAATTCCTCGTAGATCACGTCGTCCATGCGCGAGCCGGTGTCGACCAGCGCGGTGGCGATGATGGTCAGCGAGCCGCCTTCCTCGATGTTGCGCGCCGCGCCGAAAAAGCGTTTCGGGCGATGCAGCGCATTGGCATCCACGCCGCCGGTCAGCACCTTGCCGGAAGAGGGAACCACGGTGTTGTATGCGCGCGCCAGACGGGTGATGGAATCGAGCAGGATCACCACATCCTTTTTGTGTTCGACCAGGCGTTTGGCCTTTTCCAGCACCATTTCCGCAACCTGCACATGGCGGCTGGCCGGTTCGTCGAAGGTGGAGGCGACCACTTCGCCGCGCACGGTGCGGGTCATCTCGGTCACTTCCTCGGGGCGTTCGTCGATCAGCAGCACGATCAAGGTCGCATCGGGATTGTTTGAAGAGATGGAATGCGCGATGTGTTGCAGCATCACGGTCTTGCCGGATTTCGGCGAGGCCACCAGCAGGCCGCGCTGGCCTTTGCCGATCGGCGCGACGATGTCGATGATGCGTCCGGTGATGTTCTCCTCGGCCTTGATGTCGCGCTCAAGGATCAATGGCTCAGTCGGGAACAGCGGGGTCAGGTTCTCGAACAGGATCTTGTTCTTCGCGTTCTCGGGCGGCTCGCCGTTGACTTTGTCTACTTTCACCAGCGCGACATATCGTTCGCCGTCCTTGGGAGTGCGTATCTCGCCGTCGATCGAATCGCCGGTGTGCAGGTTGAAGCGGCGGATCTGGCTGGGGCTGACGTAAATATCATCCGGGCCCGCCAGATAGGAAGTGTCCGGCGAGCGCAGGAAGCCGAAGCCGTCCGGCAGGATTTCCAGCGTGCCGTCGCCGAATATGCTTTCGCCCTTTTTCGCCTGGCTTTTCAGCAGCGCGAAGATCAGGTCCTGCTTGCGCATTCGGTTGGCATTTTCTATTTCATTGGCCGCGGCCATTTCAACGAGTTCAGTGACGTGTTTGGTTTTCAGGTCGGATAAGTGCATAGCGATGCGCGAAGGGTTGTTAAAAGAAGGATGATTGAGTATTACGAATGAAAGGGATTAAATCGGGGTGGTGACCATCCGCATGGCCTGGAGCACGTTCGTTATTATGTTTTAGTTGCCAAGGGACGAAGCTGGAGAAGCGATGCGGGTGTGACAGTAAACGCTTTAGATGTGGCTGTCAATAAAAGCCGTTAATTGGGATTTTGACAATGCGCCGACCTTGGTGGCGGCGATGTCGCCGTTTTTGAACAGCATCAGGGTCGGAATGCCGCGTATGCCGAATTTGGCCGGGGTTTGCTGGTTTTCGTCCACATTCAGTTTTGCAACGGTCAGTCGCCCGGCATATTCCTTGGAGACCTCTTCCAGAATTGGCGCGATCATGCGGCAGGGGCCGCACCACTCAGCCCAGTAATCCACCAGCACCGGCAGGGGGGCCTGCACGACTTCGGCATCAAAAGTGGCATCGGAAACGTAATGTATATGTTCGCTCATGGTTTGTTCTCGCTATTGTGAGGGTTGTTTTTGGAATGCAAAATGCGACCGGCTGGGGATTGGTTAAGAGGGTGTCGCCGGATTTCAGGTGTCATCCTAACCAAAAACGGCTTTTCTGTGAAGTGAATTAATTATTACCAGCTCTGTTAAAATGTCGAGCTGTTGATTATTGGAGCTCCGCCATGACCTACGTTGTTTCCGAACCTTGCATCAAATGTAAATACACCGACTGTGTGGATGTGTGCCCGGTGGACTGTTTCCACGCGGGACCGAATTTCCTCGTGATCGATCCGGATGAGTGTATCGATTGCACGCTGTGTGTGGCGGAATGCCCTGTAGAGGCGATCTATGCCGAGGATGACTTGCCGGAGAATCAGCGCCATTTCATCGCGCTGAATGCCGAGTTGTCTAAAACATGGAAAGTCATCGTCGAAAAGATCGATCCGCCTGCCGATGCCGATGAATGGAAAGATGTTAAGGATAAGCTGAATCTCCTTGAGCGCTGAAAGGCCACCAGTGACTGTCATTCTCCTTGAGCTCAGTTTTTCTTGATCGAATAGCCCGGCATATTCTGTCCTGCCACGCGCAGGACCTGCCCGATCTGCGCGGGGCAACGATCCTGTTGCCCAATTACCATGTTGCCCAGCCGCTGGCGCAAGCGTTGAGTGCTGCGGCCAATTTGCCCGCATTGTTGCTGCCCCAGATGATCGCACTCAACGACTGGGCGCAATCCATCCCGCTAGCCACCCCTATCCAACCCGACACGCAGCGCATCACCGCCTTGTATCAGGCTTTGCGCGAACGGCGCTGGTTCGCCGATGCCGATCTGTGGAGTCTGTCGCGTGAGTTGCTGGGATTGATGGATGACCTGACGCGTCACCATGTTGCATTGCCGGAATCCGCCGACGAATTTTCCAGACAGCTTGCCGAAGCTTACCAGGCTCGCAGCGGGCAGGCGATGCAGTTCGAGGCGCGCGTGGTGCATGAGCTGTGGTATGCGATGGCGGCGGGCGGCGAACTGGATGGCGTGCGCGCCTATCAGCAGAGGCTGGCATTGTTGGCTCAGCGGGTGGTTACACCGCTGTACGTATTACTGGCCTCGGATATGTCTGCACCGGAAGCGCATTTTCTGGAAGCCTGCCGCGCCCGAGTCCCGGTGACGATCTTCGATGTTCGCGAGATGGTGGTTGATGCTCCGCACTGCGCGCTGCTGTCCCGCTCTTTGCAACGTGCTGCGGAAAGTGCCGATCTGCGCAGCGATGCCTCACTTCTGCAAAAACAGCCTGATGCCGCGCTGACCGCTCGCCTGCGCCTGTTCGGCGCGCACAGCCTGGAACAGGAGGCGCGCGCCGCCGAGGTGCAGGTGCGGCGCTGGCTGCTGGCGGGCAAACAGAAAATCGCGCTCGTCGCGCAAGATCGTCTGGTGGCGCGGCGCGTGCGCGCCCTGCTCGAGCGCGCCGGTGTGCTGGTGAATGACGAGACCGGCTGGACGATGTCCACGCTGGCAGTGAGCACGGTGCTGATGCGCTGGCTGGATGTGCTGCAAAGCGATTTTTATTATCAGGATCTGCTTGACCTGCTCAAGTCGCCGTTCATCTTCGCCGACCAGGAAACAGGTACGCGCAAGCAGGCTGTTTATCAGCTCGAACAACTGGTGCGCAAGCACGGCGTGGCTTCCCACCTTGATGCTTTTCTCGATCTGGCGCATGGCGAGGCAGAGGTGCAGATGGCGCTGGCGCGGGTGAGGCAGGCGGCGGAGGCATTGCGCAGAAACAGCGACACTCTGGGCGGCTGGCTGCGCGCGCTGGACGACAGCCTGTCCATACTCGGGGTGCTGCAAGGTTTGGCTGCGGACGAGGCGGGCGCGCAATTGTTACAGGCGCTGCAAACCTGGCAGCAGGAACTCGCGGCGGACAGCACGCGCTTCAGCCGCGCCGAATGGCGGCACTGGCTCGCGCAACAGCTCGATGCGCATACCTTCCGCGACAGCAGCATCGATAGCCCGGTGTTGCTCACCCATCTCGCCGCGACGCGCTGGCGCAGCTTTGATGCGGTGCTGCTGCTCGGTGCCGATGCGTCGCACCTGCCCAGTACGGACAACGGCAGCATGTGGTTCAACGACGCCGTGCGCGCCACGCTAGGCCTGCCGACGCGCGAGGCGAATCTGGCCCAGCAGCGCGACGATCTGCTCGCGCTGCTGGCGATGAACGACACCGTGCTGGCCACCTGGCAGGCCAGCAAAAGCGGCGAGAAGAATCTGCTGAGTCCTCATCTCGAGATGCTGCGCGCGCTTCATCAGCTGGCTTACGGAGATGATCTGGCAGACAAGGAGTTGGCAGAAATGCTTGAAGGTGCGCAGGTACGTGCTGCCGACTTTCCATTGCCTGATCAGTCTGACATGCCCGCGCCGAGTGTGCCCCGCAGCCTTATCCCGGGCCGTATTTCAGCCAGCGGCTACAACAGCCTGGTCGCCTGCCCATACCAATACTATGCGCGCCATATCCTGCGCCTCAACGAGCTGGATGAAGTGCGCGAGGGCGTGGAGAAGCGCGATTACGGCGAGTGGGCGCATGACATTCTGCATCGCTTCCATCAGCAGTTTCCGGCGCTGGTCGAACATTCACGATCAGAATTGGAAGAGGCGTTGCAGCACATCAGCAGCGAGGTGTTTGCGCCCACAGTGGAACGCGACTATCTGGCGCGCGCCTGGCTGCTGCGCTGGCAACAGGCCATCCCTGCTTATCTCGATGCGCAACTGAAAAGTGAAGCAGAGGGCTGGCGCTACCAGAACGGCGAAGTGCCGTTTGAATTGCCATTGACCGAAGATTTGATGATGCATGGGCGCATCGACCGTGTGGATGTGCAGACCGAAGGTGTGACGCGTGTACTGGACTACAAGATGATGGATGCGACCCGGCTGCGCAACAAGCTCAAGGAGCCGGGCGAGGATGTGCAATTGGCCTGCTACGCCCATGTGTACGAGGCCAATGAGGCGGCCTTCATCAGCATCGAAAAAGACAAGGTGATTGCGGTTGCGCCGCCGCAGGATTTGACGGAACTGGCGCAAGCCAACATCGAGAGACTGCTGGCGGTGTTCGCGCAGATAAGTGTAGGTGCTGCCATGCCAGCACATGGCGTGGATGAGGCTTGTGCGTATTGCGAGATGAGTGGGCTGTGCCGGCGCGGCGATTGGGGAGTTGCCAATGGGTAACCATATGGTTAACCGTAGGGTGGATAAAAGCACATTGTGCTGTATCCACCATTCAAGCCGGTGGATACGCGCTCCGCGCTTTATCCACCCTACACCTGCGTCGGGTGTTGTCTGGGAACTGGCCAATGGATAACCAGCGCGCACTTGACCCCAAGCACAGTGTTGTCGTCGAAGCCTGCGCGGGCAGCGGCAAGACCTGGCTGCTGGTGTCGCGCATCGTGCGCTTGCTGCTGGCTGGCGTTAAGCCCGGCGAGATTCTCGCCATTACCTTCACGCGCAAGGCCGCGCAGGAGATGCAGGCGCGGCTGCACGAGTGGCTGCATCTGCTCGCTGTGCAGGACGACGATGAAGTAAGAATATTCCTGCGCGAACGCGCCCTCGATGACATGGACGATGCCATGCTTTCCCGTGCGCGCGGCCTGTACCGCGACGCATTGCTGGCGCAACCGGCCATCACCATCAGCACCTTCCACGGCTGGTTCATGCAGCTAATCCAGCGCGCGCCGCTGAATGCAGGTGTGCCGGTCGGCATGCAATTGCTGGAGCGCACTTCGGCGCTGCGCGATGAGGCGTGGCAGGCTTTTGCCGACAGCTTGCGCACTGCACCTGATGGCCTGCGCACTGCGCCTGATGAACAGACTGCGCAGTACATGCAATGGCTGTTTGCCGAATACGGCTTGTACAGCACACGGATGCTGCTGGAAAATTTTGTGCACAAGCGCGCCGAGTGGTGGGCATACACGCAAGGACAGGCTGATGCAGTGGCATGGGCAATCGAACAGTTGCGCAATGAACTCGAAGTGGATTTCGATGCTGACCCGATTGCCAATGCCTGCGCCGATGCGGCACTGCAAGCCGCCGTGCACACCTTTGCACAAGTGCTGGCAACCGGCACGGAGACGCAGTGCAGCCATGCCGGCAAGCTGCAAGCCGCCTGGGAAGTGGCCGATCCCCATCAGCGTTTTGCGGCGCTGTCGCTTGCGCTATACACCCAGGCCGATGAACCGCGCAGTTTCAAGCCGACCAAAAAACAGGATGCGGAAGCCTTCCTGCTGGCGCGCGATGTGTTGTTCGACAAGCTGCAAGCAGTGCGCGATGAACTGACAGAACTCAAGGCCTTGCGCCTGAACCAGGCCGCGCTGCATTGCGGCGCGGCGCTGCTGGGACATTACCAGGAATTGAAATTGCAACAGCAGCAGATGGATTTCACCGATCTGGAATGGCAGGTGTGCCGCATGCTCAACCAGAGCGATTGCGCCGAGTACATGCAATACAAGCTGGATAGCCGTTACCGCCATGTGTTGCTGGACGAATTTCAGGACACCAATCCGTTGCAGTGGCAGATACTGCAATCGTGGTTCGCCGCGTCGGCGGCAGTGGACTCGCGGCCCACCGTGTTTGTGGTGGGCGATCCCAAGCAATCCATCTACCGCTTCCGCCGCGCCGATGCGCGCCTGTTCGGCGAGGTGCGCGGATTTCTGGAGCACGAATTCGGCGCGCATCACCTGACGCAGAACGAGACGCGGCGCAATGCTCCGGCGGTGCTGGATGCTGTGAACGGAGTTTTCTCGCAACATCCGGACGGCTTCGTGGATTTCGAAGAGCATATTGCCCATCACCAGGATTTGCCCGGCCTCGTCGAAGTGCTGCCGCTCAGAGGACAGAAGACAGAGGACGGAGGACAGAATCAGCAAATACTCGGCGAACTGAAATTACGCAACCCGCTAATCACCCCACGTGAAGAAAATGAAAGCGGCGCTCGCGAAATCGAAGCCAAGCAGTTCGCTGCGTACATCGTCGAAATCGTCGCGCATTGGAGCGTGCAGGACAATGGCGTAACGCGTCGCGCCGAATACCGCGACATCATGGTGCTGGTGCGCAAACGCCTGCACCTGCGCGTATACGAACACGCCTTGCGCGCGCGCCACATCCCGTTCCTGACCTCGCGGCGCGGCGGCCTGCTCGACACACTGGAAGCGGAAGACATACAGGCGCTGCTGACTTTCCTGATCACGCCGTTTGCCGACCTTGAGCTGGCGCAAGCACTGCGCTCGCCGATTTTTTCTTGTTCCGATGCAGACTTGATGCAGCTTGCGGCAGACACAGAGGGGCGTTGGTGGTCACGGTTGCAACGCATTGCACAAGGCGCTGCCGCTTCCGCCAAACTGCAACGTGCCCATCGCCTGATGCAAGGCTGGCTGGCGCTAGCCGACAAACTGCCGGTGCACGACCTGCTCGACCGCATCTATTTCGAGGGCGACCTGGGGTATCGCTACATGGCGGCGCTGCCTGCCGAGCTGCACGAAACGGTGCGTGCCAACCTGCAAGCCTTCATGGAGATCGCGCTGAACGTCGATGCCGGGCGCTATTCCAGCCTGCCGCGCTTCCTCGCCGAGCTGCGCGAATTGCGCGCGGCGGAAAACGAATCGCCCGACGAGGGCAAGGTGGGCGAGGTCGGCAACGCGCTGCGCATCTACACCGTGCACGAGGCCAAGGGGCTGGAAGCGCCGATCGTGTGGCTGCTGGACGCCAATGACACGCAGAGCAAAGCCGACAGCTATAACGTTTTACTGGACTGGCAACCCAATGCATCACAGCCAGTGCATTTTTCTCTATACAGCGACAAAAAGGGGCGCGGCGCAAAACGCGCGCCTTACTTCGCTGCCGACGAAGAATATGCGCAGCGCGAAGAAATGAATCTGCTCTACGTCGCAATGACGCGCGCCAAACAGGCGCTGCTGGTCAGCGGCAATGGCGAAGCGGCGGAAACATCCTGGTATGGAAGGATCGCGCAAGTTGTCGGGCAGCGCAGCAATCCCTTGCTGGCTACGGTGGGCAGCGCCGCACCTGTTTTAGAAAGATCGGTTGTCAAAATTGATGCGGCATTGCTGCGTCCGATACCGACCGGAAAATATGTTGCACGCACCACGGCAGAACAGCGCCGAGGCACTTGGCTGCACGCACTGCTGCAACACCTTGCCGCTGACTCCCTCTCCCCCCGGGGGAGGGTTGGGGTGGGGGAACAAGCGGTGGATAAGAACGAACTCCAGCAGCGCCTTAATATTCCGCCTGCCGAGATGGACGGCCTGTTGCAACAAGCGCAACACCTGCTAGCGCTACCAAATCTGCAACGCTTCTTCGATCCGCAACATTACCTCAGTGCGAACAACGAAATGCCCTACGTCAATGCGGTGGGCGAGTTGAAACGCATCGACCGGCTGGTGGAATTCGACGACGAAGTGTGGGTGCTGGATTACAAGACCGGTGCCGATACAGACCCCGCACCGTACCGAGCTCAATTGGCTGAATATCGGACTGCGATGCAAGCCGTGTATGCGGGCAAGAAGGTGTGCTGTGCGTTGCTGTTTGCGGATGGGATGTTGAGTGAGGTCTAAGTGTTGGTTGGCTTAAGAAAGCTAACGATTACAAAACAGGTAGCCGGTAGCAATGCTTAGGATAATGAGCATGGTAATAGCAAAGATGCTAATTACCTCCCCGAAGCGCATTCCTTTGTCCTGGTTTAAGCGATAGAAGTAACGTTGTTTCTCTGGAATATCACTACCCTTATCCTCTTCGATTGCGATACCTACATCCTTAGCGGCACCGACAGCCGATCCGTTTCGTTTATCGCCAGCCCAAAAAAGAAGAGTGATGACAATTCCCAGAAGTGGTATTACCCAACTGAATGACTTCAAAGATGAGGATTCGACCCATACGAAGGTTGCTGCAAGCGCTGCATAAACTCCGCCCCATGCAGCAAGTATTTTGAAACGAATCTCGGACGCAAACTGAAGTTGAGCAAGCATTTGTTTATATCGCTCATCGATCATGATAGGCATATTTAGTTTTCCTTCTTAAGGAAAAGGGCGGCTTCGAATTTGCTTTGAATAATCACGCCGCAATTTCCAGATACTCAACTACACTTGAGGCTGCAGGGATCGGCAAACCATCTTCGCGCAGGCCGTCGATATGGAACTGGATCGCGGCCTGCATTTCTTTTTCCGCTTCTTTAACGGTGCTCCCGGTAGCAACGCAGCCGGGTAAGTCCGGCGCATAGGCAGAAAAATTGTTTCCAGCCTTTTCGACGACGATGGCGTAGCGCATGTTTTACTCCTTAAAGTCCTGCCTGTTTGAAGATGCTGTTCAATGTTCCGGGAGCCAAGTCGTCGCTGGGTTTTCCTGCGACCGTGACGCGCCCCGGTTTCTCCGGGTGTTTGAATTGGCGGTGACTGCCGCGTGTGGCGACGAGTTGCCAGCCATCCTTGTGCAGTATTGCCAAGATTTCGCGCACCTTCATGACAGTTAGCATAGCAAAATTATCACAAATAATCTGAAGCAGATTTCAGTTTGACATTGCCCTTCCTGCGTCATATAGTACACAGAACGTTCGTTCTGTACAAGCAAAACCAAATGAAGCATGAAGTAAGCAAAGGCCGCGGCGCGACATTGCAGATCGAGGGGCGCTTCGAGAACATCGCGCGCGAGCGTGTCGACGATGGCTGGGCCGTGGCCGATGAAGAGCTGCCGCCGTTCAAGACCACGGTGACGGTGGAGACGGCAAAGAGCGTGCTGCGGCGCCATGACTTGCCGGGCCTGCCAGATTATTCGCTGAATGCGTATCGCGGCTGCGAGCACGGTTGCATCTATTGCTACGCGCGACCTTCGCATGCCTACATGAATCTTTCGCCGGGGCTGGATTTCGAGAGCAAGCTGTTTGCCAAGCCGGATGCGGCGAAGTTGTTGCGTGCGGAATTGGCCAAGCCTTCATATCAATGTTCGCCCATCTCGCTCGGTTCCAACACCGATCCTTACCAGCCGATCGAGCGCGAGTGGAAGATCACGCGGCAGATACTCGAAGTATTGGCGGAATACAAGAATCCGGTTTACATCATCACCAAGTCCGCATTGGTCGAGCGCGATCTTGATCTGCTCACGCAACTTGCGCGCGATCATCTGGTGCGGGTGTTCTTCTCGATCACCACACTGGATGGAGAGCTGGCGCGCAAGATGGAACCGCGCGCCGCATCGCCGCGCCGCAGGCTGCAAGCGATGCAGACGCTGAACGAGGCCGGCGTGCCGTGCGGCGTGATGGTCGCGCCGGTGATCCCGTTCCTGACCGATGCGGAGCTGGAAAACATTTTACAGGCGGCATGCAAACACGGTGCGCGCAGTGCGGGCTATACCTTGTTGCGCCTCCCTTACGAACTGAAGGATTTGTTCAAGGATTGGCTCGCCACGCATTATCCACTGAAGGCGGAGCATGTGATGAGCCGGATGCGCGAGATGCGCGGCGGGCGCGAGAACGATCCTGAGTTCGGCAGCCGCTTCCGCGGCAACGGTTTGTTCGCCGACCTGCTGGCGCAGCGCTTCCGCAAGGCCTGCGAGCGGCTGGGTTTCAATCTTGAAGACAGGCTGCTCGACACCGGACTATTCAAACCGCCATCGCGGAACGGGCAGATGGATTTGTTTTAATTCAGGCACTGAAAGAAGTTTAAGCTTGCCCGAAAAACTTTTTGATGGAACCCTGGTGAAGCTACTAGCCATCTGACCAGGCTGCCAAAGGCTTTGCATAGCCATTCGGCTAAGTCACCAAAATACGGTGACATAAGCCGCTGGTTAACGACAGCCAAGTGGCTGGTTATGTCCGGGCACCCGTAGGAGCAGGGCGTGCCCGTCCTGAGCCTGTCGAAGCACTCCGCGGGCATGGCCCGCTCCTACTGTAAAGAATCGTGCTATTGTTTTACCCGTTGACCTGCAGCTCAGGTTGGATAAACTGCACCCCGTATCCATTAAGTCAGGATCTCTTTGCATCATGTTTGAACATCAGGATGTGCTCGCTGCATTGAACGGCAAATTGCCTTTGCCGGAAAAACTGGCGTACGTTCACGGCTTGTTGAAAGACCGCTTTGATTTTATCGACCGGATCTCGGTGGCGATCTATGAGCCCAAAACCGATTTGCTGAAAACTTTTGTGCATAGCAGCGATGATGAGCCCCCTCTGGTTTTGTATTCCGCCAAGCTGGCCGGTTCGGAATCGATGCAGGAGATCCTGAAAGTGGGCCGTCCGCGCGTGGTCAACGATCTCGATATATTCAACAATGTTCCGGCAGAGCATAGGCGCCGCATTGCGGCCATGCAGTACAAATCCAGCTACACCATGCCGATGTTCCAGAATGGGGAGTTTTTCGGCTTTTTGTTCTTCAATTCCCACCGGAAAAATGTTTTTGACGAGAAGGTTTTGCATTATCTGGATATGGTGGGCCACCTGGTTTCGTTGCTGGTGATCCATGAGATGTCGACGACGCGCAGCTTGTATGCGATCATTAAAACGGCCGCGAATATAACGCTGCACCGCGATGTCGAGACAGGGGCTCATCTTGACCGGATGTCCAACTACGCGCGCCTGATCGCCAAGGAGGTGGCAAAAAAATACCGGCTCAACGATGAACTCGTGGAGCATATCTTTTTGTTCTCGCCGCTGCATGACATCGGCAAGATCGGCATCTCGGACAGCATCCTGCTCAAGCCTGGCAAGTTGACCGATTCGGAATTCGATGTCATGAAAACCCACGCATCGAAAGGCGGCGAGATCGTGGACATGATGCTGAAGAATCTCGGGCTGGATGAATTCCCGCATGCGGAGATCTTGCGCAATATCGCGCTCTATCATCATGAAGCGATCAACGGCAGCGGGTATAACGGGCTGAAGGACGAAGAGATCCCCATAGAGGCCAAGATCGTTGCGGTCTCTGATGTGTTCGATGCGCTGACCAGCGTCCGCCCGTACAAGGAGGCCTGGAGCAACGACAGGGCATTCATGTTTTTGCAGTCCATGGCGGGCACCAAGTTTGACAGCGACTGCGTGGCGGCCTTGATAAATTGCCGTGCCGAGGTGGAAGCCATACAAAATAGATTCAAGGAAGACCATATCGGTTAGCCGATTTCCGAAGTCATTTCCGGTTCTGTAAACTCACCTTGAATCCCCGGCTGCCGGTCTGTTTGTGCAACAATTCGCCTTCATGAAATCACCCTGCTATTTTTTACGATGAATCCCACTCTGGTCTTCGATATCGAAACCATCCCCGACATTGCCGGGTTGCGCACCCTGCATGAACTGGATGCGCGCGTCAGCGATGCGGAAGTGGCGGAGATGGCCTTCCAATTGCGCCGCCAGAAGACCGGCGGCGATTTTCTGCCGCATCATCTGCAGCGCGTCGTGGCGATCTCCTGCGCGCTGCGCGAGGGCGACACTTTCAAGGTGTGGTCGCTAGGCGGATTGGAAGAGGATGAAGGCAGCATCATCCAGCGTTTCTTCGACGGCATCGACAAATATACCCCTCAAATCGTGTCGTGGAACGGCAGCGGTTTCGACCTGCCGGTGCTGCATTATCGCGGCCTGATCCACGGCGTGCAGTGCGCGCGCTATTGGGACCAGGGCGAGAACGACAAGGAATTCAAGTGGAACAACTATATCAGCCGCTACCACTCGCGCCATCTCGACCTCATGGACCTGCTGGCGATGTATACCGGGCGCGCCAACGCGCCGCTGGATGAACTCGCCAAGCTGATCGGCTTCCCCGGCAAGCTGGGCATGGACGGCAGCAAGGTGTGGGAGGCGTATCAGCAGGGCAGGCTGGAAGAAATACGCAACTATTGCGAGACCGATGTGGCGAACACCTGGCTGGTGTTTGCGCGCTTCCAGTTGATGCGCGGCGTGTTGACGCGCGCGCGCTACCGGAAGGAATGCGATCTGGTGCGCGCCGAGTTGGCCAAGCTCGATCAGCCGCACTGGCAGGAATTCCTGGCCGCATGGCCTGATTCCAATTCAAAATAGAAACGATAACTGTGTCGGCTTCGTCTTCGGCTCCTCGCCGTACTACTTGTACTGTCTTCGTCGCCTCATCCTCGCCGCCTTGTTCTCGTTTCTATTTTGAATTGGAATGATTGAGTCCTATGAGTGTCAATAACAGCGTATTAGTTGAATCACTCGACCAGGAAGGCCGCGGTGTAGCGCGCATCGAAGGCAAGGTAATCTTCATCGAAGGCGCGCTGACCGGTGAGGTGGTCAGCTATTCTTCCTATCGCAAGAAACCGTCGTTTGAACTGGCGCAAGTCACACAAATATACAAGGCATCATCGATGCGCGTGCAGCCCAGATGTGCGCATTTCGGCGTTTGCGGCGGATGCTCGATGCAGCATCTGGATGCAAGGGCGCAGGTCGCAGTCAAGCAGCGCATCCTCGAAGACAGTCTGTGGCATATCGGCAAGGTGAAAGCGGAAACCATACTGCGCCCTATCTACGGCCAGGCTTGGGGCTATCGCGAACGCGCGAGGCTCTCGGTCAGGCATGTCATCAAAAAGGGTAAGACGCTGGTCGGCTTTCATGAAAAGCGCAGCAGTTTCGTTGCCGACATGCAGAACTGCGAGATCCTTGCGCCCAGGATCGCCAGACTGATTCCGCTGCTTGCGGAATTGATAGAGGGGCTGTCCATCCGCGAGAGGCTGCCGCAGATTGAGATCGCGGTCGGCGAGCATGTCGATGCTCTGGTGCTGCGCGTGCTGGATCCGCCATCGAGCGACGATGAAGTGGCTTTGCGCGCCTTTGCCGACCAGCACGATATCCAGTTCTGGCTGCAATCCGGCGGGCCGGACACGGTCGTTCCGTTCCATCCCTTGGAATCAAATATGCTTAGTTATAGTCTCCCAGAATTTGGCATCGTGATGCCGTTCGCGCCTACCGATTTCACCCAGGTGAACAGCGCGATCAATCGCGTGATGGTCAGCCGCGCCATCCGTCTGCTCGATCCGCAGCCGGGCGAGCGCATCGCCGATTTTTTCTGCGGCCTGGGCAACTTCACGCTGGCGATCGCGCGCAGCGGCGCTCAAGTGCTGGGCATCGAAGGCAGTGCCGCGCTGGTGGCGCGCGCCAGGCAGAATGCCGCCGCCAACGGCCTGGCAGGCAACGCCAAATATGCCGCAATGAACCTGTTCGACATGACCGAAGCAGGATTTGCACGACTCGGCATTTTTGACAAGTTGTTGATCGATCCGCCGCGCGACGGCGCGATGGAGCTGGTTAAATCGTTAGGCGGTGAAAACGCGCCGCGCCGCATCGTTTACGTCTCGTGCAATCCCGCCACGCTGGCGCGCGATGCGCAGGTGCTGGTGCAGGTTCACGGCTATACGCTCAAGGCCGCGGGCGTGATGAACATGTTTCCGCATACCTCGCATGTGGAGTCGATCGCGTTGTTTGAGCAGCCATGAAGCGCTATTTCGAACTGGTCGCCGATGCACTGACGCGCGTCAGGGAGGTACAGCCTTGGGACCTGAGCAGACAGCTTGCCGCGCGCAATGCGCCCGTGCTGCTCGATGTGCGCGAGCCGGAAGAATTCACTGCCCTGCATATTCCCGGCTCGATCAACGTGCCGCGCGGGGTGCTGGAGCAATCCTGCGAATGGGATTTCGACGAGACCTTGCCTTTTCTGGCCGCCGGTCGTGGGCTGGATATTGTGGTGATCTGCCGTTCCGGCTACCGCTCCGCGCTGGTTGCCGACGTGATGCAGCAAATGGGCTACACCAGCGTGGTCTCGCTCAAGACAGGGGTGCGCGGCTGGAACGATTTCGAGCAGCCGCTGGTGAACGCTACCGGCAAACCGGTGGATGCCGATACGGCGGACGCGCTGCTTGCGCCGCACCTGCGTGCGGAACAACGCAGTCCGAAAACATCGTGATCGGCATGCTGTATATACGTTTTTGAACACTCAACTTGAAAAATGTATTTAACGGGAGGTTCATTCTTAATACCCCGGCATCCGTTAGCGAGGTTACAATCCGCACAATTTCATTTGCAGACAGATTTGCAAGGAACCACGTATGAACGCAATCAAGTACGCGTTGCTCGGGTTGTATGGCATCATCGGCCTGTTGATCTCGGCTTTCGGGCTGTTCAGGCTGCCCTTTGCCGAGTCGCTCGCCAAGGAGCATTACCGCTATGCGATAGGCGGGGTGCTGATCGTTCTGCTGATACTTCCGGTCGCGATCGGCGTGTTCCTCCTTTCGTTCGATGCGAACAGTTTCAAGTCCGAGATCGTCCAGTACGTCAAGGCACATACCCAACGTGATCTGGTATTGCAGGGCGACATCAAAGTGACCTTCTTCCCCAAGCTCGGGCTGGACTCCGGAAAGATGCTGCTGAGGCAGCGCAACAGCGCACGCGAATTCGCTTCGGTCAACAATGCCCGGCTCTATATCGCATGGCTGCCGTTGTTAAGAAAGCAACTGGTGTTCGATCATGTGGAGATAGACGGCGCGCGCGTGAACCTGACCCGCTTCAAGGACGGCAGCACCAATTACGACGACCTGCTGATCCGCGATGAGGTCTTGTCCCCGATGACGTTCGATATCGACGGTGTGCGTATCACCAATTCATCGGTCAATTGGCAGGATGAGATCAAATGGCAGCGCGTATCGTTGCAGGACCTGCAGATTGAAACCGGCAGGCTTGCCGATACGGTGCCGGGCAACGTGAAGGCGAGTTTCCATCTCAATTCGGAAATGGCGCATAGCGACTCCAGGATCGAATTGAAAAGCCGCTTGTTTTACGACCGCAAGGCAGGGCGCTACGAGTTCGCTGACCTTGAGGGAACGCTGGATGGCACGGCGGCCGGGTTCAGCAACCTTGACCTGAACTTCAAGGGAAGTCTGGACAGCCACCCCGCGCAGGAATTGCTGCTGGCCGAGAACTTCCTCGTTACGGGATCGGGCAATTACGGGCAGCGCAGCTTTACGGCCAGGCTGGCTGTTCCCAAGCTGCAATATGCCAAGGGCTTGGTGAGCGGCAGCCAGCCTACGCTCGATGCGACTTTGTCGCAATTCGATGAGAAGTGGGCGACGACGCTGCAGATGCCGGCATTCGAATTCGCCAACCACATCTTCAAGGCGGCGGAACTCGGCGCCGATTTTGATTTCAAGAGCGAAGGGCGCACGCTGCAAGGCAAGTTGTCCAGCCCGGTCAGCATGGATTTCGAAACCACGCCCAAATTGCAGCTCAGCGCCATTGCCCTGGATATGTCCGCCAAACATCCGATGCTGGCAGGTGAACTGTCGGCAAAAGCCTCGGGCAGAATGAATGCGGATTTTTCCGAACAGAATGCGAACCTCAACTTCAAGGCAAAATTCGACGACAGCGAAATCACCGGCGCGATCGCGCTGAAAGATTTCAGCCATCCCGCCTACACTCTCGACCTCAATATCAACCGCCTCCAGCTGGATCGATATATCGCAGCCGATTGGATCAAGCGGTATCAGGACAATGCCACGCCGTTCGATCTCACCGGCCTGAAGAGCATGAATTTGAGCGGGAGTCTGCATGCAGGAGAGATAAGGATGGCGAAACTCGAAGCCAAAAAACTTGCAGCGGGTATCAAGATCGAACAGTCCACGATTACCATAGAACCGCTTACCGCCAAGCTCTACGGCGGGGCGATGACAGGCAGCATCAGCGCAACAGCGCAGGATATTCCGCAAATAGCGTTCAAGCAGAACCTGAAAGGCTTCCTGATGAACGCAATGCTCGCCGATACGGCAAGTGCCGGCAAACTCACGGGCAAAGGCGATCTGTCCATCGACATCAGCGCGGAGGGCGGCAGCATAGGCGCGCTGCGCAAGACCCTGAACGGCAGCGTTGCGCTCGTGCTGGGGCGCGGCTCACTCGCGGGTATCGATCTGCGTTCTGCTCTGATCGAAGGCAATGATGACCTGGGCACCGGGAGCAAGCCGCGTGTCCACGCAGCCCTGTTCACCGAAAAAACCGATTTCTCAGGGTTGAAGGCCGTGTTCAATATCAAGGATGGTAGCAGCAACGGCAATGGATTCGACATGAGGTCACCGTTGTTCCGGATCGCTGGTGAAGGCGATCTGGCGCTCGATACCGGCAACATCGATTACCAGCTCACTGCCGCAGTCGCTTCCAAACTTACCCGCCGCAACGCGGGCGAACTGGCAGAGATGAAAGGGGTTGCCGTGCCGGTGCGCGTCAGCGGCCCCTGGGCCGCGCCTTCCATCGCGCTGGATTTTGCCGCCGCCAGCGGAAGCATCGTGACCAAACGGCTTGCTGCAAAGGCGGCAGAACAGGCTGCGGCCGCAAAGCCTGCGGCCGCGCCTAAAAAGCGCGCGACCAAAAAGGCCGTCAAGAAATAAACTGCCGCAACCTGGCGGTGGCAGAAAGTCGGCAAGCGGCGATCCATATGTACTACGGGGAAAAATTCAACGCCATCACTCATCTCGTCGGGGCGGTGCTGGCGATCGCCGGCACGGTTGCGCTGATCATGCTGGCATCACTGCAGGGCGATCCGTGGAAGATCGCGAGTGTCTCGATTTACGGCGCGACTCTGGTGCTGCTGTACGGTTTCTCGACGCTTTATCACAGCCTGCGCGGGCGGGCCAAGGACATCCTGCGCGAACTCGACCACCACAGCATCTATCTGCTGATTGCCGGCAGTTACACCCCATTCTGCCTGGTGACATTGCGCGGCCCTTGGGGTTGGTCATTGTTCGGTGTGGTGTGGGGCCTCGCGGTGCTCGGCATCCTGCAGGAACTGTGGTTAAAGAACAGTGCGCGGGTGCTTTCGGTAGTGATCTATGTCGTGATGGGCTGGGTGGCGCTGGCGGCGCTGGTTCAGCTTGTGCATGTGCTGGGACCGGCAGGATTCGCCTGGCTGTTGGCCGGCGGGCTGTTCTATACGATAGGCATCGTCTTCTATGTGATCGATAAACGCTTCATTCATGCGCACGGCATCTGGCATCTGTTCGTGCTGGCAGGCAGCGCCGCCCATTACATCGCCATCCTGCTTTATGTGATTTGAGTGGAGCCGGCACAGATCCGCCGGCTTGCGGCCTGCGTGAACCAGAGAACCAATAAAAAAGGCGGTCATCTGACCGCCTTTTTCCTGCTTCCGGATTTCCGCCTGTCGGGGAAAGCGGGTGGTTAATCCCTCTCGCCGCTGAACGCCATCAGCAGGTTCAGCAGGTTGATGAAGATGTTGTAGATGTCCAGATACAGGCTCATCGTCGCCATCACATAGTTGGTCTCGCCGCCCTGCACGATCCGGCCGATGTCGAACAGGATATAAGCCGAGAAGATCAGCACCGCGATCGCGGAGATGGTCAGCGCCAGCGCTGGAATAAGAAAGAACATGTTGGCCAGCGAGGCGACGATCAGCAGGATCACGCCGATGAACAGGAACTTGCCCATGAAGGTGAAATCCCTCTTGGTCACGGTCGCCAGTGTCGCCAGGCTGAAGAAGATGATCCCTGTGCCGCCTGCGGCCATGCCCACCAGTTGCGCGCCGTTCTTCAGGTGCAGAGCGACTTGCAGGATGGGGCCGAGGAAAAATCCCATCGCCAGGGTAAAGCCCAGCAGCGCCGCGATGCCCCACACGCTGTTGCGCAACGCGCCGACGGCGAACATCAGGCCTATCATCGAGCCCAACATCAGCAGCGAGAACACTACCGGATGCTGTGCCATGAACGAGAAGTTGGTGGACATGCCGATGAATGCGCCGATCACAGTCGGGATCATCGTGAGCGCCAGCATCATATAGGTATTGCGCAATACCCTGTTTTGCGCGGTTGCGACGGCGCCGATCTGCGTTGCAGGGATATATTCTTGTTCCATGTGTAGACTCCTAAAAGTTGTTCGTTAATTCTGCGACGGGCATAAGACCCGCGAAGTTCGGTTAAAGTTCATTCATGTGCGAAAAGCGCATGGTCTGGCGGCAGCGGTGAGTGCATATCATAGCATCTCTGGTCATCTCAAGATGCTTCAAAAACTCAGCCCCCTGCAAGTTTGGTAGGCTCGCAAATTGGACCGGTGGCGTTCAATAAATAACAATCCAACGCTGGCGGCAGGAAAAAATCCATGCTCATGGTCTTGGTGCTCCTCCTGTGAGGCCAGTATCGCTCGCACTGCATATCGTGATGATGTTCAGGGCGGGCTTTTTCATTGCCCACAACCGGACGTTCGCCAACTGCGGCTGTCGACACCTTGCGGAACTTCAGATGTGATTATCCTTGCGGTATGAGGCAACGAAAACACCATTTGTTGTATAGCCAAAACCGGCTCCATAATTTCCGACCACGATAGTTCCGTCGCCTGAAACTGCAACCGCACTTAATGGAATGCCGCCAATGTTTCCGATTTCATCCAATCCGCTAGAGATCGCCCAGCGAAAACCGTGGAGTGGTTGATCGGCAAGCCTAACGCTACTGTTATACGGCTTAATACTGTAGTTTCCGACCACGACTGAGCCATCTGCTGAGATGGAAAGAGCTAACCCAGGAATGCCGAGATCTTTAAATCCCTCGGTATTTTTCCAGACAAAAACATGAAGTTCACTCGTTTTATTCTTATCAAAGGATACCCATCCAGCCACGACTGATCCGTCAGCAGAAACTGTTGTAGCCTCAGAATATTGGCCCCCTAACGCGCCAAGATCCTTAAAGCCGTCAGCGTCAGCCCAGCGAAAGGCATGGCCTGTTAGTCCTGAGGGGCCAACACTGCCGACCACAACGGTGCCGTCTGCGGAAACACCCAATGCTTCAGTCCGTTGTCCATGTGGTGCAACGAGATATTGAACTCCGGTAGCTTCTGACCAGCGAAAAGCATGAGTAACTATAGCACCCGAATCATCAGTATCTTGGATAGTGCCGATGATCACCTTACCATCGGCTGAAACCCCTTTGGCGAATGCTGATTGACCACCAAACGTACCAAGATCCTTCACACCGCCCGTCTCGTTCCAGCGAAAGATATGGTCTACAGGAGCCTTGTCGTTCCCGAACTTGATGTTACCCACAATCACCGAGCCATCTGCAGAAACAGCAGCAGCATGGGCATCTTGTCCGCCGAAAGTGCCGAGATCCTGAACTCCTCCGGATTGGCTCCAGCGGAAAATATGGAATGTTCCTCGACCGAAAGTTGATGAATAAAATGTGTCTCCCACGATCACAGAGCCGTTTGAGGAAATAGCGGTCGCTCTTGCAAGACTACCCCCCAGATTGCCGAGATCTAATAAATTCCCATGTGAGGCAATAGGGACTTCTTTGTTAGCCGTGGCGCAACCATTAAGATAGATAATTATGATAAAAGCGAATAGTGAGATGCACTTTTTCATTGCACACCTTTCTGCTATGCGGATGAAATTTGAATTGTCGCGCAACATGCTATAGATCAAAATGAACAACTGTGTCAGACCGCTTTTGACCGAAACTGAGGCAGTCAGCCGTCACCGTTGCCAATGGCTCTTTTGTGACCAACACCGCACGTATCCTACTCCTTTTGATCGTGGTCGCTACGTAACCGGAAACGATAATTAACAAGCCAACTCAGGGGAGCACAGCTTTGGGCACAACCTCTGGTGCGCTGGGTTGGAAGGAAGACAGACCTTGAATTAAATTCCCAATATTCTTTCCAGAGGCGCGCATGAGTGCATCGAGTTGGGTATTGTAAGGTGTAACAAAGGTGCCAAGACTTCTAGGGAATGCATAGGTTGTCGTAATATCTTGCTTCCATAGATCATGTCCCGTTTGGGTGTCCCTTAAGACGTAGTTAACCTTAAAAGTCGCGCCGTAGCCGACAGTAGATTGTTGAAGAATGTCGGCATACAGGATATAGCGCGCCATACTCTGCCGTGAGACTTCACCGAACAAGCCGGAATCTGCCAATGTCTTGAACAATGCCTCGTGAAGTGTTTGACCCCAGATAACCGGAGTGCCTGGAATCCCCAACGCACCGGAAAATGCTTGCAGATTTGATGCGCCAACTCCAGTCACCGGCGCTATTAGTAGAATCTGATTGGCGAAGATCACCGGCTTTTGCACTGGCTTCGCAATGTTGGGCTCTGGAAGCATGTCTGGAGATACGTAGATCATTTGCGGTGGTGCAGTTTCGCATCCAGTCACGAATAGGCACAACATTAAGATCGCACTACAGAGGTGACTATCTATAGCTTGGATGTTCATCACAACAGTATCCAATGAAACCGCAAAAAAGTAAGTTTGATTACTATCATGCTTTGAACCAAATTGAATATCAAGCTGAAGTTCCGTTTATGGCGGCGGGCTCAACCGATCGATGCAACACATGCGTTAAATCTGTCTGCTGGTGTCTCGTACGCTAAAGTTTTACGAGGTCGTTCATTTAACTGTCGAGCCACTGCATTCAGCTTTGCTTGAGAGTGTACCGATATGTCTGTTCCTTTTGGGAAATACTGTCTAAGCAATCGATTGGTGTTCTCATTGGAACCACGCTGCCACGGACTGCTAGGATCACAAAAGTAGACATCGACATTGGTTGCCATCGTAAAGCGCTGATGATCTGCCAGCTCTTTTCCCCTATCCCAGGTCAGTGATTTATACAGCTCGTTCGGTAACTTCTTCGACTGTTTGATCAGCGCCGACACCACACTTTCCGTGTCTTTGTTCTTGACCTTAACCAGCATGACATAGCGTGATTGACGTTCAACCAGCGTCGCTATGTAACTATTTTTTGAACCGGCGACGAGATCCCCTTCCCAATGACCCGGAACAGCCCGATCCTCCACTGACGCCGGACGCTCACGGATGGACACCGCATTCTTGGTTTGTCCTAGCCCATCCCGCTTTAGGCTTGCATGTTTGGATCGACGTATCGCGCGTTGGGTTCTGAGGTATTGCTGCAGTTCTTTCTTCAGCACGCCACGGGCTTGAACAAACAGGCTTCGATAGATGGTCTCGTGTGACACTTGATTGAGCTCTTCTTCTGGATATTCTCTTTTCAGCCAACCGGCGATCTGTTCCGGTGACCAGTTTAACTGGAGCTTTGCCGCTACGGTTCGACTTAATGGTCGATTACAAGCGAGTTTACACAGTTTTGGGCGATGCGCTCGATCCCAGGCGGCTTGATCAGCTTGCGCGGCCCTATAGTTATCATCGCCATCATTGCGCTTGATTTCACGGCTGATCGTTGAGGGCGAGCGTCCCGGTTGGGCAGCTATAGCACGCAAGGATAGATGACTGGCAACCCCTCTCGAAATCTCTTCTCGACGTTGCCAGCGATTCCACATCACTGCTTTTTGTTCTTCAGTGTAATAAATTCGAGTTTTGTATTTCATTTTCGACACTCCATCTTTTAATCTAATGATAGAGTGTTGCGTCGACCAGTTGAACTCGCCGCACCGAGCGGAACTTCGTTCCTTTTAATAGCCTACCCGAAAGCTGCCATCGCCGCTTTGCTTTCAGGTCAATTATTCAGATCACATGGTAGCGGAAACTGGTGACACGCTGCGCCAGACACAATACGGACCATGGAATAGATGGCGCTGAATGTAAGAAATATTGGCCAAGAATCTGGATTTATGGCGGCACCCCTCATAAACTCACCTGCGCTCCCATTTCTACTACCTGTCCAGGGGGTATTTTAAAAAAGCCAACTATGCTGCCCGCATTACGGTACATGGCAATAAAAAGCTTAATACGCCATAGAGGCATCTCTGAGTCAACTTTCGGGATGAGCGTATGCCGACCTACAAAATAGGACATATCTGTTAAGTCTATAGGTAATCCTTGCTTAGCGGCAAGTTCGAGTACTTTGGGAATATCAGGGACATCTTTGAAGCCGAATTTGATGATGAGTCGGTAAAAGTTATTAGGTAACGATTGGCTCTCATATTTGTCCGCATCAAATACATGCGGAATGTCCAAAATTCGAATATATAGAACAACGATATGTTCATGTAGCACTTTATTGTGCCTCAAGTTGTGTAGCAATGCGTGTGGCACGCTGTCTGGATTCACGTGCAAAAATATTGCAGTTCCCGGCACCCGCGAGACCGATCCAGGCCCCATCGATTCGGCGAAAGGCCTTAAATCAAGGGCATCACTCTCCAAACTTTCTTGAAGTAGATTTCTTCCACGCTTCCAAGTTGTCATCAGCAGAAAGACGCCAAAACCAAATAGTAGAGGAAACCAGCCTCCTTCCTCTATTTTTAGGGTGTTAGCACTAAAAAAGACAAGGTCGATTGACAGCAGGAAGGCAATCAGCAGTCCACTCCTGATCCACCCCCAACCCCATATGTTGCGTACCACGATAAAAGCAAGGATGGTGGTGATCGACATCGTACCTGTTACAGCGATTCCATAAGCAGCGGCCAAATTGGTTGAGCTGCGAAAACCTAAAACCAAAGCTATCACGGCAAGCAGCAGCGCCCAATTAATAGCTGGTAGATAAATCTGACCAATTTCCTGTTCGGACGTGTGTTGCGTTTCCATTCGCGGAGAATATCCAAGCTTTGCGGCCTGCTGTGTCATTGAAAATGCCCCAGAAATTACTGCCTGAGAAGCAATCACTGTCGCTACGGTCGATAATATAACCAATGGATATAGCGCCCAATTTGGCGCAAGCAAGTAAAAGGCATTCTCGATGGCTTTGGGATCGTGTATGAGCAATGCACCCTGTCCGAAATAATTAAGTACGAGTGCTGGCAGCACAAATCCAAACCAGGCTAGCTGGATGGGCTGTCTCCCAAAATGCCCCATGTCAGCATATAGCGCTTCCGCACCTGTTAAGGCCAACACAACTCCACCTAGGGCAACGAAACCAATCCAAGGAGACGCTATCAGGAAAGAAATGCCATGTGTAGGATTCAAGGCCCTCAGCACTCCCGGTTCGGCAAAAATATTTAAAACACCAAGGAGAGCGAGCGTTGCAAACCACACACACATGATCGGCCCAAACAGAGCCCCAACGCTGGCAGTGCCCTTGCGCTCAAAAACAAACAGTCCCCACAATATTACTATCGTTATAGGGATGACATAAGTCTTGAAGGCAGGGCTAGCAATCTGCAATCCCTCCACCGCTGACAAAACAGAAATTGCTGGGGTAATTACCCCATCCCCATAGAATAGCGAAGCCCCAATTATTCCCAGGAGCATGACCGAAGTACGAACCTTTCCTTTTTCTTCAAGCTTTCGAAGGGCAAGTGCCATCAATGCCATGATGCCTCCCTCCCCGTTGTTATCAGCACGCAAGATGAACAAAACATATTTGAAGGAAACAACAACCATCAAGGACCAGAAAATCAGAGACAGAATGCCCATAATATTTTCAGGATTCAGGGGAACTGGATTTGCACCTCCAGTAAAAATAGAATTCAAGGTATAGAGTGGGCTTGTTCCTATATCTCCGTAAACCACACCAAGTGCGGCTAGCGAAAGACCAGTTAAACCTGATTTGTTGTGGGTTTCATTCATGTCTGCGTGTCGGGATGAACTGTGTCGAATATATAAGCTTTTTTATTATGTCATGTATTAAAAAGAATAGGCTTGACGCAATTAATTATTAATATATTCAATGGCCGCTTGTATGGCACCGAGCTGAACATCGATCCACGTAATAACCTACCCAAAAGCTGCCATCGGCGCTTTAGCTCGCCGCTCACCTGCTGGAGATTTCGAATCTCTCTGAGCATTGGTGCGCTAATAGTTAATTGAAACTAGCCGTGCGGTGGGGCAAGCATAATTCGGAACGACTTAATAAGTAGAATATACTGTCATTATAACAGTCACTTGGTCCAGCCTTAATCGAACAATGTTTACCCGATTCCGCTTTCTTTTATTCCTCTGCCCGCTGTTAGTAAGCAGCTGGCCTGCCATGCTCCATGCCGACCAGCCTGAACAAATGCCTCAGGCACTGGCGTCTTCGAGCTTTCTATTGGTAGCCAGCCAACAAATGGCAGACCCGAGATTCCGCAAAACTGTTCTCGTGGTAACCATGCACGGCAATACCGGACCCATCGGCGTCATCGTTAATCGTCCAGAAGACATCAAGCTCGATAAAATTTTTCCCGACTACCCGAAAGCCAATGAGTTCAGCCTGTTTTATGGTGGGCCTGCATATCCCCTACAAGTTTCCTATCTGGTTCGTGGCGGGGAAGCCGTGGAAGGAGCCCTGACGGTCTCCAGCACCATCTATCTTGCATACGACATGCCGACTCTGGCCGAATTGCTGAACGGAAAGCGGCACTACAAGGACTTGCGCGTGATGCATGGCTTGGCTTCATGGGCGCCAGGGCAACTGGAACACGAAATCAAGCTTGGTGGCTGGTATGTCATACCGCTTGACGAAGTGGTCATATTCGACCGCCCGCCTGCTGAGATGTGGCAGGAATTGTATAACCGTGCCACCAGCATTGCTCTGTAAGGGAATGCGGACGGAGAAGAGAATAAATAAAACTGGATACCACTAATCTAATCATGGCATTGAGATCAACGGCTGCTAACGGAAAACGCGAACTTCGGCTATTGGCACGCAACTGCCTTCCGATCCTTGTATTAGCCATCCAGAAAGCGGAACTAGGATAGCTTCAACTCTGCCTTCGGTTTCCTACCCGGCGATGCTGGAGGTGTGTACCCAGCCACCCTGTAAATTGTCTCTTCGACTTTCTTGCCCTTGCTAAACCTGATCGATTGGCATGCCACAACCTCATGTGAAGCAGTAAGTTCCGCTAACTGCAAACGCACGGAAGCAAGTGAAATGCCCGTAGCAACAGCGATCTCCTTGTCGAGTCGTTCACCATGCATCTTCATGTATCTCAGGATTTCATTCATAGGTATTGCATGATGACACAATTCGGATCTTGGCGAATGGCGGCTTTTGGCACACAGCCGTACTTCGATCCTTGCAATAGCTTACCCGAAAGATTCTATGGTTCAAGTCAATCCTTTTGTGAGGCGTCCAGGATCGAATTCGGTTTTGTAAGTGTACATCGACCAGGCGGTGCGTGCGATGTCCATCTGGATAACGCTCACTGAAATACCGTGACGGTCGAGCTTCTTAAAAGCAGACGCCCTGCTCAGTCCAGTGATTTGCGGAAGCGCAACACGGCGAAGGCAAACAAAACGAAGCCCAGCGCTACCAGTGCCGCCATCTGCGGCCAGAGAACATCAATACCCACGCCCTTTAGATAAGTGGCACGGATGATGACTAGGAAATAGCGTAGGGGATCGAGGTAAGTGAGCCACTGCAAGGGATCGGGCATGCTCGAGATCGGGAAGCTGAACCCTGAGAGAGTAAACATCGGATTGAGCACGAAGAAATTCGACGCAAAGGCCTGCTGCTGCGTCTTACATAAGGTCGAGATAAAGAGGCCAATGGCGAGTCCGCTGAGCAGAAAGAGACAAGTGCCGAGCAGCAGCACCAGCGGATTACCCTTGAAAGGTACCTGAAACCAGTACATACCGACCGCCGCCACGATCGACACTTCAAGCAGGCCAATGAGAAAGAAAGGCAGTGTCTTGCCGATGATGAACTCGATCGGCTGAATCGGTGTAACCAAAATCTGCTCAAGCGTCCCCACCTCACGCTCGCGAACAATGGCAAAAGCGGTGAGGTTGACGATGGTAATCAGGGTCAGCGTACCAATCACGCCTGGAACAAAGAACCAGCGGCTGTTGAGATTGGGGTTATACCAGTAGCGTTCCAATAGATTCACGTTCACGATCGGTCGACCTTGCGTTCGGCCGGTGCGCTGCGCCAAGTCCTGCTCATAAGCTTGGCCATAGGCACCTGAAATCTGGCCGACATAACCAAGTGCGATCAGGGCAGAGTTGGAATTGGTACCGTCGACCAGAACTTGCAGCGGCGCGTTCTGCCCCTTACGCAACAATTCGGCAAAACCTGGCGGAACGATGATGCCGAGCTGAGCGGTGCTGCTTTCGACCGCGTCCTGCACTTGCCGGCGCTCGATCGCAATGGCCACGAGCTTGAAGCGGCTGCTATGCACGAAATCGGCTATAAGCGCCCGACTTTCCTGCGTCTGGTCCTGATCAAGGATAACCGTGGCCACATTGAACACTTCGAAAGTCGCGGCGTAGCCGAACAGCACCATCTGCACCAATGGCGGCACCAGCAAGCGGAAGCGCGCCGACTTGTCGCGCTTCAGTTCCAGGAACTCCTTAAGCAGCAGATGGAAGATGCGTCCGATCATGGCCGGATCAATCGAGGTTCTTGCGGAAGGCGCGTGCCGCGAACACAACCATCACCATCGCATAAACGGCTAGGCAAAGAATCGGCAACACCAGTTCACCCCAAGGCGCACCCTTAAGAAACAGCGCCTTGAGAATGGTCACGTAGTAGCGTCCACTGACCAGATAGGTTACATCCTGCACCGCCGTCGGCATTTGATCGATGGGGAAGGCAAAACCGGAGAGCAGCGTTGTCGGCATCATCGTCAACAACAATGCCACTTGGCTCGCCCCGACCTGGCTGCGAATCGATACTGAGACGTAATATCCAATGCACAGCACCACTGTGAGGAACAGGCCGGTGGTAAAGAAGAGAGCTGCAAGCGTGCCACGGAATGGGACAGCGAACCAGAATACCGCCAGAGCCAGGCAGATACACGCGTCGACCATACCGACGACAAAATATGGTAGCAGTTTTCCGAGCATCAACTCCATCGGCTCGACCGGAGTCGACACCAGCAGTTCCATCGTCCCACGCTCCCACTCGCGGGAGATGGTGAGTGAGGTCAGTTGCGCGCCGACGATGGCCATTACCAGTGCAACTACCCCCGGTATGATGAAGTTGCGGCTCTCCAGATCTTCGTTGAACCACACCCTCGCCTGCACGTCGACCGGCGTCAGTGTCTGCACGCTGCCACCTCTCTGCTGGATTAAATCGAGCTGGACGTCGGAGGAATAGCCTGCAACGACTACGCGAGCATAATTGGCGGCAAGGTTGGCAGTGTTTGTGTCGGTCGCATCGAGCAGCGCCTGCACCGTGCCCTCGCCAGCATCGGCGATCCCCTTGGAAAATCCGGTAGGGATCACGATGGCCAGGCGGCAACGGCCGGTGTCGAGGCTGCGCCCTATCTCGGCATAACTGCCGGCAAGCTCTTGCAACGCAAAATACGGAGAGGCCGTGAAACGGTGGAGCAAGCTCTGCGACGCCTGGCTACCCTCGCGGTCGTAGACGCACAGCGGAATATGCTTGACGTCGAGATTGATTCCATAACCAAGCATGAACATTTGCAGCAGCGGGATCAGCAGCACAATCATCAGGCTGCGCGGATCTCGCACGATCTGCAGGCTCTCCTTGACGGCGATTGCTTTGACTCGCCGCCATCTCACGACGTACCTCCCGCCTGCGGCGAGCTGGCGCCAACGAGGCGCGCAAAAATATCTTCGAGCGACGGTGCGATCTGCCGTGCACGCACATTGGCAATTCCGGCCTCAGCTAGCAGTACCACCAACTGGTGCGAACGCACTGCGCCATCATCCACCAGCACATGCAGCGCACTGCCGAACATTGCTACGTCCTGCACGCCGGGCGCATTTTCGAGTTGAGTGATGACGTCGCCAATACGGTCGCCCTCAATCGCCAGCAGTTCGCCACCGAGCGAGCGCTGTTTCAATTCTTGCGGCGTGCCGAGGGCGATCAGGCAGCCGCGGTTAATCAGCGCGATACGGTGGCAATACTCGGCTTCGTCCATATAATGCGTACTCACCAGAACGCTGACACCTTCTTCGCCGAGGCTGTGGATCAGATCCCAGAAGCGCCGGCGTGAACCTGGGTCTACACCCGATGTCGGCTCATCGAGAAAAAGGATCGCCGGCCGATGCAGAATTGCGGCGCCGAGAGCGAGGCGCTGCTTCCACCCACCGGCCAAGGTCGCGACGAGCGCATCCTCACGCCCGGCAAGACCCGCCATGTCGACTGCAAAACTTAGTCGCTCTGCGATGTCAGAGCGTGGCACGCCATATATTCCGCCGAAGAAACGCAAGTTCTGGATCACACTCATGTCGTTATAGAGCGAAAATTTCTGCGACATGTAACCGATGCCCCGGCGCACTGTCTCCGGATCGCGCGCGACGTCGATACCGGCGACCAGCACGCGACCAGCACTGGGGCGAAGCAGCCCACAGAGTATGCGGATCAAGGTCGATTTGCCAGCACCATTGGGACCGATGAAGCCCATGATTTCGCCGCGCGCCACGGCGAAGCTGACGTCGTCGAGGGCGACGAAAGCGCCGAAGCGCTTGACCAGCGCGTCGACAATGATTTGCGCTTGGCTGTCGCTCATCATCAGGTATGCTCCTTCGCACTCTGCTGCTCAAGCAGGGCGACGAACAGATCCTCGATGGTCGGCGCCACCTCTTCAATGGCGCTTACCGCAACGTCCGCTGCCACCAGCGCCGCAGCAATCTGTGGCCGACGTCCTACCCTATCGACGTGGACATGGACGCCCATGCCGATCAGCAGTACACTCTGGACCCCAGACAGTGCGCGTACCGCGTCACGCGCAAGGCGTGGATTGGCTGTTACAATTTCGAGCATCGCCCCAGGCATACGCGCCTTTAGTCTGGCTGGCGTGTCGCAGTACATCATCGCACCCGTATGCAGCATGGCGAGACGGTCGCAGCGCTCGGCCTCGTCGAGATAGGCAGAAGAAATGAGTATCGCTACGCCCTCGCTGCGCAGTGAGTAAAGTATCTGCCAGAACTCACGCCGCGACAGGGGATCAACGCCTGTGGTCGGCTCATCGAGCAGTAGAACTCGCGGCGTGTGCACTAGTGAACAGGTCAGCCCGAGCTTTTGCTTCATGCCGCCCGAGAGCTGACCAGCCAGCCTCTTGCGGAACTGAGTCATATTGGCGGCAGAGAGCATAGCGTCGGCGCGTGCCTGCCAGACAGGGCGCGGCACCTCGAACAAGTCGGCGTAGAAACGAATGTTCTCATCCACCGTCAGATCGTCGTAAAGGCCGAAGCGTTGTGGCATGTAGCTGACATGGCGTTTGGCCTGCTCCGGAAGAGCCAGCACGTCAATGCCGTCGATAATGATGCTGCCCGCATCAGGCCGCATGACGCTCGCGAGCATACGAATGGTAGTCGTCTTGCCGGCGCCATCTGGTCCCACCAGTCCAAAAATTTCGCCTGCCTGCACGGAGAAGCTTAAGCCCCTAACAGCTGTCAGCGTCCCAAAACGCTTCTCCAGCCCGCTGACTTCTATCACTGGCGCGGCTGGGGTGCTCATCACAACCCCGCTGCGTGCACTTCAATTCTCGCGTCTGCAGGCATTCCGGGTACCAGTTCATGGCTCGGATTGGCGATGTCGATCTTGATCCGATAGACCAACGTCACACGCTCGGCGTGAGTTTCGACGCTCTTCGGCGTGAATTCTGCCTTATCGGCAATGAAGGAAATGCTACCCTGATAGTGCTTATTCGGGTGGCTGTCGCTGCTGACGGTCACTACCTGCCCCAGCCGCACCCGGCCGAGGTCGGTTTCGTTAATGTAGGCACGCAGCCATATGTGGTCGAGATCAGCCAGCGTCATGACCGGCGTGCCGGGCACCACCACCTCGCCGAGTTCTGCTTGGCGTACGGTCACGACCCCATCGAACGGTGCAATCAACGTCGTATAACCGACGACAATGCGCGCCAGCAAGGCCGCTTCTTCACTGTTATGCACACCGGCTTGAGCGACCTTGATATTGAATTTCGCCATGTTCCTGCAGAGATTGATCCCGCTCAAGAATCGCGGCTGCCTCTTTTAACCCTGTTTCGGCCTGGTCGAGCGCCGCCGTAGAGACAAATCCCTTTTGGTGTAGATCGATCGCCCTTCCGAGGTCAAGTTGACGTTGATTCAGTTCAGCCTGATCGACAAGAAGCGTGCGGCCGGCCGTATATAGGTTTTGTCGTGCCGATTCCAGTTGCCGCCACTGCACGGCAAGGTTGGTTTCAGCAATCGTCATCTGCTGCCGATAATCGGATGCATCGACGACGGCGAGCACTGTCCCCTTGCTAACCCACTGTCCTTCATTAAATGGCAAATCGACGATGCGCGACTGCACCGTCTTGAAGCTGAGTACACTCTCGTGAGCTTCGATGTTGCCAGAAAGGAGCAAAACATCGGCATCACCTGGGCCATGCCAGAACGCCAGCAGTGGCGTCCGAAACTCAGTTACGCCCAGCACTGCCAGCACCGCCATTGCGAGCAATGCCCACCACTTGATGTTTCTGCGGATGTAATTAAACATGGCGGTCTCCAGCCTCGGGTCCGATAAACTGGCCAAGGGGGAACTCTGTATTCCTGATGGTCATCTCGCCACCAGTGTACAGCAATATTATTCTAACGATTTGGTAACTCGAATGGCTGGTTGTGGCATAGACCCGCAGTTCATGATGTCATATTCCCAGCCGAAAAGCAGACACTCGTAAAGCGCAGCACGTGACACATTAGTTACTTGCAGCGAGAACCCACCTATGTTGTCCGGAGCAAGCTGTTGAGCTGCATTGTCATTGAGCTGGCTTGTACCAGGCGGGATAAATGGACAATCGCATGAATGCTGGTTATGTAGCGGTGAGATTCGAAAAGTTGCTCGCAATCCCTGCCGTTGATGGGTTTCTGTTTTTCAAAATTTTCACTGCACCCCCAATTGCACCCCCAAATATTTTTGCTCAACCACTATGGGCTAGGGTTCAGGGATTGTTGCCAAGAAATTATATCAGATTGCCGCCAGCGTACCGAGCCTGCACTGATGGATAAAGGGCGCGGAAATTTTCCTGCCTTTATTAAGCGGTAGATCGTAGCCCTGCTCAGGCCGGACATTTTCTCAACAGTCTTGCGCGGCAGGAGGTAATCAACAACATCATGTTGTTGAGCCTGCACGGGTGAGCCTTGCCGTAGATCAGCTTGCATCACTTTCTTTCACGAAAGAGATAGCAGCTTCCAGAACGGCAGTAAGCGACATTGTTGTAAGCGTGACCATTGGGAGGTGGTTATTGTTGGGTTCGCAGGTTATTTGATTTTGGTTTTGGTCTTCGCCTTGGCCTGAGCCTTGGCTCCCTCATGCTTCGCCGCCACTTCATTGGCCATTTCTTCAATGCCGGGCGTCATCTGGGGAATGAACTGGCCTATTGCGCCTATGGTTTCGATAAGCTCCTGATAGGCGCGTTTGTTGAGCTTGGCTTTCACCAAAGCCATGACCATTGCCGAGATGGATTCCCGCACTTCACGGTCTAGCGCCATTAAACAGATGGCAGTCGTAGAAATGACCATCTGCCGGTTATCGCTTGCCAGCGCATGTTCGATGGAAGGCGATTCGAAGAAATTATCTGAGCCGCTTAACAGGTAATTGGGCGAGAGATTGAGCGCTTGGGCAAGTTTGATCAGTTCCACACCACCCGGAACCGCATTGCCTTGTTCATAGTGCACCAAGACGCTACGGCTCAGGGATGCTTTCTTGGCAAGTGCCACTTGGGTAAGCTCCAGTGATGTGCGCGCCTGTTTTATTCGTTCCCCGATTTGATTTGCCTTGTTGATCTGGGTGTTTAATTTCGGTTTGGTCATGGCTAGTCCTTTGTTTAACTGTGGTTTAACTATGGTTTAACAGTTGGTTTAACTGTGGTTGCAAGAAGGGCGGCGGTTAAATCGGCTGCGGTTTGAGGGGTTGAGGTGGATTTCTCGCCGTTTTTCCCACCTTGCGCGGGAAATACCGCCCGCCCCTGCAAGCCACGGATCAATAGGTAATTCCGTGCCATGAGGCGGATAATGTCATCGCATTCCTTGGTGACTGGTTCATTGTCCCACCAGCTAAGCTCCACAGGCGCTACGGCCAGTTGTCCGATTAAATGATCGTTGCCCTTTATTTCCTTGGTAACGCCGTCAATATTGCCCTGAGCGGGATTGCACAGGATAAGCAAGTCATCGATGATGCGTGGCGCTTGAGGCAGCTTGGGTGCAACAGGTTTGGCGCGCTCTGCTTTAGCCATAACAGCAGGTGCGGGCGCTTGATCTGCCGCAATTCGATAGCCTAAGCGCTCATAGCAGTGCAGCAAGGCTAGTTGCCTGAATGCCTCAAGATTGTATTTGCCGACTTCGAACAGCGCCAGATGGCTGCGGTTGATGCCGGTTTCAGTGGCAATGAATCTTTGCGACAATCCTAAGCTGCTGCGCGCTGCCTTGGATTGTTCCGGGGTTATTTCAGTATTGTTCATATTAGACGCAAGATATCAAGTAATGGACACGTCTGAATTATGAGCAAAGTATCAATAACAAGTCAAGCGCTATTGCGTTAATTCAACAGGCAGAGAAAATGCTCGGCAAGGGATGGAAGTCCTCAGGCTTCATAAAAGAAAAAATTGGGTGAAATAAGGCGAACAGAAAAAATAAAAAAAGCGCTGGGGGGAATTTCGGAACGAAATTTTGCGCGTAAAATTATTTTTTTGCCGCGCCGTAAATTATCATGGAAATAATTACGCACAATAAATAATGGGCGTGGAAATAATTAGCCGGAATATAAAAGCAACAAATTTTCTTTATGTAAGCCAATGTGCGGATGGAATGCTCGCCCAGCACAAAAACATTAATATATTTTAGATATGAACGAAATCTTGATGTTAAATTGCGGGCTATGTGTTTGTAGACTCTGAACGGGGACGGGGAAATGCCGAAAGATCAACGGATAATTCAGCCATCCCTGCGAATAGCAGGGAAGTGCTAAAAAGGAGATACTTGCTCCTAATCCTAACTATTAACGCATATACTGACAGGAAAATAATGAGATCATCAATGAATCAAGTGGTTAACAAAAATCTATATGCTTCACTTTTTTCAATAATCCAGACCTGTGGGTCAGTCTAATAACTGATATTCCAAGTATGGCAGATAACAACTCTCAGATTGTTTATGTACTCACCAATCCCGCAATGCCGGGGCTGGTAAAGATTGGAAAAACAACTCAACTAGAAGTTGAGGAACGCATGAAACAGCTTTATGGAACAGGTGTCCCCGTTCCATTCGACTGTGCATTTGCTTGTCAGGTAAAAGATGCAACCGAAGTAGAAAAGGCTCTCCATTTTGCTTTCGGAAATGGCCGCATAAACCCAAACAGAGAATTTTTTAAAATTGAAGCTGAGAGGGTCATTGCTGTCTTAAAGCTACTAAAGGTTGATGACATCACGAACCAATTCGAAAAACAGCTTGAGGCCGACGTGGAAGCAGTTGACAAACAATCTGCGCAGAACCTCAAGGACACAAAGCGCCCACGAATGAATTTTCATGAGCTTGGCATTCCCAATGGTTCTGTCCTCGTTTCCAAAGATGGGCAGGCGCAGGTAACGGTTGTTGAAGAAAAGAAAGTTAATTTTAACGGCACGATTTGTTCACTAACCGCTGCAACTAGGAAGCTTTTGGATCTGCCTGATGATTATCCATTACAGCCATCTCCTCATTGGACGTTCAATGGAAAAACAGTTAAAGAAATCTATGAGGAATTTCACAGTGCAGCGGAAGATGCGTAGTTATTATTATAAAATTCTAGCGTAAGTATATGTCGCCATTTTTAACATGGGCTGGAGGAAAAAGGTGGTTCGTTCAGAAACACGCCGAATTACTTCCAAAAACTTTTAATCGTTACATTGAGCCATTTCTTGGTGGGGGGTCAGTCTTTTTTCACCTTCAACCATCTCAGGCGATTCTCGGCGATATAAATCCAGACGTTGTTGCAGCCTACCAAGGCATCAAGGAAAACTGGAAGTCGCTTAAATTAAGTTTGCAATATCATCAGCGCAATCATTCAGACGAACATTACTATCAGGTTCGATCCAAGGTTCCGAGTAAGGTTTTTCAGCGTGCCTCGCGAATGATTTATTTGAATCGCACATGCTTCAACGGAATTTATCGCGTCAATCTTAATGGCGAATTTAATGTGCCCCGTGGTTCAAAGAACTCCGTAATATTTGGCAATGATTCATTTGAGAACGTTGCAAAATTGCTTGAAAAGGCAGATATTCGCTTGGCCGATTTTGAGGTATTGATTAATGAGGCCGAGGCTGGCGACTTTGTATTTGCAGATCCACCCTATACTGTTAGGCACAATCTTAATGGATTCGTTAAGTATAATGAGAAGCTCTTCTCGTGGCACGACCAAGAGCGCTTAGCTGAAGCCCTGATTAGAGCTAGGGATCGCGGTGTGATCATAGCGTCGACAAATGCCAGCCATCCTTCAGTTCATGATTTATATAAGAACAAACGATTTAGTTTGATTACCACGTCCAGATTTTCTTCTATATCAGCTTCATCTGGCAGCCGAAAACAGTTCGAGGAACTCATCATTCTTTCTTAATTACTCAGGCCATCATGACAAATCTTAATAAACTGATTAATACGTCCGCCACTCAAGGCAATCCTATTGATGCGCTAAGAACGTTTCTTGATAACGAAGAGAGTACGGAAGCCGCTCGGCAAGTTGATAAGATGAGATTTGTTGGTTATGTACTTGAGCTTGGTTATGACTCAGCAAAAATAATTACAAGTGATCCATACAAACTTGCCGTTGGTGGAATACCTAGGGGCTCATTTCTCATTATGACACCTGTGAGCGCAGGCAGCGCTCCTCCTCACTTCACATTGCTTCGAGTAACTGGAGTTTCGCCGACACCGCTCAGCAACCAAGTACAGCAGACATATTTCGAATTACATAAGAAATCGATGCCCGAACTGGATCGGTGGACGCAGAGTGAGTTGCAGTGGGGTGCGCTTGATTGTGATGTGCTTGGAATGTTTTATGCAGATCCAACAAATATGCAGCGACTAGCATTTTCGGGTGACGTTAACAATGTAGTTAGCGCTCATCGTTACAAGGTATTTTCTCCAGACGAGGCCTTACTCAAACTAATCGTCAACGGAATTGTTAACCCAGAACAGCAGTTTGAAATCGGGATGTTGCGAACAATGGAGTGTGGCCTTTCCAGTAATGGAGCCACGAGCAATATTCCGGTCAATATTTCAATACGTGACTTTAAGGGCTGTCGAACAGCCATGTTCGGCAAGACACGCCTTGGAAAATCGAATGTGGTTAAGCTAATTGCCCAAGGTATGTTAGAAGCAACTCAACAAGACAATGGTGTCGGACAACTAATTTTTGATATTAACGGCGAGTACGCCAACGATAACCCACAAGATGGAAATAAATCCATTCGTTCGGCTTATGCAGATCGCTGCCAAGTTTATGCTCTCACCAAAAGGGAGGCGACGCCATCGAAGCCGCTCAGAATTAACTTCTATGAGCAGCCTGACTCAGGTATTGAAATACTTGCTTCAATGTTGGAGCAGGACAATAAAACATCGAATTACGTTCGAAGCTTCGCAAATGCCAAGTTACCTTCTATTGAGTCCATCGCTACTCTAGGGCCTGATGAAAAAACCCGTCCTATTAGAAAAATACAAATGTATTGGGCCATTTTGAAAAAGGCTGGCTTCCCAGCAGATGAAGCACGCCTAAAATTAAAAGGTCTGAGAGCGCGCTACACAAAAGACTTTGATTCGCACTTTAATGACACACTTAGAACAGCTGCATACCAGTCAATTCTGGGCTCTGCGCCGCCAAACCATCCAACCAATTTAGATGAGCTTGTAAATGAACTTGAAGTAATGGCTGGCTTTCGAAGGGAGGACTCGAACAACCCAGCCCTTTTGTCTGGTGGCAAGCAAATGTTTGATGCTGATGATATTGCGCTACTGGAATTTTTAAAGCCAGCTGGTGGGAGTTCTGGCCCATCTATTTTACGCAGTTACATGTCCTACCATGCTCCCAATGCAGGTGATTTTATTTCTGAAATTCTCAATCTGCTTGATGCGGGAAAAACAGTTATTCTTGATCTTGGAAATGCCACTGATCAAGTACGCCGTTATTTTTCTGAAATGCTTTCGAAAAATGTTTTTAGTCATCAGGAGAGCAAGTTTGTAAGCAATGCTCTGGGGAATCACTTTGTTCAGCTTTATTTTGAGGAAGCCCATAATCTCTTTCCTCCAGAAAGCAAAGATTTGACTGGGGTATATGCACGTTTCGCTAAGGAAGGTGCGAAATTTCATATTGGGATGGTTTACTCGACTCAGTCTCCATCAACGATAAACAGTGAGCTACTTGCCCAAACAGAGAATTTCTTTGTAGGGCACCTATCGAGTCAGGACGAAACAAGAAGTTTGTCTCGGGTTCAAATTGCCTTTGCAGGAATTGAAGAGGATATTCTTAGAGCCAAGACGCCCGGCTACATGCGTATGCTCACTATGTCTAACCGTTTTGTTATCCCGGTTCAGGCATACAAGTTTGAGGCTGTCGCTGCAAAAACGAACTAGGGAGATTTAAATGTCTTACTCTAAAGGGGCAAATCTACCTGGTCAATCTGCATCAAAGCTAGGGCACTTGGCCGTTATTCAAAGTGACTGGGTACGATCTCTTGTCTCCGAATTCGATAAGGTTGAGCCGCAAAAAGAAGACCCTAGCAACACGCTATGGAAAGCATTTGACCGAACAGGAGTAATACCACTTCGAAATGTTTGGGCTGTTGATGGATCTTTTGTGTCGATTAAATCGGAGCAAAAGCCGCCAAGAGAAATGGCATTCGTTAAAACTGCTCTTTTGGCAGTGGACCGCGTACGCCTTGAAGCCATAGACAAAGAAAATCCGCATCCTTTGCTGTTGCAAGACGTTCTAACGGGCAGCGCCGTTTTCCATGCAACAGTGTTTCCGCTAAATAATGTACGCACACCACTTGGCTCCAACTATGACGCGGTACGCCACATCGTGCGAGATTCATTGAAAATCGATGAGGGTGGAGCCTTTTATGAGACTCTAAAATGGTTGTCTTATCGTAAGTGGGACAAAACTATAAAATCACCTTCGCCTAGTTTTTTCTGTCCCCATTGTCATGAAGATATGGTTCAAGGTTTACCTTATGATTGTGATGAGGGGACTTGTCCGAATCCGAAATGCAAAAAAATAGTTTTCCTGACTGACATGATTGGTTTCCACTTGGATATGGACGAGGATAGCGCGCCCGACTCTGTGGCCTCCGCCTACATGCTTGTGATGGAACACATCATGCTCTTTACTGCCATTCGCGTTCTTTGGGGGCACACGGACAAGAGCTTGGTTAGCGACACATTATTTATTAAAGACGGCCCTTTGACTCTGCGAAGTCAATATTCAAAATTAGTACCAAATATTCGTAAGTTTTTGCAGTATGCAAAAGATATTGGTCGCCACATTCATGTTGTTGGTCAAGAAAAAAGCGGTGCCTTTTTTGATCACTTATCTTCAATCGCGCATTTTGCACCACCACATGATAGAGGACAATCTCCTTCCTATGCTGTGCTATCGCATGAGTTTGTACGACGCGAAGTTCATCGATCACCTGATTTGAAGAACTCTTATGGATCGAGAACCAACTGGGGGGAAAAGGTGTACTTCAAACTTGATCCCGGCACCTACTTGGTTCTCAATGTTCCGACAGGCGAATATCTAGATAATGAGAAAATGCCTACTGACAAAGAGTTGATTGGGCTTTCTAGAATCCTAGCAACGCTACCAGACTTGATAAGTCATAAGTTCACAGGAGCCCTTTTCCCCATCGAACTTGCTGATGGAATCGCGTCAATGTCCAGCTATCCCTCAGCGACAATTCTTCAACGTTTCATTAACGAACAAGCGCCCTAGGATACAGATAATAAATGACCGCTTGTCTGAGATGAGTTTATCTCGTCATAGATCGTACTATGCGCGCAGTGGAACTACCTCCGCACCTGCTTCAACCTTGTCGAGATAGTCAGCCCACTGTTGCATGATGTCGCGCCGCTCTTCAAAGTATGAAGTCCGCACGTATGCCGCTGCCGTCTGGTTTACCAGTGCATGGGAAAGCATAGCTTCTAGCGCCTCCCACCTGTACCCCATGTCGCCCAGCACGGTGCGCGCCAAGCTCCTAAAACCGTGACCTGTCATCTTGCCTTTATAGCCGATTGTCTCAATAATTTTCAGAACCGTATTTTCGCTGATTACCTTGCCCGAATAATTGCGGTTTGGGAATACATAGTCACCTTGACCTGTGAAAGGCGTCAATCCGCGCAGAATTTTCACTGCTTGAGTGGATAGGGGTACAGCATGATCTCTGCGCTTGTCGCCCTTGCCCTTGCGTCCAACCTGTTCAGCAGGGATAACCCAACATCCGGCATCTAGGTCGAAGTCCCCCCACTTGGAATAGCGTACTTCGCTTGTGCGGGTTGCCGTCAACATAAGCAGGCGAAGGGCAGCTATTGCGATGGGCGAGACCTTAGCCATGTTCTGATAGGTGGTTACAGCGCGCAGGAAAGTGGGCAGTTCTGTCGTCGGAAT
Organism: uncultured beta proteobacterium; assembly: GCA_963721755.1. Classification (GTDB taxonomy): domain Bacteria; phylum Pseudomonadota; class Gammaproteobacteria; order Burkholderiales; family Gallionellaceae; genus Gallionella. The sequence continues at coordinate 151,803 of CAVRKV010000008.1, forward strand.
GCAGTTGAAATGTTCTACCTTTGGCCTGTCAGTCAGTGCCATGCGGATTTCAGCTGGATTGTATTTTGCCCGACCAGTTGCGATTGCGTATTTGAACACTGCGCTGATTGATTGAAGCAGGCGATCCCGTGTCTCGAATGTACCGTTAGCCTCAATAATCCGCATGATGCCGACTAATTCCATTGGTTCAATCTCAGCAATAGGGCGCTCACCGATGATGGGCAAAGCGTACTTTTCCAAATTGCCCATCCATTGCTTGGCGTGTCCGGGTGTCCACGTCGGGGACTTTACCTTGTGAAGTTCAGTGGCGAGAGAGGCAAAGCTATTTTCGCTGCTAACTTGTAAAACTTTGGGGCTTATCTTTTTTGCTTCCTGTTTTATCTCGCTTGGGTCTACCCCGTTCGCCAGCAGCTTGCGTGCTTGTTCGCGCCGTTCTCGTGCTTCGGATAGGGTAACGTCTGGATACACGCCAATGGAAAGCATTTTTTCTTTTCCATCGATACGGTATTTGAGTCGCCAATACTTGCCGCCGTTCGGATGCACGAGCAAATACATACCGCCGCCGTCCGTCATCTTGTATTGCTTGTCAGTGGGCTTTGCTTTTCTGACTGCCAATTCTGTGAGTGCCATTTTTACTCCTTGGGGGTGCATTTTGCGAACACTATAGCATACACCCCCAATTCGACCCCCATAAAACAGAGCTTAGATGATACAGGCTGATACCGCTTGAGCAACAAAAAACCCGCCAAATCCTTACGCAGTGCGGGTTTTAGAGATTGTTTGAGACAGGCTGAGAATGTGTTCTGGCGGAAGCGGTGAGATTCGAACTCACGGAGGACTCACATCCTCGCTAGTTTTCAAGACTAGTGCCTTCAACCGCTCGGCCACGCTTCCTAGTGTATTGCTGCGCAACATACGGCAGCCAGTGCCGGCTGCTGCAAGAACTTCAAGGCCGCGCATTCTGAACCAAGCGGCCCATCATGTCCAGAAAAAGCCTGCGTGTCCGCTATAAATTCAGCCTCTCACGCAGTCCGCCCAGTTGTTGGGAGTCTCATAGAGTCGCACCCTCTCCAGCCGCAAATGATTGCCGTAAGTGTCCTGATAGGCCGGATCGAGAATATCGAAAACGGCCTGCGCGAGATTCTCCGCGGTCGGCACGACATCGAGGACAACGGTCTTGTGATCCGGCAGACTGGCCAGAAAGTCGCACACCGCCTTATCGCCGCGATACACCAAGAAGGCGTGATCCCATTCGTCCACCAGCTTTTCGTTGGCGATGCGTTTGACATCGGAGAAGTCCATCACCATGCCCTGCTCGGATACCCCTTCTTTGGTGATGACGTCTCCGGACAGCGTGACCTCGATCGCGTAGCGGTGGCCGTGCAGATGTTTGCACTGGCTGTTGTGGTTGGGGATGCGGTGTCCCGCATCGAATTCCAGGCGGCGTGTAATTAACATGGTGTGCATTAGTTAGAGTGGCGCGGATTATACCCTGTCAGATTTTCAATGCCCCCGGATTTTCAATGCCCTGGCGCTTTGCAGAAATTCGCGCCGTGCGTGTTCGTCAGTGAGTGCACCATAGCGCAAAGTCGAATAGCGTGCGGCGAGATCGCGCAATCCGCCGGCAAGATCGGGACGCGCAATGGCGACGCGCGCGGCATAGTCTTGCGCGCCCTCATGCGCGGCGCGCGGCAGTCCGGCGTCGGCCAGTTTACGGCACAGCTTGAGCCATGCGGCTTGCACCTTGTCCTGCTGGCGCGCGAATAGGTGGCGCAACATGAACAACGCCAGCAGGCCGGTCATCAGTCCCTGCCCGGCAGCCATGTTGAGCGCCATCTTCTGCCAGGTGATCGATTCCATGCCGAGGCGCGTCAGGAAAGCGAATTGGCGTTCGGTGTCGTAGCCCAGCACCCACTGGTTCCATTGGTTGGCGAGCGCATCCAGGTTGAAGCGCAAGTCGCGCATCCACTGCGGCGGATTGCGTTCCATGAACGGCAGGGCCGCGTTGTCGGAGACGGAGGCCGACAGCCCACGTTCCACGCGTCCCGGTGCGATGATGCTCGTCGGGTCTACGCGCACCCAGCCCTGGCCTGCCAGCCACACTTCTGCCCATGCATGGGCATCGGATTGGCGCACGATGTAGTAGTTGCCGACATCGTTGAATTCGCCGCCCAGATAGCCTGTCACGACACGCGCCGGGATATTCGCCGCGCGCATCAGGAACACGAAAGCGGAAGCGTAGTGTTCGCAGAATCCCTGTCTGGTGCCGAACAGGAAGTCATCGATGCCGTCAGCACCGAGCAACGGCGGTTCGAGCGTGTATACGAATCCGTTTTTGCTGAAATAGGACAGTGCGGTGTTGACGATGGCAGCATCATCCTTGCTGCCGGCGCGCCACCCGGCGGCGAGCTGGCGCGCGCGCGGATCGACCTGCCTGGGCAACTGCAAGGCGCGCTGCAGTTGCCGTTCCGACTCCTGGACATTGGCGTGATAGACCAGATTTGAGCGCGCTGCATAGCGCATCCGGGCATGAACCGGCTCCTTGTTCAACAACTGAAAATCGTTGGTCAGCGTGGCCGGCACAGACAGCTTGTCCGGCACATCGAGCGCAAACAACCAATGCTTGTTGTGCGGTTCCAATGTGACGGCGTAATCGATCGGCTGGCCGAGTTCGGTAAATTTCGGTGCCACCGTGAGTGCTGTTATGCCCAGTGTCCAGGTGCGTCCGTCGAAATTCCACAGTACCGGACCGCGCCAATACATCTGGTCGCGGCGCGGAGGTTTGCTGTTGTAGGTGACACGAAACGCCACCTCTTCCGACAGGCCCAACCGGCTCAGGCTACCCGGCGACATGCGTTCATCCAGCCCGGTGCTGCCATAGGCATCCTGCGGCAAGCCCCACAGCGGGCCTGGCACGCGCGGGAACAGGATGAACAGGATCAGCGTCAGCGGGAGGGCTTGCAGCAGCAACACCGCAGCGATGCGCAACCGAGACATGAGCGAGATGTTTTGTGCTTGCAGATGCACCCAGGCGGTCACGATGACCATCAGTGTGGCGAGCAGATACAAGGCGGTGGGGATGCTTTGCGAATAGAAGAAGTTGGTGATGATGATGATGAAGCAGGCGAGGTAGATGAGCACCATCGCATCGCGCGCATTGCGCAGCTCCATGAGCTTGAGTGTGGCGAGCAGCATCAGCAGCGTGACGCCCGCTTCGCGCCCGAACAGCCTGTGAAAATCGAACACGATACCGCCCGTGCCGGCAAAGGTAATCAGCATCAACAGCCAGCGTTTCGGCAATGGTTTGCCGCTGTATGTGAGATAGCCGCGCCAAAGCAGCAAGCCGGCGCACATGCCGCTGACCCACAGCGGCAGATGTTCGGCATGCGGCGCGATGACCATCAGGATGGACAGCAGCAGGCCGTAGGTGAGGGATTTGTTCATTTTATGTTGTCCGCTTTCACCCCCACCCTAACCCTCCCCCTCAAAGGGGAGGGGACGGGAATCTTGGCATTACACCAGTCCCTTCCCCCTGTTAGGGGGAAGGCTAGGATGGGGGTGAGATACGTGAAATACATAATGGTCCTAATGGATTATCTGGACTCATGTTCGGATTTGCTGCGGCAAATTGAACAACGCGATCCTGCGCAAACATTCATCACGATGCGCAATGCCATTGTTGGTGGGAGAGTCACCATCCGGCAAACGCAGACCGTAGCGCAAACCCTGTGCCTCGGCGTCCAGCACCCAGCGGGCCATGCGCGCCAGTTTTTCTTCTTCGTTGCGATCCGGGGTATCGGAATAATCCAGCCACAATTCTTCGCCGAGCGGCGTGGAAAATTGCTTCACCTGCAAACCCCGTTCGTGCGCATAGGCTTTCCATGCAATGCGCGGCAAGGCATCGCCTGCGGCATATTTGCGCAGTCCTGAAAAATCCTCATCACCGGCTACGCTGCGTTTTCCTGTGCCGTCCGGCGAGCTGCCGAACGGCAGCGGGGCATCACTCAAAGGTTTAGGGTAGACCAGGCAACGCGTATCGAAATGCAGATACGTCCAGGCGTAGAACAAGCCGAGCGGGAATTCGGTGTACAGCGTCATGCGACCTAATTGAAGCCAGCCGCGCCTTGTGGCGGGTAGAGGAAAGGCGATTTCAGTATCTTGTTCGGCGGGGGCGTCGAACTCCAGCGGCGTGTTGGAGTTTTTCCAAAACGATACGCCGGTCTGCACCAGACAAATCTGGTAGCGCGACAATTTGCTGCGATTGTTGAAGTGGAAAATGAATCGCGCGATTTTTCCGCTGAATACAGGTTCGGCACGACCCGCGCGTATCTTCAGATGTGCAAGATTGCGAAAAGCATGCAGCATGGACATCACTGCCATCATCGTCAGCAGAAAGGTCAGCACATAACCGAGGCTCAAGTTGTAGTTGATGTCGCCGAGCAGCAGCATCAGCAGCACGAAGCAAAGCGTGAAACCCTGTTTGGTGGGGATGATGAAGATGCGGCGCTGCGTCAGTGTGACCGTGCCGGTCTCTGCGGTGCGGCTGAACGCCCAATTGCGGAATTTTTGTTGGAGTGTGGCGAGCACAGGCTAGTTCGCTTGCTTCCCGAATAGCTTTTGGATTAATGCATCCTTTGTCATGCTGTGATGCGATGCAACATCTGAAAGTATAGCTGCCAGTGTGCCGATGCGTAGCGGGTCATGCAGCGGGACGGTTATGTGATGTTCCTTTGCGGAGTGGCTCGTTAGCCGCACATGGCTGCCGGTCTGGCGTGTTGTCCGATAGCCAAGTTGCTCCAATGTCTTGATGAGTTGCGCGCCAGTCAGGTTGCGCGGTAACTTCATACTGCAAGCACTTCTTCGCGCGTGAAGTGCAGCCTGATGATCTTTGGCGCTTTCCCTTCCTCAAAATGGCAATGCACTGCCTCGCGTACTTGCCGGTGCAGGCTTTTAATGTCGTCTGCTTCGGTAAAAATGGATTCGCCCAGCGCACGAGCTGTTAACCCGCCTTCAGGCGCCTCTTCGACTATAAATAGAATCTCGTTCATTTTGCATCCTTTCGATGGAAAGTGGCGCATATTCTAGCATTGCTCTGCGTCAAGGAATGGCAACCGCTTCAATCAATTCGCGAACCAGCACACCGCTATTTTGTTTGGCGTATTCGCCGACCGCCTGCAAGCGGTGGCTGGCCACGCCGGGCAACACGGCCTGCACATCTTCGGGGATCACGGCGTCGCGCGCATCCAGCAATGCCCAGGCGCGTGCGGCGGACAACAGCGCGAGCCCGGCGCGCGGCGACAGGCCGTGCGTGTAGCGCGCTTCTTCGCGCGTGTAACGCAGGATAGCCTGCACATAATCGAGCAATGCGGCTGAGACGAAAATTTCCCGCGCACGTTTTTGCAATGCGAGCAGCTCGCTGCTTTCCATTTGCGGATGAAGCTGGGCGACGATCTCGCGCCTGTCCACGCCGGACAGCAGGCCGCGCTCCGCATGCGCATCGGGATAGCCCATCTGGATGCGCATCAGGAAGCGGTCGAGCTGCGATTCCGGCAGCGCGAAGGTGCCGATCTGGTATGCCGGATTCTGTGTGGCGATGACGAAGAACGGGGCGGGCAACGCGCGCGTCGTGCCTTCGATGGTCACCTGCTGTTCTTCCATCGCTTCCAGCAGCGCGCTCTGCGCCTTGGGCGTGGCGCGATTGATCTCGTCTGCCAGGATCATTTGCGCGAAGATCGGGCCGGGATGGAATTTGAATTCACCGACCCTTGCTTCGATACCAGGGCGCTCGTATACCGACACGCCGAGGATGTCGGCGGGTAGCAGGTCGCTGGTGAACTGGATGCGCTGGAACTGCAAGCCCAGCGTGCGCGCCAGAACATGTGCCAGCGTGGTCTTGCCGACTCCCGGCAGATCCTCGATCAACAAATGGCCGCGCGCCAGCAGGCAGGCAAGCGCGAAGCGGATCTGTTGCGGCTTGCCGAGGATGATCTGCTCGGCCTGGCGGATGACGTTGTTCAGGTTTTGGCTCATTGCCTTCCTTTAGATCAGAATCGCGGCGGCTACTCTGCGACCTTCCGCCACCAGTATGTTGTATGTGCGGCACGCGGCAGGGGTGTCCATGCATTCCACGCCTATGCCCGCATCGGTCAATGTCCGATAAAGGCGCGGATGCGGAAATTGCTGCGTTGACCCGGTGCCAAGCAGCAGCACATCCGGCTTGATGGCGACGAAATAGGTGAAATGCGCCTCATTCAATTCGTCGAAGCTGGCGACGATCCAGTCGCTGCGCACCTCTTCAGCCAGCACCACGATGCTGCGTTCATGGCGTTCGCCATTAACCATCACATGATCCGTGCCGTGGGCGGTGAACATTTTGGTATCGCCGGGATTGGCTAAGTGCAGTTTCACGGTATTACCCCAACTTTCTCAATGGAATTTGCTGTGCGGAGGCTGCGCGGGTAAAATCCCGCCCTTTGCAGCTCCATGGCGAATTCTAACATTGTGACCTGGCATTGTGCCTTGGGCACCGGGCAGCACCCGAAAACTTGAAAAAACATCCAGAGTAAATATTAAAGTGAAACCAATCCTTAAATCCACCAAACTCTCCAACGTGTGCTACGACATCCGCGGGCCGGTGATGGAACGCGCCAAGCAGATGGAGGAAGAAGGCCAGCGCATCATCAAGCTGAACATCGGCAATCTCGCTCCGTTCGGCTTTGAGGCGCCGGAAGAGATCCAGCAGGACGTGATTCTGAACCTGCCGAATTCGTCAGGCTATTCCGATTCAAAGGGCATGTTCGCGGCGCGCAAGGCGATCATGCATTACTGCCAGTCCAAGAAGATTACGGGTGTGATGCTGGAAGATATCTACATCGGCAACGGCGCGTCGGAACTCATCGTGATGTCGATGCAGGGCTTGCTCAACACCGGCGACGAAGTGCTGATCCCCACGCCGGACTACCCGCTGTGGACCGCGGCAGTGACGCTGGCGGGCGGCACGCCGCGCCATTACGTCTGCGACGAGCAGAACGAATGGATGCCCGATCTTGCCGATATGCGCAGCAAGATCACGCCCAGGACGCGCGCCATCGTCATCATCAATCCGAACAATCCGACCGGCGCGCTGTACTCCGACGAGTTGTTGCGCGAAGTGGTGCAAATCGCGCGCGAGCGTGACCTGATCATTTTCGCCGACGAGATCTACGACAAGATGCTGTATGACGGCGCGACGCACACTGCAATTGCCTCGCTGGCCGATGACGTGTTGTTCGTGACGCTGAACGGCTTGTCGAAAAATTATCGGGCCTGCGGTTACCGGGCCGGCTGGATGGTGGTGTCCGGCGAGAAAAAGCACGCGCAGGATTACATCAACGGCCTGACGATACTGGCTTCGATGCGGCTGTGTTCCAACGTGCCCGGGCAGTTCGCGATCCAGACCGCGCTGGGCGGTTATCAGAGCATCAACGATCTGGTTGCACCCGGCGGGCGCTTGTGCAAACAGCGCGATCTCGCTTACAAGCTGCTCACCGATATCCCCGGCGTGACCTGCGTCAAGCCCAAGGCCGCGCTGTACCTGTTCCCGCGCTTCGATCCTAAGATATATCCGATCAAGGACGACCAGAAATTCATTCTCGAATTGCTGGAGACCGAGAAGGTACTGGTGGTGCAGGGCACCGGTTTCAACTGGATACACCCCGACCATATCCGCGTGGTGTTCCTGCCCAATGCCGATGACCTGACCGAAGCGATGGGGCGCATCGCAAGGTTTTTGGAGAACTACCGCAAGCACCACGGCACAGAAACCAGTCGCTAGTCGCTAGTTAAATCAAAAATCCGCGTAGCGGACAACACTAACTAACGACTAGTGGCTAACGATTTAATATCACACTTAGGATTGAATTGATGAACGTACTTAAACCTATCAACGTAGGACTGCTGGGCATAGGCACAGTCGGCGGCGGCACCTTCACCGTGCTGCAGCGCAACGCCGACGAGATCGCGCGGCGTGCCGGTCGTCCGATCCGTATCACCGTGGTGGCGGACAAGAATCTGGAGCTGGCGAAGAAAGTCACCGGCGGCAAATGCCGCGTGACCGATGATGCGTTCTCGGTGGTGAGCGATCCCGAAGTGGACATCGTCATCGAGCTGATCGGCGGCTATGGCGTGGCGAAAGAACTGGTGCTGAAAGCCATCGCGAACGGCAAACATGTCGTCACCGCGAACAAGGCGCTGCTTGCGACGCATGGCAACGAAATCTTCAAGGCCGCGCAGGACAAGGGCGTGATGGTCGCGTTCGAGGCGGCGGTGGCGGGCGGCATCCCGATCATCAAGGCATTGCGCGAAGGGCTGACTGCGAACCGCATCGAGTGGATCGCCGGCATCATCAACGGCACCACCAACTTCATCCTGTCGGAGATGCGCGACAAGGGCCTGAGCTTCGACACCGTGCTGAAAGAGGCGCAGCGCTTGGGGTATGCCGAAGCAGATCCGACCTTCGACATCGAGGGCGTGGACGCCGCGCACAAGATCACGATACTTTCTTCGTTAGCATTTGGCATCCCGATGCAGTTCGACAAGGCATACATCGAAGGCATTTCCAAGCTGGATGCGATCGACATCAAATACGCCGAACAGCTCGGCTATCGCATCAAACTGCTGGGCATCACCAAGCGCACACCGGAAGGCGTGGAGCTGCGCGTTCATCCCACGCTGATCCCGGCCAAGCGCCTGATCGCCAACGTCGAGGGTGCGATGAACGCCGTGCTGGTGCAGGGCGATGCGGTCGGCGCGACGCTGTATTACGGCAAGGGCGCAGGCGCAGAACCTACCGCCAGCGCGGTGATCGCCGATCTGGTGGACGTGACACGCATGCACACCGCCGATCCGGAGAACCGCGTGCCGCATCTCGCGTTCCAGCCGAACGCGATGGCCGACCTGAAGATTCTTCCGATGGACGAGGTGCAGACCAGCTACTACCTGCGCCTGCGCGTGCAGGACAAACCCGGCGTGCTGGCCGACATCACGCGCATCCTCGCCGACGAGCAGATCTCGATAGACGCAGTGATCCAGAAGGAACCGGGCGAAGGCGAAGACCAGACCGACCTCATCATGCTCACCCACCTGACCCGCGAAAAGCGCATCAATGCGGCGATCAGGAAGATCGAGGCTTTGGGCGTGGTGGCGGGCAAGGTGATCAAAATAAGGCTGGAAGAACTGGGGAAATAAAAACCTGCTGCGCAGCCAGATTGCGGTGTTGCGCGGTGCTCGAAATCCTCATGCACTAACATGTGCATTCCGGTTTCTGCGCTCCGTGCGCCTTGCACTCTGACTGCTCGCTACGGTTTTTGGGTTCGGCCAAAAAACGAGAGGCGAAGATGAATCAGTACCGAGTTTTGTTCGATGAGTTGGAATGGCAGGACGGGATTCGCGGTGCACGTTTCAAGGTGCATCGGGAAGGCAGTAAGCAGATACGGTTGCTCGAATTTACTTCGGAATTCGTAGAGCTGGAGTGGTGTACAAAAGGACATACGGGGCTCGTGCTGAAAGGTGAGCTGGAAATAGATTTTTGCGGCAAGCTTGTGCGGTTTCCGGAAGGAAGCGGACTGTTCATCCCTGCCGGAGAGAAACACAAAGGTCGCCCAATCACTTCAAGTGTGCTGCTTTTCCTGGTTGAAGACATTTAGCGTTCTTTGAACGATAGCGAATATCAAGATGAAATACATCTCCACACGCGGCAATGCGCCCGCCAAAACATTCACCGAAATCCTGCTCGGCGGCCTTGCGCCCGATGGCGGCCTGTATCTGCCGGAGCAATATCCGCAGGTGACGCGCGCCGAGCTGGATGCGTGGCGCAAGCTGTCTTATGCTGACCTCGCGTTCGCGGTGTTGTCCAAATTTGCCACCGACATTCCGGCGGCCGATCTCAAGGCCATCATCAGCAAGACCTACACCGCTGCGGTGTACAGCAACGGCCGCGCCGATTCCGATTTCAAACAGATCACTCCACTGCGCACGCTGGAGCCGGGCGTGCACATCCTCGAACTCTCCAATGGCCCGACGCTGGCGTTCAAGGACATGGCGATGCAATTGCTCGGCAACCTGTTCGAATACGCGCTCGACAAGCAGCATGCCGAGTTGAACATCCTCGGCGCGACCTCCGGGGACACCGGTTCCGCAGCCGAATATGCGATGCGCGGCAAGCGCGGCATCCGCGTGTTCATGCTGTCGCCGCATGGCAAGATGTCAAGCTTCCAGCGTGCGCAGATGTATTCGCTGCAAGACCCGAACATCTTCAACATCGCGATCAACGGCATGTTCGACGACGCGCAGGACATGGTGAAGGCAGTGTCCAACGATCACGCCTTCAAGGCGAAGTACAAGATTGGCACAGTGAATTCGATCAACTGGGCGCGAGTGTCTGCGCAGATCGTTTACTACTTCAAGGGCTACTTCGCCGCGACCAAATCCAGCGACGAGCAGGTCGCGTTCTCGGTGCCGTCCGGCAACTTCGGCAACATCTGCGCCGGGCACATCGCGCGCATGATGGGCCTGCCGATCGGCCAGCTGATCCTCGCGACCAACGAGAACGACGTGCTCGACGAATTCTTCCGCACCGGCGTGTACCGCCCGCGCGACACCAAACACACTTACGAGACCAGCAGCCCGTCGATGGACATCTCCAAGGCGAGCAACTTCGAGCGCTTCGTGTTCGACCTGGTCGGGCGTGACGGCGCGAAGGTGCGCGAATTCTGGAGCAAGGTGGACAAGGGCAGCTCTTTCGACATCAAGGGAACGGCTTACTGGGATGCGCTGCCGAAATTTGAATTCGCCTCCGGCAAAAGCGTCCATCAGGATCGTTTGAAAACCATCCGCGAGCTGTGGGAGGAATACGGCGTGATGATAGACACCCACACCGCCGACGGACTCAAAGTAGGGCTGGCGCAGCGCCGTCCCAACCTGCCGCTGATCTGCCTGGAGACTGCATTGCCCGCCAAGTTCGCCGAGACCATACAGGAAGCGTTGGGTCGCGAACCGGAACGCCCGGCTGCACTGGAAGGCATCGAGAAGCTGCCGCAACGCTGCGAATTGATGGATGCTGATGCGGCCAAATTGAAAGCATACATCGCGGCAAGAGTGCCGGCGTAATCCATATTCTTAGAGCATCGAAGCATCCATGGAAATTCAAACCAAATCAGTGCTTATCTGTCCCGTGTGCGGTTTCGCCAAGGAAGAAGAGATGCCTTCTGATGCGTGCCAATGGTTTTATGAATGCTCGAATTGTCGAACGCTACTCAAACCCAAAGCGGGCGATTGTTGTGTCTATTGCTCTTATGGAACGGTTCCTTGTCCGCCGATTCAGCGTGGTGGTAAGGTTGGTTGCTGTTAAAAGCGCTCCAACATTCGGTCAATAAGTGTGCAGACATTTTTGATACGCATAATGTAACTAAGTGAATAACCTCCTCCTCCTCATTTTCTGCTTCGTCATCGGCATGCTGTTGCACCGCTTCAAGCGCATGCCGGTCAACACGCCAGCCGTTCTCAACAGTTTTATCATCCATGTTTCCCTCCCCGCGCTGACGTTATTGTATGTGCATGACCTGAAGATCAGCGGCGATGTCGGCCTGATGGCGGCGATGGGATGGATTTGTTTTGCGCTGTCCGCGGGTTTTTTCCGGCTCGTCGGGCGCTGTCTGGATCTGCCGCGACGCACCGTGGGCGCATTGATATTGACCGGTGGATTGGGCAATACCTCATACGTCGGTTTGCCGATGATAGAGGCGTATTACGGTCACCAGGGACTCGCCAGCGGCATCATCGTCGACCAGCTCGGTTCCTTTTTGGTGCTCTCCACATTGGGTATCACCTTTGCCGGCATCTATTCCTTGGGCCGCCCCAGCGCCGGTGAAATGGCCAGGCGTATCTTGCTGTTCCCCCCATTCATCGCATTGGTGATCGCGCTGCTGTTGATCCCTCTAGAGTATCCGGTATGGCTCACGATCGTGCTCAAGCGCATGGGCGATACCTTGGCACCGCTGGCGCTGTTCGCGGTCGGCTTTCAATTGCGTCTGGGCCATCTCGCGGGCAATGGCAGGAACCTCGCCATAGGCCTTGCATTCAAGCTGGTGCTGGCGCCGCTGGTATTGTTCTTGTTATATGTTCCGCTGCTCGGCGCGCATGGTCAGGCGATACAGATCACGCTGTTCGAAGCGGCCATGCCGCCGATGATCACCGCCGCGATCCTCGCGACCGAGCACGACCTCGATCCGCCGTTGGCGACGCTGATGATCACAGTGGGATTGGTACTTTCATTCGCGACCCTGACCGGCTGGTGGTGGCTGATGCAGGTCGTATAAAGAAAATGTGTTATTGCCTTGAGTGTATGACCGCTACCGCCCCAAAAGGAGACAGTGGGTCTCATCCAAGGCGCACACCCAAACATTTCCTATGGAACATAGCTTGAAGCCTGCGCAGGGAACTTATTGATGGATATTCGACCTATCCAAGCGTTGGCGTAAGCCATAACACGTTTCTCCCTCCCTGAACGTGTTGTCTTGACACCCTGTTGAGACGTTCTGCCCCTGATGCCTTTGGCTCAGGGGCATTTTTTCACTGGCGGTGCTGAAGACTTTTCCAAACCGTTAATTCACATATTTGTCATGGAACCAAAGGCAAATCGTTTAGTCCGAAACAAGCCCGGTTCGTTTGGGTATAACTTGCAGTTATATTTTATCGATTATTTATTAAGGAGATTCAGTATGAACGTCGAAAACAAAGGCAATACCAATGAGCAAGACACCGAGTTCCATGTTGCATTAGGCTGGCTTGCGGCATTGTCTGTATCGATCGCCAGCTGGGCTGGTCTTTCTTAAAAGTTATTTCCAGTAACAAATTATGAAACAAGGGGAGGTAAAGCCTCCCCTTGTCATTTATTGTTGTAGAAGGCGGGCAGAAGAGTTTTTGTGTAAACGTTCATTGGGCGGGAAACTGCCTGACATCAAAGGGGAGTGGTCATGATCTCGCACCACATGCCGCTTTACTGCCAGTGCGATCCGAAGAGCAGTTCAAACTGCACCTTTTCCCCAAAAACAGCGTTGATGCTGCATCGCTCCTGGAAGATGAATTTTCTGAGAAAGTTCAACCATACAGGAGGAAATACAAGATAAGAAGAAACAATGCGGCAAGTAAAGTAACCACGATTTTCATGGTTCGTTCAGTTCGCTTTTTGTAATGAGCAAAAAGTTCTTCATCGAATTTATCTTCCACAATAAGTCCTTTCCGTAAATTTTAGTTTTGCCCTGAAGGCTGTTATATAAGAAGCGAAAAACAGATGAAAAGGAATTCCACTGTTTATCGTTTTCAATAAGCAGATTTCATGGACTCCGTCTTTCGTTTATAAACCACATGCAAAGCTTTCTTAAAGCTCTGCTGAATGACGAATTCTGGCACATTGCGGACCGATGTACTTTTCTTTATCAATTCAACAGCCCATTCCGACTCAGGATAAAACCATCCCATCATAGGCGGGGTTTTGTTTTCGTGCCACGCAATGGATTATTCAGCCAGTTCCTTGTTTGCCGCATCCACCGCGACACCGTGCCTGATCGGCGCTTTCAGGCGGACGAGCACATCGTCCAGTGCGTTGAGGCAGATCCGCACGTTGCGCGGGTTGCTGGCGTGTCCCATCAGACCGATGCGCCATACTTTGCCGGCCATCGCACCCAGGCCCGCGCCGATCTCCAGGTGATAGTCGGACAACAACAGGGCGCGCACCTCGGCTTCGTCCACGCCATCCGGCACCGAGATCGCATTCAGTTGCGGCAGGCGTTCCGCTTCCGGCACGACGAACTTCAGGCCCATCGCTTCCAGACCCGCGCGCAGCGCGAGGTGATTTTTGTGGTGACGTGCCCAGGCGTTATGCAGACCTTCCTCCTGCAGCATCACCAGCGCCTCGTGCAAGCCGTACAGCGCGTTGATCGGCGCGGTGTGGTGATAGGCGCGCTTGGTCGCGCCGCCCCAGTAGCCCATCACCAGATTCAGGTCCATGAACCAGCTCTGCACCCTGGTCTTGCGGTTCTTGATCTTTTCCTGCGCATTCGGGCTGAAGCTGACCGGCGAAAGACCGGGCGTGCACGACAGGCATTTCTGCGTGCCTGAATAGATCGCATCGATGTTCCACTCGTCCACCTTGACCGGCGTGCCGCCCAGCGAAGTGATCGCGTCGACGATGGTCAGGCAATGGTGTTTGTGCGCGATCTCGACCAGCGTCTTCGCATCCGATTGGGCGCCGGTGGAAGTTTCCGCGTGGACGAAAGCGACGATTTTTGTATCCGGATTGGCCTTGAGCGCATCCTCCAGTTTTTGCGGATCGACCGCGCGACCCCAGTCATCCTGAACCATCACCGCGATGCCGCCGCAGCGCTCGACGTTCTCTTTCATGCGTCCGCCGAACACGCCGTTCTGGCATACGATGACCTTGTCGCCCGGCTCGACCAGATTGGCGAAGCAGGATTCCATACCCGCGGAACCCGGTGCGGAAACCGGCATGGTCAATTCATTATCAGTCTGGAAAGCGAATTTCAGCAGTACTTTCATCTCGTCCATGAAGGACACGAACACCGGATCCAGATGGCCGATGGTCGGGCGCGACAAAGCTTCGAGTACGCGCGGGCTGACATCGGAAGGGCCGGGTCCCATCAAAATGCGTTGCGGCGGGTGGAACGGTGTTATTGCCATGTTATTTCCTCTCCTTGATTTGAAATTAATATTATTTGATTCTAGCTTTGCCCCAACAACTCTACCCAATGCTTGACCGGCAGTTCGCTTGCGCTGGCCAGATGCATCTGACAACCGACATTGGCGGAGACGATCACCTCGGGCTTGCCGTCACATAGCGCGGCCAGCTTGTTCCCCAGCAGTTGCCGGGAAAGTTTGGCTTGCAGCAGCGTATATGTCCCCGCCGCGCCGCAGCACAGGTGGCTATCCGCGACAGGCGTGAGTTCATAGCCGCAGCGCCGCAGTATCGCTTCCACCGTTCCGCCGAGTTTCTGGCCGTGCTGCAGGGTGCAGGATGATTGGTAAGCCACACGCATGCCCTGGCCGATATGTTCAAATGAACTCAAGTCTTCACGATTCAATATCTCGCTCAAGTCGCGTGTCAGTGCGCTGATGCGCGCTGCCTTGTCAGCATATCCGGCATCGTCTTTCAATGCATGGCCATAGTCTTTCACCATCAGTCCGCAGCCGCTGGCGGTCAAGACGATGGCCTCTGTGCCGCTCTCTACATGAGGCCACCACGCATCGATGTTGCGGCGCATCATAGCTCGCGCGCCTGCGCTGTCGGACAGATGCTGGTTCAGTGCGCCGCAACAACCGGCGCCCTGTGCGTTGACCAGCGAGATGCCCAGCCGGTCGAGTACGCGCGCTGCGGCGGCATTGGTGTTCGGCGTGCCCAGCGGCTGGACGCAGCCTTCCAGCACCAGCATGCGCCGCGCGTGGGACGTTACTGGTGCCGCAGCAGCAAGTTGTTTGGCCGGTATTTTTTTCTGTAACTGTGATGGCAACAGCGGGCGGAACATGCGCGCCAATGACAGTGCAACAGACATGCGCGCGGTGTAGGGGATGACTGCGAGCATGGACTTGCGCAACAGTTTTTCGGCCAGCGAACGCGGCGCCAGCTCTTCGACCCTCTCGCGCCCGATGTCGATCAGGCGCCCATACTGCACGCCCGACGGGCAGGTGGTTTCGCAGGAACGGCAGGTCAGGCAGCGGTCCAGATGCAAGCGGGTCTTGTCGCTGGCCTGGCCGGTCTCCAGCATCTCCTTGATCAGATAGATCCTCCCGCGCGGGCTATCCAGTTCCGACCCCAGCAACTGATAGGTCGGACAGGTCGCCGTGCAGAATCCGCAATGCACGCAGGTGCGCAGGATATCGTTTGCTTCCGCGATATCGGGTGAACTCAGCAGTTGGACAGGAATGGAAGTTTGCATTTAGAGGCTCCCATTACAGTTCAGTGAACAGACGATTGCGATTGAAAACATTCTTCGGGTCGAAGCCGGCCTTGAGCCGCTGGTGTATCGCCAGCAGCGGCGTAGATAGTGGCTGGAAAATTTCGTCTGCTTGTGTGCCGCCGCGAAACACGGTGACATGTCCGCCAGCCGGTGCGACACGATGGCGGATCGCTGCGGCATCTTCATCGCTGTGCAGCCAGCGCTGCGCGCCGCCCCAGTCCAGCAGCCACGAACCTTCGATAGACAATGGCGGTGTGTTGGGTTTGACCACGATGCGATACAGCGTACTGCTATGACGGAAGAAGGGCAGCTCATGTTCGCGCAGCGCATGCCAGAATGCTTCCGCATCCTGCGTCACGTTGCCGGGTATTTTCGTGCGCGCTTCCTGGACCGCCTGCGCGCTGCCGGAGATGCGCACATAGTATTGGTCACCATGATAGCAAGCGCCATCCACCGGATACGGCTTGCTCAGCAAAGCGCTCATTCTTGCTATCGCATCGGCCTCGCTGCATTCGCGCACTATGGTGATCGTGGCCGCCGGGCGCGGCAGCACCTTCAGGCTGATCTCGAGCAGGATGCCCAGCGTGCCGTGGGCACCGGCCATCAGCCGCGAGACATCGTAGCCCGCGACATTCTTCATCACCTGCCCGCCGAAGCGCAAAATCTCGCCGCGTCCGTTCAGCAACTTGCAGCCCAGCACAAAATCGCGCGCCGATCCGCTATAGGGGCGGCGCGGCCCGGACAATCCACAAGCAATCGTGCCGCCCAGCGTGGCGCTGTCACCGAAATGCGGCGGCTCGAACGCCAGCATCTGATTGGCTGAAGCCAGAACGGCTTCGATCTCCTGAAGAGTGGTGCCGCTGCGCGCCGTCAGCACCAGTTCACGCGGGTCATACTCGACGATGCCGCGATGCATGCTGACATCGATTGGCTGCGCATGCGTGTCATGGCCGGGACTGGAGTGTCCGAGAAAAGATTTGCTGCCGCCGCCGGCGATGTTCAGTGGCGTGTGATTTGCGATGGCTTGTTGCACCTGTTGCTGTAGCTGGCTGCTGATGTCTGAATCACGCATGGGTGTATCTAGAATCGTTCCAGTTCGGGGTGGGTGAGTTGTCCGTGATGGACATGCATCGCGCCGAATTCGGCGCAGCGATGCAACGTGGGAACGGCCTTGCCGGGATTGAGCAGGCTGGACGGATCGAATGCGGCCTTGACGGCGTGGAACTGGGTTAATTCCGCGCTGCGGAATTGCACGCACATCTGGTCGATCTTCTCGATGCCGACGCCGTGTTCGCCGGTGATGGTGCCGCCGACTTCCACGCAGAGCTGCAGAATGCTGCGGCCGAATTCCTCGGTGCGTTGCAGTTCGCCAGCCTTGTTGGCATCGAACAGGATCAGCGGGTGCATATTGCCGTCCCCGGCGTGGAACACGTTGGCGACCGGCAAACCGTATTCCGCCGACATTTCGCCGATGCGGCGCAGCACATGCGGCAATTGGCGGCGTGGTATCGTGCCGTCCATGCAGTAATAATCCGGCGAGATGCGTCCCACGGCTGGGAAGGCCGATTTTCGCCCTTTCCAGAACAGTTGCCGTTCGGCTTCGTCCGCTGCGGTGCGCACTTCGGTCGCGCCGCTGTCGGTCAATATCCTGCGCACCAGCATGATGTACTCGGACACTTCGGCGTGCGTGCCGTCCAGCTCGCACAGCAATATCGCCTCGGCATCGCGCGGATAGCCGGCGTGCACGAAATCCTCCGCGGCCTGGATCGCGAGCTTGTCCATCATTTCGAGACCGGCAGGGATGATGCCGGCGGCGATGATAGAGCCGACCGCCTCGCCCGCCTTCACCACATCGTCAAAGGCTGCAAGCACGACCTGTGCGCGTTCCGGTTTGGCCAATAATTTCACGGTGACTTCGACGATGATGCCGAGCATGCCCTCGGAGCCGTTCATCAGCGCCAGCAGGTCATATCCGGGTGAATCCAGAGTCTCAGCACCTATGGTCAGCAGATCGCCTTCCATCGTGACTACTTTCAGCATCAGAATGTTGTGCACCGTCAGGCCATATTTCAGGCAATGCACGCCGCCGGAGTTTTCCGCGACATTGCCGCCTATTGTGCAGGCGATCTGCGACGAGGGATCGGGTGCGTAATACATGCCATAGGCAGCCGCCGCTTCGGAGATCGCCAGGTTGCGCACGCCCGGCTGCACGGTCGCCATCGCGTTGTGCGGATCGATGTTCAGGATGTTCCTGAATTTCGCCAGGCTCAGCAGCACGCCATCCGCCAGCGGCAGTGCGCCGCCGGACAGGCCGGTGCCCGCGCCGCGTGCCACCACCGGCACCTGCTGCGCATGGCACAGGCGCATGATGCGCTGCACCTGTTCGATGGTCTCGGGCAGCACCACGGCCATCGGCAGCTGCCGATATACCGCCAGCCCGTCGCATTCGAACGGGCGCAGGTCTTCGGCATCGACCAGCACGGATTCCGGCGGCAACAGGTTGCGAAGTGCCCTGATCAAGTCAATGTTCAGGGCAATATTATTTTGATGCTGCTGCAAGGGGACTCCGGTGACTGGTATGCGGGCGGCTGGCACAAAAACAGGAATAGTAAGTTAGTCGAGTATAAAATTCCAGCAGAATGAGCGGCAAAATTCAAAGCAGGGCAGACAGGATTATGCAACCATTAAGTCTGGCAACACAGCAGTATCTGCTGAAGTCGGGGATGAGCAGCCTCCAGTGGCGGATATTGCAGAATGTGTGGGGTGAAAACGGCATGAAAGAGCGGACGCGACCATGAAAAATCCTGTATTGCAAATGCAAAACTGGTTGGGCATGCAGGGGCTTTTCGTACGTGACAGCATGGTTCTGGTCGGGAAAGTTCTCCATGCATTGCCGGCGGTGGTCAAGTGGCCGGTACGAAATGCACTGCTCAAGCAGCTCTATTTTACGGGTATTCAATCGGTGGGGCCGATCACGGTCATGGCCTTTCTGGCGGGACTGATCGTGGTGATGCAAGTCAGCAATCTGGTCGGGCGCA
Source organism: uncultured beta proteobacterium (assembly GCA_963721755.1). Lineage (GTDB taxonomy): Bacteria > Pseudomonadota > Gammaproteobacteria > Burkholderiales > Gallionellaceae > Gallionella. The sequence goes on from CAVRKV010000008.1 coordinate 170,848, forward strand.
ACGAATTGCTGACGTTGCAAGCGCTGATCTGGACTGTGGTGCGGGAACTGGGACCTTTGCTGACCGCGATTGTGATCGTCGGGCGCAGCAGTTCGGCGATCGCCAGCGAACTCGCCGCGATGCAGGTGAATGGCGAAATAAAGAGTTTGCGGCGCATGGGCATCTCGCCCGTCGCCTATCTGGTGGTGTCGAGGATGCTGGCGATGACGATAACCCTGGTGTTGACTTTTTATTTCCAGGTCATTGCTATCGGTACGGGCATGATCGTAACCGCCTGGCATATTGACGTTTCACTGTTCGGCGAAGTCGGCCATTTTTTCGAGATGATCAGTTATCCGGAGATATTTGCCGCATCATTGAAAAGCATCTGCTTCGGAATATTGATGTCGGTGGTGCCTTGCTATTACGGGCTGACAGTGAAACGCGCCATGACAGAGATCCCGGTAGCCGCGTCACGAGCAAAGATGAGGATGTGCGATGAATAGCTGGGACGAGCGCTACACGCAGGACGGTTATTTGTTCGGCACCGAGCCGAATGAATTTCTGGTATCGCAGCAGCATTTGCTGAAACCCGGTATGAGCTGCCTCGCGGTGGCGGACGGCGAGGGATGCAATGGCGTGTGGCTGGCACAGCAGGGGTTGCGCGTGTTGTCGGTCGAGGCATCAGCGGTGGCGCTGGAGAAAGCAAAAAAACTGGCGCAACAGCGCGGCGTGACGATCGATTTCGAGCAGGCCGATCTCGCGCAATGGCAATGGGGTGAGAAACGTTTTGATATAGTGGCGGCGATCTTCATCCAGTTCGCGCCGCCTGCGCTGCGCGAGCAGATGTTCGGGGGCATCAAGCGTTGCCTGAAACCGGGCGGGCTATTATTGCTGCAAGGCTACACCCCGCGCCAGCTCGAATTCAAAACCGGCGGCCCGCCGCTGGCGGAGAATACGTATACGGAAGCACTGTTGCGCAATGCGTTCGGCGAAATGGAGATATTGCATATGCGCGAGCATGACGATCACATCGGCGAAGGTACCGCGCACAGAGGCATGTCGGCTTTGATCGATCTGGTGGCGCGCAAAAGCACATGATCCAGGCCGAGATCGTTACCGGATGATCCAATAAACCTACGTTATTTAGGAAACAGCATGTCCAATATTCCATTGCTAGCGTTCTTCTGAAACCTATCTTCATTAGTGTCATGTTATAAATGCCTGTAAACTCACCTCTGAATTTCAGGGGTAAGAACGATAAAACAATTGTCACGCAAATCGGAGGAATCATGTTCTTGAAGCGTAAAGGAAAGGCGCTTGCGCTTTTCGGTCTTTTGCTGGCAGCGGGTTGTTCGTCCATGGGCGGCACGGGTAATTTATTTCCAAGCGCTGGAGATAATCCCATCAAGATCGAATCCGACCCATCCGGCGCAGAGGTTTACGTGATGGGTGAAAAGATCGGCGTGACTCCCCTCCACATCAGCCAGAAGGGTGTCTTCCCTAATATTTACCCCAAGGAAAAAATATCTCTTTACGGCAGCATAACCATCAAGAAAGCGGGATGTTCCGATTTCACCAGGACGGTCAATGCGGAAATAAGCAGCGCTGGATTACGAGCCAAGCTCGACTGCGGGAACATGAATCCCGTATCATCCGGGACATCCGGGAATGTTTCCCCGATCAGCGAAACCGTAGAGCAGCGGCTCGACAAAATCAAGGATCTCCTGAACAAGGGATTGATCACCGAAGAAGAGGCAGCGAAGGCGAGAGAGCGAGTCCTCAAAGATCTTTGATTTCTGCGGTATCCCGCCCACGCATTCGCAATTCAAAAATTTGATGACAAAAAAAGAGTCACATTTTTAATATGTGACTCCCTCGCAGAGGCGAATTTTGGGAAGAGTTTTTACCTCTCTCTTTTGGCGGCTTCTATTGCTTCATGAAGTTCGTGCTCTGCCCGGCGCAGTGCTTCTTCAGCCTTTGCGGCATGGCCTTTCATATCATAATGGTTTGCCGCTTGAGCCCGTTCCAATTCATGGATAGTGTCAACAATATGATTGTGAGCCTCTTCCAGGTCTTTCCAGTCGTGGAGTCTTTCTGCATAAGCAGAACTGAAAGACAGCATTGAAACACCCAAAATTACATACAATATCTTTTTCATAAAAGCTCCTTTGATCTATATGATAAACAATGCGCCAAATTTGAATCGTTAGCCAAGCCAGACCCAGAAAAACAAGTGTAATTTTGAGTTATCCTGACTGGAGGGCCAAGAGGCGCTTGTAATCCAGCCTTTTTGACCAGCCGGTCGACATTGCACTCATTCCAGAATCCGCCACACCTGATGCTGACCAGATTGACGTTACTTGCCGATCTGGTTGCTAACCTTGTTTTCCTGCTGATTGAGTGTGTGCTGTTCTTGCTTGGTGATGTGTCCGCCGTTCTGGCTGGCCATGTCTCGCTCTTCACTGCGAATTTGGTGATCTTCCTTGTGTAATTTTGCTGCCTGACCCTTGCTCATCTTGCCCTCTTTAACTTCCTGGTGGATGCGCTTGTTTTGATTATTGAGTCGTTTATTCACTTCATGACGGCGCGGATGGGTTTTGTCAAAATCGGATTCAGCTATGGCGCTTTCAGCCAAACCAGCCGCAAATACAGTCATAAGTGCGATTGCAACAATTTTTCCGGTTCCATTTTTATTAAACATGTGTTCTCCTTTATTGCAGTTGGATGTCATTTTTTCTAACCACGTCGAATTTAACAAATAACCGGTGAGCAAGAATACTGAAGGATGTACTGATCGGTAATCGAGTTCGTTTCCACAGGTTGTTGCAAGGCGGTCGTCGTGGGAATACGCACTTGCAACGCAAACATTAACGCATGGCATTGATAATTCGCGGACATGAACCGATAAAAGGGAATGAATTCAAGATGAACGGTAATTGCCTGCTTTGGAAAGCAGGTTAATAAATGGCCCATTCAGACAGGCTCGGTTGGTTTGGGTTGATGCTAATAAAATGGTTATCCGCTTCCTGGACAGGCAACGGTATGCCTATTGTTGAAAAGCCCATTTTGCTTTTGGTTGCCCGAGGATCATCGATTCATAAACACTTTTGCAATCGGTGAAATTAATCGAGTTGCGAACGCTGTTTTCAAAAGGTGATTTGAAAGAACGGTGCTTACTAACACTGCGTCATTTCCGGATTGCGAGTCAAAGCGGATATCATCCCGGATACGGTCAAAGACTCGATGAACCGGTCTATGGTGCGGATGCAACTGCTGGGTTTGTTTATGAGTTCTTCGTCGGTGACATCTTTAAAATCCAGCGACAGGACCGGCCCCGGAAAACATCGTTGCTGTCCATCGGCAAGCTGATCATAGCGCAGGATGAGCTGCAAAGCCGCTTTCAGCGATGCGTCGCCAGGCTGGGCAGCATGCTCGGGATGTTGCAGCAGGCTGCGCGCGCTGTCTCGCGGCTCGCGGCGTATTCGGATCAGTCCGCATTTTCTCCGAGCGGCCACGCATCAAACCATGACATCGGCGTTGTGCAGAAGCGTGGGTCCTTGATGTCCCATATGCCTGCGCGGTATCGCCAATCCAGATTGGCGCGGCGCAAGTGTTCGACATTTCCTCGCGCGCGCAGCGTGACCAAGTCCGCATGCGCGAAAGCGCTATGGCCGGCGGATGCAACTAAATCATTGTTCGCTTGCAACACATCGGGCTGCTGCAAAATAGGTTGTTGTCGCGGTCGTCAGCCCTGTGCCACATGCAGACATTCAGAACGGCCTTGGCATAAATGGCCAGATCAAACTACATAGAGATTTTGCCTAGTATATGGGGCAAAAAGTATGGTTTAATATCCCAAATTCATTCGTTTCAAGTTACACCTTAGCATGTGTGCAAGCGGTAAATATTGCATGGGAGCGGGATAATGAAATTAACTAATCTTGCAGGTTTGATGTTCTGCGGATTGATGCTGGCGTCAAGCGGAGGCTATGCTCAAAAAGTCGACAATCAGGATGTAAGTAACCCTGCAGCAAACGCAGCGCAAGCCAAGCATGAAGCTGAAGGGAAGAAAAAAGCCGAGAGCGACGCACGAGAAAAAACGCTGCTCGATGCCGATGCGCTGATCAAAAGCGGTAAGCCTGCCGATGCCTATACCCTGCTGGAGCCGTTTGAGTTCGAACGATCCGGCGAAGTTCGCTTTGATTATCTGCTTGGTGTTGCCGCGCTGGACAGCGGCAAGCCGGACAAGGCAACACTCGCCTTCGAGCGGGTTCTGATGGTAGATCCGAATTTTGCTGGTGCGCGTATGGACATGGCCCGTGCCTATTACCAACTGGGCGATCTGCAACGCGCCAGTTCCGAATTCCAAACAGTCTTGAAACAAGATCCTCCCGAAGCGGCACGCGCCACCATCCAGAAATATCTGGAAACGATTGCCGCGCAGGAATCCGCGAAACAGACGCGCATCAGCAGCTATGTTGAGGGCACGGTTGGGCGTGATAACAACGTCAACAACTCTACCAACCTTTCACAATTCAGTATTCCCGCTTATCCTGGCAGTATTGCCACCCTGAATCCGACCAACGTGAAAACAGCCGACAATTACTTTGGGGTAGCTGCTGGAAGCGAAGTTGTTCACAGTCTGAATACCAACTGGGGATTATATGCCGGGGCGGATCTGCATCAGCGCGGCTACAACACGCAAACAAGTTTTAATTCACTCGATTTGAGTGGGCGCGCTGGTGTGATGTTTGGCGCGGAAGCCAACCGGTTACGCGCGGGTATGCTGGCAGAGGTGAACACCTTGGGCAATTCGCGCAACCTTGATGCAGGCGGCCTCGATGCGGAATGGACACATGTGCTTAGCCCAAGCAATCAATTGAATCTATTTGGTCAGTATGTGCAATATCGCTTTGCCCAGGATGTTATGCAGGTGAATGACTTTAATCAGCAGGCTATTGGGGCCAGCTGGCTGCATGCGCTGGCAGATGGCAAGTCGACGCTGGCTGGCAGTTTTTATTACGGCACGGAATCAGATGTCTCGACGATCATCACACCAGCCACTCCCAGTGGCGGACGAACCGACGGCGACATGCGTTTCAGCGGATTGCGCGTCGGCGGCCAGACATCTGTCAGTGAAAAAATGACACTGTTCGCCAATGCAGGTGAGCAATTGGGCGACTACAGCAAGGTCAATCCATTCTTTTTGACGCAACGCACTGATCGGCTATCAAACCTGACACTGGGCGCGAATTGGCAGTGGTACAAATATTGGACTATGCGCCCGCAACTGGGTTATACGCGCAACAACTCGAATATTGTCATCTATAGCTACAATCGCACCGATGTTTCGTTAACGCTACGGCGCGATTTCCAATAAGCATACTTGAGCGGGGGTGTGGCATGAAAAGCTTTGGCAAGGCGTTACTCTACCTGGCAGCCATACTGGCGCTGGCAAGTACTTGCGGCAGTGTTTATGCCGCCGTCGCGGGACATGTGCAGTTTGTGTATGGAGCCGTTCAGCTGACAACTGAGGCAGGAAAGACTCATCCGATACAGAAAGGCGAAGCGGTCAACGAAGGCGATACCCTGACTACTGCGCCAAGCGCCTCAGCGCAAGTCAAGATGGAGGATGGCGGTTTCATCGCCGTGCGTCCGGACACCAGACTCAAGTTCGACAGTTTCAAATTCAACGGACAGCAGGACGGGCACGAACAAAGTTTTTTTTCACTGTTTAAAGGCGGATTCCGTGCCATCACCGGCTTGATTGGCAAGATTAACAAGGCAAATTACCGCATCACCACGCCATCTGCAACCCTTGGAATCCGGGGCACCGATCATGAAACCTTTGTGGTCGTGCCGGGCAGTCCGATGGCCTTATTCGCGCCCATCGGCACCTATAATAAGGTGAATCTGGGCGAGACCACCATGACTACCACCAAGGGCACGATCTCCATTTTGTCTAACCAGATGGGTTTCGCCGGCGGTGCCGATCAAATGCCGCAATTGCAACCGCTTAACCTCAACATCTTCACAGTAGCGCCAGCCCCGACACCGCAAGCCAAGGGCAACAAGAAAGATGAGGGAATACGTGACAGTGCGGTAGTAGATAACGTTTTACAGGGGCAGGGTGCCGTGCTGGGGAGCACGCTGCCGACTAACACAAACTTTATACTGTTGCCCATTACTGCCAAAGTGACGACAACCTTAGGTACGGGGCTGCCAGTTACTACGGTTATAACATTCTGACGGACTGCTGGTTCACGATGGGTGAAATATCGCTGGATATAATCCGCGGTGAGACCGGGTTTGCCGATAGTCGTATCCTGAAACTTCTTTCGGAGACGCTGGGATTCATGGGAGATAGCATGGAGATCATCATGGCCGATCAAAGGGCAACAGTTGCATGTTAGGGTCTTAAAACAACCTATTTTCCCATTGAGAATGGGCAGCCGCAACGGTTGCCCATTTTACTTGTGCAGGTTACTGTGGAATCAAATCTTGCTGCGTGCCCACTGCACGATGCCGCCTGCGTCCATTGCGCCTGCCTGTCGCGCGATCTCGCGCCCGCCCACGAACAGTGCGAGGGTTGGGATGCTGCGGATGTTGTAACGGACCCCGAGTTCCTGAGCCTCCTCGGTGTTCAACTTTGCTAGGCGCATCCCCGGTTCCAGCTGCTTCGCGGCCTGTACGAAGGCAGGAGCCATCATGCGGCATGGGCCGCACCAAGGCGCCCAAAAATCCACCAGAACGGGAATGTCATTGCGGCTGATGTGCAGAGTAAAATTGCCGTTGCACAGTTCTACGGGGTGCGCATCGAACAAGGGCTGTTTGCACTTGCCGCAAGCCGGGTGTTCAGCCAATTTGTCGGCGGGCACGCGATTCACCCCGTCGCAATGCGGGCAGACGATGTGCAACGAGTCACTCATGGATATTTCCTTTTCAGATTGCGACACGCACGAGGTGGGGACGCATCATGTAAATTCAAATCCCACCCATCGAGTTGACCGGGCTCGGCAGAGTATCAAGCCGAGCCGCAGCCTCGCCTTCGTGGAACATCCACAGGGAGCCGGGTTGCATGATCGCCCACGGTTCGTTGTCAGTAAGCGGCTGGGTGGCAATGATTGCCACACGATCATTCGGCGTGGTCACCTGGCTGAAATCCACCGTCACGTCCTCATCTTTCAGGTGCGCCACGTTGAATGGGGCGCGCCGGATTATGTAGCTCAATTCGGTGGAGGAGTGTGCGAACAGGCAGTCCCCGTTGGAGAGCAAATAGTTGAAGATGCCCATGCCGGCGAGCGGGCAGGTGAGTTCATGCAGCACGGTGAACAACGCATCGCGTGATGGCGGCGCATCGCCGAATCGCCGGCGCAGGCTTTGCAGCAGCCAGCAAAAAATGAGCTCGCTGTCGGTATTGCCGACCGGCACGAAGTCGCCATCCAGCACGGGCTGGAACTGCGGCAGGTTGCCGTTATGCGCGAATACCCAATAGCGTCCCCACAGTTCGCGCATGAAAGGATGGGTGTTTTCCAGCGAGACCACGCCCTGCGTTGCTTTGCGGATATGCGCGATGACATTGAGCGAATGGATCGGATAGTTGCGCACCAGTTCGGCGATGGAAGATTGCATCGAAGGTTGCGGGTCGAGAAACAGACGAACGCCTTTGCCCTCGAAGAAGGCGATGCCCCAGCCGTCGGCATGGATGTCCGTACCGCCGCCGCGCTTCTGGAATCCGGTGAAGGAAAAACAGATGTCGGTCGGGATGTTGCAGTTCATGCCTAATAGCTGGCACATAGCATAGCCATGTTATGTTCCGAGGCGCATTGAAAAATCGAGCGCCTCAATATCCTTCGTTAGAGCGCCTATCGAGATGCGATCAACACCAGTCAGCGCGACTTCGTGCAGGTTGTCCAGGGTGATGCCGCCGGATGCTTCCAGTTCTGCGCGTTTGGAGGTGTGCCGCACTGCTGCGCGCAAATTGTCCAAATCAAAGTTGTCGAGCAGTATCAGTTTTGCTCCGGCATTCAAGGCTTCATCGAGTTGATCCAGGTTCTCCACCTCGATCTGCACGCTGATGCCCGGTTTGGCCAGGCGGTATGCTTGCGTCAATACAGCCTTGATACCTCCGGCTGCGGCGATGTGGTTTTCCTTGATCAGAATGCCGTCGAATAAGCCGGCGCGCTGGTTATGTCCTCCGCCCACCCGCACCGCGTATTTTTGCGCCTGCCGCAGCCCTGGCAAAGTCTTGCGCGTATCCATGATCTTGACATTGATTCCTGCCACTGCATCCACATATCGTTTGGTGAGTGTGGCCGTGCCGGAAAGGGTTTGCAGCAGGTTCAAGGCGCTGCGCTCGGCGCTGAGCAAGGCGCGTGAATGACCGCGTATCGCGCACAGGGTTTGACCCGCGCTGATCCGGTCGCCATCCTTTGCCAGCCAGGTGATCTCGCAGTCCGGGTCCAGCAAACGAAAACATTCATCGAACCATTGTGTGCCGCACAATACACCTTGTTGCCGCGTGGTGACTTGTGCGGTCGAGAGTTGGTCCGCGGGCAACAGTTGTGCGGTCAAGTCGCCAGTGTGGACATCTTCATTGAGCGAGTTGGTGGCAATGTGATGTATATATGCCGCAAGTTCGGACTCGAACATGTATATTCCTATTGCAGGTTTGAATGAGCGTGCAGATTAACCCATGCGGGACCGTTCAGGAAGATTTGCCGGCATGTTCTGCGAGTGGCAGAGTCAGACAGAGAGAGCGGCCGGCAGGGAAAATGCCTGGAATACCGGCTTGGATCGCGGCCGGTTCCGTTTGCCAGAAACCGCCGTTTATACTAAAACCCATAAGAGACCGCAGCACCGACACTACGGTCCGGGTTGCCAGTGGAGAAGTCCTCCAGTAAGTAACCTCTGGCTTTGAAACTTTTGTTGATGTTGTGACTTACATATGCGCTGAGCTGCCGTTGTCCTTGTTCCAAAGGCGTGGGACTTTGCGATAACCAGAAATCGATCCCTCCGCTTATCTGATCATTGAGTTGATAAGCACCGCCGACCGAACCGTAGACTACCCTGTTCATGCTTATCCCGGCAGGATCCCCGTGAATCTTGTAGCCCAGCGAGCCCAGCGCCCTGAATTTATCGAAACTCTGATAGGCATCGGCCTGAGCCGCATAGTCGTTGAGCATAGAACCCAGGCTGAAAGATTTATCGGCAAGGCCGAGTTTAAACTTGCCGGTCAAATTGACTCCGAAAGTTGAAGCATTGCCTGTGTTAATGTTGTAAGTAGCCGCCGCTTCGCTGTCAATCAAGCCAGATTGGATGCTGTTGGCGGTGCTGCCGGCAACAATACCAATCCCGGGAATTGCGCTTCCCACAGCGGAGGCGCCCGCATTGGGAACTGTAAGTTTGAACGCCCAGGGACCGGTTTCGTACTTTCCGACCGTCGGTGTGGTGAGCATACCAGTGGTTTTGGCTGTGCCGTATTCGCCGGGGCTGACAAATCCGCTGAACAGGCTGAACTGCCCTGGGTCAGCCCGAGCATCCAAGGTTGCAAGTGTCGCGGCGCCAGCCAATGTGCCTGCCAGCAAAATCATCAATACCCTATTTCCCAAGCTGTATTTTTTCATGATCTGTAGCCTTTCCAGCCTGCCCGTTAATTCAGCATGGCATTTGCTTACTGCCCGAGGCACATTTTATCATTTTTTGGGGTTCTGGCTTGGCACTTCGTTTCATGCCGAAAACGTTGTTTCGTAATGCTTTTTTATTGTTCGATGCGGTTTGGTTAATGCAGAGCAAAACAAAATCAGCCAGCGTGTCTCTTGATCGACGCTGATGGACGGCAGGGCGTTTAAAGGGCGCGAGTCATGGATGGCAAGGCGGTGCTTAACCCGCCAACAAATGCTCCATCACCTGGTCATTTCACCCTATCCGATGATCAACACACGTGTTGGCTTCTGAGGCATGGGTGTTTTAACGGAGGCAATGGGCAAGGTTGAATGCGAATGCGATCGATTCTAACCGTTGTATATCCTACTGATGATGTATCCCTATGCTTGCTGCGGCCAGGAAAACTTCACGAAGGAAGCATAGCAAACCGGAAATCAACGTCAGCATCGCTAAAATGAAAAGTAGTGACACGGCGCGAGATGGATCACTGCCTGTCTCCGAACCCACAAAAAGTGCTGCAATCACGATACAGATGAAGAGTGCAGACATTGTGCAGAGGCTGACTGCCCAATGAACCCATCGTGCTCTCCAGGTAAGAATCACCATTTCTTCCTTCTGCGCGGATTGTTCCTGATCACTTGCGTTGTTCAACACTCTGGTGCGATCGACGATGCGAGCCAGACGATTCGTGATCACGGAGAGAATGGCGCCTATACCGGTCAACAGAAAGACTGGCGCAACGGCCAGTTGAATGACATGAGCGACAGTTGTAATGTCAGTAGCGTTTTGCATGGTAATACCCCGTTCCTTGGTTCATTATTAATGAACAGATGTATTTTCGATCGATACAGGACAGGCAAAAACCAGGGCAATCACTTCTGCCCTGGTTTTGGCGCCGCCCGTTATCTTGCAAACAAGCCGGATTAAAGCAGTGGCACGATCATCAACGCAACGATGTTGATGATCTTGATCAGCGGATTCACCGCAGGTCCCGCAGTGTCCTTGTAGGGGTCGCCAACGGTGTCGCCTGTTACTGCGGCCTTGTGTGCCTCCGAACCTTTGCCGCCGAAGTTGCCTTCTTCGATGTATTTCTTGGCGTTGTCCCATGCGCCACCGCCGGCGGTCATCGAAATTGCGACGAAGATACCGGTGATGATGGTGCCGACCAGTACGCCGCCGAGCGCTTGTGCGCCCAATGTCAAACCAACTATCAAGGGTACTGCGATGGGCAGAAGTGACGGGACGATCATTTCCTTGATCGCGGCCTTGGTCAGCATGTCAACACAAGTACCGTATTCAGGTTTGCCGGTGCCTTCCATGATGCCGGGGATTTCCTTGAACTGGCGGCGCACTTCCACCACTACCGATCCTGCGGCACGGCCAACCGCTTCCATGCCCATCGCGGCAAACAAGTAAGGCACCATGCCGCCGATGAACAGGCCGATGATGACCATGTGGTTGGACAGGTCGAAGGTCGTGACCACGCCACCCATCTTGGCCTGCAGAGCATGGGTGTAGTCGGCGAACAGTACCAGCGCGGCCAGACCGGCGGAACCGATGGCATAGCCTTTGGTGACGGCCTTGGTGGTATTGCCTACTGCGTCCAGCGCATCGGTGATCTTGCGCACGTCAGGCGGTAATTTGGACATTTCGGCGATGCCGCCGGCATTGTCGGTGATCGGGCCATAAGCATCCAGTGCCACGATGATACCGGCCATGGACAGCATCGAGGTCGCGGCGATGGCAATGCCGTAAAGTCCCGCCAGATGGTAGGCTCCCCAGATCGCCAGACATACGACGAGCACCGGCGCGGCGGTGGCCTTCATTGACACGCCCAAGCCCGCGATCACGTTGGTGCCGTGACCGGTAGTGGATGCTTCGGCGATATGACGCACCGGCGCAAATTCGGTGGCGGTGTAGTATTCGGTGATCCACACCATGGCTGCAGTCAGTGCCAGACCGATCAGGGTGGCATAATAAATATGCCGTGCCGAAACGATCATGTCACCTATGGTCACGCCATCGCCCATCATCATCGTGGTGATGGGATAGAAAGCGATTGCTGCCAGCACTGCCGAGACGGTCAGGCCGCGATACAGTGCGTTCATGATCTTGCCGCCTTCGCGTGCCTTGACAAAGAATGTGCCGACGATGGAAGCGATGATGGAGAAGCCGCCCAGTACCAGCGGATAGATCACCGCGTTGGGGCCGGCATCTTTCATCAGCAAGCCACCGAGAAGCATGGTGGCGATGATGGTGACCGCATAGGTTTCGAACAGATCGGCTGCCATGCCGGCACAATCGCCGACGTTGTCGCCGACGTTGTCGGCGATCACCGCCGGATTGCGCGGATCATCTTCAGGGATGCCAGCCTCGACTTTGCCCACCAGATCGGCACCCACGTCAGCGCCCTTGGTGAATATGCCGCCGCCAAGACGGGCGAAGATGGAAATCAGCGATCCGCCGAAGGCCAGGCCCACCAAGGCATGTGTCGCTTCCTCGGTATTGTTGCCCAGGATCATGGCGAGGAAAGCGTAATAGCCCGCCACACCGAGCAGACCCAGTCCCACCACCAGCATACCGGTGATCGCGCCACCCTTGAAAGAGACGTTCAGGGCTGCGTTCAGGCCCTCTTTGGCCGCTTCAGCCGTACGCACATTGGCGCGCACGGATACGTTCATGCCGATGTAGCCGGTCAATCCCGACAGGACCGCGCCGATGGCGAAGCCGACGGCAGTTGGCCATTTCAGCGCGACAAGAATAACGACAAACAAGATTGCACCGACTATGCCTATCGTGGTGTATTGCCGATTGAGGTAGGCGGAAGCGCCTTCCTGTATTGCGGCGGCAATCCCGCGCATTTTTTCGTTGCCGCTTGGTTTGCCTACAATCCATTTGATGGAAAATATGCCGTACAAGATTGCAACAGCAGAGCATAACAACGCAAATCCCAGACCACCTGACATAATACCTCCCCTAAAGATAAGATAAATCAGCCAACCGCCCCAGCATCCAAATACATGGCATCCAAATGCATGGTAGAGCACCCAGAAGCAACTTCAGGTGTCCCGGAAGCAACTCCAAGAGTCTAGGATACTTCGGATTCCGGATAATGACATGATATTTTGAAATGCCGCTTTTCTACGCTTGAAATTTGTGCTTGGGTATTTCAAATCTGGCAAGCGCTTTTTATAGGAGCATGACGATGTGGAAACTGAATTGGGCCATGCGGCATGGCCGTGCGTTCGCGGGGCTATTTGACTACAGGGAGCAGACCGTCGGCATAGCGCGCCAAGAGTTCCACGTAGTGAGCTATGTTGGCGTGCAGCGCGGCTATTTCGGCATCAGTCAATGCGCGCACCACTTTCCCCGGTGAACCAATCACCAGTGAGTTATCGGGGATAACCTTGCCCTCAGTGATCAGGGTGTTTGCGCCTATCAAACAGTTTTTGCCGATGATGCTGTGGTTGAGTATCGTTGCCTTGATGCCGATCAGGCTGCCTTCGCCTATGGTGCAGCCATGCAGCATGGCCTGATGCCCGACCGAGACGTTTGCGGCGATGGTAAGAGGAGTGCCGAGGTCGGTGTGCAGCACTGCACCATCCTGGATGTTGCTGTTCGATCCGATGTGGATGGGTTCATTGTCGCCGCGCAGCACCGCGTTGAACCACACGCTGACATTGCTTTCCAGAATGACGGTGCCGATGACGGCGGCACTGTCGGCGATGTAATGCCGCTCGCCGCGCAGTTCGGGGATACGTTCGTTCAGGCGATACAGCATGGCTAGATTTTCGCCAGGGCAGCCACACCCGCGGCTGCGATCTGTCCGTCCTGGAACGAGCGCACGCCGCTGATCCCAAGACCACCCACGAGCACGCCATCGATCTGCAGCGGCACGCCGCCTTCGGCAGGGATTACGCCGGGCAGGGCCAGGTGTATCAATCGGCCGCCCACTACGGCATCCTCCGATAGCTTGGTCGGGCGTTGAAAAGCCGCTGCTGCATGGGCTTTTTTGATCGCCGTTTCCACACTGCCGAACTGGGTGTCGTGGCTGCGCTCAAGATAGAGCAGATGACCGCCATCGTCGACCACGGCGATGACCACACGCCAGTCATTGGTGAGCGCTTCGGCCTGTGCAGCCGCGGCGATGCGCTTGGCATCTTCCAGCGTGAGAACGGGTTTGCTTGCCATCAGTTGTTTTCCAGCGCTGCGAAGATCTGTTCGCGTATCTTTTCCACGGCACCGTTACCGGCGATGCTTACGCACTTCGGCGCTTTCGGGTCGCCTGATTTGGCCCAGGCTGTATAGTAAGCTACCAACGGTTTGGTCTGCTCATGGTAGACGGTGAGCCGTTTGATGACGGTATCTTCGATATCGTCGGGACGCTGCACCAGGTCCTCTCGGGTAATGTCATCCTTTCCTGCCACCTTGGGAGGATTGAATTCCACATGATATGTGCGTCCCGAAGCTGGATGCACGCGACGCCCGCTCATACGCTTGATGATCTCATTATCGGGCACTTCGATCACCACGACGAAATCTATATGGATGTTCATATCCTTCATCGCCTGTGCTTGCAAGAGGGTGCGCGGAAAGCCGTCAAGCAGAAAACCATGGGCGCAGTCAGGTTCATTGATGCGTTCTTTCACCAGCCCGATGATGATGTCATCGGAAACCAGGCTCCCCCCATCTATCACCTTCTTTGCCGCGAGGCCCAGCGGTGTACCAGCCTTGAAAGCCGCGCGCAGCATGTCGCCGGTGGAAATCTGCGGGATGTGGAATTTCTCCTTGATGTAATTCGCCTGAGTGCCTTTGCCTGCACCCGGGGGACCCAGCAGTATGACTCTCATGATCTATTCTCTATTGATTGAAGCTCCAAAAGCCCGTCGAGCAACTTGTAAATCCTGTTCGGTATCCACGCCGGCAGGCGGGGCATGTTCGGCGATAACCACACCTATCCTGTAGCCATGATACAACGCGCGCAGTTGTTCCAGTGCTTCAAAGTGTTCGATTGCTGCCGGAGCAAGCTGTCCATAGGCGCGCAGGAAGCCGGCGCGGTAAGCGTAGATACCGATGTGGCGCAATACGGGCAAATCGGCCGGCAATGGCTGCTGTTGTGCGAAGGCATCACGCGGATACGGGATGGACGCGCGGCTGAAATACAGCGCGTTGCCATTCTTATCCAGCACCGTCTTGACGATGTTCGGGTTGCGCATCAATGCTTCGTCGTGAATAACATGGCAGGCCGTGGCGATCGCACACTCAGGATGGCTGTGCAGGTGTTCGGCAACAGAGTGTATCAGTGCGGGCGGAATCAGCGGTTCGTCACCCTGCACATTAACCACGATCGTATCATCCGGCCAGCCTTGCAGTTCAACGACCTCGGCGATGCGATCCGTTCCGCTGGCGTGGTTGTCTTTGGTCAAACAGGCTTTAAAACCATATTCGTGCACCACGTTGGCGATCGCATGATGGTCGGTGGCGATCCAGATCTGTTGCGCACCGCTTTGCGCCGCTTGTTCTGCAACCCTCACTACCATAGGCTTTCCCGCAATCAACAAGAGCGGCTTGCCGGGCAAGCGCGTGGACGCATGGCGTGCCGGAATGACGACATGGAAACCGGTCATTTGGGCTCCCATTAAATTTTTTCGGCTTCTTCGGGAGTCAGCTTGCGGGCTTCATCGACCAGCATCACCGGAATATCGTCGGTGATTTGATAGGCCAGCCGGTCTGCCTTGCAGATCAGTTCTTGCGCGGTCTTTTGATAGACCAGCGGCGATTTGCACAACGGACAGACGAGGATATCAAGCAGTTTTGGATCCATGGGATTCGATTTTCCTCAGTATTTGTTCGAGCAGTGCCGGATCGATCTGGGCATCAACACGCAACACCCAATATCGCGCATCGGCGAATGCTGCGCATTTTACCGCATCTTTTTCGGTCATGAGTATCGCATCGCAATCCGCGAAGGACAGATCATCCGCCCGGTAAGGATAATGGTCAGGAAAAGCGTGCGGCGTGCATGTAATTCCCAATGTTTCCAGATGCCGGAAGTAGCGTTGCGGATTTCCGATGCCCGCGACGGCATGGTTTCTCAGGTTATGAAAATACTCTGCAGAGGTTTTTTTTTCGGGATCAAGCAGGTTGTAGAAAACATCTCCCGACAAGCGCATCACAAACCGACCTGCTGGCGCATCTTCGCCATTTACCACCACAGCATCCACTTCCTGCAAGCGAGATACCGGTTCGCGTAAAGGGCCGGCGGGAAGCATCAAGCCATTGCCGAAACCACGCGCCCCATCGATGACCGCGATCTCGACATCACGTTGCAGGCGATAGTGCTGCAAGCCGTCATCGCACAGGACCACGTCGCATTGCGGATGCGCTTGCAACGCTGAGCGCGCAGTTCTGGCTCGGTCCCTGCCTATCCATACCGGGCATATGTTTCGGCGTGCCATCAGCAAAGGCTCGTCGCCCACCTTCGGTGCATTGCTGGCCTCGCTGACGTATTGGGGCTGTTGTGTCGTGCCGCCGAAGCCGCGACTTACTATGAGCGGATGCCAGCCGTGTTCGACAAGCTGCTGCGCCAAGGCCAGTGTGAGGGGGGTTTTGCCGGTACCGCCGACATTGATGTTGCCGACCACGATAACAGGCAGCAGCAATTGATCACTGGCCAGCATTCCGTTGCGATACATGTCGCGTCGCAACGTCACCAGCGCGCGAAATACCATGCTAATCGGGAAAAGAATCAGGTGCAGAGGGGTGATGCGATACCAGTGGGTTTGCAGCCAGCGCACTTTGTTATTTGGACTGGCTCTGCGTGGTGAACGTAATGCGTCCGTACCCTGCACGGCGCGCCGCTTCCATGACATTTATTACGGACTGATGCGTGGCTTTGGCATCGGCATTTATAACGATGGTGGGGTCGGCTTGATCGCCAGCCGCATTTTTCAGGGAGGCTGCCATCGCGTCTACGCCGGTGTAAGGAAGCCCTTGGTTGTTTATGGCATAGTGCTCCGAGGCATCCACTGCGACATTGATGGTTTTTGCCTGTGATTTGCTTGCTTCACCGCCTGCTTCAGGCAGGTTGATCTGTAACTCGGAAAACTTGGCGTAACTGGTGGTCACCATCATGAAAATCAAAATCACCAGCAATACGTCTATCATCGGGATCAGGTTGATTTCCGGTTCTTCACGGCGACGGAGCCCACGTTTAAAATTCATGGCCTCAGTCTTTGCGTTGGCCGTGCACAACTTCGACCAGTTTGATCGCCTCCTGCTCCATCTCGGTGGTCAGGGTATCCACCCGGGCACGGAAGTGGCGGTAGAAGATCATGCTGGGGATCGCCACGATCAGGCCGAAGGCGGTGTTGTATAGCGCCACAGAAATCCCGTGTGCCAGAACCGCCGGCGAGTTGCCCACCGCAGACTGCGAGCCGAATATCTCGATCATGCCGACCACCGTGCCGAATAGCCCAAGCAAGGGGCTGATCGAGGCTATCGTGCCCAATGAGGTGAGAAAACGATCCAGATCGCGCGTGACCGCACGCCCCGCTTCTTCGATGGACTCTTTCATTATCTCTGGAGGGCTTTTGATATTCTTGAGTCCGGCAGAGAATATGCTTCCCAGTGGCGAGCTGGCGGCAAGCTTGGTCAGCATGCTGTCGCTGACCCCGCGTTGCTTGAGTTCCTTGACGACCTCGTCCAGCAGGGCGGGAGGGGCGATACGACTACTGCGCAAAAATATCATGCGTTCAATGATCAAGCCGACTGCGATGATGGATGCCAGGATCAAAAACCAGATAGGCCAGCCGGCCGCTTCTACGATTGCAAACACGCGTATTCTCCAAATGTGCTTAAATTATCAGGGCGCAACTGTAACGTGTCGTATCCAGTTGAGCAAGATTTCTAAAGTTTTTCTTCAATGATATTTTGCTAACCTGCCATTTGAAAAGAGTATTTTTGTTTACCCACAAAACCTGTGGATAACTTTGTGGATGGCTCTTGGGAATGGTGCTTTAATGTGGCGTGGCATAAGGAATCTTGTTACTTTGCCTATTTTTTACTTGGCTGCTATTTATATTAAAATCAATTAGTTATCGTAAGTGCTTGGTTGTTGCACAGGTTGAAACAGCGAAAAGCGGCGAATTTCCTTGGAGTGTGGATTATTTTGGATTGTCAATATGTCTTTTGATCTTTTTTTTGAAGAAAAAGGCCACGTTTTTCGAGTCGCCGAACTCAACTTTGCAATCAAGCAGTTGCTGGAAAGCAACGTCCCTTTGTTGTGGGTGCGCGGAGAAATTTCCAATTTGGTCAAGGCCGCTTCCGGACATTTTTATTTTTCGCTGAAGGATGATCAGGCGCAAGTTCGTTGCGTGATGTTCCGGCATAAAAACCAGTTATTGAGAGAGCCGATCGCCAACGGCCGGCAGGTCGAAGTATTAGCGGTCGCTACTTTATATGAACAGCGCGGCGATTTTCAGCTGACCGTCGAGCAGATGCGTCCGGCAGGATTAGGCATACTGTATGAACGATTCGAGCGGCTGAAGCAATTGTTACAAAGCGAAGGACTGTTCGCCGCCGAACGCAAACATCCTTTGCCTGCCTTCCCCAAATGCATAGGCATCATCACCTCGCCGCAGGCCGCCGCATTGCGCGATGTGCTTACTACTCTAAGGCTGCGCCTGCCGAGCGTGCCGGTGGTGCTGTATCCCGCACCTGTACAAGGGGCAGGAAGCGCGGAAAAGATCGCCGCAGCCATCCAGCTCGCCAACCGGCGCGGGGGTTGCGACGTGTTGATCGTGTGCCGCGGCGGAGGCAGCATCGAAGACCTGTGGGCATTCAACGAAGAAGTCGTGGCGCGCGCCATCGCCGCCAGTAAAATCCCCATCGTCAGCGGGATCGGGCACGAGACCGATTTCACGATCGCCGATTTCGTCGCTGACGAACGCGCGCCGACTCCCACCGCAGCGGCACAGCGCGCAGCCCCGGATCGCCATGCCCTGCTCAGGGGTTTGCAAGACCAAGCCCAGCACCTGCAACGTGCGCAGCGCAATCGTTTTCAAAATTCCATGCAGGCGCTGGATTACCTGCAGCGTCGCCTGGTGCATCCCGCGCAGCAGTTGCAACGCCAGACCCAGCAATTGGGCCAACTGCAACAGCGCATGCAGCGTGCCTTTGCCTATCGCAAGCAGCATCAGCACTGGCTGTGGCAAGCGCTGGCGCAACGCCTGCGCGCAGCGCGCAGCGATTTTCCCCGTTTGCAAGACCGGCAAACCAATCTGACGGAACGTTTGGTAAACGCGATGCGCGCGACGCAAGCGCAGCGATTGTTGCAAGTGAACAATGCCGCGCAGCACTTGATCTTGCTCGATCCGACAAAAGTCTTGGCGCGCGGCTATAGCATGGTACAGGACGCAAGCGGCACTGTGGTGTCGGATGCGGAGCAACTGGCCATCGGAGCGGAACTGCGCATCACCTTTGCCAACGGATGGGCGCGGACTGAAGTGAAAGAGCGGGGCGGGGAATGACATCTTTCACGCTGTGAATGATGAGATGTTGAAGAGGTTTAGTGAAATGAAAAAACAATTCAATCTGCTCCATTTGTTCACAAACAAAAGGCGACCCCGGTTTGCCGCCCCTGCGGGGTTCCCTCGATCAGCCGCAAGCAAGCGGGGCTACGCAGGCCGACTTGGCGGGGTGTGCGCTCCACTGCGGGACTCGAACAAAACGTGTTGGTTACGACATAACCTGAAGGTTAGTCTCCATCGCAACAAGCCGCTACGCGGCGTGCTGTCGCCTAAACCTCCGCTCACTTGCGGCTGATCGAGGTGGCGCACAGGGGAAATGGGAGGTGCGCAACGCGCGCATCATAAATGGTAAACTGAAAAAATGGGAAGCTATGTGCAGACGGTCGAGTAGTTCCCCAATTAAGTTTCCTCCTTCTTGAAGGTTAAAGCTTTCACAGCACACAGTGTCATCGTGATAGGTTAGGCTGAACAAATATGGGATGTGCTTTCAGACAACAGCCAGTCTGTAACCGACCCCGACTTCAGTCAGCAGGAAACGCGGACGCGCCGGCTCTTTCTCCAGTTTGTGCCGCAGGATGCCCATGTAGATGCGCAGGTAGTGGGCGCGCTCCACGTAGTTCGGCCCCCAGACTTCCTGGAGCAGCAAGCGGTGCGTCAGCACCTTGCCTGCATGCTTTATCAGTACGGTCAGCAGGCGGTATTCAATCGGGGTGAGGTGAATTTCCGTGCCGCTGACAGTGACCTTGCGATGAATCATGTCCACCTTCAGGTCGGCTACAGAGAAAACGCCGTCTTCCTTCTCATTCGTAGTAGAAGACACGTGACGTAATGCCACGCGTATCCGTGCCAGCAACTCGCCTACGCCGAAAGGTTTGACCAGGTAATCATCCGCACCTGCATCCAGGGCGGAAATTTTGTCGCTTTCCAGCGAGCGCGCGGACAGGATGATGATGGGAACGGAAGACCACGCGCGCAATTCCTTGACCACTTCGGCGCCATCCATGTCAGGCAGGCCGAGATCGAGAACAATCAGGTCAGGCTTGCGCGTCGCAGCTTCGGTTAAACCATACTTGCCGGTTTCTGCTTCGATTACCTTATAGCCTTCCGAGGCCAGCGTAGTCCGCAGGAAGCGGCGTATCTGCGCTTCATCTTCGATGACGATGATGGTGGCGGAATTCTTCATGATTGAGTAGCTTCTTCATGCTCGATCAAAGGCGGCTCGGTCAATGGTAATGTGAAGTGGAATGCCGCTCCGCCGGTAGGCAAATTATCCGCCCATATCCGCCCGCCGTGTGCTTCCACAATGGAGCGGCAGATAGTCAGGCCAAGTCCCGCTCCGCCCTGATTGCCCTCGCGGGTGACGCGGTGGAATTTTTCGAAGATCAGCTTTTCTTCGCCCGCTGGAATTCCATGTCCCTGATCAGAAACGGTCACCACCAATTCGTTCGGTCCGGTTGTGGCAGAAATTTCGATGGGAGTTCCAAGCGGCGTGTACTTCACCGCATTTTCCAGCAGGTTCGCAAATACACGTTCGATCAGCAGGCTATCTATCTCGACCAATGGCAAGTCATGAGGCAACTTGACAGTTACCGGATGATTTTCCATGCGCGTTCTCAGTCCTGCCAATGCCCCGCCGACCACTTCTTCCAGCGGTTGCCATTGCCGGTTCAGCGCGACAGCGCCCGCCTCAAGTCGTGCCATGTCCAGCAAATTGTTTGCCAGTCCGGACATGCGTATGGCTTCGTCATAAATCGCCTGGCCGAGTTCATTGCGTGCATGGCTGGCCAGTCTGTCGCCATCCCGTACCAGGCTGCTGGAGGCGCCAACAATCGCTGCCAGCGGCGTGCGCAAATCATGTGAGATCGCAGACAGCAAGGTGTTGCGCAACTGTTCCGTTTCCATTTTTAACTGGGAGTTGTGCGCTTCGGTTGCCAGCCTGACCCGCTCCAGCGCCTGCGCGATCTGGCTGGTAAAAGTTTCCAGCAGCCGCTGCTGCTCGGGCAAAGCAAGCCGCGCCGGGTTAAGCGGCAACAACGCCAACACGCCTATCATTCCGGAAGAGGCTTTCAGCGGCAGGTAAACCACCTCCCCTCCCGGCAGGGTGTCCGTGCCCTGTCCCGCCATCTGTCCATGGTCATACACCCATTGCGCCACACTCAGGTCGCTGCCGTGGCAGGATTGCGCCGAGCCCTCGTCCTTGGGATAAACGATGCGCCCCGTTTCATTGGGCAGCAACACCACTGCCTGCGCTTCAAATACCTCCGCCACATGTTTGACCGCAATGCGCACGACATTTCCCTCGCCGCGTGTCGCGGCCAGTTCACGGCTCATGGCGTACAGCGATGCGATCCGGCGCTCGCGGTGGCCGGCGACCTTGGCCTGGTGGCGGATGCTTACCGTCATGTTGCTGATCACCAACGCGACCGCTAACATGACGGCGAAAGTAATCAGGTACTGGGTATCCGAAACGGCAAAACTGAATCGCGGCGGCACGAAAAAGAAATCGAACGATACCACGCTCAGCAACGAACTCAGCACCGATGGTCCGCGCCCGTAGCGCGCGGCGACCACCACCACACCCAACAGGTAAACCATGATCAGATTGGCCAGCTCGAAATGGCGAAGCATGAACCAGGCTATGGCGGTGCAGATTACCGTCGCGACAACCGCCCAAGCATAGCCTGCGCGCCATTTGAACAACGGGCGCTGCTCCCCGGATTCCAGGCCCAGATACAAGCGGCTGCGCGAAAAATAGGGGTTCTCACTCATCTGTGACAGGAAATCGGATTCCTTGCCCACCACATGTATGCCGATATCGCCGGCTTGACGGACGACAGTGTCAACCAGCGATCCGAACAGCCAGCGTCTCCATCCTGACCGTGTCGGCTTGCCCAGCACGATGCGGGTGACATTGCGGGTGCGGGCGTAGGAAATCACTTCCTCGGACAGTTTGCGGCCGCCCAGAGTGACGGTTTCCGCACCCAGTTCTTCCGCCAGCTTCAGTGTGCGCAGCACGGCATCGCGCTGTTCCCTGGAAAGATGCTGGAGCTTAGCCGTCTCGACATACACCACGATCCATTCCGCCTTCAGCGACTGCGCCAAGCGGTACGCTGCGCGCACCAGGTTCTCAGCATAGCTGCCCGGCCCGATACAGACCAGCAGCCGTTCTTTCACCTGCCACACCTCCTGGATGGCATGGTCTTCGCGGTAGTCGCGCATCTGCGCATCGACACGGTCCGCGGTGCGCCGCAATGCCAGTTCACGCAGCGCGATCAGGTTGCCCTTGCGGAAAAAATTTTGCGCTGCGCGTTCCGCCTGCTGTGGGATATAAACCTTGCCTTCCTTCAGCCGCTGCAGCAACTCATCCGGGGGCAGATCGATCAATTCAATTTCATCGGCGCCTTCCAGCACCGCGTCGGGTACGGTCTCCCATACCGGGATGCCGGTAATTTGCGAGACCACATCGTTGAGGCTTTCGATGTGCTGGACGTTGATCGTGGTATAGACATCAATACCCGCATCCAGCAATTCCTCCACGTCCATCCAGCGTTTGGGATGACGTGAGCCCGGCGCATTGGTGTGCGCCAATTCGTCCACCAGGATCAGCGCCGGTTGGCGCTTGAGCGCGGCATCCAGATCAAACTCGCGCAATTGCGTGTCACGGTATTCCACCAGGCGCGGCGGCAGGGCTTCCAGCCCTTCCAGCAACTGCTCGGTCTCGGCCCGCTTGTGCGCTTCCACATAGCCCGCCACCACGTCCAGCCCTTCCGCGCGCCGCTCGCGCGCCGCCAGCAGCATGCCGAAGGTTTTACCGACACCGGCAGAAGCGCCGAAGAATATCTTCAGGCGGCCGCGGCGGCGTTTGGCTTCTGCGCGCTGCACTCTTTCCAGTAAAGAGTCGGGATCGGGACGTTGGTCAGCCATCGTTTTTTCCTGGGAAAATTACAGCCAGTCTGAGCGCTTGAAGCGCAGGTAAAGAAAGCCGCAGACCGCAATGATGACGAGCAGCGCAACAGGGTAGCCGTAATCCCATTGCAGTTCCGGCATGAGCTTGAAGTTCATGCCCCAAATGCCGGTGAAAACAGTAGCGATGGCAAAGATCGCAGCCCATGCGGCCAGGCGTTTGTTGATTACGTTTTGTTCGATGGATACCGTGGACTGGCTGACCAGAATCGCGGTGGTGATGGTGTCGCGCATGGCATCTATCGTGGCGTTGATGCGGGTCAGGTGGTCATAGACATCGCGAAAATACTCCTGGGTGCTGGTACAGACCGGAGGCACGCGCCCGCCGGATAGTTTTCCGGTGGCTTCCATCATCGGTGTGACCGCATGTTTGAGTACCGCGACCTTGCGCTTGAGTTCATAAAGCTGCTCAATGTTAGTGAGGGCATTCCCCTTATCGAACAGGTGTTCCTCAATGGATTCCAGTTGCGACTCCAGGTCATCTATCACCGGAAAGTAGAGGTCTACCACCGCGTCCATCAACGCATAGAGCACGAAGCCCGAGCCCAGCTGCAGCAGTTCCGGCTCGCGCTGGCAGCGTTCGCGCACCCCAAGTAAACTTCGGCTGCTGCGGTTGCGCACAGAAAGGATAAAATTGTGCCCGGCGAAGATGCTGATTTCACCGACCGTAAGATCGGGATGGACAACCTCTACCAGGTGCATCACCACGAACAGCGTATCCCCGTACTCCTCGATCTTGGGGCGCTGGTGTCCATGCCGGGCATCCTCGACCGCCAGATCGTGCAGCCCGAATTCTTCCTGCATTTTATCGAGTTCACCATCGGTCGCATCGCGCAACGCAACCCAGATTAAACAGTTTGGTTGTTTAAGATATTCGCTGATATCATTAACGGATGGTTCGGCAAGTTTGACGCCGTTCTGGTAGGCGACGCAATTGATCAGCATAGCAGTAAGGTCGGTTAAGAGTGCTAAGAGTGCGCGAAGTATAAGTGTTTGTTACTTACAACGTCCACTCTGCCCACTACTAAGTCGCTGCATATCCAGCCTCCAGCTCTGCTCCTTGGTCACGCCGCTTGCGGCCGATCCTGTCGATCAAAACGTGACATGACTCATTTTGAGTGTTGCTCAAGGTAATGCTTAACATCGTGGATCAAATGTTGCAGGTCCCCGTGTAGCCGCCATCCTTGACTAATGCGTGCTTCGATTTCATGGACTTGCTGGAGAGTAAGTCGCTCTGGTTCTATGCGATGAAGATAGCTCTGGCAGTAACCACAAAGATGATCATTTGATTTAAAAAGATGAACATTCGATTTAATCTGAACATTTGTTTTCATTATAAAGCTCCTAATTGAGACAGCATTAACTTAAATCAAGACAGATAGTACGGCATTATCGTGCAGCGTGTTTTTCCTCGGCACGGGATAATTCCGTCCTTTTCTGCAGCAGATCATCGCGTGTAATTGCAGATACTTTCGGGCAACTGCAATCTGGCTTGCGCGATTGCAATAATACGATGACATACGCCAATCCAAGTGGAACGACGATGACGAGCATGGCGAGCAACGGCTCCAGAATAGTGTCCATGTTTGATTAAACCACTGATGGAACTACTAGCCAATCCACTAAGCCACCAAACAACGGCAGCAAGTGGCTGGTTATAGCCATGACCAAGCTGTAAAAACCGCAGCAAGTCATTGGTTATAGGCGGCGCACCTGTGTAGCCTGTCATCATGCGAGGCAAGGACAATTTTCCCGACATGCGCCATTCTTTGAATGGCAGAAACAATGCCGCTATAGTGACTGTCATCCGCCCTCACTTCGAGGCGAACATGCGCTCCCTTTGGTGCGGCAGACTGCTCGCAGTACCATTCCTCAAGGTCGATGGAACACAGGCGCTGTGGCATCGGAGTAATCACGATACGTTCTCCCCCGGCAACACAAACAGCCTTGCGCACAGCCATCGCTTCCGACTCTTTCAACACTGTAGTGATTCGTTTCATACAATCCTCCTGTTTTTGATGGACTGCATGCTATGAGAAGCAGCATAAAAACGGCGTAAATTGTTAATCATCGGATGTAAAAAATTCATCAAGAATTCACACCGTGGTTAACGCGAAACTCGCGTAGCGATAACCAGCGACTTGCCCGGCGTTTTTTGCTGGGCTTAGTCGAGTGGCTAGTAGTTCCATCAGACCGCGTCCCTCTCTCCCGCTTGCGGAAGAGAGCTAGGATAGAGGGAGCGGAATGGCGAGCTTCATGATTAAGGGCGGCATTTTGTCCCATGCCCGTTAGGATAGCTCCACACATTCAATATGCGCCAAAATAAAATGCGCATAGCGAAGACTGATTCGCTATGCGCATTCTGTAGACGGTGCCGCGTGGCAACACCAGCAGGCAAGTTAATTTTTAAAAATTGCAGATTCAGTGCAATGCATCAAGCGCCAGGTTGAGTTCCAGCACATTCACCCGAGGCTCGCCCAGAATGCCGAACTGCCGTCCCTCGGTATGCTCAGCCACCAGCTTATGCAAGGTATCCGGGCTGAGATTGCGCACCCGTGCTACGCGCGCAAGCTGGTATTCCGCCGCAGCCGGACTGATGTGCGGATCCAGTCCACTGGCGGAAGCGGTGACCAGATCCACCGGCACCGCTTGCTGATTACCGGGATCGGCATCGCGCAAGGCTTGAACCCTGCCTTTCACCGCGTCCATCAACGCCGGGTTGGTCGGCCCCAGATTCGATCCACTGGAGGCAGTTGGATTATTGGGCATCGGGCCGGTTGCCGAAGGGCGGCTCCAGAAATACTTGGGATCGGAGAACGACTGGCCGATCAGGCTGGAGCCGACCGGCTTGCCGTCTTTCATGATCAGGCTGCCGTTGGCCTTGTCGGACATGACCACTTGGGAAACTCCTGTCACCAGCAGGGGATAGGCGATTCCGGTAAGCAACGTCAGCAGCAGAAAGCTGACAACAGCGGGACGAATTTCTTTCAACATGGCAATTCCTTTCTTTAAAGTGAAACTCGCATAGCGATTCGTTCACCCCCTCTCCCTCCGGGGGAGGGTTGGGGTGGGGGAGAGCGGTAGCGAGGGGGCATCGGGCATGGTATTTCATCATTAGGTATGGCATTCCTGCCATGCCCGTTATGCCCAGCCAAACCCGACAAGTATCAGGTCGATCAGTTTGATCCCGATGAAGGGGATGATGATGCCGCCCAGCCCATAGATCAGCAGATTGTTGCGCAGCAAAACGTTTGCCCCGATGGCGCGGTATTTCACGCCCTTCAGCGCCACCGGAACCAACGCGATGATGATCAACGCATTGAAGATCACGGCGGACAGGATAGCGCTGGACGGCGTAGCCAGGTGCATCACGTTCAGTGCGCCCAGCGCCGGATAAGTGGTCACGAATGCCGCCGGGATGATGGCGAAATACTTGGCCACGTCGTTGGCGATGCTGAATGTGGTCAGGGAACCGCGCGTCATCAACATCTGTTTGCCGGTCTCGACGACCTCGATCAGTTTGGTTGGATTGGAGTCCAGGTCCACCATGTTGCCCGCTTCCTTGGCCGCCTGTGTGCCAGTGTTCATCGCTACCGCAACATCTGCCTGCGCCAGCGCCGGGGCATCATTGGTACCGTCCCCGGTCATCGCCACCAGGCGGCCCTGCGCCTGATGTTCGCGGATCAGTTTCAGCTTGGCTTCCGGTGTGGCTTCGGCGAGGAAGTCGTCCACTCCGGCTTCGGCTGCGATGGCGGCGGCGGTAAGCCGGTTATCGCCGGTGATCATGATGGTCTTGATGCCCATGCGGCGCAGTTCTGCAAAGCGTTCCTTGATGCCGCCCTTGACGATGTCCTTGAGCTCGATCACGCCCAGCACTCTTATTCCATCCGCCACCACCAGCGGCGTGCTGCCGCGTCGTGCTACGTTGTCTACAATGGTGCTCACCTCTGCAGGGAAGATTCCGCCCAGACCGATGACATGATTACGGATGGCATCGGCCGCACCTTTGCGGACTTGACGACCTTCCATGTTGACGCCGCTCATGCGCGTCTGTGCACTGAACGGAACAAAGGTCGCGCCCAGCGCATGAATATCGCGTTCGCGCAGGCCGAATTTTGCCTTGGCCAGCACAACGATGCTGCGGCCTTCCGGCGTTTCATCGGCCAGCGAGGCGAGCTGTGCCACGTCGGCCAGCTCAGCCTCGGTCACGCCGCTGGCATGCAGGAAGTTGTCGGCCTGGCGGTTACCCAGCGTGATCGTACCGGTCTTGTCCAGCAGCAACACATCCACATCGCCTGCCGCTTCCACCGCACGGCCGGAGGTGGCGATCACATTCTTCTGCAACATGCGCCCCATGCCTGCTATGCCGATGGCGGAAAGCAGGGCGCCTATCGTGGTCGGGATCAGGCACACCAGCAGCGCCACCAGCACGGTGATGCTGATCGGCACACCCGCTTTGGCCACTTCGACGCTGTACAGCGAGAACGGCAACAGGGTGGCGATGACAAACATGAAGATCAGCGTCAACGCTACCAGCAATATGGTGAGCGCGATCTCGTTGGGAGTCTTCTGGCGCTTGGCGCTTTCCACCATCGCGATCATGCGATCCATGAAAGTCTCGCCCGGATTGGTGGTGATGCGCACCACCAGCCAGTCAGACAACACACGCGTGCCGCCGGTTACCGCGCTGAAGTCGCCGCCGGATTCGCGGATCACCGGCGCGCTCTCGCCGGTGATGGCGCTTTCATCCACCGAGGCGACGCCCTCAATCACCTCGCCGTCACCCGGAATGAAGTCGCCCGCCTCCACCAGCACCACATCGTCCTTGCGCAAGCCGGAACCGGGTGCCAGAACGTATTTCTCACCATACTTCGGGCGCACCAGTTTCTTGGCCTGGACATCGCGCTTGGCCTTGCGCATCGAAGCCGCCTGGGCGCGGCTGCGGCCTTCGGCTATCGCCTCGGCGAAGTTGGCGAACAGCACGGTGAACCACAGCCACAGCGTCACGGCCAGGATGAAGCCGGATGGCGCTTCGCCGTGTCCTCCCAGCGCCTGAAAGAACAGCAGCGTCGTCAATATGCTGCCGACCCATACCACGAACATCACCGGGTTCTTCATCTGTTGCTGCGGGCTCAGTTTCTTGAACGAGTCCACCACGGCCTGTTTGACGATGTCACGCTCAAACAGGGGAAACGGAACAGTCTTGGTTGTCATGCAAATCTCCTATAAAACGTTACGAGAGGCGATCAGGCAAGGCGGAAAACGGGGAAGAAGCGGAATTTACACTTAGGTAAATGAGCATTCTGAGCCGGTTTCCAACACAGCATCATCGCCTCGCAGTAGTTTTTAATGTGTGCTAATCATGTTCAGGTGTTCGATCACCGGCCCCAGTGCAAGCGCCGGTACAAAGTTCAGCGCGCCCACCAGCATCACCGTGCCGATCAGCAGCCAGACGAACATCTGCGTATGGGTCGCCATGCTGCCTATGCTGGCGGGAATGCGTTTCTTGGCCGCCAGCGAACCGGCCAGCGCCAGCACCGGGATCATCAGCCAGATGCGGCCGAAGAACATCTCGAAGCTGAGCGCAGTGTTATAGAACGGCGTGTTGGCAGAGATGCCGGCGAATGCGCTGCCGTTGTTGCCGACAGACGACGAGAACGCATACAGGATCTCGCTGAAGCCGTGGGCGGCGGGGTTGGCGACACCCGCCTTGCCTGCATCCATCAGCACGGCTATGGCCGTCCCGCCGAGGATGATCATCGGCGGGATCAGGATCACCAGCGAAGCCATCTTGATGTCGAACGCCTCGATCTTCTTGCCCAGGTATTCCGGCGTGCGGCCTATCATCAGTCCGGCGAGGAACACCGCGATCACGGCATACACCAGCATCCCGTACAAGCCGGAACCGACCCCGCCGAAAATCACTTCGCCCAGCTGGATTTGCGCCATCGGCACCATCCCGCCCAGCGGCGTGAAGGAATCATGCATGGAATTCACCGCACCGCAGGAAGCCCCTGTAGTAATGGTGGCGAACAGCGCGGAATTGACGATGCCGAAGCGCGTTTCCTTGCCTTCCATATTGCCGCCGGATTGCGTCGCGGAAGCCGTTTGATCCACTCCCAGCGCAGCGAAGGCGGGGTTGCCCTTTTGCTCAGCGTATTCCGCAACAGCGAGGAAGCCGACGAACAACAGCGTCATCGCAACGAGGATCGCCCAGCCCTGGCGCGTGTCACCCACCATGCTGCCGAAGGTGAAGCACAGCGCGGCGGCAATCAGGAACATCGCTATCATCGCCAGGAAATTGGAGAATGGCGTAGGATTCTCGTAAGGATGAGCCGAGTTGGCGTTGAAGAAGCCGCCGCCGTTGGTGCCGAGCTGCTTGATCGCCTCCTGCGAGGCGACGGGGCCGAGGGCAATGCTCTGCTCTTTCGTAGTTGCCTTCTCGGTAACCGGGTTGCCGGCAGCGTCTTTCACCGGGTTGCCGGCGGCGTCCATCTTGGGATTATCGTACGTAATCGTTTCCATTGTTGGCACGGTCTGATAGGCAGACAAGTTCTGTATCACTCCCTGGCTGACCAGCGCCAACGCCAGCACCGTGGAGAGCGGCAGCAGGATATAGATGATGCTGCGTGTCATATCCACCCAGAAGTTGCCGATGGTTTCCATCGTGTGGCGTGCAAAGCCGCGTATCAGCGCCACCAGCACGGCCATACCGGCAGCGGCGGAGAAGAAGTTCTGCACCGCGAGTGCCGCCATCTGGACCAGATAGCTCATCGTGGATTCACCGCTATAGCCCTGCCAGTTAGTGTTGGTCAGGAAGCTGATCGCCGTGTTGAAGGACGAATCAGGACTGACCGCGCCGAATCCCTGCGGATTCAGCGGCAGCATGCCCTGCAGGCGCTGCATCGCATACACTGTCAGCACGCCGAGCAGAGCAAACCACAGCATCGCCAGCGCATAACGGGTCCAGCGCATTTCCTGCTTGCTATCCACGCCGCACAGGCGGTAAAAAAGATTTTCGATCGGAGCCATCCAGCGCACGAACGCCGGCAGCTTGCCCTCGTAGACTCGCGCCATGTACCAGCCGAGTGGCTTCGCCAGCGCGATAAGCACGCCGAGGAACAGTGCAATTTGCAGCAATCCATTGGCACTCATGAGAACAACTCCGGTTTAAGTAATGCGATGAAGAGATAAACTATCAACCCAAGAGCCACGATGCCGCCCAGAATGTAAAAGGTCATGATGGCCTCCCCAGTTTTTCGATGCCGCGTATCAGCAGCACGCTCAGGCCGAAGAAGGCCAGGGTCAGCAATAGATAGATCCAGTCCATGCTCTTTCTCCTTGTAGGAATTACACAAAAAATGCAACTGCGAATGTTAGGAAATGGCGAATCAAAACGGTGTAAAAATAAGTCTTGGGCGTGTATAAAAGTTGTAAAGATTCTGGTTGGAGGTACACAATGCGCTGACTTATAGCAATAAGCAATCAGAGAATCCCGAGGAAGCCACGCATTGGAGTAAACCAGGCCGATTTGAAGGTAGCCTTGAGTATTTGCCCAATTAAAGGGGCCGAATTAGTTAAGTAGAGAGTGGCGATCCCATCGCAGCTAGTCTTAGCTTTGCGGTATCATCTCGCCCTTGCAAATCTGCCATGCAGTTCAATCGCAATGACATCCGTAAATTTTATTGATCTTCCTCCTCTGCTCAGTGCGCGCGGCACGATCACGTTGCCCGGATCGAAAAGCATCTCCAATCGCATTTTGCTGCTGTCTGCGCTGGCGCAGGGCACGACCGAGATACGCGATGTGCTGTTGTCGGATGATACCGAGCGCATGCTGGACGGCTTGCGCACGCTGGGTGTTGCCGTGGAGCAACTGGAGCCGCATGTGTTCCGTGTGACTGGCTGTGGCGGCAATTTTCCGGTCAAGCAGGCGGAGTTGTTTCTAGGGAATGCGGGCACGGCGTTTCGTCCGCTGACGGCGGTGCTGGCATTGTCCGGCGGCGAATACAAATTGTCCGGTGTGCCGCGCATGCACGAGCGGCCGATAGGCGATCTGGTGGATGCGTTGCGCGAACTCGGCGCGGACATCGAATATCTGGACAACGAAGGTTTTCCGCCGCTGCAGATCCATCCGGCGACATTGACTGGGGTTGATCGCATAAGCGTGCGCGGCGATGTGTCCAGCCAATTCCTCACCGCGTTGTTGATGGCGCTCCCATTGCTGAATCGCACGATCAATATCGAGGTGGTGGGTGAGTTGATTTCTAAACCTTACATCAAGATTACGCTGGCGATGATGGCGCGCTTCGGTGTGGTTGTTCAGAGAGATGGCTGGCGCAGCTTCACGGTGGCGGCGGGCAGCCGCTATGTTTCTCCCGGTGTGATCTATGTGGAAGGCGATGCGTCGTCGGCGTCGTATTTTCTTGCGGCGGGTGCGATCGGCGGCGGTCCGCTGCGCATCGAAGGGGTCGGCAGCGGCAGCATACAGGGCGATGTGCGCTTCGCCGATGCGCTGGCGCTGATGGGCGCACAGATCGAAATGGGTGCGAACTGGATGGAGGCGCGTGCGCCGCTCTCGGGAAAACTTAAGGCCATCGACCTTGATTGCAACCATATTCCGGATGCGGCAATGACGCTGGCGGTGGTCGCGTTGTTTGCAGAGGGCACCACCACGCTGCGCAACATCGCCAGTTGGCGCGTCAAGGAAACCGACCGCATCGCGGCGATGGCGACAGAGTTGCGCAAGGTCGGGGCGACGGTGGAAGAGGGCGCAGATTTTATTCGCATCACTCCACCAAAAACAGCAGCGAGAAAAAACAGCGGTTACGGTTTAGCATCTATTATTGCCTCTTGGCTGCGCTCTCCTCAATTCTCCACTCCCCACTCCTCGATCCTCAATCCTGCCTCAGGCATAGACACTTACGATGATCACCGTATGGCGATGAGTTTCTCACTCGCCGCCTTTGGCGCGGAAGGCATACGCATCAATGATCCGCGCTGTGTCGCCAAGACCTTCCCGAATTATTTCACGCTGCTGCATGATGTGGTGCAGGGCGTGCCGGTGATCGCGATAGACGGGCCATCGGCATCCGGCAAGGGCACGGTGGCAAAGCTTGTCGCGGCCAGGCTAGGCTATCACTATCTGGACAGCGGCGCGCTGTATCGTTTGCTGGCGTTGGCGGCGCAGCGCGACGGTGTTCTGCTGACCGATGAATCGGGCCTGGCGGAATTGGCCGAACGCATCGAGATACGTTTCGAGGGCGAGCAGATCTGGCTGGATGGGGCGCTGGTCGGCGACGAGTTGCGCGGAGAACAATGTGCGGCTGCGGCTTCCAAAGTGGCTGCCTTGCCTAGGGTGCGCGCTGCGCTGCTCGCCAAGCAGCACGCGTTCCGCCGCGCGCCGGGCCTGGTGGCGGATGGGCGCGACATGGGTTCGGTGGTGTTCCCGGACGCCGCATTGAAGATTTTTCTCACCGCCAGCGCCGAGGCACGCGCCGACCGGCGTTATAAGCAGTTGATGGAAAAAGGAATCGGTGCTAATATCGCCGCCCTTTTGCTGGATATACGTGTGCGCGACGAGCGAGATACTCAGCGCAGCGCATCTCCGCTGCAACAGGCACCGGGTGCAAGTCTGCTGGATACCACTGCTCTGAACATCGAGCAGGCGGTACAGGAAATATTGGCACGCTACCCGGCGGAAGGCTCCAAGAACCAGGCCCCATAAGACTCTCCGTCAATGGGAACTTTAACCAACCCTCTGTTGTTTGTTATAGACAGAAATTTATTGGGTGTATCCGATGAACGTAACCGCAACTGCAGCAGCTGTATCAAATCCAGATAGTTTTGCAGCAATGTTTGAAGAAAGTTTGACGCGCAAGGAAATGCGCGCCGGCGAACTGATCACCGCACAAGTCGTGCGTGTCGACCACAACATGGTGGTTGTGAATGCCGGACTGAAGTCCGAAAGTTTGATTGCGATCGAGGAATTCCTTGACGCTAAAGGTGAACTGGAAGTCAAGCCGGGCGATTTTGTCACCGTCGCGATTGAAGCGCTGGAAAACGGCTATGGTGAAACCAAGCTGTCGCGTGAAAAAGCCAAGCGTCTGGCGGCATGGCACGAGCTGGAATTGGCCATGGAAGAAGGCAAGATCGTGGAAGGTTTTGTCAGCGGCAAAGTCAAGGGCGGTCTGACCGCGATGGTCAATGGCATCCGCGCATTCCTGCCAGGTTCGCTGGTGGATATTCGTCCGGTCAAGGACACGACGCCTTACGAAAACAAGACCATGGAATTGAAGGTCATCAAGCTGGACCGCAAGCGCAACAACGTGGTGGTTTCCCGCCGCGCGGTGCTGGAAGCCAGCGTTGGTGCCGATCGTGAAGCAGTCATGGAAAACCTCAAGGAAGGCGCAATTGTAAAGGGCGTAGTGAAGAACATCACCGACTACGGCGCATTCGTTGATTTGGGCGGCATCGACGGCCTGTTGCACATCACCGACCTGGCATGGCGCCGTGTGAAGCATCCTTCCGAAGTATTGACCGTGGGCGACGAGATCGAAGCCAAGATCCTGAAGTTCGACCAGGAGAAGAACCGTGTTTCGCTGGGCATCAAGCAGATGGGCGATGATCCCTGGAATGGCTTGGCACGCCGCTACCCGCAGGGCACACGCATGTTCGGCAAGGTGACCAACCTGACCGACTACGGCGCGTTCGTTGAGATCGAACAGGGTATAGAAGGCCTGGTGCACGTTTCGGAAATGGATTGGACCAACAAGAACGTGCATCCTTCCAAGGTCGTGAGTTTGGGCGATGAGGTTGAAGTGATGATCCTGGAGATCGATGAAGCGCGCCGCCGTATCTCGCTGGGTATGAAGCAATGCCAATCCAATCCTTGGGATGATTTCGAGATCAACCACAAGAAGGGCGATAAAGTTAAGGGGCAGATCAAGTCCATCACCGACTTCGGTGTGTTCATCGGTCTGGATGGCGGTATCGATGGGCTGGTGCATTTGTCAGACTTGTCCTGGAGCCAACCCGGCGAAGAAGCGGTGCGCAACTACAAGAAGGGCGACGAAGTCGAGGCTGTAGTATTGGCGATCGACGTTGAACGCGAGCGCATCTCCCTGGGTATCAAGCAGATGGAAGGCGATCCGTTTGGCGGATTTGCGGCCAGCCACGAAAAAGGCGCTGTGGTCACCGGCAAGGTGAAGTCATTGGATGCCAAGGGCGCGACGATTGCATTGGAAGGTGATGTGGAAGCGTATCTGAAGGCGTCCGAGGTGTCAGCGGATCGTGTTGAAGATATTCGCAATCACCTCAAAGAGGGCGATACCGTGACCGCTGTCATCATCAATGTGGATCGCAAGAATCGCGGCATCAACCTGTCGATCAAGGCGCTGAACAAGACCGAGGATACTGCTGCGATGCAGAAACTCTCGGCTGAAAGCAATGCCAGTGCCGGTACCACCAATCTGGGCGCGTTGCTGAAGGCCAAGATGACCGGCACCAAGACTGAAGCCTAAGCACGGGGTTCGTTCATGATTCGTTCTGATTTGATTGCCAAACTGGCCGAGATGCATCCGCAACTGCAGGCCAAGGATGCCGAGTTCGCTGTAAAAGTGATTCTGGATGCCTTGTCCGCCACCCTGTCGCGCGGTGGGCGTGTCGAGATTCGCGGCTTCGGCAGCTTTGGCCTGAATTACCGGCCTCCGCGTCAGGGGCGTAATCCCAAGACCGGCGACAAAGTGAAAGTTCCGGCCAAGTACGTGCCTCACTTCAAAGCCGGCAAGGAGCTCAGGGAGCGGGTCTGCGAACAGAAGTCTTGATTCTGGTTTGAAACAGTTCAAGTGGCGGCATATCGCAAGGTATTGCCGCCATTTTTTATGCTATCGTTGCATCGGTCTTTTTCCGGGTGAGCCATGTCTTATTTCAATTGGATTTTGCGGGCAGCGCTGTTTATTGTGCTGCTGGGCTTTGCGGTCAAAAATGACCAGCCGGTCACGCTGCGCTATTTTTTCGGTTATGAGTGGCAGTCTTCATTGGTGATTGTGTTGCTGATTTTTTTTGCCGCCGGCACTGCTGTCGGAGTAATCTCCATGCTTGCCAATGTGCTGAGACAGCGCCGTGAGATCGCACGTTTGAAGCAAGATATCAAGATCAAAAACAAGCTGACCGATATCAGCGAGAAGCAACAAAATCCCATCCAGTCCCACTGATATATTTTGCATATGGAATTTGAAACCTGGATGTTGCTGGTCTTCCCGCTATTTTTTGGAATGGGATGGCTGGCTGCACGCATCGACATCAAAGAGTTGCTCTCGGAATCAAGTGCATTGCCACAGTCTTATTTTCAGGGGCTGAATTTCCTGCTCAATGAGCAACAGGACAAAGCGATCGAAGCCTTCATCGAGGTGGTGAAGGTCGATCCGCAAACCGTCGAATTGCACTTCGCGCTGGGCAGCCTGTTCCGCCGTCGCGGCGAAGTTGACCGCGCTTTGCGCATGCACCACAACCTGGTGGACAGAGCCGATCTGGATGATGACAAGCGCCAGCAGGCGATTTTCGAGTTGGCGCAGGATTATCTGAAAGCGGGGATCCTTGATCGTGCCGAGAAACTGTTCAGCGAGTCGGAGAACACCCCGTATGCCAAGCAATCCCTGGAGTTCCTGCTGGAATTGTTCCAAAAGGAACATGACTGGCTCAAGGCGATTGCCGTCACGCAACGGCTGACGGCGGTCTCCGGGCAGTCCCAAAGCAAGCAGGCATCGTTTTTTTATTGTGAGCTGGCGAGTGAGGAGATTGAACAGGGCAACCTGATTGCTGCACGCGAACATCTACAGCAGGCGTTGAGAGATTGTCCCGGTGCGGTGCGTGCCACCATGATGCTGGGTGATATGCTGGTAGGAGAAGGCAGGCAGCAGGATGCCATCGATATTTGGAAGAATATCGAAACTCAGGACGCACAATATCTGCCGCTGGTCGGGGAGCGCTTGTTAAATGCCCATCGCAGCCTTGATCGTGAGGCGGATGGAATTGCTTTGTTGCGCGAATATCTGAATAAATATCACTCGCTTGACTTGATGAATGTGGTGTTCGATGTTGTTCTGAAGAACGAAGGTTCGGCAGCTGCATACCAATTGGTGCTCGATGAACTGGAGCGCAACCCGACTTTACTGGGACTGGATAAACTGCTTGAAGCGCGACTGCTTGAGGTGTCGATCGATAGACGTTCTGACATTGAACTGGTAAAGGATTTAGTCCATAAACGCACACGCAATCTGGCAACGTATCGTTGCGCTCATTGCGGCTTCAAGGCGCGCCAATTCTATTGGCACTGTCCGGCTTGCCAAGCCTGGGACAGCTACTCGCCGCGTCGCAGCGAAGAAACCGGAATGCCTTTATGAGCGACCCAAAAATCATCATCGCGCTTGATTACCCGGAAGCCAGGCCCGCACTGGTTTTGGCGGATAAATTGCAGCCCTCTTTGTGCCGCCTGAAAGTCGGCAAGGAATTATTTACCGCCACCGGCCCGGCCTTGATCGAGCAATTGATGAAGCGCGGTTTTGAAGTTTTCCTCGATCTGAAATTTCACGATATTCCCAACACCACCGCACAGGCCTGCAAAGCGGCGGCCGGCTTGGGAGTGTGGATGGTTAACGTGCATGCGCTGGGCGGACGCAAGATGCTGGATGCTGCGCGCGAAGCGATTGCCAACAATGCGCGGCGGCCCAAATTGATCGCCGTCACCCTGCTCACCAGCATGGCGCAGGATGATCTCGCCGATATCGGTATCAATGCGACGCCTGTTCAAATGGTGCTGCGTCTGACAACCCTGGCACGCGACTGCGGGCTGGATGGCGTTGTATGTTCTGCACAGGAAGCAGCGCTGTTGCGCAAACATTGCGGCAACGATTTTTGCCTTGTGACCCCGGGCATCCGGCCTGCACATGCCAATCTCGACGACCAATCGCGGGTGATGACTCCGCAAGCCGCTATGCAGGCGGGTTCCAGTTATCTGGTGATAGGCCGCCCGATCACGCAGGCGGCAGATCCTTTGCAGGCTTTGCTTGACATCAGCAAAGAGATTGGAGTGATGCAATGAATCAGGAATGCGAAAGGCGGGCATGACTATGTTGCCAAAATTCGAAAACGCGAAAGTGCTGGTGGTTGGCGATGTGATGCTGGATCGCTACTGGTTCGGCGACGTAAACCGCATCTCGCCGGAAGCCCCGGTGCCGGTGCTCAAGGTGGAACGTGTGGAAGAACGGCCGGGCGGTGCGGCCAACGTGGCGCGCAATATCGCGGCACTCGGCGCGCAAGCTACCTTGCTGTCGGTGGTGGGCGATGACGAAGCGGGCGCGTGTCTGGAGAAATTGCTCAATGAGCACAGCAACCTCAACGCGCTGCTGCACCGCGATAACAGCATCTCCACAATCATCAAGCTGCGTGCCATTGCGCGTCATCAGCAGTTGCTGCGCATCGATTTTGAAACTCCGCCCAGCCACGAAGTGCTGCATACTGCATTGGAAGATTTTCGTGCGCAATTGCCGCGCGCCGATGTGGTGATCCTTTCCGATTACGGCAAGGGCGGGCTGGCGCATATCGGCGAGATGATGAAGCTGGCACGTGCTGCAGGCAAGCCGGTGCTGGTCGATCCCAAGGGCGACGATTACGCCCGCTATCGCGGTGCGACCCTGCTCACGCCGAACCGCAGCGAGTTCCGCGAAGTGGCGGGCAGTTGGAAAAACGAAGCGGAGCTCAGCGCCAAAGCGGAAAAACTGCGCACGGAACTGCAACTGGACGCGCTGCTGGTCACGCGCAGCGAGGATGGTATGAGCCTGTATCGTGCCAACGAAATATTGCACGAACCGACCCAATCGCGTGAAGTGTTCGATGTCAGCGGTGCGGGCGATACCGTGATTGCGACACTGGCAGTGATGCTGGCGAGTGGCGCAGGTTTGCCCGATGCCGTGCGTGTCGCCAATCGGGCGGCGGGTATCGTGGTGGGCAAGTTGGGGACGGCTGTGGTAAGCCGCGAAGAAATCATTCAGGATATGAGATTAACGGCAGAAGGTTAAGGTTCAAGGTTCAAGGGCGAGCGAGTTATTTCTTGCACCTTGCCTCTGTTCCTTACACCTGAAAATGTGAGGAGAAAGCAATGTACTACATCGTCACCGGCGCAGCCGGATTTATCGGATCCAATCTGGTTAAGGCACTCAACAAACGCGGTGAAAATAACATCATTGCTGTTGATAATTTCAAGCACGCAGAGAAGTTCAAGAATCTGGTGGACTGTGAAATCGCCGATTACTTAGACAAAGTTGACTTCCTGAAAAAGCTGCAGGAAGGTTTTTTCGATGGTTTGGTCACCGCAGTGCTGCATCAGGGCGCTTGTTCCGACACCATGGAAACGGACGGGCGTTACATGATGGAGAACAATTACCAGTACACCCTGGAATTGCTGAATTACTGCCAGATCGAAGAGATACCGTTCCTGTACGCTTCTTCCGCGTCGGTTTATGGAGGCAGCAGCGTGTTCAAGGAAAGCCGTGAATATGAAGCCCCGCTCAACGTGTATGCCTATTCCAAATTCCTGTTCGACCAGATCGTGCGCCGCCGCTGGCACAAGCGCAGCGCGCAAATAGTCGGATTGCGCTACTTCAACGTTTACGGCCCGCGCGAACAGCATAAGGGGCGCATGGCCTCGGTCGCCTATCATTTTTTCAACCAGTATCAGTCAGACGGGAAAGTGAAATTGTTTGAAGGCTGCGATGGCTACGCCAACGGCGGACAGTTGCGCGACTTCGTCTCAATCGAAGATGTGGTCAAAGTTAACATGTATTTTCTCGACCACCCGAACAAGTCCGGCATCTTCAACCTGGGCACGGGGAAGGCGCAAAGCTTCAACGACGTGGCGGTGGCGACCATCAACACCCTGCGTACCGCCGAGGGTAAGCCTGCGTTAAGCCTGGCCGAGTTGCAACAGCAAGGACTGATCGGCTACATCCCATTCCCGGACCAGCTGCGCGGCAAATATCAGAGCTATACGCAGGCCGACATCGGTGCGCTGCTCAGCAGCGGTTATATCGAACCGTTCCTCAGCGTGGAGCAAGGCGTGGCTAGCTACGTGGAGCAGTTGAGGAAGGCTGCCGGATAGATTCACTTGTTTTGTCAAAGCAGATAACCAGCATGTACCCATCCATAGAAAACTTCGTCGGCAACACACCGCTGGTGCGGCTGAAGCGCATTCCGGGCGGCACAAGCAATGTGTTGCTCGCCAAGCTGGAAGGAAATAATCCTGCCGGTTCGGTCAAGGACAGGCCCGCGCTGTCTATGATCGTTCACGCCGAGCAGCGCGGTGAGATCAAGCCGGGTGATACCCTGATCGAGGCGACCAGCGGCAATACCGGCATCGCGCTGGCAATGGCGGCGGCGATGCGCGGCTACAAGATGGTTTTGGTGATGCCGGAGAATCAGAGCATGGAGCGCCGCCAGACCATGCGTGCTTTCGGTGCGGAACTGCTGTTGACGGCCAAGGAAGGCAGCATGGAGTTGGCGCGCGACACGGCGGAGAAACTGCGCGACCAGGGCAAAGGCATCCTCCTCGATCAGTTCGCCAACCCCGACAATCCGCTGGCGCACTACGAAGGCACAGCCCCGGAGATATGGCGTGATACCAACGGCAAGCTCACCCACTTCATCAGCAGCATGGGCACGACCGGCACCATCATGGGTTGCTCGCGTTACTTCAAGGAAAAGAATCGTGCCATCCAGATCATCGGTGTGCAGCCGGAAGAGGGCGCGCAGATACCGGGAATCCGCAAATGGCCGCAAGCCTATTTGCCTAAGATTTATGACGGAAAATATGTGGATAGGCTGGAGTATGTCAGCCAGCAGGATGCCGAGGAGATGACGCTCCGTCTGGCGCGCGAGGAGGGGATTTTCTGCGGGATTTCATCCGGGGGGGCGCTAGCCGTGGCATTGCGCGTTTCAAAACATGTTGAGAATGCGGTGATCGCGTTCATGGTGTGTGACCGCGGCGACCGCTATCTCTCTATGGGGGTTTTCCCCGCTTGACAGGGCTGAACACGCTTTATGCAAATAGAATCATGCACAGAAGAATTGATACGTCGATAGCCTGTTGATGAGAAAAGAGACGTTTCACCGTGCTGGCGATATCGTCAGGTTATGGATGTTTTCCATGGCTGTCCAAATTTCGACCAGTGCAAATGCCATAGGGCTGGATGGCATGCAAGCAAACGGAAGCGGGCTTCTCGCAGTGCGGACAGTGCTGCTTGCAACTGCCGGGCAAGCGGAAGATTCACCGGGTTCTGATAAAGCAGAATTCTGGCCGGACTCCCCGGATAGCATTGCTGCATTCAGGCAAAAAAGGACGAAATCATCCAGAATCAAAATACCGCTTGCACGTGGTTTAAAACAAGGAGAACGCTTACCGGATTCAGCGCCGCCATCTTTGACCAGTGCGGCTTCCCGCGCGGATAGCAGGCCACCCCATAAGCTTTCCTTGCTACTTTCGTTGACGCTGTCGATTCCGGGAAATACCCCAACTCAGCCGGGCATCCCAACCATGGCTAGCGGCGCTCCTGAAGTGGAGTCAGTTGCAAAAGCAGGAAAACTGAGCGAGTTGTATGCACAGATCGCCGAAACGGAGAAGATGATCAAGGCGCAGCAACGCCAGTTGGATATTATGGATAGCCCGTTGAATTCCGGCATTGCAGACTCTGGCCCGGCCGCGATGAGTTCGGCCGCCAGCAATGTGCCAGATATTGTCAACGAGCAAAGCGAGCCGAAACCGGTTTTCACAGACATACAATCAACAAGCAATGGTTTGTTGCGCCAGGCCGAGTCGCTTGAGATGAGTTGGATTGATCTGGCGACAGGCCTTGCCGTGTTGTCATTTACCGCACTGGTTCTTTTCTGGTATCGCAAAATCAGGACGGGCCATCCGGGACAACTGATAGTACCCGGCGCACATCAAGACAATGGATCGAAGCGAATACTAGCCATTGCCAAGACTTCTGCACCCAATATCGAGCAAACGATAAAAACCCCTGCCTATGCCGAGCAAAAGACCCAGTCAATTTTTTCCCCCGAGTATGAGATGTTGGAAGAGGCGGATATTTATTTGCGTTTCGGTCACGACAAGCTCGCCGAGGAGGCATTGAGTGAAGCGATCAAGATCAACCCGAGCAATCCCCAGGCTTACTTGGCGTTGTTACGCCTCTACCTTTCGCGTAAAGACAGCGCCGCTTTTCTTGCTCTGGCCAGGCAACTGAAGTCGT
The DNA here is from genome assembly GCA_963721755.1 of uncultured beta proteobacterium. GTDB lineage: Bacteria > Pseudomonadota > Gammaproteobacteria > Burkholderiales > Gallionellaceae > Gallionella. The sequence continues at coordinate 212,288 of CAVRKV010000008.1, forward strand.
TGGGCGACGATAATATTTGGGCGAAGGTAACCGAGATGGGGCGTAATCTGGATCCGGCCAATACACTTTATAGCTAGTTGATCTGTGCGATCCGCGGTCTTGATAGTGCCGGATTTTGTGCGAAATAACGTTTGATGCCGCCCAGAATCGCATTGGCAAGTTTCATCTGATAACCTTTGTCATTCAGACGGCGTTCTTCATCGGGATTGCTGATAAAAGCGGTTTCAACCAATATCGACGGAATTTCCGGCGATTTCAGCACGGCAAATCCGGCCTGTTCCACCCGACCACGATGCAGGTCGTTGATATCACCAAGTTCTGCAAGTACTTGTTTGGCAAGCTTCATGCTGTCGGTGATGGTGGCGGTCTGTGAGAGGTCGAGCAGTGTGCGCGCCAGATAAGGGTCTTTGACGGCGAGGTTCACGCCGCCGATCAAGTCCGCTTCATTTTCTTTTTTCGCCAACCAGCGCGCGGCAGCGCTGGTCGCGCCGTGTTCGGAGAGGGCGAATACTGATGAACCCCTCGCATTTCTTTTGGTGAAGGCGTCTGCGTGGATGGAGATGAATAAATCCGCATTCAACTTGCGCGCTTTGGCGACGCGCACAATCAACGGGATGAAGTAATCGCCATCACGGATCAACACGCCGCGCATATTCGGCGTTTCATCAACCAGGGCTTTCACCTTGCGTGCGATTGCCAGCGTGACATTTTTCTCGCGCGAACCATATCTGCCGCGGGCACCGGGGTCTTCGCCGCCATGCCCGGCATCAATCGCGATGATCAGCGTGCGCGCACGCAACTCGGGCAGATTGGATGCTGCCGCGGATGAGGCTGGCTGAGCGCTGTTGTCGAGACCCGAATTCCGGTTGGGATTTGAGCTTTGCGCGAGTTTCGGTTTATCTTCGTCAAAGGTCTTTTCCGGGGGGTGTTCCGTAGTGTAGAGAGTGGTGGCAGCAGTTTCCGGGACATCGGATTTGGGGGCTTCGAGCAAAGCCATCAGCGGGTCAACCGGATGGGCCGGATACACGTCAAGCACCAGACGATAGCCATATTCACCGACTGGATTGAGGACAAATAATTGCGGTTTGACCTCGGCTTTTAAGTCCAGCACCAGGCGCACTACACCTGCTTTGAAGCGCCCCACGCGCACGCTCTTGATGTACGGGTCGTTATTGCCTATCAGTTTGGTCAGGTTGTTGAGTGCGCCGCCGAGTTCTACATCCTGCAGGTCTACCACCAAACGTTCCGGATCGCTCACTGTGAACATGTTATTGCGGATGGACTGTTTGGATTCAAGAGTCAGTCGTGTGTAGTCTTGCGCGGGCCAGATGCGTGCCGAACTGACGGTAATGGCGGCGTGTGCCTCTGGTATCCAAAGTAGGGGCAGCCAAAGTAAAACTAATAGTGAGACAATTTTAAAAGCGGTTTTAAACATTCTTGTCCTGCCAGAGTGTTGGCCTCAATCTTAACATGACGGCCATGCGTCAGAATCTCGAAGTTTATTTCGAGATCAGCATGTGGAATTAAGCCCAGTGCGTGTTCAGGCCACTCGATGAAGAATATATTGCGCCCGTCAAACTCGTCCCGAAATCCTGCCGCTTCCCATTCTTCCTTGTTGTGCAGACGATACAAATCAAAGTGGAGCAAGTCCAGCCCGGCAATATGATAAGACTCAACCAGAGTATAAGTAGGACTTTTTACTCGTCCGGTATAGCCCAGTGCATTCAGCACACCACGCACCAGGGTGGTTTTACCTGCGCCCAGATCGCCGTAGAGATAGATCACCATACCCGGTTTGAAGTTTGACGAGAGGTGACGTGCCAGCGCGATGGTTGCGCTTTCATCGGCGAGGAATATTGAGAGGCTTGCGCAGCGATCGTTCGTGCCCCGCGACCCTTCCCCTGATTTAATTGACACCTGTTTAAGCCAACTGATATTCATACGTTACCGGCGACATGCAGTTTAAAGACGAGTGGATTCTACTGCGATTGTAGAAAGGAATATAGCTGCGCAACACCGGGAGGATTTGACTGTCCTCGGTGAAAGTGTAGCCGTGAATCACATCAGACTTCATGGAATGAAAGAAGGATTCCATGAACGCATTGTCAGGCACCTTGCCCGGACGGTTCATGCTTTGAGTAAAGCGTGACTGTGCCAGCCCCTGACGGAAAGCATTGGCGGCATATTCGATGCCCCGATCCCTGTGGAAGAGATGTAATGGATTTGGATTACTCGGGGCGCATCTGCGGGAACAGAATTACATCGCGTATGCTGGCGCTGTCGGTGAGCAGCATCACCAGCCTGTCGATGCCGATGCCCTCTCCGGCAGTAGGCGGCAGGCCGTATTCCAGCGCGCGCACGTAGTCGTTGTCCTTGAACATCGCTTCCTCATCCCCAGCCTCTTTTGCCGCGACCTGAGCGTCGAAGCGCGCGGCCTGGTCTTCCGCATCATTCAATTCCGAGAAACCGTTGGCGATCTCGCGTCCGGCGATAAACAGCTCGAAGCGCTCGGTGATCTCGGGGTTCTTGTCGCTGCTGCGCGCCAGCGGCGAGACCTCGATGGGGTAGTCGACGATGAAGGTCGGCTCGAACAAATGTGCCTCGGCCAACTCCTCGAACAGCGACAGTTGCAGGCCGCCGATGCCGTCTTCCGGTTTGTGTTTGGCTTTCAGGTCTTTCAGTTCGGCGATCACGAACTCGCGGTCATTGAGCTGCGCGGTGGTGAATTGCGGATGATATTTCTGGATCGCCTGCACCATCGTCAGGCGGTGGAACGGCTTGCCCAGCTCCAGCTCCTTGCCCTGATAGCTGATCAGCGTCTTGCCCAATACTTTTTGCGCCACTTCGCGGAACAGGTTTTCGCTGAAGTCCATAAGATAGCGATAATCGCGGTAAGCCTCATAGAATTCCAGCATCGTGAATTCCGGATTGTGGCGCGTGGACAGTCCCTCGTTGCGGAAGTTGCGGTTGATCTCGAACACCTTCTCGAAGCCGCCCACCACCAGCCGTTTCAGGTACAGCTCCGGCGCGATGCGCAGATACATCTTCATATCCAGCGCGTTGTGATGCGTCTCGAACGGCTTGGCCGTAGCGCCTCCCGGGATGGAGTGCATCATCGGCGTTTCCACTTCCAGATAGCCGTGGCGGATGAAAAATTCGCGTATCGCCTGGATAATTTTGATGCGGGTCATGAATACCTTGCGTGCATCCTCATTGGTGATCAGGTCTAGATAACGCTGGCGGTATTTCTGCTCCTGATCGGACAGGCCGTGGAATTTTTCCGGCAGCGGGCGCAACGCCTTGGTCAGCAGACGCACTTGTGATACCCGCACGGAAAGCTCGCCGGTCTTGGTCTTGAACAGCACGCCAACCGCGCCGAGAATATCGCCGAGATCGTAATGCTTGAATGCGTTGTGCGCTACTTCGCCGGTGTCATTGTTGCTGATGAACAGCTGGATCTTTCCGCTCATGTCCTGAACCGTGGCAAAGCTCGCCTTGCCCATCACCCGCTTCAACATCATGCGCCCGGCCACCGCCACGTGGATATGTGCGGCTTCCAGTTCATCATGGGTCTTCCCGCCGAATTGGGCATGCAGATCGCCGGCGAGATGTTTGCGCTCAAAATCGTTGGGGAAGGCCACGCCTGCCTGGCGTATCGCGTTGAGCTTGCTGCGGCGTTCCGCGATGATCTGGTTTTCGTCTTGCGGGTGCCCGGCAAAAGGTTCTTCGGATTGCGGAATAGTGGGTTCGGTAGTCATGGTGCTTGGCTAATTTAAGGTTAATTTGTTGGATTGCTTATACAGGCGTTGGATTGTGTCACGAATGCACCGTCAGGCGCAATTTTAGAAGGCGAGTCGAGAGGCTCTGTGCGGCTGATTCAATGACGCGGCACATAATCGAGAATTTCCTTTGCTGCGCTTACAGATACCCGACAATCGGAGTAAATTATAATTTCAGCGTGAATCAAACCTCAATCGCAAATGTGAAAAGGAGGATTCCATCATGTTAGACATCAACAAAGCCACAGCCAACATCTATCTGGCCCAGCACGATCCCGAAGGCAACATGTTCGGCCTTGCACCTTGGTCGCCGCTGTTCGCACAGCGGCAGGCGGAAGCCGAGGGCCTATTCCTCACCGATGAACATTGGGAAATTGTCATTTACCTGCGCGAGCGCTACCGCGAGCACGGCGGCGCCAGAAGCGCACGCGAAATCCTGCGTGAGCTGGAAGAAAAGTTTTCCGACGGACAGGGCAGGCGCAACCTCTACGAACTTTTCCCCGGCGGGCCGGTGAGCCAGGCCAGCCGCTTGGGGGGCTTGCCCCTGCCGCCTTATTCCAGCGACCCGTCTTTCGGCAGCGTGGAATAAAGGCTGGCAGCGGCACAGTTACCAGCGGAATTCTGTCCAACTATGATTGCGATTAAGCATACAATTTACAGATACCCCTCCTGTTCACCTTTTTCTCCATGCTCCAGCATCCACTCAGCTAATTCTATGAGTTGTATGGGTAACATAGCTTCTTGTGATAATGCGGCGAGTTGGAATCTATCCAACTCGGTCAGGGGCTTTCGCGCACGCAACGCAGCGAGATCACTAACTGACATTTTCCACGGCAGCCAGGCGATGCTACGTTCGCGCCAAAGTTCTGCTGCTTTAAGCGCAATGTTGATTCCGGCAGGATCGGGGTCGCAGGCGATTTGTGCGGGAGCGGGTGCGACATCCAGCAACTTTCCAACTGTGTTGAGCCACCAGCCTGGCGGGAAGCCTGGTAGCCAGATCACCCCTGCATCAATTTTGCGTTGACGGGCGACGCGCTCGAAGCTGGTGCGATTTTCCACCAATTGCCAATGACTGATTGATCCGGATATTGCCGTTACGGCTTTCAGCGTGGCCGGGGTAAGTGCGGCGAAATCAGCACAGCTTGCCAAATCGAGTTGCCCACGTGGCAGCGTCAACGTCAGCGGAGCGGAGAGCAAGAGCAAAGGCGTATGGCGTTCAATGCGGAACTCGGCCAAATCCAGCGTTTGTTCCAGCCAGTTCCATTCCGCTTCACTTACACCTTTGGTGTCGTCGCGCGCGAATAGCGCGAAATCACGGCGTGTGCCACTTTGCTGCGTATCCTGCCAGCGCTGTAAGGCAGCGATCAGGTCGTGACGCGCCAAGGCCCGTTGTGCGGGGAGTTCATCCAGTGCGATCAGGGCGGAGGCAAGGTTGCTGTCACAGCAAGATTGCAGTTCTTCACGTGTGGCCAGCCAGCGTTGCGCAGCTTCTTCCTTGTCGCCGATGCCGAGGGCGGCGCGCAGTTGCGGCAAATTGCGCAATTCCAATGATTGCGGCCACCAGCTACCGCGTCGCCGCTCTTCTTCCACGCTTGTCCATCCGTGGCGCAGTAGCCAGTTCAGCAAGGATTCGGCAAGAGCAAGATGCGTTGTACCCGCATCCTGTTCCAGTGTTTTCCAGCGGCTATTCCCGCCACGTTTTAGCCATTTCTTGAGCAGGCTATGCCATTCGTGTGGCAGGGTATCCAGTGGCAAGGGTAATCCTGGGCGGAAACGTCGGCGTTTCCCCTTCAGGGTGCTTTTGGCATTGCCCGCGATTTCTTCGGTGACGATGCCATGCATATCGGTTTCAGCCATTGCTTTGCCGCAGCAGTTTGCCTATGGTCGGTGCCCAGGCGTCGCCGGGTTTTTTCTTGAATGTGACCAGGGTCAACATGGATGGGTCATACACATTGAGATTGTGCGTGATCGGTGTGGTAATCAGGTACTGCGCTTTGGTGGCGCGCAGAAAACTCGCCACACGATCAATATTGAAAATGTCGAGGTGGGCGAATGGCTCGTCGATGAACACAAAACCGCCGGGACGCGAATCCTCCATCATCAACGCGATCAACAGGATCAGCGATTTCATTACTTGTTGCCCACCCGAAGCATCGCCGTCGTTCATGCCCATAAAGCCCTTGCTGTCGAAGTCGAATTTGACATCCAGCCCGGCCTGGTTGAGCGTGACATCATCGTTGGCCAAATGCGGCGGCTGCGTTTCGACCATAACTCCGGCGATTTCCCCCAAGGCTTTCAGGTTGCGGCTGTAATTGCGTACCGTGGCGCGCAGCACGTCAATGTACCTTTCCCTGGCATTGCCGGTAATGGTGCGCGCACGTTGGTTTTCCAGGCTGCGGCGTTGCTGCTCGGCGGATTGATCCTTATGGTCTTCTCTGAGCTTGTCGCGCAAGGCGACCACGGACTCATCGGGAATGCCTTCTTGCTGTTTAATTTCAATTTTGTGTTCGATACGCTCAATCTCGCGTGAAACCGCAGCAGGACTTTCATACTGTGTACGCAATTCCTCGTTGGTTTTCTTATCTCGCCACGCGTGAGGTAATTTGGCCCGGTCATGGCGCAGGCGCTGAATGCGGCTTATCTGTTCCGTGCGCGCGGGCATATTTTCCAAGCCGTGTATTTCTTCGCCCAGTCCTTTGAGGTGGTGTTGAGCGTTATTGCACTCCTGATTTGCATCGACGACGGTTTGATTGGCAATACGTTGTTGCTCTTGCAGGGTCGCGAGATGCTCGCCTTGTTCTGCCGCATGTAGTTGTGCGACGAGCAAGTCGGCATCGGCTTGCGAAAACTCTTCGGCGCGTGCGGCAAGGCTGCGGCTGGCATCATCGCCCATCAGGGCGGAGCGGTCATGATCTATGCTGTTGGATAGAAGCAAGCGCGATTCTTCGAGCGCGGCTATGCGCCCTGTCAGTTCGGTAAGCGCGGCTTGCAGTGCGGTTTGCCGCGCTTTGCCGAAATGCCAGTCGCCCGGTTTGCTACCCGCATAACGGCCTCCGCGCCGCTCCTTCAGATAGCCTGCGCGCGTGATCCAATCCTGTCCGCTGGGGAGTTTTGCGCCAGCGTGTGCATCTTCGACCCGTTGCGTACGATCCAGGGTTTGCAGCAGCCAGAGCGGGGCAGGGCGGTGAAAACGAATAATTTCCAGCAGCGATCCCGGTGTCGGAATGGGCGCATCGCTGCGCTCCGGGACTATGAAATGGCGATAGCGCAGTTGCTCGCCCAGCGCGAAGGCGTGGGCTTTGTCTGTTTCGTGGCGCAACAGGATGATGTGTTTGACAGGGGCTAACACAGCCTCTACGGCGGCTTGCCAACTGTCATTTTGTACTTCGACAATTTCCGGCAGCAGGTCATGCTCTATGCCCGCCCCATCCAAGGCTTTGCGCATCGCGCTGACATCGGGCGGGTCAGCGCGTTGCCCCGACTTGAGCAAGCCCAGCAACTCCCCGGTTTGATTTAATCCCCGGCGCAGGGGTATCAACTCGCTGTCCACTTTGGCGCGCTCTTGTTCTGCATTGCCCAAGCGAAGTTGAATCGCTTTGGTATCCTGCGAGCCTGCTTCAATAGCCAATTTATTTAAACGGTTGCGCTCTGTAAGCAGTTGCTGCAATCTGCTGACCTGATCGCGGGTTGTCATGAGATTTTCAGTGGCAGTCTGGACGCTGGTATTGAGGCGCGATAACTCGGTGTTTGCCCGCGTTTTTGCGGCTTCGAGTTTAGGTAATTGGGCGCGTAAGTTTTCTTGTTCCTGCTTTTTTGCGCGCCATTCGCGGCGCGCGCCGACAAGTTGCACGTGAGCGCCTGCAATCGAGTCCAGCAATTGCAGGTATTCCAATCTGGGTTTGATTTCTCCAGTCAATTCGACGCGCTCTTGTTGCAAGCTCTGGTATTCGCGCAGTCTGGCGACTTCAAGGGTGTGGCGTTCGATTTGCAGTGCGAGACGATCAAGTTGCGCGTCAATTTCTTTCAATTCGCGCTCGGTGACATTTTCGTGTTCGCGCGCATCGCGATAGTCATCCAGCACTTTTTTGTCGCCAAATACTTGGAACACCAGATCGAGCAGTGCGCGTGGAGTCAGTTCGCAAAGTTTGTCAGTTTGCCCCTGCTCCAGTGACAGCACTTGAGCGATCGCGGGAGTTAGGCCAGCTCCTTCAATGCGTCGCCGGTATTCTTCAACTCCCATCCAGATTGCGGATTCCTTGAGGTGCTCGATTTCCACCTCACCTTCGACAATGCAGTATTGGCGCGCCCAGTCACCGCCTCTTTTTTCAATACGGCAGGCCAAGGTTGCCTTGTCGCCCAGAATGGGAAAAAAAGGATGTTTGCCCATATCCGAACGAGTGTTGTCCACCACGCCACGCAGCCAGCAGTTTTCCTCATCATTTTTGCGCGCATAGCGTTTGTAATCGCGTTTGTTGGAGCACTTCAGCGCAAGCATGGTACGGAGCGCATCGAGCAGCGTAGTTTTGCCTGAGCCATTCGGGCCGACGATGGTGACGATGGAAGCATCCAGCGGCACACTGAATCGTTGCCAGTAATCCCAATGCACCACTTCCATTTTAAGCAGGCGGAACATTTACGCCTCTCCTTTGGCAGATGGGTTTTCGCGTTGAGCCAGCAAATCACCCAAGGCTCCCTGGATCAGGCGCGGGGCGAGTTGAGCATAATCGAAAGCCAGATCAAGCAACGGGCCTTCTTCAATAACCTTGTTGTGTCGTTTGATAAATCCAACGCGCGACAGAATACCGAGATTCATATTGACGCGGGTTTTGCCGCCCAACTGCTTGCCATAATCGTCTAGCAACAAATTCTCGGCGATGCCTTTGGATGCATCAGCGGACTTTGGCATTGGCTTCGCGCTGCCGAACATGTCGCCTTGCTCATCACTGGCGGTCGAGCTGCGGATAAGCTGACGTTCACGCTTGGGCAAGATGATGAGTGCCCACAGCAATACTAACAGGGCGATGCCATCCCGTTGCAAGCCAAGATTATTGGATAACCAAACGTCACCGCCCCCAAACACATCTGTTTCGGCAGACTGTGAAAGTGCAACGGCAAGGTGCTCGGCAAAAGGATTGTCCAGCAAACGCAAACCGCACTCATCCAGGCGACGTTCAACTTCTTGACGGAAACCCTCATCTATCAATACACGCTGCGCAAGGGCATCGCTCCGCAGAATGTAACGTTCAGTTAGCAGGCGCGCGATAAATTTTGCGGGGGTTTGCTCATCCATGATGTTCCTCCGGGGTTAGCGTGCCAACGCTGATAGCAGTAATGCCGTCATGCCCGATGGCTTGCAGTTCGTCGCTTAGTTCCAGTTTGACCTGTAGCTCGGCAAACGCAGATAGTTCTGCATCTGGCGCGTGTTCGCCGATTAGTGGCAGCAGCGATAGACGATAGGCCGCCGAGCGGTAATCTCCGCCCACCACTGCATCCATAATGCTCATGGGCGTTTCGATGCTGTTTAACAAACGTAGCAATTGTGGCAGCTCGCGCGGCAGTTCTCGCGCAGTTTCCTCGGTTATTTCTATTTCGGTGGGCGGTGGCAGGGTGCTGGATTTGGCCGCTTCGCGTACCCGTTCGCACAGTTCGAATTCGGCTACATCCAGCATGACATCGGGTAGCACAAAAACAGGTTCCGGCACGATGGCAAGCACATTCTGCGCGTATGGGTAAAGCGTATCTATGTTTTGTCCACGCAACCAATTAGCCAATTCACTGGAAGTCAGCCCCCCTTGAGACAGGTGTATTCGCTGCCGTGCGATGGCTGAAAGCTCACGTTAGAACACACCTGTCATGCGCATAATGCGTGCTTGGCGCGCCCCAATTTCCTGCGCTAGCCGCCAACTGGCAGTGTCTGGCAAGCCGCCTTTGATCAAGCTGGACATGACCTCGGTGCCTTTTTCCATCCAGTTCCAGACAGACTCAAGATTTTGTTGTGCCTGCAACAGCTGGAATTCAGACCCGGATTCCACCGCAATGGAAAATTTATTTTCTAGTTCGGTCAGGCGCGCGAGGAGATGCCTCAAATGCTCGCTACCCAAGCGCCCGACAGATGCGCCGGCAGCAATCTGCGAAGTGATGAAACCCAGCTCCGCATCATCGTCGCCGGAAAATTTCAGCACATGATCGATTGCGGCGAGCGCGATGCGGCCGGCGGAAGAAACCTGATATAGGCGGCTGTCGCTATCCCACACCAGCAAATCGTGATCCCTGAGCCTTCCCAGTATGGTGTCGAGTTTGATCGGATCAACATAAGCAAAATGGGCCTTCAGTTCGCCGGGCGACCATTGCGGTGCATCGCCGCGCGCGCCGATTTCACGCAACACCAACAGGCGCGCCATGACAGCATTTTCGCCGCCGTGAAACAGCGCCGTAAATGCCGAAAGTAATTTGCGTGCGGCGAGTAATGGAAAGAGTTCCGGTAGGTCTTCCGCAACTACTCCGGGGGCGAGAAAATCGGCGAGTGATGCTTCCTCACGACCTGTATTTTGCTCTTCGCTCATTACACCCCTTGCTTCAAGCTCGCCGAGATGAAATCATCCAGGTCACCGTCCAGCACGCTTTGCGTGTTGCCGGTTTCGACATTGGTGCGCAGGTCCTTGATGCGCGACTGGTCGAGCACATAGGAGCGGATCTGGTGTCCCCAGCCGATGTTGGTCTTGCCTTCTTCCATCGCCTGTTTCTGCTCGTTGCGCTTGCGCAATTCGGCCTCATACAAGCGCGATTTTAGCATTGCCATCGCTTCGGCGCGGTTGCGGTGTTGCGAGCGGTCGCTCTGGCATTGCACCACGATATTGGTCGGGAGGTGGGTGATGCGCACCGCGGAGTCGGTCTTGTTGATGTGCTGGCCGCCCGCGCCCGAGGCGCGATAGGTGTCCACGCGCAGGTCGGCAGGATTGATCTCGACCTCGATGGATTCATCGACTTCGGGATAGACGAACACGCTGGCAAATGACGTGTGGCGGCGGTTGCCTGAATCGAACGGAGACTTGCGCACCAGCCGGTGCACGCCGGTCTCGGAGCGCAGATGACCGTAGGCATATTCGCCGCTGACCTTGAGCGAGGCGCCCTTGATGCCCGCGACTTCGCCGTCCGATTGTTCCAGCACTTCGACAGAAAAGCCTTTGCGTTCGCAGTAGCGTAAGTACATGCGCAGCAGCATGGATGCCCAGTCCTGCGCCTCGGTGCCGCCGGAGCCGGACTGGATGTCGACGAAGCAGTTGTTCGGGTCCATCGGGTGCGAGAACATGCGGCGGAATTCCATTGCCGCGACGCGCTTCTCGATGTCCCGGATGTCTGAAGCGGTGCTGTTCAGACTCTCATCGTCATTTTCCGCCTGCGCCATGGCAAACAGCTCGCGGGCATCTTTAAGGTCTTGCTGGATTTTTCCCAGGCCGAGCACCACGCCTTCCAGCATCTTGCGCTCGCGTCCCAGGTCTTGTGCGCGCTTGGCGTCCTGCCAGATGGCGGGGTCTTCGGCGAGTTCGCTGACCTCGACTAGGCGCTCCTGCTTGGCATCGAAGTCAAAGATACCTCCGCAATTCTGCGCTGCGCAGACCTAAGTCTTGCAACTGATTTGAGAGGGCGTTGAGTTGTTCGGCTTCCATGAGTTCATCTCTATAAATTCGTTATTCGGGCGAACCGCGGTGTCGCGTGCTCGCTCATTCCTCGTCTATCAATCCGATATGCCTCGTCATTCGCTGCGCGGCTCCTTGCGCTTCATCCCGAAGAACAAATTTCTAAAGACGAACGGGTTTTGTCGGTAATGCTTGAGAGGGGCGCGATTATAGCGCAAACAGGCCAAGCAGGACTCCGCAGACCATCGCGATAAAGCCGGTAGCAACCAGTCTGGCGAGATTCCAGCCGCCGATGAACATCACCATGCCAAATTTGAACGCGATATTGGAAATAATGGCGAGTGCAACCGAGGTGACGGTCTGGTGTTCGCTCAATTGCCCGAGATTGAACAGGCGCAGGCTCGACAGGGTGATGGCATCAACATCGGTCAAGCCCGACACCAATGCCATGACGTACAAACCCCGGCTGCCAGCGATATCCTGCATCCATGCGGAACCCAGCAATATGGCTACGTATAACAAGCCAAAGCCGATGGCGGTATGCAATTCGGCAGGGTTGGACGTTTCCGGGAGGTAGAGCCCGGTCGCCTTGCTCATCTTGCGCCAGTTGTACAGTGCGACGATCAAACCCAACAGGAAGCCGCCTGCGAGCACCGGGAACAGGCCGGGAAGCGTGCCATAGGCAACAACGGTGCTGACCACGAGCAGACGCAGCAACACCACCATGCCGGCGATCACGATGATCGACGCGGCAAGGTTAGACATGGCTTGATTGCCTCTGCTGCTCCTTGCATAGACCAAAGTGGTCGCCGTGCTCGAAACGAGGCCGCCGAAAAATCCCAGCAGCGGCGCGCCATAGCGCGTTCCAACCAAGTGCAGCGCGGTATAACCCGCCAAACTGATGCCCGAGACCAGCACCACCATCAGCCAGGCCTGATGCGGATTGAATGCATGATAGGGGCCGTAATCCTGATCCGGCAGGATAGGCAGCACGATAAAAGTCAGCACGGAAAATTGCAGCACGGCCACCAGATCGCGGCGCGTGAGCCGCTGAGTTATTCCGCGCAGCTCAGGTTTGAAATAGAGCAGGGCGGTGACAGCTATTGCCAGCATCACGGCCAGTTTGGCAAGACCATACCAGATCATCGCGCCCAGCCCGTAACACAGCAGCAAGGCGATGACGGTGGTGGTGCCGGGATCGTTTTCTTCGTCAGTGTTACCGCCATGTCCGCTGGGGTTGTTGAGGTATGCCGCGATGATCATGCCGGCCACGGCTAGCAGGCCGGCGATCAGCAGCCAGGGCGAGCCGAGTTTTGCGGAGAGCAGCGCGGACAGCGTGCCGAAGATGGCGACCAGCGCGAAGGTGCGCAGCCCGGCCTTGGCAGACGGGGTGCGCTCGCGCTCCAGCCCGATCAACAAGCCGATGGCGAGACTGGTGAGGAATTGCGGCAAGGCTTCGATGCCGTTATTAAGCAGAAAAACGGTGTCCATTGTTACCTCTTTAAGCGTGCTGTCCGCAAGTCGGGTTGCAACCGGCGACTTGATCCGGCAGGTATGGTTTTGTAAGGTGGATAAAGGCATATCGTGCCGTATCCACCGTTCCGCATGGTGGATACGTGCTCCGCACTTTATTTACCCTACCGCACTCAATCCTCAATCCTCTTTCCCCCGCCAGTGTCGAACGATGAGTTGCACACTCTGCGTGCCGTTGTATTCATTGATGCTCAGGCTGTACACGGCATGGATGCGTTCGGGCAGCATCTCGTTATGCCTGAACAGTATCGCCTCGATGAGTTTGCCCTGCATACTTAAACGCAATTTGAGGTGCTTCTCTCCGACCACGCGCTGATTCTGCACCACGAAGTCGTCACTGAATTGCGGGGCAGGGAAGCCTTGTCCCCACACTTGCGCGTCCAGTATGCGCGCCACCTCAAGATTGATCTCGGCAGTTTCCAGCGCGCCATCGGTTTCGATGCGATGTGCGAGGTCGTTTTCATCGAGCAGTTCGCTGCAAACTTGTTCAAAAGCCGTGACGAAGTCAGCGAAGTCCTCTTCAGCTATGCTTAATCCCGCTGCTGCAGCATGCCCGCCGAATTTTTTGATGAGTGAAGGATGGCGTTTGCTGACCAGGTCCAGCGCGTCGCGCAGATGCAGTCCGGCGATGGAACGCCCGGAGCCTTTGATTTCGCCGTTGTTGGATCGCGCGAAGGCAATGGTCGGGCGATGGAATTTGTCCTTTAGGCGCGAGGCGAGGATGCCGATCACGCCCTGGTGCCAGGACTCATCGAATAACGCGAGGCTGAAATTTCCCTTCGGGTCGATATGTTCCAGTGATGCGAGCGCAGTGTCCTGCATATATGATTCGATTCCGCGCCGCTCGCGATTGAGGGCATCCAGCTTTGCGGCGATTTGCATTGCAGTAGCGGCGTCATCGGCCAGCAAACAGTTGATGCCCAGGCTCATGTCATCCAGCCTGCCTGCCGCGTTCAGCCGGGGTCCGACGGTAAAGCCCAGGTCCTGGCTGGATACGCGCGCAGGAATTTTTTTCGCCACTTGCAGCAGTGCGTTGATGCCGGCGCAGGCGCGTCCGGCACGGATGCGCTGCAGGCCCTGTTGCACCAGGATGCGATTGTTCTGATCGAGCTTGACCACGTCGGCGACGGTTCCCAGCGCCACCAGGTCAAGCAGCTCGACAAGCTTCCGTCCTCTGTCTTCTTCTGTTATCTGCCCTCTGGCACGCAGTTCGGAGCGCAACGCGAGCAGCACATAGAACATCACTCCTACGCCGGCCAGATTTTTGCTGGGAAATGCGCAACCGGGCTGATTGGGATTGACGATGCAGGCCGCATCAGGAAGTGAGTCGCCCGGCAGATGATGGTCAGTGATGAACACCCGCATACCCAGCCGATTGGCCTCAGCCACGCCTTCGCTGCTGGCGATGCCGTTGTCCACGGTGATCAGAATATCCGGTTTGGATTGAGCGGCTAAATGAACGATCTCGGGTGTCAAACCGTAACCGTATTCAAAGCGGTTCGGCACGATGAAATCGACCAGTGCACCGAAGGCACGCAAGCCGCGAATAGCCACTGCACAGGCAGTTGCACCGTCGGCATCGTAGTCCGCGATGACCATGAGTCTTTTTTTCGCCGCGATCGCATCAGCCAGCAAACGCGCCATTTCGCGGGAGTTTTTCAACGCGTCGAACGGCAGCAATCCGGCAAGCGAAGTGTCCAGTTGTTTGCTATCCGTAATGCCGCGCGCCGCGAAAATCCTGGCCAAGGCTGACGAATAACCGCTGTCGCGCAATTGTTGCATGGCGGTTGCGGGAATCCTGCGCGGAGTGATTTCTGTCATGGTAATAATTCGCATGAGCAACTCAAGTAACTTGAGTTTAACAAATTACACCGTGTTCCCGCCTCGTTTTTTTCGGCCAGTTGCGCTAGAATCGCGCCCACTTTTAAAGTCAGGCATGGAAAAAACGTGGCACTCATAGTTCAGAAGTACGGCGGAACATCGGTCGGCAGCCCGGAACGCATCAAGAACGTGGCGCGTCGCGTCGCTAAATTCAAGTCGCTTGGACATCAGGTTGTGGTGGTGGTCTCTGCGATGAGCGGCGAGACCAACCGCCTGATCGGTCTGGCCCATGAAATTCAGAAGCATCCCGACCCGCGTGAACTGGATGTGATCATCTCCACCGGCGAGCAGGTCACTATCGGCCTGTTGGCGATGGCTCTGAAGGAGCAAGGGCTCAAAGCTAAAAGCTACACCGGCGCGCAGGTCAAGATACTCACCGACAGCGCCTTTACCAAAGCGCGCATCGTCAGCATCGACGAGCAGAGCATACGCGCCGATCTGGGGAACGACTGCGTGGTGGTGGTGGCGGGTTTTCAGGGCGTGGACGAACACGGCAACATCACCACGCTGGGGCGAGGCGGTTCAGATACCACGGGTGTGGCGATTGCAGCCGCGCTGCGCGCCGACGAATGTCAAATATATACCGATGTTGATGGTGTCTACACCACCGACCCGCGCCTGGTTCCCGAGGCGCGCCGCCTGAAGAGCATTACTTTCGAGGAAATGCTGGAGATGGCCAGTCTGGGCTCCAAGGTGTTGCAAATTCGTTCGGTGGAATTCGCCGGCAAATACAAGGTCAAGCTGCGCGTGCTGTCGAGCTTTGAGGAAGAAGGCGAAGGCACGCTGATTACTTTTGAGGATAACGACAAAATGGAACAAGCTATCATTTCCGGGATCGCGTTCAACCGCGACGAAGCAAAAATCACTGTAATGGGTGTGCCCGACAAGCCCGGCATCGCCTACCAGATTCTGGGTCCGATCAGCGATGCCAACATCGACGTGGACATCATCATCCAGAACGTCGGCGTGGACGGCACGACCGATTTCTCTTTTACCGTGCATCGCAATGAATTCGCCAAGGCGATGGACATCTTGAAAGGCAAGGTGCAACCGCACATCGGCGCACGCGAAGTTGTCGGCGATAACAAGGCAGCCAAGGTCTCCGTGGTCGGCGTCGGGATGCGCTCGCACGTCGGCATTGCCAGCAAGATGTTCCGCACACTGGCGGAAGAGGGTATCAATATCCAGATGATTTCCACTTCGGAAATAAAAATTTCCGTGGTCATCGACGAGAAATATCTTGAACTGGCCGTGCGCGTGTTGCATAAAGCCTTCGGTCTCGACCAGGAAGACGCATAGGGCATTTCTATAAAATTAAAACCTGATGGAGCTACTGGCCATTCCACTAGGCCACCAAAAGTCGGTAGCCAAGTGGCTGGTTATAAGCGAGGCAAGACGCGAGAGAATTTTAGTGCGCAGAATATGATTTATAGGTAAGCGATAAAATTTCTTGAGCAACGCCGTATCGCGACGGAGTTTAATTTTTATAGAGTTGACCATAATCGTTTGACCTTTTGGGTCGACTACATTACTATGCGCGGCCTTCGGAGAGGTGGCCGAGAGGTCGAAGGCACGCCCCTGCTAAGGGCGCATACGAGCTTAAACTTGTATCGAGGGTTCGAATCCCTCCCTCTCCGCCAGGTTAAGCTAAACCATTGATCTATAAACGGAACATGTAGGTTTCTAATCACGCTGGTGTCACATTCTGGTGTCCCAATCCTATGGGGAATCCGGAATGAAACTGCCTTCGTATCTCGTCCTGTCCCGCCACGGCGTCTTCTATTTCAGACTCACCTACCTCATCGGCACGATCCGGAAGGAGAAGCGCTGGTCATTGCACACCCGATGCCCGGCCGAAGCCAAGCGCTTGTCCGTGAAAATCTGTGCTACCTTCGGCGGCAATTCCATGATAAATAGCATCCGGGCACTCGTTGGTCATGCAGCTGGCGGAGCCGGGCTGACCATAAGCGAACCTCCAGGGGAGAGTACTAGAATGGCAAAGCGCAAAGACACTCCAATAGAAATAGGTTTGACTACGACCATCCAGTCACGCAACGGCAGCAAGATAATACTGGAGGTTGACCAGTCGGATCCCAAGGATGTGGCGGCCGCCAAGGAGCTGACCAAGACATTCATACAGGAGAATGCGAAGACCCCGGAAAACTGGGATTGGTTTGACAAAGCCTACCCGCAGCAAGGCGGCATTGTGCAAGGCGTGATCGCAGCCGATACGAATAAAGGCGGGGCATCCATCGAGGATTTGATTGACCGGTATCAAATTCGTCAAAAAGAAAGGCTATCGAAGAAGACGATGTACGAGTATGGCCAACTGCAACGAAAGTTTGCCGCTTGGTTGAAGAAAGGGAAAGGCAAGGGGACTGTCGCTTTGAACAGGGTTGGACGTCAGGAAATTGCCGGCTTTATCGATGTAGTCAACAAAGATGGTACCTCGCTACAAACGATCCAGAGAAAATACCTGGCCGCATTGAGTGGGCTATTCGAGTTTGCCCAGACTATAGGTGAATATCCACAGGGTGACCTGCCGACAAAAAATCACAAGCTCTACACGCATCAAGACCAAAAAAGGTCGAAATTGAAATCAGGATGGAAGCGGTTCAGTAATGAAGATTTATCCTTGATTTTTAATCCAGAGAATTTTCTTGCACTGAATAAGCCTTGTGATTACTGGTTGCCATTGTTAGGGCTTTTTACGGGGGCAAGGATTTCTGAATTATGTCAGTTGAAGCCAGACAACATCAGGCAGATCGATGGCATCTGGGCGATCGATATCAACGAGGAGGACGAGGATCAATCGGTGAAGACACCTGCGGGCATTAGGATCATACCCATGCATCAGCAACTGATTGATTTGGGCTTTCTGGATTATGTTGAAGATGTCAGGCAATACGGAGGCACGATCTTTCCCTACATGACCCCTGACAAGTTCAATCATTACAGCAGGACACCTGGAAGACGCTTTGGTGAGTACCTGAATAGGCTAGGTATTACTGATCAGAAAAAGGTCTTTCATTCGTTTCGTTCGACAGCAAACAATGAGCTTAAGCAAAATACTGTACAGATAGAAGACCGGTGCCAATTTATTGGCCACGAATACAAAATCGTCAACTCACAGAACTATTCGGATATATTCAGGTTGAGGTACTTGCGCGATCATGTGCTGATCCATCTGAAATATGAGCACCATGATTTCAGTCATCTTCATTATCCCAAGGATAAAATGAAGGAGAAATTGGATCACTTGATGAAGAAAGCTATAAGCGATCGTGAACATGAAAAAGCGCGTGCGTTAAGGGGAGGGTAACGTCCCATGAAATTGACAGCACGAATCAAGCGAAAACTAAAAGCTATGAGGGGCAATGCTAACGCCCTGACACTATCAAAGCGTAGAGATGTTTTGGTCGAATTGCGTACAGGAAGTCATGGCTACAAACCGTCGATCATAAGATGGCTATTGACGAGAAACCAATAACGCTGCGTTGCTGGTTGAGCAATATGAATAGCTGCTTATGTGGTTGGCTTTGCGTTACGAAGGGTCGCTTTGCGGCTGCGAATATGGCAACATGAACTACCGGATCGTGCTGCGGTTTCAACCGGTCGTTCGGAATTGTTCTATTACGCTATTAAAATAATTCGATGGTCTCTATCGTGATTGAAGGTAATTGAGTTACCGGTGATAATCAAAATCGTTCCACATAACGAAAACCAACATGATCCGGTCAGACCTCATTACTCGCCTAGCCGAGTTACATCCTCAACTCCAAATCAAAGATGCTGAGCTTGCGGTTAAAGTAATTGTTGATGCACTGTGCAGTACGCTATCGAAAGGTGGGCGGGCTGAAATACGTGGCTTTGGCAGCTTTGGATTAAATTACAGACCACCACGTCAGGGTCGTAATCCAAAAACGGGTGTCAAGGTACAAGTCCCAGCCAAGTACGTGCCTCACTTCAAAGCTGGCAAGGAATTGCGAGAACGTGTAATTGAAGGTGCTTAATACTAGATAGTTAAGCTTGTTGATCTGCCGCATTCGGGAGGTCAAAAAACCAACATGTAGGGAAGCTTGGTGGCACTTGCGGTCGTTCGAGAGCCTCCTCCAATTTGAGTATTTGTCTTGCTACACCCTAACAGTAGTTGCCACTAGTACATAACCAATTTGGTTATATATGCGATTGTCATCGGCACTCCTAGCCCGTACTCCAACCTCTGGGGCGTTTCATGCCGGCAATTTTGCATGCCTGCTTCACATAGCCGTACGGAAACAGTTCAAATATTATGTTGCGTGATTCAGGCCCCAATCGTTCTGCAAGATGCTTCGTTACATGGCGAACATCCGGCGCGACCTGGCTTTCTTCGTACCACTTTCGCATGAAGCGAATCGCATCCCAATGATCTTCCGTAAGTTGGATATTCTCCTGACGGGCGAACTCGTTGGCTATATCTTCCGTCCAGGTTAACGGGTCAACCAGATAGCCTTCGTCATCAATATCGGGTAGCTGCATAATTTGCTCCTCATTAAGTCAGTACAATGAACAAGTCAAATCGGTGAATTCGTACATATGAAACATACTAAGTAACCAGATAAAAATATATGTTAAATATATCATATCGTGATACTATTGCAACATGATATTTGCTACCCGATGCTGCAAATTGATAGGGGTTCATCATGGCAAGAAATATCCTTAACAAGGAAGAATTCAAGGCACTTTCTGACTTCCGTTATCAGCTGCGCAGTTTTGTGCGGTTCAGTGAGGACATTACTCATAAATTCGGGATCACGAATCTGCAATATCTGCTGTTGCTTCATGTCAAAGCATACAAAGATCGCGAATGGGCAACGATCGGTGAACTTTCCGAACGATTGCAAACCCACCATAACGGTGTCGTGTCGCTTGCCTCGCGTTGCGAAAAACTTGGCTTAATATATCGGCAACGGGGAACCGCTGATAAGCGTGAGGTGCAGATATATCTCACGCCGTATGGTAATAAATTGGTGAAAAAAATTGCGAGTTTGCATCGCGATGAACTATTGAACCTCGAAGGGAAGTTCAAGATTCCCGGAAAGCAGGCTTTGAGGTCGAAATCATGATTAACAGAACACCAGACAATTATTCTATTGATGTCACTTCAATAATGCGAGATGGCTAAGAAGTTTCCAATACATCCCGCACACCCTGAGCGGATTTGCTGGGGTTGCGATAAGTACTGCCCGGTTGATTCCTTGAGTTGCGGCAACGGTTCAGACCGCGCTCAGCATCCCGTTGAGTTGTTTGGAAATGACTGGCTTGAATTTGGCAATGAAAATGCCGACGTATCGATAAAGTCAAAAGATATTCTATAAATGTAGCGTGTAATGAGACGGCGCTCCATATCATAAATACTTTTGACCGACTGCTCAGGAAGCAGAACTAGAAGAATAGCGGCTTTTTGTAAGCATAATATTGGAGCTGAGTGCCTCAACTGGGTCGATGAGAGATGGCCAAGCCGATTGATTTTCATCCGTTTCGATGACTGCTTTCGGTCTGCGAAGAGCCGCCATTCAAAAGTCCAGATTTCTACAACCGGTTTGTGCCGCAAACAGATATTCGATACTTATCGACAATATGCACGCCTCGACATTTTTAATAGGATTAACTGGTCGGCCAGTCTAATAACTGTTTCCGGGAAAATACCATGACCGCCCTTGATCATATGACACTCCGCGTAAGGGACCTGTCCAAGTCCATCGGCTTTTACATGAATATTGTGGGCTTGATCTACATTTGCCGAGTCGGGCTGTTTGAACTTATCAAAGTTAACCCCAGGCTGACAATCGCCCTGTTGCAGGAGGACCCTAAGGATCAGGTGCATCTTGCATTCTCATTTGATTCGGCATCGTTTCATGCGCTTCACGCTCGCCTTGTCAGTCAGAAAGTTCCGTTTGGGGGCGAAGTCTCTGTGCGGGATGGTCGGATATCAGAGAATGCTTTTGGAGCACGGGGGATGGCCAAAGCCTTATATTTTTATGATCCTAATATGCGCAATCTAGAGGCTCGTTTGTACGTCGCGGAAACCTAACCCTTCGTTCCAGCGGGCTGCCTTCGGCATGTGCTTAAATTGGCGTTAGGCCGCAGCAATGTATGCTTCGCTTGCCCGGATATTGAGAATACTAAAATGTTTTCGGTTGATTGGTGACTGTGTGTGGTTCGCAATATTTCTGTCTATCACACGCAGTCACGGATAACCTTGCCTGACGAATGACTCATTGGATGGAATTTATATCATGACAAAGACTTTGCCTGACGACTTTACCGGAGACCTTTTGGGTGATGATACGCTTGAAATGGAGCTTACTGACGACGACATTCTGGATGCGATGCAGCACATACCCGGCTACCTGGATATCACTACCGAGGATTTTCGGTCGATTTATCACCTTGCCCATCGGCATGCCTTGGGGCGCCTGTTCGTTGGTGTCACTGCTGGTCGCCTCATGCGCAGCGCAATAGAACCTCTACGTCCGGATACGACACTCGACATCGCGGCTAGGACGCTTGCTGATTCCGGCTACAAGGGCCTGCCGGTCGTCGATGCGGATGATTACGTGATCGGCATGCTCACGGAAACTGATTTTCTGAATCGCCTGAAGACCAAGAATTTTCTGGAATTGCTGCTAAGAATGCTCGAAGACTCGTATGAGTTCACGCACAATTGCCATGAAACACCAGTGAGTGCAGCCATGACCCAACCGGCAGTGACAGTCAACCGGGATGCAGGATTCATGGAGGTTTTGGAAGCCTTCCACCGGCATAGCGGCCGAAGCATGCCTGTCGTAGGAGCAGACGGCAAGTTGCTCGGCCTGCTTCTGAGAGAAGATTTTTTTGCGGCCTATAAGTCGAAGGAATCACTGTGAATATCCGCGAATATTTTAGAAGGATGAGAGGCACCACTCGTGGCAGCCCACCGCGAGTCAGCTTTGAAGAGATATTATGGTCATGGGTAGGCGCATTCCTGGGTATCGCAGTGGTCGCGTGGGTAAGTCACCTGTATTTCGAAGGGCTTGATAGGTCGTTGATGATCGGATCTTTCGGCGCATCTGCTGTTCTAGTATACGGTGCCGTCCGCAGTCCATTGGCCCAACCTCGCAACTTGATCGGGGGACATGTGCTCTCGGCGATTGTGGGCGTTCTTTGCTGGAAGTTCCTGAGCGAGAATATATGGCTAGCCGAGTCGGCGGCGGTCGCCACGTCGATTGCCGTCATGCACGCTACTCGGACTCTGCATCCTCCCGGTGGTGCCACCGCACTGATTGCGGTTATCGGTTCTCCTGGAATTCACAAGCTGGGTTTTCTATACGTAATATTCCCCGCCACTATCGGGCCGCTCATTCTGTTAGCGGTTGCATTACTGGTGAATAACATCCCGGCTTCGCGGCGTTACCCTGAAATCTGGTTTTGAGAGATTTCACGGAAATCGCATGTGAGTCCAATGACCGCTTTTCAGAATTCTTTATGTCCGCAATATGTTTGAAAGCAGCATGTCGTGATGTTCCGCTTCGGGCAATCAAATAATCGAGATTGCTGACTTTTGAGAACATCTCTTATCATTAGTTGGAAGGATTTTCATTGCGGCGACAGTGACGAATCTGTGTAATGATCACCCTCCTTTGCGAGGGGCCGCTTCAGCATAATGCCAACATTGTATTCTTGCAATTTGCCAAGAGCCGCCGTTTAATCATCTTTATATCAACGGCCGATTGCAACTAAGAACCATACAATGGATTCTCGTTGCAATCAAACCAGACAAGATGGCACTATAGGCGTCGCTACGGCCAAACCGAATTGACAGACACAATCCATGAGAAAGAAGCACGCCCCCGAACAATATGCGGCCAAACCCAAAATTGTGCCCGTGAAATCCGGTTCGATGCCCTCCATGCATCCGGCGTTAGGAGTGGCAAAAGTGTTAGTTAGTTGGATAAAAAGGGGTGGAGTACCACCCAGCGTCATCCTGTTGCATGGCCTTCATTTGGCTCGCAGTCCAGAAGCTGATGTGCTTCCGGTCGACACGTATCGCCCCCAGCTCAAAATGCAAGGCACCGATAATAAGGTCATCTCAGCAATACTCGATAAATTAGCACGCCCTCAAGCTGATAAAACCCAAATAATTACAGCGTGGCTTCAGTCAATCTGGGTGAAGAAAACCGTCGGGAAATCTCATATTCTTTCATCTAAAAAAGAACATAAAAAATCCATCCCTTCCAATAAGCCAGTCTGTCAACCAAAAAAGATCAGAGGCTCTTCCTCGGCGAAACCGATGATCGAAGTCAAAAAGAAGCGATAGAAAACCTACCAGTGGAGAACTTTGGGCAATCCGCCTATGCAAAGTAGCTTATGTGTCCAGTGCTATATGCCATCAGTTTCTGCTTCAAAGCGATTCAAATAATAAGATCAGAGAAAATATCATGCTAGGAAATGAAAACTTGGTCTTGTCAAAAAAATCTAACATAAGGAGCATCAAAAGCGATCAGGCTAAAAGTTTAGCAATAATCTATGGCAGCATTTTCGGGGGGAGTATTTAAGTAAATGAAGTTTGGGTAACCCAATGAGAAAGACGATTAAGGACTACAGAGAGAATGTGAGCAAAAGGCTAATGATTCGCCAAGGGGTGTTTTTTGTAATTATCTCGATATTGATGGTCATAAGTATTGTAAATATATCCAACGAGAGAATTGGCACATTTTTGGCCGTCAGTGGGTTTTTACTCGCGCTGGCAATCGGTCTGGCTCTGAGTAGAATGTTTAGAATATTTTGGAATCAAGAACAAGAAAAAGTCGTTTCAAAGCTAGATAGGTTCGGGACGATACTCCTGATTGGATACATATGTGCTGAAGTAGGCAGGAAGTTTATTTTTCAGTATTGGTTATCAGGTGCCGAGCTCAATGCTTTTGGGTTAGTAATCCTAACAGGATTGCTTCTCGGTAGGTTTCTTGGCACGACTATTCAAATTAAAAATGTTCTTAGAATAAGTAAGCCAAAGTGACAATGGTGTATTTTTAGTTATGACGCAATGCTTGTATGTCTGCTTCTTAAGAAACAGTAGGCAATACCTCAAAGAAGTAAGAGTTTGCTACGTTTTGTTGTATGCAAATAATGAAGTCAGAGTGCAACGACTTTGACCGTGGGCTGATGCAAACCGTACACCGCCTTGGGAATGGTCAATGCCAATAACTGCTGCGTGTCGATTGTCCCACTTCATGACTGAATGCTAAAGGGTGATTTGTCAATCACTTCCCCATTTGATAGAACATGTTAATGGGAAATCACAAAATTGTTAAAATGGCGTACCGAATCTCTTTTAATACCATCTTCATCTCTTTGGCGAGAGGCTCCAAGTTGGTTCACTGAATAAGCTTGTACATTTGGCTGGACCTGCTGCATGATGCTTTTTCATAATATGTCCAAACGCTTCGAACGTTGCCCTAGCCGTTGCACAGCCCAATGAACAAGGAGAACAGCATGCCCCAGCCATTTTTACGTTATCTCTCAACCTTCACGCAGGTCGCTGTTGCTTTGATATGCACACTAGCAATGCCCACGGCACATGCGCACTCCGGTCAGGACACGAACGAGCATCTGTTGATGAAGGCAAGCGGGGGTAACTTTACACTTACGTCTGTCAATGGCCCGATTTCGCTGAGTGATTTCCGCGGAAAGGTGGTTGTTATCTATTTTGGCTACAGCCACTGCGCCGACTTCTGTCCGATTGAGCTTGGCATGTTGGGGAATGCGCTCAAATCCATGAAGCCGGAGGAGGTCGAACAGATTCAGCCTGTCTTTATCACGTTGGATCCGGCACGCGATGATGCAAAACAGATGGCGACTTATAGCGAGAGATTTCATTCCAAACTGATTGGACTCACCGGTTCTGACACCGAGCTCGCAGCAGTAGCTAAAGCCTACGGCATAAGCTACAAAAAAGGGCCAGTCAATGCTGCGGGTGGTTACGACTTTGATTTTCCGTCAGTCTTCTTCTTGGTTGGGCGACACGGCGAACTGTCGCCCAACCATCTCGAAGGCACCAACCCGAAGCTTATTGCGGCAGCACTGCGTAAGGCGCTTAACAAATAGTTGTATTAGTTATGCTTACGCCTTCTGACCAACAGGCACAGGCTCGGCGACTTGGCACATATGAACTGGCGCTTTGTCTGATTTTGGTGATCAGCTATCATATTACGGAACACTGAAATGACTCGCGAACCACATTCCAGTTGCAACGCCGCCCATCAGTCTGACCCTTCTCCAGACATGCAGCGACGCGCCCTGCTCCGGGGCGCCGTCGGGCTGGGGATCGCGGCGGCTGGCGGTCTGTTCACCCGGTTGGCGTGGGCGGGCGAGCTGAAAGTAGGTCAACCGGCCCCGCCGTTGGTGCTGCACACCCTGGACGGGCACAGCATCGCCACGCGTGACCTGCTCGGTCAGGTGGTGATTGTCACCTTCTGGGCCACTTGGTGCGACCCTTGCCGCGAAGAGTTGCCGTTGCTCTCGGACTACGCCGCGCTCCATGCGAAGCAAGGATTGCGCGTGCTGGGTTTCAGCCTCGACGGGCCGGAAGATTTGTCGAAAGTGAGGGATGTGGCGGCGAGCCTGAGCTTTCCGGTGGGACTTCTCGGGAGTCCTTGGGCCGGCGACTATGGACGTATCTGGCACATCCCTGTGAGTTTCGTCATCGACCGCGCTGGTCGCCTGGCCGATAACGGTTGGGACGATGCAAAGCCAGTGTGGACGAAGGAGCGGCTGCAGCGGGTGGTGGATACTCTTCTGTTGCGCAAGGATTGAAGGGCCAGTCTATCCAAGATGAATAGGCTTTATTCAGCGCTTGGTCAGTCATATCTATGCTCCTCTCATGATGTCGCAATCACGAGGATGAGCTAAGTCTTTATGGTTGACCCGCCTACTCATTCTGTCTGTACTACGGCCCGGAGTTCCTTGCTACCGGCTGCACGAATTGCTGCGAAACATAGACGTGAAGACAGCCCATATCGAGCCAGGTAACCCGTGGGAGAATGGTTACTGTGAGAGCTTTATCGGAACCCTACGGGATGAAATGCTCAACGGAGAGATCTTCTGTGGTGTCAGGGAGGCTCAAGCGATGGTGAATCATTGGGTACGGCACTACAACACGACCAGACATCACAGTTCGCTGGGTTACAAGCCGCCAGCACCAGAAGCCAGAATCAATGCAGCCATCCAGAATTTACACCTGACCGGCGTAATACGATGTAGATGAACAAACATGTATGAGTGCCGGTCTGAAATATCCAATCGCTACCTTCGGTTTATATTATGATATATTTTCCATGCATGTTACACATACAAGAGGAAATATCAATGCAACACTCTCACACCAATCAAAACACCGGACGATTCCAGACACGGCTGCGGACTGGGCTTAACTGGACCTTGGTCCTTGTTGCGCTTGCCAGCAGCAGCGAAGCATTTGCCTGCGCCACATGCGGCTGCTCGCTGTCCACCGATGCAGCCATGGGCTATTCGGCTATGTCCGGCTGGCGCGTAAGCGCGGACTACTCCTTCATCAATCAGAACGAGTTGCGCTCGGGCACGAGCACCATTTCGCCCTCAGCAGTTGCAGCAATCAACAACGCCGGAGGCAATCAGGAAGTTGAGCACCAGACCATCAATCGCTACCTCAACCTGGGACTTAGCTACTCATCCAGCGCAGACTGGAATTTCAAACTGCTGGTGCCGTACATCGACCGCAGCCACACAACCTATGGCGCCGCGACCAATCCGCTTACCCCGGACCAGATAAGCGGTGCAACCGCATCCGGCCTGGGGGACATCAAATTCATCACCAGCTTTCAGGGCTTGCTGCCCACGCACAACCTCGGGGTTCAGCTTGGCGTGAAACTGCCCACGGGCAATTATGGCGGGCCCAATGCCAGTGGCACCGGCATAGTAGGGCGCAACCCAGCCGCATTCAACACAGGACCCAACTCGCAACAACCATCTCCAGGCAATCTCCTCGACACCAGCTTGAACGTCGGCACCGGCAGCACCGACCTCATCGTCGGTGCGTACTACTATCAAGCGGTGAGCCAGAATTTCGATGCCTTTATCAATGGCCAATTCCAGGCAGCGGTGATGCATATACTCGACCAGCCTGGTGAGGACTACCGCCCCGGAAATCAGGAAACCGTGAGCTTCGGCCTGCGCTACGAGGCCAACCCCAAGATCGTGCCGCAGTTGCAAGTTAACATCACCCATCGAAGCGCGGATCAGGGAGTGCTTGCCGATACCCTCGATGTAGCCGGCACTGCGGTATATCTAAGTCCCGGTGTAAGTGTAATGGTCACGAATGAGGTGCAGATGTACGGCTTCGTGCAACTGCCGCTATACAGCAATCTCGATGGTTACCAGCTCTTCCCGCACTATACGGCCACGGTCGGTCTGGGCTACTCCTTCTGACCAGAAGGCACTGGTTGGGAGGCTTGGCACTTCCGAACTGGCACTTTGTCTGATTTTGGTGATCAGCTATCATATTATGGAACACTGAAATGACTTGCGAACCACATTCCAGCCTCACCACCGCACAACAGTCTGACTCTTCTCCAGACATGCAGCGACGCGCCCTGCTCCGGGGTGCAGTAGGCCTGGGGATCGCGGCGGCTGGAGGCCTGCTTTCCCGGTGGGTACAGGCGAAAGAACTGGAGGTAGGACAACCGGCCCCGCCGTTGGTGTTGCACACCCTGGACGGGCACAGCATCGCCACGCGCGACTTGCTCGGTCAGGTGGTGATCGCCACCTTCTGGGCCACTTGGTGCGACCCTTGCCGCGAAGAGTTGCCGTTGCTCTCGGACTACGCCGCGCTCCATGCGAAGCAAGGATTGCGTGTGCTGGGTTTCAGCCTCGACGGGCCGGAAGATTTGTCGAAAGTGAGGGATGTGGCGGCGAGCCTGAGCTTTCCGGTGGGACTTCTCGGGAGTCCTTGGGCCGGCGACTATGGACGTATCTGGCACATCCCTGTGAGTTTCGTCATCGACCGCGCTGGTCGCCTGGCCGATAACGGTTGGGACGATGCAAAGCCAGTGTGGACGAAGGAGCGGCTGCAGCGGGTGGTGGATCCCCTTCTGATGCGCACGGAGTGAAGGGTTAGGAGCTTATTTACATGCGCTACTTCAGGTCACATTCAGTCGTCTTTCAGCGTCCGTGCGCAAGTAATCAACACACGATTTCGCTGAGTGCTTGTTTTGTTAGCCGGCGACAGGATCATTCGCGCATTGTGGAACTCCCTCAAATAATATTTTCTAATTCAAAAAGTATAGCTTCTAGAAAGAGGACTTAACAGGCATCTGTGCTTTCTTCCAAGGAATAAATTATGCGTTTTGTACTACTGCTATTGATATGTTTTTTATCTACCTCCTCAAATGCAGAAGGCATACTAGATCGAATGCCTGGCTCTGTCGTCGCCAAACAGACCAGCTTCCTCACCCCGGATCAGGCATTCGGCTTTGATGCCGATGTGCGCGACATACACACGCTGCAAGCCAGCTTCAACGTGTCCCCCGGTTACTACTTATATCGCGACAAAATCAAATTTTCAATCAAAGAAGGTACGGTCAAAGTCACGGCGCTAGCTTTACCCCAAGGCGAAATAAAGCATGACCCTAACTTTGGGGATACCCGTGTTTTCCATCACTCGTTTCAAGCCTTAGTGAGGCTCAATCGACCCGCAAATGCAGCGACAGACATCACGCTGAACGCCGTCTACCAAGGTTGCAGCGAACAGGGGCTATGCTACCCGCCCATCACCAAGACAATGAACATCAGCCTTCCGGATGCTGGGAACGGCCAGCCTGCGCCGCCCATTATGACTGAAGCTGCACCACCCACGATAGAAGCCCCCACAACCGAAGGCTCGCGAATTGCCAGGCTGTTCAAGGGCGGCAATTACTGGCTGATCATGTCCTTCTTCTTCGGAGCAGGTATGTTGCTGTCATTAACGCCGTGCGTGTTTCCGATGATCCCGATCCTGTCGGGAATCATCGCCGGACGGGGCCATAATACCCGTATACACGCATTCGTCCTGTCTCTTGTATATGTGATGGGGATGGCTCTTGCATATGCCGCTGCTGGGATAGCGGCTGGATTTTCCGGCAACCTGATCTCCGATGCACTTCAAACACCTTGGGTGCTGGGCAGTTTCGCCGCCCTGTTCGTACTACTATCTTTGTCCATGTTCGGCTTATATGAGCTTCAATTCCCCACAGCGTTGCAAAGCAAATTGAGCGATACCAGCAACAGACAACACAGTGGTCATCTTGGTGTGTTCTTTATGGGTGCGCTGTCTGCACTCATCGTTGGGCCATGTGTTGCCGCACCGTTGGCCGGCGCACTGCTCTACATAGGCCAGACGCATGATGCCGTCCTAGGCGGGGTCGCCCTGTTTGTCATGGCGTTAGGCATGGGCGTTCCGCTATTGTTGATCGGTACATCTGCAGGTTTGTTACTGCCCAAGGCGGGCGCATGGATGCAGGCGGTGAAACAATTCTTCGGCGTTATGCTGCTTGCCCTTGCAATATGGATAATCCAGCCGGTATTGCCCATCAACGTGCAAATGTTCTTGTGGGCATTGCTACTGATTCTGTCAGCTGCATTCTTTTTGGTGCTGGATACCTCACCGCACAACACCAGCAAATGGCACAAATTCATCAAGGGCGCAGGTCTGTCTGCTGGTGCGCTGCTGGGCATCGCCTATCTGGTTGGCGCGGTATCCGGTGCCCGCGACGTCCTGCGACCGCTCGGAAACATCGGTAGGACCGAAGCAACAGCACCCGCCACACTGCAATTTTCCCGCATCAAGGATATTGCAGACCTCGACCAACGACTCGCACAAGCACATGGACAACCCGTAATGCTGGATTTTTATGCTGACTGGTGTGTCTCCTGCAAGGAGATGAATCGCTACACCTTCTCCGATGCCAATGTTCAAGCTAAGCTAAAACATGTTCTGCTGCTACAAGCGGATGTGACTGCCAATAGCGAAACTGACAAAGATCTGCTCAAACGCTATGGCATGTACGGTCCCCCCGGCATCCTATTTTTCGATAAGCAGGGCAAAGAAATGAGCGACTACCGCGTGATTGGCTATCAGGATCCGGGGCAGTTCTTGCAGACCACAGAGAACTCCTGCCAATTTACTAACATTTGCTGAGAGAGAATATTAGAAATGGCTACCGTACCGCGTATATTCAATCGATCGAGAACGTGTTCACGCGGCAGATGGGTGCTCACACGAGGCCCGATGCGGTTATGCAGATGATCGGCTAAACAGGTCGACTAATTTGATTTTATGCCCGGAGTTGTACTGGCCGTCGAGCCTAACCGTGCAGTCAGCCAGTCGCACTAGGACCGCTAGCCAGGTTGTGTTCGTTGGTGTGACAGCAATGGTCTGTTGTGGGATGAAACAACAGCATAAGGTGCTACCAAGGAAAAGGATTGTGGGTTATGGCCACCAGAACAATGTAGGCAAATACTGTTTGTGCAGCCAACCAGACAAAAAAACGAATAGTTTTGTTTATGCTGCCGCGCAGTGCCACAAAGCCAAGCCCGATATACAGTAGCAGACCAATAACCTTGGCAGTTAGCCATGTATCCAAGAAGGGATATTGTTTGATTGTGAATGCCAGTGCAATTGCACTAATGAGCAATAGTGTATCAACGACATGAGGCACGATCTTGATCCAGCGTTTGCTCATGATGGGTGAGCCATTCAGACTCCAGATGCCGCGAAAAAAAAACAGTATGTAACTGCCTGCTACGCTGGAGATATGTATGGACTTGAACAGCAAAAAACTCATGCCACAACTTTCATAATGTGTCTGAGTATGTGCCGATAAAACGGGGTGCCGGTGAAGGCCGCACGATTCAACAGCTCCCTTTGTAGTAGCAAACGAATAATATCCAACCTAGAAGTAAGTTTGCAAGCAACGCGCTGTGATGCCGTCACACCTATGATTCCGCCATTATTTCCTTCTCACTATAGCGTGCCGCCAGTTTGATCAGCCACCACACCATTACTGTGATGGTTTGAAGTACACCGCCAAAGAACATGCGGTGCGGAGGTAAAAATATGCCATCGTGTCGGGATTTCGATAATTGGCATGGATTGGCTATGGCGGATTAAGCGGGTCGTACTCTTTTGATCACTTGGCTTTGCGCCTTGCGACTGAGGTGGGTCGGGGGTAGAACCTTACGATTTTATCTTCAGGAAAAGGCAGCAAGGATTTTTCAAGTGTCTTGCCGCTTTTCACCAGATCAGCCAGCGAGACTTGTCGCAGCACAGTAAAAAAAGCTTCACGAGCATTATCCAGTACCCCGCTCAACTTGCACACATCAGTAATGATGCAGTGATTGTCAGAACCAAAGCACTCGACCAAATCAAAGTTGTCCTCAGTTGCGTACAGGGCTTCCTCGACGCTGATGTCTTCTGGCGGTCTGGCTAGACGCACCCCGCCAGTACGGCCCCGCGTGCTTTCTACCAAACCTGACTTGGTCAGTTGATGCGAAATCTTGACCATGTGATTTTTGGATACCGCAAACCGCACACTCACTTCCTGAATCGTGGACGTATTTTCATAACGTAAAGCCAGATACATCAGCATTCTTAAGCCAAGATCAGAGTATTGGGTCAGTTTCATTTTAGTATTCAATAATCAATTTTGACCAATGACCGTATCCAACACCTGCGATGCAGGACAATTCGGCGTGTTGCTCTCTGTCAAACCGGATCGCGGGAGAATTGTGCAGTTGGGCTGCACTTGAGCACTCGGAGCAGGAATAGACCAGAGGCAAATTGCAGTATTCAGCTATTTGGGGTAGCCTCATCCTTGCTCGCGCTTTGATCTCACTCATATGTCGTATCCTAGTGCTTTATCGCGCTGCTTTATCGCGTAGAAATCAGGCCAACGCCATTATCAATGGCCATCAGCAGTGCTGCGTTTTGCGGACCCTTATGATGAAAACTGACTTGCATGGAATCAATACACCGACAATAACCGCCTGCAGCAGATGTTACATATTCAAAATGACCAGTAATATCCGATTCTTCAGCAGAAACTTTTATTGATTGAAATCACGTTTAAAATTATGTATACATGATACATATATGATGGTAATTTGGCAAGGCGTAACGAACTGCTTGACAACTCGTTTCTTTAGGAATATCTTTGCAAAAAATGTACAAATGATACATGTATTGAGTTTCCGGAAATTGCCTGGATCGCTTTCAACAAACACAGATAGAAGAGGGGAATGTGTACAGGATATCGGTTGATGCGAGTGCGTTCCTGCAGACAGAGTGTGACTCGCGAGCGCATTCGGAATGTTCCGGAATGTCGAGAATTCAATAGAGTGAGATAATTAAGGTAATCGAAATAATCAAGGGTATCCACAATGAAACCATCTAAATCCGGGAACTCGTCAATTTCCTTTATTCATCTGATGCTTCACAACAATTTTTTTCTATTGACCGTGGTGTTGGCTATTGCCGTGGCAGCTTTCATCGGCGTCAGTCTGTTCAGGTTGCTTAGCTACTAAACACTTTATTTGGTGTAAATATGCTCGAATAGCCATAGCCTTTAGAGCCTTTAGAAAAAATCGCCTTTAGAAAAAATCACCAGGAATTTGCGGTTGTTTGTTTAGATGTTTAGGTAAGGTCATGCTGTATCAACCATCAATGGCATCAGCCATCAATTTGTTAAGGGAGGAGCAAATCATGTCAGAACCAACTACGAAAAGCAGTTTTAAACCTACCGTCCTGCAAAGGGTGCTGGAGGACAACAGCCTTTTGCTGTTTTTAGGCATCACGGTGCCTACTGTATTTTATGTGCTATGGGGGTGCTTGGAAGTGCTCTCCCTACCCTTGGCCAAATGAACGGCTATGCCTGCCTAGTTAAATAATAAAAGGAGAAATATAAAATGGGAACTTCTTATACTACCCCAACCAATCCTGACTGGGGCCGCGAGCCGATCGAACGCACCGAGATAATGTGGATTACGATTGCATTTGCCTGGTGTCTGTTCATGTTCGGATGGATGATTGCTTGGCACTGGATCGGGAATCAGAACATGAAAAACGAGGCCTACCGGACCACCCCCGAGGCGTATTCCCAGAAATTGGCGGACCAACTGGCGAAATATACCGTCCGCAAGGATGAAGCCAGCGGCGAAGATGTCGTGGCGCCTCCTCCCGGCGGCGATGTCTATCTGGCCGGCATGCAGTGGCAATGGCGCCCCGTTCTCGAACTGCAAAAAGGGAAGTCCTACCGTCTGCATCTTTCTTCCCTTGATGTGGTTCATGGATTTTCGTTGCAGCCCGAGAACATCAACTTTCAGGCCTATCCCGGTTACGAGCAAGTCACCACGGTGACTCCTAATAAAGCCGGCACCTATGGAATATTATGCGGTGAATATTGCGGCGGCGGCGACACGGCTGGGCATCACACGATGCTGGGCAGAATTTACGTAAAGGAGTGAAATAATGACAACGACAACCATGTCTGATTTTCGCATCGATCCGGTGTCCGGCCTCAAGATCCACAACCAGGCCAACACGCTGGTCAAGGCGAATGCGTTTGCAGCAGTCGTATTCCTGATGGTAGGCGGTTTTTTTGGCCTCGGAGTGGCACTGACTCGCATGCCGGAAGTGCAGTTGCTCAAGCCCGAGATGTTCTACCTGTTCCTGACGGCGCATGGCATCGTCGCGCTGATGGTGTGGATCATCTTCTTTGAAATGGCCGTGCTGTATTTCGTTGGCGCGCACCTGCTGAACAGCCGGATAGCCACACCGCGCTGGGCATGGGCGCAGTTCTGGCTGATGGTCATCGGTGCTCTCATGACCTTCGTGGCAATATTGCAGGGTAATTCCAGCGTGATGATGACCTCCTACCCGCCACTGGAAGCGGCTCCGCACTTCTATCTGGGCCTGATCCTGTTTGCCGTGGGTGCGTTGATCGGCTGTTTCGTGTTTCTCGGCACGCTGGTGATTGCCAAGGAAGAGAAGACCTATGGTGAAGGATCAATTCCGCTGGTGACATTCGGCGGCGTAACGGCCTGCATATGTGCCATTTTCACGATTGCTGCCGGCGCGATTATCCTGATCCCCACATTTCTCTGGAGAGTGGGACTGATCAGCCACATCGATCCGATGATGTACCGGGTCATCTGGTGGGCGTTCGGCCACACCTCGCAGCAGATCAACGTGGTCACCCACATATCCATCTGGTATCTCATTGCGGGATTGGTATTTGGTGCCAAGCCGATGTCCGAGAAGGTAAGCCGTGGCGCGTTCCTGCTGTATATCCTGTTCCTGAACCTCGGTTCGGTGCACCACCTGCTGTCTGATCCGGGGTTGAGTTCCACCTGGAAGATTTTCAACACCAGCTACATGATTTACCTCGCGGTATTGGCCAGTCTGATCCATGGGTTGACCGTTCCCGGTTCGATTGAAGTCGCGCAACGCAAGAAAGGGCTGGATACCGGCATGTTTACCTGGCTGCGCAAGGCGCCGTGGGGCAACCCGGTGTTTTCCGGCATGTTCCTGTCGTTGATCGGCTTCGGTTTCATCGGAGGTATCACCGGTGTGGTGATGAGCGTGGAACAGATCAACATGCTCATACACAACACCATGTACCTGCCGGGCCATTTCCATGGAACTGTGGTATCCGGCACGACCACGGCGTTCATGGCGGTCACCTACTATCTGATTCCGGTGGTGTTCCAGCGCAAGGTGGCGCTGGCAGGGTGGGCGAAATTGCAGCCCTACATCTACAGCCTCGGTTCCTTCACCTTCGCCATTGCACTGATGGGCGCCGGCACCATGGGCCTGCAGCGCCGCCAAGCGGATATAACCTATGCCGGTCAAGCTTTGGCTTATCAATATCCTGAGCTGGGCAAGGCCATGCTGTCCATAGGTGAAATGGGCGGCGTGGTCATGGCGATTGGCGGAGTCATGTTTATCCTGATCGTGCTGGCATCCGTTTTTGCCGGTGAGCGCATTCCGGAAGGTTCCGCGCCATGGCCAAAAATAGCGGACGCCGATGTTGTGTTTGAGAAATCCGGAAAGAAACATATCGGTGTGTTTGGCTTCGAAGCGCCGGGTACTTTTGTGCTTGCCATGATCCTGTTCGCAACCCTTGTGCTGTACTACTTCATTAACTTCAAGTATCTGTCCACCGTATGGACGCTGTCCTAGCAATAATGATGATTGAAAGGGTGCCACGGCATCCTTTCATGATTCCTGCAGGACCCACAAGAAGAGATTTGGTTAGGAGTAAATTAATCATAGCTTCCCTAATCGGCATATTCTCCAGGAGGCAGTGAAGTAAAGATGAGGAGCGTAAGATAATGATCAGTCAATATATCAATGTATTCAAGTTGCGCATTGGTTTTGTGATTGCTTTGGCCGCGCTGAGTGGCATGGCAATTACGCCGGGACAGTCCTTGCCGGTATGGAAGATTCTGGTTTTGTTTATGACGGTGTTAATGGGATCAGCTGCAGCCGGCGCCTTCAATCAATACAGCGAACGCGATATTGATGCGAAAATGGCGCGGACAAAAAACCGTCCTTTTGTCAGTGGATTTTTTCAGCATAGCCGCAAGTGGTTGGCATTCATCGGGTTGATACTTCTGGCTGCGATAACATCCGCTGCCCTCGCTCTTAATGCAATGACGGCACTCAACATTTTTCTAGGCGCATTCACTTACGCCATTGTTTATACGGTATGGCTGAAACGGCGTACCTGGCTGAATATTGTATTTGGCGGATTGGCCGGGAGCTTCGCCGTGCTTGCCGGTGCGGCGGCAGTCAATCCATCGTTCGGCCCGCTTCCATTAGCGTTGGCAATGGTGCTATTTTTGTGGACACCGCCACATTTTTGGAGCTTGGCGATAGCAATTCGCGATCAGTATGAAGCGGCCGGGGTGCCTATGTTACCGGTGGTAAAAGGCGACCAGAGAGCAGCTCGCATTATACTGGGCCACACCATCCTTTTGGTGTTGGTCTCCTTAGTGCCGGTGTATTATGGCTTGGGCTGGATTTATCTCGCCGGCGCCTTGTCGGGAGGTGGTTACTTCCTGATCAAAAGTGTGCAACTAGCACGCAATCCCACCAAACAAACGGCAATGGCCAATTTTTTTGCGTCACTTGTACAGATTTGCGTGTTGATGTTCGGACTGATGCTTCAAGTGAGTTTTGCCGTCTGATTCTCCCGCTTTGCCAATATAGTTATCCCGTTTGGCATGCGTGCAGACGGGATATTTTTTAATTGCTAGACAATTACTTCTGACCAGACCTGGGTGCCACCATCAGATGAATCAAACTACATGAAAGTATGAATCATGCATCTCTACTTATTACAGCTAATTTGGGCGGTTTTATTATCTGCAGCAACGCCTGCCTTGGCCCTGAATAGCGATACCAGTGGTGAAATGCTGTATAAGAATGCCGTATCGGCAGCAAAGCTGCATGTACAACCGGAAAAGATAGATACTCAAGCTTTTGATGAAAAGGAAGCCTTGAGAATAAGCCAGAATGCGATAGGTAATCAGCTTGGCGATTACACTTTTCGGAATCGCAGTGGGCATACTGTGCGCCTGTCCGATTATCGGGGCAAGCCGCTGGTTATCGACATGATTTATACCCATTGCCCGCTTGTCTGTGCAACCAAAACCCGCAACCTGGAAGCACTCAAACTGTCACGGAATGCATTAGGGGCTGACAGCTTTAATGTGCTGACCATTGGTTTCGATACGGAAAATGATACTCCGGATGCAATGGACGATTTTGCCAAGCGTATGGATGTGAAATTATCCAACTGGGCATTCGTCAGCGCTGACTCGAACACGATCAGGAAATTGAGCAAGGATTTGGGGTTTGTTTTTTCCCCTTCCCCCATTGGCGGGTTCGACCATATAACGCAAACGACCTTTATAGATGCGCAAGGCAGGGTTTATCAACAAATTTATGGTGATGAATTTGAAAACAGGACATTGCTCGAACCCTTAAAGAATATGATTTTCAACGTCAAGACATCTGATCCAATTTATAACTTCAGGACAGCAGAGCCAGGTTTTGCGGGTATAGCAAAAAGCGTGCGGCTCTTTTGCACGGTTTTTGACCCAAAAACTGGAAATTATACTGTAGATTACAGCCGTCTTTATGGGATAGGGCTGGATATTCTTGTTTTATGTCTAATTGGAGGATGGATCGTGATTGAATATCGTCGCAGCTCAAAGCGAAATTATCCCGACCAAAATTGACATGTATAAGGTCAGCGCCACTATCGCCCCGATCTACTTGTTTTTGTCCAAAGCTGTATTTCTGGAAATTATACGATGATTAAACTCTTGCAAAGAGTGGGCCAGGGGATTTTTTTGCGTTTGGAGAGCGTACTTAATGGCATTTTCGGACCCGAATTGAATCCGCTTTATTATTTGGGTGCGATTACTTACTGGATGTTCTGGATCATCGTCGTCAGCGGATTCTATATTTATGTTTTTTACCAGACCGGCGTGGAAGAAGCATTCATGTCGGTGGAGCATATAACCCATCAACCGTGGTATCTGGGCGGTATCATGCGCAGCCTGCACCGCTATGCTTCCGACGGGATGATACTGGCTGCCATTTTACATATGGGGCGAAATTTTGCCTTTGACCGTTACCGGAATTTCCGCTGGTTTTCATGGTATACCGGTGTCGCGGTGCTGTGGCTGATTTATATGGCTGGTATAAACGGTTACTGGCTGGTCTGGGATAAGCTGGCGCAGTTTGTTGCGGTGGCGACCGCGGAGTGGCTGGATTACCTGCCGATTTTTATTGCTCCGCTGGCGCGTAATTTCCTGGAGCAGGGCAGTGTGAATGACCGCTTCTTCTCGCTGCTTTCATTTGCCCATTTGGGGATTCCGTTGATTGCTTTTGCAATAATCTGGATCCACACCCAGCGAGTTCCTGGCGCAAAAACCTCTCCACCAAGGGCGCTTAAAGTTGGCTTAACCCTGTCCATGATCGTGCTTGCACTGGTCAAACCGGCATTAAGCCAGGGGCAGGCAGACTTGAACTCCACACCATCCGCACTGAATCTGGACTGGTTCTACCTGTTGACTTACCCCTTGCTCTATTCATGGAGTCCGGGCAAGGTATGGGCATTGACAGGCGGCATTACCGCCCTTGCTTTGTTGCTGCCGTTCCTAGGCGGGAAAAAGCGTGGCAAGGACGAATATGAGATCAATTCTATTCCCTGCGGACATATGGTTACGGCCAAGCGAGGCGAAACCATACTCGGAGGCTTCATTGCGTCAGGGGGTGTATCTGCCCTACCTTTGCCGTGACGGAGCTTGCGGTGTTTGCAAGGGCAAGATACTGAGGGGCACAATTGATTATGGTATTTACCAGAAGGGCGCGCTCACCGATGCGGAAAAGGAGCAGGGGCTTGCCCTGTTCTGCTGCGCCAAGCCGCTATCCGACCTGGAAATAGAGTGTCATGAAGTCGACGAGTTGAGGCGATTCCCGGTAAAGACCATGAGTTTCAGCGTGAAAAAAATGGAACGGATGGCACAGGATGTGATGGTGCTCGAGTTGCGGCCGGAGGGTGATGAGCAGATGAATTTTATCGCCGGGCAGTACGTTGCTGTGCAGCTGGATGATGGCACTAAGCGCAGTTACTCCATCGCCAATGCACCGCATGAACCGGATCGCTTGCAACTGCACATCCGCCTGGTAAATGGTGGCAAATTTACCAGCCATGTCTTCGATGGGATGAAAGAGGGCGATATGCTGAAAGTGGAAGGCCCGTTTGGTTCTTTTTTCCTGCGTGAAGAAAGCGACAAGCCTATCATCTTCATGACGGGTGGATGTGGTTTCGGCTCCATCAAGAGTATAGTGGAACATGCCTTTAAGGCCGGATTAAACCGTCCTATGGTGTTGTATTGGGGCGCCAGAACGCCGGCTGATTTTTACCTTAGGGATTTGCCGGAAAAATGGCAGCAGGAGCATGACAACTTCAGGTTTATACCTGTGTTGTCCGAACCAAATCCTGAGCATGGCTGGCATGGCAGAACCGGGTTGGTTACTGAAGCTATCCTGCAGGATTATCAAAAACTTGACGGCTATCAGGTATATGCCTGCGGCTCTCCCGGGATGGTCGAAGCGGGCCGTGCGCCGTTCATCGCGAGGGGATTGCCGGAAGATCAGTATTTTGCTGATGGATTCTTTGTTGCATGTCATATAGCTCCGGCTGAGGAAACATCCATATCCTCCAAGGGGGGGACGCATGGCTAAGCCAATGCAATATATAGGTCAGGGATTGTTTTATGTCCTGTTTATGGGAGTGATCGGCTATTTCTCCACCTCTCCGGCATATACTCACATGCCGCCTGATGAAGCGTTGATCAAACTGAGTTTCAGCCATGCCGGCCAGCCCAAAGGAGCATGTCGACAACTTACCCCGGAAGAGCTTGCCAAGCTGCCTATGTACCAGCGCAAAGTGACTACGATATGCCCGCGCGAACGGGATAATGTGATAGTCGAACTGGAGATGGACGGGAAACAGCTCTATCATGAGGCATTGGAGCCGGGCGGATTATCACACAGCAGCATTTCCAGTATCTACCGGCGCATTCCGGTAAAGGCGGGCATCCATACCCTGAAGGCGAGCCTGAATGACAATGGAGGAGATCATTTCAACTATGTCCATGAGGAAAAGGTTGATCTTGCTCCGGGACGCATCATGCTGATTGATTTCCAGGAAGGAACCGGCGGAGGTTTTATTTTCAAGAACCATAATTCAACACAAGGCGGCAAGTGAGATCAACATATCAGCAAGCAGGTATCAACGAAGGTCAGGAACATGACCCGCGAAGGAAAACATGGACGCGAATTTGCGCTTTCCATGCCTTCGGTTGCCAGTCGTAAACTGGCTTCCGGCTGGTTGTGGCTGGGCATCGCTTCGCTGTTGGGTGCCGGGCTGTTTGCCATTCTTCTGGTACTTTCGCGCACCCCCTATATACAGGATGTTTTCCCTTGGGTTGATTTTTTCCGTACTGCGCTGGTGGTGCATGTGGATCTTTCCGTGCTGCTGTGGTTCCTGGCATTCGCCGGAGTGTTGTGGAGCCTGAATTCATCATCCAAATTCATCGGCTTTGGCTGGTTTGCTCTGATGTTGGCTGCCAGTGGTGCCACTATGATTGTCTTGTCTCCCTTTGCCGGAGGCGGCAAGCCGCTGATGAGCAATTATGTGCCGGTGCTGCAAAGTCCATTCTTTTTCTCGGGACTGATTGTTTTTGGCGCGGGCATAGCAGTGCTGGTGCTGCGCAGCCTGGCAGCGCTGCCTTCTGCAGATCTGTGGAAGGGAGGGGAAGGCTCGATACGCATCGGGTTTTATGCCGCTTCAGTTTCCACGCTTATTGCCCTAGCCGCCTTTGCCTGGTCATACATCATGATTCCCCGCGTTTTGGATAGCGCAACAAATTATTACGATCTTCTATTCTGGGGCGGCGGACATGTGCTGCAGTTCACCTATTCGCTGTTGATGTTGACTGGATGGCTGTGGCTGGCAAATGCGAGCGGCGCGAAAATTCCGTTGACTCCGCGGGTGGCATCCGTATTTCTCATACTTGGTCTGTTGCCGGTGTTATATGTCCCTTTTATTTACCAGTCCTTTATCAGCATGAAGGGTGATTTTATGGGTAATTATGTGGAACAGTTTACCCAGTTGATGAAGGTGGGGGGTTCCTTTGCGGCCGTGCCGTTGGGGTTTGCGGTCATTTACGGAATCATGGCGGGAAATCGCACGGCAGCGACCAATCCACAACGTGCGGCATTGCTGTCTTCAATGTTCCTGTTTGCCGTTGGTGGCGGGATAAGCCTGATGATCAGGGAAAGCAATACGATCATCACGGCACACTATCATGGAACCGGAGGGGCAGTCAGTCTCGCGTTCATGGGGTTGACCTTTCATCTGCTGCCACGCCTTGGCTATCGCGAACTGGATTTGAAGTGGGCTACCCTGCAACCTTATGTGTATGGCTCAGGACAGTTGCTCCACATTGTTGGACTGTTGTGGTCGGGCGGTTATGGGGTGCAGCGCAAGGTCGCGGGAGCCGCACAAGGACTGCACGGCTTTGCGCAGACGGCAGGTATGGGATTGATGGGTTTGGGAGGGCTGATTGCCGTGGTGGGAGGCGTTATGTTTCTTGTGGTGGTTTTCAAAGCCATGTGGCGGCCGAGAGGTGGCTAACTCAATGACATGAGGAGAATGACATGTTTTATAGCAAGCGCATTTTGTCCGTTTGTCTGGGATTGGTGGTTGTGCTTTGGTCAGCAGAAGTATGCGCTGAAAATGCCAACCTGGTACCGGCGGTATCCCAAGAATCTGCCAATACGCTTTCCGCGGATGCAAGCAAATTGCGCTTCGGTCCCGGTGACCCGACCGCTGGAAAGGACAAGGCCGCACTGTGCTTCGGCTGCCATGGAGAAGACG
This sequence comes from uncultured beta proteobacterium, assembly GCA_963721755.1. Taxonomy (GTDB): domain Bacteria; phylum Pseudomonadota; class Gammaproteobacteria; order Burkholderiales; family Gallionellaceae; genus Gallionella. The sequence goes on from CAVRKV010000008.1 coordinate 253,673, forward strand.
GCAATAGCACAGAACCTCTGATCCCCAAGCTTGCCGGCCAATACGGGATATACATCGCCAAACAGGTTCGCAATTATCAGGACAGCATCCGCACCCACGAGATCATGAGCGCTATGGCAGCATCCGTCAGCAACGAAGACCTGGCTGATATCGCCGCCTATTTTGCCAGCCAGCCAATTATGAAAGGTGCCCACCCGTCCGACAACAAGCTTGGCAAGAAGCTGTTCGAGAATGATGACTTGTCCAGAATGATGGTGCGCTGCAGCAATTGCCATGGTGCCACAGGCAAAGGACTGAACCCTGGCAACCCGGTATACCCTGTGATAGGCGGACAACACAAGGAATATTTACTTGCTCAGCTTTTCAAATTCAGAAAGGGTGAACGCAATAACAGCCCGGGCGGCGTAATGAATATCACGGTGCACAGATTGAGCGACGCGGAACTCGATGCGTTGGCAGATTATGTTTCCGGATTATAACGATGGAATTTGGGCTTCTGCCTGCATATTCAGAATAACCCGGGGAAATAATCAGGGAGATAAGATGCGCAAATCAACATTGATGTTTTTGTTATGGCTGGTGCTGTCCGCCGCCGCACTGCAATCCCATGGGGCTTTTGCCGGCGATGCGCCTGCGAACATCCGTGCGGATGTCGCCAATGGCCAAACCATCTACAACGAAGGCAAAGGCGATGCTACCGCCTGCGCAGGCTGCCATGGCGAAAAAGCGCTGGGCATGGACGCGATGGGCACGCCGCGTCTGGCGAATGTCGGCCAGCTATATATCCTCAAGCAGCTCGCTGATTTTGCTGCAGATAAGCGCATCCCGGCTGGTATGGGCGCGGCAATGAATGGAATTGCCAAGGCGCTGAGCGAGCAGGATCGTCGAGATGTGGCGGCCTATCTGGACTCCCTGGATTATGAAGCGGAGTCGTCCGACCTTAAGGCGCTTGCCGCAGACGGAACCAAAGTCGGCGATCCGAACAAGGGGATTCTCATTGTGACCAAAGGAATCAAACCACTGGTTCCGGCATGCCAGGATTGCCACGGGTTTAGCGGGCGCGCGTCGAACATCCCGGCTATCCACCAGCAGAAATACGTCTATCTGGTCAATCAGTTGAATAATTTTCGCGACGACAGCCGGGCAAATGATCCGATGGTCAATAAAGTCGGGATCATGCGGAGGATCGCGAAAAAGCTCAGCGACGAGAACATCGCGGATATTGCCGCGTTCCTGTCCACTGTCCCCAGTCTGACACCATGAACCTGGCTTTACTTTGTACAATACTACAAATCGATTCATGCTCGCACTTGCGCAAATAGCAGCGTATACGTGTAGCAAGTGACTTGAGGAGAATGACATAAACTACGTTAAAAACAACATGGCCGCATGGTTAGTCTTAGCCGTTCTGCTTGCTGCCACGTCAGCGTGCGCTCGACGCGGCAACACGGATCTTCTCATGGGACCTGCTGCCGTTATTGATAAAAGCGCGGATACGATCAAGCCGCGTACTGGCAACGGCGACCCAGTCGCCGGCAAGGTGAAATCTCAGGTATGCCAAGGTTGTCATGGTGTGGACGGCAACAGCACCGATGAACAGATTCCGAAGCTTGCCGGACAATACGATAAATACATCATAAAACAACTGCGCAATTATCAGGCCGGCATACGCTCGCACGAAATCATGAACGCCATGGCAACGACCCTTAGCGAAGAGGATCTTACTGACATCGCGGCTTACTTCGCCAATCAACCGACCATGAAGGGAATCGGATCTGCACCAAATGAGACTGGCAAAAAGATATTCTTGAAGGGCAACATATCTCAGATGGTGATGGCCTGTGTTAATTGCCACGGTGCCGGCGGCAAAGGCCTTTTTCCTGACACACCGATGTTCCCTGTAATCGGCGGTCAGCACAAGGCCTATCTGTTGAAACAACTCAAGGATTTCAAGAATGATGATCGTGACAACAGCCCGAACGAAATAATGAACAGGATTGTCAGATCTTTAAGTAATGCAGAACTTGATGCATTGGCCGAATATATTTCTGTGCAGTAATCAGAAAGAGCGACAGCGATATGGCAGGTCTTCTCTATTCCAATGGGTATACAAGATAATTGATAAAACCGAACGTAAGAAATGCCAGTACCAGGACAATCAAAAAGAAAACAAGACTGCGTAAGCCGCGATTCTGGAAACGTTCTCCGCGTGAGATTTCTATGCGATCAAGTATCCAGTCGGACATGAAGTAAAGACCGGCGCCCACCAAAGTGTAGTAGATAACTTCCATGTTAATACCCTATTAATGGTTTGCTCACGCGCATTATATTATGCCGGCGGTCTTTGAAGATATGCATTCAACCAATTATTTAAGCTGTGATTCTGATGGTATTAATCAAAGGGTACTGAATTGACCCCCACCAATCCGGTCGAATCATACGCGCGCAGGGTGCTGCTTTGGCTTGAAGGAAATCTGAACAAGGTCTTCGGTAATGATCTTAACCCTTTTTACCATCTGGGTGCATTGGGATTTTATTTTTTTTGGCTGGTTGTAGTAAGTGGTGCCTATATTTACGCCTTCTACAGGACTGGCATGGCATTATCCTATCCTTCTGTAGAATATCTCACGCACGAACAATGGTATCTCGGCGGCATTATGCGCAGTTTGCATCGGTACGCTGCCGATGCGCTGGTGTTGGTGATGGCATTGCATTTATTGCGTGAATTCATTCTCGGACGCTATCGCGGCGCCCGCTGGTTCTCATGGATCACCGGTGTGCTGTTGATATGGCTGATATATGCGTCTGGTATCAATGGTTACTGGATGGTTTGGGACAAGCTGGCTCAATATTCTATCGTAGCCACTATGGCATGGTTAGATTGGCTGCCGATATTCGGCGCACCGATGTCCGGTTATTTTGTTTCACAGCAAGGACTCAACGATCGATTCTTCTCGCTGATATCGTTTGCGCATGTGACCGTTCCGCTGATTATTCTGTTTTTTCTTTGGGTGCATATCATGCGCATCAGCAACCCGGTGGTTAATCCACGGCGTGGGCTTGCGCTGGGAATGCTGGTGGCACTGTTGGTTCTGGCATTGGTAAAGCCCGTATTGAGCCAAGGGCCGGTAGATATGGGGATCGAGCCACGCAACATAAATATCGACTGGTTTTATCTGTTTATTAATCCGTTGGTGGACGTATGGTCGACAGGGCAGGTATGGGCGTTGGTAATCGGGTTCAGCTTGCTGCTGGGCGTATTGCCGTGGTTGCCAGCCAGATTCAAGCAAATTCCAATAGCCGAAGTAAACCTTAGTGATTGCAGCGGATGCAGGCTTTGTGTTGCCGATTGCCCCTATGAGGCGGTGGTGATGAGGCCTCGCAGCGATGGTATGCACTTTTTTCAAGAGGCGGTGGTTGTGCCGGATCGTTGTGTGAGTTGCGGCATCTGCGTCGGGGCATGTCCCTCATCAAATGCTTTCAGGAATGATGCCGGATATGTAAGCGGAATTGAAATGCCATCTCTGCCGATATCCGGTCTTCGCACATCCATGATGAATGACATGGCTAAGCTTGAGGGTGATGTTCGCATCATGGTTTTCGGCTGCGACAACGCGGCGAATATTGAGAAATTGCGCAGTGAAAGTGTGGCCGTATTAAGCCTGCCCTGTATTGCCATGTTGCCGCCGTCCTTCATTGAATATGCGCTGCGCGAGCATCATGTCGATGGTGTATTGATCACCGGTTGCCGCGAGAACGACTGCTACCACCGCTTGGGTGTGCTGTGGACAGAGAGGCGCCTGTCTGCAGAGCGGGAACCGCGCCTGCGCAGCCGTGCCAAGCGGGAACGAATCAGGCAATTCTGGGCATCTTCCGCCGATTTCAGGGAATTGGCATCAGAATTGGAGTCATTCCGCTCCAGTCTGCGTAGCCAGACCGAAAGTGAAAATATATCAAAGTAGTTGGTGAAGAACGGGGACGTGTTAATGCAAAATTTAGTGCCAAGTGGCTCAATCTGGAACGCTTCTCGACACTGCCGTGGTTCACGTCTTATGATCTTGCGCTCTGCCGCCTTCCAGCTTGGCCGGCCCAGCTCACAAAGCACGCAAATATCGTAGCCTCATCCGAAAGAAGGGTTTTGTGTGCATGCCGAACCTCATGGTTCCGCCTGAGGAGGGCGGCTGTTCAGTTTCAGCGGTCACTACCATCTCTGTGCCAACCTTGTTTATAACGCTTATCGGATCCGCAGGGGTAAATTGGCAAAACCACTGGCCGGGTATACCGCGCCGGTCGGCGGCCTGCCCGGGATCGGTTCGATCCGGGCCGTGCGTGAGAGCAGTTCCTCCATAGCAATATGCATCTCCATACGGGCCAAGGGAGCACCCGGGCAGACATGGATTCCCGCGCCATAGAGCAGATTCGCGGCAGGATCGCGGTCCAGCCGAAACGCCTCAGAATCAACGAAAATGCGACAGTCCCGATTGGCGGAAATCCACATCAGCGAGATCCGTTCGCCGGCACCGATCTTCCGGCCCCCGATTTCCACCGGACGGGTCGTAATGCGCCGGTTGGCAGCCAGTGGCCCGTAAATCCGGAGGATCTCTTCGATTGCAGCGGGTAGTAACGATGGCTGAGCGCGCAGCCGTTGCTGCAGATCGGCGTGCTCTGAGATGTAGTTGATCAGTATCCCGACAGCTGCCGAAATCGTGCCGACCTCACCGACGGTCCAGTTTCGCAGTACGCTGACGATCTCTTCATTCAGCAGTGGCCGGCCCCATACCTGTTGCCGTAGCAAACTGGCGGTGATGTCGTCACTTGCCTGCGTGCCGACCGCGCGCCGAACCTGCAGCAACTCGTCGATGTAGCCTTCGAACTCGCCGGCAATTTTCGCCATGGCTGTCCGGTCCTCAGCAAGTGTTGCCTGCTGATTCTTCTGCGTCCAGAGGCGCAGCGGTTCGCACATGTCAGTCGGCCAGCCGAGAAATGTGCACTGAGCCCGCACGGCGAAGCCCTGAGCAAACTCGCTGATGAACTCTACCTCGACTTGCTCCAGCAGCGATTGAACAAGGTTCGCGGCGATCTCACGGCATTGCGGCTCGAACGCCTCCATGTATTCCTGTTGAAAATAGGGTTCGATAATGCACCGGTACTCGGTATGTTCCGGGGGATCCATTCCGTTCGGAACGGAGAGATGCCTGGATACGGCGTTGCTGAAGGTGTCGGGGTCGTTCAGCACGCGCACGATATCCTCGTGCCGAAAAAGGGACCATCCAAGAAAGTCGCTGTACGCGACCGGGCACCGCTCGCGCATGTCATCATAGGCTGCACGCTGATCACGCAGGACAGCATCGGATCTCGGATCCCAATCCTGTTGAAGCTTATCGTTGATGGTCATACCTTCCTCATCTATTGCGTCCTTGGCTTACCCTGTTTGTGACGCTGAATCTCTTTCGTAACGTGACGACCGAATTAATTAGTATTAAACTTTAAGTGCTTCGGGAACTCGTTGTTGAAGCAGTGGGAGTAGCTCCTTTTCGAACCACGGGTTCCGACCAAGCCAAATAGTAGTTTGCGGACCTGGGTGCGGAAGAGGGGCAGTCTTGGGGCAATGGGACGCCAACCGCGAACCGTCTCGGTAAGTTATCCATCACGGTGTCTTAACCTGCCGCGCCGCGACTTCAATGTGCGGCCTCTGCGTGATCCGCTGGTTTGAAGCCTTCGAACACATGCGTGGCATAGCGCGCGTGGCAGGCGCCGCAACCTTCCATCACTTTGGAAAAATAGAACACCTCCAGTTCATAATCGTGTTTCAGGGCAGCGTGCGCCAAGCCATCGGCATGGCGGTGGAACTGGCTGTCCTTTTCAACGAAGTCCGCCGGCAACGCCCGCTCCAGCTCCTCAAGCTCTTCACCCGTGAGTTTCTGCTTCATGATGTAACTGTCGCGGATACGTTCGGCTTGCTGTGCCGCCGCCTTCCACTCTCCCATCGCAATCAATCCCGAAAGCTCAGCAACCCCTGCCTTGACGCCGACCATCTCCGCTATCAGCGCCGCGCGATGTTTCAGCGACAGCGGCAACACCGCCGCCCCCTCTGCCTTTAGCACTGCGTGTTCCTGCGCCAGGGCCACGCTTGCCGCAGCCAACAAACCAGCTACCACCAAACCCAGTACCATCTTGCCAGTCATGTCAGTTCTCCATTCGTTAAAGATGATCGTCAGTTCGTCCAACTCTTGCCATAATGTTTTTTTATGCGCCTATTCTTGCAGGTCGATCGATCCCTCCGGCTAACAAAATAACGCGCTGTTTTCCTGGATCACAACCGCCTCGTTGTGTTCTTCATCCTTCGCGCCATAGACGAGCGTCACGGCGCCCCTGCCCAATTCTTGTTTCAATAGCCGGATTTGTTCACTATTGCCTTTGAGTTCGGCAAGATACTTTTGCTTGAACTCTTCCCACCTCTTCGGATCATGCCCAAACCATTTCCTGAGCTCCGTGCTGGGGGCAATGTCCTTGAGCCACAGATCAACACTTGCTTTTTCCTTGGTTAGACCGCGTGGCCAGAGCCTGTCCACGAGGATACGCCTGCCGTCATCCTTGTCAGGCTGTACATATACCCTTTTGATCCTGATTTTCATGACGTACCCTCAAGCCGTCATCAGTAACCTGAAAATTCTTCGGTGCGGATATTGTCATCGTCGACTCCCGCTTCCCCCAATATTTTACGCATCGCATTCACCATCGCGGGCGGGCCGTCGATGTAGTAGATGGGGAGCGTCAGGTCATCAATGTATTTCAGCAGCATGACCTTGCTGATAAACCCGGTTTCTCCATGCCACTCGCGGCTGGATTCTTCCATCTGCGTCATCGTACCGACAAAGGTATAGTTCGGATTTGTCTTGCGGGATACCGCCAAATCGTCCAGAAACGCCGCGTCCTCCGGCCTTCGATTGGAATAAAAGACAAGGATTCGGTGCGGCACATGGTCGTGCATGGCTTGAAGAACGATGCTTCTCACCGGCGTAACGCCGATACCGCCGGTGAGGAAAACGGCTGGAATGTTCACATTGTTGTGGAGGGTGAACGAACCATGAGGGGCGTCCAGAGAGAGTTCCGAGCCAGGCTCCATGGTTTTTAATATCCGCTTGAACGCAGTGTCACGCATCCGTGTCGCCAGCATAAGTTCGTCTTGAAAAGGGGCGCTTGCCAAAGAAAACGCTCGTGAGTCGCCTTCGGCGTCAGTTTCCGCGGGATTATTCAGGGTGCAGTCCGCGAATTGGCCTGCTTTGAAGGTTATACCCGCCGGCTTTTCAAAATGAAACGCCATCGTTCCATCTGCGATTTCTCGTTTGTATTTTAATTTGACTTTGTAGATTGGCATGGCGCAATTCTCCTTGTTTTTTTAAAATATAGCGCACTCGACAACACCGCGCGCAATGTCATTTGCCTTAGTCTGGAACCGTTCATCGTTCCGGGTAATGACCCATAATCAGATTCCTTGCAGCTTCATACTGAATCGCTCCTGATCTACCAGACGCTCTCCAGCCTGTCGAACTGCTGTCTCTCAAATTCAACGGGAGACAGGTTCTTATTGTACCCATGACGACGCCTTGGGTCGTACAATGTGTTTTGGGGGGCGATTTCATTTTCAACAGGGTTACGTATCTCGACTAATGCTCCTTGCCATCGACGCGCGGCTGCATGAGGAAGGGGATATACCGCCATGCGAGCATTCCAAAACAGATAAACCAGCATGACGCCGCGAGGTCAAGCCAGAGTGTGTAGCCTGTCGGACAAACCTGTGGTGCAATGATGCGAAATACAAATGCCATCATCATCACCCTGAGAGCCAATTTGTCGAGCGTATCAAATACCACTTTTCTGCCCGTGTGCCCCTGCGATATTCTGATCAGCATAGCGGGAATAATCAGGCCCATCACACCGAAGGCAAAAACATGGATGGAAACGGATACCGCACATTCTGGATAGAATATCTGCCTGAGAAATTCAATCAGAAGTTGAACGATTATAGCGAGGTAGCCCAGATACATGATGCCGATATCGAGCCGCCGCATCGCCAGTCGTGGCTTCCAGAAAATGAAGCGGCCTGTCAGCAGAAGCGCCAGTAACAGCGCGATCCAGCCGGACAGTTGCGGCGGCATCAGGCTGGCGAACACCAGCAGCAGTCCAAGTATCTTGATCGCCTTGTTCAGCATTGGAGCATTCAGGATGGCAACCTGGAAAACCCCCTTCATGAATTGGGTCAGCGTTCTCTCCAGCATCACCAGAAAGGCCATGCGAAACAGCCCCACCGCCATGCTCCAGCCGATTGTGTAGTAATTTTCACTGAGCATCAGGTTCTTGGCCAGCAGATAGAACGGAAGGATCAGCAGAAAGAAGTAGTTGTCGCGGTAGGAGTCGTCCTTGCGGTTGCGAATCAGCGTCCACACCAGCATCGCAACGATAGCAGCTATGAACAGGTTGTTGGAAATCCGGAACAGCAGTGGTGGCCAAACTCCTTGGAGCCACATCCCGACCCTCTCAAACAGCCATGCCGCCGCCAGAAACATCAGCGCATAACCGTGATAGCCGCGCACCCGAACCCAGTTTTTGGTTGCGGTCAGCAGGAAGCCGCCCAGAACCGCCCAGCCGAAGCCGAAGAACATTTCATGGGCGTGCCACTGCACCATGGAAAACGCGGTTTTCGGTGCGGCAATAACGCCTGCAAACATCAATGCCCACACAACCGGGAGGCTTAGGCCAGACAATACCGCCAGCGTAAAGAACGGTCGAAAGCCAACCTGCCAGAGCGGATGTGTAGACAGGTATATTTTGTATCCCATACGCTGATCTTTCACTCTCGCTAAAACAAACTTTCGAGTACCGGAAAAAGTTCGCGCTCCTCGAACCGGACATGAGCCGACAGGCATTCGCCGAAGCGATTTAATGCCACGGCATCGTTCTGTCGCAGGGAATCGAGCAACCCGCGCAATTGTTGATGGTCTGCCAAGGTGCGTTCGATCAGCGGCTGTGTTTCTGAGCTGTACAGCAGCGGCAGCAACGATTCTTCCTCGAACCGGAAATGCGGCTCCAATTCATTCGAAAATGCCCGGACTACGCGCAGGCAAGCTTGACTCACCAGAGCCTCATCACCAGATTGTGCAGCACGTTCGCAGGCTTTCGCCAGCGTAAGGGCGGTGTGATGCTCGCGTGACAGCGGTTGCAGGACAGCACTTCGTTTCATGTCTCAATCAAACCGGTATGATGAGAAACACATTTGGATCGTCGCCATGCTCCAGCAGGATGCTGCGCACCCGTGCTTGCCAAAGCTGCCGGAATTCGGCTGTTTCCTCTGCTGTTGCGGTATTCGATAGACAACTTGCCATAAGCGCTGCCAGTCGCGGTGCAGCTGGAACGCGCTGCAGGTTGGTCACCACCAGCACGGTCTGGTTTGTATCGAGCCGGGTGAAACGCATCTCCCCCGGGATGTCCACCGCAAAGAACAACCGCTTGCGCCTGTCGAAGCGTCCGCCGATGCCCTTGAAACCATTGTCGGACATGGCCCCGGTCAGCATGCTCACGACATTCGCGATGACGCCCGTGACACCGCTTGTGCTGTCCTGGCTGAACTCCACCCGAATATCGCCGCGTACCGGTGTTTCGCCCGGATAGAGGAATGCGAGTGCCTTGCAGGTTGACCAATAGGCGGCGGCGACTGTCGGGCAGGAGTGGCCTGCCAGCCGCACCGCGTCGAAATAGCTGTATTGCAGAATCCCGTCTTCCGTCGCACCGAGAAATTCTGCCAGCGGGTCGTACAAACTGATTCCAGACACTGTATCAAAGAAGGCTGGATAATTCATCGTAGAAGTCCTTATTGACCACGCATGCGGCAATTCCGTTCCACTTCCACCAGATGCGGCAGTAGCTCCGAATGCGCCTGTATGTGGAAAATATAGCGCGGTACGTTGCGCTCAGTGGACTGTGCCATAAACGGTTCGCCCCAGAAACTCAGCAGAGCCTCTTCCGAGCCTTCCGACTGGGTGCCCGCAAGGATGAACGAAATATTCTTGCTGAGAGCGCACCAATGCGGTTCCTGTACCTTGCTATGGCCGTCACAAGATGTAATTTTCGGCAAAATCCCGGCCTGCCACAATCCTTGCTGGCTTTCATCGAGAACGAACTGTATGGAGGTTACTTGAGGGTTTTCAATTGCCGGGCGCAGCAGTGCGTCGAACAGCGGCTGCGCCCGGTACATTGACAAGCAGACATTGAAAAAGCTTGCTTCCCCGCGCATGTTGCGGGCGAACTGTTCGTTCGCCGTGCGCAGTTGGCGTGGGCCGATCAGCACCACGTCTGGAGTAGACAGGGATGATTGTATCCTGGCCACCATTTCCTGTGTCCGTTCCACTTGTCCGGCGGTACGCTCATTGTTCTGAGTGTGGCGCATGAAATTGATAAACAGAAGCGCCATCAGAGCAAGCAGGATAGACAGCAGGATATGCTCATCGACGATATTGAACAGATGCAGGATGAGCGCTACCACAGCGGCCAGTATGCCGGCGATGGCATCCCATTCGTAACTCAGGAAATGTTTAAGTTTCATGATGTCTTCAACCCCATGAAAGAAACCACAGTCTAGTTCAAGCTGCGCCGGCCAGGTTGGTCAATGCAGGAGGCATAATTTTCCAGGGTATGGGCGATCTTCCCCGCTTTCTTTCTTGCCTCGCTGCTGTTCTGCAAAACCATCGCATCGGGGCCGGCCCAGCAATACGGCGGTGGATAAAGTTGCTGCAATAATTTTACGCTCAGTAAGCACGTTCATCTCCTTGACTGATAAATATCATTTTTTCCTCTCTTAAAGGCGGACTTTACTAACCGCTGGATGGTATGGTCTGTCAGGAGCAGGTCAGTGCCATCATGCCAGCAGGCAGTCATACCAGGATCCGCGGATACCCGGATTCACAAACCTTCGTGCGAACTTATTTCCAGATTGAAGAGTTCTGGAATAAGCTCTGACCATATATCCAGTCAAGCTAAATCACCTTCGAATAGAGGGCGTGCTCCTGCCGCGTGCGCAGATACTTGTCAAACACCATGCAGATGTTGCGTATCAGCATGCGCCCCTTGGGGGTTACCTTGATCGTTTGCGGGGAAATCACCAGCAAGCCTTCGCGTTCATGTTCGCGCAATTCTTCCAGTTCGGTGGCAAAGTAGGCGTCAAAATCGATCCGGTATTCGCTGCTGAAGGTATCTTTGGCAAGCTCGAAGTGACACATCAAGGCCTGAATGATGGCACGGCGCACCAGATCGTCGGCGTTCAATTCCATGCCGCGCATTATGGGCAGCACGTCCCTATCCAATGCATCGTAATATGGTTCAAGTTCACGGTAATTCTGGCTGTAGGTCGGACCGATTTTGCCGATGGCACTTAGACCGAGCGCCACCAGATCGCAATCCGAATGGGTGGAATAACCCTGGAAATTGCGATGCAGCCTGCCTTGGCGCTGTGCCACGGCAAGCTCGTCTTCGGGCTTGGCAAAGTGATCCATGCCGATATACACATAGCCGGCATTGGTGAGCTTTTTTATGGCCATGTCGAGTATGTCCAGCTTCACTTGGGGAGCGGGCAGGTCCTCTTCATGAATCCGTCTTTGCGGCTTGAAGATGGTCGGCATGTGCGCATAGTTATAGATGGACAAACGATCGGGATTGACGGCAATTACCCTGTCCAATGTCACACCAAAGCCCTTCAGTGTTTGTTTGGGCAAACCATAGATCAAATCGATGCTCACAGACTTGAAGCCGTTTGCACGCGCCGCTTCAATGACGCGCAATGTTTCTTCTTCGCTCTGAATGCGATTTACCGCGCGCTGCACCTCATCATCGAAATCCTGCACACCGATACTGATCCGATTGAAGCCCACCTCGCCGAGCAGCGCGATGGTTTCATCACTCACTTTGCGCGGATCGATTTCAATCGAGTACTCGCCGTCTTCCACCAGACTAAAGTGCTGGCGGATCGCGGCCATTACCAGGCGGATCTCGCCATCGCTCAAAAAAGTCGGCGTGCCGCCGCCGAAGTGCAGCTGTTCTATGACCTGATCAGGTCCGAGCAGCATCGCCTGCATGGCCATTTCCTTGATCAGATAGCGCACGTACTCGGCAGCTTTGCTCTTGTCTTTGGTAATCACTTTGTTGCAGGCACAATAAAAGCACAGCGTATTGCAAAAGGGAATATGGATATATAGCGACAATGCGCGGTCGGCAGCGCCAATTTCGCGTTTTGCCACCCATAGGCCATAGCTATCGGCATTGAACGATTCAACAAACCGATCCGCAGTGGGATAGGAAGTATAACGCGGACCATTCTTGTCCAGCCGACGCATCAGTTCCATGTCCACTATCAGATTATTGGCCGATTTATCCATAAAGTCTCCTTAAGTATCGACCGTTGTGCCAATTTAGGCATCAGCAGCCTATTCCAATACAACATGAGTCTGAAGGCGGGCCGTATTGCCGAAAAATGAGTCTGAATCAAAGAGCTGGTTCACATTATCCGCTCCCGTGCGGCACGAGTCACCCGCATGCCAGAATGACGCTGTATAATTTAACATCGTTTGTGGTCAATCATGAATGGACCATACCTGAGATACCTTCGAGTTCGAAATGCGGCAGTTATATCAAGCAGCCCATCTTCAACTATATAGCGCGGCAGCTTGGCGAACTCACGGCTCAGAACCCCTTGACAGTGTCTATTTACGTTTGAAGTTGATAATGACTTGTCCCGGCTCGCGGGTAATATAATTAATTTCAATGTTTTCACCGTAACGCTGAGTCAATTGGGCAAGCAATGGCAACGGATCGTGGTCATTGACGAAGGCCATTGTCTCACCCGGATTCAGCGCATCAAGTGCGCCAAAAATTGCGGCGTGACGAAAGCGTTTTGCAACGCCGCGCGCATCGAACGCATAACGCAGGTCAGAGGAAATAGTGTTGGAGCAAGCATGTGTCATTTTAGACTCCTTGGATTGAAATATGTATGAGGCGTGCCGTATGTGAATTATGCCGCCAACCACGCACACATAATTAACATGTGCGTATAATACATGTATTATTATATAATGCCAACATTTTCCAGTTTCATCAGATATTGCCCCTACAAACGAACAGACCGGAATTTTTATGAGGATGCTGAAATGCAAACCATTGCCGAATTTATGAGCGGCAAACCTCACGCCTCTGATGACGCATTCGCCATCGCCGAACAAGCCGTTTTAGCCAACAGCTGGAGTGAGGCGTAAACTACTTTTCGAGTACTAGCAAAATACTGACATGTTCGCCCTGAAACTCCAAAACAAGATTACCGGCCTACTGGTGCTCTATTTTATTGTTGCCCTGCTCGCCATCGGTTCGACGCTGTATGTATCCTGGCGGTTGGAAGGTGGTGGGGCGGCTATTAATAATGCCGGCAAGGAACGCATGCGTTTGTACCATATTGATTTCCTGCTTGCCCTGCAGGTGGGGAAAACGATACCGCCTCAAGCTCAGGGGGCGACAAATCTGCGGACCGATATCGAAACGGAGATCACGCAGTTTGAGGCGACTTTAACCAACCTTCTGCAGAATGATCCCCATCGCTCACTTTCACTGTACCTGGATAATGACGTCCGTGACCAGTGGCGAAAATTGCAGCAAAACTGGCATGACGACATCAAACCCGACATCAGACGCATACTCGACAGCCCGCAACGGGCGGAGCAGGGAAAGATGCTGGCAGAGTTCCAGCCTGTTTTCGGAAATTTCGTTGGCAGCGTGGACGTGTTGGTAGGGATGGTGGAGAGCAACAACGCCAAAGTTGCCACGCTGCTACGCTCCTTCCAGTTCGGACTGGCGAGCTTGGCGTTGATTGGCACGGTACTGCTGATACGATTATTTTCGCTAATTGTAGTCCATCCGATTAGGCGCCTGCAGGAAGGCATCCAGCGTATGGGTAACGGAGATTTCCATGTACGCCTGCTAATAACCAGCGGGGACGAATTCAGTGATCTGGCCAAAGGATTCAACCAGATGGCAGCTCATTTGCAGGAAATCTACGCCACGATGGAACAGCGGATAGATGAAAAAACACAGAGCATCGAAATCAAGAACCGCGAACTCACGGCACTCTATGATATGGCTGTATTCCTCAATTCCGCGATCGCAACGGAACCACTGTGCGGTAACGTGTTGGATAAGCTGTCCACCCTGACCGGCGCCTGTGACGGCGTAGTGCGCCTGACCGACCCGATGGGGAAGCAACTGAAAATCGTTGCAACGCGCGGAGTCTCCAAATCTTTTTTAGCCGAGGAAAATTGCCTCCCTCTTGGCACTTGCCTGTGCGGCGATGTGGCGCGTCACGGTGTTGTGGTCAATTCCGATTTTTCCATTCCGATAACTCCGGCGCCGTTGTATGCATGCAAACGGGAAGGATTCAATGGGGTAGTGGCGGTTCCAATCCGTTCCAAGCAGAAGGTGCTGGGCATACTTAATCTGTTTTTCAAAGAACCGCGCATTTTGCCCTCGTCGGAAATCCGCCTGCTGGAGTCGGTGGGGCAACATCTTGGCATTGTCATAGAAAACCGGCGGTTTGCTGCGTGCGAAAAGGAAATGGCGGTGTCGGAGGAGCGCAACTTGTTGGCTCAGGAACTGCATGACAGCATTGCCCAGTCTCTCGCCTATCTCAACATCCAAGTGCAATTGCTGCACAAAGACCTGCAACAGGGGCACACCGCCGAGGCGCTGCAAGTGCTGGAACAAATCCGCGAAGGGGTGCAGGAAAGCTACGATAACGTGCGTGAGCTGCTGGTGCATTTCCGCATCCGCATCGGCAGCGCCGACCTGGAATCCGCCTTGCGTAGCGCGCTGGAAAAATTTGAGGGACAAACCGGCATACATGTTAACTTTTCCAAGCAAGGTACAGTGCTGGAACTGCCTCCGGAACATGTACTTCAGGTCATGCACATTGTTCAGGAATCGCTCTCCAACATTCGCAAGCACGCCAACGCGAACCGCGTTGCCGTGGAACTCATCAGTAATGAAGAATGCGTACTCTTAATTCACGACAATGGCAGCGGTTTCGACATAGCGCACGACGCAGGCGATGCTCACGTGGGACTGAGCATCATGCGTGAGCGGGCGCACCGCATTGGTGCTAAACTCGTGCTGGAATCTATACTTGGACAGGGTATGTTGGTGCGTCTTGTCCTGCCATACAGGAGTGAGTATAGGGTATGAAATCAATACGTATTCTGATCATTGACGACCACTCCCTGTTTCGCAGCGGCATCAAGCAGGTATTGCAGCGGCATAAGGGATTCGAAGTGGTGGGTGAAGCCGGCGACGGGCTGGAAGGCGCCAAACGCGCAATACAACTCAAGCCCGACGTGGTTCTGCTGGATCTGCATATGTCTGGCACCGGCGGACTGGAAGCGTTGCGCCTGATGAAGGAAGATATTCCGGAAACACAGGTTGTCATGCTCACTGTTTCGGAAGATACCGAAGACCTGCTAGAAACACTGCGCGCCGGGGCAAGCGGCTACCTGCTGAAAAATATCGACACTGAGTTTCTGCTGGAGTCCATCCAGAATGCAGCACGCGGCGAATCCGTGATGTCGCCGAAAATAGCGCGCAAGCTGATAGATTCCCTGCGTGCGCCCCGCACGGCTAATGTTGCCGTGGCGGACGTTAGTCCGGGCAAACTGTCCCCGCGCGAACGGGAAATCATCATCATGCTCGCCCGCGGCTCCAGCAACAAGGAAATCGCCCGCGTGCTCAATCTGTCGGAATCCACCATCAAGATTCATGTACAAGGCATCCTTCGCAAACTCAACCTCGCCAAACGCGTGCAGGCTGCCGTGTATGCAGTGGAGCATGGCCTCATCACCTAGAATCACCTCCTACCAAAAAGTAACAAACTACCCAAAAGAACTAGTTCCTTTTCCTCGCTTACCCTGTACTTCAGAAGGGTAGGCACACTGCCCACATAAGCCTATTCTTCACCAATAAATCTTGGGATTGTCGTGCTATCGCAGAAATACGCTATCACCGAGTGAGAAGCTTTGTGGTTTACGTTTTTCTTAACGTAGTTAACATGGCTTTAGGCTTTGCATAATCTGGGGGGATTTAATGATGGGTATATTAAATAAAAATTTTCTATCATCTATCATCTCATCTAAAGGACGGGAGCGAATTCTCCGCATTATCGCGTACGGTTTTCTGGTTGGGTGCGTGTCCGCCTACGGGGAAGTGGCCGGAACTGCCAACGCCAGAAGCACCACATCAGGCGCTGACGTGTACGCGCGCGAATGTCTTGGGTGCCACGGACCTAAAGGGGATGGAGATGGGTCTGCGGCGACGTATCTCTATGTCCGCCCACGCAACTATACGCAAGGGAAGTTCGAATTCGGCGGGTCGATCGCTGATATCGAGCAGAGGGTGCGGGACGGCATGCCGGGAACGGCCATGCCGTCCTTCGCGTCGGTCCTCACTAAGGACGAGATCGCTGCCGTAGCGGCCTATATCCGCCATTTCGTACCGGGAAAAACGCCGGCGGCGTTCGTCCCGCCCTCCCCGCCCGCCGGCTTGGACGACGTCACGCGCATCTCGCGCGGGGCGGCACTTTACAGCGAGGCTTGCGTGGCGTGCCACGGTTCGGAAGGCTTGGGTAACGGGCCGGTAGCCCTTGGCATAACTGATGTAGCCGGAAATCCTGTTCGGCCGCGCAACCTCGTCGCTGCGCCGTTTGAGGGCGGAGAGAGGCCGGAGGATATTTACTCGCGGATTCACCAGGGTATTCCCTTTGCAACGATGCCTGCCTTCGGCGACACGTATTCCACCTCGCAGTTGTGGGATATCGTTGCGTATGTGAAGAGCCTGCGCAAGGACCTGAAGTTCCCGGTCGAGACACCGGAAAGCTTGGCGAGCACGATTTTAGTAGCCGGACATCCCCAAGCGCTGCGCGGTGGTGTGGCTGCGTGGAGTATCGATGATCCTGCCTGGGCGAACGCCCCAGCGGTGACGCTCACGCTCCATCCGCTCTGGTACCGGGATTCTTGGCCCCGTGCGCTCGAAGTCCAGACACTCACCAACGCCAACACAATCGCATTTCTCTTTTCCTGGCCCGACGCGACCCCGCACCAGTTGCAGGGGTCGACGGAGGATTTCCACGACGCCGTAGCCGTGGAGATACCACAGGAAGCTTCGAGCATGCCGCCTTACATCGGGATGGGCGGTAGCGGTGCGCTGGAGCACGGCAAAAAACCGCAAGGCGCAAATGTTTGGATTCTCCAGTGGCGGGCGGTTTTATCAGGACCGCAGTTGCCGGCCAGGACCCATCGCGATCAGAACCCCTGGGAATCCCAGCCGTTCGCGATGCCCGCGCGCGCGGCGGGGAACCCGCTCGCTGCCCCGGCACGCGCGGTCGCGGAATACGTCGCCTCCGGACTCGGAACCCTCACCTACGTGCCGGATGATGGCAAAGCATACTCCGAATCCCGTTGGGATAACGGCCGCTGGCAGGTGCTCATCACTCGGCCGCGCGGCGGTATCGCCTCGCTTTCAAAATCATCCACGTGGGCGGCCTTTGCCGTCTGGGACGGCGCCGAGCGCGACAGGAATGGACAAAAGTCCGTGACAAGATGGATTCGACTCAAACTCTAGGGAAAGAAGGAAAATGATCATGAAGAGACTTACTCGCCGTGACTTTCTGAAAATTGCTACCAAATCGGGGGCTGGGCTCCTGGCGGCCGGTTACGGGTTTTCCGCCTTTGGCACACTCGCGCACGCGGCCTCAACGCTGGGCGGCACCATCGAAGTGGGCAATCCCCTCGAGTACTATCCAGCGCGTGACTGGGAGAAGGTCTACCGCGACCAGTACCATGTTGACTCTTCCTTCACCTATGTCTGCGCCCCTAACGACACCCATATGTGCCGCTTCCGGGCGTTCACGCGAAACGGTGTGGTCCTTCGCACCGAGCAGAACTACGGCGCCGGCAATGTCCGCGACATCTACGGAAACAGCACGTCGGCCCACTGGAATCCACGCGGATGCCCCAAGGGCTACACCCTACACCGCCGCCTCTACGCAAACCACCGGTTGAAGGGTCCGTCCATTCGGAAGGGCTGGAAGGAATGGGCCGACGATGGCTTTCCGTCCCTTACCGACAAGCCGGAACTACGCGCTAAGTACCGTTTCGACGACCGCGGCAATGACGATGCCATGCGAATCAGCTGGGACGAAGCCAACGACTACGCCGCGCGCGGGCTCCTCGCGATCGCCAAGACCTACTCGGGTAAGGAAGGCGGCGACCGTTTCACCCGCGACGGCTATCCCGATGAGATGCTCGAGCACTGGGACGGGGCCGGCACGCGGACCTTCAAGTTCGGATCAAACCTGCCGATCCATGGTGCCATCGGAAAATTTGGCATCTATCGCTTCGGCAACGTGATGGGTCTCCTCGATCACCATGTGCGCGGCGTGTCGCCCGACAAGGCCAGGGGCGCGCGGCCATGGTGCGAGTACACTTGGCGGGGCGACCAGGCACCGGGCTATCCCTTTGTCACGGGTCTGCAAGCCTCGGACTGTGATTTCTCAGACCTCCTTAGCGCCGGGCTCCATATTCAGTGCGGAAAAAACCTTGTCGAAAACAAAATGGCCGACTCGCACTGGTTCATCGAGCTGATGGAACGCGGCGGGAAGATCGTCTCGATCTCGCCGGACTACAGCGCCCCGGCGGCGAAGTCCGACTACTGGATCAGGGCCCGGGCAGGCCTGTCCGACACGACGATCTTTCTCTATCTCGCCCATTACGTCATGGAGCACGGGCATGTCAATGTTGAATTCGTCAAGCGCTTCACCGATTTTCCTCTGCTCCTCAGAACCGACACCCTGAAACGCATCAAACCGGAAGAGGTGATTCGTGGCTACGAGATGCCTGATCTCTCCGCCGGTCCTAGCTTCAAGATTCAGGGGCTTACCTCCGAGCAGCGCAAAAAGATCGGCGACTTCGTCGTTTGGGACGAAGATGCGAAGGCTCCGCGGGCCGTAACTCGCGACAATGTGGGTGAGCAGCTCGCCAAGAAGAACATCAATCCGGCTCTCGAATGGAGGGGTGAACTCACCGGAACGGACGGCAAGACATTCGAGGCCATGACCATCTACGAGGCCTACAAGAGTCATCTGCGCGATTATGACCTCGCCACAGTCGCCGAGATCACGGGGGCCGATCCCGCCCTCCTCGAGCGCCTGGCAAAGGACTTTGTCACGATCAGGCCCGTCGCAATTCACATCGGCGAGGGCGTCAACCACTACTTTCACGCCACGCTCCACAATCGGGCGGAGTTTCTTCCAATGATGCTCATCGGCGAGATTGGGAAGCAGGGCGCAGGAGTCTACACCTGGGCCGGCAACTACAAGGGCGCGATGTTACAAGGCGCCAATTGGGCCGGGCGCGGTGCGGGAGTTTACACCAAGGAAGATCCCTTCGCCCCGGCGCTCGATCCGGCGACGCCGGCCAACAAGGTGCCGACGCGCGATATGATGCATGGCGAGGAAGTCGGTTACTGGGGCGCCGGCGACCGGCCGACCATCATTCAGACCCCGCACGGCCGCAAGGTGTTTACCGGGCATAGCCACATGCCGACCCCGACGAAGGTGATGTGGTACAACAACGCCAATCTTTTGAACCAGGCCAAGTGGCACTACAACATCATCGAGAATGTCCTGCCCAAAGTGGATATGATCGTTGATCAGCAGATCGAATGGACAGGATCGGCCGAGTACGCCGACCTCATACTTCCGGCCAACTCCTGGCTCGAATACGAGGACTATGAGCTGGGAGGATCGTGCTCGAATCCGTTTATCCAGATCGCCAAGGGCGGAATCCGACCTCTCTACGACAGCAGGGATGACGCGGCAATCTTTGCTGGCGTCTCGATAGCCCTTGGGCGCTTGACGAATGATAAGCGATTCGCGGACCACTGGAAGTTCATCGTGGAGAAAAGGAGTTCGGTCCATCTCGATCGCATCCTCGACTCATCGACGACCACCAAGACCGCAGATGGTCGGCGCTACACCGTGCAAGACATTATGGACGGAAAGTACGGCACGCCGGGGTCGGCGTTGTTTCTCACCCGGACCTATCCGAGGATTCCGTTTTACGAGCAGATCAAGGACTCGAATCCTTTCTACACCGACTGCGGGCGACTTGCGTCCTACTGTGACCTGCCCGAAGTGATCGATGCGGGCGAGAATTTCATCGTTCACCGGGAGGCCGTGGAGGCGACGCCGTATCTCCCCAATGTGATCGTCTCGTCGAATCCGATGATCCGGCCGAACGACTACGGAATCTCGCCCAAGGAGAGCGATGCCGACCTGCGTCAGGTGCGCAACATCAAGATGCCCTGGTCCGAGGCAAAATTGACGATCAATCCACTATGGGCGGACGGATATCGCTTCTTCTGTTCCACGCCGAAGTCGCGTCACTCGACGCACTCCTCCTGGGCGGTAGTCGACTGGCATATGATTTGGGCAGCCAACTCGGGCGATCCCTACCGCACCGATCCGCGTACTGCGGGTGTTGCGGACCGGCAGATTCAGATGAACCCGGCGGATGCGGCGTCCCTCAGCCTGGAGGACGGCGACTACGTTTGGGTGGATGCCAACCCGGCCGACCGGCCCTATATCGGCTGGAAGGACGAACAGGATGCTTTCAAGAAACGCTCGATGCGGTGCATGGTTCGGGTGAAGTTCAACACCTCGCTTCCCCCGAACTTCACCATCATGAAGCACACCGGCTGGATGTCTACGCCCAAGTCGGTGCGCGCTGGCGAAACACGCCCCGACGGCAACCCCTATTTGGAGGAGAGCAGCTATCAGTCGTCCTACCGCTACGGTTCGCATCAGTCGATCACCCGAGCCTGGTCGATGCCGATGCACCAGACCGACACACTTTTTCATAAAAAGGCCGCCGCAATGGGGTTCATCTTCGGCTTCGATGAGGACAACCATGCGATCAACTCCGTTCCGAAGGAAACGCTGGTTCGGATCGTGAAGGCGGAAGCGGGCGGCCTGGGCGGGCGGGGCGCTTGGTACGGTGCCAAGACGGATTTATCGCCCGGCCGCGGATCGGTCGCCGGCGATGCCTACCTGGCCGGTGCGCTTACCAAGGTGAAAAAGTCATGAGTGGACATGATGCGGGCCGGATGACCGGCGCTGATAAGTCCGCCGAACCGGACGATCCGATGATTCTTGCCTCCGCATATGTGCCCGGCGGACTCGATGCGATGAGCGAGGCGGTGGTCGAGGAGTACGCCCAGATCGGCATGCCGGCGGATAAAATATTGGAGCTGTTCAAGTCACCGTTTTATTCTGCCACGCATCGTTACTATCGCCTGCGGGGCGAGGCCGCGACGCTGGCGATGATCGCGCGCGTGCTCGAACGTTCACCGGTTCTTCGCTACCGATTCGAGAGGGGGAATCATGACTAGATACCATATCAAGGAGGCGTATCATGGCTGATGAATCAAAGAGTCGAGGCATAGGTGAATCGTTCGAGCACAAAGTTCTGAATCGCCAGATCGGCCGCGAGATGGAGTACCCGTACGAAGAGGCTCACCCGGACCGCCAATTCGCTTTCGTCTTCAACATCAACCGGTGCATCGCGTGCCAGACATGCTCGATGGCCTGCAAGTCCACCTGGACCTACGGTGTGGGGCAGGAATACATGTGGTGGAATAATGTTGAGACGAAACCCTACGGCGGCTATCCCCTCCACTGGGACGAGAAACTTCTTTCGATGCTCGAAGCGAAGAACCCCGGAGGGCAGGTGTGGGATGAAAAGGGCGTCTTCCAAGGTAAGACCATTTTCGAGACCGGCATTGAACCGGGAGTGGACCAACGAATTCTGGGGTACCAGCCGACCGATGAGGAATGGCGTGCACCGAACATCTTTGAAGAAACCACACATAACAAAGACGGGGCGAAAGGTCCGGCGAACGGTGTGTCGCTTCCCGAACATGCAAGCTGGTACTTCTACCTCCAGCGCATCTGCAACCACTGCGACTACCCGGCGTGCCTGGCCGCCTGCCCCCGTAAGGCGATCTATAAGCGGAAGGAGGATGGAATCGTTCTCATCGACCAGGAACGCTGCCGGGGCTACCGCAAGTGTGTCGAGGCGTGTCCATACAAGAAGCCGATGTACCGGACGACGACAGGGACCTCCGAAAAATGCATCGCCTGCTACCCCAGAATCGAGGGGCGCGCCAAGGAAATCTCCGATGTCCCCATTGAGACCCGCTGCATGGCGTCCTGTCCCGGGAAGATCCGCATGCAGTCACTCGTGCGCAGGGCAGCGGATGGGAACTGGGTGCCAGATTCCAGCAACCCGCTCTATTATATGGTCAAGGAGGAAAAGGTCGCCCTGCCGTTGTATCCGCAGTTTGGGACTTCGCCCAACGGTTTCTACATCCCGCCGCGCTGGGTTCCCAGGCAGTACCTAGAACAGATGTTTGGTCCGGGCGTCGAAACGGCCATTGAGCGGTACGTCGCCCCGAGTCGAAGGCTTCTCGCGGTCTTGGCGCTCTTCCGCGCGACCCGCGAGGTAATCTTCCGTTTCGATGTGAAGGAGGGGCCAAAGGTGAGCGAGCGGGAGGTAGTTCTTCCCTCCGGTCGAAGCGTTACCCAAGAGATCTTTAACGACACGGTGATCGGCTACGACGCCAAGGACCGGGAAGCCGTGCGAATCACCATTGAGGAGCCTTTCTATGAGCGTCCAGCCGAACACTACAACTCAATTTAGCGCCGTGCTTCTCGCACGGGCGGTGTTGTATCGCCTCGCCGCACGGTGCTTGGCTGATCCGATGCACGCGCCATTCGCGCTGGCGGAGGATGTCGAGGCGGCCGAAGCGGCGGCGTGGTACCTCGGCGAAGCGAAACTCGCCTCGGCCGCAGCGCGGGTCGGGCTGGCTCTGCCGGTCAAGACGGCCGAGGTCCGCGAGGGCTACCTCCGCATATTTGGAATGGTCGCCTCGGGCGCGGTTGCGCCGTATGAAGTTGAGTATGAGGAAAAGACCAATGTTTTCTTCCGTACCCAGCAACTCGCTGATATCGCAGGCTTCTACCGGTCCTTCGCCCTTGATGCGGTGCATGGCGAGCGATCCGACCACATCTCCATCGAGGCAGAATTTTTGCAGTATCTCCTCGAACGCAAGATCGCCGCGCGCCAGCTTGGTCACGGGCGGGAGAAGGAATTGCTTCTCGATGACGTCTTTCTAAAGTTTTTTCGGGATCACTTCGGCCGCTGGGCCGCTTCGTTCGCGCGGGGTCTTTATACCCTTGCGCGGAAGCGGGGCGGCGACCGGTTCTACCCGGCGGCGGCTATTTTCCTTGAGCGTCTTTCGAAGGCGGAAGCCCGACGCCTCAAACTTCCAGAACCGGCACTGCGCGCGTCCAACGTAGTTGACCTTTCCGCCGCAGCCTCCTGCGACGAAGGGGGATGCGGGATCAAGTAGAGGTTCCTCAAAAGCATTCAGCTACAGACCAATAAGTTCTGGATGGTGATAGCGGATTGGCGACGGCCCCAAAGATTCCGGCCGAATGGACGCCGATGACGGAAACAGGCCTCACCACGCCCCTCAGCCCTTCTGAAATCAAGGTGTGGAAAGGGGAGAGGTGCAAAAGTGACAGCAAAAAACTGAGCAGAGCCCTCAGGTTGATGACCAGGAAACGGAGATATCGATGTAACGTCTCGTGACCAACATCCTCGAAGTGTTTATGGTGGCATATTAAGTAGTTGCCCAGTGCCGTTGCCAGCAATGTCAGGCGCGAGCAGTACGCATTACAATTCACCCACCGATATATGACATCTCAATTTTTTTAACTGCTTGTCCCGTAACATTTGTTGCTGTACTCCGCAACTCTGAGTATCGATCAGCGCGCAAACGCCATAGGTGCGCAATGGCAGTGGAGATTTCCTGATCTGTTTTGCCGTCACGCATCAGTGCCCGCAGGTTGTGGCCGTTTGCCGCAAAAAGGCAGGTGTAGAGTACTCCGTCGGTCGATAGCCTGGCACGGACGCAGTCATGGCAAAATGTTTGCGTAACGCTTGAAATGACCCCAATTTCGCCGCTGCCATCCTGATAGCGCCAACGTTCTGCGGTTTCGCCTTTGTGGCTTGGTTCAATTTTTTTTAGCGGCATGTGAGCGGCAATGCGCCGTACCACTTCGGAGGATGGAAGAACTTCGTCCATTTTCCAATTGTTGGAAACTCCTACATCCATGTATTCGATAAATCGCAGGATGAAAGGTGAGCCCTTGAAGTAGCGCGCCATGGGTACGATTTCATGGTCGTTCATGCCACGCTTGACAACCATGTTCACCTTTATTGGCTCAAAACCGACTGAGTGGGCGACAGCCAAGCCGTGCAGTACATCCGATACAGGAAAATCAACGCCGTTCATGCGCTTGAAAGTGGCATCATTTAGCGAATCAAGCGAGACAGTAATACGATTCAACCCAGCATCTTTAAGGGATTGTGCTTTTTTGGCGAGCAGCGATCCGTTAGTGGTTAGCGTTAGTTCAAGATTATGACCATCAGGTGTTTTCAATTGTGCGAGCAGGCCAATCAAATCTTCGACGTGCTTGCGCAGCAGCGGTTCGCCGCCAGTCAGGCGGATTTTTTGGATGCCGTGGGCAACGAAAATCTGTGCAATTCGGGTGATTTCTTCAAAACTCAGCAGCGAAGTTTGCGGTAGAAAAACACGATCCTTCCCGAATGATTCTTCAGGCATGCAATATACACAGCGGAAATTGCAGCGATCCGTGACTGAGATGCGCAGTTCCTGTAATGGGCGCGCAAGCGTGTCTGCGATAACCCCCGTTGGCGATTCGAGTGCAGTGGGGATGGTCGGAACCGCATTAAGCTGGCGGTGATATGTCATGGGTATAAGTTTTCCTGGCATGGTATCGATCAATAGTAAATTCAATACGCTGTTTCAAGTTCGTTGTGTAAGTGCCTCAGCATATTATTTAGTTTTCTCTGAAAAGCCCATTTTCAACTAGTAATCATCCGGTGTTGAAAGATAATTGCATTTATACTGCACCAATCGTTGTGACAGACGCCAAACCTGAGCACCGAAAAGTTCCAAACTGCGCGAAATCTCGTGCGAGCATTGGCCTGAACTGCACAGGGCGCATTAATGGCATCGCCTTTGATCCCTTTAGGAAAATTCCAGTTATAAAGATTAAGCTTGCATGGGCCGTATACCTATACTTCTGAAGAACAAGATAAATGAGGAAAAGGAACTAGCTCTTTTGGATAATTTGGTTTTTGGATAGATGTGATGAAGAAATAGTTCCGGCAAATTAAGCAAGCGATTGGCTTTCTTGTTGCTGGCACATATTTCAGCACTTGGGGATCCGTCGTGTATCATTTTGGATTCCCTGGATTGAAAGTTGTTTGCAAAATACTATGTGCGAAACGTGCCGCGAATCAGGCACACACAATTAACATGTACGTATGGTGCATGTTTGATATAATGCCAACGTTTCTCAGTTTTACCAGCCATTGTCGCAAGGAACATACCGCCTTAAATTTATATGAGGAAGCTGCTATGCAAACCATTGCCGAATTCATGAGTACCGCCCATCAAGGTTGTGACGAGGCATTCGCTATCGCCGAAGAAACTGTTGTAGCCGGAAACTGGGGTGAAGCCGCAACTGCATTTGCCAATTTTCGTGCTGACATGGCCAAACACTTTCGTATGGAAGAAGAACATCTTTTTCCATCACTGGTAGCTGCTGGCGGCCCTTCAGGCCCGGTGCAGATGATGCGCATGGAGCACGCGCAAATGAATACACTGATTGAACAAATGGCCATCGCCTTGACTCATCAGGATGCGCAGGGATATGGAGGATTGTCGGAAACGTTGCTAATGGCGATGCAGCAGCACAACCTCAAGGAAGAGCAAATTCTCTACCCTATCGCGGATAACGTTCTGTCAGCGCAGCGCGAGTCTCTTCTCAGCCTCATGCAGAAAGTTTGATAGCGACGCCCAGGGAAAGTGGTGTGGAAATCGACGTACGCGGACTTCCTCCGCCGGAGCCATTCGGAAAAATCATGCATGCGCTGCAATCGCTCCCGGCGGGAACTCCCTTGAAAGTTCGTATCCACCGCGAACCTTACCCGCTTTACGATGAGCTGCACAACACCGGGTACACATGGCAGACCACCGAGCTTGAGGATGGCAGTTTTGAAATTCTGATCACTCGCGCAGCATGAAAATCGCATCTCTCAGCACCGAGCAGGCTCCGCCGATTTCTGTGCCGTTGCGTTACTTCGCCATCGCACCGCTGTTCCTGGTGCTGGCCGCACTGATGCTTGCAAAGGGCGGCAGTGATTCATTTACGGATATACATTCCCCCGCGCTGCTCGCCGCCACGCATTGCATCACTTTGGGATTCGTGACGATGATCATGCTGGGCGCGATTCAGCAAATTCTGCCGGTGGTGATCGGCAGCCCGATGCCGGCATCCGGGCTGACTGCATTGCTCACCTTCCTGCCGCTGATAGCGGGAACACTGCTGTTGCCAACCGGTTTCATGCTGGGCAAACCGGTATTGGTCAATCTTGCCTGGCCGCTATTGGGATTGGCGTTTGTTACATTCATCGGCGCCAGTCTGATCAGTTTGGTCGGTTCACCCGCACACAATCCTTCCAAGACCGCGATATTGCTGTCCATCCTCGCGCTCAGCGGAGCTGTTGCATTGGGTATGCTGCTGGCTCACGGCTATGCTGCCGGATTGTCGCTGCCCTATACCAAATTGGCCACGGCCCATATCAGTCTGTCGTTGGGCGGTTGGGTGATGTTGCTCATCGTCGGCGTGTCATATCAGGTGGTGCCGATGTTCCAGCTCACACCGAATTACCCGAAATGGTTAGCCAACGGTTTGACTCCCGCCATATTTATCGTGCTGCTGTTGAACCTGCTATCCCTTTTGCTCGAGCCCGGGCTGCGCTGGGTGGTAATCATGGCACAAGGCCTGTTGTGGATATTGGCAAGCAGCTTTGCTGTGGCCACACTCAGATTACAAGGCAAGCGCCGCCGTCGGGTTGCGGATGCCACGTTGAGTTTTTTCCGGCTTGGCATGCTGGCACTTTTGTGCGCTGCACTGTTTGCGTTGGCAGCCCTGTTTTTTCCGGATATTGACCGTCTAGGCCCGCTGCCCGCAGTGTTATTTCTGGTTGGCTTTGCGATGTCGTTGACGCAAGGCATGTTATACAAGATCGTCCCCTTTCTGGTGTGGTTCCATCTGTTCCGTGGAGGAATAAAAAGCGGCGTTCCCAATATGAAGGAAATAATCCCTGAATATTGGATGTGGCGGCACTTGTGGCTGCATCGCGGCACATTGCTTGCAGCACTATTCGCACCCTGGTGGAATGCTGCAACATGGTTGGTCGCACTTGGTTTGCTGCTGCAAGGCATACTGCTCGGATATGCACACGTTATTGCTATCACAGTATATCGGCGCGCATATAAACGCATCGAGGAGGATTTGTCATGATCGTCTTGTTGTTCAAAGGCCCGCATAACAGGTTGCTGAACAATTCAGGCTATTTCAGAGCGGGCGGCACTCCAAACATCCCTGACTCAACAGACCAATTTTGGAGACCTTGAGATTCGCAATTATCTCTCATACACCAGCTTGGATAACCCACGCAAACCAAAGATAATGCGTACCTTCTTTAAAGCAGGTTTTTCACATTACTACAGGATGAGCCAAATGAAAAAAATGATTATCACAAGCGAATCGCATCAGCGTTCACGCTCTTTTTATAACAGCTTTGCTTTACTGTTGTTGTGCTCATTGGTAATCGCGGGTTGTGACGAAGCCTCTCCACCCGGACCGTATAAATTTGACATGACGCGCCTTAACCAGGATGGCAGTACCAATGATGGCAAAAACTATACAAAACAGCCATGGGCATGTGTGCGCGACAACAAAACAAATTTGATCTGGGAAGTGAAGAAATCCGAACCAGGCTTGCAAAACGCAAATAATACTTACAGTTGGTATGACCCGGATCAAAATACCAATGGTGGTTGGCCTGGCAAAGCCAACGCCGGAGTATGCGCCGGCAGCGATTGCGATACCAAATCCTACATCTACGCGATTAATGCAAAAAAACTTTGTGGCTTCACGGATTGGCATCTGCCAAGCAGAGAGGAGTTAAGTACTCTGGTGGACACCAGTATTTTCTTTCCTGGACCCACCATTCCTACAGCTTTTTTTCCTGAGCCACTTCCGCCCGGTAAATACTGGACCGATTCAACGTTCAGAACCCGCCGTGCCGGGGCTTGGGCATGGCGCTTTGATTATGGCAACGACTTTCTCTTGGAAAAGAGCGAGGCGCTTAATGTGCGGCTGACTCGCGGCATTCCAAAAACGGTTGGCGAGAAGTCAACCTCAGAATGAATAATTTGCTTCAAGTGTAGACAAAAAAAATACAGACAAACGCGCAAAATACCGCAGTTGCTTTTAATGCGGTTGGATTTGATCACAGTGCTGCGCGATTCGAGTGAGTGAAACACGGGGCAGATCATGCGTTGGATTTCATTCGGAGTACAGCCGCGTATTGGCCGGATTTTAGGCGGTTTCGGTCGCGATTCTGATCTTATAATTTAACGTGACCAGCAATAGCAAGAGGAGTGCGGCAGTGCCATTGTGTGCCACAGCCAGTGCGAGGGGTAACTTCAGGAACACGTTCAATATGCCGATTGCAAATTGCAGGGCGATCATGATCAATAGCCAGCGCGCTGTTTTTTGTAAAGCGCCTATCTTGAATGCTCCGAGTGCCACCCGCGCAACCAGCACTACCACGACAAGGGCGAAGGCGCGATGTGTCCAGTGGATCGCGGTCAAGGCCGGGAAAGGCAGGTAATCGCCTTGGGCCGTCTTCCCCAGATCGCGCCATAGCGTAAATCCGTTGGCAAAGTCCATTTGCGGAAACAGCTCGCCGTGGCACAACGGAAAGTCTGTACAAGCCAGGGCCGCATAGTTGGTGCTGACCCAACCGCCGAGTGCAATTTGGATCGCCAGCAGCAACAGAGCCAGCATCGCCGGTATGCGCAGAGCAACAGCCGATCGCGGTACCGCCGATTGTGGCAGTTGCGGATGATCGCTCAAACGCGCACCGAACCATGTCAAGAGGGCCAGCAACGTCATGCCTAGCAACAGATGTATGGTCACAATGACCGGCTGCAGTTTCAATGTGACGGTCCAAGCGCCGAATGCACCCTGCACACAAATGAATGCAAACAGCAAAGTCGGGAACAGCGGTGAAAATTTCATATCCTTGCGACCCGATTGCAACCACCTGCGCCAAGCGATCGCCATCAACGCGATGATCAGTACACCAATGGCCATTGCCAGATAGCGGTGTATCATTTCAATCCATGCCTTGATTACGGTTACCGGGCCGGTTGGCATTGCGGTTTCAGCGGCTCTGATGTCTGCATGTGCCTGCAGCGGATTGGCACGCCCATAACAGCCGGGCCAATCCGGGCAGCCGAGACCGGAATCCGTAAGTCGCGTGAAGGCGCCGAACATGATCAGATCGAACGTGAGAAAAAGCGTGACCCATACCAGCTTGCGGTATCTGTCGGTATCGCTTGATACCCATACCATCGTTAATGGCAGCAGCGCCACCAGCAAGCCCATTGCGGCAAGCTGGATCAGCATGATCTACGTCCCGGATCTGGCTGCCAGTCAAGTCTGAGGGGACACAGGCAGGGAGAATGACAGGCCATCATGCAAAAGAATAAAGGTATCTTTTAAATGCCATGACAAGTATTAATTTCAGGACAGCAACCGCATCCTTATTTCAGCAAGAACCCTGACGGGCGATAATGATCTGATATCGAGAGGCGGCAACTCCTGCGCATCCAGGGTGTTTTTCACCAGCAGGCCGAGTTCGGTGTTACCTTCCATGCACAGGCGGCGGCTGAAGAAAAGTGTGTCGGGATCTTCCTTGCGCAGGGCGAGCATCATAAAATCACTGGCACTGGCGGTGATGGACAAATCCGGTTCCCGGCTCCTGTGGCAGGCGACCATGCCGTTGCGGTCGAGAGTGAAATAAAAATCAACGCGGGCATCGGTCACATGGATGTTGATCAGCTTGCCCTGCAGGGGCCGCATCACTTCCGAACGCAGTGTGTCACCCATCGCCAGGTTGGCCGCATGCACAAACAGCAAGGTCTGCGGATACCCAGGCAGAATGGACAAGATTTTGCCGAGCGGCCGGGGAAGAGTAAAAGACGGGATATTCATATCGATCGCAGGTTCTGTGTCCTTGTTGGGTGTTCAGTGACCGCCCGGTGATTATAAGCCAACTAAACTATTGCCGTGCTTCACTCATGTTGTATCGCACTAGCGATGCAAGTTTGTTCTATCCCGGGCCGACCATGCCAGTAGCCGTTGCAGCCAGCTTCCGGAAACAGGCTCTCCATTTTCCGCATCGCACTCTCGCGGCCCACCTGGTGATCGATGCAGTCGCGGAACAGGCGGATGACTTCTCCGCTATGTTCGGATTGCGGGCTGATGCGCACTACATCAACCCCGGTTTGTTGCAAAGAATCCAGATCGCCGATCAGGTTGTACACCTGTGCGGATTGGGTCTGAATGCCGTTGATCGCCAGAAACGGCTTGCCTTCGCGGGTATGCATGGTCTTGCCGTCGGGATCATTGATGCAAAGAAATCGGCAGTCGTCCTTGGGCAGGTTGTGAAAGCGCGCGGTGAAACAGCGCGATGAGAAGGCCAGCGGCAACCTGCCGTAGGAAAACACTTCCGTTTCCATTTCTGCCGGTCGCGCTTGTTGTAGCGGCTGTAATGCTTCGTTAGACATCTCGACCGGCATCACCCAGCGGCGTGCGCCCAAAGACGCGATCAGAGATAAAGTCTGCGGGTTATAGATATTCAGGTAAGGGCCGGCAATGAAAGGCACACGGTGCGCCAGGAGGTGTACGGCTCCCATGTCATTGGCTTCCACCGTGAAATCGCCGTTTTCCGTGATCCTGTGCATTGATTTCAGGTCAGACCCGGATTCGATCAGCGTCAGCGTGGAAAGTATCACTTCCTTTCCTGCGGAAGAAAGCATCTTTGCCACCTCCAACCAATCATGCAGGCGCATGACATGGCGCCGGGAGCAAACCGTCTCGCCGAGATAAACGATATCTACCGGTGTGGTGGCGATTTCCTCATAGTATGCACGCAGCTTTTCCCGCGGCCAGTAATAAAGGATGGGAGCCAGCGCAAGTTTCATGGCTGTATCATTTCCATGGCCGGTGATAAGCTCCTAACGTATGCTGCTGGCCTTCGGAGATATTGCCCAGTTCTGCTGCCCATGCGGGTCTGACACTGAAGCCCGCAGGATCTTTCATGCATTGGTCTATCGCCTCGCGCCAGACACGGGTGACCTGCGCCACATAGGCCGGGCTTCGTTGCCGCCCTTCGATCTTGAGGCCGCGCACCTTGATGCGCAGCAGTTCCGGCAACAACTCAAGCGTGTTCAGGCTGGTCGGTTCTTCCATCGCGTAGTAGGTTTCGCCTTCCACTACAAAACGGCCCTTGCACAGGGTGGGGTAGCCGGCATTTTCTTTATCCGCGTATCTATCGATCAGCACGCCGTTAAGGCGTGATTCCAGGCCCCTCGAAGTTTGCTGCCAACGCACCGCCCTGGGCGGAGAGCACACACCGCAAGTGTTGGGAGATTCGCCGGTGGCATAGGAAGAAAGGGAACACCGCCCTTCGACCATGACGCACAGCCCGCCGAAGCCGAACAGTTCAAGCTCCACCGGGGTGCCGCAGGACAGCTCCTCGACTTGCGCAAATGACAGTACGCGCGGCAACACCGCGCGGCGTATGCCAAAATGCTCGTGATAAAAATTGATCGCCTCGTAATTGGTAGCTGATCCCTGCACCGAAAGATGGAGGTGCAACTGGGGATGGGTCTTCATTGCATATAGCATCAGACCCGGATCGGCCAGGATTATTGCATCCATCCCCATGTCGGCGGCCTGGTCGATCGCTTTCTTCCAGCGTTCCCAGCCTTCAGCCCGGGGATAAGTGTTGAGCGCCAGAAATACCTTCGCGCCTTTCGAGTGCGCATAAACCACACCCGCACGCGCATTTGCCGCATCGAAATTCAGCCCGGTGAAGTTGCGGGCGTTGGTGTCATCACGAAAACCGAGATAGACGCAGTCCGCGCCAATGTCCACGGCAACTTTCAGCGCCGGCAGACTGCCTGCCGGACAGACAAGTTCCAGTTCGTATTCAGGCTGCATAAAGGTTTTCCTCCTGGGTAACCGGCAGTTTGGCAAACTCTCCCTGACGATGACCGCGACGTTTCAGCTCCAGCTCGATTCCGTTCAGAATATTCCATTTTTGGGAACACCATGAAGGGGCAAGCAGTATGTCTTTCGAGGCGGTGCCAGTAACGCGGTGGTACACGATATGCGGCGGTGTGCGTTCAATCAGATCAGCCGCGATCCTGATGTAGTCAGCCACTTCCAGCGGTATATATTCGCCGTGCCGCCACTCTGACGCCAGCAGGGTGTTTTTGACCACATGCAGAGGGTGTATCTTGAGGCCGTCTGTTCCCAAGGCAAGAACGGTATCGAGCGAGGCGTGGAAATGGCGCTCCGTTTCGCCCGGCAAGCCGATGATCAGGTGGGTGCATACCGGAATACCACATTCTCTTGCAGCCATCACCGTTTTCTCATATTCCTTCAG
>CAVRKV010000009.1:0-36460 GCA_963721755.1 uncultured beta proteobacterium
GAAGGTAATGGCGGCAATGCGCAATGCCTCGTCAACATGCTTGCGTTCGGTGATGTTGCGCACAAAGTCGCAGTGGAGTTCCCGGCCGTTGTAGCTGATAAAGTTTGCAGTGATTTCGACAGTGATGACACGGCCGTCTTTGTGTCGATGGAGAGTCTCGAATGTGGCTGAGCCTTGCTTCTTAAGAAAATCCCAGCGTGCAGGCCATGTTTCGATAGAAAAATTCGGGTCTAGCTGTGCCACCGTCATGGATAGCAGCTCTTCCCTGCTGTAGCCGACCATTTTGCAGGCACTATCATTCACATCCAGAATCCGTGCCTGTTCATCGCACCAGTAAATGCCATCCAGCACGTGGTCGATTGTGTACTGTTTTAAATCAAGATTGCTTGATGATTCTGGATAGCTGTTCATTTGGTCAATTGGATTTTTCTAAACGACCACCTTCCAGCACAAAGTCCGTTAGGGCTGTGACCAGCAAGGCAGCACTGATACAAAGAAAAAACAAAAACCCCTTATAACATCATAGAGTGATGAGGTTCAAGCATATTGCAGGCACTCCAAGTGAGCAATTATGGGCATGCGGTTGTGATCGGTTTTCAACGTAAGCAAAGCAGGTTCACATGGCTTCCAAACCTCGAGCGTCTGATTTTGCGAGGTGAACAACAATTACTTGTGCATATCACCCTAGGATAGTTTTTCAGCGGATACAAAGGGTACAAACAAAAAGCCCGGCACTTTCGTGCCAGGCTTTTTTCCCAACCCAGGAACCGATTAAGGAGCCTGGATATTGGAGGCTTGCTTGCCCTTGGGGCCTTGAACTACTTCAAAGGTCACTTTCTGGCCTTCTTTGAGCGACTTGAAACCGCTCATGTTGATTGCGGAAAAGTGCGCGAACAGATCTTCGCTGCCATCATCGGGAGTGATAAAACCAAATCCCTTTGCATCGTTGAACCATTTAACCGTACCAGTTGCCATGTGATTACATCCTTACTAAAAAAACGGGGAAAGCCCCCGCAAAACTGTTTGAATCCAAGATCGCACACGGCAAAACCAGTACTGCAGATACTTTGAGTCAAACACCAGCGCGCTTTTTACTCCTGTTTAGTTGATATCGTCAAGTGGTTTATAAAATATTTTTCGATTGGACTTGAAAAAGCATCGTTAATCATCAAGTATACAAACGAATAAGGTGTCAAAATATACCCCAACAACTATGGCAACCAAACACCACAGCGGCACAGTACTCGCACCGGAACGCGCTAAAACAAAGCCCCCGCGCATGTACAAGGTGATCCTGTTCAATGACGATTACACGACCATGGATTTTGTAATTGAAGTGTTGCAGCGGTTTTTTGAGATGAATCGTGAACATGCGTTGCAAATCATGCTCAAAGTCCATAATGAGGGTTCGGCGGTGTGCGGGTTATATTCCCGGGATGTTGCAGAAACCAAAGTCGCTCAAGTATCAGAGTTTGCAAAACAACACGGGCATCCGTTACGATGCGGCATGGAGGAAAGCTAAAATGATTGCACAAGAATTGGAAGTGAGTTTGCACTTGGCGTTCGTCGAAGCTCGCCAGAAGCGGCACGAGTTCATCACTGTCGAACATCTGTTGCTCACCATGCTGGACAACGCCTCCGCCGCAAAGGTGCTGCGTGCGTGCGGCGTTAACATCGATGAGTTGCGCCAGGTATTGACCGACTTCATCGCCTCCCATACTCCGGTCACACCGGGAGATCAGGAAGTGGATACCCAACCTACAGTGGGTTTCCAGCGGGTGATCCAGCGCGCCATTCTGCATGTGCAATCCACCAATAAAAAGGAGGTGACCGGTGCCAATATACTGGTCGCGCTGTTCGGCGAGAAAGATTCGCACGCGGTATATTTCCTGACACAGCGCAACGTCAACCGTCTTGACGTGGTGAATTATATCGCTCACGGCATAGACAAGACTCAGGCAGCTCTGCCAAGCAAGCCTCAGAATGAGGCGGAATCAGAACAGGAGCAGATTGCCGGCGGCGCGTTGAAGAGCTACACGCAGGATCTTAATGCACAGGCCTTGGCTGGCAAGATCGATCCGTTGATCGGACGCGAAATCGAGTTGGAGCGCGTCATCCAGACGCTATGCCGCCGCCGCAAGAACAACCCACTGCTAGTGGGAGAAGCCGGCGTGGGCAAAACCGCGATTGCCGAGGGATTGGCTCGACTGATTGTTGAGAGTGACGTGCCCGAAATCCTCAAGGACGCACATGTGTACTCGCTCGATATGGGCGCGCTGCTTGCTGGAACCAAGTATCGCGGCGATTTTGAACAGCGCCTCAAGGCCGTTCTGAAAGAGCTAAGCGAAGCACAGAATGCAGTACTGTTCATAGACGAAATTCACACAATGATCGGCGCGGGTGCTGCTTCCGGCGGCACGATGGATGCATCCAATCTGCTCAAACCTGCGTTGTCGAACGGGCAACTGAAGTGCATAGGCGCGACCACCTATCAGGAATATCGCGGCATCTTCGAGAAGGATCACGCGCTGTCGCGCCGCTTCCAGAAAATCGATGTGCCGGAACCATCCGTAGAGCAAACCATCGCGATTTTGCGCGGTTTAAAAACACGCTTTGAGGAACATCACAGCGTCAAATACAGTGCGGCAGCAATTGTGAGTGCGGCGGAACTTTCCTCGCGTTTCATCAACGACCGCCACTTGCCGGACAAGGCGATCGACGTACTGGACGAAGCCGGGGCTGCACAACGCATCCTGCCCAAATCGAAGCAGAAAAAAGTCATCGGCAAACATGAGATCGAAGAGATCATTGCCAAGATAGCGCGCATTCCGCCGCGCACTGTCTCCTCCGATGATCGCAATACGCTGAAGACGCTTGACCGTGACTTGAAAGCAGTGGTTTTCGGGCAGAACAAGGCGATTGACGCGCTTGCCACCGCCATCAAGATGTCGCGCAGCGGTTTGGGCAATCCGCAAAAACCGATAGGCAGCTTCCTGTTCTCCGGCCCTACCGGCGTCGGCAAGACCGAAGTGGCGCGGCAACTCGCTTATGCGATGGGCATGCCATTGCACCGCTTCGACATGTCCGAATACATGGAGCGCCACGCCGTGTCGCGCCTGATCGGCGCGCCGCCCGGCTACGTCGGCTTCGACCAGGGCGGTTTGCTCACCGAAGCGATCAGCAAGCAGCCGCACGCCGTGCTGCTGCTGGACGAGATCGAAAAAGCGCACCCGGACATCTTCAACATCCTGCTGCAAGTGATGGATCACGGCACGCTCACCGACAACAACGGGCGCAAGGCGGATTTCCGCAACGTGGTTATCATCATGACCACCAATGCCGGTTCAGAAGCCCTGAACAAGAGCCAGATCGGCTTCACCCAGAGCCGTGCGAGCGGAGACGAGTTGGCCGACATCAAGCGCATCTTCACGCCGGAATTCCGCAACCGCCTGGATGCCGTGATTTCCTTCGCGCCGCTGGATCACGAAGTCATCCTGCGCGTGGTGGACAAATTCCTGATGCAGCTTGAAGAGCAGTTGCACGAGAAGAAGGTGGAAGTCGTGTTCACCGACGCGCTCAAGGACCATCTGGCTGAGAACGGCTTCGATCCGCTGATGGGCGCGCGCCCGATGGCACGCCTGATCCAGGACACCATACGCTCTGCGCTGGCCGACGAACTGCTGTTCGGCCGCTTGGCCAACGGCGGGAAGGTCACGGTAGACGTTGATGCAGATGGCAAGGTGAAGCTGGAGTTTACCGAAGAGGAAGTGGTCGCTTAACCATTTATTTCTTGCCACATCGTTATTCATTTGGCAGTATTCGATTGCTGCTGTTTATAGCAGTATGAAAGGGGTGATTTTATGCTCAAGTTTTTGCATACCCCCGAGGGAGACCGCTTATTCTCGAGTTCTATTTGAATGTTCGTAGTGTTGGCAATTGATTGGGGTCACTATCAATTGGATACCTCTAGAGGTATTTCTCCCTTACTTCATTTCCGTGAATGCAATCCGCTAGCAAATATATCGGCCGCTTCGCCCCCTCCCCCACCGGCCCTCTCCACTTTGGTTCATTGGTCGCCGCTGTCGGCAGCTTCCTGGATGCCAAACATCATCAGGGCAAGTGGCTGGTACGCATCGAAGATCTCGACACGCCGCGCACCGTCAAGGGCGCTGCCGATGAGATTCTCGGCACGCTGGAAACTTATGGCCTACATTGGGATGAAGGCATCATATACCAAAGCCAGCGCACTGCTGCCTACGAAGCAGCCTTTGATAGCTTGAAAGAAACTGGCGCGGTATACCCCTGTGCATGCAGCCGCAAGGAAATCGCTGATTCGGCGCTGCATGGCATAGATGGGATGATTTATCCGGGGACGTGTCGCGATGGAGTTCGCCCCCTCCCTAACCCTCCCCCAGAGGGAGAGGGGACGACAGTGGCACGAACAATGGCATGGCGGGTGCGGACAAACATCCTCACCTCGCACCTTGCAGAAGAGGGAACCAATCTCCCTTCTCCCTCCGGGGGAAGGGCTGGGGAAGGGGGAGTGTCCTTTGAATTCAACGACGCGCTGCAAGGCCGCATCACGCAACACCTAGAAAACGAGATCGGCGATTTCATCGTGCTGCGCGCCGATGGATTGTTTGCCTATCAACTAGTGGTGGTGATGGACGATGCCGCTCAAGGAATCACAGACGTGGTGCGCGGGGCTGATCTGCTCTGCTCCACCCCGCGCCAGATATATTTGCAACGGCTGCTGGGATTGGCTACCCCGGCCTACATGCACCTGCCGGTGGTGGTGAATGCGCAAGGCGAAAAGCTCAGCAAACAAACCCTCGCCCAGCCTGTCAGGAAAAGTGATGCAGTTTCCACCCTGTTCGATGCTCTGGTGTTTTTGCGTCAGCA
Source organism: uncultured beta proteobacterium (assembly GCA_963721755.1). Taxonomy (GTDB): domain Bacteria; phylum Pseudomonadota; class Gammaproteobacteria; order Burkholderiales; family Gallionellaceae; genus Gallionella. Next base: position 4,903 of record CAVRKV010000009.1, read on the forward strand.
ACCACCCGCCGAATTGCGGCTCAACAACATTGAACAAATATTGGCTTGGGCTATCGCCAACTGGCGACCTGATACATTATTGAACTGCCATCAAATTGCTGTTAATGACTCATTTTGACTAGATACAGCCATTCATGCATTATTGACCGCAGAATCCATTTGCGCCAGAAACCCCCCAATTTCCTTGCCAAAGAAAATTATATTTTCCATCCATACAGATCGATGAAGGGAACCCATCATGACTGCTTGTATCGTGATTTGTACAAAGGCGATATTCTGCTGATACACAAAAAGTCAAACATGTCGTACTGCAAATTGAATGACACGGTTAAGATGGAATTGAAATAAGGTAAAGTGGTACATGATGCTGAAGACCCATGTGTTGATATTCCGGATTTGGATTTTGAGATGAATCTACGAAACTGTTTAGAAAATACCAACATGTGGATGCATGGTTGGGGAACAGGAATTCAAGCGCACTTTGGCATGCTGGGGAATCCCGGCTACCCCTTCATCTCGCGCTTTATCCGAGCAGCATGTTCCCAAACTGTCTCCAGGAAATAAATGCCATGCTTTCTATTCTGATTGTTGATGACGATGCCCAGATCCGCCAATTGTTGCGCGAATATTTATCAGGGTTTGGCATGTCAGTTATTGCCGTGGCTGATGGAAAGGCAATGGCCGAAGTTTTGGAAAAGGAAACCTTCGACCTGGTAATTCTTGACTTAATGCTGCCCGGAGAGGATGGCCTGTCCCTGTGCCGCGGCCTGCGTGCGAAATCAGATATACCCATACTCATGCTCACTGCGCGCGGGGAAGCAATGGATCGTGTAGTCGGCCTGGAAGTGGGGGCCGATGACTACATTGTGAAGCCCTTTGAGCCGCGCGAGCTGGTTGCCCGCATCCAGACAATACTGAGAAGAACCCGCGGGGGGCGCGAAAGCGCAAATGAGCATAAAGAAGCAGTATTTATGGGATGGCGTTTGAATTTTGTTTTACGCCAACTTGTTTCTCCGCAAGAATTGGTTATCCCTCTTTCCAATGCGGAGTTCCGCTTGCTGGCTGTGTTTGTCGAACATCCCAATCGCGTACTGTCCCGTGAGTTTCTTCTTGATGAGGCGCGGGGGCGCGACATGGATATTTTCGACCGCAGCATAGATATCCTGGTTTCCCGTGTGCGCCAAAAGTTTAATGACGACCCGCGCATGCCGCAATTGATAAAGACGGTTCGCGGAGAAGGCTATTTGTTTGATGCGAAAGTGACCCGATGAAAATTCCCGTTCCAGACTCGCTGTTCGTCCGGCTCTTTTTGCTTTTGTTCTTCATCCTTTCCCTCAGTCATTTCGCCGGCAGAGAGATATTCCTTTACCTTGGCCTGGAGCAGGCTGTTCCTGAAACCCGGGTTCAGCACCTTCAATTTCCCCATCATAATTCATTCGGATTGGTCAGTTTTTTCGCCCGGCTTGCCGCGATAGCGTTGGCCGCGCTGGTCGCCGCGCGCTGGCTCTCGAATCCCATAAAACGCATGGCCCGGGCTGCAGATGAATTGGGAAAGAATCTGAATAGTCCAGCCATTAGCGAGACATCAGGTCCATTCGAAGTGCGAAAAGCGTCCAAGGTCTTCAACCAGATGCAAGCGCGCCTCAAGCAACAAATGGAGGATCGCAACCATTTCCTTGCGGCAGTTTCGCATGATTTGCGTACCCCGCTTACCCGCCTCAAGTTGCGTGCCGAAAAAATTGAACAGCAGGAGTTAAAGTCTGATGTCCAAAATGACATCAATGAAATGGCCGAAATTATCGATACGACTCTCGACTATTTGCGCGGTGGAGAACTGCCGGAAGCTGCTTGTCTGCTTGATATCGGCGCACTCGTGCATTCTTTAGCCGAAGATGCCAAAGAGCGCGGCGATGTTATTGCCGTTTCTGGCAATGCGTGCCCCATAAGGCTACAACCGCTTGCCATACGCCGTTGCCTGAACAATCTGATTGAAAATGCTTTGCGCTATGGAGAAAGCGCTGTCATAGTGATTCGTGAAACCGATGACAAAGTTGAAATTACCATCCGCGATGCAGGGCCGGGAATTCCTGATGATAAGTTGGAAACAGTATTCACCCCGTTTTACCGGCTCGATACTTCCCGAAGCCGGCACACCGGGGGAATTGGTCTTGGACTTTCCATTGCCAAGGATATGGCCAAGAAACTTGACGGGCAAATCACCCTGAAGAACGCTCCGGAAGGCGGTCTGGTTGCTACCTTAACCTTGCCGAAGCGGTATTGATCAGCTCCTCCGAATTACCTTGAAGGCGGTGGTGGAGGGGGAGGTGAATTGTAAGATTGCCCCGGGGCAGGCGGCTGAGAGTAGATCGCTCTGGGCTGATATGCGGCCGATTGAGGGAGCTGGTTTCCCTTTGCATACATACATTGCTCATATGCAATATCATAGCGGCGCTGTGCCTCACGTCCACTATACTGCGAAGCCTCCGAGCCCATTGCCGCGCCACCCAGCATACCAATGGCAGCACCCGTCCCGGCGCCATTTTGCCCCCCACCGCCCATCGCGGCGCCGGCGACTGCACCCAATGCGGTGCCGACTGCAATGCTCTCCACTGCGCTGTTGTTTGCGGCCTGTTGGGCTGTTGCTCCACCAATGGACTGCTGTGCAAATTGCCTGCACTCCTTGTCCTCGGAAACAAACAAATCGAACGGCTTACCCGGGGCAGGCATCACCGCAATGCTGGGGCCATTGGGAACAGTCACACATCCGGCGAGAACCCCCAAGAACGATACTGCAAAAATAGAACGACGCATGACTACCACCTCCAACTTGTTAGCAAATAAAAAACAATCTCTCATTACCCATGACAGTTACGCTATATAACCTTTTAACGCGGCGCTGCCTGAGAGGGTTGAGCCGGAACAGCCCGCCATCCTTCTGTACAATTTGGCACATAGGGATAATATCCTTTTGCCGAATCGCAGTAATAATACAGCTGGGCAGCTTGCTGCGGTTGAACCGGAACCGGAGTATTCGTTTGCGGCACCACCACGGCGGGCTGCTGATTTATCACCGTTACCGAGGGCGTGTAAGGGTCGGGGTATGGATAAACCGGTTGGGGATAGAAATACCATACTCCCCCAACAATCCACCACCAGCCGAGTCTGCCACCATGACGGCCATTATGCCAATGGCCTCCTCGCCAGATATGCAGGTCACGATCACCAAATCGGTGAATTTCATGGCCTTCCCAATGCCCACCCCCGCGATCGGCAAGAGCAGGCAATGAACTTACCAACAAAGCCCCAACCATTATTCCGGAAATAATTTGTTTCATTGTATCTTCCTCATCATCAATAAATGGATTCTCCAATTTGCTTTTAGGTAATTGATCAGCAATTTAGATTTGTTCGACATATAGAATGTGGTTTAGTTTGCATAATACTCGATAGGCAGATCATCCGTCAGAATCGCAATATCCACGTCGTCTGGATCCTCGACCATCATCTGCTGCCAATAAGCGACGCCGCTGAAGAGACTGGCAACAAGCAGTAGTGCACTAATCCAGCGGTAGAGCTTGCGGTGATGTGCCGAAGCATGCCAGTCTATATTTAGACGCACTCCAGCCCATGATAACAATGATGATAACAATGGCAAGGTTGCACCACGAGCGTCATACTGTTTCAGTGCCTGCAAGCGCGCACCGCGAAGACGCAGGAGCGTCGACTGATCAATCAGATTAACGGATTCGTCGAGCAGCCTCCTGATCGCTTCTGGATCCCATTGTTTATCCATAACGCGCCACCTGTTTAGTAGTTGACCAAAAGGTCTCTGTACTCTTTCCCTCAGTTCGTTTTAGATGGTGACCCCTCATCAGCGTTCCCATGTTCCCACTCATGCTCATGGCCTTCATGGCCCCAGCCACGATTTTGATGGCTCCAGCCATGACGGTTATGAAGAAAGCGATGTGATTCCTGATTGAAGATTTTTTTCTGATCCTCTGTAAGCACTGTTTGCAATTTGGCTGTTGCGTCAGCGATAGTAGTCAGGTTCTTGGCTAGCTCAGTTGCTCTTTCCGCCCGATAACGCGAAACAGTCGCTGCATCCGCATCATCTTTCGGTTCTTTTGCATGCCGCTCTGACAGCAACTCCACTGACTTGGTGAATTCCTCCCAAGAGGCAAGCTGAGAGGACTTGATTTCCAGACGCCCTGCCAATTTTTCCAGTCTGGCCTTCATAAACTCATGCATTTTCTCGGAACTCATCTGTTCATGGTCGCAATGTCCACCCGGGCTGGCCATGGCAACAGAATGAAAAGCGGTCATCAAAACTGTCCCGATTACAATCGTGGTCAGCACGCCTAATTTGATATTCAGATCCTTGATATTCACATCATCCTCCTAATAAAATGAAATCCCATCGGGGGTTTTGTGCAGCAATGGACAGCCTACTGGATAAGCGGCCACTGTAGTGTGCACCAACCAAAATGAAATTTAATCCAATAAGGTAACCACAGTATGTCCATACTGTACAAATTAAAACTTATTGGTAAGGTTCTTGATACAAATCCGGAAGCGAGACGGGCAGAGGGGTTCAGTGAATTGGGGTTGGATGCGTTAAGCAACATGCATAATGCTTGACTGGGTTAAAGCGGTTGTCTTACTGCAGTTGATTGTGTTTCACCGCACCACCGGTAAATTCACGTAATTCGATTTTGGAATATCCCGCCATTTGTGCCTTCAGCTTTGTCCAGCCTGGACGTCCGGTATTGATCTTACCCGCGAACGGTGGGCACTTTAAATTAGGCGTTTTGCTGATGCTTCAAATGCCAGCGGAGCCTCATGGCGAAAGGAAAAATCAACGCCTCCCGGCTTTGGTAGCATCGTATAACTGCCAAATCGCAAGGGAGACAGCCATTGCACCCACCGTGATGGCGTTGGCCGCCGCTTTCTTCTCCATTGCGAAATCGAGCGAATATGGGGAAAGAATCAGCCATACCCCCAGCAGGATATTGAAAATTTCCTGCCCTTCATCCGACTTCCTGCAGGCAGAAGCCAAGTTAAATACGATAAGCACCGCCCCAAGCCCGCAACCATTTCCCGTGGCGGCCTTGTTGAGCGTATACCCCATTTCCCATGGTGAAACAACGAGCCAGCAACCCAACAGAACATTCATCCAATCCTGCCATCGTATGGACATCACCTGAGCCCTCTGCATAATCATCTGGGCTTATACTCCGCTACAGTGAACCCTCAGTCAAGGCAATAAATAAGATCATATCTTTCTGTTTTGGAACAAGCCATTTCCAATGCATCGAAACCAAAACCACCGCAAGCATCAAATTGGATCAATTGTTTTGAAACAACAACGGCTTTGGGATTTGTCAGCATTAGTGAGTCAACCTTAGCTCGAATGCTGAACGTCAGCTTTGGAGAACATTTGCGAATAACAAGCCACGGGCTTCCTTTATTTGCGCGACTCCCCCCTCATTTCAATCCTCATTCACCCTGAACCACGCCGCATACAGTGCCGGCAGGAACAGGCAGGTCAGCAAGGTGGCAATGACCAATCCGCCCATGATGGACACCGCCATCGGCCCCCAGAAAACCTGGCGGGTGAGCGGGATCATCGCCAGAATGGATGCTGCAGCGGTCAGCATGATGGGGCGGAAGCGCCGGACGGTGGAACTGACGATGGCTTGCCACTGGGTCTTGCCGTCTTCCTCGTCCTGGCGGATCTGATCCACCAGTATCACCGCGTTGCGCATGATCATTCCCGCCAGCGCGATGAAGCCGAGATTGGCGACGAAACCGAATGGAACCTGGAACGCCAGCAGCGCCATTGTCACACCGATCAAGCCGAGCGGTGCGGTAAGCAGCACAATGACTGTGCGGCTGATGTTTTGCAGTTGTATCATCAACAGCGTGATCACGCCGGCCAGCATCAGCGGCATGACTTTCATGATGGCAGTTTGACCCTTGGCGGATTCTTCGATGCTGCCGCCCATCTCGATGCGATAGCCGACGGGCAGCTTGGTGCGTACCGCATCCAGTTGCGCGTCAAGCTGCGTCGATACCGTCGCGGGCTGTGTGTCATCCGCCATGTCGGCGCGCACCGTCATCGTGGGCAGGCGATTGCGCCGCCAGATCATGCCTTCTTCCAAAACCGGGACCAGTTTGGCGACTTGCGCCAGCGGCACATGCCGCCCGCCCGACAGCGGGAGATCCAGATCGGGCAAGTGATCCAGCGAACGCGTTTCGCGCGTATCGCCCCGCCACACCACGTCGATCAACTGGTCCCTTTCGCGGTACTGGGTGAGCGCCACGCCGTTCAGCCAGCCTTGCAGCGCCTGAGATATCTCCTGGCTGGAAGTGCCGAGCTGGCGCGCGCGATCCTGATTCACTTCGACGCGGACACTCTTGATCTTTTCGTTCCAGTCGAAATTGACGTTTTGCAAATGCTCATTGCCGCGCATCATCGTCGCGACCTGTTCGGAGATTTCACGCAGCCGGGTCAGATCATCACCCATCACGCGGAACTGCACCGGATAGCCGATCGGCGGGCCGTTCTCCAGCCGCACCACGCGCACGCGCAGATGCGAGTAGCCGCCATCGGGCGCGGCGAATTTCGCTTCCAGACGGCGCTTGATGTCCTCGCGTTCTTTCAGTCCCTTGCTGACGATGACGAACTGCGCGAAATTGTCGGCGAACAGTTGCTGATCGAGCGACAGGAAGAAACGCGGCGCGCCGTTTCCGATGTAAGAGGAAGAATAGGCGATGCCCGGATCGTCCTTGAGTAACTGCTCGATGCGCTCCACTTCATGTTCGGTTGCCTTGAGCGATGCACCTTGCGGCAGCCACACATCCACCATCAATTCCAATCGGCTGGCGGCGGGGAAAAACTGCTTTTGCACTCCCTTGCCAAAGGCGACGATGGACAGCACGAAGATCAAAACTGTCGCGAGTATCACTTTCCAGCGGTTTCGCAAACACCATACCACCACGGCGCGCAGGCGGCGATAGAACGGCGTGCCATACGGGTGCCCGGCCATAACCAGCGGCTTGGCGAGTGTTGTTTGCTCGCCTAGTCGAATGGCTAGTGGTTCCATCAAAAGTTCTTCGTCAACATCGGTGCCATGCCGCTGCGCCTTGGCGATGAGTTTTTTCGGGTCGAGCAATTTGTAGCCGAGGTACGGCGTGAACACCACCGCGACGATCCACGACACCAGCAGGGAAATGGTCACCACCTGAAAGATCGAGATGGTGTATTCGCTGGCCGCAGACTTGGAAAAACCCACCGGCGTGAATGCGGCTGCAGTGATCAGCGTGCCGGTGAGCATCGGAAAAGCGGTCGAAGTATAGGCGAACGTGGCAGCCTTGAACCTGTCCCAGCCCTGCTCCATTTTCACCACCATCATTTCCGCGGCGATGATCGCATCATCCACCAGCAGGCCGAGCGCGATCACCAGCGCGCCCAGTGAGATGCGCTGCAAATCGATGCCGAATATCTTCATCATGAAAAACGTGATCGCCAGCACCAGCGGAATGGATAATGCCACCACCGTGCCGGTGCGCCAGCCCAGGCTGAGGAACGACACGGCCAGCACGATCAGAACTGCCTCGGTCAGGGAGTGTTCAAACAATGTAATCGAACCCTTGACCACTTCCGGCTGATTGGCGACGACATGCACCTCTACCCCTGCCGGAAGTTCTGCGGAAATTTCCTTCATTGCCTGTTTCAGGTTCTCGCCAAGGTCGATCACGTTGCCGCCCTTGTCCATGATGACGCCGATACCGATCGCGGGCACCCCGCCGACATGCATCCGCGGACTGGGTGGATCTTCCAGACCCCGGCTCACGCTGGCGATGTCGCCCAGACGCAAGTGCTGGCCGCCAATCGGTTGGCCAACGGGCAGCAAATCGGTGTTGCGCACACTGGCGACACTGTCGAAACCTCCGCTCACGCGCAGGCGGATGCGGTCGCTGTCCGTCTCGATGAAACCTGCAGGATTCACCGCATTCTGTTTTTGCAGTGCCTCGGCCACTTGCTGCGGCGTGATACCCAGACTCGCCAGGCGATTGGGCGACACGTCGATGTAGATCTTTTCTTCCTGCACGCCGATCAGCTCGACGCGCTTCACATCCGGCACACGCTTCAGATCCAGCGCGATGCGGTCCGCATAACGTCGCAGTGCGCTCAGATCGAATCCATCCCCGGTCAGTGCGAAAATGTCGATCTGCACGTCGCCGAATTCATCATTGGGGAACGGGCCCTGCACGCCGGAAGGCAGAGTATGATGGATGTCATCCAGTTTTTTGCGCACTTGCCGCCAGGCTTCCGGCACTTCCGGCTTGGGCGTGTAATCCTTGAGAATCACGAACACCAGCGATTCGCCGGGCTTGGAAGCCGAGCGCAGCACATCCACCCACGGCGTTTCCTGCAATTTCTTTTCGATGCGTTCGGTCAGTTCGCGCTCGACCTCCTGCGCCGTCGCCCCCGGCCACAGAGTGCGCACCACCATCACCTTGAAAGTAAAATCCGGGTCTTCCGCGCGGCCGAGATTGAGATAGGAGATCACCCCAGCTGCCATCAGCACGATGATCAGATACAGCACCATCTGCTGGTGCGTCAGCGACCATGCCGAAAGATTCGGTCCCTTCATTGCGCGCTACCGTTTGCGAATTCTCCCTCGATGACGCGTATCTTTTCGCCCGCGTTGAGCTTGTGCACGCCGGCACTGACGATGCGCTCGCCCGCCGCCACACCGCTGGCGATCACCGCTCCATCATCGCGATAGGCTGCGACCTGCACCGGACGCAAGCTGATGCTGTGATCCGCAGCCACGATCCATACTGCCGACTGATCGCCCTGCTGGAATATCGCCGACAACGGCACGATCAGTTTGTCGCGCTTGTCATGGTTGATGAACCGCACCTGTGCAGTCATCCCCAATGCCGCGCGCGCATCCGCGCCGTTTAATGCGACCCGCGCCGCATAGGTGCGGCTGGCCGGATCCGCTACCGGAACCAATTCGCGCAAGTGACCGCTGAGATGTGCCGCTTCATTTCCGGCAGACCACAGTGAAACATCGGCTGGCGTGCCGATTTTCAGGCCCGAGAATTGTGTTTCCGGTATCGCGATCGCCACTTCGCGCTCGCCGTCTTGCGCCAGACGCAGCACTGCCTGGCCTGCGCTGACCACCTGCCCGACCTCGGCCAATGTTGCAGCGATCACGCCCGCATGATCGGCGCGCAAGGTGGTGTAATCGGTCTGGTTGCCGGCCAGTCCGGCTTGAGCGGCGGCGGCTTTGAGGGCGGTTTCCTTGTCATCCAGGGCCGACTGACTGACGAAATTTTTGCTGCGCAATTCGCGATAGCGTTGCGCATCTGCCGCGGCCAATTGGTATTGAGCCTGCGCCGAGCTTGCTTGCAAACCGGTATCGCCGGGATCGAGCCGCATCAGCACCTGTCCTGCCTGAACTCGCGCACCGGCGTCCACCAGGCGCTCGATGATTTTCCCTCCCACCCGAAAACCCAATTGTGTCTCGTGGCGCGCGCGAATTTCGCCGCTGTATACATTGCCGCTATCGGATATGACAGAACCAACCACTTGAGTCAGTGCCGGCTGCTCGATTTTTGCTGGCTCGGTTTTTGTTGATGGGGCAGATTCCTTGCCGCATCCGCTGAGAACGGATACCAGGGCGAGCAGCAAAATACTGAGCTTCATGTTGATTTTCAACTGATCGGAAAGGGATACGCAATGTAGAGTCAGGGTTGCTGACTGTCAACTCTCAACCACCGATTCAAGGGAGCATCAAATGAAAGCCTTGTCAGAACCGGGATTCAGCGCGAACTACTTGGCAAACCAACCATCCCAATTCGGATAATTCGGGATATCCACGGTATCCGCATCATAGACACCCTGCGCGGCCTGGGTGTGGCACTTGTCGCAGAAGCTCAGCGACTTAACACCCTTGTTGCCCTTAATCATTTTCTCGGGGATTTTGTGGTGCTTGAGGGAGATATAGCGCAGTTCTGTGATCCGCAACGGAGGCGGGCCTTCCGCAGTGGCAACAGCGATCTTGCGCGACCGTTTGTACCAGGATTTATCCGCTGCATTGTCCACCGCGTAATCATGAATGACTTTCAGCGTATCATTGTCGAGCTCGGCATTTACGCCGAAATGTTTGCGCAACGCGTCGGCAGTCAGCAGCACCTCCCAGGACTTTGCCGGCAGCAACCCGGGTTGATAGGCGAAATGGCATGCACCGCATTCCTCCAGATATTGCTTGTCGCTAACAGGCTTAACATTTTTTTGCCGATGAAAATTCAGCAGCCAGCCCAAGAAATCTTCTTCCGCCCCGGCGTACGCGCTACTTACTGACAGAACGGCGGCTAACAATGCTGCGGCTTTCCATTTTCTTTGCATCATCTCACCCCGTCACCAAGTCAATTTCACTGCGACAATCATGGCAGCGCCGCCTGCAATTCCCGCGCCGGAATGGTTGTGCGCCGGTGCTACCGACACGGCATAAAGCATCAGCAGCGCACCTGCCGCTGCCAGCCTCGCGTGCATTTTATCCGGGTCGGTAAAGGGATCTTCCCAATGAATGTCGTCCCAGTGATAGATCAGACCGGTCATCACCGTGGCGGCCGCCATCGCTGCCGTTGCACGGCCTAGCGACTGGTGAGTGCCCGTGGTTGGCGGATTTGGGTTGTGCTTTTCGCCGCCCGGCGCGGTGAGCACCGTCAAGCCGAACAAGGCCAGCGTTCCCAAACCCAGATATTGGTGGGCCTTTCTGCCCGACATCAGCGGAGGTTTGAATTCCGCCGCAGGAGTTGCTTCCGCCTGCCCCTGGACGGCATCAGCTTCATTCGCTGCCAACAGGTAGGCCCCGGAATTTATTGATCGCGAATCAAATGATTGTGAATTGAATGATTGTGATTTTAATGACTGGAAATTATTGGTATAAAAACTTGCGGCAGTCGGCAATTCAAGATTCACCGCTGTATCGTCTGCGTGCACCATTCCCGATAAGGCCGCCAGGCAGATACTGACGGCCATACTTACAACTTTAAAATTCAACTCCATTCATTACCCCTTAAACTAAACTATTTCCCTGCCGCATGGCATGTCACCAACTCATCTTCACCCAAGCGGTCTCTTGACATAAGCGAACCAGAATACGACAACCGCGATTACCATCAACACACCCAGCCAATTATAGGAACGCTGGATACTTTCATCCGACTCGGCGGATTTGTAACCGGTGAACATCGAACGCACCAGATTCTCGCGATGCAGGATGCTGCTGATCAGCACGCCGATGAGGTGCAGCAATATCACACCCAGCATGACATCGGTCGCGATGCCGTGCAGATCGACCACCAGATCGCTTGCGTCATCCTGCAGCGCCATCACCCCGGTCACGCAAATAAACAGTCCCAGCGCGAACAGCAGCCAGACCGACACACTCCCCGCCGGGTTGTGCCCCAGATAATGAACCGGTCTGCCTTTGACCATCGTCAACAGATAAGTGACGATCTCCTTCGGATTGAACAGGAAGGAGCTGAACCGCGCATAGCGTGTGCCTATAAAACCCCACAGCAACCTGAACACGAGCAAGCCCAGCAGGATGTAACCGAGCGCCACATGATAATTGCGCAAACGCTCTGAAAAGGCTGTCAGGTATGCCGTGCCAAAAGACAACACCTGCAGCCAGTGAAAAGCCCGCGTCGGCATGTCCCAAACCAAAATACGTCGAATCATGATTGCTCTTTCTGCTTGGGTAATTTTAAACTTCGTTCGTTGAAATCACCATTCTTCGCTTTGACGTGGGCCTTGGTGTGGCAAGCCGCGCAATTATTTGCGCACAGTGAGCAGGTAAGCGAGCACATCGCCCTTTTCCTGCGCTGTGCATTCCCGGTCAAGCACATCGTTGCAATTGCGCTTGAACCACTTTGCCACTTTTTTCATGTCGGTGAATCGTTCCTCGTTGGCCGCCGGAGCAAGCGGCTTGATGATCTTGTCGGTTTCGGAATGCTTTCCCTGCGCGGCAGGATTGTCAGTGTGGCAACTTGAACAACTCAGATCGTGATTGTGCTTGGTCTTGAAAAAACTCTCCCCGCGCGCGGCCGAGAATTCCTGAAACCCCGGCGTGGCCGACGCCTCGGCCTTTAGAGCAGCCAGCACCTCGACGGGGGTTTCCGCGAACGCCGGATTCGCCGTCATCCAGGCGACAGTAACGACCAAACCAAATGCAAAAAATACGCGCAACATTCATGCTCCCCTGATAGTGAAGTGTGGTTGAGCAGTTCAAAAATTAGAAGTTCAACCCTGAATCAGAAATTATACTGCACACTCTTCGGCAGATTCGTGGTAAGTATCGATGCAAATGGTAGAATCTGCCCCATGCTAAACGACCGCGCACAACTCCTGCTCAAGACTCTGGTGGAACGCTACATCAGCGAAGGCCAGCCGGTCGGTTCGCGCGCGCTGCTCCAGTATTCCGGCCTGGAGCTCAGCGCGGCGACCATCCGCAACGTCATGTCCGAACTGGAAGACATCGGCCTGGTCAGCAGCCCGCACACCTCGGCAGGCCGCATTCCGACCGGCTTGGCGTACCGTTTGTTCATCGACACGATGCTGGTCACCAGGCCGCTGGACAGCATGAGCATGCAGCAGATGGAAAACAAGCTACAACCGGACAACCCGTCGCGGCTGATCGCCCAGGCCTCCAACATCCTCTCCGAACTGACGCACTTCACCGGCGTGGTCGCCACCGCGAGACGCAGTGCAATCACGGTGCGCCAGATCGAATTTTTGCGCCTGGGCGAAAAGCGCGTGCTGCTGATCATCGTGATGCCCGACGGCGAGGTGGAGAATCGCGTGCTTTTGCTGGAGCGCGACTACACCCAATCGCAAGTCACCGAGGCGGGCAACTTCCTCAACCAGAATTACATCGGCTGCAGCTTCTCTCAGATCCGCGACCGGCTACGCGGCGAGCTGCGGCAATTGCATCAGGACATGAGCGCGCTGATGGCAGCGGCGCTGGCTGCGGGCGACGCGGCACAGGCAAAACAATCCGGGGATTACGTCATCAGCGGCGAACACAATCTGCTGCATATCGAAGACCTGTCCGCCGACATGAACCGCTTGCGCGGCCTGTTCAACTTGTTCGAACAAAAGACCGAGCTGCTGCAACTGCTGGATGCAAGCCGACGCGGACTAGGCATTCATATTTTTATCGGCAGCGAATCCGGCCTGGCTTCGCTGGAGGAGTGCAGCGTGATCACCGCGCCCTACTCTGCCGACGGACAAGTGGTGGGCACGCTCGCCGTGGTCGGCCCGAAACGCATGGACTATGAGCGCGTGATTCCTATCGTGGACATCACCGCGAGGTTGCTCGGCAACGCGCTATCGCAGAATTGAAAAACAATTATATTAACCTCCCAAATCCGTTCGGGCTGAGGTATCGAAGCCTGTCCTAAGATTGTCGAAGTGGCCCTGTTGTTTCACAGCCGCTCACCCTTCGATACCTCAGGACGAACGTGTTACTTAATTCGTGCCGGTTTTATAATATGCATTTGAATTTGTCCTTGCAATGCAAGGGATTTTTCTTTAACTGGATTCCTGCCTGTACGGGAATGACGAAATTAGAACTTTTGGCGACTAACCTATGACCTACCAAACCGAACCCGCTTTCGCACACGGCACACCCGCCAAGACCGGCATCCTGCTGATCAACCTCGGCACGCCGGATGCACCCACTGCCGAAGCCGTGCGGCCTTATCTGAAGGAATTCCTGAGCGACCCGCGCGTCGTGGAGATCCCCAGCGCGATCTGGTGGCCGATCCTGAACGGCATCATCCTCAACACCCGCCCGAAACAATCCGCCGCGAAATACGCCACGGTGTGGCTGCCGGAAGGTTCGCCGTTGCGCGTTCATACCGAGAAGCAAACTGCACTGCTGCAGGGTTATCTGAGCCAGCGCACCAGGGCGCCGTTCGTCGTGGACTACGCGATGCGCTACGGCAATCCTTCCATACCCAGCGTACTGCGCAAGCTCAGGGAGCAGAACTGCCAGCGCATTTTGATTGTCCCGATGTATCCGCAGTATGCCGCGAGTAGCAGCGGCACCGCGTTCGACGGCGTGTACCGCGAAATGCTGCAGATGCGCAACACACCTGCGCTGCGCACCATCAAGAATTATCACGATCATCCCGGCTACATCAAGGCGCTGGCAAACAACATCGGCGAGTACTGGATGAAGAACGGCCGCCCGGAAAAACTGGTGATGAGCTTCCACGGCCTGCCGCAATTCTCGCTGGACAAGGGCGACCCCTACCACTGCGAATGCCACAAAACCGGGCGATTGCTGGCGCAGGAACTGGGCCTGAAGCCCGAACAATATTTTGTCAGCTTCCAGTCGCGCTTCGGCAAGGCGGAATGGCTCAAGCCCTACACCACCGCCACACTCAAGGAGCTGGGCAAACAAAAGACCCAACGCGTGGACGTAGTCTGCCCCGGCTTCGTCGCCGACTGCCTGGAAACGCTGGAAGAGATCGCGATGGAAGGCAAGGAGGATTTCCGGCACGCGGGCGGCGGCGAATATCACTACATTCCCTGCCTCAACGAGCGCAACGACTGGATGCACGCGCTGACCGATCTGGTGATGGACAATCTGCACGGCTGGCTGGTCGAGCCGGATAAGGCAGAGCTGGAGCAAGGCAGGCTGCGCGCGCTGGCGATGGGCGCGAAAAAGTAAAGAGGTAGGTTGGGTTGAGCGCAGCGATACCCAACATTCAAAACCCAACATCAAAATCAAAACCGCCGGTAGTAGACCGGCAGCAAGCTACTTTCTTTTGCTTCGCCAAAATAAAGTAGCCAAAGAAAAGGCGACCCCGGTTTGCCGCCCCTGCGGGTTACCCTCGATCAGCCGCAAGCAAGCGGGGCTGCGCACAGAAAAAAAAACCTAAAACCGAAAATCGGGTGGGCAACAAGTTGCTCACCAACTATTAAACTACCACGTAGGCAGAATGCAAAGCACCAAGGGCAGCTTTCAGGTAGGCTATTACAAGGCTCGATAGGCGGTTGTGTGCTGCGAATAGCGGTCAGTCAAAAGCATAGAATGTAACAAAGGAGAATCAATGATTAAGCATCTGGTTACCATAATGCTTGTGATTCTGGCTTTCAGTGAAATGGACAGTTACGCAAATGCAGTTACAAGCTCAGCGATTGGAGATATATCTTGTAAGCAATGGCTCGACAGAAAAAATAAGACTGCAGATGAAGACCCCTATGTAAGTTGGCTTCAAGGATATTTGTCTGGGGCAAATGCCATGTATGATGATTTGCTAAGTAAAGGCTTTTTAAATAGCACTAACAAAACATCAGTCTCTGATTGGACGAATGTCTACTGCCAAAAATATCCTAACGCGATGCTGCATGATAGTGCTAATGCGCTAATTAAAGTATTACAGCAAGGCATGCCCTATTTTTGAAGTGGGTAACCGTATCGCTCTTTATCCGCTAAATTACCTTGTTTGCTGGGTCGGCGCAAAATCGGCCTGCCCCTCAATTTGAACGTTGAACGTCCGTTTTCGGGTAAGCTATTACATGAAATGAAGTACGGCTACGTGCCAGAAGCGGTAATTCGCGAAATTGCTCCCCAACTGACGTTCAGCATTCTAGTTGTGTTTTGTTCCCAGATGAACATAACCAGAAAAAGGCGATGTATAACATCACCAATAAAAAAGCCCCTCTTAGGAGGGGACTTATAATTTGAGGGCGACCTTAAAGTGTAATTAATCGCCTGTCACCATAACGACCAAAATGCCATTACATGTGATCGGGCGTATTGTGCTTGTGTCCATGAAGGCACGCACGAAGAGCTTTTGAATCTTGTGCATTTTGTACGCAATCAAGTCGTTCTTGAGCTCGGCTAATTTTGTTTTGAAGATGTTTGGTCAATTTCTGCTTCATCTTTTCGAAATGCTCTTGGTGACGTTGCTGCGCCTCTTGTGGTTGTGCACTTTGTGGCTGCATATCTGGAGCAACCGGTGCGAGCTGGCTGTCTGCTATTGCACCAAATGAAAGTGAAGCCATCATTACTGCAATCGAAGTGATCACTGCTATTTTCGTTTTCATGATTTTCCTTTGTGACGTTAAATGACTGAATCTGCGAATATCACCCCTGCTTTATTGCCCTGAAGGTGGAGGGGGTGGTGGGGGTGAATTGTAGGATGGCGCAGTTGCCGGTGGCGGCGCAGCTGGCTGAGAGTAGATCACTCTGGGCCGATACGCGGCCGATTGGGGGAGCTGGTTGCCTTTGGCATACATGCATTGCTGATATGCAATATCATACCGGCGCTGTGCCTCCCGGCCACTGTATTGAGAAGCCTGCGAGCCCATCATTGCACCACCCAACAATCCAATGGCAGCACCGGTTCCGGCGCCATTTTGCCCCGAGCCGCCCATCGCGGCCCCAGCGACTGCACCCAATGCGGTACCCACTGCAGCACTTTCGACCGCACTGTTGTTTGCAGCCTGTTGCGCTGTTGCTCCACCAATGGACTGCTGTGCAAATTGCCTGCACTCCTTATCTTCGGCAACAAACAGATCGAACGGCTTACCAGGCGCAGGCATTACCGCAACACTGGGGCCGTTGGGAATGGTCGCACATCCCGAGAACACAAGCAGTGCCGAACAATAAATAACGCTGCGGTGCCATGTGAAATTCATATCCATCTCCTTATTCAGCGTTGGACTGGAGCACTTGGTGGAACACTCGGCGAAGCATCTGGCGGAGTCGATGGTACTGCTTGCCATCCGCCGGGGCACGAAGTCACATATGGATAATAGCCCTTTGCCGAATTACAGTAATACCAGAACTGCGCCGAAGAAGGCGCAGGACTAGGTGCATAAGCTGGGGCAGCCTGTGTATAGACAGGGTATGGCTGTTGGTATACCGGATAAGGGTAGTATGGATAATAGGGATAGTACGGATAAGCCAAGTCATAAGCGATAGCACCACCTATCAGTGCTGGAGCAATCCAAGCTCCTCCCCAGCCCCAGCCCCCACCTCGGTCCCAGCCACCGCCATAACCGCCACCACGACCACCAGCAGCATAAGCAGGAGCGGCCGATATGATCGCAAGAAATGCAATAAATAATATTTTTTTCATGATATATCTCCTCCTGTCCATTTGATGGTAGCTTGAAAAGCCGACGTTAACACCTCAAGACCTTTTCTGACAACGATAACATCGTATGCATCTTATTTTTTACGTTGGTATAGACCATATCGGCAAAGCAAGGTTCCGCTCAATCCAATTCCTGGCTTGATTTAACCGCCGGCATTTACACTGATAGGAGACATCGAGATCGCTTCAGTGTGAATCGAACTACCAAGAGTCCTTAGATGATTCACCATCACGGTTCCCATGCTTATCCCATCCTCCATGACCCTGTTCATGGTTTTCATGGCCCCATCCACGATGCATATGGCCGTGATGCCTATGGGAAAATCGGCGCAATGCTTGATTAAAGATGGTCTTCTGATCCTCTGTAAGCACTGCTTGCAATTTGGCTGTTGCATCAGCGATAGTAGCCAGTTTCTTGGCAAACTCGGCTGCCTTGTCTGCCCGGTAGCGTGAGATGGTTGCAGCATCAGCATCTTCGTTTGGTTTCTTTGCATGCCCTTCCGCCAACATTTCTACTGATTTGGCGTAAGCCTCCCAAGTCGCTTGCTGTGAAGCTTTAATTTCCAGACGTCCGGCCAATTTATCCAGCTTGGCGTGTATATGATTATGCATTTCCCCAGACTTCATCTGCCATTGGTCGGAATGCTCGCTTGGGTCAGCCATGGCAACCGACTGAAATGCAGCCATTGAGATTGCCGCGATTGTTAAAGTAGCCAGTATGCCTAATTTGATATTCATGTCACATTCTCCTGTTAATTAATTTCCGTCTTCTACAGAATCCATTGTTAGAGACAATCCACTTCTTGAAGTCAGATTATTTATGTTAATTACAAATTTTCACTTTTACCTTGAAACCGCCTAATTTGGTGAATCATTTCAGATGGATTCGCCTAACTTGGTGACAATGCTCTAAAATTGCTAGCCATCAATTATTGAAAGCCATATATGACCTAATATGATGGAACAGGAACATTGCTGACGAGAATCTAGTCCTGTCAGGTAACGGTAGTATGTCTACTCTGTACAGAACAAATCGATTTGGTAAGTACATTGATACAAATTCCCGTGTTCCACATCCCTAACCACCAGAAAGGACCCCTCATAAACCGCACCGCATTTTCGCTTGCACCGGCTTTTTAGATATGTTCTGAACATCCGCTTCCGAGAAAGGCGAAGGGCAGGAGTGTGTCGTTAGTGGCTACTCGTGAACGTCTGCAAAGGGTGGGCACATCGTGCCCACCTTTTTTTGGTTTTGTTTTTCGCTATTCTTCCCCCTGTGCGCCGCCGAGTAGCGCAGGCTGGTCAGGGGATTTCGGCGAGGACTGATGAAACAACTAGCCATTCGACTAAGCTGGCAAACGACGCCAGCCAAGTCGCTGGTTATGTTTGAGCGCGTAGCGCGAGTTCCGCAGCCGCCTGACCAGTCGAGCAACGCAGGGAACCGCGCAGCAGCGGCAAACCGGGGTCGCCTTTTCTTTGGTTACTTTATTTTGGCGAAGCAAAAGAAAGTAGCTTGCTGCCGGGCAACCCCGGCGGTTTTGTTTTTTCTATTATTCATATTTGTACAAAGCTCCCCTGAGTTCATCGAAAGCCTCAACCCATCCACAAAATCACTGTTGCCATAAAACAGCATAAAGCGTTTAATCACAATCAAACAAAAAACGCGCTTCACTCAATAATCATCATGCCGATCTCAAACCTGACTCCCGCCGAACTCCGCCTCACCATCGCGCCCGATACGCTGGGGTTCGCCGATACTTCCGAATTGCTGGAGCATCCGCTGCCGTGGATCGGGCAGGAGCGCGCGGAAATGGCTGCACGCTTCGGGCTCGGAATGGATCAGCCGGATTACAACCTGTTCGTGTTGGGCGAGGTCGGCAGCGGACGCTCGTCGCTGCTCAAACAGGCGATGCAATCGACCGCCGCAAACAGGGCGGTGCCACCCGACTTGTGTTATCTGCACAACTTCGATGCGCCGGAAAGGCCGCGCGCGCTGCGCCTGCCTGCCGGGCAGGGACGGTTGCTGCGGCAACTGATGGCGCAGATGACGAAATCCCTGCAGTCGGAAATACCGCAGCGCCTGGACGGGCAGGATTACAAGACCGAAAGTGCGCGCATCGAAAAGACCCACAAGGCCGAAGAAACCAAGGCCTACGCCGAACTCGAAGCGTTTGCCGAAGCCCGCAGCTTCACGATGCACCGCGAAACCGGACACATACTTTTCACGCTGCTGGGGAAAAAAGGGCGCGCCTATACCGAGGACGAAGTGCTTGCGTTGCCGAAGGAGCGCCGCGCCAAGATCGAGCTGGCCGAGCAGGAACTGCGCGCGGAGATCGCCCGTTATTTTGAAAAAACCCGGCCGATGGAACGGGTGATGAACGAGGCGCTGGCGGCATTGCGGCGGCAGGTGGTGAAGCCGCTGCTGGATCACGAGTTGCAGGAGATACGCGTCGGACTGAAGAAGCAGATCAAGGATTCGGTCAAGCTCGGCGCGTATCTGGATCAGGTCGTGCATGACGTGCTCGAAAATCTGGAACTGTTCAAGGCTTCCGATACCGATGAGGATATCCGGCGCGAGGCATTGGGCACCGTGTTGTCCCGCTACCGGGTCAATCTGGTCGTGGACAACGATGGCCTGCGCGGCGCGCCGGTGATCGTCGAAGACAATCCCCTGTTCCGCTCGCTGTTCGGCAGCATCGAATATCAGTCCGAGAACGATGTGCTGGTGACCGATTTTTCCCGGATACGCGCCGGCAGCCTGCACCGGGCGCACGGCGGTTTCCTGATGCTGCATCTGCGCGACCTGCTGGCCGACCCGCTGGTGTGGGAGAAGCTGCGGCGCTTTCTGCGCAGCGGCAGGCTGCAGATCGAAGAGCCGGGCACGGCCTTCGCGCCGATCGCGGCGGTTTCGCTGGTACCCGAGGCGGTGGATGTCGAGACCAAGATCATCATGATCGGTTCGCGCGAACAGTATTACGAATTTCAGGAACAAGACCCTGAGTTCGCGCGCCGCTTCCGCGTCAAGGTGGACTTTGCCGAAAGCTTTTCTTCCAGCACCGAGACCCGCCGCGCTTCGGCGATCTTCGTCGCGCACACCTGCCGCGATCTCGGGCTGCCGCATTTCTCCGCCGCCGCAGTGGCACGCCTGCTGGAAGATGGGCACCGTGAAGTGGATGACCAGTCGCGCCAGAGCGCGATCTTCGCCCGCGCCGAGGCGCTGGTGGTCGAAAGCGCCGCACTGTGCAGTGCCCGTGTCGGCCGCTTGGTCGAGGCGCCGATTGTTGAAGCACCAGTTGTCGAAGAACAAGATGTCGAGGCGGCACTGCGTGCGCGCACGCTGCGCCACGATTACCCCGACCAGCGCATACAGGAATCCATATCCGAAGGCGATGTGCTGATCACCTTGCATGGCGAGAAAGTCGGCCAGCTCAACGCCCTGACGCAAATCGATCTCGGAGATTACCGCTTCGGTTTCCCGGTGCGCGTCACGGCGCGTACCTTTGCCGGTGAGGACGGCCTGCTCAACATCGAGCGCGAAGTGGAAATGTCCGGGCCTATCCACGACAAGGGCGTGCTGATTCTGCAACACTATCTGTCCGCGCTGTTTGCCCATAATGCGCCGCTCGCGCTTGACGCGTCCATCGTGTTCGAACAGGAATATCACGGCGTGGAGGGAGACTCCGCTTCGTGCGCCGAACTTTATGTGCTGCTTTCGTCGCTGTCCGGCCTGCCTTTCAAGCAGGGTATCGCGGTGACCGGCGCGGTCAATCAGAACGGCGAAGTTTTGCCGGTGGGCGGCATCAATGAAAAGATCGAGGGTTACTTTCGCATCTGCGAAAAGGCCGGACTGGACAGCAGCCAGGGCGTGCTGATCCCGCACCGCAACCGCCGCAACCTGATGCTGGAGCGCAAGATTGTCGATGCCGTCGAGCAGGGTCTATTCCATATCTACACTGTCGATCATGTAAGCGCGGGCATCGAACTGCTCAGCGGATGCCCGTTTGGCGCTGCAGACGAAGTGGGCGGCTATCCGCCTGGCAGCGTGCTGGGAAACGCACAGAGCACCCTGCTGGCCTATCGCCGCGCCTGCCAGATATCCGGGCACCATGTGCCGGAACACCCGAAGTCGGGGCATAAGCGTGTGCGCTGAACCGGGCATGCAGGTTTAATAAAATGAATGCAGAAAATCCCGAAAAAAGTCCTCCAGAAAATCCTATAGGTGTTTTCGATTCCGGCGTGGGCGGATTGTCGGTGCTGCGCGAGATCCGCCGCGCGCTGCCGGGTGAAGACCTGCTGTATATGGCCGATTCAGGCCATGCGCCATATGGTGATAAATCCGCGCAATTAATCGAGGCAAGGTCGGTTGCGATTGTCGAATTCCTGATCAGCCGACGCGCCAAGGCCATCGTCGTGGCGTGCAACACCGCAACCGGGGTGGCGATTCAAATGCTGCGCGCAAGATTCTCTATCCCTATCGTTGCGATGGAGCCCGCCATCAAACCGGCGGCGGCGCACACCCAATCCGGGGTGATCGGGGTGCTGGCCACCAGCAGGACGATTGCCAGCGACAATTTTGCGAAACTGCACGACCGGTTTGGTGCCGATGTAAACATTCTGGTTCAGGCCTGCCCCGGACTGGTAGAACAAGTGGAAGCCGGCGATCTTTCCGGTGACAAAACCCGTGCATTGATCGGGCAATATGTTGTGCCATTGCTGGAGCAGGGAGCCGACACCATCGTGCTGGGATGCACACACTACCCGTTCCTCGCCGCGCTGATACAGGAGATAGCCGGACCAACTGTCTCCATTATCGACCCGGCCGCCGCTATCGCGCGCGAGCTTCGCCGCCGGCTGAGCAATGCCGACCTGTTATCGACCGGGAGCCGTGCCGGCACGGAACAGTTCTGGACCAGCGCTGCGCCAGACAAAACGAAGCAGATCATCTCGCAATTGTGGCAGATGGACGTTGAGGTGCTGGGCTTGCCTGGCGGCTCTTCTGTCTGAGCAGCGCAAGCGCGCGGCGCGGCAACAACCACGCGCTGCCGACTGCATCGAGTCCGGCCTGGGCCCTTCGGCTAGTGAGTCTGGAGTTATAATGATGGCTCAGAGTACGGCCATTGAAATAATATTTATCCGCCCGCATATAAAATATGTAAGTCAATTATATTAGGCGCAGCATTATTACCCATATTAAATTTATGGAAATTAAAATGTAACGTTTACGGTTAAACTTTAATCGAGGAGAACATCATGAAAGCGGGAGATGTACGTTCCATTGGCAAGCCGCACTGCATCAAGCCAGAACGCCATTCCAAAACCGAACTGATTAATACGATTCAAACCGATCAAGGCAACTACACCTGCGCCAATAGCGGCGGATGCGATGATCAGAGTGACTACCCTGAACGCAGGGATTGTTTAGATACCGTTCAAAATAATAAAAGGAAACTATCATGACCAACCAATCACACCCTGCTGGCTTTCACCCCATCCGCCGCGACCGGCTGCCGCTGGAAACGGTAATGGACAGCTACAAAACCAAGGGCAAACTTTCCGAGCCGACGGTCTGTCCGGACTGTGGCGCGGTGTTCCACGCCGGCCACTGGCAATGGTTGGCAAAACCCAAGGATGCGCATCAGACGACCTGCCCGGCCTGCCATCGCATGCGCGACCATTTCCCGGCGGGTTATGTGTCGCTGGCCGGGGAATTTTTCACAGCTCACGAAGAGGAAATCCTGCAACTGATACAGCATCGGGAAACGCGAGAAAAAGCCGAGCACCCGTTGCAGCGCATCATGGCCATCGAGAAAACGGAACACGGCACTTTGGTGACCACTACCGACATCCATCTGGCGCGCGGTATCGGTGAAGCGTTGCATAATGCCTATCAAGGCGAACTGGAATTCCACCACAATCCGGATCAGAACCTGCTTCGCGTCAGCTGGACCCGCTAACGCCAGACGCGCGGCCATGACACGGCGTTGCGAAGCAATCGGGGCGGGAAGGCCGCATCGCACCTCCTCCCGCAATCGGCTGGCTTCGCCATAACCAGCGACTTGGCGAGTGTAATTGGCTCGCCTATTCGAGTGGCTATAACCAATGACTTACCCAGCGTCATTTGCTGGGTTAGTCAGATGGCTAGTAGTCACATCAGTAGTTTTATCAGTAACGTGTCGGAGATGCGCTAATCGTCCGTACGGCTATTCGTCGGTAAGGCGCGGCAGCACACCTTCTGCCGGCTCACCGGTTTCCGGGTCTATCCAGTCGGCGATGCCGATCTCCGCTTCAGCGTCTTCCAGCGTCTCGCCTTCTTCATAGCCATTGTCGTTCTGGCCTTGCATGTCCTGCACCGCCTCAGGCAGCGTGGAAAAAGGGCCATACACCTTTTCGGTGAGCTTGTCCTGCCAGTAAAAGCCATCCGGTCGTTCGATCACCTGCGCCTGGTCGTTTTCGGATATGACAGGTGCAATAGGCTTAATAGTGGTCATCGTTACCTCCAAAATGTAATCAGCCACTTGGTTGCCGTTAACCAATGACTTAGTTGGCGTAGTTTACCAACTTAGTCAGACGGCCATGCAAAGCTTTTTGGCGGCCTGGTGGAATGGCTAGAAGTTTCATCAGTGCATGGCGTGCAGGCAAATCAACCTGTTGAACGCCCATATTTATAGCTTGATGAAATGTTCGCGATAATGTTTCATCTCGCTGATGGACTCATAGATATCGGCCAGCGCCTCGTGCTTGCCGTGCTTTTTAACCCCTTGCGCCATTTCCGGCTTCCAGCGCTTGGCCAGCTCCTTGAGCGTGCTCACGTCGAGATTGCGGTAATGGAAATATTCCTCAAGCTTAGGCATCCAGCGCGCGAGAAAGCGGCGATCCTGGCAAATGGAATTGCCGCACATCGGCGAGGTGCGTGTCGGCACGTATTCTTGAAGGAATTCGATCATCTGCGCCTCGACCATAGCTTCATCCAGCGTGGACGCTTTCACCTTGTCGATCAAGCCGGATTTGGCGTGGGTGGATTTGTTCCAAACATCCATGCCATCCAGCACGCTGTCCGGCTGATGCACCACCAGCACCGGCGCCTCGGCGATCGTTTCCAGATTGTTGTCGGTTATCACCAGCGCAATTTCGATCACGCGGTCGGTATCCGGGACCAGGCCGGTCATTTCCATGTCTATCCAGATAAGGTAGTTTTGGTTTTGTGCCATAATTCGTGCATCTGTCGTTGAACGGTATGGCGCATATTGTGTCACAACCATCACTCCTGCGAACACTGAAATAACACACCTAATGACTGCGACACAATTTACTTTTATTTTCATCGCCGCATTGGCGCTGACCACGCTGGCCAAGCTGTGGCTGGCGCGTCGTCATCTGGCGCATATCGCCGCGCATCGGGCCGCCGTGCCGGAGGCATTCCATCAGAAAGTCCGGCTTGGCGAGCATCAAAAAGCGGCAGACTACACCTCGGCCAAGACGCGCTTCGACATGCTGGGAGCACTGTTCGATGCCGCACTGTTGCTGGCGTTTACTTTGGGCGGCGGCATTCAGTTCATCGCCGGAATGGTTTCCGCCGAACTGGGCAACGGCTGGTTCAGCGCACCCATCGCACAAGGCATGGCCACCCTCGTTGCAGTGCTTATACTTTACTCATTGCTGGAAGCCCCGTTCAATATTTATCGCACCTTCGTCATCGAGGCCCGTTTCGGCTTCAACAAAATGACTTTCAAGCTGTATCTGCTGGACGCGCTGAAAAGCATATTGATCGGCGCTGTCCTGGGCTTGCCGCTGCTGTTCGGCGTGTTATGGTTGATGGAGCGCATGGGAGCATACTGGTGGTTATACGTGTGGCTGGTGTGGGTGGTGTTCAATCTGCTGATCTTGTTTATCTACCCTTCGTTCATCGCACCGTTGTTCAACAAGTTCTCGCCGATGCAGGACGAAGCGATGAAGTCACGCATCGAATCACTGCTCAACCGTTGCGGCTTTACCGCGCAAGGCTTGTTCGTGATGGACGGCTCGAAACGCAGCGCGCACGGCAACGCCTACTTCACCGGCTTCGGCAAAACCAAGCGGATTGTTTTTTTCGACACGCTGCTGGAGCGCTTGAGCATCAATGAAGTCGAGGCGGTATTGGCGCATGAACTCGGCCATTTCAAACGCCGCCATGTGGTAAAACGCATAGCTGCGACCTTCGCGCTGAGCCTGGGATTCCTGTGGCTGCTCGGCCAGCTGATGCAAACCACCTGGTTCTACCAGGGACTTGGCGTCCGCACCCCTTCCACCGCGCTCGCTCTGCTGCTGTTTTTCATGGTGCTGCCGATATTCAGCTTCTTGCTGGGACCGGTCATGTCTGCCTATTCGCGCAAACACGAGTTCGAGGCAGATGCTTACGCCGCGAAGCAAACAGATGCTGCCGACCTGGTCAACGCGCTGGTCAAGCTGTATCAGGACAATGCGGCGACACTGACGCCCGATCCGCTGTATTCAAAATTTTACGATTCGCACCCGCCGGCCATGGTGCGCATCTCCCACCTGCAAGCACCACAAACCTGATAAGGAGAACTATCATGAAACTGGCAATGAAACTGATCGCCACCATTATTTTTATTTGTACCGCAACAGCCGCATCGGCCAATCCATTTCCCGATGGCAATGCGCAGAACGGACAAAAATTATTCGAAAAGTACGATTGCAACAGATGCCATAATTCGATCATGGGGGGGGACGGCAACAAAATCTTCACCCGCTTCGATCGCAAGAGAAACAGCCCGGACGGATTGATCGAGCAAATCGGCATCTGCAGCGGCAATGTCAACGCACACTTTTCTCCACAGGAAAAACAGGACCTCGCCTCATACCTCAACATTTTTTACAAATTCAAGTGAATCAGGACATGAGCCCTACGAGTAATTTGACCAGCAAGCGATGCAAGCCCTGCGAACCAGGTACTGCACCGCTCTCGAACTCCGAAGCTGATAGTTTGATGCAGCAGCTCGAAGGTTGGCAACGCTACGATCGCCTGATCAGCAAGACCTACCATTTCAAAGACTATTACCAGACCATCGCGTTCGTCAATGCAGTTGCCTGGCTGTCTCACCGCGAAGACCATCACCCTGACCTTGCTGTCTCCTATAACAAGTGTCAGGTGGAGTACAGCACTCACTCCGTCCACGGCCTGTCGGAAAACGACTTCATCTGCGCCGCGAAAGTGGACGCGCTGTTCAACATTTGAGCAGATTTTTACACGGGCAAATAATCGCCGCGTTCGGTCGCCAGTATCTCGTACGGCTGGATGATGGCAGTGAAATAGCCTGCCTGACGCGCGGCAAAAAAAGCGAAGTGGCATGCGGCGATCTGGTGGAAGTTCGACGCACGGCAGACGCTTTGAGTGGAAACGGCACAGGCGCGCAAGGTGTGATCGAACGCATCGCACCGCGCCGCTCGCTGCTGCATCGCTCCGATGCCTTCCGCGAAAAACTCATCGCCGCGAACGTCACGCAAATCATCGTCGTTGTCGCCGCCGAACCTTCGTTCAGCGACGAGTTGTTGGCACGCTGCCTGGTGGCAGCTTTCGACCAGAAACTCGAGGTGCTGATCGTGCTGAACAAATGCGATCTGCCCGATGCCGCAGCTGCTGCGCGCAAACGGCTCATCCCTTATAGCGCCATCGGCTACCGTGTGCTGGAACTCAGCGCAAAGCAGGATGTATCTGCGTTGCGGCCATTCCTGCACGGCCACACCAGCGTGCTGGTCGGACAATCCGGCATGGGCAAATCCACGCTGATCAACGCGCTGCTGCCCGACGCGCAAGCCGCTACCCGCGAAATCTCTGCCGCGCTGGATTCCGGCAAACACACCACTACCCACGCGCGGCTGTATCGGATCGACGAATCCAGCGGCCTGATCGATTGCCCCGGCGCGCAAGCCTTCGGCCTGCATCACCTGAGCTTCGGCGGAATAGAACAAGGCTTCGTTGAATTCGCGCAATATCTTGGTCAGTGCCGCTTTCACGACTGCCGCCATGCATATGAACCGGGCTGCGCATTGCGCAATGCGGTCACGGAAGGGAAGATCGATGCAAGACGGCTGGAGTTGTTTCAGCAAATCGCCGGTAAGTAGTGGCGCGATTCATCCCTGCAACTTCTCCAGTCCCAACCGCTCCCACCCCCCGTTCCCCAGCTTTTTCAGCGTCTCGATATTGTTATCAACGATCTGGTCCGCATCCGGGAAAGCAGCCACGGCGCGGTCCACGCTTGCTTCGCGCAGCAGATGCAGCGTGGGATAAGGCGAACGATTGGTGTAATTCTCGATGTCATCCGGCGCAGTACCCGCAAATTGATACTGCGGATGAAGGCTGGCAACCTGGAATTCATCATTGAATTCCGGCTCCGCTACGGCGATATCGACCGTGTCCAGAAAATCATTGAAGTCGGGAAAGTCGGTAAGCACATAGGGATGAATCAGCAGCGTGGTGTCGATCATCCCGGGATCGGCATCCTGCAGCGTGCGCAACTCGTTCATCAGGTCTTCCAGTAACGCTTCCGGCGTCGTCGCCACACTGACCACATAGCGTATCTGCTTTTTGACGTGCACAGCCTTGGCGAACGGGCACAGGTTGAGGCCGATGACGGCTTTTTCGAGCCAGTGTTGCGTGGCGGCGATGATGGATTCTGTTTCGGTTGGCATTCGTCTTTTCCTAAATCAATAAGGGTGGCTCATCCATCAGCGCGATCTGCTCGCGCAATTCCAGGATGCGGTCTTGCCAGTAGCGTTGCGTATTGAACCACGGGAACGCAACGGCAAAGGCCGGGTCGTCCCAGCGCCGCGCGATCCACGCGGCGTAATGGATCAGGCGCAAGGTGCGCAGCGCTTCGACCAGATGCAATTCGCGCGGATCGAAGTCGTAAAAATCCTCATAGCCTCCCATCAGATCGGAGAATTGCCGTGTCATGTCGACGCGCTCGCCGGACAGCAGCATCCACAGATCCTGTATCGCCGGCCCCATGCGGCTGTCGTCGAAATCCACGAAGTGCGGCCCCGCATCTGTCCACAGCACGTTGCCTGCATGGCAGTCGCCATGCAGGCGTAATTTTTTCACCTCACCGGCTCGGTCATAACAACGCCGCACTCCATCCAGTGCCTGCGCGACTACGCCGCGGTATACCTCGGCCAACTCTGCCGGAATGAAATCATGCTCCAGCAGGTAGCCACTCGGCTCCACACCAAAACTCTGGATGTCCAGCGCGGGGCGATGCCGGTAAGGCTCCAGCACGCCGACGGCGTGGATGCGTCCGATGAAACGCCCCATCCATTCCAGCGTGTCGCGGTCATCCAGTTCAGGCGCGCGACCGCCGTGTCTGGTGAACACCGAAAAGCGGAAGCCGTTGAACATGTGCAGCGTACGGCCGTGAATTTCCAGTGGGGGCACCACCGGAATCTCGCGCTCTGCCAGTGTCGCGACAAAATCGTGCTCTTCCAGAATCTCCGCGTCAGACCAGCGTGCGGGACGATAAAACTTCGCGATCAGCGGCGGCCCCTCTTCCATGCCCGCCTGATAGACACGGTTCTCATAGCTGTTGAGCGCAAGCAATCGGCCGTCTCCGCTCAAACCGATGCTGTCCAAAGCATCAAGGACAGCATCGGGGGTGAGCTCAGAGAATGGTTGAGTATGCATGTACGGCATTGTACGGCAGCACAACAGTGCCTTGTTGCTCAAACAGCAGGGCACGACCAACCATGATGAAATGCCTATGTGCCCCGATGATTTATGGGAATCGTGTTGCATCGAATGCACCTTTTCGAGCATCATCAACCGTATGCCAAGGCATATGGATTCAGTTCCAATGTAGATGTATCGAAATCCCCAATATAGTCTCGTAAATCATTGACAAATATACAAGACCATGGATATTATGGGGTCGTTTCAGGTGTAATGCCAAACTGAATGTGGTGGCCAGCCGGATCGCCGCTTTTCACTTCAAATATATCGTCAGGAGATAACTATCATGGAAACCCAACAAGAAAAACTGAAAGAAATACAAATCGTACGAGAAAAAATGAAAAAATTGCAGGCTGAATTAGACAGGTTAGACACGAAAGTCAAAAAAAATGAAAAGCTAACGGTGGATGAGACCAAATTTTTCGGCGAACTCGGCTGGCTCAGCGCGTTGGCAGTGACGATAGCCGCCATAGCTGCTACCCTTTAGCTATCAGCGCGTAACTTGCTTTGATCAGTTGTTAAGATCAGGCACAGCAAAATGAAGGGCGGTTAATCCGCCCTTCGCTTTACTGCTTGATGCATTCAGCTACATAGCCGGCTGAGTTTTTTGAACATGCTTGATTAGGTGTTCCACTCAATTTGTTTGCGGGACATTGCTAACTGTGAGAAGATTCCCCACGACCTCATGTCACCAAGCGTATTCCGGGAGAACGCCATGTCAAGAACTCTCAATATTTCGATACCTGTATCCCTGTTTCTTTCAGCCCTGGCTTTATCCGCTTGCGCGACCAAGCCGGAAGCGGTTCCTGTTGCCGCACCTGCCCCGGTTGTAGTCGCTGCCGAAAAGCCATCCGCGCCGGAGGTAGCAGTTGAGCCCGCTCCTGCAGCCGTCGCCGAACAGCCGGCGGTCGTCGCAAAACCGGCGCCCCGGCAAGCGAAGAAAAAAGTGGCCAGAGCCAGGCACACTACACCCAAAGCTGTGCCACCCGCTCCTATCGCAGCACCGGCCCCGATTGCGGTACCTGCAGCACCGGCGGTCATACCGCCCGAACCCAGCCCGCCCGTAACTGTTGCGCCACCCGCCAAGAAAATTGCAGATGAAAGCTTCCTGCAACAATATTGGCTATGGCTGCTCGGCTTGGGCATAGTTTTGGCCGGAATAACAACTTGGTGGAAGAGCCGGAAGGGCGAGCACTGAACCGGTGCCCCGTTAGACGGGACATTTTCACGGACTCCGGTGACAACCGTGCCTGCAAGACCTGAAGGCGTTCTATAAGCAGATTACCTTTTTCGGCGGCTTGGCAGGACTATTCATAAACTCATTTAAAGATGAGAGCCCTGAGTTATTTAGTTCTTGTGTTCCGCCGCCCATTTCCGGAGTGCGGCTAGCGTATTTTCGACATGCTTGTCCGGCTGCAGGTCGGTATAGGAATAGATGATCTCGCCACCGGGAGAGATAACGTAGGATGTGCGGTTCGCGTATTCCGGTTTTGCCGCGAGGATCGCATCGTAGGATTTCATGATGCTCTGATCGGGATCCGCCGCCACTGGAAATTTGCTGCGGCATTCGCTGACCGAAAACCTGTTCAGCTTCTCGATATCGTCATGCGAAACACCGATCACTGTCGCCCCAAGAGACTGATATTTATCGATTGCATCGGCAAAATCGTGCGCCTCGATCGTACAACCCTTCGTGAACGCTGCCGGATAAAAATAGAGCACTACCGGCCCCTTCTTTAGCGCATCAACGAGCGAGTATGTGAATACCTTGCCGCCAAGGGAGGCCTGTGTAACGAAGTTCGGCGCCATGACCCCGATGTTCAGGGCTGAATACGCCGGCATTGCAACTGATACTGCCAAGATTCCAACTACAAAAACTTTTTTCATCGCAAGCTCCTTTCTGTTAGTTCCACGCCAGCTTTCTATATTTTACTTGTTTCTTTCACTCATCGTCGCAACAAATCATGGAGGCAGCTTCAAGCCTTGGACAACAACTTGAGCGCCTGCCTGATACCGTCCGAAACGCTGGAATCCTTGGGTAATTGTTTGGCCGCCCAGTCCGCCTCCTTATCGTTGTAGCCCAGCGCAAGGAGCGCGTTGACAATGTCATTGCCGGACGATGCGACAGGTGCTCCTTGTGCCGCCGCACCAACTGCGCCAGTCGCTACGAATTTGCCCTGCAATTCCAGCAGCAGTCGCTCGGCGGTTTTCTTGCCCACACCGGGTATCTTGGTCAGCCGCCCGGCTTCCTTATTCGTCACTGCAACGGCCAGATCATTCAGACTTAAACCGGACAATACCGACAATGCCAGCTTGGGTCCGACGCCGCTGATCTTGAGCAACTGGCGGAACGCAACGCGCTCTTCCTTGCTCAAAAATCCGTACAGCAGATGCGCATCTTCGCGCACGATGAGTTGCGTATGCAGCACCACTTTTTCGTGCAGCACCGGCAGGTTGTAGAACGTGCTCATCGGCACGTCCAGTTCGTAAGCCACGCCCTGCACATCCAGCAAAATCTGCGGCGGATTTTTTTCCAGTAATATTCCAGTCAGCCTGCCGATCATATCAATCTGCCTTTTTTCACGCGATATCCCGCCGTCGCCAACGCACCCAAGCCTTGTCCGCCATGCGCAT
>CAVRKV010000010.1:0-47835 GCA_963721755.1 uncultured beta proteobacterium
GCATCCCTAGAAACCATCTATGGTTCGTCGGGCAAATTCAGCACGCAGATCCGTCAGGGTGCTCCTTATGATATATATTTTTCCGCTGACATCGCCTACCCTCGCGCGCTTAACGCGGAAGGCTTGGGTGCATCTGAAGTGCAAACTTACGGGGTAGGGCGCATCGTGCTGTGGAGTCAATCGCGCGATGCCGGCAAGATGACGCTTGCTGATCTCACCGATCCATCCATCCGGAAAATCGCCATCGCGAATCCCGAACATGCTCCTTATGGCCAGCGCGCGGAGGAGGCGCTCAAGGCGGCTGGTGTGTGGGAGAAAGTGGAACACAAACTCGTGTATGGCGAAAACATCGCGCAGACCGCTCAGTATGCTCAGAGCGGCAACGCACAGGTCGGCATCATCGCGCTGTCGCTGGCGCTCGGCCCCGAATTGGCGAAGCAGGGAAGTTATGCGCTGATCCCGGACAAGCTGCACCAGCCATTGGAGCAGGGCTTCATCATCACCAGGCGTGCCGCTGACAATGCGCTGGCGCACGAATTCGCCCGTTTCATGGCTGGCAGGGAAGTGCGGGCTATCATGACCCGTTACGGTTTTGCGTTGCCGGGCGAAGTAAAATAATCCGATGGATGCAGTTTTCTCTGCCGCCGATTTGTCCGCGATTTGGCTCACCATCAAGCTGGCCACAGCGGTGACCATTATCCTGTTGCTGGCCGGCACGCCGATCGCGTGGTGGCTGGCGCGCACCCGTTCCTGGTGGAAGGGTGCGGTCGGTGCGGTGGTGGCGCTGCCCATCGTGTTGCCGCCGACCGTGATCGGTTTTTACCTGCTGGTGGCGATGGGGCCGCACGGCCCGCTTGGACAGCTCACGCAATCGCTGGGCTTGGGTGTGTTGCCATTCACCTTCGCCGGATTGGTGATCGCTTCGGTGATCTATTCGCTGCCCTTCGTGGTGCAGCCGCTGCAAAACGCTTTTGAGTCCATACCCGAAAGTGTTCTCGAAACCGCTGCGACGCTGCGCGCTTCGGCCTTGGATAGTTTTTTCAGCGTGGTATTGCCGCTGGCCAAGCCCGGTTTGCTGACTGCATCGGTGCTGGGATTCGCGCATACCGTCGGTGAATTCGGCGTGGTACTGATGATAGGCGGCAATATTCCGGATCGGACCCGTGTGGTGTCGGTGCAGATTTACGATTACGTCGAGGCGATGGAATACGTGCAGGCCCATTGGTTGTCGGGAGCGATGCTGCTGTTTTCCTTTGTGGTGTTGCTGGTGCTGTATACGCTTAACCCGACTGGGAAACGGAAATGATCCACGCCCGTTTCAACCTGGCCTTTCCCGGCTTTGTGCTGGATGTGGATATGCAGTTGCCCGCTCGCGGCGTCACTGCATTGTTCGGCCCAACGGGTTCCGGCAAGACCACGCTGTTGCGCTGCATCGCCGGGTTGGATCGGGCAGCAGGAGGATTTCTAAGGGTGAAAGATAGGGTGTGGCAGGAGGGCGAAAAGTTTCTCGCCACTAGCCAACGTTCTCTGGGTTATGTGTTTCAGGAAGCCAGCCTGTTTCCGCATCTTTCGGTGAGGGGCAATCTGGAATATGGTTATAAGCGCATAGATGCAGGCCAGCGCAAGGTGCAGATGGAACAGGTGATTTTATTGCTCGGGTTGAGCAAATTGATAGACCGCAACGATCCGTTCAGCCTGTCAGGCGGAGAACGCCAGCGGGTCGCCATCGGCCGGGCATTGCTTACCAGCCCGAGTCTGCTGTTGATGGATGAACCGCTTTCCGCGCTGGATGCCGCCAGCAAGCGGGAGATACTGCCCTATCTGGAACGATTGCACAGCGAATTGGAAATCCCGGTATTCTATGTCAGCCACGCGCTGGACGAAGTGGCGCGGCTGGCGGATCATCTGGTGCTGCTGGAACAGGGTCGCGTCATAGCCAGTGGCGCACTCGACGAAATGTTGTCACGGCTGGACTTGCCGACTGCCCGTCTTGATGACGCTGGCGCGGTGATTGAGGCGGCAGTTGCCGCCCAGGATGAGACCTACCACCTTACACGGTTGGATTTCTCCGGTGGCAGCCTGTGGGTGAGCAAGGTCGAGCGTGCCTCTGGCACATTGATGCGCGCGCGCGTATTGGCGCGCGATGTGAGTATCGCCCTGACCGCACCACATGGTTCCAGCATTACCAACATTCTTGCTGCGCGCATTGTCGAGATTCGGGACGAGGGGCAGGATAGGGTCAACTTGAGTCTTGCGGTTGGCGGCGGGCAGATGCTTCTGTCGCGCATCACACGCCGCTCGCGCGACCAGCTCGGATTGGTTGCAGGGATGGAAGTGTTCGCACAGGTGAAGAGCGTTGCGTTGATTGCGTAATATAATGGTCACCATGCGTCCGCCGGCCGAGTTTTGTCATAGGGAGTCAATTGAGAATGAGCCGTTTATTTCTTCTGATCGCCATTGCGATTGTGGTTTATCTGCTGATCAAGTCATACCGCAAGAATATTCCGGCGCAAGATCAGCCCGTTACCGAAGATATGGTGCGTTGCGCGCACTGCGGTGTACATCTGCCCAAGAGCGAAAGCGTACTTTCCGGCGGGAAGTTCTTTTGCGGCGTGGAACACCGTGATGCCTATCGCAAGTGAACATGGCGCTGAAAATGAGTGTCGACCAAACCCGATCCGAGTGTGATGACTGATAAACCTGTAGCTGATTCCCCACCTGTCGATTTCTGGCTTTCCCTGCGCTATTTCAATCTGTACCGGCTGACGCTGGCCGGTCTTTTCGTATTTCTTGCAGGAGTATTCGGCTCTTCGCTATCGCTGGGTGCTCACCACTTGTTGCTGTTCTTCGGTTCAAGTGTGGTGTATCTGGCAGCGGTGTTGTTGTCATTCATTCCATTGCATATACACTGGCCGCGGTTCACTTGGCAGCTGGCAGTGCAAATGGGCGTGGATATTGTTGCGCTGAGCGTGCTTTCTTATGCCAGCGGCGGGATAAAGAGTAATGTCGATCTTTTGCTTTTGATTTCTCTGGCTGCAGCGGGATTGATCAGCCGCGGTAAAGTCACCTTGTTCTTTGCCGCACTAGCCAGTATTGCCGCGCTGCTGGAACATTCGTATGCGGTGTTATATGACGATGCCGATGCGGCGCAGTATGTGCAGGTCGGATTATTGTGTATGGCCTATTTTGCAGTGGCCTGGCTGGCGCACACGCTGGCGAAATATGCCGTGGATAGTCAACAGCTGGCGCAGCGGCGCGGCCGCGATCTGGTCAGCCTGTCTGAGGCGAATCGTCTGGTGATGCGAGACATGCAGGATGGCGTGCTGGTGGTAGACGGGCAAGGCAGGATCATGCAAATGAATTTTCGTGCCGAGCGCTTGCTGCACAAAATCGTCGGTATGGGAAGTTCTTTGTCGGAAAACTTTCCGATCCTGTTCTGGCAATATGCGAAGTGGAAGCAAGCAGGAAGTGTTAGCCGGGACATTTTGCAGTTGGACATGGGCTTACAAGCCCGGTTGCGCTTTATTGCCATCGAGCAGGATGCAGCGCACGGCGCCGTGATTTTTCTGGAGGACATGCAGCGAGTGCAGGCTGAAGCGCAACAAATCAAGCTGGCCGCACTGGGACGTTTGACCGCAAATATCGCGCATGAGGTGCGCAACCCGTTGTCGGCGATCAGCTATGCGACGGAATTGATGCAAGAAGAACAGGGCGATGCCAAGCATCAGCGTTTGTTGCAGATCGTGCAGGATAACACGCAACGCATCAATCAGATCGTGCAAGACGTAATGCAGCTGAATCGGCGCGATCGCGTCCAGGCCGAGGTCTTCGATCTGGATGCGATGGTGCGAACCGTTTTTGAGGAGTTCGTCCTGGCTGAACGGATCGAACCCGGTGTAATGTTGCTGGAGGGGATGCCCGGTGTCCAGGTTTCCTTTGACCGTGGTCACTTGCGGCAGGTGCTGTGGAATCTATGCCGCAATGCGATACGTTATGGGCGCAAGCTGCAAGGCAGCGTGGTGTTGACAATGAGTGCGGAGGATAGGCGAATGATTCTGACTGTACAGGATGACGGCCCCGGTATCTCCGCCGAACACCTGGGAAAATTGTTCGAACCCTTTTTTACAACTGCCGACGAAGGTACCGGTTTGGGTTTGTATATCGCAAAGGAGTTGTGCGAGGCGAATGGTGCGCGGCTGGAATATCATGCGGTCGAAGGGCGAACGGGTGCCGGCTTCCGTATAACGTTTGAAGAGCCGCATTAAATGGATATTGATAATCGTGGCAATCTCGGCGGTATTTCAACCGCTGCCCAGAGATGGCGGAGGGCATGAGCATGGCAAATAGTTATCGGGCAAAAGGCCACAATGTGTTGCTGGTGGACGATGAGCCGGACATTCTGGAGTTGCTGGAATTGGCGCTGCGCAAGATGGGGCTGGAGGTCGACAAGGCGGGCAATGTGCAAGAGGCGTTGGCGTTTTTGGCGGCGCGGCGCTACGACTTGTGTTTGACCGATATGCGTTTGCCCGATGGCGATGGCTTGCAGGTGGTGAAGCATATCGCGCAGCACAATCTGGATGTGCCGGTAGCGGTGATCACCGCGCATGGCAATATGGAAAATGCGGTGACTGCACTCAAGGCGGGTGCGTTTGATTACCTGAGCAAGCCGGTTTCGCTGGAACAGTTGCGCGCCCTGGTGAAATCCGTTCTGAGCCTGCCTCAGGCGGGTCCGGCTGACGACAAGATGCTGCTCGGCATTTCGCCTGCAATGCAGAAAGTGCGCGAACTCATTAACCGTGTGGCGCGCAGCCAGGCGCCGGTGCATATCAGCGGCGAATCGGGCAGCGGGAAGGAACTGGCGGCGCGGCTCATCGTGAAGAGCGGTGCACGGCATGATCAGCCATTCATTGCAGTGAACTGCGGGGCAATTCCGGGCAATCTGATGGAAAACGAATTCTTCGGCTATAAAAAAGGCGCGTTCACAGGTGCGGACAAAGATCGTGACGGTTTCTTTCAGGCGGCGCATGGCGGGACACTATTCCTGGATGAAGTCGCCGATCTGCCGTTACCCATGCAGGTCAAATTATTGCGCGCCATACAGGAAAAGCGCGTGCGCAAAATCGGCGCTACCAATGAGGAAGCAGTGGATGTTCGCATCATCAGCGCTACCCACCACGATTTGGCAGAACGCGTTCGGCAAGGCGAATTCCGCCAGGATCTGTATTACCGTCTGAGCGTGATTCCGATCCAGATGCCGGCACTGCGCGAGTCTCGCGAGGATATACCGGAAATAGCGCAGCGGATTCTGGAACGTTTACGCGGTGATGCGGATGTGCGCTTTTCAGAGGGTGCATTGAGTGCATTGAAAAGCTACAGTTTCCCGGGCAATGTACGCGAACTCGAGAACATAATCGAAAGGGCGTTGGCGATGTGCCTGGCCGGGGTAATCGAGGAGAAGGATTTGTTGCTGGTGCCCGTGGAACATAACCAACCGGATAATGAGTCTCTCAGCGGCAAGTACCCGTTGCCTGCATACCTGGATCGTGTCGAGAAACAGGCCTTGCTGGAGGCGCTTGAGCAGACCGGGTTCAATCGCACGGCAGCCGCCAGATTATTGGGACTGACGTTCAGGACCATTCGCTACCGCATGGAGCGGCTCGCCATCAAGGATCCGCATGGAACCGATGAACCGGAATAGCGTGGATTTGAAAATCGATGCGCAAGGGTTGTTGGCCGGTTGCGAATATATCCCATCGCCGAACTGTGATGATCGCCCTGCCGGCGCGGTCGAATTGCTGGTGATACACAACATCAGCCTGCCTCCGGACGAATTCGGCGGTGACGGTGTGCAACGGTTGTTCACCAATACCCTGGATATCGCGGCACATCCTTATTATCTGGCGATAGCCGGGCTGAAGGTATCGGCACACTTCTTCGTGCGTCGAAACGGGCATATCGTTCAGTTTGTTCCCTGTTTGAAACGGGCTTGGCATGCAGGAGAATCATGCTGGCAGGGGACTCCACGCTGCAATGACTTTTCCATAGGCATCGAGCTGGAGGGCAGCGATTCCGTGCCGTTCACCGATGCGCAATATTCCGCGCTTCGCCGCTTGACCACAGCGTTGCGCGCAGCCTATCCGATACGCGGCATTGCCGGACACAGCGACATCTCCCCGCAGCGCAAGACTGACCCCGGCCCATGTTTCGACTGGCTGCGCTATCTTGCGGAGCTGTGTGAAGAATAAGCATACGCTCATAAGATTCGGCTGAAAAACATCGATTCACTTTTCGCTTGCAATATTTTTGTTAGCTACTACAATTAGCCTCGCTGCTAGAAAAAAATACTAGATATAGTGGTTTTGGTTTTTTGGAGTTAACAAAGATTTCAAGGGAGTCAAGTTTATGTTGCATGCCGCTACCGATAGCGTTCCAACCTCTCCGATGCTTGCCAATAACGTTCCCGACTCTGTTTCATCTTCTTCCGCTCCTTCCAATCCGTTTGATCAATACAAGGTTATCCGCCGCAATGGTTCGGTGGTTGTCTTTGAGCCGGGCAAGATTTCGATCGCGTTGACCAAGGCGTTCATCGCAGTAAACGGCGGTCAGGGTGCCGCATCGGCGCGTGTTCGAGAAATGGTGGAACAATTGACCAAGGGCGTAGTTTCGGCGTTGATGCGCCGCCAGCCGCATGGCGGGACGATGCACATCGAGGATATCCAGGACCAGGTCGAGTTGGGTTTGATGCGTTCCGGCGAGCACGACGTGGCGCGCACCTATGTGCTGTACCGCGAAGAGCGGGCGCGCTCCCGCGCCAAGTCCAAGAGCAAGGAGCCGGCCCTCATCATCAATGTCACCGGCGAGGATGGCGTGGTGCGCCCGCTCGATCTGGACCGTCTTTCCGCGTTGGTGAAGGATGCCTGCGCGGGCCTGGGCGACGTGGTTTCCGCAGATGCGGTCATCAAGCTGACCCTCAAGGATCTGTACGATGGCGTGGCGCTGCACGAGGTACGCAAGTGCCTGGTGCTTTCCGCGCGCTCCTTGATCGAAAAGGAGCCGGCCTATAATTTCGTTACGGCACGTCTGCTGTTGAACACCATATGCAGCGAAACGCTGGGAGAAGAAATCGCACCCGGAGATATGGCGACACGGTATGCGACCTATTTTCCGAAGTTCATCAAGCAGGGTATCGCGGCAGAATTGCTGGATGCCCGTCTGGGGCAATTCGATCTGAAGCGTCTGGCCAAGGAGCTGGATGCACAGCGCGATCTGCAGTTCGGTTATCTCGGCCTGCAAACCTTGTATGACCGCTACTTTTTGCATATCGAGGGCAAACGCATCGAGTTGCCGCAGGCCTTCTTCATGCGCGTCGCGATGGGCCTGGCCCTGAACGAGATAGATCGCGAAGCGCGCGCGGCGGAATTTTATCGCCTGCTGTCCAGCTTCGATTTCATGAGCTCCACGCCGACCTTGTTTAATTCCGGTACCCAGCGTTCGCAGCTGTCCTCTTGCTATCTGACTACGGTGGCTGACGATCTGGACGGGATTTACGAAGCCATCAAGGAAAATGCGCTGCTCGCCAAATATGCGGGCGGCCTGGGCAACGACTGGACGCCGGTGCGCGCGCTGGGTGCGCACATCAAGGGAACCAACGGGCAATCGCAAGGCGTGGTGCCGTTCCTGAAAGTGGTGAACGATACCGCTGTGGCGGTGAATCAGGGCGGCAAGCGCAAGGGTGCGGTGTGCGCCTACCTGGAAACCTGGCATCTGGACATCGAGGAGTTTCTGGATATGCGCAAGAACACCGGCGATGACCGGCGCCGCACCCATGACATGAATACGGCCAACTGGATTCCCGATCTGTTCATGAAGCGCGTCATGGAGGGCGGCGACTGGACATTGTTCTCGCCATCCAATGTGCCGGATCTGCACGACAAGTTCGGCGCCGATTTCGAGCGTGCCTATACCGCCTATGAAGCGAAAACGGCAAGCGGCGAACTCAAGCTGTTCAAGAAGATCCCGGCAGCCAGCCTGTGGCGCAAGATGCTGACCATGCTGTTCGAGACCGGCCATCCATGGATCACCTTCAAGGATCCCTGCAACATCCGCTCCCCGCAGCAACATGTCGGCGTGGTGCACAGTTCCAACCTGTGCACAGAGATCACGCTGAACACCAGCGACAGCGAGATCGCCGTGTGCAATCTCGGCTCGATCAATCTGGCTGCGCACCTGTATCCCCAATATGACAAGGATGGAGGGCGGCACGAAAAGGCCGGGCAGATCGACCATGACAAGCTGCGCCGCACCGTCAATACTTCGATGCGCATGCTGGATAACGTGATCGACATCAATTACTACGCGGTGGACAAGGCGCGCAATTCCAACCTCAAGCACCGCCCGGTGGGTTTGGGCATCATGGGGTTTCAGGATTGTTTGCACGATTTGCGTATCGCTTACGCATCCGATGCGGCAGTCGAGTTTGCCGACCGTTCGATGGAGGCGGTTTGCTACTACGCCTATTGGGCATCGACAGAATTGGCCGAAGAGCGCGGTCGCTATGCCAGCTACCGCGGCAGCCTGTGGGATCGCGGCATTTTCCCGCAAGACTCCCTTGAACTGCTGCGCCAGGAGCGTGGCGGCTATGTCGAAGTGGATATGTCGGCCAGCATGGATTGGGACGCGTTGCGTGCCCGCATCAAGCAGCATGGCATGCGCAATTCCAACTGTATCGCGATCGCGCCTACCGCCACCATATCCAATATCATCGGCGTGTCGGCCTGCATCGAGCCAACCTACCAGAACATCTTTGTGAAGTCCAACCTGTCCGGTGAATTCACCGTCATCAATGAACATCTTGTGGCTGATCTGAAGCAGCTCGGTCTATGGGATGAGGTAATGATCTCCGACCTGAAATATTTCGATGGCAGCCTTGCGAAAATCGATCGCATCCCATCAGAGTTGCGCAGCTTGTACGCCACCGCGTTTGAAGTGGAGCCAGGCTGGCTGATCGAAGCCGCATCGCGCCGCCAGAAGTGGATAGACCAGGCGCAGTCGCTGAACATCTATATGGCCGGTGTGTCGGGCCGCAAACTGGATGAGACCTACAAGTTGGCGTGGCTGCGCGGCCTGAAGACGACTTACTATTTGCGCACCATGGGTGCGACTTCGGCGGAAAAATCCACCGGACGAGCCGGTGCGCTGAACGCGGTTCCAACCGCCGGCGGTGCGGTGGAAGAAGCCAAGTTCTGCTCGATTGATAATCCTGAATGTGAGGCTTGCCAGTAGCAGAGGAATGAGGTGCGAGGACTCGTCCTTGTTTAGACGTTAGAGCAAAGGAGAATAAAACAAGATGCTGAACTTTGAAGAAGACATTAAGCCGGCCGGGATGCCGTTGGACATGATGCGCATTTCTTCATTTGATGAGGCCTTGATCTTGCAAAAGCTGGCCATGCAAATGGAGAAGGTGGAACAGGCTGAGCCTGCAATTCAAACCAAACCAGCCGGGCGTATCCGTGTGGAAGACAAGCGCATCATCAATTGCAAAGCGGACGTCAACCAGTTGGTGCCGTTCAAGTACAAGTGGGCGTGGGAAAAATACCTGGCTGCCTGCGCCAATCACTGGATGCCGCAAGAAGTGAACATGACCGCAGACATCGCGCTGTGGAAAAGCGACAGGCTGAGCGAGGACGAACGCCTGCTGGTCAAGCGCAACCTCGGTTTTTTCACAACGGCGGATAGTCTGGCCGCAAATAACATCGTGCTCGGTACCTATCGCCACATCAGCAACCCTGAGTGCCGCCAATACCTGCTGCGCCAGGCGTTTGAAGAGGCGATCCACACTCACGCCTATCAATACATCGTGGAAAGCCTGGGCCTGGATGAAGGCGAGATTTTCAACATGTATCACGAAGTGCCCAGCATACGCGCAAAGGACGAATTCCTGCTGCCGTTCATCGATACCCTGACCAATCCTGAATTCAAGACCGGTACACCGGAGGCGGATCGCCAGTTGCTGCGCAGTCTGATCGTGTTCGCCTGCATCATGGAAGGCTTGTTCTTCTATGTCGGCTTCGTGCAGATCCTAGCCCTGGGACGCCAGAACAAAATGACCGGCGCGGCCGAGCAATACCAGTACATCCTGCGCGATGAATCCATGCACCTGAATTTCGGAGTGGATGTGATCAACCAGATCAAGATGGAAAACCCGCATCTGTGGACGACTGAATTCCGAGAGGAAATTCGCGGCTTGATGCAAAAGGGCGTGGAGCTGGAGTATGCCTATGCGGAAGACACCATGCCGCGCGGCGTGTTGGGACTGAACTCCAGCATGTTCAAGGAGTATTTGCGCTTTATCGCCAACCGCCGTTGCCAGCAGATTGGCGTTGATATGTTGTATCAGGGTGCGACAAATCCGTTCCCGTGGATGGCGGAAATGATCGACCTCAAGAAGGAAAAAAACTTTTTTGAAACCCGTGTCACCGAATATCAAACCGGTGGCGCGTTGTCCTGGGATTAATGTTGCATACCGCTAACCAGGCTTAAGGTAATGGCTTTAGCCCTTGCTCGAAGTTGAGCGCGGGCTGGAGGTGTAGGTGTAGTAATCGCAGGTGTTGTTTTTTTAACTTTCATTAATGTAAGGAGAAACAAAATGGCAGCAAAGAAGAAAGCTAAACCAGCAGCGAAGAAGGCTGCAGCCAAGAAGCCGGCTGCTAAGAAGAAGGTAGCGGCGAAGAAGCCAGCAGCGAAAAAGGCTGCAGCCAAGAAGCCGGCTGCTAAGAAGAAGGTAGCGGCGAAGAAGCCAGCAGCGAAAAAGGCTGCAGCCAAGAAGCCGGCTGCTAAGAAGAAGGTAGCGGCGAAGAAGCCAGCAGCGAAAAAGGCTGCAGCCAAGAAGCCGGCTGCTAAGAAGAAGGTAGC
This sequence comes from uncultured beta proteobacterium, assembly GCA_963721755.1. Lineage (GTDB taxonomy): Bacteria > Pseudomonadota > Gammaproteobacteria > Burkholderiales > Gallionellaceae > Gallionella. The sequence goes on from CAVRKV010000010.1 coordinate 10,912, forward strand.
GGCGAAGAAGCCAGCAGCGAAAAAGGCTGCAGCCAAGAAGCCGGCTGCTAAGAAGAAGGTAGCGGCGAAGAAGGTGGCAGCTCCTGCAGCCGCTAGGCCAGCAGCACCGGCTCCTTCTGCTCCAGCACCTGTACGTCCGGCTGCAACATGGCCTTTTCCTACACCAGGGATTGGCAAGCCGAACTAATCGGGAGTGTTGCTGTGGTGACGGTCCCTTGATGTCCTGACAGGAACAGTTGTTGCGGTAGCAAGGGGCCAACCACAGTTGGTTTTTAGGGCGCACTAATTGGTGCGTGCGCCTTTTTATTTTGCCAACATCAGGTTGGTACGTGTTTTTGTCCTCATTGCAAACAGAGACAGTTTGCGATGGGTTTTCTGCCTCCTGAATTTGTTGAACATATCACTTTTTTATCTTGTTGATTCCATAACGGCCATTTTATCTGTGGCATGTGCGCAATATCCGCCGATCACGCAGCGACCCAATGCTGCTCGCTGATTTTGCAATGCAATGTTGCAACGCGTGATCGGCGAAAAGCAGTTCCGATTTTGAAGTGCAGGCATAATCAAAGACCAGGCGATGAGCTTCCATTCTGTCGAACTGTCCTATCGGGCCGATGCTGCGCATTACTACGCAGCGCTGGCTGATCTGCCTTGGGCGGTGTGGCTGGATAGCGGCGGCATGGCACGCTACGACATCTTGACCGCCGCGCCGCACCATACGCTGGTGCTGAATGAAGAAGAGCCGCAAAGCGACCCGTTTGCAATGCTGCGCATCGAGCTGGGTAAGCAGGTTGTGCCTGTAGAAAACGTGCCGTTCGCCGGGGGTGTGCTGGGCTATTGGGGTTATGACCTGGCACGGAGGATAGACGCGGGTGTTGCCGGGCATCTGCCCGGCATGGCTACGGACAAGATTCCGGATATGGCGATCGGCATCTACGACTGGGCGCTGGTGCTGGATCATCGGCTACAGACCGCGCGTTTGGTTTCGTACCAGCGATTTGCCGAAACGACGGAATTGTTGCCGCAGATATTGCAGCGACTGCAAAACAGCCCAACGCTTCCTGCCGATACTTTTCGTGTGCAGGGAAAGATCACTTCCAACTTCACGCCGGACAGCTATGCAGCCGCGTTTGCGCGGGTGCAAGACTATTTGCGCGCGGGCGACTGTTACCAGATCAACCTTGCGCAACGTTTCAGCGCCGCTGCAACGGGCGATGCCCTGGGAGCTTATCTCGCGCTACGCAGATTGAGTCCGGCACCGTATTCAGCCTTTCTCAACTTGCCGCAGGCCCGGATTCTATGCGCCTCGCCGGAACGCTTCCTGCGCGTGCAGAACGGCAGCGTGGAAACCAGACCTATCAAGGGAACCCGCCCGCGCAGCAGCGATATGCCGCAGGATCGAAAGCTGGCCGAGGATCTGCTCAGCGATCCCAAAGACCGTGCAGAAAATCTGATGATCGTTGATTTGCTGCGCAACGATCTGGGTAAAAACTGTGTGCCAGGGTCGGTGCGGGTGCCGAAATTATTTGAGCTTGAAAGTTTTGCCAATGTGCACCACCTGATAAGCACGGTAGAGGGCAGGATGGCCGAAGGGCGAGATGCGCTCGACGTGCTGCGCGACTGCTTCCCCGGCGGCTCCGTCACCGGCGCGCCCAAACTGCGCGCGATGCAAATCATCGAACAGCTCGAACCGCATCGTCGTGATATCTACTGCGGTGCGATAGGATATGTCGGCTTTGACGGCAACATGGACAGCAACATCGTCATCCGCACGCTGGTCTATTCGGGTGGTGAAGTACGCTGCTGGGCGGGCGGCGGCATCGTGGCGGATTCAGACGTGGAGGCGGAATACCAGGAAACCATGGACAAGGCATCAGCCATGCTTAAACTATTGCAACACTACGGAGGTGAATATGATGGTTTTGCGCAAAGCAGGTGAGCGCGGCTACGCGCACCACGGCTGGCTGGAAAGCTGGCACAGCTTTTCGTTTGCCGATTACCACGATCCTGCCCATGTTCATTTCGGGCCGTTGCGCGTGATCAACGAGGACATCGTGCAGCCCGGCACCGGCTTTGGCACGCACGGGCATCGCGACATGGAGATCCTGACCTATGTGCTGAGCGGCGCGTTGCGCCATCGCGACAGCATGGGGCATGGCGAGGACATCCGTTACGGCGAAGTGCAGGTGATGAGCGCGGGCACGGGCGTGCAGCACAGCGAGGTGAATCCTTCGCCCGGCGAGGCAGTGCATCTGCTGCAGATATGGATCATGCCGGACCGGCAAAACCTGGCGCCGGGATACCAGCAAAAGAAATTTCCGCTGCAGGATAAGAAGGGACGCTGGTGTATGCTGGCTTCGCCCGATGCGGCGAGAGGGTCGCTGTTGATCCATCAGGACGCGCTGGTGTTTGCAGCGCGGCTGGATGGCGCGGAGATGCTGGATTATCAGATTGCTGCCGGACGTAAAATTTATTTGCATGTCGCGAGGGGTAGCCTGCAAGCCAATGGATATGTGCTTTCTGCAGGGGATGCGTTGATGTATACGGATGAGGTGGGGGTTGAGTTGAGCTCGGCGAAGGAGGCGGAAGTGTTGTTGTTTGATATGGGGTGATGGCTGAGTTGCCGGGGTTACAACAACTCCCCTCACCCTTGCAGGGGGAGGGTTAGGGAGAGGGTAGAAACTCAGACTATCCGCTACATTGCTAATAATGTGGAATACCAAAGTCAATACCGCCGGTGGTAGACCGGCAGCTAGTCACTTTTTCTTGCTTCGCCAAAGAAAAAGTAACCAAAAAGAAGGCGACCCCGGTTTGCCGCCCCTGCGGGGTACCCTCGATCAACCGCAAGCAAGCGGGGCTGCGCAACTCGACCTGGCGGAGCGCACACCCCGCGCCCCACTGCGGGACTCGAACAGTGCTCGCCTAAACCTCCGCTTCCTTGCGGCTGATCGAGGCGGCGCACAGGGGATGAAAAGCGAAAAACCAAAACCTTAAAATCCTAGAGTGGGCACAACGTGCCCACCCTCGCATGCTGTCACTTGTGAAATCACAACATAGCTGCGTTTGCTTTGCTGACATAAGTGAGTTGAGCTTATACTAAGCCGATTGTTATCCACGGCCTGTAAGTACGCATATGTCCGACTTGAAGCAATTCACCTCTGTCACATTTAGGAACTACAAAGCATTAAAGAGCTACTCAATTTCGCTCAATCATTTTAATGTTCTCGTAGGCCCAAACAATGCTGGAAAATCGACAATTATCGGCGCATTTCGCATCTTAGCTGAAGGCATGCGTAGAGCCGTTGCTAGAAATCCAGAATACATTCAAGCCGCTGGTATAGATGGCTGGGGCTACCGGATTGCACTTGATGATCTACCCATCGCCACTGAAAATATTTTCTCTGATTACGACAATTCTCAACCAGCAACAATTGAATTTAGATTATCTGGAGGCAACAAACTAGAGCTCATATTTCCAGAGCAGAATACCTGTTATTTAAAGTGCAAGAATGAAGGCAAACCTGTTCGTTCACCTGCAAGTTTCAAAAAAGAATTCAATGCCCCAATTGGTTTTGTTCCTGTACTAGGCCCGGTAGAGCACGACGAACGCTTATTTCAGAAAGACGCAGCAAGGATGGCATTACTTACACATTGAGCGTCAAGAAATTTTCGAAATATTTGGTATCACTACCCTGAGGATTTTGAGGAATTTCGCAGTTTGATTCGCTCAACCTGGCCGGGTATGGATATTGAAAAACCCGAGGTGCATTCCAGCCAAGAAAAGCCGACGCTTCATATGTTCTGCCCCGAGCAGCGTTTCCCAAGAGAGATTTACTGGTCGGGCTTCGGATTTCAAGTTTGGTGTCAAATGCTGACGTTTATTATGCGGTCGAAGAAGGATGCGTTGCTAATCATAGATGAGCCAGATATCTATCTTCATTCCGACCTTCAGCGACAACTTGTCGGGTTTCTCAAGGATTTTGGCCCAGACGTGTTAATTGCAACTCACTCTACGGAAATCATCTCAGAAGCTGAACCTGGTGATTTGCTGGTAGTAAATAAAAAGGCAAAATCAGCAAAAAGAATTAGTAATCCTGCGCAACTGCAAGACGTTTTTAATACTTTGGGCTCAAATCTAAATCCAACTGACCTGAGTACCAAACATGTAGCCAATTCAACTGAGAGTCCTATAGTATTTTTACTGGAGGGCTTTACAGATGAAGAAGCGATTCACCGAAGAACAGATCATTCGTATTTTGCGGGAAGTCGAAGTAACCGGAAGCAAAGTTCAGGATGTGTGCAGGAAGCACAACATAGTTGAACAGACATTTTACCGCTGGCGTAACAAGTACGGCGGACTGGAAGTGTCAGATGCCCGTAAGCTCAAGGAACTGGAAAGTGAAAACACCAGGCTCAAGCGCATAGTGGCCGAACAGATGTTGGTTATTGAGGGGTTGAAGGAATTCTCCGGAAAAAAATGAGTACCCCGACTGGTCGGCGCGAAGCACTGGAATGCCTGACGGGTCGGGGGATTTCAAAGCGGTCTGCTTGCCGGTATCTGGGATTCAGCCGCCGGGTAGCTGACTATGACTTGCGGCAACCAGAAAAGGATCGTGAACTGGGCAGCAAGCTGATCGCGATATCACAGGAATTCCCCCGCTTCGGCTATCGGCGCAGCGCATTCTGGGTCGGTGAATCCGAGCGGCGCGTGAAACGGCTCTGGTCACAGATCGGGCTGAACCTGCCCAGACGACGTCCTCGCCGCAGACGCTGTGGCACTGACATGCGCTTGCTAGGCGCGGTTCGAACCAACCACGTCTGGAGCTACGACTTTGTAAATGACCGTCTGGCTGGAAAACGGACGATTCGAATGTTGTGTGTGCTGGATGAATATACGCGTGAATGTCTGGCAATCGAGGTGGCGAGTTCGCTGACGTCACAGGACGTGATCCTGACGCTGACCCGTTTGATGCGCCTGCATAGCAAACCAGAACATATCCGCTCTGACCAAGGAGCCGAGTTTACGGCGGGCCGGGTCATGAAATGGCTGCGCGACCAGAATGTTGGACCTGCCTTCATTCCACCGGGGAAACCCTGGCATAACGGATTCGTGGAAAGCTTCAATGGCAAGCTGCGGGATGAATGCCTGAACCGGGAATGGTTCAGGGACCTGCGGGAAGCGCGTGCAATTATTGAAACATGGCGGGAGTTTTACAACCATCGTCGACCGCATAGCGCACTGGGTTACCGAACGCCAACCCAGGTTCGTATAAAAAGTAATAGAATTGGCGTTCAACTCTCTGCTTGATTGGCTACAAAAAAGGTACTCAGGTCAACGAAGCTATTAAAAGCTGTGATCTTTGATCGTGACTATCGCTCAGACGACGAAGTCGCTCACATATGCGGCGAATTGAAAAAATATACCGATTTTGCCCACATACATCAAAGAAAAGAAATTGAAAACTATGTGCTCGATCCATCCGTAATTGACCGTACATTGGCAAGAAAAATTGCGGAATACAACAGAAGAACCGATAACAATGTAACGTTCAGTGAAAAATCTGAAGATATTCTCATGCAACTTACAGATAGTTTGAAAACTAAGGTTAGTGGGCAATTTTTATCTAAACGCGCAAAGTATGAACAGATTAAGCATTCCAATTTGGATAGTGCAACAATCAATCAGCGATTGCTTGAAGACTTCGATAACATTTGGGGCAGCCTATCGAGCCGATTAAAAATCGTGCCGGGAAAAGATATTCTGCCTCAATTAAACAATTATCTTCAAGAAAAGTGCTCAGTAACTTTATCGCTTGGGGTAACAATTGCCGAAATGACTCTTGATGAAGTTAGTCAAGAGATTCGCATTTTGATAGAGCAGCTAGATAGTTTTCGAACTCAGGATATGTAGCGTTTTTCAGAAATCATACTCTAATGTTTGCAGTCGAATCGTTTTGCCTATCTATCTTCGTATGGTGGGCAACTTGTTGCCCACCCGATTTTCGGTTTTAGGTTTTCGCTCTTCATCCCCTGTGCGCCGCCGAGTAGCGGAGGCTGGTCAGGGAATTCTGACGAATATGTTTGAGCACGTGGACGCGTAGCGGATCGTGCGAGTTTATGAGGAAGCCTGACCAGCCGAGCAACGCAGGGCACCCCGCAGGGGCGGCAAACCGGGGGCGATTTCTTTTGGTTACTTTTCTTGGCAAGACAAGAAAAGTGACTAGTTGCCGGTCTACCACCGGCGGTTTTGACTTTCGTCATTCATGCTTCGACAGGCTGGTGAAACTACTAGCCATTCGACTAGGCTATCAAAAGACGATAGCCAAGTCGCTGGTTATCAGCACGAACGGTGTTAAGTATCGGGCTACGCCCGACATGATGGGCATAGCCCACCCTACAAAAACACCCGACAAAAAATCACGTCGCGTTCTTCACCCGGATGATCCTCACCACTTCCGGTATCTTGCGCAAGTTGCGCATGATATTGGCGAGGTGCAGACGGTTGTTGACTTCCAGCGTGAAATGCAGCGCGGTGTACTCTTCTTCATGGGTGAAGTTGATGTTTTCGATATTGGCCTCCGCTTCCGAGATCGCGGACGCGACTTTTGCCAGCACGCCGCGACGGTTGGCCACCAGCAATTTGATGTTGACGTCGAAGGGGCGATTGATATTCTTGTCCCATGCCACATCCAGCCATTGTTCCGAACCGCTGCGCCCACGGCGCAGGGTCGGGCAGTCGTGGGTATGCACGATCAGTCCCTGCCCGCTCTTGATCACACCGATGATGGGGTCGCCCGGGATAGGGCGGCAACACGGGGCAAACTGCACTGCCATGCCTTCAGTGCCTTGTATCGTTACTACGGCGTGGCCGGCGGCTTCTCCGGGTGTGGCATCACCGACATGGGCAAGTTGCCGCGCTACGACCATGTTGAGGCGGCGCCCCAAGCCGATGTCGGCAAGGATATCCTGACGTGATTTTACGCCGGTATCCTTGAGCAATTTGTTCCAGTGAGCTTCGTCCATGTCTTGAGGTTTTATACCCAGCGTGTTTAGCGCCTGATTGAGCAGGCGTTCGCCAAGTTGCGCGGATTCGCCGGACTGCATGGTTTTCAGGAAATGCCGTATGTGGCTGCGCGCCTTGCTGGTGGCCACATAACTCAGCCAGGCCGGATTGGGCTTGGCATTGGGCGCGGTGATCACTTCCACGCGATCACCGTTCCTGAGTTCGGTGCGCAGAGGCACCAGCTCATGGTTCACCTTGACAGCGATGCAGCGATTGCCGATGTCGGTGTGCACGCTGTAAGCGAAGTCCACGCCGGTCGCGCCGCGCGGCAAAGAAAGGATCTTGCCCTTGGGGGTGAACACATACACTTCATCGGGGAACAGATCCACCTTGAGATGCTCCAGAAATTCGGACGAATCGCTGCTCTGGCTCAGGCTTTCCAGCAGCTCCTGCAACCACTGGTGGGTCTTGGTGTGCAAGTCGTTGATCGAATCATGGCCGCTCTTGTACAGCCAATGAGAAGCGACACCGGCTTCGGCGATCTTGTGCATCTCGTGGGTGCGTATCTGGATCTCGATGGGTGTGCCAAACGGGCCGAACAACGTGGTATGCAGCGATTGATAACCGTTCAACTTGGGGATGGCAATGTAATCCTTGAATTTGCCGGGAATCGGTTTGTATAGACCATGAAGCGCGCCCAGCGCCACATAGCAGGAAGAAAAATCGTTCACCAGCACGCGGAAACCGTAGATATCCAGCACTTCGGCAAAGGCCAGCGACTTGCTCTGCATCTTTTTGTAGATGCTGTAGATGTCCTTTTCCCTGCCGGTCACGTCGGCTTGGATGTTGAATTCGGCCAGTTTTTGCCGGATCGCCTCGAGTATTTTCCCCACCACCTCGCGTCGATTGCCGCGCGCGACCAGGAGCGCTTTTGCCAGCACACTGTAGCGGTTGGGGTGCAGATACTTGAAGCTCAGGTCCTGCAGTTCGTGGTGAAGGTCATTCAGGCCGAGCCGGTTGGCGATCGGCGCATAGATCTCCATGGTCTCGCGCGCGATGCGCTCGCGCTTCTCGATGGCCATGGAATCCAGCGTGCGCATGTTGTGCAGCCGATCGGCCAGCTTGATCAAGATGACGCGCACGTCGCGCGCCATCGCCAGCAGCATCTTGCGGAAGTTTTCCGCCTGGGCGTCTTCGCGGGTTTCGAACTGGATGCGGTCCAGTTTGCTCAGCCCGTCGACCAGTTCCGCGACCGGCTTGCCGAATTTTTCGGCGACTTGTTCGCCGGTAACTTCGGTATCTTCGACTACATCGTGCAACAGCGCGGCGACAATCGCCTGCGCGTCGATGTGCAACGGGGCCAGAATGCGCGCAACGGCAATCGGATGGGAGACATAAGGATCGCCGGAGTAGCGCATCTGGCCTTGATGCGCGGCACGGCTGAATTCAATCGCCTCACGGACGTGTTTGACATCCTTCGGTTTAAGATAGGCGGAGAGTTCCTCGATCAGTAAATCTGCGTCGGCCATTTAGAATCACGTTGATTACGCCTGGCCGCGATTCAGGATTTCCTTGCCCACCTTGCCCTCGCTGATCTCGCGCAACGCGATGACGGTCGGTTTGTCCTTGCTGTTTTCAACAAGGTGAGCAGCCCCATTCGACAATTGGCGCGCGCGATAAGCGGCAGCCAGAGTCAATTCGAAACGATTCGGGATTTGTGCAAGACATTCTTCGACGGTAATACGAGCCATGATTTACTCCGGTTTCTGTAATTGGTTGATTAAGGCCTGATGGCGAGTCAATTGCTTCGCGCAGACCAGCTTGGCGGAAAGCACCACCGCATTGAACTCGCGCAACGCTTCGTCCAGGTTGTCGTTGATAATAACATAATCGAACTCGGCGACATGCGCGACATCTGCACTTACCGCTGCCATACGTCTGGCGATCACCTCATCATTGTCCTTGCCCCGTCCTTTCAGCCGTTGTTCAAGCGCCTTGACGGAGGGTGGCAGGATGAAAATGGAGATGCAATCCGGAAACAGGCGCCTTACCTGCGCCGCGCCCTGCCAGTCGATCTCCAGCAGGATATCCCGTCCTTTGGCGTTTTCCTGGCTGATCCAGGTTTGCGATGTCCCGTACAGGTTGCCATAGACTTCGGCGCTTTCCAGGAACTCGCCGCGTTTCGCCATCGCCAGAAAAGTATCGCGGCTGACGAAATGATAGTCCTTGCCGTTCTGTTCGCCGGGTCGCGGGTCGCGGGTGGTATAGGAGACCGATAAATCGATATGCGGATTGATGTCGAGCAGGGCGCGAACCAGACTGGTTTTGCCGGTACCGGAAGGCGCGCTGATGATGAACAGATTTCCCGACATGATTTACTCCAGGTTCTGTATCTGCTCGCGCATCTGTTCGATGAGTATCTTCATCTCCATCGCGCTGCGCGATACTTCCGCATCGACCGATTTCGAGCCGAGCGTATTGGCCTCGCGGTTCAGTTCCTGCATCAAAAAATCCAGACGCTTGCCCACTGCGCCGCCGTGGGCGAGGATGCGGCGCATTTCGGCGAGATGGCTGGCAAGCCGCGACAGCTCTTCATCCACATCGATCTTGCTGGCGAACAGTGTGATCTCCTGGCGTACGCGCTCGTCCCAGGTATCTTGTGCCGGAGTGTTCTGCATCGCTTCGCGAAAACGCGCGATGATCTTTTGTTCGTAGGCGGCGATAGCGGAGGGCACATGCGGCATAACGGCATTGCGCAACGCATCGATCTTGTCCACGCGCTGCAGCAAAAAGTCCTTGAGCTTCTCGCCTTCGCGGGCGCGCGAAGCGGAGAATTCCATCAGAACGGTTTGCAGCAGGTCGAGCAGCGTGTCGCGCAATTCATCATTGGAAGCCATGGGTGTTTCCAGCATGCCGTTCCAGTGCAACACGTCGGCGACACTGAGTCCGTGCGCATCCGGCAACGCGGACCGTACTTCATTGTTCCATGCGGTGAGTTGCTGCAGCAGGTCACGATTCAATGTGGCACCGCTTTGCGCGGATCGCGCCGCATAGTTGATGCGGCATTCCACCTTGCCGCGCTGCAATTGCGCGGTGATCGCTTCGCGCAGTATGCTCTCGAAACCGCGCAACTCATCCGGCATGCGCAACTGGATGTCCAGATAGCGATGGTTGACGGCACGCAATTCCAGCGTCAGTGAACCGCTGTCAAGTTCCGCGCTGGCAGTGGCATAGCCGGTCATGCTTAGAATCATGGTGAGGGCTTTCAAAATAAAAGGCTGTGCTGAATTGGCGCATTATATTACGATTGCACCCTGTGAAATCTTCGCCTAGTTAAAACTTCACCCTGTTAAATCATTTCGGCTCTCATGAACTTCTCGATACACCAGGCCAGCCATATCGGCAATCGCAAATTCAACCAGGATCGAGTCGCTTACGCATATAGCAATGACGCGTTGCTGCTGGTGCTTGCCGACGGCATGGGTGGCCATATGCACGGTGAACTGGCCGCAAGCCTGACCATAGCGACATTCATCGAGTCGTTCGGGCGGTATGCGCAGCCGCGCCTTGATGATCCCGAGAGATTTATTTCTGGCACCATGAGCCACGCTCACGAGCGCATCATGAGGCTTCCTCATGACCGAGATATGGGCGGTTTCCCCGGGACGACCTGTGTCGCTGTATTGATACAGAACGGCGAGATGTATTGGGGGCACGCCGGAGACTCGCGTCTTTACTTGCTGCGCGACGGCGAGGTGCTGGTCAGGACGAACGATCATTCGGCAGTGCAGCAGTGGGTCGAGGCGGGCATGATCTCCGCCGAAGAAGCGCGCCACCATCCGCAACGGAATCAGATCACCAATTGTCTTGGCGGTATCGAGGGGACGTTCTACGTGGAACCGGGTGGATTCACCGCGTTGCAATCGGGCGACGTAGTGTTGCTCGGCAGCGATGGTCTGTGGGGGCCGTTCACCGACCGGGAGCTGGTTGACGCTTTTGCATCAAGACCCGTTGCCGATGTGCTGGACAGCCTGATCGCAAGTGCCCTGGAGCGCGAACGCGGACATTCGGATAATGTCACCGGCGTCGCGGTGCGCTGGGGCAATAGCGAAATCGCCCACGATACGGCTGAGCCGGTCAGCCACGTTCTTGAGATTTTATAGCGCTTCAGCTTATCCCTTTCACCTTTTAACGAGAATCCATCATGCGTCCCAGTCAAAGATCACCCGGCCAGTTGCGTGAAATACGCATCACCCGCAACTACACCAAACACGCCGAAGGCTCGGTGCTGATCGAGTGCGGCGACACCAAAGTCATCTGCACCGCCAGCGTCGAAGAAAAAATCCCGCCGCATAAAAAAGGCAGCGGGGAGGGGTGGGTCACCGCCGAATACGGCATGTTGCCGCGCTCCACCGGCGAGCGCATGAGCCGGGAAGCTGCCAAGGGCAAGCAATCCGGGCGCACCCAGGAAATCCAGCGCCTTATCGGGCGCAGCCTGCGCGCCGTCGTGGATTTGAAAAAACTCGGCGAGCGCACCGTCCAGATCGACTGCGACGTGATCCAGGCCGACGGCGGCACCCGCACCGCCAGCATCACCGGCGCGTTCGTCGCGCTTTATGACGCTGTGCGAGGCTTGCTCGGCAAGGGCCTGATCAAGGAATCCCCGCTCAAGGATTTCATCGCCGCGATCTCCGTCGGCATCTACCAGGGCAAGCCGGTGCTCGATCTGGATTATCTCGAGGACTCCCTGTGCGATACCGACATGAATGTGGTGATGCTGGGCAACGGCCACTTCGTCGAAGTGCAGGGCACTGCCGAAGGACACGCCTTCACCCGCGCCGAGATGGATGAGTTGCTGGAACTGGCGAAAAGCGGGATCGCCGAGTTGATAGCAATGCAGCGCGCGGTGTTGGAAAAAGACTAACTTCCATACCGTTCGCCCTGAGCTTGATGAAACAACTAGCCATCCCACTAAGCAACCCCAAGACGGTTGCCAAGTGATTGGTTATGTCGAAGGGTGGTTTGGAACATTTGATATGCTTCGACTTTGCTGGCTGCGCCAGCTATGCTCAGTATGAATGGTATTTTTTAACCATGCAAAAACTCGTCATCGCCTCCAACAATCCCGGCAAGCTGCGCGAATTCCAGTTTCTGTTGCAGCCGCTCGGCATCGAAGTGCTGACGCAGGCGCAACTCGGCATCGCCGAAGCCGAAGAACCGCATGTCACCTTCGTCGAGAATGCGCTTGCCAAGGCGCGCCACGTCAGCCGTTTGAGCGGTCTGCCCGCGCTGTCGGATGATTCCGGCATCTGCGTCGAAGCACTTGGTGGCGCGCCCGGCGTGCTCTCCGCGCGGTATGCCGGAGACAATCCCAAGTCGGATGCGCGCAACAACGAAAAACTGCTGCAAGTAATGCAAGGAATAACGGACCGCCGCGCGCATTACTACTGCGTGCTGGTGCTGCTGCACCACGCCGGCGATCCCCAGCCGCTGATCGCGGAAGGCGAGTGGCACGGCGAGATCGGGCACGAGGATCGCGGCGACGGCGGCTTCGGCTACGATCCGCTGTTCTGGTTGCCGGAACTCGGCAAGACCAGCGCGCAACTGGAGCGCGAACAAAAACACGCGATCAGCCATAGGGGCAAGGCATTAAGGGCGTTGCTGGAGAAGTTGAAGGTGGTGTGATGTCATAGGGGCGTAAGGCATTACGCCCTATGCCTAAATGTTTGAGCGGTACATCCTATACAATGCCCATTGGCTATTGTGCCCTTGCAGATTAACCACAATATCATCACTAAATGGCAAGAACTATATACATACTAGGGGCTGGTTTCTCCGCATCTTGCAGAATTGCGACTGACACAACCATGTTGGATGCGCTAAACCCGTTGATGGATAGCACTCCGCCCCTCAAGTCTCCCAATGAACCGGGTACCGATATTGACTATTTGCGTAAACAACTATTCCCATGAAAGAATGAAATTGGCTTTGAAATTTTCATGTCCATATTAAATAGGCAGTCATTTCTCCCCGAGTGCTTATACCCAAACTCCATAAGCATTTCCGCACTACAAGAGAAAAATGTCGAAGATGCCTTGCGCAAATACCTTAACAATAAAGTTGATGATGCAGTAGTCAAGGAGTTGGATAATCCAATCTGCCAATTTATTGACCGTGTTGATTGGGATAAAGACGTTGTCATCACTTTCAACTATGACCTACTTCTCGATAAACACCTTGAGAAAAAACAAATCAAACCAAGACACGAAATTATCCATTTGCATGGCTCTCTAGACGACCCAATGTTGGTTTATCCGAATTACCGAAAATTTACTGATGAACCACAAAGAAAATATTTCGCCGAACGGTGGAAAAACGCATTCAAATTTCTACGTGCGCAAATAGATTCCGAAGCCGTATGTGAATGGGTATTTATCGGATACTCGATGCCCGTAACTGACGGTGAGGCGATGGGTTTATTTGCTTACGCTGACTTTTACAATAGCTCAGAACAAAGGTATGGATACAAAATTACCGTGATCAATCCGGATCCCAGCATAATGAAAAACTACGCCTTCTTCAGGAAGGAAATCATCTATCACCGATTAACTATGGAAGAATATTTAATTCGTGTAATGCAGAAGAGGTAGAGACTGTTATCCCATCAACACCCATGACCACCCACCCCCTGCAACCCATCGCCCTAAAATCGCAAGCCGTGAACTTTAAGGCCTTGCCGCCGCTGTCGCTGTATATCCACATTCCGTGGTGCGTGCGCAAATGTCCGTATTGCGATTTCAATTCGCATGAGGCGCGCACCCCCTCTCCCTTGCAGGGAGAGGGCTGGGGCGAGGGTAGACTCTCCGCGCCCCTCGAAAAACAATACGTCGCATCATTGATCCGCGATCTGGAACTGGCGCTGCCGCTGATCTGGGGGCGCAAGGTGTATACGGTGTTCTTCGGCGGCGGCACGCCCAGCCTGTTGAGCGGCGAGAGTGTCGAAAAGATCATCAGCAGCGTGCGCATGCTGCTGCCGCTGGCGCTTGATGCGGAGATCACGCTGGAGGCGAATCCCGGCACGGTGGAAGCGGTGCGTTTTGCGGCGTATCGCGAAGCGGGAGTGAACCGGCTGTCGATGGGCATCCAGAGTTTCAACGACACACATCTGCAAGCATTGGGGCGCATCCATTCTGCCGACGAAGCGAAGCGCGCAATTGAGATCGCCCAGCAGCACTTCGATAACCTCAATCTCGACCTGATGTACGCGCTGCCAAACCAGACGCTGAAACAAGCATTGCAGGATGTGCAAACCGCGCTGCAATTCAAGCCGCAGCATCTGTCCTGTTATCACCTGACGCTGGAGCCGAACACGCTGTTCTATCGCAACCCGCCCCCGTTGCCGGACGATGATGCGAGCAGCGACATGCAGCAGCGCATCAAGGAAATGCTGGCGGCAGCGGGCTACCAGCACTATGAGACGTCCGCGTTTGCGTTGGCTAAGCGCCGCGCCAAACACAACCTCAACTACTGGCAGTTCGGCGATTACCTGGGCATAGGCGCGGGCGCGCACAGCAAACTGAGTTTTCCCGGCAGGATCATACGCCAGGCGCGCTATAAGCAACCGCAAGCGTATATGCAGCAAGTCGCCAAGGACGCGGCTATACAAATTGAAAACGAAGTCAGCCGCGACGAGCTGGGGTTCGAGTTCATGATGAATGCGCTGCGCTTGAATGAAGGCTTCGATAATGTGCTGTTCCAGGAGCGCACCAGCCTGCCATTGCTCACTATTCAGCGCGAACTGGCCGATGCGGAAAAGCGCAGGCTGTTATTCAGAGATCATCAGCGCATCGCGCCGACGCGGATGGGACAACGGTTTCTCAACGATCTGCTGGAGATATTTCTTGGAGACAAAACGTAAAAATGTAGGATGGATGGAGCGTAGCGATACCCATCCTACGGCTTTTAGGGTTGTGCACCCTCGAATTCGCATTGCCGCCACGCCTCGTACACAGCTACCGCAACTGTGTTGGACAGATTCAGGCTGCGGTTGTCGGGCAGCATCGGCAGGCGCACGCGCTGTCCGGCATTGAATTGGCCGAGCACGTCGGCGGGCAGGCCGCGGCTCTCCGGGCCGAATAAAAAGGCATCACCTGCCCGGTACTGCACATAATGGAAGGCTTGTGAGCCCTTGGTGGTGAGCGCGAACACGCGCGCCGGATCGAATGCAGTCAAACAGACCTGCAACGTTTCGTGGACTTGCAGCGTCGCAAACTCGTGATAATCCAGACTGGCACGGAGCAGCTGTTTATCCTCCAGCGTGAAGCCCAGCGGCCTGATCAAATGCAACCGGCAACCGGTATTGGCGCACAGGCGGATGACATTGCCGGTATTGGGAGGGATTTCGGGTTGATAGAGAATCACATGGAACATAATAATTTGCCAAGTCCTTGTCATTATCGGGAAAAGCGGCTAACTTCCACCCCTGACCAAGAAAACTCGAAATATTAAGGATATTCGGGGAAGGAATTATGGCGCGTCCTGAAAAAATTCGCTTAGGCGATTTGCTGCTTCAGCAGAAACTCATATCGGAAGACCAGCTCGCCTACGCGCTTGAACAGCAAAAGCGCCTCGGGCTTAAACTGGGGCGTGTTCTGGTGGACAATGCCTTTGTTAGCGAAGAGAACATTTCCGAGTCGCTCGCCAAACAACTCAACATTCCCTATATCAATCTCAGGCACTTCCACATCAAACCCGAGCTGGTAAGGCTGCTGCCGGAAAGTCAGGCTCGGCAGTTTCACGCGATCGTGCTGGAAGATCGCAATGGCATGTTACTGGTCGGCATGGCAGACCCGACCGATTTGAAGGCCGCCGATGAAATTGCACGAATTGTGAAATGTGGAATCGATGTGGCGGTGGTAACCGAAGGGCAATTGCTGGAAAGCATAGATCGCGGTTATTGGCGCACCCAGGGAATCACCGGTTTGAAATAGGGTATCAGCAAAGACCCGGGCGAAACTCGACATATGGCGGCATCGTGTTTGGATTTGAACCATATTGGGGCGTTGCAGGCATTGAACTCTGAAAACGGGTCTGTGAATTCAAGGACTGAGTCCTTAGCCGTTTGTCTTCAGCGTTCGCGCTACCACCCACGCACTGATTTCAACTGCGCCTTTTTTTGATACTGCCTCGGCGAGCGCGTTCAGGCTGGCTCCGGTGGTCAGCACATCATCCACCAGAGCAATTCGTTTACCAGTCAAATCCATATCGCAGCAAAATGCATTGCGCACGTTTTTATTGCGCTCCTTCCACGGCAATGCAGATTGTGGCGGGGTGTCGCGCACTCGTCTGCAGGCGTTGGACAACAGTTCGAGTTTCAGTTCGCGTGCGACAGTTGCGGCGAGCAACAGCGACTGATTGAAGCCTCGTTCGCGCAGTTTGGCGGGATGCAGGGGCATCGCAATGACGTAATCCGGTAAATCACTATTATCCATTCGCTGCACCAGTTTTTTCGCAAATGCGTGAGCCAATGCCAGTTGTTCGCCGTATTTCATGCCTTGTATCAACTTGTCGAGCGGGAAGGAGTAGCCGAATACGGCGCTAGTGCGGCTGAATAAAGGCGGATGGGTCAAACAATGTCCGCACACTTCGCCGCCTGGGGTCGGCAAGGCGCAGACCGGACAATGAGGAGCATTGAGATAGGGCAGGGCTGAGTCGCAAGCCTTGCACCACAGCCCGTTGCGGCTCATGCTGCCGCACAGCACGCAAGGTTGAGCGGGCAGGAGTTGCTCAAATCCTGTGCGAATGTTCAGAAATTTTCCGCTGAAAATTGACAAGCTGTCTCACTTTCAAGGATGATTGGCTTTCAGGGATGATTGGGCGTTGATTTCGATCGCAGTCCATTCGCCATCCAGCATAACCAGCTTGGCCCAAAATGAATACTCAAAAATGAATACACAGACTATCGAATTTATCCGTCCCGGCAAAAAATTTGCCGAACGAGCCGTCACGCCACAACGCTGGAGTGTGAAAGACGTTGAAGCCTTGTTCAAACTGCCGTTTGCCGATCTGATGTTTCGCGCGCAGCAGGCGCATCGCGAACATTTCGATCCGAACGCGGTGCAGCTCTCCACGCTGTTGTCGATCAAGACCGGCGGCTGCTCGGAAGATTGCGGCTATTGCCCGCAATCGGCGTTTCATTCCACAGGCGTGGAAAACAGGAAGATGCTGGACGTGGATGTGGTGGTTGCTGCCGCGCGTGCCGCTCAGCAAAGCGGTGCGGATCGGTTCTGCATGGGAGCCGCGTGGCGCGAGCCCAGCGATGCTGACATGGCCAGCGTGGTCGAGATGGTCAAGGCGGTGCGCGGTTTGGGCATGGAGACCTGCGCCACGCTGGGCATGTTGAATGACAACCAGACAGAGCAATTGCGCGCAGCCGGGCTGGATTACTACAACCACAATCTGGATACTTCGCCGGAATTTTACAGGGACATCATCAGCACCCGCGATTACCAGGATCGCCTCGATACCCTGGAGAGGGTGCGCAAAGCAGGAATGCATGTATGCAGCGGCGGCATCGTCGGCATGGGCGAGAACCTCACGCAACGCGCCGGTCTGGTCGCCCAACTGGCCAATCTCGAGCCATACCCCGAGAGTGTGCCGATCAACAATCTGGTGAAAGTGGAAGGCACGCCACTCGCGCAAACCGAGGAGCTCGATCCGCTGGATTTCGTGCGCACCATCGCAGTGGCGCGCATCACGATGCCGACTGCGCGCGTAAGGCTGTCGGCAGGGCGGCAGCAGATGTCGGATGCGATACAGGCGTTGTGCTTTCTGGCCGGCGCAAACTCGATCTTCTACGGGGAGCAATTGCTCACCACCGGCAACCCTGAAGCAGAGCGTGATCGTGCGTTGCTGGACAAGCTGGGCATGTATCCGTTCGCCGACCAGCGCTGATGCAGCGTGTCATCAACACAAATCGACGTTCATGGCATCCAATCCCACTGACAGGAAACCCGTAAATGAGGCACTCAACCATCACCATCGATGTTCGCATGGATCAAAAAAATCACCCCGACTCCATTGCGTGGACAGCGACGGATTCCAGCGTCAAAGAAGCGCAGCAAGCCAAAGCCATGATGCTGGCTTTCTGGGATGCGAACAGAAAATCTGCCTTGCATATCGATCTGTGGACCAGGGAAATGATGGTGGATGAAATGGCCGAGTTCTATTTCCAGATGATGACCACGATGGCAGATACCTTCAGCCGCGCCACAGCACATACCGAATTCGTCGCGCATATGAAAAACGCTGCCAGCGAATTCCATAAAAAATACGTCGAGCTGCGCAACAAAGAACAAATATCCTGAAGCACGCAGGACCGACTGATGCCTTTTGCAGCACTTCAATCAGAACTGGACGAACGCGCTGCACAAGGTTTGCTGCGCCACCGGCGCAAACTGCAAAGTCCCCAAGCGCCACATATCGTGGTTGATGGGAAACCGTATCTGTCCTTTTGCAGCAACGATTATCTCGGTTTGGCCAATCACCCGCAGCTCATCGCCGCCTTGCAGCATGGGGCGCAGCAGTATGGCGCGGGCGCGGGTGCAGCGCATCTGGTGAGCGGGCACATGCAACCGCATGAGCAGCTGGAGCACGCCTTGGCCGATTTTGTCGGCAAGCCTGCCGCGCTGCTGTTTTCTACCGGCTACATGGCCAATCTGGGCGTAGTGCAGGCGCTGGCCGGCAAGGCCGATACGGTGTTTGCCGACAAGCTGAACCACGCTTCTCTGAACGATGCGATGCAGTTGTCGCGTGCCGACATCAAGCGCTACCGGCACAACGACATGGCGCAGCTCGCGTCGTTGCTTGAACAAACAGCGAGCGGGCGAAAACTTGTCATCACCGACGCGGTGTTCAGCATGGATGGTGATCTCGCCAGCCTGCAGGAAATTCTCGCGTTGTGCGAACAACATGATGCCTGGTTGCTCGTCGACGATGCGCATGGTTTCGGCGTGCTGGGCGAACGGGGGCGCGGTTCGCTGGCACATTCCGGCATTGCCTCGCCGCGCATCATTTATATGGCGACGTTGGGCAAGGCCGCAGGAGTATTCGGTGCATTCGTCGCGGCAGAGCCAGTGGTAGTCGATACGCTCATCAACAACGCGAGCAGCTATGTCTACACGACAGCCACGCCGCCCGCGTTGGCGAGCGCGGTGCTGGAGAGCCTGCAATTGATTGAACAGGGCAAAGAACAACGCGCGCACTTGCAACAGTTGATCACGCAACTGCGCAGCGGTTTGCGTGATTTGCGCTGGTCGCTGATGCCCTCGACAACCGCGATACAACCGCTGCTGATAGGCGGCAATCAGGCAGCACTCGATCTGAGTGTCGCGTTGCGCGAGCGCGGCATCTGGGTAGCGGCAATTCGCCCACCTACCGTGCCGCAGGGCACGGCGCGGCTGCGCATCACCTTGTCCGCAGCACATACTGCAGCGGATGTAACACGTTTGACCGGGATATTGCATGAGCTTGCACGTTGATCGTTACGAATATGCGGGCAAGGGTCGCAGCGGCGCGCCGCTGTTGCTGATACACGGCTGGGCCATGCACGGCGGCATGTGGGGTAGTGTGGAGGAGAAACTGGCGCAACATTATTGCGTGATGGCGGTGGATTTGCCCGGCCATGGATACAGCGTCAACAACAATAGAGGCAAGAGGCAAGAGGCAAGGTTCAAGGGGCAAGACCCAGCTTTCCACTTGAACCTTGAACCTTCAACCTTCGCTTTGGATGCCATCGTTGATGAATTGTCCCTACAGTTCACCGAGCCGCTCACCGTTTGCGGTTGGTCGCTGGGTGGGCAGGTGGCGTTGCGCTGGGCGTTGCGTCATCCGCAACAAGTTGAGCGCTTGATAATGGTGGCGAGCACGCCATGTTTTGTAAGGCTGCCCGACTGGAAGTATGCCTTGAGCGTGGAGATACTGGAGGAGTTCGCGGCTAATCTGCAGCAGAATTATACGCAGACTCTGAGACGCTTCTTGTCTTTGCAGATGCGCGGGAGCGAGCAGGAGCGGGAGATACTGGCGGTGTCGCGCGAAAGATTGTTCAGTCGTGGTGAACCCAACCTTAATGCACTGCAAGCGGGACTGGAGATCTTGCGCGGAAGCGATTTGCGCAGCGCATTGCCGGACATCAACCAGCCTGCACTGGTGCTGGCGGGTGAACATGATATGCTGATACCGCTGCAAGCCTCGCAATACCTGGCAAAAAATACCCCGAATGGACGGTTGGTAGTAATTGGCGGGGCGGCGCACGCGCCATTCTTGTCACACCCCGATGAATTTGTAAGACACGTGGTTAATTTTCTGAACGAAAAATGAGCATGGATGAATATTTGATCGATAAACGGCAGTTGCGCCGCTCCTTCAGTCAAGCGTCGGCAGGCTACGATGCGGCAGCGGTGCTTCAACGCGAAGTGTGCACGCGGATGCTGGAGCGCCTGGAATACATCAAGCTGCAACCGCAGCGCGTCCTGGACGCAGGCAGCGGCACGGGTTGGGGTACGCGCAGGTTGGCGCAACGCTATCCGGCTGCACAAGTGATCGAATTGGACATCGCCATCGGCATGTTGCGGGCCGCACAGGGCCGCTCCGGCTGGTGGCAAAAGCTGTTCGGCGGCGCAAAACAGCTCCAGGTGTGCGCGGATATCGAAGCCCTGCCATTGGCGGCAAATGGTTTGGAATTGGTTTGGTCTAACCTAGCGATGCAGTGGTGCAACGATTTACCGGCGACCTGTGTCGAATTGCATCGCGTGCTGAAAGTGGACGGATTAATGATGTTCAGCACTTTCGGGCCGGATACGCTGAAGGAATTAAGACTGGCGTTCAACGGCGTGGACCAACATAATCATCTCAACCGTTTCGCGGATATGCACGACATCGGCGATATGCTGGTGCAAGCCGGATTTGCCGATCCGGTGATGGACATGGAATATATCACGCTGACTTACGATGATGTGCGCAGTGTATTGCAGGATCTCAAATCGATAGGTGCGCACAATGCCACCGCCGGGCGGGGGAATGGGTTGATGGGTAAGAATTCCTGGACACGTCTGGTGGAAAATTACGAGCGCTTGCGCAGCAACGGCAAATTGCCTGCGACTTTTGAAGTCGTCTATGGCCACGCGTGGAAGCCGCAGCCGCGCACTACCCGTGATGGCGCGGCCATCATCAGGAACTTCATTCAAATTGAAATGAAAGTTATTTAAGAAACTCGCTCTTCGACAAGCTCAGGGTGAACGATTTCTAAATTCCGTTCGTGCTGAGCCTGTCGAAGTATGAAGGGAATTTGAAATGAGCTACTTCGTAACGGGGACGGATACCAACGTCGGCAAGACGCTGATCAGTTGCGCCTTGCTGCATGGTTTTGCCGCACAGGGAAAACGCGTGGCCGGTATGAAGCCGATTGCTGCAGGGTGCAATGACTATGGGCAGAACGAAGATGTGTTGCAATTGCGTGCTGCCAGCAATGTCCATCTTGGCATTGACGCGACCAGCAACGAGCAGATCAATCCATATGGTTTCGTGCCCGCCGTTGCACCGCATTTGGCAGCGCGGCTGGCGGGCACCAGTATCAACCTTGGGCGCATTGTAGAATCATACTCAGTGTTGACTGGACAGGCAGATGTTGTGATCGTTGAGGGCGCGGGCGGCTTCCTTGTGCCTCTGAATGATGGACAGGACGGTGGAGATCTGGCACGACAGTTGGGATTGCCCGTCATCCTGGTGGTCGGGATGCGTCTGGGTTGTTTGAATCATGCGCTGCTGACGGTGGAAGCGATCACTGCACGTGGCTTGACACTGTCGGGCTGGGTGGCCAATGTTGTTGAATCCGATATGCCATTGATAGAACAAAATGTCGCCACATTGCAACAGCGTATCGCCGCGCCGTTGCTGGGCATCGTGCCATATTTGCCGCAGGCGGATGCGCGCGTTGCGGCTGGGCAGCTCGATCTGGAAATTTTGAATCAAGTGTAGGAGCGGGCCATGTCCGCGATGAAGATGTTCGCGGGCATGGCCCGCTCCTGCAGACTTGCGTTTATTATGAAATTTATATAATCCTCAAAATTGGATTGGAAGATAGATGAGTTATGCCAATACGATGCACCGGTTAATTTTCTTGTTGCTGATCGTTCTGCTGGCCGGATGCGAAAAACCCGTCCCGCCCAGTCATTTTCACGCAAGTGATGTGACCGGTAAATACGCACAGGCCGATTTTTATCTGACCGACCATAACGGCAAGCCGCGCAGCCTGAGCGATTTTCGCGGCAAGGTGGTGGTGATGTTTTTTGGCTATACCCATTGCCCGGATGTCTGTCCCACCAAGCTGGCCGACCTGGCCCAGACGCTTCGTCTGTTGGGTAAGGATGCCGACCGGGTGCAGGTATTGTTCGTCACGCTCGATCCAGAACGCAACACGCGTGAACTCCTGGCGAAATTCGTGCCCGCTTTTCATCCTGCATTCCTGGGTTTGTATGGCGATGCCCGGGCAACGGCGAACACGGCGAAAAACTTTTTGGTTGACTATCAAAAAGTCCCGGCTAAAAACGGCTATTTTATGGATCATACGACGTTCACCTATTTGATCGATACCCAGGGCAAGGTACGCTTGCTGGCCGGGGAACGAGAACCCGACGATTGGCTGGCACAGGACATCCGCCTGCTGTTGGCAAGCGCGCAATGACGGCCTGCGGTATCATGGACGCGTGTTATTAAAATCAATCGGCTTGGGGGATCGTCATGAAATACATGTCGGCGGATGATCGTTTGCGGGTCCGCGAAAAGATGCACAACAAACCAATCGCCGAATCGTTGTATGTCATGGTGCATCTGTCCTTGATCGGTGCATCCCATGGCTGAGGCGAGCGGCGATTTGTTGACCAATAAATTGTTCGCGCTGTTGCGCGAATCGCGCTGGATATTGCTGGTCGCGTGCGCGCTGTATTTCACTGTCGCGTTGTATGGCTATAATCCTGCTGATCCGGCCTGGTCTCATAGTGCCAGCGGCATGCACACCAGCAATCCGGGCGGCGTGCTGGGCGCGTATCTTTCCGACCTGTTGTTCTATTTATTCGGCTTTTCCGCCTGGTGGTGGGTGCTGTTCATGCTGCAGCGCGTGTGGGCGGGATACCATAATCTGCGTGCCGGCAGCATTTTCAGCAAGCGCACGTTTTGGGTTTCCATCGCAGGGTTCATCGCGTTGTTGCTTTCCAGCAGCGCGCTCGAGGCGATACGCCTGTATAGCATGAAAGTCACGCTTCCGCTGGCACATGGCGGAATGTTCGGTTTGGTGTTGGGCAACTCGCTGACCCGTGTGTTCGGGTTCACAGGCGCGACCCTGCTGCTGCTGGCCATGGTTGCAGCCGGTTTCAGCGTATTCAGCGGATTGTCCTGGCTTCGATTCGTGGATCGTCTGGGTGAGTTGCTGGAAACAGCTTATCTGCGCGCGCGCCTGGCCTGGCAGACGCGCCAGGACAGACGTATCGGCATACAGGCTACGAATGAGCGTGTCGCCGTCGTCGAAGAAGAAAAAAAGAAACGCGTTGAGGATCACCAGCCCATACATATTGAAATGCCGCTGATGGAAGTCGCCAGGTCGGCACGAGCCGCTGAAGAGAAACAGGTTCCGCTATTCGCCGATATGCCGGATTCGCCTTTGCCGCCGTTGCATTTGCTGGATGAGGCAGCACAGCATATCGAAGTCGTTTCTGCCGACACGCTGGAATTCACCTCGCGTCTGATCGAGCGCAAGCTGAAGGACTTTGGTGTGGAAGTGAAAGTAGTGGCGGCCTATCCGGGGCCGGTAATCACGCGCTATGAGATTGAACCCGCCGTCGGTGTGAAGGGCAGCCAGATCACCAATCTGGTTAAGGATCTGGCGCGCGCATTGTCCGTGGTGAGCATACGCCTGGTTGAAACGATACCCGGCAAGGCATACATGGCCCTGGAGTTGCCCAATCCGAAACGCCAGGTGGTGCGGCTTTCCGAGATACTCGGCTCGCAGGTGTATGCCGACATGCATTCCTCGCTGACCATTGCAATGGGCAAGGATATTTCCGGCAAGCCGGTGGTCGCCGATCTGGCCAGGATGCCGCATGTGCTGGTGGCGGGTACTACCGGTTCCGGCAAATCGGTGGCGATCAATGCGATGATCCTGAGCCTGATCTACAAGGCTACGCCGCAGCAAGTTCGCCTGCTGTTGATCGATCCGAAGATGCTGGAGCTGTCGGTGTATGAAGGCATCCCGCATCTGCTGGCACCGGTGGTGACGGACATGCGCCAGGCTGCATCCGGGCTCAATTGGTGCGTGCAGGAAATGGATCGGCGCTACCGGCTGATGTCCGCACTTGGCGTGCGCAATATCGCCGGCTACAACCAGAAATTACGGGATGCCGAGAAGGCCGGGCAGCCGCTCACCAACCCGTTCATGCTCACACGGGACAACGGAGTTGCGGCGGAGGCTAACATGAGCGGAGCGAATGTTAAGCGAAGCGGCCAGAGCCAAAATCCGGAGCTGCTCGAGGAGTTGCCGCTGATTGTGGTGTTCATCGACGAGCTCGCCGATCTGATGATGGTGGTGGGCAAGAAGATCGAGGAGCTGATCGCGCGGCTGGCACAAAAGGCGCGCGCTTCCGGCATCCATCTGGTGCTTGCCACACAGCGCCCCTCGGTGGACGTGATCACCGGATTGATCAAGGCCAACGTGCCGACGCGTGTGGCGTTCCAGGTTTCGAGCAAGATCGATTCGCGCACGATACTGGATCAAATGGGCGCGGAAGCATTACTGGGGCAGGGCGACATGCTGTATCTGCCACCGGGCAGCGGTTATCCGCAGCGCGTGCATGGCGCGTTTGTGTCCGACCAGGAAGTGCACCGCGTCGCCGAATATCTCAAGGCGCAAGGTGAGCCTCAGTACATCGATGCCGTTCTCAATTCGTTGGAAGAGTCTGCAGACGAGGGTGGCGTAGCAGGTGCGAGTCTGGATGCGGAAGCCGATCCGCTTTACGACCAGGCGGTGGATATCGTGCTGAAAAATCGCCGCGCCTCGATCTCGCTGGTGCAGCGGCATCTGCGTATCGGCTATAACCGCGCCGCGCGGCTGGTGGAGCAAATGGAAGCGGCCGGGATCGTCTCTGCGATGCAGAGCAATGGCAATCGCGAAGTCATTGCCCCGATGAGACAGGACTGAGGACTGGGAATTGGAACAGGGGACTGAGTAAACCCACTGCTCCGTTTTTAACTCGGCCCTTAGTCCTCGCGCCTCAGTCCTAATAATGTCAGGAAAATGATGAAATATATTTTTGCAGTTTTGATGCTGTTCGCTGTACCGGTTTCTGCCCATGCCGGCGCTATCGAAAAACTAAAGACCTTCATCGCTTCCACGCATTCCGCGCAGGCGAATTTCACCCAGGAGGTGCTGGATCAGAACGGCAAGCGCATCCAGTCTGCTTCCGGCACGATGCAGTTCGTGCGGCCCGGGAAATTCCGCTGGACTTACCGGAAGCCCTACGAGCAATTGATCGTAGGGGACGGTACCAAATTCTGGTTGTATGACGTGGACCTGAATCAGGTGACGGTCAAAAAGCTGGATGCAGCATTGGGTGGCAGTCCTGCTGCGTTGCTGTCAGGCAGTAATGAGATCGAGCGTGGATTCAAGCTGACAGAAGATGGCAGCAGGGACGGTCTTGAATGGTTGCTGGCTACACCGAAGGGCCAAGGCAACAAAGGCCCCGGCAGCAAAGGTCAGGACGGCAGCTTCGAAAAGATACTCATGGCATTCAACGCGCAATCCGAGTTGGTCGCGATGGAATTGAACGATATGTTCGGGCATAAGACCGTGTTGCGTTTTTCCGCCATGCAGCGCAATCCGAAGTTATCAGAACAACAGTTTAAATTCACGCCGCCGAAAGGTGCGGATGTGCTGAGCGACTAGCACCGCTGTGTCTTATGCAAACTGACAGCCTGTTCGACACCATCTCACCTGCTGCGCCGTTGGCGGAACGCCTGCGCCCGAAACACATAGATGAAGTGATCGGCCAATCGCATCTGCTGGGAGAGGGTAAGCCGCTGCAGCTGGCTTTCCAGTCCGGCAAGCTGCACTCGATGATCCTGTGGGGTCCGCCCGGCGTGGGCAAGACCACGCTGGCGCGGCTGATGGCCTCGGCGTTCGATGCCGAGTTCGTGCCACTTTCGGCGGTGCTGTCCGGCGTAAAGGATATCCGCGAGGCCATCGCGCAGGCACAGCAAGTGCTGCAACAGCGCAGCCGTCATACCATCCTGTTCGTGGACGAAGTGCATCGATTCAACAAATCGCAGCAGGATGCCTTTCTGCCCTTCGTCGAACAGGGGCTGGTGACCTTCATCGGCGCGACCACCGAGAATCCGTCATTCGAAGTCAACAATGCGCTGTTGTCGCGCGCCCAAGTGTATGTGCTGCATGCCTTGTCGGCGGAGGAGCTGGAGCAGTTGTTCGAGCGTGCGCGGCAGGTCGCTTTGCCGGGGTTGGAGTTCGATGCTGATGCGCGCGAACGCATCATCGGTTACGCCGACGGCGATGCGCGCAGATTGCTCAATGCGCTGGAACAATTGCAGACTGCTGCACAAACCGCAGGTGTGAGCAGGATAGACAGCGCGTTTCTGGACAACACGCTGGCGCAGAATCTGCGCCGTTTCGACAAGGGCGGCGAGGCGTTCTACGACCAGATCTCCGCGCTGCACAAATCGGTACGCGGCTCCAATCCTGATGCTTCCCTGTATTGGCTGGTGCGCATGCTGGACGGCGGCGCGGACCCGCGCTACCTGGCGCGGCGCATCGTGCGCATGGCGTGGGAAGACATCGGCCTGGCCGATCCCCGCGCGATACAACTGACACAGGACGCTGCGCTGACTTACGAGCGGCTCGGTTCGCCGGAAGGCGAGCTGGCGCTGGCGCAGGCCATCCTGTATCTGGCCTGCGCGCCGAAGTCGAATGCCGGGTATGTCGCGTATAATGCCGCGCGCGCTTTTGTTAATCAGGACGGCTCGCGCGAAGTGCCGCTGCATCTGCGCAATGCACCGACCAAACTGATGAAGCAGCTTGATTACGGCAAGGGTTACCGCTACGCGCACAACGAGGCGGATGGCTATGCGGCAGGCGAAACATATTTCCCAGATGACATGCCGGAGGTGAGTTTTTACCAGCCGACCGATCACGGGCTGGAAGCCAAGATCGCCGAGAAATTGGCGCATTTGCGCGAACTGGATAAGGCGATGAAAAAGAAAATGTAGGGTGGATAAAGCGCGAAGCGCGTATCCACCACGGGAATCGGTGGATACTGCATTTCATGCCTTTATCCACCCTACGTTGAAGCGGAGAAGCGATGTTAGATATTCAAGTACTAAGAAATGATTTGGAAGGTGTTGCTGCACGGTTGATAACTCGCGGTTTTTTGTTGGATACCGCAAATTTCGAACAATTGGAAGCTGAGCGCAAGATCATCCAGACGCGTACGCAGGAGTTGCAGGCCAAGCGCAACAGCTCGTCCAAACTGATTGGGCAGGCCAAGGCCAAGGGCGAGGACGTGTCGGCGATCATGGCCGAAGTGGCGAATCTGGGCGACGAACTCAAACAACTCGAAGCGAAACTGGAACAGGTGCAGCAAGAGCTGAATGCATTTCTCTCCGTTATTCCAAATTTGCCATATAAGAACTTGGATGAGCCTGACAAGAGCGTGCCTCTCGGAAAATCCGAAGTGGACAACAAGGAAGTGCGACTATGGGGAACGCCGAAGCGCTCAGAAGATTTTGGCTTCGAGGTGAAAGATCACGTCAGCATAGGCGAAGGTTTGGGTGGGCTGGATTTCGAGACTGCTACGAAAATTGCCGGTGCGCGTTTCTCGCTGTTGAAAGGCCCGCTGGCTCGGCTGCACCGCGCACTCGCGCAGTTCATGCTGGATACGCATACAGAACAGCACGGCTACACCGAGACTTATGTGCCTTACCTAGTGAACGCCGATTCGATGCGCGGCACCGGGCAGTTGCCGAAGTTCGAGGAAGATCTGTTTTGCACTCTCAAAGATTCATTAATAGTTGGTCCACACGGATTCGATGAAGAGGCTTTAGTCGAGAATGCTAACTTGATAGATGAAATCCGGAAAGCGGCCCAATCAACTGGCGAGTACGATCTTCTCACACCGCTATCAAAATATATGCAGAACCGTAAGGGATACTATCTGATTCCTACTGCCGAAGTGCCCGTGACCAACATGGTGCGCGATGAGATCGTGCCGCTGGAAAAATTGCCGATGAAGTTCGTCGCGCATACACCGTGCTTCCGCAGCGAGGCGGGCTCTTATGGGCGCGACACGCGCGGCATGATACGCCAGCACCAGTTCGACAAGGTGGAGCTGGTGCAGATGGTGCATCCGGAAAAATCCTACGAAGGGCTGGAAGAATTGCTCGGCCACGCAGAAACCATTTTGCAAAAACTCAAACTGCCATACCGTGTGGTGAAGCTGTGCACCGGCGACATGAGCTTCTCCGCCGCGCTGACTTACGACATCGAAGTGTGGCTGCCGGCGCAGAACACCTACCGCGAGATTTCCTCGTGCAGCAATTTCGAGGCGTTCCAGGCGCGGCGCATGCAGGCGCGCTTCCGCAATGCGCAGGGCAAGCCGGAGTTGCTGCATACGCTGAATGGTTCGGGCTTGGCGGTCGGGCGCACGCTGGTGGCGGTGCTGGAGAATTATCAGCAGGCCGATGGCAGCGTGGTGATTCCCGACGTGCTGCGACCCTACATGGGCGGCAAGGAAAAACTCATACCTTAAGGTAACAAGCGTTGCATCGGCTCTACCAGTCGATAGGAAGGTTCCTCAGGTATCAATGCCGGTTGATTCGGTTCCAGCCGCTTGAGCATGTCATAGTAGCTGCGGATGCTTTCCACCAGAATCACCGCCTCGCCACCGCGCGCATAACCGTGTTTCAGTGTTTTGTAGTAATTTGGACGGCCCAGCAGCGGCATCCATTTTTTCACCTCTGACCAACTGTCCGGGTTCATTCCGGCGCGGCTGGTCAGAATGCGCGCATCTTCCAGATGACTGGAGCCCTGATTGTAGGCGGCCAGCGCCATCCAGGTGCGGTCCGGTTCAGGGATGCGATCGGGTAGCTGTTCCTTGAGCAGCAGCAGATACTTTGCACCGGCGAGGATACTTTCACGCGCATCCAGCCTGTTGCTGACATTCATCTGGTCGGCAGTATCCCCGGTCAGCATCATCATGCCGCGTACATTGGTGTATGAGGTTGCGAGCGGATTCCATTGAGATTCCTGATAGGCCAGCGCAGCCAGTAATCGCCAGTCCTCTCCGGTAAGCGTGGCGGCCTCTTCAAACATGCGGCGAAAATGGGGCAGGGCGGCATTGATTCCGGAGATGAATGCGGCGGCATCCATTTTGCGCAGCCGGTTGTTGTGACCGTAGTAACGATCAAGCAAGCGATGCAGGGTGCCGTCTTGCTGGATAGCGGAGAAAAAAGTCTGTACTTGTTTGAGCAACTCAGAATCGACATTCCCGGGAAATCCCCAGGCGAGTTTGGAAGGCGGCGCAATATCAAGTTCGGCGACAAGGTTGGGATGATAGTTGCGCGC
This sequence comes from uncultured beta proteobacterium, assembly GCA_963721755.1. Classification (GTDB taxonomy): domain Bacteria; phylum Pseudomonadota; class Gammaproteobacteria; order Burkholderiales; family Gallionellaceae; genus Gallionella. Next base: position 40,590 of record CAVRKV010000010.1, read on the forward strand.
ATCGGCAAACTGAAGTTCATTGGCGGCCACACAATCCAGGCTGCCTTCTCCAACCTCGGCCAGCAGGTCTTCGGTGGAGAGATCGCGATCCGTTTGCCATTGCAGCGAGGGCAAATTTGCCTGTACCTCGCGCAATGCCGCCTCCTCAGCCGATCCGGCCGCCACTACCAATTTTCTACCCATTAGGTCAGCAAGTTCTTTTATGCGGGGCATGTCGCTATTACATACCAGTAGTTCGCGAACGCTCTGGTAGCTGGGGCCAAATTGTATCGCGGCTGGATTGTTCTCGATACGCAATGGAGTCGCGGCAAGATGAGCCTGGTATTTGCGCAGCACGGTAAGGACTTGATCTTGCGGAAGTGGAATCGTTTCGAGCGTGAGATGCAATTGCTCGGCGAGCAATCGTGCCAGTTCCCGCTCAAATTCGGCCTCCGGTTCTTGTGCGGTTTCAGGGACTATCACAATCAGCTTGCCAGCGTTCCATGGCGGAATCTGTTGATCACAGGCAGCCAGGATTAGACATAGGCTGACTAGCGCTGCTTGCATGCATCGAGTCGGTTTCTGCATGTGAGCATTCTGCACGAAATTGGAGGTTGCTGGTAGAATGCGCGCCGCTGTTAGTTCGCTGATCCGGAGAGGTGTCAGAGTGGTCGAATGTACCGGACTCGAAATCCGGTGTGGCGTTATGCGTCACCGTGGGTTCGAATCCCACCCTCTCCGCCAAACAGGAAAGGACATCCGCTGGGGTGTCCTTTTTTATTTGTGTGCCTGGCAGGGCGCACTTACTTGAATCCAATTTCGAAGCGCAACTTTATTATTGGGGGGACGAAAGCTGGCCTTGCAGGGTGTATAATTAATTGCTCGTTGGTGAGCAGCTCAGTTTTGCGGGTTACCGCTACAGATTGCATGTGGGTACAGACATTGCAAGACCCGCACTCTGGCCGATTTCAAAGGTTAGACGGAGTTGCTACGTACTGCTTATCGGCTAGAGGGCGGATGTTTACTGCTTCTGATCAACCACTGTACCGATATTGCTACGATTGTGCATGATGTAGTTTTTAGGTGAAAAACTTATGACAGATATTGTACAAATGATGCCAAGCGGGCCAGCGCGCGCACGCGTTGCAGATATTGAAGTTTGCTCTTCGGTTACCTGCAAGGATTGCGGCATCTATGGCTTATGTCGCGAGGTGAATGGTTCCGATGTGGATCTGCGCCTGCCCGAAACGATAGTCAGAAATCGCAGACTGTTCAAGCGCGGCGAGTTGCTCTATCGGATAGGTGAGCCTCTGCGCACCATCTATGCGATCCGCTGTGGTTCCGTCAAGACTTATGTCCTGACTAACGATGGCCGAATGCAGATTACAGGCTTCCATATTGCCGGTGAATTGCTCGGTTTGGGTGCTATCGCAGACAATTACTTCACCAGCGAAGCCAAGGTACTGGAAACCACGATGGTGTGCGAAGTTCCCATCGACGTGCTGGAAGTATACAGCGAGGAAATTCCATCTATTCGTCAACAGATGCTCAAGATCATGAGTCAGGAAATTCTCGACAACCAAGAGTTGATGCTGTTGCTCGGAAAGAAGAATGCGGACGAGCGTTTGGCCACTTTTCTGTTGAGTTTATCCCGTCGCTTCCAGAGGCGCAGTTACTCCCCCACCAAATTTAACCTGAGCATGTCACGCAGCGATATCGGAAATTACCTCGGCTTAGCCGAAGAAACGGTGTGCCGCGTGTTTACTCGTTTTCAAGACGAGGGCCTGTTGGCCACCGAACGGCGACAAGTGCAGCTCCATGATCTGGATCGACTCAATAACATTGCTCGCGGCTAGCATTCACATATGCGATTTCCGAACATTTTAGTCGGATAAACTGCCGTTAATTAAATGTAGTTTAGTTGATCCATATCAGTGAATGGATGCACGTTTTCAGTTATCTTACGTTGCACTGGGTGCTGAAAATGCGTATTTTTCTTGCGCAGTTGCTACGCTGGTGTGCCCGAGTCTGCTTCGAATGACGTCTTGTATTTTTAATAACTAATAACTTAGGGGGGTTTACATGAGTACAAAGTCGATTACATCTCGATCCTTTTGGACTATTATCATAGGCGGGATGTTGACCGGTATGGGGAACGGCAGTGTGTTTGGCGCGACTTTGATGTGCTTGTTGGGACGCGGTGGTTTTGCGAACTGGGGGGGGCCAGGCATGACCGCCTATGACCCGGCAACGTTTACCGGATTTATTGATTGGGCGATGATTGTTTTTGGTATTGCGTTCTGCGTGATTCTGGTGGTGGGGTTGAATCGCCATGATAAATTGGAAAAAGCAGCTGGCTAACCTTGTATCTCTTATCATTTGCCGGTGCAGTCTGTGAGTAATTAGTGATTTTTATTCTTTAAAGGGGAAATAGTTATGGCTTTAATCGCGGGATCACTTGGGGTACTGCTGGCTTTTTCGAGTATGTTGCTATCGTGGTATATTCTTATCCCACATGAAAAGGAAAACGGATCTGATCATCACTAAAGTGTTCATTTGAATTGAGGGAGGGGTAGTACATGCTTAAATATCTATTTGCCAAGAACGAAGACATACCGTCTGGTTCCGCGGCGGTTTTTTTCGGCTTTTCTTCTATAGTCTGGTTCGTTATCGGTACGGGATTGGGATCGTTTAACGCGGCTAAACTCGCATTTCCTGATTTCGTGACGGGCAACGAGTTTTTTGCCTTCGGACATATGCGCCAAGTGCACGTGATGGCCGTGATCTTCGGCTGGATATCGATGGCTTTCGCAATGGCGATGATGTATATCACACCCGCACTCGGGAATAATAAATTGTGGTCCGAAAAGCTGGGTTTGTGGAATTGCATGCTGTGGAATATCGGGCTGACTTTAGGCTTGACGGTTCTGTGGGCGGGCGTTACTTCGGGCCGTGAATATTCTGACTTTCCCTGGCCGATAGATTTATATCTGGCTACCTGCGTATTCATCCCGCTCGGCATCAACGTCTGGATGACGATTCTGAATCGCCGTACCCAGGGGATATACACGACCAATTGGTTTTTTGCGGCAGCCATCTTCATGGTGATCATCGTCTTCCTGGTTGGCAATGCGCCAGAGTTTTTCCATTTGACCGGCCTGACCGAAGCATATCTGACATGGTGGTTTGCGCATAACGTGCTGGGACTGTGGATTACTCCGGTAGCCGCTGCGATCGCGTACTACACCATTCCCAAGGTGACGGGTAATCCGCTGTACTCCCACCGCATTGGTCACTTGCACTTCTGGTCAGTGGTAGTGTTCTACTCGACCCCTGCAGCTCATCACCTGATGTCCGCGCCTTTGCCTGAGTGGTTGAAGTCGTTCGCATCTGTGGAAGGTGTTCTGATTCTGGTGCCGGCAATCGCATTCGTGTCTAACATCATGCTGACGATGCAGGGCAAGTGGTATATGTTCGTTGAGAATATCGAGGTTCGTTTCACTGTTACCGGCTGCTTGATGGCAATCCCGCTGAATATGCAAGGGGGGTTTCAGCAGACCCGTGCCATTAACTGGTATATACACGGGACGGGCTGGATCGTAGCGCATGCCCATCTTGCTTTGCTTGGGTTCTCGACTTTTCTTGAGGCGGCCGCGGTTTACTTCGGTTTGCAATCAATATTGAAGCGCAAGCTGTATTCGATCACGCTGGCCAATTTGCATTTCTGGCTGTTGCTGATCGGCTTTACCGTTTACTGGGTTTCCATGACGATCGCCGGTTTGATCCAGGGGGCGGGCAAGATATACGAGGTTCCCTATATCGATGTGGTGATTGCCGAACATCCTTACATGATCGCACGTTGGCTTGGCGGTACCATGGTATTCAGCGGCAACGTTTTGTGGCTGTACAACATGTGGATGACGGCACGCAAAGGCACTGTAGTACCACAGGGTCGTATGCCTCATGAACTGGCTTACGAACGCTAAAATTAAGCCGATAATATTTAGGGAGATCAAGCATGGCTGGATTTAGAGAATATAAGATCGGATCGAGACTGTTCGCCCTTGCGCTGGGCGGCTCGATGACAATTACCTTGTTTTTGCCGAGCATCAATATCGCGTCAGTGTCTTCGACAGATGTGGCACTTACCAAGCAATTGACAATGGGTCATGAAACGGGATTCAATCTTGATGACCCGTTCCTGCTGGGCAAGAACAAACCACTTGCTGTTACGCTTAAGGTTGATCCCAAATCGGGCCAGCCTTTAGACGGCCCAATGTCCGTGTATGTCTATCAGCCGGGAACATCCTTTCCGGCGGGGATATTGCATCCACGGATTTTGGGCGAGGGAATCGAGCAGTTGAGTGTGCAGCAAGGGCATATCAATGATGCGCGGAAAGATTCCGGAGCGGTCTTTACCTTGAGAAAGGGGACATATGATTTTCAAGGTCATAGCAAGCAAATAACTTACGTCGATAACCTTACCGTAACCAAGGGTTGGACTCCTGCTGACGTGATGCGTGTAGCCAAGGATGACGATGTTTCGAATGCGGGCAAGGGGAAAACCATGTTCGTGCGCGAGGGATGCTGGTGGTGCCACACTTTGCTGCCTGAGGAAACTCAGGATTGGCAGGTATTTGGCGCCCCGCCGATGCTGGGGGACTTTAATGGCGAATCGCCAACCGCTTTTGGCTCTGATCGGAAAGCTCCGGACTTGTTGCACGTTGGCTCGCGCAATGCGTCCAAGGAGTGGATGATGATGCACTTCTTCAATCCGCGCTTGGTTCAGCCGCACTCGATCATGCCGCGCTTCGACTATCTGTGGGGTGAAAAGGATGCTGCTGGTCAGAAGATCGATTTCGACAAGTGGAGGACCGAGTATGACGAATATCGTGAAGGCAAACGGGTGAATCCTCCCGATGTTCCAAGTTATGCCAACGATTCTGAAATTCGCGGTCTGATTGATTTTATGTTGAGCCTAAAATAACGGGAGGATGAAAATGTCTTGGAATCTTGATAAACCGTTACGCACCATGTGCGATGCGGCAACGAATGAAGCAGATAAGGTGTTATGGGAAAAAGAAAGCCTCGGTGGGATAACGGAAGATAATAACCGTATGCCCATGCCCGTAGTGCTGCTGGTCGTTTTGACCGTCATTACTGCGTTCGCGGTTACCTTTCCGTTGTGGGGGCAGCGCCCGACTGCCGCACTTTATGTGGCTTATGTGCAGGCAATGAACTCGCCGGAAGTGATGGCGATTCAGGACGACAATGAGGCTATCAAAAAAATCGTCCAGATGGGTAAAGGCGCAGATGACGCAAGATTAGAGCGCCATCCGGTGACTATGGATGATTTGCGTATTATCAAGCCCCAGATCGAAGCCCTGATGGCCAAGGGAGTGGATATGGAGGAATACGAGGTGGTTGGCGATCGTGTTGTGATGGCAAACTTTGAGGGTAACAAGAAGGCAGACGGCACGCCGGAAAGAAAGCAGCCGTGGTGGGACAAAGGCTATCTGATTGATATCTTTTACCTGAGTTATTTCTTCATCGGGGTGACTATACTGATCAAAAGACTGCCACCGTCAACCTGGCAACCTAGGCATTGATTGCTTGAACCGGATTGGCGATATTTTTCTTTGCCTATCCGGTTTGCCACTTTAATTTTTGGGAGAAACTGGAATGATAGAACTTGATAACGGACCTGTCGCGCTGGGAATGATAATTTTACTTGCTTTTCTTGCACCTGCTTTCTATAGCTTGTTTATTGATCGCAATCAAAAAAAATAACTTCAAGCTTGAGACATATATAAAATTGGTGTTGCTGAGGTCTTGTCAACTTGGCGTGATTAGGTAGTAAATGATATAAAATGCCTCGCCGAACAAAAGGCGCGGCATTTTTATTTAAGTGTGCTCAACAGCAACAGGAGTTGGCGATTCAAATTCTAGATTCCTATTTCATCCGGCCTGTAATTTCACAGCTAAGCTCAGAAATTTCGCCCAAGCTTGATCTCAGCATCGAAGGGATGCGCAGTCAACAGTTCAGCGAGGGTGTATTTGCCTTTCTGCTGATCGGGATAGTGGTGTTTTCCGGGATTGTCATTGCGCTCATGTTCAGCAAAAATCGTCCTGAGCAAGTGAGATTCGGTGAGCGTATGATGTTTGCAGCAATTATTTTCGGTATAGTGGTTGCTGTTATGTTTGGCGCGCTGCAGATGCTGGGCGGCTACCTTTTCTGATAACTTATTAGGGAAAAACAACTATGGCTAATTTTTTTGAAACTCTTCCTGACGGCTGGACCATATATCTGTGGTTGATCATAGGGGCGATGATTATTATTGCGGTAATTTACTGGATACGGTGGGGCTCACAAAACGAACAGTTTGATGAAGACATAAAATATGTGATTTTTGATGAGAAAGACCGGGATAAAATGACCCCGGAAGAATACGCCAAAAGCCGAACTGTTATAAAGTCGCAAATAGAGAGCCGCAAACGATTTCTGGCGAAAGAAGCAGAAAAACATAAGTTAGGGGTATGAAACGCGGAGAAAAAGCTGTACTGGCAGTGATCGGACTGGTACTTGTGGCAGGCGTAGTGCGATCTGAGCTGCACGTTGAAGAAAAGCATGACAGAGACATTCCTTTCTACAGCACGGCTACGCCCGATGTCGCAAGGATGGCTATGGATATTTACCGCATTAATGGCTGCAAAAGCTGTCATACGTTGTGGACGCTACAAGATATGTTGCAGTTCGTACCCGCGCCCATGCTGGATGGTATCGGTTCGCTACACTCAGAGACTTGGTTGTATGAATATATTTCGTCTACCAATCCGCAGGTTATATTGCCGTCCCGCCTGAAAAAAGAATATCAGATGCCCTCTTTTGCAACATTGCCGGAAAACCAGCGACGTGTTTTAGCGCAATATTTGGCTAGCCTTAAGGTCAAAGACTGGTATTTTGAAGAGACCAAGAAGGCTGAATACGAGAAACTGACCGGAGTGGAGTACAAGAAATGAAGCAGCGATATCAGATGGGATTAGCCGCATTATTGATAGGCATGGCATTGAATTATCTTGGAGACCGGCTGCTCGGGGTCAAGATAGAGCTGTTTTGGGGACTGTCCACATTCAGTTTTGCCTGGATATTGGATGTATTTTTTGTGCCCTTTTTGGTTGGCTTGGTGGTTGCCTGGATATTCGGCATGGGAGGCAAGTGGCTGTGTTATTTTCCACCCCTGATTGTGCGCAGCTTGAGCTATGCCAT
>CAVRKV010000011.1:0-18403 GCA_963721755.1 uncultured beta proteobacterium
ATGAAATTCGAATGCAGGGGGATACGCGGGACTCAAAAATTCTTAACCGCCTTGGAACTTAGATCTTCGCGCTTCTGTCCAAGTTCTAAGCTCTAAGCTCTAAGTTCCCTATCCCGCCGCACCTGCACCTGCAAGGCCCCCAGCATCCGCATCACGGCCGCCTCCTTCTTGTCGATGAAGGGCACGTTGTCCAACACGATCGGCTGGCGGTCGTTGCTGGTGTAGATGATCAGGCGGCCGGACTTGAGCAGGAGGAACTCGAAGATGTCGTTGATCTCCTTTTCCATCCGCAGGTTCGGGGCGGAGAGCCGTTCCAGGTTGGCGAGGAAGCCGTGATGGTGCAGCAACTCGTTGCCGCGGACCTCCCAGTAGTCGAACCGCACCACGACCATGACCACCGCGAACATCGCGCCCAGAATAAAGGCGACTCCCAATAGAAGTGGCGTTGGCCTCAGGGCGGAATTTGCGAATGAAAGCGGTGAGATCCGGCCAGAGCTGGGGCTGGAAGGTGAACAGCAGGATCAGGCCCATCGCCACCGCGGCCGCGAAGAAGAAGAGCGTCAGCGAGGTCGTGCGGGGGAAATCGAAGGCCAGGATCACCAGGTTCACGGTGAACAGCCCCAGGAACAGCGTGCCGATGCCCCCGGCGACATCGTTTTCCGGGCCAAGGGGCTTGCCCTGAAAATGCGTCCAGATGGCGGCGATGATCGCCATCAGGAAAGTCGGATACAAGAAACACGATCTTGGGATAGGGCACCAGGAGAACGCTCTCGGGGGTTTCTCGCTCGGTTTCTTGGGGGCGGCGGGGGCACGGGCTTGTCGCTGGCTGGGTTGGACACGCTGGTCTCCTCTGGATTTCAAGTTGACGTGGCGGACCGAAGGGAAAACATCGCCGCCATTATAGCGGCCGGCCGCGATGGTTGCACCGCCCGCCGGGCAGAATGGGATACACGGCTACCGCGGCTTCTTCATCGGCTTCCGCCGCTTGGCCCTCTCCCAATGAAAGCCCAGGGCATCGAGCTCGCTGGCGGGAGTTGTTCCGCGGCGAGCATCTCACTCCTATTTTCCGGATGTTGGCCACCCAATCACCCAGCGGAATGTTGGGCGGGCGGCGGGCCGGAACATTGCAGTGGCCGTGCTCCCTCTTGGAACGCTTTGCGAATCCTTGATGCGTTGTGCCCCAGGGAAGCGGGACGCCGTTGGTTTTCCTTGCATCCAGCCGAATCCGAGGGCATCGAGCTCGCGAATCTTGTCCTTGGCGAGCGTGCCGAGCCGCCGCCTGCTTGGCCCGACGCTGCGGACCCGCTTCGCCCAGGGACCGGTTGGGCGGATGGCGAGTCGGCACTTCGCAGTGGCCATGTTTCTTCTTGAACGCTTTACGAAATCGCGGATATGCTGCCCCAGGTGATCACCCTCTCCCAAGAGAGGCCGCGCGCCGTGGTAGAAAGCGGACCTCTCCGTTTTCGAGGTCGCCGAGCTTCTTGCCGTACCTGCGGATGCCGCCTACCCAGCTACCCAACGATGGGTTTGGCGGGTACTCAGGACGGAACATCGCAGTGCCCGTGCTCCCGCTGAACGCCTTGAAATAGTAGATGTGCCGCTTCCACATCTCCGGGAACGGCAACCAACAGAAGCCAATCGCATTCAGGCAGCAAGTCGTTCCTTCTCGTAATGGTGCAGTGCCTCTTGGTTTGACGGGCGTTGACCACCCACCGGGCCAGTGAGCGGGTTCGGACGGTATCGGGACGAAACATTGCGGTGCCAGTTCGCTTCTTGAACTGCTGAAGTTCCTTGAACCGCAGTTCCCACAAATGCGGGCCGCTAGGTAGCCGGCCTTTTGGGCCGCTGCCCGGCCCGCTTTTTGCCGGGGCTTTCTCTCGCGCCGCCGCTGTTTCCCACAGACCACACGCCTCCGCGTTTGGCTTGGCTTTCTCGGCCGGCCCTAAGTGAGGGCTGGCCGACATTCTTGAAGAGTTCCGCAAATCCCATTATAATATTGACCACCGCTTCTGGGAAGCGAGCCTCGACCGGTCGGACGGAATTACGCCGGAAACCCGTCAAATCAAGACAGGATACGATCAACGACAACCCGATTTCGCCCCTTGACCTGCTGGAGCCGCAACGGCGAGTGGCCGAGAACCTAGGCATGCCGGGCATCCCGGCACGTTCTTGCTGCGATAAACCAAGCCCAAGTGCTCCACCCGGGAGCAATCGCTGGCGGCCTGGGAGTACCTGAAATCTCGCTTGCAGGAGCTCGGCCTGACCGGCGGGCACATGTATCCATGGTCGGCGGCATCTACCGCACGAAGGCCAACTGTCTGCGGATCTGCACCGGCGGGCCGATCGCCGTGGTCTATCCCGAGGGCGCACTGGTACTGCCGCTGCGATCCGCCCGTCCTGGAAGAGATCATCCAGGAGCATCTCATTGGCGGCCGGGTCGTGGAAGGTCTTAAATCGCGGAGGCCCGTGCGCAGTGCGATTTGCCGTAGGGTGGTGTCGACGAGCACCGTCCGGGCACCATGTACTTCGTGGTCGGCGATGGTCGGCGAAGCCCCGCCATCTGACGTATTACCAAGGTTGGCACGTCCCTGAGCTTGCGAAGGGCGTGGTTTGGCCGGCTTCCACGCCCTTCGCAAGCTCAGGGACGTGCCACCCATGGGCCAGGCTTTTTGCAGGAACCAACAACAACGGCCATCTTCTACGCCTGGAGAACGTCAGCAAGATCGTTCCGATGGGCGAAGTCAGCGTCGATGCTCTGCGGTGTTTCGCTGGATATCCACCGCGGCGAACTGATCGTGATGTCAGGTCCCAGCGGCTCGGGCAAGACGACGATCCTCAACTTGATCGGCGGGCTCGATGCCGTGACTCGCGGCCGGCTGTGGTTCGGCGATCGTGAGATCACCCGCTTCACTTCGGCCGAATTGACCCGCTATCGCCGCGAGACGGTCGGTTTTGTCTTCCAGTTCTATAACCTGGTGCCGAACCTCACGGCGGCCGAGAACGTGATGGTGGCCACCGAATTGAGCCGCAATCCAATGCCCGTCGCCGAAGCCCTGCGGCTGGTCGGCCTGGAAGAGCGGATGCAACACTTCCCGTCGCAGCTTTCCGGCGGCGAACAGCAACGCGTGGCGATTGCCAGGCGTGGCCAAGAACCCCTCGCTGTTGCTTTGCGATGAGCCGACCGGGGCATTGGACTTCGCTACGGGCAAACTCGTGTTACGGACGCTCGTCGATCTCAACCGCCAGCTTGGCAAGACGGTGGTGCTGATCACCCACAACTCGGCCATCGCCCCCATGGCTGATCGCGTGTTCCGATTGCGCAGCGGCCAGGTCGTCGAGGCCCATGCCAACCCCCAGCCCGCGGTGCCGGAGGAGATCGACTGGTGAAGGTTCTGGACCGCAAGTTGCTGCGTGAAGTCCGCGGCCACTTTGGCATGTTGCTGGCCGTGACGGGCATCATCGCCGTAGGCGTGGCCTGCCTGGTCACCCTTGCCTCCACGTACATGAACCTCTCCGAGGCCAAGCTGCTCTACTATGCCCAGTGCCGGATGGCCGACTTCTCCATCGAGGTGAAGAAGGTGCCGCTCTCCGAACTATCCAAACTGGCGGCGCTGCCCGAGGTGGCGGAAATTCGCCCGCGAATCCAGCAAATCGTGACCGTCGATCTGGATGGCGTGGCCGAACCGCTCAACGGGCAAGTGCTCTCGCTGCCGGACCGGCGAGGGTCGATCATCAACGACATCGTGATCCGGCAAGGAAGCTACTTCACCGATCGCCGTGAGAACGAAGTGATCGTCAACGAGACCTTCGCCGGTTACCATCGCCTGCGGCCCGGACAGTGGATCCGCCTGCTGATGAACAACCAGCAGCAGGAATTGTTCATTGTCGGCACGGCGATCAGCAGCGAGTTCGTCTACCTGCTCGGCGCGGGCTCGATCACGCCCGACCCCAAGCGTTTCGGCGTCTTCTATATCAAGCGCAGTTTTGCCGAAGACACGCTCGACTTCAAAGGCTCGGCCAACCAGGTGCTGGGCCGGCTGAGCGCGGCGGCCCACGGCAGCCCGCGGGAAGTGCTGCGGCGGGCCGAGCAGATGCTGGAACCCTATGGCGTATTCACGACCACGCCGCTGGAAGAACAGATGTCGAACAAGTTCCTCAGCCAGGAGATCAAGGGCGTGCGGAGTTTCGCCGTGATCTCACCGCGAATATCTACCTGGGCGTGGCAGCTCAATACGGGGCCCCTGTGTGTGTGCTCTTTACTTGGTTGGGTTTTTGCTGCTTCTTCGGTTAGTTGGTGTTGCTACGGCTGGCAGCCTTGCTCGCCTTGGCGCCGCTCTTGATACGCAATTGCTCTTCGGCCGCTTTCAAATCGCCGTTGGATTCAACCAGAGCCTTTTTGCATTCCATCATGCCGAGCCCCGTCATCTCGCGCAGTTCCTTAACCATACTTGCAGTAATTTCTGACATCTTCAAAACTCCATAAAAAATATACGACAAAAACTTAATGATGTTTTTCCAGTTTAATCAGTCACCGCACCCTTGCTTGCCGTGGACACCAGCCTGGCGTATTTCGCCATCACGCCGCGCGTGTAGCGGGGCGCGGGCGGTTGCCACGCGGCGCGGCGGCGCGCCAGTTCCTCATCATTCACATTGAGTTGCAGCAAACGCTGATCCGCATCGATGGTCACCGAGTCACCCTCGTTGACCAGCGCGATAGCTCCGCCCACCGCGGCTTCCGGCGCGACATGCCCGACCACCATTCCGTAAGTGCCGCCGGAGAAGCGGCCATCGGTGATCAGGCCGACTGAATCGCCCAGACCTTCGCCGATGATGGCCGAGGTGGGCGACAACATCTCGCGCATCCCCGGTCCGCCCTTGGGGCCTTCGTATCGGATGATCACCACATCGCCTGCTTTTATTTTCCGCGCGAGAATAGCTTCCATGCACGCCTCTTCGGAATCGAACACGCGCGCCGGCCCGGTGATCTTCGCCAGCTTGACGCCGGTGATCTTCGCCACCGCGCCTTCCAACGCAAGATTGCCCTTCAGGATCGCTAGGTGTCCCTGCGCATAGATCGGATTGTTCCACGGACGGATTACATCCTGATCCTTGCGCGGTTCTTCCGGTATATCCTTTAAAACTTCTGCGATGGTCTGACCGGTGATGGTCAGCGCATCGCCATGCAATGCGCCGTGTGCGAGCAATATCCTCATCACCTGAGGAATTCCGCCGGCCTTGTGCAAATCGGTTGCGACATATTTTCCCGACGGCTTCAAATCGCACAGCACTGGCGCGCGCGCGCGTATGATTTCGATGTCATCGATCGTCAGCGTTACCTGTGCAGCATGGGCAATGGCGAGCAAGTGCAGCACGGCGTTGGTGGAGCCGCCCACCGCCATGGTCACCGCAAGCGCATTTTCAAACGCATTGCGCGTCAATATCTGACGGGGCAGGATCTGCTTCCTGATCGCGTTCAACAGCACTTCGGCGGATTTCGCGGTGCTCTCCGCTTTTTCCAGATCCTCTGCCGCCATCGTGGAGGAATACATCAGGCTCAGACCCATCGCCTCGATGATCGATGACATCGTGTTCGCGGTGTACATGCCGCCGCAGGAACCCGCGCCGGGACAGGCATGCCGCTCGATCTCAATCAACTCTTTTTCATCGATCTTGTGCGCGGTGTATTGCCCCACTGCCTCGAACGAGCTCACGATGGTGAGATCGCGGTCTTTGTAGTGGCCGGGCTTGATCGTGCCACCGTAAACGAAGATAGACGGAATGTTCATGCGCGCGATCGCGATCATCGCGCCGGGCATGTTCTTGTCGCAGCCGCCGATCGCGAGTAAGCCGTCCATGCTCTGGCCGTTGCATACGGTTTCGATGGAATCGGCGATCACCTCGCGCGACACCAGCGAGAACTTCATCCCCTCGGTTCCCATCGAGATGCCATCCGAGATCGTGATCGTGCCGAACACCTGCGGCATCGCACCCGCCTTTTTCAAAGCGTCTTCGGCACGGACGGCCAATGCACCGATGCCCATATTGCAAGGCGTGATGGTGCTGTGCGCATTCGCCACACCGACGATAGGCTTGTCAAAATCCTTGTCGCCGAATCCCACCGCGCGCAGCATCGCGCGATTCGGCGAGCGTTGCACGCCTTGGGTGACGATCTTGCTTCTGCGGTTGTCAGACATGATTATCAATTCCCACTTATAAAAAAAGGGGCTCGCGCCCCTTTGTTGCGCCCGGCTTGAATTTAGGCCGCTTGCTCTGCTGCTTGTTCGGCGACTTGCTCGACCAGTTCATTCATCGCCTGAGAACGGCCTTCCAGCACCGCGTCGGCGATAGCGCGAGCGTACAGGCGGATCGCCTGTGTGGAATCGTCGTTGCCGGGAATGATGTAATCCACGCCCAGCGGAGAATTGTTGGTATCAACAATACCGATCACCGGGATGCCCAGCTTTTGTGCCTCGACGATGGCACCCTTCTGGTAGCCCACGTCGATCACGAACAGCGCGTCTGGCAGGCCTTTCATGTCCTTGATACCGCCCAGGCTGCGCTCCAGCTTTTCCAGTTCACGCTTCATCATCAGCGCTTCTTTCTTGGAAACCTTTTCGGCCGCCCCATCAGCAGTCATCTGTTCCAGTTCGCGCAGACGCTTGATGGATTCCTGCACAGTCTTGTAGTTGGTCAGCATGCCGCCCAACCAACGGTGGTTCACGAACGGGGAATCCGCGCGCACTGCTTCTTCCTGCAGGATGTCGCGCGCCTGACGCTTGGTCGCCACGAACAGGACCGAGCCCTTCTTCGCGGACAATTTGCGCACGAAGCTTTCCGCTTCGGCGAACATCGAGACGGTCTTTTCCAGATTAATTATGTGAATTTTATTGCGATGACCGAAGATGTACGGTGCCATCTTGGGATTCCAGAAACGTGTCTGGTGTCCGAAATGCACACCAGCTTCCAGCATTTGACGCATAGTTACAGCCATGATTGCTCCAATCGTAAGGGTTATTAACTACCGCTCGCCAGCTTGACTCTTATAATGAGCACCCCAACTTGTGCGAGCGGGAAATTTGCTCCAGATAATTTTTTGGGACTATCCCGAAGCGGCGCGCATTCTATCACTAATGCGGCAATACACTCAACCTAAATTGGCGTGCAATGGTTTGTTTGCTCGAGAACTATTACTGGATGCCGGAAGATAACCGGCCGGGTAGCGAAATCGCGAGGACATGCGTCCTTTCGAAAGCAGCAAAACCTGTCATTGGAATGGCCCCAGTTCCTTCCGCTTGTGTTCATAATCTTCGTAACTTTCTCTCTTCTCGCAATCCGATGACAAACTTTTCAAACACTCCTGCTGGCGGGCGTTTTGCAGCGTTTCATAGGAGGTTCGTTTGGCCGTATCGGTACTACACCCAACAGTTAGCGCAACGATAGCCAGACACAAAACACGGGTACAGCCAGCCATAAAAATATTCTCCTTCGCAACAAAGCTACTCGCGCCAAATCGCCAGTGGCGGCAACACAATGAGCCGGCGCGTGCCCAACCACCCCGCCAGCATCACGACACTCATCCCGCCCAGCCCGCCGATCAGCCAGATCGCGATGCCGGTCTGATAAGGAATCTCCAGCACGAAGCGCGCCAGCACCCAGCCCAGCAGCACCGCGCCCGCCGCGGAAAACAGGCCGCTCAACAATCCCAGCACCGCAAATTCGCTCAGGTGCAACCGCCGCAGATAGCTGCTGTCCGCCCCCAGCGTGCGCAGGATCGCGGCCTCATGGATGCGCTCGTCCTGCGTCGCCAGCAGTGCCGCATACAGCACGGCTATCCCGCTCAGCAGCGTGAACATGAACACCGCGCTCATGGTTTGCGAGATCTGATCCATAATGTGGCGCACCTGCTCTATCATCGCGTCGGTGTCGATCAGCAGCAGGTTGGGAAAGGCTTTGATCAACGCGTTCGCCGACTGCGCCTGGTTCGCCGGCAGATGGAAACTGGTGATGTAGCTGGCCGGAAAATCTTCCAGCATGCCTGGCGCGGCAATCACGAAAAAATTCACCTGCATCGAATCCCACTGCACCTTGCGCAGGTTCACCACCTTCGCGCTGAACTGGCTGCCCGCCACATCGTAGGTCAGCGTGTCGCCCATGTGTATGCCCAGCGTTTTGGCGATGCCCTCTTCGACTGACAACTGCGCTTGATCATCGCGATCGTCCAGACATGGTATTGCACAGTCTTTCTGTCTTCTGTCCTCTGTCTTCTGTCCTCTGATGCGCCACCACTCCCCCTGCACCAGATCATTATTTTTCGGCAGGCTGGCCGACCAGGACAGGTTGAATTCTCGTTCCACCAACCCTCGCGCGCGCGGATCGGGGTAATCGTCGCCGTTGACCGGGTGCTGGTTAATTGCGACCAAACGCCCGCGCACCATCGGGAATAATTCCGGCGGCGGCAATTTCTGCCGCGCGAAAAAATCCTGTACCGCCGCGCGCTGGTCGGGCTGGATGTTGACGATGAAACGGTTGGGCGCATCCGGCGGCAAGCGCGAACGCCAGCTCTCCATCAGGTCGGCGCGTATGAAAGTGAGCAGTAGCAAGGCCATGCCGCCCAGGCTGAGCGCGACGATTTGCACCGCGTTGCTGCGGCCGTGCCGCGCCAGATTGGAGAATGCATGAGTTCCAAATTTGGCCAAAGCGCGCACGATGATCCACGCCAGCAAACCGAACAGCAGCAAGCTGGCCATCAAGCCGACCAGCACAGTCAGCCCCAGTTTGAGCGAACCGGCCTGCCACAGGAACAAGCCGCACAGCACCGCTACGCCCGACGCGTACAACAATCCGGTGCCCGCTTCCGGTGCGCCCAGTTCGCGGCGGATCACGCGCAACGGCGAAACGCTTTTCAATTGCCACAGCGGCAGGAAGGCAAAGCCCAGCAACAGTGCCATGCCGCTGGCAGCGGCTTGCCACATCGGCGTCCAGCCGGGCGGCGGCAAAACGGCTTCGCGCATCGAGGCGATGGATTGCACCAGCGCCGACTGAGCCGCATAGCCGAGCAGCTCACCCAGCAGCACGGCGCACGCGCCGAGCAGCAGGAACTGGTACAGGAAGATGCGCAATACCTGTGCCTGGTTCGCGCCGAGGCAGCGCATCATCGCGCAAGCATCCAGATGGCGCGAAATGAAATGCCGCGCAGCCAGCGCCAGCGCGACGCCCGCCAATACCACCGCGGTGAGCGCGGCAAGACCCAGAAAATGCTCGGCGCGTTCCAGCGCGGTGCGTATCTCCGGACGCGCATCGCGCACATCCTCCAGTTTCTCACCCACGCCCAGCCGCCCTTGCAACCAGCCGCGCAATTCGGCCACCCCCTTTGCCTCGCCCGCGACCAGCAGCCGGTAATTGATACGGCTGCCTTCCTGCACCAGTCCGCTGGCGGGTAAGTCGGCAGAATTCAATATCACGCGCGGCGCGAAACTGGCGAAGCCGACCGACTGATCCACATCGCGCACCACCTCTGCGGCGAGGCGCAGATGCAGCGCGCCGATGACCACCTCATCGCCCAGTTGCACATCCAACCGCTGCATCAGCCGCGCATCCGCCCATAACGTGCCGCGCGCGGGTATGGAACCAACACTCCCCCCTCCCGCAAGCGGGAGATAACCAGCGACTTGCCCGCTTGCGGGTTTAGTCGAATGGTTAGTAGTCCCTTCAGGGGCTGGGGGAGAGGGAGCACGATTCCCACCGCCATCATTGATGATGATTTTCCCCCGCAGCGGATAGCCTTCACCTACAGCTTGTATCTCAGATAAAACGCTTTGTTTCCTTCCCGTCACCATGCTCGGAAAGCTCGCCGCCTCAACCACGCGCAGCCCGCGCTGCTGCGCGGCATCGCGGTAGGCAGGCGGCAATGGCCGCGTCGAAGAAATGCGCAAGTCCGCCCCCAGCAAGCTGGTCGCCTCCTGCTGTAGCGCCAGCCGCACCCGATCCGCAAACAGGCCGACGGTGGCGATGCTGCCCACGGCGAGCACCAGCGCGATCAGCAGCACGCGCCACTCCCCGGCACGCCAGTCGCGGCGCAGGAGATTGAAGGAGAGGCGTAGGAGGTTCATTTGCTATTCACTGTGAAACTATGGCCTATCTTTTAATTATTACATGGGTCGGTGCGCAGTCGCGGCAGATGAGAGAAATCCCGTTTACACAAAATTCGGGACACCCCTGAACTAGAGAACAGCTCCGCCAGAATACAAAGATATTTTCTATCGTGTTGTTAGTTTGTGTTTGTGCCTATAATTCGCCCCGTAAATCGGGAACCTCTGTTGCACTTCAAACTTTGGATCGGTAACTAATTTAACCCAATGAGAATTCAAAGCGTTAGTCTAGCGTTCAGTTTTTTGGCGTTTTTAGCGCTTGCTTATATATTTTTTCCGGAGAGCATTGATGACACTTACATAACGCTTCGTTTCTCCAAAAATTTAATTTTGGGGAATGGCCCGATTTTTAATATAGGCGAAAGAGTCGAGGGATACTCAAATTTTTCCTGGATGGCGCTTCTGGCTGCATTTGGCTGGGTAGGCATACCAATGGAAATGGCAATGAAATTCCTCAGTCTGGGTTCAGGATTAGGTGTACTGGCGCTAGTCTGGAAACTTTCGGCTAACTACTTTAAGTCTGACTTGGCTATTACAACGTCGGTAATTCTATTAGGTTTCGGATCTTTTTTTGCAGTATGGGCTGTAGATGGTCTCGAAACCATGTTTTATACGATGCTTCTTACCTCGCTCGTATATACGCTAACTACAGACAGAACCAATACCCTGTTAATTGGCATTATTGCCAGCTTGGCCGCGCTTACCAGGCCTGAGGGAATTATGTTCTCCCTTATTGCCGTAAGCTGCCTGACTTATAAGAAAGGATTCCTATCCGGCCTCAAAGTGATAGCGCTAGTTGCAATCTTTGCTGGCGGCTACGAGTTATTTAGAATCTATTACTTCGGGCAATTTGTTTCTAACACTGCACTAGCCAAGGTGCACATGAGCCTTAATACAGCCTTGAGCGGACTACGCTACCTGTTTTCATACAACGCGGCAAGCGGTTACTTGTTACTGCCTGCCGCATTATTTGGAGTAGCCGCTTCCAAGAAAAATGCTCGACTTCTTATACCGCTTATCTTCGTTCTCGCACAAATATTATTTCTGATGATATCGGGCGGAGACTTCATGTATGCGTATCGCTTCATTATCCCTGTGATGCCTTGTATTGTCTTGCTTTGCGCATCTGCTGTTGATATTTTGCACGAGCGGGTGAATCGCATAGTTGCATTGCTCGTATTCATTGCCATTGCTACTTCCCAAGCTATTTCACAGTATTCCTTTTTACCAGAAAAACACATTGGATTTGACAACCTGACATTTCGAACTTCACCCCTTTTTTCCATCGCAGATTTTCTCGCTCAGCGCAGCGAACACAATGATTGGATATTGCTTTCCGAGGCAGGGATCATACCGTTTTATGTTGATGCCAAGATAATGGACTTCATGGGGCTGGTTTCCCCTTTTAATTCTGTTTCTAATTTTAATACATCCCTCAATAGCGATTATCTGTTTTCTGTTCGTCCGAAATTTGTCGTAATTTCCTTTATAGAAACAGAGAATAGTCGCATCTACCCACGCATGAGGATGGAAGCCGAACTTCTAAAAAATCCAAAGTTTGCCTCCTACCGAAACGTTCGCAATTTTGATATTCCTAATAGCTCCAGTTTTCTAAACACTATTTATTACAAATATTCCCCTCAACATATAAAACGGGTTTTCTTTGCTGTTTTCGAACGAACTGAATTGCCCCCGATTCACTAAACTACATCACCCGCCCCGACGCCAAGTGCAACTGCCTGTTGCAGCGCCGCGCCAGCGCCTCGTCGTGGGTGACGAGGATCAGCGTGGTGCCCTGCGCGTGGTTCAGTTCCAGCATCAGTTCGATGATCTGGCTGCCGGTGGCTGCGTCGAGGTTGCCGGTCGGCTCGTCTGCAAACAATATCTTCGGCTGGACGACGAAGGCGCGCGCGATTGCGACGCGCTGCTGCTCACCGCCGGAAAGGTGTTTGGGCAGGTGCTCCATGCGCTGCGTCAATCCCACGCGCAGCAAGGCTTCGGTGGCGCGTTCGCGCGCATCTGGAGCGCCGTGCAGCTCCAGCGGCAGCATAACGTTTTCCAGCGCGGTCAACGCGGGAAGCAGCTGGAAAGACTGGAACACGAAGCCCGCCAGGCGTCCGCGCAGGCGCGCACGGCTGTCTTCATCGAAGGAGAATATATCCTTGCCGTCGAGATACACTGTGCCGCTGCTGGGCGCATCCAGCCCAGCCAGCAGGCCCAGCAGGGTGGATTTTCCGGAGCCGGACGCGCCGAGTATCGCGAGGCTGTCGCCTGCCTCCACGCTGAAATTCACCTCGTGCAGGATGACCAGCGGCCGGGCATCTCCTTCCAGCGAGGGGCTTTCTACTTGCTTGGTGAGATTAATTGCCTGCACAATCGCTGCCATGAATATTGTTGATACCTCAAAGAGTTTAAGTTTTGTCATTCCCGCGCTGCGTGTGTTGTTGGGGCTTAAGCCCCTTACAACCACGGCGTACCCCTTGCGGGTGCAGGCGGGAATCCAGTTTATTCAAAACGCTGGGTTCCGGGCCATAACCCGCGACTTTGCTGGCATTATTTGTCAGCTTAGTCGAATGGCTAGTTGTTTTATCAAGCCCGGAATGACGGTTTTCAAAGGACTTCGCTCATCGCTGATTCTAATCATGTTGTTCGCCATACTATGGCTACCGCTTACCGCTCATGCCGCAAAAAACATCCTGGTGTTCGGCGATAGTCTATCAGCCGGATATGGCCTCGCGATAGAAAAAAGTTGGGTCCATTTGTTGCAGCAGGAATTACAGCGCACCCAATCAGGATTCAGCGTCGTAAACGCCAGCATCAGCGGCGAGACCACCACCGGCGGGCGGGAACGTATCGCGAAGGTATTGAAACAGTTTCGCCCTGCCATCGTGATCGTTGAGCTCGGCGCGAACGACGGACTGCGCGGCACACCGATCAAGAACATCGAGGCCAACCTGGACTACATCATCAACAAGTCGCAAGGCGCCGGCGCGAAGGTGCTGTTGCTCGGCATGAAGCTGCCGCCCAATTACGGCGAGCCTTACATCACGCAATTCGCCAACGTGTATCCGCGCCTCTCGAAAAAATACGGCATTCTGCTACTGCCGTTCATGCTGGAAGGTGTAGCCGCAGATCAATTCCAGGCGGACAACCTGCATCCTGTTGAAGGCGCGCAACAGCACATCATGCTCAATGTGATGCAGGAATTGAAGCATCTGTTACATTGAATATCATGGCCAACCAACTTGCACTCGAGACCAGCCCCTACCTTCAGCAACACGCTGACAACCCGGTCGACTGGCATGCGTGGAACCCGGACACGCTGCGTCTCGCCCGCGAACAGGACAAGCCTATCCTGCTCTCGATCGGCTATTCGGCCTGCCACTGGTGCCACGTGATGGCGCACGAATCGTTCGAGGACGCGGACGTCGCCACGGTGATGAACGAGCATTTCATCAACATCAAGGTGGACCGCGAAGAGCGCCCCGACCTCGACCATATCTACCAGACCACGCATCACCTGCTGACACAGCGCAGCGGCGGCTGGCCGCTGACCATGTTCCTCAGCCCGGACGGCACGCCGTTCTTCGGCGGCACCTATTTTCCCAAGCAGGCGCGCTACAACCTGCCCGCCTTTCCCGACCTGTTGAAACGCGTCGCGCAGGTGTATGCGGAGAACCGTACTGAACTTGCCGAACAAGGCCAACACCTGATCGCCGCGCTTGCCCAGACCGTGCCCCGATCGAACCATGCAGAGATATCGCTGAATGACGCGCCGCTCGCATTGGCGGTGCGGCAAAATGTCGAGCATTTCGACAGCGTGCATGGCGGCTTCGGCAGCGCGCCGAAATTCCTGCATCCCGCGGAGCTCGATCTGCTGCTGCGCCGCAGCCATGCAACGGACGACCAGCAGGCGCTGCACGTCGTGTATTTCACGCTGCAGCAGATGGCGCACGGCGGACTGTATGACCAGCTCGGCGGCGGTTTTTGCCGCTACAGCGTGGACAAACGCTGGGACATCCCGCACTTCGAGAAGATGCTGTATGACAACGGCCTGCTGCTCGGCCTGTATTGCGACGCGTGGCAAAGCAGCGGCGATCCGTTGTTCGCGCGCATCGTCGAGCAGACCGCCGCATGGGTGTTGCGCGAGATGCAATCTCCGGACGGGTATAGCACAAATTTCAGCGCAAATGATGAAGTCCGCCATATTCGTCTCCCTCACCCCAACCCTCTCCCGCTAGCGGGAGAGGAAGCAAACGAGTCGCTACGCGAGATCAACGTTATGCGCGGCTATTACTCATCGCTGGATGCCGATTCTGAACATGAAGAGGGAAAGTATTATGTCTGGCAGCGCGACGAGATCCGCGCGCTGCTGAGTGCCGAGGAATACGCAGTCGTCCAGCCCTACTACGGCCTGGACAAACCGGCCAATTTTGAAAACCATGCATGGAATCTGCGTGTCAGCGCGTCGCTAGAGGATATCGCCAAACGCATGTCTGTTTCGACAGAACAAGCCGCAGCACTATTGGACAGCGCTCAGAAAAAATTGTTTTCAGCACGCGAACAGCGTATCCGTCCGGGGTGCGATGAAAAGATCCTCGCTTCATGGAACGGTCTTATGATCACAGGCATGGCGCATGCTGCGCGGGTGTTCAACCGTCCTGACTGGCTGGATTCGGCGCAACGGGCGATGGATTTTGTGCGCGACACCTTGTGGCGCGATGGCAAATTGTTGGCGACGTACAAAGATGGCAAGGCCCACCTGAACGCCTATCTTGACGATCATGCGTTTTTGCTGAACGCCTCGCTGGAATTGCTGCAGGCCGAATTCCGCGGCGCTGACCTTGCCTTTGCCGTACAACTTGGTGATGCACTGTTGGCGCGTTTTGAGGACAAGCAGGATGGCGGATTCTTCTTCACCAGCCACGACCACGAAGTGCTGATACAACGCAACAAGATCGGACCGGACAATGCTACACCGGCAGGCAATGGCATCGCCGCACAGGCATTGCTGCGCCTTTCCTTGCTTACCGGAGAAACTGCATATGCGGAAGCCGCGGAACGTTGCCTGAAGCTATTCTTCCCGGCACTGCAGCAGGCAGCCGGTTATCACAGCAGCCTGTGCACGGCACTCGCGGAATATCTGCAGCCATCTTCTTTGCTGGTATTGCGTGGTTCAAGCAATGAAAGAGCCGCATGGCAGAAGGCGTTGCGAGGACGCTACCTGCCCAATGTGATGACGATAGTGTTGGCTGATGATGTGGCCGACCTGCCCGACGTGCTAGCCAAACCGAGTGGAGAAATAACCACCGCCTGGTTATGTCACGGCGCGCAATGCCTGCCGCCGATCACCGATCTTGATGAGTTGCTCGAGCAGCTAGACTGATTTGTCACACCCATCAGGGATATCCCGACTATAAGGGTTCTTTCCGCTCGGGCAGGGTCAGCGCGAAAACGCCCAAGGCAACGGCGAACCACAGCGTCGCAAGTCGGATAAGTACCGTTGCTGCAACTGCCTGCGGATGCGCGACGTGGCTCAATATCAGCAAGGCCACCATCGTGGCTTCTGTACCGCCCAGACCGCCGGGCAGAAAACTCAGTGCCCCCACGAGCATGGAGAATGCATAGATGAACAATGCGGTTTGCAGCGACAAGTCGCTGCCGAGGACGTGCATGATGTAGTAGAAGGCCATGCCCTCAGCGCCCCATGCCACCAGCCCCAGCGTGATGCCATATAGCAGCATGGTCAGGCTGAAGCAGCGCCCGGAATGCAGCACGATCTCGATTCCGTGTCCGACCAGCTTGCCCAGACGTTCTGGCAAAATATTTTTCGCGAAAGCTTCGAGAGCATGCAACCACCTGGTTTGCTGGAGGATGACCAGTCCGGTCACGATCAATGCTGCAAGGATCAATACCATCGGTTGTGCCTGCGGGTAAACCCACAGACCGATGGCGACGAGCAACAGCATGCTGATGAAATTGGAGAACTGCTCAGAGAAGAATGCGGCCAGGCTTTCCGGATAGGTCACGCCGTGATGTTTGAGGAACACGCTGCGGATGGCTTCGCCCACCTTGCCTGGCAGGATGGTCAGGCCGAAGCCCGCAATGTAGATGCGCAAGCTTTCCGGGGTATGGATACGATGGCCGAGCAACGCGAGGAATTTTTGCCAGCGCACGAAACGCAGGCTGTAGTTGACCAGAGAAAGCGCCAGCGCGATGGCGGTGCCGATGAAACCTACACGGGCGATGGCCGATACGACTTCATGCCAGCCGCCCCACAGTGAGAACGCAAGATAGCCGAGGGTGCTCAGCAGTACGATCAGCAGCAGCGCGTGGAAACGCCAGCCACCCAGGATAGTTCGCGTCATGCGATCAGCAGAATGGTCGTTATCAGCCACGCGCCGACCACAATGAACAAGTGCGGGTCGCGCACCAGGTCATGCGAAGGGTCATCGCCCCGGCTCTGGTGATGCAGCAGGTAGATGTAACGGAACACGCCGTACATCACGAACGGCACGGTGTAGATCAGGTTGGGTGTATTGTGGATGCGTATGGTGTCCGGATTCATCGTGTACAGGCTATAGCTCATGATCAGCCCGGCTGCGGTGATCCCTATCATCTTGTCCAGCAGCACCGGGCTGTAATGCTCCAGCACTTTGCGATGCGCAGTTTTTTCATCGTTCAGGGCAATGATCTCCGCACGGCGCTTGGTGAAACCGAGAAACAGCGTAACCATCAGGCCGCACAGCAGCAGCCATTTTGAAGGAGGGATACCGACCCCGAGCGTACCGGCAAGTATGCGCAGCATGAAACCCGTGGCTATGACGAACACATCCAGGATCACCACATGCTTGAGCCGGAGCGAATAAGCGACATTCATCAGCGCATAGCCAACCAGAATGACAAGCACCGTCGGCGAAGCATTATAGGCCAGCACCAAACCGAGCAAGCCCAGTAGCACCGCGAGCATAGCGGCGGCAGGAATGGATACAGCCCCTGATGCCAATGGCCGTTTGAATTTCTTGGGATGCTGCTTGTCCTGTTCCAAATCGACGATGTCGTTGATGGTGTAGATCGAACTGGATACCAGACAGAATGCACCGAAAGCGATCACAGTCTGGATGACCAGATGGGGATCATGCCAGGCGTGGCCGAACAACAGGCCCGTGAACACAAACAGGTTCTTTACCCACTGGTAGGGGCGCATCAGCCGCAACAATTCGTATGCATTTTTCATTTTATATTTTTGCCGCGCAAACGCAGGAGTACATCGTTCACAACCTGTTGCTTGTTGAGCAAAGGCAAATGGCTGTTGATGTCTGGCCTGATAAAAACGATATCTCTCCCGTCATAGTAGCCGACCTCCCATCTCTTGTCGCCGAGAAGACCGGAAACCAGCCTGGACGGCCTGCCGGAAGACAGGTCTTCAACAGGATAGACAACTGCCCCTATCCGGTATTTACGAAACACCTCGTCATAATCTCCCCGCCATGCCTTCGAATATTCTTCATATGCATCCCAGGACAAGTTACGCTGGTCGATAAAAATCTTCCGCGGATAAAGCCGCCAGCCCATGTAGCCGCCATACTCGAAATAATTGTAGATGTTTCCGGCAATGTTGGATCGCGCCAGATAATCAACGGCGGCGGACGGGACCACACTATTCTCCAGCGGCGAGGCAGCGAAAGAGGTGCGGCTTAATGCCGAGTTTGCCAACCATCCTATAGAGAGGCACCACAATAGGATGATCAGGAAGCCTTTGCCGGCTGAGAGCCAGCGGTTGAGGTTGTCAGCAAAATAAAAACTGGAAATCGCAAGCACAACAGCCACCATCATCAGGCTGAAGCGGAAAGAAAGCACACCGGCAGCCAGAAATAAGGCGGCCAGAATAAAATGGGCCAAATTCAGCTTGCGCCATTTGAACAATAGCGCAAGGAATGGAACGGCCGCCACCGCCACGACTAGGTAACCAAGCCACCTCATTCCGTAAAACTCGAAGTATCTGACTGTTCCGAAAAATTCATCCACCACTTTTGAAAACGGCCCGGAAACTTCAGTAAAACTGGCCCACATCGCCGTTAAGCCCACCGGATTGAAGAATGCGATTCCCGCCGAAATGATGGTTAAGATCAGAAAGCGCCGGAACGCGGCCTTGGATAATACATCTTGGGATAATGCGTTGCTGCCGCGTGTGCAGGCGATACACTCGGAAAGCAGATACACCAGCAGGATGCCCACCCCGATGATAAAACCCC
>CAVRKV010000012.1:0-132465 GCA_963721755.1 uncultured beta proteobacterium
CGCCAATTCCGGAACAACAGCTTGATATTTCATTTCATTCACGGCAGGATGCGCCGATGATACTTTTTCTACACCGTCGTTAGAGCGCACATGGACGCTGTAAACATTCATCAAGTATTCGACTGGCTCTGGACTTCCGGCCAAATGTCCGAGAAGGACATTGCGTGCCTGCCAGCGCTCGGAATCGAGGCGGTGATCAACCTGGCTCTCCCAACGTCTTCAAACGCCTTGCCCGGAGAGGCTGAGCTCGTTACCCGGCAACGAATTGCCTACATTCATATTCCTGTGGAGTGGGAGCGGCCTGAGCTTCATCAGCTGGTGCAGTTCTTCGGCACGCTCAAGGCCTTTGATGGCCGTAAAGTCTGGGTGCATTGTGCAAAGAACATGCGGGTGTCGGCTTTCATCTATCTCTATCGGAGGTTGTGTCTGGCAGAGAGCGAGGAGGCTTCAGTCCATCCAATGCAGGAGGTTTGGGTTCCAAACGAAACATGGCAAGAATTCATTCGTAATGCTATGAGCATGAGCGGTCGTGGAGATAGGTAACAAAAATGCCTGGGGACATGGGTAACAATCAAATTGCGAAGACCGCTTTCTGGAATACTATTGCATGCAAAGAAAAATTGGTTTGATTCTGACTGGGGGCGGTGCACGCGCCGCTTATCAGGTCGGCGTATTAAAAGCGATTGCCAAAATATTACCGCGCACCGCTCCCAGTCCATTCGCGGTTGTCTGTGGTACATCGGCAGGCGCAATTAACGCTACCGCATTGGCCATGAACGCCGACAATTTACGCAGTGGCGTTAAACAACTGCTTAGTTTCTGGAAAGATTTTCGAGTTGAGAACATATACCGTTCTGATCCAATAGGCGCGTTCAGCAATTTCGGGCTCTGGCTTGTCGGGCTGCTATTAAGCTTTATGGGTATCAATAAATTAAACCACGTGTCTCTGCTGGACAATTCACCGTTAAAGCGATTGCTCAAGGAAACACTTCCGTTGAATAAAATTCAGGAGAGTTTAGATGCTGGATTTCTGCACGCTTTGGGCATTACTGCTTCCGGTTATACTTCAGAACAATCGGTGACTTTTTTTCAGTCCCAGATGGATGTCCCGGGTTGGCAACGAGCGCAACGCATAGGATTGCCAGCAAGGATTGAAATTGATCATTTACTGGCATCCTCGGCCATACCCTTCCTTTTTCCTGCAGTGCGTATTAACCGAGAATATTTCGGTGACGGTTCAATGCGCCAGATTGCGCCTATCAGTTCGGCCTTACATTTGGGAGCCAAGCGGGTGATGATTATAAGCATGGGTCAAAGCAATCTGGAGCCGCCCGAACGCATCCAAGTCACTAACCACCCATCTCTGGCACAGATTGCCGGCCATACATTAAACAGTATTTTTCTGGATAGCATGGAGGTTGACTTGGAAAGATTGCGACGAATCAACCATACCGTCAGCTTGGTCCAGGAAGAAAGGCGTTCACATACCACTTTGGGTCATATCGATGTGCTGGTAATTGAGCCCAGCCAGAAGGTTGATACAATTGCCAAACGATATGTTTCCAACTTGCCCTGGAGTATACGTTTCATGCTACGAGGAGTGGGTGCGATGCGCAGCAGTGGAGCAAACTTGGTGAGTTATTTGCTATTCGAGAAGGGCTTTTGCAGAGCCTTGATCGAGCTAGGATACCAGGATGCCATGAGACGCAGGGAAGAAATACTTGCATTTCTCAACGCGGGCACAGAAACTGAAAATATAGGGTGAGTTCTTGGGTGGCATCAAGATGTAAACCATCGGATCTTGATTTTTTATATCATTGTTCTGGCCTTGAGTTCTGAAATTGACTGTCCGCTTTACGCAACGCTGACTGTCTCTCATGTGTCTATTCTGTTGAAAAACTTTTTTTTCAAAGGGATCCATTTTGTCTGATGGTTCGTTGTGGAACCTCTGATCCGCCTATATGATGAAAATCAATTGCGTTTTCCAATGCAACGGCTTCTGGCAGGATTTCAGCGTTTCTAAAAATTTGAGTTTTTCAACAGAATAGGTCGTTAGCAGACGTTCGTCGATATCTTTAAAATGATATAGAACTAATGGAGCCAGCTTCGCTTTACTTTTATTAAAGAGGAAGCGGGAGTATGCGGGAAGTTTTTCTGTCGTTGCTTTGATTTGCCATCTGCTCATTTTGATTAGGTAACCGAAAAAATCTAACTCAGTCATGACGACCCGAATCTGCTTCATTCGCCATGGTGAGACCGACTGGAATGTCGCAAAACGCATTCAGGGTCAAACCGACATACCGCTCAATGAGACCGGCCGCAGTCAAGCGCTGGCGATGGCCTTTAACGCCGCCCATTATGATTTTAACGCCATCTATAGCAGCGACCTCAGCCGTGCCTATGCGACCGCACAGATGGTGGCGGCAAGGCGCGGGCTTGAAGTCAAAACGATGCCGCAATTGCGCGAACGTCATTATGGGATATTCCAGGGCATCACGGCGGACGAGGGGACACAGCGTTATCCCGAGGCATACGCACACTACAAGGCGCGCGATCCCCACTACGATTTTGAAACGGGCGAAAACATGCTCCGTTTTGCGAAGCGCGTTAACGAAGCGATCGAACTGATGACCCGGCACCACAGCAGCCAGATAATCGCCGCCATCTGTCATGCGGGCGTGCTCGACATCGTTTACCGCAAGGCCACCGGCAGGCCGCTGCATACCCCGCGCGATTTTGTCATCCCCAACTGTGCGCTCAACTGGTTCCGTTTCGATGCGCAGGGCTGGCATCTCGAGGCATGGGACGACCACCACCATCTGGCCAAGGTGCTGATGGAGTCGGCAGAATGAGCGAGGCGGAGCGTCGGCTGGTGTTGATCCGTCATGGTAATAGCGATTGGAACCTGAGCGGCCGCTTCACCGGATGGACCGACATTCTGTTGACCGAACAGGGTGCGGTGCAGGCAGCCGCAGCCGGAGGGCGAATCGCTGCCGAAGGCCTGGTGTTCGACGAGGTACATACTTCGGTGTTGCAGCGCACCCATCAGACCGCAGACAGCCTGCTCTCGGCCATGCACCAGACAGGCATACCGCGCCACTCAACCTGGCGTCTGAATGAGCGCCATTACGGGCAGTTGCAGGGCTTGAGCAAACAGGAAATCTTTGCCACATGGGGCGAGCAGAACTCGCGTCGCTGGTGGCGCGGATACTTCGAAGCACCGCCGCCGCTGGAATTGAGCGACCTGCGTCATCCGCGTTTCGATCCGCTCTATGCAGAACTCGATGCGGCACTGCTGCCCTGCAGCGAAAGCCTTTCCGACTGCCAGCGCCGTTTGCTGCCCTATTGGCATGATGTCTTAGTGCCGCGCTTGGCCGGCAACCTGAGGCTGCTGGTGGTCAGCCACGGCAACACGATACGCAGTCTGGTGATGCATCTGGAACAGATCGCGCCCGACGCGATCGAGAAGGTGGAGATCCCTTCGGGTGTGCCGCTGGTTTATCGATTCAATAACGCGCTGGAGGTGGTTGGACGGGAATGGCTGGAGTAGCAACCATTCTGTCATTCAGCTTAGTCGGAATGACATTGGTTCTGCGTCATCCCCCAACCTGAATGGTGATCTGCACCTCGCGGCTCTTCCCCTGCCGCGTCACGGTTAGCCTGATTTTGTCGCCCACCCTGAAATCATCCAGACGCGCGACCAGTTTGCCCACGCTGCCCCCGGATTGCCTCCGATCGCGGTGATGATGTCCCCCGGGATGATGCTGCCATCTCGGTAATGACGCTTTTTAATTCTGCTGCGTGGTCGTAATCAGATATGGCAGACTTTTTCGATAACAGATGCCTGGCCATGACAGCAAGATTGGCCTAGAGTCATGTTATGAATATTCCGATATACTTCCTGCATCAAACATTTTGCCAGCTTCGTGATGGACTAAATCATGCCCTCCCAATATTATTCCTATCTTTACGACTTTGTCAGCTTTATAGCCAGCGCTTCGCTGATCACCGCTTACCATTTATTCATTCGCAGCAAAGTGAAAAAGGACGCAGCCTATACTGTGCAGGCAATAAATGTAATTGCACGGACCGCATGGGTAGAAACCATCATGAATGAAAGAAGGGACATTCTGGCCGTTCAAACCCTGCGCAATTCGACGATGGCGGCCACATTCCTCGCTTCGACCTCAGTGCTGATGATCATCGGTATCCTGACACTCAGCGAGGGCGGCAAGCTGGAATCAACCTGGCATGTTCTGAACATTGTTGGCGCGACGCCTCCCGAACTTTGGCTGGTAAAGCTCATCTGCCTGCTGCTGGACATGTTCGTTGCATTCTTTAGTTTTTCCATGTCAATCCGGGTCTTCAATCACGTGGGGTACATGGTCAACGTGCCGCTTGCGCTTAACCACAAAATGATCTCTCCCGCCCATGTCGCGATGCATCTGAACCGGGCCGGCAAGTTCTACAGCATCGGCATGCGCGCCTACTATTTCATGGTACCGCTGGTGTTCTGGTTATTTGGTCCGCACTTCATGTTCGCTGCAACCGTCGGACTGTTGATCGTTCTATACCGCATAGACCGTGCCCCCAAAATCATGGCAATGGATTACTCGGATGCCAGCTAGGATGTTGTTGTCCATTTTTGTAGCATCTCGTTTGCTTTGATAAGAAAGAAAATATGAAAAAAGTAGTGCTGGTAATACTTGCTTGTTTCAGCATTGGCAGGACAATGAACGCGGCAGCACTGGATGACTTTGTTGGCCTTTCGCTGGACTCGGTCAAGTCCAGTGAAAACGGAGTAAATAATTCGTCAGCCGGTTTCACGGGCATGATCTCCGCAAGGCCAAACGAGTACTACGGCTATGAAGTGCAGGGAGGCATCTTCGGTAAAATCGGCCCGTTCTCCTCAAGCGGCGAAGTTGATTTTTCCATAGTCGGCTTTTTGCCATTGGGTGATAGCGGCATCAATCTGTATGGCAAGGGTGGCGTGGATGCATTCTATTCATCCGGGAATGTAGACAACAATGGTTTGACATATGGCGCAGGCATTGAATATCAGCGTGGCAAAGGTGCAGTTCGCCTGGGCTTCCAGCACTTCGATGTGGGTAACAGCACGCAGTCCCCATCGCTCAGCACCAGGCTGATCGGGGTTACATTTTTGGTTAAATTGGACAAATAAATACCAAGAGCAGCCGCTGGATTCCGGGTCCTGTTCCGCTCATTCCATTGCAAGTAATCGCTGGAAATAGTTGGCAAAAATCAATCACCAGTTGTAGGATAAGTCTACCCGAATGAGTTCTGCTTGATGACTCATGAGTTTTCGGCATCGGTATATTGAACGGAGGCGGTCATGCGTCGCCCGGTATTTGGATTATTTCTTGTTTGGTTGGTTGTTGCGGCACATGCCATACTGGCCGATGATTTTTTTGCATCCGAACCCGATTTGTTAACAATCCAGTACATGCGTTCCATCACTGACCAGCCGCCTCCATACCAGCTCAGCACTAGTGTTGTACTTATCAGTTCAGCAAACAACGCTTCTATCGGATCAGGGTTCAGCAGCACAATTCGGTCGTACCCCATCGCCAATTCGAAAAATGTAACAAGCGGGACATCAAACGCTGGCTGGCAATTAATTTCTATTTCTGGCGATGGCCGTGCTTCGTTATTGCCTATCCTGCGTGATGATTCAAAAGAACTGCCTGAGATCAAACTTCAACGTCACTCGGTTTGGATGCTGTGGCGCAAAGCACTTCCTTAACTTGTCTGATGAACAATATCAAAGTCTCCAAGCCCTCAAAAATAAAGACGACTTCTTACGTTGATCAACAATATCTCCCAAAAACCGCACACAGCCTAGCCACTTCTAAAGTTAACCGCCCGCTTTCTGGAATCTCGATCATTTGCAATGGGTCGAACCGGCCTGTCAGGCAATGACCATCGCAATGACCCAATAGCGGGCGAATTTTCCTATTGCCATGAACAGTGCGGCTTGCCACCAGTTCAGGCGCAGCCATCCGGCAGGGAGACACAATGCATCGCCGATGAGTGGAAACCAGGCAAACAATAGCGCGGGTATGCCGTAGCGGCGCACTTTTTCCACATGCTTGAGTTGCTGGGTTTGCGGCAACATCCATCCCATGCCGAAAGTCACCATCCTGCCCAGTGTATTGCCGATAGTGGCGAAGATGGGCGCGATCCATAGCGATTCCGGATAGACTTTTATTACGGCAAACAGTGCGGCTTCTGAACCGCCCGGGAGCAGCGTGGCAGCGAGAAAACTGTTGATGAAGAGAGCGTAAAGGCTGGTGGCTTCAGTCATGGTTATAAAGTCGGATCGGGACAGCAAAAGCCGTCATTCCCGCGAAGGGGGGAATGACGGGGCTGTTAGGGCTTGATCGCCGCGAAGATCTTTTTCGCCAAGTTCCCTGTCGCTTGCAGCGGATTCGCGCGGATGGCTTTTTCCTGTTCTGCCATCATCAGAAATAAACCGTCCATCGACTTGCGGGTGATGTAGTCATCCAGATTGGCGTCGCGTTCGTCGATCAAACCGAACTTTGCACCTTTGCCCGCGAACTGGTCGTATTTTTCAGCCAGCTTCACTTTTCGCATCGCCTTGCCAACGATGGGTTTGAATTTGGCTGCCAGAGCAGTCTCGGTGTTGCTGCGGAAGTATCGGGTGGCGGCATCATCGCCTCCGGTGAGTATGCCCTTCGCATCGGATACTGTCATTTTTTTGATCGCGCCGACCAGCAGCGTTTTCGCTTCCGGCACTGCGGCTTCGGCGGCGCGATTCATAGCAGTGATCAACTCATCCGAATACTTGCCCATGCCGAATCTGCGCATGACATTGTCCGTCTTTTGCAGGCTGTCCGGAAGAGGGATGCGCACCTTGGCGTTGCCGAGAAAGCCGTTTTCCCTGGAGAGGCTGTTCACGGAAGTTTTTGCACCCTGTGAGAGTGCCTGCCGGAGGCTTTCGATCTGGTCGTGCGTGCTGAATTGTGCGAGTCCCGAGCCCACCTGTGCGGAGGGATTGGATGAGGCCGGTTTGGTCAGGTCGTTGAGTTTAGTCTTGAACCCATCCAGGTCGAGCGCCCCAACTGACGTGCTCGATACAAGAAGAACAAAAATTAAACCGCGATGCATCATTTCTTGCGCGGTGCTATCAAATCGGTGATGGTGCCTTCAGCCATTTCCGCAGCGAAGCCCAGAGTCTCCGACAAGGTGGGGTGCGGATGGATGGTCAGGCCGATGTCTTCCATATCCGCGCCCATTTCCAGAGCGAGTACGGCTTCGGCGATCAATTCACCGGCATTCACACCGACGATGCCCGCGCCCAGGATGCGGCGGGTGATCGGGTCGAGCAGAATTTTGGTTGCACCTTCTTCGCGGCCGACGGACAACGCGCGTCCCGAAGCAGCCCAGGGGAAATTGGCTTTTTCGTAGGCTATGCCTTGTGCTTTGGCTTGCGTTTCAGTCAGCCCCATCCACGCGATCTCTGGATCGGTGTACGCCACCGAGGGAATGGTCAGCGGCTCGAACGCGGCGTGATGCCCGGCGATGACTTCCGCGGCGACCTTGCCTTCATGCACGGCCTTGTGCGCCAGCATCGGGTCGCCGACGATGTCGCCGATCGCGTAGATGTGCGGCACGTTGGTGCGCATCTGGATGCTCACCGGAATGAAGCCGCGCTCGTTGACGGTCACGCCTGCGGCGTCCGCGCCGATGTCGCGCCCGTTGGGACGGCGGCCGACGGCCATCAGCACGCGGTCATACATTTGCGGCTCGGGCGCTTGCTCGCCTTCGAAGTGCACCTTCAATCCATTCTTCAATGCTTCGATCTTGCTGACCTTGGTCTTCAGGTAGATCGCTTCGTAGCGTTTTTCGATGCGCTTGTGCAACGGTTTGACCAAATCCTTGTCCGCTCCGGGCATCAACTGATCCATCAACTCGACCACGGTGATCTTGCTGCCGAGCGCGTCATACACGGTGGCCATTTCCAGCCCGATGATGCCGCCGCCGATGATCAGCATGCGCTTGGGTACATCCTGCAACAGCAACGCGCCGGTGGAATCGATGATGCGAGTATCGTCGTAGGGAAAGCCGGGGATGCGCGCCACGCTGGAGCCCGCGGCGATGATCGCGGTGTCGAAGCTGATGGTCTTGTTGCCGTCTTTGGTGGCAACCGCCAGGTGATTGGGCGAGCTGAATTTCGCGATGCCCTGCACCACTTGCACTTTGCGCTGCTTGGCCAGTGCGGACAATCCGCCGGTGAGCTTGTTGATGACGCTTTGTTTCCAACTGCGAGTCTTGTCGATGTCGATCTTCGGCTTCGCGTATGTCACGCCATGATGCGCCACTTCTTCGGCTTCGCTGATGACTTTGGCGACATGCAGCAGCGCCTTGGACGGAATGCAGCCGACATTCAGGCACACGCCACCCAGACTGGCGTATTTTTCGACCAGCACCACCTGCTTGCCTAGGTCGGCCGCGCGGAAAGCGGCGGTATAACCGCCGGGTCCGGCGCCCAGCACCAGTACTTCGGCGTGCATATCACCTTTGGCGAAGGACTGAGGACTGGGGACTGGGGACTGAGCAGGCGCGGGAGCAGGTGATTTATTCTGGGATGCAGCTATGGCCGGCGCGCTGGCTACGGGCTTGGCTTGCTCCTTGCTCCTTGCTCCTTGCTCCTGTTGTGCGCTTTCCAGGGTCAGGATCACACTGCCTTCGGAAACCTTGTCGCCGACCTTGACCTTGAGGGCTTTCACGATGCCACCCGCAGGGCAAGGCACTTCCATCGCGGCCTTGTCGGTCTCCAGTGTGATCAGCGATTGCTCGGCCTCGACCTTGTCACCGGCCTTTACAAATACCTCGATAATTGCGACATCCTTGAAATCGCCGATGTCAGGCACTCTTACTTCTACGGTTTGGCTCATGGTATTCGCTTCCCTGGTTTTAATTTCTGAAAGGCCTGGTTTGTTCAGACACGTATCTGCCCGCTGCCCAGCACGATATATTTTTGCGAGGTCAGCCCTTCCAGACCGACCGGGCCGCGCGCGTGGATCTTGTCGGTCGAGATGCCGATCTCCGCACCCAAACCATACTCGAAACCGTCGGCGAAGCGCGTCGAGGCGTTCACCATCACCGAACTGGAATCCACCTCGCGCAAAAAGCGCATCGCCTTGGTGTAGTTTTCCGTGACGATGCTGTCGGTGTGTTGCGAGCCGTAGGTGGCGATGTGCTCGATGGCTTCATCCAGGCCGGCCACCACCCGCACCGCGAGTATCGGCGCGAGATATTCGGTGAACCAGTCTTCTTCGGTGGCGATCTTCATCTGCGGTACCAGCGCGCGTGCTGACTCGTCGCCGCGCAGTTCCACGCCTTTGTCCAGGTAAATTTTGCAAAGGCCGGGCAATATTTTCGCGGCCACGCCTTGCGCCACCAGCAGCGTCTCCATTGCGTTGCACACACCGTAGCGATGCGTCTTGGCGTTGTCGGCGATGCGTATGGCCTTGTCGAGATCGGCTTCATCGTCGATGTAGACATGGCACACGCCATGCAGGTGTTTGATCACGGGTATGCGCGCATGTTCGGAAACGCGCTCGATCAGGCTCTTGCCGCCGCGCGGTACGATCACATCGACGTATTCTTTCATCGTGATGAGTTCACCGACTGCGGCGCGATCCGTGGTGGCGACGACCTGGACGGCAGTCTCCGGAAGTCCGGCGGCACGCAGCCCGGCATGCACACACGCCGCGATGGCCTGATTGGAATGAATGGCTTCAGACCCGCCGCGCAAAATCGCCGCATTGCCGGATTTCAGGCATAGCCCGGCGGCATCCGCGGTGACATTGGGACGAGACTCATAAATGATGCCGATCACGCCGAGCGGCACGCGCATCTTGCCGACCTGTATGCCGGAGGGGCGATAGTTCATATCGCTGATCGCGCCGATCAGGTCTGGCAGTTGCGCGATCTGCAGCAGGCCTTCGGCCATGCCGCGCACGGATTTTTCGGTCAGGGTCAGTCTGTCCACCGAAGCATCGTCCAGTCCGCTGGCGCGTGCTGCCGCGACATCCTTGGCGTTGGCCGCCAGCAGTTGCGCCGATTGGTTTTGCAGCGCGGCGGCGATCCCGGTCAGCGCGCGATTCTTGGTGGCAGTGTCGGCCAGCGCCATGAAGCGCGAAGCCGCGCGCGCGGTCTTGCCCACTGCCTGCATATATTCTTTGACGTTCTGCATGTTGTTCCATGTGTTTTGTTGTAGGGCGCATTTTACCCCAAGTGTTAAAATGCGCGCCTTTCTTAAATGCAGATTCAGCAATGTCCGACATTCTCAAAAAAATTCTCGCGGTCAAAAAGCAGGAAGTGGCTGCTGCACAGGCCATCAAACCGCTCGCAATCCTCCGTGAAGAGACAGAGAGGGGTGAGTCGCCACGTGATTTCGTCGGCGCGATACGCAGCAAGATCGCGGCGGGACAAGCTGCGGTGATCGCCGAAATAAAGAAAGCCAGCCCGAGCAAGGGCGTGCTGCGCGCGGATTTTCGCCCTGCCGAGATCGCTGCCAGTTATGCGCGACACGGCGCGGCATGCCTGTCGGTGCTGACCGACGAGCAGTTCTTCCAGGGTAGCGCGGAGTATCTGAAACAGGCGCGGGCGGCTTGTTCCTTGCCGGTGCTGCGCAAGGATTTCATCGTGGACAAATACCAGATATATCAGGCGCGGGCGATGGGGGCGGATGCGGTCCTGCTGATCGCCGCCGCGCTGGATGTGGCGCAGATGAAGGCATTCGAGGCGCTGGCGCACAGTCTCGGCATGGCGGTGCTGGTGGAGGTGCACAATGGCGATGAACTGGATGCCGCGCTGCAATTGACTACGCCGCTGATCGGCGTGAACAACCGCAACCTGCGCACCTTCGAAGTGAGTCTGCATACCACGCTGGACTTGTTGGCGCGTATTGCTTTATCTACCTTGGGGGATCGCATCGTCGTGACAGAAAGCGGCATCCTCAGCGCCGAAGACGTCAAGCTGATGCGTGGCCACCAAGTGCAAGCGTTTCTGGTGGGTGAGGCGTTCATGCGTGCGAAGGATCCGGGTGTAGAATTGGCGCGGGTGTTTGCCTGATGTCTATGCCTGATCTCTAAAAGTGGGGGAGTATGTCATGTTGAATCTGGATCGTCTGATCGTTGAGTTCGATAAGGGTTTGCGCACTTTATTCAGCCAGGCGCACAGCGCGCGTCCCTACCCCGATGCAAATGTTCCCGAAGCCCCTATGGATGAGGCCGAGCGAAAAAACGCTGCCGCGCTGATGCGCGTCAATCACAGCGGCGAGATTTGCGCGCAGGCCTTGTATCAGGGGCAGGCGCTGACGGCGCGCGATCCCGTCGTACAGCAAAAACTCCAGCAGGCCGCGCAGGAAGAGACCGAGCATCTCGCATGGACTGCCCGGCGTGTGCATGAGCTGGGCGGTCATCTGAGTCTGCTGAACCCGTTCTGGTATACCGGCTCGCTGGCCATCGGCGCGGTAGCTGGGCTGCTGGGCGATAAATGGAATCTTGGCTTCCTCGCCGAAACCGAGCGGCAGGTCGGATATCACCTGCAAAGCCATCTGGATCGGTTGCCGCAACAGGATGAAAAAAGCCGCGCCATCGTCGCGCAAATGTATGCCGATGAGATCGGGCACGCTGACATGGCGGCTGCATTGGGCGGTGCGGAGTTGCCGCAACCAGTGCAGCTGGCGATGAAGCTGAATAGTAAGGTGATGACGGGCACTTCCTACTGGGTGTAAAAAAAGGGCAAGTGGGAAAGATTAAGGCGCAAGCAAAAACCTTGTACCTTGTACCTTTTTTCTATTCCCGTACCACCTCGAAATCATGCGTAATCACGGCGGTCTGGCCGAGCATGATGGACGCCGAGCAGTATTTCTCGGCCGATAGCTTGATGGCTTTCTCAACCACTTCGGGCTTGATATCCCTGCCCTTCACGACGAAGTGCATGTGTATCTTGGTGAACACTTTCGGGTCGGCTTCGGCGCGTTCCGCGTCCAGCTCCACATAACAATCCGAAATAACCTGACGGCTTTTTTTCAGGATCGAAACCACATCAAAGCAGGTGCAGCCGCCCGTGCCGATCAGCAGCATTTCCATCGGGCGCGGGCCGAGGTTCCTTCCACCCGCAGTCGGCGGACCATCCATCAATACCGCGTGATTGCTTTCGGTCTCTCCAAGAAAAGAGGCCTGTTCCACCCATTTGACGCGAGCTTTCATGTTATTCCTTTTGATTGACTAACTATCAAAGATATCCAACTTTACCCGATACCAGAGCAAGGCGATAGGACATGATGATGCCCAGCGCGAGCAAGAGCAACAAGCTAGGCGGCGGCAAGAAAGCGGCGATGAGGTTGGTGGTGAACTAGGACATGACAAGACTCAAGGTTTCAGAATGTGCTTTTCTTACCGGGTTTCATTCGCTTTCCAGAAATACCTCCCAGGGAGTGCCGGCCAGAAGAGTAAATTATCTGGGGTCAAATAGTCTGGTAGGATGTGCGGAGCGTAGCGTAATCCATCCGAATCAATCGAAATCAACAAATCAATGGGGTCAGACTCGATTAAATCAGAATCAATGGGGTCAGACTCGATTGATTCATGATTAAACATGCATTAGACTGCTGCCTTTGTGTAACAAGAGGTGGCTGATGGCGCGCTTACCCAGATTTGTCCTCCCCGGGCAGCCGCAGCATGTGATCGTGCGGGGCAACAATCGCAGCGAGATATTCTGCGCCGATGCCGATTACCGGTTCTACCTTGAGAAGCTGCAATTGGCCTGCGACAAGCACGGCTGCGATCTCCATGCCTATGTGCTGATGACCAACCACGTGCATCTGCTCATCACTCCCCATGAACAACAAAGCCTGGGC
Source organism: uncultured beta proteobacterium (assembly GCA_963721755.1). Classification (GTDB taxonomy): domain Bacteria; phylum Pseudomonadota; class Gammaproteobacteria; order Burkholderiales; family Gallionellaceae; genus Gallionella. The sequence goes on from CAVRKV010000012.1 coordinate 12,917, forward strand.
AAAGCATTGCAGATGCTGGGGCGCTACTACGTGCAATACTACAACCACTGCTATCAGCGCACCGGCACGTTGTGGGAAGGACGCTACAAGGCCACCTTGATCGACAGCGAAACCTACCTGCTGACCTGCATGCGCTATATCGAACTGAATCCGGTGCGGGCAGGGATGGTGGCGCATCCGTCCGGCTATCCATGGTCGAGTTATCATCACAATGCACGTGGCCAGCCGGATGCGTTGCTGACTCCGCATCTCGAATACAAGCGATTAGGCAAGACTGACGAGGCGCGTCAGGCTGCCTACCGCCAGCTATTCAAGCATCACATCCCGGAAAGCAGCGTGGCTGAAATAAGGGAGGCGACGAATAAAGCCTGGGTGCTGGGCAATGACCGGTTCAAGCAGCACATTCAGCAGCAACTGGAGCGGCGGGTTGAGCCGGCGGCCAAGGGCGGGGACAGAAAATCTGAGCAGTTCAGGAGCAGTCGGGTCTGATTGCCACATTGATCTCCATTGATTCCTCAAATGGGGCACTTAAATAGCGTTTGACAGGGTTGGACAGGCTGCAATAGAATGCGCGCCCTTCGAGGTTTACTTATTGAATTTTTAGGAATTGTGGCTATGAAAACATTTTCAGCTAAAGCCGAGGAAGTCCAGCATGACTGGCTACTGGTTGATGCAGCAGATCAGGTGCTGGGCCGTTTGGCCGCACAGATTGCTGCGCGTTTGCGTGGCAAGCACAAGGCGATTTACACCCCGCACGTGGATACCGGCGATTTCGTCGTCGTGGTCAACGCCGACAAGTTGCGCGTGACCGGCAACAAGGCGGAAGCCAAGTTGTATCATCGTCATACGACCTATCCGGGCGGGTTGTACACCACCAACTTTGCCAAGATGCAGGCGCGTCACCCCAGCCGTGTTTTAGAAAAAGCCGTCAAGGGTATGTTGCCAAAAGGCCCGCTGGGCTATGCGATGCTGCGCAAGATGAAGGTGTATGCCGGTGCAGCGCATCCGCACGAAGCGCAGCAGCCGAAACCCGTTAATTTGTTGAAAGTATAGCCATGAGCGTAAGTTATAACTACGGTACCGGTCGCCGCAAGAGTGCGGTGGCGCGTGTGTTTATGAAGGCAGGCAAAGGCGACATCGTGGTGAACGACAAGCCGGTGGATGTGTTCTTTTCCCGCGAGACAGGTCGCATGGTCGTGCGTCAGCCGCTGACTCTTACCGATACCCTGAACAAGTTCGATATCATGGTGAACGTTGCCGGCGGCGGCGAATCGGGTCAAGCCGGTGCGGTGCGTCATGGCATCACCCGTGCTTTGATCGACTACGACGCCTCGTTCAAGGCCGTGTTAAAGCAAGCCGGTCTGGTGACTCGAGATGCACGTGAAGTTGAACGCAAGAAGGTAGGCCTGCGCAAGGCGCGCCGCAGGAAGCAATTCTCCAAGCGTTAAGCTTGTCCTGAGCCTGTCAAGGGAAGTTTGGATGGATTGCAAAAGCCGCCTTCGGGCGGCTTTTGCATTCGGGGCTTGCCGGTGCCTTTGTCGCGGGCATGTGGGTATGGTTCAGAGGCTCACGATGTTTTGTTGTAGAATGCAAGGCGTTTCTAATGGAAGTTACGATGATCAAAGTCGGCATAGTTGGCGGAACAGGTTATACCGGCGTGGAGTTGCTACGGCTTTTGTCCGCACATCCGCAGGCTGAATTGCAAGTTATTACTTCGCGCGCTGATGCCGGTATACCTGTCAGCCAAATGTTTCCCAGTCTGCGCGGTTATGTGGACATGCCGTTCACCCATCCGGACAAGGCGCGTCTGGAACAATGCGACCTGGTGTTTTTCGCCACCCCGAACGGTATCGCCATGCAGCAGGCACGCGCGCTACTGGATGCCGGGGTTAAAGTCATTGATCTCTCCGCAGACTTCCGATTGCAGGACATTCCTGTATGGGAAAAATGGTATGGCATGACCCATGCCTGCCCTGATCTGGTGGCGGAGGCGGTGTACGGTTTACCGGAAGTTAACCGCGCGCAAGTCAAAAAGGCGCGGCTGGTCGCCAATCCAGGTTGTTATCCGACAGCGGTGCAATTGGGCTTTATCCCGCTGCTGGAGGCAGGCGTGATTGAGCCGGACAGTCTGATCGCTGATGCCAAATCAGGCGTGTCCGGTGCCGGGCGCAAGGCGGAAATGGCCAATTTGTTTTCGGAGGCTGCGGATAATTTCAAGGCTTATGGTGTAGCCGGACACCGCCATCTGCCCGAGATTAGGCAGGGTTTGACACGTGTGTTGGGAAATGAGGTTGGACTGACTTTTGTGCCGCATCTCACCCCGATGATACGCGGCATCCATGCCACTCTGTATGGCAAGCTGACGCGTGAGCTGGATCTGCAGGCCTTGTTCGAACAGCGCTACGCCAACGAGCCTTTTGTGGATGTGATGCCGGCTGGCAGTCATCCGGATACCCGCTCGGTGCGCGGCGCGAATCACTGTAGAATTGCAGTGCATAGGCCCCAAGGGAGAAATACAGTGGTGGTATTGTCGGTGATTGATAATCTGGTCAAGGGTGCGGCAGGCCAGGCGGTGCAGAATATGAACATTATGTTCGGGTTGCCGGAAGCCACTGCTTTGAATAACGTTCCTTTGTTACCCTGAAATGTGGCGCGGAGTCGAACGCAGGGTTGAACGCAGATTCAGTATTTCCGCACCGCAGATGGCGGTGCGGCCCCACATTCCCTGGTATCTGCGCTGGGGAATGGTACTGCCATTTGTGTTTGCCTCAATCGTATTGGCCTGGTGGGCATATGACAACGGTTTGGAGTTCGCGGGATTTCATCGCACTCAGGCCGAACAGGAGTTGTCGAAGTTGCGCGATCAGGTTGCAAGGTTGGAAACGGACAACGCGCACCTCAATGATCAGATTGCTCAATACGAACGTAAAATCCAGATCGAGCAAGCCACCAATCAGGCGACTTCAGAGCAGTTAAAGAATCTGGCGGATGAGAACGGCCATCTTCAGGAAGACCTGGTGTTTTTTCAGAATCTTACTGCGGCGGGCGGTAAGGAAGGTGAGCTTGGAGTGCATCGTTTGACGCTGGAGCGCGACACGATGCCAGGCGAATATCATCTGCGCATGCTGCTTGTGCAGAGCGGGCAGCGCGCCAAGACGTTTAGCGGCAGCTACCAGTTGGTCGCCACAGTAGTGGAAAACGGGCAAAGTTCTAACCTTGTATTCCCACAAGAGGAGTCAGGAAATGCACCATTCAAGCTCAGCTTCAGGTATTATCGGCGTGTCGAGCAGAGCATACAGTTGCCGCCGGAGGCGAAACTGGAAAGCGTGCAGGTGCGCATATTCGAGCAAGGTGTGGCTGAGCCCAAGGTGCGGCAAAGTGTAAGCCTTTCACAAGGTCAAGGAGTAAATGATGTTCAGTAAAAAGCACAGCAAACCACAGACCCAGATAGATTCATTGATCGGGGCCGGAACCACTATCGAGGGCAATCTGAATTTCAGCGGGGGATTGCGCATCGACGGACAGGTCAACGGCAACGTTGTCGCCGCGCAGGGCAAGCCCAGCACGCTGGTGTTGAGCGAGCATGCACGAGTGAATGGCGAGGTCAATGTCACTCATCTGGTAATCAATGGTTCGATCAGCGGTCCGGTATTCGCCAGCGAATATATGGAACTACAGAGCAAGGCCAAGGTCAATGGTGATGTGCATTACACCACGCTGGAGATTCAATTGGGTGCAATCGTTGACGGGCGCCTGATACACAGCAACACTGCAGCACAGGATAAGGTAGTATCGTTTAAGACCGGCAATGGTGAATAATTAATTTAAGGAGCATGGAATGAACGCTATGACGGAAGTGCAGGACCCGCTGTTGTTTACCGACAGTGCGGCCAACAAGGTGAAACAACTTATCGAGGAAGAAGGCAATGTCGATCTCAAGCTGCGCGTGTTCGTCAGCGGCGGTGGCTGTTCCGGCTTCCAGTATGGCTTCACTTTTGATGAGGTGACCAATGAGGACGACACCGTACTGAACAAGAATGGCGTGCAATTACTGATCGACCCGATGAGCTTCCAGTACCTGGTTGGTGCAGAGATCGACTATCAGGAAGGATTGGAAGGTTCGCAGTTCGTCATCAAGAATCCGAACGCGACCACTACTTGCGGTTGCGGTTCGTCTTTTTCAGCTTGAAGAAACAACTGGCGAAACGACCAGCTTGTTCATTTTATTTGGAAAGTAACGGGGCGCAACGCGCCCCGTTACTTTTTTGCGGCATTTAAGTTTGCCAGTCCGGTTACAGGCCGCTAAGCACTTTTATATGCGCCACTGCGCTTCGGCCCAGTGCGTGCAGTTCATAACCGCCCTCGAGAGCCGATACGATACGGCCGTGTGAATATTTTCCGGCGATGCGTTTTAATACCTCTGTCACCCACGCATAATCAGATTCATTCAATTTGAGCGCAGCCATGTCATCGTCGCGGTGTGCATCGAATCCCGCCGAGATCAGCAGAAACTCCGGCTGAAAGCGCTCCAATGCGGGAAGCCAGTGTTGCATGACGGCAGAGCGAAATTTTTCTCCGTTGGTTCCTGCGGCAAGCGGCACGTTGATGATATGGTCGTTGCCGCTATCAGCTCCGCAATATGGATAAAACGGATGCTGGAAAGTGGAACACAGCATCACGCGCGGGTCGTCATGAAAAATGTTTTCGGTGCCGTTGCCGTGATGCACGTCGAAATCCGCTATCGCGACGCGCTGCAAACCGTGTTGTGCCAAGGCATGAGCCGTGCCGACTGCGACATTATTGAAAATGCAGAATCCCATGGCGCGAGAGCGCTCGGCATGGTGCCCGGGCGGGCGTATGTTGCAAAAGGCATTCTCGATTTTTTCCCCCATGACCAAATCCACACCCAACACCACGGCTCCCGCAGCACGCAGCGCAGCCTGATAGCTGAACGGGTTCAGCGCGGTATCAGCGTCGAGATGCACGAGGCCCTGTTGCGGCACACTGGACTCGATCGAAGTTATGTAGGCCGCGTCATGTACGCGCATCAACTGCTCTCGGGTCGCTGCCGGCGCATCATGAAGCTGCAAGTAGCTAAGCAGTCCGGACGCAATCAATTGATCTTCGACGGCGTGGATGCGTGCCGGAGATTCCGGATGATGTGCACCCATGTCGTGTTTGAGACAGAGCGGATGGCTGATATAGGCGGTTTGCATGGTAAAGATAGGGCATTGGCACAAGTGCTATCATACCGAACAAACATTTAAACAGAAGCGCAAAGTTATGGGTAAGCACTACCTTAGCACCCTATTCTCGCCCAAGTCTGTCGCTGTGTTTGGCGCGAGTGACAGGCCCGACTCGGTCGGTCAGATCGTGTTCCAGAACATGCTGGGAAGCGGTTTTAAGGGCTTGCTTTATCCGGTCAACTCAAAACACTCAGAGGTGCAAGGCAAGCGTGCTTATGCCTCCTTCGCCGACATCGGCGAACAGGTCGAGTTGGTGGTGGTCGCCACGCCGCCGGAAACTGTGCCTGACATCATTGAGAGTTGCGGCATCCATGGCGTAAAGGCGGCGGTCATCATCACCGCCGGATTTGGCGAGGCAGGTCGCGACGGTGAGGTACTTGAAAAAGAATTGCTGGAAACCGCACGCCGCTACGGCATACGCCTGATCGGCCCGAATTGTCTGGGCATCATGCGCCCGTCCATCGGCCTCAATGCCACCTTCAACAAGGGAGGCGCGAATACCGGCAACATTGCGTTCGTTTCCCAGTCCGGAGCACTGTGTACCGCGATTCTGGACTGGGCGCAAAGCAACGATGTGGGTTTTTCCAGCGTCGTATCCATGGGCTCATCGACCGATGTGGACTTCGGCGAGATACTGGATTATCTGGTGTCCGATGCCGACACCCACAGTATCCTGATGTACATCGAAGGCATACGCAATGCGCGTGGATTCATGAGTGCGCTGCGCGCCGCCGCGCGCATCAAGCCGGTGATCCTGGTCAAGGTCGGCCGTCATGCGGCAGGCTCCAGGGCCGCGCTGTCACATACCGCATCGCTGGTTGGCGCTGATGATGTGTTCGATGCGGCGGTCAGTCGTGCCGGTGTGGTGCGGGTGCAGACCATCACGCAGCTGTTCACCGCCGCCAAGGCATTGTCGTGCGGATTCCGTCCGGTCGGCAACCGCCTTGCCATCGTCACCAATGGCGGAGGACCAGGTGTGATGGCAGCAGATCGCGCCGCCGACCTGGGACTCACGATGGCCACCTTGTCGGATGCCACCATTGAAGATCTCAACCAGCATCTGCCGCCGAATTGGCCGCACGGCAATCCGGTGGACATAATCGGCGATGCCCAGGCGGATCGTTATCATTACGCAGTCAAAGCCTGTCTGGAAGATGACAATGTGGACGGCGTGCTGGCTATTCTTACGCCGCAGGCGATGACCAAACCGCTTGAGTCCGCACAAGCCATGATCGAACTTTCCAATATGCATAGCAAACCGCTGCTGACCTGCTGGATGGGCGAGAAGCAAGTCGATGAGGCGCGTGAAGCTTTTGCTAAAGCCCACAAGCCTCACTTCCGCACGCCGGAACCGGCGGTCGAAGTGTTCTCACACCTTTCGGCCTACTACCGCAACCAGAAGCTGCTGATGCAGATGCCCGGCCCCCTCTCGCACCACGTCGAGCCGGATATTGAAAGCGCGCGGCTGATTATCGAAGGGGCGATGCAGGAGCATCGCAAGGTGCTGACGGAAATGGAATCCAAAGCTCTGTTGTCTGCATTCCATATTCCTGTCGCGAAAACCGTGGTCGCGCATTCGCCCAACGAGGCTCTGCTGATTGCGCAGCAACTGGGGCTTCCGGTGGCGATGAAAGTCAATTCACCAGACATTACGCACAAGAGCGATGCCGGGGGTGTGCTCCTCAACCTGAACAATGCTCATGAAGTTCGCGCCGCCTATCAACATATCCACGATAACGTCCAGCATAATCGCCCCAGCGCAAAGATGGACGGCGTTTCCATCGAGCCGATGATCGTCAAGCCGAATGGCCGCGAGTTGATGATAGGCGTGACCAGCGATCCGGTATTCGGGCCGGTAATTACTTTCGGCGCGGGCGGGACGGCTGTCGAAATCATGGGCGATCGCGCGGTTGCCCTGCCGCCGCTAAATACCTTTCTGGCCAGAGAGCTGATTCAGGAAACTCATATCGCCAAGATGCTGGGCGAATTCCGCAACATGGCTCCGGCCAACATGGGAGCACTGGAAGACGTGTTGTTGCGCGTTTCGGAAATGGTTTGCGAGCTGCCGTTGCTCAAAGAAATGGACATCAACCCGCTGATCCTTGATGAAAATGGCGTACTCGCTGCCGATGCGCGCGTGGTAGTGGAATATCGCCAGCCTGGCGCCGATCGCTACGCACACATGGCCATTTACCCGTATCCAACCCAACTGGTCAGCCATTGGCAACTCGCCGACGGAACGGATATTACGATACGACCGATCCGGCCGGAAGATGCAGAGTTGGTGCAGGCATTCGTCCGTGGCTTATCGGAAGAATCCAAATATTTCCGCTTCATGAGCAGTATGCAGGAACTCACTGAAACCATGCTGGTGCGCTTTACCCAAATCGATTACAGCAGAGAGATGGCGCTGATTGCGGTTACTCTCGTGCAAAACAGGGAAATCGAACTTGGTGTCGCGCGTTATGCCATCAATCCGGATGGCGATTCCTGCGAGTTTGCGCTGGTTGTGACGGACAGCTTCCATGGGAAAGGGCTGGGACAAAAACTCATGGTTGTGTTGATGGAGGCCGCGCGTTCATATGGATTGTCTGCAATCGAAGGGGAGGTATTGAGCAATAATCACAACATGCTCAAGCTCATGATGCGCCTCGGATTTAGCGTTAAAACCAGTGAGGATGACCAAAGTGTCATGAAAGTGAGCCGTACGTTATAGCCAACATCAGTTGGCTGATATGTCGGCTCCGCATCATTGCGTGAAGAAAAGATAAGCAACCAATGCGAGACCCAGCAAAGCAACCAGCAGGTTGGTAATCACGCCGCCATTGACGTTGTAGCCATCAGGGAAGTCGCTGGGCTTGAGCGCTTTGAGTACTTTTTTGTACTGCACAGTTGCCGCCCCCGCAGAATGCGCCCCCAAGAGTACAAAGGCGATGCCGACCCAGAATGAAATACCCCTCTCAAGCGGCATTTCCTGCTTTGGCAATAGCAAATGCAGGAATAACCCGAACCTCTCTATGACGAATCCGAAAGCCATGAGAGTCAGGCTGGTTCGGTTCCACGCGAGCAGGGTTCTCTCTGCCGCAAAGAATACTCTTGGATCATTGGGTTCGGACATTTTGTTTCCTTCTTGAAGATGTCTTGAATTGAAAGGCTGGAAACGAGAGTGTCACAGATTGCGGTAAATCGCGCCCAGTATGCAGGGATGTTTTGCGCCAGTGACCAGCGGCAGGTTGGCGGGCTTACCATGCAGGGCCTGTTGCGCCATCCAGGCGAAGGCAATGGATTCCAGGTAGTCACCGTCGATGCCAAGAGTGTCCGTCGTTTGTATGCCGCAATCAGCCAGCGAGCCGGAAAGGCGATTAAGCAGGGTTTGGTTGTGTGCTCCGCCACCACAAAGGTAAACTTCCTTTGCTCCGCCACAATGTTTTCGAATAGCTTGCGCGATGGTCAGGCAAGTCAATTCCAGCAGGGTGGCTTGCACGTCGACCGCTCTTTCATTGCCTTGCAGTTTGTTGTGCAGCCACGCCGTGTTGAAAAGATCGCGTCCGCTGCTTTTTGGTGGCTGCAGTGCGAAGAATGGTTCATTGAGCATTTGTTCCAACAGTTCGGGCAATACCTCCCCTGATGCGGCCCAAGTGCCGTTGTCATCATATGGTTTTCCAGTATGTATTTTGCACCAGGCGTCCATCAGCAGATTGCCGGGGCCGCAGTCGAAACCAGTGGCGGGAACATTGGGCGGCAGGTTGGTGAGGTTGCTAATACCGCCGATGTTGACGATGACGCGGTGGATGGCTGGATGACGCAACACGCGATCATGAAACGCGGGAACCAGCGGCGCGCCTTGTCCGCCTGCGGCGATGTCGCGGCTGCGAAAGTCGCTGACCACCGTGATGCCGGTCAATTCGGCAAGCAGTGCCGCGTTGCCGATTTGCAGGGTATAGCCGAGTTCGGGGCAGTGGCGGATGGTTTGGCCGTGACAGCCAATGGCACTGACCTGTGCCGCAGCGATTCCAGTCTGCGGCAATAACTGAAAAACACTTTGCGCATATAGTTGCGCCAGCTGGTTGCCGATGATCTGGGCTTGATGCAGTTCATTGTGGCTGGGCAGATGCAAAGCCAACAAGGCATCTTTCAGTGGACCGTCAAAAGGCTGGTAGTGTTTGGCGAGTTGCCGCGGTTCAGGCTGGCTTAAGTTGACAAGGACGGCATCGATACCGTCCAGGCTGGTTCCCGACATCAACCCGATATATAGCTCAGGCTGTTGCACGGACTAAATTAGTCGAGTTTGGCGAGGTTGGTGTCGCGCAACAGGTTCAGGCGCGCAACGAGGCCGTTTGCCACGGGTTGGAACGCGGCGAGTTCTGAACTGTCGATGGGCTTTGCATCAGGCAAGGCAACGCGCAATGGGTCGTGCTGCTGTCCGTTTACGCGGAATTCATAGTGCAGGTGCGGCCCGGTAGCCCAACCGGTCATGCCGACATAACCGATGACTTCGCCTTGCGCGACATGCTGACCCTTGTGCAGGCCCAGGGCAAAGCGCGACAGATGTCCATATACCGTGGTGTAACGACCTTGATGATTCACCATGATAACATTGCCATAGCTGGTTTCCTTGCCAACAACGGCAACTATTCCGTCGGCGGTTACCCTGACTTTGGTGCCCATGGGTGCGGCGAAATCAGTGCCCTTGTGCGAGCGCCATTTTTTTAATATCGGGTGGAAACGCGCCGTCGTGAACCCGGAACTGATGCGGGAATATGCAACGGGCGAGCGCAGAAAGGCCTTGTGTACGCTCTTGCCATCAGGCGTATAGTAATCTCCGTGTTGCTCGTCCTTCTGGAAATACACCGCACGGTAAACATGTCCTTGATTGATGAATTCGGCAGCCTGGATGCGGCCCGTACGCAACAAGGCACCGTTGCTATAGGTCATTTCGTAAACCACAGTGAATTTGTCACCTTTGCGCAAATCATGGTGAAAGTCGATATCGCCACTGAAAAGTTCGTTCAATTGATTGGCGGCGGCCTCTGGCAAACCTGCTTCATCGGTGGCGGAATACAAATTGGATTTGATTTCTCCAGAGCGCACGAACAATCGTTTTTCGAGTTGGGCAGGCAAGGCCCTGGTTTTAAAAATGCCATCCTGCTTTTCAATCAATATCTGCGCGCCGTTTTTATCGAGATAACGCAGTGCGATCAACCCGCCCGAGCCGGTGGTTTCGGCTTGCACTTCTGTGCCAACCGGCAATTTGCGGAAAGACACGGCCTCGGCGGCTTTGCGCAAATAGTCACTGGCGTTGGCATCTTCGATATCCAGACGAGCCAATAATTCAGCGACGGTATCGCCGCGCTGCACGCGTTCGTTGCGCCAGTAGCTCGCAACAGTGGTGTCAGGATCGGTGACTTTGGGCAACGCTATCTCTTCGATGGCAACCCTGGAAGATGTCAAATCAAAATCATTTTCAGGCACCAAACCGAAAGCGGTGACCACTCCCAGCAGCGGCAGGGTGGACAGGGCGACGAACCAGCGCAGCTTTTTTTTGCTTTCCGGCATTTTGCGTCCTTGGCTGAACTGGTTTTGGGTTAACATTCATGCCTCCTTGAGTTTCTTGGCTTTGTTTTGGCAACGTCTTGCGTTGATGATTGGAGCCCACTCTACCAGAAAGGGGCATCACCTCAAAACTGAGCTGATGGGTGGCAAAACCCCACCGATGAATGGTTAAGAGGGCGGGGAAGAGCAGATTGTTGCCTTTTTAACTTGAATTGAAAATGAGTTATGACTGAAATGACACAACAAGAAATGACACACGCGCTGGCGCAGATCAAGCGCGGCACTCATGAATTGCTGCTTGAAGGCGAGTTAAAACATAAATTGGGGTTGGGCCGCCCGTTGCGAGTCAAGGCGGGTTTCGATCCGACCGCGCCGGACTTGCATCTCGGCCATACGGTGCTGCTCAACAAGATGCGCCAGTTGCAGGATCTCGGTCACCACGCACTATTCCTGATCGGTGATTTCACCGGCATGATCGGCGACCCCAGCGGTAAAAATGCTACTCGCCCGCCGTTGTCGCGCGAACAGGTTATCGAAAACGCCCAGTCCTATCGCGACCAGGTGTTCAAGGTGCTGGATCCGAAAAGGACCGAGATCGTGTTCAACTCGACCTGGATGGATGGCTTCAGCGCGGTTGACCTGATCAGGCTGGCGGCCACGCACACCGTGGCGCAAATGCTGGAGCGCGACGATTTTTCCAAACGCTATAATAGCAACCTTCCTATCGCCATCCACGAATTCATCTATCCGCTGGTGCAGGGCTATGACTCCGTGGCACTCGAGGCGGACATCGAACTTGGCGGAACGGATCAGAAATTCAACCTGCTGATGGGCCGCGAGTTGCAGAAACATTATGGGCAACCTGCGCAGTGCGTGCTCACCATGCCGTTGCTGGAAGGCTTGGACGGCATCAACAAAATGTCCAAGTCTATGGGCAATTACATAGGCATCACCGAGGCGCCGCGGGAGATGTTCGGCAAGCTGATGTCGATTTCCGATACCTTGATGTGGCGCTATCTGGAATTGTTGTCGTTCCGCAGCATCAGCGAGATCGCCGCCTGGCGTGCAGAGGTGGATGGCGGGCGAAATCCGCGCGACATCAAGGTGCTACTGGCACAGGAGATTGTGGCACGTTTCCATAATCGGCAGGCAGCTGAAGCCGCGCTTGCGGAGTTTGAAGCACGCTTCCGCCTGGGTGTGCTGCCGGACGATATGCCCGAAGTCAAGGTGTCAGCGCCTGAAGGCGGCATCGTCGTGCCTCAATTGCTTAAACAAGCCGGTTTGGTCGAAGGAACTTCCGAAGCGATGCGCATGATCCAGCAAGGCGCGGTCAAGCTGGACGGCGAGCGCGTCAACGATAAAGCTGCCGTGGTCAATGCGGGCACGGTGATCGTGGCGCAGGTCGGCAAGCGCAAATTCGCCCGGATCACGGTTCAGTAAATTGTGGTTGTGGGCGCCGGGCTGTTTTGCTAGAATCGCGCCCTCAATTTTTTAGTAGAAGGTAGTTTGTTCATGACAACAGTACGTGTGAAAGAGAATGAGCCGTTCGAAGTGGCCATGCGCCGGTTCAAGCGTTCCGTGGAAAAAACCGGTCTGCTGACCGATTTGCGCGCCCGCGAATTTTACGAAAAGCCTACCGCAGAGCGTAAGCGCAAGCTGGCTGCCGCCGTGAAGCGACATTACAAGCGCCTGATGAGCCAGGTTCTCCCTCCCAAGCTTTATTAATACCATCTGCCGCGCCCGTCTTGGGCGTAGCGTTTGGTTTTGTTATGAGTCTCAAGCAACAAATCACTGAAGACATGAAATCCGCGATGCGCGCCAAGGATACGGCGCGCCTCGGGGCGATCCGTTTATTGCTTGCCGCCATGAAGCAGCGCGAGGTGGATGAGCGTATCGAATTGACGGATGCGGACGTGGTCGTCATCATCGAAAAGATGAATAAACAGCGGCGCGATTCCATCAGTCAATATGAAGCGGCAGGCCGCCAGGATTTGGCCGATGTCGAAAAGTTTGAAATGAGTGTTTTGGCAGCCTATATGCCGCAACAACTCAGCGAAGCCGAAATCACGGTAGCCGTGGCCGAGGCGATTGCAGCGACTGGGGCAGCGGGTCAGCAAGACATGGGCAAAGTGATGGGTGTGCTCAAACCCAAGTTGGCCGGACGCGCCGACATGGGCAAAGTTTCTGCGTTGATTAAAGCGCAACTGACCAAATAGTCTGTAGTAACCATCCCGGGTAGTACCAGACAACCATTCCTTAGGTTTTTGCCGAGCGTAATGAAAAGGCGGTGCTGGCGTGATTCCAAAAAATTTCATTCAGGATCTGCTTAATCGCCTCGACATCGTGGACGTGGTCGAGCGCTATGTGCCGTTGAAAAAGGCCGGTGCGAATTTTGTCGCCTGCTGCCCGTTCCACAACGAAAAATCCCCCTCGTTTACAGTCAGCCAGACCAAACAGTTTTATCATTGCTTCGGTTGCGGCGCGCATGGCACGGCGATCGGTTTTGTCATGGAACACGCCGGACTTGGCTATGTCGATGCAATCGAGGAATTGGCGCGCGGTGTGGGTTTGGAGGTTCCAAATGAACGCCCCGCTGCGGGTGACGCGTACCAAAAAGTTGCGCCTGATTTGTATGAGGTGATGCAGACCGCCGCGCGCTATTACCGCGAGCAACTCAAACTTTCGCAGCGTGCGATCGACTATCTCAAACAGCGCGGCTTGAGCGGCGATATTGCGGCAAAATTTGGCATCGGCTACGCACCGGACGGCTGGCAGAATCTCGCCGCTGCATTTCCGGATTATCAAGACCAGACCTTGAGCGAAACCGGTTTGGTAATCACAAGTGAAGGGGAAAAGCGCTACGACCGGTTTCGCGACCGCATCATGTTCCCCATCATCAATGTGCGCGGCCAGGTCATAGGCTTCGGCGGACGGGTGTTGGACAAGGGCGAGCCCAAGTACTTGAATTCCCCTGAAACGCCTCTATTTGAGAAAGGCCGCGAGCTGTATGGTTTGTTCCAGGCACAAAAAGCAATTCGCGCCGGGCAACAGGTGCTGGTGGTGGAAGGTTATATGGACGTAGTGGCGCTGGCCCAACATGGTGTGGAATATGCCGTTGCGACCCTGGGCACGGCGACCACACCGTACCATATACAGAAACTATTGCGCTTAACCGATCATGTCGTGTTTTGTTTCGACGGTGACAAGGCAGGGCAGCGCGCGGCATGGCGAGCGTTGGAAAATGCGCTGCCCTATTTGCAGGATGGCAAGCGCATCAGCTTTCTGTTCCTGCCCGTCGAACATGACCCCGACAGCTTCATCCGCGAATTCGGCAAAACCTCATTTGAGCGGCGCGCTAAGGAAGCCATGCCCCTATCTGTCTACCTGTTGCGTGAAATCAGTACCGACTTGGATTTGCGCACTCAGGAAGGACGCAACCAGTTACTGCAACGCGCCAAGCCGTTGCTGACGGCAATCGTTGCGCCGGCAACGGCGTTGTTGCTGCGCAAGGAAGTTGCCGCTCTCTCCGGAGTGAGCCAGGCCGAGTTGGAGGCGTTGTATGAGATCAGACCGGTGGCGGGCGCGCCTCGTATACCTTTCCAAAAAACCGGGCGTGCCCCGCCTTCGGCGCACCGATTATTGCTGCAATGTTTGATTGCGCAACCCGAATTGGGGCAACAGGTGCCTGGCGAATGGCATGGCCAAGGCGCGGAAGCCGATGCGGTTTCAGCGGTGCTGGTGGTGTTGCGTGAAACTGATTTCGCGCTGAGCAGTCCTACCCTCACGCAGTTGTTTCAAGGCACAGCACATGAGAAAACCCTGGCAGCGGCCGAAGCGGATATGCTCAATTGGGGCGAGAGTTTTGATGTGAGTGCCGAGTTTTCCGGTTTGTTGAACAGGCTCGACGAGGGGCGCCGCCGCCGGGAATTCCAGGCTTTGCAGACTAAGGTCGCGCTGGGGGGCTTGGCCTGTCTGAGTGAGACGGAACGCGATCTCTATCGGCAAGCGGGGCGCGGAGCCAATGGTTGAGTGAAGTGCCGGTAAGGATTGAGAAAATTCAAACGAATTCGGGTATAATCTCAGACTTTTCTGCGGCCTTGACACAATTTGAGGCACTACGCATTTGGGAATCTGAACATGGCAAAGCTTAAAGAAGACAAGAAAAAACAGAACAAGAAACAAACCGTCGTTATCGAACAACCGGCCATAGACCGGTTGCAGGATATCGAGGCTAGGCGCACCCGCCTGAAAGCCTTGATCGTGCTGGGCAAAGAGCGCGGCTACCTGACTTACGCGGAGATCAACGACCATTTGCCGGATATGCTCGAGGTCGAGCAGATCGAAGGCGTGGTCAGCATGATCAATGAGATGGGCGTTTCCGTGTGCGATGTGGCTCCCGATGCCGAAACACTCATCATGACGGATGTCGCGCCAGCAGTGGCGGATGAAGATGCCGTGGAAGAAGCCGAAGCCGCGCTTTCTACCGTTGACTCGGAATTCGGCCGCACCACTGATCCGGTGCGTATGTATATGCGCGAAATGGGCACGGTCGGCCTGCTCACCCGCGAAAAAGAGATCGAGATCGCCAAGCGTATCGAAGAAGGCCTGAAGCATATGATCCAGGCGATTTCTGCGTGCCCTGCGACGATTGCCGAAATCCTGGCGTTGTCCGCAAAGATCGAAAGCAATCAGATGCGCATCGACGAACTGATCGATGGTTTTGTCGATGTCGAAGATGAGGCGGTCATCGCTGCAGAGAACGATGAAGAGGCTGAAGAAATCAGTGACAGCGGCACCGAAGACGAAGAAGAGGATGAAGCCGCAGCAGCGGCAGAAGCAGCTGCCAATCTGGCGCAGTTGAGAGAAGATGCTTTGGCGCGTTTCGCTGTAGTTGCCGATCTGTTTAACAAACTCGGTAAGGCTTATGAGAAGCATGGCTACCGCAGCAAGCAATATGACAAACTACAGACGGGCATTTCCGATGAGTTGATGAAATTCCGCTTCTCCGCGAAGCAAGTTGATGCTTTGTGCGACACCATGCGAGGTTTGGTCGAGGAAGTGCGTCGCAGTGAGCGCAGTATCCAGGAAATGTGCGTATCCAAGGGCAAGATGCCGCGTCCGCATTTCATCAAGACATTTCCGGGCAATGAAGATAATTTGCAATGGGTCGCACAGGAACTGAAGACCAAAAAACCATATGGTGAAACGCTGGAGCGTTACCAGCACGCGATCGTAGAGCAGCAAAAGCGGCTGTTGGATCTGCAACAGCGCGTCGGCATTCCGATTCGCGACCTGAAAGAAATCAACCGGCAGATGACCAACGGCGAAGCCAAGGCACGCCGCGCCAAGCGCGACATGATCGAGGCCAACCTGCGCCTGGTGATCTCCATTGCCAAAAAATACACCAATCGCGGCTTGCAATTCCTCGACCTGATCCAGGAAGGCAATATCGGCCTGATGAAAGCAGTGGACAAGTTCGAATACCGCCGAGGTTACAAGTTTTCTACCTACGCCACATGGTGGATACGTCAGGCGATCACCCGTTCCATTGCCGATCAAGCGCGCACCATCCGTATCCCGGTGCACATGATCGAGACAATCAACAAAATGAACCGCATCTCACGGCAGATCATGCAAGAGACCGGGCAGGAACCGGATGTCGCCACACTGGTATTAAAGATGGAAATGCCGGAAGACAAGATACGCAAGATCTTCAAGATCGCCAAAGAGCCGATCTCGATGGAGACACCGATGGGCGATGACGACGATTCTCACCTGGGGGACTTCATTGAGGACTCGAATACCGCCGTGCCTATCGATGCGGCGATCTACGAGAGCCTGCGTGGCGCCACCTCCGACATTCTGGATAGTTTGACCCAGCGCGAGGCCAAGGTATTGCGCATGCGCTTCGGCATCGAGATGAATACCGACCACACGCTGGAAGAAGTCGGCAAGCAGTTCGATGTCACCCGCGAACGCATCCGCCAGATCGAAGCCAAGGCGTTGCGCAAACTGCGCCATCCTTCGCGTTCCGAGAAACTGAAAAGCTTCCTGGACAGCGAAAACTGAGCCGGCACCAACAATATCCTTTCGGGTCGTTAGCTCAGTTGGTTAGAGCAGAGGACTCATAATCCTTTGGTCGGTGGTTCAAGTCCACCACGACCCACCATAAAAACAAAGGCTTGCATAGATGCAAGCCTTTTGTTTTATAATTAGTAGACCATTAGTAGACCACTTTTGAAGCCTTGATCGGTTCATTGAAGAATAGAAATGGCTCCCCGATCTGGACTCGAACCAGTAATTTTCTCCGCTGGCAGATTGTGATTTTTGCTGATAAATTGTTGCCAAATGTATTTATAGCCCCCCGTGTTACCTGAACGGGGGAGACAGAATGCCGCTTTATATGCGAGTTGACGCTTTGTTTATATGATCTGGGCCATTAATAATCAAAGTGGTAGATGCTTAGTCCCGGCTTATACGGCAAACGCAAAGCAACAAAATACACAGCAGCCCACACTGTTCTACAGGTTACCTGCTCTCAAGGCAAAGCTAGGTATACGCGCATAATTCGAGTTATCAACGCCTTCGATTACTGCAATCATTGGAATGGTATTTAGGTTATGGGAATTTTCAATTTCTTTAAGCTTAACAATTATTCTAATGATGGCGAGAAGAATCTGGCATCGCTTTCCAAAATTTTTGCCATAAAAGCTGATCCTGAACTGTTTCCAGCTTATAGCGAAGTTTTCTTCAAAGAAATGGCTACCATAAAGTCGTTTTCCAATGAGGATATAAACGCCATGCATGATTTTATTTCCAATGGGGAAGACGGGTTCCTAAATCAAGGCCGCTATCTCAAATTTATTTTTGAGAATTATTTCAAGGGGCGTAAATGGGTTTGGCCTGAATATGAGAAGTGGAAAAATATTTTTAGTAATCTTAATGAATGGCCGAACTGGAGAAAGTGGGAGCGCAGTAGGGCAATAGAAGAACTTCAAACAAAAGACATTCTCGAATTATTAACTGCACTCGAATTAAAAGAATTATTGATACTCCATGGAACTTCTGTTCCCTCTAAATCCAATAAGCAAGCATTGGTTGCATTAGTTCTGAAGCAGCCTTTGCTAGTTGAATCTATTTCTGATTCTCCAGCTTGGTCTAAGGCATGTGAAACTTATTCTAAACGCAGATGCTTTGCTTTATATTCAATGCTCATGAGAACTATCTATGGCAGGGCGATGTGCCTTCATGACTTTAAGCGTCAAAGTAAATTGGGCATTACAAAGCGAAAACTTCTTGTTTTTGAGGGTGAGAGAAAATTTACAGACATGGTGCTTGCAGAAAATCCAAATGCTTTAACACCACTTTTCCCCGGCAATTTAAGCGTATGGCGGGCAGTAATTCCGGAATTGGAGCGTTAGATAAAACTGTGTCTAACTCGACGGAAAATAAACTCTGAACCATTACATGGCCAGTGCGATTCATATTTTTAAGGACAGTGTGGAAGGGTGTGATATGACAAAAAAGACAACCAAGCTTGGGAGCATACCACTGTCATTTTTTATGTTGCATGATAAGACCAATGTGGAAAAGATTGTGTTCGGCGATGAGGCGAACAGATATGGAGGCCACAAACATATTGACCCAAAGTTAAAGGAGGCCTTCCGATCAGAGGTCATGTCCAACGCTATTAAAGGTGTGAAATTCAAACCAGGGCGCGAGGAAGGGGCGATATCAAATAAAACACTGCACATCCACCAACTGGCAAAGAATAACCGCAAACTGACTGCCAAGGAGCTGCTAGCAAAAGCTGATAAGCACATCATAGAGGATATGGCTTATGGCACGTTCTGTAACCATGTCAGAGACGCACGGAAAAAATATCCAAAAGAAAAGAAATCACGTAAATAAGCTATTTTTCACGGTTTAGCGATACCGTGATTTTATTTGCTGGTTATATTTTTCCGCGTTGTATTTAATGCGAAGCGATCATCCACCAACTAGCGAAAGGAAATTACAATGAAGCTCAAAACAGCAGCGTGTGGGCGCACGGGACACAAGATACTTCTAATGGGGTTGCCTGAATTATTAAAGCACATGAACGCCAATGTTAGACAGAGCTAACATATCATTACGCACGAATATTTATTAACAGAATCAATTTTGACATAGGTACTTTATGGGCAAATCCATTGAATTCAAAATATACGGAAGAGACAATGAAATCACAGGATTTCTTGAAAGTGTAGAAAACCTCTCATATTCGTACAAGCCCGTTGAAATGGCATTTGATAGTGCCATTGATTCAGCGAAAGTAATAGAACTCTTACTTGAATTTTCCTCGAATGTGGCAATAAGTATTTTTTCAGCATGGCTTTACGATAAGCTAAAGAAAGACAAAAATAATATTGTCGTAATAAACGAAAATAAAATATCAGGTGAAAATATCACAGTGGTTCAAATCATAAATATGATCGACAGAAAGTAGCGCCAACTTCAAATTGGAACCGCGATAATCCAGTGCCCAGATTTGTCCGAACCGGCGAGCCAGTTACCTCCAAGTTAATTTATCTATCGGTAATTAAGTGTCCATTAAACTAGTCTAGGGCGGGCTTCGCCCGCCTGCGCCGTGCTGCGCATCGGCAGCAGTCGGTACGGGCCACGCCCATGATAATTTGTGAAGACAAGTCGAAACAGCCATGTTTTAAGGCGTTTGACGCTGTTTTAGTCATGTCCGAGCAGCTAAATTGATAGGCGTATTTATCCGCCATCATGTTCGATGAAATTTATCTTGTTGTGGGAACGTGCAGGTTAGAAGGGAGGAGGAGAGCCTTGGCCTGGATGTACCGCAAACCAGAACCCGGACTGATCCAGGAAGATGAAGAAGCCCCCACCATCGCGACCCAATACAATCGCATTGAAAGAGCGCTCCAAAACCTCCTCGATTGCCTCTTCGAGAGTGCGGGATCGAAGCCAAATACGTTGTGCTTCTGGCAAGTCACGGTCGCTTACCCAATAGCGCTTTTTGTTGAACCGCTCAAAATCGTCGAATCCTTTAGAGATGTATTTGGATAAGTACTTCGCTATTCTTGCCGTGCCATGATGACCTTGCTGGCGGATATATCTGATGTCGACGTTACCCATGCCACGACCGCCACAAACATCCCACCAGATGCGCCGTATGACCTCCAGTGGCATCTTGTACTTTGAGTAGGTGGCGACGTGCAGGTGTAGATGTTCGCTGTCCTTGTGCTGCTCCAGTACGGCAACAAACATGAACGGTTGCTCCGGGTAATACTTCTTATAGACACGACAGAAACGCGCCCAATACTGTTGCCAGTCATCGGGCGTTGAAAATCCCGTTTCTACTGTCTCACGTCTAGTCAGGGTGAGCAGCCGGTTTGCTGCGATGTTCTTGGCGTGATGCCTTACTTTTTGACGAGCACGGATTCTGGAGCGCTCCAGACTCTTCACGGATCGTTCTTCTGGTTGTTTGCGTTTGCCGATTCGCCGGGGAATATTCTGGAGGTCGGCAACTCTTTGCGCATTGACCCATCGAACAGTGCCCTCATATCCGCCACTTTTGAAGGGCTGAATCTTGAGCTGAAGATGATCTGGCTCTACAAAACAGGCATGGTTGGCAATAGGCCTGCATAAAGGATCACGATCAGCATAAGGAACCTGTGCAGGAAAATAATTGCCAGGCGAAATATCTATTGCATCCAGTGGGTCAAAACCGGATTGGGCAATTTCGCTCCAGGACGCAAGTTCGCCCGCATCGTGCGCTGACGTGTACATGACACACCTCAGCTTTGGCTAGTAGATTGTCTGACGCAGGATTCGATGTAGGCGTGCAGATCGCTCAAACGATAGCGAACTGCACGGCTTCCAATCTTGATGTATGGAACGCGTGCGCCTGCCCAGCGGTCACGTTCCAGAAAGGCAACGCTGACACTCAGAATTGGAGCGGCTTCTTTGGTGGTAAGTAATTTATCTTGTTGCATGATTTTCTCCTTTTGGTTGATGAAACAGGAGTCAATTTGCAACAAATAAAAAGTGGCAAACCTTATCGGAAAATTTCCGGAATAGTTATTGTTTGCTAGCGAATCTTTAAGGCTTCGTATGTATTTGTTTCTTTTGGTCTGCCGCCAGCTTTCGCGGCATCCGGTGCGAATTCACGAGCCCATGTTTTAAAAGACTTTAAAGTAAAAACATCAGGGTTTCCATATTGAAGCATGCTGGGATGACGAAAAACTTCTTCATATGACAAGTCTGTTTTATCTTCCAAAGCTTCTTAGCCATCTCCAGACAGACGACTCGCTTCCTTCGTTTTTCAGTAAGACTCTGATACCAGCCTGTCTCTTCATCGTCCTCTAAACTTTCATTTCCGGGTACAGATTCGGGGTTTGTTTCTGCAGGTTGCCAAACTGGTGGAGGAGCAAGAAATTCATTCTGACACCAGCGCAATACATCGCTGCGTTTTACATAGATAGAGTTCAGATATGCTTTATCAAACACGTCCCCTCTGAGGCATTTCATAAATCTTCTGAAATGGTGAAGCTCTAAAATAGTAGACCAGAATGAGTCATCGATGAAGAATGCCATTCTTCTAGTTCTTATTGAAATGGTACGGTTTAAAGCAGCAGCCATGAGGCGATGAATTGTCTCTTTAAGGTCAGTAGATAATTCACTCTGATCACTTTTAGTGGAATCTACGCCAACCCAATTGTGTGCCAATTGCCAAACTGTTTGAAAGTCTTTGGTGTCGAGGTACATTCTGAAAATGAGTTGAGTTTCAAGCAGCTTTCTTGACAGTCAATTTTACTTCCATGCCGGCGCGGGCGAGCATATTCACCAGCGCATCAAGGCTGAATTTCTCGATACGGCCTTTCAGAAGATCGTTCAGACGCGGCTGAGTGATGCCTAGCATTGCAGATGCTTCGCTTTGGGTAAGCCCACTTTTCTTGACGAGCTGTTCTATCTTGATCATCAAATCAGTACGCAGCAACAAATTCTGGGCTTCACCTTCCGGGAAACCCAGATCGCGGAACACATTGTCACTGCCTTTAACCATTTTCAATGAGGTATTCATTTTTTTGTCCTATGGTGCTGCAATTCTTTAAAACGCTTGGCCGCCAGATCGACATCGCGCTTTGACGTTTGCTGCGATTTCTTGGTAAATCCGTGCAGAACGTATATCGCTTCCTCAAATTTAGCAATATAGATAATCCGGTATTCGTTTTCAGCATGAATCCGAATCTCTGCTACGCCGGGGCCGATATTTATCATCGGTTTCCAATCAGTCGGCATTTCACCCTTCTGTACCCGGCGCAATTCTCGTCCGACGTGGTAGCGTCCCGAATCGGAAAATTCGCGGACATTTACTAGGCTGTCGCCGAGCCAATGGATTGGTTTAGTCATTTTATCTCTGTTTTGATATAAAGTGCAATCTTTTTAATCCACCTTGGTTGATTTCCGTTTGCGTGTTTTGAGTGTGACGATCTCGGCAGTTGGTATTGCCCCGACTGTCTTCAAGATGTAGTCGCTAATCTTTTGCATCGGCGCACGTAAGCGTTCCACGTCATTGATGATGTAGCCAGCGGTCACGTCGCTGCCCATTTTATGATTGAGTAGACGCTTGAGTGCGTAAGCAGGTATGTCCAGACTTTCGGCAATAGTGATGAAAGTGCGCCTCAGGTCGTGCAGGGTGAAGGCGATGCCAGATTCGGCGGTAATATGCTGCATAACCTTGCGTGGTTCGACGATACGGTTTTCTGTGTTGTTTCCAGTGAAGACATATTTACCAGTGGCGATCGCGCGCCTGCGTTGCAAGATATCCAGCAAGTAGTCTGTCAGCGGCAAGGTGTGTGGCAGGCGGTTTTTTGTGTCTGCAATGGTGAGGCAGCGTGCGCCAAAGTCGATGTCATCCCAACTGAGTTGTGTGCCTTCATTCCTGCGTAATCCGGTGAAGAGCAGGAACAGCAGATAGTCACGGATAGATTCGCGTATTTGGCCGGTTTTTTCATTCGATAGATTCATTACCGCCGCATACCATGCGGGCAGTTCATTTAGTCGAATGAGGGTTTGCCGACGATCTACCCGATACCATGCACGGGCATTTGAAAGTCGTTTGACAGGGTTGTTTGCGATAGTCGGGTTGCCTTGGCTATCTTCATAGCGTGCGATTGCAAAGTTGAGAAGTGCTCGCAGGTAGCGCATGCGCAAGTTAGCTTGTGCTTCGCTACGATCTCCCATGAGTAGGTGGCGTTCTTCGATCATGTCCTTGGTGATTGACGTAATCGGTTTGTTGCTCCAATCCTGAAAATATACGTTTACTGTGCGCTTATAGTCTGCGATCGTAATAGGTTTGAGTGACTTGCGCGCTTTTAGGAATTCATCCAGCACTTCTTTCAGCGTGACCGATTGCGCACGTTTAGTTTTAGCATCGTCCAGGGGGTTAATTCCCTTGGCGATCATTCCAAGTTTCTGGCGAGCTTCATTTCTTGCTTGTTCAGAGGTAAATACACCATGCCGACCAATAGTGGCGCGCACGGTTTTGCCGTTGAGTTTACTTTCGACGATATAAACCTTGAGGCTGCTACCAACTCGCAAGCCAAAGCCCTTGAGTTCGCTGTCACGATAGAAGGTTTGTCCGCTTGTCGTAAGTGGGAGTGATTCAACGACAGACTTGGTTAGTTTGAGCGTGGCCATTTTGAGCACGATTCAGAATTAGTAGCCAATTAGTAGACCGGATTTTTAAAGCCGAGTCAAATTTATAATTGGGTTTTAAAACTTAAACAGTATCTTAATATATTGTATTACAATAGTAATTAAAGAGCATTCAAACTGCTTGGGGGAATTTCGAACTTGCTCAAAAGGTGCTATAGAGTGACTCATAATCCTTTGGTCAGTGGTTCAAGTCCACCACGACCAATAAATCTAAGTCTTGCAGAAATGCGAGACTTTTGTTTTTAAGTTAGTAGACTATTGGTAGACCGTGTATTTCCGTTATATTCCACTTATAACTGGCAAAATTGTGCCGCTAGAGACGGTTCACCAATATCCGGTAAGTGCCGGACGATCACAAATTATCTGCATAGCGGAAGTTCAGCATTAAAGTATTGGTAGGTTCCCGATCTCGACTCGAACCAAAGATCAAGCGTCCAGAATGCCTGAATATCTTCCCCTATGCAGTCTAAGGGGGTTTGTGTCTATAATTCACTCCATGTATTTATAATCCCCGCTTTACATGAATAGGGGATGGCCTACCCGAAAGAGTATTGATCAATCTGACAAAGCAGGGTCATGTGAATTATACAAATAGCGTATTCCTGCTTTTATTTGGCATTACCTTCGTACTGTATTACCTCGTTGGCAGTTTGCGTTGGCAATTACTGATTTTGGTCATTGCCTCACTGATATTCTACGCTTGGGAATCTCCACCACTTCTAGCAATTTTTCTTTGCTCCTGGTTTATTACTGGCCTTTCTAGCTACGGTGTATTGACTGCAAATAGTCCAGTCCGGGCAAAGATTTTCGCCACGTCCGGTGTCACCATCAATCTTTTATTACTGGGATTTTTCAAATACAAATTTCTGGTAATTCAAAATGTTTCGCAATTTTCTCATCAGGGTCCTCAAACGTTTGGCGACTGGCTGATTCTCGCACCCCTGCCCATTGGTATTTCGTTCTATACGTTTCATGGCATCAGTCTGCTGATCGATATTTATCGTGGCAACACACCTATATTTACTGATAGGCGACCTGGCTTGGCCAAACACCTTGCAGAAACTCTTTTGTATCTAGTTTTCTTTCCACAGCTAATCGCCGGGCCTATTATAAAAGCGAAGGACTTTTATCCTCAAGTCGCCCGGAAGCGGTATCAAGATATAGACTTTCCAAGCTGTTTTCGTATTCTGGTGGTTGGTTATTTTCTAAAGTCTGTGATCGCGGACAATCTTAGCGAGCAAACTTACTGGATTGCATATCCGTATTTCCAGTGGAAATCATCCGGCGACTTGCTGTTGCTGCTCTATGGGTACTCGGCACAAATATTCGCCGATTTCGCAGGTTATTCACTTATAGCAATCGGGCTGGCAAAGTTACTCGGTTACAAGCTACCGGATAATTTTAACTTTCCATATTTGTCGAGTTCAATCTCAGAATTTTGGCGATGCTGGCATATTTCACTCTCGAGCTGGTTACGCGAATATCTTTATATTCCTTTGGGTGGCAATAAAAAAGGGACTTGGCGAACTTACATAAATCTGATCGTCGTCATGTTTCTTGGCGGCCTGTGGCATGGTGCAGCATGGAGTTTCGCCATATGGGGCTTATGGCATGGCATCGGATTGGTTGTCGAGCGGCCATGGCTAGATTCTTCGATCTTTACCAGCACAAACCCGATCATGAAAGGCATTCGGATTTTTGCAGTATTTAACTTTGTAACGATTGGCTGGTTATTTTTTAAGCTTCAGAATTTCTCTCAGGCATGGGCTTATCTCACCACACTGTTTCACAGTGATGCAGGTGGTCTATTTGCCATATCAAAAATGAATGGCTTTATATTATTTTATAGCATTTTCATTTTTTTCTATCATGTGCTCCACCTTTACAAAGATATGCTGCCAAGATTACTGAAAGATTTTGTCTATGGGGCAATGCTGTTCCTCATTGTGACCAACCCGGGCCCTTCGACACCTTTCATCTATTTCCAGTTTTGATAATGAAAAATTCGCTCATCATCGCAGCAGTTCTTTTTCTTACCTACGACCTGTTTCTGGAGTATGGTCCGAAGCCGGTTCAGGCCAAAATGCAAAGCCAATGGCAGGAAAATCGATACGCCTTGGAGAAGTACTTGCGGGATTCTAAAGCAGGAATCACTAAACATGAGGTCGTTTATGTAGGCAGCTCACTGACTACACGACTGGATTTTGATGATGAATCTAAATGCGTGTACAACTTGTCCTTTAATGGAGATTCTGCCTTGACAGGGTTAAGCGCCATCGCAAATTCAGCCGAAAAACCCCGTCTCGTTTTTATAGAGATTAATGTCCCGGAACGCGGCATTGACCAAGATTTGATTGCAAAGACTTCAGGATTCTTGCCGCAACTATCCGCTGCTTTTTATATTGAGAATATGCCGATAAATCTTGCCATCAGTTTCTTGCACTCGCTGAAAATGGATAGATCGGCCAACGAAGCAAGTGAAGTAAACGAACCAGTTCGTCTAAAGGCACTTGCCATGATGGCCCAAGGTTACAAAGGAACAATGCCTTCCGACATTCTCAAAAATAATATGACTGAATTTAGCCGCCTGGTTAGGGATATTGAATCAAGTGGAACAAAGGTGATTTTTTATGAGATGCCTATATACCCTGATTTGGAAAACTCCACTCGGGCGGTACAGATCAGAAACGCATTCATAAATACTTTTCCGAACAACCAGATGATAAATTTCCATGAATTAACCAAGGGAAGCCCTATTAAAACAGTGGATGGAATGCACCTTTTAAAGGATGAGGCAAAAAATGTAGTAAGAAATATGGAGGTGTATTCCAATTCTGTTTGCGCTAACCCGAATGGACTTCACCCGCTTCAGTAGACACATGACAATGTCGAAACTGAAGCAGGTGAAGTTTATCCTTTTGCTTTTTCGGGCTTAGAACGTGGATGTTGAGTTATCCCCGAGCGCGTTGCGCCGCAAGGCACGACTCGATTCCCTTGCAGCGATAGAATTCCCTGCCGATCTGCCTGTGGTGCAAAAGCGCGAGGATCTGGCGCGCGCCATTGCGGATAACCAGGTGGTGATCGTGTGCGGCGAAACCGGCTCGGGCAAGACCACGCAGTTGCCGAAGATTTGTCTGACGCATGGACGCGGTGTGCTGGGCGTCATCGGCCACACCCAGCCGCGCCGCGTGGCAGCCCGCACCGTGGCAACTCGCATCGCATTTGAATTGAAAACCGAGCTCGGCGGTGCTGTCGGTTACAAGGTGCGCTTTCACGACAAGGTATCGCCGGACACCAGCGTCAAATTGATGACAGACGGCATCCTGCTCGCCGAGATCCACAGCGACCCGCTGCTGAAAAATTACGACACGCTGATCATCGACGAGGCGCACGAGCGCAGTCTGAACATCGATTTTTTGCTCGGCTACCTCAAGCAATTATTGCCGCGCCGTCCCGATCTCAAACTCATCATCACCTCCGCCACGCTGGATGCCGATCGCTTCGCGAAGCATTTCGGTGCGCTGGTGATCGAGGTATCCGGGCGCAGTTACCCGGTCGAGACACGCTATCGCCCGTTGCAAGTGAGCGAGGAAGGTGAAACTCAGGACGTGCCGCAAGGGGTGAGTTCTGCGCTGGACGAATTGGCTGCGGGGGGGCTAAAGGGAGACGTACTGGTGTTCCTGCCAGGCGAGCGGGAGATACGCGACACGGCGGAAGTATTGCGCAAGCATCATCCGAAAGGAATAGAAGTGTTGCCGCTGTTTGCGCGGCTGTCGGCGGCGGAGCAGGACAAGGTGTTCAAGACCGGCGGTCAGAGGCGCGTGGTGCTGGCGACCAATGTCGCGGAAACTTCTTTGACCGTGCCCAACATCGGCTATGTGATCGACTGCGGCCTGGCGCGGGTGAACCGTTACAGCATCCGCCAAAAGGTCGAGCAGTTGCACATCGAGAAGATCTCGCGCGCCGCCGCGAATCAGCGTGCCGGGCGATGCGGGCGGGTAATGAGCGGCGTGTGCGTTCGCTTGTACGATGAAGAGGATTTTTTGCAGCGCGTGGAATTTACCGATCCGGAAATATTCCGCGTGTCGCTGGCGACCGTCATCCTGCGCATGAGTGCGCTCGAGCTTGAAGAAATCTCAGAGTTTCCTTTCATCGAGCCGCCCACTCCGCGCATGATCGCGGACGGCTATCAACTGCTCGCCGAACTTGGAGCGATTATGGAGGACGTTCCCCTGCTCCCGAAGGAAGAGGGGAACGTTTCCCCCTCCACCACCGGGGGAGGGTTGGGGAGGGGAAAATACCAACTCACCCAGCTGGGCCACGAACTCGCCAAGCTGCCGCTCGACCCGAAGATCGCGCGCCTGCTGCTGGCGGGACGGCAATATCGCTGCCTGACGGAAATCCTGATCATCGCCAGCGCGCTGTCGGTGCAAGACCCGCGCGAACGTCCGCTGGACAGGCAGGAAGCGGCGGATGCGGCGCATAAGCGCTTTGCCGACGAGCGTTCCGATTTTCTTGGTTATCTTAAAATCTGGGCTTGGTTCGAGCAGGCAGTGGCGCACAAACAATCCAATCGTTTGCTGGCGGAAGATTGCCGCAAGAATTTCCTGTCGCCATTGCGCTTGCGCGAGTGGCGCGAGCTGCACCAGCAGCTGCACGCGCAGGTTGCAGAGATGGGCATGCGCGGCAACGAACAACCCGCGACCTACGAGCAGATCCACAAGGCCCTGCTGTGTGGGCTGCTCGGCAACATCGGCATGAAGAGCCTGGAAAGCAATGAATATCTGGGCGCGCGCGGCATCAAGTTCTTCATCGCGCCGAATTCCGCGTTGGCAAAAAAAGGCGCCAAGTGGGTGATGGCAGGCGAGCTTATCGAAACGCATCGCTTGTACGCGCGCTGCGTGGCGCACATCGAGCCCGAGTGGCTGGAGGAAACCGGCGCGCATCTGATCAAGCGGCATTATTACGATCCACATTGGGAAAAGAAGGCCGCGCAGGTCGTGGCCTACGAGCGCAGCACGCTTTACGGCCTCATCCTCAATCCGAAGAAGCGCGTGCATTATGGGCCGATGAATGTGGCGGAATCGCGCGAGGTATTCATACGCCAGGCACTGGTCGGTGGCGAATTCGAGACGCGCGCGCCTTTCTTCGCGCATAACCGGAAACTGATCGCTGACATCGAGGCGCTGGAACACAAGGCGCGCCGCCCCGACGTGCTGGTCGACGACGAATTGATCTTCGCGTTCTACGACAGCCGCATCCCCGGTCATCTCTCCGGGCAGCACATCCACAACGGCGCGGCCTTCGAGGCGTGGCGCAAAGAGGCAGAGCGCGATGATGCAAAACTGCTATATCTGAAAAAAGACGACCTGATGCGCCACGAGGCGGCGGGCATCACCACCGACCAGTTCCCGCCGCGGTTGAAGATCGACAACGTCAGCTTTGCGCTGAGCTACAATTTTTCGCCGGGCAAGAACGATGACGGCATCACGCTTACCGTGCCGCTTGCGCTGATCAACCAGGTGGTCGCAGCGCGCTGCGAATGGCTGATTCCGGGCATCCTTGCTGAGAAGGTAGTGCAACTCATCAAGACGCTGCCGCAAAAGCTGCGCCGCCATCTGGTGCCGGTGCCGGAATTCGCCGCGGCGTTCTGCCGTGAAGTGCCCGCTTCGAACCTGCCATTGTTGCAAACACTGGCGCGTTACATTCGCGTGCAGAGGCAGATCGACGTGCCGCTGGATGCATTCCGTCTCGAACAATTGCCGCCGCACTTGCTGATGAATTTCCGCGTCGTGAACGAGCATGGCCGGCAACTCGGCATGTCGCGCAACTTCACCCAACTGCATGGCGAGCTTGCGCCGCACCCCGCCCCTGCGGCGATTACGATGACAGGGGCCGCAACCGAGGAAAAAGGAGAGGCGGTTTCCGAGCAACGCTACACCTCGTGGAGTTTCGGAGACTTCGCTGAGACACGTGTAGTGAAACGCGCCGGACAGAACGTCACGCTGTTCAATGCGCTGGTGGACGAAGTTGATGCGGTGGTGCTGCGCGCTTTCGATACCCGCGATGCCGCGCGGGCCGCGCATCGCGGCGGTTTGCGCCGATTGTTCATGTTGTTGCTCAAGGAGCAGGTGAAGTATCTGGAAAAGAATCTGCCCGACGCGCAGCGGCTGGGCATGCTGTTCATGGCGCCTAATTCCCCATTTGGTGGCACGCAGCAGGAATTGCAGCAACAGATACTGGCGATGACCTTCGAGCGTTGTTGTCTGAACGATCCCCTGCCGGCGAACGAAGCGGAATTCATCGCGCGCGGCAAGGAAGCGAAAAACCGTTTGCTGCTGATCGCGCAGGAACTCGCGCGGCTGGTTGGCAATGTGCTCAGCGAATATCAAGCCGTGCAAAAAAATCTGCCGCAACTCAAGGCACACGCACAGGCTTATCAGGACGTGCGCGCCCAGCTCGAATGGCTGCTGCACAAGCGCTTCATCGCCGATACGCCGTATGAACGCCTGCAGCATGTGCCGCGTTACCTCAAGGCGATCAACCTGCGCATCGAAAAGCTGCGCAGCAACCCGTCGCGCGACGCGCAGTGCATGGCGCAGATGCAGCCGCTCACCCAAGCATGGCAAAAGCTGCGTCAGACGCAGCAGGGCAACAGTGATCCGCGTGTGGACGAGTTCGCATGGTTGATGCAGGAGTTGCGCGTATCGCTGTTCGCGCAGGAGTTGAAAACGCCGGTGATCGTGTCGGTGAAACGGCTGGAGAAATTGCTGGCGGGAATCAGAAACTAGTTATGTTTAGATGGTGATAATGCCTATAATCCGGCACATTCACTTATATCTTTCGAGTTACTCAAACTGAGGCGGAATATGGGGCTGTCTTTAGAATAGATTATTGCCTGCCAGCTCAACCGGTCGATGCAACACACGCGTTAAATCTATCTGCTGGCGTTTCGAAATCCAATGTCTTTCGTGGTCGTTCATTTAACTGACGAGCCACGGCATTAAGCTTTGCCTGTGAGTGTACCGACAAGTCCGTCCCTTTTGGGAAGTATTGCCGCAGTAGCCGGTTGGTGTTCTCACTGGATCCGCGTTGCCATGGGCTTTGTGGGTCACAAAAGTAGACAGCGACCTGCGTAGCCAGCGTAAAGCGTTGGTGGTCTGCCATTTCTTTTCCGCGATCCCAGGTCAATGACTTATACAGCTCAGTTGGTAGTTGCTTTGCTTGTTTGATCAGCGCCGACACTACACTTTCAGTGTCTTTGTTCCCCACTTTCACCAGCATGGCATAACGGGTGTGGCGTTCGACCAGTGTCGCAATATAACTGTTGTTTGAGCCGGCAATCAGGTCGCCTTCCCAATGGCCTGGCACGGCTCGGTCCTCGGCTGAAGCAGGTCGTTCCCTGATGGATACGGCATTAGTGATCTTGCCCAGCCCGTCTCCTTTCAGACTTGCACGCTTCGAACGACGTATTGCACGTTGAGTCCGCAAATATAGCTGCAACTCCTTCTTGAGCACGCCCCGTGCCTGAATAAACAGGCTGCGATAGAGGGTTTCGTGTGACACCTGGTTGTCCTCATCCTCTGGATAGGTTCTCTTCAGCCAGCCCGCAATCTGTTCCGGCGACCAATGTGACTTCAGCTTGGCTGCCACGATGCGCCTTAGCATTGGATTGCCAGCCAGTTTACAGAGTTTGGGGCGCCGCGTGCGATCCCAGGCAGCCCATCCGCCTGGCTGGCGCGATAGTCTTCAGGACCGCCATTGCGCGTGAGCTCGCGGCTGATCGTCGAAGGGGATCGTCCCAATTGAGCGGCTATGGTGCGCAAGAATAGGTTGCTCGCAACTCCCCTCGATATCTCTTCGCGTTCCAAGAGTGTCAGTGCCAGACCTGACCTTCGCCTTGGGGCAGGACGAATACCGCCGCTAGGTGCCAATTGACCAAAGATGGACGATGAAGGCCTGTCAAATGCACGCCCGATTTCCCTGAGAGATTCGCCGCGTTGCCAGCGATCCCACATCTCTGCCTTCTGTTCTACCGTATAGTTAATTCTGGTTCGATATGCCATTTCCAACACCCCATCTCTATAATCACCAAGATAAAGTGTTGCATCGATCAGTTGAGGCCGCCCCCCAAAGCAGACATTGGCGAATAGCAGGAATGTGCCAATAGCTGCCGGCCGTGGTTGTCATTCCATTTGAGTGGTGGCACGATGTGTCCATGAAGAACATTTTCCTGCAACCTCGTTAGGCATCACATCGACCTAGCGCGCGATCATGCTCTTCCAACTGGCCGCCGAAGCTGTTCTATTGATCCATCTTGCGTTCATCGTGTTCGCCCTCTTGGGTGCGGCAATCGCGGCGCGGTGGCGCTGGATCATCGTTGTTCATCTTCCAGCAGCCATATGGGGATTCTTCGTTGAACTCACAGGCCGCATTTGCCCACTCACGTACTTGGAGAACCACCTTCGTATCAAGGCGGGCCTATCGGGCTACACAGAAAGCTTCGTTGAGCACTATGTGCTGGCAATCATTTATCCTGTTGGCCTCACCAGAGAGATTCAGTTCATACTCGCGAGTGTGGTAGTTGTCATCAATATCGCAATTTATGGTTGGTTATTCTATTATTGGCGCGCTTCACACGGAAGAGATGCCTAGCTCCTTCATGAGAGACCACTGTCGGGCAGCATAATATCAAGATTGCCTCGCAGCTGAGTGCCAATAGCGGCATTCGCACTTCAACATGGCCAAGATATGCCGTCACACACTGTGCGTTTGACAAACATTCTGTCTGTATTGGTTTTGGTATCGTTTATTTTCTTGCTATAAAGTACTGAACCTTGAGTTTAACTGCATGCTTTTCTCAACCCTGAATGTCCCAAATGGCTCAGACCAAAGACCCTCGGTGGGGAATCACGACTGAAGTCGCTTCCGGTTCAATAGCAAGGGCACGATACCAATGAACAGACCTCCCAGCCCAACTATATTGGTCGTAAGGTCGAATGTAGGAATGCTGTAAGCCGCGATATAGAACAAAAATGCGGCACTTAACATAGGCCACAAGACCTGAAACACAAGGTTATACGTCGAGCCGAACATATACTTTCGATAGTGCCAAGCGCAAGCCATCCCCGCTAACCCGTAATAAAAGGCGACCTGAAATCCGATTGCGTTGACTGAATCCTTGATGATCAGGTTGACCGTCGGGAAATATGAGGAAAGAAACAGGAAGAACACCCCCAGGAAAGCAATGACAGTGGTTGCAACCCAAGGGGTTCGCCAAGTCTTGTGCAACAAGGCGTAGCGCGGATGGAGGGCACCGTCTCTACCCTTGGCATACATGGTGCGGGTAAATTGCAAAATGGAAGTTTCAAGTGTGCCGATGGAACTCAGCATGACCGCGATCACCGCCATATAGCTCCACGGCTTGGGAAACAGCTTTTCGGCAACCGCAAAAACAATGTTAGTGCTCGATTGTTCGATTTCCTTGTCGGTCAGAACCATCAGGGTGATGGCGGCGAATGACAAAAACAATAGCAGCACGATCACCATTGCCCACAACGCTCCGCGACCGGGCGCATGACCCGAGTCCTTGGTTTCTTCGTTCAGGTTGACAGTCACGTCCCAGCCCCAGAAAAAAAACAGTGCAGTGAGAGCGCCAGTCGAAAATTGCCGGGGCGTAAAATCCGCAGCGGAGAACCATTTCAGAGAGAACGGATGAACCGGCGTTGCGCCGAATTTAATGATGGCCGCAGACACTATCAACACCAGTACCACGACCTCGATACCGGTCATCACGACCTGTGTATAGCTGGTTGGTTTGATACCCTTGACTACGACAGAACTCACAGCGAGTAGCCATCCGGCAGCGACGAACGTGACCACGGACGGATTGTTGGCAAGCTCCGGGTTAAAGAGCAAAAGCGTAGCGGTAGCAGCCGGAATCGTGCCTGACACCATGAACACCGCCGATGCTACGAGCAATGCCCATCCGGCAAAAAATCCAAGCACAGGGTTGAAGATGCTTCCCACCCAGGCATATGATGCCCCGGCATTTGGGTTGGTGCGGTTGAGGTGCATGTAGGAAAACGTCACCCCAAACATGATCAAGCCGCAATAAAGCAGACTTGCCGGTGCTAAAGTCCCAACCGTCGCAACCAAGGTGGCAGTCGTCGCCGCAATACTAAAGGCGGGTGCTGTTCCTGCTACACCCATGATGATGGACTCGCCGATTCCGAGTGAGTCTTTTTTAAGCCGAGCATCTTGATCCATCATTTTGCCTTATATGTAGCAGCCCGTAAGAACTAAAATATGAATCCACGCTGAATTCGTCCATCTTGAATCTACCAATGCTACATTTTAAGGCAGCGATCCAACAAGACATAATGCACTTCATGTTTACATGCAAAGACACGTTTTCACACATTAACCCAAGTCGGTAGCGTTCGGTTGCTTCCCGCTCATTCTGAAAAACTCGATTGCTCTAAAATCAATCCACATTTCGTATAGCCCACTCAACATCAAAACAGGCATAGAATGGAAACTTGTTTGCGTGTCGAGCAGGAAAAACGGAGGTAATCATGTATCAACGTATTCTGGTTCCAATCGATGGTAGTGCGACTGCCGTGCGTGCGTTGCAGGAAGCGATCAAGCTGGCGGCTGGTAAGGCTCAATTGCGTTTGGTTTATGTGGTCGAGGAATCCCACTCGCTGGATGCCGAGGCCTATGCCTTTATCGATTATTCCGCGCTGCTGGAGGCGGTGCGCCAGACCGGCGAGCGCACTCTCGCGCAGGCCGCAGAAGAAGTGCGGCGGTCAGGAATGACGGCGGAAACTGTGCTGTTGGATGCATCCGGTGAGCGCATCTCCAGAGTGATCGATGGTGAGGCGATAAATTGGAAGGCCGACCTGATCGTTATCGGCACGCATGGGCGTTCCGGTTTAAACCGTTTGCTGTTGGGTAGTGTCGCGGAGGATGTGGTGCGCGGGGCGTCGGTTCCGGTGCTGCTGGTTCGCGCAGCTTTAAGCTCCGCTTTACAGTAAGCTCAATTATTGAAGTTCTGCTTTTCACAAACTCCAAGTGCCGCTTCGTGCCACAAGCCGCCCTTCAACAATGCCCCCAAGAGCGAATTTAGTGTTAAATTTCCTTTTCGGCTTCTGTCCGTATTATTAGGGAAACGCTGATCAAGTCCCGCGTGACCGCACTGCCGCCATTAATCGCCCGGCTCTGCTGCGAATAGCTGGTGGTCTGATTAGTTATAGCGCGCCACTTTGAAGCACAACAGAATTAGTCACGGGGTAACCATTCGCTAGTGCTGTCCCGCTGTAGGTAAAGAATGCATCGCTTTTGACGGAAATTCCTGTGATCGGGTCACGCCAATTTGTCAACGTTTCAGTATGCGTTGTTCCATTTTTATCAGTCCATATGTATGTGCTTTGCAATTTCGCCGTTGAATACGTACCCGCAGGAACGGTCACGGTCTCAATGTCTATGACGGAGCCCGTTTGACTGTAGCTAATTGGCGCTGAAGCCCCGCAAGTTTCTGTATAGGTGATTGACCAGGTCTTGCCGGCGACGAGCGGATAATCTGGGCCGCCACCATGCGGAGCGAAGGTACATGTAGTGAGGCTTCCACCTGACGGGGTGTACGTGAGGAACAACGCTTGCCCGGAATTATTGCGGGTAGTGGATTCTGTGGTTATCGAGTAGGTTGTGCCGTCGACGGTAACCGAACTATTGGTTGGATCATTTTCTAATTCTACCCATGATCCGTCCGGGTTAACTGCTGTCGTGGTGTCGCTCACCGTTAAATTGATGGCGTTGTTTGAGTTGTCAATGATGGCTTTGCTATATATTCGTTGTGAATTTATCGGAGTAGTCGCAAAACCATAATAGGTCGCCGATGAAGAACCACCGCCACAAGCGTTCAACAACGCGATTAACAATGCAACGCTACCGAATTTCATCATGGTCATTTCAATTTTCACCCAATTATGTGTCGGGATAACCGCATCGATCACTTAAATTGACGCTGTTTTAAGGAAACACTGAATAAGTCCACTCGATAATGGTCTGGCGCGTTAAAGGCACAGGTCAATCAAGGGAGTAGAAAGATGAAACAGCAGACACTGGCAACGGGCAACGAAAGGATTCGAGGCATACCGGAAAACGACGCGCAAGGCGGAGTTTCTCTCACGCATGGACGGCTTGGTGCCGTGAGGTACCAGAAGCAGGTGCCTAACACTGCAGTCGAGAGTGACAGCCAACAAGCTGCGCTTGTTGGTTCCTCCGTGCTTCGCACTCCGGCTGTCCCTCACTTCCACGTTGACCGTCCGCTTTGCGGAATCTTGAAGGACTGCAAT
This sequence comes from uncultured beta proteobacterium, assembly GCA_963721755.1. GTDB lineage: Bacteria > Pseudomonadota > Gammaproteobacteria > Burkholderiales > Gallionellaceae > Gallionella. Next base: position 48,804 of record CAVRKV010000012.1, read on the forward strand.
GTGTCGAAAACCGCCCTTTGTCTTGGAAAATTGCCTGCCTGAAAGCGGAATGTCCAGGTAACCAAGCTAAAGCTTGCCAGTTCCCCGATTTATCTATTTGGACTTGCCACTCAAGGGGTAGGCGACGATCAAGGCTGGTAGAAATGAATCGCCTTATATGCAAGGCCGCCTCCCTGCCTACGGTATAATCCACGCAATTTTGTCTGGCAAGGAAAGTAGAAAATAATGGACGAGCAATTGCGCGAAGCCGCGCTGCAATACCACCGCCAGGCCCCGGCGGGCAAGATCACCGTTACCCCGAGCAAGCCGATGATCACCCAGCGCGATCTCGCGCTGGCCTATTCGCCGGGCGTGGCGGCGGCCTGCGAAGCCATCGTGGCAAACCCTTCCGAGGCGCGCAATCTGACCGCGCGCGGCAATCTGGTCGCGGTGATCACCAATGGCACGGCGGTGCTGGGATTGGGCGCGATCGGCCCGCTGGCCGCGAAGCCGGTGATGGAAGGCAAGGGCATGCTGTTCAAGAAATTCGCCGGCATCGATGTGTTCGATCTGGAGATCGCCGAGCGCGATCCCGACAAACTGGTGGACATCATCGCCGCGCTGGAGCCGACTTTCGGCGGCATCAATCTGGAAGACATCAAGGCGCCGGAATGTTTTTACATCGAACGCAAACTGCGCGAGCGGATGAAGATCCCGGTGTTCCACGACGATCAGCACGGCACCGCTATCATCGTCGGCGCGGCTTTGCTGAATGGCCTCAAGGTGGTAGGCAAGGACATTGCGAAGATAAAGCTGGTAGTGTCCGGCGCGGGCGCGGCGGCGCTGGCCTGTCTGGATATGCTGGTCAGCCTCGGCGTGCGCATGGAGAACATCGTCGTCACCGACATCAAGGGCGTGGTCTACAAGGGGCGCATCGAGGAAATGGACGACAACAAGGCGCGCTATGCGGTGCAGACTGCCGAGCGCACCCTGGCCGAAGTGATCGCCGGAGCGGATGTGTTCCTCGGCCTGTCCGCAGGTGGCGTGCTGAAGCCGGAGATGGTCAAGCAAATGGGCGACAGGCCGCTGATCTTCGCGCTGGCCAATCCCACGCCCGAAATTTTGCCGGAACAGGCCAAGGCGGTGCGCCCCGATGCGATCCTGGCGACCGGGCGCTCCGATTATCCTAACCAGGTGAACAACGCGCTGTGCTTCCCGTATATTTTCAGGGGTGCGCTGGATGTGGGGGCTTCCACGATCAACGAAGCGATGAAGCACGCGTCGGTAAATGCGATCGCAGAATTGGCGCAAGCCGAACAATCGGATGCCGTGGAAGAGGTGTATGGCGATGAAAATCTGAGTTTCGGCGCTGAGCATCTGATCCCCAAACCGTTCGATCCGCGCCTGATCACGCGCATCGCACCCGCCGTGGCGCAGGCCGCGATGGACAGCGGGGTGGCGGAGCGGCCGATTGCCGATATGGCCGCGTACCGCGAGCATCTGGAAAGCTTTGTATATCATTCCAACATGTTGATGAAGCCGGTGTTCGAGGCCGCCAAGCGTGCGCCGCAGCGTCTGGTCTATGCGGAAGGCGAAGAATCCCGCGTGCTGCATGCGGTGCAGACCGTGGTGGACGAAGGCATCGCTTATCCTATCCTGGTGGGACGTCCGGCGGTGATCGAGCAACGCATTGCCAGGCTGAGTTTGCGTATCCGTGCGGGCGAGCATTTCGAGTTGGTGAATCCGGAGAGCGATCCGCGCTACCGCGAATACTGGAGTGAATATCATCGCCTGATGCAGCGCCACGGCGTCACACCGGACTCGGCCAAGCGCGAGATGCGCAGGCGCAATACCCTGATCGCGGCGATGCTGGTTCATAAAGGCGCGGCAGATGCGATGCTGTGCGGGACGGTTTCGCTGCCGATCAGGCATCTGCGTTATATCGACGAGGTGATCGGGCACGGGCCGGGCATGAATGTGTATGCGGCAATGAATATCCTGATGCTGCCCAGACACACGCTGTTCATTTGCGATACCCATGTCAATCTCGATCCGAGCGCCGAGCAGATCGCCGAAATGACCATGCTGGCTGCGGAGGAGGTGCGCCGTTTCGGTTTGTCGCCGAAAGTCGCGCTGTTATCGCATTCGAATTTCGGCAGCCACGACGATGCTTCGGCGCGCAAGATGGGCCGGGCGCGCGAATTGCTCGAACAGCTTGCGCCGGGGCTGGAAGTGGAAGGCGAGATGCACGGCGATGCCGCGCTGTCGGAAAGCATGCGCGTGGAATCTTTTCCCGCCGCACGCTTGAAGGGCGCCGCGAATCTGCTCATCATGCCGAATCTGGATGCGGCCAATATCGCATATAACCTGTTGAAAATGGTGGCGGGCGAAGGCATCACGATAGGCTCGATCTTGTTGGGGGCGAACAAGTCGGTGCATATCCTGACTTCGACAGCCACGGTGCGGCGTATCGTGAACATGAGCGCGCTGGCGGTGGCCGGCGTGAAAACACACTAGGAGAAAACGATGTCAATGAACAAACAGGAAGTCGCGATGTTGCGCGATGAGATCGAGATGCTGATGCAAGAGCGCACAAGGCTGCTCAAAGTGGTGGGTGCGGCGGCGGTGCTGGTCGCGAATACCGATCCGGAGTCATTGCGGGATGAGACGATGGATGCTGCAGAGATGCTGTCGGAAACCCTGAATGCCCTGCCGGAAGAGACGCTGAAGGACGCACTGGAATCGGTGCAGGCCGAAGCCGGGTAAAACGCCGATGGAGAAGCGCATAGGTTTGATACTCACCGGCGGCGGCGCGCGCGCCGCCTATCAGGTCGGCGTTCTCAAGGCGATTGCGGAATCCATGCCGAGCCGTGCGCGCAGTCCTTTTCCGATAATCTGCGGCACATCGGCAGGCGCGCTCAATGCGGCCGCGCTCGCGGCGAATGCGCAAAACTTCCGCAAGGGAGTGCAGTATCTGGTCAACACCTGGATCGGTTTTCACGCCAATCATATCTATCGCACGGATGTGATCGGCGTGTTCAATAACTCCATGTTGTGGTTTGCAGGGATGCTGTTAAACGCAATCGGGATCAATAAACTCAATCAGGTTTCGCTGCTGGACAATTCACCGCTGGTTGAATTTCTGGAAGATATGGTGCCCTATGAAAATATCCAGAAGAATATTGACACGGGGTTGCTGCACGCATTGAGTATCACCGCATCCGGCTACGGTTCCGGGCAATCGGTGACTTTTTATCAGGGCGTGAAACAGCTGATGCCGTGGCGGCGCACCGGGCGGGTGGGTACGCCGGCACAGATCGAGATCAAGCATCTGTTGGCTTCCGCCGCGCTTCCGTTTATTTTCCCGGCTATATCGATCAACCGTGAATATTTTGGTGATGGTTCGATGCGCCAGATTGCGCCAATCAGCCCCGCGCTGCATTTGGGGGCGACACGGGTGCTGATAATCGGCGTCACAGTAAACGGGTACGCCGAGCAACTTGGACGCAGCGATATCAATGAGTACCCTACCTTGGCGCGGATCGCCGGACATGCGCTGAACAGTATTTTTCTCGATAGCATGGAAGTGGACCTGGAGAGGGTGAGAAAGATCAATGATCTGGTTGCGATCATGCCGGAGGAGATGCGCGATCGCGCCAATCTCAGGCATGTCGATGTGCTGGTTGTTTCGCCCAGCCAGCAGCTCGAAAAAATCGCCGAGCGATACGCTACAGAAATGCCCTGGACGATACGCCTGCTGTTGCGCTTGATTGGCGCAAGACAGCACAGCGGAGGGATACTGATCAGTTATTTGCTGTCTGAAAGCAAGTACACCCGCGCGCTGATCGATCTGGGCTATCAGGATGCATTAAAACGGCGCGACGAAATCATGGACTTTCTCGATGTGCTGCCTCAACCGCAACCGCAACTGCAACCGGATGAAGAGATGCCCGAATGACCGCTGTATCTTCCAATGCGCGGATTTGGCGGCTGCTGAACCTGTTGGCGGATGGTGAATTTCATTCCGGCGAGATTTTAGCGGGTCAACTCGGCGTGTCGCGCGCCAGTGTGTTCAACGCACTGGCTGACGTTGCAGACTTCGGCGTGGTGTTGCAACGGATACGCGGCCGAGGTTATCGTCTGGCCCGCCCGTGGCAAAGGCTGGAACGGGGCGAAATATTGCACTGGCTGGGTAGGGATGCCGGGCAGTTCGATATCGAGATATTGCCGCAGGCGGCTTCCAGCAATACCGTGCTGTTGCAGCGTGCCGCGCTGGCTGTTGCACATGGGGGTGCGCCCGGCGGCAGCGTATTGGCGGTGGAGTTGCAAACCGCCGGGCGCGGCCGGATGGGGCGGACCTGGCATTCCGGTCTGGGCAGCTCACTGACTTTTTCGCTGCTGTGGCGTTTTGATTGCGGGTTGAATGCCCTGTCAGGATTCAGTCTGGCGGTGGGCGTGGCTCAGATGCGTGCTTTGAACAGATTGGGTGCGCAGGGCGTGCAACTGAAATGGCCGAATGATATTTTGACCCCGCTGGGAAAATTAGGCGGGGTGCTCATCGAGGCACAGGGCGATATGCTCGGGCCGAGCGCGGTGGTAATCGGTATCGGCCTGAATTGCACTTTGCCCGCCAGTATGGTGCCGCAGATCGACCAACCTGCCGGTGCGCTTGATGAGGTGTGCGCAGTGATGCCCACGCGCAATCAGTTGCTGGCCGTGATATTGCAGGAGTTGGCACTTGTGCTGCAACAGTTCGGGCAGGACGGTTTTTCCGCATTGCGCAATGAATGGCAGCAATACCATGTCCATCAGAACAGACCGGTTCAATTGCATATGCCGGATGATTCCGCAGTGAGCGGAGTGGCGCGCGGGGTCAACGACAGCGGAGAGTTATGCCTGGAAACCGCGCAGGGAATGAGGCATTTTAATTCCGGAGAAGTGCGGGGGCGGAGATGAAGTTGCTGATCGATGCGGGCAATACGCGCATCAAGTGGGCATTGTTGAACCGGGATGAATGGTTGCGCAACGGCATTTTGCCTGTCGAACAGGCGGGCGAGTTGCCGCAACAATTTGCCGGCATGCACGATATACAGCAGGTTTGGGTGAGCAATGTCGCCGGGGAAGAAGTCGCGCAGCATATCCGGAATATCAAAGTCGGCCAGAAAGTTAGCCAGTCCAGCCAGCTCCATTTCATCGTTGCGCGGGAGACGCAGTGCGGTGTGTACAACGGTTATTCCAATGCGGGTCAATTGGGCAGCGACAGGTGGGCGGCCTTGATTGCGGCATGGCATCTGGTGCGAGGGAAGTGCATGGTAGTGAACTGCGGAACGGCAATCACGATAGATACCTTGTCTGAGCAGGGAAAATTTCTCGGCGGATTGATTCTGCCCGGGGTGGAGCTGATGCAACGCAGTCTGGTTGCTGCAACAAGTCAGTTGAGGCTGGAGCAGGGAAACTATGCAATGTTCCCGCTGAACACTGCTGATGCGCTGTTCAGCGGAGCGATCCAGGCCTGTTGCGGCGCGATCGAGCGGCAATATGTATTGCTTGAAGATGCCAGCGCGCCGGTGGTGTTGAGCGGCGGAGCGGCAGGGCTATTGGAAAAAAGTATCAATTTGCCGTTGAACGCCGTGGATAATCTTGTCTTGCAAGGACTGTTACTGATTTCTCAAGAGGCGGGTGCGCGATGAGAAAATTGTTCTGGATATTATTGCTGGGTAATGTGGTTCTATTCGCGGCAATGCAGCGGGGATGGATGGGGTGGGGTGGGCAAGAGCCGCAAGAACAACCTGCGCTGCATGCGGAAATGATCCGCTTGCTGGACGCCTCGCAAAGCGCGCCGGCCAAGGTAATGCCTACCCCTGTCCACTTGACTCCGGCTGCATCTGCACCTGTTCAGGTTGCAGTGGCGCCCGCACCATCTTCGAACCTGCAAATGACTTTGAGCATATCTGCTCCGGGGGCAGGCAGCGCCAATACGCAGGTCTGCCTGGAGTGGGGCGATTTCTCGGGCCCGGATCTGACACGTGCTGTAGCGGCATTGTCTGCCTTGCAACTCGGCGATAAATTAAGCCAACGCCAAGTCGAACGAGACATAGGTTATTTGGTATATATTCCACCGCTCAGGAACAAGGCTGCAGTCAACCGCAAAGTCGCCGAACTCAAGGCACTGGGTGTCAGCGAATACTTTATTGTTCAGATTGAGGGACGCTGGCACAATGCTATTTCGCTGGGCGTGTTCAAGACACGAGATGCCGCGCAAAACTTTCTAAATTATCTGCGCACTAAAGGAGTGCACACTGCGAAGGTTGGCGAGCGCGCCAGCAAACTTAAAGCCACTATATTCAAATTGAACAGGATGGATGTTGTGACAGAGGCAAAATTGACCGCAATGCAGAAAGATTTTGCCGGAAGCGAGTTGAAGAGTGTGCCTTGCACATTGACAAAGTAGGGCTAAATCTGGACAATGCCGCGCTCTTCGCGGTGATATAGCTCAGGTGGTTAGAGCGCAGCACTCATAACGCTGAGGTCGGTGGTTCAAATCCACCTATCACCACCAACGCAATCGGTGCCCAGCGTGCCCCAAAATTCGCCAAAGAAATTCCATATCAAAACTTTCGGCTGCCAGATGAACGAGTATGACTCGGACAAAATGGCGGATGTGCTGCGCGTTTGCGACGGCATGGAAAAAACTGACATGCCGGAAGAGGCGGATGTCATTCTGTTCAATACCTGTTCTATACGCGAAAAGGCCGAGGAAAAAGTGTTCTCCGACCTGGGGCGGGTACGTCCGCTGAAACTGGCCAATCCCGATCTGCTGATAGCCGTCGGCGGCTGCGTGGCCAGCCAGGAAGGCGCGGCAATCCTCAAGCGTGCGCCGTATGTGGATGTGGTGTTCGGCCCGCAGACGCTGCATCGTTTGCCGCAGTTGCTAGAAGCGCGCCGTGCAACGGGACATTCACAAGTAGACATCAGCTTTCCCGAAATCGAAAAATTCGATCACCTGCCCGCACCTCAAACATCTTCCGGATCAGCCTTTGTGTCCATCATGGAAGGTTGCAGCAAATACTGCACATTCTGCGTTGTGCCATACACACGCGGCGAGGAGGTGTCGCGCCCGGTTGCAGACGTGATGCGCGATGTGCACGAACTGGCCGCGCAAGGGGTGAAAGAAGTGACGTTGCTCGGGCAGAATGTGAATGCCTATCGCGGCATGAGCGACGATGGCGATACGGTGGATTTCGCTTTTCTGCTGCAAGCCATCGCCGCGCTGGAGGGCATCGCCCGCGTGCGTTACACCACCTCGCATCCCAGGGACATGACGCAACGGCTGATCGATGCATACGCCACCATACCCAAGCTGGTCAGCCATTTGCACCTGCCGGTGCAGTCCGGTTCAGATCGCATCCTGGCGGCGATGAAGCGCGGCCACACCGTGCTGGAATATAAATCCATCATCCGCCGGGTGCGCGCGGCACGCCCGGATATTTGCATCACATCGGATTTCATCATCGGTTTCCCCGGTGAAAGCGAACAGGACTTTGAGGCGACCATGAAACTGATCGATGAGATAGGCTTCGATAACAGTTTTAGCTACCTGTACAGCCCGCGTCCCGGAACACCCGCCGCAGAAATGCGCGATGACACTCCTCTCGAAGTGAAGGCAGCACGTTTGAAACGTTTGCAGGATCGCATAGCCGAGCAGGAGGGTGCGGTAGCACGGGCGATGATGGGCACGACACAGCGCGCATTGGTCGAAGGCGTGTCGAAAAAAGATGCCCAGGAATTAGCCGCGCGCACAGATAACAATCGCGTGGTAAATTTCAGCGGGACGGCAAGCCTGATCGGACGCTTTGTTGAGGTGAAAGTCACTCAGGTCGTGCGCCACACGCTGCGTGGAGAACTGATATCAGATGCAACATGATGGGTAAACTCTCCTCGTCCCACAAGTTTTCCCTGGCGGTACAATATGCGAGCGGCGCGCAGTGTTTGCCTACACGCGCGCAATTTCGCCGCTGGATAAAAGTCGCGTTGCAACACCAGGTAAGTATCACCTTGCGCATTGTCGACGAGCCGGAGGGACGCGAGTTGAACAAGAATTTCCGCGGCAAGGATAACGTTACCAACGTGCTGGCGTTCGTTTACGATGATACCGAGCCTATCTCTGGCGATGTGGTGATCTGTGCGCCGGTCGTGGAGAAGGAAGCAGCCGCACAGCACAAAAATCTGTTGGCGCATTACGCCCATCTCACCATCCATGCAACCTTGCATTTGCAGGGCTATGGGCATGATAATGATGCCGAAGCTGCCGGTATGGAAACATTGGAAACCGCGCTAATGCTAAAATTGCACTACCCCGATCCCTATCAGGCAAGCTAGTACCGAAAATGGACGATACAGAAAGTAGCAAGCCCAGTCTGTTAGAGCGCCTTTCCACGCTGTTGCTGCGTGAACCCGAAGACCGCGAGCAGCTCGTCGCATTGCTGCATTCCGCTTATGAACGCAATCTGCTGGACGCCGATGCGCTTTCCATGATGGAAGGAGTGATGCAAGTCTCCGAGAGGCCGGTGCGCGAAATCATGATTCCTCGCGCGCAAATGGATGTTATCGACATCAGCGAACAACCTGAAAAATTCATTCCTTTCGTGATTGAAACCGCGCACTCGCGCTTTCCCGTGATCGATGGCGACAAAGACAACATCATCGGTATCCTGCTGGCAAAAGATTTACTGCGCTACTACGCCGGGGAAGAATTCGATGTGCGCGATATGCTGCGTCCCGCCGTGTTCGTGCCGGAAGCGAAACGCCTCAATGTCCTGCTGCGCGACTTTCGCAGCAACCGCAACCACATTGCACTGGTAGTGGACGAATACGGCGGTGTATCCGGCATGGTGACCATCGAGGATGTGCTTGAACAAATCGTTGGTGACATCGAGGATGAATACGATTTTGATGAAGAAGAAGACAATATCATCGCAGATAGCGCTGGTCAGTACCGCGTCAAAGCTGACACCGAGATCGCCGATTTCAATGCCGCACTGGGCACGGATTTCAGCGACGAAGAATATGACACGGTGGGTGGCCTGGTGCTGCAAGTCGCGGGGCAATTGCCCAAGCGCGGCGATCACATTCACTTGGGGGAACTCACCTTCACCGTATTGCGGGCGGATAGCCGCCGGTTATATTCTTTGCTGGTCGAACGAAAGAAAGTCTCGACAAAATCAACCTGACCCGGATTTTGTTGCTTGCTTGACCAGACAGCTCCTGTCATCTGGTTGCTTTCAAATGACAATTTAAAGTGGCTGGATCAGGACTTTTGGTATATCGTCCCCATTTGACAACCTCGAATCAGCTAAAACCAAGGAAGTGCCAGGGTAGCACTAGAGATGTTCGAACGGAATGTGTGCACATCTGATCTTAGCCAGATCCAGCGGGAGGAAGGCATGTTTGATGAATTGGATAGGGAAATTTTCGCCAGCGGCCAGCAGATTTTTAAATATGGCGATATGGGCGACTGCGCCTACCTCATCGAAGAGGGTGCCGTTGAAGTTTTGATTTTAAAGGAAGGCGGCGAGCATCGGATCAGATTGATAGGTAGGGGCGAGTTGTTCGGGGAAGTGTCTTTGATTGACTATCAACCGCGTACTGCAACGGTAAGGGCGATTGAGAGAACAGTGCTCTTGCCCATCCCGCGCAAAATGATGGAAGGATTGCTGGAGAAAAGTGACCCGGTTTTACGCCATTTATTGCTGGTCATTCTCGAGCGTTTCAGGCATAGGAACGATAGTTCTGCGTCGTCAGAGACGAGTACAACAGTTCCCCTGGAACAAACCAAACGGCAAACCATAGTGAAAGGCGAGGCGACACAAAAACTTTCGCTGGCGCACGGAATGAAGCGCGCTTTAGTCCGTGATGAATTCGAGCTTTATTATCAACCGATCTGCAATCTTGCCGATGGGCGCATTGCCGGTTTCGAGGCGCTGATCCGATGGCATCATCCCACTGATGGCGTGATGCAGCCCAAAGATTTCCTGTGGATTGCGGAACAGACAGGCTTGATACATGAAATTGGTCTTTGGACATTGGAGCGCGCATGCAGGAACTGGGCAACTCTCAGGAAATTCACGGACTATCAGCAGCCATTTGTCAGTGTTAATGTATCGGCCGCTCAGTTAAGCAACGAAATGTTGGCGGATGAAGTGAAATCCATCATGGCAGGCCAGAATATGAATCCTGCAGAATTGAAGCTGGAGTTGACAGAAACAGTCATGGTCGAGCAACCTGAAACCGCATTGAAGATCATGGACAGGCTTATCAAGTTGGGTTGCAGCCTTGCGCTTGATGATTACGGCGCGGGTCATTCCGGACTCAGGCATTTGCAGCGGTACCCGCTCACCACGCTGAAGATCGATGGCGCATTTGTCGAGCCAATTATTCATTCAGCGCAGAGTCTGGAAATCGTGCGTTCATCAGTTGCACTGGCGCATTCGCTGGGTATGAGTGTGGTTGCTGAAAGTGTTGAATCCGAAAGCGTGAGGGAAAAGCTCCTGGAAATGAGATGCGATTTCGGGCAGGGCTGGTATTTTGGCAGGCCCGCCGCGTTGCAAGAGTGGATACTGCATTATGTAAAGCCTAATACCATGCCGGGTTAAAACTGCTCGTTCACATCCAGATACCGCCACTGTCCCACCGGCAGATTGCCGAGTTTCACCCTGCCGATACGGATTCGTTTCAGTCCTGTCACGCTCAGGCCGACCAGTTCGCACATGCGGCGAATCTGACGCTTTTTTCCTTCATGCAACACGAAGCGCAACTGGTCCTCGTTTTGCCGGGTTACCTTGGCTGGTTTGAGATATTCCCCGTCCAGTTTGAGACCCTGATTGAGCAATGCCAGTCCGCTGTCCTCCAGTTTGCCCTGCACGCGCACCAGGTACTCTTTATCCACTTTGGATTCTTCGCCTATCAATTGTTTGGCGATGCGCCCATCCTGGGTTAGCACCAGCAATCCCTGTGAGTCAATATCCAGCCGGCCTGCGGGAGCAAGCCCAAGCAACTGGCTGCGGTGAAAGCGCAACGGCGCTTGATCCTCCGCCCAGCGTGTCGTGCCATCCAGCAAAGTGATCGCCGGTTTGTAATTGTGCTCTGCCTGGCCGGACACATAACCGATGGGTTTATTGAGCAAAATCGTCACGCGCTGCTGTTGGGTATTTTGCGCGGCGGTGCGCAATTTTACTTGCTGGGTTGGATAGACCTTGCTGCCCAGTTCGTTGACTATTTCGCCGTCGACTTCCACCCAGCCCTTTTCAATATAGCTATCCGCCTCGCGGCGTGAGCAAAGGCCGAGTTCAGACATGCGTTTGGAGAGACGTATCTTTTCCATTGAGAATCTTTGAGCGTTTTACGTAAAATGCGATTTAAGCACAAAGCGGCTTGGCCAGAGAAGTTAAAACGCAAATTACTCATAAGTCAGAAAAATAGTCGACATATGGAGTGCGCATAACCAGCGACCTGGCCGTCGTCTTTTGACAGCCCAGTCGAATGGCCAGTAGTTGCATCAGACGTGTCGCCGCTCTCCAAATCAATTAGTACGCAGAGGTGGTTTGGCGAGTTTGCGTTGCAGCGTGCGGCGGTGCATGTTGAGCGCTCGGGCAGTGGCTGAAATGTTGTCATCGCGTTCGCGCAGCACGCGCTGATTTATTTGGAACGCTGTGATTTAAAATGATAATGAAAAGTGAAGAATTCCTCATGTCGTTCGGAATGACATGGCTGATGGCCTGCGACAATATGCCGCAGGCGGTGGAAAGTAATACCTTATACAATTTTGCCAATCATCAACCAGTCAAGGAACTGAAGCCATGAATGTTGCGCGTAACTCTTTCCATAAACGCAAATCCTTTCGAATTGTCATTGCCGCAACTCTTGCGCTGCTGCCGCTCACCGCAATGAATAACGCCCTTGCCTGCGCCACCTGCGGCTGCTCGCTGTCCACTGACGCAGCCACGGGCTATTCATCCTCAACCGGTTGGCACTTGGACTTGCAGTACAACTACATCAACCAGAACCAGTTGCGCACGGGCACGAGCAGCATTTCGCCCGCGCAAGTGGCAGCGCTCAACCCTGGCGCCGGGCAGGAAGTTGAGAACGACACCATCAATCGCTACATCACCATGGGCCTGAGCTACGCGTCCAGCGCAAACTGGAATTTCAAACTGCTGGTGCCGTACATCGACCGCAGCCACACAACCTATGGCGCCGCGACCAATCCGCTTACCCCGGACCAGATAAGCGGTGCAACCGCATCCGGCCTGGGGGACATCAAATTCATCACCAGCTTTCAGGGCTTGCTGCCCACGCACAACCTCGGGGTTCAGCTTGGCGTGAAACTGCCCACGGGCAATTATGGCGGGCCCAATGCCAGTGGCACCGGCATAGTAGGGCGCAACCCAGCCGCATTCAACACAGGACCCAACTCGCAACAACCATCTCCAGGCAATCTCCTCGACACCAGCTTGAACGTCGGCACCGGCAGCACCGACCTCATCGTCGGTGCGTACTACTATCAAGCGGTGAGCCAGAATTTCGATGCCTTTATCAATGGCCAATTCCAGGCAGCGGTGATGCATATACTCGACCAGCCTGGTGAGGACTACCGCCCCGGAAATCAGGAAACCGTGAGCTTCGGCCTGCGCTACGAGGCCAACCCCAAGATCGTGCCGCAGTTGCAAGTTAACATCACCCATCGAAGCGCGGATCAGGGAGTGCTTGCCGATACCCTCGATGTAGCCGGCACTGCGGTATATCTAAGTCCCGGTGTAAGTGTAATGGTCACGAATGAGGTGCATATGTACGGCTTCGTGCAACTGCCGCTATACAGCAATCTCGATGGTTACCAGCTCTTCCCGCACTATACGGCCACGGTCGGTCTGGGCTACTCCTTCTGACCAGAAGGCACTGGTTGGGAGGCTTGGCACTTCCGAACTGGCACTTTGTCTGATTTTGGTGATCAGCTATCATATTATGGAACACTGAAATGACTTGCGAACCACATTCCAGCCTCACCACCGCACAACAGTCTGACTCTTCTCCAGACATGCAGCGACGCGCCCTGCTCCGGGGTGCAGTAGGCCTGGGGATCGCGGCGGCTGGAGGCCTGCTTTCCCGGTGGGTACAGGCGAAAGAACTGGAGGTAGGACAACCGGCCCCGCCGTTGGTGTTGCACACCCTGGACGGGCACAGCATCGCCACGCGCGACTTGCTCGGTCAGGTGGTGATCGCCACCTTCTGGGCCACTTGGTGCGACCCTTGCCGCGAAGAGTTGCCGTTGCTCTCGGACTACGCCGCGCTCCATGCGAAGCAAGGATTGCGTGTGCTGGGTTTCAGCCTCGACGGGCCGGAAGATTTGTCGAAAGTGAGGGATGTGGCGGCGAGCCTGAGCTTTCCGGTGGGACTTCTCGGGAGTCCTTGGGCCGGCGACTATGGACGTATCTGGCACATCCCTGTGAGTTTCGTCATCGACCGCGCTGGTCGCCTGGCCGATAACGGTTGGGACGATGCAAAGCCAGTGTGGACGAAGGAGCGGCTGCAGCGGGTGGTGGATCCCCTTCTGATGCGCACGGATTGAAGTGACAGCGGCTTGGCTGAATGCGGTTCTTCAAGTCATCTTCAGTCATCATTCAGCGAAGCGATCAGTACACGATTTCGGCGGGCGTCTGCATTGCTTGTCGGCGACGGGCTGCATAGGGTCACACTGCGACCCGTCGGAAGGCATTTGTTTCAATGGGCGATTTGAGACCAAATGCAGCCATTCAATTCAAACATCCGGATTCACATCTAATGAACCTCTGATTAAGTCCTCCATGAGCCGCGTTGCTGACAAAATCACGCGCCCGAGGTGTCGTCGCATCCCACGTTTGCCAGACCTGCCCGAGTGGTTGGCAGTGTATGCACCGAATCGGTTATGCTATGAATGTTTTACGACATGTCGGTAGCAGAATATTTCCCATGAGTTTGTTGAAGAAAAATTATGGATTGGCATTCCTGGCTGGAGCAGTTTGCATGTTCGGCTTTGCGCCGTTCAGCATTTTTCCAATTCCAGTGCTTGCACTCGCTTTGTTGTTCGCGTTATGGCTGCGTGCCGGCTCGCCGCGCGCAGCCGCATGGCTGAGCTTTGTCTTCGGATTGGGCTTGTTCGGCGCAGGCATCAGTTGGATTTATGTCGCGTTGCATGATTACGGGGACATGCCCATGTCACTGGCTCTGCCGGCTACAATGCTTTTCTCGGCATTCCTTGCCCTGTTCACTGCATCGGCAGGTTATGCGCAAGCGCGTTTCCGGGTGTCGAATGGAATGCGCGCAATGTTGGTGATGCCGGCAGCATGGGTTTTGATCGAATGGCTGCGCGGCATTATTTTCACCGGCTTTCCATGGTTGACCATGGGTTACGCGCATAGTGAGAGTCCGCTGGCTGGCTATGCACCGCTGATAGGAGTCTATGGCGTGTCGCTGATCGCTGCAATCAGCGCGGGTTTACTGGTGTTGATTTGGCAAGAGCGCTGGAGCAAACAGGGCAAGCTGGCGTTGGCGGCTTTGTTGCTATTCTGGGGCGGAGGTGCGCTGTTGCGCACCATCGCATGGACGCAACCTCACGGCGAACCGTTCAGCGTGGCACTGGTACAGGGCAACATCGCGCAGAACCTCAAGTTCAACGAAGATGCGTTGGTTGGCACGCTGGAAACCTATCGTCGCCTAGCCTTGCAAAATGACGTGCGCCTCACCGTGCTGCCGGAAACCGCGTTGCCATTGCTGCGCAATGAAGTGCCGGAAGACTACGTGCAGCGCTTGCGCGATCATGCCAAACAAAATGGCGGCGACATGTTGATCGGTGCGTTCGAACGCAGCAACGGCAGTTACTACAACAGCGTGTTCACACTCGGTGCGGCTGACGAGCAACATTACCGCAAGCGGCATCTGGTGCCGTTCGGGGAGTTCATCCCGTTGCGTTCCTTGCTCGGCTGGTTCATCAACAAAGTTTTAGATATTCCGATGGGCGATCTGGCGCGCGGCGATGAACTGCAGGCGCCGCTCGATGTTGCCGGTCAGCGTATCGCGGTGAATATCTGTTACGAAGACGCGTTCGGCGAAGAGATCATACGGGCCCTGCCGCAAGCCACATTGCTGGTGAACGTGACTAACGATGCCTGGTACGGCCATTCCTATGCGGCGGCGCAGCATAACCAGATCTCGCAAATGCGCGCACTGGAAACCGGCCGCATGATGCTGCGCGCCACCAACACCGGCGTGACCTCCATCATCGGCGCGGACGGCAAAGTACTGCAACAATTGCCGCAGCATGAAGAGGCCGTGCTGCTCGGCATGGCGCAAGGCTATGACGGCATCACGTCTTATGTGCGCTGGGGCAACGCGGCGGTGCTGCTGCTGATCGCATTGATGCTGGCGGGAGCGTGGGCTGCGGCAAGACGATGATCTGGTCCTGCTACATCCTGCACTGTGCAGACGATACGCTATACACCGGCATCACCAACGATCTGGAAAAACGCCTTGCGGCACATAACGCGGGTACCGCGTCGAAATACACACGGGCGCGCAGTCCGGTGGAACTGGTGTTCGTGGAGGATTGCGCGGACAGGTCAGCGGCATCTAAGAGGGAGTCGGCGATAAAGAATCTGACTCGTGCGGAAAAAATGGTGTTGATCCAATCAGGCCATAACTGAAATCATTTATTAGTTCTTCTGAGAAAAGAGTTACTGGTTACGACATCTTTGCGATATCCGGCCATGATTTTACGCACCCCGAAACCGGCCATTCACCAAGTACCACTCCCGACACGTTGCAGACTGTGGCAAGTGTCCGCTTCGCGGTAAGCAATTTGGCGGGGATAATTTCTCCAAACGACACCTAGCCGAACTTGGCGTTTATCAGAAAGCAGCAGTTCAACTGCCTTTAGCCAAGATAATATCTGCCAGAGGCCAAACCAGAGAGATTAGAACTTGAAACGTAGACCAACACCGTACATAGCATTGCTGGAATAAGCTAACGTTGGTGACTTTTTGTCCAATCCTGCACCACTGTAATTCAATAACATAACCCCACCATATGTATCAAAGTATTTGTTCAAGTTGTAATCCGCCAAGATAGAAAATGCCTGAGCTAAGTATTGTTTGCCGACTTCCGGCGAGTTATAGGTATTAATATCGTAATAACCAACGGCTAAATCAAACGCTTGGGTAAACTTATAATCGCCGCCCACCCAGAATGTTCCGAAATGCTGTTCGCCGCTCATGTTTTGAGCAGGGTTTGGTAATGTCAAGCCGTAGTAACTATCGATGCTGGTTAGGTTGAGATTGGACGGAGAAGAAATTGTGGTGTATTCATAACCTGCCTTTACAGTGGCATCAGAGTTTATCTTGTACATCGCACTGAGCATAAAACCTGAGGTGTCTTCAATTTGTAAATTGCTGTCTGGTGTAACAACATTGGAATATTGTGTTGCCCACGCAACAGTGTTATAGGTTCTCGAATACGTTCCCTTGAGGCTAAAGGGACCATTGTTGCTATAACCCAGCATTGCTACATAAGCAGAACCTGCTGTCTGATCACTCTGAGAGCCGGCGTATTTATATTGCAAACCAAAATCTACGTCACTAATTTTATTTTCGTATTTAATACTGTTGTCAAGACGAGTATTTTCTGTTGCACCTAATCCACCACCAATGCCGCCAGAAAAACCAAGAGGAGAAAATAATAGAGCATTTTGAACTGGATCGTATTCTACGACTTGATCTAAGGAGAAGTTGGTTGTGCGCCCAACCGATATAGAACCGAACTTGGAATCTGAAAAACCAACATAGGCAGCGCGTGAGAACAACTGGCCATTTATTGCACTAGCACCGTTGGCTGATTTAAGACCATTTATATCATTATAAATTGACTGGCCGTTATTGCTTGTTTCCCCAGTATTGGCATCAATAGCAGACTCTAATTTGAAGAATGCCTTCATTCCACTGCCCAGATCTGCATCTCCTTTAACCCCCCAGCGTGACATAGATATACCACCAGAATAAATACCGTTGAAGCTGCTGGATGAACTATTTAAATTGTATGGATTGACTGTCGATGCAAAAATAGGGCTACCGCTATACGAATGCTCAAGCATGCCAACACCCGCATCCAAAATGCCATACACCTCCACATCTATCCCGTCTTTGCTAAATCCAATATCCGCCTGAGCTAACTGTGGCAACGTTGCTAATATTGCCGCCACAGCCACCGCTAATACTTTCCGCTTATCAATAAAGTCCATTTTCGATTCCCCCTTAATTCAAGCTATTGAATGTTGATGTTAGAAATTTAGATTTCTCCCTAAACTAAAATCATGTTTATATTCTGGCTCGATATGTAATAAGCAACATAACGAAAATCGTTGTGCAATTTAGGATATAACGATTGGCAAGTCAAGCGTTATGTTGTATAAAGTAATAACGATGAGGGGCATGAGGGGGTAGCTATGACTGAATTGATGGAAACAAACGAAACAGCAACACTTTTACCCAGGCTGAAAATTGCCAGAGGGCGGCGCTGGGATCACCTTGAACTGCTGGAGCGTATTGATGCAACAGGCTCTATTTCTTCGGCGGCGATTGCCATGGGAATGAGCTACAAGGCTGCGTGGGAGGCGGTGGAGTCGATCAACAATCTTTCCGAACAACCGCTGGTGGTGCGCAAGGCCGGTGGTCAGAAAGGCGGGGGAACAACACTTACCACTTATGGTCGCCGGGTGGTGGGTACGTATCGGCGGCTCGAACAGGAACGCGAACAGATACTCAAATCATTGGGGGGAGTGGTTGACAATTTTGATGAGTATTACCATTTGATAAGGAAATATGACATGAAGACAAGTGCGCGCAATCAATTTTTGGGTAAGGTAAAAAGTGTGAAATTGGGAGCGGTCAATGCCGAAGTGA
Source organism: uncultured beta proteobacterium (assembly GCA_963721755.1). GTDB lineage: Bacteria > Pseudomonadota > Gammaproteobacteria > Burkholderiales > Gallionellaceae > Gallionella. Next base: position 66,764 of record CAVRKV010000012.1, read on the forward strand.
TTGTGGATATCGGCGGAGGTGAAACCTTGGTCGCCGTGATTACCAATGAGAGCGTGGAGCATCTCAAGCTGGAGATTGGTAGCGAAGTGTATGCCCTGATTAAAGCGCCATGGGTGATTCTGACTACATCCGAGGATTGCAAAACCAGTGCGCGCAATGAACTGCATGGCACGGTGGTGCATTGCCAGGAAGGTGCGGTGAATGGCGAGGTCATCATCGAACTGGCTGGCGGCAAGACCGTGACAGCCATCGTGACAAACGATAGCATCAAGACCTTAGGACTCAAGGTGGGGGTAAAAGCCTGTGCCCTGATTAAAGCATCCCACGTCATTTTGGCGGTCAACGCCTGATTGTTTTTCCTGATTTCAAGGAATGTCGAAATGAACCTGTTTTTGATAAGGGAGAGAGAAATTACAAATATACCAATTTAGTTGTAGAAGGGTGGATGCGCCGCGCTTACACACTGATTGACTTATTTTGAGGTCGGCAGCTCAATATTTATCTAATTGGAAAGCGAACGCGACGTGCCGGTTGTGGCACTTTTTTGCCGGTCACGAACGACCGCATTATTGCTGCCTATTTCACAGCTCGAATGTCGCCTGATGGCACACAGCGGTACTTCATGTTGTTATATTGCCCGCCGGAAAGCAGTCACTCGCGACTGTTTTTCCGGCCTTCAACCTATTGTAAATAGCAGCAGAATAAAATTCTGCATCAACCTGACTATTACCTAATGCAGTACGGTAAAAAAGTTCGTCACTTGTAAAGCAAATGCGGCAGCCAGGTGGAAATGATTGGGACATAGGTGATCAGCCCAAGATAGACCAGCATCACCCCGACCCAGGGTAGAGTGGCGATGGAGACTTCGGTCAGCCCCTCCTTGGCGAGGTGACTGGAGACGAACAGATTCAAGCCCACCGGCGGATGGATCATGCCGATCTCCATGTTCACCACCATGATGATGCCCAGATGTATCGGATCGATGCCCATGGTCTTGGCAATCGGCAAAAACAGCGGCGCCAGTATCAGCACGATGGACGTCGGCTCCATGAATTGTCCGGCGGCAATCAATGCAAAGTTGACCATCAGCAAAAACATCCAGGGTTGCAGATGCTGTGCGACGACCCATTGCGACATGCCCTGTGGTATCTGCTCCGAGGTCATCAGGAAGGAAAAAAGAATCGCATTGGTGATGATATAGAGCAGCATCGCGCTGGTGTTCGCTGCGCTCAGCAAGGTCTTGGGCACTTGCTTCCAGCTCAGATCGCCGTAGAAGAATTTCGCCGCGACGAAGGAATATACCGCCGCCACCGCTGCCGCTTCGGTGGGCGTGAATAGCCCGCCGTAGATACCGCCGATGACCAGCACGACCATGAATACCCCGGCCCAGGCATCCCTGAATGAAGCCCAGAATTCGGCACTGGTAGGTTTGGACGAAGTGGGGAAGTTCTTGCGCTTCGCCTGTACGAACACCAGGCCCATCATGATAGCAGCGAGCAGGATGCCCGGCACGATACCCGCGATGAACAACTTGCCGGCACTCTCGGAGGTGGCGACCGCATAGATGATCATCACGATGGAAGGCGGAATCAAGATTCCCAGCGAACCTGCCGAGGTGATCACGCCTATGCTGAAGCGTTTCGGATAACCGGCCTTGAGCATCGCGGGCAACATCACCGAGCCGATCGCCATCACCGTGGCGGGACTGGAACCGGAGATCGTGGCGAAAAATGCGCACGCCAGCACCGCCGCCATCGCCACCCCGCCGGGCATCCAGCCGACCAGGTTGCTGGCGAAACGCACGATGCGCGAGGCGATCTTGCCGTCTATCAGGAATTGCCCGGACAGCACGAAGAACGGCACTGCCATGATGGAAAAGCTTTCCAGCCCGGTGAACAGGCGCTGGGAAATGATATTGATCGTGTCGAAAGAAAATGACGAGAACCCGAGCATATAGATCAGCACCGTGGTGCCGAGTGCGATGGAAATTGGGGTGCTGGTCAGCAGCAATACGAGCAGGATGCTCAGGATCAGGATGGCGGTCATGCTGCCACCTCCTGTGTCGTTTCATCGCCGAAACTATGGGTCGGCAGCGTTCCGGTTTTGGCAAAGTGCATCAGTACTTGCAGGAAGCGGTAACACATCAGTCCGGAACCGAACGGAATCGCGAGATAGATGATCCACATCGGCATCTCCATGTCGGGCGACACCTGGCCTGTCCCATAAATGAAGATGACCCAGCGCGCGCCAAAGAATGCGATCGACCCGGTGAAGATCATGCCCAGTGACAGCGCGATCATGACCATCTTGCGGCGTATCGAAGGCCGCACCCAGTTGACCAGAAAATCCACACCGATATGGATGCCGGTGCGCACGCCATAGGCGGCGCCGAATTTCGCCATCCAGATGAATAAATAGATGGTGAGCTCCTGCGCCCAATCGATGCCTGAACCATTGATGTAGCGCATCACTACGGCAGTAAAGGTAATAAGTGTAGCCGCCGCCATGAAGCTGGCGATCAGGAATTCCTCGAAATGATTGAGCAAGCGATTGATCATTGAAGCTCCCTGCTTTTGGATGTTGCAACGACGTTACCCGGAATCTGCTATGCCGGGTAACGTCGCTGATTAATGAACAATTGAATCGAGCCGATTATTTCTTCTTGGTGGCCGCTTGTTCCTTGGCGAATTGATCGGCAGTGTTGTTGACGCTCTGGATCAGGTCTGCGCCAATCGAGGATTCGAATTCCTTGTGAACCGGGAGCAATGCTTTTTGCCATTCGATGCGTTCGGCAGGGGTCAATTCATAGACGGTGGTGGTCTTGGCCGCGATCACCTTGGCCAGCGCATCATCGTTGTCGCGTTGCGCGATGTCGCGTTCATAAGCGGTAGCCTCTTGCATCGCCTGGGTGAGTGCGTTACGCACATCAGCAGGCAAGCCTTCCCAGAACGCCTTGTTCACGATGACTGCATAGCCCAGATAGCCGTGGTTGGACATCGTCATGTGTTTTTGCACCTCGTTCATCTTTTGGGTGTAAAAATTGGATACCGGATTCTCGGTGCCATCGACCACGCCTTGTTGCAATGCGGTGTACACCTCGCTGAATGCCATCACCTGCGGGTTTGCGCCCAGCGCCTTCATCTGCGCGGCCAGCACTTTGGAAGACTGGATGCGCATCTTCAAACCGGAAAAGTCCGCCACGTTATGCATGGGTCTGTTAGAGCTCATTTGCTTGAAGCCGTTATCCCAGAATGCCAGACCGGTCACACCTTTGGTATCCAGCTTGGCGAAAAGCTTTTTGCCGACATCGCCATCCATCACGCGGTGCAAGACTTCCTGATTGGGGAATAGATATGGCAAGTCAAATAATTCAAATTCGCGCGCGCCCATAGGGCCGAACTTGGCCATTGAAGGCGCGAGCATTTGTACTGCGCCGCTCTGCAGTGCTTCGATCTCTTCGCGGTCTTTGTAAAGTTGGCTATTGGGGTAGATCTCGACCTTGACCCTGCCTTTGGTCATTTGCTCTGCAAGTTGTTTGAATTTTTCCGCAGCGCGGCCCTTGGGCGTGTCAGGTGCGACCACATGGCTGAACTTGATGATAATTTCGCCTTCCGCATGGGCAAAATTACCGATTCCAAGTGCCAGAGCAAACATCATCGCGCTGAATAATTTCATGGCTGTGTCTCCTGAATGAATTTATGATTTCTTGTTAGAGCTCAGCGGCTTTTGTACAAACGGATCATTTCAAGGCGGCCGAGAGGCAGAATATACAAGAGACTGAAATTGAATACTACAGGCAATAGAGCGACATTTTTTGCATAACAGTAGACGTTGTGCTGACGGCGACACCGGAAAACCAGTAAAATGCGCGCGTTTGCAATCGCATAAGACCAACAGATGCTTACCTTTCAGCAGATCATCCTGACGCTACAGAATTACTGGGACAAACAGGGTTGCGCGTTGCTGCAACCTTATGACATGGAAGTCGGCGCGGGTACTTCACACACCGCCACCTTTTTGCGTGCGCTCGGCCCGGAGCCGTGGAAGGCCGCTTACGTGCAGCCGTCACGCCGTCCCAAGGATGGCCGTTACGGAGAAAATCCGAATCGCTTGCAGCATTATTACCAGTTCCAGGTGGTGCTGAAACCCGCGCCGGCCAATATTCTGGAGCTGTATCTCGGTTCGCTGGAAGAACTCGGTTTTGACCTGAAGAAAAACGATGTCCGTTTCGTCGAAGACGATTGGGAGAACCCGACACTGGGTGCGTGGGGTTTGGGATGGGAAGTGTGGCTGAATGGCATGGAAGTGACGCAATTCACCTACTTCCAGCAGGTCGGCGGCATCGACTGCAAGCCGATCACCGGCGAGATCACCTACGGCCTGGAGAGACTTGCGATGTATTTGCAAGGCGTGGAAAACGTGTTCGACCTGACCTGGACTCCGGGCGTGACTTACCGCGACGTGTATCACCAGAACGAGGTCGAGCAATCTGCCTACAACTTCGAGCACAGCGATGTGGAATTTTTGCTCGGCGCTTTCGGCAGCTACGAGAAACAAGCCAAGCATCTGATGGAGCAACAACTGGCACTGCCAGCCTATGAGCAAGTGCTGAAAGCGGCGCACACCTTCAATCTACTGGATGCGCGCGGCGCGATTTCGGTAACGGAACGTGCTGCTTACATCGGGCGCATTCGCAACCTGGCGCGCAGTGTTGCCAAGAGCTACAAGGAGAGCCGCAGGCGGCTTGATCCGCCGTTCCCGATGGCACCGCGTGTATGGGCCAACGAAGCGATCGCGCAGATGGACAGGGATTCTGGTCAATGACAACTTCCAAGAACCTGCTCGTTGAATTGTTCGTTGAAGAGCTGCCACCCAAATCGCTGAAAATTCTTGGTGAGTCATTTGCCAATGACGTTTTCAATTGGCTTGAGAAAGCTCATTTGGTTTTGCGCGCTGAAATCGTCAACACCAGGTCATACGCGAGTCCGCGGCGATTGGCCGTATTTATTCCAAACGTATCAGACAAGGCAATTGACAAGTCAGTTTCGCAAAAACTGATGCCCGTTGCGGTGGGTTTGGATGCAAATGGACAAGCTACACCTGCGCTGCTCAAGAAACTCGCCAGCCTCGGCGCGGACGAGTCGCTAGTGTCGAGTCTCAAACGCGCAATGGATGGCAAGGCGGAAGCCTTGTTCTTTGACAGCGTGGTGAAGGGTGCGACGCTCGCTGAAGGTTTGCAGAAGGCACTCGATGAAACACTTGCCAAGCTGCCGATCGCCAAGGTGATGACTTATCAACTCTCCGATGGCTGGAGTAGTGTGAATTTTGTCCGCCCCGCGCATGGTCTGGTCGCGCTTCATGGCACGGAGATCGTGCCGGTAAAAGTGCTCGGTCTGACTGCCGGGCGCGAGACGCAAGGCCATCGCTTCGAGGCGAGTGTTGCGAAGGTGGTGTTGAAGGATGCCGACAGCTACGCGCAGCAACTGGCAACCGAAGGCGCGGTGATCGCCAGCTTCACAGTGCGCCGCGCCGAGATCGCCAAACAACTCGCCGCTGCCGCCGCCAGGGAGAATCTCAAGCCGATACAAGATGAAGCGCTGCTCGACGAAGTGACCGCGCTGGTCGAACGTCCCAATGTACTGGTCGGCAAGTTCGAATCAGAATTTCTTGAAATGCCGCAGGAGTGCCTGATTCTGACCATGAAGGCGAACCAGAAATATTTCCCGCTGCTGGATGCGCAGGGCAAGCTCACCAATCGGTTCCTGATAGTGTCCAATATCCGTCCGGCGGATGCCACTCTGGTGATCGGCGGCAACGAACGCGTGGTGCGCCCGCGCTTGGCCGATGCGAAATTCTTCTTCGATCAGGATCGCAAGAAGCCGCTCGACTCCCGCGTGCTCGGCTTGTCCAAGGTGGTTTATCACAACAGGCTTGGTAGCCAAGGTGATCGCGTACAGCGGGTGCAAGCCATTGCGCGCTCCATCGGCCAGCAATTGGGTGGCGATGCGCTGGCTTTACAGGCCGACCAAGCCGCGTTGCTGGCCAAGGCCGACCTACTTACCGACATGGTGGGCGAGTTCCCCGAGTTGCAAGGCATCATGGGGCGTTATTATGCGAAACATGATGGGCTGAGCGATGACATTGCCTATGCTATCGAAGACCACTACAAACCGCGCTTCGCGGGTGATACGCTGCCACGTAATGAAGTCGGCGTCTGTGTTGCTCTTGCTGACAAACTGGAAACTTTGGTAGGACTGTTCGGCATCGGTGAAATACCAACCGGAGACAAGGATCCGTTCGCCCTGCGCCGTCATGCGCTGGGAATGATCCGGATGTTAATTGAAAAAGAGTTACCGCTCGAGCTTGGTGACATAATCGATCAAACCCATAAAGTTTTTCTTGATACCTCTGTCTATGTTGAACTAGATAAGCGCATAGCTAAAGAAGAAATTGCTCGGCGACAACGGCAAACCCCTGGCGTATCTGCCATGTACGGGCACGGACGGGTTACCCCGCTAATGCCAACTGAGAGCATGTCTGGCCTTAAGGATTTTATCTATGAACGACTTGCTGGCAACTTGCGCGAGCAAGGCTATAGCGCGCAAGAGGTAGATTCGGTGCTGTCGCTGCGCCCGCAGCGTCTTGCTGAAGTTGCTAAACGTCTTGCGGCGGTGCGTACATTTTCTGCGCTGGAAGTTGCGAAAGATCTCGCCGCAGCAAACAAGCGCGTGCAGAATATCATGCGCAAGAACCACGAAGAGATCGGAGCCGATTTGGCAGGCGCAGTCGTGAAACCCGCTTTGTTGACAGAAGCTCCTGAAAAAGATTTGTACCAAGCCATGCATGACATAACGCCGTTTGCGCAAGGCTATCTGGATCGCGGCGATTACGGTGGAAATTTGAAAGCGTTGGTCACGCTCAAACCGTTCATTGACGACTTCTTCGAGAAAGTCATGGTGATGTGCGAGGACAAGAGTTTGCGTTTGAATCGCGCAGCGTTGTTACAACAGCTCGGTAGATTGATGAATCAGGTCGCCGATATTTCCAAATTGGCAGCCTAGGGACTTCGGGATAAATCAGCCATGCAACTTATCATTCTCGATCGCGACGGCGTTATCAACTTCGATTCCGACCAGTTCATCAAAAGCCCGGAAGAATGGAAGCCGATACCCGGCAGCCTGGAAGCGATAGCGCGGCTTAACCAGGCCGGCTACCGCGTGGTGGTGTCGACCAACCAATCCGGCGTGGGGCGCGGGCTGTTCGACATGCCGACGCTCAATGCAATACACGACAAGATGCACAAGGCCTGTGCGCTGGTCGGTGCGCGCATCGACGCGGTTTTCTTCTGCCCCCATACCGCCGAGAGCCATTGTCTGTGCCGCAAGCCCAAGTCCGGCATGATGGAAGAAATCGCAGAGCGTTATAACATCGGTCTTGCGGGTGTGCCGGCTGTCGGCGATTCGTTGCGCGATTTGCAATCCGCCGCAACGATGGGTGCACAGCCCTATCTGGTGCTGACCGGCAAGGGCGCCAAAACCCTGGCAGCAGGAGGATTGCCGGAAGGCACGCAAGTGTTTGCGAATCTGGCGGCGTTGGCCGCGGAACTGGTGTAAGGGCAATTGATGAATCATCCCTGCGACTTGAAATGATATGCTCGTAATACGCTCGCTGATTTTTCTGTTGTTGCAAATCATCATCACGCCGGTTTTTGCGATGCTGGCTTTGTTATCCTTCCCGCTCAGCCGGCTCACGCGCTACCGCATCATCTCGCAATGGGCGAAAATGATGCTGCCTATACTGCGTGTGGTTTGCGGCATACGCCATCAGGTAAAGGGTATCGAGAATTTGCCGACCAAGCCTTGCATCGTCATGTGCAAACACCAGTCGGCATGGGAGACACTGGCCCTGCAAAAAATCTTTCCGCCGCAAGTGTGGGTATTGAAGCGCGAGTTGTTGTGGATACCGTTTTTCGGCTGGGCACTGGCACTGACCAGTCCGATTGCGATCAAGCGCAGCGATGGGAAAGGTGCGATCAGGCAATTGCTGAAGCAGGGCAAGGAAAGGCTCGCACAGGGGTTCTGCGTGGTGGTCTTCCCGGAAGGCACCCGCGTCCCATATGGCCAGCGCGGCAAATACAAGATCGGCGGCGCGATGCTCGCGGCAAGCTGCGGTGTGCCGGTGATTCCAGTGGCGCACAACGCCGGACGGTTATGGGGGCGCAACGCATTCGGCAAACATCCCGGCCTGATCACCATGAGCATCGGTGCGCCCATCGAGACCAAGGGGTTAAAGGCGGAAGAGATCAATGCACGTGTCGAGGCGTGGATCGAGAATGAAATCCAGAATCTTGAACATTGATGCTTAAACGATTGCGTAATCTTGCCGTACCCCCCGGCGTTGAACAACGTGCCGCAATTCTCTCCGGCAAGCACATCACCTACACCTTGAAGCGCAGCGGCAATCGCCGCAGCATCGGCCTGCGCATCGACGATCGCGGCCTGACCGTGAGTATGCCGCTGCGAGCATCCGAAAAATGGCTGCACAGCGTGTTGCAGGACAAAGCGAGCTGGGTAGTGGAAAAACTGGATGGGTGGCAAACGCGAAAGCCGGCAACAACCCTTTGGCGGGATGGCGAAACGATAGATTATCTGGGTGAGCTGCTGGTGTTGCGCGTGGTGCAAAGTCTGTTCGCTTCAACGCTGGAAAGGCGCAGCAAGGAATTGTGGGTGTTCGTTGCTGATGCCAGTGAGACTGCGCATATAGAGCAAGTGGTGTCACGCTGGTATCAGAGCGAAGCGCTGAATTTTTTTGAACAACGCGCGGCCCATTACGCGCAACTGCTCAATGTCGCTCCACGTGCGATCAAACTTTCTTTGGCGAAAGCGCAGTGGGGAAGTTGCACGGTGAGCGGCATCGTTCGGCTGAATGTGCAGCTGGTCAAACTTCCTCCGCGTTTGATCGACTATGTGGTGGCGCATGAGTTGGCGCATCTGCGCGAGCTGAATCATTCGGCGGCGTTTTGGCAATTGGTTGAAAGCGTGTGTCCGAATTATAAGAAGTTGCGCAACGAGCTCAAGGATATTGCGTTGTAGACGCAACGCACACCCTTATTATCAGAAAAGTATTATCAGAAAAGCCGGATTTCATCGTTTAAGTTGGCATTCGGTCATGGCCAGCCTTTATAATCGGTGCGAATAAATAATCAGTAGGTACCATCATGCGTCCCGACCCTATCCCGGACAGAATCCCAAATAGAATCCAGACCGTCATCGCAGTTCTGGTTTTAGTGTTGCAAGGCTGCGGACATAAAGGCCCGCTTATGTTGCCGGCGCCCCAAACTCAAACATCCCCGGCTCAAGTATCCGGGGCACAAACACCCCAAGGACAAACAACAAGCCCGCAAAAACCTGACTTGCCCTCCTCCCAGCAAAACCCATCAACCAAGTAAAGCAGGGTGCCATGAACGATTACTTCCATTATAAGAACGACTCACTTTATGCCGAGCAAGTGCCGCTGGCGGACATCGCTGCGCAGTTCGGTACGCCTTGCTATGTGTATTCACGCGCCGCGCTGACGGATAGCCTGCGCCAATTCACGAATGCGTTGCAGGGGCGGGAACATCTGATCTGTTATGCGGTAAAAGCCAATTCCAATCTGGCGATCCTGAATGTGTTCGCGCGCCTGGGTGCGGGCTTCGATATCGTGTCCGGCGGCGAATTGCAGCGTGTGCTGGCGGCGGGCGGCGAAGCGCGCAAAGTGGTGTTCTCCGGCGTTGGCAAGACGGTTGCCGAAATGCACATGGCGCTGGACGCGGACATTTTGTGCTTCAACGTCGAATCCTCCGCCGAGCTGGAGCGATTGAACGAGGTGGCTGCGGGGATGGGCAAAGTTGCGCCGATCAGCCTGCGCGTGAACCCGGATGTGGATGCAAACACACACCCTTATATTTCCACCGGCCTGAAACAGAACAAATTCGGGGTGGCTTACACAGAAGCCATTACCCTGTATCGCAAGGCACGGAGTCTGCCGCATCTGCGCATCACCGGCATGGATTGCCACATCGGTTCCCAGCTTACCGAGACCAGCCCGTTCATCGCCGCGGCGGAAAAGGTATTGGCGCTGGTGGACGCGCTGGCCGGCGAGGGGATCCGCCTGGAACATCTCGACCTGGGCGGCGGCCTGGGCATTCGTTACAACGATGAAACACCTCCGGTGATCGCCGATTATGTAGCTGCGTTATTGGCCGTGTTGCGCGGACGCAACGAGAAGCTGATCCTTGAGCCGGGACGCATCCTGGTTGGCAATGCAGGGGTTTTGCTGACGCGCGTGGAATATATCAAGCAAGGCGAAGAGAAGAATTTTGCCATTGTGGATGCCGCGATGAACGACTTGATGCGTCCGGCTTTGTATGATGCCTACCATGGCATATTGCCGGTCAAGCGTGAAAAGCATGTGATGCAGAGCTATGAAGTGGTCGGGCCGATCTGTGAAACGGGTGACTTCATCGGCCATGCCCGCGACCTGGCGATCGCGCCAAAATCCTTGCTGGCTGTGCTTTCTGCAGGTGCATACGGGATGAGCATGAGCTCCAATTACAACACCCGTCCGCGTGCTGCTGAGGTGATCGTGGATGGCAATGTCATGCATCTGGTACGTGAACGCGAGACGGTGGCGCAGTTGTATGCAGGAGAAAAACGGATTGCGTGAGTGTTGTAAATTTAATGAAAACTTTTCACGAAATTTGTTGCACGATTTTTTAAACGTGGATACAGTACCGATGCCGCAAGCGTCTATTATCGCTAAAACACAGGGCGTTTGGGTGTGCAGTGAGTCGTAGTAATTATTCTAATTTTTTATGGAGAATTAAAATGGCAACATCCAAAACGAAAAAACCAGCAGCTAAAAAAGCCGCAGCTAAAAAGCCAGCTGCTAAAAAGAAGGTTGCAGCCAAGAAACCGGCTGCCAAAAAAGCCGCAGCCAAGAAGCCAGCTGCTAAAAAGAAGGTTGCAGCCAAGAAACCGGCTGCCAAAAAAGCCGCAGCCAAGAAACCGGCTGCTAAGAAACCGGCTGCTAAGAAAGCAGTAGCCAAGAAGCCGGCCAGCAAGGGCATTTTGGGCGCATAGTTTGCCTCGCAAGGGGCGCGGTTTGCTTCCCCGCCCTTTTTAGATTCTTCAGCAGTCTTCACAACAACCCATGTTTCAGCTCGGGGTGTTGTTCTTTCCTCCGCTTAAAACAGTTTCAATAAAATCTTTGGCTCAGCCGGACGCTTATGTTTGACTGTGAGTTTTCACAGGGGAAATTCATGCGGGATCGTCAGCAAGGTACACACAGAGGCAAGCAGATTAGTCGCGAGGAGATCATTCGTCTTTCGAGAGTTGCAATTGAGCTCTTAAATCAAAAGATTGTTGCCAATCCCGGAAATATGAAGAACCCGCCGCTATCGGTAATGGCGGTGATCATTACATTGGACCCGATGGCAGGGCCCCGCCCCAGTTTTTGCATGACAAGAGGGATGATCAAGCTGATTGTCGAGTTTCTGTCGCAGTTCAGCGAGGTGTTGCTTGTGAATCAGGGTATCGACCAGTGCGTGGCGGTCTTGGTCTTGGTTGGTATCGGTCGTCGCGCATCCCTGAAATCGCGCGCCAATGCCAAAGACTGCGATCCGGCCGCTCAGGGAATTTCCGCATCGCTCATGCGCGACAGGATGATGTCGGTCTTGCGCAGCATGCCGGGCGCCTCGCGGTGTCGGTCGTAATAGCGCGGGTTGGGGACCATCGCGGCAAGCCTTGCGGCCTGATCCGCGGTAAGCTCTGCCGCACTGGTCTGGTAGTAATGCCGCGCGGCCGCTTCAGCGCCGAACACGCCGTTGCCCCACTCGATGATGTTGAGATAGATCTCGAAGATGCGCTGCTTGTCCATCACGGCTTCCAGCATCACGGTGATGACCGCCTCCTCGATCTTGCGCCAGGGGGTACGCTTGGTGGAAAGGAACAGGTTCTTGGCGAGCTGCTGGCTGATGGTGGAGCCGCCCGCGACGATCTTGCCCTTTCTGAGATTCTTTTCGTAGGCCTGTTGTATGCCTTCCCAGTCGAAGCCTTCGTGGTCGACGAAATTCTCGTCTTCGGCGGCGATCAGCGCGCGTTTCAGATTGTCGGAGATCTTCTCGTAGGGCACCCACTTTTGCTGGAGTGCCGCATCGGGATTCTTGCCCTGCATGATTTCCAGCCGCGTTTCCATGAACGAACTGGTGGAAGGATTGAATTTCACCCACCAGCAGATATGCGCGAACAGCCACACTTGGTACAGGATCAGCAGGGCGAAAAATATCGCCACGCCGCGCCATGTCCGGCGCAACAGCCAATTCCAGAGTTTTTTCATTGTTGCTTCCGAAGCGTTTCGATGACTGATGCGGTATCGAGTTTCATATCACGACCACGCCAGATACGGAAGGATTCGGCGGCCTGTTCGACCAGCATGCCGAGACCATCTGAAACCACAGCTGCGCCGTGTTCGCGCGCGAATCTCATGAACGGTGTTTTGCGCCCGTACATCATGTCGTAGGCCAGTGCGCCGAACGCAAAGATAGTCTCTGGTATATCTGGCATTTCATTGGACAGGCCACTAGAAGTGGCGTTGATGACCAAATCGAATAGCTGGTCTTTCAGCCCATGGTAGTCGCGAGCAGTTAGTGATGTGCTAGAGAATTCCTCGTGAAGCTCAACTTTTTTTGTAATAGCAATAGCTTTCTCCTGCGTGCGGTAGGCAATGACTAGGTTAGTCGGATTTTCATCTAGCAATGGATGCCATACGCCATGCGCTGCCCCGCCAGTTCCCATCAGCAAAATGCGTTTTCCTTGGATAGGAAAGTGAAAGTTGTTTTGAATATCTCGTACAAGACCAATACCGTCTGTGTTGTATCCCTTTATTTTTTCCTCAGGTTCGAACTTGAGCGTGTTTACGGCCTCTGCATCTATAACCCATTTATCGCCGGGTTCAGTCATAAGATTGAATGCGTCGTGCTTAAAAGGCACCGTGATGTTGCATCCTTTGTAACCCTTGTCGCGTAGTTCAATAACCTTTGCTCTGAAGCCACCTTTTTCCAGCAGAGCTTCAAATTTATCGTAGCTGATGTCCTGCCCGGTTTGCTCCGCGAACATCTTGTGTATCTGCGGCGACTTGCTGTGTGATATAGGGTTGCCGATGACGGCATATTTGTCGGTCATTTTGGATGCGCGAAAAATTCAGTTCGCGCATTGTAAAGAAAATCAGCCGACTTTTCGCGGATTCAGTAACATGGCCACAAGAACCCCGGTAGCAGCCATCGCCCAGACCACTGCCGCGCCGCTGGGCAGATCGAACCACGCGGACAGCAGCAGTCCGATGGCATAACCGGTAATGCCGATGGCGAAGGCATACACCATGCGATGCGCGGCGATGCGATAGGTGGCGAGTGCCGGAACGATCAAGCTGGCGAATACCAGATACACGCCGATCAATTGCACCGAGGCGGTGACGGCCAGGGCGAACAGGCCGTAGAAACCCAGGTTGAGGGTCTTCAGTTTGCTCCACCGCCACAGCGCGAGCAGTACGACAGTCAATAAAGCCGTGGCGATCAATTGGTTGGTGCTTACCCAGAGGATTTGCCCGACCAGCAAATCCTTGAGGTGTTCGCCTGAATGAACGTCGCGGCTCATCAGCAGGATGCCGCCGCTGGCGGCAAGGACAAAAGTCAGCCCGATGCATGCTTCCTTGACCTCGGCCATGCGCTTTTCGATCCACGCCAGCAGTGCCGCACCGCACAGCGCGCTGGCGGCGGCGATGAGTTGCACCACCAACGGCTTCTCGGTCAGGTCAAGCAGTGCCGCGAGGATGACGCCCAGTCCGGCAATTTGCGCGACGGCGAGATCGGCAAAGATTACACCGCGCTCCAAAATCTTCATGCCGAACGGAATGTGCGTTGCAAGAACCAGCAGACCCGCGATGAACGCGGGCAGCAGGATATTTAACTCGATTTCGTTCATTTCAACCCTGCCAGCAAGCGCTGAATGGTGTCGTCGAACAACGTGAATAAATCAGTTGCCTGCGGCGTGCCGCCCACCGTGAAGGGCAACATCACAGCGGGAATATGCGCGCGCTCGGCGATCCATTCCGATGGCCGCTCATTCTGATAGGCGGCGCGTATAACCATCCTGGCCGGGTGCTGTTGCAATTCATTCAGCACTTGCCCAAGATAGGCTGCGCTGGGTTCCATGCCGGGCTTGGGTTCCAGTTCGGCGACTTCTTTCAGTCCCAGCCAGTCGTTCAGGTAGGGGAAACCCTTGTGATGCGCGATGATGGATACACCCTTTAACGGGGCGGCCTGCTTTTCCCAACGCGCGATGGCCGCGCGCCACTGCTGATTGAACGTGGCGAGTTGTTGTTGATAATATGCGGTGTTAGCCGGATCAAGTTGGATTAGGCGCTTGCTGAGGGCTTCCGCAATCGGCAGAAAGTTGCGCGGATCGGTCTGGATGTGAGGGTTGCCCGCAGCATGCACATCGCCTTCGGCGCGATCCAGCCGTGTTGGCACCTCCAGCAGGGCAACATATTGCGCCGCCTCAAAATTGCCGACACTGCCCGGTTGGATGGCGTTGTTGACGGATTCGCGCAGTACCACAGGCATCCAGCCGATTTCCAGTTCCGCGCCGGTACACACCACCAGTTGTGCGTTGCGCGCCCTGGAGATCAGGCTGGGGCGCGCCTGCACCTGGTGCGGGTCTTGGAGCGGGCCGGTGGCGGTGTAGATGCTGGCCTTGTCGCCCGCTAGTTGCTGGGTGAGCGCCGCCCATTCCGGTTCGCAGGCGAACACGTTGAGTGCGGCGTGGACATTGCTGCTGAGCAGCAACAGTAAAAACGTATAAACAATTTTTTTCATGATGGTTCCTTTAAATAGTATTTGGAGTGCGGCGACGCGTCGCCGCACTCCAAAAATTGATACTGGTGCGCAAAAAATTAATACTGGTGCGCGCCGTGCGCGCCCAGACTCATGATGTATTGCACGAATATCTGGTTATCCACCAGCCATTGACGCGATTCATCGTGCGCCAGTTGCAGGCGTATGCGCGAGAATTCGCTGGGGTTGTAGTCCGCCATCCAGGTGATTCGCGAGGGATTGAATCCGTAATTGCTGATGACATCGGGCGTGATAGATGCACCAACGCTGGCAGTTCCCGGGTCGAGCCGATCGTAGCGCAATCCGGTGCGCCAGGTCGGCATGAACTGGTACACACTTTGCAGGTACCAGCCGCTTTGTGTGACGGTGTAGCTGCCGGTGAGGTTCGCCCCTGTTGTGTCGTAGGTCAACTGGCCGTTTTCATAGCTGCGAAAATATTCGCTCTGCACCTTGAGATAGCGCTCGCGGATATTGCCGTTGGGCGAGTATTTCCAGACAAAATCCAGCCCGGCGGTCTGGCTGTTGCCGGTGAAGCTGTTGCTCACGCCACCCGGTGTACCAGGCAAATCCGGCACGTTATCGCTGACTGTGTCGACGCGCCTGGTCTCTTGCAACGAAGCACCGGCGCGCCAACTTTGCTCGATGCCGATGTCGTCACCGATGTGCGCGAACAGAACCCCCGATCCTGCGCCATTCTTGTTCTGGTCCGTTCCCGGGAAGCCGAGCCCGCGGCCCAGCTCCCCGCCGATCTCCATGAACATGTCGGTCGGCGCCAGCCACTTCAATTGCACGCCGTCGTCGGCGAACTGGTTGTCCCACAGCACGCGGTACACCAGCGGTTGGTCGACGAAATCCCAGACATGTTGGTGTTGCTCGTTGAGATAGCCGAGGCCGGAGAAGAAGCGTCCGAATTTGAGATTGAGGCCATTGCCCAGCGCGCTGGTTTGCACAAAGCCATTCTCCACGCTGATGCCGCCATTCGGTTCTAATGCAAACGTGCCGACGCCGCGAAACTGCGGATCGATGTTTGCGGCTATGCTGATTTCCGATTCTTCCAAGCTAAAACCCTTGGTGTAAAGGGTGTTGTTGGGCGACATGGCGAAGCCGGTGGCTGGGATCGCCGGGTCTTGCTGGAGCTGCCCATAGGTGCCGGACAGGATCAAAGCCACGGCGGGATTAAAGCTGTTTTCGCTGCTTGGGCCAGCACTGCTGCGGACGGGCTGGGCTGCTGCAACACTTTCCACTTGCTGCAAACGCTGTTCCAGTTCGATATTGCTTTGCTTCAACTGTTGAATCTGCTCGTTCACGGATTGCGGTTCGGTATCGTTTGCTGCTAGCGCGTTGAGCGGGTTGCTTAACAGCATGGCACAAGCCGTGCACCAATATATATTTCGGGACATGTTTACTCCTGAAAAGATCATAGATCGTACGCGAGGCGGTTGAATGACTTAAGCGGAGTAAGGCGGGGCGCGCGCCGCAAATGCGATGAAGGTATTGGAAGTGTAAGAAAAGGGTTGGTTAAATTGCAGTGTTTCAAAATTATCACTGCTGGCAAAGCTGATACTGCTGCTGCCGATTGCGCTGCCAATTTGTGAATAGGCAGCGCACTGGCCGCAATACTTGCCATGCTGCACAGACTGATCCGCGCCCTTTGATCGATCGGCCAGTATGTGCGAAATGCCGTGCGCCAAGCCGCCCATCTGTGCGGACAGCAGGAAGAGGATCAGCAGGAGTCTGGCGAGCAGGGAATTTCGCATGGGGCGCACTTTAATCAAGTGTCACGGGAGCGTCAACAAACGCCCTCCGGACTCTATTCACTTTCCAGCTTGTCCGACGAGGTAAACGACCAGGTGCGGGTGATCGTCAGGATGTCGGTATCCTGGGTGATGTTCGGGGGAAGGGGTCCAAATCCATTCCTACCTGCGAGTCTGACGATGCGTATCGCCGCCGCATCAAGCAAAGGATGGCCCGAAGGAATGTTCACCTCCACGTTTTCCACGCTGCCATCCTTGTTTATCGAAACGCTGAGCTGCAGCTTGCCGAAGATCTTCTGGCGGCGCGCCTGTTCCGGGTAATTCAGGTTGCCTATGCGTTCCACCTTGATCCGCCACTCTTCGATGTATTGCGCGAAGCGGTATTCCTGGGTGCGTGCGCCGATGAATTTGCGGCGAGGCAACTTCTGGTACGCGTCCCAATTCTTGTCGATTTGCGCTTCGAGGCGGGCGATTTCGAGTGACTTTTGTACCAAATCTTCACCTTCGCCGGCAGCGCTGACTTTTTGCTTTTTGGGTTCCGGTTGCACAGCGGTGTAATTGCTCTTGAGTCTGGTCAGCATGCGCTTGGATTCTTCTTCCAATGCTGCGACGCGCTGGGCTTGTTGTTCGGGAGTGAATTTCATGTCATCGCGAATCGCTGGCAACGGGCTTTTGGCGCGCCGTTTTTCGGCAGTATTGCCGCCCCCCTCCAGATTGTGTTGGGCCAGCGCATCGGCTTGGACTGGTCTGGATTTTGATTTGCTGTTGACCAACACCACTTGCAGCGGCTGCATGAAATTGGCCGCACTGCGAGTGTCCGGTAATACCAGCGCGATGCCGAACAATATGAAAGCGTGCAGCATGAAGGAAAAGATCATCGAGAAAGACAATCTTGTCCGAAAATTCGGCAAGACAACCGGCAACCATGATTTTTTTCCAGTTCTCAAGCAGCGTCCTCAATTGTTGAAACAAAACGCGTTTGCAGATCCAGATCAAGCAGATCGATTCCGCCGATTGCCAATTGCACGCGGGTATTGGCGGACAGCGATTCCGGCAGTGACGGCACACGAAAGACCAGCGGGATGTCGGTGAGTTTTACCAGGTTTTCGCGCAGCACGACAGCTTCCACTTGTTCGATTTTTTCCTGCTGCAGCCAGCGCAGACACCAGTAGCGCTCCATGCTTTTCTGGAATTCGCCATAGATGCCGTACATGGTGTCGAAGTCGCGCATCGTGGCGTACAGCGCGGGGTCGTTATTGGGGTAGGCCGGTTCTTCGTCGCGCAGCATCGCGATGATCTGGCGCTGGTTGACCATATCCACATAGCGGCGCAATGGAGAACTCGACCACATGTATTGTGCCACGCCCAAGCCTTGGTGCGGTGCGGCGACCGTGCTCATTTTCACCTTGCCGTTCTGCTGGGTGCGGTAGATGCCGACGAAGCCGTGCTCGGCAAGATGCTTGCCCCATTCGCTGTTCACCAGGATCATCAGCTCGGAAACCACTTTGTCGATCGGCGAACCGCGCCGCCGTTGCGTGATGCTGACGCGGTCGTTCTCGATGTGGAAGTTGTAATCCATCTGCTGTGTGCTGTTGTCGGACGGCTTGCCGCGCGCCGATTCCAGTTTTTGCACCAGGTTCCACAATAGCGACAGTTCGTTTGCATAAGGGTAATCGAGTTTGCCAGCCGCCAGCGTCTCCTCGTTGAACAGCGGCTCCAGTGTGTCATGGCGCAGATTCGCCGCGATGTGTATGCGCTCGACGCGGCTTTCGTAATTCAATATGGCTAACGTCTCTCCGTCCACTTCGATATACATAGACAGCGCCGGACATACACGATCCGCGCACAGCGTGAAGGCTTGCACCACACTGTCCGGCAGCATCGTGATCTTCTGTCCGGGCATATATACGGTGGAGAGACGCTGTGCCGCGATCTTGTCGCCATCCGAATCGCGCGGCAGTCCCAGTGTCGGGGCTGCAATATGCACTCCGATGCGCCAGTTGCCGTTGGCCAGTTTTTCCACCGAGAACGCATCGTCGATTTCCGTGGTCGTCGCATCGTCGATGCTGAAGGCATTCACGCTGGCCTGCGGCAATTCTTCCCACGCGCTCAATGCAACGGGAGGAAAGCCGGTGCCTTTGGGGAAATGCTCGAACAGGAATTTTTGCAAATGGTAATCGTGCGTGGAAGGAAGCGCGCCGCAGCGATGCAACAGGTGAGCGGCAGAAAGGTGCGTTGCGGCACAGGCCGCCTCCAGCGCCTTGATTTCGATGGTGTTGCGATCCGGTTTGTATAGCAGATAGGCAAGGTGTTCGGTGAACTCGGCGGGTAATTCAAAGCGTGCGAGCTGCTCGGCGTAACGCGCTTGCAACGCCAATTGCTGGCGCTTTTTCTCGGCCCCGGCCAGCGCGGCCTTGAGCACATCGGGCGGCGCGGCGCGATAGCGGCCTTTGCCTTTCTTGTGAAAATAGATAGGCGCGCCATGCAGGCGTATCAGAGTCGCGGCGGCCTCCAGTGCATTCGGCACGTGGCCGAAATACTCGGCGGCGATCTGCTCTGAACCGAACTCATCCGGCGGGCAACATTCCCAAAGAAAATCCACCTCGATGGTTTCAGACAGCGCTTCGGCCTGGGCCATGAATTCAGCCAGGGCGGGCTGGGTGAAACGCAGCATCACATTGGCTGCCTTGACCTTGCTGCGCTTGCCGGACAGGTTTTCGATCTGGAGCGATGTGGCGTTGTCGGCCATGATGCTACCGACCTTGAAACTGCCGTCTTCTTCGTAAAGAATGTTCATTGGGGGTGAGGCGAAAAAAGTGGTGCAATTATACTCTGTTGGGGGACTGGAACTTCACCTCTGGTATTGATCTCTGCGGGTGACAGGCTGCGCCAACGCGGCGGAGTGAAGCGTTGTGGTTGGCAGGATTCATAATGACAAAGGCCAGCTTACAGCCGGCCTTGTCGTTCAAACGTGCTGCGTGTCTATTTGTGCGACAACACCCACGCCACCAAAATCTTGATATCTGCATCGGTTACTGATGCGGGCATGCTTGGCATAGGCATCGTACCCCACACGCCTACGCCGCCGGTACGCACCTTCTTTTCCAGCTTGGCTGGGGCTTCTGCGTCCCCGGCATACTTGGCGGCAATATCTTTCAATGCCGGCCCGACGGTCTTTTTGTCCACCTTGTGGCATGAACTGCACCTGCTTTTGGTAAACAGGGCTTCGGCATCATCCGCGGCAAACGCGGTAGCGGAAACGGACAGAGCGGCAATCACGGCAATCAGATAACGAGTCTTCATAATTTTCTCCTTGGGTAAAAGTCGATGGCAAAATATATGCGCATAAGATAAACCCAATATGGACACAAATCAAACTAAACCGGCGCACTTATGGGGTAGGACGGGAATCCCTTAAGGGCTACACTGCTATAACCAATGACTTGCCGCTTTAGCAGCGTATAACCAGCCACTTGGCTGCCGTCTTTTGGTAGCCTAGTGGAATGGCTAGTAGTTCCATCAGTCAGATGGCTAGGAGTTGCATCAGATGACTCCCGCCTGATGCGCCTGCTCATCGGCGAAATAACTGCTGCGCACCATCGGACCGCAGGCCGCATGGCTGAAGCCCATTTCTGTTGCGGCTTGCTCGAACATCGTGAACGATTCCAGCGGCGCATAGCGCAGCACCGGCAGATGCCCATCGGAAGGTTGCAGATACTGGCCGATCGTGAGCATGTTCACATCGTGCGCGCGCAGGTCGCGCATCACTTCCAGCACCTCCTCATCGGTCTCGCCCAGGCCCAGCATCAAACCGGATTTGGTCGGGATGTGCGGGAAGCGCGCCTTGAAATCCTTGAGCAGCTTCAGCGAATGCGCATAGTCAGCGCCGGGCCGCGCCAATTTATACAGGCGCGGCACGGTTTCCAGATTGTGGTTCAGCACATCGGGCAAACTTACCGCCAGCGCAACCAAAGCCTCATCCAGCCGGCCGCGAAAATCAGGCACCAGAATCTCCAGTCGAGTTGCGGGTGAGCCGGCGCGAATCGCGCTCAGACAATCGGAGAAATGTTGGGCGCCGCCGTCGCGCAGATCATCCCTGTCCACGCTGGTGATGACCACATATTTCAGTTTCAGCAAGCCGATCGAGCGCGCGAGATTGTCAGGCTCATTCACATCCGGCGGCAGCGGCTTGCCGTGCGCCACGTCGCAGAACGGGCAGCGGCGCGTGCACAGGTCGCCGAGTATCATAAACGTCGCCGTGCCCTTGCCGAAACATTCGCCGATGTTCGGGCAGGATGCCTCCTCGCACACCGTATGCAGATTGTGCTCGCGCAGCATGCGCTTCACGTCGTGATAGCCTTGCCCGCTGCCGGACTTCACGCGTATCCATTCCGGTTTGCGCAGCCGCTCCTGCAGCGGCACGATCTTGATCGGATTGCGCGCGGTTTTGGCCGTACCAGTTTGCTTGTCTTCAATGCTGCTCATTATTAAACCTCTCTAGTGTCATTGTACCCTCGCTCACATATCGTTCCCACGTTCCGCGTCACAATATCGTTCCCACGCTCCGCGTGGGAATGCATCTTTCACCGCTCTGCGGTAACCAGCACCGCTCCGCGTTACGAATCAAACCCACCGGTCAATCTCAATCAAACCCGCTTCCCCTGCATAATTTCGCGCACTGGAATAACGCCAATGTTCCGCCCTATCCACATAGCCTCGCTTAACCGGATTGGCGTGGATGTAATCCAGCTTTTCCCGCATCATTGCCTCGCTAAAAACCAGTTCGGCATGAGAACCCTCCTGCCAGAATTGAAACTCCCGATCTGTCTTATGCGCCCGTTTCGCGAAACGCAAACGCGCCAATAGATGTTCGACCGAGTGCGCCTCAAGGTGGTCGATAATCCGGCGCGCGGTAAAAGATTTGAAGTGGCTCACACATAAATCCAATCGCTCGGACTGTGCGACAAAGTGCAGATGGTTTTCCAAAACCACATAACCATAAAGCCGCAACCCTTCGTGTTCACGCAGATACGACCAGCTATCCAGCACGATTTGCACGGTATCCGGGCGCGTGAACACCGGCAGCCACTCCATGACCGTACAGGTCAGAAAGTGCGGCGCGGCTGGATCGGTTATGACGTAACGGCTGCGGCCCATGATGGCTATATTTTAGGTTAAGGGACGCAGAGCGTCGCTGGCTGCATTCCCACGCGGAGCGTGGGAACGATTATTTTGCGCCACACCCTCGTTTCCCCACGCTCCGCCACCACCATCGTTCCCATGCTCCGCCACCACCATTGTTCCCATGCTCCGCGTGGGAACGCCTACTGTCTGCGCCATCACCCCCATATTCACGCACCGCCACTCGTGCGAGCCTTGCGGCGCTTGGGCTTCACGTTTTCCGCCGGCAACAGGCTGGTGAGTTGCTGGTAGCGCTCGAACAGGAATTCTACCCGTTGCGCATCGCTGGTGAAAGCGGCCTTGCGGTAGCAGGCATCCACGGCGCGGTCGAGGACTTGGTGGGCTTTGACCAGTGCGGGCGGCATCGTGAGCGGGTCGTAGAGGTCGGCGAGCGAGCTTTGCGGGAATTGCGCGCGGGCATCCAGCACGGCTTGCGCGGCGGCTTCCACGGCTGCGCGCTGTTTGTCGGTCAGTTCGTCAGGCCACGGGAAGTTGTTGTACACGATGCCCGCCGAATATCGGTAACGGCTTTCCAATCTTCCGCAGGTATAGCGCACCCAGGCGTTATGCATGGTGGAGGTCAGAATGCCGAAGTGGTAAAGAGTCGCTGCATCAATTGTAAAAAGCTCTGTGCTTGCAATGCAGGTGGCACTCAAGAAAGCAATTGGAATGAAGATGCGACGTTCTGATGATGTTTTGGGAATCGCAAGATAACTATTTGCTGGCTGTCGAATTTCACCAAATAACGTAGGAAATGCTGCCAGCTCGCGCGTGGTCGGACGATCACTGGTTTCGCGCAGTTGCTTTACCGCCTGCACGCGCCGCGCAATTTCCGGCAGTTGCCGCAGTTCATGCGGAGCAACATCCGCCAGCCACAAACACCAGCGCGGCTCGTTGTTGAGAAATTCTTTTGCGCTCATGAAGGGGCGAATGAATTTTTCTGCGGCTGGCTCCTTCGAGAGTAGTTCGTGCTTCTCCGCATCGGTCAGCAACAGATGCCCGCCATCGTTGGGCATGCTGCCGAACACGATTTCCGGCACGGGCGAAACAGGCTGGCGGCGATTAGCCAGATTCACGTCGGGCGCATCAACCAGATAGGGATTGATGTTGCGCGCCGCTACTGCATGTGGCTCGCCGCGAATGTCCTCGTATTCGTATATGGTCTTTTTCTCTACATCGAATGCACCGAAACCGATGATGACGCAATGCACCGCCGCCATGCCGCGAGCCTCGTTGCTCCACTGGAAGGTGCGATGGGCGAAGTGGATGCGGATGCCTTGCGCGAGCAACCAGCCCCACAGCACACCGGCCTGTTCGCCTTGCGTGATGCTGTTGGTGGAAACAAACGCGACTTTAATGGTCGAGTTGACGTGAATGTAATCCGCCGCCTTCGCATACCAGCAGGCTACATAATCCAGCACGCCTGCACCTTTGAGTTTTCCAAAGATAAGCTCCATATCGCTTTTTTGTTCGGCGGTTTGGTATTGCTTGCCGACGAACGGCGGATTGCCGAACACATAGCTCGCGCGCTCCGTCGGCAGCACGCCGTTCCAGTCCAGCGTGAGCGCGTTGCCATTGACGATGTGCGGCGAGGTCTTGAGCGGGATGCGCGCGAAGTACATGCCGAATTCTTCCGACACGCGCACGTTCATCTGGTGATCCATCAGCCACAGCGCAACCTGCGCGATCTGCGCCGGGAATTCCTCGATCTCGATGCCGAAGAACTGATCCACGTCCACGCTGATTTCCTGATGGATGTCGAGGAAGCGCGAACCGGGGCCTTCATGCACGGCGCGCAGCACGTCCAGCTCCAGCTTGCGCAGTTCGCGGTAGGCGATCACCAGAAAGTTGCCGCAGCCGCAGGCCGGATCGAAGAAGGTCAGCGAGCGCAGTTTTTTGTGGAACTCGAACAATTTGTTCTTGTTGCTTTTCACGCGTTTGAATTCTTCATGCAGATCGTCGAGGAATAGCGGCAGGATAAGCTTGAGGATATTCTCTTCGCTGGTGTAGTGCGCGCCGAGGTTGCGCCGCGCCTTCGCGTCCATGATGCTCTGGAACAGCGCGCCGAAGATCGCGGGCGAGATTCCACTCCAGTCGAGCGCGCAGCAGTCGAGCAGCGCCTCGCGCATGGCGGCGTCGAAGTCGGCGATGGGCAGCATCTCTTCGAACAACTTGCCGTTGACGTAG
The DNA here is from genome assembly GCA_963721755.1 of uncultured beta proteobacterium. Lineage (GTDB taxonomy): Bacteria > Pseudomonadota > Gammaproteobacteria > Burkholderiales > Gallionellaceae > Gallionella. The sequence continues at coordinate 90,818 of CAVRKV010000012.1, forward strand.
GGAAAGGCGGCGAGCTGTTCGTCCAGCGTTCTCGCGCGACGGTCTTCCGGCGTGTTGAGCACCTGGAAAAGTTGCGCAAGATGCGGACCGAGATCGGAGCCGTCGGATGCGGTGCGCTCCTCGATCCAGGTGCGGAACGCGCTGGCGGGCTGGAAGATGCCGGTGTTCTCCGCGAACAGGCAGAACAGCAGCCGCACCAGCAGCACTTCGAGCGGATGGCCTTCATAGCCCGCGGCCTTGAGCGCGTCGTGCAGCCTGCCCATGCGCTCGGCGGCCTTGATGTTGACCGGGTTCTGCGGCGCGATGGTTTGCGTGCGGTAGCCGGCGATGAAGGCGAAGTGCTTGATGCGCTTGTGCAGGTCGGCGAGACGGAATTCGGTTTCGGCGTTTTCGTCGAGATCATAAAGACGGAAGCGCGCGAAATCGGAGACGAGTATATAGCGCGGCAGGTCTCGCTCGGCCAGCCCCTCGAAATAATCGGCGGCCTGCGCGAAAGCACGGCTCAAATCCTGCCCCAGGCTCTTGTGCTCGATCAGCAGCACGCCTTTCCAGAACGCGTCGATGCGTCCGTGCTTGAGCTTATGTCCGGCGCGTGTGATCTCCACCTGCTTTTCGAACACGGCGACGCGCTTGCGCTCGATGCCGAATACCGAGAAGAACTCATTCCAGAAGCTTTGCGCCTCGGCGCGCTCCGAGCTTTCGCCTTCCCAGCGTTTGGAAAATTCGTGGGCGCGGTTGCGGATCTCGTTCCAGCTTAATGGCATGGCTTATCCTTGTTGATGCTTGCATAAATACTGCGGGACGCGGAGCGTCAACAACGGCATTCCCACGCGGAGCATGGGAACGATATTTTCCTTCAACGCGACACTCATCGTTTCATCGCTCCAACGCTCTACATGGAGGCGTCCCTCTCGCACATGGTTTCCATGCTCTGTCACACATCGTTCCCATGCTCCACGTGGGAACCTGGATCAGGAAATCGGCTGCGATTTTTGCAGAGAATGCCGTTGTAGTCCATGAACCAGATTTTGCGCCAGCTCTGCTTGCAGTTCGCTGATGCCGGCGGTGATGCCCAGTTCGCAGGCTTGAGTAACGCGCAGCCCAGCATGGCCGCACGGGTTGATGTTGGCGAACGGGGTCAGGTCCATGTCCACATTGAATGCCAGGCCGTGATAGCAGTAGCCGTTCTTGATCTTCAAACCGAGCGCGGCAATCTTTGCGCCATCAACGTATACGCCGGGCGCATCCTCGCGGCCATGCGCGGCGACGCCGTATTCGCCGAGCAGGTCGATCACCGCCTGTTCCATCAGGCGCACCAGCTCGCGCACGCTGATCTTCCAGCGGCGCATGTCGAGCAGCAGGTAGGCGACGATCTGGCCGGGGCCGTGATAGGTGATCTGCCCGCCGCGATCGATCTTGATGACGGGAATATTGGTGCTGTGCAGCAAATGTTCCGGCTTGCCGGCCAGGCCTTGCGTGTATACGGGCGGATGCTGCACCAGCCAGATCTCGTCGCGCGTATCCTTTGTTCGCTCGGCGGTGAAGCGCTTCATCGCGTCCCAGGTGGGTTGGTATTCAACCAGTCCTAGTGAATGAATGACAGGTGGTGAAACATGGGCAGGATCAAGTCGTTCATCTTGCCCCTTGCCCGTCGCCCCTTGTCCCGAATTTGTCATAGCACCATCACGATTGAAGGATGATCGCACAGATCCTGATACAGCGCGTCGAGTTGCTCCCGCGAAGTGGCGCGCACGGTGCAGGTCAGGCTGATATAGCGCGCGTTTCTGCTGGCGCGCATCTCCATCGTGGCGGCGACAAAGTTCGGATCGTGTCTGGTGACCACTTCCAGCACGGCTTGCGCGAAACCGGCTTGCTGCAGGCCGAAGATCTTTATCGGAAACTCGCAGGGATATTCGATCAGACTGGCTGTCAATTCTTTTGCTGGTAATTCACTCATGGTTGTTTATTCATGTGGCGCGCATCACGTTGCGCTTGAAGTCCTGGTATAGCGAATGCACTCTGGCGAACATCGCGCCGGGTTTGCCCGATCCTACCGGCTTGCCGTCCAGTTGCGTGATCGCCAGCACCTCTTTGGTCGAGGAGGTGAGCAATAGTTCATCTGCGGCGAATACTTCCGCTACATCTATCCTGCGCACCTCATGCGGGATGCCATTGGCGGCGGCGATTTCCAGTATCACGTCGTAGGTGATACCGGGCAGCATCAGGTTGTCCTTGGGCGGCGCGAGCAGCTTGCCGTTCTTCACCACGAAGATGTTGCTGGCCGCTCCCTCGGTCATGAACGAGGGCTCGTTGTTTGATCCGGGGCGTATCAGGATGGTCTCCGCACAGCCCGCGTCGACCGCCATCTGGCGCAGCAGCACATTGGGCAGCAGCGCGATGGCCTTGATGTCGCATCGCAGCCAGCGGTTGTCCTGCGCGGTGACCGCACCTACGCCACTGCGCAGCAGTTCTGCGGGCGGAGCCGGCAGCGGGTTGCTCATCATGAACACCGTCGGCTTGACCGGCGGATTAGGGAAGGCATGGTCGCGCTTCGCCACGCCGCGCGTGATATGCAGGTATAGATACTGGTCTTCCCCGGCATTGCGCGCGATAAGTTCATCGATGATGGCCGTCCATTCGCCCTCGCTGTGCGGATTCTGCAAACGTATCCCGTCCAGGCTGTGTTGCAGACGGCGCAGATGCTCTGCCAGACGAAACGCCTTGCGCGAATAAACCGGAATGACTTCATAGACGCCGTCACCGAAGATGAAACCGCGATCCAGCACTGAAATCTTCGCTTCCGCTATGGGCATGTAATGCCCGTTTAGATATATCGTCATGGTTGGTTACCTATTCAAATATCAGGCGGATGCTATCCCAGCCGCGCGAGAACACATTCGCCAGCGGGACGTTGTCGAGCGCCAGCAAAGGGAATTCCGCGTAGGGCTTGCCGGCCAAAGTCAGTTTGAGTACGCCGATTTGTTGTCCGCCCATGACCGGCGCGAAGATGGGTTGGTGAGTTTCCATGGTTGCCTTGAGTTGGGCCAGGGTTCCTTTCGGGATGGTCAGGAACAGATCCCGGCGGAAGCCGACTTCGAGGCTGCTTTCGGTGCCTTTCCAGATGCGGACCTGGGTGACGGGCTGATCCTTTTGATACAGGCGCACGGCATCAAAATTCTGAAAGCCGAAGTTCATCAGCTTCTGGCTTTCGGTGGCACGCAGGCTGTCGGTGTCCGTGCCGAACATCACCGAAATCAGCCGGCGGTCATTGCGCTTGGCCGATCCGACCAGACAAAACCCGGCGGATTCCGTGTGCCCGGTCTTCATGCCATCCACATAAGGATCCAGCCACAACAGGCGGTTGCGATTGGCCTGGGTGATGTTGTTAAAAGTGAACTCGCGCAGCCCGAACAACGAGTAGTGCTGCGGATAGTCGCGCACGATGGCTGCCGCCAGCACAGCCAGGTCGGTCGCGGTGGTGTAATTTTCCACATCCGGCAGGCCGACCGGGTTGGTGAAATGAGTGTTGTTCATTCCCAGCCGTTTCGCTTCCTGGTTCATCATATCGACAAAGCCCGCTTCGCTGCCGGCGATATTGACTGCCAGCGTGATGGCCGCATCGTTGCCGGATTGTACGATCAGTCCGCGCAACAGATCTTCCACTTTCACGGCTTGCCCGGCATTGAGCAGCATGCGCGACTCGTCGTTCTTGTTGCGCACTGCGGCAGCGGGAACCGTCAATTTTTGCTCTAGCGACAACGTGCCGTGTTTGAGCGCATCAAAAGCCAGGTCGGCAGTCATCAGCTTCGTCAGCGAAGCGGGTTCCATGCGCGCATCCCCGTTTTGATTCACCAGTATCTGATTGCTGGTGTAGTCATATAAAAGATATGACTTGGCGGCCAGCAACGGTAGGGTGGGCAAAGGGGCGGGTTGCGCGTATGCGAGCGCAGGCAGCAGCGCGATGAAAAGCGAAAAAATGAGTTTCATAAGATTGGGGGAAGATTTTCAGGGTGCAATTATAGGGCACTTCTACAGATAGGGATTTTTGGAAAATCTCTATCTAAGGAAAATTGAGATCAGCCAACCCCACGGCAGGATAACAATCTAAGGGTCAATTCAATTCGGACGCAACGGCGGCTTGGCCAGTTTGCGTTGCAGCGTGCGGCGGTGCATGTTAAGCGCCCGTGCGGTCGCAGAAATGTTGTCGTCGTGTTCGCGCAGCACGCGCTGGATATGCTCCCATTCCAGATTTTCGATCTGCGTGGGCTGCGTCTTGAGCGGCGCATTGCCGTCCGGCGCATGGCTGAATGCCGCGACGATCTCGTCTGCATTGGCCGGTTTGGCGAGATATTGCGTTGCACCCAGTTTGATAGCCTCGACGGCGGTAGCGATACTGGCATAACCGGTCAGCACAACGATGCGCGTATTCGGATCGAGGCCGTGCAATGTCTTGACCAGAACCAGCCCGGGCGAGCCGCCCATTTTCAGATCGACCACGGCGAACTCCGGCGGATTGCTTTCAGCTATGGGGATCGCCTGCTCCACACTGTGTGCCACCGTTACAGCGAAGCCGCGCTTCTCCAGCGCGGCACTTAAAACCTTGCAGAAGGTGATGTCGTCATCCACCAATAACAGCGAGGCAGATTCTTCGCGCGATTCCATGCGTGATTCTGTCATGGGGGCCTCATGTGTTCGTCCTGACGATCGGCAAGGCAAGTTCAGTGGCCGCTCCGCCCTCCTCGCGATTGAACAGCTGCACCCTTCCGCCCAGCCGTTCGATGGTGGCGTTGGCAAGGAACAGCCCCAGCCCGCGCCCCTCCTTCTTGGTGGTGAAGAATGCCGAGCCGGCCTTGAGCGCGGCTTCCTCGCTCAGCCCTGCACCCTGGTCACGGATCTCCAGCGTGAAGTTGGCAGCATCCCAGCGGGCATGTATCTCGATAGGCTGAGGGCTGGCATCTGCGGCGTTGTTGAGCAGGTTCATCAGCGCGGCGCGCAGCGTCACATCGACGTTGATATGGGGGGCAGGTTGAACGCCGCTGCTGTAATAGCGATACTGCGCGGTGGGGCGCAGCAACTGCCATTCGTCCAGCACTTCCGCCATCAGTTGATCCACTGATTGCAAGGTGGCCGCACCGCTGTCCTGGGCATTCGCCATGATCTTGTCGAGGATGCGTTTGCATCCGCGGACCTGTTCGTCGAGTATCGCCAGACTGTCGCGCAACTCGGGCTGCCCGGCTGCGGCATCGTGCCGCAACTCCCCGATCACCACCGCCATCGTTGACAGCGGCGTGCCCATCTCATGCGCGGCTCCTGCAGCCTGCGTGCCGAGCGCCACGATACGTTCGTTGCGCAGTATCTCCTCGCGCACCCGCGACAATGTCTCGTCGCGCTGCCGCACCGCCTGCGCCATCTGCACTACAAACCAGGCGATGATGGCTGCGCTCAGCACGAATCCCAGCCACATGCCCAGAACGTGCAGGTTGAAGATGCCTTCCTCGGTCATCCCGCTCATGTTCGGACTCATGTTGCCCATGTCATGCATGCCGCTCGTGGCAGCTGATTGTCCGTGCAGCATGGGCAACGGCACGTAGATTTTCATCAGGAAGGTATAGCAAATCGTGGTCAGCACAGCCATTGCCAAAGTGTAGCGCCCAGGCAGGGTTGCGGCCGCGATCACCAGCGGCAGCAGGTACAGCGAGACGAATGGGTTGGTCGAGCCGCCGCTGTAATACAGCAAAACCGTGAGGGCGATCACGTCCACGCCCAATTGCGCGAACAATTCCGGGCTGGAGACGGGTGCGGCATTGCGCAAGCGCAGCCAAGTAAACAGGTTGATGGCGGCGAGCGCAGCGATGGTCAGCAACATCGTCTGCCAGTCCAGCACCAGCTCAAGAAATTTCCAGACTGCCGCCAGCGTGATGAGTTGCGCGGCGACCGCGATGCTGCGCAGCGCGACTAGGCGCCGCAACTGGCTGTGGCCGGGAAGGGATGAAAGTATCGTGCTGCTCATATTGCAATTGTAATCGGTAGAGACATGCATGGGGTGCGACATCATGTCGCATTCCCATGCGCTGATGTTTGCGGAATAATCGCTCCTGCCAAATCGCGGTATTGTGCATTTATTGAATACTGTTTTCCCTCCCCTTGAAGCGGTATGCGATATTTAGTGTGGCTTCCGGCATGATGCCGTGCTTTGGGTTTTATCTTCATAATTGCAGTTGGCTCATCACAGTCGGCGGGTATAATCCGCCGACCTTTTTAACGGATGGAAAGAGATCATGAGCAATTTATATCGATTTGTTTGTTTGGCCGCAGCTTTGTTGGCCAGCTTCGCCAGTTATGCCGGAGATATTGAAATCAGCGGAGCATGGACTCGCGCCACCGCTCCCGGGCAAGATCAGGCGGGAGTGGATATCACGATCACCAGCAAGCAGGCCGCAATCCTGGTCGGGGTATCCAGCCCGGTTGCCAAGACGGCAGAGCTGCATAGCATGATGACCGAGGGTGGCATGATGAGAATGCGCGAGGTGAAGGCTATCGAACTGCCTGCCGGCAAGCGCGTGAACCTGGGCGAGAGCGGCTATCACTTGATGTTGGACGGGCTGAAGGCTCCCCTCAAGGAAGGCGATAGCGTGCCGCTGACCCTGAGCATCAAGGTGGGCAAGCAAGAAGCGGTGAAAATCGAGACCAAGGCCGAAGTCAGGTCGCTGCATGCGACCGGTGACGAAGAGCAGGGAGACAAGCATATGCACATGCAAATGCAATAAGTGAGTGTTGGCTTCGTGGCAGATTCAGGCGGCGCTTGCCGCCTGATTCATTTTCAGCCCTGCATGTTTTTCTTCTGGTGTAAAATTCGCGGCAAATACCATAAAGGATGACCATGCCGCTTTCTGCCGCTACCGCCGAAATCAAAGCCCGGGTGCTTGCCGAGGCACTGCCTTACATCCAGCGTTTTTTCGACAAGACCATCGTAATCAAATACGGCGGCAACGCCATGACCGATCCGGCGTTGCAGGAGAGCTTCGCACGCGATGTGGTGCTGCTCAAGCTGGTCGGCATGAATCCGGTGGTGGTGCACGGCGGCGGTCCGCAGATCAACGAGATGCTGAAGCGCGTCGGCAAGCAGGGCGAGTTCATTCAGGGCATGCGCGTCACCGACGAAGAGACCATGGACATGGTCGAGATGGTGCTGGGCAAGGTCAACAAGGACATCGTCAATCTGATCAACCGATATGGCGGCAAGGCGGTCGGGCTGACCGGACAGGACAGTTCATTCATCCGTGCTGAAAAATTGTTGCTGGAGAGCACCGCCGAGCCGGGCAGGATGCTGGATATCGGGCTGGTCGGCGACATCAACAAAATCGATCCTGCGATCATTTCCTTTCTCGATTCGGGAGATTTTATTCCGGTCATTGCACCGATCGGCGTGGGTCCGGATGGCGAGACGCTGAACATCAACGCCGACGTGGTATCCGGCAAGCTGGCCGAGGTATTGCGCGCCGAGAAACTGGTGTTGCTCACCAATACGCCGGGCGTGCTGGACAAGAACGGCAAGCTGCTGACCGGCCTGACCCCGAAACAAATTGATGATCTGGTCGCGGACGGGACGCTGTCCGGCGGGATGCTGCCCAAGATCGCTTCGGCACTCGATGCGGCGCGCAGCGGGGTGCGCTCGGTGCACATCATTGACGGCCGGGTGCAGCACGCGCTGCTGTTGGAAATCCTGACCGATGAAGGTGTCGGAACTTTGATAAAAAGCAAGTGACTTTGAGTACGGAGTGCCGAAAATCCAAAATTTATAAGCCAGACTATAACCAATGACTTGCCAGCGTCTTATGCTGGCTTAGTCAGATGGCAAGTTGTTCTACCAGGCGCGCGAGAAAAATCGCTGCGCAGCATATGCGGTATATGTGTAAGCAAGATTTTTTGAGCGCAACAACGTATGGCGACGAAATTTTGGATTTTCGATTTGGATAACACTTTGCATAACGCGAGTCCGCATATCTTTCCGCACATCAACCGCAGCATGACGGCATATGTGCGGCAGCATCTGCAACTGGATGAAGCAGGGGCGAATGAGCTGCGCGTGTATTACTGGCAGCGATATGGCGCGACCCTGAGTGGCTTGATGCGCCATCACGGCACCGACCCGGAACATTTTCTGCGGCATACGCATCAGTTTCCGGATTTGCCGCAGATGGTGCTGCGCGAACCTCGCCTGCGCCATGTGTTAAAAGCATTGCCGGGCAGGAAAGTGGTATTCTCGAATGCGCCGCAATACTACGCGCATGCGGTGCTTAAGCTGCTGCGTGTGGATGATTTGTTCGACGATGTGATGGCGGTGGAGCAGACGCGCTATCGTCCCAAGCCGGATAGCTACGGCTTCATGCGCTTGTTGAAGAAACACCGGGTGAGGGCGGCAGGCTGCGTGATGGTGGAAGATAGCCTGGAGAATTTACTCGCCGCAAAACGGCTGGGTATGCGCACGGTGTGGGTGAATACGGGCAGCCAAAATTCTCCCTGTGTGGATGTGAAGATTCGTGATGTGATGCAGTTGCCTGGCGTTCAGAGTCGCTTGGCTTAATTACAAACCCTCACTCCAATCCCTCCGGCGGGATAACCAACGACTTGGCTGGCGTTTTTTGCCAGTCTAGTCGAATGGCCAGGAGCTTCATCAGAGGGTGGCCGAAGATCGGGAGAGGGTGTTCGATAGAGAGGTAAATATGGCCAGCAAACCGGGCGAGAGAAAATTACAGATACTGCAAACCGTGGCGCAGATGCTCGAACAGCCCAAGGGCGAGAAGATCACCACGGCTGCGCTGGCCGCGCGCCTGGAGTTTTCCGAGGCGGCACTGTACCGCCACTTCGCCAGCAAGGCGCAGATGTTCGAGGGATTGATCGAGTTCATCGAGCAGACCGTGTTCGGCCTGATCAACAAGATCACCCAGGAAGAAAAAAGCGGCGTGAAGCAAATCGAGGCGATCATGTCCATGTTGCTCAGCTTTGCGCAAAAGAATCGCGGCATGACGCGCGTGCTGATCGGCGACGCGCTGGTGAATGAGGACGAGCGCCTGCAACAGCGCATCAACCAGTTGCTGGATCGCATCGAAGCCACGCTCAAACAATCGCTGCGCATGGCCGCCACACAGGGCGAATTGGGAACGGCGGTGGATGTGGGGGCGCACGCAAATCTGTTGGTGTGCTACGTGGTCGGCCGCTGGACACAGTTCGCCAAGAGCGGTTTCACGCGCGAACCGATGGCGCAGTGGCCTGCGCAATTGGCCATTTTGCTCCATAAATGAACGGGAAGAAAAAATGATCCTAATCCTCAGTTCCAACGTCACCGAACAATCCCAGGAATACCGGCAATTGATGGCGCATCTGGCCACTTTGCCCGGCATCCAGACCCGCGTGCACTTGGAGCGGGGCAGTGAAAAGACATTGACCGAGATATATCTGATCGGCAACACCAAATCGCTGGAGATCGAAGACATGCAAAGCCTGCCCTGTGTTGAGCGCGCGGTGCGGGTTTCCGAAGAGTACCGCATCCTGGGGCGGCACAAGGACGATCAGCGTCCCACCCATTTCGAATACAACGGAGTGCGCTTCGGGCAGGACACACTGAACGTATTCGCAGGTTTGTGCGCGGTGGACACCCGCGAGCATGTCGAAATCATGATGAAGGCCGTGCATGACAGCGGCCAGGTGTGCACGCGCATGGGCGCATACAAGCCGCGCACCAGCCCCTATGCGTTCCAGGGGCATGGCAAATATTGTCTGCCTTATGTGTTCGAACTGGCGGGCAAATATGGCATCAAGGTGATTGCGATGGAAATCACCCATGAATCGCATCTTCATGAAATCAGGGAAGCATTGCATCAGACCGGCAATCCGACCGGCGTAATGCTGCAGATCGGCACACGCAACACGCAGAATTTCGAGCTGCTGAAAATTGTCGGGCGGCAAACCGAGATGCCCATCCTGCTTAAACGCGGCTTCGGCATCACGCTGGATGAGTCGCTGAACGCGGCGGAATATCTGGCTTCCGAGGGTAACCGCAACGTGGTGTTCGGCCTGCGTGGCATGAAGACCAACATGGGCGACCCGCACCGCAACTTTGTGGACTTCGCGCATGTGCCGGTGGTCAAACGGCTGACGCGCATGCCGGTGTGCATCGATCCGTCGCACTCGGTAGGGTCAAGACAGGCCGCACCGGATGGCATCCTCGACATGGTGCACGTCACCGCGCAAGGCGTGATCGCAGGCGCGAACATGGTGCTGGTGGATTTCCATCCTGCTCCGCCCAAGGCGCTGGTGGATGGGCCGCAAGCCATGCTGCTGAAAGAGCTGCCGTACTTTCTGGAAGACGTGCAGATCGCGCGCGAGGCTTATCTCAAGCGCGTCGAGTTACGCCGGCAACAAGTGTAATCTTGCGTGCGGGTTTCTCGCCGCCACTTTTCAACTATTGCCCTTTACGTAATTCATAATAGATACCATACAGCTGCTGTCTTTTCCGCACCGTGCAGAATTCATGGTGTCCGCGCGAGAGGCAAGAGAACTGCGCCTGTTCCAGAATGCAAGAAAGCGGGTGGGGCGGGTATTCTTTATGCGAAAAGAACAAGCGACCCAATGGCCGCCTTTTTTATGGATCATCGGAACTTATTAGTGTGTTTGTTCTGCCTGTGAACCTTCGCTTCCAACATATACCGGAAATTCATGTTTCCCGATTGCAGATACTCGTGAGTTACAGCGCCCGACCCGTTTAAGCTATTCAGCGTTGCGGCAATCGGACGGTCAATGTTTGGGTGAACGATCAATCCCAATAGCGTTACAGTGCAAGCCATTTTTTTGCCTAGCGTAAACAGTCATAACATAGAAAAATTATCTCGACTTGACTAATAGTTAAGCATATTCTGATATTCTACTAAGCATGTTTGACAACACGCAAGAAGTACTTCATGAAAGCAAATGTCGGAAACATCAGTCATTGCTTAATTGTTGTCGGAAATGCAGACATGTGAACCGGATAAATTAATTTGGGCTGCTCTGCGGGTAATTAATCCGCTAACTTACATTCAACGGAGGAAACATGAAATCTATTCTCATAAGTATCGTTTCAACAGCAAGTCTGGTTATTGCAGCTTCCGCACTAGCAGTAGATATGCCTCCAGAGGGCAAGGCAAAGTGTGGCGCATGCCATGCTGTCGACAAAAAAATCATTGGCCCGTCATTTATGGATGTCTCCGCGAAATACAAAGGCGATAAGGATGCGGCCAGTAAAATCGCTGCCAGTATTGCCAAAGGCGGTTCGTTTGGATGGAAACTTGGGACAATGCCGGCAAAAGGCATGGGTGCAAGTGAAGCTCAAATCAAGTCTATGTCCGAGTTTATTGCTGGCTTGTCAAAATAAGCTGTAAATAAGCTCCCCGATCAGGATGGTAAATTTTGTGCGTCCGAGTCAAATGACACCACAGTACCGATGGAAAAGGAGAGTCGTTCAGCTTGCTACGCTCCTGCTGATTGCCTTGATTCCTGCTCTCGGACTGTTGCGTATTGACCTGACCACGGCCAGCTTTACCATTCTGGATAGCCGGATATGGTGGTGGAACTTCTCCTTCGTGTTTGGCTTGGCGCTTGTGATTGCCACCGTCCCGATTATCATCTACATGACACTCGGCACAGTATGGTGCGGGTGGGCATGTCCACAGAACCTGCTCTCCGAATGGGCGAACAACCTGACACATAAACTGTTGGGTAAGCGCGCCAGTGTGGATGTGGTTGGTGAAGGATTGAGAGTCGCATCTGCCAAGAACAAGGCCGTGAATTGGATCATTCTTGCGCTCACTTTCTTGGGTGCTGCGTTAATCCTTGCGCTCATTCCGTTTTTGTTCTTCTATTCGGTCACTGAGGTGTGGTCATTTTTCACGTTTAGCTCCAGCGCGAAACTGTCAACGTTCATGCAGCGCCTATATTTCTTTGCAGCGCTTCTCATCTTCATCGACATCGCGGTGGTACGCTATTTTTTATGCGATTACGCCTGCCTGTACAGGATCGGGCAGAAGATCTTCAAGACCCAAGATGCATTGCACGTGACCTATGATAACTCGCGTTCGGCCGATTGCGCCAAGTGCAATTATTGCGCAACCTCTTGTATCACCCGCATTCAACCTACACAAATCAAAATATATGACAGCTGCATCAACTGCGGCGAATGTATTGATGCCTGCAATCGGCTACACGCAAAATCCGGAACGCATGGACTATTGAATTTCGAGTTTGGCGAGAAAGGGAACACTTCGACTTGGCGGAAAAAGATCAGCATGGTTTTTTCCCGGTTTAACTGGCTGATGGGCGGGTTTTTCATGATGGGAGCTGCCATGATGATTTGGGGCATCTATTCACAGCAACAGTTGCCGCCCCAGGCGCCGCTTGCAGAGCAGCAAAAAGCTCTTCAGATCGCCAGTGTCTGCAACAGCCAGTGTTCACAGCAACAGGCCTTGTGTAAAGGAGGCAGCATGGCAGAATGCTACCTGGCTGCTGCTTGCAAGTGTGAATGCTTCTTGCAGCAGGATGCGTCCAACACTTCCAGCGGAAAGTGGCGGCAATGCATCCAGAAAAACAAGGCGAATGCGGAGGCACTGAGATCCAAAGACTAAAAATCCAGCTTTGGCATGTTTCTGCGAGTGGAAAATGGCCGGGAACAAGGCTTGGGAGAGGTGGTACAAAAGATCATTGAGTGCCGCTTAATACCTTGATATTGGAAGCTGCCTTCAAGTTCAGATCCGATACAAAGCAAATAAGGAGATGGCATGGATGATTTTCCAAAACAAGCGCATCCAAGTTTCCTGAGTTTAATGATTCAAACGGAAGGGGGTATTTATGTTCAAGCTGCCAATGGTAATAATTTATATGATTATTGCTTTCAACATCACAGCGTTTACCGTAGTCCTGCAATTAGATATGCTGATTTTCCATTCAGTCATCGCCAAAGTCATCGCATGGACATTGACAGTAGGGGCCTGGATATTGGCGTACATAAACCGCGACAAGTTTGTAAAAATCTTCTGACAAGAAGTTTGAGTCTATAAAGCAAAGAGAATAGAGGGAATACTCGACCGTCCGATTGCGGCACACAGCGGCCGTTCAGAAAATTATTGCATATGCAGCTTACTGCTTCCCCATATGGTTAAAGCCGAGAAGTAGCGCCGAAATGATCTGTGAATTTCAGGAAATCTCTGGATCCTCATCGGAGGGCATTGTCGTAAGCGCCAGTTCAAGGTTTGAAGCAAGGTTGTCAGCATATTTTGCCGCCTCAATTAACCGAAGCGTCTTGTAGTATTTGGCTTTCGATCGAAAATAATCAATATCGTCCAAAAGTATCATTCTTGTTTCGTCTTTATTCATTTCTCCACTCCAAAGATTGGTTGATATGGGAACATATCAACGATTGGCGCTCGATTAAAATCGGCTCGTCAAATTTGTCTGCCGCATATGCATAATAGTACGGACAGGAATGAATGTCTCCCTTTTGCACCAAGTTCCCTGACAGCCTTGTTACAACGCTTCCCGGCAGCGGACGCTCGCAAAAGGCAGTGACTGGCACAAAGAGTCCATCAAGCCAACGGCAATTGTTAACAACCAGTTACGTGAAATTTCTGGCTCTGATGACTGATCTCATCCACATTTTCTGGTTAGCGACGCGATCCGATAGATGGGTGTTGGGGATTGAAGACTAGCCTTTCAGAGCTTGATCCAAGGCGGCTTCCAGCCTTTTGAAGTTTATTTTCGGTTCAGTGACTTTACTGGCCAGGGTCATCTTGAATTGACGGTTCGTCGGTCCGGTTACGGCTTCCCATTGCGGGCCGAAAAGCCGCACAGCAGTGTAAAACAACAAGGCGCGGGCTTCGGAGGTGCCATCTGCAAGCATGGCTTCATAGAACATCCGATGTGCGTCTTTGGATGTCTTGATTTTCTTTTCGCAGGCCACGTCGTGCACGACGCTGGCACGGCGATAGTCGCCGATGAAGGGTGTGCCGACAAATCTCAGACCAGATTGCCTCCGGGATGCTGGCACCATCTATTATGTCGCCGGTTTTTGCTTCCCATTTAAAATGGGTGCTATCAATAAAAGAAAAATCTGCAAGCAATTGCATCTTGCGGTCTGCGCCGTCTTCCACCAGCCAGCGTGCATCCACGTTGCCTTCAAAGTACGTATTCATGGCGCTTCCTTTTATTGAGGTATTGGGGGATTTTCTCAGGCTTCCACCAAACGTATCGTCCAGAAATCATCGGCCAAGTTCGAGTCGGTGAGGTAGGAATAGGGCATGGTGAAGTAGCCCTTCATTCCCCACCGATTGCTCCATGAGTTGCGCACGATGAAGCGCTGGGTGCTGTCATCATAGCCGACGGCCATCACAGCGTGCCCGCCCAGAAGCTTTTCCTTTGCGCCGGGCATGTTCAGTTCGCCGGTCTTCGCCACTGTGCCACTTTCGAATTCGGTGTAAACCGAAAAGCCGAACACGAACGGATAGCCGGAGGCGAGACAGCCCTTCATCTGGTTGAGGATTTGCGGCACGCGCTGGTATTGCAATGCCTGGTACTTCAACGCGTCCTTGAAGCACAACGTAGTGGGTTTGTCAGTGAACTTGGCGATGATATAAGGCCATTCCTTTTCCGGGCAGTCTCCGATTTTGGCGACGCTTTTTATGCCGTCACGAATTTGCGCACCCGCATCGGATTTGACGGTATTTTCCATGGCGCGCTCGTTGTAGTAGATGAACAGGCGCGAGGGAGTAAAGTCAGGCTTCAGTTTTTGTTTGCGCCGCTCGAACTGGATGGCCGCGCCTATGGCGTTGGCCGTGCAACTGCCGAGTTGTCCCTGATCGTATACCGGCTGACAGTGGGGGCGAAGGTCCGATTTGGCGGGCAGTTTCGCGAGATAGATTACCGGCGCGGCATAAAGGTGGTCGCGGTGATCCGGCACGTCCGGTTGCCAGCCGTAACAACGTTTTTTTGCAGATATCCTGGCCATGGTGAACCTCCCTCTCTGTTTGCTCGTTGATGGAATCGCCCCGAATCCTGTCCCAAAATCCGGTTCCGTAAAAAATCCAAAGCTGGTTCTTTTATGTGGCGAGTGAGCCCCATGCTCCGCGCTGGATGACTTGGCGCTTTGGAGTGTTCCGGGCTGCACAGCATGAATAGCCTTAAGTTATGAAAAACTTATATCAGGTGTATTTGCCGAGTGTCAAATGAGAACACGTTGATGAGCGGCTCAAGTAGTTCGGTGTTATCAATAGACTTCATAGAACGCTACTGAAACCGCCAAGTGAGTTGCCGTACTTCCTGGAAGACGTACAGATCGCGCGCGAGGCGTATCTCAAGCGCGTCGAGTTACGCCGGAGTCAGGGTTAACTCTTGAATCTGCCCGTGGTGGTGAAAGTGGCGATGTTTTGAGTGCCCGTGCGGAATGCAGCAAGCTTTCTTGATCCTTCGAGGCTCTGTACCTTGTCTTCGATGCGTGATCCAAATCTATTGGGGAATTGTCCGTTCAGCCATTTCAAGATCGGCATGAGTTCGCGCCTTTCCGCAATAGTGACGGCTTCGTCCATTTCGAACACTCCCAAGCCTTTTTCGACGGCGTGGAGATAGTTTTCCGAATCGCTGATATTGGTGAGAAATGGCAGCTTCAGCGAATTGAGGAATCGTTCCAGTGATTCGTATATTGGAGATGAAGAACTGCGCACCCGGTTGGCTACTACCGCGATCTTTGCCTTGGAAGTGCGCGCGCCACCAAACAGGAATAGCTCTTTGATGAAGTCGGCGGTGGCGTGAATATCGATTGAGGATGGCGCGACCGGGATCACGATAAAGTTCGATTTACGCACCAGCTCCTGGAGTAACAAACCCTTCGCTCCGGCGGGCGCATCGATCACCAGAACTTCGGTGTCGGGAGGGATCCATGCGTGCAAACTGCGCAAGGGAATGGCTCCCCTGGCCGGCGCGGCGTTTGCCCCATGGATCTTCTCCGCATTATCGGGCCGTACCCGCAGCCACTGTATGCTCGAACCCTGCGGATCGTAGTCCATGATCGCAGTCAGGATTTTCTTGCTGGCATAGTAACTGGCAAGATTGGTGGTCAAAGTGGTTTTACCCGAACCACCCTTGGAATTGATGACTAGTATCGTCAGCATGCTGTCCCTCTCCTTCTGGTTCTATGCAGCCGGGTTGCTGGCCGCGAGTTTCTATATGTAATCCGCGAACTCGGGATCTTCTCCGCGCAACAGGGCGGGCAGCGAGGCGCGGAAATCGGCGCGGTTGCACCATTTGCCCATGTAGTCCTCCCAGGATCGCCAGCGGCGCAATTGCTTTTCCGTCATGCCGCCTTCGTAGAGTAGCAGATAAGCACGCTCAAACAACGAGATCAACATGCTGAAGATGATGAACATGCGCTCGCGTTGCTCGAAGATGAAAACAGAAATCGCCATCGGCAGGCCGATCACCGTTACCACATAACTTAGCAGTTCCCAGGTTTCTAAAGTAGTCATCAGAACGATCCCGTCATTACTATGTCACAAAGTTCCAGAAGAATAATTGGCTGTAGTTGTGATATTAACCCTAACCGGTTGACTGGTATAGACCAGTGTGCCTATCATGCCCAAATAAGTCAGGGGTTTAACAAGTGCCGGATAAGCCATATGCAGATCAGCGCTGACTTGTGCGGCATAACCGGCGGCTTATGTCACCGTCTTTTGGTGACTTAGCCGAATGGCTATGCAACGCGTTTGCCAACTTATAACCAACTACTTGGTAACCGTCTTATGGTTGTTTAGTGGAATGGCTAGTAGTTTCATCAGAATCTCAACTGCAAAACAAGCGAGGTGATTGACATGACTGAACAAAAGGCAAAACCTGCGACAAAAAAGGTGACAATTGCGAAGGCAGGCAGTGCGGCTGCCGGCAAGCCGAAGACCGCTACGGTTGCGGTAAGGATGACCGCGAAGAAAGCGGTGGCAACGAAGCCCGCAGTGAAAAAACCGGCAGCGAAAAAGACTGCAGCCGCGGCGGCCAAGCCGAAAAAAACCAAAGTGCCCGCAGCGAAAAAAATACCGGAAAAAAAAGCTCCAGCGACGAAAGTTCCTGCCGCCCGGGTAAAGCCAGTCACTCCCAACAAGACACTGGCGAAACCAACCCCTGAAGAACGCTATCGCATGGTCGAGACAACGGCTTATTTCATCGCCGAACAGCATGGTTTCCAGGGACGCTCTGATGAGCATTGGGCGGCGGCCGAGCGCGAGATCGCAGCCAAGCTGGGACAATAGACTGCATCGGACACAAAAACTCCATCAGACAAGATGGCATCTTTCGAGCATGAGAACCATCGCGAATATCAAGCTTCACTTTTCCTTTGCCTTGTTGATATTTGCGGGCATGGCGCATGCCGGGAACATTCTCTACGCCGATCATCCGCTGGCTGGAAAGATATGGGACATGAACAGCCGCAGTTTCATAGACGAGGCAACATTGCTTGCCAGAATCGACAAGGCCAACGTCCTTCTGCTCGGCGAAACGCATGACAATCCGCAGCATCATAATATCCAGCAGAAGCTGCTGAAAGCCCGCATCGATTCAGGCGCGCGCCCGGCGTTGTTGATGGAACAGCTCGACAGAGAAAGCCAGCCGGCGCTCGATCTGGCGCTAGCTGGCAGCAATCATGACGAAGCCCTGAATGCCGCAACCGGCCTGATCAAGTTCACCGACTGGAAGTTCTATCGCCCGTTTCTTGCCACCGCTATCGACAACAAACTGCCGGTCATCGCCGCCAATATTTCGAGCCGGCAACTGCAGCCGGTCATTTGGAATGGTTTTGCCGCCTATGACGCGGCTGCCCTTAAACGTATGGCCGTCGAGGAGGTGTGGAGCGAGAGCCGCCAGAACTACATGCTCAGCCATATCGGCGGAGCGCATTGCGGCCAGATCCGGGATTCATTGCGTGAAGGGCTGACCCGCAGCCAGCGGCTGCGCGATGCAATGATGGCGGATAGCGCGGTGTCCAGCATCGGGCGCGGCATCGTCGCCATTGTCGGCAGCAGCCATGCCCGCCGCGATGTCGGCATGCCGCTCTACCTTGGCGCTCGCGATCCGTCGGCGCGCATCTTTTCAATCGGCTTTGTCGAAGTCATTCCGGGCAGGAACGCCCCTGAAACCTATGAGACCGAAAGTGCCTCGGGCGATGCGCCCTACGATGCGATCTGGTTCACTCCGCGCGTGGAGCGCGCTGATCCCTGCGCTGATCCCGGCAAAAAGTGATTATTCGGTTGAGGTCTTAGCGCACCGGGAAGCACCGGTAAAAATATCGCTTCACAAATTCCACCGCCACCAGATAGCAGAGCACCATTCCCGGCAGGATCATGAAGAAAAGCGGCGGCGGAGCAACGAAGCCGAGCTGTGCCGCAACTGGCGTGAACGGCAATGCAGCGGCTACCACCACCACCGTCAGTGAAGTGACGGTCAGCGCGATGTTCGGCCGGCTCTTGAAAGGGTTGCCCCGGGTGCGGATCACGAAGATTACCAGCACCTGGGTGGCGATGGATTCGATGAACCAGCCGGTGTGGAACAGCTCCTCGCCTGCGCCGAAAACTTTCAGCAGGATGAAGAATGTCAGGAAGTCGAACACCGAGCTGACCGGCCCGACCACCCACATGAAATTGCGGATGAAGGTCGTGTCCCAATGCCTGGGGTGAGTCAGATAAGCGTGATCCACGTTATCCATCGGGATCGGAAGTTCCGAGACATCGTAGAGCAGATTATTCAGCAATATCTGCGACGGCAGCATAGGCAGGAAGGGCAGGAACAGCGTCGCGCCGGCCATGCTGAACATGTTGCCGAAATTCGAGCTGGTCCCCATCATGATGTATTTCAGGATGTTGGTGAAGGTGCGCCGCCCCTCCTGCACGCCCGCATGCAGTACATTCAGATCTTCCCGCAACATGATCATGTCGGCCGCCGCCTTGGCCACGTCCACGGCGCTGTCCACCGAGATGCCGACATCCGCCGATCGCAGCGAAGGCGCATCGTTGATGCCGTCCCCGAGGTAACCGACCGTGTGTCCCTGCGCTTTCAGCGACAGGATGATGCGGTTCTTCTGCGCCGGTGTGACGCGGCAGAACAGGTTGGCTTCCCTCACGCGAACCGACAGAGTGGGATCGTCCATTTGTTGCAGCTCGCTGCCGTTCAGCACGCCCGTGATCGGCATGCCGAGTTGATCACACACATACCTGGTCACCAGTTCGCTGTCGCCTGTGACGATCTTGACGCTGACACCGTCCGCCGCCAGCGCCTTGAGCGCATGCGCCGCGCTTGGCTTCGGCGGATCGAGGAAGGCGGCGAAGCCGGCGAAGATCAGTTCGGTCTCATCATCGACCACGGCATGCGGATGGTCCAGTGCCACTGTCCGCCAGGCGACGCCGAGCACCTTGAAACCTTCACGACCGAGGCTGTCGTGCAGGGCCTGGATGGAGGCCAGCGCCTTCTCGTCCAGCGGCTGCGCTCCCTGCTCTTCGCCCAAAGCATATTGCGTGGACAGCCTGAGGATATCCTCGGGCGAGCCCTTGACCACGAGCAGCCGTTTCTCGCCCTGATCAACAAGAACCGAAACGCGCCGCCGTTCGAAGTCGAACGGCACCTCGTCGATCTTGCGCCAGCTGCTCGCATCGATCTCCTTGTGCTCGAGGATCGCGTCATCCAGCGGACTCTTCAGCCCCGTCTCGAAATAGCTGTTGAGGTAGGCCAGCTGCAACACCTGCGCGCTGTCGTTGCCGTGCGCGTCAAGGTGGCGTTCGAGCTTGATGCGCCCCTCGGTGAGCGTGCCGGTCTTGTCGGTGCACAGCACGTCCATGCTGCCCAGATTGTGGATCGCGGCGAGCCGCTTCACGATCACCTGCTTCTTCGCCATGCGCAACGCGCCGCGCGACAGTGTCACCGTGACCACCATCGGCAACAGCTCCGGCGTGAGGCCGACCGCCAGCGCGATTGCGAACAGGAAAGACTCGAGGAACGGCCGGTGAAAGAACGCGTTGATCAAAAACACGAACAGCACCAGCATGAAAGTCAGCCGCATGATCAGCATGCCGAAGCTCTGGGTGCCCAGCTCGAAAGCAGTGGGCGGCGGCTTGACCTGCAACGAATCCGCGATATCGCCCACCGCCGTATCGGCTCCGGTGCGGCACACCATCGCTTTGGCCATTCCGCTGATGACGGAAGTGCCCATGAATACGGCATTCCCGGCCTGGCTGAGGTCTGCCGCCGCTGCCGTCAATTCGCTTGCATGTTTCTCCACCGGGTAGGATTCGCCGGTCAGCAATGACTGGTTGATGAAGAAATCCTTCGCCTCGAGCAAGCGGCAATCGGCCGGGATCAGATCGCCCGCAGACAGCACCACCACATCGCCCGGCACCAGACCGGCTATCTGAATATCCTGGGAATGGCCATCGCGCAGCACCGTGGCCCGTACCGCGACAGTCTTCTTCAACTGGTCTGCGGCGCGGCCGGCCCGGTATTCCTGGAAGAAATCCAGCGTCACGCTCATCAGCACGATGGCCCAGATGATCACGAATCCGGTGATCTCGCCGGTCAGCGCGGACACGGCACTGGCCGCCAGCAGAACCATCACCAGCGGATTCTTGAAGTGGCTCAGGTACTGGATGATTAGCGGCCGTTCGCCATGATCCCGCAATGTGTTGGGGCCGAAGCGCGCGCTGCGCGTCTGCGCTTGCTTTTGGCTCAGCCCGGCCTGGGTCGCCTCCAATTGTGATTGCAGGGATTCAAGCGGCAGGTTCCAGAACAGAGCGTCGGGGCGTTCCATAGTGAAGGTCTTCATCCAGTGCAGTCATGCGAGGAATGTTCAGGCATGGCTATCCTACGCCGGAATGTGGCAAGCCGCGAAAGAAAGATATGGTACTCGAGACAGTCACAGACAACGTGAGGCGCTGAAAAACTGCGCGGGGTATGATTCTTAGGAAAGGCTGTCGCCGAGAGGCGTTAGCGCATAAACAATCACCAGCCTTCGTAGAAGGCTGGTGTACCATCATAATGATTACTTCTTTGCGCCGTTTACTGCTGTCTTCAGCGTAGCGCCAGCCTTGAATGCTGGAACCTTGGCTGCCTTGATCTTGATTGCTTCGCCAGTGCTAGGATTGCGGCCGGCGCGTGCTGCACGCTTGCGTACTTCGAAGGTGCCGAAACCAACCAAAGCGACATTGTCACCCTTCTTCAGTGTGTTGGTGACGATATCGATCAGCGCTGAAATGTTGCGGTCAGCGTCTGCTTTGGAACTGCCTGTCTTGTCGGCCAAGGCATCTATGAGTTCTTTTCTGTTCATGTTTTTTTCCTTAAGTTGTGATTACTGCACATGCAGCGATTGGGAGTCTAGCATCAGTCGATGGCGTTTGAAACCTTTCTGCATCAGGCGGGATAGGTCATCCCGTCAATACAGGGCTACTTGGCGCGACCGTATTTTGCGGTGAAGCTGGCTTTGCCCAGCGCATTTCCATGGATCATGTAGCCGGTCAGCGCGGCGGTGGCATCGGCGGGAACGTCGAGTTTGTCGGTCTTGAGCGCGTAAACGGTGAAGATATAGTGATGCGGCTTGTCGCCCTGCGGCGGGCAGGTGCCGCCCCAGGCTGCCACGCCGAAGTCGGTCCGGCCTTGTACCGCGCCCTTGGGCAGGGTCGTGCTGTTGAGTGCGCCGGCATTCGCAGCCAGTTCGGTGACGTCAGCCGGGATGTTGATGACCACCCAGTGCCACCAGCCCGAGCCGGTCGGGGCATCGGGGTCGTACACGGTCACGGCAAAACTCTTGGTGTCTTTGGGAGCTCCGCTCCATTTGAGCGCTGGAGACCTGTTTTCACCGGAACAGCCAAAGCCATTGAACTCAAAGCTCTTGGGCATCATGCTATTGGCTTTGATTTCCGGGCTGGAAAGTTTGAAACCGGAGGCGTAAGTCAAAGTCGATAAACCAGCTAAAGCAACAGCAAACAATATGCGACGCATGAGGGTTCTCCTTGATATAAATCGGGGGCAAGATTGTAGCACTGTTGATAGCCGTGCAAAATCGATTCACATTTGCATTGGGGTGCGACTCACCGTGATAATGGAGTCTGTTCCAATGATACGATGCCACCATGCTACATGACTATGCATGGCGGTTACTCCGAATCGCTCACAGGAGTTTTTAATGCCCACGACCATTGAGATTTACGCCGATTTTATTTGCCCATGGTGTTATATCGGCCTGGATCGGTTGACCCGGCTGGCAAAAGAGCGTTCGATTCGCCCGCATTGGAATCCCTACTTGCTACGCCCCGATATTCCTGCGGGCGGTGTTCCCTTGACTTCGATCTTGCCCCTGGGACGGCTGGAGCGCGCTGAAGCTGCAGTCCGTGAGGCAACCCAAGCGGTGGGACTGCCACTCAACCGTCCTGTGCTAGTGCCGAACACCCGTCAGGCTCACGAAATCGGGTTTCTTGCAGAAACCAGGGGTTTGGATGATGCCTATCACCGGGCAGTATTCAGTGCTTACTTCGCGCAGGCGAGGAATATCGGCGATGCGGAAGTGCTTGCCGAGATAGGTGAAGAAGTGGGGATTGCTCGCGACGAAATACTCGAAGTTTTACACTCGGGACGTTACCGGACAGAGGTCGACCGTGCCACTACTGACGCTTTTGAGCGGGGCATCCGCAGCGTGCCGAACTTTATCTTTGCTTCCGGCAGGAGATTTTCCGGGGCTCAGCCTTATGAAATATTTCTCAACGCAGTGGATGCCGTGAGTCATGCACAAATATAAATTGGGACTGCAACCATGAATCAGACAATCAAATCTGCAATCGTCACGCGACCGCGATCGATAGAACAAATCGTATCAGGGGTGGCGACAAGCGACGGTGCCGGAGTCAAACTCACCCGCGTGCTCACGCAGAATCTGCAGCAGCGGCTGGATCCGTTCCTGATGCTCGACAATTTTCACAGCGACGACCCGGACGATTACATCGCCGGCTTTCCCGACCCCGCACCGCGGATTCGAGACCGTTACCTTCATGATCGCCGGGCGTATGCGTCATCGCGATAATGCCGGACATGAGGGGCTGCTGCAGAACGGCGGCGTGCAATGGATGACCGCCGGGCGAGGGATTATCCATTCCGAGATGCCGGAACAAGAGGATGGAGTCATGGAAGGCTTCCAGCTCTGGTTGAATCTGCCGGCGCGGCGCAAGATGATCCCCGCGTGGTATCGTGACATCCCGAAGGAAGAGATTCCGGAATATGTGACGGAAAAAGGCGTTACCGTGCGCGTGATCGCGGGGACCAGCAACGGTGTCACCGGTGCGATGACGCGCGAGGATACCGAGCCGCTGTACATCGACATACACCTGCCGGCGGGCAGCTCATTCTCGACGGCCATTCCGGCGACGCATAACGCCTTCATCTATGTCTATCGCGGCGCGGTCACGATCAGCGGCAAGGCATTGGGCGAAAGCCGCATGGGCATACTCGTCAACACGCCGCAAGCCGATGGCGTGACACTTATCGCAACGGTTGCGGCCAAAGCCATCCTGATCTCCGGCAAACCGCTACGCGAGTCCATCATGCAACACGGGCCGTTCGTGATGAACACCAAAGAGGAAATCTATCAGGCCATCAGGGATTATCAGGAAGGCCGTCTCGGCGCTGCCGGGTAAGGTTGTGGAAGTTGCAGAGTTGGCTACTGTGCATCCGCAGAATCGGGAAACTGGGAGGCGTACTTGTTGATCCACTCCGCCGCAGCTTCCTCCGGCGACAGGAGACGCCCTTCGGTTCGCAAGATATCCTGCTTGTAATTCTCGATGTGGCATACCTGTTCTACCATACGCGCCATGAAAGCATCATCCTGCTCCTGGAACTCAATCCCGATTTCGAAGCGGCCCTCGCGCGCCGTGCACCAAACCACGCGCGCCTCCGCTTCGAATGGGGGGCTTACGAACGGGATGCGTATCTCCACAACGTCCCCCGGCTCAAACACGCGGTCACAACGAAACGCAAGTCCGCCGATGCTTAGATTGACAGCATTATGCGGGGTGTGGGCCGGCTGACCGCGAGCCCTGACTTCGATCAGAATGTTCGCAGGGTGCCGAATGAATCGTGTCATCGCTTGAGCACCCGAAAAATTAGCGTGCAGGCATTGTGTTGCAGCCGCGGGCCAAAGTAAATCTTCAGACCGTCAATGAGATTACGATGGGCAATGGCTTTGTGTTCAGAAAAAATAAACAGGCCTGACCGAAGCCAGGCCCCTGGTATTGCCGGTTGGGGTAATGCGAACAGATGCTAATCTATTTAGCGGGTTTGCCGGCAAACAAAATCATGAGACTTATCAGGATAAATGGCGATAAGACAAATAAAAGCGGTATATAAACCATGGGATTTGACACGATAGCACCTCCAAAAAAATTAAGGGGACTTCGGTACGCCACAGCAGTTTTTTCTGCTTTGATAGCAAACAATCATCCCGGCTGGGCTGAGAGTGAGCTAACGCTGTGGTAATGAAATGGTGTCATCTGTTGATTCAAAAGGCAAGAATAATCAACAAAAATGAGCAAATAATTAATATGGCAATAGCGATTAGCGAACGATCCGGATGAAAGGAGAAGGGCATAAAGATCCGATCCGGGCCATCGATGCCTGGTTGTATGATGGGCTATACCGCACATGCCACGGGTGTTACAGAGCAGTCTGGTTTCGGCTTCCATAGCCAAATTGGTTTGATTAACCTCGCATCGAGGCCTATACTCAACTTTGTGTCGATAGGAAATCCAACCCGATCAATGATGGAGAGCGATATGACTAAAAGATGGTTATTTGCGGCTTTGTTAGTCTGCCTGGGGAATCCTGCCAGTGCCCAGCCCAAGGCTGACACGCCTCGTGGCGAGTTGTTGTATTCGACACATTGCATCGCCTGCCACAGCGCCCAGATACATTGGCGTAACAAGAAGATCGCCAAGGATTGGATAGGCCTGAATGCACAGGTACGTCACTGGCAGGGCATTGCCGGGCTGGCGTGGAGAGACGACGATATCTTGGAGGTAGCGCGTTACCTGAACGCTCGTTACTACCACTATCCTGAGCACGTTCAATAATCCTCACCCATTTCATTTATGTAGGCCAACCATCGTGCAGCACGAGCAGTTCGTGATAAACGCAAAAGTGGGCATTTATCGAACTATCATAGGCGTTAGTGCGGGTTGCCTTGCCGATATTAAGTGGAGTACTTCCCACGTTTTATTAACCAGCCACTTTAACAGGGAGGATCAATCATGAAAGCATTGAATCTATATGGCCCTTTGGTGGGCCGTATCCTGATCGCGCTGATATTTCTATTGGCGGGATTCGGAAAGCTTACCGGTTTTGCGGGAACGGTTGGCTACATCGCCAGCAAGGGGCTGCCGCTGCCCCAGTTGGCCGCAATCGGTGCGATCATTGTTGAACTGGGCGGCGGCATCATGTTGGTGGTGGGCTGGAAGACGCGTTTGGCTGCGGCGGCTATATTTATTTTCACCGCACTGACCGCGTTGTTCTTTCATAATTTTTGGGCCATACCTCCAGAACAGGCACAAAACCAGATGATCCACTTCATGAAGAATATATCCATGATGGGCGGTCTTCTTTATGTTGTGATACATGGAGCCGGCGTTCTGAGTCTGGACGGAAGCGACAAAAAGTAATTTGATCGGCAGTGTCTGCCAGTGGCCATCAAGACGCCGGGCGATTCCTGTTATTTATCGCGCTGCCAGAAAGTTTCAGGCGCCGCCTGTGTGCGGTTGATGCAGCGGCTCAGCACGAACAACAGATCCGATAGCCGATTCAGGTAGGGCAGCGCGTGCTGTGGCGCTGCTTCACCATGCGACAGCACGACCAGATCGCGCTCGGCGCGGCGCGCCGCAGTGCGCGCCACATGGCACAGCGCCCCTGCGCGCAAGCCGCCCGGCAAAATGAATTCGCGCAGCGGCGGCAGGTCGGCGTTGTAGTGGGAGATCTGTTCATCCAGCCATGCGATTTTGCTTTCTGCAAACGTATCCTGCGCGGGCAGCGCAAGCGCGCCGCCCAGATCGAACAAATCATTCTGAATCTTCAACAGCACAGCGCGGATGCGGGGCGGCAGTTCTTCGGCGAGCAGCACGCCTAGCTGGCTGTTCAATTCATCCACGCTGCCCAGTGCAGCGACGCGCGCGTGGTCTTTGCCGAGACGCGTGCCGTCGGCAAGGCCGGTTGTGCCTTTGTCGCCGGTGCGCGTCGTAATTTTGGACAGTCTCATGCAAACCTCTTTAGTTCCAAGCGTGGCCCAACGGCCAGCTTTAGGCTCAACCCTGTTTAGGGGCCTCTAAAAATCCAGAGTTCGCCCAAATGCAAGGCGCGGAAAAAATTTTAGTTCCGGCTAACCTAAAGGTTACCCTACACTGAAACTTCGTTTTGTGGCACCGCATATAGATCATATGTAAGCAAGAAATTTTTTTCTGCAACACAGCAGTTGGGATGAAATCCGAGTTTTGAGAGGCTCCCTTATTGCTGTTCAAGACAAGCCAAGTATACAGCCGCATCCGGCTGGTTGCGATTGCGCTGTGCCTGCCAGATCATCTCGCTGAGGCATTCCATCATGCGATGCTGTGCTTCGTGTTCCGACTCCAGTTTCCGGGTCAGGCGCACGAAATGCGCGCGTATCCCCGCCGGCTGGTCTATGGAGATCTGTTCCTCGATGGTCAGGTGCATCATCAAGTGCAGGAACGGGTTGGTCGCGCCCTGTTCAGGCAGATAATCTTTCTCCTGATGGCTCTCGGGATCTTCCAGCACGGCAAAGTATTCGGGATGCTTGGCGATGAGCTGCGCGGCGAGGTCCTCCAGCGGCGTGAGCAATTCCTTGGCTCTGTGTTTGCGCCAGGACTCGAACAGAAAATTGCGCGCTTCATCGCGCGATGGATTAAATAACAAAGTGCCTACCCCAAATTGAAAACTGATTTTTCGTTTTAAGTGCGGCGACGTGTCGCCGTATTTTTTGGGGCAGACAAGTCTTTGCACTCCACATAAAACCCAATAATCCATCCGCCGAAAACCCCCTCCCCTTGCAGGGGGAGGGAACAGAATTGGCGGATTCTTTAATCGCCATCATTCCTTTCCCTTGTACTCACACAGATCGCGAATGATACATGCGCCGCATTTCGGTTTGCGCGCCTGGCACACGTAGCGGCCGTGCAGGATCAGCCAATGGTGCGCGTCGTGCTTGAATTCATCCGGCACGAACTTGAGCAATTTCTTTTCCACTTCCAATACGTCCTTGCCGGGCGCGATGCCGATGCGATTCGATACGCGGAAGATGTGCGTATCCACCGCGATGGTGGGCTGGCCGAAGGCGGTGTTGAGGATCACGTTGGCAGTCTTGCGGCCCACGCCGGGCAGGGCTTCCAGCTCCTCGCGGGTTTGCGGCACCTGCCCATCGTGTTTCTCCAGCAGCAGGCGGCACATCTGGATGATGTGTTTCGACTTAGTCTGGTACAGGCCGATGCGCTGCACGTATTCGCGCAGCCTTTCCTCGCCGAGCGCGAGGATCTTCTGAGGTGTGTTGGCGACCGGGAACAGATGCCGCGTCGCGGCATTCACGCTGACGTCGGTGGCTTGCGCCGAGAGCACCACCGCAACCAGCAGCTCGAACGGTGTTTTATATTCCAGCTCAGTGGTGGGGTGCGGGTTCGCCGCTTGCAGGCGCAGGAAGATTTCGCGGCGTTTGGCGGGGTTCATGGGGTCGGATTGAAAAATATCCGGTGCGGCACTACGACTATTTCACTCGTGAGCTAAGCGCTCTGGTCGGTTCATCACACAGGTCTATTCCCGCTGCTTCAAAGTCTGCTTTGTCTCTTTTCTTTGTGCGATTAATCTTGTCTAAATTTGCACGCTCTGATCGAGTGAGCAAAACTAATTTGAAGTTCTTCTTTATCCATTGTTCAATTTTAACTGTGTCTTCTGTTTTGCTTAGCTTTCTGAGCAAAGCTATTGTGTAAGCTCTTTTGGGATATACATGCTCAATTTCAACCGCTGTCTCTTTATTATTAGCCGCTTTAGCTTTCTTGCTGAACCATGCGAGTTCTTTATGATGTCGCAGATTATTTATGTGGGTCAATCCTGGGTAGGCGATCTTGAGGGACAACATCTCCGCAATTCTTTCTCCACTATGGATGGCTCCAAGGTTATCAGTTAGTTCTTTTGAGAGAACGCGCTGTCTCCACTCATCAAAAGAGCGTAATGCATCAATTAAAATCTTGGTGGAAATCGTACCAAAAGTCATATTTAGGACTTTATCCATTGATAACTTGAGCTTGGGAAGCTCAGCGTGCCGCAGGTGCACCACCACTTTCCACAAGCGTGATGCTGGCGCTGCTGCCTTTCAGCTTTCGTTCGGCGCGCAGGTTCAGCCAGTTCTTGCCGGCGATCAGCATGCCCAGCGTGATGAATGCGCCGGGCGGCAGGATTGCGAGCAGGAAGCCGTGATAGTTCGGCACTACGGTAATTACCCAAGCTTTCGCTGTTTCGCCGAACACCAGGTCGATGCCGGACAGCAGCGTGCCGTGGCCGAAGATTTCGCGGATGCCGCCCAGCACCGCCAGCACGGCGGTCAGCCCCAGGCCCATCGCGAGGCCGTCCAGCGCGGATTGCAGCGCGGGATTCTTCGAGGCGAAGGCCTCGATGCGCGCGAGCACGATGCAGTTGGTGACGATCAGCGGGATGAAGATGCCCAGCACCACGAACAGCGAATACATATAGGCATTCATCGTGAACTGGATGACGGTGACCAGCACCGCGATGATCAGGATGAACACCGGGATGCGCGCTTCATTCGGGACGAACTCGCGGATCGGCGCGATCGCCGCGCCGGACAGCGACATCACCACCGCGGTCGCGAGGCCGAGGCTGACGCCGTTCACCACCGAGCTGCTCACCGCGAGGATGGGGCACATGCCGAGCAGTTGCACCAGCCCGGTGTTCTGCTTCCATACGCCGTTGTAGAGGATATCCTTGAATTCCTGAAAGGTCATTTCTTGTCTCCTTCATTCTGCCCTGTCTCGCCTTTGGCGAGAGGGTTCTGCTTGAACAACTCGTCGCGATGCTGCGCGAAATACTGCAACGCCTTGTGCACCGCTTTCACCACGGCGCGCGGGGTGATCGTCGCGCCGGCCATGTAGTCGAACTGGCCACCGTCCTTTTTGACTTTCCAGTCGCTGTCCCTGGGATTGTCCAGCGAGGTGCCGTCGAAGCCGGTGATCCATTTGCTCCTGGCGATCTCGATGTAATCGCCCAGACCCGGCGTCTCCTTGTGAGATATTACGCGCACGCCGCCAATTCTGCCATTGCCCGGGCCATCGCTGCGGATGGCAATGATCAGGTGGATCTTGCCGCCGTAGCCGTCCGGCGCGATGACCTGCATCACCGCGATGGAGGGCCGGCCTTTCAGGCGGCCGAGGTAGGCGACAGTCGTGTCGTCGTTGCCCAGCAATTCATCCGCCCCCAGTTCTTTGGTGTCCTTGATAATGTCGTTGTCGTAGGTTTCAGCCGGTGCGATCTGCGTGACCAGTTTCAGCTTTTCCAGTTCCTCGCTGCGCGCGATGGGTTCGTGCGTCAACTGGTAGGTCAGGGCGAGCAAGGCCGTGCCGATCACCGCGAAGAACAGCAGGTTGAGCGCGGTGTACACGGTTGCTTTCGCCGCACTGCGTCTCACGACTTGCCCTCTTTATCATGCACAGGCGATCTTTTGCCGAACACTTTGGGCTGGGTATACAGCACGATCAGCGGCACGCAAATGTTCATCAGCAGCGTAGCGAAAGCGACGCCGTCCGGGAAGCCGCCGAACACGCGGATCAGGTAAGTGAGCAAGCCTGCTCCTGCTGCAAAGATCAATCGGCCCTTGTTGGTGGTTGGGCTGCTGACCGGGTCGGTGAGTATGAAGAAAGCGCCCAGCATCGCCGCGCCGGCAAACCAGTGGAACAACGGCGCGACGTAGTGAGCGGGAGCTACCAGATGAAAGATCGCAGCGATGACATACAGTGTGACTAGATAGGCGACGGGAATGTGCCAGCTGATGATGCGCGTGGCGAGCAGGTAAAGCCCGCCTGACAGGAATCCCCACGCCACCATTTCGCTGCCGTGCCCGGCCAGCTGCCCATAGATCGGCATATCGAGGATCTGCTGGATAGGTTGATCGAGGTGTAAATGCGTCTTCAGCGTGTCCAGCGGCGTTGCCATAGTCAGGGCGTCCAAAGTTACATTGTTCGGCAACACGCCAAGGAAGATATATTCCAATTGTTGCGAGAAACCGAGCTCGGCCAAAACCAGTCCCTGCGGGGCGACCCAGTGCGTCATCTGCGCCGGAAACGAAATGATCAAGACCGCGTAACCTACCATCGCAGGGTTGAACATATTGTTGCCCAGTCCGCCGTATAGCTGCTTGGCGATCGCGATGGCAAAGGCCGTGCCGACCACCACCAGCCACCACGGCGCCAGCGGCGGGATGGAAAGTGCCAGTAGCCATCCGGTGAGCAGCGCGCTGTTGTCTTTCAGGAAGGGTGCGACCGGCCGGTTGCGCAGCTTGAGCATCAGTGCTTCGGTGCCGAGTGCGGTGAGGCTGGCCAGCATGATCGAAACCAGGATAGCCGGGCCGAAATACCAGACGTACAGCGCGATGCCCGGGAGCAGTGCCAACAGCACCTTGAGCATGATCTGCGAGACGTTGTCCGGTTTGTTGATGAAGGGAGAGAAGAGCATGGTGAGTTAGTCCCCGAGGCTTTCGGTTGTGTGCTCGACTTCGGATTTGGCAAGCTCTAGGATATGCGCGCGGTGCACTTCGAGCTCGGCCAGTTCGGCTTGTTGTTGAGGTGTCAAAGGCTGTGTGCCGTTGAGTTTGGCCGCTTGCGCAGCTTTTTCCTTGGCGGCCAGCTTGGCAGCCTTTTCCTGCTTTTCGCGCTCAATGCGATGTTCGCGATACTCGTGGCGTTCGCGTGCCTGATCCGCAAGCTGCTTGTCATGCTCGCGTGCGCGGATCTCGCTTTTGGCAAAACGGTAATACTGCACCAGCGGGATATGGCTGGGGCAGACATAACTGCAAGCGCCGCACTCGATGCAGTCGAACAGGCTGAATGTTTGGGCCTTGCCGAATTCCTTGGATTGGGCGAACCAGAACAAATCCTGGGGCTGCAAATCTGCAGGACAAACTTCGACACAGCGCGTGCAGCGGATGCACGGCATGGCGGGCAGAGGCGGCGGGAATATCTTGTCCGATGCGGCGATGATGCAATTGGTGGCTTTCACCAACGGCACATGCACTGATGGCAGAGGGAAACCCATCATCGGGCCGCCCATGATGTAGCCATTGGTGTCTGGTAGCGCTTCGCCCAAAGCGACCAGTTCGGCTATCGGCGTGCCTATCAGTACCTCGTAATTCCGCGGCTGGCGGACGTTGCCGGTGATGGTAACGATGCGTGAAAGCAACGGCTCGCCGTGCGCAAGGGCGCGATGAACGCTGCAGGCGGTGGCGACGTTGAAGCACTGCACGCCTATGTCGGTGGGCAGTTTGCCGGACGGCACTTCCAGCCCGGTGAGCACGCGTATCAGTTGTTTCGCGCTGCCGCCGGGATAAATCGTCGGGATAGAGACCACTTCATGATGCTTGTCCTGTTGAAGGGCCAGGCCGCTATCGGCGATCGCCTGCTGCAGCGCGGCGATCGCTTCCGGTTTATTGTCCTCGACGCCGATCAGCACCTCATCCGCATCCATCATGAAGCGCAGCATTTCGGCACCCTGCACGATCTCTGCGGCTTTTTCGCGCATCAGCATGTCATCGCAGGTGATATAGGGTTCGCACTCGGCGCCGTTCAGGGTCAGCGTGGTGATCTTTTGCTTGCCGATGCGCAGCTTGATGTCGCTGGGGAATGCCGCGCCGCCCAGACCCACCACGCCGGCCATGCGCAGCAGTTGCTGCAATTCGGCGGGGCTGTGGTCGCGGTAATTGATCGCCTTGCGCGGAATCCATTCCTCCTTGCCGTCCGGAATCAGCGTGGCGCACAGATTCGGCAGGCCGGATGGATGGGCGATCAGCTGCATGTCGATGGTGGTGATGGTTCCCGAAGCGGGCGCATGTACCGCGCTTGAAACAAAACCGTCCGGCATGCCGATCAGCTGGCCTTTCAATACGCGCTCGCCGGCTATTACGACGGGTTTCGCCGCTTCACCGGCATGCTGCTGCAGCGGAACGATCAGCCTGGAGGGCAGCGGCGCTCGCGCGATAGCCACCTGGGTGGATTGCGTCTTGTTGCTGGGCGGATGGATACCGCCGTGAAAATGATAAAGCGTTCTCATTCGGGTGCTCGGCCATAACCAGCCACTTGGTTGTCGTCCTTTGACAACCAAGTGGAATGGCTAGTGGTTACATCAAAAGCTCTTCGGCGTGCAGTTGCCAATGGGTACACGGGGCCCCATGTCGTTGCTGTCATGGTGTTGCTGTCAGGGCGTACACGGGATATTTCCATTTCCAGTTGGTGATCTTTTCTTCGATGATCTGCATGCTGATGCAGTCCACCGGGCAAGGCGCAATGCATAACTCGCAGCCGGTGCATTCGGCGGCGACGATGGTGTGCATCTGCTTGGCCGCGCCGACAATGGCATCCACCGGGCAGGCCTGGATGCAGAGCGTGCAGCCGATGCAGGTGCTTTCGTCGATGAAGGCGACGGATTTGGGTTTGGTGACAGCGTCGCCACCGAACGGTTTAAACTCCATGCCGAGCAGGTCGGCGAGTTTCTGGATGCCTTCTTCGCCACCCGGCGGGCATTTATTGATGTCCGCTTCCCCTGCTGCTATGGCCGTAGCATAGGGTTTGCAACCCGGATAACCGCATTGCCCGCACTGCGTCTGCGGCAGGATGGCATCGATCTTGTCTACCAGCGGATTGCCTTCGGTATGGAATTTGATCGCGGCGAACCCAAGCACCGCGCCGAGCACGATAGCGAGGGCTGCCATCACCAGCAGCGCGCTTAACATTTGGGGCTTCCCATTACTTGATCAATCCGGAGAATCCCATGAATGACAGACTCATCAATCCCGCGGTGACCATCGCGATTGCCGAACCCTTGAAGATTGCCGGTACATCCGCGCCTTCCATGCGTTCGCGCATCCCGGCGAACAGCACCATCACCATCGTAAAGCCCAGCGCGCTGCCAAAGCCGAAGATCAGCGATTCCGAAAAGTTGTGTTTGAGTTGCACATTGAGCAGCGGTACGCCCAGCACTGCGCAGTTGGTGGTGATCAGCGGCAGATAGATGCCGAGTACTTGATAAAGCGGCGGACTGGTCTTCTGCACCACCATTTCGGTGAACTGCACGATGCCGGCGATCACCACGATGAACGACAGCGTGGTCAGGTAAGACAGATCGGGGCCGAGCAGATATCGGTTGATCAGGTAACTCGAACCCGAGCCCAGCGTCAATACGAAAGTGGTGGCTGCACCCATGCCGATGGCGGCCTCCAGCTTTTTGGAGACTCCCATGAACGGGCATAGCCCGAGAATCTTGACCATCACGACGTTGTTCACGAACACCGCGCTAACCAGGATCAGCAGATATTCTGTCATATTGCGATACCTCATAAATCAGGTACGGATTATCCCCCGATTCAAATGTCGCTTCAACCGCGTTGGCGGTATATGAATATATCTGAAAGTGAGGTTCCCTAAATTTCGATCCGCGTGCCCATTTCTATGACGCGGTTAGCCGGGATTTTGAAGAAGTCTGCAGCGTTCATGGCGTTTTTGGATAATGCCAGGAACAAACGCTCGCGCCATTTAACCATCCCGGGCTTCGGGCCGGAAACGATCAGGGCACGGGAAATGAAAAATGACGTGGCCATCATGTCGAAGGGCAATCCTTGTGCGCCGCACAACTCCAGAGCAAGAGGAATATCAGGAGTTTGCATAAATCCATAAAATAACTTCACCCGATAAAAGTTCTTGCCCAGATCCTTGATCAAAAAACGGTTGCCTTTTGTGACATACGGCTTGTCTTCTACCACCACGGTCAGCAGCACGTTGCGTTCGTGAAGCACGTGATTGTGTTTGAGGTTGTGCAGCATGGCAGACGGCGCGCCATCTCCAGCAGGGGTCAGGAATACCGCCGTACCGCTTACTCTCGGTATATCATCTATGCTGTCAATGATCGCTTGCAAGGGCACTGTCTGGCGGGTTATCTCCTCAAACAATAATTTTCTACCGCGCTTCCAGGTGGTGAGCACGGTAAAAGATACCACGGCAACGCACAGCGGGAACCAGCCGCCTTGCGGAATCTTGATCGCGTTGGCTGCAAAGTAGGTCATGTCCACGATCAACAGAACGGCGGTTAAAGGTATGGAGATAACCAATGGCCAACGCCATAGCAGCACGCCGACGAAAGCGACCAGAATGGTGGTAATAGTCATCGTGCCGGTGACGGCGATGCCATAAGCCGCTGCCAGATTGGTGGAACTCTGGAAGGCAAAAACCAGATAGACCACCGCCAGATAAAGCGTCCAGTTGGTGAATGGCACATAGATCTGGCCTTGTGCCTGGTGGGAGGTCTGGCGGATTTCCATGCGCGGCAGAAAGCCCATTTGCACGGATTGGTGCGCTATCGAAAATGCGCCAGATATGACCGCTTGCGAGGCAATGACGGTAGCTGCGGTAGCCAGCAATACCATCGGCACCAGTACCGAAGCTGGAGCGAGCAGATAGAACGGATTTTCGATGGCTTGCGGATTGTGCAGCAGCAACGCGCCCTGGCCGAAGTAATTCAAAACCAGTGCGGGCAGCACGAAAGAGAACCACGCGAAGCGGATCGGATATTTACCGAAGTGTCCCATGTCGGCATACAGGGCTTCCCCGCCGGTTATCGCAAGAACGATCGCACCAAGCGACATGAATGCCATCCGTGGATCGGCAGTTAAAAAGTGAAAGGCATAGAGAGGGTTCAGTGCCCATAGGACTTGAGGATTTTGTGCGATGGAAATGATGCCGAACACAGCCAGACAGATGAACCAGAACACCATGATCGGACCGAAAGTCATGCCCACTGTGCCGGTGCCGCGTTTCTGAATGAAAAACAATCCGGTCAGGACAATGATGGTGATGGGCAGTATATAACTCTTGAACTCATGCGAAACCAGATCCAGTCCCTCGACCGCCGAAAGCACCGAGATCGCCGGAGTGATCATGCCATCGCCATAAAACAGCGCGGCGGCAAACACCCCGAGCGCAGTGACGGACCATTTTATTTTTGGGTATTGAGTAGTCAGTTCGCTTACCAAGGCCAGCAAGGCCAATGAGCCGCCTTCACCATGGTTATCCGCGCGCATGATGATGATTACATATTTGAACGACACCAGCAGCATGATGGTCCAGAACATCACGGACAGCACGCCGAGGATATTGGCTTCCACGACGGGCAGCGGATGAGGGCCGGTAAAAGTCGCCTGTATCGCATACAGCGGGCTGGTGCCGATGTCGCCAAATACCACGCCGATCGCGCCAAGCGCGAGTACGGGCAGCTTTTGTTTTGTTTTAATATCGCCCATTGATCCAACCTTCCATGTGGCAGAATGGGGCGGCACTCTACGCCTGTGCTATTTAGAAAGCAATCAAGTATCCGGGCATCCGGAAATCACCGGTGAGCAGATGCTCGATGAATCGCATAGTGACCTGTTCTATCCCTTAAGGCCGGAATTGTTCAAGGTGATTTTCCGGGTGCAAAAAAGGCCAGCAAGCTGGCCTTGATAAAAGTGGCGGTGGTGACGGAAGTTAAAGCTTCTTGTGGGTACCGTCGCACAGCGCGCCATTGGCACTGTGTTTGCAGCCGCAAAAATACACGGTTCCTGATTCTTTTGCCTTGTGTTCTACGGGAACGAATTCGCTGCCCTTGTGGCTGCCATCGCAGAATGGCTGGCTGGCGCTTTTGCCGCAGGCGCACCACCAGTAACTTTTACCGGCTTCCACTTCGACGGCAAAAGGGGACTTTTGGGCTATAACGGGTTGCTTGTTTGACGTATTACTTGGCATGTTGAAACTCCTATAATAAAGATGACACAAAATTTCCTCCCGCCTTTTGGGCTGGAGGCACAACAAACTCATTGCTTAATGCCTGCGGCCCAGATGGCCATAGGATTTGCTATTTGGTTGAATCATGTGCGGAGATAAATGCTTCCCTTAAAAATCGCAGATTCGAAGTCATTCCGGCCAGATCACCGGGCGAAAATTTGGCAAAGACGCGTTCCATGTGTGTGATATGCGCTGGAAAAATACGCGCAAACAGTTTTTCGCCCTGTGGGGTCAGCTGGATGACCTGGCAACGCCCGTCACTGGGCGATGCGGCCCGGCGCACCAGCTTTTTGGCCACCAGTCGATCAACTACCCCGGTCAATGTGCCCTTGGTGATCAGCGTTCTTTCTCCCAGCTCCTTGGGTGACATGCCGGGCGTATTACCGAGAGTGGCGACAATATCGAATTGGGCGGGAGTAAGGGATAACTTGCGAACGTGCGCCGATGAATACACTTCGAAAGCCTGATAAGTGCTGGACAGCTCGCGCAATAACGGAAGAAAAGTCGAAGGGGACATAATCCGGTGTATTAGTTCTAATTAGAACCATAATAATTCTAGTTAGAACAAATGTCAAATGCCAGTGTTGCGAGCTGGTGTGAGCTGGTGTGAGCTGGTGTGAGCTGGTGTGAGCTGGTGTGAGCTGGTGTGAGCCACAAACCCAGACATGGCGACAAGCGATTTTGGTAACGGGTTGCGGGGATTTTCACCAGCTTATGTTACAAGGCCCGGATGGCTGCACAGGATTCGCTGATCAATGTCGGACCCCGATAGATCAGCCCGCTGTAGATCTGCACCAGCGATGCGCCGGCCTTGATTTTTTCTGCGGCATCCGCGCCGCTCAGGATGCCGCCCACGCCGATGATGGGCAGAGCACCTTTTAATTCAGCAGCAAGCTGACGGATCACGGCAGTGGATTTCTGACGCAAAGGTGCGCCACTCAGCCCGCCACTTTCGGTTCCATGCGGCAGGTTGGCGACACCCTCGCGCGACAGCGTGGTGTTGGTTGCAATCACACCGTCGATGCGATGTTGTATCAACAGGCGAGCGATTTGGACGATCTGTTCGGATTCAATGTCCGGGGCAATCTTCAGTGCGATGGGCACGTATTTGCCGTGTGCGTCGGCGAGTATTTGCTGTTCGGCCTTGAGTTGCGTCAGCAGATTGTTCAGCGCTTCTTCGTTCTGCAACTGGCGCAGGTTTTTGGTATTGGGCGAGGAGATGTTGACGGCGATGTAGCTGGCGTGCGCATACACCTTGCGCAAACAGACCAGGTAATCGTCCGATGCTTTTTCAATCGGCGTGGCCGCATTCTTGCCG
This sequence comes from uncultured beta proteobacterium, assembly GCA_963721755.1. Taxonomy (GTDB): domain Bacteria; phylum Pseudomonadota; class Gammaproteobacteria; order Burkholderiales; family Gallionellaceae; genus Gallionella. Next base: position 128,312 of record CAVRKV010000012.1, read on the forward strand.
ATATTGATGCCTAAAATACCTGAATGATTAGGGATACCAGAATGACCAGGGGTGCCGCGGTACTGCGAGCGTTTCAAGTTTGCGATGAGAGTATCCACGCCGTCATTGTTGAAGCCCATACGGTTGATGATGGCGTTGGCTTGCGGCAGGCGAAACAGGCGCGGCTTCGGGTTGCCGGGCTGGGGCAGAGGGGTGACAGTGCCGATCTCGATGAAACCGAATCCAAGTTCCGCCAAACCGTCTATGAAGTCGCCACTCTTGTTCGAGTCCGGCGGCAAGGCCGACCGGGTTGGGAAAAGTCAGCCCCATCACAGTGCGCGGATCATCCGGTATGCGCCTTGCGACGATGCTGCTCAAGCCCAGTGAATGCAGGGAATTCAGGACATTGAGTGTGAGATGGTGCGCCGTTTCCGGATCGAGATGGAACAGCGCAGGACGGAGCAATGAAAACATGGTTGGCTTTGTCTGGGAGTGATTCTTTGACTTCAAGTGAAGTCGCTATCTGAGCTATGGATCCGCCCTTCGTCCTTTGAAGCGCTTTGTGTGCCTTGTGCTGAGCCCTCCGAGGTATCGAAGGGTGAAGCATCAGGAGTACTCGGGATGGGCTTGTCAAGAGCGTGCCAAACACCATCCATCAAGCCTTGTGCGGGCTGGAATTCGGTCTTGTAAGCCATTTTACGGCTGTTATTTATCCAGTAGCCGAGATAGACGAAATCCAGATCGAGCTTGCGACACAGCTCGATTTGCCACAGCACGTTGTAAACCCCAAGGCACGCACGCGGCAATTCCGGCTCGTAGAAAGTGTAGACCGAAGACAGGCCGTCGTTGAGCAAGTCGATCACGCTGACCATGCGCAGCACGCCCCGCTCGCGGAATTCCACCAGCAGCGAATCGACATTGCTTTGCAGCAGAAAGTTTTGATATGACTCGCGGTCGTCGTTGTCCATGCCGCCGTCTTTATGACGCGCGCGTTGGTAGCGCTGGTAGAGATCATAATATTCGGCGTTGTCTTGCAACGGGTGCAGCGTAGCCTCGAGATTGTCGTGTTGCTTCCACGCACGCCGCTGCGAGCGGTTTGCCGTGAATTGCTTTGCCAACACACGTAGCGGCACGCAGGCGCGGCAATTATCGCAATGAGGCCGGTAGGTGTAGGTCCCGCTGCGACGGAAACCGTGTTGAACCAGCTCGGAATATACCTGCGTGTTGATAAGCAAGGCCGGCGTGGCGACTTGGGAGCGCGCCTGGAGGCCGGTCAGGTAGCTGCACGGATAGGGTGCGGTCAGGTAAAAATGCAGCGCGGTGCGCGGGAGATCGTTAAGTAAACTCATTTAAAAAGGTCGGTGTCGAATTGCCAGTCAGTTATCGGCTCACAGTGTACCAATTCTTGCAGTCGTACGATAAATTCCCCGCGCGGGATTTCTCGTGCACCAAGTGATGCGAGATGCGATGTAAACATCTGGCAATCTATCATGCCTGTCCCTGGCCCGCTTGAGCGGTCGGAATGCCAGCGGTCAAATTGTGCTGCGAGATGAGCCAGAGCAATCTTCGAGGCGTTGCTGACATTGCTGAACATGGATTCAGCGTAGAACATATGGCCGATGCAGACGCCATACAAGCCACCGACCAATTCCAGTTCCAACTCTTCGGCGATACTGCGTTGGCCTCCTCGCGCACTCATGGCCGTGCTTATTGCACTGTCCATGTCGTTTGCTCGTTGTCGCTTTGTCTCGCCTTCGATTTGAAGCTGGAATGATTTTTTTTGCATCCAGGTTTCCACCGAGTGTGCATGGCCTGACCGATGCAATTCGCAATATGCCCTGATCATATCTTCGCCGATCCATGTACCTTGATGTCCCCGCCGCGGTGCGGCGCAGCTGCGCATTACCTGTTCAAAAACGGTGTCAATGCGCATTTCATAAGATGTGCTGCGCAACACCTTTGCCAGCGAGCGCGAGATCCTGAACTCGTCCGGAAACAGCACCATGCGCGGATCGGGACTCCACCATAGTATCGGCTCGCCGGGATTGAACCATGGGAATATCCCATTGCGGTAGGCCTCCAGCAGGCGGGGTGCAGACAGGTTGCCCCCCGCCGCAAGCAAGCCATTGGGCGAGCGTAGTGCGCTTTCGACCAGCGGGAATGGGGTGTTATCGCTTAACCACGGAATCAAGTTTGCCCTTCAGGTGCTTTCCATATGATGGATTTTGTGGTTACATTGGAATGCATGCAAGCAATTGGTTTAAGGGGTGGGGAATGTTATCTGCAATATTTGGCAATAAATCTGATAATCCGATGGCGGACATCAAGTCTGCACAGGCGTTGCTGGATGACTTGCCGAAGAATGATGCGTTCAGGTCTCTCGCGGAGCTGACCGAGTTTGTGGAGTTGCTGTCGGCACATTCCGACTTCAAGCTGGATCATCAGTTTGCCGTGTTACGCCTGTTTGATGAGGCTGCCCAGCCTTACGTACGAAAATTGGTGCGTGAGTATTTTACGCCATTCGAAATAAATAAATTCCAGGAAAATCGTCTGTGGCTGGCACTGAGCAATTGGTCACGCCATGTCGCTCACGCTTATTTCAAAGTGTTCACTGCTTACTGCAACGGTGAAAAGGGCGGAAGCGCCATCAAGGCGCAAGTACCGTTGCTGACAGCCCGCACGGTGCACGCCATGATGTGGCAACTGAAATATATTTGTTCGCATTATGGCCAGGTCGATAACACGACGTGGTCCAATCTCGCGTTGCTCTACAAGCATGCCGAACAGCTGCGATATCTGGACACGCCGGTCAGCCTGTATCCCGGCATGATAGGCAACACGACGGTGAAATCCGAGGTCGGAGGTCTGATGGTATGGTACGACAGCGGCCTCAGTGCCTTGAGTCCGCTTTATATACATCTGACCGAGCGTATCGTAGCTCAGTATCGTTCAACCATAGACATCCATGCGGAGGTCGGCCAGAACAGCCGGCTCGGTTTCGATTTGAATCGCCCGGCTGAACCGACGCGCATCAACATGGGGGCGACGACGCATCCCGCCATGCGTTTTATCGAAATGCCGGCGATGCAAGCCAAGCTGGAAGACTTGATGAAAGTGCTGAAGAAAAATATCGTTCCAGACGACATCAATCTGGGTGGCAGCTATGAAGCAGAAGTGGTCAAGAATGCTGCCCAGTATTTCCTGAATTATGTGATTGCGCCCCCCGTGAGGCGCAATACGAGACGCATGGCCAATGTCACTTTGAACGTGGTTGACAGTTTTGACAAAGTGGTCGAGCGCACTGATGCAGGGCTGAATTTCGGCGAAGGCAAAGAAGAGCCGGCGCATTGGGTGACCGAGGAAATCAGTGCCGGTGGATTCAGCACTATGATACCCGCCAAAGGGAGCGGTAGCATCGGCATCGGCAGTTTGCTTGGGATACAGCCGGAGGGGGTGCCACATTGGGGTGTGGCCGTAGTAAGGCGCTTGTTGCGCGATGGCGCGAACCAATTGCGTGTGGGTGCACAAATACTGTCCAATCATATTGCCGGTGTGATTTTGAATCAAAACAAGGTGCCCGGCGGGGCGATTGAAAATGGCCAGCCCGCGCTGTGGCTTTACGCAAAACAGAACGACTCGACCGGCGAAGCTCAATTGTTGATGAGGGCTATACATTTTCACCCGGCCGCAGCTTGCAGATCCAGCTGGACGGGAAAAATTATCTGCTGATGCCCAACGGGTTGCAGGAAAAGGGACTCGATTATGACCTGGCAAAATTCCGTTTCGTCGTGCAGGAAAAAAGCAAGGACTGAGGACTGAGCAAAATCCGCCGCAAAGTTTTAACTCAGTCCTCAGCCCTTAAATCCCCGTACCTTTATTTGTTGCCTCAGCCAAGCCGCAATATCCCGCAGTTCTTCCTCGCACACCGAATGTTGCATGGCGTATTCGTGCCATTCCACCTCATAGCCGAATTCCAGCAACGCATCTCTGACGGAATTCCCAACACATAAGGTACAACCGATCGTGCGCCAGTGCGCCATAAAAATGGGGATTTATTATGGGAAAATCCAAACAACTCACCCAAAGTGCTCCCGCCAACGGCAAATAAGTGGAGAGAGCCAACGCGGCCAGCCAGCGGGACGGCGGGCGGGACGCGGTGTGTAGCGCGATGGCGC
>CAVRKV010000013.1:0-13002 GCA_963721755.1 uncultured beta proteobacterium
CCTTCACCACCACCGAGTATCGGCCCACGGGAACAGCGGGTAAAACGTACTGGCCCTCGGCATTGGTTTGCGTAGTGCGGTTGACGTAAGCCTGCTCCAGAGTTGCCGCCACCTCAGCGCCGGGAACAATCGCGCCGGAAGGGTCCTGCACCGTGCCGCGAATCGTGCCCGTGGTCTGCGCCCAAAGACCGCCGCCGACCGCGAATATGTACACGATGAGCAACAGAAAACGCGGAAACAAGTGCTGTTTCAACCTAGTATATCGTTTCACTAAAACATGTTCATATCACGTCATCAAAGCGTCGAACTTCTTCCAGCGATGAACCACGGGGGCGGCGTTGATTTCGGCAACCCCGAGCAGGATGCGATCCCGCAGTTCCTCCCAGGATTGCACGCGAATGTGCCGCAAGAAGGTTCGCGCCATTTTGCGGCGCCGAAGCTGGCGCTGGGGTAATCGACTTCGAGGAGCTGGATGTCAGCGCCGGTGCGGTTTTCGATGGCCGCGTCGATGTGGTAGGAGTGGCAGGCGGCGAGGAGGGTGGCGGCACACAGCGATGCGGCCAGGGTCAGCTTGCGCACGGTGATCAAGGCGGTCATTCCTTAGTCTCGCTTTTCGGTGGCGCGGACTCCTGAGCCGCTGAAGGGAAGAGCTTCGCAGCTAATTTCTCCAGGCGGTCGAGGCGCTTGGCGAGCCCGGGGAGGCGCTGGAAGAGTGTGACCGCGCGAAGCCAGGTGCGATTGTCGAAGCCGGGCGAGCCGGAGATCATTTTGCCGGGCGGAACGTCGTGGGAGACGGCGGACTGCGCGGTGAGGATGACGCCGTCGCCGACGGTGCAATGGCCGGCGATGCCGACCTGGCCGGCGAGAATGACGTTGTTGCCGATGATCGACGAGCCGGCGAGGCCGGTCTGGGCGCAGAGGAGCGTGTTCTGGCCGATGCGGGAGGCGTGGCCGACCTGGACGAGATTGTCGATTTTCGTGCCGTCGCCGATTTCGGTTGCGCCGACGGTGGCGCGATCGATGGTGGCGTTGGCCTGGATGTCCACGTGGCTGCCGATGCGGACGGGGCCGGATTGGGGGATCTTTTCCCACTGGCCCTGGTCGTTTTTGGCGAAAGCGAAGCCGTCGCCGTAACGGGTCATGATAGCCCGCACTTCCCTGCCAGCCATGAAACGGGCGAATTCGTGCGCCAGCGCATTGTCAGCGGCACGCCTGGTGATGATGAAGCCCTGCTCCAATGGCTGGTGCAGCTTGTCCGGGATCAGCGCATAACTTCCCTGCTTCGCCAATTCGGGGCCGAGCGCCAGCGACAGCGCGATGATGCCGACCTGTGCGTTGCCGCTCTGAGCATACTGAGCGGTCTGCGCGATGTTTTCGCCATACACGAGTTTGTGTTCCACTTTCTCCCACACACCAGCCGCCTTGAGCGCCTCCTCCGCGCGCTGGCCATAAGGAGCATGTTCGGGATTCGCGATGGCGATTTTCCGGATGGATGGATCGGTGAGATCAGCAAGCGTCATCTTGCCGGCATCGCGCGATTGACTCCACAGCACGATGCGCCCTACCCCGTAAGTTTGCACTTCAGATGCACCCAAGCCTTCCGCGTTAAGCGCGCGAGGGTAGGCGATGTCAGCGGAAAAATATATATCATAAGGAGCACCCTGACGGATCTGCGTGCTGAATTTGCCCGACGAACCATAGATGGTTTCTATGTGTGCCGCAGGATGCGTGCTCTTGAACAACACGACGACTTCATCCAGAGCAAACTTCAGATCGGCAGCGGCGGCGACGGTGATCCTCTCTTCTGCGTGCGCCGTTTGCCCCACAGCAAGCAGGCAACCGAGAGCTAGCATCCTCACTGCAAAACGGCTAACTTCATGCATCATAATTTGTGCCTCCCTGAGGTAGCCGATATTGTATATTGATTGAATGTCAACTTACGATAAACGAAGAAACAGTCAGTGTTGCAGAATACGGTCGGTCTGGCTTCACCAAGCTCAATGAGCCGAATCAATACGCGCCAGCATTCTTGCCCGGCTCAAGGTTCGTTGTTGCCGGCTTGATTTCCACCTGCCTGTTAACCCTCGGCAAAGGGTGTTTGAGCGCTGGTACCAACCACAATATCCACCGGTATATTGTTCTCCTCCAGCACCTTGATCACGCCAACGTGTGCAAAGCCGCGTTACCCCCGTTGCCGAGTGCCGGCGCGACCAGTGGCCGTTCGGACGCAGCCGCCACAAATGGCAACGCCTCTGGCGGAGTAACTTCCTTATATTTTATCGGGGCACTGGCACAGGCCGACAGAAATAGCAGCGGCAGCAGTAACCCGGAATGCTTAAAATTTCTCAGCATGTGTTTCCACCGGATAAAAACTCGGGAAATTTAACCCTATGCCTCATTCGCACATCCCTGAAGAAAACCGGCGGGAGGCAGCCGGGAAATGAGCACACTCACAAGGTCACGTTTGTATCGGCACGCACCAAAGGATAAATCAGGCTGGGAGGAAGGCCAATCTTTAACAGTTAAAGAGTTCACTGGCCGCTTGCGTCTTGCATCATCTGCTGTTTCATCCTCTTGGCTTCATACATATTCTCATCTGCCAAGCGGATCACCGTATCCACTTCATCAGTTTTGCCTACATTGGTCGTCCGGCCAATTGATAACGAAATAGGCCAGGAACGCCCCTCGAAGGCTTGCTTCGTGGACGCCTCGATCCGCTTGATCAGGATGTCGCAGGATTGCTCGTCCGTATCAGGCAACAACAGTACAAATTCGTCGCCGCCAAGACGCGCAGGGACGTCAACTTTCCTGGAGCTGCTCCTTAATATTTCAGCCAGGATTTTAAGCGCCTCGTCACCGCCTTGATGTCCATATAAGTCATTCATCGACTTGAATTCATCAATATCGATGAACAACAAGGAGTAAGGTCTGCGGGACCGTTCGCTGCGTCCCTGCTCCAATTTCAGTCTTTCCAGAAGTTCCAGACGGTTCGCCAATCCTGTCAGCACATCGATGTGCGCATATTCCCTCTCCCGCCACAACTTGACCAGCACCCGGCCGATCACCGTGAAAACCACACTACGGGTAAACGTATTTAATACGAAAGCAGTCCTGGGAAAATACGGCCAGGAAATGACCACCTCGGTCGCGCTCCAGAAAAGTGCCACTGCCATCCCGATAAAAGCTGGAGGTATGCGTATCGTAACGCCGCTTGGCATGGATAGCGGTCAGGCGAGCAGTTTGGATAATCGGCAGACAATACAACACATTCAGGGAAATGTAATGCCCCATTTCGAAGGGAAGATAGTGCGCTACAGCATAATCCAAAAAACCGATGAGGAAGACTTCAGCCGCAATCAGCAAGACGCGGCCATAGTATGAAATTTTCTTTTTTTCCATGAGCTGAAGTCAATTATTGAAAATGTCCGGCCGATTTTGTCAAGAATCCACAAATCACAGACGGTTGCTTTGTACACTCAACAGCAGCAGCACGCAACAAAACTCACTTTCTCCTTGCGCATTATCTGGAAAGATATGACGGTTTGCCGGTATCGAATGGGGAAATAATAACCCGATTCCCTGATTTGTACGAACAGGCGAGCATGCACTGCAGCCAGGATGAACTCCAGAGGAAACTCTGATTATTTGAGTTTTACTTTGGTTTGGCGTGCGCGGGACGAAAAACCCTGCACTGTTCGGGATTGGACTCCAGGTACGCGCCCCCGATCAGGTCGATGCAATAAGGAATGGCGGGGAACACGGCACTCAGGCAGTCATCGATTGCGGACGGCTTGCCGGGCAGATTGACGATCAGACTCTTGCCGCGTATCCCTGCAGTCTGGCGCGACAGGATCGCAGTGGGCACGAATTTAAGCGAGGCGGTGCGCATCAGTTCGCCGAAGCCCGGCATCATCTTGCTGCACACCGCCTCGGTGGCTTCAGGTGTGACATCGCGCAGCGCGGGTCCGGTTCCGCCGGTGGTGACGATCAGACAGCAGCCTTCCGTATCGCTCAACTCGCGCAATGCCGCTTCGATCTGAGGCTGCTCGTCGGGTATCACTCTGGCAACAGCCTCCCACGGTGAGGTGAGCACGCTGGTGAACCATGCATGTATCGCGGGGCCGCCCTTGTCCTCGTACTCACCACGACTGGCGCGGTCTGAGATCGTCAAGATGCCGATACGTGCAATACTTATATTCATTCCCCGAACCCTGCATCATTCTGAAAAGTCGTACCGTCGAGCAACTGCACCGTCACCAAACTGCCCTCCGCCAGACCTGCGCTATCGGCTGACACGACCATCAAGCCATCCGCCCTGGCCATCGATAACAGCATTCCGCTGCCTTGCGCGCCAGTGGAAGTAGCCGCATAGCCACCCTCCTGTTTCGCGAAAGTCACCCGGATAAACTCGGTGCGCCCCGGCTGATGCTTCACGTTATGCGTCAGCCGCGCAGCTATGGTACGGCGATAGATACGCGCATGCCCCATCATGCGGCGCAATGCGGGTGCGACGAACTGCTCGAAGCAGACCATGCTGGAGACCGGATTGCCGGGCAAACCAAACACCGCCGCAGCCTTTGTTGTCGTGCCGAACGCCACCGGATGCCCCGGTTTCATCGCAACCCGCCAGAACTTCATCTGCACACCCAGGGATTCGAGGATAGGACGGACGTAATCATGCACGCCGACCGAGGTGCCGCCAGAAACCAGCAGCACATCGAATCTCAGGCCGCGCTGTAAATATTCCGCCAGTTCGGCCGGGTCATCGCGCGCGATGCCGAGCAAATCAGGCTCTATTCCCAGTGCCTGCAGCTGCGCCATCAGCGCATAGCTGTTGGAGTTGGGTATCTTGTTCGGATCGACAGGGTCGTCCATGTCTTCCAGCTCGTTGCCGGTGGACAGTATCGCCACACGCGGAAGGCGATACACCTGCACCTGCGCGCATTTGACGGTGGCAAGTATGCCGATCACGCCTGGCGTGATCCCGGTTCCCGCTGCCAGAACGGTTTCGCCATTGCGCATGCTCTCGCCCTGCAGACGGATGTCATTGCCGGGTTTCACCGCAACATTGATTTGCACCGCATCAAACATTGACTCGCGTTGCGAGACCGCGTCCCTCTCTCCCGTCTGCGTGAGATAACCAGCGACTTGCCCGTTCGCGGGCTTAGTCGAATGGCCAGTAGCTCTACCAGAGTTGGGAGAGAGAGTTATGGTCGAAACGAGTTGAGTATCTTCCACGCGTATCACCGCATCCGCGCCTTCCGGCACCGGCGCGCCGGTCATGATGCGCGCACACTGGCCCGCATGAACCGTCTTGCCGGGCATATCGCCCGCCTTGATGTCCTCGATGATTGCCAGTATCGCTGGCACAGACGCAAGATCCGCGCTGCGCACCGCGTAGCCGTCCATCGCAGACACATCGGATGGTGGCAGATCGCGGTTGGCACGTATGTCCTCCGCCAGCACACGCCCCAGCGACTGTTCCAGCCTGACCGGCTCGGCATCAAGTATTTTTATGGATTCCAGAATGCACTTTTGCGCATTCGTCACGGATAAATGTTCCATCGCGATGTCCCGAAAATTTTATACGCGAAACAATTCAATCTGGAAAACTCGAAAAAAACCCGCCCGGCACACTACATGCCGAACGGATCAGAGTTTTAAAGCGCCTTGCTTAGTGGAACAACAGAGCCGCCTTGGTGATCGTGATCCACAGTCCGATCGCGATAGGGATGCCGACTGCTGTCCATGCCACCGCTGCAGCCGCATCCAGCCCGCCATGAGTGATGCCGAACGAGCCGACAGCAAGTTTTTCACCCGCTGCCATTTCATGCTGAGCCTCAACGATGGCCTGCATATCTTTTTCGGACAAGTGCCACCTCTTGTCCACCGGCTTGATGAACCAGTTGGCGATAAAACCCAGCGCCAGGAAACCGGCCAGAATGTACAAGGTAAAGTCATACACCTGTTGGCGCGGAACACCTGCTGCGATCTGCGCCTCGCGGATGTAATTCACTACGACCGGCCCGATGATGCCGGCGGTCGCCCATGCGGTCAGCAATCTGCCGTGGATCGCGCCGACGAACTGGGTGCCGAACATATCCGCCAGATAAGCGGGAACCGTTGCAAATCCGCCGCCATACATCGACAGGATCACGCAGAAAAATGCGACGAACAATGCCTGGTGGCCCGAGTGCGCAGCCCAGGGTGAGAGGGAATACATCGCGATACCCAGGGCGAAGAAAACAAAGTAGGTGTTCTTGCGCCCGAGATGATCGGACAAGGATGCCCAAAAGAAACGTCCGGCAATATTGAACAGCGAGATCAAACCGGCAAAAGCGGCGGCCAGCGCGGCGATTGCCGTTTTCTGTTCTGCATTCAAGTCGGTAAAACCGATCTCCGGATGTCCGATCAGGCCGCCGCCAAAAATCTCCTGCAGCATCGGCGAAGCCATCCCGATCACGCCGATACCGGCACTCACGTTCAAACACAGCACCGCCCAGATCAACCAGAATTGCGGGGTCTTGTGGGCACTTTCCAGATGCACCTGATTATCCGAAATCAATTCATGCTTGTCTTCAGACAGCTTCCAGCCTTCCAGCTTCCAGCCTGCCGGCGGTATGCGATAACCGAACGCACCCAAAGACATCGCTATGAAATAAACCACGCCCATCACGGTAAACGTTTCCCATACACCCACACTGGTCGCGGTATGAAAATATTCCATCAGCGAATTCGCCAGCGGCGCGCCTATCATGGCACCGCCGCCGAAACCCATGATGGCCATGCCGGTCGCCATGCCGCGACGATCCGGGAACCACTTGATCAGCGTGGAGACCGGCGAGATATAGCCCAGACCCAGACCGACTCCGCCGATCACGCCGGAACCCAGCCACATCATCCACAATTGATGCAGGTACACACCGAGAGCCGATATCAGCAAACCGCCGCCCCAGCACACAGCCGCAGTGAAACCTGCTTTACGCGGACCGACGCGCTCCAGCCAGCCGCCCCATATTGCCGCGGACAATCCCAGAAACAAGAAGAACAAGGTGAACATCCAGCCCAGCTCGCTGATCTTCCAATCGCAGCTGGTGGTAAACAGGGCATCGAACAGCCCTGAATCCGCCGGGCAGGCAACTGCTTTTGAAATGCCTATCGCCTTGGACAAGGGCAGCCAGAACACTGAAAAGCCGTACGCCATCCCGATACACAAATGTATCGCCAACGCGGCGGGCGGAACCAGCCAGCGATTGAAACCTGCTTTGGCAATGGTGTGTTCTTTTGCGAGCAAACCAAATGAACTTTTGAAACTGGACATGAAGCGTCTCCTCACTATTTATGGTTGACGGAATTGCCTTAATGCAAGTACGGTTTGAATCAATCGGGCTCCTTTCTTGTTGGTGAGTAACCTTAAACCAAAACGCTCAATGCTGTGACACTAATTTGCTGCGGTGGGCGCGGATCGCCGAGACCACGATCGGTTTCAGGTCTTTGCCGTTTTCGGCATCCACATAGTCCAGCAACTGGCTGCGCATGCGCGGTTCCCAGAAATTATGCAGGTGACCACTAATACCCAACAATGCCTCTTCACGATCAGGCATCGCCTCAAAAAAATCGCCGATCTGATTCGCCATGTGTATCAAATTTTGCATGTCCATATTTAACCCGTTCCCTCGATTCGATCGCCATTCGCATAAGCAACGAACTCATCGCCGCGCGCAAACGCGATCAGCATCATGCCTGCCGTTTTCGCGGTCTTGACGGCCAATGCGGTCGGTGCGGAAATCGCGATCAGGCTGGCAATCCCGACTGTCGCGGCCTTCTGCACCATCTCGACACTCGCACGGCTGGTGATCAGCAGGAATCCATGCTGAAAACCCAGCTCCCGTTCGGCCATCATGCCGATCAATTTATCCAGCGCATTATGCCGGCCGATATCCTCGCACACATGCTGCAGCGTACCGTCAGGCGTGCTCCATCCGGCAGCATGCATGCCCCCGGTCAGGCGGTTGAGCGGCTGCAATGCCGCCAATTCCTTGAGCGCGGCGCGCATCGCCAGCACCGTGACGGGCGCCCCGGTAGATGGCACCGCAGGCAGCGCTCTGAACACCTGCTCCAGACTCTCCACCCCGCACAGACCGCAGCCGGTGCGTCCGGTCATATTGCGCCTGCGCTGCTTGAGTTTCAAAAAGGCATGGCCGGATATTTCGCAATGCACGGTGATGCCCAGTGGGCTCTCTTCCACTTCCGCATGATGAAATTCGGCACGGCTTTCCACGATGCCTTCGCTCAGCGCGAAGCCCAATGCAAAACTTTCCAGATCACAGGGTGTCGCCAGCATCACCGCATGCGAGACCGCATTGAATTCCAGAGCGACCGGCAACTCGACTGCCAGTTGATCCTGCTCTTTCGTCCAATGCCGGTCGCGCCAGCGCGATATCGCCTGCGTGCTGACGCATTCGATTTTCCGCGCGGCTTGTTTCATGGCGTTTTGTTTCATGGCGTTATGCAACGGACTTATTCTTTCGCGTGTTTTTATTGTCTGGGATTTGCCGGGCCTTGCCCAGCAATTCATGCTGCACCTTGCTGAACCGGGTATATTTTTTCTGCCACTCGGAAGGCTCAGATACCGGCATCACCTGCACCGCGGTCACCTTGTATTCCGGGCAATTGGTCGCCCAGTCCGAATTCTCCGTAGTGATGACATTCGCGCCCGATTCGGGAAAATGGAAAGTGGTATACACGACTCCCGGTTGCATACGCTCCGACACCTTGGCGCGCAGCACCGTTTCTCCCGCGCGGCTCTGGATTCCCACCCAGCCGCCATCCTTGATGCCTCGATCTTCGGCATCATGCGGATGTATCTCAAGAATATCCTGTTCATGCCATTGCACATTCTCGGTGCGCCGGGTTTGTGCGCCCACGTTGTACTGGGAAAGTATCCTGCCGGTGGTGAGTATCAACGGATATTTGCGCGTGACCTTTTCGTCGGTTGCCACATATTTGGTGATGATGAACTTGCCCTTGCCGCGCACGAATTGGCCGACATGCATGATAGGCGTGCCCAGCGGGGCCTCATCATTGCACGGCCATTGTATGCTGCCGAGGCTGTCCAGTTTTTCGTAACTCACGCCGTGGAAAGTCGGCGTCAGACGCGCGATCTCGTCCATGATCTCGGAGGGGTGCGCATAATCCATCCGGTAACCCAGATGCTTCGCCAGCTGTATCGTCACCTCCCAATCCGCATAGCCCGCCTTGGGCGGCATGACCTTGCGCACCCGCGAGATGCGCCGTTCCGCATTGGTGAAAGTGCCGTCCTTTTCCAAAAAGGATGAACCCGGCAAAAACACGTGCGCATACATCGCGGTCTCATTCATGAAGATGTCCTGCACCACGATGCACTCCATCGCGGAAAGAGCGGCGGCTACGTGTTGAATATTCGGATCGGATTGAACGACATCTTCACCCTGGCAATACACTCCCTTGAAACTGCCATCCAGCGCGGCATCGAACATGTTCGGGATGCGCAGTCCGGGTTCGGGCTGAATCTCGACGCCCCAGGCCTGTTCGAACAGATGGCGGGTGGTCGAGTCGGACACATGGCGATAACCCGGCAACTCATGCGGGAAGGAACCGATGTCGCAGGAACCTTGCACATTGTTCTGTCCGCGCAAGGGATTCACGCCGACGCCTTCGCGGCCGATATTGCCGGTGGCCATCGCCAGATTTGCGATGCCCATCACGGCGGTTGAACCCTGCGCGTGTTCGGTGACACCCAAGCCGTAATAGATCGCGGCATTGCCGCCGGTCGCATACAAACGTGCCGCACCGCGCACCAATTCAGCCGATACGCCGGTGATCACCTGCATGGCCTCGGGCGAATTCTCCGGCAGCGCGACAAAGTCACGCCATTGCTGAAAGGCCATGTCTTCGCATCGCTGCGCGATGAATTCGGTTGCCAGCAGACCCTCGGTGACAATCACATGCGCCAGCGCCGAGAGCACGGCCACATTGGTGCCGGGTTTGAGCGGCAAGTGAAAATCCGCCTCGACATGCGGCGAGCGCACCAGATCGATATGGCGAGGATCGATCACGATCAATTTGGCCCCTTCGCGCAAACGCTTTTTCATGCGCGAGGCGAACACCGGATGGGCGTCTGTCGGGTTCGCGCCTATCACCATGATTACATCGCTATGCTCGACTGATTTGAACGTCTGCGTCCCGGCGGATTCCCCCAGCGTCTGTTTCAAACCATAGCCGGTGGGCGAATGGCAAACGCGCGCGCAGGTGTCGACGTTGTTGTTGCCGAACGCGGTGCGCACCAGCTTCTGCACCAGATAGCCTTCTTCGTTGGTGCAGCGCGATGAGACGATGCCGCCAATTGAGTCGCGCCCATATTTTTTCTGGATGCGCTTGAATTCCGAAGCGGCGTGATCGAGCGCCTCGTCCCAGCTCACTTCCTTCCATGGGTCGGTGATCTTGCTGCGTATCATCGGCTTGAGGATGCGGTCCCGGTGCGTCGCGTAACCCCACGCGAAGCGGCCTTTCACGCACGAGTGTCCTTCATTGGCCTGGCCGTCCTTATACGGGACCATGCGCACCACTTCGTTGCCCTTCATCTCCGCCTTGAAGGCGCAACCCACGCCGCAATAGGCGCAAGTCGTCACCACGCTGTGCTCGGCCTGCCCCATTTCAATCACGGTTTTTTCCTGCAAGGTGGCAGTCGGACAGGCCTGCACGCACGCGCCGCACGACACGCATTCCGAATCCATGAACGGCTGGTCCTGCCCCGGCGAGACGCGCGACTCGAAGCCGCGCCCGGAAATCGTCAACGCATAGGTGCCCTGCGTTTCCTCGCAGGCGCGCACACAGCGGTTGCACACGATGCACTTGGACGGGTCGTAAGTGAAATAGGGATTCGATTCATCCTTTTGACTATTGATATGGTTCTCGCCGTCGTAGCCGTAGCGCACCTCGCGCAGGCCGGTGACGCCGGCCATGTCCTGCAATTCGCAATTGCCGTTGGCCGCGCAAGTCAGGCAGTCCAGCGGGTGGTCGGAAATGTAGAGTTCCATCACGCCCTTGCGCAGCGCCTGCAGCTTCGGCGACTGGGTGCGCACTTTCATGCCGCGCTCCACCGGCGTGGTGCACGACGCGGGATATCCCTTGCGCCCTTCGATCTCCACCAGACACAAGCGGCATGAGCCGAACGGCTCCAGGCTGTCCGTCGCGCAAAGTTTGGGCACGTTCACGCCGCTTTCGGCAGCCGCGCGCATGATCGAAGTCCCCGCCGCAACGGTCACCTGCATGCCGTCTATCTCCAGTGTGACTTCCTGCTCGGCAATGCGCCGCGGTGTGCCGAAATCTTTCTCGTTGAGTTGCTCAAGCATGATGACCTCCTGTGGCCTAGTCTCTTTTATCCAGACCGAAATCTTTTGCAAAATGATTCAGCGCGGACAGCACCGGATACGGTGTCATGCCGCCCATCGCGCACATCGAGCCATTCAGCATCGTGTCGCACAGATCGCGCAGCAACTCCACCTGCGCCGGTCTGTCCTGATTGGCGATGATCTTGTCCATCACCTCGACGCCGCGCGTCGCGCCTATCCGGCACGGCGTGCATTTGCCGCAGGACTCTATCGCGCAGAATTTCATCGCATAGCGCGCCAGCCTGGCCAGGTCCGCGCTGTCGTCATGCACCACGATGCCGCCGTGCCCCAGCACCGCCCACAACGCCGCATATGCTTCATAATCCAGCGGCGTGTCCCATTGCGACTCGGGCAGATAAGCGCCCAGCGGCCCGCCCATCTGCACCGCCTTGATCGCGCGGCCCGATGCCGATCCGCCGCCGAAATCGTAGAGCAGCTCGCGCAAAGTGATGCCAAACGCCTTCTCGATCAGGCCGCCCTGCTTGATGTTGCCAGCCAGCTGGAACGGCAACGTGCCGCGCGAACGCCCCATGCCATAGTCCTTGTAGTAGTCTGCGCCTTTGGCAAGAATGATAGGCACACTGGCCAGCGAGATGACGTTGTTAATCACGGTGGGTTTGCCGAACAGCCCGGCTATCGCGGGCAACGGCGGCTTGGCGCGCACGATACCGCGTTTGCCTTCAAGACTTTCCAGCATCGCGGTTTCTTCGCCGCACACATAAGAACCGGCGCCTTTGCGCACTTCCAGCTCGAAACTTTTCCCGGAGCCCAGCATGTCCGAACCGAGGTAGCCAGCCTTACGTGCCACGGCGATCGCCTCGTTCAACACCGCAATAGCATGCGGATACTCGCTGCGCACATAGACATAGCCTTGCGTCGCGCCCACCGCGAGCGCGGCGATGGTCATGCCCTCGATCAGCACGAAGGGGTCGCCCTCCATCAACATGCGATCGGCGAATGTGCCCGAGTCGCCCTCATCAGCATTGCACACGATATATTTTTGATTTGCCGCGGTATTCAACACCGTCTTCCATTTGATGCCGGTCGGGAAGGCCGCGCCGCCGCGGCCGCGCAAGCCCGAATCGGTCACCTGCTGCACGATGTCCGCACTTTGCATGGTCAGCGCCTTGCGCAAACCCTGAAAGCCGCCATGCGCGAGATAATCCTGCAGCGACAGCGGATCGGTGATGCCGACACGCGCAAAGGTGAGGCGTTCCTGTTTTTTCAGGTACGTCAATTCTTCAGTCAGACCCAAACCCAGTTTATGTTTCCCGCCATGCAGAAAATCGGCTTCGAACAAGGCGCGCACATCCTCGGCTTCTAACGGCCCGTAGGCGACGCGCCCCTTTGCGGTTTGCACCTCGACCAGCGGCTCCAGCCACAACATGCCGCGCGACCCGTTGCGCACGAGGCTCACGCCGATGTTGCGCCGCGCGGCTTCAAACTGGATGGCTCGCGCAACGGCATCGGCATCGAGCGCCAGCGCGGCGGAATCCCTGGGGACGAAGATCTTGATGCTCATGGCTTGCTCCCGAGATTCTTGAGCCCAATAAATTTCATCAGTCCATCG
>CAVRKV010000014.1:0-9039 GCA_963721755.1 uncultured beta proteobacterium
CGCCTATCGCATCCAGACCCTCGGTGCAATTCAGCGTCTCACGCGAAACGTCGACGGTGAAAGTGCGACTGCGACACATTACTGGCGAAGCCAGCCGATTGCGGGAGCAGTCGCTGGGCTGCCCCTCCTGCTCATGATGAGTACCTCCCTCAGCATCGGGGCAGACGTTGTCATTTTTCACCACGGTGAGGCACACGCCATTCACCGCGATGCTGTCGCCGGGCTGCACATCGCCCAGATCCAGCGCGCTGGTCGCAATCACCAAACGCAATCCGCCATCCCGGTTGTTCGCCTGTTTGATGCTGCCTATATCGGCGATGATGCCACTAAACATTTTCCACCTTTACAATAATGCGCAAGTCATTCCCGACCTGCCGCACATCCTGCCACTTCAGATTGACGCGCTGATCCAGGCCGGTCAGCTCGCCCAGTTGCGCCATGCCGCGCGCCCTGTCGCCCAACAACTGAGGCGCGACATACAACACCAACTCATCCACCAGCCCTGCGCGCAGCATGGCGCCATTCAAGGTGCTGCCCGCTTCCAGCAATACCTCGTTGCAGCCGCGTTGCGCCAGATCGCGCAACATCGCGTTTAAATCCACTTGCCCATTCCCATCCTGCAACACACTCACCGACGCGCCAGCCTTTTCCAGTGCCGCGATCTTTTCCGTGTCGCGCACAGCGGCATAGATCAACACATTCTTTTCATGAAATATGCGCGCGGTCAGCGGCATGCGCAACTTGCTATCCAGTACCACGCGCAACGGTTGCCGCTCGGTCGCGACATCGCGCACATCCAACCGCGCATCATCCGCCAGCACGGTAGCTATGCCGGTCAACACCGCGCAGGAACGCGCCCGCCAGTGTTGCACATCCAACCGTGCCGCTTCGCCGGTGATCCACTTGCTGACCCCGTTCGCCAGCGCAGTGCGCCCGTCCAGGCTCATCGCGATCTTGCTGCGAACCAGCGGGATGCCGCGCGTCATGCGCGCAAAGAATCCGGCATTCAAATCGCGTGCCGCTGCTTCCATCAGGCCGCATTCAACCGCAATGCCTGCCGTGCGCAATTTCGCGATTCCTTCACCCGCCACCCTGGGGTTCGGATCCTGCACCGCCACCTCCACCCGTGCGACTCCTGCGGCGATCAGCGCGTCGGCGCAGGGAGGCGTTCTGCCATGATGGCTGCAGGGTTCCAATGTCACGTAGGCCGTCGCGCCGCGCGCCTTGTCTCCCGCCTCGCGCAATGCATGCACTTCGGCATGCGGCTCGCCGGCACGCCAGTGCCAGCCGCTACCGGCGATCTTTCCATCCGCCACCAGCACACAGCCGACGCGAGGATTCGGGCTGGTGCTGTACAGGCCCTGCTCAGCCAGGCGCAGCGCCTGCGCCATCCATCGGCTGTCCTGCGCCATGAACATGTCAGGTCTTCTTCCGTTTGCCGCTGCTGCCCGTGACCCTGCGCGCAGGCGACTTGCGTACCGCCTCGACCGCCTCGGTGAAATCGCCTACATCCTGGAAACTCTTGTACACGGACGCAAAGCGGATATAGGCGACCTTGTCCAGCTTGAGCAATTCTTTCATCACCATCTCGCCGACCTGGCGCGAACCGATCTCGCGCTCGCCCAAAGCATGGAGTTTTTGCATCACATTGTCTATCGCGGTCTCGACCAGTTCTGCCGACACCGGGCGTTTGTGCAAAGCGCGCTTGAAACTGGTGCGCAATTTTTCCTCGTCGAACTCGCTGCGCATGCCGTTCTGTTTGACCACCTGCGGCATGCGCAACTCCACCATCTCGTAGGTGGTGAAGCGCTTGTCGCACGTCAGGCAGCGGCGGCGGCGGCGTATGCTGTCGCCGTCCTCGCTTTCGCGGGTGTCGACTACCTGGGTTTTTTCACCTTTGCAGAAAGGACATTTCATATTTAATTCAGGACTGAGCAGCGAGGACTGGGGACTGAGGGGAACTATATCCCACCATACTCCGTTCTCGCACCTCAGTCCTCAGTCCTGTCTTAGTCGCCATACACCGGAAACTGCGTGGTCAACTTCTTCACCTCGCCCGCCACGCGCGCGATCACCGCATCGTCGTTCGGTGCATCCAGCACGTCGGCGATCAGGTGCGAGAGCTTTTCGGCTTCGAGCTCCTTGAAACCGCGCGTGGTCATCGCCGGGCTGCCGATGCGGATGCCGCTGGTCACGAACGGTTTTTGCGGATCGTTGGGGATGGCGTTCTTGTTCACGGTGATGTGCGCGCGTCCCAGCGCGGCTTCGGCTTCCTTGCCGGTGATGTGCTTGGGCTGCAGATCCACCAGGAACATATGGCTGTCGGTGCGCCCGGACACGATGCGCAGGCCGCGTTCCTGCAACACCTTGGTCATCACGCGCGCATTGCCCACCACTTGCGTTTGGTAGATTTTGAATTCCTTGCTGGCCGCTTCCTTGAATGCGACGGCCTTGGCCGCGATCACGTGCATCAGCGGGCCGCCTTGCAAGCAGGGGAAGATCGCCGAGTTCAGCGCCTTCTCGAATTCCGCCTTGGCGAGAATCAGCCCGCCGCGCGGACCGCGCAGCGTCTTGTGGGTGGTGGTCGTGACGAAATCCGCGATGCCGACCGGGCTGGGGTAAATGCCCGCCGCGATCAAGCCCGCATAGTGCGCCATGTCCACGAACAGATACGCGCCGACACTGTCGGCAATCGCGCGAAAACGTTTCCAGTCGATCACCAGGGCGTATGCCGATGCACCCGCGACGATCATCTTGGGCTTGTGCTGCGTTGCCAACGCCTGCACCTGGTCGTAGTCGATCTCTTCCTTGGCATTCAGGCCGTACTGGATCGCGTTGTACAGCTTGCCGCTGATATTCACCGACGCACCGTGGGTCAGGTGGCCGCCATGCGCCAGGCTCATTCCCAAAATCGTGTCGCCGGGCTTGAGCACCGACACGTACACCGCCTGATTCGCCTGCGAACCGGAATGCGGCTGCACGTTGACATACTCCGCGCCGAACAATGCCTTGGCGCGGTCTATTGCCAGCTGTTCCGCGACGTCCACATACTCGCAGCCGCCGTAATAGCGCTTGCCCGGATAGCCTTCGGCGTACTTGTTGGTCAGCTTGCTGCCCTGCGCCTCCATCACGGCCGGACTGGTGTAGTTTTCCGACGCGATCAGCTCGATGTGATCTTCCTGGCGGCGGTTTTCATTCTGTATCGCCGCCCACAATTCCGGGTCGGTGACGGCGATGGTGTTTTTGCTGGAGAACATGGCGGCGATTCCTGAATTGTGAAAACTGGAAAGGCGTGGATTCTACCATGCAGGCGGGGTGGACAGGAATTGTAGGATGGACTTGGCGTTGTTCAGGTCGTTCGCATTGAGCGTAGCGAAGTCGAAGTTTGAATGACTAAAGTCAACACCGCCGGTGGTAGACCGGCAGCTAGTCACTTTCTTTTGCTTCGCCAAAATAAAGTAACCAAAGAAAAGGCGACCCCGGTTTGCCGCCCCTACGGGGTTCCCTCGATCACCCGCAAACAAGCGGGGCTGCGCAACTCGACCTGGCGGGGCGCACACCCCGCGCCCCACTGCGGGACTCGAACAGTGCTCGCCTAAACCTCCGCTCACTTGCATCTGATCGAGGCGGCGCACAGGGGGAAAAAATTGAAAGCCCAAAATCGTTAAATCTAGGGTGGGCACTTTGTGCCCACCCTATTAGGCTTCAATGAGAAGCATTTCATTCAAGTAGCTTTTGCTGATGTAACTTTTCCCATTAAACGCATGAGATATCCGATGACCAGATTATTTTCTTAAGCAGCATTCATCATTGCAACATTCATCCCGTCCAAATTCTTACATTCGTCTAACGGGATTAGATAAGCTGCTTTACCAAATGCATTTGATAATTTGTTTGCAAGCCTGTTATCAAATTTATTGGTTGTTATATGGTAAAAATACTTGTAACCCATAGCCTGCAATATTTCGACAGAAGTATTTGCCGTTTCGTGGGTAAATGCTTCCCAAAATATTATTGGACGATGCTTTAGGATGGTTTTCTCTAGGCCTTGCAAAACCTGAGGTTCAAATCCCTCAACATCAACTTTAATAATCGCAATTCCACTGTCCATACCCAAAGCCTCTAATTCACTGTCACCGCGAACAACTGCTATCCGGAGCGCATTACCCAGTGCTTGGCTAGAGTCAACAGGTTCTAAACTAAATCCATCATTTGTATTTTCGGGATCATCATTACCTAGCAACAAAAATTCTTCTTTTGCGCCCAGGCCCTTTTCCACAAGAGTCACATTAGTAATCCGATTCAAATGTAGGTTGGCCTTAAGTATCCAACAATTTCGAGGAGCTGGCTCAAATGCAATTACCCGAGGAAATATTTTTGAGAAGAATATCGTGTGATTTCCAATGTTCGCACCAACATCAACAGCAATCCCCTTTTTGTCCTTCGCCAAGTACTGCATTGCCAGCAAAAGCTCTTTTTCATAAAACCCGCTCTCTAATATTTCACGACAAATAGGGTCATATGGCATAACCCAAAACTTAGGATATTCCCCACGATTTTTTAATTGTTTAACGCAAAAATGAATAAATTTCTTCTTCCAATTTGCGACCAAGCCAGCATATCTGTTTGGCCGGAATATTGTTATTACGGTTTTCGTATGGGCCATGTGATAATTTTCTACAAGTGGTTAAACAAATTCACTGCTGAATCTGGCGATTCAAATTGTTTTTGCACTGTACAGAAATATCTTATGAGAAGCAAACTCCGTGGTAACAAACGCCGCAATAACGGATTCTGCGCGCCATGCCGAAGCGCGTATCCAAACCCAAACCAGACCAGTTCGAGAAATCGTTGCGGGGTACGCTTGCCTTCAATATTCGACTGCTTCGCTTCAAGAATGGGATTTCACAGGAGGAACTCGCCTTTCGTTGCGAGTTGGACAGGACGTATATCTCGGCAGTAGAGCGGTGTGTATGGAATGTCGCGCTAAGCAACATCGAGAAAATTGCCGGGGCTTTGGATGTGGAACCTTGGCGATTACTGCTCCCGCCAAAATAATTCATACAAGCTAACGGTTTTTGTGGTGGGGTTTTGGGGGTTAGCTTATTTTCCCCTGTGCGCCGCCGAGTAGCGCAGGCTGGTCAGGGGGTGTCGGCGAGGACTGATGAAACAACTAGCCATTCGACTAAGCTGGCAAACGACGCCAGCCAAGTCGCTGGTTATGTTTGAGCACGCAGTGCGAGTTCCGCAGCCGCCTGACCAGTCGAGCAACGCAGGGTACCCCGCAGGGGCGGCAAACCGGGGGTGATTTCTTTTGGTTACTTTTCTTGGCAAGACAAGAAAAGTAACTTGCCGCCGGGCAACCCCCGGCAACTCATCGTCCTGCCACCGTCATCCCCTCCACCAATATCGACCCGCACTGCTTCGATCCCTGCACCAGCACATCGTTGCCGACCGCGACGATGTTGCGGAACATGTCTTTCAGGTTTCCGGCGATGGTGATCTCCTGCACCGGATACTGGATTTCGCCGTGCTCGACCCAGAAGCCCGCCGCGCCGCGCGAATAATCGCCGGTGACCTGGTTCACTCCCTGGCCCAGCAATTCGGTAACGAGCAAACCGCGCAACATGGTTTTCAGCAGCCCTGCAAAATCCTGTTCGCCCGACCGCAAGATTAAATTGTGATTGCCGCCCGCGTTGCCGGTGGTGCGCATGCCCAGCTTGCGCGCGGAATAGCTGCCGAGAAAATATCCGCGCAGCACGCCGTTCTCGACGATCACGCGGCGCTGGGTGCGCACACCTTCGTCATCGAACGGGCTGGAGGCCAGGCCTTTGCGGATGTCCGGCACGTCGCTGATGTTGATGTGCGGCGCGAAGATCTGCTGGTCCATCCGGTCGAGCAGGAACGAAGACTTGCGATACAGGCTGCCGCCGTTCACCGCGCCGACAAAACTGCCCAGCAACCCGGATGCGATCGGCGCTTCGAACAGCACCGGGACTTGCCTCGTGTCGATCTGGCGCGCGTTCAGGCGGCGCACGGTGCGCTCGGCGGCGATGCGGCCGACTTGTTGCGCGTCCATCAATTCTTTGGCATCGCGCGCCACGGCGTACCAGTAGTCGCGCTCCATCGCGTCATCCTCCCCGGCGATCACCGCGCAACTGAGGCTGTGCCGCGAAGAAGGGAAGCCGCCGATGAAACCCAGGCTGTTGGCGGTGATGAATTGCGCCTCGTGCAGATTGACGGTTGCGCCTTCTGAATTGCTGATGCGTTTGTCCGCATCCAGCGCGGCTTGCTCGCATTGTTGCGCCAGCGCTATCGCGTCATCGACCGGCAAGTCCCACGGGTGATACAAGTCCATGTCGGGGCAATCGCGCGCCAGCATGTCTGCATCCGGCAGGCCGGAACAATCGTCCCTGGCGGTATAGCGCGCGATCGACAGCGCCGCATCCACCGTGTCGCGCACAGCCTGCGGCGAAAAATCCGAGGTGCTGGCGTTGCCGCGTTGCTGGCCGAGATAGACAGTGACGCTCAGGCCTTTGTCGCGGTTGTATTCGATGGTCTCGACCTCGCCCTGGCGCACCGTGACAGACTGGCCGAAACCGACTGACACGTCTGCGGAAGCGGCCGATGCACCGCGCTGTTTGGCGTAGTCCAGCATGTCTTGCGCGATGTTGCGCAGGCTGTCTGCGGAATGGGAAAAACGGGGTGCGGAGATTACCGGGGCATTCATAAGCAAAGCGGATGATTGGCGAAGGCGGTATCATAGCAGCATCGCACCAACTCATTAAGGCCCGGCTCATCAAGGCCAAGCTCATCAGGACACGACACATCAATTGCTATGAACAAGCACAAAAAAGACCACGACGGAGACGAGCCGCTGCATATCCATCTCGGAGTTGACGAAGACGAAGATGAACATGACGACAGCGAGATAGATGATGCCGAAGTACATGATGACGATGGAGTTGAAGTCATCCGTCCGCATTCGCACAATGGAATTCAGGCGCGCAAAGCAGATAACATCTATAGCAGGGGGCGCGGCCTGCGCAACCTGCCTGCGGTAGATGAAGAGGAAGAGCTCCCGCCGAGCAAAACCAGGATCAAGAAGCAGATGCACGAGTTGCGCGACCTCGGCAAGGAGCTGACCGAACTCAGCAAGG
This sequence comes from uncultured beta proteobacterium, assembly GCA_963721755.1. GTDB lineage: Bacteria > Pseudomonadota > Gammaproteobacteria > Burkholderiales > Gallionellaceae > Gallionella. The sequence goes on from CAVRKV010000014.1 coordinate 7,161, forward strand.
ACCAGCTCGCGCAGCTCGACATCCCCGAAAGCCTGCGCGATGCGATACGCGAGATGAAGAACATCAACAAGTTCGGCGCGCAACGCCGCCAGATCCAGTACATCGGCAAGCTGATGCGCGAAGTGGATCCCGCACCGATACTTGCCAAGCTGGATGCGTGGAAGGGAAAATCGCAGCACCACATCGCCTACGTGCACCAGCTGGAACGCTGGCGCGACCGTCTGATGGAAAGCGACAGCGCATTGACCGAACTGCTCGCTGCTCACCCTGACGCTGATGCGCAACGCCTGCGCACGCTGATACGCAACGTACAAAAGGAAATGGAGGCGGGGAAGCCTCCCAAGAATTACCGCGAAATCTTTCAGGTGCTACGTGAGATCATTCCCGAACCAAATTGAGGCCAATCGCATAGCGCGGAGGCTGGCGGCCCTTCCCGCGCCAGAGGGCTCCGCCCCACCGTGTCAGGGCCGCCCCACCCAAGAACTACCGCGAAATATTTCAGGTGCTACGTGAGATCATTCCCGAACCATCATAAAGAAAAATGGCCAGCAATCCTTCCCCGATAATCTTGCAAACCGGCAAACAAGCGCAACACAGCATCATCTGGTTGCACGGCTTGGGCGCGGACGGGCAGGACTTCGTGCCCATCGCGGATGAGCTGGAACTTCCTGTCGCGGTGCGTTATATCTTCCCGCATGCGCCGATGCGCCCGGTCACGATCAACGGCGGATTCGTGATGCGCGCCTGGTACAACATTGCCGGCCAAAGCATAGCTGCACAACAAGACGCAGCGGGAATCCGCGCCTCGCAATCACTGGTGGAAGCCCTGATCGCCCAGGAAGTGGCGCAGGGCATTGCGCCGCGGAATATCTTTCTGGCCGGGTTTTCCCAGGGCGGCGCCATCGCGCTACACACCGCGTTGCGCCAAGCCGTCCCGCTGGGTGGTGTGTTGGCTCTCTCCACTTATTTGCCGTTGGCGGAAAACGCTCCGGGTGAGTTGTTGGAACAAACCAAAGCAACTCCCATTTTTATGGCGCACGGGCGCAACGATCCGGTCGTACCTTATGTGTTGGGAGTTGCCTCAAGAGATGCGTTGCTGGAATTCGGCTATGAGGTGGAATGGCACGAATACGCCATGCAACATTCGGTGTGCGAGGAAGAACTGCGGGATATTGCGGCTTGGCTGAGGCAACAAATAAAGGTACGGGGATTTAAGGGCTGAGGACTGAGTTAAAACTTTGCGGCGGATTTTGCTCAGTCCTCAGTCCTCGCTTTTTTCCTGCACGACGAAACGGAATTTTGCCAGGTCATAATCGAGTCCCTTTTCCTGCAACCCGTTGGGCATCAGCAGATAATTTTTCCCGTCCAGCTGGATCTGCAAGCTGCGGCCGGGTGAAAATGTATCAGCCCTCATCAACAATTGAGCTTCGCCGGTCGAGTCGTTCTGTTTTGCGTAAAGCCACAGCGCGGGCTGGCCATTTTCAATCGCCCCGCCGGGCACCTTGTTTTGATTCAAAATCACACCGGCAATATGATTGGACAGTATTTGTGCACCCACACGCAATTGGTTCGCGCCATCGCGCAACAAGCGCCTTACTACGGCCACACCCCAATGTGGCACCCCCTCCGGCTGTATCCCAAGCAAACTGCCGATGCCGATGCTACCGCTCCCTTTGGCGGGTATCATAGTGCTGAATCCACCGGCACTGATTTCCTCGGTCACCCAATGCGCCGGCTCTTCTTTGCCTTCGCCGAAATTCAGCCCTGCATCAGTGCGCTCGACCACTTTGTCAAAACTGTCAACCACGTTCAAAGTGACATTGGCCATGCGTCTCGTATTGCGCCTCACGGGGGGCGCAATCACATAATTCAGGAAATA
>CAVRKV010000015.1:0-22370 GCA_963721755.1 uncultured beta proteobacterium
TTGAACAACCCCGCCCATTCCCGGGCAAACTGTTTGGCTTGCGCGGCATTGCCGGATGACAGCGCGTTGCCGACATCACCGAGATGTGCACCGGACAAGGCGATCAAACCGCCGGTATCCTGATGAAACCATTCGCGTCGCAACTCGGCACGACCGCGATGTTGATTCTCCAGATAGGCGCGGCTGAGTAAACGGCACAACAGCAGATATCCTGCGCTGGATTGGCACAGCAACAACATACGGTAGGGACGATCCTGGTCGGCATCGTTGCTGATGAACACATCGCAACCGACGATAGGCTTAATACCTGCGCCGCGCGCCGCTTTGTAAAACTTGATCAAGCCGAAGAAATTATTCAGATCGGTCAAAGCCAATGCCGGCATCGCATCGCGCTTTGCCGCAGCAACCGCCTCGTCCACGCGCACCATGCCATCCGAAATCGAATATTCGCTGTGCAAACGGAGATGAACGAAAGTAGGTTGCGGCATGATGGAAAACTAAAAATTCAAGGCTTGATTTTAGCACTGCCAAAGACAGTAAAATTTCTTATCGGCGATTCAAAACGTTAGAATCACGTCTTGATCTTTTCCAGCTTGGATTCTACGTGCAACCCACACTTACCCGGCAACGCGAACGCTATTTGCTGCTGACCCTTGCCGGCATCCAGTTCAGCCACATCCTCGATTTCATGATCATGATGCCGCTCGGGCCTATCCTGATGCGCGCGTTCGGCATCCACACGCATGAATTCGGCCTGCTGGTCGCGTCCTACAGTTTCAGCGCCGCATTTTCCGGGTTACTGGCTGCAACATTCATCGATCGCTTCGAGCGCAAGCGCCTGTTGCTTACCATGTTCGCGCTGTTCGGGCTGGCAACGTTGGCATGCGGCCTGGCTCCCGGCTATGCCACGCTGCTGATCGCGCGGGGCCTGGCCGGCGCGTTCGGCGGCGTGATGGGCGCGATGGTGCAAACCATAGTCGGCGATGTGATCCCGTTTGCACGGCGCGCCAAGGCAAGCGGCATTGTGTCGACGGCATTTTCCCTTTCCACTGTTGCCGGTGTGCCGCTGTCTTTATGGCTGGTCAATCATTTTCAGTGGCGCGCGCCGTTCATCCTGATTGCGGCCTTGTCCGTGTTGTTCATCATTGTCGGTGCGCGTATTCTGCCGGAACTGCGCTATCACATCAGCGACAAGAAGCGCGCGCATCCATTCTCGGCAATGTTCGAAGTGCTGCGCGATCCCAACCACCTGCGCGCCCTGCTGTTTTCTGCGCTGATCATTTTTTCCGGCTTCACGGTGATACCATATATCACCATCTACGCGGTCGGCAACGTGGGTATAACGCAAAATGAAATCCCGTTCATCTACCTGGCTGGCGGCATGGCAACACTGTTCACAGCACGGCTGATCGGTCATTGGGCAGACCTGAGCGGCAAGGTCAGGATCTATCGCTGGGTCGGTCTCGCTGCATTACTCCCGTTGTTCGTGGTGACCCACATAGGAGCCGCGCCGCTATGGATTTGGCTGATCTGCACCACGGTATTTTTCGTATTGGTCTCAGGGCGGATGATTCCGGCAATGGCCATCATCACTTCGGCAGCACAACCAAAGTTGCGCGGCACGTTCATGTCGCTCAATGCAACTGTGCAGTCATTCGCGATGGGGCTGGCCACGACGCTGGCCGGATTCATCATCACGCAAAACGGTTCGGGACAGATCGTAGGCTATGGATTGGTTGGTTATATTGCCATTTTGGGAAACGTACTGGCGATCCTATTCGTCTCACGCATCGTGATGCACGATCAACATGTTAGTGTGCCGGATGTCGCGCTGAAATAAGCAGAGATTTTACCCAAATCGTTTTTGCGCGATGGCAGGCCGGACACGGCGATGCGAAGCATTTGGGGCGGGTAGGCCTGCTGCTCCGCGCTCCCGCACTAGGAGGGCTGCGCCCCACCGTGTCGCGCGGGCACCGCAAGGAGCCGCGCATAACCAGCGACTTGCCCGCTTGCGGGCTTAGTCGAATGGCTAGTAGTTTTATCAGTGAATGACGCAGACATATCAGACAAATAGGCAAGGAGAGCGCGAGCATGCGACGCAGCGCTTCGCGCGCAAAAACGATTTTGGAGCGGGTGAAGGGGATCGAACCCTCGTATGCAGCTTGGGAAGCTGCCGTTCTACCATTGAACTACACCCGCGAGGCATCCGATTTTACGTGGGTTGTCGGCAATACTCAACTTGACAGTTATTCCACAGTGGGGCGAGTACTATGTTGACTGTTGCCTTGATTGTGCCGCAGATAGTTGATAGGACTGTTGCAATGCTCGTGCGTCTGCTTATGATGTACAAGCGGTCGGTGAAATGCATCTGAAATTATTTGCAGTATGACCGCCATCGACACGAAACGGTCATACAGGGTTGCTGAAAACAGACCGCACCGCCTCCGCAATTTCAACCAATTATTATCTGTAATAATATTGCAATATTAATAGTATTACGGTATATATGGTTTCCGTATGTCGGCATAATTTGCATGGTTTGCAGGGATTGGCGTTCCCCCATGGGAACTGTATATAACCATCGTATAGCTAAAGATTAGCACCAGCGCCCGTTTGGTGTCCAAAATGAGTTAAATACGGGAGACACAGCTATGTCCTACCTAACCAACTTTTACTCATCACTAGAGTTCTCATTTCTATTAAAACTAATCTGTTCTGTTATTGCCGGAAGTGTAATTGGGCTCGAGCGCTATCAAAACGGGCATCCTGCTGGTATGCGAACTTTTGCAATTATCAGCTTAACATCGACGTTCTTGACTGCAAGCCTGACCAGTGGAGTGTATGGGCAACTAATGGGTCAAGGTGATATGGGAGCATCGCGAATAATCCAAGGGATTTTGCAAGGTATAGGTTTTATAGGCGCAGGAGTTATCGTCAGGGAAGGGTTTTCTATAAAAGGCCTGACTTCTGCCGCAAGTATCTGGGCGGTGGCCGGTATTGGCATACTCATTGGAACTGGAGAATATTTCCTGGCTACGTTCGGCACCATTTTCACCATGTTGATCTTGGTTACCTTTAGGAAGCTGGATTCGCTGACATCACGTCGTAGCTTTGCAGTTATCGAGGCAAAATTTGTTAAAGAAGCTGTTCCAGAAGAAGAACAGATTTATGAGCGGCTTACTGGCTACGGATTTAATGTATCAAGCATCGCATTCAGGGGCGCTAAAAGCGGTTCGATGCAGATTAAAGTACACGTATGGGCTAATGAAAATGCCACAAAAGCAAGAAGTCGTTTGGCAATGGAATTCTTGAAAGATACTAATATCGCAGATTTTTCAATTGAGCCTGTAAGAGAGTAGAAACTATGCAGGCCATAATCCACGTTCATTGCTAACTCCAAACCGGAGCCTCCTCGAGCGGCCGCTTTTGGCACATTGGGGCCGTCTGAATAAGTCGTAAATCTATATTTTCACCGACCGCTTGTACATCATAAGCAGACGCACGAGCATTGCAACAGTCCTATCAACTATCTGCGGCACAATCAAGGCAACAGTCAACATAGTACTCGCCCCACTGTGGAATAACTGTCAAGTTGAGTATTGCCGACAACCCACGTAAAATCGGATGCCTCGCGGGTGTAGTTCAATGGTAGAACGGCAGCTTCCCAAGCTGCTAATGTAGGTCAAGCGCGGGTTGGATACATTACTCAACTTCACTTGTTGCAGTGCGATAACAGTGACGACTTCCGCCAATGAAGTCCGAATCATTGTATTAAAAGGTGGTGCTTGTACTTGTGTGCCCGTTAAATAATCCATACGCGTTACAACAGTCAGGCAAGGCACAAGTTGCGGGATAATTTCTATTGAATTTCCTGCACAGTAACCCCAGCAGGAAGTGCGCCTGGCAGATACGCACGGCCGGCAAAACTGCGCGGGTGACCGCCCGATTCGATCACCAGACCCGACTCATGCAAACTGAAGTGGCGATGACCGGCATTGCTCAGCTTGGCCTGTTGGGCGACCATGGTGTCGAAATGCGGCCCCAGCAACTGCCGCAGATCGGGGATGAAGGGCCCGGACCAGGTGACGGCAAACACCACGCCCGCCCTGGATACATACTGCCGCACCAGCGTGCCGGAGGGCAGCGTTGTTTCATTCACGGTGTAGCTGCCGGTCGATGATGCTGTCTGGCGCGCCGCGAGTTTTACGTTCATGTGCAGCCGGTCCGCCTCAATGCTGGCGCTATCGCCACCCAGGGACGCGTGCGCCGCAGTGCCGGTAAACATTGCAAGCAGCGTGACGACGAGCCGAATCGCTGCGTTCGCGGCGGTGATATTTGGCGGTTTGATCATCATCGAAGTGTGCGTATGCATATCATCCTCTTGGAACCATGACGCTGAAAGAGACTCTCCAGCTTAGTAGCCGGAGCGGGAGGAAAGGAACGGTACAGGGCAATTTCCAAATCTCGGGACATATCAGTATATCCAGTATCCTCCGGCGGCTCCGGCGGCGCTGACACCAGTTGGCGCAGTCATCCCCGCGATGCCCGTGAATACCGGTTGATTGTAAAAGAATGGCAGGCCCCAATCAAACAGGGGATATGTGGAGCTCAACAATCCGCTATTCAATTCGGGCTGGAGATACGAATACGCACCGATGTTTAAACCAACGGTGTTGTTCGCAAGTAATTGCAAACCGACCAGAGTGAAATTCATTGGAACGTAACCATTACTGACGGATTGATTGGCCGCAATCAAAGACAACGGAGACGAAGGGCAATACCATGACGGTGGCGCCGGCGGCGGCGTGCACTGAGTAATGTTCAGGTCTGGAAAAAAGAGTGCATTCGAGCCGCTGTCGAGCACACCGACCATGGGCACGACCGTGCCAGTCACGACCGTACTACCGCTGCTGATGGTGTATGAGGTTAGCAGGTTGCCGTATGCATCGGCGTCATATTCGTTTTGGGTAGTTGTCAGTGTCGGCTGATTATTTGCCTCGGTGCCTATGCCCAAAATAAGAGAGCCGGTGAGACTGGTATAGCCTGCGGTGCCGTTCCCGATGTGGGTACCATTAGGATTCGTGAAATCAATCAGCACACCATTGTTGTCCAGCGAGAGTGATGCAGGGTTGGCCGACAATATGGCCACAGGATTTTGGACGATCTGCGCGGTAGTCACCACTTGAGAATTAGTACAGCCGCTCACGGTGTTGCAAGTGTAATAGGCAGCAGGTACATATTCATTCGGAATCTGGATCAGACAGGGCGCGCAGTCATTCGGGAAAAGGCCGACGCCCAGTATTCCGTTGGCGCCTAGCGCTGTCTGGTCAGTCTGGAGGTTGCCAGTGTCACCCTGGATGGCGCCAGTCGCCGAGCAATCTCGTGGAACAAAAGTTACTCCCCCCGGGGTATCCCCTATGTCCTGGAAGGTGGCACTGCGCGCGACCTCGCCCCCGAGGTAGATATCCGCAGAGCGCACCGAGCCCCAGGTCGTGCCTATCGCAAAAGGCTGGCATTCGCCGATCGCACTGCCCCCGCTTGTTACCTGCGGCAAGTTCAAGCTGGAATACAGCACGGATTTCAGCAGGCGCAGACCGGACGAACCGGTGTCCACCATCACGTGGTCTATCGTCTGGCAGGCGGCCGTTGCCGGGGAGGTGCCGGGAGCACAGACCGTGACCGAGACGTAGGCAACATTAATTTGTTGGATAACGGTCGGTACCGGCCCCGCATCGACCACGATGGGAAAGGTGTTTACGGTCGTCGCCGACCCGTTCGTCGGCGGGGGGGGTATCGGCGAGCCGGGAGCAATGCCGGCGCTGAAAGTGGAGGTGGAGCCTAATTGCGCAATACTGCCACCGCCGCCGCACGATGCCATCAGCACGGATGCCATGACCAGCGCTGCCAGCTTCCGTGCACAAACGGGGGATACAAGTTTTACATTCAAGCTGATTATTTTCCTAGTTTGCCTTTGCAGTTCGAATTCGACAGCGGTACAAAATCTCAAGGTTGTGATTCTATCCACACCCACATGGACACTCAATAAAAGAATTGTTTGAAAATTGTATCAAGTCTGTTGCGATACATAACGGATTGAACGCCATGCCCCATATTACTACACACTTGATTTTCATCAGCCCCGGCGAGTGCGATTCGTCGTGCCACCCTGCCAGCTGCCTTATTAGATGGTTGGTTCTTTATACAACCTGTTTCAATCGCCAGGGCGCTTCCGTTCTACCATGCAACTGCACCCGCGTGATAGCATCACGTTTTACAATAACCGAACGAGAGATTTAAAGTGATTACCGTCAGCATCAACGGTGCACCGCGCCAACTACCCGATTCCACCAGCGTGGCTGCGCTTGTCAAAGAGATGGGCTTGGCCGGCAAGCGCATCGCATTGGAGCGCAACGGCGAAATCGTCCCGCGCAGCTCCTTTCCCGCGCAACGGTTGGCGGATGGCGACAAGCTGGAAGTGGTCATCGCTGTTGGCGGCGGTTAAACTTGAATAAATTATCCCAGCAAACGAATGAACAAGAGCGCAACTATGGATGACAAACTTATTATCGCAGGCGCGAGTTATAACTCGCGCCTGCTGGTCGGCACCGGCAAATACAGGGATTTCGCCGAGACCAAAGCGGCGATTGAGGCAAGCGGCGCGGAGATCATCACCATCGCGATTCGCCGCAGCAACATCGGGCAAAATCCCAATGAACCGAGCCTGCTGGAAATCCTGCCGCCGTCGCAATACACGCTGTTGCCCAACACCGCCGGATGCTATACCGCCGAGGATGCAGTACGCACCTTGCGTCTGGCGCGCGAGTTGCTGGACGGACACAGCCTGGTCAAACTGGAAGTGCTGGGCGATCCGCAATCGCTGTATCCGAACGTGATCGAGACCCTCGCTGCCGCGAAAACACTCGTGACAGAAGGATTTCAGGTGATGGTCTACACCTCCGACGACCCGATCATTGCGAAACAACTGGAAGATATCGGCTGTGTGGCGATCATGCCGCTGGCCTCGCTGATCGGCTCGGGCATGGGCATACTCAACCCGTGGAACCTGCAACTCATCATGGAACGGGTGCAAGTCCCGGTGATCGTGGATGCGGGTGTGGGCACTGCTTCAGATGCCGCGATCGCGATGGAACTGGGGTGCGACGGAGTGCTGATGAACACCGCGATCGCCGCTGCGCAACAACCCGTATTGATGGCAAGCGCGATGAAGCAGGCAGTAGAAGCCGGACGTTCTGCCTTCAAGGCCGGACGCATGCCGAAAAAACTTTACAGCGCCAGCCCGAGCTCACCGACAGCGGGAATCATCGGTTCGACACGCAGCTAAACAAGCTTCCGATCGTGCTGGGCATGACAAAGCACGATTGAATATTATCTCAATACCACCGACCCTTCGACCAGCCCATGGCGAGCGTCTTGAAGTAAACCGAATGACCGACACTACCGACCCCAGAAAGCGGCACATCCGCAGCTTCGTTCTAAGACAGGGCAGAGTTTCGCCGGCGCAACAGCGTGCCTGCGAAGCGTTGCTGCCCCGCTTGGGCATCCCTTATATTGCGGAACCGCTCGACCTCGACAAGGCCTTCGAACGTTCTGCGCCGAGGGTACTGGAAATCGGTTTCGGCATGGGCGACGGCACTGCGGCCATCGCACTGGCGCATCCGGAAAATGATTACCTTGCTCTAGAGGTGCATACACCGGGCGTGGGAAATCTGCTCAAGCTGATCGATACCCAGCATATCGGCAATATCCGCATCATTCAGCATGATGCCGTGGAGGTGGTACGTGACATGCTGGGTGACGCCACACTGGATGGGATACATATCTTTTTTCCCGATCCGTGGCACAAGGCGCGCCACAACAAGCGCCGACTGATCCAGGCGCCGTTCATCGCGCTATTGGTGAGCAAGCTCAAACCCGGCGGTTACATTCATGTCGCAACAGACTGGCAGGATTATGCTCAGCAGGTGTTGTCAGTATTCAGCGCGGAGATTTTGCTGGAAAACATAGCTGCAGGCTATGCGCCTCGCCCCGCTTATCGGCCGCTCACGAAGTTCGAACAGCGCGGCTTACGCCTGGGGCATGAAGTTTGGGATCTGTTGTTTCGCAGGAAAATGCCGTCCGGTTAAATCAAATACCGTTGAACTCCAGATCAGGCGTTCTGTTCAGCAGCTCTTCAACCATCTCCACAGGGGGAATGTCCTCATAGAGTATTCGATATATAGCCTCGCAAATAGGCATTGGAACTCCCAGTCTCTGGGCAAGATTATGTACCTCGCGCACGGTATAAACGCCTTCGGCAACATGCCTGAGTCTGCGCAGAATTTCCTGTAAGTCGTGATGTTGCGCCAGCATCAAACCAACCCTGCGATTGCGCGACAAATCTCCCGTGCAGGTCAGGATCAAATCCCCCAAGCCGGATAAGCCCCCAAGAGTTTCAGATCGTCCGCCGAGTTTCAGCCCGAGCCGGGTGATCTCCGTTAAACCTCGGGTCATCAAAGCGGCTCGCGCATTATGTCCCAGTCCCATGCCATCGCAAATACCGGCTGCAATCGCCATCACATTCTTTACTGCACCTCCGACCTCCACGCCGATGACATCGTTACTGGCATAGATACGCAGGCGCGCATGGTGTAGGGTTTTAGCCGTGCTGCGTGCAAACTCTTCGTCAGCAGAAGCGAACGTCAGCGCGGTAGGCAATCCGCGCGCGACTTCCTGGGCAAAGCTGGGTCCGGACAGAACACCATAACGACATCCTGAGGGTAATTCTTCCGCGACGACTTGATGCGGCAATTTTGAGGTCTCCGCTTCGAAACCCTTGCATGCCAGCACCACGCCGAAGACTGCGCTGAGCCCGTCTGACTTGAAACGCGACGACTGTGCAAGCTTTTGCAAGGTGGAACGCAATGCGGCTGTTGGCAATGCGATGATCACTATCTCTGCGGACGACAATGCGGCATTAAAATCCGAGCTGAATTCGAGATTGGCTGGCAGCCGAATATCCGGAAGATAACGCTGATTTAAATGCGTGGATTTCATCTTCCTGATTTGCTCGTCATTGCGTGTCCACAGCGTAACGCTATGATTGTCAGCCAGACTGCTGGCAAGTGCTGTTCCCCACGCTCCCGCGCCGATGATCGTAATATTCATAATCGATTTTTCCCGTTCAATTTCGGATGTCACGCAGCTTGTCCTGAGCTCAACCGAAGAGACAAGGCGGGGCAAATTTGACCGGGCTGGCTGCAGGCAAAACCAAATTTGCTTCTCTTATGAATGCTACAAAAATTAGCCGCCCCACACTTCGGTGCTGCGCACATACCCGACATTCCCATCTTGATGGCGCACTTTGATCCATCCTGTCCCGGTAGACTCAAGACGTTCCAATGCGATTTGCTGGCGAACCTGAAACAATCGTACCGAAGCTAAATCAGGCTGTGCGCGCACGTCCACCAGCGGCAAAAGTGCGAATACATAACGTTTATTGCTCAATACCCGCTTTTCCACCCAATACAAACCGCCTGAGCGGTCACGCACCTTGACCCAGTCGTCCAGCGTGACGATTTGCTCGAAAGGCATGTAGCGATTCACCACGAATAGCTTTTTCGCCTTGGTCGAAGGAGCGTCATAAAGTATTGCGCTGTTCTCGCTGACCGAAACATAATCCACTGCATGGGCGGCATCCATGCTCCAGAACAGCACCAGCACCAGCACCAGCAGGGCAGGCAAATATGGAAAATTGAGCGATTTCATTCAATGAGTAGTCGCTGGAACATTTTCCTGTGCCCGAAACTTTTGTTTTTGGTAAAGTTCTTCAAAGTTGACGGGATTCAACAGTACCGGCGCAAAACCGGCTCGCACCGACACATCGGACACCACCGCGCGCAAGTATGGAAATAAGATGTTCGGACACATCACTGCCAAAATCACTTCCAATTCGCCAGTTGGCACATTGCTTATATGGAAGATGCCCGCCTGCCTGGCTTCGATCAGGAACATCACCTTTTCGCCTATATTGGCAGTGACCGTAGCCATCACAACCACCTCGAACATGCTTTCCTGAACCGATGCAGCCTGGGTGTGAAGCTGCACATCAATTTGAAGATTGTCGCGCTCCAGAAAAATACGCGGGGCATGGGGAATTTCCAGAGAAAGATCTTTTACATAGATCTTGTCCAGACTGAAAGCTGGCAGGCTGTTTTTCTGTGCTGCGTCGGTCATAACTGTTTCCCTTGAAATGTTTTATCGATTGATACTTGTTACTTGAATCAGGACATTGCCAACAACTTGTCCAATCCACCGGCATGATCGAGCGATGCCAGATCATCGTAGCCACCGACATATTCGCCGTTGATGTAAATTTGTGGCACGGTGCGTCTCCCGGTCTTCTCCATCATCGCGACGCGTAATTCAGGTTGCAAGTCGACCCGGATCTTTTCGATCTCATGCACTCCTTTGCGTTTCAACAACTGCTCGGCACGGATGCAATAGGGGCATACCGCTGTACTGTACATCAATACCCTTGCCACGTTCATTTCTCCAACGGCAAACCGGCTTTTTGCCAAGCCTGTACTCCGCCCGCCAAATTGTATGCTTGGCTGAATCCCTGCTTGCCTAATATAAAACAAGCCGTACCGGAACGATTACCGCTTCGGCACACTACCACGATGGAGCCGTCTTTGTACTTTTCCAACTCCCCTATACGCTCCTTGAGCCTGCCCAAGGGAATCAATTTTGAATTCAACACATGTCCGGCGTCATATTCGCTCGGTTCACGCACATCCAGCACGACAGCGCTCTTATGGTTGATAAGCTGCAACGCTCCCGCCGAATTTACCTCTTTGATACCCCGGAAACGGTTACCAAAAAACGACCACAGCAGCATGATGCCGCTAAACACGGCCAGGGAGATTGGGAGGATATTATTACTGATGAACTGCACGGGTACGCTCCTGTTCTTTCTGATTGGCGAATTCTAGCAGACCCGAAAAATGCGCGGGGTCTTTCTCCGCCAAATTCAGCAACAGTTTATGTGCGTCGCTATTTCCCGGATATGACCAGATAGCTTGCTCCAATAACTGCTTGGCCGCTCCCTGCTGGCCATCCTGCGCCAAAAAATACGCTTGCCGATAAACCGCCGCAGCAATCGGGTCGAAATGCATTACATTGTTGCCCAACGCGATCTTTTGTTTGATGTGATCCGCATTCACTTCGGCTAATGAAAGGATGAGCATCTCTGCATAAGGTGACAACAGTGAACCGCCTTGTACCGCAAGCAAGTTTTCGCGGATACGCTGATTTGCTTCTGTGGCATCACTGGCCGAATCAGTCGCCGGTGTGCCCTTTAGTTGCCGATAATCACCGCGTAGATGTATCAGCGATACCAAACCCAGCAGTAATATCGTCAGCAGCGAGAGTTTCCATAGCCTGGGGATGACCAATCGATATTGTGTTTCATCGAACGCCCCCAGCAAAACCGCTGTGACTGCCAAAAAATAGGCGTACCACAATGGATATTCAAGCAGACTGTGTACGGCCAACACTCCCAACGTGGCATACCCCCACCAATATGCAGCACTTGGCTTCACACGACGGAGGCCGTAAATCCAAACTCCCAATGACACAAACAACGCCAGCAATCCTGCGACGCCCGTTTCAGCTGCAAGTTGAAAAATCAGGTTATGCGCATTGTTGTAAAGACCGGAAATATTGCCCGCTCGCAACATCGGCAACAGCTCGAAGTGATGCCAGGCGAATTGCCCGAAGCCGACCCCCAACCAAGGTGATTGCATGAATATCAGACACGCTTCGTACCACAAGTGCAAGCGAATGCTGCCGTTGGTATCACCACCATTATTGGCAATTAACCGCTGCAAGGTATCCGTTCCGCTATCTGCTCCCATCATGAACGACATTTGCACGGCCAAATTCATCAACGCCAACCCGACAGCCAGCAACGCGCTATATCGCAACAAGGGTCGCATCGTGACATCACGCCGCGCCATCCGCCATGCCAGACAAACCATCACCAGCATATACAACCACGAACTTCGGGAACCACTCAGGGTCATCGCAAACAGCAGCGGAACAGTCAGCAGAAGCACATGACTCGATTTGAATTTTCGCAGATGGAACAGCAAACCCAACGAGATCAAACCCAACGCAATATAGTCGGCGAAGTGGTTGGGTTGAGCCAGATTTCCATATACGCTGGTAGAGACTTGCATCACAACCACCGCATCCAGTGGCGTATGCAATTGGTAATGCTGCAGCACACCGATCAAGGCATTGAGTTCCGCGCCAATCAGCAAGGAAACCGCCAATGCGGTAGCCAGCTTTTCGACGCCAAAACAAGTGCGCAACTTTGCCCCCAGCAACATCATCAATGCCGCAAACAGCAGATACAAAATATAGAGCAATGCCTGGTCGAAATAGGCTACCTTGCTCAATGACAACTGCAACAACGCTATAACGATCAACGCAATGGGCAATTGCGCAATGCGCGGAATATCCGGCTGTTGCCAGAAGTCGCGGACAACCAGAAGGAAGAGTGCCAATAGGCCCAGCAAGGCGCTCCACCACTCTTGATCGAACGTGGTCAGCGGATTTTCATGGCGATAATGCAGAAAGGGGAAAACACACATCAGACCGGCCAAAGCCAGACTGATATGAGCCAACTTGATCTTTGACAGCCAAATCGACAGTGGCGATTCTTTTAGCACGAGCTATTTTTTATACCGCACTTGGCAAGAATATTATTCAGCGGGCAGAACCGGGTGAAACCGCTTTGAAAAAGATTCAGACCAACGAAGGCAGTGAAAAATAATAGATACTTGCTTACAAATATCGGGCTGGCTTCCACTCCAAGCGACAACGCAAACAAGATGAAAGTAACGGCAACGATACGGACAATGCGTTCTGCATTCATTATTTGAAACCTCTATTGAGATTGGAGCAGATTTTACTGCAATTTCTTGTAAATGGTGGCGTAATACAAAACCGGGATGACCACCAGCGTTAGCACGGTTGAAACCAGAATGCCGAATATCAATGAGATCGCCAAACCATTGAAAATCGGATCATCAAGTATGAACAGCGCTCCCAGCATGGCGGCAAGGCCGGTCAATATGATCGGCTTGGCGCGTGCGCTTGCCGCCGCAATCACCGCGTGCTGTGGATCTGTGCCCTCTCTGATCTGGAGATTGATGAAATCCACCAGCAGTATCGAATTGCGCACGATGATGCCCGCCAGGGCTATCATGCCTATCATTGATGTTGCGGTGAATTGGCTCCCTAACAGGGCATGGCCCGGCATGACTCCAATAATTGTCAGCGGTATCGGGGCCATGATGACCAGCGGCACAACATAAGACTTGAACTGCGCTACAACCAGGAGGTAAATCAACAACAATCCCACGCCGTATGCTATCCCCATGTCGCGGAATGTCTCGTAGGTCACCTGCCATTCGCCATCCCATTTCAAAGCATAGCCTGCGTAAGGATCGCTGGGTTGATTGAAGAAATAGCTCTCCAGTTTTCCGCCTTGCTCCAATGCCATGTTGCTCACTTTGCTGTTGATGCCGAACATCCCATACAGCGGGCTGTCCAGTTTGCCCGCCATGTCGCCAAACACATACACCACCGGCAGCAGATCCTTATGGTAAATCGGATAGTCCCTCTGCATATTAATTACCTGCACCACTTCTGAAAGCGGCACCAGAACACCATCGCGAGCCCTGACTTTGAGTTTCAGCACATCATCGATGCGGCTGCGCAGTTCGGCGGGCAGGCCGATGCGCAGGGGCGGGGCATATTTCGCATTGGCATCATGCAGCGAAGTGACATCCTGGCCGGACAGCGCGATGCCGATCATATCCACGATGTCGCGCGGTGCTACACCCAGCAATACTGCCTTGCTTTGCAATACCTGCAGCAGCAACTTGGGCGCAGCTTCCGTAACGCTATCGTCTATGCCGACGATGTCGGCGGTCCTGGCGAACTGTTCGCGCACTTTGCTTGCCACTTTGCGCGCGCCCACATAATCAGGCCCATAGATTTCCGCGACGATAGGCGACATCACCGGCGGGCCGGGCGGCACTTCTACGATCTTCACATTGGCATTCCAGGCCTTGGCGATCTTTTGTATCGGTTCCAGCGCGGCACCGGCGATCTCATGGCTGCTGCGGCTGCGTTCATGCTTGTCGCGCAAGTTCACTTGTATGTCGCCTTGTTCGGCGGTGTTGCGCAAATAATATTGTCGCACCAGGCCATTGAAATTGATTGGTGAAGCTGTACCCGCATAGGCCTCATAATCTGTGACCTCAGGCACGGTCGCCAGGTAGCCGCTGATATCATGCAACACCGCGTTGGTCTGTTCCAATGGCGTGCCGGTAGGCATATCCACCACAATCTGGAACTCAGACTTGTTGTCGAACGGCAGCATTTTCAATATCACCAGTTTCACCACGCCCAGTGATACGGCCAGCAGCAATCCGGTAAATATGGCCAGCCACAATTTGCGCCGCGCCGGTTTACCCTGTGCGCCATTCAGAAACGGGCTTAAACGATCGCGGAAAAAACGATGAATTCCGGTATTTCGCTCGTCTTGCAACATCTCGTGATGCGCACCCGCAAAACGCAATGCCAGCCAGGGCGTGATGACAAACGCCACTGCCAGCGAGATCAGCATGCCCATGCTGGCATTGATCGGGATCGGACTCATATATGGCCCCATCAATCCGCTGACGAACGCCATCGGCAACAATGCGGCAATTACCGTAAGGGTGGCGAGTATAGTCGGGCTGCCCACTTCGTCCACCGCTTCAGGAATGATTTCCGACAACGGTTGATGGCTTGCCAACGCACGGCGGCGATGAATGTTCTCGACCACCACGATCGCATCGTCCACCAGAATACCGATGGAAAATATCAGCGCGAAAAGCGACACGCGATTCAACGTGAATCCATACGCCCATGATGCAAACAAGGTCGCCGCCAGCGTCAACAGCACGGCGATGCCAACCACGAAAGCCTCTCGTCGTCCCATGGTCAGCCATACCAGCGCGACCACGGCAACCGTCGCGAATATCAGCTTCTTGATCAGCTTCATCGCCTTGTCGTTTGCGGTTTCGCCATAATTGCGCGTGGTAGTGACATGCACATCGGCGGGGATCACGCTACCTTTCAACTCCTCAATACGCGCCAATAATTTTTCTGCGACCCCCACAGCATTCGCACCGGGCTTTTTGGTGATTGCCAGTGTTACCGCGGTAAATTCACCTTTGGCTTTGATTTGTTTGTCGGCTTTGGCAGGCCCTGTTCCCAGCCACACATAACTGCTCGGCTGATCCGCACCATCCTCTACTTCGGCGACATCCCGCAAAAATACCGGCTTGCCGTCAGACACGCCAATCACGAGTTGTTTTACTTCATCGGCATTACTCAGAAAGCTGCCGGTTTGCACCAACACTTCACGGTTGTTCTGCACCAGATCGCCTGCGTTCTTCGACACATTGGCGAATTGCAATGCTGTGCGCACATCCTGCATGGTAAGCTGAAATGCATTGAGGCTTTCCGGGTTGAGCAGCACTCTCACCATGCGCTGGGTTGCGCCCAGCGTAGTGACTTCGCGTGTTCCGGGCACACGTTTCAATTCCGCCTCGATGGCGTGTGCCACCTGTGTCAGCTCTATCCCCCCGCCGATTGCCTGATCGCGCCACAGAGTCAGCGCGACCACCGGAACATCATCTATTCCTTTGGCTTTTATGATAGGGGGCAATACACCCAGCGTGGCAGGCAGCCAATCCGCATGGGAATTCAGCACGTCATATAATTTGACCAGCGAAGGCACATGCGCTTCGCCGACCTTGAACTGCACGGTAATGATCGCCATGCCGGGCTGTGCTACCGAATATACATGGTCTATCCCGGCTATTTGCGACAACACCTGCTCAGCCGGCGTTGCCACGGTTTGGGCCACATCCCTGGCGGAGGCACCTGGATAGGCGATCAGCACGTTCGCCATGGTTACATTGATCTGCGGCTCTTCTTCGCGTGGCGTCACCAAAACCGCAAACGTTCCGAGCAGCACGGCAACTATAGCCAGCAACAAAGTCATTTGCGAGTGCAAAAAATATTTAGAGATATGTCCTGAAATACCCATGCTTTTTTAAAATCCGGAATAAAGTCGAAATTCCAAACATGAAGTTAGAGCTAGAACTCCAAGCCTTGGTCTTTGATCCTTGAATTATTGCTCAATGCCCGCCTTGATTGGATCCAGGGCCACTTTCTCGCCGGGATTCAGCCCCGCAAGAACTTCCATTTCGTCGTTAGCGGTTGCTTCTCCCAATCGCACTTGCCGTAGCTTCACCCCGCCTTTTTCATCGACGACATAAACCGCCACCACTTCGCTGCGATGCAGCACCGCGCTGGCAGGTATCACTAATCTGTTGGCCTTACCCACCACAAAATGTGCGCGAACGAACATGCCCGGATATATCCCCTCCTCATTGGCCGGCAAATACACACGCACTTGCGTGCTGTGAGTGCGCGCATCGGCCAGTGGTTGCACTATGGTCGAGGCCGCCTTGATCCATCGGTTCAAGGAAGGCACCTCCACCACGGCCTTTGGATGCGTGCCGATGTCCGGCAACTTATACTGCGGCACACTAACCACAACGCGCATCTCGGTTGGATCAAACCCTACCATCAAGGGCTTTCCCGGCGTGACCATTTCACCCACTTCCACCAGACGTGCCGCTACTACCCCTCCGTAAGGCGCTACTACAGCACTGTAGCCATGCTCAAGACTGGCTTGGCTGGCACCCGCCTCACTGGCTGCGGCTTGCGCCCTTGCCACTTGATAATCGGCTTGAGCCTTATCCAAGGCCGCCTGGCTGATAAACTTTTGCTCGAATAATTGTTTGGAACGCTCATAATTCGCTTTGGCATTCTGCAACGTTGCTTGCGCTTGTAACACTTGCGCGTTACTACCCGCCAAAGCCTGCGCGGTTTCACGTTCATCTATGCGCAAAATCACCTGACCTTTGTTGACGCGGTTGCCGACATCGAAATTAATTTCCTTGATGCGCCCGCTGATTTGCGCCGATACGGTGGATTGCCGCGTAGCTTCCACCAATCCCTCAACGCTATAAGTCTGTTCCACTTCGCGGTACTGCACGGGTGCAACAGCGAGTTGCTCGGCAGCATGGACCGTTACAGCACTCATCAGCAAAATGCCAACCATCCATATTCGTTTCATTTCACTTACCCCATGTGTAATCCTAATATATTAGGATATACTTATATTATAAGTAAAAAGCAAATTACACCGTGCAGAATACATCGCGCATCATTCCGACCAGCTTGAGGGTGCGCAGATCACCGATGCGGTAAAACACCCGATTCGCGTCCTTGCGCGTTGCCAATACGCCCTTGTCGCGCAATATCGCCAGATGTTGCGAAATATTGCTCTGAGATGTGCCGACCTGTTCCACAATGTCCTGCACACTGATCTCCTGATCACCGAGTACGCACAAAATTTTCAGGCGTAACGGATGTGCGATCGCCTTGATGGCTAGCGCGGCCTGTTGAATGTCCTCATCCCTGTCAATCAGCTTGTTTACCATTTTATTTCCTTAATTAACCTGCCTAGCCACACACCATCAAGGTCGAATTCGGCTAAAATGCGGCCCTGTAAAATTATTATCTGCTGATATTCTACATCAATGAAAGTCACCCCAGTTTTGCTGCTCATACTCGATGGTTTCGGTTACCGCGAGGATGCCGACTACAACGCTATTCTTGCCGCCCTTAAGCCCAACTGGGACAAGCTTTGGCACGATTATCCGCACACATTGCTTGAAGCTTCCGAAAAATTTGTTGGCCTGCCTTCCCATCAAATGGGCAACTCTGAAGTGGGGCATCTCAACATCGGCGCCGGGCGCGTGGTGTATCAAGATCTGAGCCGGGTCGATGTGGATATTGAGGATGGCAGCTTTTATACCAACCCCGCGTTGAGCAAAGCGGTTGAATTGGCCCGGCAAAGCAGAAGCACATTGCACATTATGGGACTGCTCTCTCCTGGAGGCGTGCACAGCCACGAAAATCATATCTTTGCCATGCTGGAAATGGCCGCCCGCAATGGCTTGAAAAAAGTTTATCTGCACGCTTTCCTGGACGGGCGCGATACCCCCCCCAAGAGTGCCGCGCAATCATTGCAACTGTTGCAGGAAAAATGCGTTGCATTGGGTGTCGGGCAAATTGCCAGCATCGTCGGACGCTTTTACGCGATGGACAGGGACAACCGCTGGGAGCGCGTGCAACCCGCTTATGAATTGCTCACCCAGGGCCGCGCCGAATTTACTGCTACAAACGCATCGGACGGATTGGAACTGGCCTATGCACGCGGCGAATCGGACGAATTCGTCAAACCCACGGCCATTGTACAAAGTGGCGCGCAAGCGGCGACCATGCAAGATGGCGATGTGGTTGTGTTCATGAACTTCCGCGCCGATCGTGCCCGCGAAATCACACGCGCTTTAACTGGCAAAACATTCAACGGATTTACCCGCGCACACTTTCCCAAGCTTGCCAGTTTCGTCACACTAAGCCGCTATGGCGAGGATTTTGATTTGCCCTGCGCTTATACCCAGGAACCAATTCACAACGGCTTCGGCGAATATATTTCCAATCTGGGACTGAGGCAATTGCGCATCGCCGAAACGGAAAAGTATGCCCACGTCACTTACTTCTTCAATGGCGGAAGGGAACAGCCCTACCCCGGCGAAGAGCGTATTTTGGTGCCATCGCCCAAGGTTGCAACTTACGACCTCAAGCCCGAAATGAGTGCGTTCGAAGTCACGGATAAACTCGTAGCAGCGATATTGAGCCGCCAGTATCACGCCATCATCTGCAATTACGCCAACGGCGATATGGTCGGCCACAGCGGCAATATGACAGCCACCACCAAAGCCATCGAGGCTCTGGATATATGCATCGGACGTGTGGTCAAGGCTATGCAATCGATCGGGGGCGAAGTCATCATCACTGCCGATCACGGTAACGCGGAACAAATGCTGGATCGTGTCACACATCAAGCGCACACCGCGCACACCTTGAATCCGGTTCCTTTTTTATATATCGGGCGCAAAGCCAAACTGGCCGATCATGGCGCGTTGAGAGACCTCGCGCCCAGCCTGCTGACCATTATGGGTTTACCTCAACCGGCTGAAATGACTGGGCACAGCCTGATTCAGATACAGTGATTTTATCAGCACGCTTACTGTCTCTTTTATTATGTAGCCTGGTTTTATTCAGCACTGCATACGCCAATCAACAGGAAGAACTGGAAAATCTGCGCAATCGCATTTCAGAAATGCAGCGCGAAATGGACAAAACCAGCGAATCGAAATCTGAGGTGGCCGATTCTTTACGCGAATCCGAACGGGCTATCAGCAACATCAATCGCAAACTTGCTCAACTTGCGGCACAGCAATCCGTTGCTGACAACAAGCTCGGCAACCTGCAAGCACAGCAGCAAAAATTAAACGCCAATTTGGTCGGTCAACAAGCTCTTCTTGGCAAATTGATTTATCAACAATACCTTGGCGGCAAGCAGGAATACCTCAAGCTATTGCTGAATAATCAGAATCCGAACCAGGTAGTTCGTGATTTGCAATATTACCAATATATCGCTCGCGGCCGGACAGCCTGGCTGGCCACATTACGCAATGATATCTCCGCGCTGGATGCGACCAGCAAGGCTACACTCAGTCAGCGCATGGAGCTTGCATCATTGCTCACGGAACAGGCTTCTCAGAAGCAAACCCTCGAGAAAGAAAAGCACGCTCGTCAACGGATGCTGGTCAAAATCTCAAAGCAGCTGCGCCAGCAACACCGCGAGATCAGCCATCTACTGCGTGACGAAACCCGTCTGGCGCAATTGGTCGAGAGGATTACGAAAATGCTATCGCGACCGAATTCAAACTCTCTGTTTCGCAATGACAATCTGCCGGATAATCATTTTGATGGCAGTCCATTCGACCAACTTAAAGGCAAACTTACGCTGCCGGTCAGGGGCGAGGTCACCAATCGCTTCGGTGCCTTGCGGCCCGACAGTTCGGTTCAGTGGAAGGGGCTTTTCCTTAAAGCCCCCAGCGGGCAGGCTGTCAAGGCTATCGCTGCCGGGCAGGTGGTATTTGCCGATTGGCTGCGCGGTTTCGGCAACCTTCTGATCATCGATCATGGCAAGGGATACATGAGTTTGTATGGCAACAATGAAACGCTCTATAAACAGGTCGGAGACGTTCTGCACGGTGGTGATACCATAGCGACAGTCGGGAATAGCGGCGGCAACCAGGAATTCGGTTTATACTTTGAGCTGCGCCATGAGAGCAAGCCGCTCGATCCCATGAAATGGCTGGCAACGAAATAAATTCGAGGAAATTATGCGTTTTCTGCAAAAAGTTGGTTTGGTCGGTTTGGGTTTGGTCGCAGGCGTTTCAATCAGCCTGCATTTCGCAGCCGTTGCTGACAAGGAATCAGTCGCGACTCCGCTGCCTGTCGAGGAGTTACGTGCATTTTCTGAGGTTTTCGGTCGCATCAAGAGTGACTACGTCGAACCGGTCACCGACAAAAAATTGATTACCGACGCCATCGCAGGTATGTTAAACGGTTTGGATCCGCATTCCGCCTATCTGGATGCGGATGCATTCAAGGAACTGCAAGTCGGCACGCATGGCGAGTTCGGCGGGCTTGGTATCGAAGTCGGAATGGAAGACGGCGTGGTTAAAGTCATTTCTCCGATCGAGGACACTCCTGCTTATCAGGCCGGCATCAAGAGCGGCGACTTCATCATCAAGATCGATGACACGTTGATCAAGGGCATGTCATTGAACGATGCCGTTAAACGCATGCGAGGCAAACCCGGCAGTAAAATCGTTCTGACCATCATCCGCAAGGATGTGCCTAAACCGCTTGAGATTACTTTGGTAAGAGCTGTCATCAAAGTACAAAGTGTGAAATCCAAATTGCTGGAATCAGGTTACGGTTATGTCCGTATCACCCAGTTTCAGGAACAGACTGGCGAAAATCTTGCCGCCGCGCTGGAAAAGTTTGAAAAAGAAAATAAAGGCCCATTAAAGGGCTTGGTTCTTGATTTGCGTAATGATCCGGGCGGTCTGCTGACTGCTGCTGTAGGAGTTTCCTCAGCCTTCTTGGCCAAAAATGAACTTGTAGTTTATACCGAGGGCCGCACTGAAGACGCCAAAATGCATTTGACCGCCAGCCCAGAAGATTATCTGCATGGCAATGGAACAAGCGATTACCTGAAGAACCTGCCTGATTCCTTCAAGACCGTACCCTTGGTCGTCCTTGTGAACGTGGGCTCCGCATCCGCATCGGAAATTGTTGCCGGTGCACTGCAAGATCACAAGCGAGCAGTCATAATGGGTACACAAACTTTCGGTAAAGGCTCAGTACAGACAGTTTTGCCTTTAGGCAATAACACCGCGATCAAACTTACCACTGCGCGTTATTACACACCGTCAGGACGTTCCATACAAGCCAAGGGTATCGTGCCAGACATTCTGGTGGATGATCCCGCTAACGCCGGCAGTGAAAGCGGTATATTCCGCTTGCGTGAAGCCGATCTGGACAAGCACTTGATCAATGACAGGCCGTCTGATGATAAGCCAGGCAACAATATCAAGAGCGAACCTTCTCCGCGCAATCCCACGGAGGACACGACAAAAATGGCACCTACCGAATTCGGTTCCAAAAATGACTATCAGCTTAATCAAGCTTTGAATCTTCTAAAAGGGATACAAATACTACAGGGAAGATAGCCTTGCCACCGTGAGATTGATATGACAGATTCCGTTGAATTGAACAAGCAGCGTGATATCGTATTTGATGCTGAATCTTCCGGCCAGATCAAGCGTGCATATCTGTTATTGTCGGGGCTGCCAGATTGCAAAATTGAATATGGTGATGCCCCTGACACCCTGCGTGTATCCTACAACTTGCGCCATTACACGTTGGAGGGTTTGGAAAATGGCCTGATGGAAGAAGGGTTCAAGCTCGACCATAGCACACTTCACAATATAGGACGCAAGGTCATTTATTACTGTGAAGATACCATTTGCCACAATCTGGACATTCCTACACATCCAACAAAAAAGAACGAACGTGAAGTATTTGTCAAAGCCTATAGCCAACAACCTCACGGCGATCATGACGACACCCCACCGGAGCTACGTGACTACAAATAGTTGATTAGCTGAAACGACAATACCCTGATTCGCAATTTGACCGTAACAATGCATGTCTAGGGATTGCCGCCATTTACATATCTATAA
>CAVRKV010000016.1:0-18353 GCA_963721755.1 uncultured beta proteobacterium
GGTGAGGTGCCCGAAGGCATCATTCGACCTGGTGCGCGCATCCTCTTGCGCTTCGTGCGATAAATTCGCCGGATTGCTGGATCGCTTCCCGAACAGCGATTACAACTTCGACAAGCGTTACCTGATCGAGTGCAATGGCGAACCGGCCAAGCGCGAGATGTTCAGGCTTGAAGAGGTCTCGAAATGACCGCGATCAGCAAGGCATGGGTAAGCGTCGCCGATTCGGCCGTCGATCCGGATTCTCCGCTCGATTCGCAACTGATGACCGGGCTGCGCGACGACCTGATTCACCTGCGTGAATGGCTGGGCGCTTCCTTCGAGGCAGGCGCTGTTCAGGATCACAACCATGATGGCAGCAACTCGGCATTGATTCCGGTTGGGCCCAACCTGCTGCGCAACGGTTCGTTTGAAAACGGTGGCACTGACGGTTGGACCATGACCCAATATACCGGCGGCACAGTCGCGACCAATACCTCCAATCCGCTCGATGGCGCCACCTCGCTGGCGTTCACCTCGACGGTGCTGGCCAACGGCGGCGGAGATGCAACAAGCAATGAATTTATACCGGTCACAGGAGGCCTCCCCTACACGCTCAATGGCGCAGTGAAGGCCGGCGCGGCGAATCTCTCTGGAAAACTGGAGGTATTGTGGTTTGATAACACACAGTCATCGATATCGACATCGGTAGCCTTTACGTCGAACAGCCTGCCGACTTCTTCTACGCCGGTCGGTGGCACGGTCAGTGCACCCGCAACAGCGCGCTACATGACAGTCAAGGTCACAGGACATATCGCCGGAAGCAGCGCACCGGTCACGACCGGGACGCTGTACCTGGGATGGCATTTCATTGCGCGTTCCATCGCAGATCGCACTGTTCGTGACGCCAGGCACTTACACTTTCATCATGCCTGCCGATACCGTGAATGTTGGAGTACAGGCTGGCGGCGGAGGAGATTTTTCGGGAAATTATGCGGGTGGTGGAGGCGCATATCTCGAAGGTTGGGCTTACGGTAAAAAGGGAACCTCCATTACGATTACAGTCGGCGCCGGTGGCGTAATCAATACATCAGGCGGCACATCATCTTTTGGCACATTCTTTTCTTGTACTGGTGGAAGTTCATTTAGTGGCACAGCAGTCGGAGGCACAGCCACGCCCTCAACAAGTGGTATTGGATCCGGTGTAGTGCTGGCGTTATCTGGTGGTGCAGGGGGGGGTTATAACGGCAATGGCGGAAATGGTTTTCTCGCTGGCTCAGGCTCACTTTATGGCAGCGCAACTTTGGCGACTAATGGTGGGGGCGGTTCCGGGAGCAATAATCCTGGCGGGAATGGATTTGTCTGGGTGAGGTGGTGATATGTGGGCGAGGCTTGAGCTTGGCAAAATCGTTGAATTGACTGACATCGATCCTGCTGGGAGATTCCATCCTGATTTGGTCTGGGTACCCTGCGCGGACGATGCGCAGATTGGCGCCACGATTAGCACTGCGGCAGAGATAACGGCAAAAATGGCGGCAAATGCAAGGCTGGCTATCCAGTCGCAGATCGACGCGCTCGAACAGGCCCAGCTCCTGCCGCGCGTGACCCGAGATGGATTATTGGCCGCTGCCGTAGCGCTTGCCGCGACACAGGGCGTCGATGAACCCTCTCTCTACGCGGCGAACATCGCCTACCACAAGCTCAAGGATTTCGATGCGCAGATTGGCATCCTGCGCGCGCAACTGGATGCCATCGCCTAAAACTGACCGAGAAAGGAAGCAAACATGAATCACATCCTGAAGAAACAAACGCCTGTACGGCAGATCATCGCACCGATCGAGGGCAAGATCATCGACCAGGGACTGCATGATGGTGAGATCCGCTATCTGGTGGAGTTTAGTGTTGCCGATGGCGATATACATCAACGCTGGTTCAACGAGAACGACGTGGAGGAAGTGAAATGAAATTCTATTCAGATAAAGTAAACAGCGTTGACTCATCTGGCGTAATGGTTGCAGAACGTATCGGACAAAAAGAAAATGTGGAATTCAAGGGGCGCTATGTTGTGTCCTGCTTGGAACCATTGCCGGAGCATAGGGAACGATACCTCAAGTTGCGTGAACGCATCGATGATGCCCAGGCACAACTGAAAAAGTACCCTGCATTCGGTTTCTATTTCTCCCGCGTGCTCGCAAAAGCGTGGCTGGAGCTCGCCGCCATTCCAAAGTATGAAGCATGGCAGCAGCCGATTGACAATCTAGTCACTACCGTTGGCAAGAACAACATGCTCGACAACCAGTTGGCAGGGTCGAGTTATACCGCCGCATGGTATGGTGGTTTGATCTCCGCGACCAGTTATACGAGCGGACCTGCCGCAGGGGATACCTCGGCCTCGCATGGTGGATGGGCGGAAGATCAGAACTATTCCCAATCCACTCGTGTAGCACCTTCATTCTCTTCTGCATCAAGCGGCAGCAAGGCAACTGCATCTGCGATGGTTTACACGATGAACGCGAGCACCACCATCAAGGGACTGTTCCTGATCTCGGTGAGCACCAAGGGTGACACTACGGGTACGCTATTTTCCGCAGGTTTATTTACCGGAGGTGACCAGGCCGTAACCAATTCTTCGACGTTGAATGTAACCTATACACTGAGCTGCTAATATGCTTAAAAGCAACGATCCCGGTGCACCTCCAGGAATGTCGAAGCTGACACTGGCTGCCAGTCAACTCTACGGGATGTCGTCTGGGGGGATTCTCTCTCCAATTACATTAGGGTCAAACCTGTCGATGAGCGGCTCAACGCTCGATGCCGCCAATAGTAGCTCACCAATACCAGAGCAAGGAAGATGGAGTGCTCGTCAAGTTATTCTGACGCCTACGTTGGCATGGGAAGGTGTTGCGGTGATGCAACCATGCGTTCTTTATGAAGGTGGAATATTCAAGATGTGGTATCAGGGTAGCACATCAAGTGCGCTTGGATATGCCACAAGCTCTGATGGAATTAATTGGAGTAAAAGCTCAAGTCCACAAATTGCTAGTGGAATTGTATGCCCAAACGTAATAAAAGTAGGATCAACTTATTTTCTTTACTATAGTAATTGGACATCTCCCGGGATCGAAGTTCGATATAGTTCTGATGGTATCAATTGGGGGGCATCTGCTGCATGTTTTGCAGTCCCACCATCAGGCATTACAAATTATGGTAACTCAACAGTTTGGAAGGAAGGAACTCAGAACTGGTATATGATTTTCGACACCTTGCGTACCGCAGATAATTACTGGCTTCCGATGTACGCAACTAGCACAGATGGACTGTCGTGGGTTGTTGTAAATTCTCCTCTTACCACGTTAGAGGTTTTTTCTGGTGGGAGCGCAGGATCTATGCACGTTAATCAAGCTGACCCAAAATGTGGTAGTGGGGCATATCAGGGATGGTATTTAGTTGATACTGGGAGGATTGGGAATACAAACATCTATCGGGCATACTCATACGACCGGCAGAATTGGTCTATCGTCACACCAAACCCGATTCTTACCCATACTGGGACAGGATGGGAGATTACGCAGATTGCAGACCCATGGCCGATCGAAGTCAATGGTGTTTCTTATTTGTTTGTTGATGCTGTAAACAGTGGGGTATCTCCACAAACAGCGGCGATCGAAGTTGTGACATTCAACGGTACTCTTAATCAAATAGTGACAGGCACGTAATGGCATATCTTTACGATACCTTTACTGAGGCAGCCAATACCGCTCTAACATCACATATTCCTGATGTTGATACATTAGGTGCAGGATGGCAGGGTTCAGCTTCCAGTACACAAGTATATGGAGGTACGGGGTATCTATCTTCTACGGCAACGGGGGCAGCAACTTCTGGATATTATCCCAAAGGAGGCGGGAATCTTCCAACTAATGACTGGCAGGTAGATTGCCCGATCAGTTTGGGTATTAACTCATCTACCAACTGGTCCCAAATAAGACTTACTGCAACTAATAATGGATTCAGCGGTTATATAGCAGACATAATTCAAGGTACGGCTATTCTTTACAAGATAGATGGTTCAGGAACTGTTACACAGCTTGGCAGCACATATACGATTCCCGGCTGGACAACTGGAACATATTATACCCTGAGTCTTGTCTGCAATGGCACTACTATTTCATTATTGATAAATGGCTCCTCTGTTATATCTGTAACCGATTCGACTTGGGCAACTCGTTCTTTCCTCTTCATTAGCTATAGAAACTCAACTGCTGCAAATACACAGTTGAATGCTCTAACGCTGACTCAGCTAAACGTTAGTTCCGCACAAGCAGAATCCGTATCATCTTCTGATGTAGGTGCCGCCTTCCAGAATGCATCGCCCACGCAGACAGAATCAGTAACCTCTGCGGATTCGCAAAGCGCAACCGCCTCTGGAGCAGCCAACGCAGCTCAGGCAGAATCACTGACGCTTACAGACGCAGCATTCGGGGCATTGGCTGGCGCGACCAATATTGTCGATTTTCTTTCGGCTGCGGAATCGCTCGGAGTTTCGGTCATAGATAATGTAAGCGTCGCTGAAACTTTGGTGCTGTCGACTACCATCAATGCGATTCTTACCGGTCTTCCAGTAACCAGCCCACGATTCTGGCGCATATTCATGTGGGATCCCGTGACCGAAAAAAAGGTGCCTGCCTCGGGATTGACTCCAGTCTTCTATCTGATACGCCCATCCGACATGCTATGGCTTGACTTGCTAGATGGCATCTTCAAGTCTTTTGCAGGGTGCTCATTGCCTAAGGACACGATGGTTGAGGTAGATAACATTGCAGGGCTTTACAGATATATACTTGCCTCTGAACAGTTCTCGTTGAGCGATCAATACTACGAGTTTGGGGAGTGTTACGGGGCGGACAATTACTTTGCCGAGGCGGTAGTGTTGTATGTTGACGGTGTCGAGCAGATCGCCGGTATCAACGGTACGATGCCAGTTGACGGGGCGGTTACATTGATGCAGAAGACTCGCATGGACATGGCGATACTGCCGATGGGGGACGCGACAATTCCCAGCGGCACTGGTAACTTTGAATTCCGAGGCCAGGACGGGCGCGTGCGCATCGCAGGCACTGTGGATGCGAACGGCCTGCGCACCATTACTTCCACGGACGGTACGAAGTAGAAATGAGCTGCCGGTCCGTCTCCAGGATAGACGGAACCTGAACATCTGCCTTATCTTTGATTTTTATCGCAACCGCCTGTTTGGGCGGTTTTTTATTTTGGAGGAACCATGTCCGATTTTTTATTGCATCCTTTCGTGGCGATCTTCGTGCTTGGCCAGTTGCTGACGATCGGTTTCCTTTGCTACGCCGCGCTGTCCGCGCCGGCAGCTGACGGGCATTCGAAGTGGATGCACCTTTCCCTCGGCTGGCGCATCTGGCTGGCGCCGTTGCTGCTGTTCTACCCGATAGACGCGATTTTAAGGCTGGCGTGGACGCTGGTTTGCTGGGAGGTGCCGAACACCAGCAACTGCACGATCACGGCCTGGTGCGACAGCCATTGCCTGGATGCCGATGGCGCGAGCGTCGTGAACTGGAAGCGCGGCATGGGCCGCGGCATGTGCAAGGTGTTGTGCCTGTTCCAGCCCGGGCATTGTCCGCATTACCAGCCTTAGGAGAAAAAATGGACGTGCTGATCTCGGAGTTGGCGATCGGCGGATTGACTTGTCTGTTCGTTGTGCTGTGGTGGTTCTACCGGCAGCGCGACCAGGAGAGCAAGAACTCCATCGCGCAGTTGTTCAAAAAGCACGACAAGGATGTGGAACAGCTCAATGCGCTGAAATTAACCATCTCCAGCCGCCATTACGAACGTGCTGATCTGGATGTGAAATTCGACAAGATGGAAGAGACCTTCCGCACCGGCTTTCGCGATGTGGGCACCGATATCAAGGACATGGGCAAGAAGTTCGACCAGCTCAACAACACGTTGATCGACTATATCTCTCACCACAACGGGAACGGGAAACAATGATCATCCTGATAAAAAAAGTAATAAAGGACTGGATGACGGAAAACGATGGCGTCTCTTACTGCGCAGGACGAGCGATCGGCCTGGCGGCCGGCATCACCATGCTGTACAAATTCGTTGTGGCTGCGTCACCGGACTATATTTCGTTCGCGGGTGGCATCGCTGCAATCATTGCTGCGATCGCATTGAAAAATAAAAGCGAGCAGCCAGGCAAAGCCGAGCCTTCATGATCTCCATCTCCGCAACCCACCTGATCAGGATATTCGACATTCCCACCCCGCGCGCCACGATCTGGCAGCCGCACCTGGAAGCGGCGATGGCCAGATTCGACATCAACACCCCTCTGCGCGCCGCGCACTTCATCGCGCAGGCCGGACACGAGTCAGACCGTCTGGTGGCCGTGAAGGAATACTGGAACCCTGCGCGGCTGGCCTACCAGCAACGCTACGAAGGCCGCGCCGATCTTGGCAATACCGAGCCGGGCGACGGCGAACGCTACATGGGCCGCGGCCTGATGCAGATCACCGGACGCAAGAACTACGCGCTGCTGAGCCAGGCGCTGGGCGTGGACTTCGTCGCGCAGCCGCAGTTGCTCGAGCGGCTGGACTATGCTGCGCTCTCGGCTGGCTGGTTCTGGCAATCCGGCGCCGGGCTGAACCTCAGCCACGCGGCGCTGAACGCATTGCAGCAATACAGCCTGGGCGCCGGCGTCGACCTGAACGTCATCGCCGACAAGGACGACATCCAGACCATCACCTATTGCATCAACGGCGGCTTGAACGGCCTGGACGACCGCGCGGAGATCTTCGAGCATGCATGGGAGGTATTCAAGGACATGCAGCCGGCTGATGGATTGACATGGGAGAGAGAGTGATGGGCGTGGCATTGGAAGTGATCTGGAACCTGTTCGCGATGCAGGGCCTGTTCATAGATCTGCTGATCATTGCAATGATCACGCGCCGCTGATTTTGTAGAAGACGGCTTGCCGGCGAAAGGCTGAAATGACTGATACTCATCAAACATGGGCCGAGAAATGGCTGGAAGAGACCGGAGCGCACTGGATGCATTACCTCAACCTGGCCATCGTCGCGCTGGTGGCCGCGTTGTTGTGGTGGCATTTCAAACCCACTCAGCAGCCCGTAGGAACGCCTGCAATCGCTCAAAGCGCTCCGCAGCTTGCCCATGTAGCAACCGAGGCGATCAAGCCTCCCAGCGTGGTCGTTTACGCACCAGTGGCCAAGAAAAAGGTGCCTTTGCCGATGCAAGTTCAGGCCGATACCCACCAGTATGTGCTGGCCAGTTCGCGGGTTCCTTTTGGACTGCATCCGCAGAACGTCACCACGGTGATCGACGACCAGACCGGCAAGAGCACCACCTACGTCACCCGCGAGCCGCTGCCATGGATCGCCGTTCAACAGACCGGCGAGGCGCGCATCGATTACGGCTGGAAGGGTGGTTCGGCCGTCGCCAGGCTATCGATGCGCGAGGATCTGCTGGAGGTCAAGGCGCTCTATCTGGGCATCAATGCCACGCTGGATTCCGACGGGCAATATTTCATCGGCGCAGGAGTGGGATACAAGTGGTGAACAAAATGTCTATAAAGAGTTTGCATATTATGGTGCCTTTGTCGGGAATTTTAGGGTGTCTACTTTAAGTTGGGCACTCCAATGGCTTTGCATATTTCCGATGCCAATGTTCCGCACCCCGCACCGCTTACCATAGGCAAAGTACGTTTCAGCAGCTCGCGTAATGGTCGCGTTATCTGTTCCGCTTCCGCCGCATAGATATGTGCTTGTCCATGCTCAATAGCGTCCGCCTGCTTACGCAGCACATCAGCGGCCTGCTTTGTGTAGTCATCGTAGGCAACTATCTTGTCCGCCAGCCAGTAGGCTAAATTTTTCCCATCCATCATTCCTCCTTAGTGCCCAACCCTACATTCAAGGCGAGGCGGTTCAGCGTGGTTTATGCTTCCTGATCGGGCAGTGCGCCGCCCGCCTTAATTTGTACGTTCGGGGCGCTCGTGCGCAGCTTTATTGATAATTCGTCGATGCAGCGTTGCCGAATTTCCAACAAAGCATTCTTCGACTCAATTTCAGTTCGAAGCATTATGACCTGTGATTCAAGCTCTTTAATTTTTGCTGCTTCCGCATCACGTTGGTCTATCGCTTGCCTTGCCAATTCATAATCTTCTTTGTTCATTTTGGTCTCCTGAAATTGTTCACTTCGCGCCCCGAACGGCGGAGTTAAGCCGCGCCCCGAACTCTACGTTCAAGCACACGCAAATTCAGCGTGGCTAACTTGTGTTACTTGGCGGTGCGGTGCTTAACTCCGCCGTTAGCCGCCTTTATCTCGGCGAGTTCCTTCTCTGCCTCCAATGCCCTCTTTTTCCATATCAGCAAGTCTTCCCGTGCGCCATCGTAGGCAGCTTTGCTGATGGTTGGCGGGTATGCCTCATCCCAAACCCTTTCGCACTCTGGGCAATCGTCAGCGTACCGGATATGGTGCGAGCATTCTTCTAGCCCCAACTTATCAGCCAGGTTCGATGTTTTGTGTAATTTATCTTTTGCAATATTCATGTTCAAAGCTCCTATCTTCGTTGCACGGCGGCTAACCCTACGCTCAAGCGGGACGCGCAGAAGCGGCCAGCCCCTTAATTCAAACGTTAGAGGTCATACTTCGCACCCAAATGGTGAGCCGCATCCCTCGGTAAACAAATCATCTTGCCCCGGTTTATATTGCCCCGGTGAATACTTCGCCCATTTGATAACTTCGCGTATGCCTCTGGCGTTAAACCGATCTGTCCTGAACATCGTTTGCCCTACCTCGGTCTCCAGTTGCTCAACCTTCCGCGCTTGCTGTTCGCTTAAATCCCTGAAGTTGCCCCTGTTGGCGTTTACGCAAGGACTGCATTCATTGCTCCGGTGCGGCAATACCTCAAACCCTGCGCGCTCAAGCAGCGCGTTCCTCTCTTCGTTGCTGTGTGCAAACAATGGATGCCATATTTTTCTGCCACCGTGGTATTCGCTATTCTCAACAAATTCCGGCGTGTCTTTTCTGGCTTCGCTTTCCACCCTGCGCTTGCCAATTAAAACCATCGCTGCCTTGGTTTGGTCGTTCTGCTCTAGCCATTCCAAGAACGGCAGTCCCTTCAACCATAAAGTGCAAAACTGTTGCCCGTTCCCCGGAAAGCCTTTTTTCATTCTCACCAGAGCCTCCATGCCCATGCTTTTCAATCTCACAGGTTCAAACCCAAGTTTGTTCGCCAGCGCCTCGCCTTTGATAATGCGCGCTTCCCATTCTGGCGCTGCCCATCCAGTGTCGCAGTAAACCACAGCAACATGAGCAGCGGATAAAGCTTGGCGCTCATGCGCCCATTGCATCATTGCAATGCTGTCGTTCCCGTAGCTTACTGAAATCACAATATCCATTGTTCCTCCAAAAATGACCTCTAACCCATCATTCCAGCGCACGGGCAAAAGCGGCCCGGCGCTGAATTCAAACGTTAGGCATCACTAGGATCACCGAGCTGTAGTTCTCCCATAGCAGGGACATCCTTCCCAACTTCGTGACTGAACATTGCAATCTTAGTTTCAGAGTACAGCGACTCGCTGATGTTCTTCGCCAGCTTATGTAGTGCCAGCGCACGATCTATATCCAAGTCTCCGTTCATCACTCCCTTGGCGGCGTTCGCCAGCATGGTGCGGAGTTGTCCTGTTGTTTTGAGTTGTTTGTCTACGTTTTTCATTTATGCACCTTTCGAGTTTGTTTACAAAAATTTTTAATTCAAAAATGTCTCTTAGTTTGTGAAGATAAGGCTCCATTTCATCTGCACATTTATCGCAATAAAGCCAATATAAAACGTCTGGCTTTGTTCCAATTTTCCCGCCAAAAATACTATATCTCCAGTCCCTATCTCTGATCCCATTTTTACTAGCGTACTCTCCAACACATCCGCATCTGGAGCAACTGCAAATGCTGTCATCCTCACCCATAAATGTTTCTAATTTCATATTATTTCCATATGCCTAACCCTGCATTCTAGATGGACTGCGCAAAAGCGGCGCAGCCCCTAAATTTGACCGTTAGGCACAATCAATCTATGCTCTTTCTTAAAAAATGAGGTATCTCAAAAACCTCGGTTAAATCAGGGCCATCACAATCTATGTGCCCTGTTGCAGAGCAGTCTTTCATATCTGGTTGCATGACGAACTCTGCCTCCCATTTTTCATTGTAGTGGCGAGCTTTGCTAGAGTCAGTTGTCCATCTACAAGGGTCATCCCAATGTGTAGACTCGCTGTGATCCGGTATCCACCAATGAGCGACACCATCAATACTTTTTTCAATCATCCAATAAAGAACACTCATCTTCGTCTCCTTAAAATTCAGCCTAACCCATCATTCAAGGCCGACTGCGCGAAGCGCAGCGGCTTAATTCAAACGTTAGGGGTGTAGTGCGTCATCTCACACGGCCCAGAATGCCCGCGCTTGAAATGCACCGCCCCGATTGCGTTTCCCATTGGGAACCCGACTCGCGCGCCTCCGCCGTAAAGTCGAATCCCCGCTATTCCTCCGTACTCCTTTACCTCTTTCAGCATCCCGTATGCCGAGAAAACATTCTTCACCGGCACCAGATAAACGATGTTGTCGGCCACCGTGAAGCTGTGATTCAAGAACACCCGAAAATTCGAATAAGGCGGGTTGCTCACAATCCAGTCCATCGGTTCGCGCCATTCGAAAAAGTCCCTTCCTTCGCGTATCTCGCACCATTCCGCGCCGTCTGGCATCTTGTCGAAAAACGCCCCAGCGCCCTTGCACGGGTCAAGCACTCTGCCGCACGGGCTGAACCAATCAAGCATGTCCTGTGCACACCAGTCCGGCGTGTACACCACGTCGCTTAGGTCATGTTCTCGCGCAAACAGCGTACCTTGCATCGTTACACCCCTAACCCTGCGGTGCAGGGGACGCTGCGCGATAGGGCGCCGCGCAGCGTCCCTGAGCTTCATTCGTTCGACCCCATTGGAATCGGAGTCAGTGATTTCTTCAAATACAGCGGATGACCAGGGTGACCGTCCTTCGTCAGCGCCAAGCAGTGAAGTGCCGGCAGCAGCTTTCGCACCTCGTCGTTGCGTCCTCTGTACGTTCCGTTTGCGCCCCACGCCGCCACGATCACGCCCGCTTCACCCGCGAGTGTTCGCAAGTGCTCATCATTGTCCTGGCCTACCGGGTCTGTCGCGTCCTTCATATCCTTCGGGTCGGTGGCACGAAAGGCGAACAGGTTGGTCATGCACAGACCTGAGTACCCCCATGCCTTCGCAAAGGCAATGCAACGCCGTATCGTCGGGTCATCCTGCGTCTCATCAGCCGTGCTCGGGTTCAGTCCTACGAACATCGCGTAGCCATCTCCGCCGATCCATTCGCGCCACAGCGCATAGCGGTAGGTGCGACACGGAGAAAATATAGTTTGTCTGGTCATTTTCTCGCCCAATCCGGTTTGTCTTTGATATTCATGGTGCACGTTCCTTCTTCGATGTCGGTCTTCAGGCTGCACGGCGCGCCGAGCACGCCTTCCTGCCACCATTCCCACTTGGGCTGCTCCGGCTCGGTATTCACGGAGTAGAGCAGCGCGAGGATGGCGGCGATCCGCTTCATCGCAATCGGAGCAGCATCTGCAGCTGGATATATTCTCCCGCCGCGAGGATGCAGAAGAGCACGATCACTGCACCCAGCACGGTGACGATCAGCGGCCAGTATTCATCGAGGAAGCGGATTATCTTCATGGCAGCGTGTTCCTGGCGTTGAACAGCGCGGCCTTGCGCGAGAAGCCGCGCATGCGGAAGAAGCGGTAATCGGCGATCGCTTTGCGCATCCGCGCGAGGGCTCTTGCCAGGCGCAGCAGCCAATGCGGATTGCGCCGCTGGATTTTTTTGGGGAACAGGATCACGTTGCGCATTGCGGTTATTCTCCTTTCGTTAAAACAGGCCGAGCGAGCGGCTTGCAGATCAGCACGAACGATGAGGCTGCATCCTCATTCGGAACCATCGACAGGCCATCCCTGCCGGCCTGCACCGAACTATGCGCGATGATCTCGCGCTTGGTGCGTCCGCTGGCACTGAGCACGACGATCTCATAAGCGCGCGCGGCCATCAGTAGATGTTGCCCAGCGGCAATGTTGCGTTGAGCAACGCGTTGCATTCTTCTTCCGGCGCATAGATCTCGTTCACGCGGTCTCCGGCGAGTGCTTCGGCGATGTCGTGCAAGGCTTCGATATGCTGGATGGCTTGTTCGCGCTCATGGCCGACGTGCGCCGGATTGATGCCGTCGAAGAACGATGCGGCGTCGGCGATCTGTTTTGCGATTTCGAAATTGAAGTCTTTTGCTTCAGTTTTGCGCACTATAATGTCGGAGAGTTCGCAGATTTCCGGGGATGTTTGCATGATGTTCGCTCTATATCAAAGCCCGCTGCTGCGGCGCGGGGTTGCCGTCTTGCTGTTGTCTGCGATGGCTGGCGCGGACGATGTTGCGCAGCCCGATCGCGACATTGCAGGTATGGATGGCGCGGTCGTAGGTCCAGCCGTTGCGCCACAAACCGCACAACTGGAACGCTGCGCGTAGTTCTTTCTCGGTAAAATTTTCATCATTCGTCGCCATGTCCTTGTTCCGGTTTTGTAGGAGCGGGCCATGCCCGCGATCGATCTTTCATTCGCGGGCATGGCCCGCTCCTACATCTGTTCTCTGCCGTCTCTCCGGCTGTCACGTCGTTGCTGTGGTGCTACTGACTCCAGACGTTCTCATGTCGCTCATTACAATCTTCACCACTTGCCCCCGTGCCTCGTGCAGCCTTGTTCGGGATACGGCTTACCTTGCGGTGCTGCACCGTATTAAGCCTTGTTTATGTGCGCGCTCGACCATCCACCCGGACGCCGCCGCGCACTGAATAGCCGTGGAAAGCTGGAAACCCGGTTATCCTTTGCTGCATCGAGCGCTGCCCTTTTTTCAACCCCTTGTAAAGTTAATTGTGGGAGCTGCGCCCGAATCCTTGCCGTCTCTCCGGCTGTCACGCATGCCTATATGGGGCGCGAGAAGTCGTGTAGCGTTTACTGTGTACTGTCGCCATACCGCCTCCAGTTATCGGGGTCATGGAGGAAAGCTGCTTGCCCGAGCTCCGACATTTTCATGTTTCACGGAATCACACCGATCCTCAGGGAGCTTCCTTGTTGCACCTGCTTTTCACCCCTTCCAGTTGGCTCTTGGTGAGCCTACGCCTGGCGCTTTGCGGGATTGCCGACCACATTGGCTGCGCCTTCGGGCTGGTCTTGCGTAGCCGCAATCAAGCGGCATGGAGGAATTAAACCACGGTTTATTTGAAGTTGTCAACCCCAGTTTAGTAACTTATGTTGAGGGATGCTAAACCGAAACCCTCAAACAGGGGTTGCATTGATGAGCTAAACTGTGGTTTAATAGATTCCATGACTTTGGACGAAGCAATCAAAGAATTCGGCAGCATCAACGAGATCGCCGCGATACTCGACATTTCTGTGCAGGCGGTCTACCGCTGGCGCGACGAGGTGCCCCCGCTGCGGGTGTACCAGTTGCGCGACAAGATCGCCGAAAAACATTCCAAGCCTGTCGAGGCCGCAGCATGACATGCGCCTCGTTACCTTCTTCATGCTCCTCCCTGAGCGAAGCCGCGCAAGCGGACTTGTGCCATCCGGTCTTCCCCTGCCGGATGGCATTTTTTTATTCGATGCGGCCGGAGTCCGACTCCGGTCGCACTCCGGCGCTGCCGTAAAGGGCAGCTTTCATGCGGCTCAAGGCTAGTCTTGCTCAATTCGGCGCGGTGCTGGATCGCCATGCCCATATTCCCGGTGGTGAAGCAAGGCTGTTCATCGCGGTGATCCGCCAGGCCTATAACGATATCGAGATTCAGCACTATCCCAGCAAACAAACCACAATCTGCAACGAGGCAGTGCGCTTCTTCTTCGACGGGCGCCTGGACCTGTTTGCCCACCATATCGGCATCGATCCAGATTTCGTGCGCGAGATGTTATGCAGGTCGGCGCCAGGCATTAAAAGGTTCGCCGCATCATGAGCAATGAATTCCTCGATGAGGCGATCAAGCAGCCTCCGCACAACATCGAAGCCGAGCAGTCTGTCATCGGCGGTTTGATGCTCGACAACAGCGGGTGGGACAAGATCGCCGACGTGGTGACCGAGCAGGATTTTTATGCCGGCGATCTGCGCATGATGTTTCGCGCGATCCAGCGTTTGGTCGAATCCGGCAAGGTGGCGGATGCGATCACGGTCGCGGAATTCCTGGAGCAGCATGCGCTGCTGGAAAAAGCGGGCGGTTTGGTCGAGATCGGCAAGATGGTGCAAAACACACCTTCTGCTGCGAACATACGTCATTATGCGAAGATCGTGCGCGAGCGCGCGTTGGTAAGACGGGTGATTTCAGCTTCGACCGACGTGACATCGAGAGCCTATGCGCTCGCCGGGATGAGCGCTGCCGACCTGGTGGATTTTGCCCAGGCGAAGATGCAGTCGGTTTCGGAGATTGCCAGCCGCGGCAATTCAGGCCCGCAGACGCTTTCCGCCGTAATGGGAAAGGTTGTCGAAAAAATAGATGCACTTCATCTAAAAGACGAGCAAAACGATATTACCGGGCTATCAACCGGGTTCAAACATCTGGACCAGATCACGACAGGCTTCCAGCCCGGCGACCTGGTGATACTGGCGGCGCGGCCCTCAATGGGCAAGACGGCCTTCGCGCTGAATATCGCCGAGAATGTCGCGGTGGTGCAGAAAAAACCCGTATTGATCTTTTCTCTCGAGATGATCAACGAGCAGCTGGGGTTGCGTCTGATGTCGGCGATGTCCTCCATCCATGCGCAGCGCGTGCGTATCGGCAGGATCTACAACGATGAATGGCAGCGCATCTCCGATGCGCTTGGCAAGGTGCAGGATGCACCGTTATGGCTGGACGAGGATGCATCGATATCTCCAACCGAATTACGCACCAGGGCAAGACGGGTGCATCGCGAATGCGGCGGGTTGTCATTGGTGATCATCGATTATCTGCAGTTAATGAATATCGATGGCAGCGCGGACAATCGCGCGCTGGAACTCGGCAAAGTTTCCCGTGGCCTTAAACATCTGGCCAAAGAATTGCAGTGCCCGGTGATGGCACTCTCGCAATTGAACCGAGGATTGGAGGCGAGACCGAATAAGCGGCCCATCATGTCTGATCTGCGCGATTCCGGCGCGATCGAGCAGGATGCTGATACGGTTTTGTTCATCTATCGCGATGAGGTTTACAACGAGGACAGCCTCGACAAGGGGTTGGCAGAGATCATCATCGGCAAGCAGCGCAATGGGCCAACCGGCAAGGTGATCGTCAATTTCGAAGGGCATTTGACGCGCTTCATCAGCCCGGAACACAGGATCACGCTGCCGTCCAGTTTGCAACGTGAATTCAAGCGCTCGGCGCGCGCCGGTTATTCCGCGCAAGTTGAACGTAACGAGGTGGCGATGTGAGTGCGACTGCAAAAAATCGCGCGGAATTTCCTGCGGCCGCAAGGATACTCGATGAATTTCGCAAGGAGTTCGGAGAGGGCGTCAAGTTGATTTATGCCAGCGAAGCCGGGCGCGAGATCGGCAAGAAGCCGGCAGCACCCAAGCGTTTCACGACTGTAGAGCAGTGGCTCAATGGCAGCCGCCTGATTTCCGAGGCGGAATCTCGGCTTGAAAAATTCATAGTAAAGCAAGCGAGAAAAAATTAATGACTATTCCTGTTTTATCCTGGCGCGCTGCGGTATTAAAGACGCAACTTCCATCCACTACCAAATTCGTGCTATTGGCTTTGGCATGCCACATGAACGACTTTGGAGAGGATTGTTTTCCGTCCGTAGAGCTGCTTTGTGCCGAAACCGGACTCTCGAACCGAGCCGTGATTTCCCATTTGCAAAAAGCAATCGAAGCTGGCTGGATAACAGTTTTTAAGCATGGTTATGGAGGGCGCCGGTGGGCAAGAAATGAATATCACATCGGCTGGCCTGAACTTGAAGAAGGTAGTGAACGACGTTCACTACCTCAAGACAACGAGGCAGTGAACGTAGCGACACGAGGCAGTGAACGTAGCGACAACGAGGCAGTGAACGTCGTTCACACTAACTCTTCAATTAACTCTTCAAAGAACTCTCCAGCGCCGAGCAATTCTGCTCGATCGCAGGAGCAGATCCTCTGGGATCACACCAGGGAATTATTCACCGGCATCAGCGAAGCCCAGATGGACGAATGGGAAAAAGCCTATCCGCAGCTGGATGTCGATGCCGAACTCACGCGAATCGAGGTTTGGTACAAGGCAAACCCGAAAAAACACAAGCGCGATGTGAGGCGCTTCATCACCAACTGGCTGGCGCGAACGTTCAACGAATCTCGCAAGCCCAGGGTTTTCATCAAGCAACCACCTACTGCGAGGCCCCCATGAAGGCGCTACCGAAACGGTTCTATGGCGATCCGGCCGAGTGCGTCGATGAATTGCGCATGCTGGAAGAATTGGCGAAGCGCGCTGCAGAGCGCACCTTGATCCTGAAACGGTTGAGGATACGCGGATTGGTGAAACAAGCGATGGAAAGGGTGAAACGATGAAAGTGGAGATCGCGTGGGTTGATGCATTGCTGTCGTGCTGGGGGCGCTGGGCGATCAGATGCGAGAGCGGAGCGCTCGGATTCTCATCTTCGTGCAGCATCGGAGGCGGCGATCTCCACGAAAACGTCGATGGTTATCATTCCGCGATCCCGCTTGACGTGATAGATCATGATCTCGAGGCAGTCGATGGAGCCGTGCGCAGGCTGCAGAAAGTGCTTCGGTTGACGGTGATCGAGGTCTATCAGTTCGGCCAGGGCAAGTCCGAGCGCAAGATGGCAGGCGAGCTTGGCATCCATGTCGACACCATGCGCAAGTACGTGCTGCTGGCCCATCGCAAAATAGCACTTGACATTTCCCTACCATGTGCGCAAAATATCGCTCAATCTGCTAATCAGGGAAAGTGTCTCGAAAGGAAACAACCAGCCCCGGCGTAAGCCCGGCTGGTTTTTTTATGCCCAATGCAGCGCCCAAACCATGCAGACATCATGGCTGCAGTAAATTGGTTCACGATGGTGCCTATTGCGTCGCGCACAAGCGCACCAAGCAGATTTATTCAGAAGTACGGCGTGGTTCATCGAACGAGAGAGGTTATGGTTATAAATGGCAGCAGGCCAGAGAACACTTCCTGCGAGCGCATCCATTGTGTCAATGTCCTGAGTGCCGGGAAGGAATGCTGAGACTGTTGCCAGCAACTGTTGTGGATCACATTATCCCCCACAAGGGCGACATGAAGTTATTCTGGGACAGTTCGAACTGGCAAGCGATGTCCAAGATTTGCCACGACAAGAAGACGGCTCGGCATGACGGAGGGTGGGGTAGGGGGTAAAAATCCTTGCGTCCGCAAAACTCTAGACCGTTGGGTTAACCAAATTTTTAAGTGCGGGAGTTTAAGATAGAGGGTGTCAGACGACACCCTCTTCACATTGAGAGATCAACAATATGGGACAAAGAGGGCCGAAGCCGCTGCCGGCAAACGTGCATGTTCTGCGCGGCAATCCGAGCAAGATCCCGCTCAATGAACTACTGGCCGAATTCAATCCAGAGATCGAGATCCCGAGCACGCCGAAGCATCTTTGGCCGGAAGCCAAAAAGGAGTGGAAGCGAATCTCTGCCGAGCTGACCAGGTATGGATTGATCACCGCGCTGGATCGCGCAGCGCTTGCTTTGTATTGCCAGTCGTGGGCAAAGCTGGTGTGGGCTGAAATGATGCTTGCGCGCGCGATGCATGCTGCAACACAGAAAGAAGAAGAAGCAATTGCCGCAGGCCAGGAGTGGAAGGGCGGCGACGGTTTCATGATACCGACCCCGAACGGCAGCTTTTCTTATTCACCGTATTGGGTTGCAGCCAAGCAGGCCGCCGAGCAGGTGGATAAATTCCTGGCCAGCTTCGGGCTTTCGCCCAGCTCGCGCTCAAGAGTCACCACCAGCGACAATCGCCAGGCGCCATTGCCGTTCGAAGGAGGCAGCAAGAATTCATGGGATCAAGTGTAGATCAGCATTTCGGCGAGACAGCAACACAATATGCCCGCGACGTGACCGAAGGCAAGATCATCGCGTGCAAGTGGGTGAAGCTGGCATGCCTCCGGCACCTGGATGATTTGGCTCGTGAGGGTGAAAACTGGCAGTTTGTGTTCAATCCAGAGCTTACCGACACCCAGGGGAAGAAGTTTCTGCCTGCCGAGCGTATCTGCCTGTTTGCCGAGCTGATGCCTCAC
>CAVRKV010000017.1:0-38789 GCA_963721755.1 uncultured beta proteobacterium
GGGCGAAGGCGAGGTTCGCACCTTGTCGCTGATCGTCAAGGCAGATGTGCAGGGTTCCGCCGAGGCGATCGCACAATCGTTGCAAAAACTCTCCACCAACGAGGTCAAAGTCAATCTGATCCACAGCGGAGTGGGGGCGATTTCCGAGTCGGACATCAACCTTGCGCTGGCTTCCAAGGCGATCGTGATCGGCTTCAACACGCGTGCCGATGCGGCCGCGCGCAAGCTGGCAGAATCATCCGGCGTGGATATCCGCTACTACAACATCATTTACGCGATGGTAGATGAGATCAAGGCAGCACTGTCCGGCATGCTGGCTCCCGAGAAACGCGAAAGCGTCATGGGCATGGTCGAAGTGCGCCAGGTGTTTACCGTTTCCAAGGTGGGCACGATCGCCGGTTGTTATGTTCTGGAAGGCATGATCAAGCGTGGTGCGAAGGTGCGCGTGCTGCGCGACAACGTGGTGATACACGACGGAGAATTGGATTCGCTGAAACGGTTCAAGGATGACGTGAAAGAAGTGAAAGCCAATTTCGAGTGTGGTTTGTCGGTGAAGAATTTCAATGATCTGGTGGTGGGCGACAAGCTCGAAGCCTACGAAATCGTTGAGGTTGCGCGCGCCCTGTAACTGGGGCGCAATGAGATAACAATGGGCAACTTTGCCAGAACTGATCGCATCGCCCAG
Source organism: uncultured beta proteobacterium (assembly GCA_963721755.1). Lineage (GTDB taxonomy): Bacteria > Pseudomonadota > Gammaproteobacteria > Burkholderiales > Gallionellaceae > Gallionella. Next base: position 686 of record CAVRKV010000017.1, read on the forward strand.
CAAATGCAGCGCGAAATTGCCGATTTGGTGCGTCTTAAAATCAATGATCCACGCGTGCGTCTGGTGACTATTACCGGCGTGGAAGTGGCAGGCGATTATTCCCATGCCAAAGTATTTTTCACCCGTCTGGATGGCAAACACGAGGAAGCCCAGCAAGGCTTGGAGCACGCCAGTGGTTTTCTGCGCAGCCAGTTAGCGCACAGCTTCAAGCTGCGCATCATGCCGCAGCTACATTTCGTATACGATGCTTCCATCGAACGCGGCAGCCACTTGTCGCAACTCATCGATCAGGCAGTTGCCAGCGACAAACTACATTCCGATAATTCATAAATTCTGATGGCGCGTACCTTTCGCCCATTAGATGGCGTGCTGCTGTTTGACAAGCCGCTGGAATTAAGCTCCAACACCGCGCTGCAAAAGGTCCGCCGGCTGTTTCAAGCCGAAAAGGCCGGGCACACCGGCACACTCGATCCCCTCGCCACCGGCCTGTTGCCGATCTGTTTCGGCGAGGCCACCAAATTTTCCAACGCTTTGCTGGATGCCGATAAGACCTATCGCGCCTTGTTGCGCCTGGGACAAACCACCACCACCGGCGATGCCGAAGGCGACATCATCGCCGAACATCCTGTCGAGGCCGGGCAGGCCGATGTTGATGCGGTGCTGGCCAAATTTCGCGGCGAGATACAACAACTCCCGCCCATGCATAGCGCGCTCAAACACTTGGGCAAGCCGCTCTATGAATACATCCGCAAAGGCGAAACCATCAAGCGCGAACTGCGCAGCGTGGTGATCCACGAGCTGCTGCTGAATTCCTTTTCCGGCAAAGAGATGGACATCACCGTGCGTTGCAGCAAGGGCACTTACATACGCACGCTTGCCGAAGATATCGGCGCGGCACTCGGCTGCGGTGCTCATCTGATCAGGCTGCGCCGCACCGCAATAGCGCATTTTGATTTACGCAACGGCTATACCCTGCAGCAACTCGAAGCGATGACCGAAGCCGAGCGCGATGCTTGTATTTTGTCGCTGGAATCCCTGATACCGGACATGCCCAAACTGCAATTGGATAACGTACAAATCAAACGCTTGGCACAAGGGCAACGGTTGGGACTGGACACCGGTTTGCCGGATGGCAAGGTCAGTCTGCATGGTCCGCAGGGATTTATCGGGGTAGGGCTGCTGCAAGGCCGTCGCCTCGCTCCCGATAGGCTGTTGTCCGGTGTGGCAAAACAAGCCGCAACCAGTTAAAAAGGAGTGGGAAAGAGTTTAAGAAGGTGAAGACGCATACAAATATACAAAAAATATGCGTTCATCAGAGGGGTGTTCATGCTTTCTTTTTAGTAACTAAAACGCATGATGATATCGGTGGATATTACCAACTTCAAATGATTGCCTATTCAAAAGCGGGAATGCTTGGGAATATTTGGTGGGGCGGTTGGATTTTTCACCCGGAATATTTAGAAAGAAATGGACAGCCATACAGAAAAAAGCTTTTAGCTTGCTGGGCGATTTTTCTATTGCTGGGTGCCATTCTGAAGACTGCTTCAGTTTAAAGTGATGCAACACAGCATGAGAAAATTGAACGTCGCTTTTCGTAATCCTGATTTTCCGGTTTCCACATGCCGTCACTGTCTGCTTTCGAGAAGGATTTTTTTCAAGGCTCGATGGGCAGTTCGGTGCCAAGCGGAAGTTGGTGAACTGCCCCTATATGAGCTATATACGATGCCGCATTCACCGCGAAGCACCCCACTGCACCGATACTGACCATAAAATCCCTGCGATGGCAGGCCCAAAAATGCGGGAGAGATTGAACTGAGTCGAGTTCAATGCGATGCCAGAAGTAATCTGTTTTCGTTCGACAATGGATGGCACAATTGACTGAAACGATGGCATTAAGAGCGCATCCGTGATACCTACCGCTACGCTACCTAAAAACTCTCTCGCATGGTTCTGTTTGGGCCCGGGAAGTACATCCCGCCTGCCGTATGATAAAGTACATTATCCCTTCTTCCATCAGGAACCGAACCATGACTCATTTGTTTGAACCCCTCAAGCTTCGTGACGTTGCCCTGACCAACCGAATCGGCATCCCGCCCATGTGCCAATACTCGGCACACGATGGTATGGCGGCAGACTGGCATTTCGTGCATTACGGCAGCCGCGCTGTCGGTGGCGCTGCGCTGATGATCATCGAGGCAACGGCAGTGACGCCTGAGGGACGAATTAGCCTGGGCGATCTAGGCATTTGGGACGATAAACAGATCGAGCCGTTGGCACACATCGCGCGCTTTTCGAAGGAGCAAGGTTGCGTGGCCGCAGTACAGTTGGCCCATGCTGGCCGCAAGGCCAGCGTTGGGCTGGGTTGGCAGGCGCAAAGCACGCTTAGTGAGCCCGAATGTGGCTGGTCAGTCGTCGGCCCATCGTCCGTTTCCTTCGGCGAAGGCTATGCTGTGCCGAGCGAACTCGACGAAGCCGGCATCCGCCATGTGATCGCTCAGTTTGCGTCTGGTGCTCGCCGTGCACGCGAAGCCGGTTTTCAGACAGTAGAGATACATGCGGCCCATGGCTACCTGCTTCACCAGTTTCTGTCGCCGCTGTCCAACCGCCGTACAGATGTCTTCGGCGGTAGCTTCGAAAACCGTACCCGCTTGGTGCGGGATGTAGTCACCGCGGTACGAGCTGAATGGCCGGAGAGACTCCCCCTGCTGATCCGCGTGTCGGCCACCGATTGGGTCGACGGCGGCTGGACTGTGGACGAGACGGTCGAGCTGTGCCGCGCGCTAAAGGGGCTTGGTGTCGATCTAGTGGACGTCTCATCCGCCGGCCTGGTGTCGACGGCGAAAATCCCAGCTGGCCCCGGATTTCAGACCGAGTTCGCTGCGCGGGTGCGCCGTGAGGCTGGCATCGCCACCGCCGCTGTCGGCCTAATCACTTCGCCGGCGCAGGCCGATCACATCGTCCGCACCGGGCAAGCCGATATGGTACTTCTCGGACGTGAAATCCTGCGCAACCCCTACTGGCCGCTGGCTGCCGCCCAGACGCTAGGGCAGACGGTGTCTTGGCCACGACAATATCTACGCGCCGCGCCATCGGGTTCGACGGGACGCTAAGCGCGCCTGCTATTTCCCGTTCGGCGATACTCAGAATTTATGTCCGATGAAGAAAAAGGAACTTAGAGTCTGCGATTCGTTTTCGACGAGAGAAATGCAACGACTATCCACATATTCGATCTATAAAACTGCTGATGAATAACTCCAATCCCTGTTCATCATCTCGTCGTGATTTCATGGTGGCGCTGCCGGCAACAGGTTTCGCGCTGGCAGTACGCCCAGTCTCAGCACAGACCATCACCACAGATAGCAATTCGCTCGTGACCAAGGAAGTTAAAATCCCCGTGACTGATGGTGAAATTCCTGCCTATCTGGCCCATCCAGAAGAGGACAGCGGCTTCCCGGTTGTGTTGGTCGTACACGAAATCTTCGGGGTACACGAACACATCAAAGATGTCTGCCGACGTTTAGCCAAGCTCGGCTATCTGGCTATCGCGCCAGAACTGTTTCCCCGTCAGGGAGGTGTCTCCTCAATGACGGATATTAATGAGATTGTTGCCAAAGTGTTGAGCAAGGTTTCCGATGCGCAAGTCATTGCAGACCTCGATGCCACGGTAAATTATGTTGGCAAGCGCACCAAAGGAGACGCTAGCCATCTGGCCATTACAGGATTCTGTTGGGGTGGTCGCATAACTTGGCTTTACTGTGCGCACAATCCTCAGGTCAAAACCGGTGTAGCTTGGTATGGAAAGCTCACGGGCACCGTTAGTGAACTGCAACCCTTACATCCAACCGATATTGCATCTCAGCTCAAGGTGCCAGTACTGGGACTTTATGGTGGCAAGGACATCAGCATCCCTCTTGATTGCATCGAGCGCATGAAGGAATTGCTGGCAACTGGAGAGAGTCGCTCAGATATTCACGTATTCGTTGATGCTCCTCACGCTTTCTTTGCCGATTACCGCCCAAGTTACCGCAAGGAAGCCGCTGAGGATGGATGGCAACGACTATGTGACTGGCTGGCGGGACATGGAATGTAAGGTGCATAGGAACGACATTATTTATATAGCATTAAATCGGAAGAGCACGATTACGCAATCGGTAAATGATAAAACAAACCCTTCGAAAGTCAGCGCCACAATGAACAATAATTTATCTCTTAGAACGCGCCATATTCGACGATCATCACTTCAGGAAGGGTTGCATTGAACACCTACGATTGGATGACATTCAGCGTAGCAAGCAAGTAGTGAGCGGGCGGCGTGCTCCTTGTTGCATATTCCAAGCCTATAGTCGACTAGCAGTTAAGTCCCGGATACTATTTCACCAACTTATAATGATATTTCCTTATACTGCATTTCTAGTATCCGTAGATCATCATCCTATATGAGCACAGCCGCATCCGACAGATTTGCCATCAAGACGTCTGATCTGACCCGCCTGTTCGGGAATTTGACCGCAGTGGATCACATCGGGTTAAGCATACCCTATGGGGAAATTTTCGGCTTGCTCGGTGCGAACGGTGCGGGAAAGAGCACCGTGATCAAAATGCTGACGACGCTGTTGTCGCCGACATCCGGGTCTGCCGAAGTCGGGGGGTACGACATCATTAAATCTCCGGGAGAAGTCAGGCAGCGCATCGGCTATGTGTCGCAACTCGTGTCGGCGGACGGTACGCTGACAGGCTACGAGAATCTGCGCCTGTCGGCCAAACTCTATGGCCTGACCAAGGCCGAGAGGGGTGAACGCATTGCCGATGCACTGAACTTCATGGGCCTTACCGATTCGGCGCACAAGCTGGTGAAAACCTATTCCGGCGGCATGATACGCAGGCTTGAGCTTGCTCAGGCCATGCTGCATCGCCCTGCGATCCTGTTCCTCGATGAGCCGACGATAGGGCTCGATCCGGTTGCGCGCCGCGTGGTGTGGGATCGTCTGCTGGATCTCAGGCACGATTACGGCATGACGGTTCTGATCACCACACACGATATGGAAGAAGCCGAGACGCTTTCCGACAAGCTGGCGATCCTGCATATGGGACAGGTAAGCGTGACCGGCAAGCCTGCCGAGTTGCGTGCGGAACTCGGGGCGGACGCGACCATGGATGACGTGTTCACGCATTACGCGGGCGGCTTGATACACGAAGGCGGGACTTTCCGCGAGGCCGCCCAGACCCGCAGGACGGCTCACCGTCTAGGCTGAGGAACGGACAAATGGAAAGATTCATCCGCGAGAGTGCCGCGATTGTGGAAGTGGAACTGGTCAAGCTGGCCCGCGATCCGACCGAAATCATCTCCCGCGCGGTGCAGCCGTTGCTGTGGCTGGTGGTGTTCGGACAGGTGCTCGCCCAGGTTAGAGGCATCCACACCGGGCAACTGAGCTACCTCGCTTTCATCACGCCCGGCATCCTCGCACAGAGCGTGCTGTTCAGCGCGATCTTCTATGGCATCGCAGTCATTTGGGAGCGCGACCTTGGCGTGGTGCATAAACTGCTGGTGAGCCCGGCGTGGCGAGTCTCGCTGGTATTTGGCAAAGCGGTCGCCGCGGGATTCCGCGGCATTGTTCAGGCAGTCGTCATTTACCTCGTCGCTCTCATCATGCATGTTTCGCTCAGGCTGGATCCGCTGGCTATCTTCGCGGTGCTGGCCAGTGTGATGCTGGGATCGGGGATCTTTGCCACTTTCTCGCTCATCATCGCGTGCATCGTAAAAACGCGCGAACGTTTCATGGGCATCGGGCAACTCCTGACCATGCCGATGTTTTTCGCAAGCAACGCGATCTATCCGCTGGACATCATGCCAAGCTGGCTGCGCGTCATCGCGCTGATCAATCCGCTCACTTATCTAATCGACGCGCTACGCAGTCTGATGATCACTGGAGGAGAAAGCGTTCACGGTTACGCTGCCGATTTCACGGTCATGCTCGCGGTATTCGCCTTCCTGCTATTCGTCGCGGTAAGGTTGTACCCAACCCTGGCAGAATGAGTACTGATCTAAAAGACTGCTCTTAAGGGAGTCAGAGGACTGCTTTGTGTCGAGCGCTGAATGTCACCAGTATCCGTTACTGGGTGATTTGAATATTGACCTGTACGCAAAACGCCACTGACCTTTCTGGACGGCAGTCAGCTTGATCGATTGGCTGCGCGGTGCCATTACCTGCCATTCGGAATTATCCTACAACGCTGTTAAAAAAATTCGATGGTCGCTATCATAATTGAAGGTAATTGTGTTTCCGGTGATAATCGAAAACGTTCCGCATAACGACAACCAGCATGAACCGGTGGCCTGACCTCATCCGATTGCGCGGCAATCCTTATTTCAACCCAAGCTGATTTCCCAGCCCGAATGCCGTGATCAGAAACAGGCTTCCGACCGCGGTCGCGATGGCGGTTGCACACGCCACGGCGATGGTGCTGCTGCCGACTTGTCTCAGCTTGAACAGGTCTGTTCCTAGACCGATCCCCGCCAAGGCAATAAGAAGCGACCACCTTGCTACCTGGTTGATATAGCCGGATATGTCCATACCTGAAAAAGAAGTCATCCAATTGAACAATCCGATGCTGTTGAGCGTGGCCGTCACCAGAAAGCCCAGCACAAACCCCGGAATCGACTGCTTGACCCGGGTAAGGAATGGGGTATTTTTTCCGCCGACCTGCCCGCCTATGTAATTGATATAGACAAACGCGACCATGGGAATAATTCCGACCATCAGGGCATTTCGCGTCAACTTGATGATCGTCGCAATGTCGCCCGAGACAGGGCTATACGCTTGGCCTGTTGCCAAGACTTGGGCGGTGTCGTTAACCGCGGTTCCCGCCCAGAGCCCGAATACTGCGTTGCTCAAGCCGAAATAGTGCCCTATCAAAGGAAGCAAAAATACGTTGATTGTCCCCAGCAGGGTATTCATCGCGATGGCAAATGATAAGTCCTCGTCACTTGCCTTGATCACCGGCGTCAGCGCCGCAATAGCACTGCCACCGCATATGGCGGTGCCGCCGGCAATCAGGGTTGCCAACCGGAGCGGGATACCGAACAGCCTTCCCGAAGCATGCGCTACGACGAATGCAATCGCTATGACCGTGCATATCAGCAGCAGGGAGGTTCCGCCAATCTTCAGCACATCGCTAAACATGACGTCCGCACCCAAAAGGACGATGCCGAACCGCAGCAACTGCCTCATGCAAAATCGAATGCCCGGGAGAAATGTCATTCGAAGGATGAATACATTGCCAAGGAATACACCAAGCATCAGGACAAAGAGAACGGAGCTGAGAGAACTTTTCAACCCGCCGGGAAGTGATTCATGGAAAATCCATCCCGAAGTCGCAACGATTGCTGCCAAGATGACTCCGGGGATGAGGGCTGTCCAGCTTTCCGACTTGCCAAGCGTTTCCGAGATTTCTGTGACAACGGTCTTGAGATGTTTTTCATCGTCGTCGTTGAACGGCGTTCCGTCCAGCTTGTTCAGCATCTGCGCGACGCCGATGCTTTTGCCTGCCTTGTCCGTCACGGGCATGCATAGTACCGACCGGGTGACAAAGCCGGTTTGCTTGTCGATTTCCTTTTTGAAGCGGCTGTCCGCGTGCGCGTCCGGCACACTGACGACCTCGCCTTTCCAGAAGGAATATCCCGCAAGTCCCTGCGGAGGTTCAACACGAATATCGTTAATGAATTCGTGCTGGATGACGGCCGTCCACAACTCCTTGGTCTTTTCGTCGTAGAGAAAGAGCGTTCCCTTTTCGCAACGCATCTTTTTTGCCGCGGTCACCATGATCCGATCAAGCAGTGACTTTTCATAGTTCATGTACGGTCCCTTTTCCTGTGCATTGCAGCTGCGGTCGGGGCGCGATGCGCGATAGCGAGTTTGGCAACAAGATTAGCTACCTTAGTACCAGCTGTCTCTGCGCCGCCGCTGCCTGTCTTCAGCTTGAAGACGCCCACTGCTTCTTTCAATACCTCCGCTTGACCTTGCATCGCTTCGGCGGCCGCCGCGGCTTGTTCCACCAGCGCGGCGTTCTGCTGCGTCACGTCGTCCATCTGCACGATCGCGTGGTTGACTTCTTCGATGCCGGTGCTCTGCTCGTTGGAGGCGGCGGCGATCTCGGCCATGATGTCGGTGACGCGTTTCACCGCGGTGACGACTTCATGCATGGTGGCACCGGCCTGGTCCACTTGCCGGGTGCCGGCGTCCACTTTGTCCACCGAGGCGGCGATCAGGGCGGTGATTTCCTTGGCTGCTGCGGCCGAGCGCTGCGCCAGGTTGCGCACCTCGCTCGCCACCACCGCAAAACCGCGGCCCTGCTCGCCGGCACGCGCCGCTTCGACCGCGGCGTTCAACGCCAATATGTTGGTCTGGAACGCGATGCCTTCGATCACGCTGATGATGTCCGCGATCTTCTTCGAGCTGGTGTTGATCGAGGCCATGGTCTGCACCACTTCGTCCACCACCTGCCCGCCCTTGACCGCGATGTCCGAGGCGCTCATCGACAAGTGGTTGGCCTGTTTGGCGTTCTCGGCGTTCTGTTTGACGGTCGTGGTCAGTTCTTCCATGCTGGAGGCGGTTTCTTCCAGGCTGGAGGCCTGTTGTTCGGTGCGCTGCGACAGGTCGCTGTTGCCCTGGGCGATCTCCCGCGAGGCCGTGGTGATGGATTCGGTGGTGTCGCGTACACCGGTGACAATGTTGGTGAGGTTTTCGCTCATGCGTTTCAAGGCAAACAACAAACTCGACTGGTCGTTTGCCTTCGTTTCAATTGCTACGGTAAGGTCGCCTTCAGCGATTCGTCCTGTAATTTCTGCGGCATACTCTGGCTCACCTCCCAGCTGATTGAGAAGAGAGCGGATGATCAGGAACGCCACAATCGTCCCCAAAAGAAGACTGATACCGAAAATAGAAATCCCAAAAAGCACAAGTAGCTTGCCATTTGCTTTGTTATTTTCGTAGGTTTGCTTTACCGCGAGTTGCTGCTGTGGAAGCAGCACGGAGATCGGCTTGATCAGGCCGCTATGAAATGCCGGCCATTCGTCTTCCAGCATTGGGGTGATCAGGGATTTATCATCTTTTTCATAAGCGCTATCCAATTTGTCCAAAAATGCCGGTAGCAAGGCAATTTGTTTGTCGATCTTGGTGATTTGTGTCCTGGCTTCTTCGTTAAACTCATTTTCATTTGTAGCTTTTTTGAAGTTTTCCCAATCTTCCAAGATCTTTCCACGAATTTCCTTGAGGTGATTGCGTGAACCCGCCGCAGGCAACTGATCTAGCAATACAGCAGCCATTCTGAAACGGATTTCCTTGAGATCGCTATCCATTTCCTGCAGTGCCGCAGTCGGCTCCATCCGGTTTTCGTAAACATAGGCCAAAGCATCGTTACCCTTGTTGACGCTATAAACATCAACGATGGTCAGCGCCAGCAAGGGTATAACCGCGAGCAGGAACCCAAAAATAAGTTTCGATTTAAATGTTTTGAAGCTCATTGGGTATTTCTCCGAAATACTTCATGCCAAAAGTCGATTAAAGGGAGACGAGGCCAAAGAATAACTACTTCGCCCAATGCGACAGGTGGCGCCGAGTTGGCACCATCTATCAATTGACCATTATTCCGTTGGATAACCTTTGGCTTTCCACTCAGGAATACCAAGACGGAACCAATAGACTGTCTTATAGCCCGCTTTAATTGCGGCTGTCGAGGCCTTATAACTTTTCCAGCATTCGGTACCGTTGCAGTAAATAAGAATAGATGTATTTTTATTGGCGGGGAATTTGCTCAGGTCTATGCTGTCCTGGCTTACATCAAAATCCACAGCCTTGGCACTCTTTTCTTTGTATGGAACGTTAATCGCGCCCTTGATATGGCTTTCGGCATATTCGTTGGCAACGCGCGCATCGATCACCATGACACCAGAATCCATCAGCGATTTGGCTTTGGCTGCATCAACCACAGTGGCACCCTTCAGGCTATCAGGGGTATCTGCGAAAGCTGTATTCCCCATTAGCAGAACAGCAACGGTTGCTAATGAAATACATACATTTTTAACAATATGTTGCGTATTAAAACTCATGGTAGTTCTCCTCAAGGTTGGTTAAAAACAATTTGGTGTTGTGGCCAGTCGTGTATTGACCCAAATGACGAAATTGGGCTGAACCATATCAACTAGCAGCCCCCAATGATTGCAATGGGTTAAAGGTGGATGCTTGGATCAACGAAATCCCGGCATATGGGTCCCAATTAGTATAGATACTAATGATCTGATTATACTGGCTTCTAACTATAAAAAATCCGTCATAATAGCCGTCGCCATGTTAATTTGAGAAATTGGCTGTTGAATTTGAGATATCGGCTGTTCTACAAAAAATTCGAAAACTATAAGCCCGATAAACGCAACCATGATCATTCGGTCACCAATGGTTAAATCTTGTTGATTGCTTTTCATGACTATGCTCCTTCATATAAATCGCTAGACACAATAACGTTACATGTCGAGAACAAAAGAGCAAAAGTCGTGCCAATTTTGCTACTTGTTGGCAACTTGTTGTTTTTTAAAAAAATCAGGTTTTATAATTTTCCCGGGTAAGTAATATCATCATCATCTGACTAAATTTCATCGATAACTGCCAATTTTTTGACGGTCACGCTCGAATGCCAGTACGCTATGAACACTACTTGTTGAACATTCATTTTGGATGAGATCGACCAGCTGCTTCGGTAGTTGCATTACGCCAGGTTCTGCTTACAGGTGTTCTGAATAACTGACCTGAAAGCCAAGCGCCATGGGCCGCTTTCAGGTAAGCAATAACCAAGGGGAGCGATTCTATAGACTCACTCAAAGCTGGCTAAAATCTGGGCCTCGGCTAGAATGTCCGCCGATATAACACGCCCAACCATCATGGTCCCTCATCTCGCCGCCGCACTGAACGGTCCGCTGCTCGACCTCAAAAGCCGCATCCTGGATGCGCGGCCTGCCATAGAACACTGGCTCCACACACAATGGCAGGAACACACCGTCCCGTTCTATTCTTCCGTGGACCTGCGCAACAGCGGCTTCAAGCTGGCGCCAATAGATACCAATCTGTTTCCGGGCGGGTTCAACAATCTGAATCCGGATTTCCTGCCACTCTGCGTACACGCCACGCAGAGCGCGATCGAAAAGATATGTCCGGATGCGCGCGGAGTGCTGCTTATTCCTGAGAGCCATACACGCAACCAGTTCTATTTGCAGAATGTGGCACAGCTTATAATCATACTTAAACAAGCGGGGCTGAATGTGCGCCTTGGTAGCCTGTTGCCAGATGTTACCACTGCAACTACGCTGCAATTGTCCAACAGCTCCAGCCTGACGCTGGAGCCATTGCAGCGCAAGGGTAACCGTTTGGGCGTAGGTGATTTCGATCCCTGTGTGGTGTTGCTTAACAACGATCTGTCGTCGGGCGTGCCGGATATTCTCAAAAATCTGGAACAGATTGTGTTGCCGCCCCTGAATGCGGGCTGGACTACGCGCCGCAAGTCGCAGCATTTCGCGGCTTACGACAAGGTGGCTGCGGAATTCGCGCAACTCATCAACATCGACCAATGGCTGATCAATCCCTATTTTGCGCACTGCGGCGGGATCGATTTCCAGCAGCGTATCGGCGAAGAATGTCTGGCCGCGCGCGTCGATGAAATCCTGCAGAAGATGCGTGCGAAATATGCCGAATATGGCGTCAAGGATAAACCGTTCGTCATGGTCAAGGCCGATGCCGGTACTTACGGCATGGGCATCATGACGGTGAAGGATGCCAGCGAAGTGCGCAACCTCTCACATCACCAGCGCAACAAGATGGCAGTGGTGAAGGAAGGGCTGGAGGTGCACGACGTACTGGTGCAGGAAGGCGTATATACCTTCGAGAGCATCAACCAAGCTGTGGCCGAGCCTGTGGTATACATGATGGATCGCTATGTAGTGGGCGGCTTTTATCGGGTGCATACCGGGCGCGGCACGGACGAAAACCTCAATGCGCCCGGCATGCACTTCGTGCCGTTGGCACTCGAGGCCATTTGCACCCTGCCCAATCCAGAGCCCGCACCGGACGACGTTCCCAACCGTTTTTATGCTTATGGCGTAGTGGCCAGGCTGGCGCTGCTGGCGGCAGCCATCGAACTCGAAGAAATGCAGAAGTGACCTTGTTTCGTCGCATTTTATTGCTGGCGGCAGTGCTCTTACTGGTCGGATGCGGTTTACCGCAACTATGAATCGCTAATGGGTCGCAGTATGCGTATTACGACCGGCAGCTTTCGGGCACCGGACTTGATACCATGGGGCTCCGCTCCGTGCCACAAGCCGCCATTCGCCGATATCCGAATTGTGTCATCATATAAAATTTCAGTAGTGTCCGGTTAAAAGTTGAACAAATTTAGTTGGTTAGAAAAGTCAGTCTGATCTTGAAGCTGCCCACTGCCTGCGAAGGCTTGAGATAGCTGGATTTTCTCAAAAACAGACACCGATAAAATCTGTAGCAAAGAATAGAGAGAGGCATCAAGTTGAAGCTCCTTTTTGACAATGGCGATCAGCACGTAAGTGGGCACCAGATTTGCGTCTTCACCGCGTTTTCGCTGTTGCTGATGAAACGCTTGATGCGCAGATGCTGCTTGATCCACTTGAAGCACAACTCGACTTGCCAGCGGCTCTTGTACAGGGCAGCAATGGTCAGTGCGGGCAACACGGTATTGTTTGTCAGGAACACCAACGTCTTGCCGGTTTCCGGGTCTTTGAAACGGATGCGCCGCAACTGCTCGGGATAATCCTGCGAAATGTAGAAGCCGTCAAACGCAATGCGCTGGTCGCAGATGATGCCTTTGTTCCGTTCGGTCGGGCTCGAATACAACCTGTGTGCATTCATGCCGTGCTTGGCTCGAGTCACAAAGAACGCTCCGATCTGATGCAATGCGAACAGCCGACTGAAATCCAAATACCCACGATCCATCACATAAAACGCCCCGGCTTCGAAGGACAGCATATCCAGCACGTTGACCTCGTGGGCCTTGCCGTCCGAGATGTGAATGAAAGCCGGGATGTTGCCGCGCAGATCCAACAAGGTATGCAGCTTGACCGCTGCCTTGGCGGAGCGGAACGGCGCCCATGGAAACAGCGACAAGCACAAGTCTATGGTCGTGGCATCCAAGGCGTAGACGGTGTTGTCCAGGTCGATTCCAAAACTGTCGTTGCAATACAGCTTGCGCGCACGCCGGATAAGCAGTGCGGCCAAGTCTGCCCAGATGTGCTAGTCGCGTCCTTCGTTGGCATCGGCCAGTGTCGAGCGTTTGATTGGCGAGCGAAAGCCCATGCTGTAAAGCTTCGTCTGGTCGGCCAGCAAACAGGTTTCGGTGTCGCGCAGACTCTCGCGGTAGGTCAGTTGCGCAAAGGCCATGGTCCTGAATTGTTCTGGGCAACTCAAGCTGCGCACTCTGGTATCGCCGCCATGTCTCGCCACGATGCGCGCAAAGCTGGTCCACGGTACGAACTCCATAATCTGTGCGAACAACGTCTTGCCCAAGTTTATAGCTCACCTCCAGAGGTATCGATCTCTGGAAGTTACTCGAACCGGAATATGGGTAAACTGATTTCAAATCGGCACCAAAATAAATTGCTTTGTAAACCGCGCCAGTTCTTAACCTTGGCTCGGTAGTTTGTAAGATAACCGGACACTACTGATAAAATTTATGAATGAAATCCTGCGATACATGAAAATGCATGGTGAGCGACTCGACAAGGAGATCGCTGTGGCTACAGGTATCTCGCTTGCTTCCGTGCGTTTGCAGTTAGCGGAACTTACTGCCAAACATGAAGTTGTGTTGTGCCATTCAATCAGGTTTAACAAGGGCAAGAAAGTCGAAGAGACAATTTAAAGGGTAGCTGGTTATACACCGCCAGCCTCGCCGGGCAGGAAAACAAAGGCAGAGTTAAAGCTATCCTAGTTCCGCTTTCTGGATGGCTACTACAAGGGTCGAAGTTCGACTCCGTGCCATAGAGTGGACATCCGGTATCTGGGCTGAAATGTTCATTTGGACAGGCCTGTCGCTATTTAGTCATCTTGCCGTCAAAACTTCGTCATTCGGTAAACATGCCCTACCGTTGTTCAATCATTGCTTGCTCTATGGGCTAGTGTTGCGGTCGAAATCACAATAATGGCATGATCATTGCGTATATTTACATGCATCCTTTGGCCCATACTCACAGTGGAGATAGGAAATGAATGCTTAAATAATTTTTGGTAATTAGGGCGAAACGTAACCAAAATATATCTTCAGGAAGAGTTTGAATACATTCTCCTGACGATGATTGTAACGGTATTCAATTTCTTTTAGATACATAGGAAAGTGATACCTCGATACGCCCCGATAGTTGTAAAGAATGTGTTTAGCATAACTCCAAAATCCTTCAATGCCGTTGATGTGGTTTTTGGTCTTTCTATTAACAAAGTCTTGGGAGTGATTAACCACCATATGTTTTCCATATCGTCGCAGCGATTGATACCCGCTAAACGCATCGGTGAAGTACACAGACCCCTTACGGGTATGTGCTTGGATATGACTCATGAGTGTTTCTGCCGAGACCGATTCAACAACCTTGGTGTATACCCTTCCATCCTGCTCCAGCAGGCCGAATACGATGCTTTTACCCCTGGCGCCACGGCCACGTTGCCCTTTACGGACTCCGCCGAAGTAGGACTCATCCAGCTCGATCTCGCCAGACAGCTTGGCACCCTCCAGTTCAGCGGTATGAAACAGTGCGCTGCGCAAGCGCTGATAGACCCGTGTCACCGTCTTGGCATCCACGCCCAAATCACTGGCCAATCGATAGGCAGGTTACTGTTGGTAAAATCCTTGCAAGATGGGGTAGTGTCCTAATTTGACCAACAAATAAAATGGCAGCGCAATGCTGCCACTAAACATTCAAATTATAATGGATTACTTACTCTTCGTAGTTTCTGCTTTCTTGCTTTCTGGAAGAGGTTTTCTTAAATCAACTGGAGTTAAATACTGTTCTGGAATATTTATCGCTCCAAAATTATTCTCGTATTCAGCTATTATATTAGTTAACATTTTGAGAAATGTTTTTGTTTGAGGAAGTGACATTATCAAAGTTGCCAAATCTTCAATATTTCCTTGTTTGCCGGTAGGGGTTGGAACCATGTTTTGTTGACTTAAAACAACTTGAACATCTCCTAGCGTCATTCCCACTCGCATATTATTAACATAAATAGTTTTATGACCTTCGGCCTTGGTATATTCAACCGTTGATGGATGAATTATCGTTATAGGGGTTTCCGTCATATTTAAATCTCCTAATTAATTTGTTTTCTTAGATTTGGTGTTTGCTGTTGAAAAGCTACTCCCATAGCTAATGGATTATTAGCAAAAGAAGTCACAGATATTTCAGGACGTTCCGGCGTTCCGTATCCAGTACCAATGAGTGCCCCAGTCCCTAAAATACTTGCATTGGATTGAGCCTCCATCATTTTGTATTGCTTAATTACATCCTCAGCCGGTTCAAAAGTAACTCTAATTCTAGCGTCGAGTGCTTCTGCAACATGAAGCAGAGTAGTAAAGTTCCAAGCTGAATATTCAGCCTGTTCAATTCTTGAAATTGCAGATTGTCCTGTCCCGCACAATTCGGCCAATTGCTTTTGAAGAAGTCCCCGCTTATCACGCAAGAGCCGCATATTCATAGCGACATTATCCTGAGCCCACTCCTTAAAAAAGGAAGCACGATATGACTTATCCGCAAGTTTTTCGGATAGATTCAATTTAATGAGTGATAATTTTTCCACTTGATAGCTCCTTTTCTGCACGAAGAATCTCTCTAATATGTTTTGCTCGGTCAATGTACTTTTTATCTATCTTGCGTTGATCCTTTAAGAAAGCAACAACAATCATCGCTCTTTTACCTGGATCAAAGTAATACAACAATCTAGCTTGGTGTTTAGCGCTTTTAGCGCGTAGCTCATATATCCCATCCTCAAGAAATCTTGATGCTGGAAATTGAAGTTGGTTCCCATACTCCATTAACTGAGAAATACGCCTGTCTAGTGCTCGCTGCAATTCTGCATCATCTGAACATGACTTATAAAAGTCGTCATATACGCCCGAATATTGTAGGACATCCCAGACAGTCATAATATATCACAAATTTGTGCTATTGACAATTATCACATATATGTGATATTATATCATTGCTGGAATGAAAAAGGGGTTTCACCACGCAAATGATGAAACCCCCAGTTGGTGCCCCCGTAGCTCAGTTGGAAGAGCGCCGCTTTCGTAGGTGGGATGTCGCGAGTTCGACCCTCGCCGGGGGCTTTTTAAAATCTGTAGGTTCTTGAGTGCGCTAACACCCAAGAACCTGCAACCGAAACCCGGTGAGGGGTTGCGATTGCACCTTGATAGGCAATTTAAGTATTACACCTCTCCGGGCTCTTGTAAAGGAGTCCGTCATGAATGTACTGAATCTAGAAAAACAAATCCAAGTTCTTAACTGCCTTATAGAAGGCGCATCCATCCGGTCGATTGAGCGTATCACCGGAATCCACCGCGATACAATCATCCGGCTTATGGTTCGAGTTGCATCTAACTGTGGCCGCATAATGGATGAAAAGTTCATTAACCTTCATTGTGAAGAAATCGAAGTTGACGAGCTGTGGGGATATGTTGGCAAGAAGCAAAAGCACGTCAGCAAGACAGACAATGCTCGTGAGGTAGGCGATCAATATATATTCGTTGCGCTTGATGCAAAAACAAAGCTTGTGCCTTCATTCTTGGTAGGAAAGCGCAGCGCAGAAAATACAGTCCAGTTGATGCGTGATCTACAATACCGTGTTGCAAACAGGCCTACGATTACGACAGACGGTTTTAAGCCTTATATTGAAGCTGTGGAAAAATCATTTGGGGCTAATGTCGATTTCGCTCAACTTGTAAAGACTTATAGCGGAGATGAGGCAACGAGGGGGCGTTATAGTCCTAGTGAATTTGTTCGAGCCTACCCAACACAGATACAAGGCCAATCGAAGCGCATTTGCACTTCACACGTTGAACGGCTGAATCTGAGTATCCGTATGCAAACAAGGCGGCTCACTCGTTTAACCAATGCCTTTTCAAAGAAACTTGAAAACTTGAAGGCTGCAATAGTGCTATTCTTCGCCCACTATAATTTCATGCGGGTTCATCGTAGCTTGCGTGTGACACCTGCAATGGAAGCTGGACTGACCGATCATATATGGTCATGGGAAGAATTGTTAGCGGCAAATTAGGACACTACCCAAGATGGCAATCTCGCGACACAACTTGTTCAGGCTTTTTTGCTTGCCACACAGCATGCATTTCATGTAGCCTCGCGTGGTCTTCACGGTCTTGAAAGAACTGCAGAAAACGCACTTGCGACCGTTCAAAAAGTTGGCCGCACAACTAAAAACTGTCTGAACCCCAGTAACCATAAGTATCTCCAAGGATACACTGGTTACGAAACGCCCTAATTACCTAATTTTTAGACAGGAAAGGTTAAGTATGCGCACTTCTAATTTTTCTAAATTATTTCTACTTCTTATATTACAAGTCTGTATCCCCATTGCGATGGCGGCAGGCGAGCCTTTACCTTTTACAGAAAATCCGGCGACACGCGACCTCATCAATCACTTGCGCAAAGGTGGATATGTGCTCTTCATGCGGCATGGAAATACCGATACTTCACGCCCTGATCGCGCCCCCCAAGTAGACCTTAATGATTGCAATACACAACGGCCTCTAACAGCTGAAGGCCGAAAATTGGCTGCGCGTGTAGGCGAATACATTCGGCAAGCAAAAATACCAGTAGGTGAAGTCTTATCCAGCCCGCT
Organism: uncultured beta proteobacterium; assembly: GCA_963721755.1. Taxonomy (GTDB): domain Bacteria; phylum Pseudomonadota; class Gammaproteobacteria; order Burkholderiales; family Gallionellaceae; genus Gallionella. The sequence goes on from CAVRKV010000017.1 coordinate 18,595, forward strand.
TTGCCGTGCCAAGGAGTCAGCTGAAGCCGCTTTTGGTCACTTTGATGTGGAAGTTAACCTCATGTATTCAGGCAACATGACGGATGCGGAGAAAATTCCTGTCATCAAAAAGACCCGCGAGTTACTTTCCAAGCCGGTTCCAGCCAATACTAACCGTCTGATTGTGGCGCATGCTCCCAATCTGAGGGATGTAATGGGCTATTTCCCAAAACAAGAAGGAACCGTTGTAGTTTTCCGTCCAGAGGGAGAAAAAGGATTTGAGTACCTCGGCTCGATCTTTCCCGGGCAGTGGAATGAACTATTGCTAAAGTAACTTACTGATCTTATGGACACCTCTATAAAATCGCTGCTCCGATTGACAACATGGCCGTGTTGGCATTAATGCAAAAGAAACGATCGGTCATGTGAAAGAAGCGCCCAAAGATCCCCCATATGAAGAAGTTTCATTCGACGCTGTTCATTTTTCTAATTCCTGCTGTCCTCGTTGCGTCACTAGCAGTCGCAATCAATCTAGGAACTTTATTTAGCTTCAACCGAGATCAGCAGGATATATGGTCACAAGTTAACCGCGAAATGGCGGTCAATACTGAGGCCGCCAGTCTGGTGGTTGACATCGGTCAGCTTCATCAAGTAGTAGTCAACGTACTTGACAGTGCGGCTGCAGGAAAAATGGATGAGGTAGAAATATATAGCATTCATGTCAAGATTGTTAATGATCTAGCTGCGTTCGATAAACGCATCAGAATGTTTCTTCAAAATACAAATGATCTTGGGTTTGGCAGTCATCAACTTGATGAACTCATGCAGGATTTTCAGGGTTATCGCAACGTTGTCACAATGGCGACTGATATCGCTACCATCGATCCTAAAACCGCTATTCAATATATCGACAAGGCACAAAAGCATTTTTTGTCATTTGTACAAAATGCCAATATTGTTTGTCGCCTGCTCGGGGAACGAGCCGGTTCCAGAATCGCTAGTTCGCAAGCTGCATCTAAGAATAATTTTCTAAGAATGATATTTATTTCTCTGGGCGGTCTGATCGCATTGCTTGGGTTGTCGTATCTTTCTGCAGCACGAGTGTCGCAACGCATTGGTAGGGTGATTGATGTGCTCAAGATACTTGCGAACAAAAGCGGAGAACCACCATCATTACTACAGTTGGTTGAAATGCAGTCTAAGGAAAGCGGTGACATCAAAGCCATGGCAGATGCGGTGCTGAGTTTTGGGAAGGTACTTCTTGAACAGAAAAATGCTGAGGCCGAGCTTCGCATCGCCGCCACTGCCTTCGAGTCGCAAGAAAGCTTGATGATCACCGATGCCGACAGTGTGATCCTGCGGGTCAATCAGGCATTTACCGAGTCCACAGGCTATACGGCCAAGGAAGTCGTGGGCCTAACACCGCGATTGCTCAAGTCTGGCCGTCACAACTCGGAGTTTTACCGCGCGATGTGGGAGACCATCCAGCGGACTGGAACATGGCAGGGAGAAATCTGGGATCGGCGCAAAAATGGTGATATCTACCCAAAATGGCTCACCATCACTGCCGTCAAGGGGGGCGACGGGGTTGTCACCCATTATGTCGGATCACATATCGACATTACGGAACATAAGGCAGCAGAGAAAGAGATTCAGCTTCTGGCGTACTACGACCCCCTGACGCGCTTGCCCAACCGGCGGCTGCTCTTGGATAGGCTCCAGATGGCATTCGCTTCCAGCGCACGTACTGGCAGAGAGGGCGCGTTGCTGCTCATTGATCTGGACAATTTCAAGACCCTCAACGATACCCTCGGACATCAAGTCGGTGACCTGCTCCTGCAGCAGACCGCGCAACGTCTGGAATCCTGCGTGCGCGATGGGGATACTGTGGCCCGTCTGGGCGGTGACGAGTTCGTGGTGATGCTGGAAAACCTAAGCGATCAACCAAATGAAGCAGCGGTACAGACAGAAACCGTTGGCGAAAAGATTCTCGCTACCCTTAGTCTAAATTACCAGCTTGGCAGGTTCCAACACCACGGCACCACCAGCATCGGTGCCACCTTGTTCAACGACAATCATCAGGATATAGATGAATTGATGAAACAAGCCGACATCGCCATGTATCAGGCCAAGAAAGCAGGCCGCAATACCTTGCGCTTCTTTGACCCGCAAATGCAGGCAAGCATCACTGCCCGTGTTGAACTGGAAGACGATTTACGCTAGGCACTTGCGAATCAGCAATTTCAATTGTACTACCAAATCCAGATAGACAGCTCGAATCGGCATCTGGGAGCAGAGGCATTGATCCGCTGGATACATCCCGAACGCGGTATAGTATCTCCTACTCAATTCATACCGCTGGCGGAAGAAACCGGGCTGATCCTGCCCATAGGTCTTTGGGTGCTGGAGACGGCCTGTGCCCAGATCAAGACATGGCAACAAGATGCACTAACCTGCGATCTCGTTCTGGCGGTGAACGTGAGTGCCAAGCAATTCCGCCAGTCTGATTTCGTGGCTCAAATCCAAACTGTCGTGCAACACCATGCCATCAACCCTACGCGGCTCAAGCTGGAACTTACTGAAAGCATGTTGCTGGAGAACATCGAAGACACTATTACAAAAATGAACACATTAAATGAAATCGGTGTGCAGTTCTCACTGGACGACTTCGGCACCGGCTATTCATCGCTGCAATACCTCAAACGGCTGCCGCTCGATCAGCTCAAGATAGATCAGTCGTTCGTACATGATATAGCCACAGATAGCAGCGATATAGCGATTGTGCGCACCATCATTGCCATGGCACGAAGCCTGGACATGGCGGTCATTGCCGAAGGGGTGGAGACGGAAGAGCAGCGACAACTCCTTGTGATAAATGACTGCACTCACTACCAGGGAAATCTATTTGGCATGCCTGTACCAATTGAGCAGTTTGAGGAGTTACTGAAACAGGGTGATCACTATTGATGTTGCGGGCGAATGCTGAACATCCGCTTTACTGGGAACACGATGATCCAGTGCCAAATTTGTCCGAACCGGCGAGTCCTTTAGCAACTAAAGGGGTTACCTCAAGCTGCCCCTTTAATTGTTAGCCCAGATCGATTATGGGCAACTGAACCCCGCTCTAAACCAGCGGGGTTTTTATAGCGCTGAGAAACAGCAAGGTGACCAGGCTGGGAACCCCCACACTTGCTGTGCTTTGACCATCTGCGCTTATTGGGCTTGAGCAATAGCCCCATTAAAGGGTAGAATGCCGCACTTTTTTTAGGAGAGTAAAACCAATGGCAATTACCGCCGCGCAAAAAGCGCAAATCGTGACCGAATTTCAGCGTGCCAAGAGTGACACGGGTTCCCCCGAGGTTCAAGTGGCATTGATCACAGCACGCATCGCTTATTTGACTGAACATTTCAAGGATAACGTCAAGGATCACCACTCTCGTCGTGGTTTGCTGCGCCTGGTAAGTCGCCGCCGCAAGTTGCTTGATTACCTCAAGAGCAAGGACGATGCGGGCTACCGCGCGTTAATCCAACGCCTGGAAATCCGTAAGTAAGCGTTTGTATCCAGCGGGTCGCATAAGCGACCCGTGTTGTTTCGTCTTGTCACAACGTGTGCCGCGATTGCGCGTCATGCCATGCACAGAGAGGTCTATCTTGAATCACTATAAAAAAACATTCGCGTACGGCAACCATCAACTCACGCTGGAAACCGGCGAAATCGCTCGTCAGGCCAGCGGCGCAGTGATGGTCAGTCTTGATGACACCGTGGTGCTGGTCACTGTTGTCGGCAGAAAAGACGCCAAGCCCGAGCAGGACTTTTTTCCGCTCACCGTGGACTATCAGGAAAGGACTTACGCCGCGGGCAAGATCCCTGGCGGTTTTTTCAAGCGTGAAGGCCGCCCGAGCGAAAAGGAAATTTTGACTTCGCGCCTGATTGATCGTCCATTGCGGCCGCTGTTTCCCGAGAGTTTTTACAATGAGGTGCAAATCGTCGCGACGGTGATGTCCTCGGATGAAGAGATCGATTCCGATATTCCTGCGATGATAGGGGCATCTGCCGCGCTGGCATTGTCCGGCATTCCGTTCGATGGCCCGATAGGCGCGGCGCGCGTGGGTTATGTCAATGGTCAATATTTGCTCAACCCGACCGCCACCGAACTTCTGACTTCGCAAATGGATCTGGTAGTCGCCGGTACCGAGCGCGCTGTGCAGATGGTGGAATCCGAAGCGCAACAGTTGCCTGAAGAAATCATGCTGGGCGCGGTGATGTTTGGTCACGAGCAGATGCAAGTTGTGATTCAGGCGATCAACGAAATGGCCGATGCAGTGGGTGCCGATGCCTGGGATTGGACTGCTCCGGCCACGGACGAAGCCTTGATTGCGCAAATTGCCGCTCTCGCCGAAGCTGAGCTTGGCAAGGCTTATGCTATTCGTTCCAAGCAGGCTCGCACCGATGCGGTGGCTGCGATACACGATAAAGTGATGGCTGCACTGTCGCCGGAAGTGGTTGCTATTCATAAGAACCACATCAATGATTTGTTCAGCGCTTTGGAAGCCAAAATCGTGCGCGGACAAATTCTCAGCGGGGAGCCGCGCATCGATGGTCGCGACACGCGCACTGTGCGCCCGATTACGATACGTAACGGCGTATTGCCACGCACCCACGGCTCCTCTTTGTTCACACGCGGCGAAACGCAGGCCATCGTGGTGGCGACGTTGGGAAGCATGCGCGATTCCCAGAAGATCGACGCGCTGCAAGGCGAGTATTCTGACCGCTTCATGCTGCACTATAACTTCCCGCCTTATTCCACCGGCGAAACAGGCCGGGTGGGTACGCCAAAGCGCCGCGAAATCGGCCATGGCCGATTGGCCAAGCGTGCGCTGGTTGCGGTGTTGCCCAGCGAAGATGATTTCGGCTATGCGATTCGCGTGGTATCTGAGATCACCGAATCCAATGGCTCCAGCTCGATGGCTTCAGTGTGCGGCGGTTGCTTGTCGTTGCTGGATGCCGGTGTGCCGCTCAAGGCGCATGTGGCTGGCATCGCCATGGGTCTGATCAAGGAAGGCAATCGCTTCGCGGTGCTGACCGATATTCTCGGCGATGAAGATCACTTGGGCGATATGGACTTCAAGGTGGCCGGCAGCGAAACCGGTATTACCGCTTTGCAGATGGACATCAAGATCAACGGCATCACGCGCGACATCATGCAAGCTGCTTTGACCCAGGCTCGCGAAGGCCGTATGCACATTCTCGGTTTGATGAAGCAAGCCATGCCCAATGCGCGTACCGAAGTTTCCGAATTTGCGCCGCGCATGATCAAGATGAAGATCAATCCGGAAAAGATACGCGACGTGATCGGCAAAGGCGGCGCGGTGATTCGTGCCTTGACCGAAGAAACCGGCACTACGATAGATATTGATGACTCAGGCAACATCACCATTTCCTGCGTGAGCGGCGAAGCGGGCGAATTGGCCAGGAAGCGCATCGAAGATATAGTGGCAGACGTGGAAGTGGGCAAGATCTATGAAGGCCCGGTGGTCAAGCTGCTCGACTTCGGCGCATTGGTGAATGTGTTGCCGGGCAAGGACGGCCTGTTGCACATTTCACAGATCGCTCACGAACGCGTCAACAGTGTGTCAGACCACCTCAAGGAAGGCCAGATCGTGCGCGTGAAGGTGCTGGAAGTGGACGACAAGGGTCGTATGAAGCTGAGCATGAAGGCGTTGCTGGCTGCACCAGAGGCCGCTCCAGCCCACACTTCCGAATAAGTCGTTCGGTCATAAAAAAGCCCCGCCAGTTTTGGCGGGGCTTTTTTTGCTCAACCGATCAAGGTAGCGAACGGTCAGTTACCTGATAATTCCAATTCCATGTACCCCATCATGTAGGAGTGTCCCATGGACGCGACCCGAACACGTCTTCTATCGCGGGCCACTTCGACAGGCTCATAACCAGCGACTTGGCTGTCGTCTTTTGATAGCCTAGTCGAATGGCTAGTAGTTTCATCAGGACAGGCATGGCCCGCTCCTACCGTTTTTGATTCGACATAACCTGAAGGTGAGTTTGCACCGAAAACAGGTAGCCAAAAATTATTTTGCAACTTGCTTTTCGCGAATCTCGTCCAGGGTCTTGCAGTCGATGCACAGAGTGGCGGTAGGCCTTGCTTCGAGCCGATTCAAGCCGATCTCGACACCGCAATTATCGCAGTAGCCATATTCACCCGCATCGATCTTGGCGAGCATTTCATTGATTTTCTTGATCAGCTTGCGTTCGCGGTCGCGGTTGCGCAATTCCAGGCCCATGTCCGACTCTTGTGTGGCGCGGTCATTCGGGTCGGCGAATACCGTTGCCTCGTCCTGCATGGTGTGTACGGTGCGATCAATATCCTTACCCAAACCAGCCTTGATATCGTTCATGATCTGGCGGAAATGGTCGAGTTGCTTGGGGTTCATGTAGGCTTCGCCCTTCTTGGTTTTGTAAGGGACGACGGGTTTGTGTGACAGTACCGGCATTGCACTTCTCCAATGGGATAAAAATTAAAGTGCGCTTTAATACCAGAAAGCGGGCTATTGGGCAACTAAATTAACTTGTCCCAAGCAGCAGAAACAGGCTCGGACGCTTGTTCAGTTGCGGAATGGGCTGCGATTTCCACTGCCCGATTGAGCGCGTCTGAATTTGTTCGCCGGGCAAAGTGATGTCGGTGGCGACGCACAGCAACGTTTTCGGGCGACACTGGGCGAGCAGGGCACTGAACATCCTGTCGTTGCGGTATGGAGTTTCGATGAATAATTGGGTTTGTTTGCGTTTTGTCGATTCCGCTTCCAGCGTCGCAATCGCCTTGTTTCTTTCCGTTTCTGCTATGGGCAAGTAACCGTGAAAAGCGAAACATTGTCCATTCAGGCCGGAGGCCATCAATGCCAGCAAAATAGACGAGGGGCCGACCAGCGGCACGACATGGATGCCTTTGCGGTGCGCCAGATTCACCAAATCCGCACCCGGGTTGGCGATGCCCGGACAGCCGGCCTCGGAAATGATGCCGACATCGTGTCCGGCCAGTAGCGGGGCTAGCAGTTCAGATAACTCGTTAGCGGCGGAGTGTTCATTGAGCGTGGCGAAGTGCAACGACTGGATCGGTAGCTCGGGTTTGAGCGTGGAGAGGAATTGCCGTGCGGATTTGGGGTGTTCCACGACGAAATGACTCAATCTGCGTGTCACGGCTATGACATGCTGCGGCAATACCTGTTCAGGGAGTGTATCGCCCAGCATGCAGGGAATCAGATAGAGCGTGCCATGCTTGGTTATCATGGTCAGAAAAGCCGAACGTTTTCGTGGCGCAACATTTGAATCAATAATATCAGAGGCAGTCCGATCAGCGCGTTCGGGTCATCACCGGTCATTTTACTTATCAGAGCAATACCCAACCCTTCTGATTTTGCACTACCGGCACAGTGATAGGGTTGCTCCTTAAGCAAATAACCTTCGATTTCGGCATCGCTAAGGTTGTGCAGGGTTACATGGTTTTCAGCTACCTCAGTTTGCATATTGCCGGTCTTGCTATTTAACAGCGCCAGTGCGGTATAAAAACATGTGGTCTTGCCGCGCATGGCGCGCAGCTGCTTGACCGCATTGTCGCGGGTGAGCGGTTTGCCGAGCTGTCGGCCCTCCAGCAGGGCGACTTGGTCGGAACCGATGATTAACGCGTTAGGACAATTGCCGGCCACGGCACGGGCTTTTTCCTGCGCGAGGCGCACTGAGGTGGCACGTGCGGTTTCATTCGGCAAGGGGGTTTCATCCACATTCGGCGAGGCGGTCTCAAAAGGGAGCTGGAGCCGTTTGAGAAGTTCACTGCGGTAAATGGAGCTGGAGGCGAGGACAAGCAACTGAGAATTCAACAATATTCCTTAGGATTTTTGACAGGGAGCGGCGAAAAATATATCATGCGCGCCTCATGTACGCACGGCCTTTCATTGATAGCCTGGATTTTGCCAGAAATGGCCGGGAGATTAGCGGCGAAGTGAAATTTGCAGAGATGCCGCGTTTGCTGGATATGCTTGAGGATCCGCAGGGAATTTTCAGTTATACAGTGCAAGGTGGTGTGGATAATCAAGGCACACACTTTCTGGATGTGGGCGTGGTTGGGCAATGTCGATTGCGTTGCCAGCGTTGCCTAAAAGGCTTGAATTATCCGGTGCGGCTTGATACGCGCTTGTTGCTGCGCGATCAGGCAAGCCTGGATGCGCTGGACGATGATGTCGCAGGCGGTGAAGAAGAGTTCGATAGCATATTGGCAGATGCGCATTTGAACGTGCCGAATATGCTGGAAGAAGAGATTTTGTTAAGCCTGCCTATCGCACCCAAACACGAGTTGGGTGTTTGTCAGGCGACAAATGGTGAGATTGCTCATAGGGAAGAAAAAAGCCCTTTTGCAGTTTTGGCGAATTTGAAGCGTAATTAATCAGTTTTTTAGGAGTGGTTATCATGGCAGTTCAGCAGAATAAAAAGTCCTCATCCAAGCGCGGCATGCACCGCGCCCATGATTTTTTGACCAACCCGGCGATAGCGGTTGAGCCCACCACAGGCGAGACTCATTTGCGTCACCATATCAGCCCAACCGGCTTTTACCGTGGCAAGAAGGTAGTCAAGACCAAGGGCGAATAGCACCTTAAGCTACGCAGCCGATCATCAAGGTCGGCTGCGTTTTCTTTTCTGTAAGTCTTAGCCGAGGATCGCTTAGTGGATGTCACATTAGCCATAGATGCGATGGGCGGCGACCACGGCGCTACGGTCACCATACCCGCTGCAGTTGAGTATCTGAAGCAGTTCCCAGGCGATACCATCGTTCTGGTGGGTATCCCCGACGCCATTGAAAGCGAATTGCGTACCTTGGGTATCCAGCCCGGCGTGCATTTGCGCATTCATCCAGCCAGCGAAGTGGTGGGCATGGACGAACAGCCGCAATCCGCGCTACGCGGTAAAAAAGATTCCTCGATGCGGGTCAGCATCAATCTGGTCAAGAGTGGTGAGGCATTGGCTTGCGTCAGTGCCGGGAACACCGGTGCGTTGATGGCAACGGCACGCTATGTGCTGAAAACCATCCCCGGCATCGATCGACCTGCGATCGCGTCATATCTGCCGACCAAAAATGGCCAAGTCTGTATGCTGGATTTGGGAGCCAACACCGATTGCAGCGCCGAACATCTGCTTCAATTCGCCCTGATGGGTTCCACGCTGGTCACCGCTTTGGATCATAAACCCAATCCTGCGGTTGGCCTGCTGAATATCGGCAGCGAAGACATCAAGGGCAACGAAGTGGTCAAGCAAGCAGCAGAGTTGCTGCGGACAAGTGACTTGAATTTCTACGGTAACGTCGAAGGCAACGACATTTTTAAAGGTACGACCGACGTGGTGGTGTGCGATGGCTTTGTCGGCAATGTGGCATTGAAAACCACCGAGGGACTGGCGCAGATGCTGGGTGGATTCTTGCGCGAGGAATTTGGCCGGAACGTTTTCACCAAGCTGGCTGCGCTGGTGGCGATGCCGGTACTGAATGCTTTCAAGCGCAGGGTGGATCATCGCCGCTACAACGGCGCGAGTCTGTTGGGCTTGAAAGGCATCGTGGTTAAAAGTCATGGTTCGGCTGATGTTTTTGCCTTCCGTTGTGCCATCGAGCGCGCCGCAGAGGAAGCACGCGGCGGCATGTTGCAGCATATCAGCGAGCATATCGAAAAGTGGCACCACCAGCGTCAAAACACTGAGCAAGGAGCGGCCTGATGTATTCAAAAATCATCGGCACCGGAAGTTATCTGCCGGCGAAAATATTGACCAATTTTGATTTGGAAAAGATCGTGGACACCTCACACGACTGGATCGTGTCGCGCAGCGGTATTCATGAACGTCATGTAGCTGCAGACGCGGAAATGACTAGTGATCTTGCCCTGCAAGCCAGTCTTCGAGCCATCGGATCATCCGGAATCAGCGCGAATGAAATTGATCTGGTGATCGTTGCAACCACTACTCCAGACCAGGTTTTTCCAAGCACTGCATGCATCCTGCAAGACAAGTTGGGCATCAAAAACCACGGTGCGGCATTCGACATGCAAGCGGTTTGCGGCGGTTTCGTCTATGCGTTGAATACCGCCGATCTATACATCCGCGGCGGACAGGCCAAGACCGCCTTGGTGGTTGGCGCGGAAGTGTTGTCGCGCATCCTGGATTGGAACGATCGCACTACTTGTGTATTGTTCGGTGATGGTGCGGGAGCAGTGGTGTTGCGTGCCTCCAAAACACCCGGCATCATCGCAGGGAAATTGCACGCTGACGGCAGTCATCGCGGCATGCTGAAGGCCGAAGGCAACATCCGCAACGGCGAAGTGCAAGGTGATCCATTTATCAAGATGGAAGGTCAGGCAGTGTTCAAGTTTGCCGTCAAAGTGCTGAGCGAAGTGGTCGAGGAGGTGCTGGAAGAAAACAATCTGACCGGTTCGGATATCAGATGGCTGGTACCGCACCAAGCCAATATTCGTATCATGGAGGCAACTGCCAAAAAATTGGGGCTGAGTATGGACAACGTGATCGTCACGGTCGCCACCCACGGCAATACCTCGGCAGCCTCGATCCCATTGGCATTGGATACTGCGGTGCGTGACGGACGCATCAAGCCGGGCCAGAATATCTTGCTGGAGGCCGTGGGTGGCGGGTTCACCTGGGGTGCCGTTTTAATCAGGTGGTAGGTTTGAGATGACTAAATTCGCTTTCGTATTTCCCGGCCAAGGTTCGCAATCGCGCGGCATGATGGATGGTTATGCCGATTTTGCTGCGGTGCGTGATACCTTCACCGAAGCTTCAGATGTGCTGAAACAAGACCTGTGGCAACTGGTCGCGGAAGGCAGCGATGACGACCTGAACGCAACCGTGAATACCCAGCCCATCATGCTCACCGCAGGCGTGGCGGTTTATCGCGCCTGGCAATCGCAGAACGGCGCAACACCGGCGATGATGGCCGGACACAGTTTGGGCGAATACACCGCGCTGGTCGCTGCGGGTGCGTTGCGCTTTGCCGATGCGCTGCCGCTGGTGCGTTATCGTGCGCAATGCATGCAACAAGCCGTTCCCGAAGGGGTTGGCGGTATCGCGGCGATACTCGGTCTGGAAGACGATGTCGTGCGTGCCGTATGTAGCGAAGGCGCGCAAGGTGAAGTGCTGGAAGCGGTGAATTTCAATTCTCCCGGACAAGTGGTGATCGCCGGTCATCGCACGGCCGTGGAGCGCGGCATGGAACTGGCCAAGGCCCGTGGCGCGAAGCGCGCGATCATGCTGCCGATGAGCGTGCCGTCGCATTGCGTTTTGTTGAAGGGCGCAGCAGAACAGTTACGCGACTATCTCGTGAATGTCGCCCTGCAAGCACCGGCCATTCCGGTGCTGCACAATGCCGATGTAAAAAGTTATTCGGATAGTGTGGCAATCAAGGACGCTCTGGTGCGCCAATTGTATTCGCCGGTGCGTTGGGTGGAAACCGTGCGGGAATTTGGCAGACAGGGCATCACCCACAATGTGGAGTGCGCGCCGGGCAAAGTACTGGCAGGGCTGAACAAACGCATTGATACCAATCAGCAAGCATCCGCCATCAATGACGGCGCTGCACTAAAACAGGCTCTGACTTCATTCGCATAGGAAACTTGAACATGACACTGCAAGGACAAATCGCATTGGTTACCGGAGCCAGTCGCGGCATCGGCCAAGCCATCTCACTGGAGCTGGGCAAGCAGGGCGCGACCGTGATCGGCACAGCCACCAGCGACACAGGTGCGCAAGCCATCAGCGCTTATCTGGATGCGGCGGGCATCAAGGGCGCGGGCATGGCGTTGAACGTCAACGACGCGGCACAAACCGAACAAGTGCTGGGCGAACTGCGCAAGCAGTTCGGTGAAATCTCGATATTGGTGAACAACGCCGGTATCACCCGCGACAACCTGCTGGCACGCATGACCGACGAAGAGTGGGACGACGTGCTGGCGACCAATCTCAAATCGGTGTTCCGTCTCAGCCGTGCTGTGCTGCGCGCGATGATGAAAGCCAAGGGCGGGCGCATCATCAGCATCTCATCTGTCGTCGGCAGTATGGGCAATCCCGGACAGTCTAACTATGCTGCTTCCAAAGCCGGTATGATCGGCTTTACAAAATCTCTTGCACAAGAGATCGGCAGCCGCAACATCACCGTGAATTGCGTCGCCCCGGGCTTTATCGACACGGATATGACCAACTCGCTGGGCGAAGATCAGCGAGCGAAATTGGTCGAGCATGTGCCACTGAAGCGCCTCGGCCAGCCTGTCGATATCGCCGCTGCAGTGGCTTTTTTGGCAGGCCCGGGCGCGGCTTATATCACCGGTATCACTTTACATGTGAATGGCGGGATGTATATGGAATAGTCAGGCCTCCATGTTTATTGATTGATGTTTATTGATACCGCAGGGTTGATCCGTAATCGTCCCAGCCGGCACCTGACATAGCAGGCTGATATTCCGTTCGCAATACAAAATCATTTCCCCCTCATCCCATAAGCCGTTAGACTTACGACATTCGATCCGGATGATTCGCCATGAGCAAGCAAACTTCAAGCACGCCACAGTCTGATCAACACAAACTGACACTGAGCGAAGTGTTGCACTGGCTTGTGCAGGATGGCATGGTATTGCCTACGGATGCGGAGAGGCTGGCCAAGAATCGCAAGGCTGATCACTCCCATCCACTTGAGGTGATCGGCGGGCAAAATTGGCGCAACTTGTCGCCGCTGGGCAAACAACTCAGCGTGGAAATCCTGACCGAGTGGTTGGCAGCGCGTATCGGTATGCCTTATTTGCATATTGACCCGCTGAAATTGAACTTCAGTGGGGTCGGCAACATCGTTTCGAAATCTTATGCCGAGCGACTCAAGATCATGCCGGTCAAAGTCAGCGAGGGCGAGGTGAGTATTGCCACTTCCGAGCCGTTCATCACTGACTGGATTGCCGACCTGGAACGTATCCTCAACCTGAAAATCAAGCTGGTACTGGTTAATCCGCTTGAGATCAATCATTACTTGCCGGAAATATACAATCTTGCCAAATCGGTGCAGCTCGCCAATAAATCGAATGCAGGACAGCCCACCGGGGTACAAAATTTCGAGCAGTTAGTCGAGCTGGGCAAGAACAAGAACCTGGATGCCAACGAGCATCATATCGTCACGCTGGTGGATTGGCTGTTCAAGTATGCTTTCGAGCAACGCGCCAGCGATATTCATCTGGAACCTCGCCGCGAAATCGGTTTGATACGCTTCCGGATTGACGGCGTATTGCATCAGGTTTACCAACTTCCGACTACCGTTACCAACGCCATCACCAGCCGTATCAAGTTGTTGGGGCGCATGGATATGGTTGAAAAGCGCAGACCACAGGATGGCCGCATCAAGACGATTAGCGAAAATGGCGCGGAGATCGAGTTGCGTCTTTCAACCATGCCGACAGCCTTTGGCGAGAAGCTGGTGATGCGTATTTTCGATCCTGAAATTCTGGTGAAGAATTTTACCGATCTCGGCTTTTCGCGCGAACAAACTGCACTGTGGAACAACTGGACGCACCAACCCAACGGAATCATCCTGGTGACCGGCCCGACTGGCTCAGGCAAGACTACCACACTCTATTCCACATTGAAGCAGATCGCCACACCGGAAGTGAATGTATGCACGGTCGAAGACCCGATTGAAATGATCGAACCAGCCTTCAACCAGATGCAGGTGCAGCACAACATCGGACTTAATTTTGCGGACGGTGTGCGAACCCTTTTGCGTCAAGATCCAGACATCATTATGGTGGGTGAAATTCGCGACATTGAAACTGCCGATATGGCAATACAGGCAGCACTCACCGGCCATCTGGTATTGTCGACCCTGCATACCAATGACGCGCCTTCTGCCATTACGCGCTTGCTCGAACTGGGCGTACCGGCCTATCTGATCAATTCGACGTTGCTGGGAGTCATGGCTCAACGTTTGGCACGCACACTGTGCCCTCATTGCAAAGCAAAAGGCGAGATCAGCGATGAGGCATGGCAGGAATTGGTTAGTCCGTGGAAAGCTGCCAAGCCCTCTCACGTTAATATATCCACCGGCTGCCTCGAATGCCGCATGACGGGTTATCGCGGACGAACCGGCATTTATGAAATGCTTACACTAAGCCCGGAAATCAAGAAGCTGGTGATCAAGGATACCGAACTAGCCAAGATCAAATCGCTGGCTCAGCGCGAAGGTATGAAACCGCTGCGATTGAGCGGGGCGGAGAAAGTCATGGCAGGATTGACCACTGCGAAGGAAATCACCATGATCGCCCCGCCGGTGGAATAATTCTAGCAGACAGACCAGACTAGCTCGCCCGCAGACTTAAAAGCAATGCAAGAAAACACTACCTGTTATCATAGTTCACCTCGACTAAATATATATTGACTAGGAATGAAAATGGCCAAAACAAATTACACATTCGAAAAACGTCAAAAAGAGATTGCCAAGAAAAAGAAGCAGGAGGAAAAAAGACAGCGAAAAATCCCACCCAAAGGCGGGCAGCCGCAAAATGACGAACTTCAATCGCCTGCCGAAGAATCGACATTGGTCTGAATTCCCCAATTGCCGTTTTCACTCAGAGCGGGATGATGCGGTCAGTGTTACCTTAAAGTGACTCTGTTGTGCCTGATACAAGTTGTTTGGAATTTTGGGCAAATTTGATACAATGCCGCTGCTTTTTTGAATTTTAATCAAGGTGGGAGAATAAAGATGTCTATTGAACAACGCGTAAAAAAAATCGTTGCCGAGCAACTGGGCGTAAACGAATCTGAAGTCAAGAACGAATCTTCTTTTGTCAACGATTTGGGTGCCGACTCATTGGATACCGTTGAATTGGTGATGGCTCTTGAAGAAGAGTTCGAATGCGACATACCGGACGAGGACGCAGAAAAGATCACCACAGTACAGCAGGCCATAGATTACGTTCTGGCGCATCAAAAATAAGCCACCTTTTCTGTTTGCCCATCTCATTCTTGTTACCCTTCCTTTTTGTCTGGCGGAGTAAATTTGTCCAAGCGTAGAGTCGTCATAACCGGGCTGGGAATCGTCTCTCCAGTCGGGATAGGGGTTTCCGTGGTCTGGCAGAACATCGTCGCGGGAAAGTCCGGTATCACCAGAATCACGCACTTTGATCCCAGCGCGATGGCAGCTCAGATCGCCGGCGAAGTGAAGGATTTCGACGTCACGCAATTTCTTTCTGCCAAGGATGCTCGCCGCATGGATAGATTCATCCATTTTGGTTTGGTGGCTGGCATCGAAGCATACAAGGACTCAGGACTGGACGTGTCCGAACAGAACGCCGAGCGTGTCGGGGTAAACATCGGCTCAGGCATCGGCGGCCTGCCGATGATCGAGGATACGCATAATGATTACCTCGCCGCAGGGCCGCGCAAGATCTCGCCGTTCTTTATTCCGGGCACCATTATCAACATGATTTCCGGCAATCTGTCCGTGATGTTTGGCTTGAAAGGACCGAATCTGGCGATGGTTTCAGCCTGCACCACCGGGACGCATTGTATCGGCGAGTCGGCGCGCATCATCGAGTATGGAGATGCGGATGTGATGATTGCGGGTGGTTCCGAGTCTACAGTGTGTCCTTTGGCAGTGGGGGGGTTTTCTGCCGCGCGTGCGCTCAGCACGCGCAACGATGATCCGGCTACTGCCAGCCGCCCTTGGGACAAGGATCGGGATGGCTTTGTGATGGGCGAAGGTGCCGGCGTACTGGTGCTGGAGGAGTATGAGCATGCCAAAAAGCGCGGAGCGAGGATTTACGCTGAGTTGGCCGGCTATGGTATGAGCGGCGACGCTTACCATATCACTTCACCGAACACCGATGGCCCCAAGCGCAGCATGTTGAATGCGCTGCATAACGCCGGACTGAACCCGAGTCAGGTGCAGTACGTCAATGCGCACGGTACTTCGACCCCGCTGGGCGATAAGAACGAAACCGACGCGATAAAACTGGCATTTGGCGATCATGCAAAAAAACTGGTGGTGAATTCCACCAAGTCGATGACCGGTCACTTGTTGGGTGGTGCAGGCGGGGTGGAGTCAGTGTTCTGCGCATTGGCGGTGCGTCATCAAATTTCGCCACCAACCATCAATATCTTTGAGCAAGACCCTGAGTGCGATCTTGATTATTGTGCGAATGAGGCGCGCGACATGAAGATTGATGCCGCCCTGAACAACAACTTCGGTTTCGGCGGGACCAACGGTTCACTGGTATTCCGCAAGGTTTAACTTTCCAATTTACAATGCTGGTCAATGGTAAACAGGGCAATTCGATCAGCATCCGCGATCGAGGCCTGCTCTACGGCGACGGGGTGTTTCGCACCCTCCGCGCTTTACATGGCAAGGCGCAGCACTGGCCGTTGCACTATCAAAAACTCCAACACGACTGTACCGCACTAGGCATCGCTTGCCCTGGCATGCCATTGCTTTTCGCCGAGATGGATCGCTTGCTCATGCAGTACCCCGACGGGGCGGTGAAGCTCATCGTCACACGCGGACCGGGAATTCGCGGTTACGCTCCTCCTGCACAAACCACACCCACCCACATCTGGGACATTTCTCCATTGCCTGATTATCCGGACGATAGGGCTACGCTTGGAATTAAGGCACGGTTGTGTCAATTGCGCCTAAGCCGGCAGCCACGCCTGGCCGGGATCAAGCACCTCAACCGTCTGGAAAACGTGCTGGCGGCGGCCGAGTCGAGTGATGCGAATGTTGCCGAAGGGCTGTTGATGGATGCGGAGGGCAATGTCATTGAGGGCACACGCAGCAATTTATTTTTGGTCTTGCGGGGGAAACTGATTACTCCGGAGTTGTCGCGTTGCGGCGTGGCGGGGGTGCAACGTGATCGCGTGATAGCTTGGGCGGCACAACACAACATGCCGCTGCAAGTACGTGATATCGGACTGGACGAAGTGTTGCATGCCGATGAATTGTTTGTGGTGAACAGCATCATCGGTATGTGGCCGATACGCGAACTGGATCAACGATGCTGGAGCGATTTCCCCATCGCCGCGAAAATTCGCCACGACCTTGACGGACAGGACGCATGATGCGACGGATATTCAACTTGGTCATTTTGCTGGCGCTGCTCGTTACGGCGGTGCTCGGCTATTACGTCACCCACCCGCTGTCGTTGCCAGCCACACCGTTTGTATTCGACTTGAAGCAGGGCAGCAGCCTGAAGGGCATGGCGCGGGAATTGCAGCAGGCCGGCCTGCTGGAACAAGACTGGCCGTTCGTCTGGCTGGTACGGCTGTTCGGTAAATCAACGCAGCTCAAGGCGGGCAACTACGTGCTGGAGCATCCGGTGTCGCTGCTGGAGCTTTTGGAAATCATCAGCAAAGGCGAGGTCAGCCAGCGGCAGGTGAGCGTGATCGAAGGCTGGACGTTCAAGCAATTACGCGAAGCACTGAATGCCAGCCCTGATATTGGTCATGCCACGGCAAACATGACTGATGCGGAAATCTTGCAGCATATCGGCGCGACGGAAAATCATCCCGAGGGTTTGTTCTTTCCCGATACCTATTACTTTGCGGCGGGCAGCAGCGACCTGGTGATATTCAAGCGCGCCTACCAGACCATGCAAAAACATTTGCAACAAGCATGGCTTGCGCGCGCCCCCGATTTACCCCTGCAGACCCCTTACCAGGCGCTGATCCTGGCTTCCATCGTCGAGAAAGAAACCGGTGTGCCGGGAGACCGGAGTATGATTGCTGGCGTGTTCGTGAACCGCTTGCGCAAGGGGATGTTGCTGCAAACCGACCCCACCGTGATTTATGGCATGGGCGACAAGTTCGATGGCAACCTGCGCAAGCGCGACTTGCTCAAGGACACTATCTACAACACATACACGCGCCGCGGGCTGACACCCACGCCGATTGCTTTGCCGGGCGTGGCCGCTTTGCAGGCTGCCATGCACCCGGCACAGACTGACGCGTTATATTTCGTGTCGCGCGGCGATGGCAGCTCGCAATTTTCCAGCACCTTGACCGCGCATAACCGCGCGGTGGACAGATACCAGAAATGAGCCCAGAAAAAAACAAGTTCATTACCTTTGAAGGTGTCGACGGGGCCGGCAAAAGCACCCATCTGGCATGGTTTGCCGACGCATTGCGGCAGCGCGGTTTCGATGTGGTGGTCACCCGCGAGCCGGGCGGCACGCCGCTGGGCGAGCAATTGCGCGAAATATTATTAAGCCAGCCCATGAACATAGGCACCGAAGCGATGCTGATGTTTGCGGCGCGTCTGGAGCATATCGAACAAGTCATCAAGCCGGCGTTGCGTGCCGGCAAGTGGGTGATTTCGGACCGTTTCAGTGATGCCAGCTTCGCCTATCAGGGCGGCGGAAGAGGCATGGATTGGGAAAAGTTGCGCCAGCTTGAGCAATGGGTGCATCCTGATCTGCAACCCGACCTGACGCTGTTTTTTGATGTTCCGGTCGAGGTGGCAAGACAGCGTTTGGCAAACAATGTCTCTCTGGATCGCTTCGAGCAGGAACAGTCCGATTTTTTCGAGCGTGTGCGGGCTGGGTATCACAGACGTGTGCAGCAAAACCGGCAAAGATATGTTGTCATCGATGCGGCACAGACTTTGGATATTGTTAAACATAAACTTGAGGAAATTATCTTAACTATTTGATATGAAAGTTATCTACCCTTGGCAAAAAAACGACTGGGCGCGTTTGCAGGAATTGCGCAAGCGTCCGGCGCATGGTCTTTTGTTCAAGGGAGCCAAGGGCATCGGCAAGTTGAATCTAGCAATCAATTTCGCCCAGAGTCTGTTGTGCCAAAAGCCCGACGAGTCTGCTTTTGCCTGCGGAAAATGCCCTTCCTGTCACTGGTTCGAGCAGGGCACACATCCTGACTATCGTTTGCTGCAACCTGAAGCGTTGAGTTTGGACGGTGAAGAAAGCGAATCCGGAAAAAAACCCAGCAAGCAGGTTTCCGTCGATCAAGTACGCGGCTTGGCCGATTTTTTCGGTATGTCCGCGCATCAAGGCGGCAGGCGCGTGATCGTCATTCATCCTGCCGAGGCAATGAACGCCAACGCCGCGAATGCCTTGCTGAAAAACCTCGAAGAACCGCCGCCGGGGCTGCTGTTTATCCTGGTGTCGCACAAACCGCAGCAATTGTTGCCAACCATATTGAGCCGTTGTTTGTCCTTCGCGTTGCCTGCTCCCGATGGCGAGAGTGCCACGCGCTGGCTGGCAGAGCAGGGCGTGAAAAATCCCTCCGATGCTCTCGCTGTTTCCGGTTTTGCGCCACTGCAGGCCGTTCAACTGGATGAGCAACTGGGCAGCGAAGAACGCGATAAATTACTGCGCGCGGTGCGCCAACCCGCTGCTCTGGATGTCTTCGCGCTGGCCGAAGCGTTGCAAAAAACCGAGCAGGTACTGGTTGTGCAATGGCTGCAACAATGGTGTTACGACCTGAGCTCGATGAAGCTGGCGGGCAAGTTGCGCTATCACCCCGGCGAAGAAGTGGTCATCAAAAAACTGATCGGGCCTATCGCTCCACTAAACCTGGCACGCTTGCAAAAACATTTGCAAACCGCGAAGCGTGAGGCGCAACACACTCTCAACCCCAAGCTATTTTTCGAATCACTGCTGTTGGCTTATCGCCAACTCATGCTTGAATAATCATGCCATTCGTCGATTCACACTGCCATATCAATTTTCCCGAACTCGTCGTAAAAATAGGCGATGTGCTGGCACAAATGCGCCAAAATGAAGTCGTCAGCGCACTATGTGTCTCAGTCAATCTTGCGGATTTTCCACAAGTGCTCGCGCTTGCCGAGCAATATCCACACATCTACGCTTCGGTGGGCGTGCATCCAGATTACGAAGGTGTCGAAGAGCCTGATATCGCCCGGCTGGTCGGGCTGGCACAGCATCCCAAGGTTGTCGCCATCGGCGAAACCGGGCTGGATTATTTTCGACTGAAGGGTGATCTGGAATGGCAGCGCGCACGCTTCCGCAATCACATTCGTGCAGCGAGAGAGAGCAGCAAGCCGCTCATCATCCATACCCGCGAAGCCGCAACGGACACCTTGCGGATCATGGCGGAAGAAAACGCTGCCGAGGCGAGCGGCGTTATGCACTGCTTCACCGAAACCTGGGAA
>CAVRKV010000018.1:0-11565 GCA_963721755.1 uncultured beta proteobacterium
ATTGCAAATCCGCCTATCCCAGTTCGATTCTGGGTCTCGCCTCCAATACGTTCGACATTTCTCAGTTTGTTTGCGCACTATTGCGCCGTTGCGGAGTTCACATCAAATGCAATCAACCCCTATTCGAGTACTGAGTGGCGATATTGGCGGAACCAAGACGCGCCTTGCTGTTATTATTTTGGATGGCATCCATTTGAGTACCGAGCGAGAACAAAGCTTTCCGAGCCGGGATTACGCTGAATTTCGCGGATTGCTTGGCGAATTCCTGCGAGACTCGGATGTTCCGAATCGTGCGACTTTCGGAATCGCAGGGCCGGTGCAGGGCAGTGTGGCCCAGACGACAAATTTGCCTTGGCGCATCGATGCAAGCGAGTTGAAAAAAGAATTTGGTTTGAGATCATGTGCACTACTCAATGATCTGGAAGCCACTGCATGGGGGTTGCAGGCACTGAGCAGGGATGATCTGCTGACCTTGCATGCCGGTGCGTCCTACACCGGAGGTAACGCGGCGGTCATTGCTGCAGGAACCGGGTTGGGCGAGGCTGGTTTGTATTGGGATGGACAGCAATACCACCCTTTTGCCACGGAAGGCGGCCATGCCAGCTTTAGTCCAAGCGATGACATGGAAATGGCTTTGTTGCGGCATTTGCAAAAAGATCATGGGCATGTCAGTTGGGAGCGTATCGTCTCCGGCCCTGGCTTGGTCAACTTGCATGAATTTCATTGCCTGTACCGCCATACTCCCCTACCGGAATGGCTCCAGCAGGAGATGCAGCAAGGGGATGCGGCGGCAGCGATAGCTAACGCTGCATTAAGTGGACGCGATGAATTATGCGTCGAGTCGCTGGATTGGTTCGTGCGCCTTTATGGTGCGGAAGCGGGTAATCTTGCACTAAAAGTTATGAGCCGCGGTGGTTTGTATCTGGGCGGAGGGATTGCGCCGAAAATCTTGCCGCATCTGCAAAATGGCGCATTCCTTGAAGCTTTTTTCAACAAGGGGCGTATGCGCCCATTGCTGCAGGAACATGCCGGTAAAGGTGATTCTGAACGACCGTGCCGCCCTATTCGGGCCTGCTTTGCATGCTTCCAGGAGCCGATTTTGACCGGTCTGGCATCCCACTTGCTTACTTTAGGTACGAAGCGCGTCGAGAATGGAAGCGCTTGGGCTATAATTCGCAATCTGTCGCATCATCATTATCTATTATTGAATGAGTATCTGGAACATGAAAAAAAGCACCCCATACATTTTGCAAGTGCGTCCGAAAATTCCAGCCCGTCTGGCGCGCCTTGAGGAGATCGCAAACAATCTCTGGTATAGCTGGGATCGTCCTACGCGCGCACTGTTTGAGCGGTTGCATCCGGGGTTGTGGAAAGTAACCGGACAAAACCCTAAAGCATTTTTAAAACGTATTGACGAACAACGTTTGATTGATGCGGCTGAAGATCAGGTATTCATCGGCAATCTCAACCGCGTGTTGTCAGCTTACGATACCTACCATGATTATCGTTTACCGGCGAGTGGCTCGGACTGGCTGCACAAAGACGACTTGGTCGCCTATTTCTGCGCTGAATTTGGTTTTCACGAGAGCTTCCCGATTTATTCGGGAGGTTTGGGAATTCTGGCAGGCGATCACTGCAAGGCAGCCAGTGACCTTCGGTTGCCCTTTATCGGCATCGGTTTGCTGTACCGCCAAGGTTATTTCCACCAGGCAATCGATAGTGAAGGCAATCAGATTGCGACCAATAGCGATTCACATTTTGAAGATCTGCCCATCACGCCAGTCATTCTTGCTGACGGATCCGAAGCCTACACTTCGGTTGATCTGCCGGGACGCAAGCTCAATCTCAAGATTTGGCAAGCAAAGATCGGACATATCACGCTTTATCTGCTGGACACCGATTTGGCCAGCAACAGTTTGCATGATCGCAACATTACCCATCGTCTGTATGGTGGCGACAAGGTGATGCGCGTGGAACAAGAAATCGTCCTGGGGATAGGTGGAGTCTGTGCTTTGCAAGTGCTGGGGCTCAAACCAACCGTTTGGCACATTAACGAAGGGCATGCGGCATTTCTGATATTGGAACGGATTCGTCAGAAAGTTATCGATGAAGGCTTGGATTTCCCATCCGCGCTGGAATTTGTGGCAGTCAACACCGTTTTTACCACGCATACGCCGGTGCCAGCCGGGCATGACCACTTTAGTGAAAGCATGATGCAGTCCTATTTCGAACATTACTACCCTGAAATATTGAGCAGGGAGGAATTTTTGGCGCTCGGACATGCCAAGGACAGTCCCGATTTCAATATGACCGCACTGGCTATACGCGGTACGCGTTTTAACAATGGCGTATCACGCATTCATGGAAATGTGTCGTCAATTATTTGCGGCGACATGTGGCCTGAGATCGAGCATCAGGAAAATCCGATGACCTATATCACCAACGGCGTACACGCACCGACTTTTCTGGCGGCCGAATGGATAGAGGTGCTGGAACGTCATCTTGGATTGGAATGGAGCGCACGCATGAACGACGTGGACTTTTGGGAAGGGATTGATAACATTCCTGACCACCTGTTCTGGAGCGTTCGCCAAACCCTGAAAGCGCAGATGTTGAGCATGGTGCGAGATCGCATCACCACTCAACATTTCCGTAATCACGGTTCAGAAGCGCACCTGGATCGTCTTCTCAAGTACGTCAATCCGGAAAATCCGAATATCCTTACCGTCGGATTCGCAAGGCGTTTTGCGACCTACAAGCGTGCGACCATGCTGTTTGGTAATCTAGATTGGCTGCGCGAAATTCTGCACAACGCTGAACGTC
This sequence comes from uncultured beta proteobacterium, assembly GCA_963721755.1. Classification (GTDB taxonomy): domain Bacteria; phylum Pseudomonadota; class Gammaproteobacteria; order Burkholderiales; family Gallionellaceae; genus Gallionella. The sequence goes on from CAVRKV010000018.1 coordinate 2,824, forward strand.
CGGCCGTATTCATCTTTGCCGGGAAGGCACATCCGGCAGACATTCCCGGGCAGGATCTGATACGTCGCATCACCCAGATTTCCAAGATGCCTGAGTTTATCGGCAAAATCCTGATGGTTGAGGGATATGATCTCGGCCTGTCGCGCATGCTGGTTTCCGGTGTGGATGTCTGGTTGAACAATCCATTATATCCGCTTGAAGCAAGCGGCACATCCGGAATGAAAGCGGGTATCAATGGTGTCATCAACCTGTCCGTTCTGGATGGCTGGTGGGGGGAGAGTTATGACGGCAAGAACGGCTGGGCGATCAAGCCGGTATCTGAAGAATTGAGTGAAGAAGTTCGCACCCGCGAAGAAACGGGTACCCTGTATGAGTTGTTGCAGGATCAGGTCATACCGTTGTACTACGAACACAGCAAGATGGGATTCTCGCCGGACTGGGTGAAAATGTCCAAACGCTCGATGGCGACCATCATGCCGCGCTTCAATTCCAAGCGCATGGTGGGAGAGTATCTTGCCAAGTGTTACTTGCCGGCCAGCAAGCAACATCGCCTATATAAACAAAACAATTACGAACATGCTCACGCCATTGCAGGATGGAAGTTGCGCGTTCGCAACGCTTGGACAGGCGTTGCGTTGCGGCGTCTGGACATTGAACATGAAACGATAAACTTTGGTGACAGCCTGCGTTTTGAAGTTGCGGTCAGGTTGAACGGCCTGGATCCCAAAGACGTGGTCATTGAAATGCTGCTCGGATTATATACAAAACGTGAAAAACTCAAGGACACTAGTCGTTACAGCTTTGAGGCGACCGGCACGATGACCGACTTAGGCGAAAATATTTTCGCACTGGAAATGCAGCCGGAACAATGCGGAAAGCTTGAATATCGCATTCGCGTTTATCCATTCCACGAGATGCTGACTCATCCGTTCGAGATGGGCATGATGCGCTGGCTGTGAGCACACAACTCCCGAAACCGGTGACATTTCTTAGAAAAGCCGAGCCTGCTTTGGCCGAATTGAGAGTTCTGTTCGCGACTTCCGAGGTCGCCCCGTTGATCAAGACGGGCGGCTTGGCCGATGTCAGCGGCGCATTGCCTGCCGCTTTGCGAACCATTGGTGTGGACGTGCGCGTGCTGGTACCGGGTTATAACCCGGTCATCGCGCAACTGGGGCATCACCATGTCGTGGCAACCTTCGATGACCTGCCTGGTTTTCCATCCTCGCGATTGTTATCCAGCACGATGGCGCATGGCGTGCCGCTCTTGGTGCTGGACTGCCCGAGTTTATACCAGCGAGAAGGCGGACCCTATCAGAATGCCCTCGGACACGACTGGGCGGACAACGCGCAGCGTTTCGGCTTGCTGTCCAAAGTTGCCTCTGTACTGGGCAGCAGCGCATCACCGCTAAGTTGGCATCCCGACCTGATTCAGTGCAACGATTGGCAAACCGGTTTGACACCCGCTTATCTGCATTTCGCGCAGGGCGCAGTACCCAGCGTGATGACCATCCACAACTTGGCTTTCCAAGGGATTTTCCCGGCTACGACGCTGGAAAAGTTGCACTTGCCGCCATCTTGTTTCAGCATCAATGGCGTGGAGTTCTTCGGCAGCCTGTCCTTTCTCAAAGCGGGGCTGTTCTATGCCGACCATATCACCACTGTCAGCCCGAACTACGCCAAAGAAATCCAGCAAGAAACACTCGGTTCCGGAATGCAGGGTTTGCTGACCACGCGTCGCGCCAGTCTCACCGGCATCCTTAACGGCATCGACACGGATGAATGGGATCCGGCGAGCGACAAGCATCTCGCCAAGACGTACAGCAGCGCGCATATGACCGGCAAAGCCGCCAACAAGGAAGCCTTGCAAAGCAAACTGGGCTTGAACCTTGAGCCGGATGTGCCGCTGCTTGGTGTGGTCGGCCGCTTTACCCAGCAGAAGGGCTTGGACTTGTTGCTGGAAATCGCACCGCTCCTGACTGAGCTGCCAGCGCAACTGGCCATGCTCGGCAGCGGCGATGCGCTAATGCAGAAAACCGCGCGTGACTTATCGCATCTCTATCCCGGCAAGATCGGCGTGGTGATCGGTTTCAGCGAAGAGCTCTCCCACCAGATCGAAGCCGGAGCGGATATGTTCGTCATGCCGTCGCGCTTCGAACCCTGCGGCCTGAACCAGTTGTACAGCCAACGCTATGGCACTCCGCCCATCGTCCACGCTACCGGTGGCCTGGTGGATTCAGTGGTGGACTGCACCGCCGCAACCCTCAAGGACGGCACCGCCAGCGGCTTCATGTTCGACGGCATGACCGCCGAAAACCTGTATGCCGCGATACAACGCGCAGTCGGCCTTTACCATGACACCATTAAATGGGAAGCCTTGCGCAAAAACTGCATGGCGAAAAATTTCAGTTGGCAAAACAGCGCGGAGGCTTATCGCGCGGTGTATCTCAAGGTGTTGGGGCATTAGCAGGATCTGGTTTTTGGGGTACCATGAAACTTAAACCCTTCACCATCTTGTTCACCGCTGTACTGGCAACCTTCCCCGCATGCGCCGGAGATTTTGATCCCGAAGCATTCATCACTGCGCACAACAAATGGCGCGCCGAAGTGGAAGTTCCAAAAGCCGGAGTACCCCAAGCCGGAGCAATAGGGCAGCTCAGCTATTCGCCAGCTCTGGCAGTGTCTGCCCAAGCTTGGGCAGACAACCTGAAACAGACCAACCAATGCCAAATGCGCCACAGCAAACCGGATGGAAAATACGGTGAAAATCTTTACTGGGGCAGTGCGCTGAACTGGTCTGATGGCCGCAAGGAGCTGCAAAAGATATCGCCGCAACAAGTGGTGGACAGTTGGGGCAGCGAGAAGGCGGATTACGACTACGCAAACAATAGCTGCACGCCGGGCAAGATGTGCGGACACTACACGCAGATGGTCTGGCGCACCACCACGACAGTTGGCTGCGCGATGGTGGTATGCGAGGACACTCAGACGCAAGTGTGGGTGTGCCAATACCAGCCAGCGGGAAACTGGGTGGGCAACAAACCCTATTGAATGTTCGTCATCGCTTTGAAACAAAATCTTTCAGCACGCTCAGAAACTCATTACCATAGCGCGCCAGCTTAGCCTGCCCGACGCCGCTGACCTGCGCTATTTCGTCCAGCGTGGCGGGACGCTGGCTGAGGATTTCCAGCAGGGTGCTATCGTGGAAGATGACGTAGGGCGGCACACCTTGCTCGCGGGCGAGTGATAAGCGTTTGGCTTTGAGGGCGAGCCATAAGGGATCGTCATTCGCTCCGGCAAAAGGTTCGCGTGATTTGGCGGTGCGTTCGGCGCGCTGCGCTTTGCGTTTGACCGGGTCGGCGTCGCGGCGCAGCCATACCGATTGTTCGCCGCGCAGTATCGGACGCGCGGCTTCGGTGAGCTTCAGTCCGCCGTAGACTTTGATGTCGGCTTCCAGCAAGCCACTCGCCACCAATTGACGGTACACGCTGCTCCATTGCGCGGCGTTCAATTCCTTGCCGATGCCGAAGGTGGAGAGCGCGTGGTGATTGAATTTTTCGATCCGCTCGGTGGGCTTGCCGATCAGCACGTCGCTCAAGTGTCCCGCGCCGAAGCGTTGTCCGGTGCGGTATACGCAGGACAGCGCCATTTGTGCGGCTTGTGTCGCATCCCAAGTATCCACTGGCTCCAGGCAGTTGTCGCATGCGCCGCAGTTGCCCGGATGTTCTTCGCCGAAATAGCGCAGTACGGTTTGATGGCGGCAAGTGGTGGATTCGCAGTAACCGAGCAGCGCGTCCAGTTTCTGTCGTTCCAGGCACTTGCGTTCTTCGGGGGCCTCGCCGTTATCGATCATCTGGCGCATCGAAACCACATCGCCCAGACCATAGGCCATCCAAGCGTTGGCGGGCAAGCCGTCGCGCCCGGCACGACCTGTTTCCTGATAATAACCCTCCATGCTTTTGGGCAAGTCGAGATGCGCGACGAAGCGCACATTGGGTTTGTCGATGCCCATGCCGAACGCCACGGTCGCTACCATCACCACGCCTTCTTCGCGCAGGAAGCGGCTCTGATTTTTACTGCGCGTCACGGTATCCAGTCCGGCGTGATAGGGCAGCGCATCCCTGCCACGCTCTTTCAGCCATGCGGCGGTTTCGTCGACTTTTTTGCGCGACAGGCAATAAACGATGCCTGCATCGTTCGGATGTTCTACTTCAAGAAACGCTTGTAACTGATTGCGTATATTATTTTTTTGTGTGACGCGATAGCGGATGTTGGCGCGATCGAAGCTGGAGACGAACTGGTGTGCCTGCTCCAGCGCCAGCCGTTCGACAATCTCGCCGCGCGTCGGTGTATCGGCGGTCGCGGTCAGCGCGATGCGCGGCACGGTAGGGAAGCGTTCATGCAATACAGTCAGCGCGCGATATTCGGGGCGGAAATCGTACCCCCATTGCGAGACGCAATGCGCCTCGTCGATGGCGAACAGGGCAATGCCAGTTGTGTTAACTTTTCTACCCTCTCCCTCCTTCGACAAGCTCAGGACAGGCCAAGCCTCTCCCTGGTGCATGGTTGTTGCCGCTTCAGCGGCTTTACAACCACGGCCTACCCCCTGCGGGTGCAAGGGGGAGGGAGTGTTGTTGTACAAGCGCTCCAGGAGATTAAGAAAGCTGTCCATCATCAAACGTTCCGGGGCGACATAGAGCAGGTCGAGTTCGCCGCGCAACAAACGGCTTTGCACTTCGCGCACTGTATCGGCATCGATGCTGGAATTGAGGAATGCGGCCTTCACGCCGAGCTGGCAGAGTGCATCCACCTGATCCTGCATCAGCGCGATCAGCGGCGAGACCACGATGCCAACCCCCGGACGCAGCAGCGCGGGGATTTGATAACACAGCGATTTGCCGCCACCGGTCGGCATCAGCACCAGCGCATCGCCGCCTGCCACGACGTGTTCGACTATCGCCTGCTGCTCGCCGCGGAATGCGGCGTAGCCGAAAACGTCATTGAGTATCTGGCGGGCTGCTGGTGTTGTCATGGGTGATTGCGATGGGGTAGTTGAAGATGGGGGATTTCGATTTCAAAATATATAGGCTGCGCCCCAAATCAGTGGTAGCATTTTAACGCGTGACAGGCCAAAAATGGAGCGAAAGATATTGGATCAAACGTCGAAAAACCTGGTCGAGATTAGCGACCTCCATTTCGCATATGGCAAACGAGAGGTGCTCAAAGGCATCACTCTCTCCATCCCTCGCGGAAAGATCGTTGCCATACTTGGCGTCAGCGGATGCGGCAAGAGTACGCTGCTGCGCCATATTGGGGGTCAACTGAGGCCGTCTCGCGGAAGTGTGAAATTTATGGGCCGGGTGGTTCACGAACTCAACAACGACGAGCTGTACAAGATGCGCCTCAAAATGGGCATGATGTTCCAGGTGAGCGGGTTGTTCACGGACTTGTCAGTCTATGACAATCTGGCCTTCCCGATGCGCGAGCATACCAATCTTCCGGAAGAGATGATCCACGACCTGGTGTTGATGAAACTGCAAGCTGTGGGGTTGCGCAATGCCCACAACCTGATGCCGAGCGAGCTGTCGGGCGGCATGGAGCGCCGGGTGGCCCTGGCGCGGGCGATCGCCACCGATCCCGCGCTGATCATCTATGACGAGCCGTTCGCCGGTCTCGACCCGATTTCTCTCAACACCATTGCGAACCTGATCCGCCGACTGAATGACGCGCTGGGAGTGACTTCAGTCGTGGTGACTTACGACATTTCGGAATCGCTGAAGATTGTCGATTATGTTTATTTCATCCATGGCGGCAATGTGGTGGCAGAAGGCGAAGCGGCGGAAATGCTTGATTCGAAAGACCCGTTCGTCCATCAATTCGTTCATGCCGAACCGGATGGTCCGGTTGCGTTCCAATATCCGGGCGGGTCCTATGCCGGGGATCTGGAAATCAAGGGAACAGCGATTTGATTCTGGGAGACGTTCTGATTGCCTAGCGGCGGTTGCGGAAGTAATCGATCAACCCGTTGGTCGAGGCATCATGCCTTGAGGTAGAGGTTGTATTTTGGAGTTCCGGCAGAATTTTCCCCGCCAGTTGTTTGCCCAGTTCCACACCCCATTGGTCAAATGGATTGATGTTCCATACCACACTTTGCACGAATACCTTGTGCTCATAAAGCGCGATCAGCATGCCCAGTGTGTGCGGGTCGAGTTTGTCGAACAGCAATGTGTTGGTGGGTTTGTTGCCCGGGAAGACCTTGTGCGGTAGCAGGGCTTCAAGCGCCTCGCCTTGCAAGCCTTGCGCTTCCAGTTCGGCGCGCGCTTCAGTTGCGGTCTTGCCGACCATCAAGGCTTCGGTCTGCGCGAAACAATTGGCGAGCAGGATGGCATGGTGTTCGCCGATCGGATTCTGGCTGCGCATCGGGGCGAGGAAATCCGCCGGGATCATGCGCGTGCCCTGATGGATGAGCTGGTAGAAAGCGTGCTGGCCGTTGGTGCCGGGCTCACCCCACACCACCATGCCGGTATCGTAATCCACCGGATTGCCGTCGCGATCTACGCGCTTGCCGTTACTCTCCATGTCCAGTTGTTGCAGATAGGCAGGGAAGCGATGCAGGTTTTGGTCGTATGGAAACACGGCATTCGTGCCTGCGCCGAAGAAATTGCCGTACCAGATGCCGAGCATGCCCATCAGTACCGGAATATTCTTGTCCAGCGGCACGCTGCGGAAATGTTCGTCCACCGCATACGCGCCATCCAGAAGTTCCTCGAACTTGTCCATGCCGATGAACAACGCGATAGGCAGGCCAATGGCCGACCATAACGAATAACGTCCGCCGACCCAATCCCAGAATTTAAACACGTTATTCGGATTGATGCCAAACTGGGAGGTGGCTTCAAGGTTTGTGGAAACGGCGGCGAAATGTTTCGCTACGGCTTGCTCGTCGCCCAGCTTCTCGACCAGCCAGGCGCGCGCCGAGCGGCCATTGGTGAGGGTTTCTTGGGTAGTGAAAGTCTTGGAACTGACGATGAACAGCGTGGTTGCAGCATCCAGTTTTTTCAGCGTTTCGGTGAGATGCGTGCCGTCGATATTGGAAACGAAGTGCGCGCGCAGATTCGCTTTAGCATAAGGTTTGAGGGCTTCGCACACCATCAGTGGGCCGAGGTCTGAACCGCCGATACCGATGTTGACGATGTCGGTAATTTTCTTGCCGGTGTGGCCGTGATACTGGCCGCTACGAACCGCATCGGAAAATCGGCGCATCAATGCCAGCACTCTCCGCACATCCGGCATGACATCACTGCCGTCAAGCAGCACCGGACGTTCGGAACGGTTGCGCAGCGCGGTGTGCAGCGCGGCACGGTGTTCGGTGTTGTTGATCTTGTCGCCGCCGAACATGCGCTCTATCCAGACCGGGATACTGGCTTGCTCGGCTAGTTCGAGTAGCAGTCCCACAGTCTGGTTGTTGATGCGGTTCTTGGAGTAATCGAACAACAGACTGCCGAGCTTCAGTGAAAACCTATCGAATCGTGACGGATCGTCACGGAACATTTGGCGCATGTGTGCAGTTTCGATGGTGGTGTGGTGATACTTGAGTGCCTGCCAAGCGGGGGATTCGGTCAGTTTAGACATGATGGTGTTAGCACAAATCGACTTCAAGGTTATAATTTTTAATTTCGTGTTAATTCTTAATATATTCAATTAACTTTATGATACATATACTATTGTCGTAACAATATCACCCCTGCCAACGGTGGCAATGAAATTTCGGCGGAGTAGGGTAGGCCCATCCACGGTATCGATTCTGCATTGATCGATCCGGCATTACCCATGTTACTGCCCGAGTAATACTGTGAATCGCTGTTTAGTGCTTCGCGATATTCAGCTTGCATGGGCAGGCCGATACGGTAGTGCTTGCGTGGCACCGGTGTGAGGTTCAATGCGACGATGACACAGGAGCCATCTCTGGCACGACGCTGAAAGGACAACACCGAATGTTCCGCATCGTTGCAGTCCACCCATGAGAAACCGTCCGGCTGGAAATCGAGATCATGCAGGGCAGGCGTATTGCGATAGAGCTCGTTGAGGTCATGGGTCAGATTCTGCATACCGCGATGCGATTCAATGCCCAATTGCCACCACTCCAGTTCCCACTTGGATTGCCATTCGCGTCCCTGCGCGATCTCGTTGCCCATGAAATTGAGTTTCTTGCCGGGGCTGGTCATCTGGTAGGTGAGCAACAGGCGCAGATTGGCGAATTTCTGCCAGGCGTCGCCAGGCATCTTGGACAGTAGCGAGCCTTTGCCATGCACGACTTCATCATGCGAGAACGGCATCACGAAGTTTTCGGTGTAGGCATAAAGCTGGCCAAAGGTAAGCTCGTTGTGGTGATAGCGGCGATGGATCGGATCGTGTTGAAAATAGCTCAGCGTGTCATTCATCCAGCCCATGTTCCACTTGATCGAGAATCCCAGACCGCCAAGATAGACGGGGCGCGATACGCCGGGCCAAGCGGTAGATTCCTCCGCCATTGTCAGTGCGCCGGGAAACTCCTCGTGCACCATGATATTCATTTCGCGCAGGAAATCCACTGCCTCAAGATTCTCTCGCCCGCCGTATTTGTTGGGTATCCATTCGCCCGCCTTGCGCGAATAATCCAGATACAACATGGATGCGACCGCATCCACACGCAGACCATCGAAGTGGAATTCGGATAGCCAGAAGTGCGCGCTGGACATCAGGAAA